>NZ_CBCOPN010000007.1:0-1319 GCF_965111995.1 Chryseobacterium sp. Marseille-Q8038 | reverse complement strand
TATTGCAGGCTGCTGCCATGCTATCGGGAGGAGCCTCGCTTTAGCTTCCGGTGTACGTACGGCGATAAAGCGCCAGTTTTGTAAGCGAAAAGATGTCGGAGCTGAGTGATAAAATAAATTCAATGTATGCCAGGAATGCGTCGGGCATATCCATTTCTGAAAAAAAGAACGCATCAGACAAATATTTTAATGTGCTTAAAGCAGTGTCGGAAACCAGCTTGGGTAGTGTTTATATTGCAGATCTTAAAACAAAGAAATTAGAATTTATTTCGGAAAACCCTCTTCTTTTTTCCGGTTTTGGGTCTGCTGAAGTTGAAAAAATGGGCTATAGCTTTTTTCGTAAATACACTAAGAAGGAAGATCTTGAAATATTAAAGAAAGTAAGTACGTATGGACTTAAGTTTTTTGAGTGTCTTTCACCCGAAGAGAAAAAAATACACACCATCACCTATGATTTTCATCTTAAATATACCAATAGTGTAGATGTGCTGGTGAATCACAGGATTACACCCATAGAGCTCTGTGATGACGGAGAAATCTCTAAAATAGTCTGTATAGTGTCCTATTCCCTGAACCGGACTGCCGGAAATATCAGGATCATATCCAATACTTCAGAAAGCTTTTGGAAGTATAATCTCTTTACAGGAAAATGGACGGAGGAATCTAAAGTAGCCTTAAAATTAAGGGAAATCGAAATCATACGATTGTACCTTCAGGGCTTGAAAATAGAAGAAATTGCAGAACAGCTGTTTGTGTCACCCAGTACAATAAAGTTTCACAGGAGCAAATTGTTTGAAAGAATTGGAGTGAAAAATATAATTGAAGCCATATCCTACGTAATAACGAATAATTTGATTTAAACTATACTTTTTACATGTTTCCAGATCGAAAAGCACTGAGAAACACCTTGCTTTTCTCCGTATACCTTAACTGTTTTTAATTTAAAACGGGTTGCTTCCTATACCTTGTTCTCCTGAAAATTCTCCCTCTACAAATACTATATAGAAGGAGAATGTCCGGAACAGCTTAGTTAAGCTGATAATTCGTAATTACTAAACTCAGGATGAAATGAACGTAGTTCTCTTCTACCTCTTTTCTGTTAATCAGTTTGTTTTTGTATTCATAAGAATTCAGGTCTCTGGATAATTTCTGATACGTTTCAAAATCGTCACCTTTCACCTTTACTCTTATATTACCATCTTTTCTGTTAATAAGTACATTATCCAAAGTCCTTACTTTAAATAAAACTTCGCATAATGTAGGACGAGCCTTCATAGAACCGATATATCTTTCAACTATATTAATCTTGAACGAATCAA
>NZ_CBCOPN010000006.1:0-1348 GCF_965111995.1 Chryseobacterium sp. Marseille-Q8038 | reverse complement strand
GCATGATTTGAATATGACATTTCAAATTCATTTAATTGAGGATCATATTCTTTTATTTTATGTTTTATCAATTCTTTCATTTTTATAGTAAATTATTAAATTAAATCTATTTATTGTCCAGATCTAGGGAGAACATATTCTACTTTTGCACCATAAACTACTCCAGGAACAAGCCATTCGCTTTCACCTTAAGTGTGGGGATTAGGATTTGCTACACCAATCTTAAAACTTTTTGACATTATAATTCCAGGAACTGCTGGCCCAAAAGCTATTCCTGTAGCAAAATCTCTAGCAGTTTCCTTACTAGTAGTCCAGCTTGTCCAAATACTAAGGTTATTTCCTGACGCATGATCAAACATATCACTATGAGGCCCTTCAAGTGAACTTACTTGATAATATCCTTTCGGAATAGCAATTCCAAAATGTGCATTTATATATTGGCTGTTATCATTATGAAATATTTTTGATGAAACCCCTCTATATAAAGTAATTGTTTCTTCTGGGTCTGATTCATCAGCTGTTGTAGTAACAGGAATATCAATAGCACCTGTAATCGGTTTAGAATTAGCAGAAAACCCACTATCTCCATTAAACATTAAAGGTAAACTCCATATGCCTATTCTTGCATAACCCGCCAATCTTGCTACAGTTGGACCAAATTCTACCGGAGGAGCAAGACCTTCAAATGTAGCAGCTCCAACAACTGTACCTTCAGGACCAACAATAGTTCCTATAATTCCTCCAACTACACCAACAGATGCAACTTGAACTCTAACTCCAAACTTTCCACCATCTTGATACATCCCATATCCTATTTGTCCAGCACTGATTGCATATCCTACATATCCAGCACCTCGTATTTTCCAAGCATTGCAGTATTTCTTACATAATCGCTTCTTAGTCCTATTAATGATCCTCTGGCTCTTCCTGCATATGCAGTACTTCTCATTTGTCCAAGATTATCCATCCAATATCCACTATTATATATCGCTGTTCTTTGATCAGCAAAATATTTAAATCCTGCTCCAGTAGTATTGGCTCCCCAATCGGCCCAGTTTTTATAAGCTTCCCAAGGTGTAAAAAAATATAATAATATGCTTTTTAAATTTTTTTCATTCGAATGAAAAATGAATTCAGAGAATTGAATTTCAATTCTCTGAATTGCTTAAAGTTATTGATGATCTATCTTATATTTTGCATCACTAATTGAATCTTTAATTTTCTGTTGTTGGATATATTCTCTAGAATATGGCCCAGTTTGATTTCGTTTAGCTCTCATTAATAATAGATAATATGAAAAAAATAAGTTGATAACTATTAAAGCAACTGTACACCAAACAATTATTCC
>NZ_CBCOPN010000005.1:0-1392 GCF_965111995.1 Chryseobacterium sp. Marseille-Q8038 | reverse complement strand
CAATTTTATTTTTTTCGGTCTCTTCATTTAATAGACCGTTGAGTGATTCTATCTTTTTATTATTAATCTTCAATGTGAGACTTTCAATAACCAATTTTATTTGACTTTTTGCCCATTCCCCCATAAACCCCTTTTGCATAAAAAAGTCATTTGCTAAGAGGTCGTGTACATTTGCTCCAAAGGTTTCGTTGCCTTCTATATAAGGCTCTCCTTTGATTAATTTCAAAACAAAAGCATTCGGAATGTCTGATAAAATATATGGTGAGTGCGTTAAAAAAGTTATGTTTAATCCTTTAATGTGTTTTAAATTTTCAGGATTAATTTTACCAATATAATCTAATAGATCAGCAATATATGTCCTTTGCCATTCAGGGTGATAATAAAGTTCTATTTCGTCTAATATGATGTTGATATAGTTGTAATGAATTATTTTTTCGGACTCTTCTGCTTTTTCTTCCTTTAGCTGTTCAACAGAATTGAGGTTAATAAGATGATATACAATAGAACTAATACTATGTGTTTTTTGTTTTTCTCCAGAACTTAAAGAACCAAATGAAGAACCATCTTTTGGGACTATGTTAATATAGAAAAAAGAAGGAGGTGCCATCATAAAGGTATTCACCATAAATGATTCTTTTTTCTGTATCTCCTGTATCTTTTTTGACAATCCATCAATTTCTAAACTGAAAGGTTTTTTAAAATCGAGATTCGGTAACAAGGTCTGATAATATTTTAAGTAAAGAATAGCTCCTTTTACTTTGAAAACGGCGTGACTGTCGCTTTCTTTTATTCTTCTGATATACGCATTTATATTTTTTATATTTCTTTCTTTCGGTTCTCTATATCTTTTGAATATTTTATAATCAGAAAAAGCCATTTTAATGAGCTTCTTATGAATGTACGAAAGTGTAACATTCACAAATAAATCATTATTAAGTTGTTGTTCTGTTATTTTAAATCCAAAATGTTGCTGAAAGGCTTCAATTAATTTTTCTCTTACTGTTGAATCTATGGGCTCTTCTAGGGTTGCATTAGGATTAGGATTAGGATTGTATGACAGTTCCAAAGCAGATGCAATTTTATTGTTTACAATATTGCGTAAACTGTTTTCTTCTTGTCCTTCGGTTATAGGTTCAAGAAGATTGGCTAATAATCTTCTTGTGAGCAAATATTTTTCTTTATTGATGTCAATAATACCATCGGTTCGCATTGGATTTAATACAATAGGTGTCTGATATCCGTCGTTTTTGTGAAATAAAGGATTAATCCAATCTCCAATTTCTAAAGAATTCAAAGCAAAGTGAGAGTAATTAACAACTATCGTATAAAAGAACTGTTGTAAGTCATCAATGCTTTTAATCTCTTGCTTTGACACATTCGCGACAAACTTAT
>NZ_CBCOPN010000004.1:0-1696 GCF_965111995.1 Chryseobacterium sp. Marseille-Q8038 | reverse complement strand
ATGCTACAGAAAATCCTTATGATTTCAAACTGAATGATGAATATATTGCAATAAAGCTTTATACTGGGAATGCAGAAACTTTCATTGAATTTTTGAGAATTATAAAAGGTAATTCGGCTGCGGAACAAATGAAAAATGATATTATCCGATATTATAAACATTTTTTTGCAGTCGCTAAAAGCAACCCTGATATTATTGATGCCTTATATGAAACCATTCCTGATTTTGTCTTGGAAGTTCTTACCGATGAAATGCTTTGGAAGGATTTTGTTTCCCTTTCTGAAAAAGCTATTGATATATCAGGAACTAATGAAAATATTTCAATTATTAATCTGCTGAAAGGAGTAAAAAACGCGAATTTGTGGTATAATCAAGTCAATAAAAATCCTGAGACTGTCCGTCAAGTATTTGAAAAATTCAGCAATAAGCATATTGAAGTATTAATTACCTCTTTTTCAAGAATTGGTTTGAAAAACTGGACAAATAATGAACTCGAGCAGGCGTGGAAATTCGATATCGATTATGGGGAATATAAGCCTTCTCATAACGTTAATGATCCATTTATAAGATATACCGGCTTTGCTTATTATTTAGGAAAAGAGAAAAAATATAGAGTAGGTACTGCAATATTTGCACATGACCAATCTTCTTTTCCTATGTATTACGGTAGAAAAGAAATTGGAAATAAGATTGAATCCCCTTTTAGCCCTATGAAAGTTGTAGTTGCAGAGGGTAAAGAATTATATATTCCTTGTTTTGTTGCTGAATATTTTACCAATAAAAAAATAGACGAAGAGTTTTGGATAATCCTGAATAATATTGCTACAGGGCTATTACCAGAATTTGGAGCAGGAATTGCGAGAGGGGCTGCTATTTTATCAAGAATTTTAAGCAGTAGGAAAATAAAAACAGTAGAAGAACTTATAAAATTCTTAGGGAAAGTAGATCAAAATGTAATGGCGGAAGATTTGGAAAAAGTTGGGATACAGGCACTTTTCAGAGGAACAACAAGAAGTCTAAATGGAGAACTTTTTACAGGAAATATTAACTCAATAGAATATGGAGCTTCAACTTCTACAGACCCGATAAGGGCTGTCATCTTTGGTATAGAATCCTCATCTAAACCTGGAACAAAAGGTGTTTTGCAAGTGTATGTCCCAAAAGATTTAAAAGGTTTAAATTTACAAGCTACTAACTATCGAGTTAGTAAAGAATTAGAAGTTATAGTTAATACTTCACCTGAAAAATTATCAAATTTTGCTGTAAAGGAAATTCCTATAGAGGACGCAAGGAAGTTAGTTAATGAGTTTTATGGGATTGATATTCCTAAAACAATTACAAGTAACTCTATTCCTAGCAGTAACATATTTTTAGAAGAGACAAAAAACTAACATCTAAAGAAGCACAAGAATTCTATAAAAAGATTATTGAATTTAAAAATAAATTATGGATTCACAATTAAAAGAATTTTACGATAGTTTGTTTGAAAACATATTTTTTGATAATAAAATTTATTTTTCGTCATTAGAAATGTTGTCTGATTATGATATTAAAAAGCACATTTTAGAACCAATTAATCGTAATAAGTGTATGTATTTATATAATGTTTACAATGATAATGATATAATTTTAGGCACAAAATACAATGTAATATTTGATAGAAATAATCCTAGAAATTATCAAAACATAGATTGTG
>NZ_CBCOPN010000003.1:0-124065 GCF_965111995.1 Chryseobacterium sp. Marseille-Q8038 | reverse complement strand
CAATAATGAGTAATCAGCAATCAGCAATGAGTAATATCTAACGTATGCCATCATTACTTACTACCTATTACTCATTTCTACCCAGCACTATTGTCACTCCGTAGGAGTCTAAACAATTCGGAATTGTATTGTATCATTTTCCTCAACGGATGTCTTACCAAATAATAAGTTTTGGCTAAAGCCTATAGGAAGAAAGAAATTTTAATAAAACGGGCTAAAGCCCGCTCCTATTGAATATGAAATGGGACAATTCACATTTTAAAATTCATCAAACCAAACCAGAAATTCACGATTCCTCCTTCAAATCCCGAATCTCATCATTCATCATTCATCATTAATGTCCTCCTAGCCCCGATAGCAATGGTTACCCAGCAGCTTGTGTGGAGAGCCTTGGGTTTCGCTCAGGGTGAGAGCACTGGCGCGAGGAGTATGAATGGATAGCGGGATATAGCTCCTCTTATTATCCATTATTCATTACACATCCATTTATCTATATTACTCTGAAATCATTAGTTAACTTTTATTCAAATAGCAGGGATTTTTTATTTTTTAATTCGAAAATTGTGTAACTTAGTAATATCAAATGATTACGAATCTAAAGATATATACTATGAAAAAACATTTATTCCCTTTATTTTTACTGCTATTAGGTGTGAATGCACAAGCACAACAGGATTTCTTTGCGATTACAGGAAAAGAGAGTCAAAGTATTACTTTCAATGATTTTCGTGCAATTGATGGGATTAACGGAACTTCAGGAGAGAAGTATTTTACAGCAGATTCTGCAGCCAAAGTATTTTCGCAAACCAGAAAAGGCATTGTAGCGGAAGACAAAAATTCTTACAGCAATTCTCAAGCCGTAACTTTAGCAGCTCTTGCATATGATTCTTCGAATAATAATCTGGTGTATATGCCAATGTTTTCATCGAATATCTATGTATTGAATCCCAAGACAAAGGAAATCACTTTAGTGGAAAACAATGTTGCAAGAGTATCGTCCTGCGATATTAACTCTCATATTACCAGAATGACAACAGGATACAATGGAAAGATTTATGCAGTAAATAATGCAGGAACACAGTTTTTGGAAATCAGCAGAAACGGTGAACAATATGTAGTAAATGACCTTGGTATTATTAAAGATGATAACTCTAATGGACGAAATTCATTTACAGCAATGGAAACTGGATTTGGTGGTGATATGATTGCTGATGCGGATAATAACTTTTATATTTTCGCTGCTTCAGGAAATGTTTTTAAAGTTCTTACAAAAGATTTAAAAGCTAAATTTATCGGTAAAATTGCAGGTATTCCAGATAACTATTCAGTAAATGGCTCTGCAGTAAATGCTCAGGGTAAAATTGTAATAGCGAGTGCAAAAGGAGGTGCTTTATACGAGGTAGATCTGGCAACTTTACAAGCTAAGCAGCTTCCGGGAGAACAGGGACTGCATATTTATGATTTAGCAAGTAAATATTTTGCTAACGATAAATCTTCAATGCCCAATAGCCTGAACGCCAATCTTGATATTTATCCAACAAGAGTAGATGAACACTATATCAACGTTCATGTTAATAATAATGTAAAAGGTAGTATTAAACTGAACATTTTCGATATGGCTGGTAAAAATGTAATGATTCAGAATCTGTCTGTGAAAGATGGCTCATTAGATGAAAAAGTATACCTTAATGGATTAGTAGCCGGAGCTTATATTGTAAATATAGCTGATGAATCAGGGAAAATACTATTCAATAAAAAGATTCTGGTAACGAGATAATAGAGTCCTATGACTCAGAATATAAAGACCTTTTCAAATTGTTTTGAGAAGGTTTTTTAATGATTATTTGATCTTCAATAAGTTTTATTTTTCGATATTAAAATGTACTTTTATAAAAAAATATAGATGAAACTATACTTTAATGTAGGATATGTTGTAAAAGCAGGAGAAAATTTGCAGCTGGTATTTGGTGAAGATGAGAATGCCTTACATATCCATACTATGTTTTATGCGGAGAATGGTGTATGGAAATGTGAAGTAGACTATTTCTCAAAATTCATTTCTTATCATTATCGCGTGGTGAATGAAAAAGGAAATGTATTAAGAGAAGAATTTGTGGGACATCATTTGAGTTTCCCCCATAATTATAAGGAGTTTGTCATTTTTGACGAATGGAATAACAAAAACTTTCCTGAGAATTATTTAAACAATAAAATCCTTTACAATAAACTGCATGGTTTTGTTCCCGATAAAGTAACAGTTTTAAAAAAACATACCCATCTATTCAGAATAGAGGCTCCTATTTATAATCCGGATTGGAAGATTGTCCTTTTTGGAAGTACAGCATCTTTAGGAAACTGGAACTATGACAAAGTTGTTCATCTGCATCAGACAGATTTTGGGATGTGGGAAACTTCTGTCGAGATTCCTGAAAGTGAATTTATCCAATTTAAATATTGTATTTACGATACCCAAGAAAACAGGGTTATAGATGTAGAAACAGGAGAAAACAGATTTACTGTGGCCAATCCATTGAATGATGTACTGCAGATTGTTTCCAACCATTATTTTAGATTTAAAGGCTATCAGATGTACCATGATGCCGGCGTTGCTGTTCCGGTATTCTCTCTGAGAAGTGAGGATGGATTTGGAGTAGGTGAATTTACAGATATTAAAAAACTGGCAGATTGGACGAAAGAAACCGATCTTGGTATTATTCAGATTCTTCCGATCAATGATACTACAGCGAATTATTCATGGACAGATTCCTATCCCTATGCTGCCGTATCCGTATATGCTTTGCACCCACAATATATTTCTTTAGAAAACCTTGATTATTCTTTACCGAAAGAATTAGTTAGTGAGTATCTGTCTGAAAAAGAGAAGTTAAACACTTTGGATCTGATTGATTATGAAAAGATGATCGAAAGCAAATGGAAATATCTTACAGCAGTTTTCAATAAGGAAAAAGACAAAATTTATAAGGACAGAAACTTCAAAAAATTTATCAAGGATAATGAATACTGGCTTGTTCCTTATTCAGCTTTCTGTGTTTTAAGAGATAAATATAAGACCCCGAATTTCAACGAGTGGAAAACCCACAAAAAATATATTGCAGGAAAGATCTTACAGTTTTTTACAACGAAAAATAAAGATTATGATACCTCAATGCTTCACGCCTGGGTACAGTATCAACTGCATATACAACTTAAAGATGCCGTTGATTATACCCATAACCTGGGAGTTTCGTTGAAGGGAGATCTTCCCATCGGTATCTACAGATATTCTGTAGAAGCCTGGACAGAACCGGAATTATTCGGAATGGATTTCCAGGCTGGGGCACCTCCTGACCAGTTTACAGAACTGGGGCAAAACTGGGAATTCCCAACGTACAACTGGGAAGCGATGAAAGCAGACGACTACAGATGGTGGAAAAATAGATTCAAAGCTCTTGAACAGTATTTTGATGCCATGAGAATTGACCATATTTTAGGCTTCTTCAGAATATGGAGGATGCCTATTTCTGCCGTACAAGGAATTTTAGGATACTTTTATCCGGCTGTTCCTATTGTTGTGGAGGAATTTAAAGCCTGGCAGATTCCATTCAATTTTAACAGGTACTGTAAGCCTTTTATCAACAACGAGATCTTATGGGAGTATTTTGGAGAAGAAAATGGAAAAGCTCTGGAATTTATGAACCGTAATGAAGACGGTACTTATACTTTCAAAGAAGAATTTGATACCCAGAGAAAGCTAGTCAACTTCTTTAAGAAAAAATCATATGGTGCTCTTGAAGAAAAACTGGTTTCTCTTTGCGCCAATGTTTTGTTTTTAACAGAAGAAAGAAATGGGAAAACGGTTTATCATCCCAGATTCAATGTTTACAATACAGAGTCTTATAAATACCTTCCGGAATCCGAACAGAAAAGCATTTATGATTTGTACCACGACTATTTCTTCAGGAGACAGGATCATTTATGGTTTGAAAAAGCTATGGAAAAACTTCCGGTTATCCTGAATGCCACCAAAATGCTGATCTGCGGGGAAGATTTGGGAATGGTTCCTGCCTGCGTACCTGTTGTGATGGATGAATTGGCCATTATAGCCCTTAAGGTACAAAGAATGCCTGCCGAAAATATACCATTCTATAATCCTAAGAATGCCAATTATATGAATGTGGTAACTGCTTCTTCCCACGACAGTTCAACCTTGAGACAATGGTGGAAAGAAGATCGTGTACTTACCCAGAAATATTATAATCAGCAGCTGATACAATACGGAAAAGCTCCTGAAGAGCTGAACCCTCACCTTGCAGAAATCATTATGAAGCAGCATTTATATAATGAGGCTATGCTTGCTATATTCCCGATTCAGGAATTCTTTGCAACAGATGTAGAGCTTACCAATAAAAAAATGGATAACGAAAGAATTAACAATCCTGCAGTCTTTCCACATTACTGGCGTTATAGAATGCACATAAAGCTGGAAGACCTGAAAGAGAAAAAATCTTTCAATAACAAAATAGCTCATTGGATAAAAGATAGTGGGAGGATGTAAATTTAACACCTGATTATCAATTGGTTAATAATATTTTAAAAGAAGTTTGATCTTATGATTTAACTTCTTTTTTTTATTTGTATCAAAAAGATAGAATTAAGATATTCTGCTATATATTAACCAATTAACGACTATAGAAATGAAAAAAATATTTTTGGGATTAGCTCTTGGGTTAGGCGTTTTGACGTCGGCTCAGCAGTATCCGAATAATGGTTGGGATGATGATGGTTATTATCAGAATGATGGAGGTTATTACAATGATGAAGATGACAGGAATTATTTCCCTGACGATTATTATTACAATTATCCTCAGGACTATTATCCAAGTAATTATTACCAAAGCTACTATAACGACTACAGAGGAAGTATTATTAATATCGACTGGAACGGGTTTTTCGTACAGAACAGATTAAGCAGATGGCAGGTAGATCAGATTATGAGATTGAATAATCTGTATGCAAGTTTTACAGTATGGAATAATTTCTATAGATATAATCCGGATAGATGGTATTATGACAGGTTTTATGCTTTGGAAAGAATCTTAGGACCAAGAGTATTTGTTGTTTTCCAAAATAACTATTACAGAGGTTCCAGCCCGATTGTATATTTCCAGAATTACAGAAGATCCTATTATGTTCCGAGATATACGGTAATGCCTAGATATAGAAATATAAATATCAATATTTACAGGGTAGACCGATCAAGATTCCGCAGAATGGATAATCCTACTTTTGATATTATCAGAAGAGACAGCAGACCTGACAATGGTTTCCGAAACACAAGAAGTAATGGAGATAATGGAGGATTCCGTGGTAATAACGGAAGTAACAATAATTCAGGTTTCAGAAATGATAATAACGGAGGATTCAGAAACAACAATGGAGGTGGCTTCAGAGGGAATTCTGATAATGGAGGAAACAGAGGGAATTCAAATAATGGAGGCTTCAGAAATAGCAATGGAGGTGGTTTCAGAGGAAATAATGAAGGAAGAGAAGCTCCGAAAAGAGAAAATAATGGCGGATTCAGAGGAAATAATGGAGGCTTCAGACAGAAATCTGAAAATGCTGCTCCAAGACAAGAGAACCGTGGTAATAGCGGTGGCGGTTTTAGAGGCAGTTTAGTTAGGAATTAATTTTCATATATTATATTTAAGTGGTGTGAAGGGCAGGTTTTTATAATCTGCCCTTTTTTTGTTGTTTTTCTAATTTATTTTAGTTAAAATTTAACATTATTTATGAATTTGTTAATTTAACTTGTGTTTTAATTCATAATCAAAAAGATATAATAACAAAATAACAATTAATTAAATTTAAAAAGATGAAAAAATTAGTTTTAGCAATAGCATTTATCGGAATGGGAAGTTTTGCAATGGCACAACAGACAACAACTCCACAAGACAGACAGGCAAGAGCCGTTGAAATGAAGCAGAGAATGGAGCAGAAACAACAGGAACGTTTGGATCAGATGCAAAAAGATCTTAATCTTAACCCATCTCAGGTAGCTCAGATAAAAACGCTCCAGGATAAAAGAAAAGCTGAAATGAAGGCGGAATTCGACAAAAATAAGGTAGACAGACAAGCTAAAATGCAGGAAATGCAGGAAATGCAGGCCAAAAGAGCACAAATGGATGCTGATATGAAAAAAATCCTTACTCCTGATCAATATGATAAATGGCAGGCTGACAGAAAAGCAAAAGCAGAGAAAATGAAGATGGCTATGAAAGAAAGAAGAATGATGAAAAAGCCGATGAATACGGGAACTGCTGAAGTAAAATAACAGTTTGTAATTTTAGTTTTTTAATGTGTTAAGGATGGATGTTTTTCCATCCTTTTTGTATTAATTTTCTTTAAAACTTTTGATTTCGGGCTTTTATTCCCTATTTTTGAATATAAATTTAATACTTATGGTTAGCGAAAAAATTGCGAAATTAATTAACGAACAAATTGCCCACGAACAATACGCCGCTCAATATTATCTTTCAATGTCTGCATGGTTTTCTGGAAAAGATCTGGATGGAATTGCCAACTATTTCAGAGTGCAGAGCAAAGAAGAATTGATGCACGCAGATAAAATGTTTGATTATTTGAATGATGTAGGTGGGGAAATTATCATCGGAGAAATTCCAAAACCTCCACATGAGTTTGAAAATGCAACTGATATTTTTGAAAAAGCATTGGCTCATGAGAAAATAGTAACTAAAAGTATTTTCAATATTGTAAAGAATGCTAACGAGGAGGGAGATTTTGCAACAACATCATTCCTGCAGTGGTTTATCAACGAACAGGTAGAAGAAGAAGCGAGTGCTTCTCAATACGTAACAAAAATCAAAATGGTATGCGATAATCCATCCGCATTATACCTTTTTGACCAGGAATTGTCTCAGAGAGTATTTACTCCTACGACAACAGCTTAAGATTGAAAATTCTTCAAAATATTAAACCGTTATCCTCTGGAATAGCGGTTTTTTATTATATGATGATAAAATCTATCTCTTAGGAGTCTGCCTTTGTAATCTCACCGCAGAAATAAAAACTATTGCTCCCAATACAAAACTTAGAAACATTGATTTTACAATGTTTTCAGTGGGGAAATGATGATCATCTTCTGTAACAGGCGGATCTAAACAATCAACAATATTATAAATGACCATGGCAGAAAATAACATCATGATCAGGCTTATTGCAAAGGAATTTAAATATATTCTCATGGTTGGTTAGTTGTATTCAAATATAATCAAAGACTATATTTTTATTCGTACAAAATAAAAATAGTTAATCCTTTTATATTTTGAAGGGTTTTTTATGAGAATTATTATAATAACCTTTCGGTACTGTATAGAGTTATAGATAAATAATCTGAGTTTTAAGAACTTTTTTGCCCAGACGCTCCAGAATATTTTTATATCCTTCTACCTGCGCTTCATCCTTAGCCTTTTGTTCACCGGTTTTAAAATCTACAATGATATAACCTTCCTGACCCTTTAAAATACGGTCTGGTCTGAATATATGGCTTTCTCCTTTTTCAGAGATCATAATATCTTTTTCGTTGATTACTTCCCATTTCTCATCAAAGAACTCTGCGTAAGTTCTGACGATTTCCTGTAGGGTAAGCTGTATTTCATTTTTCTCTTCCAGTGTAATTTGTCCTTCTAAAGCATATCCGTCCAAAACCTTGATGATATCTTTCTCAGTATTGATTTTTGATAAAAGCTCATGGACAAAAAGCCCGATTCTTACCTTTTCATTTCGTACCTGATAATTTTTTGACGGCGTAGCAATCTTGATAGAAGTACTTTTTTCATTGACATTTTTCAGATCCTGAATATTCTGGGTTTTAAATAATGAACTTTTATCTTTAGAATGTTTCTTCAGCATCTCAGGATTTACTTCATACACATCAAATTCATCAGCCTGTTCCGCGTTTTTTGCCTGAAGGAATTCTAAAATTTCCAGATTGTTAGACGTTTTATTTGCTTTTTGCAGATAGAAAAACAGTTGTTCAACAGGTCTCGTGGTAGCCACATACTGCAGGCACAATCTGTCAATCAGGTTTTTGTAAGCATTTTTACTGTTGAAAAACAGAATCTCTTCATCATAGGCTTCCAGATTTTTGCTAAACTGATTGATATTCACTGATTTTAATGCTTCACTTTCATTCGTATCAAACCAGTTGGTAAATTCACTGTCACGGTTTTTATTCATCATAGGAATAAAAACAATGGGAAATTCCAGACCTTTAGACTTGTGAATGGTCATGATTTGGATGGCATCAATGTTTTCCGAAGCTTGTATGGTATATGAAGACGCTTCTTCATCCCAATATTTCAAAAACTCTTTGGTACTGGCTCCTGCATTCTGCGTGAAGTTGAAAAGCATTTCCAGAAAGTTCAGTAAAAAGTCTGTTTCTTTGTTTTCAACAGAAAATTCGTTGATGTAATATTCAATGAAATTATACAGATTGAATCTCGGGAAATTATCCTGTTTAAGCTGTAGTAAATATTTCTCCTGAATGAATTGTAATATTTCTTCATGCCCTTCAATATTCAGAATTTCTTTCATTCCCAAAGTGAAATCCGGCATATGAATTTTTCCCAGTGTATTCAGATGATACATCATCATGATCAGGCAGGTTTTATTCTTAGGATTGAGTTCCCAGCGGAGGAATTCTATAACAGCTTTCAAAGTATTGGAAAGTTCCAGCGTAAGACCCTTATCAGAGATTGTTTTAATGTTGGTTTCGTCTCCTTTATACTTAACCTTTAAATTTCCCAGTTTTTGAGAATAGCTGAAAATATCAAAATTTCCGCGGCAAAGGATCGTAATATCAGAGAATTTAAAGCCATTATCCAGACATTCCTGGATATCTTTTTGCATTCTTTCCGAAGTATCAGTATAAAACTCTTCATTCGTAAGATTTTCGATCAGATTTACTTTTACGCGTCCATCCATTTTGGATTTTGGATTTTGCTCAGCATCTGCCCCGAAAATATTCTTATGCTCTTCCAGCAATCCTTCAGAATGAAAACGATACAATTCATTATTGAACTGTACAATATTTCGGGCACTTCTCCAGTTGTCTTTTAATACCAGAAGATCAGCCTCTTTAGGAGAGAACTCTTTTTTGTTGATAATATCCAGCATCAACTTACTTTCTCCACCACGGAAGCGGTAAATACTCTGCTTGGGATCACCCACCAATGTGAATGAAGTATATTCCGAAGAAACACTGTGATCTCTCAGCGGAACAAAATTCTGCCACTGCAGTTCTGATGTATCCTGAAACTCATCAAAAAAATAATGCTGAAACTGTGAACCTACTTTTTCATAAATAAAAGCCGAAGGTTCATTTTTAAGATTTTCATTAATCAGGATATTAAACTTAGAAAGAAGAACAAGATCATTTTCCTCCTCAATTTTTTGAAGCTCATCCTGAATATCTTTATTAACCTTTAAAGGAAGAAGAGCAGATAAAACTTTCTCTTTCTTCTGAGTCTCAATGTACAGAATAATAAGTTTCATCCTATTGTCAAGAAGCTGATCAAGAATCTCCAAAATATCGGACTCTTTATGCTTTGATTTTGAAGAAGCTCCTTTCCTGTAATTGTTAATCACAGATTCTTCCTGGGTGGTTGGAAAAGGAAAACCGGCCCTTTTCTGTTGATAAAAATCGATGACCTTAGTAAAGAAACCTCCGATTCCGTTTTTACCCTGGGCAAAATCTTCAATTTCTATATTTCTTGATTTGAATAATTCAATGGAGTGGGCTGCCAGTTCAGCAGATTGCTTTTTGTTCTGTACGATTTCTCTACGGAGTGTATTCTTTATATTCTCATAATTGGCATCATCAAAACTTTTGTTGCTTTTCAGATGTTCGTAGTGAATATCTTTTACAAATTCCTTAGCCGAATCATAAAGGTTTTTATTAAGATTAATCCTTTCATTGTTTTCAAGACTGTAGTCTACATAATCCATGAAAGAATTGGAAATCTTTTCATTCTCACCGATCTGATCCAGCATTTTATCAACCGCTTCTATCAGAAATGGTTCAGCTTCAATTTCAAGATTGAAATTTTTGGCCAGTCCCAGTTCATAAGAAAAGCTTCTTACCAGCCTTGAATTAAAACGGTCAATCGTTCCGATATTCAATGTGGAATAATTGTGGAGAACATAGTCAAGCAATTTTTTTGAACGGTGGTGAAGTTCATCAATGGTAATTTTTAAACCCTGTTCTTCAAATGCTTTCTGGATATTTTTCAGATCTGTATTCTCTGTATACTCTTTAGATGAAAAATTTCCCAGCCATGATAAAATTCTTTCCTTCATCTCGTTGGCCGCTTTATTGGTAAAAGTCAGGGCGAGAATATTCCTGATTGACTGCTGTTGATTAGGATAGCGGAGACAGATCATCAGAAGCCTTTGTACCAGGGCATAGGTTTTCCCGGATCCGGCAGAAGCATTGATGACTGTGTAAGAATTTTGCATTGTTAAAGGAGAATTGAGACTGCAAGTTAGCTAAAATTTAAAAAAAACTTTAACAATTTAATCAGGCTATTTAACACTTTACCAGGCAAAAATCAAAAAGAAATATTAAAACGCGTTAACTGTGGTTAAACTTATGGGATAAATTAAAAATAATTTTAGCTTTGCTTTATAAAAAATAGCCCGTGAAACTTAAACTATACTTTTTCTTATCCTTTATTCTTTTTATCCATACCCATGCCCAAAGCTATATATTTGGTAAGATTACTTCCGAAAACGGTACTGAAATGCAGGATGTGAATGTAGTTAATATCAGAACGGACGAGATCGTAGTTTCCAACCGGGACGGCCATTTTATGATTTCCGGAAGACAGGGAGATGAATTACGTTTTATAAAAGCAGGTTATGAACGTCTGACAAGAAAAGTTACTCAGGAAAATACCCAGTCTCCTATGAATATAAGTATGGTTCGCCAAACCATAGAGATTCCTGAAGTAGAAGTGAAACAAGGGCTTACCGGAAACCTGAAAATTGATTCAAAACTTTATAATAAACCTAAAAAGGTAGAAAAATTAATCAAAGACATTGATCAGTATATTGCTCAGAAATCAGATCCTAGAATACTGGCCGCAAAACCTGGAGAATTTGTACAGCCTAAAGGGCAGGGATTCTTTATAGGAAAAGCGAAAGACAAATGGGATGATGTAGATCTAATGAAATACATCAGGGCAAGCCTGGGGGACGATTACTTTACCAATCTTAAAATAGAGAAACCTCTGATAGATCATTTTATTTATTATGTTTTTGCAGGCGGCTTCGAAAGAAAGAAAATTCTGAAATACGGATTCTGCAGCGATGCGGATCTGAACAGGTTTCAACGTTTTGTTCTGACAAGGATTTCTTCTTACCGTGCTCCACAAACTCAAAGATAAATGGAAAAAAGATATATCAATAGATTTTTATTTCTCGTACTTTTTTGTATCACTTCAGGATTGTGGGGACAGCAGAAAATATCAGGGAAAGTTATTACAGGAGATGAACTGGATTTTGCTCCTGTACTCATCGTTAATATTTCAGGAAACAAAAGCATATTAAGTGATATGTCCGGAAAATTTGAGATCGAAGCCAAAGAAAATGATGAAATCAGATTTGTCAAAGAAGGATATTACCGGGTTGATAAAAAAATTACGAATGAAGATCTCAGCTCTCCCTTAAATATCATTTTGAAAAAAATGGAGATACAGATCCCTGAAGTGAAAATTAAGTACAGACCTACCGGAAATCTGGCAAAAGATAACCAGCATTTGAATGAATCCAGAAAACTTCAGTCCTTAAAATCAGATATGGAGGAATATATGAGAAGCCCGCTGAATCAACCCTTACCCAATAATACGCTGTCAAAAACTTTTACAGGACATGATTTTAATGTGGGGCAGGTTAATGTGTTCGGTGTATTTAATGCTGTATCAGGTTTAGTAAAGAAAGCAACAAAGCCTAAAATTACTAAAGCAAATTACAATGAAACCCAGGATTTCCTGCGCAGAGTAAGAAATGAAATAAACCTGAGCTTCCTGAAAAAATACGGAATGGATGAGGAACAGATTGATACATTTCTGCTGTATGCCGATAAAACCCGTTCATTGGCAAAAAGATACCGTAAGGATTTTAGTATCGATGTCGTTGAATACGAGCTTAAAATTGCCTTCGGGGAATACAGTAAAACGAACAAATTAGAAGGAACTCAAGATAATACTTATAAAAATTAGAAGTTGGCTTATATCACTGAAAATACTGAAACATTCGGGCAAAGAAAAATTCTTCTCTTCCTGATGCTTCTGTGCAGTACTTTCTTTTTTTCTCAGCAGACTGTGACGGGACGAATAGTGGAAGATAATGGAGAGAATTTGAGTAAAGTAATTGTTATCAATATGTCTACTGACAAGAAGGTATATTCTGATGCAGAAGGAATATTTTCTATTGAAGCCAGGCCTAATGATGAACTGAGATTTGTAAAAGAAGATTTCAACAGAACATCCAGAAGAGTTCTCACTAATGGTACCAATTTACCCCTGTTTATTACTCTTTATCAGATTCCGAAAGATGTGGGTGAAGTGAAGATTGTTAAAAAACTTACCGGAGATCTGGAAGCGGATTCCCGGATTGTAGCCAAAGTAGATAAAGGAGAGCAGGTGAGAGATGCTGTAGGTCTTCCGCAGCCGGTAGGAAAAATGAGAGAAAAACCAGCTGAAGTGAAAAGTGTTCTTTTGCCAATACTCTTAGGAAATCTGAATGTTCAGGGAGTTTATGATCTGATAAGCGGTAAAGCCAGAAGACAGAAAAGACAATATAGATATGACGACCTTCAGGAACATGTTGCCTGGATTCGGGACAGGATAGATGATGATTATTTTATAAAAGCCGGAATTCCAGCCGACAGAATTTCAGAATTTATTCAGTTTTCATTCTTAGCAAAACCTCAGGTGAGAACCTATGTGAAAGCAAAAAATCTTTCAGGCGTAATGTTGAGATTGGAAGAAACAGTGCCGCTTTTTATAGTAAGATTGAAAGAAAATCAAAAGTAGTTTAAATGTTAAATAAATCTTAAAATATTGGAATAGAAATTGATACAGTCTAATGGTAACAACCCAAATTCACAAGTTTTATGAATAAAAATATTTTTGCAGTGGCTATAGCCGCCTTAGGTTTTGTGATTGGTCTTGCATTTTTAGGAAATGCTATAAAGAACAGGAATAAATCTGAAAACACAATTTCCGTAACAGGGCTCGGTACAAAACAGTTTACATCAGACCTGATCACCTGGTCCGGAAGTTTTTCCAAAAATAATGTAGATCTGAAATCTGCCTACGACGAACTGGCGACAGACAGAAAAGTAATCAATGACTATCTGCTTTCAAAAGGGATACAGCAGAAGGAGATTGTATTTTCTTCCGTGGATATTCAAAAACAATTCAGAAGCTATAATGATGCTAACGGAAACTATGTACAGGGAGAATTCTCCGGTTATAATCTTACCCAAAAAGTTTCTATTGAAAGCAAAGAAGTGGGCAAAATAGAAAATCTTTCCAGAAATATTACCGAAATTATCAACCGTGGGATTGAATTCACTTCTTCTTCACCGGCTTATTTTTATACTAAATTGGCTACCGTGAAGCAGGAAATGATTGCGAGTGCAACAAAAGATGCCAAAGAACGCGCTGAAAAAATTGCGGAAAATTCGGGAAGTGATCTGGGAAATCTGAAGAAAGCTACAATGGGAGTGATTCAGATTACAGCACCCAATTCTAATGAAGACTATTCTTATGGCGGAACTTTCAATACTTCATCCAAAGAAAAAGAAGCCAGTATTACGATCAAACTGGAGTATGAAGTAAATTAATATAAAATATCAGTAAAAGAAAAGCGCCGGAAAACTATTCCGGCGTTTTATATTTTAATGATAAATGATATCAAGAATCTCTTTTTTAGCATCCTCCACATTTTCAGGAGTATAATTGGCTAACAGCCATAAATTCAAAGATTTTTTTCCTTCACCATAACTAGGCTGTATATGATTGGTATCAATAAGCGTGAAATTATTTCTCTGATAAAAAGAATAACGTCTTGATGCATCTTCACTCAATTCTGCAGGCTCAATTTCCAGGATAATATGGGGGTAATTTTCTGATAGATGATTCATAATATGAGAACCCAGTTTTTTACTTCGAAATGATTCAAATACTTCGAAATGCTCTACAAAAACAAAAGAACTCAGCTCCCAAAGAATGAGGTAGCCAATAGCTTCTGATTCATGGATAACCGACATGAATTTTACATAGGGATTTGAAAATAAACTTTCAAACTGATCTTTGTCTCTTTGCTCGTCTACAGGAAAAGTGGTGGTATAAGAAGTATAGATTTCCTGAACTCTATGATCTTCAGCAGAAGTAATGGGTGAAAATTCCATAATTTATAAATCAAAGACACTGGGTCTTCTGGTGATAAAAATATCTTTAATCCAAAGTGTAAATGCCAATCCCAGATAGATCAGAAAGAAAAATCCAGCGGTTGCAAAAGTAGAGTAGATGAAGAAAATTCTCAATTTAGAAACAGGAATTCCCAGCTTGGCACCTGTTCTAGTTAGTACACCAAACCATTCTCTTTCCATTTTATGACGGATATTACTCAGCATTTTTAAGATTGTTATTTAACAGTTTTGAATCCAATACTGCAAGTTAAGGATTTTTTTTGACAACGATTTTTGGGTAATTTGAACTTTTCAATACATTCATTCTTTTAAAAGTTTGAACCCAATAGCGCAGGACAAACAGTTCTTCGGCTCACAACAGGTCTTGTGATGATAAATAAGGCTTTGGCTTTGTAAAGCATTATTCACTTCCAAACCCAGCTTTTCCCAGTTTTTAATAACCGTATTTTTTTCAGCAGAAATAGTGCTGTAACGTTCAATGATTTCATCGGCAATTTCTTCGTGGTGATCTTTTTGATAGGCATATTGTAATGGAAGTACAGTGTTTAGAATGAGAAGATCAATAAAATCTTTACTCAATGTTTTAGGCTGTACTTTGGAAATACTTCCGAAATTAAAATGAAAATTCCAGTACTCAGAGGCTTTTACAGATTTGAAAATGTCATACAGCTGCTCTGTGCTTTTCGCTTCCATAATTTTTGAGAATAAATTCTGATGTTTGTAAAGGTCTGTTAATTGTGACAATCGGATGGTAGGGAAATTGGGAGGTCTTAATCTTAAAAATTTAGGATGAAACTTTAAATCAGAAACTGGAAATTTGGCTTTAATGAATTCAAATTCTCTTTTCCATATTTTCATCTGCCCGTCCTGTGGATCATCCAGCCATCCCGAAATTCCGAACAATAAGGCTTCAAGCTGAAGGGGATTCTGACGGATTTTATTAATAATCCTGTACTCTACACTTTCTGCAATCTGCCGGAAAATAAGGGCATTTACTTTTAAGCCAAATGAATAGGCAAAACTGTGAAATAAAACAGCCTCGAAATTATTTTTGTATTGATGTAAACTCTGCTCAATCTCCAAGGATTTTTCATCCAGTTTTTTCAGAATATTTTCTTCATGGAAGTTGAACGGTATTTTTTTTGGATCAAAAATATTTTCACAGGCAATAAATTGATCTCCGTTATTGAGTTTTTCATATCTCCAAAGAATATTTTTATCGATATAGTTTTGCAGCTCCAATGTCGGAACCCGTTTTTCGGTAAGGTCATGAATTTCTATGTCGTGCTGAAAAACAACATGAAGAATGATATTCTGATAATTGGGATCTATGGAATGATGGTGGAAAATCCAGTCTGAGGAACGGACATGCAGTTCTATGTTTCCTGCGAGAAGTAAGCCGTTGATTTTGATTTTAGCGTCCAGAAAATCGGGACCAGCGTTTTTATTCCATTTTCCGAAATGGATGATCTCAACGGAATTTCCTTCAATATCTTTGAAGTCAAAATGTTTGAAAACCTTATAGTTCCAAAGATATTGAAGTAGTTTTTCCGTCATAAGTGTGACGTAAATATAATAGAAATATTATACTTTCGTCAGCTCCTTATTAAAATTTTCTATGGTCGTTCTATACATTTTCTCATAGATAGGAAGAATGTTTTTCAAATCGAATTTTATGGCCTGATCTTTCGCATTTTGCTTCATTTTGGCTAAAAGTTCATCATTGCTCAACAGCTTGATCGTGTAGTTGCTCATGGCTTCTACATTTCCGATTTCAGCAAGATATCCGGTTTCTCCCTGAATATTCACTTCAGGAATTCCTCCTGCATTGGAACTGATTACCGGTGTATAAGCTGCCATCGCTTCCAAAGCTGCCAGACCAAAACTTTCCTGCTCCGATGGAAGAAGAAACACATCCGAAAGCTGTAAGATTTTATACAAATCATTTACCTTTCCTAAAAGACGTATTTTGGAAATAAGCTCCGGGTTTTCTTCTAAAAACTGATTTACTTTTTCCATATCCGGACCTTCACCAATGATGATCAGTTTGGATTTAACCTTTTTCTCCACGTTTTTAAAGATCTGAAGCACCTCGTCCACACGTTTTACAGGACGAAGATTGGATACGTGGATCAGGATTTTTTCATCAGGATTGGCAAACTGCGTTCTCTGGCACTCAGAGCAGTCATCAAATTCAGAATTGTCAATAAAATTGGTAATCACCTGAATTTCCTTTTTGATGTTGAAGAACTGAAGGGTATCTTTTTTCAGGCTTTCAGAAACTGAAGTAATAGCGTCAGACTGATTGATTGAAAACTCTACAGCATGTTTATAACTAGGGTGCTGACCAACAAGGGTAATATCTGTCCCGTGCAATGTTGTTACCAACGGAATATCATTATTGTCTTCTTTAAGCATTTGTTTGGCTGTAAAAGCAGCATATGCATAAGGAATGGCATAATGTGCGTGAAGAAGATCCAGTTTATAAAGATTGACAACCCTGTAAATCATTGAGCTTAGCGCAATATCATAAGGCTGATACTGGAAAAGCGGATAGGTCTGAACATTTACTCTATGAAAGAAAATATTCGGGTTGGTGATATCTAATCTTGCGGGAAGTGCAGAACTGATGAAATGTACTTCATATCCTTTATTGGCAAGAGACATTCCTAATTCTGTTGCTACAATTCCGCTTCCCCCATAAGTGGGATAGCAAAGTATGCCTATTTTCATTAGATTATTGTTGTTTTTGATGTTGTATTATTTGATAGTTGTTGAGGTATTGGTAGTAAGTTCTATACCCATTCCCGGTTTTAGCTGGTCATTTACCAGTACAGGAAGTTTTCCCCATATTTTTGTTTTTCCGTTTAATGCATCAGCTGTCGCATTCATTGAATCATCATTGTTTTCATAAGAAACAAGAACTGTTGAAACTTTTGAAATATCAATATCTTTTAATGCATAAGCACTTCCGAATACATTGAGAATTACATTTTGATTTCTTGTAAGATCGGAAAGTATTTTTTTCGATTCTGCGGATATTTTGTAAGGTTTGTAAGCGGTTGAGTTGTCTTTATGGAAACCTACAATAATGGTAGAGCCTGCCGGAATCGTAGTAATTTCTCCTGCTTTTTTGATCACCACATTATTTCCTAATCTGTTGGCGAAAGTCTGATAAGGAGCTTCTTCAAGAGGAACATAATATATCTGTTTTCCTGTAAGAGGCAGTAATTTCTTTTCATCCTTTAATAAAGTCAATGCGTTGGAATAAAGGTTTTGTACCAATTGGATGTGAGAATCATTATTCAAATCAGCATTGATGTTTTCAGGATTTTTTGGGGTGTATTGAGTTAATCCAAGGAAATATTTGGTCAACAGAATTTTCTTCACGCTTTCTTCTACTCTTGATTGAGGAATTTCTCCTTTATCAATGGCTTTCTGGATGAGTTTTTTCCCTTCAGAAACCCCTTGAGAGAAAAGCATAATATCATTTCCTGCTTTAAAAGCCATGGCATCCAGTTCACCTGGTTTGTATTTATTCGCTACAGCGCCCATATTTAAGGCATCAGTAATGATTAAACCTTTATAACCCAGCTTATCTTTTAGTAATCCTGTAATGATATTTTTAGAAACAGAAGCCGGAATTCCTTTTCCTGATTCTAAGCTCGGGACATATAAATGAGCTACCATTACGCCGCCGATTCCTTTATTCATCAACGCTTTAAATGGTGCCAGTTCTACAGTATTAAGCCTGTCAATAGTGTGGGAAACTACAGGGAGATCAAGGTGAGAATCTGTGCTGGTATCACCATGTCCTGGAAAGTGTTTAATCGCTGCCAGTATATTATTGTCCTGAAGACCATTAGAGTAGGATAGGGCAGAGCTGATTACATTATTTACTTCAGATCCAAAACTTCTGTTACCGATAATCGGATTATTAGGATTGGTGTTTACATCCACTACGGGGGCAAAATCCCAATTGATTCCCATTCTGTGGCAATCTTCTGCAATTTTCGCAGCCATCTGATAGACCAGGTTTTTATCCTGGATGGCTCCTAATGTCATTGCCCATGGAAATTTATGAGCCGTGGCAATTCTCTGGTATAGTCCCCATTCTGCATCCATCCCGATCATCAAAGGAACTTTTGATTTTTGCTGAAATTCATTCACCAGATTGATTTCTCTTGCTGCGTCATCCTGCATTAAAATAAGACCGCCTATTTTATCATTGGCAACAATAGTTCTTACCTGGCTGATATAATCTTCTCCTTTATTGGTATACAGTGCTACAATAAAAAGCTGTCCTAGTTTTTCATCCTGAGAAAGATTCTTGTAGGTTTTATCAACCCATTGCTGAGCTTTTTTCAAATCTTCTTTGGACGCATTTTTGGGCTGATACTGGGCCTTAATCGTAGGGCTTATCAATGCAACAATAAAGAGTGAAGTATATAATAATTTCTTCATGACTTTTTGAATAAGAACAAAAATACAATTAAAAAAATGAGGAAAACAAAGTTTTTGAGATTTTTGGTATATGATTTGAATACGCAATATAAATAATAACTAAACTTTACTAAAAATGAAAAAAATACTTCTCTTTTTATTCCTGGGGGCTGTAGGTTTTACCGCTTATAGCTGTGACAATAGTGATGATGTTGTGGTAGCAAAAGATTATGATACAATAAATCAGTCATTTGATATTAGCCCTAATTTTACAAGAGTTACTGATAATCTTTACAGATGGAGTGATGACTTTAACAGTCCATTAGTACAGTCTGATATGGTGCTTATTTATATGCAGAATGGGACTGACGGAGATTCTCCTGTATGGAAACTTCTTCCTTATACATCGTATGTGGGGAACGCCAATAATGATGCTGTAGATTATATTTTTGATTTCAGCAAGTATGCTGCTACTATTAATATTAACTCTACCAATACATTTAGCTTAACAGCTAACCCAACGTACTATCAGAATAAAAAATTCAGAGTTCTTATCCTTCCTGCAAATGGAACAGGTACAGGTGGTGCGAAAGCTGCTAAAGGTTCTGCTGTAGATTACAACGATTACAAAAGCGTAATTAAATATTACAATATTGACGAGTCTAAAATAAAGACTAAATAATTTAGAATATCTTTTCAGTTTTTTATAATTAAAAAAGCTCCGGGAGAAATATCTCTCGGGGCTTTTGATTTATAAACGTGGATAATGATCACATCATTTGAGTCATGGGTATCGCTGGCGAGAGGATTTCTTGTTAAGAATATTTAGAATGATATTTTATATACAGAAGCTTTTAGGCTAAAGTATGAACTAGATAAATGGCAAAAAAAGCCTCAGAATATTCTGAAGCTTTTCTTTCTATTTTATTTAGTTATCATTGTCATCCAGAAGATGTCCAAAGAAGTCTTTTTTTGTCTGCAGATATCCTTTGCTTATTTCATTGGCCGGAATCTGTAATGGTACTCTTGAATTAAGGTGAATATTGCTGTCTACAACATATTTTACCTTTTCAGGATTATTGGTAAGAAGGTTGATATCTTTTACCTCCAATAGATTAAGGATTTCAATGGCTACGCCAAAGTTTCTGTCATCTGCGGGAAGTCCCAGTTCAAGGTTAGCCTGTACAGTGTCCAGTCCTTTTTCCTGTAGTGAGTATGCCTTCAGTTTGTTGATGATCCCGATGTTTCTTCCTTCCTGTCGAAGGTAGATGATAATTCCACCGTTTTCATGGATATATTTCATTGCAGCATCCAATTGTTGGCCGCATTCACATTTTTTTGAATGGAAAACTTCTCCGGTAATACATTCTGAATGGAAACGAACATTGACTGGTTTTGAGAAATCTGTATTTTCAGCAACGATGGCCATATGAGGCATCCAGTCGTTTTCGTTTTCGGAGAAAGCTATCATTCGGAAAGTGCCGTGCTCTGTGGGAACATTGGCTTCCGCCTGAATTTTAATCATTGATCGTTCAATTAGTTTTTAACTTCCTGGCAAAGTATCTTCAATAACAGAAATATTGGTTTTTAAACGTACAAGATATCTGTTAAGAACTTCATCGTCGTCTCTGTCAAGATTCTGCCTTAGCTTTTGAATTTTTTTGTATGATTTTTCGAAGCTTTTAAGGGCTCTGCTCTTTCCTGCAGAATTGCTGGCATCAATAGCATATAAATAATTCTGAAGGCTGTATTTCAAGCTGGTAATCTCATCATTTAATCCGTTGTTTTTAAACTTGGGAAAAGTAGAGATCATATTTGAAATTTCAGAAGCATTTACATTCTGTTTAATATTGATATTAAAATTCTTCTTTGAGCTTCTGTCTGAATCAGACCCTTTAGCATCACTATAAAAATTATTTGACAACGGAGAAAGATTAAGCTTTTCCGTTGCGCAGGAAGATGTTAATATGATAAGTACTCCAAAGAAAAATAGTCGTTTCATTTCTGTTGCCCTTTTTGATAAAGGATTGGGTTAAGACTTTCATCGTTGTACATTTTCATTTGTTTGTACACTTTCATCTTAACGTTACCGTTTTCAATATCAGTAAGCAACTGATCTATAGAAGTTGATAGGTCTTCTTTCTGAGTAAGCAGAACATCCAGTTTAGCCTGGCAGTTGTTTCTGTGTTCTTCAGAAGCGGATTCTCTATTAGCTTCTAACGACATATGATAAACCTTTAATGCAAGAATTGATAGCCTGTCTACTGCCCAAGCGGGAGTTTCCGTATTTATTTTTGCTTCAGGTTTAGGAGTTATATTTTCAAACGTATTAAGAAACCAGCCGTCAATATATTCTACCAGATCAGTTCTTTTCTGATTGGAGGCGTCTATTGTTCTCTTCAGTTGAAGAGCCTCTGCCGGATCAATATTTTCATCTCTAATTATATCTTCCAAATGCCATTGAACGGTATCAATCCAGTTCTTTGCATACAAAATCCGTTCCAAACTATCTTTTTCGAACGGGTTATTAATTAGAGTGTTAACGTCATCAGACACGTGATAGTCTTCAATAGCTTGATTGAAGACTTTCCATGCAGTCTCAGTAAATTTCATTAATTCTACGGAATTTTAGTTGCTGGAAGAATTGTTATTATTGGAAGCCGATTTATTGTTTTCAGAACCAGGTTTATCTTCTTCTTTTACTGCATCTTTAAATTCCTTGATTCCTGAACCTACTCCTCTCATTAATTCCGGAATTTTCTTTCCTCCAAAAAGTAATACTAGAAGTATTGCTACGATAAGGATGTGCTGCCAAGATAAGGCAAGTATTGTTAGTGTATTCATCTCTTAAAATTTTTGTAAAGTTACACTTTTTTTAATATGAAATCCAACCTAATGGATCAACTGGTGTACTTCCGTTCCATACTTGGAAATCAAGTGTATAAGCGCCATCAAAATCCTGAGCTATTGTACCTACCGGAGTTCCTGATGAAACCTGCTGTCCTTTGGAAACGCTTACATTTCCTAAGTTGGAATAAATGGTAAAATAACCTCCGTGTTTGATGATTACGGTCTTTGTTCCGTCATTGTTGGCCAGTACTGAAGATACTGATCCCGGGAACACAGATTTTGCACGTGTACCTGAAGGAACGGAAATTTTGATACCGTTATTTTCTTCAGTAATATTTTTGAAAACAGGGTGTGGCTGTCTTCCGAAACGGTGAGTGATTTGTCCGGCTCTATCTGCAGGATAACCAAGTCTTCCTCTGTTATCTGCAAAACTGTTTCCTGTAGCAGTGGAAACTCCGTAGCTTGTCATTGCTTTAGCTTCAGCCGCTTTTTTCTCTTCTTCCTTTCTCTTGGTAAGGGCGGCTTCTGCGGCTCTTGCTGCTGTCAATTTATCTGCTGCTTCTTTTGCTTTTGCATTGGCTTCATCTGAAGCTTTTTTAGCGGCTAATCGTCTGGATTCATCTCTTGCACTCGCTTCTGCTTTTGCTGCTTCCTCGTTACGTTTTCTTTCTTCTTCAGCTCTTTTTGCTGCCAGATCTGCTGCTCTCTTAGCTTCTGCTTCTGCCAGTCTTCTTTCTCTTTCAAGGGCTTCTGCTCTTGCTTTAGCTTCAGCTTCGATTCTTGCTTTTTCTCTTTCAGCAGCTAATTTCGCTAAACGAATTTTTTCTGCTTCCGCTTTTTTCCTTGCTTCTTCTTCCGCTTTAGCAATTCTGATTTCCTCCGCAATAATAGCTCTGATCTGTCCTTCCAATGCTTTAGACTGAACTTGTTTTTGTTTAAGTTCAGCAGTCAGCTTAGATTCATTTTTCTTAAATTCTGCTACTAATTGTTCTTTTTGAGTTCTTTCAGTATTGATGGTTGCCAGATCTTTCTGTTGATTTACCAAAAGGGATTCCTTCGCTTTTACAGAGTTTTGTTTTTGTGCGATGGTCTTTTTGATGAGGTTGGCCGCGTCTGTGATTTCAGCCGCTTTTTTATCCTGGTAGTCTGAGTATTGTTTCAGATATTGAACTCTTCGTATGGCTTCTCCTAAATTTTTAGCAGAAAGTATGAAAGTTACTTTGTTCTGTACTCCTTTGTTTTTATAAGCATTCACCAAAACTTCAGCATAGTTTTTTCTCAAAACAGCCAGTTCTTTATTCTGACGGTTGATTTCCAGCTGACGTAAATAGATATCATCCTCGATGAATCTTTTTTCTTTCTGTGTATTATTATAAACCTTTTCTCTTAAAACCAACTTTTGGTTGACGTTAGAAAGATAGGCTACAGAAAGTTTAGATTCACTTCTGGTCTTGGCTAAATCGGTATTTATTTGTGCAATTTGTTTTTTAAGTTCGGCATTCTGCTTCTGCAGCTGTTCTTTGGTCTGCTGTCCCTGGTGCAGTCCGAACATCAAAACACCTATTAAAAAGCTAAATTTTCTAATCATTTAATCTCAATTTTCTTATAACTGGATGGTACAGAATAAGGTGTTTCCATCCTCGAAAAGTCAAATTTCGTGTTTTCCAGTAAAATCTGACTAGATTTTGAGCCTTTTATAATTATTTTAACATTTTTCGGAAGGCGGATTCCTTCGTATTCATTCCAGTCACTATAAGAAACATCCAGTTCGTCTGATGACAGAATATCCTTTAAATTGACAGATAGTAAATCGTAATTGGTATCGTATTGGATAGCAATCTTATATTCCCTGTTTTTTTCATCGGTTACAATTTTCTGGTTGATCGTGGAAACAATATTGAACCCTTGTGCATTTTGAGTCAGGTTAAACTGCTTGTCGTTGATTTTTACAAAGGTTCTTCCCAGTAAAATTTTTTCCAGAGATTTATAATCAATGAAATTAACATTCAGTAGATTATTAAGATAGTCAAAATCAGAGTCGATATAAGTTTTATTGATTTTATCCTGTCCTTTGATTCCTTCCGGAGTGGCAATACCTCTTGCCGCATTGATGAACAAGGCCCGGAGGTTCATCCATACCTTTTTGTCATTTTCAATATAGATGGTTGCATCCAGTGTAGGAACATAGCTTCCTGTTTCTACTTTTACCTTGCTGTCTATTTTGATCTGTTCAAATTTTGGAGGGATCAATACATGCTCATAAAAGGTGTATTTGTCTTTCACCGGTTCATTCACATCTTTTGGATCTCCATTATCTTTTGTAGTATTAATGCTGTCCCGTGTATGATCTGTATCATTTTGAGCAGTGTTACGGGTCTTACAGGACGATAAGGCAAGAAGCAATAAAAGAAAAGGGATCCAATTTTTCATGTATTTATCTTTAATTAAAAAAATACGGTGCAATATTAACGCCAAACCACACAAAACATATTGTGTGGCTTGATGATGTGTTGTTTATGTTAAATGTTTTCTATTCTTATTTAGATAAAAAATCTAAAACTGAATAATCACCTAAAGAAATTTCTCTGGCAACTCCGAAGTACTGTGCAGAATTACCGATCATAGAATTGGAAAGATTTCCATGATTGATTTTTGTGTTTTCCTGGATCAGAGAGTTTTCAATATTAGAGTTTATAACAGTGGTATTGTTTCCTAAAGAAACACCGGGACCTACTTTTGAATTAGAAACTTTTACATTTTCCCCAATAAAGCAAGGCTGAATAATCAGAGAATTTTCAATTACAGCAGAAGCCGGATAATGCATCATTTCCTCTCTTTCATATTCAAGGATTTTACTGTTGGTTTCTACGGTAGCATTTTTGTTACCGCAATCCATCCAGTCGTTTACTTTTCCAAGCGTAAACTTAGCTCCTTTTGCTCTAAGATTTTCAAGGGCTGTTGTCAATTGATATTCACCTCCGTTTTTAATATCATTATCCATGATATAGTTGATCTCTTCCATCAGTTTCTCAGCACTGTTGAAGTAATAAATACCGATAATGGCAAGATCTGAAACGTAAGTCGTTGGTTTTTCAACAAAGTCGGTAATGAAACCGTAATTATCCAATTTTACTACTCCGAAAGCAGATGGATCTTCCACACTTTTCACCCAGATTACACCATCGGAATTTTTATCCAACTGGAAATCTGCACGGAAAAGGGTATCTGCAAAAGCAATAACAATATCTCCCTGCATAGACTGTTCAGCACATTTGATGGCATGAGCGGTTCCAAGAGGATCGTTCTGATAATATATACTTCCTTTTGCTCCCAGCTTTTCAGCAATCTGAATAAGGGATTTTTCGATCTCAGGGCCAAAATCTCCGATGATAAAAGCTACCTCTTCAATATTTTCTCCTGCAACTTTAGCAATATCTTCCACCAACCTCTGTACGATAGGTTTTCCTGCAATAGGAATAAGAGGTTTTGGAACTGTCAGTGTATGTGGACGTAATCTGGAACCACGTCCAGCCATAGGGACAATAATTTTCATAAATTATATGTATAAAAGATGTTTTATTCGTTGTTTTTAATATTTAGGTTAAAGGTAATAATTAAAATCTTTGATAGACTATGATTAATATCTTTTTAAATATTTGTTTAAATTGGAAATAGGTTTGTTTACAAGCAAAATAAAGACCAAAGTTTAATTCTTTCTGATTCTCGATAGAATAAGGTTTTTTTCAGAATAAATCAACATTCCGGTAAAGACCAAAAAGAGAAGATTACTTGTTATAATATTATAGTTAAGGTATTTTACAATGATGAAACTAAAAACGCCAAGCAGGATCAGGAAAAAGGATATTTTCTTCATTCTGTAAGGAATAGGATAGTATTTCTGACCTAGCAGATAAGAGACGATCATCATAATAACATACGCTCCGAAAGTAGCCCATGCAGAACCGATCATGCTGTGATAGTAATTTAAAGCTAAAAGGTTAAGAGCAATGTTGATTCCAGCACCAAGCCATGAAATAACCGTTCCCATACTGGTTCTGTCTGTTACTTTATACCATGTTGAAAAGTTATAATAGATTCCAAAACAAAGGTTGGCAATAACAATAATCGGGATGATATCTATAGCGATCCAATACGATTTATTAGGAATAAAAACGGCTTTCAGCCACGATACATTTGCAATAATTCCTAAGGCAACAGCACAGGCGAAAAAAGCAAAATATTCCGCTACTTTGGCATACGTTTTTTTAGCATCACCTTTATCCATTTGTTTAAAGAAGAAAGGTTCAATACCCATTCGGTAAGCGGTAACAAACAATGTCATCAATACAGCAAGCTTATAGCAGCCTCCATAAGCACCAGCTTCTTCGTCTGAAATATGATTTCTCTGAATGGATTTATCAAAATTTTCATTGACCATGAAAGCCAGACCTGCCAGCATAAGAGGAAAAGAATATTTGATCATGCGTCTGAACAATGAAGTGACAAACTGGAATCTTACTTTTAATATAATTGGAAATAATAATAGAAAGCCCAATGCACTTCCTGCAAGATTGCTGAAGAACGGGTAGTCTACATTTTGATCCAATCCCATACTTTTTGATAGGCTTTCCGGGATCCAAAAGAAGAGTGCAGCTGTGAAAACAGCCTGAAATATGGACTGAACAATTCGTACAGCAGAATATTTGATAGGTTTATTATGAAAACGCAGCCATGCAAAAGGAATCACCAATAGATTGTCGAAAAATGCAATCAGCGCAAACCATTTGATATACTCAGGGTTATCATGATATCCGGCATAATCTGCAATAGGCTGATTAAATAAATAACACAAAGCAAGGAAAAGAGTGGAAGTAGAAAATAAAAACCAGAACGAGGTATTGAAAGTTTTTTTCTCGTTATCTTCTTCAGCTGAAAATCTGAAATAGGCGGTTTCAAAACCAAAAGAAAGAATAATATTAACAAATGAGATCCACGCATAAAGCTGTGTGAAAATTGCAAAACCTTCATTGGGAATCTTATAGATCAAAAGCGGATTAAGGATGAATAGAATGATTCTTGGTGCTATTGCCCCTACTCCGTAGATGATTGTCTGTCCTAATAGTTTCTTATACAAAGTCGAATTTTTTTGCAAATGTAAAACTTTAAGTATTCGTTTTGCGATTTTGGGGTGAATTAAAACTTAAAATATTAATTTTACAGGGAAATAAATTGAAATGAAAGTTCTTATAAAAAATGTAAATATTGTTAACGAAGGAAAAGTCTTTGAAAGTGATATCCTGATAGAAAATGATTTGATAGCTAAAATAGCTGGCGGTATTTCTGAAGATGCCGATCAGATTATTGATGGTTCAGGAAAGTACCTTCTTCCCGGAGTAATAGACGATCAGGTGCATTTCCGAGAGCCAGGGCTTACTCATAAAGGAGATATTGAAAGTGAATCAAGGTCTGCCATTGCAGGTGGAACAACAAGTTTCATTGATCAGCCGAATACGGTTCCTAATGCTGTTACTCAGGAATTATTAGCAGACAAGTATGAGATTGCTTCTCAAAAAGCGTATGCCAACTACGGTTTTATGATGGGAGGAACGAACGATAATCTTGAGGAAGTTTTGAAAACAAATCCAAGAAATGTTCCGGGGATCAAATTATTCTTAGGATCCTCTACAGGAAATATGCTGGTGGATAATCCGGAAACACTGGAGAATATTTTCAGCAATACAAAAATGCTGATTGCCGTTCACTGTGAAGATGAAGCCACCATCAGAGCCAATACTCAGAAATATATGGATGAATACGGGGATGATATTCCTGTAAAATTCCATCACCTGATCAGAAGTGAAGAGGCATGTTATAAATCTTCATCCAAAGCGATTGAGCTTGCAAAAAAAACAGGAGCAAGACTTCACGTTTTCCACCTTTCAACAGCAAAGGAAATGGAGCTTTTCCGAAATGATATTCCTTTAAAAGATAAAAAGATCACGGCTGAAGTATGTGTTCACCACCTTACTTTTACCAATGAAGATTATGAAACAAGAGGGGGCCTTATCAAATGGAATCCGGCGGTAAAAACTCAAAAAGATAAAGATGCTCTTTGGGAGGCATTACTGGATGACAGAATTGATGTGATTGCTACAGACCATGCTCCGCATACAGCAGAAGAGAAGAACAATGTATATACAAAGTGTCCTTCAGGAGCACCCTTGGTACAGCATTCATTAGTTGTGATGTTGGAAAATTATAAAAACGGTAAAATATCCCTTGAGAAAATCGTTGAAAAAATGTGTCATAATCCGGCGATTCTTTTTAAAGTTGAAAAAAGAGGTTTTGTGAGAGAAGGATATAAAGCGGATCTTGTTTTAGTTGATTTAAATGAAAACTGGACAGTTTCCAAAGATAATTTACTCTATAAATGCGGTTGGAGCCCATTAGAAGGGATGAATTTCCATTCAAAAGTTACGCACACCTTTGTCAATGGACATCTGGTGTATGACAATGGTAAAATTGCAGAAGAGAAATTCGGAGAGCGATTACTTTTTGAAGCAAGGGATTAATAAGATATATTCGAAGAATAGTCTTAGATTAACCTGAGATTATCAAGATAAATCAATAGGAGCGGGCTTTAGCCCGCTCTCTTTATTTAGATTCTTCCATTGGCTTTAGCCAAAACTTATTATTTTAATCTTTCGACTTCTTACTTCTTCGCCTTACTCCCCATATAAAATGTAAGCTTTCCTCCCTTCATAATTTCAGAATGTTTCAAAGTAAAATTCTTTATTTCTTTTTCATTCAGAAGAACTTTCTGAACATATACATTTTTCGGACTTTGGTTGATGGCTTCAATTTCAAAAGTTTTTCCATTTTCCAGATTCAGTACAGCGTGGTCAATTGCAGGACTTCCAATTGAATAATCTTCTGAACCGGGAGCTACAGGATAAAAACCTAATGAACTTAGAATATACCAAGCGCTCATTTGCCCTGCATCATCATTTCCTCCCAATCCGTCCGGTGTTGCTTTATACTGCATTTCCAGAATCCGGCGGATCTGTGCCTGTGCTTTCCATGGCTGTCCTGCCCAGTTATAGAAATACGCAACATGGTGAGCAGGTTCATTCCCGTGAACATATCCACCGATAATTCCTTCCCGTGTAATATCTTCAGTGTCTGCAAAGAATTCATCAGGTAAATGCATGGTAAACAGTTCGTCCAGTTTTGATGCAAATTTTTTCTTTCCACCCATCATGGTGATCAGCTCATCCGGATTTTGTGGAACAAAGAAACTATAGTTCCATGAGTTTCCTTCAATAAAGCCTTGTCCATGGGTGCTTAACACATCAAAATCTTTTTTAAAGCTTCCATCTGCCAGACGTGGACGCATAAACCCAATTGTTTTATCAAAATTATTTTTCCAGTTTTCAGATCGCTTGATAAACTGATTGTAGATTTCTGTTTTATTTAAATGCTTTGCCAGCTGGGCAATAGCCCAGTCATCATAGGCGTATTCCAGTGTATTGGAAACTGAAGTTCCGTTTTTTTCTGCCGGAATGTATCCAAGATCAATATATTGCCCAATGCCCTCGTAATTTCTTTTGTTAGCCGTTTCTATACATGCTTTTAAAGCTTCTTCAGGATCACCTTCATAATTCCCTTTAATAATGGCATCAGCAACAACACTTACACTGTGGTAGCCACTCATACACCAGTTATCGTTAGCATAATGTGACCAGATAGGCAGCATTTTCATTGAAAACTGATGATAATGAACCATCATGGATTTTACCATATCCCCATTTCGTTTAGGCTGGATAATATTAAAGAAAGGATGTAGCGTACGGTAGGTATCCCATAAAGAAAAGGTTGTATAATTGGTAAAGCCATCTGCTTGATGAACATTCTGATCCAGACCTTTATATTCTCCATTGATATCCATGTAAGTAGTAGGATTAATAAAGGTATGGTACATTGCGGTATAAAAATTCGTCTTTTCGGTATCAGAACCTTTAATGACAATTTTATTTAATTCTTTATTCCAGTTGTTCTGGGCTTGAGTTTTAGCCTGATCAAAAGTTATATTTCCGGCTTCTTTTTCCAGGTTTTCCAAAGCATTGGTCTGGCTTACCGGAGAAATAGCAAGTTTGACTTCAATGGCTTCATTTTCATTAGTATCAAAGTCAAAATACATTTTCAGGTTCTTACCTGCAATTTCAGGGAAATTCTGATTTTGGTCGAATTTTCTCCAAAACCCTTTGTAAACCTGCTTTTCATCATAATTTTTCTGGCCATAAGATTTAAACGGTTTTGAAAATTTCATTGCAAAATAAACCGTTCTGGTTCTTGCCCAACCGTTGGTCTGGCGATAGCCTGTGATGGTATTTCCGTTTTCTACCCGAACATAGGTCCAGACATTTTTCCCATCATAGTTGTAAATACCGGCCATCAGATCCAGAATAATATGAGCCTGGTCGGATTTTGGGAAAGTATAGCGGTGAATTCCCACTCGTGGTGTTGCCGTAAGCTCTGCCAGAATATTGTGGTCATCCAGTTTTACTTTATAATATCCTGCTTCTGACGTTTCGTTCTGATGAGAAAACCTGCTTCTATAGCCACTTTCAGGGTGGGAAGCCGTTCCCGGATTCAATTGAAGTTTTCCTACAGTAGGCATGATCAGAAAATCTCCGAGGTCGGAATGTCCCGTTCCGCTGAAATGGGTAGAACTGAACCCTACGATGGTTTTATCTTCATAACGGTAGCCGGCGCAGTATTTATAAATTTCACCATTGTACTTCCCGTTAAGCTCATAAGAAATGGAATCCGTTTCAGGGCTTAGCTGTACTGCCCCAAAAGGAACCGTTGCTCCGGGATAAGTATGTCCCATCTTTTCGGTACCGATCAGAGGATTGACATATTGTATTAATTTTTCAAATTTTTGAGCTTTAAATTGTATACTTAAAAATAAAAGAAATAGAAAAACAGTGGGTTTGTGATTTTTCATTAATGACAAATTTTCAAAGTTTAAAATTAATTAAAATCATCATTTGCTGTTGTGTTTTTAAGTGATTCGGTATTATTTATTCTTTTTCAGAAAAACGGAAACCTATTCCATGCAGGTTTTCTATTAAAATATTCTGTTCTTCGGCCAGTACCTTTCGCAATCGGGAAATAAATACATCAAGACTTCGTCCCATAAAATAATCATCATCACCCCAGATAGCCTTTAGAATATCCTGCCTTTTGACTACCAGATTCTTGTGGCGGATAAAATATAAAAGCAGGTCAGATTCTCTTTGTGTAAGCGTGATACTGTTTTCCGTACCCTGCAGAGTATAGTTTTTAGGATCAAAATCATATTTCCCAACTTTATACTTTAGAGGAGTGGTATCTGTTTTCTTGGTACGTTTCAGGAAAACCTCAATTTTCAGCATCAATTCTTCAATACTGAATGGTTTTACCAGATAATCATCAGCGCCTATTTTAAGTCCTTTGATTCTGTCTTCTTTTAAAGCTTTTGCAGAAATAAAGATAATAGGAATTTCAGAATTTTTACTGCGTATCCTTTGGGCCACTTCAAACCCGTTCATTCCGGGCATCATAATATCCAGCAGGCAAATGTCAAAATCTTTGCTGTTAAATGCCTCCAATGCAGATTCACCATCAGAATAACAGCTGATATCATAATAACTTTCCAAGCTGTCCTCCACCAGAAAAGCTATGGTTTTGTCATCTTCGGCATATAAAATTTTAGATTTCTCCATACTTATATTTAATTAAACTGAAAACGGGCAAAAGAGGGTTGTGGTAATTCCTTTGTCTTCATTATTCTCAACAGAAATTTTCCAGTGATGCTGCTGAACTACTTTTTTTACATAAAATAATCCCAACCCGAAACCATTCACTTCTTCACTTCTTTTGGTATGTACCCGATAAAATTTTTCAAAAATATGAGGAATATTTTTAGCCGGAATCCCCATTCCGTTGTCTTTAAACTTTAAATATAATCCTTTTGAGTCTTTATGAGCTGAAATTTTAATAACAGGCTTTGTTTCGCAATACTTTACGGAGTTATCTAAAAGGTTATAGATGATGTTGGTAAAGTGAAATTCATCGGCCATTACCGAAGTGCTGTTTTCAATATCAATCTCGATGCTGAGGTCTTTATTTTTTTGCTGTATAGTGTCTGAAATCTCTTGAATAAAGGGAAGAAGGAGAATTTTCTGAGGCTTTAACGAAAGTCCTGCTGCATCATTCTTAGCAATATTCAGAATTTTCTCAATATGACTATTAAGCTTGTGGCTTTGATTGATGATAATAGAGGTATACGTCTGCAATTTGGAGTTCTCTTGAATCAGATTCTGCTTATTAAGAGCTTCCGATGCCAGAAGTATTGAGGATAAAGGTGTCTTAAACTCGTGGGTCATATTATTGATGAAATCACGTTGCAGCTCCGAAAACTTCTTCTGCTGGATGATCGTATAAATAGAATATACATACACCAGAAGGATGATAATAAGAGCAAATGTAAGAAGATACCAGAACCTTAATGAACTGATCAGATAAGTTGTTTTATCAGGAAAACGGATGGAAAAGTAATAGATCAGATTTTTATGCTTAGGAAAATTGATCACTTTGTTACTGGGGCTTTCCTGATGAGAAGTCATATACTTTCCATATACCATCTTATCGCTGTGGCAGTTGTATAATGCATATACATAGTCTGTATTGATTTGAAAACGGGTAAATTCTGTTTTCAGGTAATATTCCAGAACGACAGGATGAAATTCATTATTAATATTAACCACATAATAGTCATTGGCAATATTTTGTACAGGGTTTTCAGTATAGGACGTCTTTCCTCCGGAGAGTTTTTCCGCAACTTCCATTAAGGCAATATTGACCTTCTGATTGAATTTTTTATCTTCAAGATTATAAGCCTGCCGGGTCCACATCAGCTGTGCTATTAAAATTCCGATAATAGCAATAAATCCCAGCGTTATTATAATATTGAGTCTTTTTATTTTCATTTACTGAGGCAATATTATCCAAAAATATCTATTTATCTTTTATTATTAACAACTCGTTAACAAATGTTTGACAGCGGTTAACAAGTTATCATCATTCTCTGCTTTACATTTGTTACATCGAAAGAAAATAATCAGTTTCAAATATTAAAATTTATACTCATGAAAAAACTAAAAATTACAGCTCTTTTAGCAGTGTTAGCATGCTCTCCTTTTTATGCGAATGTATTGACTACAGATGCTCCATCCATTGTAAAAATGGTAGCTGATGCTATTAAATGGAAATCAGAATCAATAGATGTTGGAAATATCCCTCAGGGAAAACCAAAATTGATCAGATTTGAATTTACCAACACAAGTTCAAAACCAATCATTATTCAGAATGTAGCACCTTCATGCGGATGTACTACAGCTGATTATACAAAAACACCTATCCAGCCAGGAAAAAAAGGATTTGTAGAAGCCAGCTATAACGCAGCAGCGGTAGGACCATTTATGAAGACTGTAAATGTTACGACTAGTGACAGCAAAACTCCTAAGACACTTTCGTTCAAAGGAGTGGTAGCTTCTTAATACATTGTTTTAACAAATGAAAAAATAGCCTGGTAATTGTTATCAGGCTATTTTCTTTTCGAATAGTTTATAAAGACGCCTAAACTTCATAAAACCACAAAAGGCACAAAAGCTTTCATTTTGTCTGCTTAAGTAAGTTTAAAATAATGCTGGAAAAAAGTTCAAATAAGATGAAAATCTTTGATGTACTTATTTACATAAAGTTGGCCTCTGAAAAACTTAAGCACTTAAAACTTTTATGTCTTTTGGGGTTAAAAATCATGAATGTAAAAGTTGAGAGAGCTTCTATGTGAAGAATAATTATTTGTAGCATTATTTATCAATCTATTTTAAGGGATTGCATTTCAATATTTATTATTTTTAAGAAAAAATATTTTATGAGTCTATATACACAACCTATGCTGCGCGAAGGGGCATTAAAAGATAAAGTAGCAATTGTAACAGGAGGCGGAAGCGGTCTTGGAAAAGCAATGACCAAATACTTTCTTGAATTAGGCGCCAAAGTGGTGATTACTTCCAGAAATCTGGAAAAACTACAAACTACAGCTAAGGAACTGGAAGACGAAACAGGTGGTAAAGTTCTTTGTGTAGCTTGTGATGTAAGAAACTGGGATGAAGTGGAAGCCATGAAAGAAGCTACGTTAAAAGAATTCGGGAAGATTGATATTTTGTTGAATAACGCTGCCGGAAACTTTATTTCTCCAACAGAAAAACTGACTCATTCCGCTTTTGATTCTATTCTGGATATTGTTCTGAAAGGAACAAAAAACTGTACTCTTTCCATAGGAAAACACTGGATAGATTCTAAAACTCCGGGAACTGTATTGAATATCGTAACAACCTATGCATGGACAGGTTCTGCCTATGTAGTACCATCTGCCTGTGCAAAAGCCGGAGTTCTGGCTATGACCAGATCATTGGCGGTAGAATGGGCGAAATACGGAATCCGTTTCAATGCTATTGCTCCGGGACCTTTCCCTACAAAAGGGGCTTGGGACAGACTTCTTCCGGGAGATCTTCAGGAAAAATTCGATATGAAAAAGAAAGTTCCGTTGAGAAGAGTAGGAGAACACCAGGAGCTTGCCAACCTTGCCGCTTATCTGGTTTCTGATTATTCAGCGTATATGAATGGTGAAGTAGTAACCATTGATGGCGGAGAATGGCTTCAGGGAGCCGGAGAATTTAATATGCTTGAAGAAATTCCTCGTGAAATGTGGGATGCTTTAGAAGCGATGATTAAAGCAAAAAAATCGAATTAAATAAAACTTATAGTAAAAAAACTCCCGGATGTGTAACAAATCCGGGACTTTTTTTTACCTATACAGTTAAATAATACTTTTTCAAATGAATTTTAAACTTCCAACCCTTGTTTCGACGCTTGCAGTGGTTCTGTTCTCAGGATCTGCATACGCACAACAAACTCCGAAATACGATTACGTAGAAGCATTTAAGCCGTTCTTTTATCCACAGACAGGCACGGCAACCCGTTCTGCAAGCGGACAGCCGGGACATGCTTATTGGCAGAATTCAGCAGATTATCATTTGAATGTCAGCCTGAATGAAAATAAAAAAGAGATTACAGGTACAGCAGAAATTACTTATACCAACAACAGTCCTGACAAATTAGGGTTTCTGTGGCTGCAGCTGGATCAGAATCTGTTTGCAAAAGATTCCAGAGGAAATGGTGTCGTTCCGCTTTCGGGAAGCAGAAATGGAGCACATGGTGAAGAATTTAATGGTGGATATACCATTAAATCAGTAAAGCTAGACGGTAAAAAAGAAGTAAAATATACCATTACCGATACAAGGATGCAGATTGATCTTCCAAAAGAACTGAAAGCCAATGGAGGAGTTGCCAAAATAGAAATTGAATATTCCTTTATTTCTCCTGATTATGGTTCCGACAGAATGGGAATACAGGATACGAAAAACGGTAAAATTTTTACCATGGCACAATGGTATCCCAGAATGTGTGTGTATGATGATGTTATGGGATGGAATACGCTTCCCTATATTGGAGCTTCGGAGTTTTATTTGGAATACGGGAACATTACAGCCAATATTACGGTTCCTGCCAATCATTATGTAGTAGCATCCGGAGAACTTCTGAATGAGAAAGAAGTATACAGCAAAGAAGAGATCAGCAGATGGAACGAGGCAAGAAACAGTGATAAAACGGTAATGATCCGTCCTGAGTCTGAAATCGGTAAAAATAAAGCTTCCGGTACAAAAACCTGGAAATTTAAAATTACGCAGACAAGAGATTTTGCGTGGGCATCTTCTGCCGGATTTATTTTAGATGCTGCAAAAATCAATTTACCTAGTGGAAAAAAATCTCTGGCTATCTCTGCTTACCCTGCAGAAAGTGCCGGTGAGAAAGCATGGGGTAGATCTACAGAATATACGAAGGCTGCCATAGAACATTATTCGAAAAAATGGTACGAATACACTTATCCGGCTGCTACCAATGTTGCAGGAAATGAAGGCGGAATGGAGTATCCGGGAATCGTATTCTGTCATATGGATTCCAAAGGAGAAGACCTTTGGGGCGTTACAGATCACGAGTTTGGACACAACTGGTTTCCTATGATCGTAGGATCTAACGAAAGACTGTTTGCATGGATGGATGAAGGATTTAATACTTTCATTAACGGACTTTCAACAGAGGCTTTCAATAAAGGAGAATATTATAATAAACCCAATCTGGCAAGATCAGGAACATATTTGTTGACTGACAATCTTGAGCCTGTAATGGTAGGTCCGGATAATATGAAAGAAAGAAGTATCGGTGCTTTGGCTTACTATAAGCCTGGAACAGGATTGGATGTTTTAAGAGGAAGCATTCTCGGACCTGAAAAATTTGACAAAGCATTCAGAACGTATATAGACCGCTGGGCTTTTAAACATCCTACACCATGGGATTTCTTCCATACGATGGAAAATGTTTCCGGAGAAGAACTAAACTGGTTCTGGAGAGGATGGTTCTTTAATAAATGGAAAATTGATCAGGCTGTTAAAAACGTAAAATATATCAACGGAGATTTTAAGAACGGAGTTCAGATCACGGTGGAAAATATTGGTCAGCTTCCAATGCCTACAACCGTGCAGATCAAATTCAAAGATGGAACGGCACAGACTATGAAAATCCCTGTTGAGGTCTGGAAAAGAAATACAGAATGGACATTCAAAGTAGATTCTAAAAAGGAAATAAACGAAGTGAGACTGGATCCGGATTCTGTAGTTCCTGATGTCAATCTTGAAAACAACAGTAAAACGCCGGCATAGAAACGTTGAATCTATTTAAATTGGCGACTATATACAATTTTACACCATTGTCATTCTGACGAAGGAAGAATCTCATATAAAACCTGGATTCTTCATTTCACGCGTTATATTCAGAATGACAGAGTCATAATAATAATTAAGATAGCAGATGAATGTAAAATTGTATATAATTACCTTTAAATTTAACGCAAAGATTTAATATCTCATGTTGAATTTTAAGGAGGTAAAGAAGGAATCAATGAAATTGATTCTTTCTAAGCGAACGCATAGCCATGCAGCTTCATCAGCAACTTGTTGCTTTCTTATTCTGCTTAAGAATAAGAAGAATTCATATAATCTTTGCGTTTTATAAAATAAATATCCACAGTGTGCATTACAAAAGCCTGAACTTACAACAGTAAGTTCAGGCTTTTATTTTTTAGGGTGTTTTTCCGGGTGAGGTAGAGGGGTTTTCCTACAATCTTTTGACTGTCAGTGATATAATTTTGTCCCACAATATTAATCAAAAACAAAAAACATGGAAACATTAAAATCAGTGCTTGAAGCAAGCCACGCCAAAAAAACAAAAAATGAATTAATTGATCTCTTATCGGGAGTAGAAAAAGTTCTTACCCCTGCAGTCTATGAAAAAGTATCTGGAATTGAAACTTCAGAACTGAGCTCATTGACGAATAAAGAATTATTAGCTATTGTAGAAGAATTCAAAAAGAATTATGATGAAAAGTGGGAAAAATCTTTTTCAGGTACATCTGCCGAAATTATGAAGCTGATTGCCGGTAAGATGGCTGCCGATGAAGAGATTTTCAGAACTTCCGATGCTGCCAGTGCGGATTTTGCTGCAGAATTGGGAAGTATCGATTTTGCTACTATTATTGGCGGACCTTTGGATGCTTGTGTAAAAGCACAGTCTAATGCCTCTATCGCAACCGTTAATTTCATCAATGAAGTTGGATTCGAACTTACAGATCCTTCCAATGCTGCCAGTCCTAAAAAACTGAGAATGGCAGAATTCAAATACAAAAAAAATATTCCGAATCCGGATTTTAAGGAAGATGAGCCGGTAAGTGCTACCAACCCTAAAACGATTCCGAATGATGTAGAAATCTCAGTGCCTTTTATTGCCCTGCTGAATGTTCCAAGTTTCAGAATTGAAACCTGTGAAGTAGACTTTAATGTGAAGCTTAATTCTACGTACACGAAAGACGTAAGTGATGAGTTTGGTATTAATGCCGGCGTATCCGGTGGTTGGGGACCTGTAAAATTCAAAGTGGATGTATCTTATAAAAGAACTTCCAGCACAGGAATCAAAGTGGAAAAAGAATATTCTCTTGGGGTGAAAGTACGGGCCACCAATGACGAAATGCCTGCAGGATTAGAAAAAGTTCTTGGACTTCTTTCACAATAATATTTTTACGAAAGATGATAAAATTATCAGATTACCTGGATTATCTCAACAACGAGATAATTCAGGCTCGTAAAAAAGCAGACGAGAATGCGGTTCTTATTGCTAAAGAATATGCCCGTCATGAATACCTTAAGTATTTTAAGGTTCCAAGATATGCATTGCCCAGTGTAAAGATGGATATTCCGATCAAAATCACGGATATAGATTCAGACTCTAAATATAATTTTAAACTGAATCAGGATCAGTTTGTCACAGAACTCAATGAGAGAATCCGTCTTGCAAATAAAGAGAAAAGACTGAATATTTCTGAAATCAGCAAAAGACAGCTCCAGACCGAAGAGTTCAAAACACTGTTCAGTAATCTGGAGAAAAATGATCAGAAATTTGGTAAACTCCCTGCGAACGAAGTTCTTAAACTGGATCTCAGAAAGAAAGTTCAGCTTCTTAATTCCGGGATTTTTCGGCCTCAGGATGGAACAACCGAAGAAGAAACAGAGGAGCTGAAAGAGATTTTTTCAAAGGTTTTACTCAACAAATATACACTGGTGAATGCCAAGCTGAACAATATTTACATAGATCCGAATACCAGCGCTGCGGAAGATAAAGATAAACTATTCATCAACCTTCATGTAGAAATGGAGGAAGAAGGAATCAGGATTGTGTCTTACAAAGATAAAGACGGTAACGAAATAGAACAGATAACTTTTGAGTAATGCAGGAACTTATTCACTTTACAGTACAGAAAATTAAGGAACTTCTGGAGCACTTCAATGATGTTCAGGCTTTATATCTTTCCAAATCCTTTGACTTTGATGTGCGGTTTGAGGTATTCCTTAATGAGGTTTTAGAGTATTTCCGTACCAAAGGAAACACCAGCCATGAATCTGAAGTTCTGAAAATTATGAATATGATTTCCACGGTTAAAAGAGGTTTTAACCCTATCAAAATGGAAAAAATAATTACCGGAAGACGGGAAATTCTTGGAGGATTTTCATTCAATGGAATGGAAAGCATGTATGGTATTCTCATGGAGATCTATACTAAGGAAAATAAAAAGCTTGATGATGCGGAAGAGCTTATTTCAGGAATCATAGTTTCATTATATCAAAATGGTATTCTGGATGATGAAAAGCTGAAAGAAATGAATTCTGTTCCCAAAATTGAACGTTTCTGGGCTTCACTGGTTGAACAGAATACAGCCATATCAGGAATTAATAAGAAACTCAGGCTGACCATTATTCCGGAGGATATTTTTCTTATTCTCGAAAAGGTATTTCTGAAATTAATTTAAAAAAGATCATTATGGAAACCGGAAGATATATCGTTCTGCTGCAAGACCAGCAGAAAAATGCACTCAAAAAAATTGAGAAAGAACTGGAAGTGAATATTACTTCTTCAGAATTTCTCTCTAAAGAAAACCGTTCTTATGAAATCATAGATCAGGATAACGGTGTACTTTACAAAAACCTGGGAGTTCTTGTGGTGGATAATATGGATGAAGATCAATTGAAAAGTGCCGTAAAAGATGAATCGAATTCTATTATTTATTATGAAAAAGAACGGGAGTTTTTTCCTGCAGATGAATTGCAGCTGATCAGTGAACTTAAAAAACAATCCGCCGGACTCGCAGAAAAAATTGCAGAACTTGAAAAATATATCATCAGCAAACCCTTGCCTCAAAAATCATTTGTTGAAATGGAATGGGGCCTTAAGGCTGTTGGGCTGGGAAATTCCAACTATACAGGCAAAGGAATTGATATCTGCATTCTCGATACAGGTCTTGAAACTTTCCATCCCGATTTTTCCTCTGAAGAAATTGAAGGCAAATCTTTCATAGATGGCCAGGACTGGAACAGAGATCCCAACGGACATGGCACACACTGTTCAGGAGTGGCAACAGGAAATACCAGAAGTGATAACGGAAACCGCTATGGAATAGCTAAGAATTGCAATCTGAAAATAGCAAAAGTACTCGCCGATAACGGAAGAGGAACTACCAGCAGTGTGATTGATGCCATAGACTGGGCAATTAGTAAAAAATTCAGAATACTGTCTCTTTCGCTGGCATCTCCGGTGAAACTGGATGACCAACCTTCCGTTCTGTTTGAAACCATTGGAGAAAGAGCGCTGGAAAATAACTGTCTTATTATAGCGGCTGCCGGAAATGACAGCAACAGGCCACAGATTCCGCAGCCTGTTTCAATGCCGGCCAATTCAAAATCTATTATGGCGGTAGGAGCTATTGACAGTCAGATGAAGATTGCCAGATTTTCAAACGCAGGGATTAACCCGTCCACAGGAGGAAATATCAATGTCTGTGCTCCCGGAGTAGATATTATCAGTGCCTATCCCAAAAACACAAAGAACAAAAATAATTTGTATTACAGCATGAGTGGTACAAGCATGGCAGCACCGCATGTTTCCGGGCTAGCGGCTTTATACATGGAACAGTTTCCTGATAAATCTGCAAAAGAAATCTGGGAACTGATTGAAAAAAAGGCAAGGCCTATTGAAGGCATAAAATACAGAGATATAGGAAACGGTTTAATACAAGTATACATATGATCACCTATCTGGCAGTTTTAAAGAAAGATATAAATTTAAAGAAGCTTGAAGCATTTCTGAAAAGCAAAGGCATTAAACTGGCTGCTCACTATAAAACCATAGGCGTTATAAAACTTGAAAGTGACAACCCAGTTTCCGAAACCGAATTTCAGGAGTATTTTATATCTATAGAAGAAGAAAAAGATAATTTAACAATATAATCACATCAATAAAGCTTTTCTGTCACAGAGAAGTTTTATTTTTGTCTCTTAATGATAAAATAATAGATGAATTTCAGATTTTCAATGGTGTTTCTGATGTTTTTTGCATTAGGATTCTCACAAGACCTTACCGTAATGAGTTTTAATATCAGACTGAATGTAGAGTCGGATAAAGATAATGCCTGGCCTAAAAGAAAACAGGATGTTGCCGATTTACTAACCTATTATCATCCTGATTATTTCGGAGTACAGGAAGCACTTCCTGAGCAGATGAAAGATATTAAAACGGGATTAAAGAACTATGACTATATAGGCGTAGGAAGAGATGATGGTAAAGAAAAGGGCGAATTTTCTGCTATTTTTTATGATACCAATAAACTTGAAGTGGTAAAATCAGGGACATTCTGGCTGTCTGAAACTCCGGAAAAACCTTCAAAAGGCTGGGATGCTGCATTGAACAGAATCTGTACCTATGCTGTATTTAAAGATAAAAAATCAAAAAAAGAATTCCTTGCCATGAATCTTCACTTTGATCATGTAGGAAATGTAGCCAGAGTAAAATCTTCAGAACTCATTCTGAAAAAAATCAAAGAACTGAATCCAAAGAATCTTCCGGTAGCTTTAAGCGGAGATTTTAACCTGACAGATGATTCGGAACCGATTAAAATTCTTTCCCAGCATATGAAAGATACTTTTTATCATTCCGAAACCAAACATTATGGCCCGGTAGGAACGTTTACAGGCTTCAATGTCAATGAAGTTCCAAAGGATAGAATTGATTATATTTTTACGCAAGGCTTTAGAATAAAATCTCACCGACATATCAATGACAGAAGGGAAAATCTTTTGTATCCATCAGATCATTTCCCTGTGATTGTGAACCTGTCGTTATAAAAAATCAATTGGTTGGAAAATCAATCTCAAATCCAATTCCTCTCAGGGATTGGATTTTTATTTGGGGATCACTATTGAAATATTTACGAAGCCTGCTGATGAACACATCAAGACTTCTTCCGGTAAAATAATCATTGGTTTCCCAAAGATTGTCCAGAATATTATCTCTTGTAATGATCGTACGATTGTGTTTCAGAAGATACAGGAGCAGCTCCTGTTCACGTATGGTTAACCGGTTATTTCCGTTAGGATGTGATAGCAAAAGTTTGGTAGTATCCAGTGAAAATTCTCCAATTCTTATTTGAGTTTCTGTAACAGCCGGAAGGCTTCTCTTCAGGATATTTTTAATCCGTAAAACAAGCTCTTCAGGATCACAGGGTTTGGCAATATAATCGTCTGCACCTATTTTCAATCCGGTAAGGCGGTCTATTTTTTGATTTTTAGCCGTTAAAAATAACAGGGGGAAATTATTTCTCTCCTTTAAAATTATTTTAGCCAGAGAAAAACCATCAATGTTGGGCATCATAACATCCAGAATCCCCATTTGAAAAGAAAAATCAGTTTGAAGTAATGGCACTACATCTTCAGGATTCTGAAACCAGCTGACTTCAAAATCTTCCAATTCAAGATACTGCTTCAGAATCATTCCGAAATCCGGGTCATCTTCAGCCAGAAGGATTTTAGTTTTCATAAGGAATTGATATTGTGAAAGTACTACCCAAATTAAGCTGGCTTGAAACATTTATTTTTCCACCATAATTGGCAATGATTTTCTTCACGAAATAAAGCCCCAGTCCAAGCCCTTTGCTGTTGTGGATATTGTTGTTCTGTATTCTGTAGAATTTTTCAAAAATGTTATTCAGTTCTTTCGTTTCCATGCCTTGTCCGTTATCCGAAACTTTGATTTCCAATTGTTGAGAAGAGCTGCTGATGTTTACTTTAACAGCAGATGCCCCATATTTTACACTGTTTTCACAAAGGTTTTTAATCACTGTTTCCATCAGGTTTTTATCAAAAGGAAGATTTTTTGAGACTGCATTTTCGAGGTTAAAATCAATATCAGGATACGTAACAGAAAGATCCTGAATGAAAAAATTCCAGTCCTCAGGTTGTATTTCAATCATTTCATCAGGTATTTCATCCTTATGAAGCTGAAACATCAGACTTTCAAGCCGTGAAATCTGACGGTCAACCAGAGGAAGTGTTTCGGGATTCCATTCTTTTTTTAATGCCTTTGATGCTATTTTTAACGTAGCGATCGGAGTTTTAAATTCATGCGAAATGTTATCCACAATGGTGTGGAGAAATTCTACCTGCTTTTGCTGCTTAATCAGATTTCTGATCGTGAAAATATAAAGTAAAAGAACTCCTGAAAGCAGTATAATACAACAAATGATCAATAGAGTAAGCTCTTTGAAAACAATACTTTTTATATTTCTGATCTCAAAATCAGTTTGGGTTTTGACAAGAAAAGTATTCCTTTTCTCAACATGGCCCTTATCTGAATCATTTCTTTTGGTGGTAGACGTTTCCCAACTTCCGTTACTGGCAATATGTGGGTTTTTAATCTTATCTTGTGTTTCAAAAATAACAATAGGTTCTGTGATTACTTTAGTGCTGTCCGGAAGATGTACAATAGAAAGGTATCGTATTCTTGAGGAAATCTCATAACCATCTTTCTGGTAGCGGCTTTCGATATAATGGATCAGTCTTTCTCTGGCTGACTTTCTGTTTTCTATGAAATAATGTAAAAAATCTTTTTTGCTGATCTCCTTATTATGATATTGTATAATGATTTCCTGAAGAGAATCATCATTCCTTTCTTTGGCTTCCTGGATATCCTCAAGATTGTCTGTGTAATGGGTGAGTCCGTCATTCACGGATCTGTAGATATCTCTTTCTTTTACCTGATAGGTTTTGTACATAAAATAAACCTGAATTCCCAGTAAAAGCAGGAACAGAGCGGCAAAAACCGAAATCAGAATTTTACTCTTGGCTATCATTAAAACAAAGATAAACCTTTAGGCGTTTTCCGGAAGTGATTATTTTATTATTAACCTTCCATTAACCATCGTTTCAAATCGTAAAAAACAAAGCTTAATTCATTCCTCTGAATTTGGGAATGTTGATATCTGAAAATACATTAACCCATCATTAACCTTCTATTAACCATATTTCTTATAGTCAATATAGAATTTTGTACCCGTAAACAGAATTACTGTTTTGTTAAGTAGGATAAAAAAATAGCCATGTATAAGATTCTTTTTTTACTATGTTTTCCTGTCTTGATTTTTGCCCAGAAACAAAAGCCCGGAGGAACCATTATGAATACCGATAATGAAAAACTCTCATCCATAAAGGTGGAAGTATATAATGCCCAAAATGAATTAATCAAAGAATTAAAAACGGATGATAACGGAAAATTTGTATTGGAAGATATTGCAGAGCAGGATGTAAAACTAGTCGTTAAAAATCAGGGATATTCTTTATTTGAGAAAAAACTTGATCTGAAAGAAGCAGAAGCTCTGAATATCATTCTTAAAAAGGAATCACAGGAAATAGAAGGAGTGGTTATGACGAAACGAAAACCGCTGGTGAAAAGAAAAGTAGACCGCCTGGAATTTAATGTGGAAAACAGCAATATTTCATCACTCAATGCCTGGGAAATTTTAAAAAATACACCAAGTGTCACCATCAATAATAGTGTATTGAGTGTAAAAGGGAGCACTGGAATTCTGGTAACAATTAATGATAAAAAAGTAATGCTGACGGGTGATGAACTCAAGAACCTTCTGGAAAATACACAGGGAGATGAGGTGAAATCAGTAGAAGTAATTACCAATCCGCCCGCAAAATATGAAGCCTCAGGCAGTGCAGTACTGAATATTGTACTGAAAAAGAATAAAATCGAAGGCTACCGTGGAATTCTCTCCTCCAAATATATACAGACACAATATGCGAAAGGCGTTTTTGGTCTTTCCCAATATTATAAAAAAGATAAACTTTCCGTTATGGGAAGCTATTATAGAGGGCTGGGGACGTACTACCGGGAAGGAACAGATTATGTAAACTACCCGGAGAGCCAAACCCGATGGGTAAGTACAATGAACAGGAAGGATAAAAACACTAACCAGAATACCCTGAATTTTAATGCGGAATATGAATTGGATAGTTTAACCAATATCAGTCTCAACTACTCAGGGTATTTTTCTCCAAAATCTTTCGGAATTTATAATGTTCCTACACTCATCTATAACCAACAGGATGCTGTAGAATCTAATTATACCACGATCAATGACCATCGTTCACGTTCCATCAATAACTCTGTAAGTTTTCAGATAGACCGTAAGCTTAATAAGAAAAGCAGCCTTTCGTGGATTAATTATTTTACAGGAAATAATGCAGATAAATATCAGAATGTGATCACCTATCTGAACTTTGCAGGACAGCCGCCAGGAGAAGATAATTTTCTTACCCATAATAAAGCAGATGTTCAGTTATATTCTACCCAGCTGGATTATCAGTGGAAAGCGGATAAACTGGAGTTGGAATCCGGAGCGAAGTATAGTTTTGTAAAGACAAACAGTCAGCTTGATTTCTCAGACAATGAGAATGGAATCCTGCAATACCGTCCTGAAAAGAGTAGTATTTTCGATTATAAAGAACACAATTTTGCACTGTATTCTTCATTGGCTTATAATATTGGAAAATGGAGTTTCAAAGGAGGACTTCGTGCAGAAAGGACAGATCTTGAAGGAATTGTTTCCGAACCCTACGAACTGAATAAAAGTAACTATTGGAAACTGTTTCCTACTTTTTACGCACAGTATACCACAGAAAATAAACAGGAATTCGGGTTCTCCTATGGAAAGAGAATCAGCAGACCTTCCTACTCATGGCTGAATCCTGCGAAATCTTATTATAACCTGTTTTCCTATTATCAGGGAGATCCAAAATTAAAAGCAACCATTACCCATAATCTCAATCTTACCTATTCCTGGAAAGACTGGAACCTGGATTTGTATTACCGAAAAGAAATATATCCCTCTATGGAAATTTCATATCAGGAACCAAGTACCAACAGTCTCATTTATTATTTCACCAATATTGAAAAAGGAGAAGCTTTCGGATTAAGCCTGTATAAAAACTTTCAGGTGAAGCCATGGTGGAATATCATCCTCTCTGAAAATCTGGAACACAATGAAAACTACTTCAAAGGAACGGACGGAATGCTGTATAAAAATCAGGTGTGGAACTGGGTGTCCAATATTTCTACAAGCTTTACTTTGGATAAAAACAGCGATTGGAAAATGGAAATGGGCCACCGCTACTATTCACCCGGTATACAGGGAACCTTTAGAATTTCTTCTCTCTGGTCAGCCTATTTTGTAATGAACAGAAAGTTTTTCAGCAAAAAACTGGAAGCCAGTCTTATTTTTACCGATATTTTCAGATCCACAGGTCAGAAAGTCAGCACAAAATATGCGAATCAGGATAATTATTTTCTTGATTATTCAGATACCCAGGGAATAACCTTTTCATTGAAATTCAACTTTGGAAATCAATCCGTTAAAAATGCAAAAACCATCAAGAAGACAGCCGAACAGGAGAGATTATAGAATATTTTAATATAAAAGTTAATTGCGACAAAATATTGTTACTAAAGAATGATCGCCTGATGTTACATTTTCGCTATTTTTGATACCTATCTTTAAAAAGATCGCTATGAAGAAAATTTTTTCCGGAATGCTGATGGCAGTTTCTTTACTGCAATTGTCAGCTCAGGAATTGTATATGCCGAGGAATATCAAAAAAGCATATGAAACAGGAACACGTGACATATCCGGTGCACCAGGTAAAAACTACTGGCAGAATAAAGGAGTGTATAATGTAGAGGTGAAAGTGGATGCCGGTACAAAGGTGGTTTACGGAAAAGAAACCATTATTTATACCAACAACAGCCCCGATAATCTTAATGAACTTGCTATACGATTTGTGAATAATCTTCACAAGCCACAGTCGCCAAGATCAGGATTTGTATCCAAAGATTTTCTGTCGTCCGGGCTAAAGATTAAATCTTTCATCGTAAACAATGTAAAATATGATATCGACAGTGACGACTGGAGTACCGTTGAAAAAGTAAAATTAAAATCAGCTTTAAAATCTAAGTCGAAAGCTGAGGTTAAAATAGAATGGGAATATCCATTGTCAGTACAGAGTGGGAGAGAAGGGCAGATTGATCCTGAAACATTCTACGTGGCCTATTCTTTTCCAAGAATTTCCGTGTATGATGATTACAATGGGTGGGATATGCTTCAGCACTCGGACAGACAGGAGTTTTATAATGATTTTAATGACTACAGTTTTGCCATCACGGCACCCAAAAATTATGTAGTTTGGGCTACCGGAGATTTTCTGAATCCGGAAGCTGTACTTCAGCCGGAATATTTAAAAAGATATAAAGCTTCCTTAAAAAGCGACAAGCTGATGCATGTTGCTACAGAGCAGGAAATGAAGTCCGGAAAAGTAACAAAGCAGAATAAATGGAATGTCTGGAAGTTTAAAGCCAGTCATATTACAGATTTTTGTTTTGCGATGAGCAACCATTATGTTTGGGATGCTGCCAGTGTGCAGTTAAAAACAAAAAGAGCCAGCGTTCAGGCCGGATATAAATCAGGAGCTAAAGATTTTGAACATTATGTAGACTGGATGCGCTATAATCTGGATTGGTTCTCGAAAAACTGGCCGGGCGTAGAATATCCCTACAATGTAATGACAGCTATTCAGGGATATGCAGATATGGAATATCCAATGATGATCAATGATACCAGTATTCCTGATGACCTTCAGGATGCAAGACTGACTGCAGATCATGAAATTGCCCATACCTATTTCCCTTTTTACATGGGAATCAATGAGACAAGATATGCATTCATGGATGAAGGATGGGCTACCACGTTGGAATATCTGATCGGAATTGATGAAAACGGAGAAGCTGCTGCCAAGGAATTTTATAAAAACTTCCGTGTTAAAAGATGGATTAATGATGCATCTGCAGAACAGGATCAGCCCGTTATTACAATGAGCACCCAGGTGAGTGGAGCAGGATATGGAAACAATTCCTATGTGAAATCTTCTTTGTCTTATCTGGCTCTGAAAGATTATCTGGGAGATGAATTATTCAAAAAAGCATTACATCATTATATGGACAACTGGAATGGAAAGCACCCTGTTCCATGGGATTATTTCAATTCTATGAATACCGGCTCAGGGAAAAATCTGAACTGGTTCTTCCAGAATTGGTTTTATACCAATAATTATATTGATTTAAAAGTAACCGGAGCTTCCCAGATGAATGATATGCTTACTATAAACGTAGCTAATGTTGGGGGATTTGCCATTCCGTTTGATGCTATATTAGCCTATGAAGACGGAACTACAGAGAAACTGCATTTCTCACCTTCTGTCTGGGAAAAAGATCAGAAACTTACTGATCTGGTAATTCCTATTAAAAAGAAAGTAAAGTCTGTACAGTTGGATGGAGATCTGTTTATGGATTATACCCCGGAAGATAACTACAAAAAATTATAAAAGAAAAGCCTTCAGAATTGAAGGCTTTTGTATTTTAAAAATAAGCAGTTAATCGTAAACCTAAGGTGATATAGCTGATTTTTTCTTTGGCAATCATGTTGTTAAGTTCCTGATCCAGTTCATCACTGTCTTTAATCTCATCACTGAACTGGTAGCGGATTGTAGAGTTGATCTGATTATAATCTGTATAAAAGGTAAGGCCTACTCCCGGATTGAATTTGTAGGTCATAGAAGCTCCTGTATTCCAGCGGAAAGCTGGTTTAGGTTTATATCTGGCAATCTGAAGCTCGTGATTTGGAGCATCTATATCATCTCCTTTTACAAATACTTTTCCACTGGCAGTTGCAGCATATCCTCCGGTTAGCTTTACCATGAGCTGCCATTTGTCTGAGAACTCATGAGAGAAATAAGGGCCAATGCCTGCAGACAGGAAGCCCATGGATTGTGTTTTTAATTCATGGTTGCCAAAATCCTGCCCGTCATCAATGGTTATTCTTTGAGATTTAATTGGGAAGCTGCTGAAAGTTATATCTGCACCCACACCCCATTTTTTTGAAAAGAAATAAGCGCCTTCCAATCCGCCCTCAAAACCGTTTTGTTTTTTGTCATCCAGTTCAGATTCTCTCAGGAAGTTGGTTGTACCTAGTGCTATCCCTGACTTTAGAGCAAGAAAGGAAGGATAATCGTTTCCTTGTATCCTGGATAATATACTTAAATTATCACCCTTATTTTTATAAATCTTATCAATAAAAAAATATCCTAGTTCTGTGGATATAATTCCAATACCGGCACCAGCAAGAATATCAGGAACCCAGTGTCTGTTATTTAAATTTCGTCCGAGTCCTGTAATCGTAGCAGAGCCATAGCCTGCAATACTGTAAGCCGGATTTACCATTCCATATTCCTTGTGTAGAAAGCTGGCATTAGTAAATGCCATGGCCGCATGTCCTGAAGGGAAAGAATTGTTTTTAGAGCCATCCGGGCGTTCAACTTTTGTCGTATATTTAATAGAATTGACTAAAATAGCCATAATAGCTAAACTTGTTCCATAAGATAAGGTGGCTCGTCCAAGATTATTCCTTCCTTTTACGCCCGCTAATTTTAATCCATAAACAGCAACTGCCGGAGCATATTGAAGATAATCATCATACTTAACTTTGAAGTTGGGAAGATATCGGTTTCTTACCTCACGAATATTCTCTTTTTCTCCCCATGTTGCAGCGGCCGCTGTAAAAAGAAGAGCCGGAGCTACTGATTTTTTTACCCATTCTTTTTGGAAAAAAGGAGTTTTCTGCTGGATGGGATCAACTGAACTAAGTAATGTGAGATCTTCCTTGAGATTCCGGGCCTGGATAGTATCCTGCGCTTTAATACAGTGTAAGTGCAATAGTATTCCTGATGCTAGTGCTATTTTTTTCATCGTAGTGGTGCTGAAATTTAAATCGGGTAAAAATATTAAAAAAATCTATCCCAAAAATTGAGATAGACTATTTTAATATTTTTATAATATTCGGATGAGGCTGTTGATTATCTTAATCCAGCTCTAGGTCCGGATGCAGCTACTACAGCCTGCATTCTTGTTTTTTGATTAGCCGAGAACATAAACATAGATTTGTCATCTACATAATCCATATAGTTCATGAACATCTGAGAGCGGCTTACTCCTCCACAAACTCTGTTTAGAGGATAGGTAGGATTACCGTAGTTAGGGCCAGGAGATGTAGGAGTGTCATTAGAGTAATCTGTCTGGCATCCTGCATCAGAAGATCCCCAAAGGTGTGGAAGGTTTAGGTAGTGTCCTACTTCGTGAGTTACCGTTCTTCCTAAATTGAACGGAGCAGAAGCACCTGTTTTTCCTATGTACTGGTAACCTATTACAAGACCGTCATACCATTGTCCTGCATTTTCCGGGTAATAAGCGTAGCCTAAAGTTCCAGGTTGGTTGTTTTCGTCAAGTATTGAATTGACAACCCAAATATTCATATTTTTAGTTACATCAGTAGCATCAATCCCTCCTGTACTGGCTTTTTTCATCTGTTCAAGATCAGATCTCCAACCTGTTTTTGTGCTCTGCTTACGGTTGGTTGCCACTAATTTGAAACGGATTTTTACATCGCCTGCTGCTGAAGGCTGAAATGCAGAAGGAATTTTTGTAACGTCAGAATTGGTTCCTCCATAGTCAGCATTGAGTACGGCAATTTGCTCTGCAATTCTTGCATCAGAAACATTTTGCGTAGAAGTGTTATAGATTACATTGAAAACAACCGGGATTTCAACAGTTCCATCTGCAAGAACTTTTCCTACTTTAAGGTCATTGATAAAGCTTTGGGTACGCGATTCTATTTCTTCTGCTTTTAAGCGTAATGAAGGGTCTTTTTGTAACATTTTAGCTCTCAATTCTTCAGAAGGGCAGCTTCTTTTAAGCGCACTTCCGGTAGCAGGCTCCTGAGTGGGCGGAGTTTCATTTTGATTGGTTAAGTTGTCAGTGTTACATGCCGACATAAAGCCCAGAACTAGGGCTCCAAATAGGAATTTTTTCATATCGTTATAATATAATTTGGTTGAGGGTGTGAAATTATATTATTTGAAATTAATATGCAAGGTTTTTCTTAAAATGTTTGATAAATGTTTAAATTATCATTGTTTTGTTTGAATTAAAATCAAATAAAATAACATTGTGTTGAATTTTAGTTAATTTTATTTATTTGTTTTATATTTCACATTTAAGTGTATTTTAAATGTAAATAATTTTATTGTTTTTCTATTATTTATAGAATATTTTTTACATTAAAGCAGGTTATGGATGATCTTTAAAAACGGTAGATTTCTTATCGTATTCTCTTCAGTTCTCCTGTAGGGTTTATGGTTTTAATACCTTTTATTATTATATTCCTGCAGTTTAAGTGGGGTAGAAGCATAAAAAAAATCTATCTCAAAGCTGAGATAGATTTTTTTTATATAAAAATTTTATTTTAGTACACTCTCAATCCTGATCTTGCACCAGAAGAGGCTACAACAGACTGCATTCTTGTTTTTTGTCCTGCAGAGAACATAAACATTGCTGCATCATCTACATAATCCATGTAGTTCATAAACATTACAGATCTTTGTACACCACTACAAGTGTTGTAAAGTGGATAAGAAGGTTTTCCGTAATTGGCAGTAGTCTGTGTAGGAGTATCACTTACCTGGTCATTTCCGCAATTAGCATCTCCCCAGATATGTCTTAAGTTTAAGTAATGACCTACTTCATGAGTTGCTGTTCTTCCCAGGTTGAAAGGAGATGAAGCTCCCGTTTTTCCAAAATATGGAGCGGCTATTACAACACCATCATTCCATAATCCTGAAGATTCCGGGAAAGTGGCATATCCAAGAATAGTGCGTCCCTGACTGGTCATTTTGCCTACAACCCATAAGTTTAGATAATTGGTAGGGTTAGTGGCATCAATTCCTCCTTTAGAAGCTTTTTTCATATCATCATTAGTTGCCCAGCTGGTTTTTGAAGTGGATTTTCTAACGGTGTTTACCAGCCTGAATTTTACTTTTGTATCACCAGAACTTACGGGTTGGAATTCGGTTGGAATTTTATTAACATCACTGTTCGTGCCTGTATAGTCTGCATTCAATACTGCAATTTGCTCAGCAATTCTTGCATCAGAAACGTTTTCAGCTGTAGTTTTGTATATAACATTTACCACCACCGGAATTTCTACAGTACCGTCTGCAAGAACTTTTCCGAATTTCAGATCATTGGCAAATTTCTCTGTATTGGCTTCCAGTGCAGCAAATCTTTGTTGAAGTTCAGGGCTTTTTTTCAATGCTTCCTGTCTGATTTCCTCAGAAGCGCAGCCTCTTTGAGCTAAACTGGCAGAAGTTATGGGTTCGTCAGTTGTGTTTTCGTTTTGATTGGTGATGCTGTCATTGTTACACGCAGCCATTACACTGAGCATAAAAGCTCCAAATAATAGTTTTTTCATATCAAAATCATTTAGGTTGAGGATGTGAAATTATATTATTTGAAATTGATATGCAAGTGTTTTTTAAATTTCTTTAAAGAATCGTTATTTTATATTAATATTTATTGGTTTTAATTCAGTGTTTTTTAAAATGTATTGAATTTTAATCAATTTTACGAAATTTACTAATGTGTTTTTTGATTTTACTTGTTTTACATTGATACTTTTCGCTTAAATTTATTTTTATGAGAATTTTTTCATGACAAAAAACTTAATTTGCAAAACCATTTTTAATGGCAAAAACAGCCAGCCCTACACGCGTTTTCAGATCCAGTTTTTCACAAAGCTGATCACGGTAGCTTTCCACTGTTCTTGGGCTGCAGCACATTCTGTCTGCAATTTCCTTATAGCTGAGTTCCGTTACAGTATATTTCAGGAATTCTTTTTCTCTGTCGGAAATTTTTATGGCAATCTCAGATTCTGTTTCTTTATTAAGGTTAGAGAATATGATTTTGGAAGCCCAGTCCGGATAAAAGAAACCATCACTGTTGAGTCGGGTGAGAGCGGTTTCAAGATCTCTTGGATGGGTATTTTTTAGAAGATAACCTTTTGCGCCGCTTTTGATCATCTTAATCACACTGTTGTCGTCTCCCTGCATACTGAGCGCCATAATTTTAACATCAGGATGATTTTTTGTAAGCCAGACTGCGGTTTCAAAACCATCCATAATCGGCATACTGATATCCAGGAGAATAATATCGGGAATTGCATTGCCTTCTTCAAATTTTTGGATGAGGTCTTTTCCGTTTTCGCTTACATAGATTACTTCAAATTCACTGAAATTACCAATAATCCCTTCCAGGGCTTTTGCAATAAGTATATGGTCGTCAACAATTACAATAGTTTTTTTCATGACTGTTTTTTTAAGATAATATTGATTTGAGTTCCCTTATTTTCCTGGCTTTCCATACGAAAACGTGCTCCTATGATTTCAGCTCTGTTTTTCATGTTGGTCAAACCTATTCCGTTGGATTTGATTTCTGAGGTATCAAACCCGATTCCGTCATCTTGAATATTAAGTTCCCAAAGAATATCTTCGGAAGTATTCAGACTGATAAGAATATTTTTACAGCGGGAATGTTTTATACTGTTCTGAATAAACTCCTGAGTAATTCTCAGAAGGACATTTTTATGAACAAAGCCTAAATCCAGTTGTTTAAAATTGTGCTCAAAACTTACATGACATTTTTTAAAGGAATTGGTGTTATCTACTTCTTCCTGTATCAGCGTTACAATTTCCTTCTGGTTGATATTGTCATCCGTTAATGTTTTAGACAGGCTTCGAAGATCCTGCAGAGATTGATTGATAATCTGGGAAACCTGATCAATTCTTTCACTGGCTTCGGATACTTTATTTTCATACAGCATCTGCTGTATATAGAGACTTACCAGGGTAAGCTTTTGGCCAATGTTGTCATGCAGTTCCCTGCCGATCTGCTGCATGGTAGCCTGCTGGATTTCCAATTGGGTAGCCAGGAGCTCTCTCTGATGAATTTCATTTTTCATCTCGATTTCATTCAGATATTCTTTTTTGCGCTGTCTGTAACTTCGGATATATACCAATACGGCTGTTACAAACATTACAAAAAGTATGTTGAATAGAATGATAACTATTAAGAGCTCTGTTTTCCCCATATAAATGAACTTGCAAATAAGATATACATCACTGAAACTGAGAGTAGAAAATAACTAAAATAAATGTCCCAAATTTCCTTGTATTTTACCAGAAGTGATAAAAATGCCATGAAAGGTAATGTTCCTATATAGGATAGCGTAATCCCAAGATTAATATAAAACATTTTGTTTTTATTGAAATTGAGAATCTCTTGTGAAGTAATTTGTTTGTAATACTCCATTATTACCAAAAGCATCAGAATAAGGCAGCCAAACGTATAGTTGAAGGCAAATACAATTTTACTTTTGGCAAAATATAATTCATTGGGAATAAATGAAAGGAGATATAAAATGGATATTATCCAAAATAATTTGGGCTTTCCTAAAGATTTTGCAGCATATAACCAGTAAAAAAATATAAACTGGATCGGCATTAAAAGGTAGTTATAATACTGAGCTTTGGTAAAATGGACAAAACTTCCCCATTTACCATACGCTTCCCCAAGAAAAATAAATACCAGATAAAACACAAAAAACTTCCAATGTTGTCCTTTTAAACGGTTATAGTGGAAAAGAGCTATGACTGCAGCAAGTCCTTCAGCCCAAAGCAGACTTTTTTGTGCAAATTCCTGGAACTCTGTCATACAGTGTGTTAAGTATATATATTACAATTAGAAAGACTCACCTATAGGTGTTTTGGGTGGAATAAGGACTCCGTTATTCTCTCCGAGAGTATCATCATCATCTTCCCCGGCACCTTTGGCAGAGAGGAAATTTAATGCTAAAGAACTTCCTCCAGCATTCTGGAAAGGATTGAAATCATAATCGTGAAACTCTCCTGTTTCATTTGTTTTTTTCAGAGTAGGAATCATTACCAGTGTATGTTTTCCCGCATATTCCTCAGGAACAGGATGAGAATCCATCATAGACCAGTTTTCAGCTTTCGGATAAGTTGCATAATAAAATCTGATTCCAAGATCTTCTTGAGAAGTTGCCGGATTTACTTTCGCAGCTTCTTCTTCGATTTTTGCAATAAAGCTTTTTAATTTAGGAAGATCAAACCAAATGGAATGTGCGTCTTGTATTCCCAAAGTGGTATTAATAGCACTTAGATGATTTTGACGGTAATTGTCGATCAGAGCCTGGATAAGACTGTTTGACATGATCCCGGGTTGTAATGGGTTGTTTGATTCTGTATTCATAGCTTAGTGTTTTACGGTAAAACTCAATTAATATGCAAATCTCGTAAAAAATATTCTAGAAAATGTATTCATGAATTGGGAATTACCCTGTTATTTTTACCGTGTTTTTACGGATTGTAGGGATGGGATAAAGATTTTGCAGGAGAGAGGCGCTGATTCAGCCAAAAAAACGGAGAAAATCTCCGTTTATATTAATTAAATGCATCCGTAATGTTTTGGATCCCTGCAGATCAGTCCTGCTGTGCAGCAAAGGCCGATGGGGCAGTTCCAGTTCTCGTCACAGGCTATCATGGATTGAATGAGTCCGCCTTCAATTTTCTTTAATTCGTTTCTTTTTAACTTTTTCATTCTGATTTTGTTTGAGTTATTAGTTGATTTGTATCGTAAATATAATAATATTTCACTAATTAAGGATAAAATAGAAAAAATAAGTGCTGCAGATCATTCTACAGCACTTATTCACAAAAATAATGTATATGAAAAAAACTATTTATTGCTCAGTAGGTCTGAAAACCAAACCTGTTTCTACAAAATAATCCAGCGTGATTCTGTCTCCATCGTTTACATTTCCTGCAAGGATTTCTTTAGAAAGTTTATTTAATACTTCCTGTTGGATTACTCTTTTCAATGGTCTTGCTCCAAAAGCAGGATCATATCCTTTCTCCATCAGATAATCTACGGCATCCTGAGTGAACGTCATGATGATGTTTCGTTTAGATAACATTTCATTGAATCCTCTCAACTGATACTGGACGATTTTTCCGATTTCTTTTTTTCTTAAAGGCTGGAACAGTACAATTTCATCAATTCTGTTCAGGAATTCCGGACGTAGGGTTTGTTTTAAAAGATCAAAAACTTCATCTTTTGTTTTATCCACAATTTCATCCTGGTTTTCCTCCGTAAGATTCTCAAAATTTTCCTGAATAAGGTGAGAACCTAAATTCGAGGTCATAATGATAATTGAATTCTTGAAATTCACTACGCGCCCTTTATTATCTGTCAAACGTCCGTCATCCAAAACCTGAAGTAAGGTGTTGAAAACATCCGGATGTGCTTTTTCAATCTCGTCCAGAAGTACTACGGAATAAGGTCTTCTTCTCACGGCTTCAGTCAGCTGTCCGCCTTCATCATATCCTACATATCCCGGAGGCGCTCCTACCAATCTTGAAACACTGTGACGCTCCTGATATTCACTCATATCAATTCTGGTCATATTGTTTTCATCATCGAATAAGAATTCCGCCAATGCTTTTGCCAGCTCGGTTTTACCTACTCCGGTTGTTCCCAGGAATAAGAAGGATCCGATAGGTTTCTTATCATCACTCAATCCCGCTCTGTTTCTTCTGATGGCATCTGCAACCGCCTGAATGGCTTCGTCTTGTCCTACCACTCTGTGATGCAGTTCAGATTCAAGATTCAATAATTTATCTCTTTCAGACTGCAGTAACTTGGTTACAGGAATACCTGTCCATTTACCAATTACTTCAGAGATGTTTTCGGCCGTAACCTCTTCTTTGATCAGCTCATTCTGATGGTTCTGCATTTCCAGCTCCATCTTGGTGAGTTCTTCCTCTTTTTCACGGAGTTTTCCGTATTGGATTTCCGCTACTTTGGCATAATCTCCGGCTCTGGAAGCTCTTTCTGCTTCATGTTTCAGAGATTCAATATCTTTTTTGATCTGGGTAAGATCTTCACTTTTCTGTTTTTCTTTCAGCCATTTGGCATTAATTTCATTTCTTTGTTCAGAAATTTTTGCAATATCTTCCTTCAGGTGATCAATTTTTGTCTGATTTCCTTCTCTTGAAATGGCTGCTAATTCAATTTCCAGCTGCATCAGTTTTCTGTCCAGAACGTCCAGTTCTTCCGGCTTTGAATTGATTTCCATTCTCAGTTTTGCGGAAGCCTCATCAATAAGGTCAATCGCTTTGTCAGGTAAAAAACGATCTGAAATATATCTTTGAGACATTTCCACCGCAGCAATAATTGCTTCATCTTTAATTCTTACTTTGTGGTGGGCTTCATATTTATCTTTAATACCACGAAGGATAGAAATGGCAGATTCAGTATCCGGTTCTTCCACCATTACTTTCTGGAAACGTCTTTCTAAGGCTTTATCTTTTTCAAAATATTTTTGATATTCATTCAGCGTAGTGGCTCCTATCGCTCTTAATTCTCCTCTTGCTAAAGCAGGTTTTAAAATGTTGGCAGCATCCATTGCTCCTTCACCACCACCGGCTCCTACTAAAGTATGGATCTCATCAATGAAAAGAATAATCTGTCCGTCAGATTTGATCACCTCATTCACCACAGATTTCAGACGCTCTTCAAACTCACCTTTGTATTTTGCTCCGGCGATCAATGCTCCCATATCCAATGAGAATAAGGTTTTATCCATAAGGTTTTCCGGAACATCACCACTGATGATTCTGTGGGCAATTCCTTCAGCAATTGCTGTTTTACCTACACCCGGTTCCCCAATTAGGATTGGATTGTTTTTAGTTCTTCTGGAAAGGATCTGTAAAACCCTTCTGATTTCTTCATCTCGCCCGATTACAGGATCCAGTTTCCCTTCTGCTGCCAACTCGTTGAAGTTCTTAGCATATTTATTTAAAGACTGGTAGGTTTCTTCTGAGCTTGCAGAAGTTGCTTTGCTTCCTTTTCTTAATTCTTTGATAGCGCCTTCCAGTAGGTTTTTAGTTACCCCCATATCTTTCAGCATTTTGGATACTTCAGAACTGGTTTCCAGAAGTGATAACCATAAATGTTCAATTGTTACATATTCATCACCCATCTTTTTAGCGATATTGGGGGCATCCAGCAATACTTTGTTGGCTGATTGTGAAAGATAAATGTTGCCTCCCTGTACTTTTGGAAGTTTTTCTAAATTTTCACGGTTGCGCTCTCTTACTAAGTTGGCATCTGCTTCAGATTTCTTTAATAAGAAAGGCGATATATTTTCATCCACCTGGAAAATTCCTTCAAGGAGATGTTGAGGTTCAATACTCTGATTGCCCAGCTCCATAGCAACCTGTTGTGCTGCCTGGATGGCTTCCTGTGATTTTACAGTATATTGGTTTAAGTTCATATCTTTTATATTTTTGGTAATGGTTAATATTAAGTTTAACTTTAAAAAACATCAAGAAACCAAATTTTAAGGCTCAGTTTCTTAATGCCATCAATTATTTAATCATTTATTCGATGACTGTATCGCAAAAACTGTTCAATTATTAAATTTACAAAAAAATAGGACAAATTTTCCGGATATTGTATTTTTAACGGAAATTTAACTTGACAAAATTTCCGATTTCGTAATTATTTCTTTGAAATCCATGAACAAATAGTCATAATCAGGTAAAATAATTACATCATAAAACTGAAATTGAAGAGTCTTTTGCTTTTTATGATCAAAAAATAAGCAGTTTAAATCAGAATAGTTACTTTTGCATTTTACCAGATGGAACTAAAAGAAAAACAGAGAAAAATACTAGACGTAGCAGTAGAACTTTTCAAAGAGAAGGGCTATATGGGAAGCTCGGTAAGAGATCTGGCTACGAAACTCAATATCAAGGCAGCATCACTGTACGCGCATATCCGTTCAAAGGAAGAAATTTTGGAATGGATCTGTTTTGGCATTGCTCAGGAATTTTTTGATGAGCTTCAGGAAGTAAAAAATACGGATATTGCACCCAGAGAAAAACTGAATCTGCTTTTGGATAAACACCTTTCGGTTGTTCTTAAAAACCGTGATGTTACCCATATTTATTCCAATGAGTGGAGGCATCTTGAAGAAAGACTTCCTGAATTTGTAGAATTAAGAAAAAACTACCAGCAGGAAGTTGAAGAACTGATTTCTGAGATCTACAAAGCAGAAAAATGGGAGCTGAAATCACCTTCATTTACTACAAGATTTATTCTTCATACTTTAAATAATTCTTACTTCTGGTTCAAAAGAAGCAGTGATTCTACCGATGAAATTACCGATGAGATCAGAGATAAAATTCTTTTTGGTCTGCTTGGAAATCAGCATTCATAGGCTGTTGGTAAATAGAATCATTGATACATTTTACATTATACGTTTTACAAAATAAGCATTTTAGCTTTTATTCTGTTATTTAGAATCATTCAAAATATGACAAAAGTCATAAAAATTTTGCCAGCTAGCAAAATCTTTTTAAATTTACACCTAACAAATGTTAGTTAGTTTTATGGATTTTTCAGTTGAATATCTGGAGCTGGGTCAGTTGAGACAGCTTCAATCCGACCGGTTGATCAGCCTGATCAGCTATTTGGAAGAGAAGTCGGAATTTTATAAAAAGAAATTTGATGAATTGCAAATATCTCCACAGGATATAAGGTCGATTGAAGATATCGCGAAACTTCCTATTACTTACAAGCAGGATTTAAGAGATAACTATCCGTTCGGATTATTTACCGTTCCAAAAAATGAGCTTCAGCGCATTCATTGTTCAAGCGGAACTACAGGAAAACCGACCGTGGTAGGATATACCAAAGAAGACGTAGATCTTTTTAGTGAAGTAGTGGCAAGATCTTTACATGCGGCAGGCGCAAGACCAGGAATGCAGTTGCATAATGCCTATGGCTACGGGATTTTTACAGGAGGATTAGGTCTTCATTACGGAGCCGAAATGTTGGGAATGAGCGTACTTCCTATTTCCGGAGGCATGACAGCAAGACAGGTAGATCTGATTGTAGACTTTAAACCGGAAGTGATCTGCTGTTCTCCTTCATACGCTTTAACTATAGCCGATGAGTTTGCCAGAAGAGGAATTTCTGCAGACGAAATCAGTCTTAAATATGCGGTACTAGGGTCAGAACCATGGACGGAAATTATCAGAGGCCATATCGAAGAAAGATTAGGTGTTCATGCGACCAATATCTATGGATTGAGTGAAATCATCGGGCCTGGAGTTTCCATGGAGGATTTCGAAGAGAAAGGCGGAGGTTATATCTGGGAAGATCATTTCTATCCTGAAATTTTAGATCCTGTGACCAAACGGCCGGTTCCTTTCGGGGAAGAAGGTGTATTGGTGATCACTACTTTAACGAAAAAAGCAATGCCGCTTTTACGATATTGGACAAATGATATCACAAGCCTTTACTACGATGAAAATGCGAAAAGAACAATGGTGAAAATGAAACCCATTGTCGGCAGAGCAGATGATATGCTGATTGTAAGAGGAGTAAATGTGTATCCAAGTCAGATTGAAGACGCTTTTTCGTATGTAAAAGGAGTGGTTCCCAACTACTATTTGACCCCTGTGGAAAAAGAACATATGTGTATTGCTCTGGACATTGATGTTGAAATAGATGATGAACTGGTGAAATCTCAGAAAATAAACGCCAATACCGATGATTATTTTAATTTTGTCGGGAACTTTGGGAAAAATATAGAAAACGAAATAAAAAAGAGGGTGGGGATTACTACGAAAGTAAAAGTTCATGCCCAGGACAGTTTGCCGAAGTGCGAAGGTGGAAAAATTAATAGAATACTAAAAAAATAATGAATTCATTTTATAAACTTAAAACAGTTAAGGTTCAGAAAGATACCTCCGAGGCAGTGAATGTAGCGGTGGAAATCCCTGAAGAACTGAAAGATAAGTTCAGGTTCAAACAAGGACAGTATCTGAATTTCCGTATGATGATCAACGGAAATGAAGAAAGACGTTCTTATTCTATCTGTAATGCTCCAAGTGAAAAAGGCAATACACTGGAAGTATTGGTGAAATTGCTTGAAGGTGGAAAGGTATCCGGGTATTTCAATGAGCATCTTCATATGGATGAAGTATTGGAAGTGATGCCTCCGATGGGTGGTTTTAATACCTCTTATCACCCGACAAATGTAAAAACTTATGTTGGTCTGGCGGCAGGTAGCGGAATTACTCCTGTATTATCCAATATCAAAGAAAGTCTTTATCAGGAACCTAAAAGTATTGCTTACCTGTTCTATAGTAACAGAAGCATGAATCATGTTTTAAGAAAAGCAGAGATCGACAAACTGGTAGAGCATTTCAACGGAAGATTGAAAGTTGTTTATTTAGTGAGCCGTGAAAAGCATGAAGATCCTGTTTTTGAAGGAAGAATTTCATCAGAAAAGCTGGAGCAGCTATTTGAAAGATATACAGATATTGACATCAGAGAAGCAACTTACTTTATTTGCGGACCTTCAGAAATGATCAAAGGGATTGCTGATTATCTGAAGAAAGATAAAAAAGTACCTGCTATTCAGGTTTTATTTGAATATTTCACCGCTCCGGATGAAGAAAATACGGAGGAAATGAGTGATGAATTCAAGGCAATTGCCAATATTGAAAGTATGGTAACGGTAATCATTGATGATGATGAATATTCATTCCACCTTAATTCTAAAAAAGAGAGTATCTTAGATAAAGCATTGAAAGATCAGCTTCCGGTTCCTTTCGCATGTAAAGGAGGCGTTTGCTGTACGTGTAAAGCGCAGGTTTTAGAAGGAGAAGTTTTCATGGAGAAAAACTATGCACTTACCGAAGAAGAAGTAGCCAGAGGCTTCGTTCTTACCTGCCAATGTCACCCAACAACCAATGTGGTGATGCTTAATTATGATGTTTAATTTTTTGTAAAATGTAAAACGTATAATGTAAAACGTATATCGAAAATACATTGTATAACCGACATTTTACTTTAGTACAAAAGACAAAAAAATGGACTTAGAAAAATTTGTTCAATACGTTCACGAGGAAAATAAAGTAGAACCAAAAGATGTAATGCCGGATGATTACAGAAAATTATTGGTTCGCCAGATTTCACAGCACGCACATTCTGAAATTGTAGGAATGCTGCCGGAAGCTAACTGGATTTCCAGAGCGCCTTCATTGAGAAGAAAAATGGCTCTTCTGGCAAAAGTTCAGGATGAAGCAGGTCATGGTTTATATCTTTATTCTGCCACTGAAACTTTAGGAGACGGAAGCATCAGAGCAGACAGAGATGCTACTTATGATGATATGCTGGAAGGAAAAGCAAAATATTCAAGTATTTTCAATTATCCCACGCTAAGCTGGGCAGATATTGGTGCCATCGGCTGGTTGGTAGATGGTGCTGCTATTATGAATCAGGTAATGCTGATGGGGAATTCTTATGGTCCTTATTCAAGAGCGATGGTGAAAATCTGTAAAGAAGAATCTTTCCACCAAAGACAGGGATATGAGATTTTAATGGCACTGTGCCGTGGTACGAAACAACAGAAAGAAATGGCTCAGGCTTCATTAAACCGTTTCTGGTGGCCGGCTCTGATGATGTTCGGACCAAACGATGACAGCTCTCCGAACTCTAAGATCTCTATGAATTACAGAGTAAAAAGAGAAAGTAATGATAACCTTCGTCAAAGATTTATCGATGTTACCGTTTCTCAGGCTGAATTCTTAGGATTAACTATTCCAGATAAGGATCTGAAATGGAACGAGGAAAGACAACATTACGATTTTGGTCAACTTCCCTGGGATGAATTCATGGAAATCTTAAAAGGAAACGGACCTTGCAACAAGAAGCGTATCGAAACCAAGAGAAAAGCGCAAAGAGAAAACTCCTGGGTAAAAGAGGCAGCGATAGCTTTTGCAGAAAAACAACAAAAAGAAGTAATATAATAATGTAACAATATACCAATGTAGAAATGTAACAATCATTGTCATGCTGAGCTTGTCGAAGCATCTCATTATTAAACTGGTACATTGATACATTGTTAAATTAATTTGACTATGGCAAATTTAGATATGTGGGAAGTGTTTATTCAGACTAAACCGGGATTATCTCACAAACATGTTGGAATTGTACAGGCACCAACAGCAGAAATGGCTTTGCAAAATGCAAGAGACGTTTATACAAGAAGAAAAGAAGGTACTTCTGTTTGGGTTGTTCCAAGCAAATATATTGTGACTTCGGAAGGGATTGATAAAGAAGCTTTCTTTGATCCGGCTGATGATAAATTATATCGTCACCCAACGTTCTACGATATCCCCAACGACGTAAAAAATATGTAATCTTCTGTAAAATGTCCGTTGTAAAAAGTACATTGTACATCCGACATTTTACATTTTACAAAAAATTAAACAATGAACCCATTATATAATTATTTATTAAAACTAGCAGACGACAGTTTCATTATGGGACAGCGTTTGTCTGCATGGTGCGGTGAAGGTCCTTATTTAGAGGAAGATATTGCATTGACAAATATTGCATTGGATGAGCTAGGACAGGCGAACAACTTTTATGTGTACGCTTCAAGAGTGATAGACAATGGTAAAAGTGAAGATGATATTGCATTTTTAAGATACGAACACGAATACGTCAATGCACATTGGGTAGAACTTCCTAATGAAGATTATGCACAGACTATTCTTAAAGTATATGTGTTGGCTGTATATCAGAAACTGATGTATGAAGCGTTATCAAACTCTGCGAATGAAGAGCTGTCAGCGATTGCTCAAAAATCTTTAAAAGAAGTTAGATACCATTACACCCATGCTTCTTCCTGGATGAAAATCTTCGTTCAGGGAACAGAAGAAAGTCGTGAACGTTTGGTAAAAGGGATTGAAAATATCTGGGAGTATACAAAAGGTCTTTTTGCTAAAACAGAAGGCGAAGAGGATCTTGTTGCTTTAAATATTGCTCCCAATGCAGACACTCTTTACGAAGAATTCCTTGCAGTTACCCAAAAAGATTTTGCAGATTTCGGTTTAGAATATCCTGAAAATCCTTTCATGCAGCCAAAATCAAGAACAGGATATCACACGGAATATTTCGGATTTATCCTTTGCGAGCTTCAGTATATGCAGAGAGCGTATCCTGGATGTACCTGGTAGGTTTCGAATGTAACAATGAAACAATTTAATAATCTATCAATATGGATGTTCAGAATAATAATGCAATCATTAATAAGACACTTCAGTTTTCGTTGGACATTATTGAATATTGTGAAAAATTAGATAGTGCTGGAAAATATGTGATATCCAAACAACTATTACGTTCGGGAACAAGTATAGGAGCCAATGCTCATGAAGCTCAAAACCCTTCAAGCAAAAATGATTTTATCCATAAGATGAAAATTGCTGCAAAAGAAGCAGAGGAAACAAAATATTGGCTGTATTTATGTGAACATTCGAAAAATTATCCCTTTGATGATCGATTGAAAAATCAAATATTGGAAATTTCTAAAATTATTTACAAAATTTTAAGTACCAGTCTACAATCGAAATAAGGACAAGGCTATTGGTATATTTTTACATTGCTAAACTGTTAGATTAAAAAAATTGAACAAATTATTAGATTTATTAAAAACCATTCCCGATCCGGAAATTCCCGTGATTGATATTGTAGAATTAGGAATTGTAAGAGAGGCACAGATTACAGGTGAAAATACCTGTGAAGTGATCATTACACCTACTTATTCTGCCTGTCCCGCTATGTTTACCATTGAAGAGGATATTATCAAAATGATGAAAGAAAACGGATGGGAAGCTAAAGTTGTAACCAAGATGTTTCCGATCTGGACAACAGATTGGTTAACAGATGAAGCGAGAGAAAAACTTCGTGCTTACGGAATCACACCTCCGGAAAAAGGGGCAGATGAACATCATATCGGAAAACCAAAAAAATGTCCGCGTTGCGGTTCCGAACATACCAAGCAGATCAGCAGATTTGGGTCTACCCTGTGTAAGGCTTCTTATCAGTGTTTAGACTGCCTGGAGCCATTTGACTATTTTAAATGTCATTGATGAGTTATCCATCTGTCTGCAATATACTTTACGGCTATGCAAAGCATAACGAAGGAATTGTTAGATTGTCAAATTATTAGACGGTTACATTGATTTATATTGTTAAATTAGTGCGTTGTTAAATAATAAATTAATAAAAACTATGTATACACAACTTGATATTGAAACGCATTTTGACGGAAAGCTTAAAATCGCATATCTTAATCAACCGGAAACAATGAACGCTCTTACCAAGCCGGCTTTATCAGATCTTAGAGATTTTGTTAAAGAATGCAGCGATGACGAAACGGTAAGATGTGTTGCTATTTCCGGAAGAGGAAGAGCGTTTTGCTCAGGTCAGAATCTGGATGAAGCATTTGTGGTAGGCAAAGAACACCATGATCATGACATCATCAGAAAAATTGTGGTAGACTACTATAATCCCTTAGTGCTGGAAGTTACCCGTTGCAAAAAACCGGTTATTGCTTTAGTAAACGGCCCTGCAGTAGGTGCCGGAGCTATGTTGGCTTTAATTTCTGATTTCGTTTTAGCGAATGAGAAAGCATATTTTGCTCAGGCATTTTCAAATATTGGTTTAATTCCTGATACAGGAGGAACTTACTTCTTACCGAAGCTTTTAGGTAGACAGTTGGCTAATTATTTAGCATTTACAGGTAAAAAATTATCAGCAGAAGAATCTAAAGTTCACGGTCTTGTAGCAGAAGTGTTCACTGAAGAAGAATTCGTTCCAAAATCTATGGAAATTCTTGAAAGAATGGCAAATATGCCTACCGCAGCAATTAAGCTGACAAAAAAAGCGTTCGCTAATTCTTATACCAATACCCTGAAAGAACAGCTTGAGCTGGAAGGAGATCTTCAGCAGGAAGCGGCAGGCACAGAAGACTTCATTGAAGGAGTAAATGCCTTTTTACAGAAAAGAAAACCTAATTATAAAGGAAAATAAAAAATTGTACAATGTAGAAAGTACAATGTACAACGTACACAATTAAATACTTTTTACATTGTACATTTTACATTGTACAAAATGAAAAATATTGGAATTATCGGTGCCGGAACAATGGGAATCGGCATTGCACAAGTAGCCGCAACGAACGGATGCAAGGTTTGGGTATATGATGCCAATCCAAAACAAGTAGAAACGGCAACGGTAGGTCTGGAAAAAACATTAACGAAATTGGTTGATAAACAGAAAATTTCATCAGAAAAAATGGTTGAAATTTTATCTAACATTTCCATTGCTACAGAATTAAAAGACTTCAAAGATTGTGAACTGATCATTGAAGCGATTATTGAAAATAAGGATATCAAAACCAAAGTATTTACAGAACTTGAAAATTACGTTTCAGAAAGCTGTATCCTTAGTTCCAATACCTCATCTATTTCTATCACCTCTCTCGGTGCAGAACTAAAGAAACCGGAGCGTTTCATCGGAATTCACTTTTTCAATCCGGCTCCGTTGATGCCTTTAGTGGAAGTTATTCCTTCCTTATTAACAGAAAAAACATTAGCAGAAAAACTCTATAACCTCATGAAAGAATGGGGGAAAATTCCTGTTATTGCCAAAGATATTCCTGGATTTATCGTCAACAGAATTGCCAGACCTTATTATGGAGAAGCCCTAAGAATTGTTGAAGAAAATATTGCTACCCCGGAACAGGTAGATGATGCTATGAAAACGTTAGGGAACTTCAAAATGGGTCCTTTCGAATTGATGGATCTTATCGGAGTGGATGTGAACTTTGCCGTAACAACAACGGTTTACAAAGATTATTTCTACGATCCGAAATATAAACCATCATTACTTCAGCAAAGAATGTCTGAAGCAAAACTTCATGGGAGAAAAACAGGAAAAGGTTTCTACGATTATAACGAAGGAGCAGAAAAACCTGTCGCTCAGAAAGATGATGCTTTGTATCAGCAGATCTTTTTAAGAATCATTTCAATGCTGATCAACGAAGCGGTTGAGGCCAAAAGATTAGGCGTTGCCAATGATGAAGATATTGAACTGGCAATGCAGAAAGGTGTAAACTATCCAAAAGGATTATTAGGCTGGGGTAAAGAAATCGGGTATGCAAAAATCTCCGAAACCTTACAGAGCCTTTACGGAGAATATCAGGAAGAAAGATACAGACAAAGTCCTTTGCTTCGTAAATTATAAAAATGTACCAATCTACCAGTTTACCAATGTTTACAAAATGATTGGTAAACTGGTAGATTGTTAAATTGTTACGTTAAATAAATAATGAATATAGAAGAATTCAGAGCAGAGCTGGAGACAAGGCTTTTAATTGAGAAACAATACTTAACTCATGAAGCTTCCTCTGTTGATGAGCAGGAAAGACTTGAGCTTTTAGGAAAGTTTAATGAAAAATATAAAGAGTTGATCAAAAGATTAGCCATTGAAAATGGAATTGATTTAGACGAATCCTATCCCTCTGAAAATTCATCAGACTCAGAAAATCTTTCATACGGACAAATCATTCTGGGAAAAACAATGAATGTTTACGACAGATTATCTGATGAACTGTATGAAGAAATAACAAACATATAATTAATAGAAATGAACCCAAGACAAGTAGCAGATTATATGTTCAATCAGGATTATTTTTCCCAGTGGATGAATATTAAAATGATTGAAGTAAAAGAAAATTACTGTTTAATAGAAATGCCAATTAAGAAAGATATGATTAATGGGCTTAAAACAGTTCATGGCGGAGTTACGTTTGCTTTTGCAGACTCAGCGCTGGCATTTTCTTCCAACAATACCGGAGATGCTGCTGTAGCATTGAACTGTATCATCAACTTTACCAAAGCAGGAAAAGAAGGTGATATTTTCAGAGCAGAAAGTATTTTGGTAAATGATACCAGAAAAACAGCGGTGTATGATATTCAGATTACCAATCAAAATAAAGAACTGATTGCAAAATTTGTAGGAACAGTCTACAAAATCGGAAAAAAAGTAACAGAATTATAATAAGCAGTAAGCTTGAAGCAATAGGCAGTAAGCTTTTTTGAAGCTGATAGAGCCTACTGCATATAGCTTAAAGCCTAAAGCAAAAAAAATGAACAACGTATACATCATAGACTATGTCAGAACTCCCATCTCAAAATTGCAGGGAGGATTATCAGAAGTAAGAGCAGATGATTTAGCAGCTATTGTTATTAAAGAAGTAGTTGCAAGAAATCCTGAAGTTCCTGTGGAGGAAATTGAGGATGTTATTTTCGGATGTGCCAATCAGGCAGGTGAAGATAACAGAAATGTTGCAAGAATGGGACTTTTATTGGCAGGTCTTCCTTATAAAATTGGTGGAGAGACTGTCAACAGACTATGTGCTTCAGGAATGTCTGCGGTAGCGAATGCATTTCGTTCCATTGCTGCAGGAGAAGGAGAAATTTATATTGCAGGAGGAGTAGAGCATATGACGCGTTCTCCTTATGTGATGTCAAAACCTGGCGCTGCTTTCGGAAGAGACAGTCAGATGTTTGATACTACTTTCGGATGGCGTTTCATCAACCCTAAAATGAAAGAATTATATGGGGTTGACGGAATGGGAGAAACAGCAGAAAACTTAGCCGATATGCACCAGATCAACAGAGAAGATCAGGATAAATTTGCCCTTTGGTCTCAGCAAAAAGCAACAAAAGCTCAGGAAAGCGGAAGACTGGCAGAAGAAATTGTAAAAGTTGAAATTCCTCAGAGAAAAGGAGATCCTATTGTTTTCGAAAAAGATGAATTCATTAAGTCTTCTTCTTCTATGGAAGGTCTGGCAAAACTTCGTCCGGCTTTCAGAAAAGAAGGAACAGTAACTGCTGGAAATGCCTCAGGAATGAATGACGGGGCAGCTGCTTTAATTTTAGCAAGTGAAGAAGCCGTAAAAAAATATGGGTTAAAGCCAAAAGCAAAAATCCTGGGATCATCTGTAGCAGGTGTTGAACCAAGAATCATGGGAATTGGCCCGGTAGAAGCTACTCAAAAATTATTAAAGAGATTGAATCTTTCTTTGGAAGATATGGATATCATTGAACTAAACGAAGCGTTTGCAGCACAAGCACTTGCTGTAACGAGAAGCTTAGGCTTAAAAGATGATGACATCAGAATAAACCCAAATGGAGGAGCTATTGCCATTGGTCATCCGCTTGGAGTTTCCGGAGCAAGGATTGTAGGTTCTGCAGCAATGGAACTTCAGAAACAGGATAAAAAATATGCATTGTGTACCCTTTGTATCGGTGTAGGACAGGGATATGCAATGGTGATTGAAAAAGTATAATTTTTTCAATGTAATAATATAACAGTGTACCAGTGTAACAATTATTGTTTTTTGTCATTCTGAACGAAATATAATGTAGTGAAGAATCTCATTGGTAAACTGTTAAATTGATATATTATTATATTAAATTTTTAACGAAAATTTTATGAACATCTACTCATACCACGGGATTCGTCCCATTATAAAACCATCTGCTTACATTCATCCGCAGGCAGTCATTATCGGGAATGTAGAAATAGGTGAAGAAGTATATATCGGTCCCAATGCGGTAATCCGTGGTGACTGGGGGAAAATTATTATTAAAGATGGAGCCAACGTACAGGAAAACTGTACCCTTCATGTTTTCCCTAATATAGAAACCATTTTAGAAGAATCTGCACATATCGGGCATGGAGCAATCATTCATTCAGGTCACATTGGAAAAAACTGTCTGATCGGAATGAATTCCGTTGTGATGGATAAAGCTTATATCGGTGATGAAAGTATTGTCGGAGCATTGGCTTTTGTTCCTGCTAATTTCAGATGTGAACCAAGAAAATTAGTGGTGGGAAGTCCTGCAAAAATTATCCGTGATGTTTCTGACGAAATGATCCACTGGAAAACAGAAGGAACAAAACTATATCAGGAACTGGCAAGAGAAGGAAAAGAAGCTATTCTGCCTTGTGAACCTTTTACAGAATATGTCCAGCAGATCCCAACCAAAATTGTGGATTACAGTATCTGGGATGATATCAAATAATGACCATTAAAATTAAATATGATTAAAAAAATTGCACTTGTGTGCAGCATGATGCTGGCGATGAATGGTGTAGTATCAGCACAGACTGTTACTTCAAAACCATTGACAATCGGAGAAGTAAGGACCATTAAGTCCAAAACGTTAAATGAAGACAGAACGTTGAATATTTATCTTCCACAGGGATTTGATAAAACAAAATCATATCCTGTAATCTATCTGTTGGATGGAAGTATGAATGAAGATTTTATTCACGTGACAGGATTAGTACAATTCTTTAATCAGATGTATTCCATGCCGGAAACCATTGTGGTAGGAGTTGCTAATGTAGACAGAAAAAGGGATTTTACTTTTCATACGGATTTGAAAGACTTACAGAAAGATTATCCTACAACAGGACACTCGGATAAGTTTATTGCATTTGTTGAAAAAGAATTAAAACCTTATGTGGAAAGTCAGTTCAAAACTACAGAAAAATACCTTTTTGGCCAGTCTTTAGGAGGGCTTTTGGCCACAGAAATCCTTTTGAAAAAACCGGAAATGTTCAACAACTACTTTATCATTAGCCCAAGTTTGTGGTGGGATGACGAAAGCCTTTTAAAACAAGCTCCACAATTACTTTCAAAATCTCCGGATACTAAAAAGTTTGTCTATGTGTCTGTAGGGAAAGGAGAACATCCGGTGATGGTAAAAGATGCCGAAGCTTTCTACGATGTTTTGAAAAAAGCAGGAAAGAAAAACTGGACATTAGAATATAAAATGATGGAAACAGACAATCACGCTACTATTCTTCATAGAAGTTTATATGAAGGACTGTTAAAGATGTTTCCTTATCAGGAACCGAAATAAATTAGTTCTCATTGATCAACTTTCTGAAGAAATATTGGATCCTAATATTGATTTTTATAATCATTATGAATATTCTAGGGCTTTATCTAATAAAAGAGTCAATAGGAATTTCAGATGCTTTGGAGCATGTTGAGTCAGATGAGGTAATTGCCAATCTAAAACAGAAAGACAATTTCTATACTTTGTTTGTTGAAATTGTCATCATTTTAGACTGTTGGATGGTACTTTTTATTCCTTATCTGGTTATTAGAAACTTTATTAAAAAGATTAATCTAAGCAAAAAGTAAAAAACTATATGGAAAAGTTAAAAAACTATATCTACGGACAATGGGTAGAAGGTACCGGAAACGGAATCCCTTTGTACAATGCCGTTACAGGAGAACAGGTAGCTGTTTCCGACACAGAAGGGCTCAATTTTGAACAGGCTCTTGACTATGGAAGAACAGTAGGATATAAAAACCTTTCTTCAATGACTTTCTACGACCGTGGAGAAATGTTGAAAAAAGTAGCACTTTACCTCCTGGAAAGAAAGAAAAAATACTACGACTTATCATACAAAACAGGCGCTACCCACGTTGATTCATGGGTGGATATTGAAGGAGGTTTCGGAACTTTCTTTACCTATTCCGGATTGGCAAAAAGAATGCTTCCTAATACTTCATTTTGGGTAGACGGAGACACTCAGAAGATTTCTGCTAACGGAACCTTTTTAGGAACTCATATCTTAACACCCAGTGAAGGAGTTTCTGTACAGATCAATGCTTACAACTTTCCGGTTTGGGGAATGTTGGAAAAATTGTCCACTTCCCTATTAGCGGGTGTTCCTTCTATTGTAAAACCATCACCTTTCGGATCTTACCTTACCAACGCCGTATTCCAGGATATGATTGAAAGTGGAGTACTGCCTGAAGGTGCTGTACAGTTAGTCTGCGGAGAACCGGGAAATATTTTAGATTACGTAAAGGATGGCGACTCTGTTTTATTCACAGGTTCAGCAAATACCGGAAGAAAATTAAAATCACTTCCTTCTGTTGCAGGAAATGCTGTTCGTTTCAACATGGAAGCCGATTCATTGAACTGTTCAATTCTTGGATTGGAAGCAAAACCGGGAACTCCGGAATTTGACTTATTCATCAAAGAGGTTCGTAATGAAATGACCACAAAAGCAGGACAGAAATGTACGGCAATCAGAAGAATTATCGTTCCTGAGCACTTAATTGGTGACGTTCAGAATGCTTTGTCTAAAGCTTTGGATCAAACAAAAATCGGAAACCCATTAAGCAGAGAAACCAAAATGGGATCTCTGGTGGGAAGACAGCAGTATGAAGAAGTTCTAAGAAAAGTAAACATTCTAAAATCAGAAACAGAACTTGTCTATGACGGAAAACACGAACTGGTAGATGCCAACTATGAAAATGGAGCATTTATGAGTCCGAAACTATTCCTGAATGATAAACCTTTCGAAAAAAATATCTCTCACGATGTAGAAGCTTTCGGGCCGGTATCTACGTTAATGCCATATAAAGATGCTGAAGAAGCAGCGGCACTGGCAAAAAGAGGAAAAGGAAGTTTAGTAGGATCTATCGTTTCTCATGATGAGAACTTTATTGCCGAAACTTCATGGAAAATGGCTTCCCAACACGGAAGAATCTTTGTTCTGAACAGAGATAACGCTAAGGAAAGTACTGGTCATGGTTCTCCACTTCCGACATTAATGCACGGAGGACCTGGTAGAGCTGGTGGTGGTGAGGAAATGGGTGGACTAAGCGGTCTTCATTTCTTTTTACAGAAAACAGCCATTCAGGGATCACCGGATGTGCTTAAAGCCATTACTAAAATCTATCAGCAGGGAGCAGAGAAAAAATTCTCAGACAAACATCCTTTCCAGAAATATTTTGAAGAAGTGGAAGTAGGAGACTCTTTAGAAACAGCAGGAAGAACAGTTACTGATGCAGATATCGTAAACTTCTCCAATGTTTCATGGGATCACTTCTATGCACATACGGATGCGACAAGTTTAACAGGAACAATCTTTGATAAAACAGTAGCTCACGGATATTTCATTCTTTCAGCAGCGGCAGGATTATTCGTTTCAGGTAAAAAAGGACCTGTAATTGCTAATTACGGATTGGAAGAATGTAGTTTCTTCAAGCCTGTATATGCCGGAGATACCATCACGGTTTATTTAACAGCAAAAGAAAAAATCAACAGAGGGGTAAAAGGAAGAAACATTCCTTCCGGTGTTGTAAAATGGTTGGTGGAAGTAGTGAACCAAAGAGATGAGGTAGTGTGTGTGGCAACAATCTTAACATTGGTCGCAAAACAATCACCTTTCATTGATCTGAATGTGAAGAATGTTCAGAAAATACTGAATGGATTAGCGGAAAGTACTCCTTCTCTTTGGGGAAAAATGTCAGCACAGCAGATGATAGAACACCTTGAACAGGCTGTATTGGTAAGCTTTGGAGAACCTGAAGCCGAAAAATGTTTCACTCCGGAGGAAAATCTTGAAAAATGGCAGGATTCTCTTTACAATCACAGAGCAATGCCAAAAGAGTTTACAGCTCCGTTCCTTCCTCAGGATGGTTCGCTTCCGGAACTGACGCACAAAAATCTGGAAGCAGCAAAGCTGTCATTCATGGATAACCTGAAGAAATTTGTAATCTATTACAAAGAAAATCCACAGGCAGAACACATGAATTTTGTATTCGGAAAACTGAATAAAGAAATGTGGGAACTGATGCACAAAAAGCATTTTACCCACCACTTCCAGCAATTTGGATTGATTTAATTCAAAATAATGATAAAAATTTCCTCTTCAGTACTAGCCTGGAGAGGATTTTTATTTTAAAATCTAGTAGAAATTAGTTAAATTTATATATGTTTTTTTATCATGAGATTCTTTAAAAATTTCTTTTTATCTCTATCAGCTTTGCTTCTTTTCTCCTGTTCAGGAAGTCCAAGACCTGATAAAGAAGGCTATTTTTCTGAAGAGAAATTTGTTGACAGTTTACATGCTGGAGTAAAAGGTAAAACTAAAGTTGAATTTGAGAAATTCAGACATACAGGTAACGGAGATGTATTTGTGTCAATTAATTTTTATAAATCGGAAAAGAAATGGGTAAAAGGTGAGAAAACGGATATTGACATCTGGCGACTGACAAACAGTTTCAAATTTGATAAAGATGGAGTGACTGGTTTGGATGTTCAAATTGGTGATTTCAATAACGACGGATTTAATGATATAACCTACCAGAGTGCTATCGCCGGAAGAGGAGGGAATATAGTGATGACTTTATTTGTATATAATCCGGAGAATAAAAATTTTATCCACATTAAAAATTCAGATTATTATCCAAACTTGAGTTTTAATTCAAAATTAAACTGTATCAATTCTGTAATTTTAACAGGTTCAACTACAACGGCATTTTTAAAAATTAAAAAAGATTCTCTGGATGAATTTGCACGAGTGGATGTTTCTGATAAAATAGTTGTGGAAGAAAAAGATTCTGCAGGCAAATTTATAATTATTGAGGAAAAGCCATTCAAAGGAAATGATGAAGATTTTTATAAAACTTTTCGTAACTACAAGCCTTTAGAATACTAATTATCTACAATACTTATGGCAAGGTTTTAAACCAATTCATTGTGATTTGCAGCTTTATTTTTTATAATCTTTTGTTAAAAATTCAGTCTTACTTGACGCCCTTGGATTTATTCATTATTTTCAATCTTAAAATTAATTCAAAAAAATATAATACAATGAATCAGAGCTGGATGCAAAACTGGGAAGAAGTGAAGAATATTTTGGTTTGTCCTACAGATTTGGAAACCTATTTTACTTCGAATGAAATTCTGGGACAGAAAATGGAGACCATGGAAATAGGAAATGTTTCCCTTCCTTCTGGAAAAGTGGTGGTAAGAGATCCGTTGGTTTCCCTAAATGCCAATCAATCCCCTTATTTTATTCAGACACCAATAGGAAATTTTCCGGTGACCATTGCTGTCGTAAAATCCGAAGATTGGGGAGACAGATATGCTGTGGTAAAAGTTGAATTTACTAAAGAAAAACCAGTTATTTACAGAGAGGCCTTAGTCGGGGTTGAGGAATTAGAGGATGTAACTGAAGATGATTTTTTTGGTTTCGGAGTGGATGCTGGTTTAGGTTGTATTACGGATAAAGAAGTACTTCCTTTTGTAGATAAGTTTGTGGATGAAATAGATGTTGACAATGTGTATGATGATTATTTTGCAGCGCTTTTCTCACAAAGCTATCAGGCTAATCCCAACAATCAGAGAGATGCCGGAGACTGGATTAATTGGACAGTTCCAGGTACTAATTATCAGATCCCCATGTTTGCCAGTGGTTTTGGTGATGGTACTTATCCTGTTTACTTTGCTTATGATGGTAACGATGAAATTTGTGGTTTATACATTCAATTTATTGATATTGAATTAGCTTTAAGTGACGAAGATGAAGATGAGGACGATCAACCTGAAAATTTTATTTTTTCTAAAAACTAAATATGAATACAACTTTTGCCGACCATGTCATAGATTTCAACAAAAACCTCAGCTATACGGGAAATCTTCCTGAAGGGTTTGAAGTCCTGAATCCATATCTGGATAATCCTGAAACCTTAATGGTCATGCAGAAGTTTTATCATCAATACTATGATGATTCAGTTCGTAGAAAATTTATAATTGGTATTAATCCAAGTCGCCATGGAGCAGGAGTAACCGGAGTTCCTTTTACCGATACCAAAAGACTTGAAAGCGTTTGCGGGATAACAATGAAATCTGCTCACACCCATGAAGTTTCTTCAGTTTTTATGTATGATATGATTGAAGAATATGGCGGCGCTGATCTTTTCTATAAAGATGTTTATATCAATTCTCCGTTTCCGCTGGCTATCGTAAGAAGAACAAAGAACGGTTGGCTTAATGCCAACTATTACGATGATAAGGAACTCTTCAAATCTGTCAAGGACTTTATGATTGAATCTCTGAAGAAGCATCTCAGTCTTAATCTCGATGCATCAGAAGTTTTTGTCCTTGGTAAAAAGAATGCGGAATTTATTTCAAAACTGAACAAAGAGGCAAAACTGTTCGATACACTGACTGTTCTGGAGCATCCAAGATATATTCAGCAATACAAATCAAAAGAAAAGCGGCTTTATATAGACAAATATATTTTAGCTCTGAAAAAATAGATCAGTGATAGATTATGATATGTCAGTTTTTATTAAATTGTCCACATGAATGTTTTCCCTAAAAACACAACTTTTAAATACAGCTGGCGGACTTATCAGGAAAAAATTTTAAATAATCTTGATAATTATCTTTTTGATGATCATCTGCATATTTCAGCTCCTCCAGGTTCAGGAAAGACAGTTGTGGGATTAGAAATAATGCTTAGACTCGGGAAGCCTGCGTTGATTGTCGTACCTACATTAGCAATAAAAAATCAATGGATTCAAAGGTTTTGTGAGCTCTTTCTGGATACGGGAAGTGTTCCAGATTGGATATCTTCTGATATTAAAAATCCAGGAATTATTACGGTGACTACCTACCAGGGGATTCATTCTGCTTCTGGAATAGATGAAGAATATGAAGGCTTAGCAAAGAAATCATCAAGAGTATCAGTCTCAGGAATCATCAAAAAATTAGAAAAACAAAAAGTAGGAACGCTTATTTTGGATGAAGCCCACCATTTGAAAAATGCCTGGTGGAGAAGTTTAATCGAGCTAAAAAATCAAATTGCCCCTACGGTTGTTGCTCTCACTGCCACGCCGCCTTTTGATGTTTCTGGTTCTGAGTGGCAAAAATATATTCAACTTAATGGTCCTATTGATGTAGAAATTTCTGTTCCAGAGCTGATGATTGAGGGAGATCTCTGTCCCCATCAAGATTTGGTATATTTTACATTACCTTCCTATGAAGAAGAGAAGAAGATTGAATATTATCATGACCAGATTGCCATTTTTTTTGAGGAGATCAAAAATGATAATCACCTTCTTGATGCTATTGCTAATAATCCAGTTTATCTGGATCCTGTTGGACATTTAGATTGGATTTATGAAAACATCTCTTCCTATACCTCAGGACTTGTTTATCTACATTTCAGAGGTAGGAGTTTTTCGGATATTCACTTTGATATTATTGGAGATCAGCAAAAATATGTTCCGGAATTTGATCTTTTTTGGATGGAAGAACTTCTTGACTTTTATCTGTTGCTTGATGAGATTAGTTTAAAAAAATATAATGAGCATAAAGCAGATCTTGAAAATAGATTGAGAAGAAAGGGATTTCTTGAACAAAAAAAAGTCAGTTTTTATAATAACAAAAATTTAAATCAGATTCTCAACTCAAGCATTGGAAAGCTTCAAGGAATAAAAGAGATTGTTGACTTTGAATTTTCCGTTCTCAAAGAAAATCTCAGAATGGTCATTCTCACGGATTTTATAAAAAAGGAATACTTGGTTAATGAAGACCAAAATACTCTGGATCTTGATAAAATGGGAGCTGTTCCAATATTCGAAAAACTTAGAAGGGAGAATTCACAACATAAAAAAATAGGCATTCTCACAGGCAGCCTGGTGATCATTCCAGTAAGTGCAAAAGAGATTTTTGATCAATTTTGCATGATAAAAAATGTGTTTAGGGTTTCTTTTTCTTATCTGAAATATGATCAGGATTATATTGTGATCAACCTTACGGAGCAAATAAAGCATGATGTAGTTCACGTTATTACTGAAGTTTTTCAATCTGGAGCAATTCAGGTTTTAATAGGAACAAAGGCTTTGCTCGGAGAAGGCTGGGATGCTCCCAAAATGAATAGTCTGGTTTTGGCAAGTTTTGTGAGTTCTTTTGTCCTTTCCAATCAAATTAGAGGACGGGTTATAAGAACTGATAAAGATAACGAAGATAAGACTGGAAATATTTGGCATCTTATATGTTTTGACTCTCATGATATCAATGGAGGAGAGGATTTGAATGTTATGAAAAGAAGATTTAAAACTTTTGTCGGAATTTCTTACAAGGATGATCCTTCCATTGAAAATAATTTCGAAAGGCTGAATATTAAAACTATAAAATCTAAAGATGAAATTTCAGACATCAATCAGACGTTTTTTGCATGGGCAAAAGACAGAGCAACTCTTACGAAGCGATGGAAAATAGCTCTTGATAAGGGAAATGTTTTAGTAGAAGAAATAAAAGTTCCTTCAATAAATATGGTTGCTATGAATGAGCTGAGAATGGATTATCTCAGTAAAATGAGCGGAAACTTTATGAAGATAATTGTCTCTTCCATATTCTTATTTTGGCAGGATCTTGTGATGGGTGTTATACGGAATGTTGATAACATCCATTCAATAAAAAGTTTGTCTTTGATTGTCTTTTTGTTTGGTGGTGCTGGCTTTGTTGTATATGGAGGAAAATTATATAGATCCACAAAACAATATATAAGATGTAAAGATATCGGCAGACAGCTGGATTTACTTGCTCAGGTGGTATTACATGGTTTGATTTATGAGAAACTTATCCATACTTCTATTGAGAAACTTAAAATTGTAAGCTCATCTGATAAAAATAAAAATGCATTTTGTTATCTGGAGGGAGGAAGCCAATATGAAAATTCACAGTTTATACAGACGTTACAAGAATTGGTATCACAAATAGACAATCCAAGATATTTACTGAAACAAAAAAGGGATATATTCTTTTTGGAAAAAGATTTGTATTATCCTGTACCTGAAATTTTTGCAAAAAATAAAAAAAGTGCAGAATCTTTCCAAAAATTATGGGATAAAATGATTAGGAAATCTGAGCTGGTTTTTACAAGAACGATTGAAGGACGTAAAATTTTATTAAAACTTAGATTCCAGGCTTTACTTAACAGAAATGGGAGGATAGAACATCTCCACAAATGGATCCGATAAAATGACAAAATCCCTTCGTCGAAAGGGATTTGTCATTCATGAATTAGAATCTTTATGGGAATGTGGAACTTATGTGAAATTTTATGATGTTATTTTTTAATGATTTTGGTAGATTCCGTTGCTGTTTTGATGAGGTAAACTCCTTTTGGAAGTTCTGAAATATTGATTTCGTTATTTCCTTTCTGAGTGTGTATCGTTTTCAGTATTTTTCCATCCAGGCTGTATACTTTAGCTTCACTGGCTTTGTCAGTGGTGATAGAAAGGGGGCCGCTGGTTGGGTTGGGATGAACAGTCAAGTTTTTTTGAATGCTTTTAGCTTCGGAAATACCTAATACCAGATTGCTGTCTTTTACCCAGGTGAAGGCATCTAAACCTACATATCGGAAGGCTCCGTTTGCAGTGATCTGCAACTCGTCAAGCACAATGTTTGAGTAATTTTGACCGTTTAAGTTGGTAAGATCAATTAAGGTATATCCGTTCGTACTGCCTAAGCTTGTTGCAAATCCGGTAGTTTTTGTTTGGGTAAATTTGGTTACTCCACTTAGTTTTCCGGTTACAGTCAGTGTTCCTGCTACATTGAGATCCAGGTTCAATGCAGAAAGATACATCCAGAACCTGTTTACTTTAAACAGATTGGAAGTGGTTTTAATGCTGAATGACGGTGGAGATTGAGTGTCGTTGGAATTATCAATGTATCTGTTGTCATTTGCTGTTCCACTCCAGCCGGTTCCGGGGAAATTTCCTTGAATATCAAAAACGCTTACATGGGAAATGATATTGAAAATGACTCCATTATCGGTAAAGCTTGCACTTCCGTTCGATTCTGTCTCAAATTGTTCTGTACTGGTCTGCCCGAATGAGAAAATTGAAATGAGCAGACTACAGATTGCTAAAAAAGTAGTGCTTTTCATGATTTTTGTTTTAAATGTTAGGTGGTTGTATGGGTATTAATCCCTTGGTGGATAAATCCCTTCAACGCAAATAATATAATTTAAGCCAAGATAAGGCGGCATATTATTCACAGGCAGATTCTGTCCGATGAAGGCAATGCTTTGATTATTAATAACCGTATCAGGGCTGGCGTCGTTCACGAAACTAGGTACTGCATTGAAATCTCTTCCCACTTGTGTTCCTGAGATCGCAATGGTTGAAGTGGCTGTAGGAGTAGATGAATTGGCATTTTTATTAGCTACTTTAAGTTGAAATCCTGCCCCTACACTTGGAAGGTTGGATGCTAAAAGTGTATTTTGTGTAGTACCCGATACTACTCCTAAAGGATAAAACTGATTGGCATTTACATTTCCTGCCCCTAGAGCCATGCGCCCTTTTAAGTTGGGAAGAGCGAAAGTAGTGATCCCGTCTCCACCGTAAGTGGTTCCTAAAATAGAAAATAGGGCAGAATTTCTCGAAATGCTGATTAAGCTTCCATCGCAAAACATCCAGCCTCTAGGTGCGAAATTTCCTGCAAATAATTTTACAATTCCAATGTACTCGTCCATGATAATATGTTTTTAGTGTTAAATTTCCTACTCTTTTTTACAGGCTTTTCAGACTCCGCCTTTTGATTATTATTCTCAGTTCAAAGGAACGATTAATATGAGGCAGGGACTAGAGTAGAAAATACCAAATTAAAAACTCCGTATTTCTACGTAATAATATCTTTAAGTATACAGATCTGAAAAGAAAATATAAACTTTAAGTTTCTCTGAACGAGCTGTATTTCGTATTTTTGTAAGAATCCAATAAAAATAAAAATGAGCGAATTTGTAGCATCAGAAATTAAAAATAATATTGCCGAGATCAGTTTCGGAACACCCAAAAGTAATGCTCTTCCGGGAGCGATTTTAGAAAAACTGGCAGCAACCATCCTTGAAGAAGGAGCTAAAGATGAAGTGAAAGCGATTCTGGTAAAAAGTGCCGGTGAGAAAGCGTTCTGTGCAGGGGCAAGTTTTGATGAGCTTTTGGCAATTGAAGAACTTGAAGCGTCTACCCGATTTTTTGGTGGCTTTGCAAAAGTTTTAAATGCCATGAGAAACTGTGGAAAGATCGTAGTGGTAAGAGTTCAGGGAAAAACAACTGGAGGAGGAGTAGGAATTGCATGTGGAGCAGACTATTGCTTTGCAACAAAAGATTCAGCATTGGCTCTTACTGAAATCAATCTTGGAATCGGACCTTTTGTAATCGGACCTTATGTTGAAAGAAAAATCGGAAAATCCCAATTCTCTGCCATGGCTATTGATGCAGATTTCAGATCAGCAGAATGGGCGGAACAGCATAATATCTACCATTCTGTTTCAGAGAATATTCACGAGATGGATGAAAAATTAGAGCAGTTTTTACAGACTTTAGCGTCAAGAAGCAGCGAGGCTTTAGCCTTAATTAAAAAAGTTTCATGGGAAGGTACAGACCACTTCAATGAGTTGATGCCTGCAAGAATCCATATGAGTGCAAGCCTTATCCTTGAAGATTCTGCAAAGAAAAATATTGAGTCTATTAAAGAAAGGTTGAGAGCCAAATAAGCTGCTGTTAGCTGGTAATCCATAACAGGATTTAATCTACATAGGATCCGGAGAAGCATTTGTTTTTCCGGATTTTTTATTTCCTGTTTTTTAGATTGCGGTATTGATGGTTTATTTTATCTGATTGTTTATTTTCGGCAATGAACTGATTGTTTTTGTTTGATGTTTATATTGTTTTAACATAATTTAAATAAATGTTTAATTTTTTTTAAGCCAATTTAACGCTATTTTGATTTATTTTTTTAATTGATGTTAAATAATTAGTTAAAATTATAAATCAATTGTATTTAATTCATTTAAATATCTTTTTTATTGACTTTTTATCAATTTTAGTTGCATATATTTGCATTAATACTGTTAAAATTTGTTAAATATGAAAATGAAGTTAATATTAACTACTGCTGTGCTATTCTTTGTAGGAGGGCACGTGGTAGAAGCCCAAAAGGCTAAACATGATACGATACCTCAGGATACTAAGATTGATGAAATTGTTGTAGTAGCCTATGGAAGTCAGAAAAGAGAAACCATGGTAGGTTCCAATACCGAAGTGAAAGCAAAACAATTTGCAGATCGTCCCATAACAAGTATCGGGCAGGCGCTGGATGGTGCCAGTGCCGGCGTGAAGGTCAGTACCGGGACAGGTCAGCCGGGAAGTTCACCAAGTATTCAGATTCGGGGAATAGGGTCTTATGGTATTTCAACCTCACCTTTGTACGTGGTGGACGGAACGATATATACCGGATCTCTGGCAGCTATTAATCCTAATGATATTGCATCATTCAATATTCTGAAAGATGCTGCTTCCACCTCATTGTATGGTTCTGCAGCTGCCAATGGTGTTGTTTTGATTACGACAAAATCAGGGAGAAAAGGGAAAGATGCCTTCAACTTTAGTATGAGCACCGGAGCGGTAGGAAGATCAATTCCTGAATACAATAGAGTGGATGTGTATCAATATTATCCTCTTATCTGGGAATCCATAAGAAACGGTAGAATGACTTCGATGCCTGGAACAACAATTGCTGATGCTAATACCTATGCAACAGCACAGCTAATTTCAGGTGTTTTGAAAACCAATGTTTTCGATGTTCCTAATAATCAATTGGTTGTTAATGGAGTTTTAAATCCCGATGCAAAACTTAAATATACAGATTTAGATTGGCAGAAACCTTTGATGAATACAGGTTTCAGACAGAATTATGAATTGAATTACAGTGGAGGAAGCAATACAACAACGTATTTTTCTTCAGTAGGATACACTAATGAAACCGGATATCTTATCAAATCAGATTTTGAAAGATTTACGGCAAGATTAAAAGTAGATTCTCAGGTTAAAAGCTGGTTGAAATTGGGAACAAGCATCAGTGGGGTTTCTTCTAGTGGGAATAATTCCGTAGATGGAGCGGATAATAACTCAGCCTATATCAATCCTTACAGATGGACAAGAACAATGGCTCCAATTTATAGCCCATATGCACATGATCCTATTACATTTGCAACCCTTTATGATAATGATGGAAATGTAATATATGACGCTGGAAGCGCCAGGGGAGCCGATGCAGCGGCCGGAAGAAATGTAATTCAGGAAACTCTTTTAAATAAAGATCTTTCTAAAAATTATTATATCATATCAAGAGCTTATGCTGAAATTAAGGTAGATCCTTATCTTACTTTATCCACCAATGCAGGATTTGATATCAGAAATAACAGAAGGAGTACCTATGGAAATAAAATTATAGGAGACGCTGCTCCGGGAGGTTCTGCAGAGAAATACAGTTTTACAGAACAAACATTTACCTGGAACCAACTCCTGAATTATAAAAGAAGATTTGGAGATCATAATTTTGAATTCCTTTTAGGGCATGAAAATTATAAATATACGTATGAGTATTTGTATGGATATAAAAAAGGGCAGATTGTTGATGATAATGATGAACTGATCAATTTTGTGACTCCGGCATCACTTACTTCCCGCAAGGATAACTATAGAAAAGAAGGAGTGTTCTCAAGGTTAAATTATGATTATAAATCAAAATACTTACTTTCAGGATCTATCCGCTGGGATGGTTCATCAAGATTCGCAAAAGATGTAAGATGGGATTCATTCTGGTCAATTGGTGCGGGATGGAGGCTGAAAGGAGAAGAGTTCTTAAGTAATTCTAATCTTATCAGTGAATTAAAACTGAGAGGTTCTTACGGAGAAGTTGGAAATGATGGAACGAATAGTTATTTTATGTACAAGAGTACTTATACTTTAGGGTATAATAACGCCCAGGAGCCAGGGATTTTATTTGGCTTTTTAGCAGATCCTTCAATTACCTGGGAAGCGAACAAGCAAACTGATGTAGGTGTAGATTTTGGATTTTTAAATAACAGAATTACAGGCTCTGTAGAATATTATAACAGGGTAACTGAAGATCTGATCTTCCCTGTTCCTCTTCCTGTTTCTGCAGGTGTTCCAGACAATACAATCAGCAGGAATGTTGGAACAATGTATAACCGCGGATTTGAATTCACTATTAATGCTGATGTTATTAAAACCCAAAATTTCACTTGGAATATCACTGCGAATGCATCTACACTTAAAAATCAAATAACAGAACTTTCAAATGGGATCACGGAAATTATCAACGGAACCAAGAAAATTTCGGTAGGACACTCAATATATGATTACTGGTTAAGACAATGGTATGGTGTAGATCCTGCAGACGGTTCTCCTTTATTTCTGGTAGCTGATACGTATGCCAATACAACAGCTGCTGATATCAGAACAGTAAATGGTATCAAAGTGACAACCAATTCCAGTAAGGCCAAATTCGATTATTCAGGAACGGCAATTCCTGATTTATTTGGAAGCTTTGGAACATCTGTTACTTATAAGCAATGGTCATTATCAGCATTGTTTACTTATCAGTTAGGGGGAAAAACATATGATTCCAATTATGCAGCATTAATGTCCAGTTACTCACAGGGAGGAGCTTTAAGTACAGATATTTTGGACAGATGGACCACTCCGGGGCAGATCACTGATGTTCCCGCTTTGAATTCTATAACCTATACGAGCTCCAATATTGGTAACTCTTCAAGATGGCTGGTAAGTTCCGATTTTATTACATTCAGACAGGCTACTTTAAGTTATAGCTTCAACTCGGAAACCTTATCTCAGCTTGGTGTATCAGGATTAAGAATTCTTGTTTCAGGAGAGAATTTATGGAGCAAAACGGCAAGAAAGGGGCTGGAGCCATCACAGGCTTTTAACGGTACCGCATCAAACAGATATACTCCGGCAAGAGTAGTGACTATTGGATTTAATGTATCTTTTTAAATAATTAATTATGAAAAATATCGCAAAGCAATATATAAAGTGGGCTGTTGTTCTTTCAGTCTTTACAGGAATGGCTTCATGCCAGAGTGATTATCTGGAGACAGATCCTACTACTGCAGCCTCAGAAGAAGCCGCTTATTCCAGTGCATCCAATCTGATGGCAATCATCAACGGAATGCATAGAGATATGTATTCCAGACAGAATGACAGCCAGGGGCAGAATGGTCAGGGTGGGATTATGATAATGATGGATGCCTTGGCAGATGATCTTGTTTTTCCATCCACAGGAAATGGATGGTATATATCTACAGTAAGATGGCAGGATCAGGTAAATGACAGTGCGTCTAATACCTTTTACCCCTATCAGTTTTACTATGCATTAATCAGAAATGCAAATTTGGTTATTGCGAACGGTCCCTCAGTTCCTGCGCCTACTGCAGCTGATGCTACTACCATCAAAGCAGCTATTGGTGAAGCGTATGCCTTCAGGGCTTTCTGCTATTATATGTTGGTTCAGATTTATGGTAAACGATATGTTCCGGGTGCAAATAACACTCAACTTGGTGTTCCGATCAGATTGGAGGCCAATGAAATTCCTTTAGCAAGAAATACGGTAGAAGAAGTGTATACGCAGATCGGAAAAGACCTTAACGAAGCAGCAACCAGACTTGCCGGAATTGCCAGAGCTACAAAATCGCACTTTAATGATAAAGTAATTTTAGGATTAAAAGCCAGAATTGCATTGACGCAGGGGAATTATGCTGCGGCTGTAACGGCTGCCCAGTCTGCCCGCGCAGGATTCGATTTGATGGATAAAACTGCTTATACTGCAGGATTCAACAATCTGGCAGGAAACAGTGAGTGGATGTGGGGCGCTACAATAATAGCAGATCAGGGAGATTCATTCTCTAACTTTGGTGCTTATATGTCGAGAAACTTTAATTCAACTAATATTCGTCAGGCTCCAAAGGCGATCAATAGTAAATTGTACCAATTATTTCTCAATAAAAAAGATGTTAGAATTGATAATTTTGACCCAACGGGAGCACACACCGCTCTTGCTTTGCCTTCAACATATTCTAAATTTCCGTATACAAGTCAGAAATTTTTAGCTGCAAGTCAGGCCGACAGTCGGGTAGATGTACCTTATATGAGATCTGCAGAAATGTATCTTATAGAAGCAGAGGCTTTAGCAAAATTAGGTGATGAGGCAGGATCAAAAGCAGCATTGAATACATTAGGTAAAAAAAGATTTACTGATCCTGAGGTTAATTATGTAGGGACTTCAGCTACCGGAGCTGCCTATCTTACAGAAGTACTTAATACCAGAAGGCTTGAGCTATGGGGTGAAGGTTTCAGATTCTTAGATCTTAAGAGATTAAATCAAGGGCTTGATAGAACGGGTGCGAATCATCAGTCGATAGTGACCAATAATGTAATGACAGTTGCAAATACAGATTTACGTTGGGAATTCCTGATTCCAAGAACTGAGATCAATGCCAATCCATTGATTGTTCAGAACCCGTTATAAAATGTACAGATTTTAATATATGATAGAGGACCTTGCTTATAGCGGGGTTCTCTTTTTATATAGAAGATGAGGTTTTCAATGAAAAATTATTTTCAAAATTGAGAATAAATAATTGGTGGATTAAAAATAAATTATAACTTTGTAATTCAAAGTTCTTTTTATGGATTCAAAAAACTATCACGAAGACTTATCTCATATCCGTTCTATGATGGAACGATCTTCCCGATTTATTTCTTTAAGCGGTTTATCCGGGGTTGTTGCAGGTTTGACAGCAATTATTGGAGCAATATATGTGTATTTTGTTTTTCAGAGGGAGGGAATAAGCTATCTTGATGGAGAGAGAAACATATTGGGTCCTGCCTTGGTTAAAGAACTTGTCCTGATTGGAACTATTATTTTAGTAGTTGCTGTCCTTAGTGGTTATATTTTTACTGCTCATAAAAGTAAAAAGAAAGGTTTGAAGATCTGGGATGCCACTACAAAGCGACTTTTGATTACCTTTGCAGTGCCTTTGGTTGCAGGCGGAATCTTTTGCCTTGCGCTTCTTTATCATCATCTTTTTGTTTTCATTGCTCCGGCCACTTTGATTTTTTATGGATTGGCTTTGGTGGCTGCAGAACGCTATACATTAACGGATGTAAAATATTTAGGATATCTTGAAATTATTTTAGGTCTTATTTCATTATTCGTTTTGGGCTGGGGATTATTATTCTGGGCAATAGGTTTCGGAGTTTTGCATATTGTGTATGGATTGATCATGCATAAGAAGTATAAGTAATGAGGACAGGCAGGCTTTTTCTGTTGAAAAGTCTGGTCAGGAGAAGCAGCGATAGATATTGTCTTGGGCAAAATAAATAATATAAAGAAATGATCAAAATAAATCAACTCAATAAAGAATTTGAAAGCCGTGTAAGACTGGGCATCATGTCCGTTCTTATGGTCAACGATTGGGTTGATTTTTCAGAAATGAAAGCACTGCTCGAAATTACAGACGGAAATCTGGCGAGCCATAGTAATGCACTGGAAAAAGCTGGTTATATCGAAGTTAAAAAAGAATTTGTAGGGAAAAAACCTAAAACTTCTTACCGTGTAACCCAGAATGGTAGACAGGCATTTAACGAACATTTAGATGCTCTTGAAAAATTATTGGGGCGATAGTCCTATATTTTTTTGAAAATTAACTTTGAAACGCAAAGTACTTTATAATTTAAATTTAAAAAAATGATCACACACAAACAAAAAACAGTCACAATTTTTGCTCTTCCACTGGTTTTACTGTGTATTCCATTGCTTGGAGGACTATTTTCTAAGGAAATAAACTGGTCAACTTCAGATTTTCTGATTGCAGCAATCTTACTCTTTGAAACAGCCTTTCTTATAAATCTGGTCAGAAACAAAATCAAAAACCAAAGTCAGAAAGTCCTGTTCTGCATTTTCATATTACTGGCTCTTGTACTGATCTGGTTAGAGTTGGCCGTGGGAATATTCGGAAGTCCGTTTGCAGGAAGCTAAACATTGGGTTGGTTCATTAATCCTAAATAACTATGAAAAATTCAGAAATAATAAATTTAAGTAAAGCTGTATTCGGAGTTTTCCTCTCATTAGGAACCCTTATTCTCCTGGCAGCACTCATATCCAAAAATAATGAATTTGCTGGTGCTGGGTATCTGCTAATCGTTTTCGGAGTGCCAGTCAACTTATTATGCATACTTGGGTTTTTTATATATGGTTTAGTTTATAGATCAAAATTCAAAGAGTGTATGATTGCCATCCTCATTTTGACGATCAATATTCCCATCGCATATATTTATATCATTATAGGTCTTAGTTTTTTTAATCATTAATATCCATAGATATCTATTTTTCAAATCATTACAGTATGAAAAAAATACGCGTTCAGTTTCTGCTTTTTGTGTATGATAAAACACAAAAACTATATAGAAAATACTTTAAAAAGAAAAAAAGACAATGGCAGTTCAACGAAAAACAGCTATTGGAATTTCAGGAAGATTCTTTGGGAAGGAAACTGGGAGAATTTTACCGGAAACATGGTTTTTCGATGATACCCAAAATGGAAAACCATGATGTACACCATCTGATTACCGGCTGTGGAACTAATTTCGAAGATGAAATTGCCATGCAGTACCTGCTTCTCGGAAATGGTAAGCTCAATGCCCATCTTTTGGCGGCAATCGTTTTAGGAACAATGATCCTGCCTGAATATGTGAAAATTTATATCAAGGCTTACAAAAAAGGTCAGAACATGAGAGCTTTTCATCATTGGGATTTTGAAGAACTGCTCTGGCAGAATTATGAACATGTGAAAGATTTTATTCAGCAGAAAGAAACCGTAGTTCTTCATTAAACTAGTGGCCATGAGAAACATAAAATTCAGTCCGCTGGGGAAAAGATCGTTTATGATTTCTTTTCTGTTGGGAACCTTTTTATTGATTGCATTTTGGTTGATAAGAGCTGAATTTTTCATTGAGCTTGGCTTTTATTATGTACTTGTAACAGCGGTCATTAATATGTTTATTCTTCTGCATGAGCTGATCATTTATCTTACAGATGTTACCGGTCAGAAACCTTCCGGTAATTCCGTACTGCTCTTGCTTGTTAATATCCCGGTTACAGTATTATACCTTTATATCATGACACAGTTTCCCTGGCTGGAAGCGGTTCTCAAAATTTAAATCTTTCAATCCTTTCAATTTTAAATATTTAAATAATTAACCTCATGAAAACACATCATTATATATTTCTTACAGCCATTCTGTTTGTCATTGTATTCTACGATCAGGATGTTGGGCTAAATCTTGGAATTCTGGGAATGATTTACGCTGTATTAACCCTAATCAGAACGCCTGAAAAAAATAAAACCAGAACCCTGTACGCTCTTTTTGTAACAAGCATTCTGTCCAGTGCAGCATTTGCATGGTATGGTGATTTTCCATCCTTTATTGCCGTGGCAAGTTCACTGCTTTTGCTGGGATATAAATCGAAGAACAGAAGATTGAAAATTCTCTTTTTAATTCCGGTTTTTATTGTGAATTGCTGTACTTCATTCTGTCGCTTTTTCAGTTTTGATGAATGGCTGCCTAAGAAAAATGTTTCCGGATTGTGGCAGAAGACCTTTGCTTTTATTTTGATTCCGCTGGTACTGGTTTCTGTTTTCTTTGGGATTTATTCTGCCGGAAGTGAGCACTTTGCCGCTCTTTTCACAAATTACGAACTTGATCTTAATATTTGGCAGGTGTTCTGTTTATCAGTCTTAGGATTCTTTATTGCTTTTAATTACTGGAACTATGCAGTGGAAAAACTCATCTATAAAAATAATCATGTTCTGGACAATGAGTTTAGCAAAGATACCCGGATTCCCAAGGCTACTTATTCTTTCCTTGACCTGGATGCTGAAAGAACAAGTGGCGTAATATCTTTTGTCTTGCTGAATATTTTACTGATCTTCTTCATTATTACGTACAATTATGAACAGTTTTATGAAGCTGGAAAAAACTCCGATTCAGCTTTCCGAAGAAACCCATGAAAGAGTGAATGCCGTAATCATGTCTATCGTGATGGCTATTCTAGTGATTATGTTCTACTTTAAATCCGGATTTAATTTTGATCCAAAAGCGGGTTTATTGAAAATATTAGCTAAACTATGGATTTTCCTCAATGCTATTCTTGTTGTTTCCGCAGCCCTTAAAAACTATGAGTATATTGTTAATTATGCATTTACCTATAAAAGATTGGGTGTATTTGCTTTCCTTCTTTTATCACTGATTGGTCTGGCTTTGACTTACATAAAAATTCAGAAGCAAAAAAGAAACATATTCCTTGTCAATACAATGATCTGGTATTTCTATGGAACCGTGTTAGTATGCAGCTATTTTAATTGGGGAGGCTTTATTACTTCCCAGAATATGAAACGAAAGGACTTTGCGGTCAATTATCATGTAACATCCATTAGTTTTAGTGAGAAAGCTCTGCTGGAATACGCGGATAATAAAAATGATCAGAAGCTTAAAAAGAGATTACACGATAAAATGAAAAGTGAAACCTCCAAAACTTTCCTATCAAAGATTATTTATTATCAAACCTTAAAATAAACGATCATGAAAACCTTTGTTGAATCATCTCGATTTAAAATCAGCGTGCTTCTTATATTGATGACCGTATTCTGTTTCAGCCTTTCAGCTTTCAGATATTACATCAGTGATACGAAAGTGTTTTTGTTTCTCAACTGGAATCTTTTTCTGGCGTGGATTCCTTTATTATTAAGTTCTTTCATTATTACCTTTAATATCAGAAGTAAAATTTCCCTGTTTGCCATTATAATAGTCTGGATACTGTTCCTTCCCAATTCTCCCTACATTCTTACAGATCTTTTTCATCTGAGAGCCAGAAATGCTGTGCCGATCTGGTATGATCTGATTGTCATTCTCTCTTATGCATGGACGGGATTGATCTGTGGTTTTATGAGTCTTAATGATATTGAAAAACGCCTTTCTGATTATGGCAACAAAAATATCATCATTGGAGTGATTGTACTCTTTCTTTTCATGAGCAGCTTTGGAGTTTACCTTGGCCGATTTCTGAGATGGAACAGCTGGGATGTACTCAATAATCCTTTTGGTCTCTTCTCCGATATTGTGGTACGCCTGATTTATCCTATGGAATATACCAAAACATGGGGTGTTACAGTTTTAATGGGAATAATGCTCAACTTTATGTACTTTACATTTAAATGGGCAGGAACAAATGATGCAAAAGAATTGCAGCAGGAAAATAAATCATTAAACGGATTGGAACAGTTTTAGCATTTCAATAAGCCCAACAGAATAAATGTTGATCCATTCTTAAATTAATTATTATGAAAAAAAGCTTATTGTTAATTCCTTTGATTATTGTGGCCTGTAAAAAAGAACCAGCCGTAACGAACGTTCCGGATAAAGATTCTACAGTGGCGACAGAAATGCCGGACTCCGTTGTAAAAGCAGATTCTGCAGCATTAAGAAAAAAAGACTCAATTATTAACAATGCTCCGGCCACTAAAGAAGTTTTGCGTAAAGGAGTCATGAGAAGTGAAAAAGAAGGCCAGATCATAAGAACTGCTGATGCAAGTCAGCTTCCTTTCACACTGGGAGAAGAATTTACCAAAGATGATCAGGATTTGATTTTAAAACTGACCCATTACGACCGCCCAACGATCAAAGCGAAAATTTCAACAAAAGACAAAGATTTTAATATTCGTTTCAATCAGATCAGACTTCCTGACGGGAACTATGACGGACCCTTCGGAAGAGAAATTACGTATGAAACTCCCGGAAAAGGTGAAGTATGGCTGATTATCGGGAAAAGTAACATGGCTTCCGGAAATACCAAGGGAAGTTTTACGGTAAGCCTGGAATAAGATCAAATCAATTTGGTACAATTTCTGCAAACTAAACTCTGAAGTTTAAAATTTAAAATTATGAAAAATATAGTTCTAACAGCAATGGCCGCTTCAGCTGTACTCGTAAGTTGCGGAACCGTACAGTCGCTGGTTCAGAATACATTTCCATACACAACGAACGTATTAGTCTCTACGGGAGTTCCGGCAGATAAAGAAGTTTCTTCCACTGCAACAGCTACCAATGTACAGACTTGGTTCGGAGGAAATAACAATGCAAAGATTAAAGATGTAAGAATTTCAGATGCGAAAATTTCTGTAGCCTCTCCTTCAGGAGGAAATCTGAGTGCTTTCAAAACCGTTAAAATATACGTGTCATCCAACGGAACAGGAGAAAGATTGATCGCTTCCCGTTCTAATATCTCCACCAATTCTTCCAGCTTAAATCTGGATCTGAACGATACAGGATTTTTGGATGAAATTGTAAAAAGTTCAGGATTGACGGTAAGAACAGTATATGAGCTGAAGAATCAGACTTCTTCAGATATGAATATTAAAGTAGCTCTTAATTTCAGCAGCGTTCCCGCAAAATAATTCTATAAAAACTTATCATAAAAAACCCTCTTTCAAAAATGAAAGAGGGTTTGGTGTGAAGTAAAATGTATAAAAATCTATTATTTTAAAGTTTTGTCAGTTTCTCAACCACTCTTCTTTGGCCTTCATTGATATTGATAATATACTGACCCGTTGGCAGCTGGGAAATGTCAATTTTTTCATTAGGTAAAACCGAATTTTTCATTACGGTACGCCCCTGAAGGTTGATAATCTCAACATCTAATTTCTTATTTTCACTGCTTTGAATAGCAATAGAAGTGCTGGATGGATTAGGATAAATTTTAACCTCTAATGCAGGTAAAGTCTTAATAGGTGCTGCGAAGTTACCCTCCAGTTGAAGAATAGCATTCTTCACATTAGGAAGAGGCCCGATCTTTTGACCAGTCACAGTTCCTCCTTGGGGAATTCCTGTTGAAATTAATAAGTTTTTCATCGCTGAAGGTGTTAAATATTGACCTGTAGTTTGACGATAGAAAGACTGTATCAAAATTGCTGCAGAAGATACTACCGGAGTAGCGGAACTGGTACCGCTGAAATAATTATAGGTTCTGTTGTTATCATTATCATATTTTGCATACGATCCATACCCTGCCGCCATCACGCTGCTTCCCCATCCCTGAACATCCACTCTGTTTCCGTAAGTACTGAAACTTAACTTTGAATGGGTGGTATTGGGAGATCCCGCTCCTACAATAATTGCACCGCTGTTTCCTCTTGCAAGATAGGTGGCGTAAAACGGATCATCCAGATTCTGATTGCCATTCCCTGCTGCTGCAATGATAATGATTCCCGAATCAGTAGCCGCTTTTGTAAGATCCCATATTATTTTATCATACTCAGCAGGACAATACTGTCCGTCTTTTCCGCCAGTCTGCATTTCATATAAAATGATATCTCCGGCCTGAGATGCATTAATAGATCGGCTTACCGCAGAAGCTCGGTTGTATCCCACAGTGGTCCATTCCATATATCCTTTTATTTCAGATGCACTGTAAGCAGCACCTGTAAGTCCGATATTATCTTTTATGGAACCTAAAATACTCACAACTGCAGTTCCGTGGTCGCGGTAATTATTATTTGCTAATCCAGCATTCGGTGAATATCCGGGTTCAAGTTGTATAGAGTTTTGATTGGAAAGCATTTCATGAGTTTTGTAAAAACCATATTCCACATCCCTTACACGAATATTCTGTCCTGTAATGCCTCTTGACCATGCGTATTTGGCATTGATTCCCGGATTGTCATTCAGGTAAGTCTGTAAGCTTTCCAGATCCGGAGTAGCCACAAAGGTATTTACCAAAGGAGGTTCTATAGGCTCGGCACTCATTACAGATACATATTCTATTTCAGGAAATCTCTCAAGAGTATGGATGATTTTCTCTGAAGCTTCTTTGTTTTGAAGGGGAATATCAGCCTTATAAATTCTTTTCAGCTTTTCTACAGACTCTGTTGAATTTCCAATAGCTTTACTGTTTCTGGCCATCTCGTCAAGTTTGTTGTCTGTGAAATCCAGATCATACTTAAACGAAATGTGGTTTTCTCTTGAAAATCTTTCCAGATCAGCGTTTCTGCTGAAAGCTGTTTTTTCTGAATTGATGCCTTTTGAAAAGCATACATAAATAACTGAATTTTTATCATTGGCCATTTTAGGCTGGCTGTCCTGACCAAAAGACAGCGTAGAACAGAACGCAAATAATGCGAAAAGGTTGATTTTTGTTTTCATACTATTTTGTTAAATGGTTGTAAATCAGTTTTGATTTACGTCAAAAATAGTAATAAAATAAAAACAAATCACATTTTTGTGAATTTATTTTCACTTTTTCATTTTTCCTTATATATTGGGGATTCCATCGTTTATGGATGGTAAAGCTTACCGGTTTTTAATACTTTCGAGGGGTAAAACACGTGAGTTTTATGCTTACTAAATCAAAAAAAACGTTTCAGATGAAACGTTTTGGATATGTATTTTATGTATTTATCTCTGTTAGTTAACTTTTGGTCATCGAATCCATTACAATGGTAACAGGTCCGTCATTGATGAGAGAAACCTTCATATCTGCTCCGAAGATTCCGCTTTCAGTTTTTAATCCGGATTGGGCCATTTCTTCCTTAAAATAATCAAAAAGAGGGATGGCTTTATCTGGTTTTGCCGCTTTTATAAAAGAAGGGCGATTGCCTTTTTTATAATCTGCAATCAATGTAAACTGACTGATGCAAAGGATTTCTCCTGAAATATCCTTCACAGAAAGATTGAGCTTATCATCTTCATCCCCAAAGATTCTTAGATTTAAAGCCTTTTGTACAAGCCAGTCTGCATCTGTTTTTTCATCATTTTCATCCACACCCACCAACAGCATTAATCCCTTTCCGATTTCACCAACAATTTTTCCGTCTACTTTTACGCTGGCTTCAGAAACTCTTTGTATAACGATCTTCATATATTCTAATAATAAACATTTAAAGTTTTGCTTGGGGCATCGTAGCTGTAAGGATAAGTTTTAGGAGGAAGAGATGTTTTAGCTCCCGACTCCGGCTGTCCCGTACTTAAGATCCATCTTGTATTATCCTGAGGACATATAATGGCAATATTGTCTTTTACCTCAAGAGTCGTGTTGTTATCAGGACATATATGAGGAGCGTTCCTGTCATACACTTTAAAGCCGTTGGCTGTTCGGACAATAATAAGTCCTCTGGTTCCGGACTGTTGCTCGTTCACATAAATCCAGCCGTTGATGTTGTTTAAAGCATAGTAAGCAGGCAGATTTAGATTCAGTGATACATTAATAGGAACATTGGGAAAGCAGCTCACAGTATCTTCTCTGCTTCCACATGAGTTTATGGTTAAATTACTGATAATCAATAAAATGAAAATAGATAAGATTGAAAAAGTTTTTTTCATTTCAATTTAAATTTTTATATATTTGTAGAAATTAAACGATTACAACACGAAAACATTGTCCGGCAAATGTCGGATTATTTTTTTATACTAAAACTAAATTTTGAAAATTATGGCAAGCTATGTAACTAAGGAGGGCCTAGAGAAAATGAAAGCTGAGCTGGAACAGTTGGAAACTGTGGAGAGACCAAAAATTACTCAGCAGATCGCAGAAGCTAGAGATAAAGGAGATTTATCGGAAAATGCAGAATACGATGCGGCTAAAGAGGCTCAGGGGATGCTGGAAATGAGAATTTCTAAGCTGAAAGATGTTATCTCTACTTCTAAAATTATAGACGAAAGCCAATTAGATACTTCAAAAGTTTCAATCTTAACGACAGTGAAACTTAAAAATAATGCTACCAAGCAAGAGCAGGTATTTACATTGGTACCGGATAATGAAAGTGACCTGAAGACAGGAAGAATTTCTGTGAACACACCTATCGCAAAAGGTTTGTTAGGAAAAGCTATTGGCGAAACTGCTGAAATTACTTTACCTAACGGAAACAAACTGTCTTTTGAAGTATTAGATATCTCTTTATAGTCTGATACCCTTTCTATTTCTAAACTTCTAAATACTAACCCAAACTTCTGATAAAATGAGCACTATATTCACAAAAATCATCAATGGCGAAATTCCCTCTTATAAGATTGCAGAAAATGAAGACTTTATTGCATTCTTAGACGCAATGCCTTTGGTGAAGGGACATACTTTAGTAGTACCTAAAAAAGAAGTGGATTTGATTTTTGATCTTGAAAGTGAAGAATACAAAAACCTTTGGGGATTTGCCCAAGAGGTAGCCAAGAAGATCAAAACTGCAATTCCATGTGTAAGAGTAGGAGTAGCGGTGGTAGGACTTGAAGTTCCTCATGCACACATTCATCTGATTCCTTTAAATAAGATGGAAGACATGAATTTCAGAAATGAAAGATTAAAATTAACGAACGAAGAATATACAGAGATTCAAAACTCAATTATTAATTCTTAACAAACCAGAAAATCGTAAAAAAGTAATTTTTTACGATTTTCTTTAACATATACATATATATTATATCATATGAACTCAAACCAATGTTCTTTCTGTGGCAGAAAAAGAAATGAAGTACAGATGCTGATTTCTGGCCAGAATGGTTTTATTTGTGAAAATTGTATAGAGCAGGCACATGCTATCGTAAAAGACGGTGTATCAAAAGCAGGGTATTCACCTGCAGACAGCATGGAGGAGCTTAAAAAACCAAAAGAGATCAAAGAATTCCTGGATCAGTATGTGATTGGTCAGGATCAAGCGAAAAAGCAGCTTTCCATTGCTGTATATAACCACTATAAAAGATTGCTTCACGCTCAGGATGAAAACAGAGAAGTAGAGCTTGAAAAATCGAACATTATCATGATAGGGGAGACGGGAACAGGTAAAACTCTTTTGGCAAAAACAATTGCCAGAGAACTTAATGTTCCTTTCTGTATTGTGGATGCTACTATTTTAACAGAAGCTGGATATGTGGGAGAAGATGTTGAAAGTATTCTTTCAAGACTTCTGATGGTAGCAGATTATGATGTGGAAAAAGCTGAAAAAGGAATTGTTTTCATCGATGAAATTGATAAGATTGCCAGAAAATCAGATAATCCAAGCATTACAAGAGACGTTTCAGGAGAAGGAGTACAGCAGGGATTATTAAAACTATTGGAAGGAAGTATCGTAAATGTTCCGCCACAAGGAGGAAGAAAACATCCGGATCAGAAATATATCCAGGTAAATACCCAGAACATCCTGTTTATTGCAGGAGGAGCTTTTGACGGGATCAAAGAGATCATCGAAAGAAGAATGAACAAACAGGCAATCGGCTTCAGCTCTGAAAAAATTAATAAAACTGGCGAAGACGAATATATATTAACAAATATTAATGCAATTGATCTTCGTACTTTCGGATTAATTCCGGAACTTTTAGGAAGATTTCCAATCATCACTTACCTTGATAAACTCACGAAAGAGACGTTGGTAAGAATCATGAAGGAGCCTAAAAATTCTATTGTGAATCAATTTGTGGAACTTTTTAAAATGGATGGCACAAATTTGGTAATCACAGACGGAGCAATTGAAAAAATCGTAGAGGAAACTATTGAAAAAGGATTAGGGGCAAGAGGGCTTAGAGGGACCACCGAAAAAGTTCTAGAAGACTATATGTTTTCAATAGGAGAGGAGAAAGAGATCGTCTTAACCGAAGATAATGTTTTGATTAATAGATAAAATATTTTTTTTTTAAGAAAAATAATAATACCTTTGCGGGTGAAGATTGTATTAACACACAAATAATTTATACAATGAGAAAAAGTTTATTTGCTATAGGTCTTTTAGCAATTAGTTATTCTGTTCAGGCGCAGATACTATGTCATGTTGACACTAATGCTAATATGTATGTGAGCGAAGGCACCCTAGTTTATAGCGGTGGAGGTGTACAAACAAAGGGTAATGGCCTTTTGGACGTGCATGGAAATATCATGGTTGTAGGATCTGCTACAGATGGTTTTAAGACAATTGATGCTGGCGGTGCTGATAAGACTGACGGCGGAAATATTATCTTAAGACTTAACACTCCTGCTTCTTTTGCTACTTCCACGTATGGACAGTTGTACATCGATGGACTATCCCAGTCCAATATTACAGGTATTGTAACTAAAGAATACAGAACTACAAGTCATGGTACCGGTAATTATTTTCAACAAGTTGCATTACCTTTCTCAGGTAAAGCTTTCAATTCATTATCTACTGAACTTGGTAAAACGTTCAATACCACAAGACACGGAGCTAACGCTAACGCGATTCTGAAATGGGATAATATGAATGCTGTTGCTATTACTACGTTGAATTTAGCGCCTACCTCAACCACTTGGGATGCTACAGGTTATTATATGCTAAAGGTTAACAATAATGACTGGAATCCAGGTGCTCCTATAAATACCCCTCCAGGTGCGGCTGGTCCTGTATTTAATATTAATGGAAAACCATATGCTCCTTATGCCAGTGCTCTAACATTACAGAACGCTGGGAAATCTAATTTAGGTACTTCTAACGTAGTATTTGGAACCAACGGTAATGCTGTAAACCAGTACAATGAAAAGTACAATACTTATCTTGATGATAGTTTTGAGTTTACTACAACTCCGTGGGCAGGAACATTTGGACAAAACTGGTATCAATTCGGAAACCCTTTCCTTACCAATATAGATTTAGCTAGTATTGGATATACTGAAAGTGGTACTATAACTGACGGAAATGCCGTGAAAAATATCTGGGGTGTTGAATATAACCCAGGTACAGTTGTTACTCTTTCAAATGGTTCTACTTACGCTACAGGAAATAAGGTAGTTACTTACGTTCCAACAGGTGATGGAGTAGCTCCACTTGTTGGTGACGTAGATTTGGTAGTGGTAAAACCTATGCAGTCGTTTAAAATAAAGTTAAGAGATAATACACTTCAGACTTTAAATTTTAATACACTAAGAAGATTTAAGTCAACAGCAAGAACTTCAGGTACTGATTATAATGTGAATGCTGCTAAAATGGCTAATGGCAAGACAGTAAGCAATTCAATAAAACAGTTGGGGGTAATTGGTCTTGATGCCAATGGAAAAGAACTTTCCAGAACATATTTTGTTGTTTCTCCAGCATTAACAACAGGACACCAGATTTCTGCTGCAACTTCAGTTCAGGCTTCAGCCGGTATCAATCTTATTGGTACTTATGAAGAGGCCTTGAATGGTGGGTATGATACTAATAATCAAAACTATTGGTTATATATCAACGAAGCTAATGAAAATAACTTCCTGGGTAAGAATGTTAAGTTAATGAGCTATTACGACCAGGTAAAGTCTTATAAATTCGAGATCAGAGAAAATGCTGAGTTAATTCCAGCTGGCGCACACCAGTTATCTTCAGGAATTGGTTTCTACTATAAAGCAGAAAATGGTAATGTAATAGAAGCAAAACAAGGAGATGTTGTAGCTGTAACGAATGCAGAAGCTAACTTGTATTATGGAGAACCAAGTAATCTTACTCTAGGTACAGGTAAAACAACTCAAGGTATTTCTAAAACACTTGTGGTTTACGATCCATCAATTACAAATTATATTGTTAGATTTGATCCAAACTGGAAAAAAGCAGACATTCAAGTTTATGATATGAGTGGTAAACTGGTAATCTCTAAAAAAGCGGTTGAAACTTCCAGAGATTTTGTAATCGAGCTAGATGGCTCAGTTAAAAATTCATATGTTGTAAAAATCGTTTCTGATAAGGGAGAAACTGTTAACACTAAAATCTTAAAATAAACCACATGAAAACTATTAATAAACTAGTACTGGCAATTTTCCTATGTGTTGTATCTCTAGCAAACGCTGGTCCACCATCGCCACCGCCATCAGGAGGTGGAGGAGGAGGAAATGGATCAGGATCACTTGCCTCACCCATTGATATGTATGTATATGTACTGGGTATCGTAGCAATAGGATTTATTGTTTACTTTACAAAAAAGTACAAGAGCGTAAAAGCATAAAATTTTATTAAAATAATATTAAACTCTCCGATTAGTCAGGGAGTTTTTTTATTTTTACTCTATGAAAAAGATTTACACGCTATCTGCGGTTTTGACTGCATTTGCTTTGCAGGCTCAATTTACTGTTACCATTCAGGCTCCTACAGATTTTAAAGATCAGGATGCCATCTTATATACATTAAACGGATCAAAAGATATTATTGTTACCAAAGAACAGAGTAAGAATAGTACATGGACTTTTAAATACCCAAGCAACTATATGGGGATGATGAAAGTTTACTTCCCGGGTTCTAACAACACGGTGAGTTTTATTTCTGAAAATAAGAATGTGAATTTTAAACTGGATATCCAGAATAATAAAGTCAAAGATGTTATTTATCTGGATGAAGCAAATAATCTGATGAGTAAGCAGCAGGAAGGCTCACAAAAAAAAGAGCTTATTTTGCCGGCTTTAGCACAGATCAAAGAATATTACAAAGACAATACGGATTTTGGAAAAGCTCTGAAAACAGAAATTGACAGACTTTCCGGAGGTTCAAGTTCTATTGATGCTACACAACATCCATTTATAGCTTATTATAATACGAATTACAGCAAGTTCCTTTCCAACTCACCTGATTCTGTTAAAAAAGTAGACCAGGAAGAAATAGTTAACTTTCTGGACAAATCCGGAGATATGCTTGAAAGCTCATCTTTATTGAGACCAGTATTGGTAGCTTATCTGAATTCAGGAGGAAATACCAATGTGGCGGCTTCTGTGGATAAACTATTAGACCGTTTAAAAGTAGAGACTCCAAGAGGGCAGACGGTATTATCAGAATTGATTGATATTTTTGATGTATATCAGATGGAGGAATACAAGAGCAAATATCTGTCTCTTGCCAAAAATCTTAAGTGTACAATCACTGATAGACTTGCTTCTACATTGAAATCAAATGCGAACATTGAAATGGGAGCTGTTTTTCCTAATTATAAGTTCCAGTCACCGGTTAATACCACTGCGAAATCATTACACGATATAAAGGCTGATAAGAAGGTGGTTGTATTCTGGTCATCTACATGCTCACACTGTGAAAGTGAACTTCCAAAACTGTTGGAAAAATATAATGATCTTAAATCAAAAAATATTCAGATTGTAGGGCTGTCTTTAGATGTGGATAAGAATTCATATACTAAAAAAATTGCTGCATTTCCTTGGGTGAATGATTCAGAATTGAGAGGTTGGAACAGCAGTTACACTGATTTGTATAATATTCATGCAACTCCGACGTATTTTATTTTAGATGCTAACAATAAGATAATCAGTAAACCAGATCATGTTGGAGATGTTTTGGAATATTTTAAGGTAAAATAATTTTGGAGGTAAAGAAATATTTTCTATATTTGCACCACCAAAACGGCGAGGTAGCTCAGTTGGTTAGAGCGCAGGATTCATAACCCTGAGGTCACGGGTTCAATTCCCGTCTTCGCTACAAAAAACCGCAATCATTGATTTAATGATTGCGGTTTTTACTTTTAAAAGATTCATAACTTCACCTTTGAATTCTCTCAAAAGATTTTCCTTTGTAAGGATTTTTGTCTTTCTATAAAACATTCAGGGAAAATAATGATACTGCTTCAAATTTATTATAGTTTTTATCAGAGTTTTCTTTTTTAAGGCAGACTCATGGTTTTATAGTTCTCGTATTCGTCTTATTGTTGCCCTTTTTTGAAAGATCTTGTTTTTTATACCCAAACCCTTTACTTAATTAAATAGTGCTTGTAATCTACTGTTTTAAACGAAGAAATAGGATAGGGATTTTCTGCAAACCATTACTAGTATTGTAATTTTAAAATATACCATAAAAATAAAACCCGCCTTACAATCTGTAAAGCGGGTTTTATTTTTTGTTCAGGTGGTTTTATCATACCTGATATCCCAATAGCTTTCTGATCTGATAAAAGAATCTTTCAATCAGTCGCAGATCCTGTGTTACAATCTCTGCACTTCCTCTAAGCTCTTTATCAAATGTAAGCGTTTTGTTGTAGCTTGTTTTTAATCCTTTTGGTAAAATCACATCTACATAGTAATTTCCTTTTTCATCAGGAATGAGAGATATGTTCTGCACCTTTCCTTCGATGATACCATATTCCTGGAATCGGTAGTTGTCTAGTTTTATTAATACCTTCTCACCTGGGGTAATTTTTCCTGAGTTGGTTGTAGGAACAGACATTCTGCCTACTAACTGTTCTTTATTTTTAGGAAGAATAGAAATGATGGGTTCACCTACTTTTACAAACTGATTCTCTCCAAAAAACTGTTGGAAACTGGCAACGCCGTCAGTGGATGAAATTACAAGATAGTTCAGCTCCCACTGTTTTAACGATTTTCGCAGCTGCTCAAGAAGCTGTAAGGTTTGTGAAGAATAGGTAATTCTATCTTTTTCTGTATTAATGGCAGTTCCGCTTTTGGTTTTATTTAGATTGGAAACTCCTTCATCCATTTGTGATATGGAGATTTTAATATTCTCAAGGTTTTGCTGGGCCTGAAGATATTTGATCTTCTCGTTTTCAAGTTCCATCGCTGAGATAACTCCTTGGTTGAATAATTCCTGAGATCTGCTGAAGTTTTTCTTAGTCAGATCATATTTTATGGACTCCAGGTTTTTCTGTTGCTTTAACGTTGCAATTCTTATTTTATATTCAGAAATACTCTGATTGGCAGCAAGATTTTCAGGTGCATAAGGTTGTAATCTTGTAAAAAGCGCTTCATCCTGAAATGCTTTCGCAAAGCTGTTGTATTCTCCTTGTAATTCTCCCAGTTTGAATCTCGATGCCTTAGCAATAGGGAAGCTATATAATTTATCAGGTGTAATAGAGTCTACCAGGTTTTTCAATTCTAAAATATCCTTGTAGTTTGCAGTAGACTGCATCACCATCAGAACATCATTCTTTTTAACTTCCTGATGGTCTTTTATGAAAATTTTTTCAATTTTGGAGCTGGTTCTTGCTTCTATTTTCTCCGGCGGATTCTGAGAAGTCACAATAATAGGTGCCGGTACAAATTCCGGATATTTTATGATGTAGCTCATTAAGAGAATAAGCAGGAGGATAATGAATATAACGGTATTTCCCCAGCGGATCATCCAATGTGGCGGCTGGGTAAGAATATCCTGTACGCTCTCAGAGCGGAGTTCTATATTGTCTAAAACGTCTTCTTTCATTGTTCTGAGGTAAAATTTCCCATCATTTTAAAGGGGAATATAATTTAAATAATTGGGCAGATTCTATCACACTAAGATGGTGGAGGAATATCTGCCGGATATCAAAATGTTTTTATATTAAGCTTTTCGGATTCTATTATGACTTAGCTTCCTAGTTCAAGCTGGTTTCTTACAAGTCTGTAATATTCGCCTCTTAAATCTACCAATTCAGCATGGCTTCCTTCTTCTACCACCTTTCCCTGATCCAGTACAATGATTTTATCGGCATGTCTTACTGTGGAAAGTCTGTGGGCAATGACAACAGCTGTCTTGCCTTTGAAGAACTGCTCAAGATTTTCCATAATCACTTTCTCGTTATTGGCATCCAGTGCAGATGTTGCTTCATCAAATAAAATATATTCCGGAGATTTATAAACAGCTCTTGCGATAAATAGTCTCTGCTTCTGACCTCCACTGACTCCAACTCCTTCATTTCCGATTTTCGTGTTATAACTTAACGGAAGACTTTCTATGAATTCTTTGATATTGGCAATGTCTACAGCACGTCTTAGCTTTTGTTTGTCAATATGATCTTCACCAACAGCAATGTTATTGGCAATGGTATCATTGAATACATAACCTTCCTGCATTACCACTCCGCAATGATCTCTCCAATACCTGGGAGAAATATTTTTCATATTGGTATTCCCGATTTTAATCTCACCTTTATCCGGATCATAAAACTTCATCAGCAGTTTCAGCAGTGTTGTTTTTCCGCTTCCGCTGGCTCCTACAATAGCTGTTGTCTGCTGATATGGAATGGTAAGGCTTAAGTTTTCAAAAACCGGAACATCGGAACCAATATATCTGAATGACATATCTCTGATCTCGATATCTTTTTTGGGAAGATCTGTAACATAATGCTCATTTTTATCTTCTTCATCATCTTTATCGTGAATTTCTCCTAGTCTTTCAAGAGAAATTTTAGCATCCTGAGTCTGCTTGATAAAATCGATAAGCTGTAGAAGCGGGCTGTTTAGCTGGCCAATGATGTATTGAACAGAAAGCATCATCCCCAACGTAAGATTTCCACTTAAAACGAGCTTTGCAGAAAGGAAACTCACCAGAATATCTTTCATCTGATTGATAAAGTTACCTCCAACAGATTGCCACTGCTCTAATGAGAGTGATTTTATTCGGATTTTAAATAGTTTTACCTGAAGAAATTCCCAGTCCCATCTTTTTTGTTTCTCAGCATTATGCATTTTAATTTCCTGCATACCGTTGATAAGCTCGATTACTTTACTCTGTTCCTGAGATACCTGAGAGAATCTCTTATAGTCAAGTTCTTTTCTCTTTTTCAGGAAGAAAGTGATCCAGCCAACATATAATACAGCTCCTACAAGATAAACGATGAAAAGCCTGTAATCATAAAATAATAATACAATACTGAAGATAATAAGATTGACCAATGAGAATAATGTATTCAGTGAAGAGCTTGTTAAAAGCTGTTCAATTCTGTGGTGGTCATTAATCCTCTGCATAATATCTCCGGTCATTCTTGTATCGAAGAAACTTATAGGAAGCTTCATTAATTTAATAAAGAAATCGGAGATGATGGATATATTAATTCTTGCTGAAAGATGGAGAAGGATCCAGCTTCTGATAGTCTCAATTCCCATTCTTCCCAGGAAAAGCATAATCTGTGCAAGTAACACCACATAGATAAAATTAATATCCTGGTTCTGTATCCCGACGTCTACAATACTCTGGGTAAGAAACGGGAATATCAGAGAAAGTAAACTTCCTCCTAAAAGCCCTATGGCTAGCTGTACAACAAGTGTTTTATACTTAAGAAGATATTTGGAAAGGAATGTAAAGCTTGCCTTACTTTCTTCAGCATCAAATTCTGTCTGAAAGAATGCCGGCGTAGTTTCAAGAATCAGGACAATTCCTTCTTCTGTATTTTCGTTGGCATTTTCTCCAATCCAGGATTTGATGAATTCTTCCCTGGTATAAGTGATGAGCCCATAACTGGGATCTGAAATATATACTTTATTGTTTTTGTCAATTTTGTATACCACCACAAAATGGTTTTTATTCCAGTGTGCTATACAAGGGAAAGAAACCTCTTCTGTGAGGGTGTTGAAATCAATCTGGACACCCATTGAACGGAATCCGAGGTTTTCTGCAGCATCGCTAAGCCCAAGAAGGCTGCTTCCTTCACGTGTTGTTTCGGAAAGGTTACGAATCTGTTGCAGGGATATACTTTTACCATAATACTTACTTACGATCCTGAGACATGTAGGACCGCAGTCTTTAGTATCTGGTTGCTTATAAAAAGGAAATTTTTTTTTCAAAACTACTACTCATTATAAAATGCCGTCAATGAATGACGACATTTTTACTTTAATTCAATTATAATTCAATGAAATGGTAAACGGGAAATCGTCCCATTGGTCACCGTTTTCTACTCTTTTACATCTTTTCAGATGGTTATTTTGTTTTTCCTAAGATAGTGAAATTTTTAAATGGATGAGATTTATTTATTATATCTCATCATCCTCTATTAATTCATCAATAAAGAATAAAATATCTTCACGATCATATTTGTCAGGGAACTGATATCCGTTGATGATAAAGATCGGAGTAAAGTTTAATCCTGCATTACTGTTTTCATTAGTCATCTCCACCATTGGGTTAAGGTTTTCTGATGTTACAGTTCCTCCGGAAAGAGCATTGATTTTGCTTTCATCCTTGGTTTCGAACCATTCTTCTACTGCATGTAAAAACTCTTTTTCGGGTTTATTATGGTAAATATGAGTTAAGTCTGAAAGAAGCTGTGTGTATTTTTCAGGAGCTCTGTCCGGGGTATAATTAAATCTCATCTGCAAAGAAAGAGTATCCGGATATTTCTCCAAAAGACCTTCCACCAGTTTATGAGCATCTTTACAGAAACCACAATATGGATTAGAAACGATAGAAATACGAAGTTTAGCATCTCTTTTTCCAACAGCAAAAGTTTCAGTATCCTGAAATTCTATTTTGGGATTCTGTTCCATCTGGTTTTTGAACAGCTCATAATTTCTTTTGAATCTAAGGTTTTTTGCATTCGATTTTTGAAGTGTTTCCTTTTGCTCAAGTAGCGTGTTGAAATAGATCACTGCAGAGAATACAAGAGCCCACAGAATGACAGTCAATAAAAGCGTTCCCACACTGAATGACAGATTCTCGAAAAATAAGCTGCTTATTACAATTTGGCCTGCCAGGATTGAAATAATTAAAAGACATACTCTACAGAATGTTTTTTCTACAAATGCCTGAATGTATAGAGAGTATCCGATGGCAAGTACAGAAACGAATGTAAATCCTTTTACGATATAAGCTGTGGCAGGTAAGAACAGACCCAATACGGCAAGTCCTGCAAAATAGATAAGAGAAAAATCTGCAAATTTTAACCCTAAAATACTGGTTTTATCCTGTTTGATAATCTTATCACATGAGTTGGCTGTCTGGGTTGCTGCAGCCCCTCCGCCTCCGCATATACTTCCGATGACAGTAGAGGTATTTCCGAATTTCTGGTTGAAAATTTCCAGAGAAATATAAACTCCTGCTAACGAAAGAACATTAAAGAGGGCTTCATAAATGGTTTGGCTTATAAAAGAATAAGCAAGAACAGCAGCAAAAATGAGGTAAAGAACCGGTTTGAAATTGAAGGTCAGTTTGCTTTCTGCATTTTCAGTTTTTTCAAAAAGGAGTACGAAATCTGTTGATTTAGTATAAAGTTCTTCTTTACCTAAGGTCTTTGCTTTTTCTGAATATACTGAATAATTACTTCCTGACTTCTTTACCAAAGAAAATGAATTCTCAACAATGGCAATAAATTCTTCCGGAAGTTCATCCCAATATTCTTTGTCAAGTTCGTAAGCATCATTTTTAACTCCCATAAAGTTCAGAGTATCGCTGAATGCCAGTGCAGATGGGTAATTAGGATGGGAGTTGAACTGAAAAATAAATTCCTGTTTATCGAGTTTTAGATGGTTAATTAGTTTGTCAAAAATCATATTAATATTTTTATCTAAAATACACAGATGTTTTAAATATACAAAAAAAAATTTCCTTTATTAGTGAGATATAAGTGGGTATTGATAGATTTTATTTGATCCTCAGTATTTTATTCTATAGGATTGTAAGCTAAAAACCCGTTTTACAACACAAAATTGTACTCCTAAACAAGAGATGGATCTCTTTCTAGAAATCCTGTAGTATTCGGTGTTTTGATATCTGTAGCAGGTTTTGTTTTAAGAGAAATAAATGATATTCTTACAGGTTGTATTTTGAAATTTTCAGGATGAAGTTTACAATAAACTTTACTTATGTGAGTGAAATGCTCTTTTATTTAGGTAAAAACAGAATTAATAATAGCCTAAAAATGATTCAGATATTTCGCAATTTTTGAGGTGAAAATTTTAGAAATATCACATCAAATACTATAGATAACTCCAATTTTTAAAATAGCAAAAACAGGATAGAAATGGAATGCTTTTTATCTAAGTAAATGTTTTATTTTTTGAATTTTTCTTAGCTTATATGGATTTAAACCTTGTTTTGGATGTTGTATGTCGTTGTTTTGTGTGATTTGTGACAAGATGGAATGAACTCAAAAAAACTTAAAAAATCATAAATTTTTCATAAAGTTTTAAAAAAGGATGGAAATGTTTTTGTATTTATAAAATATGTCGTACTTTTACATCGCCTTGAATGAGGGAACAAGTCAAGGTAATAAATTTTTTTTCATCATTTGTGTTTTTAGAATCGTATCGCCTGATACGATTCTTTTTTTATGTTCTCTCATAATTTAGAAGAAGATCTATAAAGTAAGAATACGTGACTGAACCTTCCTGCTGATTGCTTTTCAGAAACAGATTATTGGTAAATCCAAAGAAATCATCCAGCCAACCCTGGTGACGGAAAATGAAGCTTTTTTCATAAGCACGATCTCTTTTCATTGCTGGAGAATAATGATGAAGAATATTCTTTACAAATTCAGGATCTTCCTCTGCAATGAATCTCAAAAGACTTTTTAAAGTGAATAACTCTGTACTGTATTTTAACTCCGGATTGCCGGAATGAATCCCTATCAAATATCCCACAAAATTAGCCTCCTGTTCTCTTGCGAAGCCTAATTGATGAGAGCTTTCGTGGGCGGTTGTGAAGGGAATGAAAGTATGAGGTAATTCAGAGTTATACTGAGCTTCTGCGGTAAAGGGATTATAGTATCCGAGAATGCCTGTAAAATTCATTACATTCTTGAATAAACTGGGTTTGATATCCAGTATCTGAGGAGCTCTTTTATCCGAAATATAAGAAGGTAATGTTGTCTGCTGATTCAGGATTTCCTTTTGGATAGAAGTTAGGTCAGTGATGATAAAAACGCCCTTATTGTCCTCATGAACAGACTGTCGGGTTTGTCTGCATTTTTCAAGATAGATAAGAGCCAGTTTTTTTGCCTTATTCACATTGGGTTCTTCCTGGCTTGAAAGTTTTTGAATAATAGGAGTCTGGAAATACAACATTCCCCAAAACATCTGATAAATGAAATAAAACAGATTCATGATGATCAGTATCTTTATCATCGAATTATTTCTTCGTTGCTTTTTGAATAAAGTAATGAAATAATATAAAAGAAAAGCTGCGAGAATAATATAAATCAAATCTCCAACAGAAAACGGAGCCCAACTGAACAGTATCTGGTGAGCTCTTTTCTGAAATTCAAAAAAGCTTTCAAAAAAAGAAATCATCACTTTGGATTTTGAGAATCCATAGAACAAAAGAAATTGGGCAAGTAATACACCTGCCCAAAATCTCTTTTTCTTATATATTTTTGTCGTTATATTAATGACCATTACCTTTAGATACTTTATCCAGATCAATACCCTGAGCCTTCAGGATTCCACTTACACGGATTGCATAGAATGCAAGATAAGCAAAACAAATAACCCCTACGATATAACTGAAATGGATATTCGTTAGATCGGCAATATACCCTTGTATAAAGCTTACGATACCTCCACCCATAATCATCATAATAAGATATCCTGAACCTTGATTGGTGTGTTTTCCAAGTCCGTTAATTGCCAATGCGAAAATACATGGCCATAGAGTAGAGCAGAAAAGACCTACACTGGTGAATGCATATACAGATACCATTCCGGTAGTAAACATACCAACAAGTAAAGCTGTGATCCCTGCTAAAGAGAAGATCAGAAGCATTCTTGCCGGGTTTCCTTTACTTAAAATATCACAGATAATCATCGCAATAATGATAAATCCATATACATAGAACGGAGAAAGATCATGATGAGCAAGTGCATTTACAAATAAAAATACCCCAAATGCAAGATAAGGTGCTAAGAACCTTAAGACCTTTTTGAATCCTGCGTTTACGTCAAATGCTTCTACAGCACCTGTCCAACGGCCAATCATTAATGATGCCCAGTATAGAGAGATGTAAGGAGCTACATCTTTTGTTTCAAATCCTAGATTTTTTTCCATATAGGCAGGAAGATTACTTGCCGTAGAAACTTCTACTCCTACATAGACGAAGATGGCGATCATTCCCATGACCAATTGAGGATACTGGAATGCTGATTTTCTGTGCTCTCCCGGAGTTGTGTCATCTGTATCCTTAGTGTTAGTAGGAGTTACAGCAGGAAGAGAAGAAAATTTAAGCATTAAAGCTACAAGCGCAAAGGCTGCTCCCAATATCAGGTAAGGTATTTTTACACTTTCTATACTTGCTTCTGTATTGGCAGCACTTGCAGAACCAAAAATGGCAAATGCAACGATAAGCGGCCCGATGGTTGTTCCTAGGTTGTTGATTCCCCCGGCCATTGTTAATCTCTGAGATCCTGTTTCTGTAGGGCCTACCTCAATCGCAAGCGGATTGGCAACAATCTGTTGAAGAGAGAATCCTAAACCTACAATAAATAATCCGGAGATCATTAAAGGGAAAGAATGCATATTGGCGGCAGGGTAGAACAGTAGAGTTCCCAATGCGGAAATCAAAAGTCCTACAATAAGGCCGTTTTTGTACCCGATTTTGTTGATCAAATCCTGTTTCAGACTCTTTGATACAATCATATAAATTAAAGAACCTACAGTATACGCTACATAAAAGCATATCTGCACCAGCATACTTTCAGTTTGAGATAGATTGAAGGCTTTTTGAAAAACTGGGATCAGAATATCATTACTGGCTGCTACAAATCCCCAAAAGAAGAATACAGTAACCAACGGAATGAATTGTGCCCAATTGGTTTGTTTAGAATAATTTGACATATTTATTATAGATTTCACAAACAAATATAACTATTTCCTTTCAACGGAATACCTGATTAAGGTTTTTTTTATTGTCTCATAAGCCTCTGCCTTTAAGTCTTTTGGCGAATCTGTAGGCTCCATGATTCCATTGAAATACACTTTTACTCTTCCAGGATAGCCTTTTGAGTTTTCAAACGGGAACATTTCCTTGAGTCCCACAAAGGTATAAACAGCTATAGGAGATTGATGTTTTGAAGACAGCATGAAGGCACCGTCCTTAAAATCATCGAGGATAACAGAAGTGTCGTCAGGTACACCACCTTCAGGAAAAATAGCAATACTGTTGCCTTCCTCCATCTTCTCTGCGCATCTGCGGTATACATCGGCTCGGCTTTTTGCACTGGCCCTGTCTACCATGACACAAATCCTTTTATATATGGTTCCAAAAATAGGAATCTTTACCAGTTCTTTTTTTCCTACAAAACAAATCGGATGATCCGGAAACAGGATGCAGACAAGCATAATATCCATAATGGACGTATGGTTGGAGATAAAGACATAAGGGATGTTCTTATCTTTTACCTGTTCCGAAAGGTTCGTCAGATCATATCTGAAGCCCATTCCGTAAAACATGCCGAAACACCATAGTCTGACAAGTTTATAGCCGTATTTATAATGCTTTTTATTAAAGGATAAAATATAAACCGGGATTCCAATAATGACTGTCAGAAAAAATGCCAACAGTAGCAGCCAGAATCTCCAGAGATAATTTAAAATTTTTGTCACAGCTTAACCGTTAAAAATTACTTTCTTCTTTATCGAATAATTCAGAATGGAAACCAGCAATATTGCTGCAATTTTGCTGATCATTTCCGGGCTCAAGGTATAAAAAAATAAATTGATATTATCCTTAAAAATGAAACTGTAGAATATTTGGAAAAAACCTAAGCTTAGTAATGTTGAAAAGAAAGAAACAACCATGAAATAAGCAAACTCTTTTCTCTTCGAATGCTTTCCCCTTTCAAATACAAACCAGATACTCAGGAAGTAGTTGGTAATAATCCCGCAGCTGGTAGAAAAAATATTACTTAAAGGATAATGTATCCCATAGAAGTTGGTTTCCTTTACAAAGAAGTGCGGAAGATAGGTGCTGAAAATCTTAAAGCTGCCTATTTCTATAATGGCACTCAGTCCTCCTGCAATGATGAAGAACAAAACCTGTTTCTGGCGTAAGAGTATTTCTTTCATGTAATGAGTATAAAACTAAACATCTTTGTCCATACCGGATAGTGTACTGAAGTGATCTATATCCCAGCAGATAAACACCTTAGTGAATTCCTCTTCATAATAATGGTTTTAAAATACCAATAATTACATAGCTTCACAATATGGATATGCAAATTTATAACTATATGTTAAACACTGAAAAAAGTTGTTAAAATATTTTTTTTAATAAAAATTATTTCTAATTTTAATATTCAGAATGATGTAATAATGACCTGATAATAAATTCATTTTCAACTCCTTGTGTTGATGGTTTTTTCTATCTTGTAGTGCACGGTTAAGCGCATATACTCCAACATTTTATGACCCAATTATTAATAATATTTGTATGAAAAGTCAAAACAAATACAGAAAATTCCAGCTTCAACAGAAAAATATTGAGGCTCTTGAGAAAGAAAATTCCCGCTTCAAAAGAGTGTATTCTGAATATGAAAATATGTCAAATGAATTGTGGAATCTTGAAAACTCCAACGGAGAACCAGTGCCTGATGATTTTATCAATGCAATGGTATTACAGACTTCCTATCTGGAAGATGAAATAGAAGACTGGCTCTTACAATTCAACGAAAAAAAAACACAAATCAAACATTAATGATTTTAGACAGCTTCCAGGTTGTTTTTAAACGCTAATTGAAGATAAATTCCTAATTTAGCACCCTTAAATTAAAATCTAAAATATGGTTGCTATTGTAGATAGTGGTTCTACTAAATCGGATTGGGTAATACTTGATGACTTTAAGAAGGTTTTTCTGAAAACAGAAACAATCGGTTTCAATCCGAATTTTATCAACAGAGAACTTATCGCTCCTGAGGTGCAGAAAAATAGCAATCTGATGTCCCTTAAAAATTCAATTACCAAGGTCTATTTTTATGGTTCCGGATGTGGTGTGAAAAAAAACTGCGAAACCATAGAGGAAGAGCTGAAGAAGGTTTTTGTAAAAGCAGAATTTATTGTGAAGGAAGATCTGATGGCTGCGGCCTATGCAGCATACAGCGGAAAACCTGCTATCGTGTGCATTCTTGGCACAGGATCAAATTCTTGTTATTTCGACGGTGAAAATGTAAAAATAGAATTACCTTCATTAGGATTTATTATTGGAGATGAAGGAAGCGGCAGTGCGATAGGAAAACAATTGCTGCGCAGATATTTCATGAAAAAACTGCCTTCAGACCTTCGTGCCGAATTTGAAGCCAATTATCTGCTTACCGTAGAGGATGCATTGCAAAATATGTATCATACGACAAGACCAAATGCTTATTTGGCAGACTTTACCAAATTTGTGATCGAAAGAAAAGATCATCCTTATTTCAGGGATATGGTTTTTGAGGAAATGAAAAACTTCTTTGAATACCAGGTAATCCCCTATGAAGAAGCTAAAGACGTTGAAATCAATTTTATCGGATCTATCGCTTATTATTATGAAAATATACTACGTTCTGTAGCTACAGAACTTAATTTAAATGTGGGACATGTTGTGCAGAAACCAATAGAAAGCTTAGTAGATTACCACATTAAATATATACTTTAACAAAAAACCAAATTTTATGTCAAGTAACAACAATCGTGACGAAAAGAACTTTAGCCAGGCAGCGCTAGATTATCATAAAGCAGAACCCAAAGGAAAAATTGAAGTAATCCCATCAAAGCCACACTCTTCTCAAAGAGACTTGTCATTGGCTTATTCTCCGGGAGTAGCTGTTCCTTGTATGGAAATTCATGATAAACCGGAAACTGTGTATGATTATACAGGAAAAGGAAACCTGGTAGCAGTAATTTCTAACGGTACTGCCGTACTTGGACTGGGAGATATCGGTGCTGAAGCTTCAAAGCCGGTAATGGAGGGGAAAGGGCTTTTATTCAAGATCTTTGCAGATATCAACGTATTTGATATTGAGATCGATGAAAAAGATCCGGATAAATTTATTGAAATCGTAAAAGGTATCGCTCCTACTTTCGGAGGGATTAACCTGGAAGATATTAAAGCTCCTGAAGCTTTTTATATAGAACAAAGGTTAAAAGAGGAGTTAAATATTCCTTTGATGCATGATGACCAGCACGGAACCGCAATTATCTCTGCTGCTGCATTGATCAACTCTTTGCAAATTGCGAATAAAGATATTGATAAAGTGAAAATGGTGGTGAATGGTGCGGGAGCTGCAGCTATTGCATGTACCAAGCTTTATATTTCATTAGGACTGAAAAAAGAAAACGTCCTGATGTGTGACAGTAAGGGGGTAATCAATCATAAGAGAGAGAACCTTACTCCTGAAAAATTAGATTTCATTGCTCAGACGGATATCGAAACATTAGAAGATGCTGTAAAAGGGTCTGATGTTTTTGTGGGATTATCAAAAGGAAACGTAATGACTCCTGAAATGTTGTTGAGCATGAGCGAAAATCCTATTGTATTCGCTTTAGCTAACCCTGATCCGGAAATTGCTTATGATCTTGCCCTTGACACTCGTAAAGATGTAATCATGGCAACAGGAAGAAGTGATTATCCTAACCAGGTAAACAATGTACTGGGATTCCCTTACATTTTCCGTGGAGCATTAGATGTACAGGCTACAGGAATTAATGAAGACATGAAACTGGCTGCTGTACATGCCATTGCCGATCTTGCAAAAGAACCGGTACCGGAAGCTGTAATTTTAGCATACAACGTTCAGAACTTACAGTTCGGAAGAGAATATTTCATTCCAAAACCTTTTGATAACAGACTGATCACAAAAGTATCAAGTGCTGTAGCAAAAGCGGCTATTGAAAGTGGTGTTGCCAGAAAAACCATTACGGATTTTGAAGAATACGAGCACCAGCTTTTAGACAGAATGGGAAGAGATGAGAGATTGGTAAGAATGATGCAGAGCCGTGCAAAATCCAATCCGAAAAGAATCACCCTTGGAAATGCTGAAGAATACAATGTATTGAAAGCTGCCCAGATTCTTTATGAAGAAGGAATTGCTTATCCAAGTCTTTTAGGAGATAAAAAATACATCAAGGAGCAGATGGAGCGTTACGGAATTACCCTGGATGTTCCGATCATTGATCCAAGTGATGACGATCAGAAAGAAAACAGAAAAAAATACAGAGAAACCCTTTGGAAACTTCGTCAGAGAAAAGGAATGAACGAGTACAAAGCAAAGAGATATGTACGTCAGAGAGATTATTTCGGACCTCTTATGCTTAGACATGGAGATACTGATGGTCTTATCGTAGGATTCTCTAAAAACTATACATCAGTTTTACGTCCTGTTTTGGAAGTTATTGAAAAAGATAAAGGAGTAGACAAAGTAGCGGCCATGATGATGATCCTGTCTGAAAAGAAACCTATTTTCTTCGCAGATACTTCTATCAACCAAAATCCTACTTCGGAAGATCTTGTGAATATTGCTAAAATGGCAGAATTTACAGTGAAATCTTTTGCTATCGAACCAAGGATTGCCATGCTTGGATTTGAAAACTTTGCTGCCATCTCTGAAACCTCTAAAAAAGTAGCAAAAGCAGTAAGTATTCTCCACGAGAAATTCCCTAAAATGGTTGTAGATGGTGAAATTCAACCGGATTTCGCTATGAATGCAGACCACCTGAGTGATTACCCATTCTCAAAATTAGGTACTACACCAGCGAACACCTTCATCTTCCCTAACCTTGAAAGTGCTAATCTTTCTTACAAAATTATAAGAGGGATGAAAGTAGCACAGGTTATCGGGCCCATCTTAATGGGATTAAAGCAGCCTGTTCACGTACTTCAGATGCGTTCAAGCGTAGATGAGATTGTAAACCTTGCTACCATTGCTGTTCTTGATGCGCAAAGAAGAGAGAAAAAATAATACAGAATGGATGGCATTACCGAAAATAAGTAATCCATCTCTCTTATTTAAAAAATGACACTTTAAACCGTGTTCAGATAGTAAAAAGACTCCATATTTTGGAGTCTTTTGTTTTTATGTTAATTCCTTGAATTCTTATTTGAAATTTAAGTTAAAAATCATTCGTACATCAAATGAAAACATTAATTAGTTTAAATTGCTATATTTGGGAGTTTTAAAAATTAATAATGATATTTTCTTTACAAGGCACTGTTCAAGAACTTACGCCTACCTACGCTGTCATTAATGTACAAGGAGTTGGTTACTATGTGGGAATCAGTTTGATGACCTCACAAACGCTGGTTTTGAATCAGCAGACCTTTTTATTTATCCAGCAGATCATCCGTGAAGATGCCCATCTTCTCTTTGGGTTTAACACACGTTCAGAAAAAGAAATGTTCAATCTGTTAATAAGCGTTAATGGAGTAGGAGCTGTTTCAGCACTTATTCTGTTGTCAACATTAAGCCTTGATGAGATTGCTTCTGCCATACTTTCCGGAAACAGTGCATTGATCCAAAAAGCAAAAGGAATTGGTGCAAAAACTGCTGAAAGAATTATTGTGGATCTTAAAGATAAAGTACAGAAATACAGTGATCCGAATGCGAACATTTCTGTAATGGCGGATAATAAAATTAAGGAAGAATCGTTATCTGCATTAGAAGTTTTAGGCATTCCTAAACGAACGAGCGAGAAGATTGCGGATAAATTTATAAAACAAAATCCAAGCATCTCGGTAGAAGAATTGGTTAAACAAATCTTAAAAAACATTTAACATTTGGTGGCGAATATTAAGCATCTTAACATATTTTTGTTCCTGTCGTTCCTGTGTATGTCTGTCAGTGCTTTTGCACAGGCACAGAAAGATACAGCGATCATAAGAAAACAATATGAAGTGGCAGACCCTACGAGGTACGAAGCCTATTACGACATAAAAACCGGGATGTACTATGTGTATCCCAAAATTGGAAATACCATTACAGGTCCTCCTACAGCCATGTCTCCGGAAGAGTATAAAGAATATATGCTTGCCAGCCAGACAAAAGCTTATTACAAGGAGAAATCTGATAAATATAACCTTCTTTTCAGAAAAGACAGATCCGATGCAAGAAAGCAGGGGCTAATTCCTTCATTGTTAATTAATAACAGGCTTTTTGAAACAATTTTCGGAGGTAACAAAATTGAAATCATTCCTTCCGGGTATGCATCCCTTGATTTTGCAGGACTTTACCAGAAAATAGATAACCCGATGATCCTGCCGCAAAACAGGACCAGTTTTACCTTTGATATCGATCAGAGAATTCAGCTGGGATTATTGGGGAAAGTAGGGGAAAACCTTCAGTTAAAGGCCAATTATGATACCCAGAGTGGTTTTGCTTTTGAAAACAGAATGAATCTTGTTTGGCAGGCAAAAGGAAGCTGGAAAGATCTTCAAAGTAAAGGTCTTGGAAATGTAGATAAACCCAACGAAGGAGGAGAAGATAAAATCATCAAAAGAGTTGAGTTTGGTAACGTAAATATGCCGCTTTCAACCAGCCTTATCCGTGGTTCACAATCATTGTTTGGGGTGAAAACAGAGTTTCAGTTAGGAAAAACATTTGGAACGGTTGTTCTTTCCCAGCAACAGGGAGAGGCTCGTAATATTGTAGTTCAGGGTGGTGGTGTGATGAACAACTTTAAAGTCAATGCGATTGACTATGAAGAAAACCAGCATTTCTTTTTAGGGCACTATTTCCTGAACAAATATGATGATGCCTTACTTAATTACCCACAGATCAATTCAACAATCAATATTACCAGAATGGAAGTCTGGGTACTTGATCAGGGGAACAGTAATCTCGCGTATCAAAAAAGTATTATCGGGATCAGAGACCTTGGAGAAGGACCTGGAGGAGTTACTCTGCCGGATAACTCGTTGAACGGTTTGTATGATGAGGTATCTGCAGTAGCCGGAACAAGAGAAGCAGGGAAAAATTACAATGCTCTTTTTCAAGGGCATGTCTTCCCGGGAACACCTACTCCCTATAGTAACGGAGAAGAATTTCTTCTTGCTACAAAAGCGAGGAAACTGAATGCTAATGAATTTACCTACCAACCTCAGTTAGGATATATTTCATTAAATCAAAAGCTTAATGACCAGCAGCTTTTAGCCGTTTCCTACTCATATACGGTTAACGGAAGCAATAAAGTATATAAAGTAGGAGAGTTCTCTGAAGAAAGCCCGGTGTTGATCACCAAAGTATTGAGAGTAAACAATAAAGTGAACACTCAATCTCCGATGTGGGACCTGATGATGAAGAATGTTTATTCCATGGATGCAGGACAGGTATCTCCAGATGGTTTTATTCTGAATGTTTATTACAGAGATCCAAAAACAGGAGGTAAAGTAAACTATCTTCCAGACACTCCTGTAAAAGATCAGAACTTATTGAAGTTATTCAACTGGGACCGTCTTAATATGAACGGCGATATCCAGAACAATAAAGACGGAAGTAAAGGAGACGGTATTTTCGACTTTGTCAATGGGATTACCATCAGACCGGAAACAGGAAGAGTGATTTTTACCAAAGTACAGCCTTTCGGTAAATTTCTGGAAGCAAAATTAGGTACAAGTGATCCTCAATATGTATTTCAGGATCTTTATACCAAACAAAAACAACAAGCGTCCGCCAGTAACCTTTCACAGAGGTATACAATGGAAGGCCGTTATAAAGGTGTTCAGGGGCAGGGTATATCTTTAGGTGCAGTAAACGTTCCTCAGGGATCAGTAAAAGTGGCTGCAAATGGAGTACAGCTTACAGAAGGTGTAGACTATACCGTAGATTATATGCTTGGTACGGTTACAATCATTAATGAAAATGTAAAACAGTCCGGACAGGCAATCAATATTTCACTTGAAAACCAATTGACATTTAATACCCAAAGAAAAAGATTCTTAGGATTAAATTTAGAAAGAAGATTTAGTGAAAACTTTATCTTAGGAGGAACGGTGATCAATTACTCTGAGTCTCCACTAACCCAGAAAGTAAATTTCGGACAGGAAGCGGTAAACAATACCATGGCAGGAATCAACTTGATGTACAACAATCAGGCTCCTTACCTTACAAGATTGACCAACAAACTTCCAATGGTGAAAACCGAAGCTCCATCTAACTTAAACTTCAAGATGGAAGCGGCGTACTTGTTACCTGGATTGAATAAAGGCACAAATAATCAGTCTTACATTGATGATTTTGAACAAACAACTTCTAAAATATCATTAAAAGAACCGGCAGCATGGAGCCTTGCTTCAAAACCGGAAAAAAATACACTGCCGCCATTTAATACAGTACCAGGAGATGACGATATAACGAGTGGATATGGAAGAGGACTATTAACATGGTATAATATCGACCCTAGATTCTGGGGCGTTGGAGGAAAAGCACCGGCAGGAGTTACCCCACAGTCTGTATCTAATCACGCTTCCAGAAGAGTACAATATTCGGAGATTTATAATAACAGAGATTTCGTAGCAGGAGAACAAACCTTTACGAATACTTTCGATATTTCTTACTTCCCTAAAGAAAAAGGACCATACAACGTAAACCCGTTAACGGAACAGGCACAAAGCAGATGGGCGGGGATCATGAGATCGATCAGCGTCCCGAACTTTGTTACTTCAAACATTGAATACGTTGAATTCTGGATGATGGATCCATACGCAGATGGTAAAACACTGGGTACTGATCCAAAACTTTTACTTCACTTAGGAAACGTTTCTGAAGATGTATTGAAGGATGGAAAAATGCAGTATGAAAATGGATTGCCAACTCCAGGTACACCATCTTCTACAACGAATTCAAACTGGGGAATACAGCCAAAACAACCACCAATTTTATATGCCTTCTCTACAGAAGGAGAAGACAGAAAAGTGCAGGATGCAGGATATGACGGTCTTACTTCTGATCAGGAAGCTATGAGATTCGGAAATACATTTGTAAACCCGGTAACCAATATTGCTGACCCTGCAGTGGATGACTTCGTATTCTATCTTTCTGATAAATTTACAGGAAGCCAGGCAGCTTCTGTTGTAGAACGATACAAATATTTCAGAAACCCTGAAGGAAACTCAGAAGCCAACTCTCTGAATGTGGCTTCACAAACTCCGGATGCTGAAGATATCAATAAAGACTATAACCTTGATCAGACTGAAAACTATAATCAGTATGTGATCAAACTTGATAAGCAAAGTTTAGCGCTGGGAGGGAACAATATTGTAGATGTAAAAACAGTAAAAGCAACATTCCAGAACGGACAGTCTTCAGATGTTAAATGGTACCTGTTTAGAATTCCTGTAGCAAATTATGATCCAGCTGAAGGTACACACGAAGATGAAGTATTAAATAACGTAAGATTTGCAAGATTGATGCTTGCAGGATTTGATCAGACCTCTACTCTGAGATTCGGAACAATGGATCTTGTAAGATCAGACTGGAGAAAGTATACAGGTAAAATTGCAAGTTTAAATGTTACTAATCCAGAAGAAGGAACAGGAACTGTGACAGATCCTAATTTTGAAATAGGAAGTGTAAATATTGAAGAAAATGCATTGAATCAGCCTCCATATGTATTGCCTCCGGGAATTGACAGACAGGTCTTGAGTGGAAATGCAGGAGCACAGAGACAGAATGAAGCTTCACTTTACATGAAAGTGAAAGATCTTAAAACTGAGGCAAGAGGAGTATTCAAAAATACAACGTTGGATATGAGAAGATACAAAAAGCTGAAGCTGTTTGTACACGCTCATGATCCATTGAACAGAGTAATTGGACTGGATGAGAATACCAAATTCTTTATCCGTTTCGGAAGCGATGCTACTGATAACTATTACGAGTATGAATCATCTTTAAGAATGACTCCTACAACAGCAACAGCTCCTATGGAGATCTGGCCAATAGAAAATGAAGTTGATTTTGATGTTCAGAACTTTGTAGATGCTAAAATCAGAAGAGACAAATCTGGTGTAGCCATTACGAATAGAACAGTTGATACAGGATATCAGGAACCTTATAAAAATATTTATATCAAAGGTAGACCGAGTTTAGGAAATGTTACCACCATTATGATTGGGGTAAGAAATGCAGATCCAAGAACAAACTCTACTATATCAAGAGTTCTTTGGGTAAACGAAATCCGTCTTTCTGAAATTGAAAATGATGGAGGGTATGCAGGAAATGCCAGCTTAAACTTTAATATGGGAGATCTGGCAACAGTGAATGCCAATGCCTCGTATACCTCAGTTGGTTTCGGGAATATTGATTCAAAACCTGCGGAAAGAACCCAGTCTACTCAATCAGCATTCAGTATTAACACTGCCATTAATGTAGATAAATTCCTTCCTGAAAAAACCGGAGTAAAAATTCCTTTAAACTATTCTTACTCGCAGACTATTGAAGATCCAAAGTACAATCCTCTGGATACCGATGTAGAATTCAGTAAGGCGCCCAACAAGGAGCAGTTGAAAAAAGTAGCGAGAACGTATACTCAGCAGAGAAGTATCGGAGTTGTCAACATGCATAAAGAAAGAGTAAATCCAAATAAAAAGTCTAAGTTTTATGATATTGAAAACGTTTCAGTAACGGCTGTTTATAACGATGACTATTTCAGAGATATCTATACCAAGAGAAATTATAGACAGTATCTGAGAGGATATATTGATTATAACTACACGTTTAAACCGTGGGTATTGAAGCCTTTCAACAAGATAATCAGTGATACCGCAAAGTCTACAAAATATCTGAGATGGGTGAAGGAATTCAATATTAACCCAATTCCTACAAGAATATCTTTCAGAACTGAAATCGACAGAAATTACAACGAGCTTGAGTTCAGAAATGTAGAAGCTATCCTGAATGGTGACATGAACAATAATTTTGATGCTATCAGAAACAGAAACTTCTTCTTTGGATGGCAGTATGGATTAGGATTCAATTTCACAAAATCATTAAAACTGGAAATCAACTCTGCCACCAGAACGCTGAATGATAATCTGGATGTGAATTCGATGGACAGCAAGTCAATCTTCGGAAATGTATTCAGAGCCGGAAGACCGGTATTGTATAACCACAGAGCACAGTTAAACTATAAATTACCATTCCAGTATCTGCCTTATCTGGACTTTATTGATGCGGAAGTAGGATACGGATTTACCTATAACTGGGCGGCAAGATCTACTTCGTTGACTGGATTTGTGGATCCTAACAACAATAATAAAACAACAAGTTTAGGATCTATAGGCCAGAATACGAATGTGATTCAGGCAACAGCTTCTGCGGATCTTCCGAAGTTCTTTGGCCAGTTTAATTATTTCAAAAATATTAATGCCAAACTTCAGAAACGCAGACAGGAAATGGACTCTCTGAATAATGTGTATGCGAAACAGTGGGAGAAAAACAGATACAGATATAAGAAATATAAATTTAAGAATAAGCTTACTCCACTTCAAAGTGCAGCATTCTTATTGACTTCTTTCAAACAGTTAAACGTAAGTTATAACGAAACGAATGGAACAGTACTTCCGGGACTAATATCAGCTCCAAACTGGTATGGATCTGGACAGACACTGGGTGGACCAACTCTAGGATTCCTTTTAGGATCACAGGCTGATATCAGAAGAACAGTAATGGAAAACGGATGGGTGAGTGATTCCAATTATATGACGGATCCATACGTAAGAATGTCGACCAAAGAATTGAGAGCAGACCTACAGGTGATGCCGATGAATGATTTAAGAGTTGACCTTAATGTGTTGCATACTTTTAACAGTAACTTCTCACATACAGGATTTAACTATATCAATGGTGGGGTTTCTGATCCGGACTTTACATTTGCCAGCGAGATGACCACCTATTCCAATACGACAATGCTTCTTAGTACATCATTTAAAGATGGGCAGGCAGTTTATCAGGCAATCAGAGAAAATGCAAGAGCCCTTTCTCAGCAGTTGGGAGGTCCTGGAGCGGTATTGGATAACAATGGATTTGCTAAGCACTACAGTATTGGAAATGCCTATGTATTGATTCCTGCCTTTAGAGCAGCGATGGAAGGGAAATCCGTGACGCCTATGGGCAATCCTAAAAAATCAGGATTCCCGTTACCAAACTGGAGAATTACCTATTCCGGATTGAAAAACATCCCAATGATCAGTGGGCAGTTTACGAAGTTTGATATCTTACATGCCTATACCGCTACCTACACTGCAACAGGTATTCAAAGCAATGTAGATTATCACGGTAATCCGGACGGATACTATCAGACAGTAAATGATGCAGGAACTGTAGTCAAAAACGATGGCGATAAGATCAATCCATATACATTTGCACAGGTTGGATATGTAGAATCTTTCTCACCGCTTATCGGAGTAGATGTTACCATGAGAAACAATATGCAGTTTGGGATACAGTACAACAGAACCAGAATGATGGTACTGGGGTTAGTTAACCAGACGCTTACCGAAGATGCCAATACAGAATATGTTGTAAGACTTGGGTATATCATCAGAAACTTCAGATTAGGAACAGCCAATATCAGGGGAAGAGGAACAAGAGGAAAAGGTAGTGATCTTAACATCAGAGGAGATATTTCATTAAGAGACAGTAAAACATCCATTATGAATATTCTGCTAAATGATGCACAGGTTACTGGAGGACAGAGATTGATGAATATCAAACTTTCCGCAGACTATAACGTTTCCGAAAACCTGAACCTGAGAGTATTCTATGAACAAATGACCTCGAAGTATAAGATCTCCACAGCATTCCCGCTGTCTACAGTGAGAGCAGGTATTTCTGCCACATTTACATTCGGAGATTCCGGAGGTGGATTCTAAAAATAATACAAACATAAAAGTCCTTCAGTTTTGAAGGACTTTTTTTATATCCAATATTTGAAGCTACTATATTTTTGAATACATTTGTACAAAATAAAAATTAAAAAATGAACACACCATCAGAATTAAAGTACACGAAAGATCACGAATGGATCAAGATCGAAGGTAACGTTGCTACAATTGGTATTACAGACTTCGCTCAGGGAGAACTTGGAGATATCGTTTACGTTGACGTAGATACTGTAGATGATGATCTTAATGGAGGAGATGTTTTCGGAAGTGTAGAAGCAGTAAAAACGGTTTCAGATCTATTCTTACCTATCGCTGGAAAGGTTATTGAGTTCAATTCAGAATTAGAAGCTCAGCCTGAACTGTTAAATACAGATCCTTATGGAGACGGATGGATCATCAAATTGGAAATTGCTGATGGGGCAGATCAGTCAGAGTTACTTTCTGCAGATGATTACAAAGCTATCATTGGATAAGATTTCAAAAATATTTAGTAAGATATTGCCCATTTATTGGGCATTTCTTACTTATATGCTTCTCAAACCCGGAGAAGAAAACCATGAATATTGGTTTATGTTCAGCGGTATAGACAAAGTATTGCATCTCAGTATATTTGCTGCCTTGGGGTTCTCTTTTATTGCCGCATTCCCAAAAATAAAATTCTCATACTTTTTTCAGATCATTCTTATCTATGCATTCCTTACAGAAATCCTGCAGGAAGAAATGGGATTAGGGAGATCTATGGAAACATTGGATATCGTAGCAGATACTATTGGATGTCTGCTAGGATACTTTACCTATAAGTTATTAGTCAAACGTTTTTTCTGATTATTCCTTTGGAAGAGCTAATCGATTCATATTCCTATCCTTCAAACTTGACATTCTAACTCTCCAATCCTCAAACTCTGCAACTTATTC
>NZ_CBCOPN010000002.1:0-2281303 GCF_965111995.1 Chryseobacterium sp. Marseille-Q8038 | reverse complement strand
CATTAAGTTGGGGAGTTTGAGAGTTTGAGAGATTGAGAGATTGAGAGTTGATGAGTGAAAGAGGTAATTTAATATTTGTAAAAGGGGTAAAAAAAACATTCCGTAAGAATCCTAAAATGTGGGACTCCTACGGAATGGGTATAAAACGAAGTTATATTTTTAGTTCAGAACGTATGATGTTCCGTCTCTTCCGTCTTTTAATTCGATTCCTTCAGCAAGCAGTTTGTCTCTGATCTGATCTGAAAGGTCAAAATTCTTGGATTTTCTTGCCTGGTTTCTCAATTCAATTAAAACTTTTAAAGTTTGATCAAGTTTTTCATTGTTATTTTCTTCCACGGTCTGTAATCCCAGAACATCGAAGATAAAGGCATTCAATGTTGATTTTAAATCTTCAAGATCTGCAGTTGAGATTGTTTCTTTCCCATCATTCAAAGCAAAGATGTATTTTACTGCTTCAAACAGGTGAGCAATCAGGATTGGAGAATTGAAATCGTCTGTTAAAGCTTCATATGCTTTATTTTTCCACTCTTTCAGGCTGAAGCCGGATTGTTTTGTATCATCAGGCGTAATGGAATTCAATACTTTTACGGCTTCCATCAGTCTGATAAATCCTTTTTCACTGGCCAGCATTGCATCGTTTGAAATATCCAGCACACTTCTGTAATGTGCCTGCAGGAAGCAGAAACGTACAATTGAAGGATGGAAAGGTTTTTCAAAGAAATCATTGTCTCCTGTAACCAATTGCATAGGAAGGATATAGTTTCCTGTAGACTTGCTCATACGTTGTGAGTTCATTGTCAACATATTAGCATGCATCCAGTAATTTACCGGTGCTGCGTCATTGCAAGCTTTCCCTTGTGCTATTTCACATTCGTGGTGAGGGAATTTAAGATCCATTCCTCCTCCATGGATGTCGAATGTTTCACCTAAATATTTAGTACTCATTGCAGTACACTCAAGATGCCATCCCGGGAATCCTTCTCCCCAAGGAGAGTTCCATCTCATGATGTGAGCCGGAGATGCTTTTTTCCACAATGCAAAATCCTGTGAGTTTTTCTTTTCTCCCTGTCCGTCAAGATCTCTGGTATTGGCAAAAAGTTCTTCTATATTACGTTTTGAAAGTTCGCCATAGTTCAATCCTCTTTTGTTGTATTCTAATACATCAAAGTATACAGAACCGTTGCTTTCGTAAGCGAATCCTCTTTCAATCAGTTTTTGAGTCAGCTCTATCTGTTCTACAATATGTCCTGTAGCTGTAGGTTCGATATTAGGAGGCAACAGATTGAACATATCCAATACTTTATGGAAGTCTACCGTATATTTCTGTACGATTTCCATGGGTTCCAGCTTTTCCAGTCTGGTTTGTTTTACGAATCTGTCGTTATCTACATTCCCATCATCGGTAAGGTGACCTGCATCAGTAATATTTCTTACATATCTTACTTTATACCCCAAATGCGTCAGGGTACGGTAGATAAAATCGAAGGAAAGAAAAGTTCTTACATTTCCCAAATGTACATTGCTGTACACTGTAGGTCCACAGACATACATTCCGACATTTCCTTCTAAAATAGGTTTGAATATTTCTTTTTCCGCAGTAAGAGAGTTATATATTTTTAATTGCATGTATTTTTAAGTTAAAAGATTTAATGATTTTAAAGATTCAAAATTGAGTTAAAAATTACTTTTGTCACAACAAATAATTGTTGTGATAAAAATCTTATGTGAAACTTTTTTAAATTTTATCATAATTAAATCGCTTTTAAATGATGCTGTAAATGATCTACATAATCATTGATAATAAACTCCAACGTATACACCCGAGGTTCTGTTTTAGTTGTATCGCAGGTTCTTTGTAATGCTTCATCCGGAATATTTTCCACGATATGAACAATCTGATAGTTCAAAGACTTCCAAAGATCAATAAGATCTGAAGTAGGAACATTCTGATAGTTCTGAGCTTTTACCCAGAAATTCTGGTCATATACAATATTTTCGTTCTCTTTGTATTGGGTTACCACAAATCTACGGATATTTGTAAAAGCACTGTCACAAAGATGACCAATAATTTCTTTTTTAGACCATTTTTCTGAAAAACTTCTATGTGACCATTCTTCTTCAGGGATATTTTGAAATCTCTGAAGTTCGGCATCAATAATGTTTTTAAGGATTTGGTAGTTCATTGATTAATAATCCAGTTTGGCATGGCTTCCTACATAATGTAAGAACTCCTGTCTTGTAATAGGGTTTGTTCTGAAAATACCACTTAATTCTGCGGTAATCGTAGAACTTGCGGTGTCTTTTATTCCTCTGCAGTTTACACAAAGGTGTTTTGCATCAATGATACAGGCTACATCTTTTGTTCCCAGCGCTTCTTTCAAAGCATCTACAATCTGCATGGTAAGTCTTTCCTGGACTTGTGGTCTTTTCGCATAATAATCAACAATTCTGTTGATTTTTGAGAGACCGATTACTTCACCATTGGAAATATAAGCTACATGGGCTCTTCCTATGATGGGTAAAAAGTGATGTTCGCAGAAAGAGTATACGGTGATATCTTTTTCCACCAACATCTGGCGGTATTTGTATTTATTGGAGAAAGTAGAGATTCCTGGTTTGTTTTCAGGAAGAAGTCCTCCGAAAATCTCGTTCACATACATTTTGGCAACACGTCTTGGAGAGTCTTTCAGAGAATCATCTGTCATATCCATTCCTAATGTTTCCATAATCTCCCCAAAAAGCTCAGTAATTTTTTCTATTTTTTCCTGTGGCGATTTATCAAAAGCATCTTTCCTTATAGGCGTATGTTCTTTTCCAGTGAAAATATCATCGTCGTTATCAGTAAAATCAACCATTTTTATTTAATTTGCAGCAAAAATACGGATAATATCTATTTCTCTATTTCAAATAAGGTGAAAAACATTATCTTTTATAGCCATTTCTGATTAAAAGCCTATGATTATTGTCGAGGAAGTACAAAATAAACACCATAAAAGGGAATTTCTGGAATTCCCAGTCCGCCTTTATGAACGCGACAAAAATTATATCCGCCCTTTAGATCAACATATTGAGGAGATTTTTGATCCTGAAAAAAATAAGTTCTTTAAAAATGGGACATGTAAAAGGTTTCTGTTTGAAAAGAACAATCAAACAGTAGGTAAAGTAGCCGTTTTTATCAATGGGTGTTATGAGCAAAAGCAACCTACGGGAGGAATTGGTTTTTTCGACTGTATCAATGATCAGGAAACTGCCAACTTTATTTTTGACCACTGTAAAAACTGGCTTCTGGAAAAAGGTATGGAAGCCATGGACGGACCTATCAATTTTGGGGAGCGGGATAAATTCTGGGGACTTTTAACGGAAGGTTTTATTGAGCCTTTATTTGGGATGAATTACAATCTCCCTTATTACAAAGAGCTCTTTGAAAATTATGGGTTTCAGGTTTATTTTGAGCAGCTTTGTTTTACCAGACCTGTTTTTGCAGAAGTTTCAAGGATCTTTACCATTGCCTATGAAAAGAACAGAAGAAATCCGGCTATTTCAGCGCAACCCATGAAAAAGAATAACCTGGCTAAGTTTGCGAAAGACTTTACTGAGGTTTATAACAAAGCATGGGCCTGCCATGGAGAAGGAAAACAACTGGAAGAAGCCAAGGTTCTGAAAATGTTCAACACAATGAAACCTATTATCAATGAACATATCTCCTGGTTTGTGTATGAGAATGAAAAACCTATTGCCATGTGGATCAATATGCCTGACCTCAACCAGTGGTTTAAATATCTGAATGGGAAGTTTGGATTTTTCGAAAAACTCAAGTTCTTGTTTTTAAAACGATTTAAAAAGAATGAGAAAATGGTGGGGCTTGTTTTTGGTGTTGTACCGGAATGGCAGAAGAAAGGCATTGACGGGTATATGATCTGGGAAGGAACTCAACATTTGAGAAAGCATACAGATTTTACGATTACAGAACTACAGTGGATTGGTGATTTTAATCCTAAAATGATTAAGATTGCTGAAGCTCTTGATACAACCGTTACCCGAAAACTGGCAACTTACCGATATTTGTTTGACAGGAATAAGGAATTTGAGAGACATGAGATTCTTTAAGGTAAGGAAGATGGAGGCTAGAAGATGGGAGTTATTGAAGCGTGTTTATTAACTAAAAGTTTAGTTTGCTTTTTTTAAATACTGTAAGCTAATTGACGCAGAGTTTTTATTTGCGACTGTTATATTTTTGAGTGAGCAAAGGTTGAATCAACTTTATTGATTCTTTCTAAGCGGATGTATAGCCTGCGGCTTACTTAGTTCATCTTATTTTCTGTATCAGATTCTGATTAAAATAAAAACCCTGCCTTTTACAGCAGGGTTCCTTCATTTTGGTACTTTTATTAGAATAGCTCACCGGCTACTTTTTTTATGTTATCGCTTTTACCCATTGAGTAGAAATGCAAAACAGGAACTCCGAAATCCAGCAGTTCTTTGCATTGGGCAATAGACCATTCTATTCCGATCTGCTTTACTGCTTCATTATTCTTCGCATTTTCCACTTCACTAATCAGTTCTTCGGGAAGGTCTATTTTGAATACCTGTGGCAGGATTTTCAAATGTTTCTTGGTGGCAATAGGTTTGATCCCCGGAATAATAGGAACGGTAATTCCCATTTCTCTTGCTTTCTGAACGAATTCAATGTACTTTTTATTGTCAAAAAACATTTGAGTAACAATATAATCTGCTCCGGCATCTACTTTTTGTTTCAGCCATTTCAGGTCATAATTCATGGAAGGAGCTTCCATATGTTTTTCAGGATATCCGGCAACTCCAATGCAGAATTTATTTAATTCATCACAAACCTGTTCCTCGTTATGAAGGTATTTTCCTCTTCCAAGGTTATTAATCTGATTCACCAGATCCATAGCACTTGCATGCCCGCCATGAGTAGGTTCAAAATATTGATGTCCTTTCATGGCATCTCCCCTTAAAGCCATTACATTGTCTATCCCCAGATACATACAGTCTACCAACAGATATTCTGTTTCTTCTTTTGTGAACCCTCCACAAAGCAGATGGGGTACTGTATCTACATTGTATTTATGCTGAATAGCCGCACAAATTCCTAATGTTCCCGGACGCATTCTTGTAATACGGCGTTCCATCAGGCCGTTTCCTTTGTCCAGGTAGATATATTCTTCTCTGGATGTGGTAACGTCAATGAAAGGAGGTTTGAATTCCATCAACGGATCTATATTGGTATAGAGATCTTCAATCCCGATTCCTTTCTGTGGCGGAACAACTTCTAAGGAGAATAAAGTTTTTCCATTTGCGTTTTTAATGTGTTCTGTTATCTTCATGTCAATGTTAATCTGCTAAATTTGGCGACAACCATTTTCTTGCTTCCTGGATGCTACAACCTCTTCTTGCTGCATAATCTTTAAGCTGGTCTTCTGTAATTTTTCCTAATCCGAAATATTTGGCGTGCGGGCTTCCGAAATAATATCCGGAAACGGATGCTGTTGGGAACATGGCAAGGCTTTCTGTAAGGAAAACACCTGTATTTTCTTCTACTTTTAGTAGATCCCAGATGGTTTTCTTTTCCAGGTGGTCAGGGCAAGCCGGATATCCCGGAGCCGGACGGATTCCTTTATATTTTTCGGCAATCAATTCTTCGTTGCTTAAACTTTCCTGATTGGCATATCCCCAGTACTCGGTTCTTACTTTTTTGTGTAAGAATTCTGCATAGGCTTCTGCAAAACGGTCTGCCAGAGCTTTCACCATGATGGAATTGTAATCATCGTTGGCTTTTTCATATTCAGTAGACAATTCATCGGTTCCAAATCCGGTGGTTACACAGAATGCTCCTACATAATCGGTTTTTCCTGAACTTTGAGGAGCTATGAAATCACTTAGCGCCAGATAGTCTTTTCCTTTTGATCTCTGAGCCTGTTGTCTTAGGGTTAAAAATTTAGCCTGCTCATTGTTATTTTCATCAAAAATTAAGATATCATCAGATTCATTGGAATTGGCTTTAAAAATTCCGAAAATGGCTTTTGCTGTTAAAAGCTTTTCATCAAGAATTCTCTTTAGAATCACCTGGGCATCTTTGAATAATTCTTTCGCCTGAACGCCTACGACCTCATCTTCCAGGATATTCGGGTATTTTCCGTGAAGATCCCAGCTTCTGAAAAACGGTGACCAGTCGATAAAAGGAAGAAGTTCTCTCAGATCCTGATTTTCGATCACTTTTATTCCTATCGTATTCGGAGTGAAAATTTCTTCGTTTTCCCAATCAATTTTAAAATGATTCTCTCTTGCTTCTTCAATGGAGACATAATCTTTATCTACCTGTCTGTTCAGGAACTTTTCCCTGAAATCGGAATAGTCATTCTTTAAATCCGAAACATATTCTTTATTCCTGTCACCCAATAATGAGCTTACGACGTTTACGGCTCTTGAAGCATCATTCACGTGAACGACAGCATTTTTATATTTTAAATCGATTTTCACTGCAGTATGTGCCTTGGACGTTGTAGCACCACCGATCAATAACGGAAAATCTAAATTCTGTCTTTCTAATTCTGAAGCGATGTATACCATTTCATCCAAGCTTGGCGTGATCAATCCGCTCAGCCCGATAACGTCTACTTTTTCTTCAATAGCAGTCTGGATAATCTTTTCAGCCGGAACCATTACTCCGAGGTCAACAATTTCATAATTGTTACAACCTAAAACGACACTCACAATATTTTTACCGATATCATGAACGTCTCCTTTTACAGTTGCCATTAATATTTTTCCGTTGGCAGGTTTTGCTCCGTCTTTTTCAGCTTCAATGAAAGGCTGTAAATAAGCCACAGCTTTTTTCATTACCCTTGCAGACTTTACAACCTGTGGTAAGAACATTTTTCCGCTTCCGAATAAATCTCCCACCACTCCCATTCCGGTCATCAGATTGATTTCTATGACATGAAGCGGTCTTGCGGCCAATTGTCTTGCTTCTTCTACATCTTCTTCAATAAAACGGTCAATACCTTTTACCAGGGCATAAGTAATTCTTTCCTGTAATGGATTATTTCTCCATTCCAAGTCTTCGGTCTTTTCTTTTTTTACAGATTTGTGTTTTTCTGAATAATCAAGAAGTCTTTCTGTAGCATCTTCTCTTTTATCCAGAATTACATCTTCTACAAGCTCCAGAAGTTCTTTATTGATTTCATCATACACCTCCAGCATCGCCGGGTTTACGATACCGATGTTCATTCCTGCCTGGATGGCATGGTAAAGAAATACGGAGTGCATGGCTTCTCTCACCGTATCATTTCCACGGAAAGAGAAAGATACATTGCTCACTCCTCCACTTACGGATGCATAGGGAAGATTTTGTCTTACCCAGCGCGTAGCTTCAATAAAATCGATGGCGTTTCTTCTGTGCTCATCCATTCCTGTTGCCACCGGAAAGATATTTAAGTCGAAAATGATATCTTCTGCCGGGAAGCCAATCTGGTTCACCAGAATATCATAAGAACGTTTTGAGATTTCAATTCTTCGTTCAAAACTGTCAGCCTGCCCTACCTCATCAAATGCCATTACAATAACTGCAGCACCGTATCTTTTAATGGCTTTGGCATGTTTGATAAATTCTGTCTCTCCTTCTTTTAAACTGATAGAATTCACTACACATTTTCCCTGAGCAACCTGAAGACCTGCTTCCAGGATTTCCCATTTGGAAGAGTCTACCATGATTGGAATTCTTGCGATATCCGGTTCTGAAGCAATTAAGTTCAGGAATTTGATCATGGATGCTTTTCCATCAATCAATCCATCATCGAAGTTGACATCCAGAATCTGGGCACCTCCTTCTACCTGATGGCGGGCAATATCTAATGCTTCAGAGAATTTCTCCTCTTTAATGAGTCTTAAAAACTTTTTGGATCCGGCAACATTGGTCCTTTCACCAACATTGATGAAATTACTTTCCGGGGTTATGATAAGAGGCTCAAGGCCTGATAATCTTAAATATTTCATTTTATTCTTCTAAAATATAGTAGGCATTATGGGCATTCTGCCTCAATAAATCCCTATGCTTGCTTAAAGCTGTAATCAGGGGAAACCTTTTGTAAGCTAAATCATGTTTTTTAGCAAATTCCTCAATCTCCTCTGTGATCTCGTTATAATACATATAACTGTAATTCGGGAACAGATGATGGGCTACATGGAAATTGAAATTTCCCAACACATTTCTTACCCACCAGTTATTTTCTTTTAAATCATTGGTCACTTCAAACTGGTGACGAAGCCAGCTAAACGGGAGACCATTTTCTTTATTTAATTTTGGAAAGGCATTATCAGGAAGCGGATGCAAAGGCAGTAAAACAAACAATGCAAAAATACTTGCTGAAATCACCTGTAAAAACCATGCTCCTAAAGCCAATCCTATTGATACTTTAAAGAACATCACAGGAACCACAATCTGATAAAAGAAATAGAACAGTTTATAACTGATCATTTTTACTTTCTCCATGACAGGTATTCTTCCCTGGGTCTTTAAAATCACTCTTTCCTTGTCAAAGAAGTCCCTGAAGTCTCTTATAAACATCCAATTGAATAAATACAACGGATAGACTAAAAAGAAAAACTTATCCTGATATTTCTGTACTCCTTTTGCTTTGATCCATGGTACAATTAAAAGCAATCCGCTCTGTTCAATATCTGTATCCCATCCATCCACATTAGGATAGGCATGGTGGCTTGCGATATGTCTTTTTTTCCAGATGTAGGAATTAGCTCCTATAAAATCAAAAATGTGAAGAACCAGCCCGTTCAGTCTTTTACTTTTATAGATATTATTATGAGCGGCTTCATGAATTAAGTTTAAATAAATTAAAACCAAAAAAATTCCCATTAAAACAAAACTCAGAATGTAGATCCAATGCTTTTCGGCATTCAAAAGGGCCAGGAAATACAACCCGATATAGACCAATGGCAGCACAACCGCTTTGATCTGAATGTAGATATCTCTGTTCTCAGAAATGGCTTCCACTCTCTGGTTTACTTTCTTTCTCAGCTCATTAAATAATCTGATATCTTCCGAATCTTTTAAATAAATTGGCTTTTCCATTATATTTAACTTTGTGGTTTACATAAAGTTACTATTTATAATTTAGCCTTCATTCTTGATTTTAATTAAAAAAATCTATCAAATCACACAAATTCCTTCAATTTCCTTGGTGGATATTGTTCTACCAGATCCGCAATTGCCTTAATATGCTCAGGTGTAGTCCCACAGCATCCTCCGATAATATTGATTAATCCTTTTTCTACATATTCTTTGATCTGTCTTGCCATATCTTCTGGAGTCTCATCATATTTTCCGAAAGCATTGGGTAAACCGGCATTCGGATATGCTGAAACGTAGAATTCTGAATTATGCGCCAGTGTTTCAAGGTAAGGAGTCAGCTGATCTGCCCCCAATGCACAGTTAAAGCCTACACTTAATAAATTCAGATGGGAAACTGAGATCAGAAAAGCTTCTGCCGTTTGTCCGCTCAATGTTCTTCCTGAAGCATCGGTAATCGTTCCTGACACCATGATTGGAATTTTGATTCCTCTTTCATCCTGTAGTTCGTCAATAGCAAACAAGGCTGCTTTTGCATTCAGGGTATCAAAGATGGTTTCTACCAACAGAATATCTGAACCACCATCCAGCAAAGCTTCACACTGCTGCTTGTAAGCCACTCTCAATTCTTCGAAAGTGATGGCTCTGTATCCCGGATCATTAACGTCCGGACTTAAACTTGCCGTTCTGTTTGTTGGTCCGATAGATCCTGCTACAAATCTCGGTTTGTCCGGATTTTTTGCCGTGTACTCGTCACAGGCTTTTCTGGCAATTTTTGCCGACTCATAGTTCAGGTCATATACCAATTCTTCCATGTGATAATCTGCCATCGCAATGGTAGTTCCTGAGAAAGTATTGGTTTCAATGATATCAGCTCCTGCTTCCAGGTATTTCTTATGAACTTCTTCAATAGCCTGAGGCTGCGTCAGAGAAAGCAGGTCATTATTTCCTTTCACCGGATGTTCCCAATCCTTGAAACGTTCTCCACGATAATCTTCTTCTTCAAACTTGTATCTCTGAAGCATAGTTCCCATCGCACCATCAAGAATTAAAATTCTTTCAGACAGAGCTTTATATAATTGTTCTGAATTTTTCATTTTCTATCAATTTATAGTTTATAAATCCGCTCACCAGTTTTTTACATAAGAGGATTTTTTTATTGATTATTTCAAAATCTTCTTTAGAAATATAGTGTTGGTCTAAAGCCAAATGGAATTGAGCTTCCAGTTTATAAAGAGATTTCCCGGCCATATGCAGAAACTGTAAAGTATCTTCAGGAACCTGTGTTCTACTTCCTTCCGTTATATTGAACGAAACTGAAGTTGCCATTCTTCTTATGTGACTCGTTAAAGCCAATAATTCTTCTTTAGGAAAATTTGCAGTAAGAATATAAGTTAGAGTAACCAACTGTCTTCCTTCTCCCCAAATTACTAATTCTGTGTAGTTTCTATCCATTTGGCTCTATAAACTGTGAACGATTAATTAATCTAAAGCCTGTTTCAGATCTGCAATGATATCCTCTACATTTTCCAGCCCTACTGAGCAACGAACCAATCCTGCCGTAATCCCTACTTCATTTCTTTCTTCGTCTGAAAGTTTGGAGTGGGTTGTAGATGCCGGATGGGTAACGATCGTTCTTGTATCACCTAAGTTAGCCGACAGTGAGCACATTTGTATCTTATCTAAAAAGTTTCTTCCGCCCTCTATTCCGCCTTTGATTTCAAATGCTACGATATTTCCTCCAAGCTTCATCTGCTTTTTGGCTACTTCGTAACTCGGGTGAGATTTCAGGAATGGATATTTTACTAATTCTACGTTGGGATGGCTTTCTAAAAACTCTGCTACCTTCAATGCATTCTCACAGTGTTTTTCTACACGAATAGACAATGTTTCAAGGCTTTTTGATAATACCCATGCATTAAAAGGAGACAATGCAGGCCCTGTATTTCTTGCGAAAAGATAAATTTCTCTGATCAGGTCTTCTTTTCCTACTGCTATTCCTCCTAACACTCTTCCCTGTCCGTCAATCAGTTTTGTTGCGGAGTGTACAACAATATCTGCACCATATTTAATCGGCTGCTGAAGGTAAGGTGTTGCAAAACAGTTATCTACAATAAAGATAAGATTATGTTTTTTTGCAATCTGCCCGAAGAACTCCAGATCCAAAATTTCAATCGCCGGATTGGTAGGCGTTTCAAGATATAAGATCTTTGTATTGGGTTTAATATATTGTTCAACATTCTCAGCATCTCCTGCTTTGAAATAAGAAGTTTCAATATTCCATTTCGGGAAATATTTGGTAAACAATGTGTGTGTAGATCCAAAAACTGACTGGCAGCTTACGATATGATCTCCGGCATTCAGTAGGGCAGCAAATGTAGAATAGATGGCTGCCATTCCCGTTGCAAAGGCATATCCGGCTTCTGCACCTTCCATTTTAGCTATTTTATCTGTAAACTCTGTTACATTCGGATTGGAAAAACGGCTGTATAGGTTTTTAGGTTTTTCTTCGGCAAAGCTTGCTCTCATATCCTCTGCATCCTGGAATATAAAACTGGAAGTAAGATATAATGGCGTAGAATGCTCATCAAACTGAGATCTTTCAGTCTGAGTTCTTATTGCTGATGTTTCAAAATTTTCCATATAGTTTTAATTGATTTACCAATATAGCAGTCTAACAATGTACCAATGAAATTCTTCGCTTTGCTCAGAATAACGACAGCAATTATTGGTAACCTGATACATTATCAGATTGTTATATTAAATATTATTTAGTTTCACTTACTCTTAAAATATCTCCGAATACCCCTCTTGCTGTTACCTGTGCTCCGGCTCCGGCTCCCATGATCACAATCGGATTTTCTCCGTAACTTTCTGTATAAATTTCAAAGATTGAATCTGAACCTTTCAGCTGTCCTAATGCTGAAGTGGCAGGAACAGAAATCAGTTTCACATCCAGTTCTCCTTTGTCTTTCTGCAGATCACCATGTAAATCACCTACATATCTCAGCACATGACCAGGCTCCTGATTTTCTTTAATTTTCTGGTATTCTTCATCCAATTCATCCAATCTTGAAAGGAATTCTGATTTTGAAACTTCAAGCAGGCTTTCAGGAACCAGATTTTGGATATTGATATCTCCAAATTCATTGATTAAGTCCAGCTCTCTTGCAAGAATTAATAATTTTCTTGCCACATCATTTCCGGATAAATCTTCTCTTGGATCCGGTTCTGTATACCCTTTTTCCAAAGCTTCGTTGATGATGGTTGAAAATTTATCGTCTCTCAAAGAAAAATTATTGAAAACATAGCTCAATGTTCCTGAGAATACTCCTTTGATTCTTGTGATATTTTCTCCTGAAAGGTGTAATAACTTGATGGTGTCAATTAACGGAAGACCAGCTCCTACATTAGTTTCATACAGATAACGTCTGTTGTTTTTGCTTAACGTATATCTTAGTTTTCTGTATTCCTCAATAGGAAGGGTATTGAAAATTTTATTGGAAGAAACCAAATCGAATCCGTTTTCTGCCAAAGCGTGATAGTTTTTCACAAAATCCTTACTTGCAGTGTTATCCACAACGATCAGGTTTTCTAATTGATTTTCATTGGAGAAATTAATCAATTCTTCAACGTTAGATGGGTGTTGTGCCGTTAAGACCTCATCGCCCCAATTGGCATCAAATCCTTTTTTATTGAAGGCTATTTTCTTTGAGTTGGCTACAGCAACTACTTTAAGATCTATTTTTTTACGTTTCTTAATTTCTTCTGCAGATCCCAAAACCTGTTCTATCAAAGTCTTTCCTACGTTTCCGTGACCAATAATTGCCAGATGAACTGTTTTTGGTTTTTTGAAAATTTCAGATTCTATGATATTTCTTGTTTTTTCATCCTGTGAAGAAGTCACTACGATGTTGACTCTGTTTTCTCCGGCTACCTGATTCAGCAATAATGGGAAAACATTGTTTCTGGCCAGTTCAGCAAAGACTTTATTGAAATCTTCTGCTACAAAACCAATCACAGAAACATTATTGATACTATAGATCTGAGAAACTTTTCCAGATTTTCTTTCTGTTTCGAATTCATCAATAAGGCAAGCAACTGCTTTTTCTGCATCATTTTCGTGAACCAAAATAGAGATTCCGTTTTCTATAGCTTGTTGAGAAATTACTCCTACACTGATACGCGCTAAAGTAAGCGCCTTAAAAATACGTCCGTCAATCCCGATTTCTCCAAGGAAATCTTCTCCTTCAAATTTGACGATTGATCTGTTCTTCAAAAATTTTATTTCGTTAGCATTTTTCATTACTTCTGTAAAATGTTTTTTATGATATTATTTAATTGTTGATATTCCATTAGGAAGGCATCATGCCCGTGTATAGATTGGATCTCGTGATAAGAAACATCCTTATTTTTCTCTTTTAAGTTTTCAAAACACATTCGGATTTCAGAAGCCGGGAAGAATAAGTCTGTATCTACGGAGATCACGTGCATTCGTGCCTGTATGCTCTCCAGTGCTGTTTCATCAGCATTGATATTCATCAGGAGATGATTCATCAGCTTGTATGCCTTTAAACTAAACCTTCCGTTTAATGCATTACCATGATAAACCAACCAGTCTTCTGATTCCAAGCGTTGATTTTCCTTATTATATTGGTTTTGAAATCTGTCATTGAGTGATTGTGGAGTTCTGTAACACAACATGGCATGAATTCTTGCTTTCTGTAATGGTTCTTCTTTATCATTCAATAAGAATTTCTGAACCAGACATTGGGCATGCAGCCAATCGTGTGTTCTGTAATCACAGGCTATGGGAATAAATATTTCTGCGAGATCCGGCTGCTTGGCAAGCATTTCCCAGGCAATCCCTCCTCCCAGAGAACCTCCAATAATGGCATATATATTTTTGATATGTAAAGCTTTAAGCCCTTTCAGAAATATCGCAGCGATATCTGAAGTAGTGAAATCTTCATAGTCTTCAATTAAAAAATTATCATATCCGTTTCCGGGTATATTGAAACACAGAACAGTGTATTGATCAGTATCAACAATCTGATTTTCTCCTACCAATTGTTTCCACCAGCCTTTTTCTCCGGATACATTTGAGTTTCCGGTAAGAGCATGGTTGATTAAAATGATAGGGGCTGTAAACAGATCTTTCCCAAAAAGCTGATAGCTTAATGAGATATTGTATTCCTTTTGAGAATAAGTTTGATACGAAAGATTAATATAGTTTAGTTCTGTTTTCAATTCTATTAAATTTTAATACAATTGAAAATGCCACAGGAAATGGCTGAAAAGAACTTCAGTAAGTTATCTGTCCAAAATAATTTTGGTAGAACGTAGCACCTTCTTTGCTTGCACAAAGGGTTGCTAAGGTTTCATAGGGTCTAATCCCTCAACCTTTCTTGATAACATTTTCAATATTTGAATGAACGAATGGTGCAAAGGTAGTTCTTTTCTTTTAATTTCAAAAAAAAATTATTTTAATATTTTTAAAAGCCCTTAAACACAAGTATTTCAAGACTATATTAATAATTATTCAGATGAAAAAAATTGGAATTACTTCTCAAAAAAACTAACTTCGTATGGAAAAATGATGAGATATGACCGCTGAAAAAGAAAGATTACAAGATACCAAATGGAAAAACTGGGGACCTTATGTAAGCAACCGGCAGTGGGGAAATGTACGCGAAGATTATAGCCCAAACGGAAACGCCTGGAATTTTACCAATCATAATAATGCTGAAAGCTACACTTACCGCTGGGGAGAGGAAGGCATCGCCGGAATTTCTGATGTAAAGCAGCTGTTCTGTTTTGCTTTTTCGTTTTGGAATAAGAAAGATAAAATGGTAAAAGAACGATTCTTCGGATTGAGCAACCCTCAGGGGAATCATGGAGAAGACATCAAAGAAATCTTTTATTATCTGGATAATACACCTACTCATAGCTATATGAAGATGGTATATAAATACCCGATTAATGAATTTCCTTATGATGAGCTCGTTGCAGAAAACGGAAAACGCAGCAAGAAAGAGCCAGAGTATGAAATTTTCGATACCGGAATTTTCGATAATGATGAATATTTTGATATTTTCATCGAATATTGTAAAGCGGATCACAATGATATTCTGGCCAGAGTAACAGTCTGCAACCGAAGTCAGCATGCTGCCCCTATTCTTGTGGCTCCTACTGTATGGTTTAGAAACAACTGGAAATGGGGATACAATACTTATAAAGGAGAGCTCAATACTTCTCACGACGGAAGTATCAATATTGGACACGACAGTATTTCAATCAAGAAACTGTATTCCCGAAATTCAAATGCACAAAGTGTATTTTGTGACAATGAAACCAATACTCCTAAGCTTTACGGAGCTCCCCCATCTGAAAACACCTATTTTAAGGATGGAATTAATGATTATATTATTCATCAGGGAAACACTGTAAATCCTGAAAAAAGAGGAAGCAAAGCTGCTTTTCTTGTTGATGAGATTATTGATGGCGGGGAATCAAAAGTTTTTGAGTTCAGGCTATGTCCTGATGAAGCAGATAAGCCTTTTGAAAATTTTGACTCTATTTTTGAAACCCGTAAAGCGGAAGCCGAAGAGTTTTATAAAGGAATTCAGAATGATACCGTTAACGAAGATGAAAGAAATGTTCAGCGACAGGCTTTTGCAGGGCTTCTCTGGAATAAGCAGTTCTATCATTACAATATCGGAAAATGGCTGAAAGGAGACCCTAATTTGGAAGCTCCAAGAAACTTCAATGAATATGTAAGAAATACAGAATGGAATCATCTTCATAATAAAGATATTATTTCCATGCCTGATAAATGGGAGTATCCGTGGTATGCTACATGGGATCTGGCATTTCACTGTGTGCCTTTCTCCATTATAGATGCAGAATTTGCCAAAGGACAGCTTTTGCTCCTTACCAAAGAATGGTATATGCATCCTAACGGACAGCTTCCTGCTTATGAATGGAATATGAGTGATGTAAACCCGCCTGTACATGCGTGGTCGTGCTTCCGTGTTTTTAAAATTGATGAAAAAAATAATGGAAAACCGGATTTACTATTCTTAGAAAAAGTATTCCAGAAACTGCTTCTTAATTTCACCTGGTGGGTAAACCGAAAGGATAAGAACGGAAAAAACATCTTTGGTGGAGGATTTCTTGGTCTTGATAATATCGGAGCTTTTGACCGGAATATGGAATTAAAGGATGGCCAGCATCTTGAACAGGCAGACGGGACAAGCTGGATGGCGATGTATGCATTGAATATGATGCGTATTGCCATGGAACTGGCCCAGTATTATCAGGTATATGAAGATATGGCTATTAAATTTTTTGAGCATTATCTTTATATCGCCGAGGCCATGGAAAACCTGGGTGAAAGCACGAAAGGCCTGTGGAATGAAGAAGACGGATTTTTCTATGATGTTCTGCAGCTGGGAAATGGAGAAAGCGTTTCTTTAAGATTAAGAAGTATTGTAGGTTTGATTCCTATGTTTGCTGTTGAAATTGTAGATCATCATTTACTGGAAAAAATGCCGAATTTCAAAACCAGAATGGAATGGATTCTAAAAAATAAACCGGAACTCACCAAACTGGTCTCCCACTGGGATGAGGAAGGACATGGAAGAAAACACCTGATGAGTATCCTTCGAAAAAACAGACTGACAAAGGTATTGACCAGAATGCTGGATGAAAATGAGTTTCTAAGTTCTTACGGAATTCGGGCAATGTCTAAAGTATATGAAGAAAATCCTTTTGTATTCTCTGTACACGGATCAGAAAATATGGTGTATTATACTCCTGCAGAAAGTGACAGCCGGATGTTTGGCGGAAACAGCAACTGGCGAGGGCCCATTTGGTTTCCTATCAACTTCCTGATTGTAGAAAGTCTGCAACGTTTCCATTTTTATTATGGAAATAGTTTAAAAGTAGAATTTCCAACCGGAAGTGGTGATAAAAGAAATCTTGATGAAGTGGCTCAAAACATCAGCAAAAGGCTCTGCTCCATATTTTTAAAGGATGAACATGGGCAAAGGGCTTTCAATGGAGGTAATCCAAAGTTCAATTATGATGAGCATTTCAGAGATTATATCACCTTCTTTGAATATTTTCATGGAGATAACGGCCGTGGTGTAGGAGCTTCTCACCAAACAGGATGGACTGCTACTGTGGCGAAATTGATAAAACCAAGACTTACCTTCTAAATGAGTAATCAGTAACAGGTAATGAGTAATAAAAAAGCCGGATGATTCATCCGGCTTTTTCTATTTTTAGATAAGAGATTAAATTTTCTCTCCGTTTACATAGACTTCGTAACCGATTTCTACATTGGGTTCTAACGTTTTGGATACGGAACAGTATTTCTCAAAAGAAAGTTCTGCAGCCTTTAATGCTTTTTTAGGATCAATTTCTCCTTCTAAAAGAAACTTCACTTTAATAGATTTAAAAGGTTTTGCCTCATCTACCTGTACTCTTTCTCCTTCTACTTCTGCCTGAAAACTTTTGATATCCTGACGCTGTTTCTTTAATATTGAAACCACATCAATTCCGCTGCAGCCTGCTACTGCCATCAGTACACTTTCCATTGGAGAAACTCCTTTTGCTCCCGGCTGGGAAGTATTATCCAAAAGAATGGAATTCCCTTGTGCATTGGTACATTCAAATAAAAAGTCGTCGTTTATTCTGTTAAGTGTAATTTTCATTGCTTATTGCTTATTGCTTATTGCTTCTACAAAGTTATAAAATTCCTCTCGCTTTTATCTCCAGATATTTATTGATAACATCAATATTCAAATTTTCCGGAAGTGTATATACAGTATAAATTCCATATTTGCGGAGTTCCTGAATGATCAGTTTCTTTTCAAATTCGAATTTTTCAGCAATGATCTCATCATAAATTTCCTGCATATTTTCAGGATTTTTGTTGATCAGCGTCTGCAGTTCTGAGTTTTTGAAAAATACAACTACCAGCAAATGGTTTTTAGCAATTCCCCGAAGATATTTCAATTGTCGGTTCAGTCCGTCCAACGTTTCAAAATTGGTAAAAAGCAGAATTAAGCTTCTTTGATTGATAGAATATTTTACATCCTGATACAAACGGTTGAAATCACTTTCAAAGAAATCTGTTTTAATATTATAAAGAGCTTCGGAGATTTTTTTCAGTTGTCCGGATTTATTATCAGCGGCAATTTTATTTTCAGCTTTTTTAGAGAAAGTCATCATACCGGCTCTGTCACCTTTTCTTAAAATAATATGAGATAAGGCCATCGTGGCATTGATAGAATAATCCAGTAAGCTTAATCCGTTGAAAGGCATTTTCATGGTTCTTCCTTTATCAATCAACATAAAAATACGCTGCGATTTTTCATCCTGAAACTGGTTGACCATTAAACGATTTGTTTTAGAGGTTGCTTTCCAGTTGATTGTTCTGATATCATCTCCGGGTACATATTCCTTGATCTGCTCAAATTCCATAGTGTGTCCCAGCTTTCTGACTTTTTTGATTCCACCCAATAAAAACTCACTTTGAATCGCCATGAGTTCATATTTTCTGAGATGAATAAAAGACGGATAAGCAGGCAGCATCGCATCTTTCTGGAAAATGAATCTTTTTGAGATCAGTCCTAATGGGGAAGATGCATAGATATTTAAGCCTCCAAAATTATATTCTCCCCTTTCCTTGGGCTCCAGTGAGTATTGAAAGAATGTATTTGCTCCGGAAGCAATTTGTTTTTCAATCAAAAAATCTCTTTTCTGAAACTGGAACGGAATTTCATCAATAATCTTGGTGCTTATGGTAAAGCTGTAATTATTTTTAATATCAATTTTCACAAAATTCTCATCTCCGTTGGACAGCTTTTCCGGCAGAATCCTTTGAGCCTGCAATGCATTCTTTTGATTAAAAAGCAACAGAAAATCTACCATTGCTGCCAGAAAACAGATCAACAGTACGATATGGGCTGCCCACATCAGCACCGGAAAGAAAAATGCCAGAACATACAGTATTCCCACTCCGATGAGTGTAAAAAAGAAACGTGTATTGATGTATAAGTTTTTCATTGGTTAGGGATTAGGATTTAGGATAAAGGGATTAGGCAGTTTGCCCATCAACTTCTCTCTACTACCTATCTTGGAATTTCTATTCCTTCCAAAATCTGGCGGATAATTTCATCGGCAGTAAGCCCTTCCATTTCTCTTTCCGGAGATACAATGACTCTGTGTCTTAAAACAGCGTAGCTTGCTTCTTTAATATCTTCAGGCGTTACAAAGTCTCTTCCTTTTATAGCAGCAAAGGCTTTCGATGCCGTAAGAAGCGCCAGTGAAGCTCTCGGAGAAGCACCCAGATATAAGAATTGGTTTTCTCTTGTGTTGATGATAATCTTAGCAATATATTCCATCAGCTGATTTTCCACAATGATTTCTTTTACCAGATTCTGGTAGTTTTTCAACTGTTCAGCTGTGATAACGCGGTTTACGCCTTCTGTCTTATCTTCTTTTTTACTTTCGTGCTGATTTTTAATGATGGCAATTTCCTGCTCAAGATTAGGATATCCTACATTGATTTTGAATAAAAAACGGTCTAACTGAGCTTCCGGAAGTCTGTATGTTCCTTCATGCTCAATAGGGTTTTGAGTCGCTATAACCAGGAAAGGTTCTTCCAGAATATAGCGGGTACCATCCATGGTGATCTGCCTTTCTTCCATTACTTCAAATAATGCTGACTGTGTTTTTGCAGGCGATCTGTTGATCTCATCAATCAAGATGAAGTTGGAAAAAATAGGTCCTTTCTTAAATTCAAACTCTGAGTTTTTCACATTAAATACGGATGTTCCCAGAATATCGGAAGGCATCAGATCCGGTGTAAACTGAATTCTGCTGAAACCTACATCAATTGTTTTGGCCAGTAATTTTGCGGTGATCGTTTTGGCGACTCCCGGAACACCTTCAATAAGGACGTGTCCGTTTGAAAGCAATGCCGCTAAAAGATGCTCAATCATCTTCTCCTGTCCTACAATCACTTTCCCGATCTCAGATTTTACTTTCTCCAGGCTTGCACGAAGTTCAATCATATCAATTCTCGACTGAAACTGCTCTTCCTGTTTATTAAGATTGATAGAGCTTTGGTTTTCTATATTGGGGTTATCAAAGTTTTCCATAATAAAATTTATTTACCGATCTAACGATTATCAATGCGCTAATTACGCCCCTTCCTGGGAATACTCATGATTGTCATTATCATTCGCTGCATCGTTATATTATTATCTAATTATTATATTATTTAAGTATTTCATCAAGGAGTTTATTAATCCTTGTAAGGTCTTCTTTCATTACACTGGCGTAAGGATCTTGCGCTTTTTTGATAAGCAGTATAGCTTCATTGATCATCTCCATGGTTTTTCCGGTTTTCAGATGCAGTTTTTTGGCAAATTCTTCATCTATATTCTGGGTGTCTATCAACAAATCCATTCTCACTTTGTTCAGAAAATACTGAGCTTTCTTTGCCATCATATCATGAAAATCACCTTCCTGAAGATACAGATTTCCAATACTTTTCACAAAATCCAGGGAAGTATTTCTTAATGGCTCTGTGACAGGTACTATTCTCTGTTTTCTTTTTGCATTAAAGAAAATAAACAAGACAAGTCCTCCTAAAAACACCCACCAGGCATATTTTAAAGCCGGATTTGACAATACAAATCTCATAAAGAAACGTGATGTTGAACTTTTGTTGGATACAAACCAAAGAGTTTCTCTATCCTGAAGATAGGAAAATACATCCTGTGCATATTTCGTATTCCCAGGTTTCAGAAGATAATAATTAGTCAGAAAAAGAGGTTCAGAGTGAGCATAAATAGTTCCTTTTCCAAACTTTACTTTAATAAAGTTGGCCTGATCTGTATTCTTTTTCTCCACCGTTTTTCCTAAAACTTCCACTTTAGGTTTTATAAATGAAAATCCTCTGCCAGACGGAAATTTGTCCAGCTTAATAAAATCATTCTGAAATTTTTTATCAGTCAGTTTCAATACATTTTCTTCTTCAAAAGAGATCTCGGAATCGTAATATCCGATGCTGTCTGAAATTTCTTTAGGCATACGGGTTACCATCAAAAAAGCATCTGAGCCTTCAGACACCTGAGTCAGTATCTTTTTCCATGACTCTCCATCGAGGTTGTTTTCAATAACAACAATATTGTGGGCTTGTTTTTTATGCTGGCTGTAGTATTCGTAAGGAACCTGCTCAATTTTTTTCAGGTTATTTTTAAAAAGAGCTTTCGCTTCATTATTAAAAACAAACAGCCCGAACGGAGATTTTTCATTGATATCAAAATTCTTGCGCCAGTCTGTCGTTTCTTTTTTGTTAACTTCAAGCAATGCCAGAATAACCATCACAATGATGAAAATTGCAGCATATGTTTTGAAAGTTTTATTCATGGTTATTATTGTTATGGTTTAAATGCCTGATACTGATTTTTAAATTTCTGGTAGCTCTGTTCTTCAATACTGAATTCTCCATACCAGACATAATCAAAAATATAAGACAGATTAGAGAAATCGTTTTTCAGATGGGGAGCCTTTATCTCTGTGGCATAATCCTTATTGGTTTTTTCCGGATTCCAGTTGATCAGTTTTTTGTCACTCAGTTTTTTAAGAATAAACAGAAACTGATAACGGACTGCTGAACGGTAATCTCCTGCATGTTCAAATTTTGCAATACTTTCAGGGAAATTGATTTCATGGATATTCTCATGGAGTTCCTGAACGTTAAGATCCAGTTTTTTATTCTTTTTACCAAAAATAAAATTCCCATCTCTTCCCATGATGTATTTAATAATAAAGTAAAGCAGAAAACCTACAAGAATAATGGCAAACAGACGAATAAGAACTGTTGTAAACTCTGCGGACTTCGTTAATGTGGTTTCACCAAAAATTCCCTGTATAATCTGATTAAGCTTTCGCATCAACTTTTGAAAGAAAGATTCCCTAGGTTTTGATACTGAATAATCAAACTCATTTCCTTTATATCTTGATGGAATATTTTCTTTGAATGTTTTCGGATACACCTCATTCTCTGATACCGGATATTTCATCAGCACAGAATCTGCACGCAGCATATTTCTATAATGCCCGGTTGTATATAATGAATCTACCAGATCATCAGCAGTAGGATTGTCGTCCTGAGCGCGAACCAACCCAAGAGAGAAAAAAAGCAGTAATAAAAAAAGAATTTTATTCATTGATTCCAATCGTGTCTATTTCTGCAAGTTCTACTTTCTGATGAAGGTCTGTTCTACTGTCGTAATACATTAATCCTGCATTCACATACATCAGATTTGAAAGGAAAAATGAAAGCAGCATTGAAATTCCGTAGAAAACAAAAAACAAAATTCCGACCGTTCCAGTAAAAGGATTTTGTTCAAAGTTTCCATCCGGTGTTGTCGTAAGAAGCGATCCGTAAAAGAATATCATCGGAATAAATGTGAATATAGAGGTTACAATGTAAATAATAATAAACATTACAAATGCAGCACCCCAATATTTCCAGTACGGTGATTTTTCACTGCCATTCGGGTAAGAAAACTGTGATCTTAAAGCATAGCTCAGGCTTTCCCAGAAACCTCTGTCCGAATTAAAATAATCATACATCAGAAATGTAGTGAAATTAAATATGGTAGGATAAAGAAGCATTATCAGGAACAATCCGATAATAATAAAAATAAGGATGTAAGAAAATCCTACGACGAACAATATGATCGGAGTAACAATAAAGATCATTCCCAGACACAGCTTCGCAATTCTTCCGGCATTATTCTTAAAGTCACCCAGAATTTCATCAGCTTTTATCTTTTCTGCACCTTGTGCAATTCTTTTTAAGTAAAAGACCGGATACAGATAATTGACGATCATCAGAACCATGAAAAGCAGGAAGGTAAGCAGCCCTACAGTAATCAGCATACCGGAGTTTTCTGAAAAATATTGTTCAAAATAATAGCTCTCACCGCCTAGATTAGATCCGAATATCTGTGAAAAGAGTTCTTTATACCCAAATACTACAACAGTTATCATTAAAATCAAAAGTAAGCCATTGATCAGGATATAGTTTTTAAAGTAATTCTTTCCGTATAATTTGAAAAAATTGAAACTGTCACTGATAAAAGTTCCAAAATCTCTTTTTTTATAAAATTGTATCATTGATGTGCTTATTAGTTTTTTTATAGACAACAGACGGATATACAAAATAGTAGAATCCTATAATTGCCAGTGAACCAAAAATAATGATTATGTTCAGAAACAAAGGCATCTTCAGTGCATGTCTTGTGACATAACCTTCTATGATCCCCGCACAAATAGTGAAAGGAACTGTACTTAAAAATATTTTAAATGAATCTTTAAATCCTTTTTTAAAAGAGTTAAATCTTGAAAATGTTCTCGGAAATAAAATAGAAGCTCCCAGAATCAATCCGCACATCGCTTCTACCACCATTGCAAAAATTTCAAAAACTCCATGAAGCCATATTCCTCTTGCACTGTCTTTCAATGCTCCATAATCATAGAAAAAGTATTGGAAAGCTCCCAGCATCACACTGTTGGAAAGCAATGCAAATAATGTCCCTACTCCTCCTGCAATTCCGTAAATATAGAGTTTTGCCCCTACCTGAATATTATTGAAAATAATCCCGATTGTACTGCCCCAGGTACTTCCGCTCTGATAAACCCCTACAGCATTATTATTTTTAATATTTTCAATGGTTTCGTTCACATATCCTTCCCCCAAAATAATATTCACAAAGTCTTTGTCGTAAATGGCAGAAAGTACTCCGATTGAAGTAAATAATATGAAAAAAATAAACGCATACATCAGATATCTCCGGTACTGATACATCAGCAATGGGACCTCAGTTTTGAAAAAATAAATGAATCTGTTCTCCTCTACCCTTTTTGTTTTATAGATCTTCTGGAAAATCTGGGCAGATAAATGATTCAGATAAACTGTAGTATTGCTTTTAGGATAATAAGTCTGGGCAAAAGAAAGATCATTGATCAGGTTTATATACAATGAAGACAGGTCATCAGGATTTTTTTTAATTTTCCCTTGAATAACCTGTTCTATTCCCAACCATTTTTCTTTATTTTGTTTAATGAAATAAACTTCTCTCATAATTGTTAAGGCTAAAATAATAAAAAATATGTCTCAAATTGCGATAAATACCTCACAAAATGTAAATATTAATTTTAATATTGCAGGCGTAGGAGAAAGGATGCTTGCCTTCATTATTGATCTTCTGATCAGGATTGCTTATGTGGTGATTATCCTGTATTTGTTCTTCAATATTTTCGATTTGGGATATTTGTTAGATGGCCTTGATGACTGGTCCATACGAGCGGTATATCTCATTCTTACCTTCCCTATTTATATTTACCCTCTTGTTCTGGAAAGCCTTATGGAAGGGCAGACTCCCGGTAAAAAGCTCATGAAAATCAAAGTGGTAAAGATTGACGGTTACCAGGCCAGTTTCGCGGATTATATGATCCGTTGGGTCTTCAGAATTGTAGATGTTTCATTTGCCGGAATAGTAGGGCTTATTTCTATGATCATTTCTAAAAACAACCAGCGTTTGGGTGACATTGCTTCCGGAACAGCTGTTATTTCTCTAAAAAACAATATCAATATCTCCCATACCATCCTGGAGAATATCCATGAAAATTATATTCCTTCTTTCCCACAGGTAATTGCTTTGAGTGATAATGATATGAGAATCATCAAAGATAACTATACAAAAGCCTTAAAAGTTGATGACCGCCAGATCATCAGTAAACTGTCTGATAAAATCAAAAGCATTCTGAAGCTGGAAATTGACGCCACTAAAATGACGGAAAGACAATTTATTAACGTTATTATTAAGGATTATAACTACTATACGGGGAAAGATAATTAGTCCGGGCAATCGTGAATTTTGCTGCGCAAGTGAATTGTCAATCGAGAATTAATAGTATTATAAATTGACCATTCCCTGTTGCTTGTTGCTTGTTGCTTGTTGCTTGTTGCTTGTTGCTTGTTGCTTGTTGCTTGTTGCTTGTTGCTTGTTGCTTGTTGCTTGTTGCTTGTTGCTTGTTGCTTATGCAAAGGTCGGTTCAATTTTTGTATATTTAACCATAAAGTTCAGAATTATGAAATTTGAAAACAATAAATCCGGAAACGGCGGAGTTCTTACTTTAAATAACGAAGTAAAAGAAGTAGGGAGGCTTACCTATACCATTTTCCCTGAAGACCATAAATTCATTATTTCTTTTGTACTGGTACATCCGGAATTTGAAGGAAGAGGAATGGGAAAATTTTTAGTAGAAGAAGCCATCAGATTTGCCAGAGAAAACAACTGGAAAGTATATCCACACTGTTCTTACGCAAGATCCGTAATGATGAGAATGAGTGATGTAGACGATATATTTTTAAAGAATTAAAACTTCATTGAGCAGGATATCTTCAATATCATCAGGATAATCCACTTTTAGATGATGGTCAGAAGCTACCCACTCCATAATTTCCTGAAGATCTAAAACCTTGGAATTGGGGATTCCCATTTTGTCCAGAGCGCATGCATTACATTCCTGTTCATATTGATTATGGATAGGAATCACAAATAGTTTTTTATCCATAAACAGTGCTTCTGCGGGTGATTCAAAACCTGCGTTACATAATATTCCCTCGCATCCTTCGAAATATTTCAGATACTGGCTTTCATCTATAGGAAATACTTCTACATTTTTTACTTTTACCTGTACTTTGCTGTATTTTGAAAATACTTTCCACTCCACAGGAATTTTTCTTAAAACCTTAATGATATTTTCATCTGCAAAACTGGGAAGGTAAACAAGATAATATCTCTGTTTATAAGGATTAAGATTTCTTATTTTTCTTCTGATCACAGGTTTTTTAATCTGTGGATGATAGTTTTCAAAATGAAACCCGATTTTCCTTTCACTGGGAACGTAGTATTTTAAAATCATTTCACCCAGAAAATCCTTTTCCTTTGGCTTGGGTGTTTCCGCAAAACTCATGGAAGCCTGATGGCTCAGCTCTATCATCGGGAGCTTTTTCAGCTTGGCAGCCCAACCTGTCAAAGGCTCATAATCATTAATTATTAAATCATATCGGGAGAGTTCCAGTTCTCTGATTGTTTTGGCAGCTTCAAGGAATTTATTTTCCGTGAACGTTTTTCGATAGGATAAACCGCCTGTTTTGTTATAAAGAAGGGAAATGCCCCTGTATTGGTAATTAATGTCGAAATCAGCCTTTAATTGCGACTGGTGTCCACTGATCAGGGTATCAACAGATGCATATTTTTTGAGAAGAGGAATAATTTCCTGAGCTCTGGCTACATGTCCGTTTCCAGTACCCTGGAATGCATACAAAATCTTCATTTAGGAAAAGTTGGTTACAATTTTTAAAAGCGCAGAATTATCCATTTCAGGAATGTCTTCTACTTCATCATCTTTCAGTAAATGTTTATGCTCATCATAATAAAAAATCTTCCATTCTTTATCATGGTATTCTAAAGCGGAGAGATTTTCAATCCAGTCACCTGAATTCAGATAAGTGCAGGATCCTTTTTTATTAACCACCTCACGAATCTGTGGCTGGTGGATATGGCCACACACCACATAATCATATTGATTGTCAATAGCCAGCTCAGAAGCGGTCAGTTCAAAATCACCGATATATTTTACTGCTTTTTTCACATTGTTTTTGATCTTTTTCGAAAACGAGTATTTCTCTTTACCCATTTTTTCTAAGAACCAATTTACAACATTATTGATAACAATTAAAAGGTCATACCCTTTTCCGCCAAGTTTGGCGATCCATTTTGAATGCTGGACGGATGCATCGAAAACATCTCCATGAAATATCCAGGTCTTTTTCTGATCAATATTCAGACAGATCTTATTACAGACTTTCAGCTTTCCCAATTCAAAATCTGTGAACTTACGGAACATTTCATCGTGATTGCCTGTAATATAATAGACATCTGTGTTCTTGGTAGCCAATGAAAGAATCTTTCTGATTACTTTCAAATGAGGTTTAGGGAAGTAAGACTTTTTAAACTGCCAGATATCAATAATATCACCGTTTAAAACTAAAGTTTTAGGCTGGATGGAATTGAGATATCTCAACAATTCTTTAGCCTTACATCCATAAGTTCCCAAATGAACATCCGATATAACAACTAATTCAACGTTTCTTTTCATAGTTTTGTACAAAGAAACTAATTGAAAATTAACTGTATATGAATGCTATATTATTTTTTATAAAGAGTTCATCAGCTCTTCAGTGATTTCCATGTTGTGGTAAACGTTTTGCACGTCGTCATCCTCTTCGAAACGCTCAAGCATTTTCATATTAGCTTTGAACTGTTCTGCATTAACTTCTTTTGTATTGTTTGGAATTCTTTGAAGTTCTGCACTTTTTGCTTCAATCCCCAGATCATCTAACTTGTGAGATAGCAAACCGAAATCTTCAAAAGCAGTTGTAATCATTACCTCCTCTTCGTCTTTTTCTACATCTTCAGCACCGCCATCAATCATTTCCATTTCAAAATCATCCCAATCCATTTTGATCTGAGCCAAATCAATTGTGAAAATTCCTTTTCTGTCGAAGATAAATGCCAGTTCACCATTTTTCCCAAGGTTACCATCAAACTTATTAAAAACAGCTCTTACGTTGGCAACCGTTCTTGTTGTATTGTTTGTAGTACATTCTACAAAAAAAGCAACACCACCTTGTCCGTAACCTTCATATGTAATTTCTTCATAGTTCTCAGCATCAGCACCGCTAGCTTTCTTAATTGCACGTTCTACATTATCCTTAGGCATGTTTGCCCCTTTCGCATTCTGGATACATCTTCTCAACGCAGGATTAGATTCCGGATCTGTTCCACCAGCTTTTACAGCCAATGCAATATCCTTTCCTATTTTAGAGAATGTTTTGGCCATTTTATCCCATCTGGCCATTTTAGACGCTTTTCTATATTCAAATGCTCTTCCCATTTTAATTTTTAAATTTCCAACAAAATTACTCAAAAGTCAACAAAAAAAAAATACCTCCAATCAAATTGGAGGTATTCATTATTTAGAAAAATTAATTATTTTTTCTTTTTAGCAGCAGCTTTTTTAGCCGGAGCTTTTTTAGCACCTTTCTTAACAGCTTTTTTAGCTGGTTTAGCTACAGTTAAGTCATTTTTCTTGTAAGTATCCCACTCAGCACCTGAGATCGCTCTTACGATAACTTTTCTGTCTTGTTGTCTTTCAGCATCACTTGCAGTTGCAGGAACAGTAGCTTCCTGAGAACCGATACCGATAGATTTCAATGTTGCAGGGTTTACACCTCTAGCTTCTAAAGCACCTACTACAGCAGCAGCTCTTTGTTTAGAAAGTTTCAAGTTGTAAGCAGCAGCACCTTTAGCATCTGTCATACCTACTACTACGAAGTTTTCAGCTGGAGCATCTTTGATGATCTTAGCAGCACTGTCTAATTTATCGTTAGACTGAGGTCTGATTGTAGCTTTGTTGAAATCAAATAAGATATCTTTAAGAGCTTCAGTAGCTACAACAGCAGTTGGCTTCTTAGGAGCTGGACATCCGTTGTATTCAGGAAGACCTGGAACAGTAGGACAAGCATCATCTTTATCTAGGATACCGTCACCGTCTGTATCTGGCCAAGGACAACCATTGTTTTCAGCAGGACCTGCTACTGTAGGACAAGCGTCATCTTTGTCGATTACACCATCACCGTCAGTATCTGGCCAAGGGCATCCGTTGTTTTCAACTGGACCTGCCACTTCTGGACATTGATCGTCTTTATCTGGAACTCCGTCACCGTCAGTATCAGGACATCCTTGGAATTCTGGTAAACCTGGAGTATCTGGACAAAGGTCATCTTTATCTAGGATACCATCCTTATCTCTGTCTCTGTTTCCAAATCTGAATAAGATAGAAGCAGAAGCTTGCCAAAAGTTAGCAACAGTAGATTTGTCACCTGGAGTTGATACGTAATCTCCTTGTACACCAAGACCGAAGTTTTTAGTTACCCAGAAGTTAGCACCAGCACCTGTAGCTACAGTAAAGTGGTTAGCTTTACCGTTTTCATTACCATCCTTACCGTTTGAAACAGTTTCGATTGCGTTACCGTTAGCATCAACAGATGTTCTAGGGAAAGTAAGAGCTGTATAGTCATGTCTTAAGTAGTTAGCACCAACTCTTAAATATGGATCAAACCAAGATTCTTCGTTCCATAAAAGACCTGCAGCGTGAGCCTGGAAACCAAGACCTGTCATTAGGAAAAATTCTTTCCCCATGTTGAATCTTTTGTTTTCAACATTTCCAACAGAAGTTTGCCAGTCAATTACTAAACCTTTACCAACGTTTCTAGCAACTGTTAACTTAGATAGTGGAGGTGTAATAGAAAAGTTGTTCACATTGAACATACTTTTTGTCAAATTGTTAGCAGAGAACGTATTACTGAAGTTACCTCTTGCTGCTACATGGTTTTCAGCATGAGCACCAACTCCGATTAACCACGGATTGTTGGTAGTCTGTGCGAAAACAGTAGAGGCAACAGTAAGCGCCAATGCTGAAATTCCTAATTTTAGATTTTTCATAGAATTAAATGATTAAATAATTGATAATGCAAAATAAATATAATTTTTCTTTATATACAAAGTTTTTCAAATGATTTTTAACTTTTCTTTAATATTCTGTCGAGGTTCCGTTTATTTTCTCTATCTTTTATTGCTTCCCTTTTATCGAAAAGCTTTTTCCCTCTACCAAGCGCTATCAGCACCTTCGCTTTCCCTCTTTCAGTGATATATAATTTTAAAGGTACTATGGTGTTCCCAGCATCCTTTAACTTTTTTTCAAGTTTTTGCAATTCTTTTTTGTGCAAGAGCAATTTCCGTTCCCTTTTTGTTTTATGATTGTAAAAAGTTCCTAATTTATACTCATCAATCATCATGTTGATGATGTACAATTCCCCATCAATAAACTGACAGAACGATTCTGTTATAGATGCTTTGGATGAACGTAAAGATTTTATTTCTGTACCCGTTAAAACCATTCCGGCTTCGTATTCTTCAAGAATTTCATACTCAAATCGGGCTCTTTTGTTTAATATGTTAACTGTTTTCTCAATCTTCATCATTTTAAAATTTCGTTAATGAAATATATAAAAAATACCATACATTTAAAAACTTGACTATTATAATATTACAAAATACCCAAATTCTTTTCGTATTTTTGCGCCAAATTTACAAAACTATATGTTAACAGTATCTAACTTATCTTTACAATTCGGGAAAAGAATTCTTTTTGACGAGGTAAATATTATGTTTACCAAAGGAAACTGCTACGGAATCATCGGAGCAAACGGTGCGGGAAAGTCTACATTCCTGAAAATATTAACAGGAAAGCAGGATCCTACAACAGGACACGTATCTCTGGAACCAGGGAAAAGAATGTCAGTTTTGGAGCAGGATCACTTTGCTTATGATCAGTTTACTGTTCTTGAAGCGGTCTTAAGAGGTAATAAGAAATTATTTGAGATAAAAGAGGAAATGGATGCGTTATACGCAAAAGAAGATTTCTCTGACGAAGACGGTATTAAAGCCGGTGAACTAGGTGTAGTTTATGATGAAATGGGAGGATGGACAGCAGAATCTGATGCTCAGACGATGCTTTCTAACGTAGGAATCACTGATGATATGCACTGGCAGCTGATGGGTGAACTTGAGAACAAAGACAAAGTAAAGGTTCTTTTGGCTCAGGCACTTTTCGGAAATCCTGATGTATTGATTCTGGATGAGCCTACCAATGACCTTGACATTGATACCATCTCATGGTTGGAGGATTTCCTTGCAGACTATGAAAACACGGTAATTGTTGTATCTCACGACCGTCACTTCTTAGATACGGTTTGTACACACATTGGTGACCTTGATTATTCTAAGCTTAACCTTTATACAGGAAACTACTCTTTCTGGTATCAGGCATCTCAGCTGGCAACAAGACAAAGAGCTCAGGCAAACAAGAAAGCTGAAGAGAAGAAAAAAGAACTTCAGGATTTCATCGCCAGATTCAGTTCTAACGTTGCTAAGGCAAAACAGGCTACTGCAAGAAAGAAAATGATCGACAAATTAAATATTGACGACATCAAACCATCTTCAAGAAGATATCCTGCCATTATTTTCGAAATGGAAAGAGAGGCCGGGGATCAGATTCTAGATGTAAAAGGTCTTGAGAAAACAAAAGATGGAGAATTACTATTCTCTAATATTGATTTAAACCTTAAAAAAGGAGATAAAGTTGCTGTACTTTCTAAAAACTCTTTAGCAATTACAGAATTTTTTGAGATTCTAGCTGGAAATGTTCAGGCTGACAAAGGAACTGTTGCTTGGGGAGTTACTACCAATCAGTCTCACATGCCTTTGGACAACACAAATTTCTTCCAGGAAGACCTAAGTTTAGTGGACTGGTTAAGACAGTTTACAAAAAATGACGAAGAGCGCCACGAAGAATTCGTAAGAGGATTTTTGGGAAGAATGCTTTTCTCAGGTGACGAGGCTTTAAAATCATGTAAAGTACTTTCAGGAGGTGAAAAAATGAGATGTATGTTCAGTAGAATGATGCTTCAGAAAGCTAACGTTCTTTTACTGGATGAACCAACCAACCACTTAGACCTTGAAAGTATCACCACTTTGAACAACTCTTTATCCAACTTCAAAGGGAATCTTTTACTGGCATCTCATGACCACGAAATGCTTTCAACAGTCTGTAACAGAATCATTGAACTGACTCCTGCAGGAATCATCGACAGAGAAATGACGTATGACGAATACCTTGCTGATAAAAAGGTGAAAGAATTAAGAGAAAAAATGTATTCTTAATCCGAACAACATTAAAATCTATATAAAAATACCTCAAAGCTGTGCTTTGAGGTATTTTTGTTTAAACAATAAATAAAATAATTATTTCGTCAATTTTGCTGTAGGTAAAGAAACCGTTCCCGGATCTTTCCATAACCCTTCTTTTTCAGCTTTCTTTTTAACAGCCTCTGCCCTTTTATTACTATCCGGGTGAGAATTGAACATTTTCTCAAAATTCGTTTGTGTACTTCCTTCTGAAAGTAAAGCTAGCTTTTTGAATGCCGTATAAGCTCCTACTACATCATATTTATTCGCTTTCATAAAATCATAAGAATAAGTATCTGCTTCAGACTCCTGTTTTTTACTGTGTGAAGCATCTAAAAATGCATTGGCCATCTTTCCTACCTGAGTTTCATTAAGAGTAGCTACAGCAGAAGAAGCTGATGATGCGGCATCTAAAGCAGCAGCCTTCAGGTAAGCTGATTTCATCGCATCTTTGGTATCCTGATTTTTTACGTGACCTATTTCGTGTCCGATTACGGCAAGTAATTCATTATCAGTCATCATATCCATTAATGAAGAGAATACACGTACACTTCCATCTGCACAGGCAAATGCATTGATATCTTTCACTTTATAGACTTTATAGTTTAGGTTCAGACCGTCCTGAGATTTGTGTTTTCCAAACAATTTGTTCAGTCTCACAGTATATGGATCTTTTGGTCCTGCTACAGGGTTATTTTTATCCATCCAATCTACAGATTCTTTGGATAATTTGATCGCATCTTCGTTGGTAAATGTTAAGGCTTTTGCACTATTTGAAACCATTCCGGCAGCTTTTCCGAGGTTAATTTTCTGTGCGTTGATCGAATACGCAGCCCCCACTAAAAGAAGGCATAGAGTAATTTTTTTCATAGTCATTTAAAATTTGGAGCACGAAGGTAGCTTTTTTTTAACAATTATTAAGTCAAAACTTCGTTTCAGTTCTTCACAGAATGCTATTTTTTTTCCTTATTTTTGTGAAATGAGTCAAAAATGGATTTACAAGCCTGAACCCGATGAGGAAGTTGTGGACAGACTAAGTTCGTCACTTGGTTTTGGTACTTTTGAATCTAAAGTCCTCGTTCTTAGGGGAATTGACAATTATCAAAAGGCCAGAGAATTCTTCAAACCTAATCTTAACGATATACACAATCCGTTTTTAATGGCAGACATGCAAAAAGCTGTAGAGCGTATTGCCACTGCAATTGAAAATGGTGAAAAAATATTGGTATATGGTGACTATGATGTGGACGGAACCACAGCAGTTGCCTTGATGTACCTATACCTCAGCAAAATTGTTGAGAAAAAATATCTGGACTATTATATTCCGGACAGAAATTCTGAAGGATATGGAATTTCCACGGAAGGAATTGATTTCGCCAAAGAAAATGGTTTTTCATTAATCATTGCTCTCGACTGCGGAATTAAGGCAATTGATATGATCAACTATGCCAGTAATCTGGATATTGATTTTATTATTTGTGACCATCACCTTCCGGGCGAAGAGATTCCCAATGCAGCCGCTGTACTTGACCCTAAAAGAAGTGACTGCCGATATCCTTTCAAAGAACTTTCAGGATGTGGTGTTGGTTTTAAACTTTGCCAGGGACTAAATACAATCTATAAATTACCGGATGCAGAGTTATTTGAACTGACAGACCTTTTGGCCATCTCAATTGCCGCAGATATTGTTTCCATGACAGGAGAAAACAGAGTTTTGGCTAAAATGGGATTAAAAACCCTCAGAAAAACCAGAAATCTTGGTTTAAGATTATTGATCCCTGAGGATAAGCTTTCTCATTTTGAAATTTCCAATATTGTTTTTGAAATCGCTCCTAAAATTAATGCTGCAGGACGAATTTCTCATGGTAAAGCAGCCGTAGAACTTATGGTTTCCGACAATCTGAAACATGCGAATCAGATTGTAAATGATATCATGAACCTTAACGATGAAAGGCGTGAACTGGATATGAATTCCACACTTTCGGCCCTGAATCAGATTATAGAATCCCAGCAAGAGACCAAACATACCACCATCGTTTATCATCCTGAATGGAATAAGGGAGTAATTGGTATTGTAGCCTCCAGACTTATTGAAACGTATTACAAACCAACCCTTGTATTTACCGATGGTAATAATGGGGAAATGGTAGCTTCCGCAAGATCTGTTTCTGATTTTGATGTACATGAAGCGCTGGATATGTGTTCTGAATATTTTCTTAAATTCGGAGGTCATCATGCTGCCGCCGGACTTTCGATGGAGAAAGATAAGTTTGATGCTTTCAAGGAAAAATTTGAAAGAATTGTTTCTGAAAAAATCAAAGAGCATCAAAAAGAACCATCTATTACTATTGATACGGAAATTAAAGTTGATGAGATCAACAGAGAGTTTATCAATTTCCACAGAAAGCTGGCACCCTTTGGACCTCATAATATGAAACCTATCTTTACATTAACGGACCAGAAGCTTTCCGGGTATGTGAAAACAATGGGAAAAGATAATAATCACCTGAAGTTTTATATCAGACAGGAATCTACGGGACGAAATATCGAATGTGTAGGATTCAAACTGGGACAGTTTGTTGAGGATTTTAAAAATAAAAATTTCGACCTTGCTTTTACCCTGGAAGAAAATCACTGGAAAGGCAATGTGACGCATTATCTCAATATCAAAGATGTAAAATTCAGAGAGTAAGAATAGGAATTAGGGATTAGGATTTAGCAATAAGGTGTAATGCATATGGGAAATTATAAGGAATTAATCGTCTGGCAAAAATCTGTAGATCTCGTTACAGAAATCTATCAAGTAACAACAGATTTCCCAAAAGAAGAACTGTATGGACTTGTAAGCCAGATCCGCAGATCCTCAATTTCAATTCCATCAAATATTGCTGAAGGTCATTCCAGAAGATCTACTATTGACTATCTTCAGTTTTTGAAAATTGCAAGAGGTAGTAGCGCCGAATTGGAAACCCAATTGATTATTTCAAGAAATTTAAATTATTTGAATCCTGAAATTTTTCAAATTTTGATCGAAAAAACATCCGAGATATCAAAAATGCTGAATGCAGTAATTACAAAACTTCAAACTCCCTAAGCCCTAATTCCTGCAACCCAACTCCTTATAACAATGAAAAAAATCGGTTTATTTTTCGGATCATTTAATCCTATTCATATCGGGCATCTTATTCTGGCCAATTATATTCTGGAAAATTCTGATATGGATGAGCTTTGGTTTGTGGTAAGTCCACAAAATCCGTTTAAAGACAAAAAATCTTTACTGAATGACCATAACAGACTTGATATGGTACAGCTTGCCGTAAAGAATTACCCCAATATGAGAGCTTCAAATGTTGAGTTCTCCCTTCCTAAGCCAAGTTATACTATTGATACCCTTACTTATCTTCATGAAAAATATCCTGATTATTCTTTCAGTCTGATTATGGGAGAAGATAATCTGAAAGGCCTTCACAAATGGAAAAATTCTGATACGCTGATCAAAAATCATCATATCATTGTTTATCCGAGAGTATTTGAAGGAGAGAAAAAAGATTCTGAATATTTACAGCATGAAAATATCTCTCTCATCAAGGCACCTGTCATAGAACTTTCAGCTACAGAAATCCGTAATATGGTCAGGGATGGTAAAAATGTAAGACCTATGCTTCCACCTGAAGTTTTTGAATATTTGGATGGTAGCAGTTTTTATAAGTAATTTTGCAAATCAGAAATGAGAGGCTAAAAACTAAAAGCCGGAGAAAGACTCTTACCTTTTAACTCTCACCTCATAACTCAAGAAATGGACTTCATCGAAAAACTTTTCTCAAAATATTCTCAGGAAAAAATTATCAAATGGTTTAAACAGATTTGTCTTGCAGAAGCCATTTCATGTCTTTTACTGTATGGTGTTGCGATGATCTGGATACGATATGATGAAAATTTATATTCTATTATCTTCATCAGCGTTATTGGCAGTTTACACGGATTATTTTTCACTCTTTATCTTTTGCTCTGCCTTCCGGCAAGAAAAATTTATAATTGGGATGATGAAGATTTTGTTTTTGCTTTATTATCTGCATTCTTCCCTTTTGCAACGGTTTGGGTAGATAAAAAGCTAGCCCGATTCGACAGAGAATAAATAATAGATATATTACATAAAAAAAGGACCTTTTCGGTCCTTTTTATTTTTACTACGATGATTAGAAATCCCGTTTCACATGCCCTGTTGCTGTGAAGGTATGATTTCCTGAATTATCGGTGTATGTTCCATTAACGGTAAAATCAATGTAGTCTCCTAAAGCTCCAAAAGAAGTTATATCGACAACCAAATTTCCATTATTTGATGTAATAGAACCTCCAGAAAATTCGAACCCGTAATATGAAGTAAAGCTTGCTGCGACTCCCGTCATATTGTTTTGGGTCATAAAGAAAGTGGGGCCAATTGGATTTATAGAAATTATTCTTAATTGTTTAGCTGGCAGATTAGGTGATGTAGAAGTAAGCCCTGTCCATTGCGCATTGAACGGTCCTGACAAATTAATAACAGGCTGATTATCAATTTTATAATTTATAAATTCATTCACAGAATTACAAGCCATGATATTCCCCAAATTTACTGTCGTAGATGTAGCCGTGAAAGTAACATCATTGGTACTCAATAAATTAACATTATCAAATCCTTCATATCTAAACTGTGGATTTGGTGTACATGAATAAGTATTGAATGTAAAACCTCCGTTATTATCTACCGGGACTGACATATACTGGAAATAATTTGTACTTACTGTTGGTTTCAATTCTACATAACCATCACTCACATTGGCATTGGCACATGTTTTCAGAACTCCCTGAATGGTATAGTTGGTAGATGTAGAAGGGTTTACAACAATATCTGAAATAGTCGTTATGACTCCAGTTGGAAACGGACCTACGTTTGATGCATAAATTACATTGTTACAAACATCATAAACTTTTAAGCTAAGAACCTCACCTGCCGGAACAATTCCATAGACCATTCCTGCATTATCTGTCATCCCGTAAGTTTCATATGCTTGAGAAATTCTCATTAAAGCTACCTTAACATTGGGCAAAACCTGCCCTGCTGCATTTTTTATTGTTACTTTCAAGGTTGCCTGTGGAAACTGTGCATCACAATTCCACCAGGAAAAATGACTTACTGTTCCTACATAGGTATTTCCCATCTTTGTTGCAGAACCTTCTTCTTTCCACATTCCGGTGTCTTCATTATAGGACCATAGTGGTATTGTGGCTGGTGAGCTGGATGTTTGTGCAGCATCTACCGGAACAGTAATTTCTGCGTTATGGCCGTTTGCAATCTGAAGATTTTGCCCGGAACTTCCTGTTAATTGTACATGGAGCATCCCAAAAGTTTCCATCACTCTGGCATTTCCTGCTGAGTTGGTTGCCAAGAAAGATCCTGGCATTAATTCATTAAGATATAGGTTGGATGGTGCCAGGTGAAAAACTCCCACGCTCACATTTCCTGAATAGGCATTTCCGTTGGCATCTTTAAAACTTCCATCGAATTTTACTTTAGTTCCGTTCGGTAATGAAACGGTAGAGATAGAGCCTGTGGCAATTGTAGCTGTTGTGGTTACACGAATCATCATGATATTCACTCTATTTATTCCGTTGGTAGGAACTAAAACCCGTGATGCATTTACAAAGCCTGCTTTTGTTACTTTTACATGGGCAAAATTTTCTTTTACCGAAGCATTCTTCAAGGTAAAAAGGCCTTTAAGGTTGGTTGTTGCCGTGTTAGCTCCAATGGTAACTGTTGCTCCGGAAACCGGATTTCCGCTTGTATCAAGAACGACACCCTGAAAATTCTTTTGTGCTGTATTCCCAAAATTATAATTAGATGGAGAATCTGATGGGTTTTCATCTATTTCTACGAAAGATTCACTTTTACATGAAAATAATAAGATAAAGAATAAAAATAAAAGGTAAAATTTTCTCATATGGCATTAATTTTTAGTTTTCACTAAATTAATAATAAAATACCATCACCTATCTATTTTATTATTTTTCTTCATTTTTAAAAAAAATATTCATTAATTTTTTGGTTTGATGTAACAATTAACATCAGTTATTTGTCTTATTATACAGAAAGGTCAGGCAAGCAATATTTTTAATGTAATTTTTATTAACTGATAATCAATTAATTATAATTATTCAAAAACATTTCTAAGTACTTTGTATTGCATGATACTAGATTTATTATATATCTTTGCAATGTTAAATAACTAACCATACAAGCTATTAATTAAAAAAGAATAATCATGAAGACTCAAATTCTTATTGCAGCACTATTTTTCGGTGGACTTATCACTGCCCAGCAGAAAAAAGACAGTATGAAAGTAAATGCTATTGATGCAGTGAATATCAAGAAGCAGGTTTTCAAAAAACAAGGAGACCGTTTGGTATATGATGTAGCTTCTTCATCTATTGCCAAAGGAACAAACACCTTTACTCTTTTAAAACAAACTCCGATGATTTCCAGTATTGATGGAAAAACGTTGAAGATCCTGGGAAAAAATGATGCGATCATCTATATCAACAATAAGAAAACCAATATGGATGCTGAGGCATTGATTGAAATGCTGAAATCTACTCCATCTGAGGATATCCAGAAAATTGAGGTGATTACAGTTCCGGGAAGTGAATTTCAGGTTGAGTCTAAGGAAGGGGTAATCAATATTGTAATGAAAAAAAGCAAGAACAACGGTTACAACGGAACGTTGAAAATGCAGAATGAGCAAGCTTATTACAATAATCCCAATGCTGGAGCTTCATTTAATTTCAGACAAGGAAAATGGTCTGGGAATTCTAATTTCAGAATGGGAAGCTGGACAGACAGACAGAGATATACGTTGTCAAACGGAGATTCTACATTCAAAAATGAATCTTTTGGATTTAATGATGATCCCAATAAAAATTTTGGAGGAGGCTTCAATGTTGATTATGAGATTAATAAAAAACACAGTTTCGGATTCTCTTACAATATGAGATATAATAAAAGTTTCAATTCTGTACTGGATATTACGAACTGGCAAAACGGCGTATTAAATAACAGAACTGTCAACAACGAGGATGCACAAACCAGAAATCATTCTTTCAATTTGAATTATGAGATGAAAACAGATTCTCTGGGAAGTAAGCTTACCTCAAACGTTTCTTATTTATGGTTCAACAGGGATAAGGTAAGTTTCAATGAAAGTTTTCCCTTAACAAATGACACGATCAACAAGTATTCAGCGCTTCATCAATCAGTACCTCAGATTATTAACAATTATGCCGCTAATATCGACTACCTGAAAAAAACGGCTAAAGGTGCAACTTGGTTAATGGGAATCAGCTATAATCATACGAACACGGATAATGATACCAAACAAGACAAATTAATAGGTGGTGATTTTGTGATAGATCCTAAACAAACCAATCACTTCATTTATAAAGAAAATATACTGGGTATTTACCTGAACTATGAACGTAAACTGACTGAAAAAATATCTGGAAAAATAGGAGCCCGCTACGAGATGACCAGAAGTACCGGAGAGATTCTGGAAAAAACAGGATTCGAAAGAAACTACAACAATCTTTTACCTTATCTGAATTTAAACTATGCCATCAATTCTGATCACAATCTGAGTTATACTTTCTCAAGCAGAATCCGAAGACCAAGATTTTGGGAACTCAACCCGTCCAGAACCTATTTCACTCCTACGAATTATACACAGAACAATCCATTTGTTCTTGCTTCAAAATTTTATAATCAGGAGCTGAACTATATGTACAAAAATGCATTCTATGCCAATCTTAGCTTTAATATGGTAGAAGATGCATCTGCTTCTGACATGCTTCCGTTACAGGGAACTTTAACCACTCCAGAAAGGGATAAAAATGGAAATATAGTCTATGGCCCAGACGGAAATATGATCATGAAAACAACAAGATTTTTAAGATATATAAGAACCAATTACGGTAAAAACAGAGAGCTCGCTCTTACGCTGGGAATGAACAAATCATGGTTCAAAGACATATGGACAACCAACTATTCTGTCAATTTGGGCTATGTTACCTACAAAGGCGGAGTATGGGAAGATCCAACTTCTCAACTGGGTCAGTACGAATCCGAGTCACTGGATCCTTATATCATTGATGTAAAAAACTACAATATGTCTGCAACGATCAATAACGTCATCAGACTTTCATCTAAAAAAGACTGGTTCTTAGGAGTTAATTACTTCTTTGCAAGCCAGACCGCTATGGAAGGAGGTATGATAGGCGCCAGACAAAGCTTTGATTTCAGTCTGAAAAAAATTGCAGGGGACTGGACGATTGTAGCGGAAGTGAGTGACTTATTTAATCAAAGCTTCTACAGAGTAAGAGGAGTACAGCCTAACGGAAAGTTTAATAATATCACCAACTTCAATTATCCAAGGCTCATGAGCATCGGTGTTACCTACAATTTCGGAAATCAGAAACTGAAAAAAGCAAGGGAAATGAAATCAGCGAATGATGCTGTAAAATCAAGAACCTAATCTATACAACGTATACCACTAAATCCACTCTTAAATAAAAACAACATGAAACGTATAATTTTGTCAATGGCCATCGTATTTGGTACTTGCGCATTTGCTCAGGAAAAGAAATCTGATACGGCAAAAACAAAAAATATAGAAGGAGTTACCATCACAAAACAGGTTTTTAAAAAGCAAAGTGACCGTTTTGTATATGATGTAGCAGCATCTCCTGTAGCTAAAGGAAATACCACTTTTGATCTCCTTAAACAGACTCCGTTATTATCTTCCACAGATGATAAAACATTGAAAATTGCAGGAAAAAATAATGCTCTGATCTATATCAACGGAAGAAAAAGCAATATGGATTCTGAGTCTCTGGCTCAGTTCCTGAAAAATACTCCGGCTGAAAACATCCAGAAAATTGAAGTGATTACAGTACCCGGAAGTGAGTATCAGGTAGAATCATCTGATGGGATCATCAATATCGTTTTAAAGAAAAAAATGAGTGATGGCCTCAACGGAAACATGAGAATGTCTAATACTACCAATAAATATAACGGGAGCCAGGCAAGCTTCTCAGCCAACTACAGAAAAAACAAACTGGGAGTAAGCGCCAGTCTTAGTGGTGGTGAAAATATTGAGGCACAAACTTACACGTTAAGAAACGGAACAGCCAAGACTTCTAACGAATCTACAGGAGATATTGATGATCCGAACAAAAACATCGGGGGTTATCTGAATATTGATTACCAGCTGAACGACAAAAGCAATCTGGCTTTATCATGGAATACCTGGGCTAATAAAAGTTACAATTCAACAGTAGCTTTGTTTAATACCATAAAAAAAGAAAGTGCAAAAGAACCAGAATATACGTGGTCCAAAAACAAAGAAGATGCGCGATCTTATAACAATTCTGTAAATTTAAATTATGAATTAAAAACGGATTCATTAGGCAGTAAACTGAATGTAAATGCAGCTTATCTTAACTACAGAAGATTTCAGTTCACAGATAACCAAACTTTCGCTTCGGATATTGACAGAGTTGTAGGGACAAGAACAAGACAAGTTATTCAGGATCTTCCACAGATCATTAATAACTTCTCCGGAATGGTGGATTATAATCAAAAGTTTAAAAATGATCTGACAGTATCTATAGGCGGAAATTACAACAAAACCAAAACAGATAACGATTCTAAAAACACTACTTATTCTTTTAATCCCGTAAAAGATCCGGATTCAAGACCTAACCATTTTATCTATGATGAAAATATCTACGGAATGTATATTACCGTTGAGAAAAAAATTTCCGACAAACTTTCTGGAAAAGTAGGAGCCCGATACGAAATCACAAACAGTTTGGGAACTTCTGACAACGCTCCCACAGAGGCTCTTAGAAGAATTGAAAGAAATTACAAAAACCTTCTTCCCTATCTAAGTCTGAATTATGCAATTAATGATAAAAACAATATTTCTTATTCCTTCTCTAGCAGAATGAGAAGACCAAGTTTCTGGGAACTTAATCCGGTAAGAAACATCCTGACAGATGATAATTATACTCAGAATGACCCATTTGTAAAGGCCTCTTCCACCTATAATCAGGAGCTTACTTATATGTACAAAAATTCATATTTCCTGATTTTAAACCATTCTTATATTCAGGATGCGATCACACAGGTTCCGCTGCAAGGTTATCCTGTATCACCTGAAGGTAAAATAGGAGAAAATCCTGCTTTAAGGTATATCAGAACCAATTTTGGGAATAAGCAGGAAATGTCCGCAATGGTAGGTATTCAGAAATCGTTTTTCAAACAATACTGGACGACCAACTTTAATATTGGGGTGCAGCATAATATTAACAATGGAAGTCTTGATACTGACCCTACTACCGGAGACCGCTTCAAAGATGACAAAGGACCTGAAGGGAAATTTATTACCTATACCAATAAAACCAATTCTACCAGCCTTCTGATCCAGACCAACAATACCATCCGTCTTGATAAAAAGAAAACATGGTTCTTCGGACTTAATTACTTCTTCGTAGACAAGCAGCAGATTGAGCTTGGTTCTTTGAAAAATTTAATGAGTTTAGACCTCAGCCTTAAGAAAATGTGGAACGACTGGACTTTTGCAGTGAATGTAAATGATGTTCTTAATACCAACATCGTTAAAATTGAAGACTTTCAGGAAAATGGAAATTATAATTACATCCATCAAAACCGTTACAACAGAAGTTTAACAGTAAGCCTTACCTACAATTTCGGAAATCAGAAAGTAAAAAAGGTAAGAGACATCGAGGGAGCTTCAGATGCTATCAAAAGCAGAACAAGATAAAAAGAAATTTCTTTCTTCATATTCAATTATTCTTACAGTATCCGCTGATTCTTTTCAGCGGATTTTTTATATTTAATAGTTATGAAAAAAGATGTACCTATTATTTTGATTTGCCTAGTCTTACTTTTTACATGGAATGGCTGTAAAGAAAAAAAGATAGAACTGGGCAAAGATATCCACTTTGATAAAGAGGAAAATATTCATTATGGAAACAGCCCGGAACAGATTATGGACCTCTATATTCCCGCCAAAAAATCTCAGGGTAAAAAAGAGGTGTTCATTATTATTCATGGTGGAGGCTGGCGTAGTGGAAATAAATCACAGCTCACCTTCTTCACCCTTTCTCTAATGCAGAAGTTTCCTGATCATGTTTTTGTTAATATGAACTACAGACTGGTTTCAGAAACCAATTATGGTCTGCCTAATCAAATGAATGATATTAAAGAGGTTTCTGCTTTCTTAGAAAAAAAACTCAGGTACAATCCTAAATTCATATTATTAGGAAACAGTGCCGGAGGGCATTTATCCATGCTATATGCTTATAAATTTGACACAGATAAAAGGATAAAAGCAGTTGTTAATATTGTTGGCCCTGCTGACCTTTCAGATCCAGGTTTCAAAAATTATCAGGAATATTCTTTTGTGGAAAGAAGATTGGTAGACCCTAATGTATCAGGACTTGGAATATCCAGAATAGATTTTGCCAGTCCTGTTAAATGGATAAATAAAAATTCTCCTCCTACTCTATCTTATTACGGCAATTCGGATCGTGTGATTCCTTCTACTCAAGAAAAGATCTTAGATTCAACTTTAAATAAAAATCAAGTTATCCATGAATCCTATCAATTCAATGGCGGACATCTGGATTGGGATAAACAGCCCAATGATCAATTTCTTATAGATAAAATTGAATCTTTTCTTAAAAAAGCAGGCAAAAAATAACACGTTCTGATATTTCAAAACGTGTCATTTTTTTATCTTTCAAATTGATTTATTCAGATTTTGCCACAGCTGTTCTTTCGGAAACACCATTGGCGTTGAAAGCTTCAATCTGGAAATAGTAAGCATCTGTTCTGTCTGCACCCGTGAAGAAATATTCATTCTTTCCGTAGACCATAATGCTTCCGTACAATTTATCCGGAGTCTTTCCAAAATAGATTACATAGCCGTCTGCTTCAGGATTCTGCTGCCATTTCATCCAGATACTTCTTCTTTCCCCATATTTTTTAGGATCGGCTCTTAAAGGTACGAAACCCTCTACTTTGGCAGGCTGCTTTCCGGCTCCTTTTCCAAATACTCTGAAACCGCTTAATGCAAATTTCCCGGTAGGCATTTTAAGGTTTTCCATTTTAAGGAAACGGGCTTTTGCGGGTTGCTCCAATTCAACATAGTCGTGCGGAACATCTTTCGTATTCTTGCTTTTATCCACAATCATATTCCATTTCTTCCCGTCATTAGATCCATAGATTTTATACTGATGCATTTTTCCCAAAGTTTTCCCCATAAACTCTGCATCCTGATCTGCATAATTGATCTGAATGGCATTAATAGTAGAAACTTCACCAAGATCAGTCTGGAACCATTCTCCTGAATTTCCTGTTTTAGCACTCCAATAGGTCTTGATATCTTCATCCACAGCATAATTGGACTGATATCCTCCTAAAGTAGATGAAACCTGCACCGGTTTATTATAATTCAGCAACATCCATCCGGTAAAAAGACCTTTTGTAAAATCTTTTCCCTGAGCATACTGTGGAAGATAAGTTGGATAATCTCCATAAGCCGTATTACAGTACATTACATCGTCTTTATCAAAACCTGCCGGCCAGATTCCCAGCCTTCTTTCAAAATTATTTTTGGTGGAAATAAAGATGGTTGAAATATGCCACCAGTTTTTATAATTGTCTTCAAAAGTAGCTCCATGGCCTGCTCCTCTGGCAAAACCACCCGGTTTATAGGAAAACGGATTATGCTGTTGGTATTCGAAACCTTCCAAAGGATTTTTACTTACGTATACTCCATCGGAATATCCACTGAATTCTGTTGCGGGAGCACCATACTGCATATAATATTTCCCGTTATGCTTCGTCATCCACGCCCCTTCTACAAAAGGCTGAAGAAAGACATTGTCATTGTATTCCCCGAAACGTTCCCAGCCATGGTCTTCAGGTTTCAGTTTAAGAATGGGTTTTACAAAACCTTCTGACTGAAGATTTTTCACTTTTACCTCTGTTCCTAATAATGGCCATTCGTTGCTTGAGCCCCAGTAGAGGTATAATTTATTTTTATCTTCATCATAATGGAATGCCGGATCCCACGCTCCTACTTTTAGTGTATCCACTGCAATTTTCCAGTCATCTTTGGTTGGGTTTGTACTTTTCCAGATGGGAAAGTCCTGTTCCCACGTGGAACCGTAGACATACAGAGTATCTTTCATTGCCCAGACAGCCGGCGCATTAAGATCATGGATATATTTATTATCTCTGAGGAATTTCCTTTTTACAAATTTCCAGTCCAGCATATCATCGCTATACCAGTATCCTTCCTGGTTTGTAGAAAAAAGAAACAGTTTATTCTTAAAATTAACAATTACCGGATCTGCTGTAGCACGGTGTTTTCCCTGTTTTGAAAAAACTTCGAAAGGAGTATAACCATAATCAATGTTAATAGGATTACAGAACGTTTTCTGCTGGGCTCCTACAATAATTCCAAGAAAAATTGCTAATGCCAGAAAATATTGTCTCATTTTTAGATTTTAAAGATTATCGCAAAGTTAGCTAACTTTTTTGGGTTTTCTCCAAATAAAGCCATCCAGGAGATAATGAGTAAGTTGTGGAACGACCAGCAATGGAATGAGAAACTGAAATAATTTTTCTGACACCATTATATTGAGGGAAAAATGTTCATTCCATACTAAAGTTTCCCATAAAAGTTCTTCCAAAAAGGCAAAACCTAAAATAACTCCTACAAACAAAAATATTCCTGAAGCGGATTTAAAAATAGATATCCAGCTCAGCTGGGGATTTTCTTTTTGTTTGATTTCCCGGATATAAATCAATGCGACATAGGGAATTCCGTGGGAGACAACATTGAGAAAAGTAAAAAGAAGATCATTGTTAAAGTAAACAATCCCAAAATACCAGGAAAGGAAAGTTCCGATGATCAATGCTGTTTTAGGAATATTAATATTCTTTGTTTTAAAAGCTTCAAAAGCAGTTTTGATGATCCAAATGGTAAGAATTGTGAAATATATTATGGTCATCAAAGGGACATAATCCGGAAGATTTTTAAGCCAGTCAAACTCATTGCTGACAAACCATGTAAAGGCACGTGGTGTTTTAAACCAATACAGCATGGGATAAATGGTAGCAGAATAAACAGCCACCTCATCTATTTTCTTACTCCAGTTATTCGGTTCAAAACGGGCGTAGATTCTCATAAAACCATATTGCTGGCGTATAAAATGAAAAACAGCTACCAATGCAAGGACTGACCAGAATGTCAGGCTTCCCAATTGAAACAGAATAATTCCCAATATCCAGCTCACAAAGGGAATTCCCAGATAAAGCAGTTTATTTTTCTGAATTTCACCTTTTACAAAATACGTTTTGAACAGGGTGGAATATACGTGTGCCACATCCACAAAAACAATCAGAAAGAGCCATGTGTAAAAAGAGTAATGGTTTTCCAGCCCCTGAATCTGTTTCTGAAAAAGAAAAATAATCAGCAGCACCACGAAAGGCGGTGATAAAATAAACCACCAGTCTGTTTTTGCGTTATGTATCCAGGGTTGTTTCATCGTATCATTTTATATCATTTGGCCCGCAGTCCGGATTCCCTGATAAAAGGCTTCTTCAAAAATAGATATTCCTGAAAGATCAGAATGGGCAAAGAAAATTTTATCTTCAATAGGTTCTTTTGCTGTTCGGGTTTCTTCTCCAAAAATCTGTTTAGGAACAGGCGCTATCATAGCATGTCCTATTTTATGGAACTGCATTTCCAGAATAAAATCTTCTATCAGAGGGTGTGCTTTCTTCAGATCATTTAAAACTAAATCTTTCAGTTCAGCGTCTTTCATGGCATACAGCTTTTTCCTTGCTTTTCTGCAGTCTCCAGTTGAAAAACTCTTATAGTGGGTAATTACTTTTTCACCCATAATCTGGTTAAGATTCTGATGCTGATCAAAGATATACCCCAATCCGGAAGATCCGTAGATTACGTTATCCCAGGCCAACTCTTCATCTCCTCCGAATTCATTCTTCAAAGTAATGGTTGTTAAAAGCCAGGGTACATAATTGAATGACGATGCCTTTTTATGATTTAAAATTCTTTCATTGACAAACTGAGGTGATGCAAACAGTACTTTATCAGCAATGATCTTTTGGGTTTTCTTTTGCGTATTGTCAAAACTCAGTACCTCAACTTTATCATTAAGTTTTACCTCAAAGACAAGATTACCGGACAAGTGCTTTCCCTCAGTATATTTTGAGAAATGTTTTGCCAGCCTTGCATTGCCTTCCGGCCATGTAAATACCTGATCTTTGTATTGGGTGCTCCAGTTATTTTTTCTTCCGGCGAAATAATGAATTCCAGCCCATGCCGAGACATACTCTATTCCTAATCCGAAATCGTCTCTGCAGGAATAGTCTAACAGCCAGAGAAGTTCTTCGGAGTAATAGTTATTTTCTTTGAGCCAGTCTTTGAAAATGAGCTTTTCAAGGTTTACAGCCTCATCATCTCTGCTTGAATCATGTACCGGAATAGCAAACCAATATTTCCCCTGTGTATCTTTCTTTACACGCAGTTCATCCATCAGTTTAAAAAAGCGGCTGAGCTCTTGCTGTGTTTCGGGGGAAATACCTCTTTGGGGAACGATATCGTTTTGCCATGAGTTTTTATAAAACAGTCTTTCCTGTTGTGGAAAAGTCATTTGGTATTCATCAAGAATGGGTTCTCCGTTCTCATCACTTCCAAGACAGATTCCGCATTCTTTAAGAAATTCTATGATTTCTATGTTCTCTTTATTGGGTAAAGGCAGGTAATGCGCACCTAAAGGAAATTTAGAAAATGAATTTTGTCCGTTTGAAGAATTTCCTCCCAGATGGTTTTCCATTTCAAGGAGAAGGTAATCATTTTCGTTATTCAGACTGAAAAAGCGACATGCCGAAAGCCCGGAAATCCCACCGCCAACGATGAGATATTTTGTGTGGATAACTTCAGAAAACTGTGGAAAATCTTTTGCCCATAATCGATGCCCGAGAACATGATTTGTACCTGTTATCTTCAGTAATAATGACTTTACCTTCTTTCCACAATACTGGAGAAAGGGAAGCATAAGACTACCTAAAAATATAGTTTTAAGAAAATCCTTTCTACTGTACTTTTCCCCACTCTTCATCAAAATAACGAACTAATATCTGGTTGTCCAGACGGTTAACTTCTACGTCTTTCACTTTCATATCTTTATTAAAATAGGACATCTGTGAAAAGTTGTAATCATAATATTTTAACCCAGGAATTTTTCTGTAGATCCTGTTGTTGACCGGTTCAAACGAAGCCATAGAAAATCCCCATTCTCCAAAAGAAGGAACATAGGTATGGTATGCTGCTGTGAAAGGAAAAATCTGATTAATTGTTTTTTCTATACACCAGAAAGATTTCGGAGCAAAATACGGAGAGGTGGTCTGAACCACAATTTTGGTATCAAGAGTCGTCAGTCTTTCCAGTTCTTTATAAAACTGCAGGGAATAGAGTTTTCCCAAGCTGTAATTGGATGGATCGGGAAAGTCGATGATAATGACATCAAACTTTTTTTTGTTCTCTTTAACCCAAATGTAGGCATCTTTGTTGATGACTTCCACTTTAGGATTGGAAAAAGAACTTTGGTTCAGTCTGCGCATGGTTTCATTGGTCTTAAAAAACTGAGTCATTTCACCATCCAAATCCACAAGCGTTATTTTTTTAACGTCTTTATATTTCAATACTTCTCTTGCCGCAAAACCATCTCCTCCTCCCAGAATCAGAACGTGATCAATATTTTTTGCCATAGACATCGAAGGATGTACCAGGGCTTCATGATAACGGTATTCATCAGTGGATGAAAACTGTAAGTTGTTATTTAAATAGAGACGAAACTCATGCGTATTTCTCGTCAGCACAATTCTCTGATAGGGTGAGCTTTTGGTATACACTACATTTTCACCATATAATTTTTCTTCGGAATAAGACAAAATAGTATCTGAGAAAATGAAAAGTCCCAGCAGAAAAACAAAGGCTGCAATAGACTTTACTTTTAAGGAGAATGGTTTCGACAATTCTTTTTTAAGGTAGTAACATAGAAATATTGCAATAGAGATATTAATCAATCCGAAAAACAAAGGCGTTTTTACAATTCCCAGCTTCGGAATTAACACCAATGGAAAAAGAATCGAAGCCAGTAAAGCTCCGATATAATCGAATGCAAAGACATTTGAAACTAAATCCTTAAACTGCACTCTGTCTTTCAGAATGTTCATCAAAAGCGGAATTTCCACGCCGACGAGGCATCCTGTGAAAAAGACAAAAAGATAGAGAACGCTTTCAAAATGGGCAAGGGTATTGAACAAAATAAACAGTACAACAGAACTGATTCCGCCCACTATTCCTACAAGGATTTCGATTTCAACGAATTTATCAATAAGATTTCCCTTGATGAATTTCGCAAAGTAAGAACCTACTCCCATTGAAAATAGATACACCCCGATAATGAAAGAAAACTGCTTTACAGAGTCTCCTAAAAGATAGCTCGCCAGGGCTCCGGCCACCAATTCATAAATCAATCCACATGTAGCAATGACGAATACTGAAAACAATAAAAGCAGCTCAAGAGGAATCCTCTTCTTATCCATGAATTGCAGCGCTTATAATCATTGAAATTCCGATGATAAATGCTCCGAAAACAATAGCCAGTGCTATATTTTTGTTCTGAGCGATCTCATGCCATGTTTTTTCCGGGGTAAGTTTTTCAATAATGAAATAGCATACCAGCAGAATAGCGATTCCCAGAAATGAGTAAAGCACCGAGTTTAATATGGGTAAGAAATTGATATTGTCCATAGTTTTATATTTTTATTTGTGATAGTATCTGTAGAATCCAACTCCTCCTCTGGAGTGGCTTTTTGTAGTTCCGTCGCGGTATGTTTCTGTTTTGGCACAGTCACAGACCTGATTTCCCTGGTAGGTAAGGTATACAAACAGGGTTATGAAAAATCCTCCAATCAGGCAGAGCATCAGGTTTTGTCTTATGTAGCTTAAAATATTGGTCATCATGATGTAGAATAAGGGGTGTTTGAACTGTTCTTCCATTTCTTCACATTAAAGGAATGTTTTCCAATAAGCATCGCTACAAACAGAATAATCATTATGAATAAAATAACTCCGAAATTCCAGAATGAGACAGGAAGCCAGGTTGCTTTGATCTTAACATCATTGTTTGAGGCAACAATATCCGTTGTAAGCTTTAGTCCTTCAGCATTGATCAGGGAATCTATTTTTGAAGTTCCAAAGGATGCTTTCACCAGTTTACCCAATTCTGTGGTATCTTTTTCAAGGGTTTTTCCGTCTATGAAAGTGGTAGATTGTGCTGTATAGAGATCAGTAACATCCAGAACCCCGGATTTATCCCTGGAGATCAATACTTTCGAATCTGGCGACTGAAAACCGGAAAATGCAGGTAATAATGATCCTTCTTTTTCAGCTGAAATAAGAAAATGATATTTTCCGGAGCTTACCCCACAAAGGTTGAATTCTTCCGACTGATTTCCTTCCGACCAGCTTTCGCCATCTTCATAACCGTGGTATTGTTCAATATCTTTTGAAGTATATACAACCTCGTTAGTATTCTCATTCACAAGACTCAGCTGAATATTCGCCCATGAATTATCAACCGCTGAAAAAGCATTGACTTTTAATGGTGCTGAGCCGCCTGAAAGAGTAAAGCTTTTACTGACAAGCTCTTTATCTTTTACATCACCGAAGTTGATCGACTGCTCAAAAACAGTTTCGTTTGTTCTTGAGATATAAACATACAACTGAAGCAGACATATCATTAATGCTGCTACACAAAAGATGTTTAAAGCCTGTTTCATATCGAAATAATAAGGCTGAACGATCCCAACTCCTGTATAATAGGGCATATTAGCTATTTTAAAAGCTCTTTTAACCTCATATTTTGAAATATGCACCCCATAAAAATACTGACTTTTTTTGCTGCTCTTCTCCTGAGAGATCATGCGTGTTCCGTTGACGTATTCTTTATAGGTAGCAATGCTGAAATCCAGATGTTCATCAAAAAAACCGGCGGCGGCCTCAATACTGCATTGAGAATTCTCATACCAGCGATATGTTCGTCCGGCATAGGTTGGTAATTTCGAGTTTTTACTTTTAAAATCGTCAGGATGCATTGGAATCAGGAAAACCCAATGCCCATCACTTTCGCTCAGGAAAGCATCATTTCCTTTGCTGTCTTTGAGATAATATTCGCGCCAGAAAATACTGGAACCATACCGCTTGACAATAATGGCAACAACAGTATATTCTTCCTCTCCTATTTTTCCTTTTTGCCCGACATCCAACGCAACGTTTTCTGTAGGGACTTTCAAATGTTTAATTTTTTTGTTTTCAGCTACATCAATGAGATGAGAACAGGTATTACAAACATATTCTTCAACAGGAAAAGTGAGGTCTAATTTATTTTCTGATTCGCATGCTGGGCAGACATAGTGCATTTGTTATCTGTAAATTTTGTGTTTCTGAATGGTATTAGCTTTAAAATACTGAACCACCTCATCTGCAATCTGCTCTACTTTTGTGGTATTGTCCTGTGAATAATTGCAAAGGAAAACATCAAAAGTAAGCTGTTTAAACTCCGGCCACGTGTGAATACAAAGGTGAGATTCTTTAAGGATTACTGCGGAAGTAAAGCTTTCATTTTCAAAAATATGATTGGTCACTCCTACAATTTCCACCTCTTTGGTTTTCAGAATTTCTTCTGTAAACTCGAGAAAACCTTTGCTGTCTAATAACAAATCTTCTGACTCTGTTTCCAAAGTCAGAAGAATATGTAAACCTTTACTTGATAATGGGTTCAATTAATTTTTTCGTAAATATATTATTTTTTTGGAAGAAAAACCTCAGCAAGCATACATCTTGCACTTCCTCCTCCATTTACTTCAATGGTATTCAGGTCTGAATAGATAATTTCGCAGTATTTTTCAATAGCTGCCACCTGATCTGCAGCTAAAGACTGGTAAGCAGTCTGGCTCATTACCAGGAATTTCTCACCGTCTTTATTTTGAACCTGAAGCATATTTCCTGCAAACTGCTGCATTTGATCTTCTGAAATTTCGATGATTTCTTTTCCGGAACCTTTAATGGTTTCCACTACTTTTTCTCTTTCCAGCTCATCATCAATACAGTCCAGGCAGATTACCACAAATTTATCTGCCACACACATCATGACATTGGTGTGGTAGATCGGAAGTCTTTCTGTTCCTACCGTCTGAAATGAGTGAAAAACAACCGGAGTGAATCCGAATTTCGCACAGAATTCTCTGAACAGTTTTTCATCCAGCCTCAAAGAAACGGAACCGTAAGCAATTTTATTATCGTGATCGAAAATCATACTTCCTGTCCCTTCCAGGAAATGTCCCTGAGTTTCAGGAAAAGACCAGTCATCAATTTCAGCAACTTCAAAGCCCTGATCTTTGATACTTTCAATAATATCTTCTCTCCTTTCCACTCTTCTGTTGGAAGCGAACATCGGATATAAAACTACTTTCCCGTCTTTATGGAAACTTACCCAGTTGTTTGGGAAAATAGAATCCGGAGTATGAGGATCTAACGTATCTTTTATCGTGATTACATTGATTCCTTTTCCTCTCAGTTTTCCAACAAAGGTGTTGAACTCAGCCAAAGCTTTCGACTGGATATCAGAACCCGTTTGTTCTACCTGAAAGTAATTGTTTTTCGCTGTTTCAGCGTTATAACCGAATGCAATCGGTTCTATCATTAATACTGTATCTGTTGTTTGCATTTTTTTTGATTAAAAGATTGAAAAATTAAAAGATTGAAAGAGTAAAAACTCTCTCACTCTCAAACCCTAAAACATTCCCACTCAATTATTCTCTAACAAGCGGCATTGTAGAGCATCTCAACAAGCCTCCCATTTTAGAGATTTCTCTGTAAGGAATTTCTTCAACGGTCATTCCCCATTCGTTTCTCAGGTGATCATTCATTCGGGTGAATGCTTTGTCTGAAACTACGACATCGGGTGAAATGGAGAAAATATTCGGGAACATTTCAAACATTTCTTCATCATTGATGTGGAAACAGTTTTCTTCTCCGAAAATATCGATGATTAAACGGTAATCGCTTTCATCCACAAACCCGTTTTTATAAATGATACATTTGTCTTCTCCTACCGGATTAAATGTGCAGTCCAAATGCAGAATACCTTCAAACGGAACTTTATCGTTTTTCTTCAGTTCCAGATCAATGATTCTTTTCTTTGGAAAATATTCTTTTAAGATTTCAATGGCATACTCGTTGGTTCTTGCCGTTTTATAGTTTCTGTAGTCCTCGCTGAAGCAGGTTCCGATAAAAATAAAATCATTCCACACAATTACGTCTCCTCCTTCAATGTGTGCTGTTTCCGGAAGGTTAATGATCTTTCTCCATGCTACTTTTTCAAAAACGCTTTTGTATGCTTCCTGCTCGTCTGCTCTGTCTGCAATCACATTGGAAATGATCATTTTGTCATCAATTACAAAGGCTACATCTCTGGAAAAAACCTGGTTGTAGTCTTTGATGATACTTGGACGCAGTACTTCAACGTCATACTTTTTTAACACTGCTTCAAAAGCATTCATTTCATTGATAATATCCTCTTCTTTAGGATAAATATTGTGTTCGATTGAGTAATATGACTTTGCGTCATAACTTTCCTCTAGTGTGGGAACTGCTCCCAATGAATTAGGCTGGCCTAGAACTACTGACTTCAGCCTCCCCGTTTCGTTTTTAATGTTTAGTCTCATAAAGATTTATGCAATACTACAAATATAAGTAAAGGTCTCTATCTGTAAAACTTTTGCATTATTTTATGTATTAAATTTGGCTTACAAAACCAGCACCCTTCCATAAAATTTCCTTGTCTGTTCCGCCAACGGCAGTGAATAGTTCCAAAAACATCTACAACTTGCTATTTTCCATCTACATAAGAAGCAAAAAACAGATATTTATATTATTTAATTTCCTATATTAGTGATATAATTTTCGCGAAATTATAAACAATAAAACGTAACTATTAACACCAAAAATCAAAGTCATGAACAAGAACAATCCAGTGCTGAAAAATGCACAAAAATTAGGAAGAGATCAACAAAAATCGGTAATGGGAGGTGCTCCAATCTCAACAGGCAGAAGATGCTGCGAATGGGATGATGCAGGAAACTGCTATATCTGGACATGTGACAGATGCCAATGCCCATAATAAAAAACGAAAGCCTGCTTGAAAAAGCAGGCTTTCTTATTCGGTTTAGTTATATAAATTATAAACAAAGAATCCCAAAGCAAGCTTTGGGATTCTTTTTATGGTATAAGCAAATATTATCTGCTTGCAATATCGATGTAGTTTCTTTCCTGAGCACCTTGGTAAACCTGTCTTGGTCTTCCGATTGGGTCTCCTTTCAGTCTCATTTCTTTCCACTGAGAAATCCATCCTGGAAGTCTTCCTAATGCAAACATTACAGTAAACATTTCTGTAGGAATTCCTAACGCTCTGTAGATGATTCCTGAATAGAAATCTACGTTTGGATATAGCTTTCTTTCTACGAAGTATTCGTCTTCAAGTGCTACTCTTTCTAACTGCATAGCAATGTCAAGAGCTTTATCCTGGATTCCTAATGCGGTAAGGATATCATCAGCAGCTTTCTTGATAATTTTCGCTCTTGGGTCGAAGTTTTTGTAAACTCTGTGTCCGAATCCCATTAGACGGAAGTTATCACTCTTATCTTTCGCTTTAGCAACATATTTAGATACGTCACCTCCATCTTTTTCGATCAATTCAAGCATTTCGATTACTGCCTGGTTAGCTCCACCGTGAAGTGGTCCCCAAAGTGCAGAAACCCCTGCAGAGATTGAAGCGAAAAGACCTGTGTGAGCAGAACCTACCATTCTTACTGTAGAAGTAGAACAGTTTTGTTCGTGGTCTGCGTGAAGAATTAATAATTTATCTAAAGCACCTACAACTACCGGATCGATTTCGAAATCAGCATTTGGTAATCTGAATGCCATTTTGTAGAAGTTCTCTACGTAGTTTAGGTTGTTATCCCCGTGGTTTAATGGTAAACCTTGAGTTTTTCTGTAAGTCCAGGCACAAAGGTGAGAGAACTTAGCGATCATCAGCTCTGCAGCGTGATCCATTTCTTCTTTAGAGTTTACGTTAACTGCCTTTGGGTTGAAAGCGGTCAATGCAGAAGTCATAGAAGATAAAACTCCCATAGGGTGAGCAGAACGAGGAAAAACATCAATGATCTTTTTCATTTCGTCTGCGATGAAGTTATATTTTTTAATATTGTTGTCGAATGAAGTAAACTGATCCTGAGTAGGTAATTCTCCATGTAATAAAAGATACATTACTTCAGTGAAGTTAGATTTTTCAGCAATCTGCTCGATTGGATAACCTCTGTAGAATAATTCTCCTTTATCTCCGTCTAAGTAAGTGATGTCGCTAATAGTAGCTCCTGTATTTTTGTAACCTAAATCCAGAGTGATCAAACCTGTCTGGTCTCTTAATTTTGAAATATCAATCCCTCTGTCTCCGATAGTACTATCCACGATAGGATATTCATATGAATTACCGTCGTAATTCAATATTACTTTGTTGTCTGACATTATTTATTTATTTTTTTTAAATATACCACTTTCCATAAAATACGGCAAACTAAAAATTTCGCTTGCCGTTATTTATAAATTCGATTAATTATCTTTTGATTTTAAATGCTTCCAATCCTGGGAAAATTGCAGTTTCGCCTAAAGCTTCCTCAATTCTCAATAACTGGTTGTATTTTGCCATTCTGTCTGATCTTGAAGCAGAACCTGTTTTGATCTGTCCACAGTTCATTGCTACTGCTAAATCAGCGATTGTAGAATCTTCAGTTTCTCCTGATCTGTGAGACATTACTGAAGTGAACTTGTTGTTCTGAGCCATTTGTACAGCAGCCATTGTTTCAGAAAGAGAACCGATCTGGTTTACTTTTACAAGGATTGAGTTGGCAATATTTTCTTTTACTCCTCTGGATAGTCTTTCTACGTTGGTTACGAATAAGTCATCTCCTACCAGCTGTACTCTGTCACCGATTTTATCGGTTAACATTTTCCAACCTTCCCAGTCGTTTTCCTGCATACCATCTTCGATAGAAATGATTGGATATTTTGCAGCCAGTTCCGCTAAGTAAGAAACCTGCTCGCTGCTTGAAAACTGAGCCGCATCCGGAGTCTGGAATTTTCTGTAATCATAAATTCCGTCTTTGTAGAATTCAGAAGCTGCACAGTCTAGCGCCAACATAATGTCGTCACCTGGTTTATAACCTGCTTTTTCAATAGCTTGAAGTAAAGTATCCAAAGCATCTTCAGTTCCTTTGAAAGTAGGTGCAAAACCACCTTCGTCACCTACTGCAGTAGATAATCCTCTTGAATGAAGAATAGATTTAAGGTTGTGGAAAATTTCAGTTCCTTTTCTCAATGCGTGAGAGAAAGAATCTGCTTTTACCGGCATGATCATGAATTCCTGGAATGCGATAGGAGCATCTGAGTGAGATCCACCATTGATTACATTCATCATTGGAACAGGAAGTGTATTGGCATTTACTCCTCCAACATATTTATAAAGAGGCATTCCCAATTCTGCAGCGGCAGCTCTGGCTACAGCCAAAGAAACTCCAAGAATTGCGTTAGCACCAAGATTTCCTTTGTTAGGCGTTCCGTCAAGATCAATCATAATCTGATCGATATAGTTTTGTTCAAAAACCGGCTGGCCCACTAAATTCTCTGCAATTACTTCTTTAACATTTTCAACAGCTTTCAGAACTCCTTTCCCCTGATATTCTGAACCACCGTCACGTAATTCTACCGCCTCGTGTTCTCCTGTAGACGCTCCTGAAGGTACAGCTGCACGGCCCATTGCCCCGCTTTCTGTAAATACATCTACTTCAATGGTAGGATTTCCTCTGGAATCTAAAATCTGTCTTGCTTCTATGTAAGAAATTGCACTCATTTTTTATTTTTTTTAGTTTAGACAAATTTAATCAAAATTTAACTTTTAGGGGTATTTCACGGGATTTTTTTGAAATAAATCGAAGTTAAATTTTAGTTAATTTATATTATGATAATTCCACATTTTCTGGATCTTAAAAATAGAGGAACACTAAAAAAACTCACCTTAAAAAGTGAGCTTCTTTATACAATTATGATAAGCTATTTATTATTTTCTGGGTGAAGGAGAGAGAAGGCCAGCCAGAGCACCTATTGCTCCTGATGAAATGGTGGCAAAGATGGTGACCAGCTGATTATCTTTGGAGGATCCGTCATTCCAGTAAGCAATGAGAATAAGTCCTGCAATAATAGCAATGACTGCCAGCCCAAGCATCAGTACAATAATCCTGTAGATCCAATAGTCTGTATCTTTAGGATTTCTTATTTCTACATTTTTAATCGCTTCTATAGGATTTGTTTTGAACTTCTCCTGAAGATCACTGTTGTTTTTTAAAGCAGCTTCTAAATCTCCAATACTGTCGTTAATGAGAGTTTTCATGGCTTTTAATTTTATATATCAAATTTCCCTCTAAAAAATGTACCTGTCAAGTACACAAAAGGGTAATTTATTTATACTATTATTTTAAAAACCAGATAAGTTCCGGAGTTGTCAGAAACGATATTGCATTCGCCAGACAATTCACTCATTCTTCTTTTCATATTCCGGAGACCATTTCCTTCTTTCTGATGCTCCGAAATCCCGGTTCCGTTATCAGAAATTTTTATGGAAAAGGTATTTTCTTCCTGCAAAAATGAAAGTTTCAAAGTACTTGCATGGCTGTGTTTATAAACATTATTAACGGCTTCTTTTAAACAGAGAAAAAGATTACGCCTCATTTCAGTGGAGATGGATGTTTCTGCAATAATATTTTCATATTCCGAGTATACCACGATTTTTGTTTTCTTTAGAAAATTTCCGGTATAAAGGACAGCATAATCAACAAAGCTTCCTAATGTATCATTTCCTGAGTTCAGACTCCAGAGCATTTCCCGCATGGAGATATTCATTTCCTCAGAAGTTTTCAAGAGCTCATCAATATCACTTTGCAGATCATCATCCTCAGCTTTCTGTTTCAGAAATTCTGCCTGAAGTTTCAATGCCGAAATTCCTGCTCCAAGATCATCATGCATATCGTGGGAAATACGTTCCCGTTCCTGTTCCAGCACTTTCTGTTTTTCGAGTTCTTTTTGAAGGAGCTGGTTCTGGTGTTCGGATTCTTTGAGCTGTTGTTCTTTTAGGTATAAAAGCTGCTTTCTGTTGTACATCAATACAACGAAAATTGTAAAAGCAACCAACAGCACAACCAAAAGTAATGCTATTAAAAAAATAAGCTTTATTTCTGATGGCAAAGACTTCATTTTTTATTCATCAGTTTATATTTATGTAAGGCAATGTAAAATAAGCCACAGCATACGATATTGATTATATTTAATATTTGTTTCAGCAGTTTTAGAAACGGTTTATCAATTTCATTCAGCAGATACATTGGAATAATTCTGAAAAGGAAAAAACAACTCCATAAAAGTACCGAGGTTGAGATCCAAAATACGGGATCTTCTGTAATTTTCGATTTAGTGATATTATTTAATTTATAACTGCACCAATACAATACCTGAAGTATATTGATTACACAATACGTGATCGCCATATTCAAATTGTATTTATCCACATAAAAAAGTTCAATATTCCATAATATTGCGATTAAAACAATGGCAGATATGGCAGCTGCAATCTTCTTATTGCTGGTATATCGAAAATAAAAGATGATAAAATAAAAACTATTGAAGACATTCAGATAGTTATACTGAATTGATTTCGTTGAAATAATATTAGTCTCTGAAAAGAAATCTACAACAAAATTTACGATTAAATACAACAAAAAATAGTCTTGAGAGGATAATTTTCTTCCTCTCAAAACTATTATACCTTTTATTACAACAATAAAAGAAATTATATAGTAAACTGTAATAAGCATTTTATGGCTCCAGACTTCCCTGATCGTAATATGGAAATTCTCTGCTAAATAATTGTTTATTGTTGTCTGCCGGCATAGCAGCCAGATATACTGATTCTTTTTCGGTTGCGGAACTTAACGTCTTTTTTCTGCCAATACACGGTATAAAATCAATCCTGGTAACCGTTTTTTGAAGACAGCCTTCCAGATACATATGGATTCTATCGATGTATTGTTTAACAAGAATCAAATCATAGCATATAGAGTTGGCTACATACCGATCACTTGATGCTCCACTGAGGGTTCCGCCTAAGGGTGTTCTATCAAAATCACCAAAACCTGATACATTAACTTCATAATAGGTTTCCAGATTAAAGACAAAATAATGTTTCTCGGGTCTGGCATTTTCAGGCTCACTGTGGAAGGAAAGGGTTGCATATAAATATCCTTTCATATTTTTCAAAAATAATTGATTGGCAGGGAGCATTCTAGAAAATTCACCGACGGTACTATCTGTAATTTCTCTAAAAGAGATCTTCATTTTGGTATAACCATCATTCAAATGGTTTCTGACAAGGGTTTCAAATAAACGGAAGTCAATATACAGCTCTTGTGAAAGGTTGGGAGCTCGCTGCTGGAATACATCACTGTTTACCCGAAATTCTTCATCCCCTATAGGATGTGTTACAAAAAAGATGATCCCATTCTTTGTAATATATTCCTTTATCCACTGTTCCCTTTCAGTAAACTCAGCCATTTCATAGAAAGCTTTAATTGTTCCGGCTTTCTGCATTGCAATGATGGTTGCTTCCAGTGCACATTTAAAATCATACAATTCTTTTTCCATAGTTTTTAGTTTTTTGATTGATTAAATTTATTAACGGCCTCCACTTTGTTGTTTACGTGAAGTTTTCTGTAAATATTTCCTACATGTTTTTTTACGGTATCAATGCTGATGAATTTCTGATCTGCAATCTCTTTGTAGAGCAGTCCTTGTGAAAGAAGTTCAAGAATTTCTTTTTCGCGTTCCGTAAGTTCATCAAAGCCTTTTATTTCCGGAAGTTTTTTTTCGAAATGCATCAACACTCTTCTTGCAATAGAGAAACTCATAGGAGCCCCTCCATGGTATACATCCCGTATAGACGAAAGAATCTTATCCATACTTTCTCCTTTTACCAGGTATCCCATTGCGCCAGCTTTTAAAGAATTAAAGATTTTTTCATCATCATCAAAACTGGTACACATGATAAACTGTGTATTGGGCATTTCTTTTCGGAGTTTTTCTATGATTTCGATTCCGAGCATATCCTGTAGCTGGATATCCATCATTACGACATCAGGGGAAATATCAGGGAGATTCATCATGGCATCATTCCCATCAAAGAACTGAGCAATTACTTTCATATCCTTCTGATAATTGATGACCTTCTTCAACGCATTGTTGTAGTTTTTTTCGTCTTCTACTATGGCTATGGAAATGCTCATGATTTTGTTTGTTTGAAGCAAATTTCAACAGAAAACAATTTGAAATCAATTACACCTTTGTGTAATATTAGTGTTTGAGTTTGCCGTGATGGTTTCAGTCTTTTAGTTTTACTAAATTTAATCAATTTTCCACTTAGAAACAATATAAAACCAATTATTTCATAATAAATTAAAACAAAAACAATTAAATATTAATACATATCATAAAATCAATCGCTATTTCATAAGTTGATCAAGAATAGGATGATCAATACTGCTTATAGTAGGATGAAACTCAATCTGTTCAAAGATTTGAATGAGGTTTTTACCTTTTTTCAGCCATACTCCAGGAATGTAAAGTGTTTGTTGCGGCCCTGCAGTACTCCAGTATCTTCCAGCATTCTTCCCGTTGATGAAAACAATTCCTTTTCCAAAATTTCTCATATCAAGAAAAGTATCTCCCGTTTCATCAAGGGTAAATTCAGCTTCCTGAATCACGGGTGAATGGTCTGGAATATCTTTATTTTTAAAATGATGTTTAGGAAAAGTATCAAATGGTAAAGGAAGCATTTCCCAGTTTCCAACCATCTCAATCCCGTTCACTTTCACAGGGCTTATAATTCCTTTTAGATTATGAACAATCTCTGCTCCGTAATTAATCCTACCCATATTTTCCACCAGAATTTCCAGTCGGTCTCCTGATTTTATTTCAAGATCGAGATCATACTTTTTATGTATCCTGTTCATCTCTCCTTTCCATTTTCCATTGATGTAGATATTCGCATAATCCCGCAACCCTTTTATCTCCAGTTTTCCTTTCTGATCTTTATCAAACTTTCTTCTGTAGAGCATATATCCGTTTCCAAGATTCATATCTTCAAATGTGAGCGGCTTGTCACTTATAACGGGTTTCTGATGATCGGTAAGATCAAAAAGACAGTTTACTTTTGAAAATTCAATTGCAGGAATCGTAATTACTTTGACTGGCTTTGGAACGTCAGGAAGTTTATGCTTGTTTATTTTTTGAAAAATTTCTCTCAAAGCACTGTATTTAGAGGTAGCCCATCCTGCTTCACTGATGGGAGCATCATAATCATAGCTGGTAAGATCCGGCTGGATGTCATGATCTTTATCGTAATTGGCACCGCTCGTAAATCCAAAGTTGGTTCCTCCATGAATCATATAATAATTAAAAGAAATACCATTTTCTATATACAGCTTTGTTTGCTTTACGACTTCTTCTGTTGAAACCTTAACAAATGGTTCTGCCCAATGATCCAGCCAACCCGGGTAATATTCTGCCACCATGTAAGGACCTTTCCCTCCATTATATTCATTGATGCTTTTCTTTAAAACATCAATATCGCTCTCTCCATTTGCTGTGGGTAAAGCACCTTCAATAGAACCTCCTTTAAAAAGTGAACTCCCGTCTGAAGTAAATAACGGCACTGAAACTCCGTTTTTCAATAGCATTTCTTTGATCTTATGGCTGTATTTCCTGTGCTCTTCAAGAGGAATGTCTTTTCTCTGAGCTGCATATGATCCAAATTCATTTTCTGCCTGTACCATAATCACAGGGCCTCCATTATTAATCTGCATCGGTACAATCTGTTTTGCCAACTGATGGATGTATTTATTACATTCTTCTAAAAAGGATTGATTATCTCTTCTTATTTCAAGGTCTTTATTCTTTTGCAGCCACCATGGATATCCGCCAAATTCCCACTCTGCACAAACATAAGGTCCCGGACGGATGATAACATATAAACCTACTTCCTGGGCTGTTTTTATAAACTTCTGCAAGTTTTTCTCTCCTGAAAAATTCCATTTCCCCGGAGCTTCTTCATGATAATTCCAAAAAACATAAGTGGTCACTGTATTCAAACCCATGGCTTTCATCATCTGCATACGATGCTTCCAGTATTCTGACGGAACTCTGGGATAATGCATTTCTCCGGAATAAATTGTGAAAGACTTTCCATTTAAGAAGAAATGTCCATCTTTGATTTCAAAATTCCCTTTTTGTGAAAACATAGTATTCAAGGAGAAAAATAAAAGAAATATGCATAAATAACGGTTAAAATTTCTCATATTGTAAGGCATGATTTTTGTAAAATTAAAGTATAAAAATCATATTGAATATCAAATAATATAATCATGAAAAAAAGTCTTTTAGCATTAGGTGCTGTACTTGCATTGGCTGTAGTGAGCTGTAAAAAAAGTGAAAGCGGAAACAAAAGCATTATCAAAACAGACAGTTCAGAAACTGTAATTACAGATAGCAACGGAAAAATAGATTCTGTGACTCAAAGTTCATCAACAGTAGATGTAAATGGTAAAAAAATTGAAAAAACAGATTTTGTTTATAAAGCTACAGATGGTACTCTGGTAAAGGTTGTTTTCAAAAACGATCCGAAAGAAAGTACAGTAGCTATTACCAGCAATAAGAAAACGTTCACGCTGCCAAAAACAGAAACAAAGGGTGATGAAACAATTTACAAGAAAGATGATATGACTGCACACGTAAAAGGAGACAGCCTTCACCTTGAACAGGGTAATAATATTATTGAGCTGAAAAGAACAAAAATCTAATAAGATCTTGTTCTTTGATTATAAAACAAAAAAACCATCCGGAATCCGGATGGTTTTTATTTATATCTGAATGAATATTATTCTTCAGTTTTTTCTTCAGTAGTATCAGCTTTAGCTTCTTCTACTTTCTCTTCTACTGCAGGAGCTTCAGCAACTACTGCTTCAGCTTTTTTAGGTGCAGCAGTTGATCTTCTGCTTCTTCTTGTAGCTTTTTTCTCTTCAGCATTAGGGTTGTAAAGCTCGTTGAAATCTACTAATTCGATAAGAGCCATATCAGCAGCATCACCTGGTCTGAAACCTGTCTTAATGATTCTTGTATAACCACCGTTTCTTTCAGCGATTTTAGGAGCTACAGTTCTGAATAATTCAGCAACCGCAAATTTATTTTGAAGGTAAGAGAATACTACTCTTCTGTTATGTGTAGTATCTTCTTTTGCTTTTGTTAATAGAGGCTCAACATATACTCTTAAAGCTTTAGCTTTAGCTACAGTAGTGTTGATTCTTTTATGCTCAATTAGAGAACAAGCCATATTAGAAAGTAAAGCACTTCTGTGAGAAGCTGTTCTTCCTAAGTGATTGAATTTTTTACCGTGTCTCATTATTAATTATTTATCAGCGTCTAACTTATATTTTGCAACGTCGAAACCGAAGTTAAGACCTTTTGAATGCACTAATTCTTCTAGTTCTGTCAAAGATTTTTTACCAAAATTTCTGAATTTCATCAAATCAGACTTACTGTAAGAAACCAATTCTCCAAGAGTTTCTACTTCAGCTGCTTTCAGACAGTTAAGGGCTCTTACAGAAAGATCCATATCTGCTAATTTAGACTTAAGAAGTTGTCTTGTGTGAAGAGTTTCTTCATCGTACTGGATAGATGCTTTTACAGCTTCTGTTTCAAGCGTGATTCTCTCATCAGAGAATAACATGAAGTGATAAATTAATATCTTAGAAGCTTCAGTTAAAGCATTCTGAGGGCTGATAGACCCGTCAGTTTCTATATCTAATACAAGTTTTTCGTAGTCTGTTTTTTGCTCTACACGATAATTTTCAATGCTGTATTGTACTTTCTTGATCGGCGTGAAAATAGAGTCAATGGCAATAGTTCCTACAGGAGCATTGTTTGACTTATTTTGTTCTGAAGGAACATATCCTCTACCTTTTTCAATATTGAAAGTAATTTCGAAAGTTACATCAGTATTTAGGTTACAAATCATTAAATCCGGGTTTAATACCTCGAATCCGTTGATCGATTTTCCTAAATCACCAGCAGTAATGATCGTTTGACCTGAAACTTTAGCAACAACCTGCTCGTTAGCCTGGCCTTCTGCTGAAGCTTTTAATCTTACCTGCTTAAGGTTAAGAATAATTTCGGTAACGTCTTCGATTACTCCTGGAATAGTTGAAAATTCGTGCTCTACACCTTCTATTTTGATAGATGAAATAGCGTATCCTTCCAGAGAAGAAAGCAACACTCTTCTCAAAGCATTACCGATTGTAAGCCCGAAACCTGGTTCTAAAGGTCTGAATTCAAATTGACCTTTAAATTCATCAGAGTTAAGTAAAATTACTTTATCGGGTTTTATGAATTGTAAAATTGCCATATTATTGGGTTGAGCAAAAATTTGATTAAAAAATTATTTAGAGTAAAGTTCGACGATAAGGTTCTCCTTAATGTCCTCCGGAATTTGGATTCTTTCTGGAGCAGAAATGAAGGTACCTTCTTTCTTCTCATCGTTGAATTGTAACCACTCATAGTTTGACTTAGAAGCCAATGCATTGGTAACAACTTCAAGAGACTTAGACTTTTCTCTTACAGTGATTACATCACCAGCTTTTACCAAGTAAGAAGGGATATTAAGAATTTCTCCGTTCACAGTGATGTGTCTGTGAGAAACTAATTGTCTTGCACCAGATCTAGTTTTAGCAAACCCTAATCTGTATACAACGTTATCCAATCTTGATTCACAAAGTTGTAATAGAACTTCACCTGTTACTCCTTTGCTTCTGTGTGCTTTTTCAAATAAGTTAGCAAACTGTCTTTCTAAGATACCGTAAGTATATTTAGCTTTTTGTTTTTCAGCCAACTGAACTGCGTATTCTGATTTTTTAGCACCTCTTCTTTTGTTAGGACCGTGTTGTCCTGGCGGTTGGTTTTTTCTTTTTTCGAAGTTTTTATCATCTCCGTAGATTGCAGCACCAAACTTTCTAGCAATCTTAGTTTTAGGTCCAATATATCTTGCCATAATGGGTAAATTCTAAAAATTAAACTCTTCTTCTTTTTGGTGGTCTACATCCGTTGTGTGGCATAGGAGTCACGTCAACGATTTCTGAAACTTCAATCCCTGAATTGTGGATAGATCTGATAGCAGATTCTCTACCTGCACCTGGACCTTTCACAAACACCTTTACTCTTCTTAAACCAGCTTCGTGAGCTACAGCAGAGCAATTTTCAGCTGCCATCTGAGCAGCAAATGGAGTATTCTTTTTAGAACCTCTGAAACCCATTTTACCGGCAGAAGCCCAAGAGATAACCTCTCCGTTTTTATTTGTTAAAGAAATGATGATGTTATTGAAAGAAGCCTGAATATGCGCTTCACCAATAGCTTCAACTTTTACTTTTCTCTTCTTAACTACTTTAGTTTGTTTTGCCATAATTCCTAACGATTATTTACTAGCTTTTTTCTTGTTAGCAACAGTTTTTCTCTTTCCTTTTCGGGTTCTAGAGTTGTTTTTCGTTCTCTGGCCTCTTAAAGGTAATCCAAGTCTGTGACGTATTCCTCGTTGGCATCCTATGTCCATCAATCTCTTGATGTTCAATTGCACTTCAGATCTTAATTCTCCTTCAACTTTTACGTTTTCTAAGATATAAGTTCTGATGGCAGCCAATTCATCGTCATTCCATTCGTTGACTTTTTTGTCTTCGCTGATACCGGCAGCTTTAAGGATTTCAGAAGAAGTACTTCTTCCAACTCCGTAGATGTAAGTTAAACCGATAACTCCTCTTTTGTTTTTTGGTAAATCAATACCTGCAATTCTCGCCATAATTTAATTAACCTTGTCTTTGTTTAAATTTTGGGTTCTTCTTGTTGATTACGAACAGTACACCTTTTCTGCGTACGATTTTGCAATCAGCGCTTCTTTTTTTAATTGATGCTCTTACTTTCATTTTGATAGTATTTATTTTTTACAAATGCCAAATGGAATGAGAATTCCATTTGGCTAAATGTTTTTAATATCTAAATGTGATCCTCCCTTTCGTTAAATCATAGGGAGACATTTCTAGTTTTACCTTATCACCAGGTAAAAGTTTAATATAATGCATTCTCATTTTACCAGAAATATGAGCAATAAGAATATGCCCATTTTCAAGTTCTACACGGAACTGAGCGTTCGAAAGTGCTTCCGTTATAACGCCGTCTTGTTCAATATGTTTTTGTTTTGCCATAAATTAATATCCAGTCGTTCTAGACAGTTTAGACTGCATTAAACCATCATAATGATGATTCAGCAGATAAGTATTAATCTGTTGAACTGTATCTAAAATTACACCTACCATAATTAATAGGGACGTTCCCCCGAAAAATAGGGCAAACGCATCTGTCTGAACAAAGCTTCCATGCACAATTGCTGGAAGGACTGCAAAGATAGATAAAAAAATTGCACCTGGCAAGGTAATTTTTGATAAAATATCATCTAAGTAATCTGCTGTCTCTTTACCGGGTCTTACTTTCGGTACTAAACCTCCATTTCTCTTCAAATCATCAGCCATCTGGTTTACCGGAATTGTAATTGCAGTATAGAAAAACGAGAAGATAATAATTAATAGCGCAAACAATACATTGTACTGCCAGCTAAAAACATTCTTGAAACCTGCAAGAAAAGTGTTAGACTCATCGAATTTTGTTAATAATCCTGGTACGAACATCAATGCCTGAGCAAAGATAATCGGCATTACACCAGCAGCATTTACTTTCAATGGAATCCATTGTCTTGCTCCCTGCATAAGATTTTTGTTTACACCTCCTCTTGCTTGAGCTCTGCTTACATACTGAATTGGAATTTTTCTAACAGCAACCGATAAGATTACTGCGAGAAGAACTACCACCATCCAGAATAATACTTCAATAAGGATCATGATAGATCCCATTCCTCCTTTACCGTTCTGCACGGCCATCTCCTGTACGAATGCCTCAGGTAATCTTGAAAGGATTCCCACCATAATAAGGATAGAAATACCATTTCCGATACCTTTATCGGTAATCTTTTCACCTAGCCACATTGCAAATACTGAACCGGCAACCAAAATAACGATACTTGGTAACCAGAACATGATTGAATTTGGCTCTACATAGTATGCAGACTGGAACTGAGCATATGGTAAGAATAATTGAGTAATAGAAGTTAAGTAAGAAGGTGCCTGTACCAGACAAACTCCAATCGTTAACCATCTTGTAATTTGGTTCAATGTATTTCTACCTGACTCTCCATCTTTCTGAAGCTTCTGAAGATAAGGAATAGCCATCCCCATCAACTGAACAATAATAGAAGCAGAAATATAAGGCATGATCCCTAACGCCATTACGGAAGCGTGGCTGAAAGCTCCCCCCGTAAACGACGAAAGCAAGCCAAGGAGACCTGCTCCTTGCTTGTTACCGCCTTGATTTTTATAATGCTCTAAGAGATCTCCCACCTCTGCAAGGTTAATTGCAGGAAGTGAGATATAAGATGCGAATCTATACACAAGGATAATACCTAAAGTGAAGAGAATTTTATCTCTCAATTCTTTAAGACTCCAAATATTTTTAAGTGTTTGTATAAATTCTTTCATTAGTAAGTATTATAAGGTAATTGCTTTTCCACCTGCCTTAGCAATAAGCTCTTCAGCAGATTTCGTGAATTTATCAGCAGAGATTGAAACCGCAGATTTCAATTCTCCTCTACCCATAATTTTCACTAATTCGTTTTTAGAAACGATCCCGTTTGCTACTAAAACTTCTTTCGTGATCTCTCCAGTGATGGATTTGTTCTCGATTAAAGTTTGGATAGTATCAAGGTTAACACCTCTAAACTCTTTTCTGTTTACGTTTTTGAATCCGAATTTAGGTAATCTTCTTTGTAAAGGCATCTGTCCACCTTCGAAACCGATCTTCTGAGAATAACCAGCTCTAGCTTTCTGACCTTTGTGTCCTTTTGTTGAAGTACCTCCTTTTCCTGTACCTTGACCTCTACCAATTCTTTTTGAGTTGAAAGTAGATCCTGCAGCAGGTTGTATGTTATTTAAATTCATTTTAATTTCTCTTTTATAAAATTATTTTTGAACTTCTAGTAAGTGACCTACAGCAGCTATCATTCCTAAGATAGAAGGAGTAGCTTCATGCTCTACAACTTGGTGAAGTTTTTTTAATCCTAATGCTTCAAGCGTTCTCTTTTGGGTTTTTGTTCTACCAATAGCGCTTCTTACTTGCTTTACTTTAATTGTTGCCATTGTTTTATTATTAACCGTTAAACACTTTACTTAGAGAAACTCCTCTCATTCTAGCGATCTCTTCAGGTCTTCTGATATCCAATAACGCTTTGAAAGTAGCTTTCACCACGTTGTGAGGGTTAGAAGATCCTTTAGATTTTGAAAGGATATCGTGAATACCAGCTGATTCCAATACCGCTCTTACCGCACCACCGGCGATAAGTCCTGTACCGTGAGAAGCAGGTCTTAAGAAGATATCTGCACCACCGTATCTAGCAGTAGTTTGGTGAGGAATAGTATGGTTCATTACAGGAACTTTCACAAGGTTTTTCTTAGCGTCTTCAACTGCTTTAGCAATTGCAGAAGCAACCTCTTTAGATTTTCCTAAACCGAAACCGATAATACCTTCTTCATTTCCTACTACAACAATAGCAGAAAATCCGAAAGCTCTACCCCCTTTAGTTACTTTTGTTACTCTGTTAACAGCTACGAGACGATCTTTTAATTCTAATCCTCCCGGTTTTACTCTTTCTATATTATCTAGTCCTAACATATTTTCCGAAATTTAATGATTAGAATTTAAGTCCTCCTTCTCTCGCACCATCAGCTAGAGCTTTTACTCTACCGTGATATACGAAACCGTTTCTGTCAAATACAATACTTTCGATTCCTGCAGCGATAGCTTTAGCAGCGATAGCTTTACCAACAGCAGCAGAAACTTCAGTCTTAGTACCTTTAGCGTCTACACCTTTCTCTCTAGAAGAAGCTGATGCTAAAGTTTTACCATTTTTATCGTCGATTAACTGAGCGTAAATTTCCTTATTACTTTTGTATACAGATAATCTTGGCAATTCAGAAGATCCAGAGATTTTCCCTCTTACTCTTCTTTTGATTCTTATTCTTTTTTCTAATTTACTTAATGCCATAATACTTATAATTTATTAAGCAGATTTACCAGCTTTACGTCTAACAATTTCTCCTACGAATCTTACACCTTTTCCTTTGTATGGCTCAGGCTTTCTGAAAGAACGGATCTTTGCAGCTACCATTCCTAGAAGTTGGTTGTCGTGAGACGTTAAAGTAATAATTGGGTTTTTACCTTTTTCAGTCAATGTATCAACTTTTACTTCACTTGGAAGTTCTAATACGATACCGTGAGAGAATCCTAAAGCTAACTCAAGTTTTTGACCTGCGTGTGAAGCTCTATATCCTACCCCTACTAGTTCTAGTTTCTTTTCGAAACCTGTATTTACACCAACAATCATGTTGTTGATTAACGCTCTGTATAAACCGTGAAGCGCTTTGTGTTGTTTAGTATCAGATGGTCTGTTTACATTCAGTTCGCCATCTTTTTGTTCTACAGTAATTCCTGCTGTAAGCTCTTGAGAAAGTTCTCCTTTAGCTCCTTTTACAGTTACTACACCGTTGTTTTCAGTGATTGTAACTCCTGCTGGAATTGTTATAATTGCTTTACCAATTCTTGACATTTTCCTCTGATTAAAAATTAATAAACATAGCAGATTACTTCACCGCCTACTTTCTCTTCTCTAGCTTTCTTGTCAGTCATTACTCCTTTAGAAGTAGAGATGATAGAAATACCCAAACCGTTTAGTACTCTTGGAAGTTCAGTAGAACCTTTGTACTGTCTCAAACCTGGTCTAGAAGCTCTTTGAATAGACTTAATAGCAGGTTTGTTAGTTTGCTTATCGTACTTTAAAGCGATTTTGATCACTCCTTGAACAGCGTTATCTTCAAACTTGAAGTTTAAGATATACCCTTGATCAAATAGGATCTTAGTAATCTCCTTTTTGATTTTCGATGCAGGAATTTCCACCACTTTGTGGCCTGCGCTTTGTGCGTTCCTTACTCTAGTTAGGAAATCTGAAATTGGATCTGTTACCATTTTTCTTTTATAAATTATTGGTTAAAGAACAATCAGTATTGAAAAGACTTGAAGAGAAAAATATCAGACTTCAGAAAACTTCGGTCTGATATTTATTCTTTAGTATCTTGACAACTTAATTGTCCCGATTTTTAATTAGTAATTATTACCAACTAGCTTTTCTTACACCAGGGATAAGACCGTTGTTTGCCATTTCTCTGAAAGTTACTCTGGAAATACCAAACGTTCTCATGTATCCTCTTGGTCTACCTGTTAGTTTACATCTGTTGTGTAATCTTACAGGAGAAGCATTTTTAGGTAATTTTTGAAGTCCTTCGTAATCACCAGCTTCTTTAAGAGCTTGTCTTTTAGCAGCGTATTTAGCAACTAGTGCTTCTCTTTTGCGCTCACGCGCTTTCATTGATTCTTTAGCCATTTCTTAGTTCTTTTTAAATGGTAAACCGAAGTGAGTTAGTAATGCTTTAGCTTCTTTATCTGTTTTCGCAGTAGTAACGAAAGTGATGTCCATCCCTTGGATTTTTTTCACTTTGTCAATCACGATTTCAGGGAAGATAATCTGCTCAGTAATACCTAAGTTGTAGTTACCTCTACCATCAAAACCGTCAGCTTTGATTCCAGAGAAATCTCTGATACGAGGTAAAGCAGAAGCAGTAAGTCTGTCTAAGAACTCATACATTCTGTGAGCTCTCAACGTTACTTTTGCACCTACAGGCATACCTTTTCTAAGTTTGAATGCAGCCTCATCTTTCTTAGAGATTGTTCCTACTGCTTTCTGACCTGTAATGTTTGTCAATTCTTCTACAGCATAATCAATAATTTTCTTATCTGCAGTAGCATCTCCTAAACCTTGTGATACAACGATTTTCTCTAATCTAGGTACTTGCATGATTGACTTGTACCCAAATTCTTCCATCATTGCAGGAACAATTTGCTCTTTGTATATTTTTTTGGGTCTTGCTATAAATTCCATGTTAATTCAAATTATAAAGTTTCACCCGTTGCTTTGTTAACTCTCACTTTCTTATCTCCTTCGATTTTATAACCGATTTTGATAGCTTTTCCGTCTTTACCAACTAAAGCTACGTTTGAGATATGAATAGAAGCTTCCTTTTCAGTAATTCCTCCTTGAGGATTTGAAGCTGAAGGCTTAACGTGTTTTTTAACGATGTTAAGTCCTGCAACGATTACTCTAGGGTCTTTTCCTTCTTTCTTGATCACTTCAATAACTTCACCAGTCTTACCTTTGATATCTTTCTTACCAGTAGTAATGATTACGTTATCTCCTCTTTTTATTTTTAACTTTGACATTTCTTTAAAAAATTTTAAAAATTAAAGTACTTCAGGAGCTAATGAAATGATTTTCATATATTCTTTGTCTCTCAACTCACGAGCAACTGGTCCGAAAACACGCGTTCCTCTCATTTCTCCCGCTGCGTTTAGTAATACACAAGCATTGTCGTCGAATTTGATGTATGAACCATCTTTTCTTCTTACTGCTTTCTTAGTTCTTACTACTACAGCTTTAGATACCTGACCTTTTTTAGCGTTTCCTGATGGTGTAGAATCCTTGATAGTAACAACGATTTTATCACCAACTGAAGCATATCTTCTTCTGGTTCCTCCCAGAACTCTAATAACTAGTACTTCTTTAGCACCTGTGTTATCAGCAACTTTTAATCTTGATTCTGTTTGTAACATTATTACTTAGCTTTTTCAATGATTCTTACTAATCTCCATCTCTTGCTCTTGCTCAAAGGTCTAGTTTCTTGGATAAGAACTGTATCACCTTCTGTGCATTCGTTGTTCTCGTCGTGTGCAGTATATTTTTTCGTTTTCAAAACGAATTTACCGTACATCGGGTGCTTTACTCTTGTAGTTTCACTAACAACAATAGTTTTTTCCATTTTATTGCTGGAAACCACTCCGATTCTTTCTTTTCTTAAATTTCTATCCATTGTAAAATGAAATTATTGTTTGTTAGTTAACTCAGTGTTTAGTCTTGCGATTGTTTTTCTCAAATCTCTGATTTGAATCGGGTTTTCAATTGGGCTGATTGCATGAGCTAATTTCAATTTAGAATATTGAGCTTTTGCTTCAGTTAATTGAGCTTGAATATCACCCGCGCTTAAATTTTTAATATCAGCATTTTTCATTGTATTCAAAGATTATAGAGGTTTAACAAAATCGTTAGCAACGATGAATTTAGTAACTACTGGTAATTTTTGTGCAGCAAGTCTTAAAGCTTCCTTAGCGATATCGTAAGGTACTCCTCCGATTTCGAACATAATTTTACCTGGTTTTACTACAGCTACCCAATATTCAACAGCACCCTTACCTTTACCCATACGTACTTCCGCTGGTTTTTTAGTAATTGGCTTATCTGGGAAGATTTTGATCCATAGTTGACCTTCTCTCTTCATGTATCTTGTTGCAGCGATACGAGCTGCTTCAATTTGTCTCGCAGTGATCCAAGCTCCTTCCGTTGCTTTGATCCCAAAAGTTCCGTAAGCAAGTTGACTACCTCTTTGGGCATTCCCCTTCATCTTCATCTTGTGAACTCTACGGAATTTGGTTCTTTTTGGTTGTAACATAATTTCTAAATTTTAGATTTTAGATTTTAGATTTTAGATTTTTTTTAATTTTAAAAAAGTAACGGTAATTTAAAATTCAAAATTTCTAATCTAAAATTTTAATTATTATTGTTATTGTTGTTGTTTTTTCTAGGTCTTCTGTTGTCTCTGTCTCCTCCTCTGTTTCCTCTGTCTGACTGACCTCCTTTTTTCTGTTGTCCCACTAGTGGAGAAAGTTCTCTTTTACCGTAAACTTCACCTTTCATGATCCAAACTTTTACTCCTAATCTACCGTAAGTAGTGTGAGCTTCTGCCCAGTGGTAATCGATATCAGCTCTGAAAGTTGACAATGGAATTCTTCCTTCTTTGAAAGATTCTGATCTTGCCATTTCAGCTCCGTTCAATCTACCAGAGATTTGAACTTTGATACCTTCAGCACCCATTCTCATAGTACTTGCCATTGCCATTTTAACAGCTCTTCTGTAAGAAATTCTGTTTTCAATTTGCTTAGAAATACTATCAGCAACTAGTACAGCATCTAATTCAGGTCTTTTGATTTCGAAAATATTGATTTGAATATCCTTACCTGTAAGTTTCTTCAATTCTTCTTTCAATTTATCAACTTCCTGACCTCCTTTACCGATGATAAGTCCCGGTCTAGCAGTAGTGATTGTAACTGTTACTAATTTAAGTGTTCTTTCAATATAGATTTTTGAAATACCACCTTTAGATAATCTAGCCTCAAGGTATCTTCTGATTTTGTAGTCTTCAGCGATTCTGTCTCCATAATCGTTTCCACCAAACCAGTTAGAATCCCATCCTCTGATGATACCTAATCTATTACCAATTGGATTTGTCTTCTGTCCCATACCTTGATTAATTTTCTTTATTACCTAAGATTAATGTAACGTGGTTAGATCTTTTTCTGATTCTATACCCTCTACCTTGTGGAGCTGGTCTTAGTCTCTTCAATTGTCTTGCGCTATCCACGAAGATTTCTTTAACGATAAGGTTAGCTTCTTCAATATCCGCACCTTCGTTTTTAGTCTGCCAGTTTGCCATAGCAGAAAGAAGTAATTTTTCTAACTTGTTAGAAGCATCCTTCTTAGAATATTTTAGGATATAAAGAGCTTTATCTACCTGCTCTCCTCTAATGATATCAGCAACTAATCTCATTTTTCTTGGAGAAGACGGGCAATTATTTAATGAAGCTTTTACAACGTCTTTGTTAGCTTCTTTTCTTGCGATTGAACTATCTTGTTTTCTTGATCCCATGATTATCTGCTTCCTTTGTTTTTGTTACCACCATGACCTCTGAAAGATCTTGTTGGAGAAAATTCGCCTAACTTGTGACCAACCATGTTTTCTGTAACATAAACAGGGATAAAAGATTTCCCGTTGTGTACAGCAATAGTTTGTCCTACGAAGTCCGGAGAGATCATCGATGCTCTAGACCAAGTTTTAATAACTGTCTTCTTACCAGACTCTATGTTTGTCTGAACCTTCTTATCTAAAGTATGATGAATGAATGGTCCTTTTTTAAGTGATCTTGCCATAATTATTTACGTTTAGATATGATATGACGGTTAGACGCTTTATTTTTCTTTCTGGTTTTGTAACCTTTAGCAGGCATACCATTTCTAGATCTTGGGTGACCTCCTGAAGAACGCCCTTCACCACCTCCCATTGGGTGATCTACTGGGTTCATTACAACCGCTCTTGTTCTTGGTCTTCTACCTAACCATCTGCTTCTACCAGCCTTACCTGATACAGTTAACTGGTGGTCAGAGTTAGAAACAGATCCAATCATTGCCATACATTCAGTAAGGATCATTCTAGATTCTCCTGAAGGTAACTTGATGATTGCATATTTTCCGTCTCTTGAAGTTAATTGAGCTGAAGAACCAGCACTTCTTGCTAAAATAGCACCTTGGCCAGGCTTCATTTCAACACAAGAAATCACAGTACCTAATGGAATGTTTTTCAACTTCATTGCGTTCCCTACATTTGGTTCTACGCTTTCACCAGAAATTACTTTCTGATCAACTTTGATACCGTTTGGAGCGATGATATATCTCTTCTCTCCATCAGCATACTCTAGTAAAGCGATAAATGCAGTTCTGTTTGGATCATACTCTACAGTTTTTACAGTTGCTTCAACGTTTGCTTTGTTTCTTTTGAAGTCAATAATTCTGTATTTCTTTTTGTGTCCACCTCCGGTGTAACGCATGGTCATTTTACCAGTTTGGTTACGTCCACCTGACTTACTAATACCAACTGTTAGAGATTTCTCTGGTTTGTTGGTAGTAATTTCTTCAAAATTGTTAACAATTCTGAATCTCTGTCCCGGGGTGATAGGTTTTAATTTTCTAACAGACATTACTATTATATATAATTAATAATTAATTTACAGCAAAAATATCGATAACCTCACCTTCAGCAAGTTTGATTACCGCTTTTTTCAATTTGTTTGTCTTTCCTACTTGAAGACCTTTTTTAGTGTATTTTGAAGAAACCTTCGGAGCATAAATCATTGTGTTAACGTCTGCTACTTTTACACCGTAAGCTGCTTCAACAGCCTTTTTAATCTGGATCTTATTCGACTTAGGGTTAACTAAGAAAGAATAAGTACCTCTTAAATCTGTAAGGTAGTTAGCCTTTTCTGAAATAACTGGTTTAATAATAACTGACATGACTTATTTCTTTAAATTTTCCTGGAATTTTTCAACTGCACCTTCGAAGAAAATGATCTCACCAGCATTTACTAAATCGTAAGAACTGATTTCGTTGAAGTTCATTACTTTAGTTTTAGGTAAGTTTCTTGAAGATAAATACACATTCTTGTTAGCTTCAGGAAGAACGAATAAAGATTTTTTACCGTTAAGTTCCAATGCATTTAATACATTGATGAAATCTTTAGTCTTAGGAGCATCAAAGCTCACATCTTCTAAAACTTTAATGCTGTTGTCTCTCATTTTCTGAGATAAAACAGATTTCTTAGCCAATCTCTTAAGAGCTTTGTTCAATTTGAATCTGTAGTCTCTTGGTTTTGGTCCGAATACTCTACCTCCACCTCTGAAAGTTGGAGATTTGATATCACCATATCTAGCAGATCCTGATCCTTTTTGCTTCTTAAGCTTTTTAGTAGAAGCAGTAATTTCGCTTCTTTCTTTTGCTTTATGAGTTCCTTGTCTTTGTGCAGCAAGGTACTGTTTAACTTCTAAGTAAACCGCGTGCTGATTTGGCTCAATTCCGAATACTGTTTCGTCTAGAGTTACTTTTCTTCCGGTCTCTTTTCCTGATGTATTTAATACTACTAGTTCCATTTTCTGATAATTACATAAGAATTTTTAGCTCCCGGAACAGCACCTTTTACTACTAAAAGATTTTGTTCTTGATCAACTTTTAACACTTGAAGGTTTTGAACAGTTACCTGCTCACCTCCCATTCTTCCAGCCATTCTCATCCCTTTGAATACTCTTGAAGGGTCTGAACCAGCACCGATAGAACCTGGAGCTCTAAGTCTGTTGTGCTGACCATGAGTTGCCTGCATTACACCTCCAAATCCGTGTCTTTTAACAACACCCTGGAAGCCTTTACCTTTTGAAGTTCCTGTTACGTCAACATATTCACCTTCGATGAATAAATCAACTTTTACTTCTTCTCCTACTTTCACATCAGCGAATCCATTGTGGAATTCTACTAATTTAGCTTTAGGAGCAGAACCAGCCTTTTTAAAATGGCCAGCTAACGCTTTACCAACGTTCTTCTCACTCTTGTCATCGAAACCTAACTGCACAGCTGTATAACCGTCGTTTTCTAAGGTTCTGACCTGTAAAACCGAGCATGGACCTGCTTGAATAACTGTACAAGGAATGTTTTTTCCTTCTTCGTTAAACAAAGATGTCATACCGATTTTTTTACCAATAATACCTGACATTGTTTATATTATAATAAAATTTATCCTTTATTTATCCCCATTTTTCGGAAGTCTGAAGTAATTTCTACTTTTGATATAGGCATACTACGCCCCTAAAATGAGTGTGCAAATGTATGAATAATTTTGTAACTGACAAATATTTTGACTAAAATATTTTGATTTTTAATCAATTAGATGATTTTAAAAAAATTCAGAACAAATTTCTCCAAGATTTATTTTGATTTTTAAAAAGAAATTAAGATGAAGACGTTACCGGGCAATTACTTTCACTCCTGCTTCTTCCAGTTTAACCCTGTCTTCAGCACAGATACCATCATCGGTAATCAGATAATCCACCTGATCCAAATCCGCAATCTTTCCAAATCCTTTTTTATTCAATTTTGAGGAATCCGCGAGAATAACCGTCTGATCCGCACATTCCATCATAATCTGATTCAAATGAGCTTCTGCAGCATTGGAAGTACTGATTCCAAATTCAGGATCAATCCCGTCCACTCCCATAAAAAGTTTATTACACGAAAACTGTTTGAGGATTCCTTCGGAAATAGATCCTACTATAGAAGTAGAGCTCTTTCGTACTTCTCCTCCTAATTGTATAATATTAATATTAGGATTATTACAAAGTTCAATGGCTACCCGTAAAGAAGATGTCAATACAGTAAGCGGCCCAAAGTTCATCAACATCCTGGCAAGATAATGCATGGTTGTTCCGGATGCCAGAATAATACAGTCGTTTTCCTGAATCAATGACAGTGCAGCTTTTGCAATAACCTGCTTGGCCTCTACATTGATATTTTCTTTTTCCCCAACATTTTTTTCATAAGCATATCTTACCTGCTTACTCGCTCCTCCATGATTTCTGAAAAGAAGCCCCAGACTTTCGAGATAGTTCAAATCCTTTCGGATCGTAACTGAAGATACATTGAGCTTTTCACACAAATCCTGCACAAGTACATGCCCTTTCTCATCCAGCTCCTTAAGTATTTGATCCTGCCTTGGTAATAGCTTTTCCATTTTATTCGTTTCATCAAAAATACCGTTTTTTTTCGACATCTTAAAATTTCATTTATTTTCTTTTTGCTTTCATTTTTAATTTATATATTTGAAAACGAAACATAAACGAAACATTTATGAAACGAAACGAAGAACTTAGTAAGTTAACCCATGTAAAAGAATGGGACTTTATTGTCATAGGAGGAGGAGCCAGTGGTTTAGGTTCAGCATTAGATGCTGTAAGCAGAGGATTCAAAACATTATTGCTTGAATCTCATGACTTTGCAAAAGCAACATCCAGCAGAAGTACCAAATTGGTACACGGTGGAGTTAGATATCTTGCCCAGGGAGATGTCGGATTGGTAAAAGAAGCATTGAAAGAAAGAGGACTCTTGGCAAAAAATGCAGCACATATTGTAAAAAATCAGTCTTTTATTATTCCCAACTATACATGGTGGGGAGGAATCTATTATAAGATAGGATTATCAATTTATGATTTTCTTGCCGGAAAACTGAGTTTAGGTAAAACAAAATACATCAGCAAATCAAAAACTGTTGAAAAGCTTCCTACTATTGAACAAAACCATTTGATGAGTGGTGTTGTTTATCAGGATGGACAATTTGATGATGCCCGACTTGCGATCAATCTTACCCAGACTATTATTGAAAAAGGCGGAAGTGCCGTTAATTATGTAAAAGTAGTTAACCTTCTGAAAGATGCTTCTGATAAAGTCATCGGTGTGGTTGCAGAAGATCAGTTTTCCAAAGAGCAATATCAGATTCATGGTAAAGTAGTCATCAATGCTACAGGGGTATTTACCAATGATATTCTTAATATGAATAATCCTAAACATGGTAAACTGGTAGTACCAAGCCAGGGAATTCACCTTGTATTGGATAAATCCTTCCTGAAAAGTGATGATGCCATCATGATTCCGAAAACATCAGACGGCAGGGTTTTATTTGTTGTTCCATGGCATGACAGAGCTTTGGTAGGAACTACAGATACGCTTTTAAAAGATGAAAGTTTTGAACCGCGTGCCCTGGAAGAAGAAATCAACTTTGTTTTAAATACCGCAAGACAATATCTGGCTAAAAAACCAACGCGTGAAGATGTAAAATCTGTTTTCGCAGGTCTTCGTCCGCTTGCTGCTCCTAAAGACGGAAGCAAAAGCACAAAAGAAGTTTCCCGAAGCCATAAGGTTATTGCATCTGACACCGGATTAATTTCCATCATTGGTGGAAAATGGACTACTTACCGTAAAATGGCTGAAGATACCATTGATAAAGCAATGGAAGTTCACAAGCTTGGTAATAGTACTTCTAAAACAGAACACATGTCTATTCATGGAAATGTAAAACCGGAACAGGTAGACCGAACGAATCATCTCTATGTTTACGGATCTGATATTCCGGCTATCAAAGCATTGCAGGAAAGCAATTCGCGTTATGCTCAAAAAATCCACCCTGATCATCCTTTTACTGTAGCGGAAGTGGTATGGGCCGTAAGAGCTGAAATGGCAGAAACCATCGAAGATATTCTGGCAAGAAGAGTCCGTTTACTGTTTCTGGATGCAAGAGCAGCAATAGACAGTGCTCATAATGTAGCAAGAATCATTGCTGAAGAAAAAGGATATTCTGAAGAATGGGCACAGCAGCAGGAAAATGAGTTCATTGAATTAGCAAAAGGGTATTTATTAACTCCTTACTCACCTAAAGTTATCAACCTAAATTAGCATTATATACATGAATGAAAAACTAATTCTCGCTCTTGACCAGGGAACAACTTCCTCCAGAGCGATTCTCTTCAATCACAGTGGAGAAATAGAATATGTATCTCAAAAAGATTTCAGACAAATATTTCCTACTCCGGGTTGGGTAGAACACGATCCCAATGAAATTTGGTCTTCACAAATCTCCGTAGCAGCAGAAATTATCGCGAAAGCAGGAATCTCCGGACTTGAAGTTGCAGCTATCGGAATTACCAATCAACGTGAAACAACAATCGTTTGGGATAAGGAAACCGGTGAGCCCATCTACAATGCAATTGTATGGCAGGACCGCAGAACTTCAAAATATTGTGATGAACTGAAAGAGCAGGGACATGCAGAAACGATCAAAGAAAAAACAGGACTTGTTCTGGATGCCTACTTTTCAGCAACCAAATTAAAATGGATTCTTGATCATGTAGAAGGAGCAAGACAAAAAGCTGAAGAAGGCAAATTATGTTTCGGAACCGTTGACACATGGCTTGTATGGAAGCTTACCCGTGGAAAAATGTTTATTACGGATGTTTCCAATGCCAGCAGAACAATGCTTTTAAACATTCATACACTAGAATGGGATAATGATTTATTAGAATTATTCGACATTCCTAGAAACATTCTTCCTGAAGTAAAACAAAGCAGTGAAATATATGGAGAAACTGCTACTACTCTATTCTCTACCAAAATTCCTATTGCCGGAATTGCCGGAGACCAGCAGGCTGCCTTATTCGGACAGATGTGCACTACTCCGGGAATGGTAAAAAATACCTATGGAACAGGATGCTTCTTATTAATGAACACAGGAGCAGAAGCTGTTTCTTCTAAAAACAATCTTCTTACAACAGTAGCCTGGAAAATCAATGGAGAAGTCAACTATGCACTGGAAGGAAGTGTATTTGTAGGAGGTGCAGCTATTCAATGGCTAAGAGACGGTCTTAAGCTTATCCGTTCTTCTGAGGAAGTAAACAAACTGGCTGCTTCTGTACCAGATAATGGCGGAGTTTATTTTGTACCTGCACTGACTGGTCTCGGCGCTCCTTACTGGGATCAGTATGCCCGTGGAACAATTGTAGGAATTACCCGAGGTACCACTGATGCACATATTGCAAGAGCCACACTGGAAGGAATTGCATTTCAGGTTTATGATATTGTAAAAGCTATGGAAGCCGATTCCGGAACAGCCAGTCTTGAATTAAGAGTAGATGGCGGCGCCTCTGCCAGCGATCTTCTAATGCAGATACAGTCTGACCTTTTCGGATTTAAAATCACAAGGCCAAAAACATTGGAAACCACTGCACTTGGAGCTGCCTATCTTGCCGGACTTGCAGTAGGATACTGGAAAAGTATAGACGAAATCCAGGAACAGTGGATTGTAGACAAAGACTTCCACCCTCAATTAGACAGAGAAAAAGTGGATAAAATGACCCACTTCTGGAAGAAAGCGGTAAAAAGCGCTCAAAGCTGGATAGAAGATTAACTCACATATCAAAAAAAACTTATATGACCCCATTTATTGCAGAAGTTATCGGTACGATGCTTCTTATATTGTTAGGCAACGGTGTTGTAGCCAATGTTGTCTTAAAAGATACGAAAGGAAATAATTCCGGATGGATTGTGATTACTACCGCATGGGCATTAGCCGTATTTGTGGGAGTAACCGTTGCAGGGCCAATAAGTGGGGCCCATCTGAATCCGGCTGTAACGATTGGTCTTGCAGCTGCAGGGAAATTTTCATGGGATCTGGTTCCTTCTTATATCGCAGCCCAAATGATTGGAGGAATGCTGGGAGCTTTTCTGGTATGGCTGTTTCATAAAGATCACTTTGCTATTACAGAAGATGAAGGCGCGAAACTGGCTTGTTTCAGTACCACTCCAGCCATCAGAAAAACATCGTCTAACCTTATCAGCGAAATTATCGGAACATTTGTACTGGTATTCTGTGTCTTTTATTTTGCAGATCCAAGCATTTCTTTACAGGCAGATCCAACTGCTAAAGTAGGATTGGGTTCTATCGGAGCCATTCCCGTCACGTTTGTAGTTTGGGCCATCGGTTTATCTCTGGGAGGCACTACAGGATATGCTATCAATCCGGCAAGAGATCTTGCTCCAAGAATCATGCACGCCATTTTACCTGTAAAAGGAAGCAGTGATTGGGGATATGCATGGATTCCTGTAGTAGGTCCTGTTACAGGAGCTATTATCGCAGCCTTTTTATATGGATTTCTAAAATTGTAACAGATGATGAGAAAAGTCTTACAAGGAATCTTCCTTCTTGCTATAGGCACAGGAAGGTTATTTTCACAGGAAAATGGCGAAATCAAGGAAACCAAAGAAGGGAGGCTTGATTTTACGGCCAACATTCAGAACAATCACCTATGGAGAGGCCTTATTATTACCGATAAACCGGTGGTAATGGGTAATCTTTCTTATGCCTTAGACGCAGAAAAGAAATGGAAAGTAGGAATCTGGGGAGCTTCTGCATTAGCGGATGATAAAGACAATACCCATTATAAAGAGATCAATTATTATGTTCAATATTCTGACGGACGTTTTTATATTGGATTATGGGATCTTTATAATTCCAGGAATATCAATACCGCAGTGGCCGCTGATGATATCTTCAGTTATTCGCAGAGAAGAACGGCTCATATCATTGACTTAAGAACAAACTACACTTTCGGACCTTCATTCCCGATTAATATTGAAGCTGATATTATGCTCTATGGAGGAGCTAATGCAGGAGAAGTTATCCTTGAAGCCGACGGAAGCTATAAGAAAAACAGATATTCTACTTACATTCAGGCAAGTTATCCTGTTATTAAAGGGCAGAAAGTAAATCTGGATGCATTTGTAGGAGCAGGATTTGCTCTCAACGACAAAACATTCCTGTATGGCAATGGTAAAAACAGTTTCGACATTGTAAATGTAGGTCTAAAGGCTGGAAAAGTGGTGAAGATCACTGATCATTACAGCCTTCCTGTATCAATGATGGCTATGTGGAATCCATCCAATAAGTATGCAAGAATTCAGCTTGCAGCAACCGTTTTTTAATTTGACTTTAACTAAATTATAGAAAGCCACTTCGTTTAGGAGTGGTTTTATTTTTCAAAGAATCTCCCTATCAACGGATTAGATTTGCCTCTTCAAAATAACCAATCTGTACGGTATATCTTTTACAGTTTACAATAACCGTATTTTTACGGTCGATGTTTTGCTTAAATATCTTTACTTTTGAAAAAAAATATCTATGAAAAAGTTTTTCAGTGTAATGATTCTGTGCATCAGTATTTTTACATGGGCACAGCAGACAGAAGTTCCTTTTATTGGATACAGAGCTTTTGATATTATGAAGGGATATAGTGGCACTGGCACTCCTCACTATTATCTGGATGTAAAAAATAATGGGGATGTCCATTTTGGATATGTCCAGGTGAATCAGGCTAGCGGAGAAGAAACAACGGAGGAGATCAATGCAGGAAAATATGCTCCGAATAAGGTAATGAAAGTGGTTTTTAAAAAATATGAGGAAACATTTTTCTTGAAATTCGATAAAGAAAAAATTTACCTTACCGATGAACAAGGAAATGTTAAGAATCTTGAAGGCTGCTGCTCATCTTCTGATAGCATCAAAAAAGAAACTTGTACCTGCGAAAGCGAATTTTTCAAGTAGTATAATAATATATAGAGAAAGCCATTCCATTTGGGATGGTTTTCTTGTTGTTGGGAACCACCCCGTCAAATTATAAATTTGCCACCCCTCCGGAGGAGGGGAATAGTTATACAATCTACTGCATTGGAACAAGTCATAGTACGTAAATACGATATTCTTTTGCTTCTTACCTTTAATCACCGGGATTTTACGGTTTATATTCTGCCAAAATATCTTTAATTTTGAAGGGTGATTTACACCAATGAAACATTTTAAAATTTTATTTCTACTTCTTCTCTTTCTTACTGTATCATGCAACAGGAAAGAGCATCATTCTTACACATTTTATTACTGGAAAACCAAACTGAAGCTTGACAATGCAGAAAAGAAAGCGTTGGATAAAGCCTCAATTCCTTATTTATATACCAGATTCTTTGATGTAGATAAAGTAAACGGAAAATTTCAGCCGGTGGCAGTGATTACCAAAGACCAAAGTTTTCAGACAGACAAGCAGATTGTTCCTACAGTTTTCATTACCAATCAGACGTTACTGGGCATTTCTGCGGAAGAGATCAAATTCCTGGCAGAAAGCATTCATTTATTGGTTCAAAAGAAAACAGAAGAATATCAACTGAAAACTTATCCTGAAATTCAAATCGACTGTGACTGGACTGCCGGAACACGGAACGATTATTTTAAATTTCTGAAGGAACTGAAGAGAGTTTCCGGAAAAGAAATTACCTGCACACTTCGTCTTCATCAGGTGAAGGATAAGAAACAAACCGGGATTCCTCCTGTGGAAAAAGTATATCTGATGTGCTACTCTACTTCTTCGCCATTGGAAAAGTCTGATAAGAATTCTATTCTGGATGTGAATATCTTAAAAAGCTATCTTTCAAAAATTGAAGAGTATCCTATCAAAAAAATTGAAGTCGCCCTTCCTATTTATTCATGGGGAATTGTCACCAACCATTTGGAAAAACATAAACTCATCAATGCTTTATCCAAAAGAGATCTGGAAAATCCGAATTTCAAAAAGATATCCGACTCTGAAATTGAGGTTCTGAAAGACGGATTCTACTTTGGAAGTTATTTAAACAAAGGCTTCAAAATAAAGGTAGAAGAAATAGCTAAAGAACAGCTTGAAGAAGTAGTTTCGTTTTTGGAGAAAAAAATTCCACACTTTACTATTATTTATTATCAATTAGATAGTAAATTTGTGTTAGATCGGAAATTTTAAATCTCCCTGAGACAGAGACCTGCCAACGGCCAGAACCAAACCATACAATATTAAAACTAAAAACACTACACACCCTATGAAAAAGTATATTCTTTCACTTGCGGTTGTATCACTTTTCTATACACAATCTGATGCCTGCGCGTGGTCAGATCCTGATTATGATTACTTCAACCTTTTTACGCAAACCATTATCAAGGACAAAGCGTATCTTCCTTTTCTGCACAACTATTCAAGCAGGTTTTATGGAGGTTACAACTCATCATTGATCCCTGATGACAATGTGGAAACATGGAAAAAGTTTTTTAATAATCAGCTCAGTTATTCTGAAACCCAGAATCTGGTGTATAAGATCAGCATGAACGACCTGAATGCTTTAAAGAACGGAAATCCCACAAATCCTCTTTTACAAAAGCTGGGTACAGGATTTTATTCAAAATATAAAGAGGCTATTGATTATTTAATTGAAGCCAAATATCTTGAGCCTTTTATGAGCATCAATTATGTTGAAAGTGAGAATTCATTTTATTACGACAGAGATGCCAGCAGAAAAAATGCAACAGCTCTTGATTATCATAAAACTATTGCCGCCTTAACTTCTTTGTACAATGCGGCAAGAAATCCCGAAATCAAACAACGTTACGGGTATCAGCTGGTTCGTCTGAATCATTATACAAGAAACTATGATTCTGCAGTACAGGCTTTCAAAACTTATGTGGCTCCCATAAAATTAAAAGGATCGGTTTACTTTATGTCTCTGGATCAACTGGCAGGAGCCCAAAGAGGATTGGAAATGAACAGTGATGCCAACTGGAACTTCTTTCAGGTATTCATGAATAGTAAAGACCGTAAGGAATCTGCATTTGTTTCTATGAAGCTTTCTGATACGGCATCTTTCAGCAATATCATGAAAAGAGCCAATACGAATGAAGAAAAGAATATGGCTTATTTCCTTTTAGGATATGAAGACTTCAACAATCCCATTCCGATGATGGAAAAGATGTATGAAATCAATCCTGATTCTGAAATCCTGAAAGTAATGGCTGCCAGAAGTATCAATGAGCTTGAAAGAAGCTATCTGCCTACGTATTACTATACTTCGGAGGCTCAAAAGGTATCGGCAAAAGAAAATTCTGCGGACAATGCTGCAAAAAACAATTCTACAACTCAAACGAAACCTGAAGTAAAGGAAGAAAAACTTTCTTTCTGGCAGAAAATTGTAAGGTTCTTTAAAAATCTTTTCGGTGGTTCGAAATCTGAAAAAACAGGTGATAGTGCTAAAGCTGATCAAAGTGATGATGAGTTATTCAGTAATCCTGACCGAATTCCATTCTATAACAGAACAGGTTATTATTACGATGAAAAAACACAGGATTTCCTTGATGATCTGGAGAAATTCACTGGTAAAACAAAAGAAAAATCCAAAGATGAATACTGGCAGATTGCCGATGCTTATCTCAAATTTTTAAAGAAAGATTACAAAGGAAGCTCTGAAATTCTGGACGACATCAAAACAGCTAACCCTGAATATCTGGAGGAAATCAAAAGAATGAAAGTCCTGAATGATATTGTTTCCCAGCCTAAAATTGATGCAGAATATGAAGATCACCTGATGAAAGATTATGCGGAATATTTCGTAGAGAAAAAAGTAAAAAAAGACACCGCTGCTACAGATAATTTCGATTATTATGGTGAAGTGCCTTCTACTGCAGACTTCCTTAAAGATGTTATTGCTAACCGTTACTTCCTTCAGGGAGAAGACGGAAAATCTTTCCTGATGAACAATAAGCTCTCTGATCTCCAGTACAATCCAAATTCCAACTTAGTGAAAAGTGTGGAAGAGTTTTACAGAAAGCCCAATAAAACTCAGTTTGAACAACAGATCATTGCCAAAAACATGGACAGCGTAGGCAATATTGATGCCTTCTTCAGTACCATTTATGGAGACAGAGCCATGAGGCTTGCCGATTTTGAAAAGGCAAAAGCTTATTATGGAAAAGCAAAAAGCTTTGCAGGTATTCCAAGACAGAATTATGAATGGACAGAAAAGAATGGTCAGACCATCACTCCAAAACAATATGCACCTGCAGAGTATGACGGATTTAAAAACATTTCAAATCTGGTATTCGGACATAATGTTTGGGAGAGTTTCGGAAGTCCTGATGCTGAAAGTATGAAAGCCGAAAACTATACAGATTTCCCTTTCATCAAAACAAGTATGGATAAACTTGAACTGGCAGACGCACTGATTCAACTTAAAAAGATTGGAAACGGAACGGATGAAAAAGCAGCAAAAGCCAACCAGCTTATCGGAAACTTATTGTACAACACCTCCATTTTAGGCTATTACCGTCAATTGTTTGTTATGGATATTGATAACAGCAACGGAGGTAAATACGACTTCTGGAATACGGACAGAAAGAATCCTTATAAGTATTATTATAAAAACTTCCTTGATACCTCTTATATTGAACCTGACAATTTTGATCTGTCTATCAATTATTATCAAAAAGCACTTAAGCTTTCCAATAATAAAGAAGAAAAAGCAAGAATCCTATTCCAGATGGCAAGTGCTGAACAGGGTAAATATTACCAGTATGAAGCGAAAGCTCCAAAAGATTTTGATTATTCAGATCCGAAATGGTCTGAAAAAGAAGACGCCCGCCAAAAGGAAATGGACCAACTTAAAAACCAGAAATACAGAACCTACTTTGCTCAACTGAAAGCTCAGTATTCTGACACTGAAACAACGAAGAGCCTTATGGGCAGCTGTAGTTATTTCAGTTATTTCATGAGATAATATCTTCCATAAAAAAACCTCTGAGTGATCAGAGGTTTTTATTTTGGTATTTTTACCGTATTATTTTTTCACAAATTTAGTGGTGCTCTTCTCTTCTTTATTATTGATTGTAATAAAGTAGATTCCTTTAACCAGTGTTCTTACATTAATTTTACCCTCTCCTATGGTTCCTTTTGCAATCACCTGTCCCGGAGCATTGAAAATTTCATAAGAAGCGTTTGAAGAAACATTCATGACATTCAATACATCTTCTACCGGGTTCGGATAAATCTTAACAGATTTGGTACTTCCAGCTTCAGAAACAGCCAATAGACTGGATACGGTAGCCTGCTTCGCTGCGTAGAAAACATTTCCGATTGCAGAAACTCTCAGGTGAATTGTTTTTCCGGCTAAAGATGCAGGAATGAAAACACTTGCCGATCCGTTATTTGGTACTGATGCCGCCAGATCACTCCAGGTTACTCCACCATCTTCTGTATAATCAATTTTAACATTCGCTACATTATACGGAGAAGCCGTAGTTCCGGAAACCGTCCATGCAATAGTAGAGTTTGCATTAGGAGTCAGTGATGTTGTATTAACGGTAAACGCAGCCGCATTCCCTACAACGACAGTCTGTGTAGCATAAGCAGTCTGAGCCTGTCCTCCCGGTTTATTATCTCTTACCGTTACCCGGAAGTTTGTTGTTCTTGCTACTGTACTGGCAGCTTCAAAATCTGTTGTATTTTTTACCGCACCACCAAGCACGGTAGCCAGTTTTGGAAAATATCTTGTAGGACTTACAGTAGGTGCCCAGGATCTGAAATTTGCTCCTGAACTTGTATTTCCAATGTTATTTTTGGTTACTCCATTGCCTAAACTACTTGGATTTACCTGTTCCCAGCAATAGGTCATTGCATCTCCATCCGGATCTGCAGCTGATGCTGTTAACACAAATGCTGTAGATTTCGGAATGGTATAAGTAGCAGGCATTGCTGTAACCACAGGTGGGTTATTGGTAATCGGAGTTTCAATATCTGCCGTTACAGAAGCAAGATTGGTCTGTACCTGCTCAATACTTACATTATGAAAATATACATCGGAATGCTTTTGTACATCTGTATTTGGACCTGTAATCCCTGCATATCCCATGATCGTAGACCCTGAACCTGGTTCTACTTCCTGATTCAGAAAATTTTCGTAGAAACTGTATGTATGGGAATCTCCCAATTGGTGTCCTATTTCATGCGCTACAAAATCAATATCAAAAGCGTCTCCACTTGGTGGTAATTGAGCGGTACTGTTTTGGTTCCATGTTCCACCAGCGTAATAATCTATTCCAGGGGAAGTATATCCACTTCCTTTATAATTGCCTGGAGAAGGTGAGTTTTGACAATTAGGATCAATACTTGTAGAGGTATCATTACTTCCGATACAACCGATGCAACCGGCACTTCCACCGCCACCTGTTGCTCCAAATAAATGTCCTATATCAAAATCTGCATCTGTAACACCGTATGCTCCTCCATGTAATGTATTCATCAATTCATTATTCCATTTGCACATAAGACTGGACTCGCTATAAGGATCATTGGCAGCATCCGTAAATATCAGGTTGGGAGCATTAATCGCATTAACATGTACATTAAATTCTTTTTCAAGTACACCATTCACTCTTGATAAGGTAGCATTTATTTGGGTAAGAGCACCTGCTGCCCCTCCAAAGAAAGCAGTATATTCCCCTGTTACGGACATTGCCAGTCTAAGAGTATGGAATGTTTTATTATTTGATTTTGCTGTAGATCCGGAGCTCATAAGCTTCTGCATTCTGGCAACAGCTTCTTTATCTTCTTTTGTATTACACACAAATGCATGTCCGTTCTTATTAGTCTTCCCATGAACGGAATAATAAGACTTATCAGACGTTGCAGGTTCTATAAATTCATATTGCCCGTCGGCACCAATAATCATAGACTGGAAATCATTGGGAGCAACGCTGAACCGGATGTATTTGGTTGGATCATCAGTTCCAATCCCTACATAAGAGCCCAACTGGTATTTATTTGCCAAAGCTTCATCCATAACCGGAAAACTGTTGACTGTAAATTTTTCTATTTTTCCATTAAGAGTAGGAATACTGATAGTGATGGGAGAACCTTCACCCACTTTAGGAGCTCTTAGTAACTGCGTTCTTATCTGGTCAATATCAAGCTGGTAGTAAACAGAACGATCACTCTTTTTTATTATTTTCTGTTGAGGCAACCCTCTGCTCCATTGTGCATTTGCTGATATTGCGAACAATAATACCGGCAAGCAAAATAATTTTGTTTTCATATATTTTTTTTCAATAAATGTAGATATTTATCAAAAAAAATACTAAAAATCAGATGAAAAATCAAAAACAAGCCCGAAAACCACCATAACACCCATTAAAAAATTAAAAATAAACCACAATATTTAAAATATTAAGAAAATTTTTAATCAATTCTTTTTTTGTTCCCGCTTTTGCAGCCATTCTTCATGTTTTCTTTTGAAGAATTCATATTTGTAATCCTGGTTTCTTTGTGCCGCATCTATGGAATGAGATGTATGAATATCGGCATCTTTTTTGGCAAGCTGCCCCAGTTTTTCATAATAGATGTGGAGCTGATCAAGTTCTGCTTCTGTAAGGTCTTCAATATCTACAATACGGTTGCTTGCTTTTTCATGAGCGGCAATGAGTTCATTCAGTTTGATCTGTATGGCTTTGGAATCTTTGTTCTGAGCTTTCTGAATCAGAAATACCATCAGGAAGGTAATGATTGTTGTTCCGGTATTGATGACAAGCTGCCAGGTTTCAGAATAATCGAAAAAAGGTCCGGAAACTGCCCATACTACTACAATAAGAAAAGCGCCCATAAAAGCATATGGACTTCCTGTAAATTTTACAGCCCAGTTTGAAAATTTTTCAAAAAAACTATGGTTCTTTTTTTCCATGATTGTCATTTTATATGAGTGATTAAATGTATAAAATTAACAGGAATCAGGAATCATAAATACAAACAAAAACATTAAGACAATACTACTGTCTTAATGTTTTCTAATTAAAATTGATATGAATGTTTGAAATATATTATTTGATTTTTCCTGAAAAACGATTTTCAAGGTTTTGTTTTTCTTCTGCTATCATGCTTTTACCGATGTGAGGAGGTGAAAAAACTTTTGGATAATATGTAGTATTCCAATGCTCCTTCCAGGGTGAAATGTTACCCCAAGAATACATACTTGTAGGGTCTTTATAATGTTTTTCAATATTTTCTCTTGCTGTTTTCAGTTCTTCTTCAGACAAATGTTCTTCGGAACATGAAGCTAAACCAGCTGTGGCAATCAATACTAAGAATACTATTCTGGTAATTTTCATTATATTTTTTTGATTTAGAATTTATAGTTTACCTGTACAGCAAAGTTTCTAGGCTGAATCTGATCAATGTATCCTCCTCTGAAATAAGAATTATATCCTACTGAATCAAAGATGTTATTAAAGAATCCTCTTAATCCTAATCCATTTTTGAAGGAATATCCTATCTGGGCATCTACCGTAGTATATTGCGGCATGAAGAAAGGTTTTTCTCCTGGCTGAGTTCCATTCACATGGCCATTTTCTGTATTGGTATATTGTTGTTTATAGTCATCCACTGGTCTTTGTCCAACAAAATAGATTCCGGCTCCTACGTCAAGGCTTGTTAACATCCCTGTATCGAATTTATAGTTCAGCCATGCATTAGCAGAATGCTTAGGGGTATTAATAGGTGCTGAACCATTCACAAATGAAGGGCTGTCTTCATATTGTGCGTCCACATAAGCCCATCCCGTCATCACTTGTAGGTTGGGAAGAATTTTACCTATCAATTCAACTTCAACACCCTGTCTTTTTAAGTTACCGGCAAGGGCATATTTTCCGGTAGGATTTCCACCATCAAGAAGTTCATATGATAAATTATCTGTCTTGATATCAAAAAGAGTTACATTAAATCTTAATCTTTCATTCAGCCAGTCTGATTTAATTCCAGCCTCCCATTGTTTTGTAGTAGATGCTCCTACAGTCCCTCCGCTAAACAATACATTATTGGAACTTCTCAACGCGGTAGTGCTTGTATAGGAACCAAATATGTTCATATTTTCAATCGGAGAAATCATAATCCCCAATGAAGGATTCCAGGCGTAGTCTTTTTCTTTATCCGAGCCAATGAGTCTGCTGTAACGAACTCCTAAATGAGCTTTAATATACTTATTAAAAGTAATGACATCCTGTGCCATTAACCCCATTGTAGGTGCTACTGTATTAATAGCATTAGCTGTTGATAAGTCTATATTAACTCCTGCAGGAAGAATATTGTTGATTTCATTCAGGACATTGATCTGGTCAACATCTTTAGCTTTATACGAAGTGGTTGTAACATTAGATTCTTTCCAGTCAAAACCTACCTGAAAAGTATGTTTCATGAATCCTGTCATGACATCGGCTCCAATAAAATCGAACTGAAATACTTTATTTAAATCCTCTCTATCAGATCGAGTTAATGTTCTGTTACGGAACTCTGTGGGATTATCTCTCTTTAAAGGAGCGAGCGCTGCACCTACAATTTCAGTCTGATAAGATGAGCTCATATAAGCCGCCCTTAATTTCAATTTCTCAGTCAGCTTTCGTGTAACCGTTGTTGAGAAGTTGAATGTTTCGGTCTTTGCCTTATCTGTAGAAAATCCAAGGAATTTTCTTCCCGGCATTTTGTATATTGCCTCAGTATCTCCTTTGGCAAGGTTTACAGTTCCTCTATCCGGTGTTGTATTATTATGCATATAATCCATTTCTACCACAATCTCAGTTTTATCGTCCGGGCGGATGGCAATGGATGGATTTACGTAAATACGTTCTGTATTAATAAATCTTCTGAAGCTATTATTATTTTGGTACGCTGCGTTTAGTCTGACAGCAACTTTACCCTGAGAATCTAATACTCTCTGGAAGTCAACTGTTGGTCTATAGAAATCCCAGCTTCCGTATCTGAAGCCAACATTAGTCTGATTGATAAATTTAGGAACTTTAGTGACCACATTAATCACTCCACCTGCAGAACCTAAACCGTCACCTATTCCCTGTGTTACAGCCGCAGATCCTTTAATTATCTGAATACTTTCTATTCCCTGCATATCAGTAAGCATTCCTGCAGTACGGAAATCAGAATCCATCTGAACCCCGTTCTTTAAAACCGGAACTCCTCTGTATCCTCTGATAGACATACTTTCTCTGGTTCCGCCATAGCTACCGAATTGAGTTACTCCAGGAACATTCTTTGCAACGTCTGTAACCGTTAACCCTCCTAGATCCTCAATTACTTTATGGGAGATTACTGAAATACTCTGAATCTGATCTCTGGTTTTTAATGGCAATCTTGTGATTGTCTCCAAACCTTGTGGTTGCTTTTTTCTTTCACCGAATAATTCTACTTCGTCAATTTCCTTCGACTTTTTAATAGAATCATTAACTTTCTGTGCATTTACAAAAACCCCACCTAACACAAGCAGAGAAAAGGATACTACTTTATTCATCTGATAATTTTTTGCAAAATTATTATTTTTATTCATTCTAAATAAATAAACAAGAGTGACATATGTCACCTGAAAAAGAAGTATTAATATCAGATCATTAATCTTATCCTACGACCCATTATAATCTCCAAACAGATTCATAACATCATTAAAGGTTATTCCTCCAACGTCTTTTATGGTTATAGAAAGTACAATGCAAAAAAAGCAGATTTGAAGGTTTTCCAATCTGCTTTTGATCGTTTTGATTCCGTTAAGCAATCACCAAAAAAAATCCGTTCCTAAAAAGGAACGGATTTGTATAATCATTGCAAAGTATGCATTTATCACACTTTAATTTCAACGTCTACACCTGAAGGAAGTTCTAATTTCATTAGAGCATCAACAGTTTTAGAAGAAGAAGAGTAGATATCCATTAGTCTCTTGTGAGCTGAAAGTTGGAACTGCTCTCTTGCTTTCTTGTTTACGTGCGGAGATCTCAATACTGTGAAGATTCTCTTATTCGTTGGCAATGGAATTGGACCGTTTACAACAGCACCAGTAGCCTTTACCGTTTTTACGATTTTCTCAGCAGACTTGTCTACCAAGTTGTAATCGTAAGATTTTAGTTTTATTCTGATTCTTTGTGACATTTCTTTAATTTAAAAATTAACCTTTTGCTTTAGCTATGATTTCTTCAGCAACGTTTTGTGGAGTAGCTTGGTACTTCTCTAATTCCATAGAAGAAGTAGCTCTTCCTGATGAAAGTGTTCTTAGAGTAGTTACATATCCAAACATTTCAGAAAGTGGAACAGAACCTTTGATTACAACAGCACCGTTTTTCTCTTCCTGACCACTGATAGTACCTCTTCTTTTGTTAAGGTCACCAATGATGTTACCCATATATTCTTCCGGAGTTACAACTTCCAGTTTCATAATAGGCTCCATAATTACTGGCTTAGCAGCACGTCCCGCTTCTTTAAATCCTAATTTAGCAGCCATTTCAAATGAAAGAGCATCAGAATCCACCGCGTGGAAAGATCCGTCTTTAAGAATAACTTTAATACCTTCAACTTCGAAACCAGCCAAAGGACCGTTTTTCATTGCAGCTTTAAAGCCTTTTTCAATTGCAGGAACAAATTCTCTAGGAACGTTACCACCTTTGATCTCATTGATGAATTCTAAACCAATTTTACCTTCTTCTGCAGGTCCTAGTTCAAATACAATGTCAGCAAATTTACCTTTACCACCAGATTGTTTTTTGTAAACTTCTCTGTGTTGAGCAACTTTTGTTAAGTTTTCTTTGTACTCTACCTGAGGTTGTCCTTGGTTTACTTCAACCTTGAATTCTCTCTTCATACGGTCAACAATGATATCTAAGTGAAGTTCACCCATACCAGAGATGATCGTTTGTCCAGAAGCTTCGTCAGTTCTAACCGTAAACGTTGGATCTTCTTCAGCCAATTTAGCTAGAGCGTTACCCATTTTATCCTGGTCAGCTTTAGTTTTAGGCTCAACAGCGATACCAATTACCGGATCAGGGAAAACCATCGATTCAAGAACGATTGGGTTTTTCTCGTCACACATTGTATCACCAGTCTTGATAGACTTGAATCCTACCGCTGCACCAATATCACCAGCTTCAATATATTCTACTGGGTTTTGCTTGTTAGCGTGCATCTGATAGATTCTAGAGATTCTTTCTTTATCTCCTGAACGAGTGTTCAAGATATAAGAACCAGCATCCAGTCTTCCAGAGTATGCTCTGAAGAATGCTAATCTTCCCACGAACGGGTCAGTAGCAATCTTAAATGCTAGAGCAGAGAAAGGCTCATCTACAGATGGCTTTCTTGTAATTTCAGCATCTGTTCTTGGGTCAGTACCTTTGATATCATCTTTATCCAATGGAGAAGGCAAGTATTTACATACTGCATCCAACATAAACTGTACTCCTTTATTCTTGAATGAAGAACCACAAGTCATTGGGATAATAGATAAATCGATAGTAGCAGCTCTCAATGCAGCATTAATTTCTTCTTCTGTAATTGAATCCGGATCTTCGAAGAATTTCTCCATCAAAGTTTCGTCATATTCAGAAACAGCTTCTACTAATTTCTCTCTGTATTCAAGAACTTCATCTTTCATGTCTTCAGGAATTGGCACTACTTCGAAAGTAGCTCCTTGTCCTGCTTCATCCCAGATGATCGCTCTGTTTTTAATTAAGTCAACAACACCTTTGAAATCTTCTTCAGCACCGATTGGTAAAACGATTGGAACTGCGTTAGATCCTAACATTTCTTTAACCTGGTTTACCACGTTAAGGAAGTCAGCACCTTGTCTATCCATTTTGTTTACAAATCCCATTCTTGCAACTTTGTAGTTGTCAGCAAGTCTCCAGTTTGTTTCAGACTGAGGCTCTACTCCATCTACTGCAGAGAATAAGAATACCAATCCATCCAATACTCTTAAAGATCTGTTTACCTCTACTGTGAAGTCAACGTGTCCCGGTGTATCAATGATGTTGAAGTGGTAAGGTTTAGTATCAGCAACAGGTTTTCCTTGATCTGTTGGAAAGTTCCAAGAACAAGTGGTAGCTGCAGAAGTAATAGTAATACCTCTTTCTGCTTCCTGCTCCATCCAGTCCATTGTAGAAGCACCATCGTGAACTTCTCCAATTTTGTGGTTTACCCCTGTGTAGAATAGAATCCTTTCTGTAGTGGTAGTCTTACCTGCATCAATGTGAGCAGCGATACCAATATTTCTTGTAAATTTAAGATCTCTTCCCATTTCAGATTAGAATTTGAAGTGTGAGAAAGCCTTGTTAGCTTCCGCCATTTTGTGAGTATCAGATTTCTTTTTGAAAGCAGCACCTTCTTCTCTTGAAGCAGCTACAACTTCGTTAGCTAATTTCAAAGCCATAGACTTATCATTTCTAGCTTTAGAATATTTGATTAACCATTTCATTGCCATAGAAATCTTTCTATCAGCTCTGATTGGCATAGGGATTTGGAAGTTAGCTCCACCTACTCTTCTAGAACGTACTTCTACGTGAGGCATTACATTTGTAAGTGCATCTTTCCAGATTTCAAGTGCAGTTTTTTCGTTATCTCCTTTTTTAGTTTCTACGATCTCTAATGCATCATAGAAAATTTTGAATGCGATAGACTTCTTACCGTCTAGCATTAAGTTGTTTACGAATCTCGTTACCAATTGATCATTAAATTTCGGATCTGGTAACAACGGTCTTTTTTTCGCTTTTGTCTTTCTCATTGCTTTTGTACCTTATTTAATGATTATTTTTTCTTTCCTTTTGCAGGAGCTGCAGCAGCTTGTCCTGGTTTAGGTCTCTTAGCTCCGTACTTAGATCTTCTCTGAGTTCTTCCATTTACACCAGCGGTGTCTAATGCACCTCTTACGATGTGGTAACGTACTCCCGGTAGGTCTTTCACCCTTCCGCCTCTAACCAATACTATCGAGTGCTCTTGAAGATTATGTCCTTCGCCCGGGATATAGGCGTTAACTTCTTTACCGTTTGAAAGTCTTACCCTTGCTACTTTTCTAAGTGCAGAGTTAGGTTTCTTAGGTGTAGTAGTATATACTCTCGTACATACTCCACGTCTTTGTGGACAAGAATCAAGGGCAGCCGATTTGCTCTTCTTGGCAAGCGTGGCTCTTCCTTTTCTTACTAATTGTTGAATAGTAGGCATTTAATTGCTTTTTATTTTAGGGTGCAAAAATAGTAATATTTTTTTAATCTGCAAATACTTATATAAAAATTAAAATCAAATACTTACATCCCAAATCAATCACATTTCATAAGTACCATTATGGAAGTACAATCTACATGCGGAAAAAGAGACAGAAAAATTTATATTTTGGAGCTTTAAAAATGGATATTAAATAATTATGAAATTTATCTTTTTAAAGATGATATATAAAATTTTTCATTGTAAACAGATTCCGGACTCCTTCTCCGATATATCCAAACTATATTTAAAAACTTTCTTATAGTTATCATCTATTAATAATCAGAGGTGTTCGGCACGATATTTCGTAAATTTGAAGTATACAAAATAATAAACGATCTATCACATCAACAAAGCCTCGTCCTATACTTAATAGAAGCTGTGATTGTATACGACCATAAAAAAATAAATATATACATATGAAAAACGCAAGTATTATTGGCCTTAAAGAAGCCGACTGCAAAAACATTTCAGAAAAATTAAATGTACTGTTAGCGAACTATTCTGTATTCTATCAGAACACCAGAGGCTCTCACTGGAATATTAAAGGAGAACAGTTCTTCACCCTTCACCCAAAGTTTGAAGAATTGTATAACAGTCTGGTTTTAAAAATTGATGAAATTGCAGAAAGAATTCTTACCCTGGGAGCTACTCCTGCACATAATTATTCTGATTATTTAAAGGTAGCAACCATTAAAGAAAGTAAAGAAGTGACAGACGGTACTAAAAGTGTTGAGCAGATTCTTAATTCATTTAAAGTAGTCATTGATCTCCAGAGAGAACTTTTAGACATTACAGATAAAGCTGGAGATGAAGGCACCAACTCTCAGATGAGCGACTATATTACGGAACAGGAGAAAGAAGTTTGGATGTACAATTCTTATCTTGGAAAATAACTCCATCAAAAGCATGGAAATATTTCAAAAAAATCGCCTTACATTTAGGCGATTTTTATTTTTTATTTTTATATTTGCGTTAAAATTACACATATTATGAACGGCGTAAGATTAAACTCTATTCTCGATAATGATTTCTATAAAATAACCATGCAGAATGCAGTGGTAAAACTATTCCCGGGTTCTATTGTAAAATATGAATTTATCAACAGGGGAAAACACCACTTTCCGGATGGATTTGATGCCGCTTTAAGAGAGGCCGTTAATAAGATGGCTGAACTTAAACTTACGAAAGACGAGAAAAAGTTCATGGCGAGAACCTGTCCTTATATAGATCTTCCTTATCTTGATTTTTTAGAAGGGTATCATTATGATCCATCCGAAGTAAAAATACATCAGGAAGGAGGCGATCTTTCTGTTACGGTGGAGGGTCTTTGGTACAGAACCATCCTCTGGGAAGTTCCCTTGCTTGCACTGATCAGTGAGCTGCATTATGAAATGAACCACATGGAAAGAGATTCTAATGAGGTCGTAATGAGCAAGACGATAGAAAAAGCAGATTCACTAGGCAGACTTGGAGTAACATTTGCAGAATTTGGAACCAGAAGAAGACATTCTTATAAGGTACAGAATCTGGTGATGGAAGCTTTGACCCAGAAAAAAGAATCAACTTTTATAGGAAGTTCAAATGTTCATTTTGCTATGAAGTATGGCGTAAAGCCTATCGGAACACACGCACACGAGTGGTTTATGTTCCATGCCGCTGAATATGGATTCAAAATGGCCAATGAAATGGCACTGGAACATTGGGTAGATGTCTACAGAGGTGATCTTGGAGTTGCCCTGTCTGATACTTATACTACTGATGTTTTCTTCCAGCAGTTTGACAAAAAATTTGCAAAACTTTTTGACGGGGTGCGTCATGACAGTGGTGATGCTTTAGAATTTGCAGACAAAACCATTGCACACTATCAAAGAAATGGCATTAATCCTATGTTTAAATATATTATTTTTTCTGATGCATTAAATCTTGAAAAAGTAGAAGAAATCACCAATTACTGCAGAGGGAAAATTGGGATCTCATTCGGAATCGGAACCAACCTTACCAATGATGTGGGATTAAAACCAATGAACATTGTGATGAAACTCATCGGTGTACAGGCTCCCAATAAAGAATGGATTCCTACTGTAAAACTTTCTGACGAACACGGTAAATATACAGGCGATCCAAAGATGATTGAACTGGCGAAAGAATTTTTAAGAATAAAAGATTAAAATAAACTCATCTGAACAATAAGATAAACCTCGTATCCATCGAGGTTTTTTTGTATCATGCCCTCATTTGAAATTCAATTCAAAAATCTTTAAGATTTTATTATATTTATCAAAATAAAACAAGATGAAATCAAAAAATTTACTCATTGTAGGTCTCCTCCTATCAGCATTATCTTTTGCTCAGGAAAAGAAAGCAGATAAACCTAAATACAATCAGGAATTGGCAACATCTTTAGGGGCTGACAAATATGGAATGAAACCTTATACTATTGTCATGCTGACGACAGGTACCGCTAAGATTGAAGATAAAGCCAAAATGGGCGAGCTCATGAAAGGGCACATGACCAATATCGGGAAACTGGCTGATGAAGGTAAAATTGTTGTCGCCGGCCCTTTCCTCGAAAAGAATAAAGAAAACTACCGCGGCATGTTTATTTTCAATACCAAATCTAAAGAAGAAGCCGAACAATGGGTAAAAACAGATCCTGCAGTTCAGGCTGGTGTTTTCAGTTATGAAATTTTCCCATGGTATGGTTCTGCTGCCCTGCCTTTATATCTTAAACATCATGATGAAGTTGCAAAAGAAAATCCTTAATAAACAAGAAATCCCTCAATTGAGGGATTTTTTATTAATCAAAACAGATATACGGTTTTCTTGGGGGATAACAACAGTAAGGATTACTGCAGAATATGTATCCTGCCGGACAACCTCCATCTACGGGTGCCTCACAAGCTAATGCTGCACCACCCAAAACAGTTTTTAACTCTTTTCTGTTTAAGCTTTTTAGATTTTTCATGATTAATTTAGTTTAATTTAGTTTCCTACTCTTGAAGATTTTCGGATTCCTCTTTTTATCTCTCTTTATATGGAATTAAATATACGGTTTATTTTTAAAAATTCTGAATTTCAGATCATTATCATAAAAAAAACAATTATTTTAAGAAATACATCTTGTCACAATGAATTAATTTAATTATTTTAGCTCAAAAGCAATATACCTTACATAACTCACTGTAAATAAGTGATAAACCAATATCATAATTAAAAATTAAACCATGAAAAAGAACTTAACAAAACTTTTAAGAACAGATTTGAAAAATGTATTCGGAGGAACTCTTTATCCTGCAGAATGTCCCGGAGGATGCCATGGTGAAGGCATGATCAGATGTCCTGACGGCACCACTACTATGACTAATTTTATATGCATGGGAGGAACCTGTCAACCGGCAGCCATGTGCAAACCATTGGTTCTTGAACCTTTTCCAGATCCGATTATCATCACCCCGTAATCTGATGAATAAAAAAAAGAGACTGTTTTTCCGACAGTCTCTTTTTTTTACAATTATAATTTTACCTTAAAAAATATCGCTGCCGATGATATAACCATTGGTACCGTTTATCTTTTTAACCGCATTATTATTAAATCTGTATTTATTATAGATACCAATATTAGGAATATATCTTAAAGTATTACCTTCCCTCATATATATCTTATTGGTATAATTATCCTGTTTAAGATCATTATCAGGTGTTAAATCCGCCCCGCGCTCTACTGTTGACAAATTACTTGGACTCACAGTCGCGATTTCACCGCTGGTAATATTAAACAATCCGTAAAGAGTCATAGGACTTTGAATATATCTAAGTTTGTTTTCAAACATAAAAAATATCTGGTTGGTAGCAGGATTTCTAACAAAATTACCATTCACAAGGTTTGCAGTATTTGTGTAATCCAGTCTCACCTGATTATCAATTAAATATTGGTCTATATAAGCTTTTAACTGAGCTTTCTTTACAGGATCTTTAATAAATTCATAAAGAGGGATCAAGCCATTGCTTCCAAATTCTACCAACACTGCATTAGCTGGTGTTGAGCTGTTTTGCCAGCTTGAAATATTAATTTTAGGATTTGCCTGGTCAAGGTTTAGCTCTCCCACCAAACTCTTCGATGGATCTCCACCTCTGGTTTTAAAGGATAATTTTCTGGAAAAGTTTTTACTGGATTCTGAAGTATCGATGTCATTATCAACATTGGCATCAAAAATACTCTTTACCCCAACTTTAACTCCAACTCTGGCTGCTTTTTCACGGCTTTGATTGGTGGTTTCAGATTGAAACATAACATCTAACTTAGCTCCTGTATAAATATCAATGGCAACGTGGGTTCCATAATCGTTTACAATCTGCGCAGGGCTGTTATTCTGTAAATCACTGGAAAACTCCGGTGTCAAATAATCGGATAATAAGACAGGAGTAGCATTAAATCTAAATCTTCTTTGCTTAATTAAAAGATTATAACTTCCATAAATGTACTTCGCATCAAATTTGTTGGTAGTAGTGTTGCTAACCGCAGAACTAAAAGTAACCGAAATAAGTTTTTTAAATAAAGAGAATCCAGCTGAAGCTCCTACTTTCGTAGAGACCATTTTTGAATAAGCTTCTGCATTTTCCCCGTATTCTTCAAGATATTCCTGAGAGAATACATTATCAGTGATCAATCTACCTGCCTGTTCGGTTTTAAATTTCTCAATATCAATCACCTGATATCCTGAAGAATTAGAATTAGCATATTCCCCCGTGGCATTATAACCGTATCCTAAGACATCATAGATACCATCACCAGCGCTTTTAGCAAAATTTCTCCCTGAATTTTTTTTTGAGTTTTCATTTAGGTTAGGATTTTCCAGCTCATCAGTAGAGCAAGAAGCTGCAAACAGTAATATAATACTGGCAAACAGGAAACTTAGTTTTTTCATATTTTTATTTTAAGTCTGTAAACTTACCTCTTTGTACTCAAAGCCAAAATGACATAAATCATATATAAGGGAATTAATTAAAAAATATGCAATGTTATACTGCAATAATAATTTCTCAATATCTTTAAATAAAAATCTACCATGAAAACCATTGAGGAAGTTCTGAAAAAACTGGATGAAATCATTATCTGGTGTAAAGAAAATCAAAGTCCGGCAGGATATTTTGCCTGTACCTACCGAATCATGACAGCCCAGGTTCTGAAAGGAATCCAGCAGAAAAAGTTTGAGGATAACCCAAGGATGACGTTGCTCGACCTTGCTTTTGCCCAGAGATATATTCAGGCGTGGGAAAGCTACAGCAAAGGCGAAAGATGCACCAATTCATGGTACATCGCATTTGAAGCTGCTAAAAATAAAAATCTATTGATATTGCAGCATATATTTCTTGGTATGAATGCTCACATCAATCTGGATTTGGGTATTTCCGCTGCATCTATCATGCCTTACCGGAAAATAAATCCGTTGAAAAAAGATTTTGAAAATATTAATAATGTCATTGCTTCCATTAATCAGAATGTTCAGGATTCTCTGAACAAAATCTGTTATCCTGTAGATCTTATTGACAAACTCTCTAATGGGAAGGATAATGTGGTACTTGATTTTGCAATTTCCAAAGCACGAGACACCTCATGGGCAACAGCAGTCATTGCATGCAATACTCCAATTTTCTTAAGAGAATCTGTAACCGGTATTGTAGATTATGCAGCAGCAAAAGTCGCTACACAAATTCTGAACCCGAAGATCCTCACCCCTGCTCTTTTAAAAGAACTTAAAAAATGTGAAAGCAGTGATGTGGTGAAGAATATTGAGATTTTAGAGTCTACAAAAAATACTTAACAAAAAAGGCCGGGATCTTCCTCACGGATCCCGGCCTCATAATGAACAAAATAAAAGAAACTATATTGCTCCTTTATGCTTTTTACGATAAGCATAATGGAAAATAATAGGCAGTATTGTAAAGGACAGCAGCATACAGACAATCAATCCTCCAACAATCATAATGGCTAAAGGTTTCTGAATTTCTGAGCCCATTCCGTTTGACATCGCTGCGGGAAGAAGTCCCATAGATCCCATCAGGGCAATCATCACCACTGGACGAATTCTACTCTTCACTCCTTCTGCAATGGATTCTTTGAGAGACATTCTGTTTTGGAGATTTTCTTTCATCACTCCAATCAGGACGATACCATCTATCGTTGCAACACCAAAAAGGATAATGAACCCGATTCCCGCTGAGATTCCGAAGATGGTTCCCGTAAACCAAAGGGATAAAAATCCTCCGATAAACGCAAATGCCAGTGTAATGGATGAAATCAGCGTATCTTTTATGTTTCCAAAGTTGAAGTACAACAGCATCAGAATAAGAACTAAAGAGATCGGTACTACCATTGCCAGCTGTTTTGCAGCTCTTTCTTTGCTTTCAAATTCTCCGGCCCAGGTCATTTTATGGTTTTTCGGAAGTTTTACTTCTTTCTCTACTTTTGCTTTTGCCTCTTTGATGGTGCTTCCAAGGTCACGCCCTTCAATATTAAATCCAACCCCGATGTATCTGCTGTTTCCTTCACGGTAAATAAATGATGGTCCTGTATGATAATCAATCGTTGCGATTTCTTTCAACGGAACTTTTTTATTATCCTGAGTCGGGATGAGAATATTCCCCATCTTTTCAGGAGTATCTCTGTAATCTTTTTCAAATCTCAGCATGACATCAAACATTCTTTCTTCTTCATAAAACTTAGTGGCAGCCTGTCCGCCAATCGTCATTTCGATGACTGCCTGTGCATCTGCTGTGGAAACTCCATACTTAGCCATTTTAGAATCATGAAGCTGTATTCTCAATTCCGGCAATCCAATATTTTTAAAAACATTCACATCGGATATTCCCGGAACTGTTCTGATGGAATTGGCTACTTTATTGGCATAATTTTCAAGTTCGAAAAGATCATTCCCAAAAATTTTAATCACCAGCGGGGCTTTTACTCCTGCTACATATTCTTCCACATTATCCTGTATTGGCTGGCTGAATCCAAAGTTGATACCAGGATACTTTTCAAGAGAGACTCTCATTTCTTCAAGGAGTTCTTCTTTGGATATTTTTTTCTTCCATTCGTTTTCCGGCTTCAGCTGAATGTTGAATTCAATATTAAAAAAACCGGTGGGATCAGTTCCGTCATTGGGACGGCCTGTCTGGGTCATGACAAATTTCACTTCATCATATTTCATGAGAATCTCCTTCATCTCTTTGGTCAATCTTACAGATTCATCCAAGTTAACACTGTTGGGAAGAGTTGCTCTCACGTAGATGGCTCCTTCGTTCAGTTTTGGTAAAAATTCGGATCCGTAATTTGAAAATCTCCATCCACAAATGGCAAGTAAAGCAACAAAGCCAATCATGAATCCTTTTTTGTGACGGTCACTGAACTCATAGATTCTGTAGATATTAACTCTGAAGAATCTCGAGATAAAGTTTTCTTTCTCTTCAATATTTTTAGTCAGTAACAGTTTACACATTGCCGGAACGTAGGTTAAACTTAAGATCAATGATCCTAACAAAGCATATCCAAGCGTAAATGCTAACGGTGAGAACATTTTTCCTTCCACTTTCTGGAAAGAGAAAATCGGCATCAGGGCAACGATAAGAATCAATAGAGCGAAGAAAATATAACTTGCTACACTTCCGGCACTTTTCTTAATAATTCCCAGTTTTGAAATTTTGTTGAATCTTTTCAGCCCTATCTTCTTGGCTTTAAGTTCGAGGGCAACAAAGACATGTTCAACAATGACCAGCGTTCCCTCCAGAAGCAGTCCGAAATCCAGTGCTCCCATCGAAATCAGGTTTGCCGGAAGCCCCTGAATTTTCAACATAATAATTGCAAATAAGAAAGCCAAAGGAATTACTGATGCTACAATGAAAGTTGTTCTCCAGTTGTAGAGGAATATAAAGACAATGATGGAAACCAGAATAACTCCTTCAATAAGGTTTTTGGAAACGGTATGAACGGTAGTATTTACCAATTCTGTACGGTCAATAATTGGAACAATCTGAACATCACCGGGAAGTTCTCCTCCGTTCAACTGTTCTATTCTGTCTTTCAGTTTCGCAATCACTTCACTTGGATTTTCACCACGAAGCATGATGACAATTCCTTCTACAACATCATTTTCTTTGTTGTATCCTACCTGTCCTAATCTTGGTTTTGCCGAAATTTTTACTTCAGCAACATGCTTTACCAAAATAGGAGTAGAACCTTTTACCTCAATCTGAATATTCTCAATATCTTCTTTTTTCTCCAAAAGACCAATCCCCCGCACTACATAAGCCTGATCACCTTTTGCCACTACATCTCCTCCTACATTAATATTACTCTTCGAAACCGCTTCATACACATCCAGGGGGGAAAGGTCGTAATTGTGTAATTCCGTAGGATTAATTTTTATTTCATATGTTTTTTCTTCACCTCCAAAGCTTACTACATCAGCAACACCGGGAACCGCAAGCAATTCTCTTTCTACCACCCAATCCTGGATTGCCGTCACTTCTTTGATGGGAAGTTTACTCTTGATAATATACCGGTAAATTTCACCGGTAGCTCCGGACGGAGGTTCAATACTATATTCTGCTCCGCCAGGAAGTTCTACATTTCCGAGTTTATTGGAAGCATACTGCTGTGCATAAAAATCATTGACATGATCATCAAAAATAACAGTCACCACTGATAATCCAAATAGGGAAATAGACCGTACCGAAGTTTTATTCGGGATGGCATTCATTTCCTTAGAAATAGGTAAGGTGACAAATTTTTCTATTTCTTCAGCACTTCTTCCAGGCCATTGGGTAATGACTCTTACTCTGGTATTGGTAACATCCGGAAATGCTTCAATGGGGGTATGTAAATAAGAATAGATTCCTCCGGCCAGCAATAGGAAAGTTCCCAGAAGAACAATCAATGAGTTTTTTAAAGAGAAGGAAACTATATTCTGTACAAATTTTCGCATTACTTCGTGGAGTTATTTAATTGGTTTTTCAGGTTTTCATAAATCAGCAATCCGTTGGAAGCAATCACATTTTCACCTGGTTTTAAATTTCCTTCTACATAAATATACTTGCTGTTGGAAGCTATTTCCGTTACAGGTCTTATCTCCAGCTCACAGTCCTTTTTGTAAACCACTACATAACTTTGGTTGTTATCAAAAATCAAAGCTTTTGCAGGAATAGCCAATGCACTTTTGTTTTGTGAGTTAACGGGTAATACAACATCTGCAGACATTCCGGGTCTTAGCTTCATTCCATTATTATCCATAATGATCTTGGCTTTGAGAACCCTTTCATTTTCGTTAAAAACCTGGGAAATATTATTGATCTTTCCTGAAAAATTGTCATCCGGATAGGCCAGTGTTTTTACCACTACGGGCTGATCTACATAAACATGTCTCATATTGGTTGCGTATACATTAGCCATGACCCAGACTTTATCCAGATTGGAAATCGTAAACAGCTGATCTCCACCAGCAGTAACAGGCATTCCTTTAGCAATATTCTTTGAAATAACATATCCGTCTGCCGGAGCTTTTATCTGAATGGTATTTCCTCCTGCTGAATACAGCTGCATGTTTTTCTGTGTTTTGGAAATATTAGATTGCAAAATGGCAACTTCCGAACGGGCTTCCTGTAAATCTTTCTGAGAAGCAATATCATCTTTATACATGGCTTCTACAGACGATAGTTTTCTTTTGGCTACTGCCAACTGTGCCTGTAAAGTTTGGGTATCATCCTGCATTTCATTCACAGCCGTACTTTTTACACTTGCCAGGGTTTGTCCCTTTTTCACATAATCGCCAAGAGAGAAATAAGTATCAATCACCACTCCGTCCACAAGACTTACAAAAGGAACCGTTTTATCTGAATTACTTTCCACCTCTCCGGTAAGGGTAATACTTTCTTCTATGGGAAGCATTTCTGCTTTAACCAGCTTAATATCTTTTTTAAGTTCTTTGCTGATGCAGTAAGTTTTATCGGCTTCTTTATTTTCTTCTTTTCCGGCGCAGCCTGTAAAGATCATGAGGGCAGACAGATAAGCTGCAGCAATGTATTGGGTAATATTTTTGTTCATATCTTATAAATCTTGTCCTACAACATACTGCAGGTTTTCGTAGTATTGATTAAGTTCTTTTTTAGTATCCAGAATGATCATTTTATTTCCGATGTAGGTATCCAGAAAATCCATGTATTCCAGCATGCTGATATTTCTTAGTCTGAAATTTTTCTCATGACTTACCAGCAAGCCGTCCAGTGTAGATTCATAATTTTCATCAATTTCTTCTGAAACCTGTTGGGTACGGATATAGTTTCTGAAAACAGAGACAATTTCATTCTCAGACTTCAGCATATTTTTGCGGGTCTCAAGTTTGCTTTTCTCAATTTCAAGCTTCGCTTCCTGAATATTTCCTTTATTGCGGTCGAAAATGGGAAGATCCATAGAAACACCTAATCCTATAAAATCTTTCATGATATTTCCTCCGCGGTCATAGCCAATAGAAACGGCGACATCGGGAGTTTTCATAGCATTTTGAATCTCCAGATTTTTAGCCGCATGCTTTTCTTTATTCCTTGAAATCATGATATCAGGACGGTTTTCTTTTGCTTTATCCATCCATTGGGCAACCTCTAATTCGGAAAGTTGTTTTTCGGGCATCACAAATGAATCCGATATAACCAGATAAGACTGGGAAGGCAGCATCAATAAAGCTTTAAGCTCTACCTGCTGATCCTCGATTTCCTGTTTTAATGAAATCAGCTTCTTTTTAAATTCAATTTCCTGTGCTTTTAGGCGGACATATTCAGCTTTACTGATATTGCCCAAATTCAGTTGATTGTTATAGGATTTTGTTATTTTCTCAATGGAAGCAATCTGTCCCTGATAGATTTTCTGCTGTTCCTGATTGTACAGGATTTCAGTAATGGTATTTCTGAGTGTCTTTTTAAGCTCACGTAAAACTTCCTGCAACTCATACTTCTCTCCTTCCACTTCTATTTTCTGCAGCTCGATATTTTTTCGCCTTTTACCTGCTGTCTGAATCACCTGCTCTATCTCTGCAGAGATTTGGGTATTCTTTCCCCAATTTCCGATCAGTGCCGGCTGCTCTTCAATATCATAAGTTCTCCATAGGTTTACTTCACTGATGCTCAATGTAGGATTAGGCCAGTATTTAGCCTGAACCGCTCTTGCTTCAGCTTGTGAAATTTCAAGCTTCTGTGCAATGAGGTCGAGGTTTTTAGCCAGAAAAATAGTTTCAGCTTCCTTTCTGCTGATCTTCATAGTGTCTGAAATCTGCGCTGAAAAGAAACTGAAACAATGAATATAAAATAGGGTAAAAAATAGCTTCTTCAAGGGTCTTTTATTTATGACTACAAAGCTATTTGTCTAATATTAGAGGGAATTGTAAAGAAAATTAGAATTCGGTTAGTTCAACATTAGAGTTTGATTAGAACTTTTTTTATTTCTGGGAAGTGTGTTGAATTAATATGTTTTGGCTAAAGCCGAAGGATTTTGAATGCATTTTGTAAGCGGTTTTAACCCGCTGCTATTGAATATTCAAATCTCTCACAGATTTCACGGATGACACAGATTTTTAAGATTTAAAATGAATCTAAAATTATCAATTTGCGAGATCTGGGAAATTTGTGAGAGAAAAAATCAAGAATGAGCTGGAAATTCAAGAAGAACACTGGTCCCAACATTTACAACGGAATCAATTTTCATTGCAATATGATGATGATCAAAAATACTTTTAGAAAGGGATAAACCAATTCCACTGCCTTTCACTGTGTCTACATTTTTTCCCCTGTAAAAAGTTTCAGCTATTTTCATAAGATCATCCGCGGGAATTCCCCTTCCTTCATCTCTTACTTCAATATACAACTGACTATTTTTCTCTGATAATACAATCACTACAGGTTTATCATAAGAATACTTGATGGCATTTTCAACAATATTATATAATGCCAAATATAGCAGAGTTTCATTTCCTGGAAATTCCAGCAAAGCAGGTTTTGTTACCTGAAGCTGTATTTTAATGGATGAATTGTTTTCTTTTGCTTTCGGTTCTAATTTCTCATAGATTTTCCAGATCAGCTCATCCACTCTCATCAGTTTATGAGAAGATTCCAGTTTAGACATTCCGGACATCAGCAGAAGATTGTTTAAAATATTTTCAATCTCATAAACATGATCTAATGATTCTTTTGCCACTTCTCTATATTCTTCCGGAGTTCTATCCTTTTGAGCAAAGACTTCCAGGTTTCCGGAAATTGCTGCCAGCGGAGTTTTAAACTCATGAGAAACATAATTAATAAAATTCTGCTGTAAGAGAACATTTTCAGAAATCCTTCCCAACAGTTTATTGTAAGATTTTATAAGATCTTCAATTTCATCATTGGTATTGGTAGAAGTAATTGCCGTAGAAATATTATTGTAATCCACTTTATTAATACGTTCTACAACATTGGAAATAGGCTTATAAACCACCTTTGAAAGATACCTGCTCAGAAAATAAATCGCCAGCAAACCCACTACCAGTACAGAAAGCATAATAATGGCAAGCCTCAATATCTGTGATTGAAAAGAATCGTTTGATGATTTTACAAAAACCACAAAATCACCTTGATTATCCGGATAAAAAATTCCATAGTAGAATTGATTATCAGACATAAACTGAATTCCTTTATTATTTCGGACAGCCTGCAGATGAGAAAGTTTTATATTCTTATCATTCACATTATGTCCAAAGGTAACTTCATTATTCTGATTGTAAACCGCTACCCTGTTATTCTGAATCAGGTGATTATATTCTTTTTTGATCTGAGCATGACGGTCTTTTGGAAGCTCATCTTTTTCAAGGTAATAAATAGCAGAAATAAGAGCTGTATTTCTAAGCTTTTCAAAATAAAAAATCTTGGTACTGTCATAATAAGCAAAGAATATCACCGCAGATGTGATGATAGAAACAATGCCGAACGAAAGGCTTGAAATAAGGGTGAACCTGTTTCTGAGAGTCATTTTCAGTCTTTAATCAAATAGCCGGTTCCTTTCACCGTATGGATTATTTTCTGTTCTGTTTCGTCAATCTTATTACGCACGTAGGAAATATAAACGTCTACTACATTCGTTGTATTATCAAAATCAATTCCCCACACTTTATGTAAGATCTGGGTTCTGCTCAGCACTTTATTTTTATTCTCCATAAGAAAAGTGAAAAGCTTGTATTCTGTAGGAGAAAACTCAATTTCCTTATCATTCTGAGTAACCTTATGGAGGTCTGTATCAATGGTGATATTTCCACATGACAGATACTGGTCTTCTTTCTGATAGCTCAGTTTATTGCGTCTTGTTAAAGCTTTAATCCTTGAAATCAGTTCTTCAAAATGGAAAGGTTTAGATAAATAATCATCCGCACCCATATCCAGCATTTTGATCTTGTCATCCGGACTGTTCAATGCACTTAAAACTAAAATCGGAGTATAATTTCCTTTAAATCTGATAATCTGGGTAAGCTGCATCCCATCCAGTCCGGGAAGCATGATATCCATTAAAATAATATCGAAATCATAGGTATGAAGAAGTTCACGAGCCTTTTCCCCGGAATCTGCAAGCGTCATGTGATAGCCAGCCTCGGAAAGACCTTTTATCAGGAAATTGCTGATTCTTTGATCATCTTCTACCAACAAAATATTCATAAGTCTCTGAAATTTCCTATAAATATAGGTATTCTAATTAATAAAGGAGGCTGGAAGCTGGAAGAGAGAGGTAATGAAGCTCTATCAAATAGTCTCAGACATTTCATCCATCTTTTAAAATAGTAGAACAAACACCTATTGTCCATACTTCTTCCACCCTTTTTTCATAATTTTGGAAGATGGAGATGATATATTTAATTATTGGGTTGGTTGCCGGTGGTGTACTGGGCGCTATTATATTATATTTTGCACTGAAATCATCAATGGTTTCAAGGAGTTCTTATGATGAGCTGAATACCTTATCTATTAAAAACCGGTCTGATCTTGAAAATTCCAATCTTAAGATTCAGGAACTTAATCAAAATATCAATAAAGAGAAGGAAGCCAATATCCTACAGCAGGACCATCTGGATGATTTGAAAAATGAATTTTCTAAAATTTCTGCCGAATATGCTTCTTTAAACACTCAGTTTCAGGAATTAAAGCAAACCCATCAAAGACAAACTTCGCAGATAGAAACCCATATTCTTGAAAAGCAGTCTATTTTTGCAAAAAACTCCGAACTTTCAGCAAAGAATGAAGGTCTACAAAAATCTCTTGACACTCAGAAAGAAGAAATTATAAAGATACAGGAAGATTCAAAACTTCAGTTTGAAAACCTTGCGAACAAAATTTTAGAAGAAAAAACAGAGAAATTCACCACTTTAAATCAGAATAATTTAAAAAACATTCTGGAACCTTTTCAGGAGAAAATTGCTGATTTAAAAAATAAAGTCAACGAGGCCTACGAAAAGGAAAATAAAGAACGATTCTCCCTCGCAGAAAAAGTAAAGGAACTTGCAGAACTTAACCAACAGATTTCTGATGATGCCAAAAAACTTACCCGGGCTCTGAAAGGAGAAAGCAAAACTCAGGGAAACTGGGGTGAGATGATCCTTGAAAGCATTCTTGAAAAATCCGGTCTGGTAAAAGGAAGAGAATATTTTCTGGAACATGAATTACGCGATGAAGACAACAACGCTTTATTCTCCGAATTTTCCGGAAAAAAAATGCGCCCCGATGCAGTGATAAAATATCCGGATGAAAGAAATGTCATCATTGATTCCAAAGTATCCCTGACTGCCTTTACAGATTTGGTAGACGAAACCGATCCGGACGTTTATGCCATAAAGCTGAGCCAGCATCTTGGATCTATCAAAAACCACATTTCACAGCTTAGTCAAAAAGCTTATGACGACTACGACAAGTCTATGGATTTCGTCATGATGTTTATTCCTAGTGAACCAGCCTACATTGCAGCCATGCAGGCTGATCATAATCTATGGAACTATGCTTATGAAAAAAGAATACTTCTGCTTAATCCAAGCAATCTGATCACTTCTCTTAAACTGATCGCTGATCTTTGGAAACGTGAGTATCAGAATAGAAATTCTATAGAAATTGCTGATCGCGGGGCAAGACTGTATGACAAATTTGTAGGTTTTGTAGAAAACCTGGAAAAAGTAGGGCGAAATCTGGATCAGGCAAAGAATGTATATAATGATGCCTACAAACAACTTCACACCGGAAATGACAATCTCATTACCCAAACTCAAAAGCTGAAGTCATTGGGAATTAAAAACAAAAAAGAACTGCCTCAAAGTCTTATTGATAATAGTAATCTTATTGAACCGTCAGACAGCTAATCCTCATAAAGAAGTCGCTTACCACAGAAAGTTCAGATTTAAGTTTTGTGTAAAAAGAAAAATAAATTCTATTTGAAGTTAAATGGAACAGCCTTTTTATGAAAACCAGGGAAGTTCAATCATAAATTTTGCATAATTTTGCGGAATGTTGATAGAAAGTTTTCAAAACGATAAAATAAAAAATGTCACTAAGCTCCTTACTGACAACAGGTTTCGTAAAAAATCAAAAGTTTTTGTAGTAGAAGGCCAACAGGAAAATGAAAGAGCCATGCAGTATGATTTTGAACCGATGGAGTTCTTTATCTGTGAAAATATTTTTAAAGGAACCCTTCCTGGTGGAAAAATTCATTATGTAAGTGAAAAAGTGTATGAAAAAATAGCGTACAGAGGAAGTTCTGAAGGGATTATCGGGATCTACCACGCCAAAGAAATGCCACTTTCTTCATTTATTCCTAAAGAAAATTCTACAGTAATTATTGTAGAAGGAGTGGAAAAACCAGGAAATCTTGGTGCTATTTTAAGAAGCTGTGAAGCTTTTGGAGTAGATGCATTGATTGTTGCTGACGGAAAAACCGATTTTTATAACCCTAATGTAATCAGATCCAGTGTAGGATGTCTTTTTGGAATGGAAGTATATCAGGCTGAAAATGAAGAAACATTGGAATTCCTGCAAAAGAATAGTTTCAATATCTACACTACACTCATGGATGAAAGTGCTGAAGACCTTTATAAAAGAGATTTCAGACAACGTTCGGCGGTATTATTCGGTACAGAACATTCGGGATTGAGCGATTTCTGGATTGGAAAAGGAAAAAACACGCTGATTCCTATGGCCGGAAGTATTGATTCTCTTAACCTGAGCAATGCAGTAGCGATTACCTGCTATGAATCTTTAAGACAGAAAAAAGGATAGACAATAGTTTATCCCTCTAATAATATAAGATTGCTTCGCCTTTGGCTCGCAATGACTAAGCACAAAAAAACCGTTTCACTGGGTGAAACGGTTTTTTTATTGTTAAGCGTATGCTAGAATTATTTCTTAGCAGCATCTTTAGCAGCATCAGCAGCTCCTTTAGCAGCATCAGCAGCACCTTTAGCAGCGTCAGCAGCTCCTTTAGCAGCATCTTTAGCAACTTCAGCACCAGCAGCAGTAGTAGCAGCAGCAGCATCTTTAGTAGCTTCTACAGCAGTAATTGCAGCAGAATCAACAACTTTAGCAGCTGAATCAGAAACTACAGCAGCAGAATCAGCTACAGTAGCAGCAGCAGAATCAGTTGTACCTTCAGTAGCAGTAGCTTCAGTTTTTTTACAAGCAACTAGAGAGATTGCAGCGATAGCAGCTACGAATAATGACTTTTTCATAATAAATTAAATTTAATTTTGTTAATATTGTTTTATAAAATTTTCTTCTGTTCTGTTATTTGAACAAGACAAAGGTAGAGCAGTTAGAAAATTTGTCTATGAAAAATAATTGTAATACCTTTGTAAAATAGTTTTACAAAAAAACATAGCTGATAATCAACAATTTAATTACTTTTTGAAAAATTGACAGATTTAGATCTATTACACTTTGAACAGCTAAAAAAGGAAGTTCAGGGTCAATACTTAAAAGAATATACCCCTTCACAGGATGATATCTCCAAGTGGAAGGGTATAGATATTATATATTTCCAGGAAGACCTGCGGAAAAAAGCAAAAGGTAACATCAGTGAAAAGTCATTTTACACCTATTTTAAAACTTCACCTGTTACTAAATTGCCTAGAATAGATATGCTCAATTTATTGAGTATTTATACAGGTTATGACTCTTGGTATGAATTCAAAAAACAACATCTTTTTGCCGGTGAATTATTACTGGAAAATGAAAATCTGGAGGAAGAAGAAATCAATGAACTAGAAAAAACAGTTTCTTCGGCACCTGAACTTCCAAAAACAGAAATTCAGCCTAAAAAACCGGAAATAAAGACCCCACAAAATACTGATTTACAAAAATCAAATACTGATAATCAAAACGTTACAAAAAACAACATACCAACTAATGAAATTGAAATTTCATCGGTTCCGCCTAAGAAAAATTTCTTCAAAAAAAATGCCTGGGCACTTGTTACTTCCGTTTTGATTACCATTACCGGACTTTTAGGATTTAAGGATGTACTTTTTTCAAAAACTTACAAATATTGTTTCATTGATAAAGACAGAGGAGTTTCCGTTATCAATACATTGGAAATAATGGTGGTGAAAGAAAATGAGTCTCCGTTGATGTATAAAATAAAGCCGGGCGAGTGTTTTTATTATTCTACGAAGGATAAAAATTTAAAAATGCGAATCAGTGCTCCTTTCTACGAGCCTCTGGAGGTAAATCGAAATCTTGAAAATGCTCCGGAAGAAGAAAAAATCGAGCTTAAACCGGATGATTATAAGATGGCCGTTTATTATTTCTCTATAAAAGACATTAAAGGAGGAAATCCTGATGAACAGGTTGCTCTTATTAAGCAGAAAAGAAATCAGCTGGAAAACCTGATCAGTAATAATGCTGTAATCTACCAGGTTTATGACAATGATACGTATGGTATAGAAAGCCTGAATAAGCAGAAATATATCACATTGGTAACCACGCCTACCACTTCTCTGAAAAACCTGAATGTAATAGAAATGAAAAAGGATAACAAAGGTAAGATTGTATCCATCAAATTTAAAATTGCTACCACAGATGAAAAGAATAAGTAATTTTTTAATTTTCACCGTGCTTCTGACATTATTTATTGCCTGTAATAATAAAACCTCAGAGGTAAGCGACCTCGATAAACTACGAAACAGCAACAATGAAAAAAGCTATCCTGCAGTACAAATGGACAGCATGCAGGCAATCAATTCCATTACTAAACAAAAAGTTCAGGAACTTCTGGATCTGTCTACTCTATACCTTAGTGGAAACAGAAATACAGAAATAGACACGGTTATTTACTCACAGATGGAAAGCTATTTCCATAAACCGGATTCTCTGACTTTTAAAAGATTATTGAAGGAACTGGACAGCCTTAAAGCAAAATCAGCAAAAGTCAGCAACCTGAATGTGTATAAAGAATTCTATAAAAAGGACACTTTAGACTACGCCAAGTTCAATGTTGAGTACTTTGACAATAAAAACAAGTCTTTGGGAAGCTTTGAAAAGAATGCACAATACATTCTGCTTTCAACGTCCAAGCTTAAAAAAGAATTTAAGTTTTACTTTTTAGATTTTTATTCCAAACCGCTTAAGAATGACAGTACTTTAGTAGGAGTAACCAAATAGTCCAGGGGAATATCATTTTCCCAGACATCATCCACATATTCATCGGGGTCAAAATAATTGACTCCGATTTTTTTGGTCTCAGCGGACACATTTTGAAACAATCCGTCATAAAACCCTTTGCCATATCCTACCCTATTTCCTTTTTTGTCACAATACAACAAAGGCGTAATCACATAATCAAATGCATTCTCACCGGAATCTTCATTGGAAACAGGCTCAGAAATCCCCCAACTATTGGTCTCAAAGACCGTTTCTTCAAAAACTTCTATATTAATAAGCTGATCACCTACAATTTTAGGCACATAAACACGGATATTATGAGCCAGAAAATAGCGTATGAAGATTTGGGTATCAATTTCCTTTCTTACCGGAATTGGGACAAAAACATGTACTTTTTCCGATTCTTTTGGATTGAAATAATGAATGAAATTTTCAAAAATATTCTCTGATAACAAGAAAGCCTCATCAGGAGACAAGGCTTTTCTTTTTTGAGTGTATTTTTTTCTAAGCTCAGCTTTTAGCATAATTATTAAGTTATTTGAACTGAAATAATTTGTACCTGACAAGCTTTTGCAGCTTTATCGCTTATTCCGGATTATGCGTTTTGCACAATTCTGTACAGTTTATCAGATAAACGAACTCTAAATGGAAGTTCGAAGGTAATCTGATCTCCAATTTTTGCTGTTTCACAAGGCCCTCCGTTCGCATAGATTTCAGTAATAGTAACTTCCTGCTCCCCAGTTGTAGGACCGGAAATTAATACTTTATCTCCAACTGACAAGTCTTTATGTTCAATTAAGAACTGTGCAATTTTTGATTTTGAGAAATAATGCTCTGCCTTTCCAATCAGTTCTTTTTTAACCGCAATCTTTTGACGGATATTTTTTGTTTCAGCTTTCGCTAAAGGTTTATCAGTTAAATCCCCTGAATTTTTGAATTTCAAGGCATCAGATTTTCCTTTTCTGAATACTTTATTCCCAACCTGCAGTCCTTTTCTTAATTTTAGCTGCTCGTCCCAAGGTAAATGTACCGTATCCAGACATTCTGTAGAACAGCAGTTTTCCATGGCTGCTTTACAATCATCACACTGGATAAACAATAGGTGGCAAGCATCATTCGCACAGTTGGTATGATTATCACAAGGTTTTCCACACTGGTGGCACTGGGCAATGATATCATCAGTAATCCTTTCTCCCAAACGGTGGTCAAATACAAAATTTTTACCGATAAACTTACTTTCTATTCCTTCTTCTTTGATCTGGCGGGTATATTCAATAATTCCGCCTTCTAATTGATAAACATTTTTAAACCCTTGATGTTTGAAGTAAGCACTGGCTTTTTCACAACGGATTCCTCCGGTACAGTACATCAACAGGTTTTTATCTTCTTTAAAATCCTGTAACTGCTCATTGATAATTGGTAAACTTTCTCTGAAGTTTTCCACATCCGGAGTAATAGCTCCTTCAAAATGTCCTACTTCACTTTCGTAGTGATTTCTGAAGTCTACTACGATAGTATTGGGATCTTCAAGGAGATTGTTGAATTCCTGAGCTTTTAAGTGAATACCTTTGTTGGTAACATCAAAAGTCTCGTCATTCAAACCGTCAGCAACAATTTTGTTTCTGACTTTTATGGTTAATTTTAAAAAAGAGTAATTGTCCTGGTCTACCGCTACGTTCAAACGGATTCCCTTCATGAAGTCATACACTTCCAGCGTATCTCGAAAAGCCTCAAACTGGTCTGCAGGAACACTCATCTGAGCATTGATTCCTTCTGTTGCAACATAAATACGGCCAAGGGCGTCAAGGGCATTCCAGGCTATAAATAATTCGTCGCGAAATTTTTTGGGGTCTTCGATTTTGGCATACGCATAGAAAGACAAAGTAAGACGGTCTTTACCGGCTTCATCAATAAGTTGAGCTCTTTCTTCTGCGCTTAAGGTGTTATACAGTTGCATGCTATAAACGTTTTAAGTGAGAATAAAATTTTTGCAAAGATAAGAATTTTAGAATTAAGTATATTGATGACAGAAATCACGAGTTGTGAACAATCAGTGATCAGAAGTAAACAATTTGTAATAAAAGAGTAAAAAATCCAGCATATTTTAACCAACATTCTGTCATATTTTCTTTAATTTTTTTTTAAGTTTTGTTAACTCTGGCATTAACAATTATGACATAAGACACAAATTGATATAATAGCCGTTAAATTTTAGTTAAAATTGAAACATAGCATACTAATTGCTTACTTATTTAACATTAAATTTGTTTACTCAAAAACATAAAAAAGAAATTAATTAATAAACAAGAAAGATATACAATGAAGAGTACTTTAAAAAAACTATTACCATTTGCAGTAGTTGGAGTCATTTCCGGAGCTACTACCGTTGGAGGTTTACAATATTTCGGACACAAATCCAACAATGGAGATCAATCTTATTTTACAACCGCTGCACCTAATACTTCATTCGCAGGAATGAATACGGGCGCTGTAGGTGATGATTTTGTAAAAGCAGCGAAAACAACTGTTCCCGCTGTAGTTACCATTAAGAATTACCAAAGCAGAACAGCAAGCAGGGCTTCAGAGCAGGACTTGTTCGACTTTTTCTTTGGAGATCCTTTCGGAGGAAGAGGCCAGCAAAGACAGAAGCAACAGCAGGCTCCTGAAAATATGCCATCAGGAATGGGTTCCGGTGTAATCATCTCTCCGGACGGTTATATCATTTCAAACAATCACGTTGTAGCAGGTGCTAATAAGCTGGAAGTAGTGTTGAGCAACAAGAAATCATATATTGCAACATTGGTGGGAACAGACCCTAATACGGATATCTCTTTATTAAAGATTGAAGAAAAAGGTCTTCCTTATTTAAATTTTGCAAACTCAGACAATATTGATGTAGGACAATGGGTACTGGCAGTAGGAAACCCATTGGGACTAAACTCTACCGTAACCGCTGGTATTGTTTCTGCTAAAGGAAGAGGTATCGGAATTCTGGGAAGCCAGGGTAAAGCAACGAATCCTATTGAAAGTTTCATTCAAACCGATGCAGCCATTAATCCAGGTAACTCAGGAGGAGCTTTGGTGAATACGAATGGGGAACTTATCGGGATCAACTCTGCGATTCAGTCTACTACAGGATATTACCAGGGATACGGATTTGCTGTTCCTGCTAATCTGGCACGAAAAATTGTTGAGGATATCAAGAAATTCGGAATTGTACAGAGAGGATTCCTTGGAGTTCAGTCTTTAGATCTTTCAAATGATCAATTGGTAACTTCTTACAACAAGCAGTTCAAAACAAATCTGAAAGTAGGTTCCGGAATTTATGTTACAGGATTTGGTGAAAACAGTGGCGCTGAAGATGCAGGACTTAAAAAAGGAGATGTAATCACTAAAGTAGACAACTACGACATCACGGATTTTGCTGACCTTTCTATGTCTATCGGAAGCAAACGTCCTGGTGATAAAGTACAGGTAACGTATTCTAGAAATGGTAAAGAAGGAACTACTTCTGTAACGCTTAGAGACCAGAAAGGAGGAACTTCTACAAGAACGAAAGCCGACCTTAGTGTGACTGAAAAAATCGGAGCTGAATTTGATCCTCTTACAGAGCGTTTCAAAACAGAATACGGACTGAACAGTGGTGTTGTAGCAAAAAATGTATCTGAAGGCAGCGAAATGGCTAAAATCGGAATCGTTGACAACTACATCATCATTGAAGTAAATGGCAAACCAGTAAATTCACAGAAAGATGTAGAAAAGACTCTTGAGAAATACCAGGGGAATGTACAGGTGAAATTTGTGGATGACTACGGAAGAATTTATACGAAAGGATTTAAAATGCCTTAATCAGAACACAAATTGGTTTTCATATCAACAAAAAAACGCTGCAGAAATCTGCAGCGTTTTTTATATTTTATTTAGGCTTATTCATTTTTTCAGAAATTACTTTCTTCCTGTTCCGCTCATAAATCACTTCTACAATCTTACCTCCAATCCAGGAAAACGGAAAGAATGTAAGGAAAATAGAGATCTTATAAAATGTGGGATGATAAGGAAAAATAATAACATCCAGCATTGCGATAAAGAGCATAATAAATCCGATCAGAATAGCATAGGCTACTTTAGCATATTTTACAATAATAGCTGTTGCGACTCCTCCAATTGTAGTTCCCAGACCGGAAATAAACAACAGGAAGCCGAAAAATGCCTTGTCATCTTTCATGCTGAAAAGAAACCTTTGCCAGTGCTCAAACGGAGCAAAAGCCTCAAAAGTTACCCATTGCGGAAACACCCTTATACCAAGAGTAATAATAAGTCCTGCAATACCAAGACCTACCAGAACCGCAATTGTATTTCTTATAAAATTCATTAATCCTGATGTGCAATCATAGAAATTTCGATATCCACATTTTTAGGCAGGCAAGAAACCTGTACGGTTTCACGGGCCGGGTAGCTTTCTGAATCTAAGTAAGAAGCATAGATATCATTCATTACAGCAAAATCATCCATACTCTTAAGGAAGATGGTAGCTTTTACAACATTTTTAAAAGTCATACCAGCTTCAGTAAGGATCGCTTCAAGGTTTTTCATTACCTGGTGCGTTTCTTTTTCAATTCCTTCTACCAATTTACCAGTTGCAGGATCTACAGGAATCTGTCCGGAGATATATAAAACTCCATTTGCCATATTAGCTTGTGAATAAGGTCCGATAGCTGCAGGTGCATTAACTGTGTTGATTATTTGTTTCATATGTGGATATTATTTTTTCTAAAGTTATAGGCAGTCACATCTACGGTATTCATTAAAAAGAAAATCTCGTTAGCAGTGACTTCATTAGAATTTATTTTGCTTGCAAATATAAAATTTATATTCTCAAATGCCAATCTGATATTAGAAAGGTGCATTAGGCTGGGTAAAGCTTCTGTCTTTGTACTTCAATGCATCACTTAAGATATTGGCTTTGATCCCGATAAAGAAGTCATATACTTTATACTGTCCGAAAGGAACCCAGTTGAAATTGATGGTAAAACTTCGCTGATCTCTTGAAAAACCAATTCTTGTATACGCCAATTCTTTAGTCACCATATCATAATGCGTACTTCCGTTGATATTCCAGTAAGGGGTAAGTTTAATACTACCATCCAAACCTAAAGATGCAATTTTATTACCAAACCTGCTTAATCCTTTTGAGTAGGCATAATTGGCACTAATATTCAAAGTCCATGCCTGATCAAAGTGAGCATAATGATCATCATCAAAATAATAATTTTCATTTCTGACTTCTCCTTTCGACGAATACTTTTTAGCATAATCTTTCTTCTCTCCAAAAATTTCGCTGCTTAAAGGATAAGACAACTGAACGTTGAATCCCTGTACACTGAAATGCCCGAACTGTTCTGTTCTTATTCCTGTATCCTGTCCTGATGAGAAGTCAATTTTATAAGGTTCCAGTGCCAGACTGGTATTTACCGTAAGTTTATTGTTGAAAAAAGAAGACTGTCCATTGATTGAAAATACAGACCAAGGATGGTCTTTAGCGGCAAAGTTGTAGCTTCCTGCAAAGTTTAAAGATTCAAAAATCTTGATTTTTTTCACTCCTGTAGAATCACTCTTAGACTTTACTTTCATCTCAATATTGTTACCGATATTGAAACCTAAAGCTCCCTGCATACCACTTGACGGACTTGAGATGATCCCTTTTTCAAAAATAGAATAAGGGGTTAGTGCTCCGTTGGCATTGTAATAATTCTTGTAATATCCGAAGTTAGGACTTGAAAAGTCCGGTGAATAAGTAAAGCTCACACTCGGAGTCATCATATGTCTCACCGCTTCCACTGTAGATCCTTTTTTGAATTTCATCATTCCGAAAAGCGTTGTCTGAAGACTTGCAGAAGTAGAGAAGGTAGAATATCCTGTAAAGTTTTTATTAATCTCGTCAACGGTTACATTTTTTACGGGATCATAATATCTGTTCAGCGTTTTTGTTGTCAAAGCGTTATCAATATTCGCACTTAAACTGAAAGTGAAATATTTCGCCAATGTTGTATTGGTTGCTAAAGCGATGTTATTTTTAAGCCCTGTCTGCATCTTATCCCACATTTCTTTTTTAAACAGCTCATTTTCCTGAGTGTTTACGAAATTGGTAAGGTTGAATCCGGTATTTACTGTAATATTTTCAAGAAGTCCCTGTCTGATTCCTGTTCTTGATTTAAACAGATAAAACTGGTTGATGGCTACGTTCATTTGCGGAAGACGAAGGTCTGCCAATCCCGTTGCAAAGTTTTGAGAATAAGAAGCCGTTCCTGTAATCGTCATCGGAAGTTTCAGGAATCTCTTGGTAAGGGTTACCGTAGAGTTCTGCTGGGTATTCAATACATTCTGGTTGAAAATGTAGTTGTTATTAAGCGGATTGTTATAGAACTTGGTACTTACAATATCTACTGAAGCACTGAATGTAAGGAAAGGATTAGCTTTAGAATCCTGAGAATGCGTCCAGTTTATTCTGTAGGTACTGTTTTTGGTATAATCATCCAGTCCTTTAATTCCTCTTACCATGGTACCGATATCTGCCGTAAAGTTTCCGGAGTAACGGTATTTCTTCTGATAGTTCATCTGAGGACGTAAATTCCAGCTTCCTTTTGTATAGATATCAGCTAAAACTTTAAGATCGAAGTGTTCTCCAATGGGTTGGTAATATCCTATTCCATTCAGGAAGAAACCTACATCTTCCCTTTCCCCGAAACTCGGGATCAGGATACCCGCTGCTCTTTTATCCGAGAACGGCAAAATGGCAAAAGGAAGATAAAGCGGCGTAGGAACCTGCTCAATAAACATTTGAATAGGACCTGTAACGATCTGGGATTTATTCTTGGTTTTAATCAGCTTAATATTATAAGCTCTCATAAAATAATCCGCTGCCGTATCTTTTTTCTTAATGAAATAATCATCCGTTGTATAATCCGCTTTTCTCATCGCGAATACGGAATCATTATATTTTTTTGTTTTCTGAGCTATAATTACCCCTTCACTTTCTTCTGTTCTTGCATTGAAAGCAATGGCCTGTTTCGTTTTTGTATTATAGCTGAATTCGTTGGTTTCGTATTTTTTTCCTGCCTGCGTGGTAATTACAGGTTCAATAATCTTCCCTAAAGAATCCTGTTTTCCTCTGGCATAGATCAGACTTTTATTATCATCAATAGAGATGTAGTCTGCATCAATCTGCATATCCTGATATTTTACCTGAGCATTTTTATTCAGGAATGTCATTTTTTTCGGGACATCTCTTCTCTGATCATCCGCTTTGGTACGAAGAACATCATTTAAAGATTCTTTTTTTACAACTATGGTATCCTTTTTGGAAATAGTATCATTAACCGCATTTTTAGGCAATTTTTCAGGAGTTTTCTGTGCTAAAAAATTGTTAAAAATTAGGATAATTAAAATTTGTAATATATTTTTGAAGACGGTTTTGGCCAATTTTATACTATATAATTAAGGCTCAAAATTAATATAATTTTTATAACTGTAAGATGTACAAACAAAATTTTAAAATAATTTTATCATTTCTCCTTATCCTTACCAGCAACTTTATTTTCTCCCAAAAGAAGTTTACTATCGTTCTGGATGCGGGTCACGGAGGAAGTGATCATGGAGCCAACAGGACTTATTCTGACATTGGAAGAGTCGCAGAAAAAGACATTACACTTGCCATTACGTTAAAAGTAGGGGCAATGTTAGAGAAAAACAGAGACTTCAAAGTAATATATACCCGAAAAATTGACGAATATCCTTCTCTGTCGGACAGAACCAATCTGGCCAACAGGAGCAAGGCAGATCTTTTTGTATCTATTCACTGTAATTCTTCTCAAAGACCTACAGCATATGGTACTGAAACATATGTACAGGGACCTAACCAGAATAATGAAAACCTGGAGGTTGCTAAAAGAGAAAATGATGTGATCTTTCTGGATGAAAAAGATAAGCAGACATTCGGATCGTATAATCCGGATTCACCAGAATCATTAATTGCCCTGAAGCTTCAACAAAGTAAATATTTGGAATCAAGTCTTCTTTTGGGAGGATTGGTAGAAGATAACTTTGTGAATAAAGATAAAAGATCTTCAAGAGGTGTATTCCAGAAGAACCTTCACGTTCTCCGTATGAATGCCATGCCTTCTGTTCTGATAGAAACGGGGTTCATCAATCATCCTGAGGAAAGCCACTACATTGCATCAGACAAAGGACAGAGTGAAATTGCGGAAAGTATCTACAATGCTATTATTGATTATAAAAAAGCTATTGACAGAAAATCCGGAGGTTCTATTGCTGTCAGAAAACCTGAACCTGAAAAGCCGGCAGAAGTTCCTTTGAAAAATGATTTCAGAATTCTCTTAATGAGTTCACCTACTAAATACAATGAAAATGATCCAGCACTGAAAGGACTGAACTATATTCTTACCCTTAAGGAAAACGGACAATATAAGTACTATTACGCTGTAACCAATATGGCTTCCGTGAAAGACATCAATCTTAAAACGGCCAAGGATGCAGGCTTCAGAAATGCTTTTGCGGTAGGATTTATGCCTAACCAGAGAATCAGCATGGGATATTATACGATAGAAGTATATTCCGGTGATAAGCTGAATGGTAATTCTTATATCCTTCAGAATTTAAAAGATGTGGAGCGAAATAAGGACAGTGGTATATTTTATTACACGTATGGAAAAGTATACACCTTAGAAGATGCTGTAAAACTTCAAAAAGAACTTGAAGCTAAAGGTGTCAAAAATACTGTGATACAGAAAGTCTACAAATAATTTAAAAAAATAATTTTGAAGTTAAAAAGTTAATGATTACTTTTGCAACCTCAAAATTTGGCCTATTCGTCTAGTGGTCAGGACTCAAGATTTTCATTCTTGCAACAGGGGTTCGATTCCCCTATAGGCTACAACTTATAAACCTTTAGCTGATCAGTTAAAGGTTTTTTTATGGGCTCTTATGTTCTTATTTTTAAAATTTTAACAGCTTGGAGTGCCTTTCAAATTTGTCATTATATTATTAATGAAAAGGGAATGGATTTTTAGCATGCTGACACTCTGATAATTACTGTCATTATATTAAAAAGAAGTTTACTTTTATTTGAAAAAAGCATTCAGCCTATGTTATATGTTACAAAAGCATTATATTTGCAAAAATTTTAGCCATAGTTGGTCACCCAAATATGGTCACACTGATGAAAAATATTATTGATAAATCATTGTTTGTAGTTTTCTACAGGCTATCAAATTTTATATCATGCCGGATTTAAAAATACAAGAAGCTAAATTGCTTTTTAAGAAAATCCACTCTAACCCAAAAAGTTATGATTTACAAATCAATGAAGGCGGGATTACAGGCAGAGATGATAAAATCAGTTTCAGACTTTACAGGACTGGAGAAAGGGTTGCTTTTGAAGTAACAATTGACGAACTTACTTTCACCAACACCACTGGAGAATGGAATAATGCACTGATCATGCTAGGAAATACGATCAAAAAATTAGAAAAAGAACAAGAAAATTTAAAAATAGAACAAGCAATAAATAAACTTAGAAAGTACCTTTCAGAAGAAAATTAAAATTTTTGAAAATAAATTTGGTAGTTTAAAAAAAAGTTTATAGTTTTGCACTCACATTTAAACGATATGGCAAATCATAAATCAGCACTAAAAAGAATCAGACAAAACGAAACTAGAAGACTTCGTAACAGATATTACCACAAGACTGCTAGAACAGCTTTAAAAGCTTTAAGAAATGAAGAGAACAAAGCTGCTGCTACAGAACAATTGCCAAAAGTTATCGCTTTATTGGATAAATTAGCTAAGAAAAATATTATCCACAAAAACAAAGCAGCTAACTTGAAAAGCAAATTAACAAAGCACGTTAACAAATTAGCGTAATAATATAGCTGGCCCGTTCGTCTATCGGTTAGGACCTCAGATTTTCATTCTGGTAAGAGGGGTTCGATTCCCCTACGGGCTACTTACATCTTATAAAACCACTGTAATAACGGTGGTTTTATAAAGATCACAGTAGAAAAAGCTATAACAAAATACATCTAACCGGCCCGTTCGTCTATCGGTTAGGACCTCAGATTTTCATTCTGGTAAGAGGGGTTCGATTCCCCTACGGGCTACAATAAGAGTTGATACTTATAAAAACAAAAACTAACACATTACTTCGGTAATGGAAGATAGAGGGCCCGTTCGTCTATCGGTTAGGACCTCAGATTTTCATTCTGGTAAGAGGGGTTCGATTCCCCTACGGGCTACAAAAGGACTTTTTAGAAAGTCCTTTTTTTGTTTCTATACATGACATTCCGGTACTTCTTTTCCAAAAACACCAACGTTTTAAGCATTCTCACCAATTGATTATACGGATTACTACCGGATAAAACAATCTTTTTCCTGAATAGCGCTCCCCATTTACTAAACTGTTTATACTCTACTCTACAGTCATATTAAATTTCATTAAAAATATCACCAATAATGGAAATATTGCTTTCTCATTATTCCACTAATCCTTAAATTTGAATAAAACTATTCATTTTAAAATATATAACATGAAATTCAATTTACTTTCGGGGAATCCATTCTCTTTCAAAGCCGGGCTGATGGCTTTATTTCTATTTTCAGCCAGCACAATGTCTTTTGCACAAGACAGAATTTACGCCCATGCCCAAAGCTCGGGTGTATTCGGAGTAGCCTGCCTGGGATGTCGTATAGACAATCCACTTAATGCTGTAGGATATGACGAAGATGATTATTCAACAATGGTATTGGGAACAGCTCTATTGGGAGGAATTCAGCAGACACTGATTTTCCCTGACCTAAGATCAGACACAAGGCTGGTTGTAGGAATCGGCACAGACAATATTCCTTTATCTGTGCAACTATTAAGCGGAGTAACTCTTGAAACAATGAACGGAGGAACTTCTAATGACGACCGCAGAACCATTGATGTCAGCCTTCTTAAACTGGGAGCCACGCCGAACAGAGGTACTGTAGAATTTAAACCAACAAAACCTTATGACGGCATAAGAATAGGCTTAACAGGAGGAGTACTAAGTCTTGGTGGCGGATTCAGAATTTATTATGCTTATCAGGATCCATTGGCAAACATTTTGGCCCACAGCTTAAACGGACAGGTAACTCTTGGAGGAAACGTAGCTTTGGAAGGCTCTGAGGTTACTCTATATAATACATCAGGAAAAGAAGTGTTCCGTTCTACATTGAAATCAAATACTTTTGAATCCAGACAATCAGAAGGTATTTATATCATGAATGTAAAAACTAAAGAAGGGAAAACATACTCTAGAAAAATTTTAATCAAATAATTCAATAAGCGATAAAATAAATACGGCAGTCTTTTTAGGTCTGCCGTATTTTTTGTCTTCATTTTCAGAGAAATACAAAAACATATATCATTAAATAAAAACAAATTCACAACCATAAATATCAACAAATCATTAACAAATCACAGAAATATGAAATAAAATAAGCAACATAATCATTTTATTTATAAATTTACAAAAAGCTAAAACCCAAAATTTTCCAACATATGAAAACTTATTTATTACTTAGCCAGCGCACGATGAAAGCTGCAGTTTTGGCATCATTCCTATTTTTAACAAGCACAATGTCTTTTGCACAGATTGTAAAAACCTATGCAAGCAGCCAGACCAATCAGGTACTTGGAGTATGCTTAGGCTGTGGTGTATTGAATCCTGAAAACGCTTTAGGAAGTAACGAAAGTGATTACTCCACCATTCAGGTTTCAGTAGGTCTTTTGGCAAGAACAGAACAGACATTGATCTTCCCAACAACCAATATCGCGAACAACACCAATAAACTTGTGGTTGGAATTGGTTCCAATGGGACTCCATTATCTGCTCAGGTATTGGGAGGTGTAACTATTGAAACATTTAACGGAGATGTTACCAACAACGACTACCAAAGTCTTACCAATACTCTGATCAACCTTGGAGCCGGAGATCCGAGCAAAGCTGAAATTGAACTTAACATGAACATTCCTTTTGACCGCATCAAAATCAATGTGAATTCAGGGTTATTGAATATTGGCGGTGAGCTTAGAGTATACTATGCTTATCAGTACAAAGATCCATTCATCAATTTCATGGCTCACAGCCAGAACGGGCAATTCACTCTTGACAAAAATGTTTCTGCTGAAGGTTCAGAGGTTACTCTAACGAATACATCAGGAAAAGAAGTATTCCGTTCTAAGCTGACATCAAATACATTTGAAACAAAACAGCCACAAGGAGTATACATCATGAATATTACCACTAAAGAGGGAAAAACATATTCTAAAAAAGTGATCGTTAAATAAAAAAATACATAACAAATCGAACCCGGCAAGCTTTTCAAGCTTGCCGGGTTTTTTATATCCAATCTAGAATCATATCCGGTTCATAATGATGGTGAATGATAAATAAAAACCCCTGATCAGTTTTGATCAGGGGTTTTATTAACAAGATTACGAACTAAAATACTATTAGTTTTTGATTACTTTTTGCTGATATACAGCTTTATCTGTCACGGCTTTCAAAATATAAATACCTTTTGGAAGTGAACTTACATTGATCTGTCCGTTATTCAGTTGTGTATTCACTATTCTGCCTGAAGCATCATACATAGAAACATTCTGAATTTTCTCCTGAGTTTTAATCATAAGAATATCAGTTACAGGATTCGGATAAATACTGAATTCCAGTTTTTTCACCTCAGCTGTAGCTAAAGTTGATGTGGTACTGTTTACCGTAATTGTCTTTTCTACCAGCTTACCATTTGAGTTAAAGCTGATCACGATATCAGATGTTCCCGAAACAAGCGGCGTCAGAACCAATTCATCACTATTATTGATAGCAGCTGAAACGACTGTTGGATTACTGTTTGATTTTATAGTTTTTACCACAGATACCGCCATGTTATCCGCATCAGAAACTATTGATTTCAGATCAACGGTTGTGGTATTCCCAACTGTAATCTGTGAAGGTAAAACATTGCTTACAACAGGAACGGAATTGTTGGTAAATACTGTCAATGCAGGGAACCAATAATAATCGTTCAGTGTTTTTGTATTGATAAGAGCTCCGGTCATATCATAGGTATGAATCCAGTTTTTCTGATAATGAGCTCCATATCCGCTTTCCGTTGTATTCAGAACCAGTTCTCCGGTAACAGGATTTACACGAAGCGCCGCACCGTAAGGGATTTGCTTAAACTGTCCCGTCTGTCCCGGAATTGCAGCAAAATTTTCGTTAAATGTTTTCGTAGTAACATCGAATCTTACAATCTGTGTTCCTGAACTCCAGCTGCTGATTGAATTGATCCAATATAAAGCATTTTCTTTATTACTTGCTGAAAATTTACCTGCATTCCATGCTCCCCAGTCACCGATATATTTTGTTGTTGGGATATTGTAAACCTGTGTTGCAAAAGTAGTAGGATTGATGCTGATCAGCTTCTGATCCTGAATTCCCCATATACTTCCGTCTTTAGCCTGAGCAACTGAGTAAAAACCTCCGGCAATAGTACTCACTACGGTATCTGTATTAGGATTTATAACTAAAATCCCTACTCCTTGTTTCACCGCAAATACATATTGTGAAGTACGGATCATATTTCCGATCTGTCCTGTTCCACCCGTTCCGGTAATTAAAGAACCTACCTGTAAATTATCGATATTGAAAGTAACAATTCCTGTAGAAGTACCGATATATCCTTTATGTTCGTTTACTCCTACAAATGATCTTCCGTCACCTCCTCCGATATTGTTGAATCCGGCAATTTTCTGCATGGTCTGTGCATTGGCTACAACCAGTCTGCCACCCGGAGTATATTGAGTATCTCCTCCATCAGCGGCCTGCTTTGATATGAAATAGAATTTATCTCCGTAGATTGTTCCGTATTGTGTAGTGGCACCGAAAGCCTGATTATTATTTGCATTGCTGTACACACGGTAGTTGATCTGTCCGTTATTATCAATGAAGTTCACAGAACCATTAGTATGACCAAACCATTCTTCGTTCACCATGAAATATCCATTGGTAAAGTTATTGGAAGCTACATAAGGAGAAACCGGAGTGATGGTAGAAGAAATAGGAGTTTCATTAAATCCTACATTAAAATTCCAAACATCCCATGAACCGTTTTCCAAAACACGTGAAGAGGCTCCCACACTAGAATATCCAAAATCGGCATCCGCAGGGTTCTTTACCCAATATGCCCAGTATCCGTTCACGGTCCAGCCTGACTGCCAGTGATCATTAGCAGCATCTACAATCGTATAGCTGTCAAAATCATAAGCTGTAGTATTCACAAAGCCATTCACCGGATATAGTGGATAAGTGGCATTTCCGCTTTTGATCAGTGCATTGGTATTCTGCCCATTCAGGTCAAACCCTATTCCTCCAACAGCGGATCCAAACTGCGTTCCCTGATAAAGCAGTGTATATAATCTGTGGTCTGCTTTAGCAATAGCTTTCAGCATATCTTCACCTGTAGCATTTCCGTTCCATTTGAATCCCCAAACCATAGCATCAGGGTTTTTGCCATCGTTCCACTGTACTACAAAAGCAGCCTGGTTGGTGCCTGATCCTACCCAATACTGAATATCAGAAAAACTGATTGTAGTGGTATTAAGCTTACTGATCCCTGAAATATCATTTCTGGGTACACCCTGAACTTTTATCTGTGCATTTGATAAGCATGCAAACAGAAAAAGCATCATAAAAAGATAAAACTTTTTCATTTTTTATTAATTTAAATAGATTGTATTATTGACTTATTATTTGAAGTGTAAATCGTAGGCTCCCGCCACTTCTGTGGAAACTTCTCCCAGCCAGCCAGCTTCCTGATTAACTCCTGTGTATATTTTCATAAAATCGACTCCCGGAAGTTTCACATATTTTCCGCTTCTGTCTACCGCCCAGGAAATATCAATATTGGAGGCATCATCAGTATTCGGAGCATTATCCGCATATCCGAATTCATATGATTTTCCTACCCAATAGGATCCGTCCCCGCTCTGATCGAAGAAGTTATTCGCCAGTCTGGTTCCCGAAAAACTGTAAGAAGGATCTGTAAACCATAAAGGATAATAGCTTTGTGCATGAAACGTATTTTTTGTTTTAAATCCCTGATTTCCCAGATTATCATTCCACTTGATATATTCTACATCAGTCTGCCAGAATTCGGTCCCGGGTACAGGAACTTTATTTTCATTAGGCTTATGGTACGTTATGCTATAATCTTTTACGGTTGTATTTTTGAAATATTCGCTGCCTGCAATTTCGTACCACTCATCATTATCGGGTTTCCCATTTTTATTTTTGTCGTAGGCTACCATAATAATTCCAGGCTCACAAGATCCTGAACGCTGATCATTAGCATCATTTCCAAAGAATGCATTTCCAAGCACTTTAAAATCTCTTCCATTCAGATTGGGGATTGTATGATCAAAACCGAAAACGACATAACCGCCATATCCTCCAAGGCTGATCATCGTAGAATTCCCTCCCACCAATGATTCATTTGCTTTCTGAAGCATATTCGCAGCTGTATTTCCAGGTATATATTCCGGAATTTCATTCATGAACTGTCCTACAGCAGGGCGGAACTCTAATACTTTGGAAATATATTTACTATAAGGTGTTTTTTCTTTGGTAACGATTATTTTAGAATGATAAATCTGCTCCTTCCCTTTATTGTTGATCTTCAAAGTCAGAGGGTACACATCTGCGTCCGGACTGATAAATTCAAGTTCTGAATTTTGAGAAATGATAGAATCATTAATGCTCCATGTAACCGATCCTGATGCATGGGTAGGAATACTCAAAACTTTAAAACGCTCAATGGAATAGGAATCATCAAGACCGTTAAATGTAAATTCATCTTCATCATCATGTTTACAGGCTATCACTCCTACGAGGACAACTGATAAAAATCCGATTTTTAAATAGGTAAAGGTATTTCTGTTCATTTCTTAAAGTTTGATTATTTGTATAAAAAAGCAAAGTGGGCAGGAATATTACCTCCCTCCGTTTTCCACTTAAAGTGTCCGTTTTTATCAAAGCAATACACAAATCCCATGGATACATAATTTCTGGCATCTGTGATGTAGATATCTTCTGTGATGGGGTTTACTGCTATGCCGTAAGGTGTTTTAATGGCGGTTTCGTATTCTTTGTCAAAAATTTTGTTGGCAATAATCTCTTCTGTTTTCACATCAATGATTCCAAATGTTTTTTTATAACTGTGGGTATTGTAGTTGAATTCATTTCCGTAGAAATAGAGTTTATCATTAACGATTGTCATTTCACTGACTGAGAGGTGGAAATCTTTTTTAACAGTTCCTGTAGCTGCATCAATTAAATAAAGGCTTGAAGGAACGTTATAATAATCTCCTCTTGAGCTTACATACAGATCACCATAATTGTCCTTTTTAATGTGATGAAGATTGATGGCAACCTCTATTTTTTTAATTTCCGTAAAAGTGCTCAGGTCAATTACAGAAACCGTATTGTCATAATCGGGAGCTTTGTATCCTCCGGAATTGGCAACAAATAACTTATTGCCTACAATTTCCATTTCTTCCGGCTGATATCCCACCACCACCTCACGTTGAATAGAAAGAGAAGTGGTATCAATCTCCACTACTTTTCCTTTTGGTGCTTTGGGATTAATGGCTACAGGTCCGGCATAGCTGCTCGCATAAGCTTTCCCGTCTTTGAAGGCCAGATATCTGCAGTTTTGCAGGGGAATGGAAGTAATACGTTTAGCGGTTTTAGCATCCAGCACTTCAATTTTATTAGAAACATTCACAATGATATAGAGTTTACTTCCATAGACTTTGATATCATTTCCTACATCTCCCAGCTCTTTTACCACATTCGGATTGATTTCAGCATAGATATTCCGGTAGTAGGTTCCTTTGGTGTAATCAAAAAAATCCAGCGTACATTTATTGCTTCCCATATTCCCTTCATTCAGCATGTAAAAACCTTTTATTGCTGTATTTTCTGAAGGAAGTCCTTCTACCACTTCCTGACGGACAATAATATCATCTGTACGGCATGAAGTAAGAAAAGCTAATACCAGAAATAAAAAATAAAAGTTTAGTTTTCTCATAAGGTGAAGTTTAGAATAAGTTTAAAATTTCTTCCAGGCATCGGATAATTGATGACAACATCATAATATTGATTGAAAATATTATTCATTTCAAGGCTCACTTTAAATTGGTGATTCGCCCAATTGAATTTTTTCTGAACAGACAGATCGTGAGTATACCAGGGCTGTACATAATTGTATTGAATATTGTCCTGATTCACATCATATCTTTCTCCTACATACATTGCACTGTAATTGAAACTCCAGTCTTTATAATCTGCCATCAAACTGAATGATCCGCTATGCCATGGGGTATAAGGAATCTGATTACGATAAAAGGTGTCTTCCGGATCACTTATATCTCTTGCGCTTTGATATGTGTAAGAGAGCAATGGTCTTAGCTTTACCTTTCCTAATTGCATTTCAGTCTGAATATTTACATCCGCTCCAATGATTTCAACCATTCCAAGATTCATCATCAGCCAGCGGAACATACTTCCGTTAGGGGCCGCTACAATTTTATCCTGTACTTTGTTGTAGTAACCATCTACTTTAGCATAAAAGGTTTTAAAGAAATGGTTGGTATAATTCTTCTGATAAGTAAATCCTACGTCATACTGATTGGTAAATTCCGGTTTCAGATAAGTATTTCCGATATTGGTATAATATAAATCATTGAAAGTGGGAAGTCGGAAAATTCGTTTATAGAAAGCTCTAAGCGTAAGTTCAGGAATAATCTCAGGCTGATAACTCATAAATACGGCAGGTGTCCATTCTCTGCTGTCTCCCGGTCTTTTGTTTTTTCTTACTTCTTCAAACGTAAAAGTTCCTAAAAGGCTTCCCAGAATTTTGAACCTGTTCCACTGATAGGTTGTTGCCAATGCCACCAATGTTGTGTAGCGCGTAGGGTAAGAAAAGTTATCCAGATTAGCATCAAGATTATTGTATTGAAAATCTCCGCTCAGACTCACATCCCAATTGGGTGTGATAGAATAGATATTGGATGAGGAAAGATAGAGCTCTCTTTGGATATAGGTATTATCGGTATGAATAATAGACTGCGAACGAACCGTATCCATGAAATGAGTATAATCGTAGGCGAATTTTGCTTTCAGCTGTGTTTCAAATTTTGGGAACAGTTTTTTTCTCAGATTGGCCTGTACAAAATAATTTTCGTCAGAAAGTCTCGCTCCTCTTCCACCAAAACGGCCGTTGACGATAGGTGCCGGCATCCCACGGTTTGAAATATAACCGTAGCCACGGATATTCCAGCTTCCGTTATTTAGACTGCCGTTGATAGACGTTTCAAAACGTTTTGCCCTGATATCTGAATCCTGTCTCTTTGCGATGGTATCATAAGCCTGCTGGCCATCGGGATATTTTTTAGCATAACGAAATCTATAAATCCCGTCACTCTGCATGAATTCTCCACTGAAACTGGCAGAAACTCTGTCTGATATTTTTTGTTCCAAACGGAATGACGGATTGAAAAGATCAATGGAAGCACTTTTTGCTCTTATAACGAGATTGGTTTTTCTTGTTCCTTTAAATACAGGTGTTTTGGGCTGCAGATAGATCGATCCCGAAGAGCCAAAATCTTTTGCAGGTTGGAAAATTTCACTTTTCTGCCCATTATACAACGATATTTCTTCCAGATCGTCTAAAGAATATCTTCCCAGATCCACCAGTCCGTTTTGGGCATTTCCCAATTGAATTCCATCATAGAAAACACCAACATGCTGGCTTCCCATACTGCGGATATTAATGGTTTTCAAACCACCTAACCCTCCATAATCTTTGATCTGAACTCCGGAAAAATACCGCAAAGCATCTGCCACTGAATGGCTGTTCAGTCTTTCCAGCTGCTCACCCTGCAGGGTTTGTGCCGGAATAATTTCTTTAAAATTCTTTTTATAAAGGCTGATCGCCTTGATGGATTCTTCCTTCAGAGTGTCATTTTTCTTTTTTTGAGAATATAAAAGTTGAGATGTGATCACCAGTATTGTGAAAACAGCTTTATGAATTGCAGAAGTAGTTTGTTTTGCCGCCATTAGCTCATTTAGGATAATGAAGACGCTAATGGATATAAGAAAGCAACGACAAAGCACAGCTGTCACTGCACAGAATCATTGATGTCCTAAGCTTTATTCCACGAAAGCGTCAAACGATTATTTTCTGGCAGGTCTTCTGACTTACTCCATTTTTGAAATCCTTCCCATTAAAAAACAGTGGATATATTCTTCAAAAACCTTGGTGTGGAGCTTACAGCAGCGGGTCTGTTCCGGATTTTCACCGGATTCCCTTTTAAGAGCTTTTTAGGGCTCACCAAATTCCGGCAAAGATAAAAAATTATTCCTAACCCCCAATTAAAATAATGATTCATAAACAATTAAAGCTCCCAAAGGAGCTTTAACATGATTTTTCAAAAGGGTTTTTATTTAAATCCCAATATTCAGGAAAATACTGAATCTTGATTTTGCTTCGATATCACCTCCTGCCAGATGGGTATACATAGGAAGCATGAGTTCACTTCCCAAACTCAGCCTTTTATAGGAAGCTTCAAATCCTAACTTTCCATACAATGCGCTTCCTGCAGTATTGGGCAGCGCTTCGTCAAACTGTTTATTCTGGGCATACACTTCTCCCTGCACTCCCGTTTTTACAGAAAAAATAGATTTTTCATTCCCCGCAACCTGATAAAAACCTGTTGCAGCATAATTCCATTGGTTTCCAAATCGGTAATTTTTCTTATTCTCCGTTTTGATGGTATAATCTGTATTCACCAACACAGCCACTTTATTTTTCTGAAACTTATAATTCAAAGCGGCCTGATAATCCCAGCTTCCGGTTCCCAGCTGAAAACTCGGATTAACGCCGGAAGCTCCTTTCTCATCGAATTTCCCCAAAGGAATTTTCACACCCAACCCTCCGCTTAAGTGGTGAAAATTATCTTTAGAACTCATCAGCTGATAAATTCCCATCAGGTTAAGATCCCCGATTCCGTTGATTTTGATATCTCCCTGTTGGGTTTTCTTTTCATGGAAATGGAATGGCAGACTTGCATATACACTCAGTTTTTTAGTTAAAGGAATCTTTCCCCAAAGCTGTAAGGTATTGAAATACTGATCCTGTGTAAGATCTTTCACAAATAGGTTTTCTTTTGCTTTGTAATGCTGTGCAAAGTATTTGATTCCGATAAACTGTGGATTCAATAAAGACTCAAAGCCGGAAGAACCATTTCCTGCAGCACAGCCACAGGCATCACAATCATCATCAAAATCAAATCTGCTAAAGCTGTCCGGAGCTATATATGCGCTATCTCTGATGGTTTTTGCCTGATATTGCCCAAACAGGATTAAACTTAGTATTACTATAATCTTCTTCATGTTTTCTATAAATTATTCTGCAAATTTTGGATTGGATATAAAACTTTTATCTGATAATGTTTTCAGGAATGCAATGATCGACTGTTTTTCCTGACTGTTCATAGCAATACCTATATGCCCATTCTGTTTCAGCTGCGAATCCAGATTGGGATTATCTTCTACCTGACCTGAATAGAAATTGAGTACTGCCTCTAAGGTGTAAAATCTTCCGTCATGCATATAAGGTGCTGTATATTCTACATTTCTCAGACTCGGAACACGGAATTTCATCCAGTCTACCTGATTAAGAGTAACTCTGTAGCGTCCTGCATCTTTGAACTCGGTGTTATAATACATTCCTGTATTGCGGAAACTTTCATCGGTAAATAATTCTCCACTATGACAAGAGGCACATTTCTGACCGAATAAAGCCATTCCTTGGGATTCTGCTGAAGTTAGCTGCTCTTTTCCCTGTCTGAATCTATCATATTTTGAATCTGCAGAAATCAGCGAAGCCATAAACTGTGACAGTGCTTTTAGAATTCTTTCTCCCGTAACTGTTTCATCTCCATAAGCTTCCCTGAAAAGTTTTTTATACTTCTGGTCATCTTTTATTTTTGAAATAGCTTCCGGTATAGAGCTGTCCATTTCATTGATGTCTGTAATAGGGCTGATGGGCTGTTCATTAAGATTATGAATGACACCGTCCCACATATATCTTTTCAAAAAAGCCATATTCTGAATGGCTGGAGCATTTCTGATTCCAATTCTGTCATCTACCCCATGGCTTACAGTATGCCCATGATGGGTAAAAGCGTTTTCCTGAATATGGCAGAAACCGCATGAAATGGTATTATTTCGGGAAAGTCTTCCTTCGTAGAATAATTTTCTTCCCAATTCTACTCCGTTTTTTGTCACCGGATTCGTTGATTTATCAAAAGTCATTTCCGGAAAATAAGAAGGAAACTGCAGATTATAGGCTTCATCTTTTTCCAGCGGCTGTATCACCTCATCTGAACAGGAAATACAACTCAGCAGAAATACACCCAGAACCAGTATTGTTTTTACAAAAAAATTAATCATTATGAACGTGATCTACTTTAAACATTTTTGTAAGGTTATTGGTAACGTCTACCAGATGTTGATTTGAACCCATCAGCATATCATTAGTTGCGGTAAGGGTAAGCGCTTTATCTCCACTCAAAAACTGATTCAGATCTGCCAGAATATGAACAGAAGGGCGAATTTGTCCTGTTACTCTGGCTGTTGTTGGAAGATTCAACGTAATTTCACGATAAAGATCAGGGGTATTATTTTCTGTAGTATTTCCCATATTTCCTGTATGATTCATGAATTCCTTTGATGGAGAATCTGCTCCATATTTCCCTTCCAGTTTTACAAAAACATATCCGGCTGCCCATGACCATGACATCCCTTTCTGCTTGGCTTTTGTCCAGAATTCAGCTTGCCCGTCCTGCCCTAGCAAGTACGCTTTCTGACTGATTCCCAATCCGAATTTTATTTTTTTATAATTATTTTTCGGAATACCCTCCAGGTTGAGGTATATAATTCCGGCTACCGCATCAGCCTGATCCACGATGAAAGCACCTTTATCAGGGTTGTTTTCATTGTATTTAAATTCATTCCCGTTCTCGTCTATCAGGGAAATGTTACTGATTACATATTTTAAAGCAGAAAAATTATGTTTCTGTCCATTAGAAGAAGTCTGAACCGTTTGATTCAGGACAATATCTCCTACATTATTAAATCCGTTTTCAAATTTAATCTGAAGTTTTCCGGGCGTAGTATCCTGTGGATTTTCGTCATCTCTGCTGTTTTCGCAGGCTACAAAAGAGAATAAAGTAAAGGCAATAAAGAATAGTGATAAAAATTTATAAATTTTCATTGTTGATTTTTTTAAGTTGAATACAATCTTGAATGTGAAGACATTCTTTTTTTTACCACAAAAGGCACCAAAGCTCTTACACTTAAGGTATATCAAGTGGTAATTTTTATGCACAATAAGAACACCTAAGCATTTCTATTTATCTATGCTTTTGTGACTTTTGTGGTTGAATAGTGATCGTTTAACTTAAAAAACCGGTGGTTTGAAAATATGGGTAAGAAACAGAAAAGAATAGGCAGTTTCATAAGTGAAGTTGAAATTGAAAAACGGTTGTTTTTCAGTAGTAATGATCTCTGCGGTTTCAGGCAGGATATAGGTATCAAGAATTTTCTGTCCTGAGCTTTTGAGTTTCTGAAAAGGTGAAGATTCTGAATCATTGGTTTTAGCCAATTCTTTACTCAGGTAACACTTTCCGTTACAGTGAACCTCTGGCCTGGATTTATTAATACAGAGAACTTTAACGATATAATCATAATTTACAGCATACTCTACCACGGGTACTAAAGGTCTTAGCACCATGTAAAAAGTAAAAAGTATGCTGTAAAATAATTTCATCAGATTATTTCTTGCTTAAAGCTTCGTCATATCTTCTGCTGATTTCTTTCCAGTTGGTAACGTTCCAGATCGCGGTAAGATAGTCTGCTCTTTTATTCTGATATTTCAAATAATATGCATGTTCCCAGACATCAATTCCGAAGATAGGAGTTCCCTTCTCTTCCACCACATCCATCAAAGGATTGTCCTGGTTAGGCGTTGAAGAAACAAACAATTTTCCATTTTTATCTACGGAAAGCCATGCCCATCCTGATCCAAAACGGTCTGCTCCTGCTTTAGCCATCTTTTCTTTAAAAGCATCCATACTTCCGAAAGTTTCAGTGATGGCTTTTACCAATTTTGCAGAAGGCTGTGTATTCTTCTGAGGAGTAAGAACCGTCCAGAACAGTTCGTGATTGTAATGTCCTCCTGCATTATTTCTTACTGCAGCGGGCAGTTTTGAAACATTGGAAAGAATCTGAAACAACGTTTCTTTTTCCTGTGGAGTTCCTGTAATTGCTTTATTCAGGTTAGCGACATACGCTGCCGCATGTTTTGAATAATGAATTTCCATCGTTTGGGCATCAATATTCCCTTCCAAAGCATTATAGGCGTATGGTAAAGGAGTCTGCTTAAACTGAGCCAGTGTAAACTGGGCCGCGAAAACTGCAGTTACAGCAGCTATTTTCAAAATCTTCATAATGTTTTTGTTTATGGTTGAACAATGTTTTTTGCTAAGCTGGAAGATGGGAGATGGAGGCTGGAAGTAATGAATGTCATAACATAACTTCTTCAACTTTTATTTGCTTTTACAGCTATCTCAAAAATCGCCAGAGCTTCACCGTCTGGAAGTACATCCAGCTTCCAGCTTCGCGCTCCCATCTCCCTTATTTCAATAATTTCTTAATATCCTCAATCAGAATTTCTCTGTCCGGATGGTATTTTCCGGTCAGCATAGGTGTTTTACCTTCCGGATCTTCATAATTCAATCCTGAATAATACAGAATAGGCATATTTTCTTTATTGTATCTGCATCTGATATTTCCATCCTGATCTACCAGGGCGATCATTCCGCTGTGGTTCAGGCTTTCTCCTTCATCTTCTTTGTCCCCCACATAGATATTAAATTTATCCGCGAGATCACCAATATAGGTACGGTCTCCGGTCAGGAAATGCCAGTTTGGAGACTTCGCTCCTATTCTTTGAGCATGTTCTTTCAGTGCTGATGGAGTATCATTTTCCGGATCAATGCTTATGGAGATAATACCAAAATTCGGATCATCGATCTGATTCTGAATAGCCTTCATATTGGTATTCATCACCGGACATATTGTAGGACATTTACTGAAGAAAAATTCTACGAGATAGACCTTTCCCAGCATATCTTTATTGGTGATTTTTTTACTGTTCTGATCTGTCAGTTCAAAATCCGGAACTTTCATTACGGTATAAAGGCTCTTTTTAAAATACCCCATTCCGACACCGATTCCCAGGAAAAGCAATGCAAAAACCACAATGGGTATGATCACTTTACTTTTATTATTGGTCTTGTTATTTTTGGGCATATTTCTCAGGGCTTTTTTTGAATTCACTTTTGCAGTAAACACTACAAAAACCGTACGTTTTATTTTTATATACCGCTGTATCTTTCAGAGATCCGGCCGTTTTCATGTGGCAGATCGGGTCTTCTTCATTGACGACCTGTACATTTTCTATTTTCTTTCCGGAAGAATCCATGTGGCTTGCATGCTTTACCTGAGGCGTTTCCTTGGCACACGACAATAATGATATTGACAGCATTGCCGTCAAAATAAGAGGAGATTTCATTTTAATGTTAAATTGAAATTAATAATGATAAATTAACTTAGAACACAAAGCACAGCGTTATAAATTGTGGGAAATTAACCCCAAATTTAATGATGCAAAGTGTAGTAATGACTTTTAATTGAAAGTTTCAGCACCTCCAATTCATAAACTAAAAATATAGTTTAAAATAAAATTAAGCTAATGGAGGATGGAAAACCCTGGAAAAATATTCTGAAGAATGAGAATTAAAGTAACTTGAATCAGGAATCTCAGTAATCAATTCCGGGTTGAGTAGTGAAGAGAAGGAAAGGATATCATGAGAGATAAAAGCATCTAATCCTGCAATCTTTATGGTTTGAGAGCTATTGGACTGTTTTTCTGTTTTTGCCAGTTCTTTTTCCACATAGCATTTTCCCTTACAGGTTGATTGTGGTACATTTCTGTTCTCACAAAGGTTTTTCACAATATAATCATAGTTCACCGCATAGTTTACCAATGGCAAAACGGGACGTAATGCAATGGTAAAAATGACGAATATGGAAATAAATAACCTCAACGATTTTTTCTCTGTCACAAATATACTACTTCAAAACTGTTTTATGTATAATTTATGATGAATGTCATTGATGGTTATTTACTGTTACCCACAAAAATTATAAAACTGTGCCTGTCACCTGTATAATTTTATCACGAACTTTGAGTAAGACTTTAGACCTAAATAAAAATTTAGTTCTTTATATACAATTTAATCTTGTTGATAAAAGCTTTGCTGATGTTTTTGGCAGAGCTTTTTTATGTTTTGTTGGGAATCAAAAGGCGCTAAAAATGTTTCCGAATATTTAATGTTTTTGAATAAAACTTTCAATTAAGAAGTAAACTGGCTGAAAATCTTTGATTTTCTTGCGTCCTTAAAAACAACACAATTTTTATCTTCTTTGCGCCTTTGCGTTTATCCAACAAAAAAACTATTACCTTTCTAAATTAAGTTTTGACGTGATGTTGGAAACGCAAAGACGCAAGTTTTTTTAAATGCTTACTGTTTTTTTAAGGCGCAAGGATTTTATCTCCGATAAAATTGCAATGCTGGTTTGATTTATCTCTCTAATGTTTTTGCAGAGATTCCTACGGAATGACAAAGTGTGTGTATTATCTTTATACCCGTTGTAATTGTCAGTCATGGTTTATACTAAAGTAATGGCATTCTCTTCTTCACTCAGTAACAGTCTCAATAGTATAGGATTTCAATGGAATGAATGCCATGGGGTATAATTTAAAAACAAAAGCCCCGCTGAAATTCAGCAGAGCTTTTATTGAATATAATTGAGTTGTGTTTATTATTTGCTTTTTAAAATTTCATTCTTTGAATTCTTACCGCATTTAAAATAGCCAGCAAGGCAACTCCTACATCGGCAAAAACAGCTTCCCACATAGTTGCCAGTCCACCGGCACCCAAGATTAAAACCACTGCTTTTACGGCAAAAGCAAGGATTATATTCTGCCAAACGATTTTTTTCGTTTGCTTTCCGATATTGATTGCCATTGGGATTTTACTTGGCTTGTCATCCTGAATGACTACATCTGCCGTTTCAATGGTAGCATCACTTCCTAATCCTCCCATTGCAATTCCCACATCACTTAAAGCAACAACAGGGGCATCATTCACTCCGTCTCCTACGAAAGCTACGGTTTGTTTTCTGGCTTTAATTTCTTTAACCTTATTGACTTTATCTTCAGGCAAAAGGTCTCCGAATGCATTGTCTATGCCCAACTGATCTGCTACATATTTCACAACGGTACTTTTATCACCGCTCAGCATTGTAGCTTTTACATTCATTTTATGCAGATTGTCTACTGTTTCTTTGGCATCTTCTTTTATGCTGTCTGCAATGGTGATATATCCTGCAAACTTTTTATCATAAGCCACTGCGATGACCGTGTACACAATATTGGCATGGTTAAGATCATAATTGATATTAAATTTATCCATCAGCTTAAAGTTCCCTACCAGAATTTCTTTTCCGTTAATCGTAGCTTTGAGTCCGTGTCCTGCAATTTCTTCTACATTTTCTAGTAGAATATTGTGGTTGATATCTCCTACATAATTGTGAATAGCTGTTGCCACAGGATGGGTACTTTTGCTCTCAAGAACATTCACCATCTGAAGGATTTCCTCTTTATTAAATTCAGGAGCCATACTTACTTCCTGAACTTTGAATACGCCTTCTGTCATCGTTCCGGTTTTATCCATCACTACATTCTGAATTTCTGCAATGCTGTCCAGGAAGTTACTTCCTTTGAATAAAATTCCGTTTCGGCTTGCGGCACCAATTCCTCCAAAATATCCTAACGGAATAGAAATCACCAAGGCACAAGGGCAAGAAATCACAAGGAATATCAATGCTCTGTACAACCAGTCTCTGAACTGATAATCACTAACAAAGAAATAAGGCAGCAAGCAGATTCCAATGGCAAGAAATACAACGATAGGCGTATATACTTTAGCAAATTTCCTGATGAATAGTTCTGTAGGGGCTTTTTGAGCTGTTGCATTCTGAACCAGTTCAAGAATTTTACTCAGTTTACTGTCTTCATAGGCTGTATTTACTTTTACTAAGGCAATACTGTTCATATTGATCATTCCTGCAAGAACCGCTTCACCTTTATTTTTGGTATCGGGTTTACTTTCTCCTGTTAAAGCTGCTGTATTGAATGAAGCTGAATCGGAAAGCAGTTCTCCATCGAGAGCCAGTTTTTCACCGGGTTTCAGCTGGATAACATCACTGATTTTTGCTTCTTTTGCTTTTATCGTTTTGGGCTGATTATTTTCTATAATGGTGACCTCATCAGGACGCTGATCCAATAAGGCTTTTATATTTCCTTTGGCTCTGGTAACCGCCATAGACTGGAATACCTCTCCTACTGCGTAGAACAGCATCACCGCTACACCTTCAGGATATTCTCCGATGGCAAAAGCTCCAATCGTTGCAATACTCATCAAAAAGAACTCTGAAAACACATCTCCCTTGATAATACTTTTATAAGCATCTTTCAATACCGGGAATCCTACAGGAATATACGCTGCCAGGAACCATACCAGGCGTACCCAGCCTGTGAACCATGCGGGTTTTATATAGTTATCAAAGGCAATTCCCAATAATAAGATAACAAAGGATATAATGGCGGGAAGAAACATCTGAAAGACTGTCTGATCTCCGGAGTCGTGAGAATGATCATGGCCGTCGTGGTCATGGCCGTCTCCTTCTGCATGATTATGTTTGTGTCCTTTTGTATCGGGTTTTTCCGGGGTTGTACTACAGCATTTTTCCATAACTGAATATTTTTATACAAATTTAAAGGTGAGACTGATGCAATGCTATTGCAAACTTTCGAGACAATTTTCGCAGATTCCTTTGGCAAACAATCTTATTTCATCAATCCTGAAGTTGGTCTGTATGTTTTCAGGGAAGGAAATATCTTCTTTACAGGTTGTCTGCTTGCAGATTTTACAATAAAAATGGAGATGCCAGTCTTTATGTGTTTTTTCATCACAATCGTCTTCACATAACTTGTATTTTGTGGTGGTATTCTCCTGAATGCTGTGAACAATTCCTTTTTCTTCAAAGGTTTTCAGTGTTCTGTAGATGGTGATTCTGTCAGCATTTTCAAAATGATTTTCTATCTCAGAAAGGGATAAAGCAGCTTCCTGAGAGCTTAAAAAATCATAGACCAAAATCCTCATGCTTGTGGGTTTGGTATTTTTATCAATGAGTTTGTGTTCTATATCTTTTTTCATTGTACGCTTTTAAAGTTTTACAGATGTACTTCATTTTCTTCATAGCCTTCCTCTTCTATCTGAAAAGTGGTATGACTGATTTTAAAATTATTCACAGTAGTATCTGTCAATGTTTTTAATAATTGATTCTGAGCATATGCTGCTTCTTTTACCACATGGGCACTCATTGCATTGACGCTTGATGTCAGTGACCATACATGCAGATCATGAATATTTTTCACGCCCGGAGTTTGTTCCAGAGATTTACGAAGTTCATGAATATCCACATCTTTAGGAGTTCCTTCAAGCAAGACATTAATGGCTTCTTTCAACAGTCTCCATGTTCTTGGGAAGATCAGCAATCCAATTGCGGCTGAGATCAGGGGATCAGCATAATACCAGCCTGTTGTCAGCATAATTACTCCTGCAATCATCACTCCTACTGAAGTAAGCATATCTGAAAGGACTTCAAAATAAGCTCCTTTCATATTGAGACTGCCTTCCGAGTCTTTTCTCAGAATCATCATTCCGACAATATTAACGATCAATCCGATCCCTGCTACAATCAGCATTGATTTACTTTGTACTTCCGGTGGATTTTGAAACCGCTTGTAAGCTTCAAACAAAACATAGATCGAAATTCCTAGTAAAACAACCGCATTGATAACAGCTGCCAATATTTCGGTACGATAATATCCGTAAGTTCGGGAAGGATCTGCTTTTCTTTCTCCTATTTTGATGGCTATAAATGCCAGCAACAATCCTACCACATCTGTCAGCATATGCGCTGCATCTGCCAGTAACGCAAGACTGTTGGTAACAATTCCTCCTATCACCTCAGCAATGAGATAGGTCCCACTAAGGCAGAGTACGATAAGGAGGTTCTTTTTATGTCTGCTTCCTGCAGAAACGGTTTGTGTGGGTGTGTTTTCCATATTGTGTATGGTTTAATTACATTTCATAATAAGATGTATTTTCTTTTTTGGGTGGAACATTCTGCTCACCAATCATTTGTCTGATATTAATCTCTATGGTTTGTGCCAGAGAAGTCATCGGAGTATCTACAGGGCTATTTTCAAAGGGATCCTGCATAATGATTGATGTTTTTTCAATCGCAATGAATGTTACCGGAACCAGGAAAGTAATCGCAATTTCAACTGCCAGCTGTGAATCATCAAGTCCAAACGGAAGTATTGCTGCAAAAACATAAATCAAAATATGGACTAAAACACTATAAGAACGTGGAAAAACCGTATTCTTCAGCCTCTCACATTTCCCCATACTGTCGCAAAGTTTTGTAATGATATCATTCAGCTGCATCTGTTGAAAATCGGTCAGTCCTTTGGAAGCGGCAATTTCTTTAAGCTGTCTGGAGTGTTCGTCCAGAATAGCATTGGGAATATTCACCGCTTTTATCTTATGCTGATCGAGATATTGCTGAACTTTTTCAGAGAATGGCAATTTTCTGAGGGCTTCTCCCAGCGCGTAAGTCCAGATGATTTGTCTTTCGGCAAAATCTTTTACTGTTTTATCTTCTCCCGCCGGCATAAACTGGATGATTAACCTTACAAAAGTCCGGGAATCATTTACAATAGCTCCCCAAACGGTTCTGGCTTCCCACCATCTTTCGTAGGACTGGGAAGTACGGAAAGCCAGCAGTAAAGACACTGCCGTTCCCAGCAATGCCGGAATATTCAAAGGCAGTGAAATTTTACGAAACCATGGCAACATATCCAAAAGACCGATGGCTACAGCGAATATTCCGATAAACAGAATTTGGCTTTTTATTTCACGGATGAAATACCAGACTGATATTTTTTTGTTTAATAACATAATCAGGTTATTTATTAAAATTAGGGTAGATAATCTTTACTTTTTTCCTGCCGCTTTTATTCAATAAAAAATTCCGTAAACAGCTCTAATTTAAGGATAATAATCGACATTTTACTGGCTCCAGCCACTTTCATTAATGCTCGTGTTCCCCGGAATTCACAAGTTTCGCATTCACAAAAAATGCTCCTTTCACTACTATTTTTGCATTGTCCGGAATATTTCCTACCGCAGTTATCGCCGTATATCCCATATCAGAAGTTCCTTTTACCACTTCTATTTTTTCAAAGTTTAAAGTTTTCGGATGAGGTTTTCCTTTTTCATCATGTTCTTCCTCTACTTTTTTATCAGTCTGAACAAATACAAAGTATTTACCATCTGCTTCTACGATGGCTTCGGTAGGAACTGCAGGGGTTGTACTTTTATCGAGGCTTACAATTCCTGTGATATTCATTCCATCGATCAGACCGGATTTATTTCCGATTACTTCGCAATGCATAGAGATGGTTTTGCTTTCATTTTCAAATGAAGATCCTATGCTGTAAATTCTGGCATCATATTCTGTTTCCGGATTATTGGTCAGTTTAAAATGAACAATCTGCCCAACTCTCATTTTGGGAAGATCTTTTTCAAACACCTGAAGATCGAGATGAATGGAACCGTTATCAATTACGGTTGCAACCGGAGAAGAGATATCTACATAGCTTCCAATCTGCGCTGTGATACTGCTGATCGTACCACTGATAGGTGCTGTGATAACCAAACCTGATCGCATATTTCCATTATTTACTTTCCCCGGGCTTATGCCCATCATCTGAAGCTGTTTTAACAGGGAAGCTCTTTTTGTTCTTAATGTTTTCAGTTCAGCATCAGCACTTTGAAGGTTTTTCTTGGCTCCGGCATCATTATCAAAAAGTTCTCGTTGTCTTCTGTATTCCTGTTCGGCATACGTTATCCTGCTGTTGGTAGTCAGATAATCTTCCTGAAGCTGAATGTATTCCGGATTGGCAATGGTAGCAATAACCTGTCCTTTTTTCACAATACTTCCTACCTGAATATTGATGGTTTTGATGATCCCTCCATACAGGGAAGTAATGGTTGCTTTATTACTGTTGGGAACACTCAGCAATCCATTTGCTTTGATGGTGGACGTAAGCTCTTTCATTTCTACGGCTCCTAAAGCTACTCCTACAGATTTCATCTGATCCTCCGTGAGTGAAGCTATCGTTTGTGGAGCTTCTTCATGTGCCGCCTCTTTCTGTTCTGTTTTTTCAGGAGCTTTTTCTTCTGCAGCTTCTTTTTTTCCACAACTTGTTAGCAATAGTGAAATCAGGATAAAAGGAATGATATTATATTTGAGTTTCATAAGTAAAAATGTATTTTGTCTGATGCCGTATGCCATCATTTTCATGGGTCTGGCAGGAAATTTTGATAACAGCACTTTCATATTATTTATTAATGATTGAATTGATGATTACAACAGATTGATTCACCTGCTGGATAGATTCCAGATATTTTAACTGAATATTGGTAGCCGTTTGCAGGGCAAAAAGATATTCTACATAGGAAATTTCCCCTGTTTTATATCCTAACTGGGCAGCCTTTACAATTTTCTCTGCATTGGGCAGTGCCTGGCTTGTATAATAATCATACTGCTGAATATCCTGCTGGTATTGGCTAAAAGCGTTTTCCAATTGAGCAGCAAGTTGTTTCTTCTGCATTTTGGCATTGGTTTCCGCAACCTGCCTGTCATATTCCAATGCCTGAATTCTTGCTTTTGTTGCTCCAAAGGTCAAAGGAATTGCTACTCCTACGGTTGCCGACTGAAAACGTTTTCCCGAGTTATAAAAATTTTCCTGTCCGTTGATGGTATGAAGGCCTATCAAAGACTGATTGGTATATCCTAAGCTGAAATCTGGAAGTCCAAGAGATTTTTCTACTTTCTTATTTTTCTCAGCAATTTCCATTTCCTGGTAAAAAGCTCTTACAGACGGATTGTTGGCCACCACGGCACTGTCCAGTACATTTTCTGCTTTTAAAGGAACATAGTCTTTATTAAACGGAACTTCAAGATCTTCTGATGTGTTCATCAAAGTCTTTAAATTTTTATAGGCATTATTCAGAAAGACTTCATTTTGTCTGAGCAGCAGATCAATTTCTCCTTTCTGGGTTTCTGCAGTACTGATTTCTATCTTTTTGATATCACCCGCTTTAAATCTTACGGTTGCAATTCTGATGAATTCCTCATAATATTTATCCAGACTGGTCAGCTGGGCTTTATTATACTGAAGATATTCAATCTGATAATAATAGGTACGAACCTGTTTTACCAGTTCATTAGCTGTGATTTCTTTATCAATCTGCTTGCTTTTAATATTCTCAGTAATTACATCTTTTCTTGCTTTAAAAAGGGTAGGAAAAGGAATGCTCTGTGAAATGGCAAACGACTGGTCAAACTTCGGGCTGTTGTATTGTCCAAGCTGAGCTTCAAAGCTTAATTTAGGAAGCTCTTTCGCAGTTGCCCTTAATGCTTCAGCAGACTTAATGCTTAAGTCTTTCGACTGTAAGGTTAAATTATTATTGACTGCCTGTTCTACCGCCTGTTCTACGGAAACCGGTCTGGACTGCGCTTTAAAAGTTTGTCCCAGCATCATGAATCCTAATACCAGAACTACTGTAAATGTTCCCGGATTATTGTTTTTTCTTTTCAAAATTTTTGTGTTAAAAATGATATACAGCATCGGCAAAACAAATAACGTAAGGAATGTAGCCGTCACCAGACCACCAATCACCACTGTGGCAAGAGGTTTCTGTACTTCGGCTCCGGCTCCGGTGGAAATAGCCATCGGTAAAAACCCTAGTGAAGCCACTGTAGCGGTCATTAATACAGGTCTCAATCTGGTTTTTGTTCCTTCAAATACTCTTTTCAGAATATCTGTTTCACCTTCTTTTTCTAACTGGTTGAATGTTCCGATCAAAACAATTCCGTTCAATACTGCCACTCCAAAAAGGGCAATAAATCCAATCCCGGCACTGATACTGAATGGCATATCTCTTATTAAAAGGGCAAATACTCCACCGATAGCACTCATAGGAATCGCAGTAAAAATCAATGCAGCCTGTTTGAATGAGCGAAAAGTAAAATACAACAGCATAAAAATAAGAAGCAATGAGACCGGAACAGCGATCATCAGACGTTTGCTTGCTTCCTGCAGGTTTTCAAACTGTCCACCATAGGTAAAGTAGTATCCGGAAGGCAGTTTCACTTTATCGAGTTTTGCCTGAATATCTTTCACCACACTTTCCACATCACGGTCTTTTACATTAAATCCGATAACTATTCTACGTTTTCCCTGTTCACGACTGATCTGTGCGGGTCCTAATTTGTAGCTTATATTTGCTACCTGTGATAGTGGAATCTGAGCTCCGGTAGCAGAAGTGATCATCAGGTTATTCACATCCGAAATATCGGTTCTGTGAAGGCTATCCAGACGGACTACGAGATCAAAACGTCTTTCATTTTCAAAAACCTGTCCTGCAGCTTTTCCTGCAAAGGCTGTACTTACGGCATTGTTGACATCTTCGATATTCAATCCATAATTAGCGATTCTTGTTCTGTCATATTGAACATTAATCTGCGGAAGACCGCTCACTCTTTCAATCTGAGGCGCAGTAGCCCCATCTACTGTCTGAATAATTTTCCCCACCTTATCTGCATACACGGCTAATGAATCAAGATTCTCTCCGAAAATCTTTACAGCAACATCCTGTCGGATTCCTGTCATTAATTCATTGAAACGCATCTGGATAGGCTGGTTTTTCTCAAAGAATACACCCGGAATCGTTTCCAGTTTCTCACTGATCTCATCTGCCAGTTCGTCGTAAGATTTCTTGGTTTTCCATTCGCTTTGTGGTTTCAATACCACAATCATATCGGTTGCTTCAGGTGGCATCGGGTCTGTAGGAACCTCAGCAGAACCGGTTTTTCCGACTACCATTTTCACCTCATCAAACTGTTTGATAATTCTTGATGCCTGCATGGAGGTTTCTATACTCTGGCTCAATGAACTTCCCTGCGGTAAAATACAGTGAAATGCATAATCTCCTTCCTGCAGCTGAGGAATAAACTCACCACCCATATTTTTAAAAATAAACGCAGAGATAAGGAAGACTACAGCCGTTGCTGAAACCATTGCATATTTTACTTTTATTGATTTTTGCAATAATGGCTGATAAATCTTTTGCAGGCTATTCATCATTTTATCAGAGAACGTTTCTTTGTGAGATATTTTCTTAGATAAAAACAGGGCGCTCATCATTGGAATGTAGGTCAGAGATAAAATTAAAGCTCCTAAAATGGCAAATCCTACTGTTTTTGCCATTGGAGTAAACATTTTCCCTTCCACACCGGCCAAAGTAAGAATCGGGATGTATACGATAAGAATAATGATTTCCCCGAAGGCTGCACTGCTTCTGATCTTTGATGCAGAAAGAAATACTTCTTCATCCATCTCAGACTGCGTTAATGCACGGGCAGATTTCCTCACTCCTAAATGATGCAAGGTGGCTTCTACAATAATTACCGCACCATCCACAATCAATCCGAAATCTATTGCCCCAAGACTCATCAGGTTGGCACTTACTCCAAAAACATTCATCATTCCCAGCGCAAACAATAAGGAAAGCGGAATAGCAGAAGCCACGATAAGCCCTGCTCTAAGATTTCCAAGGAAAATTACAAGTACGAAAATAACGATCAGTGCTCCTTCAACAAGGTTTTTCTGTACAGTATTGATGGCTCTGTCTACAAGGTCTGTCCTATCCAGAAATGGTTCTATAATAACATCATTGGGAAGAGATTTCTGAATGGTAGGAATCTTTGCTTTGATATTGTTTACCACTTCATTACTGTTCGCTCCTTTCAGCATCATCACTACTCCACCTACGGCATCTACTTTTCCGTCATAGGTTAATGCACCGTAACGAACGGCACTTCCTAAACGAACATCAGCAACGTCTTTGATAAAGATCGGAACACTTCCTGTTTCATTTTTAACTGCTATGTTTTTGATGTCTTCAAGGGAGGTTACTAACCCTATCCCACGGATAAAATAAGCATTGGGCTTTTTATCAATATAAGCTCCTCCTGTATTCTGATTGTTTTTTTCAAGCGCTGTAAATATTTCAGTAATACTTGTTCCCATTGCTTTTAAACGATTGGGATCAATAGCCACTTCATATTGTTTTAATTCTCCTCCAAAACTGTTGATTTCTGCAACACCTGGTGTTCCGTTCAGCTGTCTTCGAACGATCCAGTCCTGCATAGTTCGGAGTTCTTTAGCATTGTATTTCTTTTCGCTTCCTTTTTTAGGGTGAAGAATATACTGATATACTTCTCCAAGACCTGTACTTACAGGGGCCAGCTCAGGAGTTCCTACTCCTTTTGGAATTTCTTCCACTGCATTTTTCAGCTGTTCATTAATGAGCTGTCTCGCAAAGTACACATCTACATTTTCTTTGAACACCACTGTAATCACAGAGAGCCCGAATCTTGAAATACTTCTTGTCTCCTGAATATCTGGAACATTGGCAATGCTTTGCTCAATGGGAAAGGTAACCAGCTGTTCTACTTCCTGTCCCGCCAATGTAGGACATACGGTAATGATCTGCACCTGATTGTTGGTGATATCCGGCACAGCATCTATTGGCAATCTGGTGGCACTCCACGTTCCCCAGATGATCAGTACGAGGGTCATCAACCCAATGATCACCTTATTTTTAATACTGAATTTTATGATTTTATCTAACACGATTTTTAGGTAATTTTTATTGAAAATGAATGCACACAGCATAAAATACTGCAGCAAAAATATCCTGAAAACCTCTGCAATGGTATTGCAAAGTTTCAAGCACAGTTAAATATTAGAAAGCATAACTTTCTAAAAGTCAATAAAAATTAAATTTTAGGAGGCTGCCAGATAGGGTCGTAAATCTGGTAAGCAAAGTCGTTTTTGTGAAATAAGATCTTCTTCGAAAAGTAAGCAGGAATCTGCTCAGGAATCTCCAATAAAGGATCCATTTTAAATGCTGAAACCGTCATCTGACAGCAGCTGCATGCACACAGTGGAGAACAGATATCTCCTTTTTCTGTAGAATGAACGCCATGAATACTTAATGAGATCTTATTATCTCCTGAATTCAACGGATGGGACGTGTCTTCACATGGCATCAATGATAACGCCATGAAATAAAATGCAAGTATCCATCTTAAGAGTTTCATTGTTACAAAGGTAGAGATTTTTTCTAAAATGGGTAAAAGCTTTGGTTGTTTTATAGATTATTATTCTTATCAAAACTAATAAAATACCATTCCAATTATTATTTGTTAGCTTTGTATTTCACAAAACTACTAGTTCCAATACCTCTATTAATCTGAATGAGTCTGTTCACATCAAAAATATTTTTCACAGCTTGCCTTTGCTTCATCATATCATCCTGTGAACAAAAAGAAGTATTGGCCAAGGACATTTCCATTGAAACAGAAAACAGAAACCTGTCAACTCTTAAAGGCACGGATATTTATAATACCCTATTATATACAGAACCGGATACTTCAGATACCCTCCGATTCAAACTTACAGAGCAGGATTGGATTATTTTAAAAGAAAGTTTTGAGAAGAATCAGCTCTACCTGATTGACAACACTACAAAAATTGGGGAAAGGGCACATTCCATTTACCTACCGCATAAGATTAAAATTAAAACCAACAAAAGGCTCTTATCTGTACAGTATCGTTTCTTCATTGGGGAAAAGGAAAATTTTGATCGTATAAAAAGTGAAAAATTTAAAAAGTTCTTAAAGACTTTTGATTCTTTGGTGTATTACAGATCAGAAAAACATATGGATTAATCCGAATATAATGAAGAATATCAAATACATAGTTTTCGTATTATTGTTTATTAGTATTATAATTTATAATCATTCAACCTCATTCACTGATGAAATGAAATCCGATTATTTTCCTATGGAAATGAAAGGAAAGATATATGATATTTCTCGAATAAAAGGTGGATCCCTATATTTAAATATACATACTGATTCCAAAGATGATGGAATCAGTATTAGAAATTCAGATTTTGTTTTGAATAGTATTAAAAAGCAATTTTATTTCCGAAAATTCTCAAATAGTAATCAATGCTATATTATAAAAGGTGACAGTATTATGTATTTTGATTGTTATATTTTTTCAAAAGAAGACTCTGTTAAGATAGGAAAAATTAAAGGATGGAAACCAGCTCTCACCAACCAATGGTTATTAAAAAAATAAACAATACCCCCTTAATAACAGATAGATAAACTTAACTTTTAAATATAAAATCTCCATTCTATTAAAAAACATAAACCACTCTTTAGTAAGGGTGGTTTTTATTATTTATACTTAAACTATCTTTTATTTTAAAATAAAAAAAGCCACCGCAAAAGCAGTGGCTAAAAATCAAATCTAATTATAAGTATGCCCTCTTATAAATTCGGGTTATTTTCAGATTCTCTTTGCGGAATACTGAATAAATAATAGTTACTGTTAGGCACAAAAGCAGATTTATCCGGGAAATCAAGAACAGAATGCCCTTTACCATCTACTGTTTTCACGGTACCTTCCGGTGTAGTGATCTGAACTTTTATAGGTTTACCATCAGCATCTACGAATGGTTTTCTTACTACCGTTCCTTGTGTTCTGATAATATCTGAAAGGGAAAATCCTTCTCCAAATAATTCTTTTCTTCTTTCGATAAGAACTGCATCTACTACCGCATTCTGTGATAATGATCCAGCGTAAAGATTGGCATTTCTGGCAGATTTCAGCTGATTCAGAACAGCTACCGCCTGAGAGACATTTCCAGTTCTGGCTTCAGCTTCAGCTTCAATAAGATACATTTCAGCAGCTCTCATATAAACGATATCTGCAATAAGGGTTGGTTTAAATTTAAACTTAGCATACCTCAGCAATCCTTCTCTTCCTTTCTGCCCGTCCCATGAAAACAACTGGTATCTGATATCATTACTATCAAAAAGATCTTTAAAGTAAGGATCCGCCATAAAGCTGTAATAATAACTTCCTGATGAAGACACATCCAGATAATGGAAAGCATAACTTGCGTCAGACTGTTCCTGCGTCTGCCCGTGTCCCCAAATCCATTCTGCATTATTGATATCATTGAAGCCATCTTTGTATTTTTCCGGAGCCATCAGTGGAAAACCTTCTCTTGCAATTTTTGCAGATGCTGAAGCTTTACTCCACTCACCGGTATTCAGGTAAGTTCTGGCCAAAAGTCCATTCACTACGGCACGGTTGATCTTATCTTTGTTATTTCTCGTATAAGTTTTCAACAGGTTATCTGCATCAGTAAGATCACTTTTAATCAAAGTATAAATTTCTTCAAGACTTGCTCTCTTCTTCCCTACTGTAGTTGTTGTGGATGGCTCAGTATAAATTGGAGCTGTCAAAGCCGACTTATCTTTCAGGTAGCTGAACTGATAAAAGCTTGCCAAATTCAGATAACAGAAAGCACGTAATGCTTTTGCCTGACCTTTCACCTGATTCTTTTTCTCCTGGCTGCCTTCCGTTCCATCAATTCTTGTGATCACATTATTCATATTATTAATGGTAGAATACAACATCGTCCAGATAAATAAAGGTCTGCTTGCTGTACTGTTTACCATTTCAGTAAATGCATAGGTTGAAGCAAAACCATATTTATTAGTCAATACAGCCACATCGCTTCCCATCGCATCACTGGCTCTTAAAACTGTGGAATACCCGATATTGGCATACGTTGTTCCGTCGTTATTAAATTTTGCCCACGTACCATTTACTACAGTTTCTGCACTTTCAGCTGTTTTGAAAACCTCTACACTGCTAGCCTGATCAGTCGGAGCTGTATCTAGCTCACTTTCACAGCTTGACAGTGACAAAAATCCGATGAGCGCAAATGATATATATTTTAATTGTTTCATTGTTTCAATTTTAAAGGTTAAAGAGTTGCCTGAAGACCAAATGTAATTGTTCTCATTGCCGGATATCTGTAATATGTTGTTCCGTCCAAAGCCTGTTCAGGATCCATTCCCTTATGTTTATAGAAGGTCAGAAGATTTTCTGCCTGGATATAAATTCTGAATTTCTTAAGTCCTATTTTCTCAAAATAATCCTCAGGAAGAGTATATCCTAAGCTTACATTTTTAAGTCTTGCATACGTTCCGGAGTAAAGAAATCTTGAAGATGTTGAGGTCCAGTTATTCGTTGTTGTACTTAATCCAGGAACATCTGTATAAGGATTTTCCGGAGTCCATCTGTTTAGCATTTCAGCGCTCCACGCACGTCCTCCCGCACTTCCGTTATGCATGATGGAAGTATAGTCGGTGTCTAAAATTTTCCCTCCGATTTTGAATGTCAGTAATCCTGAAAAATCAAAATTCTTATAGGTGATACTGGTACTGATTCCTCCTGTCAGTTTAGGCAAGGCTGAACCTTGTAACAACTTTGTGGCTTTTGAATATTCCGAAGTCGTTCCTTCTACTGAATTTCCGCTTGCATCGGTAGCAACTGTTTTCCACAAAGGCTTTCCATTGCTTGGATCAACTCCAGCCCACTCCGGAATAAAGAAGTCATATACCGAACCTCCTACTGTCAACAGCTTAGTTCCTACCACAAGAGAACCTCCGGGTAATTTCGTTACCTTATTGTTTAAAGTACTCAGATTCACATCTACATTCCATTGGAAATTATCATTCTTAATGGGTGTTGTGAATAATGAAAATTCAAATCCTGTATTCTGAATGGTTCCGATATTCGCCGGATAATCACTGATTCCCAATGATGGCGCTACAGGCATATTAAACAAAAGGTCCTGACTTTTTCTTTTAAAATATTCGATATTTCCTTTAATCCTGTTATTCAGAATCGCGAATTCCAATCCTACATTTAAATTAAGGTTGGTTTCCCATTTCACATTATTGGTAGACGTTTTTTCCAGTGTTGTTCCCGGTTCTCCACCAAGACTGATAAATCTGTACAACTCCTGATAAGCATAATAAAGCGGCTGTCCGTTTGGTCTAAGCAGTTTATCATTTCCTTGTCCTCCATAGCTGGCACGCAATGTCAATTGATTGAAGATATTCAGACTTTTGACAAATTCTTCGTTTGAAATTTTCCATGAACCTCCTACTGACCAGAATCTTCCCCATCTGTTATCTTTTGCAAATCTCGAAGAGCTGTCTGCCCTTCCTGATGCAGATAAGAAATAGGTATTGTTGTAATCATACTCTACTTTTCCAAGGAAACTCAATAAACTCAATTTATTACTGTTTCCGCTGAAACTTCCCAGTAAAGAAGCGGCATCCGGCTCATAATAGTAAGGCAGTGAGAACTGACTTCTTGTTCCGGAAATCGTCTGATAATCATATTTATAGAATTCGTGACCTGCCAATGCATTTACATGATGTTTTCCAAACTTTTTATCATACGTCAGAATATTACTGGTTGTATAAGAAAGCGTTCTGGTATTGGTTTTCGTCACAGATCCTCCAATCTCTGCGCCTTGCCCCAATAATGGATTTGAATAATAATGTCCGTTGTAATTCACCAAATCAACAGAGAAACTCGTCTTGAATTTTAGCTCCGGCAAGAAAGTAAATTCCATGAATCCTTTCCCTGAAAAGTTGTCCTCTTTATTTTCGTTTTTGTCTAATGGCAAGGTTGCTGCGGCATTTTGATTCTGAAGCGCATTCGTGGGTCTGTATTTTCCAAAATCATAAACCGGGTTTCCATCAGCATCCAAAATATAAGTTCCGTCAGCATTTCTTTCATAATAAGGATAGAATGAAGGAATAAATCTTGCCGCATTGATGATGTTACTGGCCTTGGAATCCGAAGAAGTAGGTGCCTGCTGAATACTGTTTGTATAACTTAAGTTCACCCCAACATTCAGCCATTTTTTTACTTCAGAATTGATTTTCAATCGGGTATTATATCTTTTATATCCTGATTCAATAGCCATTCCTTTATCATCCAGATACCCCAGAGAGAAGAAATAATTACTTTTCTCACTTCCTCCGCTGATATCAAGATCCACCTGATTTCTTGAAGCCACTCTCTGCAAGATATCTCTCCAGTCATCATTCCAAAGTGGTGATGCACCAGGTAATAGCTTTCCATCTGTACCTACAGGTTTTGGATAAGCTGTCCCATATGGATTAATCCCCAGTGAAGAAATAAGGTTGTCTGTTGCCATCTGAGCTGCCTGCTGAGAAGAAACTTTCCCGGATTGATATCCATTTCTCAATGCTTCCCAGTACAGTTGAAAATACTGATCTGTATTTACCTGTTCATAGTCTTTAACGGCTCTTCCGGAGAATCCCTGACTGATATTAAAATTAACTTTTGCTTCCCCTTTTTTACCTGATTTTGTAGTAATGATGATGATCCCATTTGCTCCTCTTGAACCATACAAAGCACTTGCTGTAGCATCTTTCAGAACGCTTATAGATTCAATATCGCTGGGACTGATAGAGTTCAGATTTCCATCAAAAGGAATTCCGTCCACTACATATAACGGATCACTGGAAGCACTTATTGAACCAATTCCTCTGATTCGGATAGTGGAAACAGCACCTGGCTGGCCTGATGCGCTGGTAGTCTGAATCCCTGCAACCTGTCCTTCTAATGCTTTCGTAATATTCGTTACAGGTCTGCTATTGATTTTATCACTGGAAATTGTAGCTACGGAACCGGTATAGCTATTTCTTTTCGCTTTTCCGTAAGCTACCACTACTACTTCATCAATCTCTTTTTCATGAAGGCTATCTTTTTTCGGCCTGGAAGTCTGTGCATTTACACTGGTAATTCCCAGAAAAAAAGCAGCAACCGGAGGTATCCAAGCTTTAGAATTAAATAAAGTTTTACTAATCATAATCAATTTTATTTATCATATATTAAAATTTAGCCCTTTGCAGAAAAGTCAGCAAAGGGCATCGATAAATACGATAAACCAAATGCTTATTTTTCCTTAAAAGGCTGAACGTAACACCTTGCCCAATGGGTAGGTTGTTAAGACTTCACGGGGTCAGTTCCCTCCATCTTTCTTTATAAGCCGATCGAAATATGTTTGCAAAGCTAAAAACTTTTAGTCTACAAAACAAGTAGACTTATTCATTTTTCATGATAAATTTTTAATAATTAACATAAAATTTTAATAAAACTCATTACAATAAGGAGTTGTAGCCGTTATCATTTATTCAAACATGATAAATATCATTATTAATAATTCAATGAAACAAATATTTGAGAACACCTTAATTTTTGTATTATTAATTGAAAAAACTTTTTAATTTTATAGTATGAAAGTTTTGATTATAAATGGGCCTAATCTCAATCTTTTGGGCACCCGGGAACCGGAAATTTATGGAAATGTTTCCATGGAAAGTTATTTGGAAAATTTAAAATCCGAGTTTCAGTCTCATGAAATACAATATTATCAGTCCAATATTGAGGGTGAGCTTATCAACAGACTTCAGGAGGATGATTTTGATGCAGTAGTGATTAACCCGGGAGCATTTACCCATTATTCTTATGCTATCGCTGATTGTTTAAAGAATATCCGCAAGCCAAAAGTAGAAGTACATATCAGCAATATATACAAAAGAGAAGAGTTCCGTCAGAAATCTGTGACGGCAGCGAACACAGATGCTGTTTTATCCGGCTTTGGAATGGATGGGTACAGATTGGCTTTATTGAGCCTGAAGTAATTTTCAGTCTATATTTTCCCACAAATAGCACAGATTCTCACAGATAATTATGTATACAAAGAGAATAATTTATGAAGATAAAGGATAAGATTTACTGTAAAAGCATTGGCATATATTCCGGGCAATTAACGAAAAGAAAATCCTATATCGTTGAAGAAATAAATGATGAAAATATAAGAATCTGGAATGACGAAGGAAGACTGAGATGGTATTCTGATTTTTATTTTACTTTAAACAATGAACCTGAAATAATTTCTGTTAACATAGATGATCCAATAGAAAATATTGAATCTGATGCTGTAGAGGTAACCATTGAATTTTCTGACAAAACAAAATATTGGATGACTTTCACTACTCCAAAGTATTTAGATAAGATATTGGACGAAGAATCTTATTTTTCTGCAAAACATTTTATGATCATAAAACATTTAACTGAAGAATCAATCAAATCAACAGTCTTAAAACTTGATGAACAGGATGAATTGATTGAAAACTGTCAAAAATATTAATAAAAAAGCCTCATCTGTGATGAGGCTTTTTTTTATGTTTATAGAGAGCTATTAGATAGTCTGTTCCTGTAACTGAGGTCCTGAAGCAACTAATTTCTTACCTTCTTCAGTATCACAATACTGCTCAAAGTTTTTGATATATCTTGAAGCAAGATCTTTTGCTTTTTCTTCCCATTCTGAAGCGCTTTCATATGTATCTCTAGGATCTAAAATACCTGTAGAAACGTTTGGCAATTCAGTAGGAATCTCAAGATTCATGATTGGAACCTGAGTTTTAGGAGCGTTATCGATAGATCCGTCAATGATTGCATCAATGATTGCTCTTGTATCTTTCAGAGAAATTCTCTTTCCTGTACCATTCCAACCTGTATTTACCAAATAAGCTTTAGCTCCGTGCTCCTGCATTTTACCGATCAATGTTTTAGAATACATTGTTGGGTGTAATGTAAGGAATGCTTCACCAAATGCAGGTGAGAAAGATGGCTGAGGTTCTGTAATTCCTCTTTCTGTTCCAGCTAGTTTTGATGTATAACCGCAAAGGAAGTGGTATTGAGCCTGATCTTCATTCAAGATGGAAACCGGAGGAAGTACTCCGAATGCATCTGCTGAAAGATAAACAATCTTCTTCGCATGACCTGCTTTAGAAGGCAATACAATTTTGTTGATATGATAAATTGGATAAGAAACTCTTGTATTCTCAGTGATTGATCCGTCTGTATAATCTGCTACTCCATTGTTCACAACAACGTTTTCAAGAAGTGCATCTCTTTTAATAGTAGCAAAGATATCCGGTTCTTTTTCTTCAGATAAGTCGATAACTTTAGCGTAGCATCCACCTTCATAGTTAAATACTCCGTTGTTATCCCAACCATGCTCGTCATCACCAATAAGATATCTTTTCGGATCCGCAGACAGAGTCGTTTTTCCTGTACCCGAAAGACCAAAGAATAAAGCTACATCACCCTTTTCTCCTACGTTAGCAGAACAGTGCATTGAAGCCATACCTTTTAATGGAAGATAATAGTTCATCATTGCGAACATCCCTTTTTTCATTTCACCTCCGTACCACGTACCTCCGATGATCTGTAGTTTTTCAGTAAGGTTGAACATAATGAAGTTTTCAGAATTCAATCCTTGAGCTTCCCAGTTAGGGTTTATTGTTTTAGAACCGTTGATTACTGTGAAATCAGGCTCTCCAAAGTTTTCAAGCTCATAGTGAGAAGGGCGGATAAACATATTAGTAACAAAATGCGCCTGCCATGCTACTTCAACGATAAATCTTACTTTAAGTCTCGTGTCTGCATTCGTTCCGCAGAATGTATCTACTACATAGATCTTTTTAGATTCAGCAAGCTGGTTCAGCACTAGTTCTTTACAAGAACCGAAAATTTCTGCAGTAGTAGGTAAGTTTACTTTACCATCCCAGAAAATTGTATCTCTTGTAACATCATCCTGAACAATATATCTGTCTTTAGGTGAACGACCTGTGAAAATTCCTGTTTTTACTGACACCGCGCCAGATTCCGTAAGTTCAGCTTTCTCAAATCCCTGATTTTCAGAAGAAACTTCAGCCTGGTATAATTCTTCATAAGAAGGATTATACACTACTTCATAGTTTCCTTTAATCCCCAATTTCTCTAAATCCTGGATGATTTTAGTGTTTTTCATTTTACTTATATTTTCTATTTCTTTATTGACTTCAACAAAAATAATATTAATTATTTGTTAAAGGTGGTTTAAATATACTGATATAAGTCAGAATGGCAAATAAAAAAACAGGATTGTAATCAGCTGATTACAAATCAATTATATTTTCCCATTCGAAAACCGAAGGAAAACCTTTCTCCCAAAAATAGTTCTTATAGTCCCCAAATTTGGCACTCATTACAAAATCTCCGCCCCATGCCCCTAAACTTTTGACAAAAGAAGGGCAATCTGAGAACAGCTTCTCTTTAACTGTGGAAATTTCAAGAAAATTAGCAATTTTATGTTCATGAATCATCATTAATTCAGAAAAATTTTCCAATTCATTACATAACAATATTTTTTTTGTAAGATCAGAAAATTCATTAACCAATTCCGGAGACTTCTTTTTTGACTTGTAAAAATTGATTCCTTCTCTGCTATCCTGTTTCTGATTTAAGTGAATAAAAATCAATTCATTTTTAAAAGAAGGATTGAAGTTAACCTTTTCATATTTTATTTCAGGTTTACTTTGGAAAAGAACGGCAGCCTTTTCTTTCGCCACCGCAATATCGTATCCACTGCCTCCTAAACTTATTGTATTAAGATAAAACGGGTCTATTCCGGCCCATTCTGAAAGGTTATTCATAAGGGTAGAACTGCTCCCAAGTCCATAGTCTGGTGGAAACTGAAGGTTTGTTTTTAAATGATAGGTAAGATCAGTCTTGAATTTCTGATGAGAAAGCTGCTGAACATTTTTCAAGGTTTTGGTAATAAATTCAGCGCTTGATGGAATGTTGGTTTCTAAGATCTGCCATGTTTTATAATCAATAACAGCTTTCAACCATAGTGTATTCTGATGATAAGCCTCCCAGATAATCAGAGATTTTTTATCATCTGTTTCTTCAAAAAAAAACTCTTGTCCCAGCTTGGTAGGTACCGCTAAGACAAGAGCTCCATCGATTGCGAAATATTCTGAAGTAAGCATAAGCTTGCCCGGTGAAAATATCGCGTTCATATTTTTTGAATTAGATTGCAGAAGCAGATTCTACGGATCCGTCAATTTTCTTGATCAATCCCTGAAGGGTTTTTCCCGGTCCTACTTCTACGAAATTAGAGGCACCGTCTTTAATCATGTTCTGAACAGATTGTGTCCATTTTACAGGACCGGTAAGCTGAGCGATCAGATTTTGTTTGATCTCATCAGGATTTGTTACCGCTGTTGTAGTGATATTCTGGTATACAGGAATGGTTGCTTTTCTGAATTTTGTTTTTTCAATAGCTGCTGCCAGTCTTTCCTGTGCAGGCTGCATTAATGGTGAGTGGAAAGCTCCGTTTACCGGTAACAGTAATGCTCTTTTAGCTCCTGCTTCTTTCAGCTTTACACAAGCTTCTTCTACAGCAAGTGTTTCTCCTGAGATTACCAATTGTCCCGGACAGTTATAATTTGCAGGAACAACAATTCCGCTGATCTGTGCACAAATCTCTTCAACCTTAGCATCCTCTAATCCTAAGATCGCTGCCATAGAACTTGGATTTGCATCACAAGCTTCCTGCATAGCTTTTGCTCTTTCAGAAACTAATTTCAAACCGTCATCAAAAGATAAAACTCCGTTGGCAACTAAAGCCGAAAACTCTCCTAAAGAGTGTCCTGCTACCATTTCAGCGCCAAGACCATTTACGGCTTTTAATGCGGCTACTGAATGTATAAATATTGAAGGCTGGGTAACCTCTGTTTTCTTAAGATCCTCATCCGTTCCGCTGAACATCATGGAAAGAATGTCGAAACCTAAAATTTCATTGGCAGATTCCATCAGATCTTTAATATCTTTTCTAGAATCATACAATTCTTTTCCCATTCCTACGAACTGAGAACCCTGCCCTGGAAATACAAGTGCTTTCATGTATTGAATTAAATATTATGCAAATATAACTATAATGTTAACAATATTCTTTTAAACAGGTATAAATCATTTAAGGTACTAACCTGATTACTCTATAACCAGTATTTACATAAGCACCATTAGCTTTAGATTTTACAAACTCAAATTTTGTAGCAAGCTGAGTCTGAACTTTATTCATCTGTTTAAATATCTCTCCTTTTTTATTTTCTCTGGTTAACATGTCGTTGACAACATCAAAACCTACGATAGCATATTTTGGTGGAGTTTTGCAGTATTTGCTTTTATAGGCAGCCAGAATTTCTTTTTCAAAATTACCGTCAGTATTAATCTTTCTATCCATCAGATACACCAGACTTGCCTGGCTCAGCTCATCTACTTTCTTTTCAAAAACAGGAGAATAGAACATACTGAAGGCTTTTACTCCCTGTACTTCTTTAGAAACGGCGATTATTCTGCTGGCAAAAGCATCTCCTGCTGCATTATCATCATTCGCTAAAATAGCAATAACCGGAGCAGATTGTCCTGTCATCATATTCTGGTCAGGCTGAATATCTGCCGGAGAATTCACAATAATGATATTAGGATTTTTCACCGCTTTTTCAAGCCCTGCTTTGATGTAGTTGGCATTTTCTTTTTTAGAATCTGCCACGATATATATTTTCTGATCTGAATAGGTACCTTTTACTTCTTCTACAATCTTGTCAGCATAAGTCTGATTGTTCGTTTCTACGATAATAAGATTGCTGTAGTTATAGAGTTCCGGAGTATTGGCAAATGGTGCTACTACCGGAATTTTCTGATTTTTTGTAAAATCAAGAACATCAATTACATTGGATTTGAAGAAAGGACCGATAATAAGATCTGTATTATCCGGATTAATCTGCGTCAAAGAATTTTTAAATGAAGCTTCATTTCCTGAGTCTACTACTTTAATATCCAGTTTTTGTCCACCTCTTGCATTTCTTTCGATGGCAAGCTTAGCTCCTGTCAAAAAGTCAAGGGCCATTGCTCTGTATTGGGTTTCATTTGTACTGTACCCGAAAGGAAGCATTAGGATAACACTTAAAGCATCACCGTTTTTCTTCACATAAGCAGCATCCTGCTTCTTAATCTTTAGAACCATTCCGGTTTTCAAGCCATGTGAAAGATCTGGGTTCAGAGCAATAAGTTCATCTATGGAAACACCGAATTTATTAACGATAGAGAATACTGTATCTCCCTGTTGAACTGTATAGGTAACATAATCATCACCTGCTACAACATTGGAAGCAGTTGTTGATTTTTCGTTCCCGGAATCCATTTTTGCTTTTGGATTTGAAGGTTCAGTAGGCGTGTCGGTGTTGGTATTATTTGTAGTGGATGTTTTTATTTTGATGGTATCCCCAGGCTTAAGTCCTTTTTCTTCCAATCCTGGATTTAAAGCAAAAAGATCCTGCTGGCTGATGCCAAACTGCTTTGTAATTCTGTAATAATTATCTTTAGACTGAATCACATAAGACTCTCCTTCTACAGCAGTGGTAACAGTGGTAGGTGTAATGGTGGTTATGCTTTTTTCTACGGCAGGTTCAGCATGTTTTTCGCCTGTTACAGCCTGTTGCTCTCCGCCATATTTTTTTATGCTTGCAAGAGGTAAAGTAATCTCGTCTCCGATTTTCATGTGAGAATCCAGCTCAGGATTCAATTTTCTTAAATCAGTTTCGGAAATTCTGTATTGTTTTGTAATACCATAGATGGTTTGCTTTGGCAGTAAAACAATTTTACCTAGAGAAGAAGTACTTGTAATTGAAGTTACTTTTTCTGCTGGAGCTGTTTTTGTCACAGCCGGAGTGGCTGCTTTATCTGATTTTATTGTTAAAACATCTCCGATAGCCAATTTGCCATCTTTATGTTTTGGGTTTAGCTTCAGCAATTCATCTACAGTCATTCCATACTTTTTGGCAATGTTGTAAGGATTATCACCTTGCACAACCGTATGTGATTTCTGGGCTGAAACTCCCAAAACCATACATAAACTGGATAGAATAAAAAACCTCTTTATCATATTCGATAATTATAATTTACAAAAATACTTCTTTAAAATTAAATGGCAACAATTATTAATTTGGAATCATCAACCACCATTTCTTCCAAACAATTTTCAAGCCATGAATATCCATAATCTGAAAAGAATACACTAAAGTTATATACTCTTTCCTGCCATGTTTTAGCAGGATGAACATCTAAAAACAGATTTTCAAGTCTTTCCAGCAATTCATTCTGTTTTATTTTTTCAGCATGAAGCAGGCGCTTTTTCATTCTTTTAAATGATTTTAATTGCCGTACCTCTTCTGCCTTCACCATATTTCCAAAAGATCTCTCAGTAGTTTCAGCAGCTCCTTTCAACTCCGAAAAATTACGGATCAGCAATTCTTCTTTTTCTTCCAGCAGCTGCAAAATAGGGTTATCTTTTAAAATCTTCTGATTGGTAAGTACCGTGAAGTTCTGAAAAAAGTCGTCTATTTTAAGATCCAGTTTCTCAATTTTCCCTACTATTTTCTCCTTCAGGAAAAGCATAGAGTTTCTTGGAATCAGAATAGGGAAAGGAATCGTAATTTTTGAGAAATAGTCTTTCAGTTCCAGCCAGTACATGATTTCGGCATTTCCACCGATATAAGCCAGGTTTGGCAATACATTTTCCTGGTACACCGGGCGCATTAATGCATTGGGACTGAATTTTTCAGGATGATTTTCCAATTCAGTCAGGATCTCCTCTTCTGTAAACTGAATTGCTTTATCTACAATGATATAGTTCTGTCCGTTATATTCAATTCTGTCTCTGGTATCAGAAAGGTAGAAAAGGTTAATTTCACGAGGATTCACCTGAACCTTTCCATATTTCTCTGTCAGAAAATCTACTTTATCTTTAGCTGTTTTTTGTAAGCTGAAGTTCAGAAGCTCATCTTTAAAAATAGCCTTCATCTGCTCTTTAAGCTCCTTAGAATCTCCATCTACAATCAAAAGCCCGAATTCTGAAAAAAGACGGTTAACAAGAATCTTAATAGCTTCCGTTAAAGTATTTCCTGTCTTGTAAGCTTCTTTCATCATTAAGATCAGCTCAGTTCCGAAAATAGAATCTTTAAATTCTTTTTCAAATTCCGAAATAAAATAGGTATCACTGATTTCAATTCGACCTACCGGACCTCCGGATTTCTCGTTGGTTTCGTAATAATTATTTTCGGTTTTAAAATGGTTGATCTCAGCAAAATCATGATCCTCTGAAGCCATCCAATACACCGGAACAAAGTTAAAGTCCGGGAAGTTCTCTTTCAGATAGCTGCATGTCTTGATCGTCTGAAGAATTTTATACACAAAGAACACAGGCCCTGAAAATAAATTCAGCTGATGTCCTGTTGTAATGGTGAACGTATTGGGCAGCTTAGTATTCTCAATATTTTCTCTTTGCTTTGAAGAAAGAGAAAGGCTGGCAAGCTGGCCTTCGAACACATCCGATAAAACGCTCCTTTTCTCTGCTGTAAAAGAATCTTTTTTCAGATGAATCTGCTGTCTGAAATGATCCAGGGAAAATGTATTATTTTCAAAACCCTCAATTTTTTGATTTAAAAAATCTTTTACCAGCTGAGGAATGCTTTCTATATCGTTAAATGATATTTTATTAATTGTTTTCAACCTGTATAGTTTTTAGTTGAACAAATACCACACAATTCCAATATTCAATCTGAAATCATACACTGGATAATGTGGAAATGCATATGCTTTGTTATTGGAAATAACAGTTCCTATCTGCTGACCTTCTATGAAAAAGAACATTTTTTTCACTTTCATATTAATATAGATATCGGCGATAGGCTGTCCTCCAATTGAAAATGAATTGGCGTTAGGAAGGATATATTCGTTAAGAACAGGGAAGTAATCTCTTGATGCAAATTTAGAAAAATAGTATACTTTAACTCCTGCCTGAATTTCTGCTGCTTTTTTGAAAGCCTGTGTCTGATAGAAGAAGTTGGCCCTCCCAATAAAGCCTGGCATAGGAAGCAGTTCTTTGTTTGTTAAAGTATTCTGGAAATGCACTCTTGTATTCAGATGGAATTTGTTGAAGCTGAAAGTAGCGTCTCCTCCAATCTGAGAGATATTCACTGAATTATTACTTTGCTTAGGACTTCCGTTACTGTCAAAATAAGTATAGTTGTCAATTCTGAAATAATTGGCAAAGATTTCTGTTTTAAACCATTTTAGATTAATACTTCCTCCCACTTCCATTACAGATTGGTTCTTTGCATTTTCAAGGTAGTAATTGAAATTATTGTAAATGGAAGTATTCAGTAAGTAATTGAATGAAGGGTATGCACTCTGGAAGTTCACTTTTGCATTAACGAAATAATCTTTGATAGGTTCAAACTTCAGATTATTGGTTGTTTTAAGGTAACTTTTAAACTGGCTTCCGTTTGAAAATTCAAGAAATGAGTTCAGTTGGATTTTATCCCAAAGCTTTACCTGCAGGTTTCCTACAGCTCCAATTCTGTTTTCTTTTAGCTCACCAGGGAAAGGCACTCCATTAAGGGCAACAACGTCTCTTATCCCTAATTTGATCATCTGATAGCGTACCCCAGCATCCAGTTTGAATTTTTCATTATTAAAAATCAAGCTTACTGTATTACTGAAGTTTTCAGAGTATTTTTTGGTTGTCAGTGGAAACCCATTCACTAAATCCGTAGGATCATCATACCAATAAGACTCCAATCCAGTTTGGTTATAATAATATTTATTCCCCTGATGAGAAATAATATGTCTTATGCTGAAAGGAAATTTCCTGGAGTTGAAAGGCGTAAACTGATGACTCAGATAGTATCTTCTGTAAGAAAACTGCGAGCTTGAAGAGGCCAGATTTACCTGTGCGTTTTGCCTGTTGCTATAATTACTATCCCCATTCATAAACAGGTTATCCTCTGTAATACCACCACTTTCCTGATTGTTTACATTCTGGTGAAGATAGTGAGCAAAGAGCTCATAATTACCACTTTTTGAAACGTAGTGTCCTGAGAAAAGGGTATTATTATTTGCTGACAATGAGTTTCTGTAAAGTCCCTGAGAACGAAGTCCCATGTATTCAAGGGCAAAATTGAATCTTTTCCCGATGTTCTGGGTGTAGGTAGATCTTAGAGCGGCTCCGTTTCGCATGGCATTGTGATAAACAAAGGTAGCGGTAGGTGTTTTTACATCGTAATATTTCACATCATTTGCTCCAATAATCATATACGATTTATTGGATGGCAATAAGGAAAGGTTTTCCTCAGCATTCACTTCGAATACAAGAGGGTTAAATCCAGAGCCAATATTGGCAGGCTGTACTCTTCCAAAGTTATCTTTATTATTTTGTTGTGAAAAGATATACGTTTTATCAAAAGTCATTACCGTATCAAAAACTTTCTTTTCGGAAAACTGAGTCTGATACTGGTAATCATTAATGGTAGGTTTGAAAATTTTCAGGGAATCTTTCTTCCCGGAATCAATCACAAGGGTGTCTTCTTTCTTGGGTTGAGGCTTAGCGTCTGCTTTATTAACAACCTGAGCCTTGGCTATAAAACCTAAAGAGAAGAGTATGAAAAGGATGTACTTCATTATTCATTATTGTACAGCAAAAATAAGAAATAAAAGAACATAAAAAACCCCTGCTTTGAGCAGGGGTTCTATATTGAATGATTATTCTATGATTAATAACCAGGGTTTTGCTGAATCTGTGGATTGTTATCAATTGCCCCTTGAGGAATTGGTAATTGCCACTTATGACTTGCAACAGGAAGCGACAAAACAGTCGCAGGGTTTCCTGCTCCATTAGATTCCGGACCGAAGTTAGATCTTTGAATAGGCAGAGCAAGTCTCTTTAATGTAAAGAATCTATCTGTTTCAAATGCTAACTCTAATCTTCTCTGTAACATAATTTCATTCCAAAGAGCTTGACCAGATTCTGTTCCTGGAACAAAACCAGAATATCTTTGAGCTCTTAATGTATTTAATAATCCTAGAGCTCCAGCTTCATTTCCTTTCTTATACATTGCTTCAGCAACATTTAAAAGTACTTCTGAAGTTCTTAAATACTTAACATCAACAGCTTCAATTGGCTTATCTGTAGCTTGTTTGTATTTAATTACGTTATTATAGTTCTTACCATTAAAAGGAGAAGTTATAATATAAGAAGATTTTCTGATATCTGTATCTGCGAATTTAGTATATAGATCATAGTCAACAACATATTCTGACTTAATCTGACCTCCTACAGTCTGATTATAAGCAGAACCTGTTTTAATGTTTTCAATACTTGAGTTCAATACTTTGAATAATACTCCATCAGTAGAAGTATCGTTCCAGATATTTTTGAAAGTTCCGATTGCTCCTACACTTGGTTTCAAAGCGATAGCTTTTTGTCCCCAAAGAATTGCATTATCATAGTCACCTTTATATAGATATACTCTTGATAACATACCTTGTACAGCAGCTTTTGTCAGTTTACCAACATTTGCTGATTGCGTAATGTTTTGTTCAGCAAAAAGTAAATCTCCAAGAATTCTGTCATAAACCTGATTTACGTTCAAGCTTCTTGTAGTTATTAAAAACGGATCAAATTTATCTACATATGCAATACCCATTGAAGTTCCCGCATCAGCAGACTGAGTAGGTATTTTACAATATCTTCTAACAATATCAAAGTGAGTAATTGCACGAAGACCTCTTGCTTCAGCTTCGATATTGGTTCTGAATGCTCCTGCAGGTAAGTTATTAATCTTATCAAGAACTGCATTAGCTCTAGCTGCCACAGCATAACCTGCTCCATACACAGAAGTAATCTCTCCTACGTTTCCAGCAAAGTTTAAGTTGTAACCATCATTATTAGATCTTCTTCCCTGAGGATTCTGAATTAAGTTATCTGAAAGAATATCTGGAATAATTAATTGGCTATTATCTCCAGCATAGTACCCTCCTGCTTTGAATGCATCATAAGCATAATCAACACCTCTTCTGAAATCTCCTTCAGTTGTATAATAGTTATCTACAATCAGTCTATCATTTGGCTGTACACTTAAATCATCCGTACAAGATGTTGCAGTGAAAGCAAGTGATGCAAATAATACTATTCTTACTATATTTTTTTTCATGATAAAATTGAATTAGAAGTTAACTTGCACTCCCATTAGGAATGTTCTTGTATTTGGATAGTTGTATAAGCTTAAAGCTCCTGGAATAAATGCTCCATTGTTAATCTGAGTTTCAGAAGCTACAGCGATTTCTGGATCCCCTGTAAAGTTAGTCCAAAGCGCTAAGTTCTGACCAGAACCGTATACTCTGATACTGTTTACAGGAAGTTTCTCACCTAAGAATTTCTTATCAAATGTATATCCAATTTCTACTGATCTTAGTCTTACGAAATCTGTTTTTTGTAAGAATTGATCTGTTGTTTGAAGACCATTTACGTTAGGTTTTGGCAATACATCCTTATCACCTGGGTTTTTCCAGTAGTTAAATGCATCTGTGCTTAAGTTTTGGTTATAAGCAGAGAAGTCAACAAGGTTTTGTCCTACAATATTGTAGCTATATCCTCCTGTCTGGAAAGAGAAATCTGCATTTAAGTCAAATCCTTTATATCTGAAAGTTGTTCCAAAACCTCCATAAGCACTTGGTAACGTAGATTTTCCTGGTAAGAACTGAGCATCACCTGAGCTATATACATTGGTGATAGAACCATCAAGTTTGTAGTACAATGCATCTCCATTAGTAGGATCTACCCCTGCACTTTTAACCATTTTAAATACTGTTGGCTCATTTCCGATGCTCATAAATGTGTAACCGTCTAAACTAAGCTGAGTGTTAGTTCCATACAAGCTCTTCACGTTATATTTAAGCATTGAAATATTTCCTCTTACAGACCAGTCGATATCTTTACTTCTGATGATATCAATATTCAATTCAGATTCGAAACCTTTGATTTCAATATTTCCGGCGTTAGTAACACTCGAGAATAAATATCCTCCACCTTCATATTGAGTACTTGGAATTGCATAAAGGAAATCTTTTCTGTCATCCTTAAATACTTCCGCACTTAGTTTAACTCTGTTATTCCACATTACAAAGTCAACCCCTAAGTTTTGAGATGTTTTAGATTCCCATTTAAGGTTTTTATTTCCTACGTTATTAGAAGGACCTGATGTAGGATCTAAACCATAGTCACCAGATACAATAGAAATAAGGTTTTGGTAATCAGCAAGAGCAGAGATATTACCTGTTGTACCAATACTATATCTGAATTTAACATCATTGAAGAAAGGTACATCAAAGAAAGATTCTTTTGCTAAATTCCATGCTGCTGAAGCAGACCAGAAGTTACCATATTTATTACCTTCTCCTAATCTTGAGTTTCCATCTCGTCTGATGGATCCTGATACGATATATCTATTAGCGTAGTTATAGTCAACAACTCCTAATAAACTCACGTAGTTTGTTGTAGTTGTATTACCTGTAACAGCAAATGGAGTAGCTGCAGAACCTACGTCAGTAATATCTGGTCCTAGCATAACTCTTTTTGTACCGGATAAACTACCGAATTGTTCCTGGCTATATTCAAATGCAGCAACTGCAGATACTTTATGTTGTCCAAAAGATCTTGTAAAGTCGAATCTGTTGTTAAATACATATGTCCAGAAATCTGATCTAGTATCTCTGATACTTCCATCCGGATATCCATATACTTTAGCAATATCTGAACCTTTTCTTACAACATATTTGTTTTTTCTAAGGTCATAGATCGTACCGAAAGTAGATTTAAATGATAATCCTTTAAAGAATTCGTATGTACCAAATACCTGCCCTGACAATCTAGTTCTCCAATCTGTTGTCACCTCATTTCTTCTAAGGTCAATTGGGTTAATAGAGTTTGTTGTAGGGTTAAATGAACCATTTGGATTATAAATTGGCTCATATGGATTCAATGAATATACTGAATAGAATGGGCTTAATGCGTTATATGAAAAACGCTGATCCTGGGTCTTAACATTTACGATACCAAAATCAAAACCTAACTTCATTTTATCAGTAATCTTCTGGTCGAAGTTAAATCTTGCATTATATCTTTTGAAACCCTCTAATTCTTGTAGGATCCCTGAGTCAGAATCATAACCGATAGAAGCATAATATGAGTTTTTATCTCCTCCACCTCTTACAGATAAGTTGTGGTATTGAATGCTTGAGTTTCTTAAAATTTCTTTTGACCAATCATGATCTTGTGCTAGCAACTGAGCTTTTTCCTGCTCTGTATAAAGTGGGTTTGGATTAATTCCAATAGTAGACATCTCATCTTCAAACTGAATCTTTTGTGCAGTATTCATCATTTTGAAGTTGATATCTTTTGGCTTATAAGCAAAACCAAATCTTGTATCATATGTAATGGCAGGTTTTCCTAACTTACCTCTTTTAGTGGTAACTACGATAACCCCGTTTGCTGCTCTAGCTCCATATACAGCTGTAGAAGCTGCATCTTTCAATTCTGTAACACTTTCAATATCTGTTGGAGGGATCGAGTTAAACTGACGTTGAGTCATGTAAACACCATCAACCACAAATAATGGATCAGATGCTCCTAAAGTAGAAGAAACGTTAATAGCTCCTCTAATTCTAATTGATCCTGGTTCTCCTGGCTTACCAGAGTTCGTAGACACCTGCAAACCTGACATCTTACCTTGAAGCATGTTTGTAATACCTGTACTTGAAGCTGACATTCTAGTTAATTCTTCACCAGATACTACAGAAACAGCTTGGGTAACTTCTTCTTTTTTCTTTTTTTGTACCCCAACTACAACAATCTCATCAATTACTTTAGTATTTGCTGTATCTTTTTTAGTTGTTTGCGCAAAAGCGGATTGTCCTAAAAAGAACATAACTCCTGCACTCAATACACATAATTTAACATTCATATTAACAAATTTTAATATATTTTAGCAACAAATATGTTAATAAATATTAACACTAGCAAATTTTTAACTTACATAAAATGAGATATTTTTAACAACAAACAGTGATTACAGCTTAAATTATAAATATATCGCAATTTTAAAAGGACAAAAAAGCTTAAAATTCAAACAAAATATAAAAACAAACACTTTAAATATCTAATTCATAAATTGATATTTTTTTATTTATAACCATTCTAAACTAAAATATTGAATAAATTTAGCTTTTAAGAACATATTTACATATAAAAAGAAGAAAATCCCCATATTTCATTCACAATCTCAACCAATTATCACCAAACCATCTTTTTTCCATAATGCTGATAAGATCAATTTTAAAAAACCTTACCTAAAAGCATCAAAATTCCCTACGTACAGCCAATGGGTTACACAAAAAATCATATGTCAGGATATAAAGATACCCAAATACTCTAACTGAAAAAAATTAATCAATACAAGAAATAAGACTAATAAAATACTTGACACCTTCATAAAAGACATAAAAAAAGTGCCATCTCATGAGATGGCACTTTTATCTATTATACTAAGATATTATTTAAGTTTTTTCTTAACAGCTACTTCTTCGTATACTTCAAGAATGTCACCTATTTCAATATCATTATATCCTTTAAGGTTCAGTCCACATTCGTAACCTTTTGTTACTTCCTTCACATCATCTTTGAAACGTTTTAAGCTTTCAAGCTCTCCGTCGAATTTAACAATACCATCTCTTAATAGACGTACTTTGGATTGTCTTGTTACTTTTCCGGTAAGAACCATACAACCTGCAATTGTTCCCACTTTAGAAATTTTGAATACTTCACGGATTTCAACATTACCAATTACCTGCTCCTGAATTTCCGGCGAAAGCATTCCTTCCATTGCTTCTTTTACCTCATCAATGGCTTTATAGATTACAGAATATGTTCTGATCTCAATTTCTTCACGGTCTGCAAGTTCTTTTGCATTAGCACCTGCCCTCACATTGAATCCAATGATAATAGCATCTGACGCTGCCGCTAGGTTGATATCAGATTCAGTGATCTGTCCAACCCCTGAGTGAAGAATTTTCACACTGATTTCCTCTGTTGACAATCTTTGTAACTGATCGGAAAGAGCTTCTACAGAACCATCCACGTCTCCTTTCAGGATAATATTCAATTCTTTGAATTCTCCTAAAGCAATACGTCTACCTAATTCCTCAAGTGTTGTATGTTTCTTGGTTCTGATTGACAATTCTCTCTGTAACTGTTCTCTCTTGTTGGCAATAGCCTTACCTTCACTTTCATCAGCATATACTCGGAACTTATCACCTGCAGTAGGTGCTCCGTCCAATCCTAAGATCGTTGCCGGAATAGATGGTCCTGCTTCATTAAGGTTTTTACCTCTTTCATCAAGCAAAGCTTTTACTTTACCGTGATTTTTACCTGCTACTACATAATCACCCACTCTTAAAGTTCCGGTTTGCACCAACATTGTTGCTACATAACCTCTACCTTTATCTAAAGATGCTTCAATAACAACTCCATTTGCTGCACGTTCAGGGTTTGCTTTCAACTCAAGCATTTCAGCCTGTAGTAAAACTTTCTCTAACAATACATCTACATTGTTACCAAATTTAGCCGAAATCTCCTGCGCCTGAACATTACCACCCCATTCTTCTACTAAAACCGGAGGGTTTAAGCCTGAAAGCTGTTGACGAATGTTATCAGGGTTTGCGTTCGGTTTATCAACTTTATTGATTGCAATAATCATTGGAACCTGAGCAGCCTGAGCGTGAGCAATAGCTTCTTTCGTCTGTGGCATCACATCATCATCGGCAGCAATTACAATAATTGCAATATCCGTGATCTGTGCACCTCTTGCTCTCATCGCTGTAAAGGCTTCGTGACCAGGTGTATCTAAGAAGGTAATTCTCTGACCGTTTTCCAGTTTCACATTATAAGCACCAATGTGCTGTGTAATTCCTCCTGATTCCCCAGCAATTACGTTGGTTTTTCTCACGTAGTCCAATAATGAAGTCTTACCGTGGTCAACGTGTCCCATTACAGTAACTACAGGAGCTCTTTGCAATAGGCTTTCTTCAGTATCCACTTCTTCTTCTGAATCTGTATCTTCAAGATCAGCATCCGAGAATTCAATTTTATAACCAAATTCATCTGCTACTAATAATAAGGTATCAGCTTCAAGTCTCTGGTTCATGGTAACCATTACTCCTAATGAGAAACAAGCAGAGATTACTTCAGTTGGAGAAACATTCATCAAACTTGCCAATTCACCTACTGTGATGAATTCTGTTACTTTAAGAGTTCTGTCTTGTGCTTCAAGCTCCTGCTGACGCTCATCCTGCTCTCTACGGAAAGTTCTTTTGTCTTTTCTGTGTTTTGCAGATTTAGATTTCCCTCCTTTATTAGTAAGTTTTTCTAATGTTTCTTTGATCTGGTTTTTAACTTGCTCGTCAGTCAGCTCAACTGGCATAACTCTTTGTCCAGGTCTGTTGTTCTGGCCTCCTTTTTTGAAGCCACCACCACCTTGACCCTGACGGTTTCCACCACCCTGGTTATTTCCAAAACGGTTTCCACCCTGGCCACCCTGACCTTGCGGACGGTTTCCTTGACCACCCTGACCCTGGCGGTTTCCACCTTGTCCACCCTGACCTTGCGGACGGTTTCCTTGGCCTTGACCACCTTGGTTATTGTTATTATTATTTCCTGAGTTTTGATTATTCCCCTGGCCTTGTTGGTTATTCTGGCCACCAGGCTTTTCAATTCTCTTTCTTTTCTTTTTTGCTCCGGCACCTGGCTTCGGCGCAAACTGAGTTAAGTCTATCTTTTCCCCAACGATCTTAGGACCATCAAGTTTCTGATATACTGTCTCAATTTTCTGTGGTTCCTGAGATTCAGGCTCAGCCTCTACTTTTGGAGTTTCCACTTTTTTCTCCTCTACAACTACTGGTTTTGGAGTTTCTTTTACAGGTTCCACAGGTTTAACTTCTTCTTTTTTCTCCTCCATTTTTGGCTTGTCTTTTTTCACAGGTCTGTTTCTAGATTCTATTTGAGACAAATCAATTTTATCCAAAACTTTAAATTCCTGCTTTTCAGGTACTGCTTTAACTTCCGGCTGTTGTTCTTCTTTCACGATTTCTTCTTTCTTTTCTTCAACCGGTGCTGCAACAGGAGCCACAGGAGCCGCAGGAGCTTCTTCAACTTCAGGCTTCTTAGGTTCTAACTCTATTTTACCTAAAATTCTAGTTTCTGGTTTATTTGCTTTAGCTCTTATCACTTCAGGGGTTTTCTTTTCTTCAATTTCCAGTTTTTCTTCCGGAACTTTAGTGATCACCACCTCATGGGAAGCCTTTCTTTGTTCGCCGTCTTTAGCAAACTCAGCCTCCAATGCAGAATATGCCGATTCTTCCAATTGAGCGTTAGGATTGCTTTCAACTTCGATACCCTTTGATTGTAAAAACTCTACTAATCTGGACATCGAAATATTGAATTCCTTAACCGCTTTATTTAATCTAATTTTTGGCATTTATATTATTTACTGTTTTTAATTTTTAAAATTAAAGTATTTCTTTTTTACTGTTTATTAAAATTTATTTAAAATCTTAATCTTCAAATTCTTCTCTCAGAATACGTTTAACCTCTTCGATTGTTTCTTCTTCAAGGTCAACCATATTTAAAAGACTCTCAGTTTCTTTATCCAATACTGATTTTGCAGTTGTAAGTCCTACTTTCTTAAACTCATCCAAAATCCACTGCTCGATATCGTCGTTAAATTCTCTCAATTCAACATCATCATCCTCGCTGGACTCTCTGTACACATCAATCTCATATCCTGACAACCAAGAAGCCAGTCTGATATTCTGTCCTTGTTTTCCAATTACTTTAGAAATCTCTTCAACAGGAGTATATACTAGTGCATAGTTTTGTTCCTCATTGATGTCAATTTTATTGATGGTAACATTTCCTAATGCTCTCTTCACTAAAATCTCAGGGTTTTTAGACCACTGAATAACATCGATGTTTTCATTTCTCAACTCTCTTACAACACCATGAATTCTGGATCCTTTTACCCCAACACAAGCTCCTACCGGATCAATTCTGTCATCATAAGCATCTACTGCAATCTTCGCCTTTTCACCAGGAATTCTTACTACCTTTTTCAGCATAATTGTTCCGTCCTGGATCTCAGGAATTTCCAGCTCTAATAACTTCTCAAGGAATTTAGGTGCAGTTCTGGAAATAATAATCTGTGGTTTAGAACCTTTAAAATCTACTGTTTCAACAATAGCTCTGATATTCTCACCCTTTTTAAAGAAATCGGATGGGATCTGGTTTTCTTTTGGTAAAATAAATTCATTTCCTTCATCATCCAACAAAATCACATGCTTGTGACGGATATGGTGGATTTCCCCTACAACAATTTCCCCAATTTTATCTCTAAACTGTTCGTACAGCATTGCATTATTATGCTCCTGAAGTTTTGTAGCCAGAATCTGCTTAAGGGTAAGAATATTTCTTCTTCCCAATTGCGCAACAGGAATTTCCATTGTAAAGTCCTCACCTACTTCGAATGTAGGGTCAATCTTCTTAGCTTCAGAAATTTCAATTTCCAAATCATCATCTTCAGACATTTCGTCCTCTACAATTGTTTTATTTAAAAATATCTGAAAATCTCCTTTATCCGGGTTTACAATCACATCAAAATGATCATCTGAATCAAATCTCTTTCTTAAAAGAGTCTTCAGTGAATCTTCAATAATTGCCATAAGATCAATTTTACTGATCCCCTTTTCGTCTTTAAAATCACCAAAGGATTCAATCAACGCTATATTATCCATCTATTCTTTTTTCTTTTTAAAATTTAATTACTACTAATGCTTTTTTGATCTCAGGATAAGAAATCTCTTTCTCTTCCTCCACATCTACTTTTCCTTTTCCGATATCTTTCGGCTTGCGGTAACGTAAAACAAGTGTGATCTTCTCATCATCTACTTTTGACAATTCTCCTTCAATTTTAGAAGAATCTTCCAGCATTACCTCAATTTCTCTTCCAATATTTTTACCGAATTGTCTTGGTGTGGATAATGGCTCGCTCAGTCCTGCAGACATCACCTGAAGGCTAAAGTCATGCTCTTCACGATCCATATTAAATTCAATTGCGCGGCTTGCATCAAGACAATCCTGCAAAGAAACTCCGTTATCACCATCCAAAATCACTGTAATATCATCCCCTGCAGAAATTTTAAGATCAATAAGAAACAGATCTTTTCTGGTCTCAAGGAATTCATTTAATAATTCTTCAATTCTTTTTCTAAACTCCATATATTTTTATCTTGATTTACAGTACGAAAAAAGGCTTTCTTCCGAAGCCTTCCCATTTTTTCCGTAAATCCATTGCAAATATAAGCTTTTTTTCTAAAAACACAAAATTATCTTAAGTATCAAGTAAATAGCGCCAGATTCATTTACAATAAATTAAAAGAATATGTCAGAGGATTTTTATTACTTTTGTCTTTAGAATTTTAAAACAAACATTTTGAATATAACGATTGTAGGAACAGGTTATGTGGGATTAGTTACAGGAACTACTCTGGCAGAACTTGGCAATTCAGTATACTGTGTTGATATTGATGAAAAAAAAGTAGAAGGTATGAAAAACGGCATTGTTCCCATCTATGAGCCGAACCTTGAAGAAATGTTTTTAAGAAACATCCAGTCTGAAAGATTATTTTTCACTACCAACCTTAAAGAAGCTTTAGACAAAAGCGAAGTAATATATCTTGCACTGCCAACCCCTCCGGGTGAAGACGGATCTGCAGATTTATCTTATATACTTCAGGTAGCTCATAATATTGGTGATCTGATGACTGAGTACAAAGTCATTGTAAATAAAAGTACTGTTCCTGTAGGAACCGCAGACAGGGTAAGAGAAACGATCTCTTCCAAAACAGACATTCCTTTTGATGTCGTTTCAAATCCTGAATTCTTAAGAGAAGGCTTTGCCGTTGAAGACTCCATGAATCCCTCAAGGGTCGTTGTAGGTGCCAGCTCAGAAAGAGCAAAAGATATCATGTCTAAAATATATCAGCCTTTCACCAATACCGGAATTCCTATTATCTTTATGGATGAGAAGTCTTCAGAACTTACCAAATATGCAGCGAATTCATTTTTAGCGGTAAAAATCACCTTTATGAATGAGATTGCCAACTACTGTGAAAAAGTAGGCGCTGATGTAGACAAGGTAAGACTGGGAATGGGTAGTGATGACAGAATCGGGCACAGATTCTTATTCCCGGGAATCGGATATGGCGGAAGCTGTTTCCCTAAAGATGTAAAAGCTCTTATAAAATCCGGAAAGCAGGAAGATTTTAATTTCCGGATTCTTGAAGCTACGGAAAAAGTAAATACAACCCAGAAAGTAATATTAGTCTCTGAAATTGAAAAATATTTCGGTGGAAATATTGAAGGGAAGAAAATTGCCATGTGGGGACTCGCCTTCAAAGCAAACACAGACGACATCAGAGAAGCTTCGTCTTTAGACAATATCGCGCTTCTGCTGGAGAAAGGAGCAGAGATTATAGCGTATGATGCCGTAGCAGAAAGCAATGTGCAAAAACTTCTAGGCAATAAAATACAATATGCCAAAGGAATGTATGATGCACTGGAAAATGCAGATGCATTATTTATTGCTACAGAATGGCCTGAATTCAAAAATCCTAATTTTGAGCTTATGGCTAAAAAAATGAAAAACAAAGTCATTTTTGACGGCAGAAATATGTATCCCTTGGAAATCCCTGAACAAAACGGATTCCATTATAAAAGTATAGGAAGAAAGACCATCTCAAAATAAATAAATGAAAAACATTATCATTACAGGAGGTGCCGGATTTATCGGCTCCCACGTTGTAAGAGAATTTGTAAAAAACAATCCGGATACTAAGATCATCAATCTCGATGCTCTTACCTACGCCGGAAATCTGGAAAACTTAAAGGACATTGAAGATGAACCCAATTATGTTTTCGAAAAAGCAGATATTACAAAACCCGAAGAACTCCGAAAAGTTTTTGAAAAATACAACCCTGATGCCGTTGTACATTTAGCTGCAGAAAGCCACGTAGACAGAAGTATTACCGATCCAATGGCATTTATCAATACCAATGTAAACGGAACAGCTAATCTTCTTAATCTTTGTAAAGAGTTCTGGACATTAAATCCTGATCATACTCATGGCAGATTCCCGGATGAAAAAAGAAACAACCTTTTTTATCACATTTCTACAGATGAAGTATATGGAAGTTTAGGGGAAACAGGTTTCTTTTTAGAAACGACATCCTATGACCCTCAATCTCCGTATTCCGCTTCAAAAGCTGCTTCAGACCATCTGGTAAGAGCGTATGGAAATACCTATGGAATGCCATTCATCGTATCGAACTGTTCTAACAACTACGGCCCGAATCATTTCCCTGAAAAGCTGATTCCACTTTGTATTTCTAATATTATCAACGAAAAACCGCTTCCTATTTATGGTGACGGAAAGTACACCAGAGACTGGTTATTTGTAATCGACCATGCCAAAGCCATTCATCAGATTTTTAAAGAAGCTAAAACGGGTGAAACTTATAACATCGGAGGATTCAATGAATGGCAGAATATTGATCTTGTAAAAGAACTGATCAAACAAATGGATGCCAAACTGGAAAGACCGGAAGGCTATTCTGAGAAACTGATCACTTTTGTAAAAGACAGACCAGGCCATGATAAACGTTACGCCATTGACGCCACAAAATTAAATAAAGATTTAGGCTGGAAACCATCGGTAACTTTCGAAGAAGGTTTAGGAAAAACCATCGACTGGTATCTTGAAAACAAAGAATGGCTTGAAAATGTAACCAGCGGAGATTACCAAAAGTATTACGAAAAGCAATATTCGTAAAATGAAAAAGTACTTATTTATATTTTTCGTGATTTTCTCAGCTTTGTTGTATTCGCAATCTGTCATTCAGACCAAATATCCCACTGAAACCCAAAAGAAACTTATTGATAAGCTTATTGAAGTGAGTGGATATAATGACTCATTGATGAAAACAGCCAACTTACTATTGTTCAGAAAGTCTATGCAGCATGAAAATGGTAAAAATTTCGAAATTTTAAATACAGAAGAAAAGAAAATCATCCTTGATAGAATAAGACATAATTATTCAAGAAAAGATAAACTCTATTTTGATTTCATGAATTTGACTGAAAAGAATCTGATGAATTTGATTCAATTTTATGATGAAAATCCAAATTTGAAATCCAGCAATTATATATTTTCCTCAGATATTATAATTCATAATCTGGACAATGAAATCAGCCATGAAGTCAATAAGATTTTAAAAGAAAAATCCACACAATAAAATGAAAGGAATAATATTAGCCGGAGGTTCCGGAACAAGACTTTACCCTCTAACAATCGCAGTAAGCAAACAGCTGATGCCTGTTTACGACAAACCCATGATCTACTATCCTCTTTCCACATTACTTTTAGCAGGAATAAAGGATATTCTCATCATCACTACTCCACATGACCAGGCAGGTTTTATCAAACTTTTGGGTGACGGTTCCCAAATCGGATGTAATATAGAATATGTAGTACAGCCTAGCCCGGACGGTTTAGCACAAGCTTTTATTCTGGGCGAACAGTTTATTGGTAATGATCCCGCTGCACTGGTATTGGGTGATAATATTTTCTACGGTTCGGAAATGGGAACGTTGCTTAAGAATAAAACCAATCCTGAGGGAGGTGTTGTTTTCGCTTACCATGTTGCAGATCCGGAAAGATATGGGGTTGTAGAATTTGACAAAGATCTTAAAGCTGTTTCTATTGAAGAAAAGCCTTTAAAGCCTAAATCAAATTATGCCGTTCCTGGTTTATATTTCTATGATAATACAGTAGTGGAAATTGCCAAAAACATCCAACCTTCCGCAAGAGGAGAACTGGAAATTACCGATGTCAATAATGTTTATTTAAATAACGAAAAGCTTGAAGTAGCTGTTCTGGACAGAGGTACGGCATGGCTGGATACCGGAACATTCGATTCTCTTCATGATGCTTCAGAATTTGTAAGTGTTATTGAAAAAAGACAGGGATTCAAGATCGGGTGTATTGAAGAAATTGCCTTCAGAAACAAATTCATTGATGAAGAAAAACTTCTGAAAACAGCTACTAAATACGGAAAAAGCGGTTATGGTGAATACCTGAAACAGCTTATAGAAAAATAACAATATAGTTTATAAAATTTGCACACTATTGGCTTTATGGCCAATAGTTTTTGTTCATACCGTCAAATATCAATATATTAGTTGTTGATTTTTAGTTTTATTGACAATGAAAATTCATAAACTAAGAGATACGGTAAGAATTAATTATTATAAATTTGCAAAAACTTACACAGATGAATGAACCACAACAGAAGTGGACTGAAACGATTGATGCTGATCATTCGTTATTTGACTTAAAGCTAAAAGAAGTCTGGAGATACAAAGATCTTGTTTATATGTTTGTAAAAAGAGATTTTGTGTCCAGTTTTAAGCAGACTATTTTAGGACCGATCTGGTTTTTTATCAATCCCATCTTAACAACCATCGTATATCTGGTTATTTTTGGAAGAATTGCCAAATTGCCTACAGATGGAGCTCCGCCTCTTCTTTTTTATCTGGCAGGTGTTACCCTTTGGAATTATTTTTCTTCTTCATTAGTAGCAACATCTTCTACTTTTACAGGGAATGCCGGAATTTTTGGAAAAGTCTATTTTCCAAGACTGGTTACTCCTTTATCGATTGTCCTTTCCAACCTTATGAGGTTTGGAGTACAGTATGTTTTATTCATCATTGTATGGGCCTATTATTACTATAAAGGAGAAGTTCATCCTAATGTATGGATTCTTGCAACTCCATTCCTTATATTCTTAATGGCTCTTTTTGCATTAGGAATGGGAATGATATTTTCTTCCCTTACGACAAAATATAAAGATTTGGCAATGCTGTTAGGATTTGGGGTAAGCTTATATATGTATGCAACTCCAGTAATATACCCTGTCTCATCACTCCCTGGATTTTTTAAAAAACTGGCCTATTATAATCCTTTAACGGGTATTTTTGAATGCTTTAAATATGCATGGATTGGTGTAGGAGACTTCTCCCCTGCTATGCTTGGAATAAGCACAATTATTATTCTGATCCTTTTAGTGATAGGAATTGTTGTCTTCAATAAGGTGGAAAAAACCTTTATGGACACCGTATAGATTTTACTAGTAACCTTTTTATTAATTTTAAATCATTTAAGAATATGCTGTCTTTAAAAGCAGAAAATATATCAAAACAATACCGTCTGGGACAGGTGGGTACAGGAACTCTTTCCCATGATCTCAACAGATTCTGGTATAAAATAAGAGGAAAGGAAGATCCTTATCTGAAAATTGGTGAAACCAATGACAGAACAACAAAAGGATTATCTGAGTATGTATGGTCTCTTCGCGACATTAATTTTGAAATCGAACAGGGAGATGCTGTTGGAATTATTGGAAGAAATGGAGCAGGAAAATCAACCTTATTAAAGGTTTTAAGTAAAGTTACAAAGCCTACTACCGGAAAAATATACAACCATGGAAGAATTGCATCCTTACTTGAGGTAGGAACAGGGTTCCACCCTGAAATGACTGGACGTGAAAATGTCTTCCTTAACGGTGCTATTTTAGGAATGACAAGAAAGGAGATCAAAAGGAAGTTTGACGAGATTGTAGATTTTTCAGGTGTTGAAAGATATATAGATACTCCTGTTAAAAGATATTCTTCAGGAATGTATGTCCGTCTTGCGTTTGCAGTGGCGGCTCACTTAGAATCTGAAATTCTTATTGTAGACGAAGTATTGGCAGTGGGAGATGCAGAATTTCAGAAAAAATGTCTCGGTAAAATGAATGATGTAACGAGAGGAGAAGGTAGGACTATCCTTTTCGTAAGTCATAACATGACTGCTGTTAAAGAATTATGTTCAAAAGGAATTCTTTTAAATCAAGGAAAAATCGATTACCAGGGGGATATTCTAAATACAATCATAGAATATCAAAAAAGTAGTGCAAGAGCAAGCTCTTACTTCTATAATGGTAATTTAGATGAAGCTTTGGGTAATGAAAATATCCGTATAAAAGAATTTTCCGTTTCGCCAATCAATGGAAAGCTTATTGATATTGACTCTGGGATTCGTGTAAAATTGGTTTTCCAAAACTACTGCCCGGATATAATGCTTGACGCAACATTTGAATTAAAAAATTATGAAGAATTGGTAATTTTCCATGTTGGAAAATTTGTTTCTGAGAACAATGATTCAAAAGTAGGTGAATATACCATAGAATTTGATATCCCTGCAGGTCTTTTAAATGCTGGAAACTATTATTTCAGGCTTTACTTTGGAAAGGATCAAAAAATACTTTTATACGGAATTGACGAATTTATTGGATTTGAAGTAGAAAATGTAAAAGTTGGAAAAATGATGCACATCTATCCAGGAATCACCAGACCATTCTTTGAATACAAAGTACAAACACCATAATTGTCTTTAATATTTATTTTATTATCTTATCAAAAATAGCTTTATGACAGGCCCTCAAATAATAAATTTAAATAAAATAGGCTCACCTGAACTTGGATATATTACTATTTCCGAAGCTCAAAAAGATGTACCCTTTAACATTAAAAGAGTATACTGGACCTATTATACTCCACAAGATGTAAGTCGTGGAGGACATGCTCATAAAAATCTTCAACAATTAATTGTTGCTGTAGCGGGAACAATTACGTTTAATACGGAGGATAAAAACGGAGATAAAAAGGTCTTCGTGTTGGATAGTCCCAATCAAGGCTTATTTATTCCTAAACTAATCTGGAGAGATATAAAATTCAGTCACAATGCTGTATTATTATGCCTAGCATCTGAGCTTTATGACGAGGAAGATTATTTTAGAAATTATGAGGATTTCAAAAAATTAAGAAATGATCTTTTATAAAGGCCAGATCATAAATCCTGAAAACTTCAGACAGCCGTCTTTTTTCATTAGTCCTTTCAGAACATCTGACTTAGGAAAAAATGATTCCATTATAAAAGACGATCACTCTCCTGATGAAGAATTATTAAAAAGGTATTACTCATTTTTTGGAGAATCGCATGAATTCTTTTTGAGCGGTAAGGAAGCAATAAACCAAGCTTTAAGTTTCTATAATCTTGAAAAGGATGACGAAGTCCTTATAATAACTACAACTTCTAATTTTTATATAAGTAGTTGCGTAACTAAAGAAATTGAAAAATTTTGTCATTGGTCAAGGGAAAAAACAGATAAAACGAAATTAATTTTTGTTATCCACGAGTTTGGAAAAGTTTATCCTGATATGGAAACATTAAAAAGCTATAATATTCCTATCATTGAGGATTGTGCTATGAGTATGCTATCAAACAATTCGCAACATCAGATAGGCAAATATGGAGACTTTACCATTTATAGTATTCCAAAGTTCTTTCCAGTACAATTTGGTGGAATACTGAGGTTTAGTAATAACTATAAATTAAAATCTGACCAGCCATATCGAAATTACTTAGAGAAAATATGTCTATATTATTTGAAAAATATTGAAAATATTATTACTCAAAGAAAAACAAATAATCAATATTTAGCTTCAAAGTTAAGAAAAATCGGTTTCAAATCATTCTTTGATTATACTGAATATGAAACTCCTTCCGTTTGTATGTTTGAAAATAATGGTACAGATCTATATGGTTTAAAAGCATTTCTTCAGCAAAATGGAATCGAATGCAGTATATTTTATGGTAAAGATGTATTTTTCATACCTGTTCATCAAAATTTAGATTTTTTTGAAATGGATTATATTGTTAACCTTATAGAATACTTTGTCTATGAAAATAAGTAATATTTCAATTGGGGAAAATGTCATTATTGACCCTACTACATCAATAAATAATGTAAAAATTGCAAATCATGTAAAAATTGCAAAACAATGCAGTATTTATGGTTCTGAAAAGCATCAACTTGAAATTGGGGAATCATCTTATGTTGGGATGTTCAGTATTCTTAACGGATTTAGTAGAAAACTTACAATAGGTAAACATGTTTCTATTGCACAAAATGTAAATATTATGACTGATTCCGGACCTAATGCAAGCGAAGAAATGCAAAAAATATTCCCTCTTATTTCAGGAGAAGTACAAATTGGAGATCATAGCTGGATTGGAGCCAATGTAGTCGTTATGCCAGGCGTACAATTAGGAAACTTTTGCGTTGTAGCAGCAAATAGCTTTGTCAATAAAAGTTTTCCGGATTATTCCATGATTGGAGGAAATCCAGCAAAACTTATAAAAACACTATCACCAGATGGAATTTGAAATAATCCGATACGATAATTCTCATAAAGAAATTTGGAATTCTTTTATCTCAATATCAAAAAACGGTCTTTTCTTTTTTGCCAGAGATTTTATGGAGTACCATTCAGATCGATTTAAAGACCATTCTCTTCTTATTTTTAAAAATAATAAGATTGCAGCTGTACTTCCTGCGAGTGAATCCGAAAAACAGATTATTTCCCATGGTGGATTAACTTTTGGGGCTTTAATTCTATCTCATACTGTAAAGGCCAGTGAAGTACTGGAAATTTTTACTGAAATAAAGAAATACTATTTTGACCTTGCTTTCAATGAAATAATATACAAAGCAGTTCCCCATATTTTTCATAAATATCCTGCTGAAGAAGATCTGTATGCACTTTTTCGTAATGATGCCCATCTTTTCAGAAGAGACATTTCATCTGTTATCGATCTTTCACACCCTATCCGATTTTCAGAAACAAAAAGACAATTGGTAAGAAAGTGTAAAGAAAATAATGTAGCAGTCACAGAAAATACAAACTTCGAAGAATACTGGAGCTTACTTTCCGCTGTTCTTCAGAAATTTGATACAAAACCGGTACATACAATAGAAGAAATCACGCTGTTAAAAGAAAAATTTCCAGAAAACATAAGACTTTTCGAAGCCAGGCAGGATGGCAGGATTTTGGCTGGTATTGTTATTTTTGATTTTGGAAATACCATTCATACCCAATATATGGCAGCCTCATCAGAAGGAAGGAAAACAGGAGCATTGGATTTTATCAATCATTTTCTTTTGGAAAAATTCAATGACCGAAAATATTACAGTTTCGGAATTTCCACAGAAAACCAGGGCAAATATTTAAATGAAGGGCTAATTCAGCAGAAAGAAAACATGGGAGCAAGAGGAATTACCTTAGATTTTTATTCAATTAAACTTTAAACTATGATTAAATTTCTTGATTTACAAAAGATAAACTTACAATATCAAAACGAAATAGAAGCCAAACTTTTAGAAGTCTTCCGTTCCGGATGGTATCTTATGGGCAGCCAGCTTTCAAACTTCGAAAAAAATCTTTCAGATTATATCGGATCTAAACATTCTATTGGTGTTGCCAATGGACTGGATGCTTTAAGACTCATTTTGAGAGCCTATATAGAATTAGGAGTCATGAATATCGGAGATGAAATTATCGTTCCTTCCAATACTTACATTGCTTCTATTTTAGCTATTTCAGATAATGGTTTAATTCCAGTTTTGGTAGAACCGGAAATTAATACGTATAATATTGATATCTCTAAAATTGAAGAAAAAATAACTTCAAAAACCAAAGGTATTCTTATTGTACATCTCCAGGGTAGAATTGTATTCTCTGATTCACTTAAAGAAATTGCAAGAAAGCATAACCTTAAAATTATAGAAGATAATGCTCAGGCAATCGGAGCAGAATGGAATGGAATAAAATCAGGAAACCTTGGTGATGCAGCTGGCTTCAGCTTTTATCCGGGTAAAAATCTAGGCGCTTTAGGAGATGCAGGTGCTGTAACTACCAATGATGATGACTTAATGAAAGCTATCAGAGCTGTGGCTAATTATGGTTCCAATCAAAAATATGTAAACATAGATAAAGGATTAAATTCCAGACTTGATGAAATTCAGGCCGCAGTTTTGGATATTAAATTAAAATATATTGACCACGAAAATAATATCAGAAGAGAGATTGCAAAACGTTTTATTGACGAAATAAAAAATCCGGCAGTTATTCTTCCAGAATATCCCGCTGATGAAAATGAACACGTATGGCATGTATTTGTTATCCGCTCCGAAAGAAGAGAGGAGCTGCAGTCTTATCTTACAGAAAATGGAGTGCAGACTTTAATTCACTACCCTATTCCTCCTCATCAACAAGAGGCCTACAAAGATTGGAATGATATGTCCTTCCCAATCAGTGAAAAGATACATGCTGAAGTATTGAGTCTTCCTATTTCACCTGTAATGGAAGCTGAAGAAATAAATACAATTATTGAGATTATAAATAAGTTTTAGTCCATGTCAAGACTTTTAGAGAATAAGAAATATTTCCTTAAAACATTAAAGATCGCAAAACTTCTTTTTAGTGAAAAGAAGTATAATGATTGTTTGATGTATATAGAGAAAATCTCATATTCTGCATGGTATAATTTTCCTGGTTATTACACTTCCAATTGTTTTGAATCAATAATCAGAAAAATAGCCCTTACAAGCTTAGATTTTGATCATCAAGAAAACCACACCCACACACAAGACACAACATTACATCTTTTTTCTGAAATCAGTAGTATCGGAGGACATTCAAAGCTTATCTTCAGCTGGATGGAAAATGATAAAACAAGTAAACATTATCTGATGAGTAACTGGCAAAATTTTCAGGAGGTTTCTGAAATAGCAGAATCTTATCAGTATAAAATCAATAATAACTTATTTGTTTACGATCAAAAACTAAGTATTATTCAAAAGGCACAAAAAATAGTAGATACTTTAAAGAAAAATCATTTCAGCAGAATTGTCCTGCATATCCATCCCCATGATGTGATCCCATCAATGATCTTTTCTTCAAAAAAAATAAAAAGCCCTGTCTTTTTTCTCAATCATGCTGAGCATACTTATTGGTTAGGAGCACCTGTTACAGATTTTTTGCTTCAGATAAGAGAATCAAATATTTTAAAAGATTCTAAAAACAGAAATATTCCTGTACAAGATCAGTTCTTTTTGCCAATCCCTGTAGATGAGTCATATTCACTAAAAAAGACGGAGAAAAATACATTCAATATTATTTCAATTAGCAGAGAATCGAAGTATGAACCCAATCAGGATTATAATTTCTATCAGGAAGCATTAAAAATTGTAAGAAAATTTGACCATGTTATCTTTACTATCGTGGGTATTGCATCAAATAATCCTAATAGAAAAATCTACCAGCATGAACGATTAATTTTCATTCATCCTACAAGAGATATTAATCAATATATTGAAAATGCAGATTTATACTTAGAAGGCTTCCCTATTCCTTCTTTCACATCACTTCTGGAACCGGCAATGGCAGGAGTTCCTTTTGTATTGCATTATAATCCGGCAAGCGTCTATAAGGTTTTTGATGATAATAAGGAAAAAGGAATATTCTATCCAAAAGACCTGAAAAGCTGGGAACTTGAAGTGGATAGGATGATCACAGATGAAAGATACAATAACCTTATTAGTAAATTACAATTAACATATTTACAGGAAAATTATTCCTCACAAGGATGGAATTTAAAACTAGCGAAGATTAAAGATTCTTGCAAAAACAAACAACATAATATCCGCACTATCTCTAATGAAAATGAAGAAAAGTATGTGGATGGAAGAGATGAAGAGTTGGTATCCGTTATCGAATCAAAGCCAACCAATCATTACTCGTATACGAACCGGCTAGGATTTTTTTCAAAATTGAAAGTCATAGCACTATCTTTTGATAATCCCTCTTGGGTAGAAATTTTACCTTGGAAACAGACGATCAAGTATTTATTTAATAAATAATTTAAGCACATAGATATGAAAATAAGACCAATCGCCATACATTTACCACAATTCCATCCGTTCCAGGAAAATGATGAATGGTGGGGAAAAGGTTTTACAGAATGGACTAACGTTACCAAGGCGAAACCACTGTTTGAAAACCATTATCAGCCACATCTTCCCTCGGATCTGGGGTTTTACGACTTAAGACTAGAAGAAGCAAGAGTTGCACAAGAACTTCTTGCTAAACAATATGGAATCTATGGCTTTTGCTATTACCATTATTGGTTTAATGGTAAAAGATTAATGAACGAACCTATTGACAGAAAATTAAAAAATCCAAAAGAAGATCTCCCTTTTATGTTTTGCTGGGCCAATGAAAACTGGACAAGACGTTGGGATGGCAATGACCAGGAAGTATTGATTGAACAAAAATACTCTGTTCAGGATGATGAAGATCATATTGATTTTTTACTTCCTATTTTCATGGATCAAAGATATATCAGAGTAAATAACAAGCCTATTATTGTTATTTACAAACCCAACATTTTACCAAATGTACAGGATACAATCAAGTGTTGGCGGGAGAAAGCAAAAGCTGTTGGCTTGGAGCTCTATATATGTCATATGGTATTTTCATATCAAAAAGGATGGGATGAATTAGTAGAAGGTTTTGATGCTGCAATTGATTTCGAACCTTTTGGAATACGCAGAAAAAGTGTTTTTCAGGAGATTAGGGAGAAAAATAAAAACAACAAGAAAGGTCTTGTCAATAGGTTGAAGAATGTTTTCACTGATACAGAGAACAGATACAATACAATTCCATATAAATGGATGGGAGAAAGTTTAACTCAGCAGAAACATTTTGATTTTAAGCTGTATCCTTCTCTCGTACCAGGATGGGATAATACATCTAGGAGAGGTACAAATCCTACCTTGATACTTGAAGATTCTACACCTGAGCATTTTGGAGACTGGCTCTCAAAGATTAAATCTGATTTTACTCCTTATTCAGAAGACGAGAATTTCATTTTTATTAATGCATGGAATGAATGGGCAGAAGGCAACCACTTAGAGCCTGATCAAAAGTTTGGAACACAATATCTGGAATCAGTTAAAAATTTATTCTTAAATCAATAATGAAAAAAATAAAACCCCTTGCGTTCTACCTCCCTCAATACCATCCCGTTCCCGAAAATGACGAATGGTGGGGAAAAGGTTTTACAGAATGGACGAATGTAGGAAAAGCCCAACCATTATTTGAAGGGCATGAACAGCCTATCTACCCTGGAGATTTGGGATATTATGACCTGCGTGTTCCTGAAGTAAGAGAACAGCAGGCTCAGATGGCTAAAGACTATGGAGTACATGGATTTATCTACTACCATTACTGGTTTGGTAATGGGAAACAATTGTTGGAACGTGTTGCTAATGATGTATTGAAATCCGGAAAGCCAGATTTCCCGTTTTGTTTCTGCTGGGCCAATGAAACATGGTCAGGAATATGGCACGGATTATCAGAGAAGATACTTGCTGAACAGGTTTATCCGAGTGAACAGGATTTAATTGCGCATTTCGAATATCTTCTTCCTTTCTTCAAAGATGAAAGGTATATAAAGGTAGACAATAAACCTCTATTGATTATCTATGATTCCAATCATTTACATGATGGTGACCCTAACTATATTTTAAAATTCAGAGAGCTTGCAAAAGAAAACGGATTTGATGGTTTGTATGTTATGGCATCCAATAAACTCCGTGATGATCTCGATTTTAAATCTATGGGATATGACAGTAAGATTTCTAATGCTTTTCTGAAAGCCTGGATTCCTCATATTGACAAAAAAGAGTACATCTCCCATTCCCAATATTATAAAAACAGAATAAAAGGATTAATCGGGATTAAGAAAAAAGAACAGCCCAAAGTCAGAATTCAGGATGCCCAGGCGGTAGTTAATGACTTAAAGTTTGAAGAAAGCAACGTTCCTACCTATCCATGCATCCTGCCTAATTGGGACAATACTCCGAGAAGCGGCTACAGAGGTATTATATTGGCTAACAATTCTCCGGAATTATTCGAACTACAAGTAGAAAAGGCAGTAAAATATCTTGAGGATAAAAAAGACTATCCGGAACAGTTTTTAATTGTTAAATCCTGGAACGAATGGGCAGAAGGAAATATTTTGGAACCAGATAGAAAAAATGGTTTCGGTTATTTAAATGCATTAAAGAAAATTCTGAATAAACATAGCCGAAATGAGTAAATTCAGCCTACTTATCGCCAACTATAATAATGGACATTTTTTTGAAAAATGTTATCAAAGCTTAGTGGCTCAGACTGAAACAGACTGGGAAGCTGTAATCCTGGATGATGGTTCCACTGACGATTCTCTTGATGCTATAAAAAAAATAATCGGAGATGACCAGCGGGTTAAAATCAATCAGAATGACCAAAACAGAGGAATCGGATATACAAAAAGGAGATTAATAGAACTTGCTGAATCAGAAATATGTGGTTTTTTAGATCCTGATGATGCATTAACAAGACATGCGCTGGAATTGGTTTTAAAAGCACATTCTGAAAATCCCGAAGCAGGTTTGGTATATTCAAATTTTGTTTTTTGTGATGAATATCTCAATCCTCAATCTGTTCATAAAGCAAAACAAATTACAGAACTGGATCAGTCTTATTATAATTTCAATGGAGAGATTTCACATTTTGTCACTTTTAAAAAGAAAATATACGAGAAAACATCTGGTATTGACCCTTTCTTAAAAATAGCAGAAGATAAAGACTGGTATATGAAAATGTGTGAAATAGCACCAGTGAAATACATTGATGAAGATCTATATTTATACAGAATCCATGATAGTGGTATCTCTACAACTAAAAATTCTGAAAAAGCACTGTTCTGGCACTGGGTAGCTCTTATAAAAATGGCAGAAAGAAGAAACACCAGTGTTGAAGATCTTTTTCTTCAAAGCTATGTTCCCAAAAACAAATACGAACACGCTCTCAACAAACTGAATCATGTAAAAAATTCAAGATGGGCAAAACTGGGTAATAAACTTGGACTTTTTAAAATCTTTAAAAACCTTTAAAACTAACATCTTAATTAGACTAGAAGCATATGATTATTGGTAATGGAATTCTGGCAAATGCCTTAAGGTTTTATGATAAAGAGGATGTTATTTTTTTTGCATCAGGAGTTTCCAATTCACTGGAAAAAAATCCTGCGGAATTTGAAAGAGAAATATCCCTGCTGAAATCGGTTATTAGCCAATATCCGGATAAAAAGCTGATCTATTTTTCTACGTGTAGTATCTACGATCCAAGCAAAACTGAAAGTCCTTATGTGATGCATAAACTTGCTATTGAAAAACAAATTGCTGAACAGTGTTCAAGCTTTGTTATTTTCAGAGTTGGTAATGCAGTAGGCCGTGGAGGAAATCCCAATACACTGATCAATTTTCTTAAAAACTCAATTTTATCTGAAAATAAACTCACCATTCACAGCAATGCAAGAAGAATACTTATCGGTACGGATGATATTGCTTTATTTGTTTCAAAACATATAGAAACTCTCAACAATAAAATTGTCAATCTGGCTTATCCTTATCAGTATTCATTGCATGAAATTTTATCACAGCTGGAGAATCATCTTGCCAAAAATGCGGATTGTGAAAGTGTAAATGAAGGTTCTTTTTACAATATAGAATTTGACAGTTTGACAGAAGATTTTTTCAGAGGCCTTTCCGCTGATGAATACCTGAAAAAGCTTTATTCATCATACTTGTAACATATTATGCAGCAAAAAAAATCTATTCAATGGCATATCCAAAAGTATTCTATTCCAAATTCCCGGAAAAAATAATTTTGTACCTTCGAACAGAAAATTTCAGGTAATATTATTAAAGTATGGCAGAAAAAATTTAAAAAGCTGTAATCTTAATGATCAACTGAAAAGTAAAACACAATAAATTTATTGAATAAAAATGAAAATGAATCCCAAAATATCTGTAATCGTTCCCTGTTATAATCAAGCGCGCTTTTTGGATGAATCTCTGCAATCTGTTCTTGATCAAACGTATGAAAACTGGGAATGCATTATCGTTAATGACGGATCTCCTGATAATACGGCTGAAGCAGCAGACAAATGGACCCAAAAAGATAGCCGTTTCAGATATCTTTACAAAGAAAACGGAGGGTTATCTTCTGCAAGAAATGCAGGTCTGGAAATCATAACCGGAGATTATATTCAGTTTTTAGATTCAGATGATATCTTAGTTAACACTAAGTTTTCAGATTCTTTAAATTTGATACAAGAAAAAGAAGCAATAGTGGTGTCAAATTTTTGTTTGTTTGACGATTCAGATAAACAAAAATTATTACCTCCTTTTTGCAAGTTATCTCAGGATTTGCTGAATTTTGAATCTATCCTATATCAATGGGATTTTACATTCACTATTCCTATTCATTGTGGTTTTTTCCCAAAATCTCTTTTTGAAAATATTCGTTTTAATGAAAATCTAAAAGCAAAAGAAGACTGGCTTTTCTGGATTCAAATTGCACAAAAAAACATCAATTTCATTTTTTTAGACGCTCCTCTGGCGTTGTATAGAAAACATGCAAGGAGTATGTCCCGAGATAGAAAACATATGATTGTATATCAGATGCTTTTCTATAATGAAGCTGAAAAGGTAATTTCAAATTCTGATTTCAAGAAATTGCTTTTAAGGCACTTAGATACTAACTATAACAAACTGAATGAATTAACAATTGAAATAAGAAATCTAAAAGAATCAAGAACTTTTAAAATGTTTTTGTCTCTTAAAAAAATAATTGAAGATCTGGGGTTATTACATTTGTCTAAAAAAATATTCCGCTTCATAAGGAAGCTTAAGAAATAAATTTCAATCCAGAAATTTTACAAAGTAATACCAGATTAAAAACAGAAAAAAATATCACTATCCAGAAAGTAAATTATTTTTTACAATATATTAAGACATTTCAACAACTTTTACTTCCAAAATCCTATGAATATAGCTTTCACAATCTGCTCCAATAACTATTTAGCACAAGCTAAAGTTCTAAAAAATTCTGTTAATAAATATGGTGAAAATTTCAAATTTGTAATAGGATTATGCGATGAAAAATCCAGTGAAATAGATTATGATTCTTTCCAATGTGAAATTGTAGAAATGAAAGATATTGGAATAAAGAATTTTGATGAATTATGGATGAAATATGACATTATAGAATTTAACACCTCTGTAAAAGCATCATTTTTCAAGTACTTATTGGCACAAAATCTAAATACAGAATTTATATATTACTTCGATCCGGATATTGAGATATTTGATCAATTATCTATATTAAATGCAGAATTTGATAATAATAAAGATATTTTGCTAACCCCTCATATCCTGAGTTCTATTCCCTTAGATGGCTACAAACCCGTAGAAAATACTTTTCTTAATTTTGGCATATATAATCTGGGGTTTATTGGATTAAGGGGCAATTCTGAAGATGTCAAAAAACTTCTCGATTGGTGGGAAGAAAGATTATTATCTCTTTGCTATAATCAGCCGGAAAAAGGTCTGTTTGTAGATCAAATCTGGATGAACTTTACGCCTGTTTTTTTCAAAAGTGTAAAAATTCTCAATAAAATGGGATACAATGCCGCTCCATGGAATTTGCATGAAAGAATAGGATTAGTATCAACAGAAGACAATAAGTACATTATGCCGGACAAATCCCCTTTAGTATTTTATCATTTTTCCAATTTTAAATATAAGAATCCCGAAACTCTGGCAAAATACTATAACAGATACTCTCTGGAAAGTTCAAGTTCTTTGAAAAAACTCTATCAAAATTATTATCAGAAAACCATTGATAATGACATTGAAAGAATCTCGAAAATAGATTGTAAATATATAATTTTGAAAAATGCTATACCTCAAAAAAGCAAACCGTTCTCTCAAATTTTGAAATCAAACTTCAATAATTTATTAAAAATAATTTATTATAAAATCCGTTACAACTACAATTATGAACCAAAACTCTAAAATATATATTGCAGGACATCGAGGTATGGTTGGAAGTGCCATTTTGAGAAACTTAATTTCAAATGGATTTAACAATATTGTTACTAAAACTTCCGACGAATTAGACCTTACAGATCAAAAAAAAGTACAAGCATTTTTTGAATCTGAAAAACCGGAATATGTCTTTCTTGCTGCAGCCAAAGTAGGAGGTATTCTTGCCAACAATACCTATCGTGCAGATTTCCTTTACGAAAATCTTATGATTGAGTCTAATGTAATCCATCAAAGTTATTTACAGGGAGTAAAAAAATTACTTTTTTTAGGCTCTAGTTGTATATATCCCAAACTTGCTCCTCAACCTCTAAAAGAAGAATACTTATTAAGTGGATTTTTAGAAGAAACCAATGAGCCTTATGCCATAGCAAAAATTGCAGGAATAAAAATGTGCGATGCATACAGAACTCAATATGATTGCAATTTCATTTCGGCAATGCCAACCAATCTTTATGGCCCTAATGATAACTACGACTTACATAATTCCCATGTTTTACCTGCTATGCTCAGAAAGTTTTTTGAAGCCCAGCAAAACAATGTAAAAGAAGTGGTTTTATGGGGAGACGGCAGCCCTTTCAGAGAATTTTTACATGTAGATGATCTTGCAAAGGCATGTGTATTTTTAATGAATAATTATAATGATAGCGGTCATGTAAATATAGGTTCATCCAGGGAAATCTCTATATTAGAACTGGCCATGCAGATTAAAGATATTACCCAATATGAAGGAAATATAGTTTGGGATACGGAAAAGCCCAATGGCACACCTAGAAAATTAATGGACTCCTCTAAAATTAATTCTATGGGATGGTCTCCTAACATATCTTTAGAAGAAGGAATAAAACAAGTTTATCAAGAAAAATTTTTAAACAAATGATGAAAAAAGCACTTATTACAGGAATTACGGGACAAGATGGTTCTTATCTTGCCGAACTGCTTTTAGAAAAAGGCTACGAAGTTCATGGTGTAAAGCGAAGAGCCTCCTCTTTTAATACTCAAAGAATTGATCATTTATACCTAGATCAACATGAACATAATGTAAATTTCAAATTACACTATGGAGACCTTACAGATTCTACCAATATCATCAGAATTATACAAGAAGTACAACCAGACGAGATCTACAATCTGGGGGCAATGAGCCATGTGAAAGTAAGTTTTGATATGCCCGAATATGTTGCCAATGTAGATGGTTTAGGTACACTGCGTTTATTAGAAGCAATCAGGATTTTAGGACTAACCCATAAGACGAAAATTTACCAAGCCTCTACCTCAGAATTATATGGCGGACTTCCATCCAATAAAAATGAAAAAGGTTTTTATGATGAAAACTCTCCCTTCTACCCTCGTTCTCCCTATGGTGCCGCAAAAATTTATGGTTTTTGGATAACAAAAAATTATAGGGAAGCATACGGAATGTTTGCCTGCAATGGTATTTTATTCAATCATGAATCGCCTAGAAGAGGTGAAACTTTTGTTACCCGGAAAATAACCATGGCAGTAGCTAACATAGCAAAAAACAAACAAGATTGTTTATATCTGGGAAATCTGGATGCTAAAAGAGATTGGGGACATGCCAAAGATTATGTAGAAGGAATGTGGAGAATGCTGCAGCAGGATAAGCCAGAAGATTTTGTTTTAGCGACAGGAGAAACTACTATGGTAAGAGATTTTCTGATTATGGCTTTTGAAGAAGCAGGAATAGAACTTGTTTTTGAAGGCAGTCAGGAAAATGAAATTGCCAGAGTGCTTCGTTGTAATAATCCAGATTATCAATTGCCAGTAGGTAAAACTGTTGTAAAAATAGATCCTAATTATTATCGTCCTACAGAAGTTGATCTCCTAATTGGTGACCCCACAAAAGCAAAAACCATTCTCGGTTGGAAGCCACAATACACCGTAAAAGCTCTTTGTAAAGAAATGGTAGAAAATGATTTGAAAATAATATGATCTTTTTAAAATCATTTTCTATTATACAACATCATTTTTTTGCAATAAACAGGCAGATATTTACCAAAAAATCACTCAAAAAATATGCTTAACAAATCCCTTACAATCATAACGATAAACTTTAATGACCGAAATGGTTTACAAAAAACCTTCAATAGTGTATTTGGCCAAACCAATAAAGATTTTGAATATATCGTAATTGACGGTGGAAGCTCAGACGGAAGTAAAGAACTCATAGAAAAAAATAACTCCAGAATAAACTATTGGGTAAGTGAACCAGATAAGGGAATTTATCATGCGATGAACAAAGGAATTGAAAAATCTACCGGAGAATATCTTCTTTTCCTAAATAGCGGAGACGAACTGATAAATGAATCAGTTGTAGAAAAAGTAACTCCACTACTGCATACAGATGATATTATTTCTGGAGATTTAGTTATAGATGAAGATAATAAAGATGTTCTTAGACCCACCAAAAAAAACATCTCATTCTTAGATTTTATTGCAGAAACTATTTGGCATCCCAGTACATTCATTAAAAAAAGTGCTTTTGAAAAAGTAGGTCTCTATGATGAAAACCTGAAAATTTGTTCGGATTGGAAATGGTTTTTGATTTCTATTTTTAAGTATAATTGTACTTATAGACCTATAGAACACACCATATCCCGATTTTATAAAGATGGTATAAGCTCTGATCCAAAATCACAATCTTTAAGAAAGGAAGAAAGAAGAAAAATACTGGTAGAAAATTTTCATTTTTCTGAATTCCAGACGGAAGAATTAATCGATAAAATTAATTTATATTTTAGTGCACAAAATTCTTTAGACAAAATAAATAAATTGAAAAAATCAAGATTATTAAAATTTTTATATCGAATAGGGGTATTTAAAAACTATAAATATCTTTAAAAAAATTTAAAGGATAGGATTATTTTTCTTCTGCTATGAAACTTAACAACCTCCAGATACTAAGAGGGATTTCAGCATTATTGGTATGTTGCTTTCACTTTCGGGATACCATCAACTTACCAGGGCTGAATCTTGGTGACCTTCTATTTAAAAAAGGAAGCATCGGTGTTCCCGTATTCTTTATTATCAGTGGATTTATCATGGCTTTCACCACTCAAAAAATAAATTTCAGCAAGGATACTTTTCAGCAGATTACTTTATTTTACAAAAGAAGAGTGATCAGAATTGTTCCATTGTATTATCTTTTGACATTTGTAGCCATGATACCGGGAGGCAGTTTCTTTCTATATTTTCATGGAGCAGGCCTTTATGAATTAATCCATTCTTTATTATTTCTTCCGACCAAGAAAGAATTTCCGGTTCTTTTCTTAGGCTGGTCTTTAAATTTTGAAATGTTCTTTTATCTCATATTTGGACTCTCGTTATTTTTTAAAGAAAAGAGGTATTAGTTCATTGTAGGATTTTTCATCCTCACTTCAATTTTAGGCTATATTATCCATTTTGACAGCCCTTATCTGAAAATGGTAACCCACTCACTGAATCTTTATTTTGTTGTGGGAATACTTTTTGCACTTTTACTGAACAAATATTCAGTTCCAAAGAATTGGGCAGCCATAATTTCTGTAATAGGAATAGTATCATTTATACTTGTATTGCTTAATATTATTCCAATAGATAATACCTGGATAAAGTTAGCCATTATATCCACCTTTGTCTTTTCTTTCCTTACCTTTGATTATGTTTTCCATTGGAAAGGAAATAGATTATTAATATTTCTGGGTGATATTTCCTATTCATTATACCTGTCTCATCCATTCGTGGAGATTGTTCTCAAAAGATTCAAAGTAGAAGGCTATTTAAACATTCCTTTTTTTCTTCTCAAAATTGTTTTAGTTATTATGGTAGCTTCCCTTCTGTATTATTTTGTTGAGAAAAAAGTTACCCATTATTTGAAAATTAAATTAAAAGCATAATCGAAAAAATGAAAATTTCAGTCATCATTCCCGTCTACAATGCCGAAAAGTATGTTGCTCAGGCTGTAGAATCTGCACTTCAGTTCGAAGAGGTATATGAAGTGGTATTGGTAGAAGACCAATCACCGGACAATGCATTGCAGGTTTGCCGGGAACTCGCTGAAAAATATGACAGGGTAAAGCTCTATCAGCATCCGGACAAAGGAAATCACGGGGCAGGTGCCAGCAGAAACCTTGGGATGGAAAAAGCAGAAGGAGATTTTATTGCTTTCCTTGATGCCGATGATTATTATCTTCCCAACCGTTTTGATGCAGAAAAAAAACTTTTTCCCAATCATGAAGTAGATGGCGTATATGGTGCCATAGGCGTTCATTATTATTCTGAAAAGGCAAAAGAACAGTATTATAAAGTTTTTGGAGACCGCCTGACTACAGTTTATAAAGAACATTCTCCTAAAGATGTCTTTCCGGGACAGCTTAATATGAGAGGAACTTTCGGGCTTTTCAGCATTGATGCGTTAACGATCCGTAAAAGTTCTTTACAAAATATGGAATATTTTTTCAAAACCCATCTAAAGCTTCATCAGGACACGGAATTTTTATTCAGGCTTTCCTACTATCTGAATCTGTATCCGGGAATTCTTGACAAAGCGGTAGCGGTGAGAGGTGTTCATGAGAATAACAGAATTACCAAAGTAGATTCCGGAGAAGTAAAACCAGCCTCAACAAGGGTTGTATTGTGGAAAGAGGTCAATTATTGGGCAGAAAATGAAAATACCATTCCTGAAGAGATTAAACTTCACATCAAAAGAGTATACAGAAGTTTCCAGATCGCCAATGCTCCTCTTCTCAAAAAATGGGGAATGATTACGAAGTATCTGTTTACAGATTATAAAAGTATACGTTCAGGGCTGTATAATATTAATTTTAGAAACGATTTGTTCTAACGACAGAAGCAAACTAAACGTCTAGTTTAAACTATTTTTAAAATTGTTATCGTTTAGCAAAATGGATTTTCCTTAGAAGATCACGCATTGGTTTTTCAATAAACTGGTAAAAAACGGCCGAACTGAAAAGCATAACAATAATATAAATCACAAATACAATATCAATACTGAACGTATATTCCTGCCATTTTAAAAACGCTCTCACAAGATAAAGAACAGGAATATGGGTGATGTATATTCCATAACTTATTTCTCCCAGATATTCCAGAGGCTTTAGCGAAAAGAACTTACTGACTCTTCCGTTATTAGCCGAAATGAAAAGAATGGCAGGGACAAAAAGCAAAGCCATCAACCCGTTGTGGTAAAAAAGCGGAACAAACATCAGAGACACAAGAATCAGTAAAAAGACTGCGATCACCTGACCATCGTAATTTTTTTGTTTGTAATTTCTCACGAAAAATATCCCCGCAAGATTTCCGATCAGGAACTCATTAAGATGCCAGAAAGGAAAATAGTACAGAAACTCATGACTTTTTGTATGTGGCCCTTCATAAGCTCCATACACAGGATAAAGATTAGAAAATACCTGAGTGATCAACCAGAGGCCGATCGCAAATACCCAGATCATTTTATTTTTCTTAGCATAAAAATAATTGTACAAAAACGGAAAAAGCAAATAAAAGAAGAACTCTACGGAAATAGACCATCCCGGAAAATTAAGGATCATTGCCTCTCCCGGGATCCAGCTCTGAATGCCCAATCCATATAAAACCAGTTTATACCAATCAAACATCTCGTATCTCGTCATAAAATACAGCAGAAGCCCCAGCATATAAAGCGGATAAATCCTGGCAAACCTGTTTTTGTAAAATTCCAGGTAATCAATTTTATCTTTTTTATGATAAGCAATGATCATGATAAATCCTGAAAGAATAAAGAAATAGCTTACTCCAACATTCGCCCTCAAAAAAAGATTGGAAATATAATCTATCTTATATAAAAACAGATCTTTATTGAAATGAGAAATAACAATTGCCATGGCGGCAATAAACCTGGTAAATGTAATCTGACTTATCTTCACAGAACACAAAATGCTTTCCTTTATCAAAACCGGACAACCTCAACGCTGAAGGCTATTTTATTTGATATAAAGTATTAATTTAAAGGCACAAAAATAAGATTTATTCTTATAATTATATAAAACAAATTATATTTGTAAACTACAAATGTGAAAATAAATTCAGGTATGCTTGATGAAATTTTAGCAAAAATTCAACGAAAAGGCCAGATTTCTCGTCTTAAAAAACACCCCAATGTTTCTTTTAAAGGGATAAAACTTGGGATCAGTAATCATTTTGTTCTGCACGAAAATCTAAAAAATATTACTATTGGAAATTCCGTTAGTTTCAGAAACTATGTACATATTCTTGTGCAGCAAAATGCCACGTTAGAAATCGGGAATAATTTTTTTATGAACAATTTCTGCTCCATCAATTGTCTCGACAGAATTTCAATAGGAGACAATACATTATTCGGAGAAGGAGTGAAACTGTATGACCACAACCATGCTTACCAGACTCAGCCGGAATTCAAACTTCTCTCCTCAGAATTTACCACCGCTCCCATCAAAATAGGAAGTAACTGCTGGCTTGGAAGTAATGTGACCATCTTAAAAGGGGTTACTATTGGAGACAACTGTATCATTGGAGCCGGATGTACCATTCATAAAGATATTCCGTCTAATACCACTGTTATCAATCATCAGGATTTAATACTCAAGGAACGGTAATGAAGTTTTCTATTCTTATTGCACATTACAACAACGCCATTTTTTTTAAAGACTGTTTGGAAAGTATCCTTCAACAGACCTATACAAACTGGGAAGCTGTAATTTTAGACGATGCCTCTTCTGAAAATGAGAAAATAATGATCCGGGAAATGATTTCAAATGACAAAAGATTTAAATTTTTTGAAAATGAAAAAAATTCCGGTGTAGGAGTTACAAAAAGTAAACTGATTGAACTTGCTGAAGGAGAAATCTGTGGTTTTGTGGATCCGGATGATGCCATTTCCCCTACGGCTATTCAAAAATGTATGGAGATTTTTCAGGCTAAAAAAAATACGGTCCTTACCTATTCAAGGTTTATGACATGTGATCAGAATCTGAAGCCTATAGCTCCGTTCAGGTCAGCCATGCAGGTACCGAACAGGGATCCTTATTTTTTTAACTTCCCGATTCAGATTGCTCATTTTGTAACTTTCAGAAAAGCAGTTTATGAACAGACTGAAAAAATGAATCCTAATTTAAAAATAGGAGAAGATCAGGATTTATATCTTAAAATGTATGAAAAAGGGAACGTTCAGTTTATTAATGAAACCAACTATCTTTACAGAACCCATCAGGGCGGAATTTCTCAGAATGACAATAAAAAGAAATCCCATGAGTATTTTGCCCAGGTGATTTTCAATACGATGAAACGCAGAGGACTTACCACCATCAATGGAGAGAAAGTTCCTGATCAGTATACAGGTTCAGATGAAATATTTGGACTATTGCAGTATCAGCATCAGCTGCCTTTCCGTATCATGAAAAAAATAAAAATTACGTTACAATCAATCTTCGGATAATGTTAGAAAAAAAAATAAAAATTTTGTTCAGGCATCGTTCCATGGAAATGGGAGGTGTAGAAAAAGTATTGCTGGGACTTCTCAATAATCTTAATCCTGACAAATTTGAAATGACAGTATGTTTGACTCTCAACCAGGGGAAACTGCGTGATGAACTTCCGAAACATATCAGAAAAGTATACCTAACCGACGGAAAAGAAGATTTTTCCAATAATTCTCTTTTACAGAAACTTCAGCTCGTTAAAAGAAGAATAAAGCTAAGAAAACTGGAAAATTCTCCTGCCATTGCAGACCGTCTTATTAATGATACTTTTGATATTGAGATCGGGATGGATTACAGGGATTATGATGCCATTCTAAACTCAACCCATAAGAATTCAAAAAAAATAGGATGGTTTCACTCTGAAATTAACGTCCCAAAATTTCAGCCTTTAGTACCGAACATTTTAAAGAGCTTTCCACAATTTGACCATATGGTATACTGCTCTCATAAAATAAAGGATATGATGCATCAGTATTACCCGAATCTCAATTATCCTGCTGAGAGCGTTATCATCAATCCTATCCCTATCGAAGAAATCAAACGTAAGGCGGAAGAAAAGCTTGAAAATTTTCCTGAAGGACCTGTTTTTGCTTCTATCGGAAGACTTCATTCAAGAAAAGGATATCACAAACTTATTGACGCTCATACGAAGCTTATCAATGAAGGGTTTCATCACAGCATCATTGTCATTGGTGATGGCGATGAAATGAACAACCTCAAAGCACAGGCAGCCAAAAATAATGTTGAAAAGACATTTATTTTAATGGGAAATCAGATGAATCCTTATCCTTATATTAAAAAGGCGGATTATTTTATCCTTTCTTCTGAATCTGAAGCATGGCCACTGGTAATTGCTGAAGCTTTAATCCTTCAGAAGCCAATTATTGCAACAGAAGTGGGAGATGTAGGCCTTATGATCAAAGACCGGGAAACAGGATACCTCATCAATTATGAGACAGATGAAATGTATTCAGCGATGAAAACATTCCTTACCAATCCCAGCCTTGTCTCGCACATTAAAGAGAACCTTAAAACTATTGAAAGTCAGTTTGATAACAAGAAAATATTTGACAGTGTAGAAAATATTATAGAAACGCTGCTCAAAAAATAAATTATTGTGCAGAATATCCTCCGTCAATCACAAGGTTAGTTCCTGTGACCCATCTTGAGGCATCAGACAGTAAAAATATACAGGCATTCGCTACATCTTTAGGCTCACCTATTCCCAGCGGATGCTTTTTTATGATTTCTGATGAAGCTTCTTCTCCGATATTTTCAAACATTTTCTCTAAAATTGGAGTATTGACCATCGCCGGGCTTATGCTGTTAACCCGAATATTACTTCTTGATAGTTCCATAGCCAAAGAACGGGCTCCGGAAATCACAGCTCCTTTGCTGGCAGAATAGGCAGCCTTCCCTGCCTCTCCTATCATTCCTGCAACGGAAGAAATAAATACAAAACTTGAGGTCTCATCCTTATATTTTTTTAAAGATAAAATTTTAGCAATTTCAAGTCCTGCAATGACGTTGACAGCAAATATATCCTGATAAAGCTGAGGGTTATGTTTCTTTAGTGGTAATGTTTTCTCAATACCGGCGCAATGTATAAATCCTGCTATTTTACCTAATACTGAAACTTTATCCGCAATGATGGCTTCAAGGTTTTCAGATTGGGTAATATCTTCAGTGATGGTTTCAAATTTTGTTTCAGGATTCAGCATAGACACTGTTTTCATCAGTTCCTCATGGTTTCTTCCCAAGAGAATAAGATCAGCACCACTTTTGCTGCATTCTACAGAACAGCTTCTCCCGATCCCGGAAGAAGCGCCTGTAATGAGAATAATTTTATTTTTTAATGAGAAAGCATCCATTAATCTTCAAAATTTTCTTTTCCTATAACATTCATCAGGTCTGAAACGGTTTCAATATCTTTAAAATGCTTAGTATCAATTTTTTTGCTGAAGTTTTCGTCTACAAATGCAATAACAGAAAGCAAGCTGATAGAATCGTAGCTTTCCAAAGATTTTAAATTCGTTTCAGTGGTTAATGTTTCATCTTCTTCCAATTCCTCCTGTAGTTTTTCTAAAAAAACGGATGTTTTCATATTTTATAATTTTAAATGTTTTGTTCTGTTATATTTCAATAATAGTGGCTCCCCATGAGTATCCTACTCCAAACCCTGCCATTAAAACCTTATCCCCTTCTTTCAGCATTCCCTTATCCATCATATTTTTAAGAGCAATAGGAATGGTTGCAGAAACCGTATTCCCGGTTTTTTCCATATCAATATAGAACTTTTCTGCCGGAATTTTTGTTTTCTTTCTTAAATAATTCAACATAAAAGAATTGGCCTGATGGAAAACAAAATGGTCAATATCATCCATCGTCATTCCATTCACTTCCAGTGTTTCTTTTACCAGCCCGGGGATATTTTCAATCGTAAAATTAAAAATTTCAGGGCCATTCATATAAATATTTTCAGGGCTGAATTCATGTTCAGGATTCAGTTCAAAATCTTTTTTGAAAGCTCCTTTCTTCACGATAAGATTTTCTGCACCACTTCCATCTGTTCCCAGGCAGAACTGATAATCATTGCCTTCTGATTTTTCAATAATTGCAGAAGCAGAGGCATCCCCGAATATGCTGCGGTTTCCTTTATCATCAGGGTGAATGTGTTTGGTATACGTCTCTGAAGTTACCAGGAGAATACTCTTTGCAATGCCTGCGGAAATTAATCCTTTTGCAAAAGCCAGTCCATACACAAATCCTGAGCAGCCAAGGTTAAAATCTATAGCTCCGATATTTTTTCTAAGCCCCAATCTGTCCTGCAAAATACAGGCCGTTGTAGGAAGGAAATATTCCGGACTTTGGGTACAGAACAAAATAAAATCTACTTTGTTTCTGTCATAGTTTTCAAAAATTTTTTCTGAAGATTGTACAGCCATATCCAGTACGGTTTCGCTGTCAGAAGAAATATGGCGTTGGGAAATACCTACTTTCTCCTGGATACGTTCGGAGCTCCATTCAGGGAACTGTTTCTCAAGGTCCTCGTTAGTTAACACCTGCTGAGGCAGATAATATTCTATTTTTGAAATTTTCATCATATTAATAAATTCTCTTTCTTTGCAAAAGTAACGAAAACAAATTTACACTTGTGATGATTTTTATATTCAGAATCCTATTAAAAATAGACTCCCTCTACCATACTTTTTTGAACAGGGGCAGCCTTGAAGTGGCTAAATATAAAGGGATGAAAGTAGGAAAAAACTTTAACATGCCTGATAAAGTGTATTTCGGAACGGAACCTTACCTTATCGAAATTGGTGATAACGTAAATATTGCCGGTGATGTAAGGTTTGTAAATCACGGTGGAACAACCACCTTGCTCAGAAGACTTCCAGGCTATGAAGACGCAAGAATATTAGGAAGAATAAAAATTGGAAACAACTGCACTATTGGACTTAATTGTGTAATTATGCAGGATGTTCAGATTGGAAACAACTGTATTTTGGGCGCCAACTCTGTATTATCACAGTCTATGCCTGACAATACGGTCTTCATCGGAAACCCGGCACAATTTCTGTGTACTATTGAGGATTATGGTGATATTGTTCTTAAAAACAACCCGGAATATCCCCGTGAACTGGAGAAAGACCGGAAAAAGCTGGATGCTTATATCAAAGAAAATCTTCCTCACAAGTATAAAAAAGCAAGAAAAATTAAATAAATTTAATCTTGCCAAATCATAAAAAAGAAAAAAAGCAAATTGAAAAAGAAAAAACTCCTCATTCGTATAGGTTCATTACGTCATGGTGGTGCTGAGAAAGTATTAATCAACTTTTTGAAAAATCTTCCTCCTGATAAATATGAAGTCGACCTTTTACTTAATCTCTATTCGGGACTCTATATTAAAGAGGTTCCGTCATGGGTGACCCTGTACTATTTGACAAAAGGAGAAATGATAACAACCAACAGGCTGCAGGATATTCCTGTAAAAGCGTACAGGGTGCTTTATCAGAAAATGTTTCTTTGGTTTCCTTCCCTACTTTATAAATTTGTTTTAAAGAATAAAAAATACGATGTAGAGATTGCTGCCATCCATGCGATGCACCAGGAAATTCTCTCCAGTCCTCAAAAAGATTCGAAAAAGATTATCTGGGTACAGAATGATATTTTCAATTTAAAAGGGTACACTCCGGAAGTCATCAGACAGTTTTTCAAGTTTGACAGAATACTCGTTATTTCCAACAAACTTCAGGAAGGAATGTATGAGCTGGCTAAAAACGAAGCAGAAAAAGCATCCGTGATTAAGATCTTTAATCCGATTGACAAAAATGATACGTTAAGAAAGGCAGATATTGAAGTTAATGACTATCCTTTTAACAGTGATCTTCCTACTTTTGTAACGGTAGGAACTGTATATCCGCAGAAAGGATATGACAGATTGCTTAATGTTCATAAAAAACTGATTGATGAAGGGCTTCAACACCAACTCCTGATCATTGGTGACGGATACGACTTTGATACTATTCAAAACCAACTTGATACCTTAGGGCTTCAAAATACGGCCAAAATGCTTGGCTTCAGCAGTAATCCGTATCCTTATATGAAAAAGGCAGATTTTTACATTATGTCTTCACGACACGAGGGATTTCCTACGATTATAGCAGAAGCGCTTATCCTCAATAAACCTATTTCTGCTACAGATATTTCCGGCATCAGGGATCTTCTTCAGGATGGAAAGCTGGGAAATATCACCCCCAATTCCGAAGAAGGAATATATGAAGGAATGAAAAAGTTTCTTACGGATAAAAATATAACTGAAGAATACAAAAAGCAGGTCTCAGAAACTGAGCTTCCATTTGTTTTGGAAAAATCTGTAGAACACCTTCAGAAAATAATTGACGAAGTATAAAAACATTTACAATGGCCGATTATTCTATCATTCAAAAAGATTTTTACCGGGAAAGCGGAAAATGGCTTTCAACTTTTCAGATCTGGAAAAAATGTATTCATCCGAATCTTCATTTTGTCTATATCCTGAGAAAGGCTCAGAAATATCAGAAAATTCCTTTTTTGAATATTTTCTGGAAAATTGTACTAAGACATTATCAGATAAAATATGGTTTTCAGATTTATCCTGAGACCCAGATCGGCGAAGGTTTTTATTTGGGACATTTTGGAAGCCTTGTCATTAATCCCAAAACAGTTATCGGAAAAAACTGCAATATTGCTCATGGAGTCACCATAGGTCAGCAGAACCGTGGAAAAAATGAAGGGTATCCGGTTATTGGCGATGAAGTATGGATTGGCACCAATGCCGTTATTGTAGGAGGAATCACTATCGGAAATAATGTATTGATTGTTCCTAATTCTTATGTCAACTTTGATGTTCCCTCCCACTCTGTTGTGATTGGAAATCCCGCCAAAATTATCCCTACAGCAGATGCAACAAAGGATTACATCAACCGTAAAGTATAGTAAATCCAATAGTTATAGTAAAAATTCTACTTGCATTTATCGGTAATTTCCTGTACATTTGAAAAAAATGTATTGTTTGGTTATAGAACAACAACACAATCATCAATTTTAAATAAAATATTACATTTTATTTTTGATGACACCTATCCTTCAATACCACTAATCGCTTAATATTAAAAACACAACCCAAACTTATTATTAATTTTTTAAAATAATTTTTGATGAAAAAAAATATGACCCAAGTGTCCCCATTCCTACCTACGCAATCAACTCTATAAAGCGGGAAAAGACATACCGCTTTAAACTACAACAATTTATCTTCAAAAGTTTCTTTGTTGAGTTGATGCAATATCTATAACATTTGGGAATTATTATCTGATAGTAATTCTTTTCATGCACTCCATGATTCTGATATTCGGCAGGCTCTTCCGGAAACTCTAAGAGGTAGATGATATAAAATTTATCCTAACAGCCCAGACACCTACAACCATGTTCAAAAAAATAGTTCCTATTCTTCTCATTATAATATACCTAACGGGTTTTTTGATTTCATTCCCTTACATCTTTGATAATCTCTTTGGGGCTGAAAAAACAGACAGTATCCGGAATATTTTTGAGTATGGAATTATGTTTTCTTCGTTTCTGGTATTCAATGCACTTCTTTTTAAGAATAAATATACAACTGTCATTGCGGGTATTCTCTGTTTATTGCTAAGCATTAACTTTCTGATCTCAGTATCCTGTTTTCTTATTTATCATTCCGGATTTAATGTAGGAATGGCCATCAGTATTCTTGAGTCTAATCCGGATGAAGCCATGAGCATGTCTTATATGTTTATTCTTCCGGTCATCTTGTTTTTCGTTTTTCTGGGAATGGTAGTGTACTCGGTGAATTACCTAAAAACAAATGTGGTCAAGTTTGATGCTAAATTTATCATTATTGCATTACTGTGGCTTATTTTACCCTTCGGATATCACCTTAAACACACCTATGTAAGCAATAAAGGTGGAGGCAGGATGATCAAGAATGTATATTATCATTTATCTGATTTCAATACCGCGTTGAATATACAGAGAGATATTAATGAAATAAAAAAGAATATTCCGGTTTTCAATATCAAAAAAATACAGCCTGGAATAGAAAATGTAATTCTTATCATCGGGGAATCAGAAAGAAAGCAAAACATGTCCCTGTATGGCTATTCTAAAAAAACAACTCCTTATACAGATCAACAGGCTGAAAACATGATGATTTTTGATCATGCTGTTTCTCCTGCAGGAATTACAAACCTGAGTGTTCCATTAATGTTATCCAGCATTCATCCGGATGAATTCAGATATCGTTATGATAAACTTTCCTACAATATCATCAATCTTGCCAATCAGAGCGGGTACAATTCTTTCTGGCTCAGTACACAGGCAAGTGCAAAAGGAATTACAGCCATAGCTTCCATGTCTAAAAATAAAAAATGGGTAAACGGCTACGATGAAGTAATTGTTCCTGAACTCAAAAATGCCATACAGAAGAAAGAGAATAAATTTGTAGTTCTTCACATTATGGGAAGCCATCCAAACCCATGTAACAGACTTCCTCCCAACTGGAATTCCGGAGATCTTAACTGCTATGACAGCTCTATCAAATACACGGATTATGTTTTCAACAATATTTTCAAAACGCTGAAAAACACTAATTCTGTGGTAATTTATGCTTCAGATCATGGCCTTAAAATACAAGGAGACAAATTATTGCACGTAGACTCTAAAGAATCTACTCAGGTTCCGTTTTTTGTATGGTTTGGAGACAAAGTTCCGGCAAACTACAGAATTACCGGACATGAACCCCAACAGACACAAACCACTTACATCTACCCTCTGATCATGAAATATATGGGGTTGGAAGCTCCTCAACACTATAAAAATGAAGGAAATAAGTATTTGAACTTAGAGATGAAGAGTATGGAGTATAATCAATTGGACGAGTAAGTAGGCATTTAAACTTTTATCTGTGTCATTTTTCTGTTAGCCCAATAAGCAATTAACAAATTAGGAACCCAACACAGCCATGCTACTGCAATGTAAGAGCTTTCAGGATCTCCAGTAATCTTTGTCAGCAGAGGATACCATAGCCTCAGTGTTACTGCAGCAAAGGTGCAGGCATAACTATAGGTCATGAATTGCTGATGTTTACTGATAATCCCTTTTCTGATCTGTATAACCGCTGCAAGAGTAGTCATCAGCCAGATTAATCCCAAACTGATGAACCCTGCCGACGAAATTAATCCGCCATTAGCATAAAAGCCCATATAAACAGCCGAAACAGCACTAATAACCACTGCAATCACATAGAGCTTCCCAATGATGCGATGCACCCTGATATTTTTATTACGGAATGATTTCCCAAACTGAGACCAGCCAATAAAAAGTGCCAGCCCACCAAAAATAATATGAGAGAAAAAGGCGGATTTCCAGATAACATTATGGAGAACTTCTGATGATTTTGAACCCAGAAAGGTATATTTATGTTCTACAAAAGCGTAAATAAAAGGATATAATCCGATAAGTAATGCCAAAATACCCATTATTACAAACAGTAACTTTTTCATAGTTGTCAATTTAATTTTCTGTAAAAATGAGCATTATAAAAGTGCCAAATGTTCCAAAATGAAAGGTGGAACCTATTTATAAATCATTAATAATAAATCACTTACCAATCAACAACCAGAAATATCAACAATAAATCATTCCATATGAATGCTTTGGCTTTTTAAAAATTCTGTAGGTGAGCAATTCATGTATTTTTTAAAATTTCTGTTGAAAGAAGTTTTGGAATTGAATCCACATTCAAAAGCCAATGAAAGAATCGTATATTTTTGATTTTCCTGAAGTACTACAGTCCGTTTAAATTCTTCAATACGCTGCCTGTTGATATAATCATAAAAATTTTTCTGCTCCATAGAATTAATGACCTGAGACAATACATTAGGGTGAACCTCTAATACTTTGGCAATATTGTTCAGATTAAGTTCCGGGTCTTTGTAGAGTTTTTCGTGTTCCATTTTATACACGAGCTTTTCATAAATAGATTGTATAGCCTCATCACCCGGAGAATTTTTCTGATATTTTACCATTTCATGATCCTCTTCCTTATCCTCTGTCATATCAATACCAACAGGCAGATCCAAAATCCCCACCCGACTGATTCCAAAGTACGCCGCCATTACAATAAATAGAACAACGATGGAAAAAATAAGAATATCATTTCTAATAATGACAGCAATCCATATGAAAGCGATACCTGCAATAAGATAATACAACCAGTTCAGATTAATTTTCTCAGTATTTGAGTATTGGCTGGATATTCCTTTCGAATATTTCCTGACAGCAAGAAGGCTTAAAACAACATATACAATTCCTGATAAGATCATAAGATATTTGATGACCTTACTTAATGATTTGTACCCGTTATTCCCGTTCTGATAAGAAGCAAGCCTATCCCAGGGAGACATCATCAGAAATTGAGATAACAATATACAGATCATCAGAACAGGAATACCATGCAGCAACGCTGTCTTCATACCAGGATTTCTTCCTGTTACACACAGAACATATACATACAGCATTGGCCCGTGAATAAAGGGAAAGATCACTTCAAAACCAAGAAAATAAGGATACTTCACATAGCTGCCGGAAAAAAACAGCATAAATAATATAAGATGTATTCCTATCATCAAAAACCAAACTGCCAGTACATAATCTGCCATTATTTTTTTGCGTTTCCCCAGAATCAAAAGAGAAGAAAAACAGGCAATAAAAACTCCTGCCAGGTAAAATAAGGATGGTAAAGATTGCAATCCAAAATCAGACATTCAATGAATAGATTTATCAGACCTTTAAATTATTCATTTTCTGATATATTTCGATGATTTTTTTTAAACTCAAATCCATTACATCCATGAACCGATAAATAATTAAGAATATTTTAATTCACAAATCTCAAATTTTAATTTATACTTCGTAATTTTATCCTAGTTTTTTAAACGTTTGGATTACCTTATAGATATCAATATGTGTAAAGCAAAGTATATAGGAATATCAGATATGATTTTAAGCATATTTTACTATTAAACTTTGTTAAAAGTGTTTGACTTTTTAACAAAAAGTATATTTTTGCATAATTATTGATTTAGTCTATTGATTTTGAAAATAATTTAAACGAAATAAATAATTATAAACTTTTAAAATTTAAAATTATGTCACAATCGTACGAGGTTATTTTCGAAAACAATAAAAAATGGGTAGAGTCAAAGTTAGCAGAAGATCCAAATTTCTTCCATGAACTTGCAAAAACTCAGCATCCGGATTATCTGTATATTGGATGTTCAGATAGCAGAGCAACCGCAGAAGAGTTGATGGGAGCAAAACCTGGAGAAGTATTTGTTTACAGAAACATTGCCAATGTTGTTAATACTTTGGATATGAGTTCCACAGCCGTTATTCAGTATGCTGTAGAACATTTGAAAGTAAAACACATTGTTGTTTGCGGGCATTACAATTGCGGAGGTGTAAAAGCAGCGATGACTCCTCAGGATCTTGGATTATTAAATCCATGGCTGAGAACCATCCGTGATGTTTACAGACTGCATCAGGCAGAGCTGGATTCTATTCAGGACGAAAACAAGCGTTATGACAGACTTGTAGAACTTAATGTTCAGGAGCAGTGCATCAACGTGATCAAAATGGCCTGTGTACAGGAAAGATACATTTTAGAAGAGTATCCTATTGTTCACGGGTGGGTATTTGACCTTAGAACAGGTAAAATCATTGATCTGGAGATTGATTTTGAGAAAATCTTGAAAGACATCCAAAAGATCTACAATCTTACAGGTTCTGATTGGGTAATGAGCAGAAAGACCAAATAGTTTTTCTAAAAAGAAGGTAAAATGAAATTCTGGAGTATTATTGTATTAACGTTTTTTCTCAATTTCACAGCGCTGCCAGGCATTGCTGCAGTTGCAGGCTGGGATATTGCGAGAACGAATATAATAATCAATGAAGAAGAGCCACATTCTCACCCATCCTCATTCATTGTTTACGAAAAGACCATTCCGAAACCTTTAGATGTTTTCGATTATCTGAAGTTTTCTGAACCTGATGTTCAGGGCGTGTCTTTTATTCTGATTGATGATTCTTTTCATCTTTCCCCTTTACTTACTATATTTTCTCCTCCTCCGGAAGCGTAACTCCTATAGTTAGATTTTTTTGATACTATTTCCATATCATTTTTGATATCGGATACGCATGTACTTTAAAAATTATTTTTTTCAACTTTTTATAATTGACTTATCTAAAAACAGATAAGCCGGTTATACCTTACAGCTTCACATTATGAAAAAGACATCATTAATAGGAGGAATCAAGGAAAATTTTCCTTCAGGACTCGTGGTATTTTTAGTAGCACTTCCGTTGTGTTTAGGAATTGCTTTAGCATCAGGTGCTCCCCCATTATCCGGTATTATTTCCGGTATCGTAGGCGGCCTGGTAGTAGGAACAATCAGTAATTCAAATATTTCAGTATCAGGACCTGCAGCGGGTCTCACAGCTATCGTTTTAACAGCAATAACAGATCTTGGCGCATTTGAACTCTTTCTGTGTGCAGGAATTATTGCAGGACTTATTCAATTGGTTTTAGGGTTTGTAAGAGCCGGAAGTATTTCCAACTATTTCCCGAATAACGTTATTGAAGGAATGCTGGCGGCCATAGGAATCATTATTATTTTAAAACAGATTCCGCACGCTTTAGGATTTGATAAAGATTATGAAGGTCACGAATCTATTTTTGATAACGGCCTGAATTTCGGATATTTTACAGAATTATTCGGAGCTATTCATCCGGGAGCCATTGTTATTACTTTAGTTTCTGTAGCCATCCTTATTGCATGGGACAAAATCCACGTACTGAAAAGGATGAAAATGCTTCCGGGAGCATTGGTGGCAGTAATTGTAAGTATCCTTTTGAATCAACTCTTTAAGATGTCCGGAAGTTCTCTGGCTATCGAAACCCAGCATTTGGTTTCTTTACCGGTTCCGCAGACTTTTGATGATTTTAAAAATCTGATCACCACTCCGGACTTGAATGGTTTTACCAATCCTAAAGTATGGATTGTAGGAGCAACAATTGCCATTGTAGCTTCTATTGAAACGTTACTTTGTATTGAAGCTTCGGACCGTTTAGACAGACAGAGAAGAATTACAGATACCAATCTTGAACTTAAAGCTCAGGGAATAGGAAACCTTATCAGTTCATTTATTGGTGGTCTTCCGATGACTTCTGTAGTGGTAAGAAGTTCTGCCAATGCCAATGCCGGAGCAACCTCTAAAATTTCCTCTATTATTCATGGAGTCTTTTTATTGATCTGTGTGCTTTCAATTCCTGTTATTTTAAATTTAATTCCATTAGCAACATTAGCTGCGGTATTAATTTTAGTGGGATATAAATTGGCAAAGCCAGCTACATTCAAACATTTCTGGCACCTGGGAAAATTCCAGTTTATACCGTTTGTAGCAACCGTGGTAGCCGTAGTGGCAACAGACCTGTTAAAAGGGGTAGGAATTGGTCTTACCATCTCCGTTTTCTATATCCTTCAGGGAAATATGAAAAGAGCTTACTATTTAAGCAGAGAAAGGCTGGATGACGCTGATGGGATCAATATCAAGCTGGCTGAAGAAGTATCATTTTTAAATAAGGCAGCCATCAAAAAAACACTTAAAAATATAAAACCCAACTCTACAGTAATCATAGATGCAAAAAGCACATCCTACATTGCAACCGATGTATTGGAAATGATTCAGGACTTTGCCAATATCCGTGCCAAGGAACAAGACATCAATGTAGAACTGATAGGGTTTAAAACTTCATACAGAGATTACGAAAGAAGTGAAGACTCTCACATTTTAGTTACACATAAAAGAGCTATGTAATCTCTACAATTAATTAATTTTTTTAACTTTAAATTCGAAAACAATAAAAATATGAAAGCACATACATACGAAACACAGTCAACTATTACTCCTGAGAAAGCATTAGAATTCTTAAAAGAAGGAAACCTGAGATTTGTAAATAACCTTAAGGCAAACAGAGACCTTCTTGAGCAAGTGAATGCAACACGTGAGGGACAATGGCCTTTTGCAGTAGTTTTAAGCTGTATAGACAGCCGTACTTCTGCAGAGCTTATCTTTGATCAGGGATTAGGAGATGTATTCAGTATTAGAATTGCTGGTAATTTTGTTAATCAAGACATTTTAGGATCTATGGAATTCGGTTGTAACGTTGCCGGTTCTAAGCTTATCGTAGTATTAGGACACACGAAATGCGGAGCTTTGAAAGGAGGTCTTGATGCGGCACAAATTGAAGGGCTGGGAATGGATAACCTGAACCACCTTATCAATCATTTCAACCCTATCATCAATGACATCATTGAAGAGAACGAAGAACGTTCATCAAAAAACAGCTCACTTCTGGAAAGGCTTAATCATCAAAACGTAAAAAGTGCGATTGAAGATATCCGTAAGCAAAGTTCAACACTTAAAAATCTTGAAGCAGAGGGTAAAATTAAAATTGTTGGAGCAAATTATGATGTTGAGACAGGTGCAGTAACCTGGTTATAAGAAGTAACTTCATTAAATTTCAATTATAATTTACAGAAAATGCCATCGAAATTCGGTGGCATTTATTTTTTATTGTTTTGATCAGTTAATAAGCTTTTATAATACAGCTCTATTTATGCAGATTCCTAATACTGTCATTCTTCTTTTTGATTTCCAAGTAGATCAATTTCAGTTTTTCAGCGTCTGTTTTAGCAGGATTTACTTTTACTATCGATCCATTATTTGAATGAATCATCGCTTTTCTTAAATCAAATTGTTCAAGATCTTTTTGAGTGTAAAATACTTTAAAAATTCCACCTGTCTTACCAGGAATTTCTTTGGCTTTCATTGTATCAACTTTTACTGATTTCATTTTTTCAAATTTTAGATTGCCCTTTACATCCATAAATACCGGAGAAACAGCAAAATCTTTTGGGGTAATCACAATAGAATTAATTGTAATATTATTTTTTACCGCTTCGTTCACAGGCAAACTGATAGGATAAGAATCTATGGTCGTTGTTCCGTCGGAAAACAAAAGAATTGAGTTTTCTCCTTCTTGTCCTTCTAAGGAATATAATGCATTTAATAATGCATGTGAAAAATTGGTTCCGCCCTTCAATGGCCCGAAAGGAGTTATTTCTTTTGTAATTTTATCAATAGTTGTAAGCAATTTTTGTTTGTCTTTTGTAACAGGACAGATGAGATAAGAGTCTCCCGCAAAAACTACAATCGAAAAAGCCTGATTCTCTTTTTTAGCAGACACTACATTTCTTAAAACATTCAAAATTGCTTCTGATCTGCTGGGCTTAAAATCTATCGAATACATCGATATTGATCTATCTATCATCAAAACTATATTTTGCTGTGATGAATCGTTTCTTTTCTCTTCGTTTTTATTTTCAGTCTGGTTACAACTTAAGAGAGTTACAAAAAATAGGATAAAAAAATACTTCATTTGTTTTTTATATTTCCTGTAAATATTATATTTTAATTCCAATATTTCTCACCTGTGAATTCATTACACAATAATAATCAATAATTTAATATCTGCAATACTTCTTAAAGCGAATAGGTTTTAACCCATGTGTATTTTGAAAATATAAATAAATGACTGCCTCAATAATAAGGCAGTCATTCAATATGATAAACTGTATTTTAATTTCAGAACTTCTTTATCCTAATTAGAAATTATTTCCCGTTAAATGCAGACATTGTATTATTCAATCCAGCAAATACAAAGGAAAGACTGGCCTTAGCAAAGGTTTCAATTCTTTCTGTAAGTTTTTCTGATTCCTCTTCATTCCATGTTCCTAATACATAATCTACCTGTCTTCCGGCAGAAAAATCAGCAGAGATGCCAAAACGCAGCCTTGCATAGTTCTGGGTCTGCAATACTTCATTGATATTTTTAAGTCCGTTATGACCTGCATCAGAGCCCTTTCCTTTCATTCTTAAAGTTCCGAAAGGCAAAGCCAGATCATCTGTCACGATCAGCACATTTTCCAAGGGAATATTTTCCTTCTGCATCCAGTATTTCACTGCATTACCAGAAAGGTTCATGTAAGTATCCGGTTTAAGAACAAAAACTTTTCTGCCCTTGTGCTTTCCTTCTGCCAGCCAGCCAAAATTGGAGGTATTGAATGATACTTCGAGAGTTTCAGCTATTTTTTCAGCTACTTTAAAGCCTATATTATGTCGTGTATTTTCATATTCTGAGCCTTTATTACCAAGCCCGACAATTAAATATTTCATCAGAAATTTTTTGCAAAATTAAGGGATAAAAAATAAAAAACTCAATCTTAGGAAAGATTGAGTTTGAATATTGTTAAAAAAATTCTTCTATTGTGGTTTATAGATGTAATTAACGCCATATCCTTTTGTCATATAAGTCTGAGGATCATAAACGTAATTGGTACTCTTAACAACCGGAGTTGGAATAGGTGGTGTAAGATCTGTTACAGACCATCTCTTAGGGTTGTTTGGAGATAAGATAAGGCTTTCTTTATCGTTGATTACTGTAGATAACAATCTTGAGATTTTATATACATGTGGCAACAAGGTGAATGGGCTTACCTGATCATCATATGCATAGTACTCGTAGCTATATTTTCCAGTAACAGCACCAAATACTCCTCCTGTCATTGTTCCGTAGTTTCTTACCACTTTAGATACATTGTCTCCAACATAAGTATAAGCTGTTTTAGAGTAATCTGTGAAATTAAGTGGAGCTCCCGGAACATCTGGTCCGTTCTTCATAATGATTGAATCAAGCTTTCCTGTAGCAGTACTGTACTTAACCTGATAAGCAGTTTTCTCTTTTTTCAGTAACGTCTGTGGTCCTAAAGGGCCTCCTGGTATTACAGGCGGAGGTCTTCTGAAGGTTGAACGGCTTTCAGAAATCAGCTGAAGCTTATTGTTATTAGCATAAGTGAATAATTGAGTGTACGATACACTGTCTTTATCCAGCTTACCGTTTCCGTCAAGATCCAGGAAACCGTTGAAATTAATCTGGCTGATTTTATCACCACTGTACATAATATCAGTGATGGAAGCACTGTCTGTGAGTACTTTAGTCACAAGAAGTCCGCTGTAGTGATATTCTGCGATCGTATCTTTATCTGTAATTTCTCTGTATAATGCTCTGGGACCGCTTAGTCCTCCTGTATTGTTAAGATCCAGCAATGGATTTCCGTCCTCATCCAGCATGTCCTTGCAAGAATGTATTGAGGAGAAACCTGCGATCAGTAAAATAAAATAGAAAATTTGTTTCATTTCCTTGTAATTGATTATTTTTTTGACAAATATAATTTTTTTTTGCCTAAAAATTGTATTATTATTTATATTCTGGTAAGATTAATAACTATATTTCTCCTATAAATTTTTATAGGTAAAAGTTAAATTTTGATTTTTCTCAACAACCACATACCCTTGATTATCATAAGAATAGCTTTGCGCTGTATTAACAGGAGTGGCTGGTGCCGGTAATTCTATAAACATTGAAGTAGGGTTATTCGGAGATATTTTATAGAACTGAGCCGGATTGATCAGACTTCGTGTGATGAAATAAGCTGTTGGAAGTGTGGAGTACGGACTTTTCTGAGCGTCATAGTTCTGAAAGCTATACTTACTTATCACGGCTGTACCCATATTTGGGTTTCCGTTGATATCCAATAATCCTTTGGAACAAACTACCTGAATTACATTTTCTCCGCTATACACAAAAGCATAGTTGATAAATTTATTATAAGCACTTATTCCTGCTTCTTTTCTCTTCTCAAGAATCTTGGTAAGTCTATTGGTAACCGGGTCATAGGTAAAAGCATAATCACTCACCACTGAAGCGGAAGGAGTTGCTCCCGTTGTGGTAGATGTTGCATTATAAATCTTTTTACCTGTAGCATCAGGAACAATATTAAATTCATAAACAAGACTGGATGTTGCTGAGCTTACAAATTTAATTTTAGTGATATTTTTGTTAGTATACGTTACCGTTCCTGTGTAATAAGCACTTCCGGCAAAAGATTCATCTTTAGACACCGCGGTCTGCAGATCTCCGGTTACAGCTGTTGTAACATAGTCTTCCTGAGATATATTATTCGAGCTCACCTTTGCTAAAACCCTTTTAGGAGGTGGTCCATCATCCGGATTCGGGATAGATTCTGTAGGATCTGAAGTAGTATTACATGCTGTCAGCAGCCCAAGAAAAGCAATACCGGCAAACATTTTTAAAAAATAGTTTTTTACCATATAGAATTTTTTTAGCTTGTCCAAATATAATTCAATTTTCGATAATACACTTCACTTTATCTGAACAAATTCACAAGAAATAGAGTTAATAAACAAAAAAAATCTAAAAACATAACGTTTTTAGATTTCCTATTATTGTATTATGATGAAAATTAATAAGGCTGCAATATAGATGTTGTCAAAACAGACTGTGACATATCGCTATTGAGGAAGGTAGTATTCACCGCAGTTCCTACTCCAAGTGTTGATCCAGAAATAGCTCTTTTTGTGCATGCAACTTTAACTTTATAATCATTTTTAGGCATAAGATTCGTGAGTGTTGCATTAAGATTGAAAATTTTATATGCTCCTGGATCTCCAAGCAATACATCAGTTCTTACGGCTCTCAACACATCGTCTACAAATACCCCACAAGCAAAACTTGCAGAATTGGAGCCTGTTTTCTGTACTGTTGTCTGAAACGAAAAAGTAGCTTTATTCGTTTGATTGGTCACAGAGAAAGTATCCATTGTTCCTGTAAGTACAGACCAATTCGTATTCAGTGGATCTCCATCACCGTAAGGGTTAGTTGAACCATTATTTCCTGAAAAGCTAACTCCGGTCTTGTCTGAAACCGTATTTATTGAAAATACAGACATACTTCCCTGTCCGTCAGCAATTTTTATCGCTTTCCAGTCATTGGTGTTTAAATCTGCATTATTATGCAGGATATCACCTGCTGTTCCGGCAGATCCTTTCAGTATATCAGTACCTCCTGTTCTTAATTCTTTTCCAATATTCAGATCTCCGTTTACATCCAGCATATTCGTTGGATTAGGAGTATTAATTCCCACTTGTGCAGTTACTATAACAGCTAAAAGAAGTGATGTTACAAATAGTATTTTTTTCATGACCTGCTTAGTTTATAATTGTGTTAAACACTTCTGGAACTTCATATACATCAACTTTTAGAGAAGACTGGGCAATAAAGTCATTAATGTTAGTATATCCATTAATTCCTATCGAAAGTTTATTGCCGGAAGCTCCGTAAGAACCCAATCTTGTACAGGCAACGTCTACCGTATGATCTCCTTTAGCAAGATTATCTACAATCCCGATCTGAGTATGGGTAAGAAACGGGTATGTACTGGTAATTGCCTTTAAATTCCTTTGTCTCAGGTTCACCAGTTTACCATCTACAAAAATACCACAAGCATAATCTATTGAAGTATCTACTGCTCCTACTGCTCCAAAGTCAGCCTGAACCACTGTTTCGAACTGGAAGTAAGCCTTACTTTGAGTACTGAATACACTGATCGTCTTTGAAAGGTTCGTAATTTTTTTAAAACCCGGAAGACTGTTAAGTTCTTTTCCCTTAGTAAAAGTTGCCCCTCTTGAAGCGAAACCTACCGTAGAATCTTCTGAAGAGGTAAATGTAACTCCTACTTTATCTGAAAAGGAGTTGTTGTAGATCAGATAAAATTTATTCGGTTCATATTCAGGAATACGAAGGGATTTCCAGATGGGAGCAAAACCCTCACCCCTGGAAACCAAAAGCTGATCATTATTTCCCTGAAATACGGTGTTATCTGTGGCATTAAAAATACCCATCTTATTTCTGAAGTTGACATCTCCGTTTACATCAAGCTGTGCTTTTGGGGTGTCTGTTTTTATTCCTACCTGAGCTGTTGCCAAAAGTCCTATGCTACAAAGCAGTGTTGATAATAGTTTTTTCATCATTAGTTAGTTTTTATAGCTCACGTATTCGATAACATCCATTTTCATGGTAGATTCCAAAGTAAACGAGCTGGATACTCCACTTGAAGACTGTACATTACTTCCGATTGAAAATTCTGAAGTGGAATTTGAAGCATCGATCTTGCGGCATGCAATTTCAATATTATGAACCCCTACAGGGACATTCTGTTCTGTATAATTGAGGGTAAAGATATAGTCCTGAATACCATTTTTTCCACTGTTGTTATTCGTAGCGATTCTATCCGGACGTACAGCCACCAATAAACCGTTTCTGAAAACACCGCAGGCAAATCTTACACTTTCTATGGTGGTAGATGACTGTGCTTTCATTTCAATACCTGTCTGAAACTGATAAGTGATCCTGTTTTTTCCGTTTTTGATTGTAAACGTATTTTTAAGACCATCAATCTTTTTCCAGTTACCTTTAGCTGCATCAGTGACATTATCTCCCACTTTGCTTGTATAGATATTATCCCCGGCAACCCCATTGGAAATAGAGGTAACCCCTAATTGATCCGATGACAGATAAGAATTGATCAGTTTATACTGTCCCTCTTCCATAAAGGAAACATTCAAAGATTTCCACACAGGAGGCAAGCCCTCACCCTGAGAAACCAAAACCTGGCCGTTTAACCCGGCATTTCCAGCCTGAGTTGAAGTCCCGCCTACTCTAAGTTCTTTTCTTAAGGTGGTTTTTCCGTTCACATCAAGAACAGATTTCGGCTTCGTAGTACCTATTCCCACCTGTGCGTTGGCGTAGAATGAAAGAAGTCCAGCCGCGCAGCAATATATAATTTTTTTCATAATAAGGACTGCAAAGGTAAACAATGAAGTCCAAAAAATTCCAGTTATACATCGGTAAACCTATAGAAATAAACACATTACGGAATAGAATTAATCACACACAAAAGTAGAATTATTTCTACATAACTCCACTTTTCACAATTAAAAAAAAGAGATTAACGTCTCAAACCCTTACTGTACGGGCGTTTACAAGATTTATTTACTCATCAGAAAGTGATTTCAAGCCCCTAAAAAGGCCCTTAATTCTCTGTAACAGGAATATTACAAAATAAAAACATGATAATAATCACAAAAAAAACGTATAAAAATTAATATTCTTATACGTTTTTCACAACTTTTATCATCTTATTTCCAACAAATAAAAAATAAAATTTAATTATGTTCAATGATAGCTTTAAGCAATAGATTAACCTCATCTACATTTTTAACCCTTTCCTTTCTCATCATCAGTTGGTTACCTTCTTTTCCTGACTTCTCTTTGAGCTGTGCTTCAGCGGGATTTCGGGTCAGATAATTAATGATATGCCTGAATCGGTCGGTCTGATAAAACTTATCCTGAGGATTTCCCGGAAAGTACCCTAAAAACACTCCGTTTTTCATAACAATTTTCTCAAAACCAATATCAGCAGCAAGCCATTTCAGAGAAACACTCTTCAAAAGGTTGACCGCTTCTTTTGGCAATGCTCCGAAACGGTCAATCAATTCCAGTTCAAACTGATGAAGATCCGCCTCATTATTAATCTCTGCAATTTTCTGATATAACAACAGCCTTTCTTCTGTATTAGAAATATATGAATCCGGTAACATCAACTCTAGATCTGTATCGATATTAACATCCTTCACAGATTTGAAAAGTTTCTGCCTGTCTTCTTCATTTTCAAAAAGGCTTTCAAAATCAGCATCATCTTTCAGTTCTTCTAAAGCTTCCTGCATCAGTTTCTGATAAGTCTCAAACCCCATTTCATTGATAAATCCACTCTGCTCAGCACCTAAAAGATCACCGGCACCACGGATCTCAAGATCTTTCATCGCAATCTGGAAACCGCTTCCCAAATCTGAAAACTGTTCAATGGCTTCCAGACGTTTTCTGGCATCTGAGGTCATCATATCGTAAGGAGGAGTAATCAGATAACAGAATGCTTTTCTGTTGCTACGCCCTACTCTTCCTCTCATCTGATGCAGGTCTGCCATACCAAACCTTTGTGCATCATTGATAAAAATAGTATTGGCATTCGGAACGTCCACTCCACTTTCTACAATGGTAGTAGAGACAAGAACATCATATTTCCCTTCCATAAAATCAAGCACATTCTTTTCCAGTTGTTTTCCTTCCATCTGCCCGTGTCCTGTGATCACTCTTGCATCAGGTACCAGCCTTTGGATAAGCCCCGCAATATCTTTGAGATTTTCAATTCTGTTGTTGATAAAATAAACCTGTCCATCTCTCTGAAGTTCATAGGAAACAGCATCTCGAAGAGTTTCTTCATTAAACCCTATCAACTGCGTATCTACAGGCTGCCTGTTGGGCGGTGGTGTTTTGATAACAGATAAATCCCTTGCAGCCATTAATGAGAACTGTAAAGTCCTCGGAATAGGAGTAGCCGTAAGAGTAAGCGTATCTACATTACTTTTAAGTGTTTTAAGCTTATCCTTTACTGAAACTCCAAACTTATGCTCTTCATCAATAATCAGCAAGCCCAAATCTTTAAATTTAACAGAACTGCTTACTAATTGATGAGTCCCGATAATAATATCCACCTTTCCATCTTTCAGAGCACTTAATGTTTCTGATTTCTGTTTAGCTGTTCTGAATCTGTTTACATAACCAACATTTACCGGAAAATCTTTAAGTCTTTCTTTAAAACTTCTGTAATGCTGAAAAGCAAGAATAGTCGTGGGAACCAATATCGCAACCTGCTTCCCGTCTGTCGCCGCTTTAAATGCAGCACGGATGGCAACCTCCGTTTTACCGAAACCTACATCACCACAAACCAGCCTGTCCATAACCGTATCAGCTTCCATATCTTTTTTCACATCTATGGTCGCTTTTTCCTGATCTGGAGTATCTTCATAAATAAAGCTAGCCTCCAATTCGTTCTGCAGATAGGAATCTGGTGTAAAAGCAAAACCTTTTGCCGTCTTTCTCTGGGCGTATAGCTGAATAAGATCAAAAGCAATCTGTTTAACCTTCGCCTTTGTTTTCTGTTTCAAAGATTTCCAGGTTGGAGATCCGAGTTTACTCAACACAATTTCTCTTCCATCCGGTCCGTTATACTTCGAAATCTTATGAAGAGAATGAATACTTACATATAATAAATCTCCATTTTTATAGGTCAGTTTAAAGCATTCCTGAATTTTACCATCGTTATTAACTTTTACAAGCCCCATAAATTTTCCGATTCCATGATCAATATGGGCGATATAATCCCCGATTTTCAAAGACATAAGGTCTTTCAGGGTAAGCTGTTCAGATTTTGCAAAAGTATTTTTAGCTTTATACCTCTGGTAACGGTCAAAAATCTGGTGATCAGTATAAACCATCAGTTTATGGCCGTTATCTACAAAACCTTCATGAAGTTCAGATTTAAAACTTTTAAAAGGGAGCTCATGTTCAAGTTCTTCAAAAATAGATTCCAGTCTTTCCTTCTGTTTTTCTGTTGAAAAGGAAATCCAGGTGTCAAATCCGATATTCTGCTTTTCTTCAATATCTTCAATCAGCAGTTCAAAGTTTTTATGAAAAGACGGTTGTGGAAGCTGTTCCATTTTGACTTCGGTAATTTCTTTCAGTCCTTCAATCACTGTCCCTCCAAAGTCAACCGTTTTGAATTTTTTATAATCGAATAGAAACTCCTGATCAGAAATAAAAAGTTCCTGTGGAGTTCTGTGCGCAATATCTTTAATTAATGTATCATATTTCTCCAGAGATTTTTCGTAGAATGTTCTGATCTTCTGCATTCCCACCATTCCGTTTTTGGTAACCACAAAACTTTCTTCAGGCAATAGCTGCAGCAATGACACTCTGGTTCCCGTTACTGAAAAGTTCATATTGGACACCAATTGGAAATCCTTCACTTTATCCACTGACAACTGAGTTTCGATATCGAAGGTTTTAATACTTTCCACTTCATTACCAAAGAAAGTAATTCTATAAGGCTTTTCATGTGAATAGGAAAACACATCTACAATTCCTCCCCTTACTGAAAACTCACCAGGTTCAGAAACGAAATCAGCCTGCTGGAAATGATAATGGTTAAGCAGCTCATCCACGAAATCAAAATCCAGCTGGTCGCCCACTTTTATATGATGAGAAATTGCTTTAAAATCTTCCTTTTTCAAAACCTTTTCCGATAAGGCTCCGGCATATGCTACAATCACTTTCGGAGATCTTCCTGAATTGATTTTATTCAACACTTCGGTTCTTAAAACCAGATTGGCATTTTGTGTTTTTTCCACCTGATAAGGTTCAAGATGGGTAGCAGGAAAATACAGCACTTTATCCTTACCAAGAAGATCTTCCATCTCAGTATTGGCATACAATGCATCCTCTTTATCATCTACCAGATAAAGAATATTTTTCTTCTGAACCAAAAAAAGCTCAGCGACAAAAATAGAAACCGAAGATCCCGCACTTCCTTTTACAGCAATATGCTGATTGTTTTCTAGCTGGGTAAAAATTTCTTTCCCAAACTCTTTCTGCATAAGGTCTGGAAGGAACTTTTCATTGATGGATTTTAACTGCATAGATAGTAAAGGTATAAACGACAAAAGCGATTTCGGGAGTTTTCCGAAACCGTTTATGATATACAAAGGTACGGATATTTTTTTCTTCCTTGGAAAAACTGAAAGACTGAGGGTTTAAAATGAAGGACTTAACCTCAGAAATCTTAATTTTTTACAATTTTATTTAATAACCTGTTAAAAAAATTCAAGTTTCTCCTCATGGCATAGTGTTTGGCATTTTAAGTATAACCAAACATTTAAGAATGATATTATGAAAAAAGCAATTAAAATCTTAGGAGTTATGATGCTGTTATTATTCACAGCATTATCTTTTTCGTCGTGCAGCAAAGATGACGACCCTGTAAACAATGAATTTTTTGCCGGAACCTATAAAGGAAAGATTTCCTATAATGACGGAGGCTCTACCAGCATCAGTACCGATAACGGAAGTGTATTTGTAACAAAAATCGCCAGCGGTACCAAGTATAATTTCGCTTTCTCAAACAGTATTCCGGATCTTAATGGAATTGAATTCAATCAGGAAGGAGACCATACTTTGGTGATGATTGGTTCTACAGCAACCTCTTATATCAGAATTGACAATAATACCTTAAAAATATTATTTGCAAAAGACGGCAAAACGTGGACAGCCAACTGTACACGTTAGATTTGTCTATTTATATATTATGCAAGCCTGTCTTCATCTTTGAAGGCAGGCTTTTTTATTGTAAATGAAGCCTTTTAATTTTTTTTTAAGCTGTAATAAACTTTAGTTAAGTTTCAAAATCCCAACATTCTAGCCTGCTTTTTGTATATCTTTATTCAACAAAAAACAAACAATAATTCTTATGAAAAAATTCTTATCTGCAATGTCTTTGATCCTGGGATTAGGACTTGCCACTGCTCAGCAGGCTACTCCCGCTACAAGCGCTACCGCTCATCCACCTGTAAAAGCAACGACTGCAAAAGCTGCTAAACCAGCAGAAGTAAAAGCGGCAAAACCGGCAATGGATGCAAAAGCTGCGAAGCCTGCACAACCGGCGGCCAAAATGAAAAAAGACGGTACACCGGATAAGAGATATAAAGAAAACAAACACCTGAAAAAAGACGGTACGCCTGATAAAAGATATAAGGCCAACAAATAAGCATAACATTAACATATAGTTGTTATTTTCATAATCAAATTTCGAAAAGCCGGTGGAACATGTTCCATCGGTTTTTTTATGTGAAGCTTTATAAAAAATGATTCCAGATTCTCTACTTATTTATAAATTTGACCCATGTTAAACTTCTTCAAGAAAAATGCAGCGTTGATCTGGGCAAAGAAACATGTCCAAAAAGCAGAGGATTTCAAAAAAAATGCTGAGAAAAATCAGGATAACCTATTAATTTTCCTGGTAAACACTGCTCAAAAGACTCTTTTTGGGCGTGAACATGATTTTGAAAATATCCATTCTGTAAAAGAATTTCAGGACAGAGTTCCTGTAGCCGACTATGAAGATCTGAAACCTTATATTGAAAGGGTAAAAAAAGGACAATCCAATATTCTATGGACAGAAACTCCGGAATATTTTGCCAAAACTTCGGGAACAACCTCAGGGTCTAAATATATTCCAATATCCAAGGAAGGAATGCCATTTCAGATTGCAGGAGCTCAAAGCGCTCTTTTTCATTATATCAGCAAAAAAAACAATGCTGATTTCGTCAACGGAAAAATGATTTTTCTACAAGGCAGCCCGGAACTTGAAGAGGTATTCGGAATAAAAACAGGAAGATTATCCGGCATTGTAGCTCATCACATTCCTAATTACCTCCAAAAAAACCGCCTTCCAAGCTGGGAAACCAACATTATGGAAGACTGGGAATCCAAAGTAGACAAAATCATTGAGGAAACAGAACATGAAAACATGACTCTGATCTCTGGAATCCCGCCATGGCTGATTATGTATTTTGAGAAACTATCGGAAAAACATGGTAAAAAGATCAAACAGCTTTTCCCTAATCTTCAGCTTATTGTAACCGGAGGAGTCAACTATGAACCGTATCGGGATAAAATGGAAGAATTACTGGGTGGTACAGTAGATATTGTTCAGACTTTCCCGGCATCTGAGGGCTTTTTTGCCTTCCAGGACGACTATACCAAAGAAGGACTTCTGCTATTGACCAATCATGGAATTTTCTATGAATTTATTCCTTTGGAAGAATATGGTAAGCCAGGAGCGAGAAGATTAACGTTAAAAGAAATTGAACTTCATAAAGATTACGCACTGATTTTGACCACCAATTCCGGATTATGGGCATATTCTATTGGAGATGTGGTAAGGTTTATCAGCAAAGATCCGTACAGGGTTTTGGTAAGTGGAAGAACCAAACATTTTACTTCTGCATTTGGAGAACATGTGATTGCCTTTGAAATAGAAGAAGCCATGAAAGCTGCGCTTGAAAAATATCCGGCACAGATTACGGAATTTCATCTTGCCCCACAGGTAAATCCATCAGAAGGCCTTCCTTATCATGAATGGCTGATTGAATTTGAAAAAGAACCGGAGCATTTGGAAGCATTCAGAGAGGAACTGGATCAACAGCTGCGGGCAAGGAATACTTATTATGATGATTTGGTTTCAGGAAATATTTTACAGAAGCTACACATCACGAGACTTAAAAAAAATGCCTTTCATGAATATGCCAAATCTCAGGGAAAATTAGGAGGCCAAAATAAGACTCCGAGATTGGCTAATGACAGAAAGATTGCAAATCTCTTAGAAATTTACAAACTTTAATCATATTTTTTCAATTCCGAAAACATATATTCGAAAAAAATTATAAATTTGAAAAACTAAAAGAAAATAATGAAAGCATCTGTACTGTTGAAATCATCTTTACTAACGTCTTTATTTGTTATTACGTCTTGTGCTACGACAAAATACAGCGAAGATATTTCAAAAAACAACTATTCTAATCTTGAAGCCGGAAAAGTATATAAAGTCACTATGAGAGACGGCTCTCCAAAACAGACCATCTTATTCAGAAATGTCGTTGGCGAAAATCTTGTAGGTACAGCCGGTAAAAAAGACAGTACAGAAGTAATTATTCCTAAATCAAATGTAGCGGCTGTAAAAGACAGAAGAAAAGCAAGAATTGCTGCGGGAGCTACTATCATTGGTGCAGCAGGAGTTGCGGCCATCGTATTGAGTTCTTCCAGAGCTGACTAAAATAGATTTTATCTTTTGAGATATATTTAATATATCTTTCAGAAATTGTCATATGAATAGCCTTAAATAAATTTTTAGGGCTATTTTTGTTCATGATTTCCTTTACCCCGTTACAAACATTACAAAATGTTGAATTCAGAAATCTTCTCACCGGGAGGTTTTTTATTGTTTTAGCTTTCAGAATGCTTGCCACTTTATTAGGATGGTGGGTGTATCAATTAACAAAAGATCCTTTTTCAATTGGCCTTATCGGACTTTCAGAGGTTATTCCCGCTGTAAGCTGTGCGCTGTATGCAGGACATGTTATTGATATGAATGAAAAAAAGAGACTGCTTCTCATCTGCAATTATGCTTATATTTTCCTGATCGGGCTTCTGCTGATTCCGGCCTTTCTGGATGTAGAAATGCATTTCACCGGTCATCAGATTACGTATTATATTTATGGAGTTATCTTTTTTACGGGAATAGCAAGGGCTTTTATCGGGCCTATCGTTCCTTCTATGATTCCTAAAATTGTAAAGAAGGAAAACCTTCCGAATGCAGTAACACTGAACCAGGCCACTTTCCTGATCTCTTCTGTTTGCGGACACGCAATTGGTGGTGTTCTTATTGGATTCATCGGCGTAAAATGGACTCTGGTTGCTATTTTAGCATTAATATTTGTTGCCTCATTATTTTTCTGGCAGCTCCATAAGCAGTATTCAGAATATAAAAAGGAAACGGTGAATGTAGTGGAAAGTATGCGTGAAGGGATTTCTTATATTTTTAAAACCAAAGAAATTCTGGGCGCTTTATGTCTTGATATGTTTGCGGTACTTTTCGGGGGTGCGGTGGCAATGATTCCTGTATTTGCAACAGATATTTTAAATTCAGGAGCTGAAGGCTTCGGTTTATTGAATGCAGCGTCAGACATTGGTTCCATGTGTATTATTACTATTTTGTCGATTGTCCCTCTGCGAAAAAATCAGGGAAAAATACTGCTTATCGTTGTTACAGGATTCGGACTATGCATCATTGGATTCGGCTTATCAAAATTATACTGGCTGTCTTTTATGTTCCTGGTGATGAGTGGTATGCTTGATGGAATTTCCGTGGTTATCCGAGGTACAATTGTTCAGTTGAAAACACCCGATCATATCAGAGGACGTGTTCTGAGTGTGAATTCAATTTTCATTATGTCCAGCAATGAAATGGGGCAATTCGAAAGTGGACTTATGGCCAAATTATTAGGGGTTGTACGCTCCGTTGTATTTGGTGGCTGTATGACTGTTTTAATTGCTTTGCTTGTAGGAAGCACCAATCCTAAATTGAGAAAGATGCAATATTAATTTATTGTTTATCAGTTCATTTAAAATCTGAGACAAAAAAAATCAGAATTCGAAATACTTAAAAACAGAATAGAACGTTTTTCTATTCTGATTTTTATTTTATACCTATTTTTTAAAACCTTATAAAAGAATTAAACTACAAATATTCATCAAAACCACTCATATCTTTACGATCTCCATATAATTCAACCGAAAGAATAAAATACCATATTAAAAACCAATATATTACTTTCATTAAATATATCTCAAAATCTTTAATTTAACGTTAATAATTTTTTATATTTGCTTCATAAAATATCCCCTATGACTAAACTTTTACTATTTTTGAGCTTTCTCATGGCAGGTTCTCTGATGAATGCTCAATTTTTTTCAGATCAAACCTTACAACAAACTGTTCTGCAGTTCGATACTGCTAAAACAGAAAACGACTATGATATGCTTTTCTCTAAGTTTTCAGAGGCTAAAACTTCAGAAAAATGGCAGGCTAATTACTATGCAGCAGCAGCATTATATCTTAAAACAAATTTCCTGTTAAAGAACAGCCCTAACAGCCCTCTTGGAGATCCTAATGAGTCTGCAAGAAAGCTGGCAATGCAGGCACTTGCTTCGGAAAAGAATAACGGAGAAGTAAACCTTCTTCTTGCTCTTATTCATTTTCAGAAAATCAGAATAAAAACAACTGCAGATCCTCAAAAGGAACTAAAGACCGTTACAAGCTTCATGAATAAAGCCGAAACAACTTTAAAGAATAACCCAAGACTTTCCTTCTTAAAGGCTGAAATGGCTGAAAAACAAGGAAACAAGGTAGAAGCAATAAAGTTATATCAAAAAGCAGCCCAAGAATTTGAAACATCAAACCCCTCATCCAGTTCACCTAACTGGGGAAAACAGTTGATAGGAACAAATTAACCGTAAGAAAATGCATGATCTTCTGAATACATCGGATGATCAGTTTTTTTTGATATAAAAGCTTTAAAATTCATTTAATGATCAGCGTATCACTATTTTGTATCAGGTAAAAGACAGCATTTTTTTAGTAAAAAAAACTTTTAATATTTCTTTTTAAAATCTACTCTTATGAAAAAAACATTACTTGTTTTCTTACTCATATTTTCACATATTTTATTTGCCCAATCAGACTGTAATACTGCAATGGCAGTCTGTGGCAACTCGGATATTTCATATACACCAGGCGGACACGGGGACATTGCAGAAGATTTGGGCGGATGTTTAACTTCTGATGAAAAGTACTCTGTATGGTATTCTTTTACCATAGCTACAGCAGGAACCCTTACCTTTGAAATTATCCCTAATGATCAGGGAGATGATTATGACTTTGGAGTATATGGACCTAACAAATCTTGTGGTAATCTTGGAACTCCAATCCGTTGTTCTTATTCAGGACAAAGCGGAAACACAGGTCTTAACATGACCTCAACAGACCTTAGCGAGGATGCAACAGGAGACAAATGGGTGAAGTACCTTGATGTATTGCCTGGCCAGACTTACTATCTGATTGTAAATAACCACAGAGAAACAGCTAACGGATTTAAATTATCATGGGGCGGAACAGCTACTCTGTCTTCTCCATTCACAGATCCGAATATACAACCTCATCCATTCATCCCACCGGGAGTTCCGGGGGCTAATCCTAATGATCCAAGAGAAGTTGTGATATGTTCAAACCCGGCGACTTTTGATTTCGCATCATTATCAGCAGGAATCCTGAACGGCAACCCTAACTTCAGCATTAGCTATCATACCAGCCAAAATGATGCTTTAACAGGTAACAATCCTCTTGTTGGGCCTCAAACAGTTACTCCTGTTGGAGTGTATTTCTACAGTATCAACTATACTGACCCTACGAATCCGAATAGCCCTATTAACAAATGTAGACAGACTGGTAAATTTAAATTTAAAGATGGCACCATAACGGCTACAGACGTTACCCTAACAAGCTGTAACAACAACAATGCAGGTACGGCAATGTATGACCTTACTACGGCAGCTGTTTTTGCTGATCCTACGGCAACCAAAAAATATTATTATACTTTATATGATCTGAATAACTCAATCAATGAGATTACAAACATTTATCAGTTTGTTTCTGCAGAAGGTAAAATATATGTAAAAGTAACTTCTGTATTCGGATGTACTGATATTGCAGAAATTACCCTTAAGTTCTACCCGGCAATTATCGCAAAAGATGCAGAATTAAGATCATGTTTTCTTGAAGCCAATCCTTCAACTGCTTTATTCAACCTTGATAACGCTGCTGTAATTACACCACAAGCAGGTATCACTAAAAAATATTTCCCTTCACTGACAGATGCAATAGATGGAACCAACCAGATTTTAAATGCCAATTATACTGCACCAAGTGGTTTGGTTTACGTAAGAGTATCTGATACCAGAGGATGTTTTGTAGTGGTAAAAATCGGTTTAACCGTAATTGCTCCCGTAACCTCTAGTGTTCTGAAAGACAAAATCATTTGTGTAGAAGATACGACAACGTTAGATGCCGGACCTGGATTTAAAAGCTACGAATGGAGCACAGGAGCGACAACTCAGTCTATCAAAGATGTAGGAGTGGGTGTTTACTGGGTAAAATTAAAAACGGGAGAATGTGTTGCCACTCAAAAGGTAACTGTATATCCTTCTGAACAACCGGTAGTAACCAACGTTGATATCTCCAACACTACATTAACAATCAATGTGATAGGAGGAACACCGGATTACCAGTACTCTATGGATAAAATTTTATGGCAAGCCTCTAATACATTTTCCAATGTAGCAAGAGGAACTTATAAAGTATATGTAAAAGATGCTTATGACTGCGAGCCTATTGAAGTTACCGTAGTAGTTCCTAACCTTATCAATATGATCACTCCAAACGGAGATGGTGTAAATGATGTTGTAGATTATTCTGCTATGGCAGATAAACAAAGCCTGGTTTTAAGTATCTTTGACAGATATGGAACAAAAATCCACCAGGGAGACAAATCCAATGGTTACAAATGGGATGGTACAATTGCCGGCAAGAAAATCCCAACCGGTACCTACTGGTATTCTGTAACATGGAATGAGAATGACAAAAAGAACACTCCTTTCAAGTTTTCAGGTTGGATTGTTGTAAAAAACAGAGAGTAATTCTTAACAATATAAAAAGCCGCTTTGGCGGCTTTTTCTTTTACAAATAATGATAAAATTTATTGATTTCAAGTTTGTTTAACAAAAATAGTTTTAACAATGAAAAAAATATTACTTCTTTTTATTTTATTGATAACGCAAATGGCCTTTTCACAGTCAGACTGTGTCACAGCAATTCCCATCTGTGGTAACTCTGACATTTCTTACACACCTTCAGGACCTGGAAATATCATAGAGATTCTTAACCAAAACGGAGGATGTCTTGGTACCAATGAAAGATATACCGTTTGGTATACCTTCACGGTATCCTCACCAGGAACACTGGCATTTAAAATAAAACCTAACGATCAAGGTGATGATTATGACTTTGCAGTCTATGGGCCAACAGCAAACGGTTGTGCTTCTTTACAGAATGCAGATCATGTCTTCATACAGCCTATAAGATGTAACTATAGCGGTACTCCGGGAGACACAGGTCTGGATCTTACTCTTGCTCCACCCGCAGTATTCCCTACTAACCCTCCTGGCGTTACATCCAGTATGAACAATGGGAAATGGAGTCCTTACATGGATGTGCTGGCAGGTCAAACATATTATTTGGTGATTGACAACTTCAGTAGATCCGTTAATGGTTTCTCTTTAGAATGGTCTGGTACGGCAAGTTTAAGTTCCGCATTTAACGATCCGGTTCTTTCCCCTAACCCATTTATTGCGCCGGGAATTCCTGGAGCTACTCCTACTGACCCGAACCAGGTGATGGTTTGTGCATTACCTACGCAGTTTGATTTTACAACACTTTCTGCAGCTATCATCAATGGTAACAGCCCTAACTTCAAGGTTACTTATCATAAAACAACCAACGATGCCCTTACAGGACAAAACCCTCTTACAGTAGCAACTGTTGATGGGGTTACAACATACTATTACCGAGTTGTATACCAAGATCCTAATAATCCGACCAATCCTATTAACGGATGTTTCATAACAGGGAAATTTAAATTTGTCAACGTGGGTATTTCAGCCAATGCGGCCACTTTATACTCTTGTAACAACTATGGAGCCGGTACTGCAAAATATAATTTAACAACAGCCAATGTATTTGGAGGTAGTGGTGCAACCATTAAGTATTATGCTACTATTGCTGATATGAATGCAGAGATTAATGAAATAACAGATCCTGCCAACTATACTTCTCCTGAAACAACGATATACGTAAAAGTAGTTTCTACTTTCGGATGTATTGCAACCACAACGATCAGATTATTATTCTACCCTACGGTTGTATTGAAAGACGCTGTACTACAAAACTGTTATATTGATAACGATGTTACCCGCTCAACATTTGACCTTTCTAAAGCAGACATCGGAGTAGCTGTTCCAACACCTGCCGGAACTATTATTAAATATTATACTTCTATAGCTGATGCCCAAGCACAGACAAACCCTATTGTAATGGCATTAAACTATCTTTCAGAAAGCAAAACGGTATATGCAAGAGTAGATAATGACAAGCTGTGTTATTCGATTGCCAAGATAGAACTGATTGTATTACCTCCGGTAAAATCAGCTGTATTAAAGGATAAAACGATTTGCGCGGAAGCCAAAACCACTTTGGATGCGGGACCTGGATTTGTAAGCTACGAATGGAGCACAGGTGAAACTACACAAGCTATCAACAACGTAGGTGTGGGTGTTTATTGGGTAAAACTTCAGACCGGAAAATGTTTCACCCTTCAGGAAGTACGTGTACATGCAAGCCTTCAGCCTGTGATCTCAGGAATAGAAATCAGCAACAATAATATCACTGTAACAGCTTCGGGTGGAGTTCCTCCTTACAAGTATTCTGTAGATGGGGTAAACTGGCAGGATTCCAATATATTCACAGGACTTCCTAGAGGAGAGAACACAATCTATGTAAAAGATACTTACAACTGTACTCCTATCCAGGTAACTGTGACGGTTCCTAATCTTATCAACGCTATTACTCCGAACGGAGACAACGTAAATGATGTTATTGACTACTCAGCATTAGCTTACAAGAAAAACCTGGTCTTCATTGTATATGACAGATATGGAAACAAACTTCATGAAGCCAATAGAATGAATAACTTCTCTTGGGACGGAACAGCCTTTGGTAAGAAAATTCTTACCGGAACCTACTGGTACACGATCTCATGGAACGAAAACAATAAAGACAATACCGAAACCAAATATTCAGGATGGGTATTGGTAAAGAATAAAGAATAAAGAATAAGCTATACTTAATCTTTTTGAAAAAATCACCTCAGACTGAGGTGATTTTTTTTATCAACAAGATCAACCTCCTGTTTACAGCATTTTCCGAAAGACTGCTAATAATTTGTTGAATACTATTTTTTTATTATTTTTTAAATAAACTATCTTTGCACCATGGCGCAGAAAGAAACATTATCATCCCTGACACACGGAAACTTTGCAAAAGAATTGTCTATTGCGGATGGAAAAATGCCTCCCAATGCAGTGGATTTCGAAAGACTTGTTATCGGAACTTTTTTGATTGATAAGAAAGGGCTTGACCATTCCATTGACCTTCTTACCTCAGAAGTATTTTATGATCCGAGACATCAGGTCATCTTTTCTATCATATTAAAACTTTATGAAGGCAACCATCCGGTAGACTTAATGACCATTATTCAGGAATTAAAAAAAGAAGATAAGCTAAGCCAGGCAGGTGGTGATCACTATATCATTGACCTTACGATGGGAGTAAGTTCATCTGCCCATATTGAATACCATGTACGTGTGATTCTTGAAAAATATATTTTAAGAAGCCTTATCAATGTTTCTGCCAACGTTATTGATTCTTCCTATAAAGAATCAACCGATGTTTTTGAACTTTTGGATAAAGCTGAACAGTCTTTCTTTGAGATTACCAACGGAACGATTAAAAAAGGATTCGATACCGCCAACTCATTGGTAAAACAGGCTATTGATACGATTAAATCTTTAAAAGATAAGGAAGGACTTTCAGGGGTCCCTTCAGGATTTCGGGATGTAGATAAAGAAACCGGTGGCTGGCAGAACTCTGACCTTATCATTATTGCTGCACGTCCCGCGATGGGGAAAACGGCATTCCTTCTTTCCATGGCAAGAAATATTGCAGTAGGACACAAAGTTCCTATGGCTCTTTTCTCTCTCGAGATGGCATCTGTACAGCTGATCACCAGAATGATTGCTTCTGAAACAAGAATTTCTTCTGAGAAATTAAGAAAAGGAACTTTGGATGATGAAGAATGGCAGAGACTATTCTCTAATGTATCTGAGTTGGAAAATGCTCCTTTATATATTGACGAAACTCCTTCCCTTTCCATATTTGACTTCCGTGCAAAATGCCGAAGACTGGTAATGCAGCATGGAGTAAGGATTATCATGGTCGACTACCTTCAGCTGATGACAGCAGGAAGCAGCGGCGGAAAAGGAGTTGGAAACCGTGAACAGGAGATCTCCATGATTTCACGTTCATTAAAAGCGATTGCAAAAGAACTTAACGTTCCGGTAATTGCTCTTTCCCAGCTTTCAAGAAGTGTGGAAGCCCGTCCAGGAAAAAGACCTCAGCTTTCTGACCTGAGGGAATCCGGAGCGATTGAGCAGGATGCGGATATCGTATCTTTCATCTTCAGACCGGAATATTATAAAATTACTGTTTGGGATAATGATGAGGAAGGACAGGAAACTTCTACTGAAAACCAGGCCGAGCTGATTATTGCAAAGCACAGGAATGGTGCTACGGCAGATGTCCGACTATCTTTCTTAAAACATTTTGCAAAATTTGGTGATATCGAAGCAGCAATGGACGGAGCCGGAGGAGGATATCCTTCCAACTTTGGAGAACCAAGTGGCTTTGACAAGATCAAAACAACTATTCAGCCAGGGGCAGCATTTGACCTTCCGGACAGCTCAAAACTTTCCGGTTCATCAATGAATGACTTTGATGATGATGATGACTTCCCGTTTTAAGGAAGAATAAAGTTTAGATCAATTCATTTTAATTTTACGGTCAATACATCAATTTTTAAAAAACAGATTTGAGAATCGAAATTTATACCGACGGGGCTTGCAGCGGAAATCCGGGAAAAGGCGGATATGGAATTCTCATGCGCGTTCCTGAAAAAAATTACCAGAAAACATTTTCAAAAGGTTTTCGAAAAACCACGAACAACAGAATGGAACTTCTGGCTGTTATCACGGCATTGGAAAAACTGAAATCAACAGAAAATGAAATCCATGTCTACACTGACAGCAAGTACGTATCTGATGCCATCAACCAAAACTGGATTGCCGGATGGATCAAAAGAGGCTGGAAAAATGTAAAGAACCCTGACCTCTGGAAAAAATTCGTTGAGCTATACAATAAGCACACCCCAAAAATGCATTGGATAAAAGGGCATGCAGGACACTTTGAGAATGAGCTTTGCGACAAATTAGCTGTGGCAGCAGCCAATTCTTCGGATCTCGAAATTGATACTTCTTTCGAGAGTCTTGATAGTAATTCTCTATTTTAATCTTAATTAAAACAAATCTAAAGGCACTGCTCAATATTTACCATTTCAACAGAAGAAACAAGATTTATTAAAAAATAATTAAATTTTTTAACAAAATTAACATTAAATACATATTGTTTACTTGGGATTTAATATCTTTACACCTTAATAAAAGTCCCATCTACATGAATAAAAATCTATTATTGTATTTATCTGTTTTTTTACTCTGTATAGCCGGGAAGTCCTTTGCCCAGACTTATCAGCTTGTTGGAAACCCGGTGAACACTACCGGATGGACGATGGTTTCACCTACTCAGGTAAACACAGATTTTATTCAGCTTACTCCGGATACCAACAACCAGTCCGGCTCCATCAGGCTGAATGACCCTATTAATTTAAAATATTGCGACAAATGGAGAGTGGAATTTGATTTCAGAATGGACTCCAACCAAACTTCTAACGGGGACGGAATTGCCTTCTGGTATCTTGCCAACCCACCCGTTGCCAGTGTATTAGGTTCTGGTCTTGGAGTATCTCAAAATGCTGTAGGGCTTATCGTAGGACTTGACACTTACAACAATACCACCACTGCTACCATGAGTAAGGTTCATGTTGCTTATGGACAGGTTCAAAACACAACCGACAACAATAACGTAGAATTCTTCAATGTTCCCGGAAGTTCTTTTCACTCACCGGATCTGAATACTACACAGCCTTTTCAGGGAACAACTTTTAAACATGTTGAAGTAACAGCGCAGGTAGATCCCGCTTCTCCTACCGGCTGGATTATCAAGATCACAATAGATGGAAATGTAATTTGCAATCAGCCTTTTGCTCCTTCAGGCACCGCTGCCGCAATGACGGTAGGATATTTTGGTTTTTCCGCTTCTACAGGAGGGGCAAGATCAAGACATTCTATTAAAAATGTAAAAATTTACACGGATAAAGTTCCTATTTTACAGAATTCAGCAACACAATCGTTTTGTCCTAATCCCACAACGGGATTTGGGTCTGTAAACCTGACATCTTTCAATTCACAATTTGTCAACAATACATCAAATTACACCTTTACCTATTATCCGCTGGGAAGCTCAACACCTATTGCCAACCCTACCAGTTATCAGTTCAATGCCAACACAACGGTTACGGTGGTTATTAAAGATAATGCAGGATTGCTCTGTGATAACCCGGATGGTAAAATTTTACTGGTTCTCGCCCCTTTCAAAGCAGAAGACAAAACAATTACCGTTTGTAATAATAACAAGATAGGAACAGCCGCCTTCAATCTGAATACTGCAGCTGTCACAAATGTTCCCGGGGTTACAAAAAAATATTATAAAACTTTAGCTGACCTCAATGCTGATGTTAATGAGATTCAAAATCCTGATAATTATTTATCAGCTCCTGGTATCGTTTACATAAAAGTAACAACGCCTCAGGGATGTACGGGTTCAGCAAAAATTACACTTGCATTCTATCCTGATACTCCAGTGAAAGAAGCGACCTTAAGGTCATGTTTCATTGAAAATAATATCACGAGTGCCATCTTTAATTTAACAACGGCAGATGTTACTACTTTAGGAGCTGGTGCCGCAAAGAAATATTACACCTCAATAGCCAATGCTTTAGACGGAATCAATGAGATTATGAATCCTCTTCAGTATTTATCTACAAATACTGTCGTATATGCAAAGGTAACTGATACCAACGGATGTTTTAATATCGCTAAAATCAACCTTATTGTATTACCCCCTGTACCATCTTCTGTTCTGAAAGACAAAACCATTTGTATTGGTGAAAAAACAGATCTTGATGCAGGTCCCGGATTCGATGGTTATGAATGGAGCACAGGAGCAACAACCTCTTCCATTAAAGATGTAGGAGTAGGTACTTATTGGGTAAAACTTAAAACAGGCAACTGTATCACTACGCAGATTGTCAACGTAAAAGCATCTGCAAATCCTGTGATCTCCAGCATTGATATTGACAACAATACGATAACAGTAAATGTAGCAGGAGGAACTCCTCCATACCAATATTCACTTGATGGAGTCAATTGGCAGCCCAGCAATATATTTACAGGCTTAGCAAGAGGAGAAGTAAGAGTTTATGTAAAGGATTTTTACAACTGTACACCTGTTGAAGTTCAGATTACAGTACCTAACCTTGTTAATGCAATCACTCCAAATGGTGATAATGTAAATGATTTCATTGACTATTCAGCACTCGCTTACAAGAAAAATCTGATATTCATCGTCTACGACAGATATGGCAACAAATTATACGAAGCCGGAAAAATGAGAAACTTTACCTGGGACGGAACTGCTTCCGGTAAAAAAGTTCTTACAGGAACGTATTGGTACACCATTTCATGGAACGAAAACAACAAAGACAATACTGAAACTAAATACTCAGGCTGGGTATTGGTTAAAAACAGAGAATAAATTTTACTATCAGAAACTACCTCATTTGGGGTAGTTTCGGTATTAAGAGCAGGATCTGCCTCATCAGAATCTGAGACCGGATATTGCTTTTTATGATCTATACAAACATTCAAAAAAAACAATTTTATATCTAAGATTAAGTATAACATCACAATCCATCCACTATGAAAAAAGATATACTCATTTTTGCACTGACTATCTTATTATGCTTGCCGGGAAGATTATTTTCACAAACCTATCAGCTTACCGGAAACCCAGTAAACACAACAGGCTGGGATCTTGTCTCTGATGCCATAGTAAGCGGAGACTTTGTACGGCTTACAACCGATCAGACCAGCAGATACGGAGCTGTAAAATTATCAACCCCAATTACGTTAAGCTATTGTGATAAATGGAAAGTAGAATTCGATTTCAGAATTGACGGAAACGGAACCACGCAGTTTGGAAAAGGAGATGGTTTTACCTTCTGGTATCTTGCTAATCCACCAACAGGATTTGTATCAGGAGGTGGACTGGGTATTCCTGCCAATGCTTCCGGGCTTATGGTTGGTTTTGATATTTTCAACAATACTACTGAAGGCCAGATGAGTAAAGTTCACATTCTTTACGGAACCAACAATACAGCAGGAAACAATATTGAATACAATACAACTCCTGGAAGTACCTTCCACTCTCCTGACCTTATTGCTACGCAGCCATTTGTAGGGGACACTTACAGACACGTTGAAGTAAACGGAGAAACAGACCTTACCAACCCAACAAACTGGATCATCAAAGTAAGAATAAACGGTGTTCTTATCGTAGATCAGTCTTTTGCTCCTTCCGGAGGGGCAGTAGGAATGTCACAGGGATATTTTGGTTTTTCCGCAGCAACCGGAGGAGCCAGCGCAAGACATTCCATTAAAGACGTTAAAGTATTTGTAGATAAAGTACCCATTTTAAGTAATACCCTAACTCCGTTCGTATGTACCAATCCTGCTACAGGAAACGGTGTGGTAGACCTTACTTCTTACAATTCTCAATTTGTAAATAATCCCGGAAATTATATTTTCACTTATTATGTATTGGGAAGTTCTACCCCTATTGCCAATCCTTCAGCTTTCCAGTATTCAGGAAACACTACGATTAAGGTGGTTGTAAAAGATCCTACCTCTACGCTTTGTGATAATGGTGATGGAGTTATTCAGCTTAATCCTACTCCATTTGCTGCAACAGATGCCAGCCTTTCCGGATGTAATAACAACAATGCCGGAACAGCAACTTTTGATCTTAATACTGCGGCTGTAACAACTGTTGCCGGAGTTACCAAAGAATTCTACCCTACTTTATTTGATCTGAATAATGGAACAAACCAGATTACAAACCCTTCTGCCTATGCATCAGCAGCAGCAACTATATATGTAAAAGTAACCACACCTCAAGGCTGCGTAAGTACAGCAAAAATTACATTGAATATTTACCCTGTTGTGGTTGTGAATGATGTTGAAATAAAATCCTGCTTTATAGAAACCAACCCTTCTATGGCATCCTTTAATCTTACAGGAGCTATAGTTTCTCAGGGCGGAGTTACCAAAGAATATTATCCATCGTTAACTGATGCGATCAGCGGGACTAACGCAATTTCTACTCCGGCAGCATACATTGCACCTAATGGAGTTATTTATATTAAAGTATTCGGGGCAAACGGGTGTTATTCTATTGCTAAAGTTACGTTAACCGTAATTCCTCCTGTTTTCTCAAGAACTTTACATGATGTGACGATTTGTATTGAAAACACCACAACATTAGATGCAGGAGCCGGATTTAAAAGCTATGAATGGAGCACGGGAGCCACTACACAATCTATTAAGAATGTAGGAGTAGGAACGTACTGGGTAAAACTAAAAACCGGAGATTGTATCGCAACACAAAAAGTGACGGTATATCCTTCCGATAATCCAGTGATTACCACCGTAGACATTTCAGGAAGCACGGTGACCGTATATGCCAATGGTGGAACTCCTCCTTACCAGTATTCTATGGATAATATTAACTGGCAGGATTCCAATGTGTTTACCAATATTGCCAGAGGAGAAGCCAAAGTATACGTAAGAGATGGTTACAACTGTATCCCTGTTGAAGTGAATATCACCGTTCCTAATCTGATCAATATCATTACTCCTAATGAAGATGGAATCAATGATTTCGTTGATTATTCAGCATTGGCCAATAAACAAAATCTGGAAATAGCGATCTTCGACAGATATGGCTATAAAATGTTCCAGGCAGATAAAACCAACGGCTACAAATGGGCAGGAACTACCAATGGAAGCAAAAAAGTTCCTACAGGAAACTACTGGTATTCTGTTTCATGGAATGAAAATAATAAAAACAGTACTCCGATAAAATTCTCAGGCTGGATTGTTGTAAAAAACAGAGAATAATTACACTTTCCGCCACATCAAAAGAATCACCCCGCCAGTCGGGGTGATTTTTTGCATTTACAGGGAGGAGATATTTCATTTTAAAGACTCTTTATTCATATTCAATTCTTAAATTTGTGCTATGAATTATTTGGAAGCTTTAAGCAGAAGATATTCTGTAAAAAAATTCAACCATCAGATTATTCCTCAGGAAGCCCTTCACAACATTCTTGAGTCAGGAAAGCTGTCTGCCAGTTCTCTGGGACTTCAGCCCTATAAAATTGTGATTGTTGAGAGTGAGGAAATGAAGCAGAAATTAATTCCGGCTTTCTATAATCCATCTCAGATTTCCACCTGTTCTCATCTTATTGTCATTATTTCAAAGAAAATTATTGAAGAGAACTATATCCGGGGGTATTTTAATCATATCTCTGAAGTAAGGGATACTCCTATGGAAAAACTGGACCCTTTCAGAAATAGCATTAATCAGCATATTAATCAGAAAACACACGATGAAATTTTCAACTGGGCAGAAAAACAGTCTTATATAGTATTGGCCAATCTTATGTATGCCGCTGCTATTGAAAGCATAGACTCTTGTCCTATGGAAGGCTTCCGTCAGGATCTTATAGAAGAAATTCTGAATATCAATCCTGAAACAGAAAAAGTAACCGTTACCCTCGCTTTAGGCTACCGTTCTGAAGAAGATCATTTCCAACACATGAAAAAAGTAAGAAAACCAAACGAAAAATTGTTTAAATTTATTTAATATTTTAAACGATTGTACCTAAAGCCAGCATATGATAAAAGCGGATGTATTAGTAATCGGTTCCGGCATTTCCGGACTTTCCTATGCCATTAAAGTTTCTGAACAGCTCCCTGATGCCAAAATCATTATTGTAACAAAATCTGATGAAGACGAAAGCAACACAAAATACGCTCAAGGCGGTCTTGCAGTAGTTACAGATTCTAAAAATGATAATTTCAGCAAACATATTGAAGACACGATGCGAGCCGGAGACGGGGAAAACAAACGCGATGTTGTAGAAATGGTCGTTACGGAAGCTCCAAAAAGATTTAAAGAAATTGTAGAATGGGGCGCACAGTTCGATATGAAGAATGGTAAATTCGCTTTAGGAAGAGAAGGAGGTCATACCGAAAACAGAATCGTCCATCATAAAGATATCACAGGTTTTGAAATTGAAAGAGCTTTATTGCAAACGGCTAATAACAGCCCGAATATCGAAATTCTTGATCATCATTATGTGATTGATATTATTACACAGCACCATGTTCCCGGAAAAGAACTTAATGAAGGAGACATCCACTGCTATGGCGCTTATATTCTGGATGAGAAATCCAAAACAATCAAAAAAATAACGTCTAAAATAACACTGGCTGCCACTGGGGGAGCCGGACATGTTTATAAGAATACAACCAATCCTACTATTGCTACCGGAGACGGAATTGCTTTCGTAGCCCGTGCCAAAGGAAAAGTTTCCAATATGCAGTATTATCAGTTCCACCCAACTGCTTTATATAGCAAAATGGATGGAATGTTATTTTTAATTTCAGAAGCTGTTCGCGGAGACGGAGCTAAATTAAGAACCAAAAGGGGCGAAAAGTTCATGCATAAATATGATGAACGTGAGGAACTCGCATCAAGAGATATTGTAGCAAGAGCCATCGATGCCGAAATGAAAATTACAGGAGACGAATTTGTCGGTTTAGATTGTAAGGAAATGAATCATGAAAAATTCTTAGAACATTTCCCGAATATTTATAAAAAATGTAAAGACGAAGGAATTGATCCTTTCACTCAATTGATTCCTGTTGTACCTGCCTGCCACTACTTAATGGGAGGAATTGAAGTAGACAGAGACGGACAGTCTTCCATCAGAAATCTTTTTGCAGTAGGAGAATGTACCAACTCAGGACTTCACGGGGCCAACAGACTTGCTTCCAACTCACTGCTTGAAGGTTTGGTTTTCGGACACAATGCCGCCATGAAAACAGTAGAACTTCTGAATGAAAACAGTTTCAACTTTGATGATCTTAAAGCCGTTCCGGAATGGAATGAAGAAGGAATGAAAATCATGGACGAAATGGTCATCGTCAGCTATCTGAGAAAACAGCTTCAGGAAATGATGAGTGATCTGGTAGGTATTGTAAGAAGTAACAGACGTCTGAATATGGCATTACAAAAACATCAGGAAATTGCTGCAGCGGTGGATGAAATCTACCACTACTCTATTCTTTCCCCACAATTATCAGAATTAAGAAACCTAACAACCGTTGCACATCTCATCATTACCCAATCTATGGAAATGACAGAGAATAAAGGAGCATTTTATAATAAAGATTTAGTTTAAAAGAAATCACACAATGAAAAGACCAGCATACGTAACAGATAAAGCATTAAAGACATTTATAAAAAACGCGCTTGAGGAAGATATTCAGGATGGAGACCACTCTACCCTATCTACTATTCCGCAGGATCTTGTACAAAGTGCTAAGCTTTTGGTGAAACAGGACTGTATTCTTGGAGGGGTTGAACTGGCAGAAATCATTTTCAAGACTTTTGACAAAAATCTGAAAGTGGAAATTTTCATTAAAGATGGAACTCCTTGTAAATTCGGGGATGTAGCCCTTATCGTAACAGGAAGTGCAAGATCTATTCTTTCCACGGAGAGATTTGTTCTTAACTGCATGCAGAGGATGAGCGGTATCGCAACCCTTACCCATGAATGGGATTCCCGATTAGTAGGTACAAAAACAAAACTTTTAGATACAAGAAAAACGACACCTAACTTCAGAATGTGTGAAAAATGGGCGGTAGCTATTGGCGGCGGAACCAATCACAGATATGGTCTTTATGACATGATCATGCTGAAAGATAATCATATTGATTACAACGGAAGCATCACCAATGCTGTAGCAATGGCAAAGGATTATGTTAAAAAGAACAAGAAAAAGTTAAAAATAGAGGTCGAAACCAGAAACCTGGAAGAAGTTCAGGAAGCGATTAATGCAAAGGTGGACAGAATCATGCTTGATAATATGGATGTAAAAACAATGAAGCAGGCTGTAAAAATGATCAATGGCGCTTGTGAGTCTGAAGCTTCCGGAGGAATTACCCGGGATATGCTCAAGGAAATTGCCTCAACAGGCGTAACATTCATCTCTGTAGGAGCCCTTACACACTCTGCAGATAATATAGATTTGAGTCTCAAAGCAGTGAAATAGCGTTGAATTTTTAACAAAAACACACCCCCTTTGTTAAAAATTCAATAACATGACTTTTTTCATACAAAAATTCAATTTTTAGCCATAATATTGATTTTTAATACTTTAAGATTATTAAGACTGATTAAAAATTAACATTGAGTTAATAATAGTTAAATTTAATTTTGCGAATTTTGCAGAAAATTAAATCTAATTATTACTAACGATTATGAAATTAATCAACAAATCGATACTAACTGCGGTTATTACATTATCTACAGCTAGTGTTTATTACGCTCAACAAGTTCAGGACACGGTACAGAAGTCCAAAGATATTGAGGAGGTAATCTTAAGAGGTGTTACGGATATCGCTAAAGATAGAAAGACACCGGTAGCAGTATCTACTATTAAGGCTGCTCAGATTTTAGAAAGACAAGGAAACCAAGAACTTGTCGAAATACTAAACACAACACCTTCCGTATATGCTACAAAAGGAGGTGGTGGTTTCGGAGATTCTCAAATTGTAATGCGTGGATTTGAGTCTAGAAACATTGCAGTAATGGTAAACGGTATGCCTGTAAACGATATGGAAGGCGGTAGTGTTTATTTCTCAAACTGGACTGGATTATCTGATGTAACAAGTACATTACAGGTTCAAAGGGGATTAGGTTCTTCTAAATTAGCAATTGCTTCTGTTGGAGGTACAATGAACTTCATCACCAAGTCTGCAGACATGAAAAGAGGAGGAGTTATTAGATTAGGAGTTGGTAACAATGACTATTTAAAAACATCTTTTGCCTATAATACTGGAAAATCTAAGGATGGTATTTCTGCATCATTCTTAATGAGCAGACAAGCTGGTGGTACTTATATTGAAAATACGGATTACGAATCTTATGCATATTTCTTTGCATTAGGTTATGAGATCAATAAAAAACATAACTTACAGTTCTCAATCACTTCTGCTCCTCAGTGGCACGATCAAAGAACTTTTGCTCCAACAATCCAAAATTATATCAACTATAATCCAGATCATGACGGAACTCCTAATAGAAGATATAATTCAGATTTTGGATATTATACTGATGAAAATGGAAACAAAGTTGCTTTAGCAAACAGAGCAAACTACTATTCTAAGCCGGTAATGATGTTAAACTGGGACTGGACGATGAGCGAAAAGTCGAAGTTAAGTACAGTTGCATATATGTCTAACGGTAGAGGTGGTGGAACTGGAGACTTAGGTAAAGTAGGAGGAAAAGGGATGACCGATTTCTATGATACAGCAGGTCACTTCAACTATGATGCTATTTTTGCAGCTAACGCAGCCGTTAACTTAAATACTGCAGGTGCAGGAAGTACTTTAGTTCGTAGATCAAATATCAACTCTCACAACTGGTATGGTATCTTAGCAAACTTCCAACACAAAGTTAACGATAACTGGAATTTCTCAATCGGTACCGATGACAGATATTACTATGGTTACCACTATCAGGTTCTTACAGATCTTTATGGAGCTAAAGGATACAAAGACGCAGCTAACAAAAACATCACAGCACCTAGAATCGTAAATGCACTTTATGACTATAAAAAACTTTCTTGGAATCCTTTCGGAGGAAAATTAGCTCCAGCTGAAGATCAGATAGGATACAGCAACGATGGTGAAGTTATTTGGTACAGTGGATTTGCACAGGTAGAATATACCAAAGATAAATTATCTGCATTCTTACAAGGTTCCGTATCTAACCAAGGGTATCAGAGAATTGATAACTACGTAGTAGACGGAAGCACATTAAGAGGTCAAACCGTCAACACGAAAACAGGATTCAAAAATATTTTCGGATATAATATTAAAGGGGGTGCTAACTATAACATTAATGAGCAACATAACGTTTTTGCTAACTTAGGTTATTACAGCAAACAACCATTCCTTAATACTGTTTACCCAAGTAACCAGCAACTTATTAATCCTTATCTAACTAACGAGAAGATTTCTTCTGCGGAAGTTGGTTATGGGTTCAGATCTGCAAAATTCACTGCAAATGTTAACGTATACAGAACACAGTGGAAAGACAGATGGTTAAGAAAAACAGGTCAGACTTTCAATTTAGCAGACGGTACAACGACTACAGGTTATTCTGAAATCAATGGTATCACTGAAATTCACCAAGGTGTAGAATTTGATGGAGTATACAAACCAAACCGTTTCTTAGAAATTCAAGGAATGTTCTCTTGGGGAGATTACTATTACAAAGGAAATGCTAGTGTAGCTTCTTTTGATGACAACAACAACCCTGTTACTTTAGCTGGATCAGCAGGAAACGAATTATACTTAGATAAAGTAAAAGTAGGTGGTTCAAGTAACAACAGTATCCCTCAGATGACTGCATCATTAGGACTTACTGTAAAACCGGTAAAAGATCTTAACATCTTCGGAACATGGAGATATGTAGGTAAACTTTATTCTACAATTGACGCTGGAACATTTACCAATATTGCAGCTCAGGACAGAGGAGTATTGAAATTACCTGATTTCAACTTATTTGATGTAGGTTTCTCTTACAAAATCAGATTACAAAACGAAGCTCAGTACTTCACAATCGGAGCTAACGTTTATAACTTGTTTGATAAAATTTATATTTCTGATTCTGCAACAAGTATCTTCGGAACAGATAAAATTACAGCAAACAATGATCCTGACAAAGGGAAAACTTATGAAGAAGCTGGTAGAATGTACAATGGTATTGCAACTGGTAACCGTGCTTATTTCGGTTTCGGAACTACTTGGGCAGCAACATTATCATTCAACTTCTAATAATATCACAATATTAGATTTTATAAATATCAATCCCGGCTTTGAGCCGGGATTTTTGTTATCTTTGTGTACAAAAAAATAGGATTATGGATTTTTACAACATTTTACTTAATGCCCACAAAGGTTTCGGGTATCTTGAAATTCTTTTGGTAACATTATTTATCATTGCACTTTTAGCTACCATGTTTGGTTTCAGTGGAAAAGTGAACAAATTTCTGAAGAAAACAACTCTTTTCACGATGATTTTCTTCCACGTTCAGTTTTTATTGGGAATCATTATGTTGATCACAACTTTTAGCAAAGGTTTAAACATGGGAGAAGTAATGAAAAATGCAGCATTGAGATTCCAATATGTTGAACATCCATTCTCTATGCTTATTGCAGCAGTTTTGATGACGATCGTCAACAAAAAAGTAAAATCAAATGATACTATTTCTTTAGGAGTAGTGATTATGGGACTGATTGCAGTAGGTTTATTTGCATTTGCATTCCCTTGGACAAGAGTCTTCGGGGCTTAAAACAGACAAAGAAATTATATGCGTTATAATTTATAAATAGTTTAATCTTAAATTTTTAATTAAATCAATGAAAGTAGCTGTAGTAGGTTCAACAGGAATGGTTGGACAAGTTATGCTTAAAGTTTTGGAGGAGAGAAACTTCCCTGTAACAGAATTAATCCCGGTAGCATCCGAAAGATCTGTAGGCAAGAAGGTGAAGTATAAACAGAAGGAATTTACGATTGTAAGCATGAAGGACGCTATAGCTGCCAAACCGGATATTGCCATCTTCTCTGCTGGAGGTTCTACTTCTCTTGAATTCGCTCCTTTATTTGCAGAAGCTGGAACAACAGTCATTGACAATTCTTCTGCATGGAGAATGGATCCTGATAAAAAATTAGTGGTTCCGGAAATCAATGCTGATGTGCTAACAAAAGAAGATAAAATCATCGCAAATCCGAATTGTTCTACCATTCAATTGGTAATGGTTCTTGGGCCGTTGAACAAAAAATTTGATTTAAAAAGAGTAATTGTTTCTACTTACCAGTCTGTAACAGGAACAGGTAAAGCTGCTGTAGACCAGTTAAACGGTGAAATCAATGGAGATGATGCTACTGAAAAAGTCTATCCTTATCAGATTTTCAAAAATGCATTACCACACTGTGATGTATTTGCTGATGATGATTACACCAAAGAAGAGATCAAACTGATGAAGGAACCTAAGAAAATTTTAGGTGATGATACCTTCAATCTGACAGCAACCGCTGTAAGAGTTCCGGTTCAGGGAGGACATTCTGAAAGTGTAAATATTGAATTCGAAAATGAATTTGAACTGGACGAAGTAAGAAAAATCTTAGCTGAAACTCCGGGAGTCATTGTAATGGATGATGTAAAAAACAACCACTACCCTATGCCTCTGTATTCAGAAGGAAAAGATGAGGTCTTTGTGGGAAGAATCAGAAGAGATCTTTCGCAGCCCAAAACGCTCAACCTCTGGATCGTTGCAGACAATCTGAGGAAAGGAGCAGCAACAAACGCTGTACAAATTGCAGAATACCTTGTAGCAAACAACTTAGTATAAACTAACAAAATAAAAAGAGTCTCAGAATTGAGATTCTTTTTTTTATCAAACACAGTATGAATACCCAGAAAAATACCCATAAAGAGAAAATAGGATTCCAGAAGCTTATTGCTACATTTGGAATCATCCTTTTTGTCGGAAAAATTATAGCATGGAAACTCACCAATTCCGACGCTGTTTTTTCCGATGCTATGGAAAGTATTGTCAATGTCATCAGTGCATTCATGGGACTTTATTCTCTTCATCTTGCAGCCAAACCTAAAGATGATGACCATCCGTATGGCCATGGGAAAGTAGAATTCGTGACTTCCGGAATTGAAGGAGCTTTGATTGCCATAGCCGGTGTTATGATTATCTACGAAGGAATTCACAGTCTTATCGTAGGAAAAACGCTGAGTAAAATTGATCTCGGAATCTGGATTATTGCAGCCACTGCAGTCATTAATTATCTCCTGGGATATATTTCTATTAAAAAAGGGGAAAAAGAAAACTCTCTGGTTCTCATTTCATCCGGTAAACACCTTCAGTCTGACACCATTACAACGCTTGGAGTGGTTGCCAGCTTAATTATTGTTTACTTCACCAAAATCTATTGGCTCGATTCAGTAGTGGCCTTAAGTTTTGGACTTTATATCATATTTGTAGGCTACAAAATCGTCCGAAAATCATTAAGCGGTATTATGGACGAACAGGATCCTGAAATATTAAATCAGGTCATTAGAATCCTTGAAGAGAATCGACAAATAGAATGGATTGATGTACACAATATGAAAATTCAACAATTCGGATCTTCCCTGCATATTGATGCCCATATAACCCTTCCATGGTATTATGATCTGCGTGATGCCCATGGCGAAATGGAAAAAGTAATCATCCTTCTCGCTAAAAACATGAAACGCAGTATTGAGTTCAATTTTCATATGGATGATTGCAAACCGATTTCATGCCCGGTATGCCAGATCAAAGACTGTCCTGTGCGGGAGAAAGATTTCATTAAACGGGTGGAATGGACTCCGGAAAATATCACCAGCGTGGATAAACATACTACAGAATAACTGGGAAAATAAAGAAATACCGATGACTTTTCGCCTTCTTATCTATTTTCAGTTTCTTTACTGATCATTTGTTTCCTGTAATAAAACATCGGAACAATCAACAGGATAATCAAAGGCTGGATCACAAATCTTCTCATATAAAAAGAAAAAAGATAACCTATTTCGAACTTATCATAAATACAGTACAGATAAATTGGCAGTGTAATAACAAATACCACAAGGATCATGATCGCTCCCTGTAAAGTCCATTCCTTATTTTTAAATAAACCATAGATAATCAGGCAGGAAAAAAGAAGGTTTAAAATAAACCTGAACACATGTCCGGCAATAAGCCTTCCCCATTCAAATCCTGGGAATTCGATATTTTTATTGGCTTCATGAAAGTAGCCTAAAAACGGGTCATAAAAAACCGCATTCTCAAGAACTCTTACACTTATCAATCCGCAAACTCCTGCGATCACCAGAAACCAACTAAGAATTTTCATGTTTTAAAGCAAAAAATTTAATCCAGATCAACCAAAGAACTACCACACTTCCGTAAATAATAGCAGGGAAAATAAAATCATGAAACATCTTTCCGTATTCCTTATGATCAGACATAACGATATTTAATCCTACAATTCTCAAAAGGTTTATAATATATAACAATACTAATCCTACTCCCACAAAAACAAAAGTTTTCACCCCTTTGTAAAAAGCAAAAACAAAAGACACAAATAAAATGATGACAGAGATCGCATTACAACCCTCCACCATTCTCGTTACATAATTGTGTTTTACATAAAACCAAACCTGCTCGTTCTTTACATCATCATAAAGCTCCGTGGGATAACCAATAACGTTCTGCAGAGAAGTCACCTGATTGGCAATCATCCTTGAAAAAGAATCCAGCCCGGAATCTTTACCACTGTTCAGGTAGAACTGATAGGTGATAAGCAACACCAGGTAAATAATAATAAAACGCAATAAAATACCTAAAACAGGTTTAAAGTCTTTCAGCATACTGCAAAGATAAAAATTAGCATGTAATATCCTGAATTTGAATAAAGAAAGTTAAAATCAGGAGTAAAACCCAACGGATTTAGGATATAATACTTAAAATTTTTCGCAAAACCATTCAATAATATCAACATTCTAAAGCTTCACTCCCATACTCTTCAGCTTTCATCCATCACTTCTTTAAACTATAATTTCCAACTCATGTTAATTTAGTATATTTGTTTCCATATTATGACTTCTGAAAACGCAAAACGATTTTTTGAAAACCATTTAGGTAAAAAATCTTCCGAATTCGTCACATTAGCTCAAAGCGGCTCTGCGAGGGTAAATTTTCTGGCCACTGCCGGTACTGAAAAATACATCATCACGTACAATGAAAATATCCCGGAAAATGAAAGTTTTCTTTATTATTCCGAAGTATTCTCAGGCCTGAAACTTAATACCCCATCCATTCTTGCTATTTCTGATGACAGAAAAATGTACATCCAGGAATTCCTGGGACAGCAAACGCTTTCTGAGATCATTGCAAAAGAAAAAACAGCTTCTTCGGTAAGATCCCTGGTTCAGCAGACTTTAGAAAAGCTTTTCAAAATGCAGGTACAGACCCAGGGAAAAATTGACTTTTCAAAAACCTTTGAATATGAAAGTTATGATGAACTTCCCGTGATTCATGATCTTTATTATTTTAAAAACTTTGTGGCCGATTTCCTGGAGCTTGAATACAGCAAATCTGCTCTTCTGAAAGAATTCAAAAGAATTGCAGTTCTCATTGAGAATCTTGAGCCTAAAGGAATTATGATCCGCGATTTCCAGGCACGAAATATCATGGTAAATGAAATGGGCCAAGTCTCTTTCATCGATTACCAGTCAGCCATGAAAGGCCCGTTAATGTATGATGTGATCTCTTTTCTTTTTCAGGCTAAAGCTAATTTTCCTGAAGATTTCAAACAGGAAATGCTGGAATTTTATATTCAGCAGTTCGAAGATCCTGAAACAAGAATCCAGCTGAAAAATGCAGTGATGCCGATTCAGATGATGAGATTTTTACAGGTTTTAGGAGCCTACGGGTTCAGAGGACTGATTCAAAGAAAACCCCATTTCATAGCCAGCCTTGAAAAAGGGATTCAGAATATAACACAGTTTGCAGACTCATGGGAACAGATGAACAATTATCCGGAACTGCAAAAAGTAATTCAGCAACTGACATCAGAGAAGGCAAAGCAAAAAATTGAAGAAATAATAAATAAATAAGTCTTCGGCTCCGCTCAGACTGACAGATTGAAAATATTTGAGCAAAGCACAAAGCGACTTCAACATAACTAAATAAGCCTTAATGGTTTAAAAATAAAAAATATGCTAAACATCGAGATACACAGTTTTTCTTACAAGAAAGGAGGAATTCCTAAAGACAATTCAGGAAATGGCGGAGGTTTCGCTTTTGACTGCCGTGGAATTTTAAATCCCGGAAGAATTGAAGAATATAAAATCCAGACCGGAAATGACATTGGAGTTCAGGAATATCTGGAAACGAAAACAGAAATGCCCAGGTTTTTAGAACTGATAAAATCTCTTGTTTCCATCAATATCGACGACTATCTTGCAAGAGGTTTTGAACACCTGCAGATCAATTTCGGGTGTACTGGCGGGCAGCACAGATCGGTATATTCTGCTATAAAAATCGCCGAATTTATCAAAGAAAAATATCCTGAAGGAACTCAGGTAACCCTTCATCATGACGAACAACCCCAACTGAATAAATAAATGGTAAGCGATGATTGATAAATGATTTAATTGTCATTTATTAATTGTAAGGTTTTATCATTCATCCACTATCATTTATAATTATAAAAAATGAAAGCTCTAATCTTCGCAGCTGGAAAAGGCACCAGACTTAAACCGTTTACAGATCACCATCCGAAAGCTTTGGCAAAAGTAAATGAAGTTCCGCTTCTGGAAAGAAATATCAAATACCTGAAAAGCTATGGAATCACTGACTTTGTGATTAATATTCATCATTTTGGAGATCAGATTGTTGATTTTTTAAATAAAAACAATAATTTCGGATGTAAGATTGAAATCTCTGATGAAACCAATGAACTTCTGGAAACAGGTGGCGGCTTGATTTTTGCAAGAAAATTCCTTGATCACGGAGAAGATTTTTTAATCCTGAATGCTGATATTCTAACAGACCTGAATATCAATGCATTGGTAGAATACCACAAAAAGATAAAAGATTTTGCTACTTTAGCGGTTTCGGACAGGGAAAGTTCGAGAAAACTCCTTTTCAATGATGATATGGTTTTGAGAGGCTGGCTGAATGTACAAACCGGAGAACAGAGGCTGGCAGAATTCAATAAAGGTTTTAAGGCTCTTGCTTTCAGTGGAATTCATTGTATCAATCCTGTCATCTTCAAAAAAATAAAAAGAACAGGCAAATTTTCTGTTATGGAAGAATATCTTGACCTCATGCAGACCGAACATATACACGGTTTTGTACATGACAGTATTCTTATTGATGTTGGAAGACCGTCTTCCGTAATAGAGGCCGAGAAACATTTTAAATAAATTTTACAATGGAAATTGATGGAACTAGGGATGAAAGTTTAGTAAATCCAGAACTTGATAGTAACGAAACAAAACTACATAACAGTTTCAGACAAAAAACCTGGGACGAAACAATCACCAAAGACAGTTGGATGGTATTCAAGGTCATGGCTGAATTTGTTGACGGCTATGAAAAACTGGCTAAAATTGGTCCTTGCGTTTCTATATTTGGGTCTGCCCGATTGAAACCGGAGAACAAATATTATGAAATGGCTGTAGATATTGCTGAAAAGATCACCAAACTAGGTTTCGGAATTATTACCGGAGGCGGCCCGGGGATCATGGAGGCAGGAAATAAAGGAGCTTTCAATGCGAAAGGAAAATCTATCGGACTTAATATTGATCTTCCTTTTGAACAGCACTTTAATCCTTATATTAATAAATCCTATTCCATGAATTTTGATTACTTTTTCGTGAGAAAAGTAATGTTTGTAAAATACTCTCAAGGTTTCGTAGTAATGCCCGGAGGATTCGGGACACTGGATGAGCTGACTGAAGCAATGACCCTGATTCAAACCAACAAAATTGGAAAATTCCCAATCGTTTTGGTAGGAAGTGAATTCTGGGGAGGATTACTGGATTGGTTTAAAGCAACCCTGTTAAAAGAAGGAATGATTGCTGAAGATGATCTTGATCTTTATCGTGTGGTAGACACTGCTGATGAGGCCGTAGCACATATAAAAGCCTTTTATGATAAATATTCTGTGAATGTAAATTTTTAATTGGCATATTATTTGTGACTTATAATGAACAAGTATGATTGTAAATCTATTAATTAAGATGAAAAAACTTTTATATATATCAGGAATTTTAACATTTTTTGTGTTAATGAGTTTTATGTATGTAGACTTTTTCTCTTCAATGACCAAAGTGGACTATATTGATGGAAGCAAGACATTGAAGTTTACCACAAAAATGAATACAAGCCATATCTCTGACGCGATTAAAATCAACCCAAATACGGCAGGATTTGAAGCAGAGGTAAAAAAATATGTGAACAATAATTTTGATGTATTTGTCAATGGAGCTCCTAAAACGATTACCTTCACAGGAAGTCAGGTCAGCGGAGAAACTGTATGGGTATATTTTGAAACCGGAGGCGTTTCAGATATCAATACCTTAAAGATTAAAAATACGATCCTTTTGAGCGCTTTTCCTAAGCAGATCAATCTGGTGAACATTGCCTATAAAGGCAGCCAGAAAACAATGAACTTCCAAAGAGGAAAAGAAGTGAACGAGGTTTCTTTTTAAACAAAAATTAGATTTAACCATTATAAAATGGGTACCCTGAGAAGTTGAACTTTTCAGGGTATTTTTTTGTATCATAAAAAATCACTTCGGGGAGATTAATTAAGTACAAATACTTAATCTTAAATTTCAGCATTTCCACTCTAATATTTTCATTTTCAACAATGTACATTTGTATTGTAATTACAACCACCAAGGTGAAGCCGGAATCACATAAATAACGGGGCGAAATCTGAAAAGCCACATGAGTAAGAAAACACCAAACTAAAAACGAAATATCATGGACGATGTACAACAAAAATCATCCAGTCAGGAAATAGATGTCCTGATTGTAATAGACACGGATTATGTAAGAGCTACTTATCCCAACCCAAGTAAAGACCCTAATAGTCCTACAGGAATTGATCATAACAGCCAGCATATGATTGTTTCCAATGCCAACGCAATTTCCGGACAAGGTTCTGCCGATCTGAATTTCAGCGCAAGAGCCGGAGATACAGTTTCCTTCAGAGGAACTTCCATCTATCAGAATTCTGACGATGCTGTTATCATCTACAATATTAAGTACTGGTCCGGAGATCAGGTTTTTAACAGCTTTATCTACAATTCTGTTGAAAGAAGACAAGCTGCAGTACCTAATTTGAATTCTCAAAATGGTCTTCCTGCCGCTGCTGCTGATATTACTTTTGCCAGTATCGACTCTAAAGTGAAAGCTACAGGAAAAGAGAATTTCTATGTACAGTTTGGACTTTATATTTTAGATCCGAATGACAGTAACAAACAGATTCTGTTCGGCTACTTTTACTGGGATCCAACAATTACAGTTAAATAAAAGGAAATAAAAAAACCACTGCATCAGCAGTGGTTTTTGTTTTTTAAACGCCACCAAATCCGCTACTCCATAAAAGGGTTGCAAGATCCAGTTCACAGATAATAAAATCATCTTGATGATCTTTAAAACCTGGTTTATTTTTGAGTTCTTCAATAGCTTTCTCCACCTTTTCTAACGTTGAAAATACTCCGATATATCTTTCATCATCTAAAAAAGTATGGATTGTATAGGAATGGCTGACACTGAAAACAGCATTTAAACCTAATTCTTTGACTGAAATACAGTTCTCATCTATCTCATCACCTTTTTCAATATAGTCACGTCCTATTTCACCAATTACCTCCTCAAACCCATCATTCCAATGTATTTTATCTATAATATAGCAATCTGTAACAAAACAATCGGGATAATCTCTGAATCCAGCCATAAGAACGGCTTTTGCTTTTAACTTCTCCAAATCCTCAAGGCAATTTGAAACGCCCAGAAATTTGGTATTTGTATGGGTTTCATCAGTGTAAGTATGATTTAATGCGTAAATGAAATATTCCATTTTTGAATATGGTTTCTGTTTTTAGAGATAAAAGTATTAAATTCTTAATTGATTTAATATCACTATTAAAATTAAAATAAAATCAGACAACTTTAGAAGCCACCCGATTTTTATAAAATGTATTAGAATATATTGTATCCTAATGTATTACTCAATTTTGATGTTATCAATCTGAACATCATAGATTCCACCATTTCCAGTTTTGATCGCAAACATATCTTTTCCGGCTGTAGTGTTAATATCCGTAATACCTGTAAGGGTAAGCTCCACTAATCTCCACTGTCCGCTTGTATTGATAGATCCTGTGTAAGAGTTAGCACTTTCCACTCCCAAAGTAGCCCCTGTAGAGAATGTACCTAAGTTAAACACATAGAAACCTCCACCTGCTTTGTACACGTTGAAAGAAAGAGTTTTTCCTGTTGCAGTACCTTTGATATACATTGTAATTCTTTTTGGTACAGCTGGGATTCCTGTAGCAGCCACAGAGGTAAATACATAATCGTTAGCTGTAGGAGTTCCTTTGATCTGAAGTGAATTTGTACCGTTATATCCCAGACCCACACCTTGTGTAGCGTAAGGCTTAAGACCGAAAGTATTTACACTTGATAAGAAAGTTGTCCAGTTTTCAAAGTCTGAACCTGCGAAAAGGTTTACAGCAGAAGCAGAAGGAGCATCTGGTTCACCTGGATTGAATCTGTCATTAGGGAAATTAATATCATCAAGATTTCTGATATACGCCTGATCTGTGAAAATTGTTGCATTACTTGAACTGGTAAAACGGCTCAGAAGAAGAACGATTTCACCACTTCTTGCATATTTAGGAGAGATCGGAGATTTCGCAAAAGTTGCATAGTTACTGAAACGAAGATCTAATCTACCTGCTTTTTTATCAGTAATATAACGGTCACCTGTAGCAGATTCATCAGCAAAAGTTTTTGTCAATTCAGGTTCTTCGAACTGAACATTTTTAATTTTCACAAGCTGATTGATGTGAGCACCATTTTTAAGAGCATCAGCGATAGAATTAAACTCTAATGGCTTTATTGCAGTTACTACAGCCTTTTGTCCGTCACAAACTCTTGCAATATAATTGGATACTTTATTAGGGTTGATTCTACCGATAGGATAGTTAGGATCAAAAGAACCTACTTTAATGTTCCCGTTAATACCTTGAACAATCAATCCTTTCAGGTTAATTCTTACTAAAGATCCGGTAGGATAATCAAGATACTGATTTCCACCATCGATGTCAATTTCAATCCCTTGTGTCGGGTTTTCAGGCTTATCCTGAAGGAACATCATTTTATAGATGTTTCCTGATTCATCACTTGAAGAAACATAGGCTTCAACGATATAATCTTCTTTAATGATATCGGCTTCCGTTGGTTTTGCTTTTGCAATAGTAGCAAGATCAGTTAACGGGTGATTAGCTGCTGCAAATTTGTTGGTACATTTAATTTCCGGCACCTCATAATCATCAGTTTTTACACAAGACGAGAATGACAGCATTGAAATAGCACTAAAGATCGCCGCTTTAAAATATATATTTTTCATTGTTTTCGATTTTTAATTTTAGTTTTTTAGAATCTGAATTGAAGGTTAACAAAATAAGATCTCCCTTGATTATACCAATACTTTGGTGCGAATACCATGTTTCCGCTGTCATAATCACTTGCATAATCAAGATAGTTAACGTTTCTGGTCTGCTCAAATCCTCCAGTAATATAATTTCTGTTATTAAGGATGTTATTAACAGATGCAGATACCAATACATAATATTTACCAATCACCCATGACTTCCCTGCGTTTACATTGAAGAAGAATGCTGAAGGCAGTTTTGTAGGCGTAAGAACTCTTGCAAGTTCTTCATCGTTTACCTGGTCATAAGGTACTCCCGGTGTATTAGGATTGGTATAGAATCTTGTTGTTCTGGTTACTGGAGACGGATCCAGGAACGAGTGCCCGAAATAGTTCCATGTTGCTCCTATCCACCAGTAATTAGGGCTGTAACGAAGACCTAGCGTATATGCCTCCTGAGGTGTACCTCCTTGTCTGTAGTTTTTAAGCGTTGCTTCACCCATGTTGGTATAAGATCTTGACACGATATTTCCGTTTCCGTCAAGCTCTCTGAATGTTCCAACCGCGTCAGATGCAAAATAAACAGTAGGGTTATTGGTATACGTATATTGTCCTAAACTTAATAATCCACTGGCAGTTAAAGTAGGAGTTACTTTCACCTGTGCACCAAGTTCAATACCCATATTTCTCTTATTGGCTCCAGCCAATACCTGTGTAATGAAAGCACCATCCTGAATTGGAGCCTGATCACCACTCTCAGTAAGGTTTGTGAGTTTAACTCCCTGTGCGAAATACCGTTGTACACTTGTTTCGTTTTGAGTATTAACAAGGTAACCTGTCAGTCTAAGTTTAACAATCGGAGTAGAGATAACATAACTCAAATCGTTGGCATCAACAACAACATTTTTGATCCCAGGAGTTGTAACACCACTTACTCTTGTATTAAAATAAATATCATTTAAGAAAGGAGACTGTGAGAAGTAAGCTCCGTTATAAACCAGGAAGTTTCTCCCGTTAATTTTATAGGTAACCTGACCTTTAACACCTGCATTCCAGAAGTTTTGATCTGCTCCTTTTCCATAAGATGACTCATACAGATAATGCTGGAACAATCCTTCTCTGCTGTTTGTTGTATACCCGAATAATCCGGAAATAAAAACATCAAATTTTCCTGTTGAGAATTTGAAAGCTGGGTTTATTTTGAATTCCTGTCTTCTGAAAATATAGCTGTATCCGATTTTATCACCTTCTCTTTTGGCAACATCAGTGTCGCTTTCTCTTGTATTGAATTTCCCCCAAACACTTCCTGCAGTGGTATTGGATGCAAAAGGATCCATATTCAGGGCAAAATCAGCACCTAAAAGATCGTTTACTTCTCTGTACTGTTCAGATCTGTAGTTCTGGTACGATAAGTTTAAGATAAAACGGGAAGTATCGGTGAAGTTATACGTATAGTGAGTAGATACATTCCATACTTTGTCATCTTTAACATCATCTACAAGATAATATGCAGCTCTTCTTCCGCCAAGTAACGCATTGTACTCTACGTTTCTGTTGGCATTATAAAGATTATCCCAGTTGATCTGTGTGTGTGACTGGTCATCATTCGTCCACCAGTCTCTTGTAATTCCGATGTTGGCACTCTGCTCCGGAGACGGATCTTTATAATTTAACCAATAACTTGGTAGATTACGGTAATAGGTTGGAGACGGGTTATTCGCTCTGTACCAATCCAATCTCGAACTGTATTCTTTCCCAAACTGATAAGAAACAGATGTCCATAGCTGAGAGTTTTTATTAATTTTCCAGAAATCCTGTAATTGGATCATGGGCTGGAAACCTCTTTTTACTCTTTCATTTCTTTTATCTCCGTTTTGCCATCCCCAGTAAGAATTGTAATGAACTCCTCTGAAGTCATATACTTCCTGAGTACTTGGACTTGAAGAACTTCTTGCATATTTAGAACCAATGGCATTTAAAGTCATGGTATGGCTGTCACTGAATTTCTTCTCAATACCAATATATCCACTATATGCATCATAAGCGGTACCATCCTGAATCCCTTCCTGTGCCCATCTTCTTGCAATCATTCCTGTAAATGCCCATCCGTTCTTATTCATTCCGGAAGAGAATCTGTAAGACAATCTGTTGGTATAGTTTCTGTTGGTCAGAGAGTACGTCAGCTGACTTCCTTTTCTGTACTCACTGGCTTTTGTATTCTTATAAAATACTCCGGTAGTTCCTCCGAAAGCATATTCTGAAGGTGCATGGTTCACTGCAATTTCCGGGTAACGGGTTATTTCGTTCAACCCTCCCCAGGTACTGAAGTCTACATCTCCATTATCTGCTGCGGCCATAGAAATCCCGTTGATCATATTCTCCCCTGTTCTGCTATCAATTCCTCTTGGGCGGAACCAGTATGGTCCTAAATCGAAACTTGCAATTCTGTTGAAAACATCCTGAGAAGACTGTAGCAAACCTACAGTTGCGGTTTGCTGAGCACCACCACCATCACTTTCTCCAGAATCTTCTACGATAGCCAATCCTTGATCTGCACCATTCAATGCAGAATAAAGAGTAATTACTCCAAGATCTTTTCTTTTCTCATCACTGGTTACATCAAATTCAAAAATTTTAGTTTCAAAATTGGGTTTTGTAACCATAATCTGATAATGTCCAGGCATCAAATCTTTAAATTGGAAATATCCGATTTTGTCTGCCTTTGCATCATTTCCTGCTCCTTTTAAATCTACACTTGCTTGCTCAACAGGTTTACCGTCTGCATCCTTAAGATACGCAAACACAGTTGTCTGCGCATAATAATATGAAGCAGGCAGCAAAGTAAATAAAGAGATCAATGATAATTTTTTAATCATGAGTATATTTATTTTTTAAATACTTTTCTTGTTAATTTTCAACAGTTTAAAAGTTGGGGGCACAAATTTAATCAAATTTTGTAATTCAGAACTTTTTTAACATTATTTTTTCATAACATTGCAATCTTTTAAGAATCATTATAAAAGAGAGGTTCGAATTACTGCTTTTAAATTTACAAATATTTAAAACGCAGTGAATTAAAAAAAAGTAAATTTGTAATTAATAGAATAATAAAACTCTAAAGAGATGAAGAGATTTTCGAGTCTGTTTGCCATTCTTATTTCGATCGTGGCATTCTCACAACAACAGGGAAAACTGAGAAAAGTAGCTACCGTAGGTTTTTTAAACGTAGAAAACCTTTGGGACACGATCCGTTCAGCAGATTATATTGACGGAACCAAAGACATAAAAAACCCTGCTTTCCACAGAAGTATTCCTATGGATTCAATCCAGTTTCTGGAAGCTGAAAAATATGACGGGCCATGGAGCGATGGTGCATTAAAAGGTAAAAAAGCAGTAAGAATACAAAGTGGATCTGAAGAATTTACCCCGAAAAGTGCCAAGAACTACGGAACTAAAATTTACAAAGCGAAACTGGCTAACGAAGCTAAGGTGATTTCTGAAATGGGATCACAATATACCAAAACAGCTCCGGCAGTAGTTGGCTTAATAGAGGTTGAAAACAGACAGGTCATTCAGGATCTTGTGAACGAACCTGCTTTAAAGAAATATGACTACGGAATTATTCATTACAATTCTTACGACTACAGAGGAATTGATGTGGCATTGATTTACCAGAAAAGAAGGTTCACCCCTACCAATTCATTAAAAAAAGAACTGGTAATTTACGGTGACAACGGAAAAAGAGAATATACCAGAGACATCCTTGTAGTAACAGGGTTTTTAGATAATGAAAAAGTAGCATTTTTCATGAACCACTGGCCTTCAAGAAGAGGTGGTGAAGCGATTTCTTTACCTAAAAGAAATGCAGCCGCTGCATTGTTAAAACAACAGATGGACAGTGTAAGAGCTGCAGACCCAACCACAAAGCTTTTTGCGATGGGTGACTTTAATGATGATCCTGTAAGCCCAAGTTTAAAAAACCACCTGAAAGCTCAGGCAAGCCCTAAAGATTTAAGTGAAGAAACACCTTATCTTAACCTGATGTATCCTTTATATAAAAAGGGAGTTGCTTCTCTTGCGTATCAGGATGCTCCTAACCTGTTTGACCAGATCATCGTTTCTAAAAACGTAATTTCAGATCAGGTGACAAAAGAATATTCTGTATATAAGGCAGAGATTTTTGCACCCGCTTATTTAGTGAATAAAGAAGGAAATTATAAAGGATATCCTTTCAGATCCTGGAATGGAGACCAGTTTACAGGAGGCTACAGTGACCACTTTCCGGCATTTGTAGTTCTTCAGAAAGAACCATAAAAAAAGTTAGGCACTCTTATTGGAGTGCTTTTTTTATGTAAATACCTACATCATGAAAAATATTATTTTATTAATAATGATTGCGTGGATCCCTTTCAGCTGTTTTTCTCAGGAAACCCCTAAGAAAGATAAAGAGCAACATGAAATGAAGCCTTCTAAAAACGAAGACGGTGAATGGGATCTTACGGTCATTGATACTCAGTTTGATTATTTTCTGAACGCTGTGGCTAAGCCCATCAGTCAGTATACAGAATCTTATCTGAAGACAAAAAATACATTTTTGGTCAACGAATGGAACGGCTATTATAATTCCGGCAGATATAGAAATATTATAGAATCCGGGATAGATTATGATCCTCAGGAAAACTACGGGATCAAGTTTGAATATAAATTATACCAGGTTTTCGTGTATGTCAACTGGAAATACAAACTAAGGTTGAACGGGTTAACCGGAAGTGACGCCCTAAGGTAAGTATACATAATTCCCAATAAAAAAGGTTCAGAGTAATTCTGAACCTTTTCATTTTTATAATAGCTGAAAATTATTTATTGAATAATTCCTCTACTTTATCCCAGTTTACTACATCGAAAAATGCAGAAACATAGTCAGGTCTTCTGTTTTGGTAGTTTAAATAATAAGCATGCTCCCAAACATCTAATCCTAAAACAGGTGTTCCTTTAACGTCTGCTACAGGCATTAATGGGTTATCCTGATTAGGTGTAGAAGAAACCGATACAGAACCGTCAGCATTTTTTACTAACCAAGCCCATCCTGAACCAAATCTTGTTTTAGCAGCATCAGAAAAATCAGTTTTGAATTTGTCAAGACCACCATAGTTTTCAATAGCAGCTTTTACATTTCCTACTGGCTCTTTGCTTCCTCCTGGAGTTAAAATTTCCCAGAATAAAGAGTGGTTGAAGTGACCTCCACCATTGTTTCTTACTGCTGGTTTGTCAGTTCCTGTCTGGCAGATTTCTTCAATCGTTTTTCCTGCTAGTTCAGTTCCTTCAATTGCTTTATTTAAATTGTCAATATATGCCTGGTGGTGTTTTGTATGGTGGATTTCCATAGTTCTTGCATCGATCGTTGGCTCTAATGCATCGTATGCATATCCTAGTTTTGGTAATTCAAATGACATAATCTTTATTTTTAATGTTATAATTCAAAATTAGCCAATATTTAAGGGATTATCAAGGATTGTGGATTACTTTAATAAATCTTTAACATTGATATATTGATTTAGACTGAATTAAGTTTTATTTTTTTTATTGAATACTAACAAAAAGCACGAACCTAATGATCCGTGCTTTTTATTTAACAATATTAAATTAAATTTATTTATTCATAGACATCAGGAATTCTTCATTATTCAGAGTTCCTTTGATGTTCTTATTAACAAATTCCATAGCTTCTACAGGATTCATTTCAGAAAGATATTTTCTAAAGATCCACATTCTCTGAGAAGTCACTTCATCTAAAAGAAGGTCATCTCTACGAGTACTGGAAGAAATTAAGTCGATAGCCGGATAGATTCTTCTGTTAGCAATTTTTCTGTCTAACTGAAGCTCCATATTCCCTGTACCTTTAAATTCTTCAAAGATTACTTCATCCATTTTAGATCCTGTGTCAATCAATGCTGTTGCAATAATTGTTAAAGATCCTCCACCTTCAATTTTTCTTGCAGCTCCAAAGAATCTTTTTGGCTTGTGAAGCGCATTAGCGTCTACCCCACCGGAAAGAACTTTACCTGATGCCGGAGTAACCGTATTGTATGCTCTTGCCAATCTTGTAATAGAGTCCAGTAAAATCACCACATCATGTCCACATTCTACCATTCTTTGTGCTTTTGCAAGAACAAGGTTAGCTACTTTCACATGTTTTTCTGCCGCTTCATCAAATGTAGATGCAATTACTTCTGCATTTACACTTCTTTCCATATCTGTAACTTCTTCCGGACGTTCATCGATCAGAAGAACCATCATATAAACTTCCGGGTGGTTGGCAGCAATAGAATTGGCGATATCTTTAAGCAACATTGTTTTACCTGTTTTAGGCTGTGCCACAATCATTGCTCTTTGTCCTTTTCCAATAGGTGCAAATAAATCTACAATTCTTGTCGAAATCGTGGAGTTACTTCCTGCCAAATTGAATTTTTCTTCCGGGAAAAGCGGAGTCAAATATTCAAAAGCTACACGGTCCTTGATGAATGCAAGGTCACGCCCGTTAACTTCTGTAGGTTTCAATAATGAAAAATATTTCTCCCCTTCTTTCGGAAGTCTTACAATTCCTTTAACTGTATCTCCGGTTTTCAACCCATAATTCCTGATCTGTGCTGTAGATACATACACGTCATCCGGAGAAGAGATATAGCTAAAATCTGAGGAACGTAAAAATCCGTAGTTATCGGGTAAGATTTCCAACACCCCTTCAATGCTTACCAATCCATCGAAATTAAATTCTTTTTTATGGTCATGCTGCTCCTCTGCCTTTTCAGAATGTCTGTTTTGATTTTGATTCTGATTTTGGTTTTGATGCTGATGTTGGTTCTGGTTTTGATTTTTATGTTGGTTTCCACCGTTCTGTGGATGGTTATGTCCTTTTTGAGGTCTGTTAGCCTGTTGTTGAGGAGGATTGTTAGGCTTTTCTTCGGCCTGGGCAGGCTCTTGAGATTCTGTGTTTTTTGGAGCTTCTGGTTTTTCCTGAGATACTTCAGTATTACCTGTATTGGTAGAAACTCTTTTTCTTTTCTTTTTAGCTTGAGCAGCGGCTGATGTATCTTCTGTTACGATTGCAGCGGCTTCAGCTTTGGGCTCTTCCTGTTTTATTTCTTCAGCAGCAGGAACCTTTTCTTCTATTTTTTCCTCTTCTTTAGGTTCTACCGGAGCTTTTGTATTTGCTTTTGGCTTGGGGGCTGCCGGTTTTTTGGGGGCAGCTTTTCTTGCCGGGGCTTTAGCAGGTTTTTCTGCTGAGGCCTCTTCAGTATTTACACTGGCGGTTTCTGTGGCGTTGAAATAATCTTTTGCAACTTTAGGGTTAGAAGCCTGAAAGTCAAGAATAGCAAAGATCTTGTCATTTTCATTGCTGGTTCTTGCAACTTTAACGCCCAAATCTTTTAAGATTTTAGTCAGTTCCGTTACGGATTTTGACCTTAACGTTTCTATGTTAAACATATTTATGTAAAAATGTAATTAATTGTGAGTAAGAAAAGTAAGTCCGGTGACTTTGGTTTTCAAGTACATTGTATAATGCAAATCTACACTTATTTTTGAATTGTGCAAAATTTATGTTATTTTTGCCAAGAATTTAATATTCAATGCTACAGAGAATACAAACTATATGGACTTTATTAGCAGTTTTAGCTGCAGTGTTCCTTTTCATAACAGGACAGGATGTTGTCATTTCTGACAGTATTCCCTTGCTTAATATAAGCTGTATCGTGCTTGTTATTACAGGAGCATTAAGTATTTTTAGTTTCAAAAACAGAAAAAGACAAATTTTGCTGAATACCATCAGCATCATTATAAACGTTTTGTTGATTGGTGTATTGGCGTACTGGTTACTAAACTTATCCGGAGGAATTCATTTTCCTGAGAAGGGTATTGAGCCGATTTTCCCATTGCTTGCGGTGATCTGTCTGCTTATTGCAAACATTTACACCCGCAAAGATGAGAGGCTCGTAAAATCTGTAGACAGACTTCGATAGCCTTACAACGATTTTTTGAGTGAGAACAGCTTCTTTTAAGGAGCTGTTTTTTATTTACCTCAAATTCTTATTTAATTTATGTAATTTCATTGCAACTTTTTGATCAGAAATACGACAGATCATATAACTTTTAATAAAAGACAATGAAAAAGCTAACGTATCTTACATTATCACTATTCTCCATACTTACTTTTGCACAGGAGGTTTCCAAGGAAAGAGTAAAAACAGTTCTTTCCACTCTTGCTTCAGATGAAATGAAAGGCCGTGAAATCGGAACTCAGGAAAATGAAAATGCTGCCAACTATATTGCAAAGCTTTTCAAAGAAAATAACCTGGAATACTGTACCGGAAAATCTTATCTGGTTCCTTTTGATTATAATGGAAAAACGGTATATAATGTCTGTGGAATCAAAAAAGGAAAAACGGATCAATATCTTGGATTCTCAGGGCATTTTGATCATATCGGAACCAGTGATAAAACTGGAGACAATATTTACAATGGAGCGGATGATGATGCCAGCGGAATTACCACCCTGGTAGGTATTGCCGATTATTTCAAAAACAAAAAACCGGAATTCTCTATGGTGTTCATGGCATTCAATGGGGAAGAAAAAGGAATGCTGGGTTCAAGAGCTATTTCAACAGATAAAAATCTGGATCCTATTTATAATAAGATGACTGCTCTTTTCAATTTTGAAATGGTGGCTACAGAATCTCAATGGGGAAAAAACGCATTATATATGACGGGAGACGGATTCTCGGATCTTGATGAACTTTTCAATCAAAATGCTGTGAATGGATTAAAAATTAATGCAGATCCTTATGCAAAACAACAGCTTTTCTACCGTTCAGACAATGTGAGTTTTGTAAAAAAGAAAATCATTGCCCATTCATTTTCAACAGTTGATATGACCAAAGCATCTCATTATCACCACGAAAATGATGATATCAATATTGTAGATTTTGATAATATGACCCACATCATCAATAATTTTGGAAAAACACTGGATAAACTGAATCCTAAAAACTTTGCTCCGAAATATAATGACCAGGTGAAATTTTAATGAAACCCTATATGAAAACCGCTGAGATAGCGGTTTTTGCATTAAACAGCCTTAGTCTTTTACTTCCTGTTCTTTAGTCTTATTGATTCAAAAAATAAGATTCAATAGTTGTGAGTTGTAACAAAAAGACATTTTTTGAAACTTATCCATTAAAGTAAAACAGGATTAAGAACGTCTTATCTTTTAATTTTACGTAATTTTGCTATCCAATTTTTTCATTGAATGAACCAATATATTAAAATACTAAAGTTCGCAAGACCCCACCAAAAATACATCTACGGAAGTTTATTTTTTAATCTCCTGTATTCTGTATTTCAAATTGCTTCTTTGGGAACTATTCTACCCGTTTTGGGAATGCTTTTCGGCACCATTGAGGCTAAAAAATACAGCCATGCCCCCGTATATTCGGGAGAAATTTTAGATTTTTTCTCTTATGCAAAAGAATATGCCAATTATTATGTTCAGAGTTTAGTAACCGAGCATGGAGCGCTTAACGTTTTGGCCTGGCTTTGCGTGATAACGGCATTTATGTTTTTACTGAGAAACCTTTTCAGATATTTAGGTTCATTTTTATTGATCAATTATCGTGTGGGTGTTACTAAAGACCTGCGTGGAGCGATGTACAGAAAGATTCTTTCTCTACCTGTTTCTTTTTTTACAGAAAGCAAAAAAGGAGATCTGATGTCTCGTATGTCAAATGATGTGGGTGAAGTTGAAGGGAATATTTTGGGAAGTTTAGTTGAATTAATCAACGCTCCTTTTATGTTGATAAGCACGTTAGTAACTCTTTTCTTTTTAAGTACAGAAATGACACTTTTCTCGCTTTTAGTATTGCCTGTAATGGGAACGATGATTGCTTTAATAGGAAAAAGTCTGAAAAAAGATTCTCACGAGGCTCAAAATGAGATGGGAAATATTTTCTCTATTGTAGACGAAACACTAAAGTCTACAAAGGTGATTAAGATTTTCAGTGCAGAAAAAATAATGGACAACCGTTTTATGCAGTCTATGCAGAAGTGGATTAACAGTTCAATAAGATTAGGAAGAAAAAAGGAATTAGCCTCTCCAATGAGCGAATTTTTGGGCTCCGTTACTTTTTTAATTATTGCCTGGTACGGTGGAAAGCAAATCATTGTAGAACAAAGCATTTCACCTGCAGATTTCCTGGTTTTTCTGGGTATTTTCTTCCAGATTTTACCTCCAGTAAAAAGTTTATCTCAGTCTATTTCGAATGTACAGAAAGGGGAAGCATCTCTTGAAAGGGTGTTAGCAATTCTTGACGCTGATGTAAGAATTGACGAAATAGCGAACCCTGTTTCCATCTCAACATTAAATAAATCAATCGAGTTTAATAATATTGGTTTTTACTACGATAAAGATCATACGATTCTTAAAAACTTCTCACTTTCCATCCAAAAAGGAAAAACGGTTGCTCTTGTCGGGCAAAGTGGAAGTGGTAAAACAACTATTGCCAATCTTTTAGCAAGGTTCTATGATGTTTCGGAAGGAGAAATTCTGATTGACGGAATAGATATCAAGCATTTAAAATTACAGGAATATCGTAAGCTTCTGGGAATGGTAACACAGGAATCTGTATTATTCAATGATTCTGTTTATAACAATATCCTGATGGGTAAACCTGATGCCACCAGAGAAGAAGTGATTGCGGCCGCTAAAATTGCTAATGCAGACACCTTCATCACCAATCTTCCGGAAGGATATGATACCAATATCGGTGATGATGGCGGAAAGCTTTCCGGAGGTCAGAAACAAAGGGTTTCCATTGCCAGAGCAGTGTTGAAAAACCCACCTATTATGATTCTGGATGAAGCCACCTCTGCACTGGATACGGAATCTGAAAGATTTGTACAGGATGCACTGGAAAAAATGATGGAAAACAGAACTTCTTTAGTTATTGCCCATCGTCTTTCAACCATTCAGAAAGCAGACTGGATTGTGGTCATGGAAAAAGGTGACATTGTAGAACAAGGAACACACCATGATCTGATTGCTAAAAGAGGCGTATACCACAAACTGGTTGAACTTCAAAACTTTGACTAATCATTTAACTGAATAAAATGAACCCCATACAAGAGTATTTCTACAGAATCGAAGAGCCTGAAAGAAGTACTCTTTTGTTTTTGCGCGATACTATTTTAGCTTCAGATCCGGAAAATATTACAGAAACATTCAGTTTCGGACTTCCATTTATTAAATACAAAAAGAAAATGCTGTGCTACTTCTATTACAGCAAAAAATACCAAAAACACTATCTGAGTTTTTATCACGGCGACAGACTTGATTATCCTGAACTGATTCAGGATGGCAGAAAGAAGTTCAAAATTCTACTTATCGATACAGAAGAGGATATCCCTGTGGAATTTATATTAAACCTGACACAGGAGGTCAAAAGATATATAAAATAAAGTTTCAGTAAAAATACATCAAAGATTAATAACAGGCAAAACGGTTGTAAATAAAGGCTTTACAGCCGTTTTGTGATTTTTTGGTAATGAGGTAAAAAGCAGGAAAAAGCGAGGTTTGGCAAAAGTAAGGTTACTAAAACGTTACTTTTAAACATTAGAAACAATCGTTTTAAAGTACTGTATTTCAGCTTTTTGCATAGTTTTTCATATTGTTCCGTAGCTCACATAGGTTTAATTTTATCATTAAGAATTGTGAGTATGGAAACGACAAAAAAATCAACATTTAGGGTATTGTTCTACCTTAAAAAGAACGCCCCAAAGAAAAACGGAAAAGTTACGGTTATGTGCAGGATTACTGTAAACGGCAAACAGTCTGCATTCAGTACAAAGCTGGATATTTCCGCAACAAATTGGGATTTGAAGTACGGCAGGGTTTTAGGTAAAAGCCGAGAAGCCCAAGACACAAACAGCAAACTTGAAAAAATTCGTTCAGGTATTGAGGAATGCTATTCCAAAATTATGAAGAACGAGGGGGCTGTAAACAGTGCTAAACTTAAAAATGCCGTTCTTGGGATGGAAAGCGGAGAACTGACCTTTTTCAAATTCTATGAACAGTTCCTATCCGACTATGAGAAAAAGGTTAATAGCGGACTTCGGGTAAATGGCACACGCAGTAAATACAAAATACTTTTAAAACATCTTCGAAATTTTGCACTTACAAAATACGGCTATTCCGATGTGCCCTTTAATGACCTTACACCTGATTTTGTGCAGGACTTTGATTACTACCTGCGTGACGACCAAAGCTTGACACACAACACCATATGGCTTTATATGATTGGATTTACTACGCTTTGCCGATTGGCAATGAGCAGAAAGCATCTTGCTTTTAATCCGTTCAGCGAGTACAAGAATACCAAAAAAGACAAAGACCGTGGCTATCTTTTACGAAACGAATTAGAACAGCTCGTAACGTTCAACTGCGAGAAAAAGAAAGATGAATTGGTTAAAGATTTGTTTGTTTTCAGTTGCTTTACAGGGCTTTCCTATTCAGATATGAAAGGGCTTAAAAACAGCAATCTTCAAGATTTCTTTGACGGCAACCAGTGGATTATTGTACGCAGAAAGAAAACGGCTACATCATCAAACGTGATGCTCTTAGATATTCCAAAAATGATTATTGAAAAATATGCAGGATTGTCAAAGGACGGAAAGGTATTTCCTATACCATCAAATACGATTTGTAATGACAGCTTAAAGAGAATATCTCAACTGATTGACTGCCTTGTAGAAAAGAAGGTAACCTTTCATTTGGCACGTCATACCTTTGCTACGCTATTTTTAAGCGAGGGTGTTCCATTAGAAAGTTTGAGCAAAATGTTAGGGCATAAAAACATTGCCACTACTCAGATTTATGCAAAAATTCTCAACGAGAAAGTCGGAAAGGATATGCAAAAGGTATCGCATAAATTTAAGAGTATGGAACGGTCTTTTGTTTCACAACTCTGAAACCTAATAAAGCAATCAGACAAAGTCAATATTAATCACATTGGCTTTTTTTGTAATTTAGCTATTTATAATAGCTAGACACTCACGGCAATTGCGCAAAGCCAACCATATTTAGTTGTATTAGCGACATTTTATGAGGTTGTAAACAAGTAAAGGCTAGGCTAACAGAACGCAACAACATCAACAATGACAGACAATTTCACTATAGACCAAATCAGAGATGAAATAATAAAATTCAAAAATGATCCCGACTTTCAAAAGTTGGAAAACTTTTATTATTCAAAATCATTTTCAGAAATTTTGGGAGTAAGTAGGCGAGAAATAAGTCATAGCGGTTTCCTTGCTTGGTTACTTGGAAATTTAGAAAGCCATAATTTAGGCGAATTCCCAATCAAAAAATTTTTAGACATCATTTTAAAATTTAGCAATGACAAGTTAAAAAGTAAACACAGCGACCTTTTTAATTCATTTGTTACAGAAGACTACTTAATCGAAAGACTATTCATTAAGTCTGAATACGCAATTAAAAATGTTGGTAGGCTTGATATTTACATCGAATTGACACTTTTAATTGCAGGAAAAACAAAGAACATCAAGTTAGTAATTGAAAATAAAGTTGAAAGCAGAGAGAACAACGACCAAACGAACAGCTACTTTAATTTCTTTAACCCAACAGAAAATGACGACAACATTGTAATCTATGTTTACTTAACACCAATTTCAACACTTGAACTTATAGAATTGACCGAGCCAGAATGCAACTGTAAAGCATTTATTCAAATTAACTATCAATCAATTGTTGATTATTTGATTGAACCTGCTTTAAATCAAAACATTTCGACACGAACACAAAATATACTAACTGAATATTTAAAATCTTTAAGCCAGCCTTCAATAGACGAAGAAGCGGATGGACATAAACAAGAATTAATTATGGCACTTGGAAACGAAGAAAGAAAACTACTATCAAGTTTTTGGGAGAAAAACCAAAAATTAATTTTAGCATCACTTTATGCAATAAGTTCTGACCCAGAACAAGAAAAAGACACGAGAGATAGCATAAGAGAAGCTCTTGACAGTTTGTCTTCTGACAAAGACCGAAGCACATATAACATAAAATATAATGGTGTAGTATTTAAACGAAACTTCAAAAAATCTGATATAGGGCTTCAAACAATAAACTTGCTAAAAGCAAATGGTTTAATTGATCACGATATTGTCAATTATCTTAAAGAAGACAAAAGTTGTAGTTTTCTTCTACTAAAAAAGAAAGAAGATTTTACCGAAACAGAAATCAAATACAGAAAATATAAAACGAATGACGCACCTGAATTAATTTTCAACGGAGAAGAATTTTATGTCGCAAGAAACTGGGGAATTGGGAATATTCATAAACTCATAAATAAATTTACGGACAAATTTCCAGGACTTGAATACGAAACAAATTAGTAGCGGACAGAGAAGCTCCGCCCATAACAGTTTAGCAAAATGTTAAAGCACCACAGCCCACCGCTTTAAGCAGTGGGCTGTTTCTTTAATTGACCGATACGAGTTACAGTTTCAAAGCATTCATTTAATCGGTTAACGCTGATAATTGTCTTCCAACACCTTAATTATATCACTTTCACGGAAAAGGATTTTCCGTTCGAGTTTAATAAAGGGTATCAGTCCGTCATCTCTGTATTGTTGCAACGTCCGCTTGCTGATATGTAGCATCTCACAAACCTGTTCGCCTGACAGGTATATTTCCCCTTTTAACAATGGGTGGAAATATTCCCTGATATACAGCAGTTCGTTTTTGATGCCTACCACAGCTTCGAGCAAGGCAAGCATATCTTCGTTTGAATTTCCAATCTGTTTCATTTCTTTTGCTTTTTTAATGGTCGCTCTCCCTGCATAAGTAACTCCACTTCGGATAATCTGAAATACGTTTTCCGATTAATTTGCGTTGCTCCAAGAATGCCTTTTGCCCTATACGTCTGCAACGTTCTTTTGCTGATGTTGAGCAATTGACAGGCTTCCTGTTGGTCGAGCCATTTAGTTGCCTGTTGCAGTGCTTTGTAGGGTGTAGTCATTTCCGCTATCAAATTGGAAACTTCCTTAACTTCCCTATGCAATGCTTTCAAAATCTGAATGTCTAAAACTGTTATTTCCATATCTGCATCATTTAAACCTCTAAAATAAAAGCTATTCACATAGGTCATTTTAATGTTGCATCCGATGGCGGTATTTGGCGTACAGTTGCCAAATACTAGGCTATAATCCTAACTTTGGTTTCTTACTTTTAGGACGAGACTGTTGCGTTATGATTGTATTGTCCATTTTTAAAGCAGGCTTTTTATTGGTCTGTATAGCCTGATTTTTTTCTTCATTTTTGAAGTCTGAACGGATAAGCGTTTTTGTCGCACCTATTATGCTTTCAGGTTCGGAAGTCTGCTTTTGTTGTTCAGTACGTTTTCCCCCGAATAGTCTGTTCCAATCTATTAAGCCTTTTGCTTCCCTGAACTGACGTTTTAAATTAGCGATGAAATTGGAAATCGGGTCGCTCTGCTTATCAACCTGTATCAAAGGACTATGTTCTTTCTCTTTCTGCTCTTTGTCAGGTATTACTTTTTGTGCCATAGGTTCAAAATTTGCACCCAATATAGAACACAAGGGAATGTATTGTTTTCATTTGGCATTATGTGGCAGTATTTGGCTTATGTTGGCACAACATGAATAGAAAGTAATCCTCAAAACACTTTAAATTTTCCTCGCAAAGCCCTCACACATTTAAAGTGTTTTGTAAGGATAAAGGAAAGCATACAAAAAACACCCTATCCTTAGCCCTTACGTGTTTTTTGTACCCTTTCTTTGATTGGAATTGATTAAAAAAAGAATAAAAAAAGAATAAAAAAGGGAGCAAAGATAAGGTGGACAGCCACCGCACCACCCAACCAAAAGACTACGGCATAATGGCAGGGCAAATATGGTGGCTTCGCCGAGTTTGTTGTGTGCCCTGCCACCCTTCGGGACTTATTCCGTTTCCTTTTGGTTTTTCCGCCTGTCCCCCTTGTTAAAATGGCTTTCTTTTTTTTCTGTTTTTTTCTTTTGGAAAATAATTTTAAGAGGTAGAAACGTACCACCCACCACGTATAGTTATCAAAACAACGGTTTGTGTTTCTCGTTATAGATTTCCCTAATCAATTCCCCGAACTCCTGAAAGTGGTATTCGATAATGTTGTCCAGATACGCATAAATCGTCAGTTTGTCGATGCCCATAATATTTGTAAGCCTGTTAATTGTTTCGTGGTGTTCCTGCCGTACATACACTGATTTCCCCCTGCTTGCCGTTGTCGTGGGAATTTTGAAGAACCGTCCGCAGTAGTCCTCTTTGGTCAGCTTCTTTGGCTTGTAAATCATCCTTCTTGTATTACTCGCAGGTGTTTTTGTGTTTTCCGTTTCAGTTTCCGAAGGTTCTTCGCCTGCCATTACACGCATAATAGCTTCCTCATCTACTTTGGGTTTGACAAAATCTTCCCGATGTGTTACTACCTGTTGTTCCGTGAAAGATTGTTTATTTTCATCAGTTATGAAATTTTCAATAGAGAAATCCTCTTTTTCGGGTTGCTGATTTTTGTTTTCTTCGTGTATCATATCTATCATTTTTAATATTATATCCAATTAGCTGTTTGGTTAACTAAGCAATCAGCTGTATATACTGTTGTATCTATGTAACTACCTATCTACCTAAGCACCTGCATACCCTTAATTGGGTAGTTCATTAACTAAAAAATCTGTAATTCGTCTGCATTCAATCACGCAGATTTGCTGTCGGGATTTATGCTGTTTAGTTACTTCATTAAGGATATAACTAATCAGCCAGCTAACCATATACAAAGGAAATAAAAGCCGTCACAATCTGCCTTAAGGTGGCATTCAGTGGCGTCATTTGGCGTGAATTGTCGTGGTTGTAAATGACTGTTATTCAAATAGTCTTACCGAAATTTGTAATGGACGTGATGGGTTTTCCCTGCTAACCCGAATCCGTTTGCAAAACGGATTTTTCTGAACCCCTGTTCAGAGCAAGTTATCTTTTGAGGTACTCGAAATGAATTTCGGCACCGCAAAAGCATTTGCCCTTGCAGGGGGCTGGAAACGGCTCCGAAGTCGCCCGTTTGTTTAAAATTAAAATGGTTTTTATTATGGAAGAGAAAGACAGAAAAAAGATTAGTAAAACAGGAAGAAAACCGAAGAACGACCCTGCGGTTAATCGATATTCAATTAACCTGAATGCAGAAGACAATTCCAAGTTCCTAGCTCTCTTTGACCAATCGGGAATGAAAGTAATAGCTCATTTTATTACAGCTTGCATCTTTCAAAAGACGATAAAGACCGTTAAAATTGATATGGATGCAATAGAATACCACGCAGGTTTGACCAAGTTTTTCGGTCAATTTCGAGGAATAGCAACGAATTACAATCAAATTGTAAAGCTTTTGAACGCCAACTTTTCAGATAAAAAAGCATCTGCATACCTCTTTAAATTGGAAAAAGAGACCAAAGAAATGAAAGAATTATTGCAAAAGGTTTTAATACTTACCGAAGAATTTGAAAAAAAATATCTAAATAAAGAGTAGAAAAATGATTGCAAAAATAGGAAAGGGAAACAATATGTATGGAGCTATTTTGTACAATCAGCAGAAAGTGGAAACGGAAAACGGAGCAGTTCTGTTACTAAACAAGATACCTGATACTATAGACGGCAAGTATACCACCCAATATTTAAATAAATGTTTTGAGCCGTATCTGTCTGCTAATATAAAAACAGAAAAGACGGTAAGGCATATATCGCTGAACCCAGATCCTGCGGATAAGGTCAGCGATGAGCAGTTTACCGATATGGCTCAGGAGTATATGGAACGTATGGGCTACTGCAATCAGCCGTATATTGTTTTCAAGCATACGGATATTGACCGCACGCATATCCATATCGTTTCGACCTGCGTGGGAATTGACGGCAAGAAAATCCCCGATGATTACGACCACCCACGCTCAATGGCTATCTGTCGGGATTTGGAAACTAAATATAATCTGAAAAAAGCCACCAAGCAGGAGCAGAAACAAGTCAACAAAGTTTTTAAGCCTGTAAATCATAAAAATGGAGACATCAAAAGTCAGATTGCTTCGGTAGTACGGCATCTACCAAAGTATTATAGCTATTCTACTATGGGTAGTTTCAATGCGTTACTTTCCCTTTTCAATATCACAGCGGAAGAAGTCAAAGGCGAGCGAAATGGTCAAACCATAAACGGATTGGTTTATGTGGCATTAGATGAAAACGGCAACAAGACAAGCAATCCGTTCAAAGCATCACTTTTCGGGAAAGATGCAGGAGTGGCACAGCTTCAAAAACACTTTGAGCAGTCTAAAGAAAAAATGAAAACCACGCCTGTAAGGTCTGTTCTAAAAAATACGGTGGAGCTTGCCATACATACCACAAATAACGAAACAGATTTTAAAAAACAGTTGACAGAGCAGGGTATTAATACAGTTGTAAGACGCAATAGTGAAGGGCGAATTTACGGTATGACCTTTATTGACCACGAAAGTCGTAGCGTTTGGAATGCCTCGGCTTTAGACAGAAGCCTATCGGCAAATATGTTTAACGATTGGTGGAACAATGGAAATAAACCTGAATTGAAGATACAAGATAACCCTATTTCTAAAGCAAATGAAATAGACAACCTACCGACAAAAGACCTTTTTGAGTTTCTCTCACAGGAACAATCGCACTTTTCCGATTTAGGATTGTTCAGCCTGCTACCTGATGCACAGGGCGAAGATTACGACGAAGAACAATTTGCAGAACGAATAAAGAAAAAGAAGAAAGCTTATATTAAAAGAAGAAGGTAAATAACATTTCACATTTGTTCAAAAGACTAGTTAATATGGCTTTGCATTTTTCACTATTCTTTTGTTCCAAAATTTCGCACTGAAAGCATAGGATGCTTATATCATTTTCGATATATTTGCCAATATATGACAAGTCATCATTTTAATAATGAAGAGTAAATTTGGACATAAAATAAGAAGTCTTAGAGGTAAACAGAAATTACTTCTAAGAGAACTTGCACCTTTATTAGAGATGGATACAGCTCAATTAAGCAAAATTGAGCGTGGAGAAAGACAGGCAAAAAAAGAAACTGTTTTGAAAATAGCTAAAATACTGAATGTAAATTCAGATGAATTAGTAACGCTATGGTTAGCTGACCAAATATGTGAAGTAGTAAAAGATGAGAAGAATGCATTATTAGCAATGATGGTAGCTGAAGATAGTGTAAAATATTTGAAAAAATGATTAAAAAGATGAAAAGCACTCTGAACATAGATGTTTTAAATGACACTTCAATAAAGCATGGTTTTCTTGAGGAACCAAGTAGTATATATAACCCTCGACATAATTTATTCAACCAAAAAGTAATTACAAATAATCTTGATATTTCTGTAAATAATCCATTTGAATCAATTACTGGTAATTCAAAAATTGCAAATGGAGATTGTGAAGAACTAATGTCAAATATTGAAAGTGAGAGCGTTGATTTAATTCTTACCGACCCCCCTTTTAATTTAGGTTCTTTTATGCACAAAAGAGGCACAAACCTTGTTAAAATGAGGGAAAACCAATTCGCCTACGCAGGTTGGGATGATTTAGAATATGATGAATGGTTAATGAAAATGAGTGCTTTTTTCAAACAAAGCAATCGTATACTACGCAAAAAAGGCAGTTTGTTGTTATTTATGTCTTTGATGAAAATAGAATCTATCATTAATCTTGCAGAAGAAAACAATTTCTATTATAAAACTGTGGGGGTTTGGCATAAAACGAATCCAATGCCAAGAAATATGAATTTACATTTTGTAAACTCAACCGAAGCTTGGGTTTATTTTATCAATGAAGGAACAACAGGTACATTTAATAATGATAATAAAGTTCTTCACGATTTTATAGAATCGTCCTTGACTACTCAAAGTGAGAAAAAATTTGGTAAGCATCCCACTCAAAAGCCAATAGACGTCTTAAATCATTTCACAAAAGTTCTTTCAAATGAAGGAGATATAGTATGTGACCCATTTATGGGAAGCGGTTCTACTGGAGTAAGCTGTGAAATAAATAACAGACAATTTATTGGAATTGAACTGAATGAAGAATATTACAATATTTCTAAAAATAGAATTCAAGATATTACTATAAAATGAGAGTAGTTGACTTATTTGCAGGAGTTGGCGGACTTTCTTTTGGTTTCACAATGGCTAACTTTGAAACTGTATTTGCAATAGAACACGATGAATCAATTGCAAATACATATAAATTAAATCACCCTGAAACGGATGTTTTTTCAACAGATATAGAAAAGTTGAATTTGAAAGATTTGACAAATAAATATAAAAATATAGACGTTGTAATCGGAGGCCCTCCTTGCCAAGGTTTTTCTCAGAAAGGAAAAAGATTAAGTTTGGACGATGAACGAAACTATCTTTTTAGATATTTTATTGAATTTGTCAAGGCTTTTAAACCTAAGTATTTTTTATTAGAAAACGTACCTAATATAACCACAACGTCAAATGGTTTTTTTAAAAATGAAATTATTTGTGCTTTCAATGATTTAGGTTATGAGGTGGATGTAGATATTTTAACGGCTTCTGATTTTGGAGTACCTCAAAATAGAAAAAGAGCATTTTTTTTAGGTAAGAAAGGAACTGAAAAGTTATTGTTACCAAAAACAAATGGTAAGAAAACAACTGTTGCTGATGCAATATATGATTTGCCGAAAATTAAATCTGGCGAGGGAAAAGACATTCATAATTATCCTTGTGAACCACTTTCCGATTATCAGAAATTAATGAGAAAAGGTTCTAAAGGAATTTACAATCATCAGGCAACAAAACATAGTGAATTGGCTTTGAAAAAGCTATCCATGATTCCGAAGGGTATGGGGAAAGAAGTTCTACCTAAAGAATTATTGACCAAATCTATTTTTTCAGGTACGTGGACGAGACTTAAAGAAGAAGGATTTGCTCCAACAATAACAACAAGATTTGATACTCCATCTTCAGGAATGTTTACACATCCAATTTTGGACAGATGTATTACAGTAAGAGAAGGTGCAAGATTGCAATCTTTTCCTGATAGATTTATTTTTCACGGAACTAAATCATCTCAATTAAAACAAGTTGGAAATGCTGTACCTCCTTTATTAGCATATTCCATAGCCAAAATAATAAAAAAAGATAACGACAATGAAAACTTATCCAGATAGCTATAAAGAAAGGAATGAGATTAATCTCAGACACGGAATCAAATCTTCTTTAGGAGAAATAAAAGAGTTATTTGCACTTGTATATACGTTATACTTGTCTGATAATAAAAATTGTTTAATAGCATACTCAAAAGAGGTAAATGCACCAAATACCCAAATTGAAATTCAAGATGCACTTTTAACAAGTGTTAAGAATTTATTTGGTGTATTAGTAGTAGATGATGCGACTTTCAGGAATGCTCTTAATAACAATCCTCTTTTTAAATCACAGATTGAATCACTTCAAGTGACATTGGAATTATTTTGGAAATTGGCTAAGGTAACATTCATCAATAATCCAGGAGAAAACACTCGTGAGAGGACAGGAGGTAAAAGATTTGATAAACAAATTGAGTTCTCGACAAATTTAATTTTATTAGATAATGCTTTATCTGAAAGAGACAATTCTATTTCTCCTGAACTAAAGGAAATATTATATAATTGGATTTTAAAAACACCCAATTATGTTCCAGATGTAAACCTATACAAAAAGATACAAACAACCTTGACTATTTTTTCGGAAGAAACACAATTCAAGATTAGAAAGGATGATAATACGGAACTATATTTTCAGCAAGAAGGAATCTATGATGAACTTATAAAAGGGAATACCGTAAACGATAGGGATAATGTAGAACCTGTCGGTCCTTTCAGAATTTTAAAGTCATTTGTAAAATCAGGTTTACACAGATTTATTAAGGAGGATGGAAATAATGGATTTAGCATTAAAAATCCTGCTGATTTGGTTGAATTACAGAACTATAATAAAACAGTTGAAACCTCTTTAAATCTAATTCCGAAAAGAACGGTAATTTATCAAACTGAAGAAGGTAATAATCAAGCTGATGATGTTGAAAATCCACAAAATTTAGACAATATCCCTCATCAAATCATTTTCTATGGTTCTCCCGGAACAGGAAAGAGCCGAGAAGTTGAAAGGATAACAAACGGTTATAACAGAACAAGAACAACATTCCACCCTGAAACAGATTATCATTCTTTTGTAGGAAGTTATAAACCTATAATGAATGGTGACCTTATAAAATACGATTTTGTTCCTCAGGCGTTTACAAAAGCATATTGTAATGCTTGGCTAAATCCTGAACAGCCATATTTCCTAATCATTGAAGAAATAAACAGAGGCAACTGTGCTCAAATTTTTGGAGACTTATTTCAATGTTTAGATAGGGATGATAATGGCTTTTCAAAGTATGAAATCAATTGCGATAAAGATTTAGCAAACTATATAAAATCTGTATTTGAAAGTTCTGATAATGTTGAGGTAGTAGAAAATTACAAAGCGAAAATCGAAACGGAAGATTTTGACAAAATTATTCTGCCAAACAATCTTTACATTTTGGCAACGATGAACACGTCTGACCAATCTTTATTTCCTATGGATAGTGCATTCAAAAGACGTTGGGATTGGGAATTTGTACCAATCAATTACGAGGATGCTAATTCTTTAGACATCGTTGTCCGAGATAGTATATTTAACTGGGGTAAATTTATTGAGAACATCAATCCGAAAATTAAAGAACTGACAGGTAGTGAAGATAAACAACTTGGAAACCGCTTTGTAAATCCTAAAGACGGAAACATAACGTTTGACCAATTCAGGTCTAAAGTCTTGTTTTATTTATGGTCGGAAGTTTACAAGGATGAATTTGGAACTCAAAGTTCAATTTTCAAATATGAACTTGAAGAAAATAATCCAATAGATTTCCAATTTGGAGAGCTTTACAACGACAACGCAACAGATATTGTAATAGCATTTTTGAAATTCAACGGATTAGAACCTGAACAATGATAATATTATTTGAAGAATATCATTACAAAACGGAAGACCTTTCAAAAGTTTTAACTGAAAGGTACTATTTCCCTATTAATGGTATTGAATCAAAAATTAACTTTGTTGGATATTATTTCAATCCGCAAATAAATGAAGGAAAAGGCGATGTTGTCATCATATTTCCGAAAGTTTTTATCAATGAACATAATCTAGCTTTTGATGAGTTTACACCAGAATCTTTAATCAATCCAACATTTGAAACAACACAAAGATTAACCGAAACAGGAAAAGACAAGCTGATTTTTGAAATTTCAACTTGGTTGTATCGGGCAATTCAGCAATTCAATAAAAGACATTTTTACAATTCGATTTCAGAGAATCAATTTATCAATCAAATTGTAACCAATTTGGATGAAAATTCAAGCACTGAGCTTGACATTATTTTAAGTTTATTGAGGTTTCATAAGGAAAATCAGGACTTATTTACATTCATTGCAAAAACAGCACACTCACAACAAAACAAAATCAATTGGCACAAAACTATTAACAAGAAACAGCCAATTATTCATAATAACCAACCAATTTATGTTGATTTAGCAACAACAAGAAAAAGAGTAAATGATGACGAAGAGTTACTCATACTTTTTTATTCAACGCTAAATCACATTAAAGAAAAGTATGCATTTAATTTTCAAATTCCTCAAAACTATAACCTCATTAAAGGGCATCAATTTGAAGCGGTTTTAAGAAGAGGGTGCAGATTGTTGAAAAATATTAAGTACAAATATTTTTCGGATAAAATGATTTGTCTATACAACTTGCTATTTACGTATTTTGAGCGAAGTGAAAGAACCCAATCTAAGAAACAAATTGAAGAAATTCTTTTAATCAAGGATTTCAATATCGTGTTTGAGGATATGATTGATGATTTAATCGGAGATAGCACATTATTCCCTGAATTAAAAAATCACGCAGACGGAAAACAGGTTGACCATATTTACAAATACAAATCACTTCTAATCGAAGATGAAATCTATTTCGTTGGAGACAGTAAATATTATAAACCTCAAAATAGCGTAGGGAAAAATTCAAAGGCAAAACAATTCACTTATGCCAGAAATGTAATTCAGTACAATATTGATTTATTTAATAAAGGAGATTTAGACCAGAGAATAAGATACAGAGAAAACGAAACGGAAGGATATAACATAACTCCTAATTTTTTCATTTCTGCCTTTGTAAATAAAGATTTTGATTTTTCTAAATCGTATTTGAATGAGACAGGAAAACCAATAATGCAATTTCATTTTGAAAACCGACTTTTCGATAGGGATACGTTATTTGTTCAATCATACAACATCAATTTCTTGTTTGTGCTTTCGGGCTATCTATCAAGAAATTCAACTTTGAAAAACAATTTTAAAAAAGATACGCAAAAAATATTCAGAGAAAAGTTAGTAGCTTTTATCAATGAAAAATATCAGTTTTATAAAGTTAAACCGATTGAAGAGAATTTCATCTATAAACATTTTAAACTGCTAAATGGTAAGGTTTACAAACCATCACAACTTGAAAATCAACTGATTTTAGCCTTTGAAAAAGGCTCTGACATTGACGGAGTAATTTCACAAATTGAAGCTGAATTAGAAGAGAGTGCTGAGTACAAACTGAATTAACAAAATCAAGTCAATTAATTATGAGAAAATCAATAGGAATTAGGGTAACGCCTTCTACTGTGTACTTTTCAGTTGTCACATACGAAAATGAAGAATTGGAAATTACATTGGTGGATAAAATAAACAATCCTAAAGCGCTAAATATTCCAGAACAATTGAAATTTTTAAGAAATACACTTTGTGACATAATTAATGAATTTAGCATTACCAATGCTTGTATTCGAATTACAGAATCAAATGCCCAATCAATAAATATTACAAGAATTTATATAGAGGGGGTTATTCAAGAATTATTTGCAAGTTCAACTATTGTTAAATATTATGTTGGTCAAATTTCCAGTATAAGTGCCAACCTTGGAATAGAAAGAGCCACTTTCAAACCATTTGCCGAGGGTAAAGATAATTTTATGGGAATAGAAAACTGGCAAAGTTTTTCATTAGAACAAAGAGAGAGTTTAATGTCAGCAATTAGTGCTTTAAATATTTAAATTATGCCATTAGGACTACATACAACGGAGCTAAATTTTGAAACAACAAAAGAGATAGGTCAGGAAGGGAAAAACTCACAGGTATTTTTAGCACATGACAAACAACTTGACGGAGAAATTGTCGTTAAAAAAATTGAGAAAAGTAAAATTGTTAATCCCACGGAGTATTACGAAGAAGCGAAAAAGCTTTATGCATCCTCACATAGTAATGTTGTAAAAGTAAATTATGGTTGTTCAGATGCTGACCATATTTATATAGCTATGCCATATTATAAGAATGGCTCGCTTAAATCACTTATTGCTACAAAAAACCTAACAATTAGAGAAATTATTCGTTATTCAATACAGTTCTTATCAGGATTACACCATATTCATTCAAAAGGGTTAATTCATTTTGACGTTAAACCTGATAATATTTTGATTTCCGATAGCGATGAAGCTCATTTGTCTGATTTTGGATTGACAAAAGCAATGAATAGCTTCGGTTTTGCTTCACCTGAACAATTCTATATAAAACAGCTTCCCCCTGAAACATTTACGAGTTCGGATAAAACAATTCATTTTGATATATATTTGGCTGGTTTGACTATATATCGTTTGCTTAATGGAGAAAACCAATTTCATAGTCAATTATCAAAATATAAAACAGAAGATGAATATGTAAATGCAGTAAAATTGGGGACTTTTCCAAATAGAGCAGATTATCTTCCTCATATCCCTTTAAAGTTGCAACGAGTTGTCAATAAAGCTATGAATGTAAATATTGCAGATAGACATCAAACTGTTCTGGAATTAATAAATGAATTAAGTGATATAGATGAAAATTTAGACTGGAGATTTAATCAAACTTCAACATTTCACCATTGGGAGCGAGATAATGGAAACCATACATATAAAGTAGTGGTAGATTTGACAAACCCAAGAAATATTAGTATACTTACCACTAAAGTAAATAATTCTACTGCTAGAGAACAGCGTGAAACGGCTCATTGCCACAATAATTTGACCACTTCTAACGTTTTATCTAAAATAAAGCAGGCATTGAAATTGTGAAAATCAAGGCAATAAAATATAATAAAAATGGATTAACAAGAGCTGAAAACACAGCTCCTAAATTCGTTATGCCTAAAAATGATTTAAACAAAAACAACATAAAAATCACGGTAAAGAATCACTATATGACTGTTGTAAAGAAAGGTAGTAAGTAACACAAATCGTATTATACTATGCAATAACAGTGATATACTCATTACTCAAAAATTTGTATATTTGCTATGAGCTAACGGAAACACGTTGAAAAGCAAAGCAATAAGCACCGTTACCAAATCGTTACCTGACTTCTTTGAATATCTCTATAAAAGCTTAGTATTCAACCGATACAGCTTTTTCCTGAAAACTTTAAAATAAAAAACTCCGGCACGAATAATCGTGCCGGAGCCATCTTTAAAAAACCTTATCATTTTGTGTTTATTCCACTGAATTCTGCCTTTTTAATTGCCCAGGCAAGAGCATTTGCATAGAATATTGAGTTATATACATTCATTTCATAGGCAGCTGCCCCATTTCCATAGTTGGGTTTAGGAATTGGTTTATAGTTCGTATCTGCATAGAATGGACATATCGTATCTGAAGTATTGGGAGAAGTAACAGTTCCACACTGAGAGTTAAATCCTCCATCTCCTACCCAGATAAAGTTTAGGGTGTTATGCTTAAAAGCTGTTACACGACCTACATTTCCTGTGGGTGAAGCTGTAGAAATATTTGTATCTCCTGAATATACAGTAATTTCACTGGAAGGCAGCCCTGTTGCATATGTTGTGGAAGAAGCATCTTCCCCCCATTGTAATCCTCTTATATCACCAAAAGGGCCATTCAGTATTTCGTCATTGGTAAGTGGAAGTTTATAGATAGCTCCCGCACTGTTTACACTTCCGGTATTTACTGATCCGTCAAAAACATTTCTGAAAAGGTTCTGCATTCCGCTATTACTTTCAGAATAAGCAACGATTACCCCTCCTTTTGCCAGATAATTTTTTAATACCTGAGCTTCTGCAGCATTCATTCCCCATGCATATCCAATAACAATAATATCTACAGGATTTGCTCCCGTTGTCCAGGTTGTCAGCTGTGTGGCATTTGGGCTGTCTGTACCGTCTATGATCTGATCCCATCCTTCGTATTTTACAATACTGTTTGCCAGTGTTCCAAAATTAGCGGCAGCTTTAGTCACCATACCTGATGGCGAAGTTCCTGATACATTGTATCCACAACCATTTGGAGCTGTACCAATGGTTAAAAGTTTTTTCTTGGGAACCACCACAATCACATTGACAGTACATGTGGTGGAAACTCCTCCCTGGCTGTCAGAAGTAATGGTCATTGTTTTTACAGTGGTGGAGGAAGGTGTTCCTGTCCCTTGCAGTGTAACATTCTGATTTCCTGTAGCAGCAAATACTCCTGATCCACTGAAAGAAATTCCATCAACAGTATTGGTGGTAATGGTGTAACTTCCAAGTGTTGAAGCATTCACTGGCAAAGCAATCGTATTGGAAGCGGTAAGAGCTGTTCCTACTTTATAGACTCCGTTTACCGTTGCACTTCCACAGCTCATAGTATAGGTTCCGGAAGGACTCAGTACCGCAATAGAAATGGCAGGAGTACAGGTAACAGCAGTTCCGTTGGCTTCAAGGGCTACATTATCAGTCTGAATATTCTGAGGAGCTCCCTGTCCCGGAATCTGTATGGTTTGTGCTCCGGCATTAAGGAATACTCCGGTTCCATAGAAGTTATATCCGTTTGTTGTCGTTCCGGAAATGGTATAATTCCCTGGTTTTGTAACATTAACAGCAATGCTCAGGTAATTCGAATTGGTGAGTTCTTTCCCTTTCACGTAGCTTCCCATCGCTTTGGAAGAGGAACAGTCTATGGTAAAAACAGCTTTCCCCATTTGTCCGCAGACACTTTTCCATTCGTTGTCAGCAAGGCTCCAGTAATTAAAACAATCTTCTGTAGTATTGTAAATTGTCAAGCCATCATCTTTGGATTGATTAATTACAATTGCATTTCGCTCTGTTTCAGTTAACCTCGGAATAAGCACTCCTTTGTTATTATTTCCTGAAACAACATCCAAAACGGAATTTGAATTGGGCACGGTAGTATTAATTCCTACCGCTCCATTATTAGCCTGTGAATAAATTTTTCCAAAAGCAAAGAGCATTGCTATCAGCAAGACTTTGATTGGGAACATTGTAAATTTTGTGTCCATCATTGTATGAATTATAATTGTTTAATGATTAAAATTTCAACTAAGCAGCTCAGTCATTTAACCATCACAAAATTATCATTCACAGATCATTACTAATTAATTCCCACTACGCAATACTACTCACGCGTAGTAAAACTCACAAAAAGTCAACAACTTACAATCGTAAAAAAACACTAAGAAAAAGTTGAATCATTCAACAAATCTCAAACATAAATTCAAAAATGAAAACAAAAACAACAAAAATATCATTATTGATTATTTATTTAAAACCATAACACCAATAGATTAAATGAAACACAATTACTCATACTTTAAAAATGATTTTCCATTTGGCAATCGTATTTCGGCTTATCTTAAAATGATGACTGAGCTGAAGATTGTTAAGCTCATTTCTTTTCTGATAACTGAGAATATTCAAAATAGATTCTTCGTCATAAGAACGGAGTCTTTGGCTGTTGCGTCCCACCGTATATTCAGGTTCACCAAAAATTATTTGGTTAAATTTCAGAATATCAATGGCAGAATGGAGTGTTTCCAGCTTAAACCTGATGGTGCTGTCTATTAATTTTTCAGGGAATTTTTCTTGAAGAATATCAGTATAAATCTGCTTATAGTCAGGCATCATATTATATTTTTTTCATCCATTTATATAAGGTGGTTTTAGGAATCTTATACCGTTCCACAACATCGTTAGCCGTCATTGTTCTGCTTTCGATTTTTTCAAGTATAAAATCTTTTACTTCCTGGGTATAGATACTTTTCCGGAAAACCATCACCTTTCCCTTTTGGATGGCTGTATTATCAATTCTTGACTGAGGAGCATATAAAATCAGGTGGCTGGTATAAAATCTAAAGAAATCAAATTTTAAAAGCTTACACCATTTCAACAGAACATCGGTATCCATGCTTCCTGCATGATACATCATTTCTATTTCATCTTCCGTTCTGTTTAAAAATCGGGAAATTCTTTCCATTGAAATCTGATGTTCTTCTACTTTGGACCTGATCAGACTCCCAATATGAATGTTCTTAATATTCATCACAATATTTTTAAGTAAAAATATCGACAAGAAAAACAAAAAATGCCATCAAATACTACTCAACACTACGTATAAGTAACAAAAATCGGAATTTTGTTTAAATTTTAATAAGAAAACTATTAACGTTTGTCTCTGAGGAAATATTCAGTTTTTTCCGGATTCTGTATTTTTTACTTTCTACCGCACGAATACTGTTATTGGTACATTGTGCTATTTTCTTGGTATCAAAATCAAGCTTCATCAAAGCACAGAAATACAGTTCAGAATGGATAAGGTTAGGATTTATTTTTAAAATATCAGGAATAAAATGAGGAAAAAACACCTGAAATTTTTCAAAAAACATAGGTGAATTATTTTCAGCCAGACTTAAAATTTCCTGGATATTTTCTTCTGAAAGATGATTGATAAGCATCTGGTGCTTCATAAGTTCTGTATTTGTTTTCACCAGATCCTTGATGGTAGAATCTTTTTCTTTTCTGTCCGTAATTAAGCCGTGGATAAGAGCATCCTTCTGGGTAATAAAGACAATATCCATCAAAAAGGAAGCAATAGAAAATAAAATGTTCAACAGTTTTATTGTTTTAAAATCTTCTTTTTCTATAAATCGGCTTTTAGGCAGAAAATCAAAATCAAAATACAGACACACTATAAAATTGATGCTGATCATGAATGTAATAAAAAAGATGGAAAAAGAATCTTTTTTATAATTCAGGAAGAAAGGAACCGCAAACAGAAGGCAAAAGTAGAAATATTCTACCCCTGCATTCTTGTAAGTATAAATATTAAAAAAGTTGACAATAAAAGTCAGTAAAACGAATGTACCGATAATAGAAGTTTTCAAAACCTTTTTAAAGCGCCTGGTCTTTCCTTTTATAGCCATAAGAAACAGCCAGAAAAAGGTAATTACGGTAAGAAATGTTGAGATCAACATATCTCCGAAAAAAGCAATAATAAAAATGGAATAAAACAGAAATATGAAAAACAGTAAAAGCAGATACCGATTGATAAGATGCAGATAATTACTGTCAAAATCGTCATCCATCTTCTCTGTTTCATCGTTGATCATCTTAAAGAAAAACTTATAAATCATCTTGTTGTTTTTTTATGCTTTCACAAGCTTAAGTTGGTATTTGTACTCCTGAAAGCATAAATTTTCCAATATTAACAACCTTTCATGCAAAATAAAAAAATCTACAACACGAAATGTATCGTCTTTTTCAGCATTAAAAAGGATATGATTAAGGTGTTTTCTAGCTACAATTTATTAAAATTATCAAATGAAATACCATTTTTGACAAGAAATTAATAAGCATTTACCTCACATCACTTAAAAGCATGAGCTTGTGTTTTTAAGCATGCAAAATTATTGATCTCAACGAAAAAGCATCTATCTTCTGATACGCAATATTACTCATGCGTAATTTAAACTTAAAACACTCAAATGAGATTCATGTTTATTCAATAAAAAAGAGAGCTATAAAGGCTCTCTTTTGATCTTATATACGATAATACTATTAATTTTCTTTCAGTTTGGCGATTATATCTTCACCTCCTTTTGTAATATCACCAATCTTGCAGATGATCTCAGTATCCAATGGCAGGAATACATCCATTCTGGAACCGAATTTAATAAACCCGAACTCATGCCCGGCTTTTGCTTTATCACCTTCGTTACAGTAGAAAACGATTCTTCTTGCCACATATCCGGCAATCTGTCTGAAGACTACTTTATGATTGGTCATCGTTTGTATGGCTACCGTAGTTCTTTCATTCTCCGTAGAAGACTTTTCATGCCATGCTACCAGATATTTTCCCGGGTGATATTTTTTATAAATCACTTCTCCCGAAACCGGATACCTGCAGATGTGAACATTCAATGGAGACATGAAAATAGAAACCTGGATGGCTTTTCCTTTTATAAATTCATCTTCATCCACTTCTTTGATCATTACCACTTTTCCGTCTACCGGAGCTATTACGTTTTCTTTGTGATCAAGGATATTACGATCCGGAACTCTGAAGAACCAGAAAACTAAACCGTAAATAACCAACAAAGGCATAATGATCACCAGTGACCATATTTCAAGGAAATAAATTGCTAACGCACCCAGAATAATAAAAAGCAGGGTTGCAACGGTAATCGTTCCTTTTGATTCTCTATGTAATTTCATGAGACTAAATAAATTTTTCTAAAATAAAGTACAAATATACGACAGGAACGCAGATAATAAAACTATCCAGTCTGTCTAAAACTCCACCATGGCCAGGAATGATGTTTCCACTGTCTTTTACACCGAAATTTCTTTTCAATTGGCTTTCTACCAAATCTCCCAAAGGAGCAAAGGCAGCAACCAGAAATCCTACAATCATCCAGTTTCCTCTCAGCTCAGGCTGATAATGTTCAATAAAATAAGACAGAACCAATGTAAGAATTACACCTCCGGCATATCCTTCCCATGTTTTTTTAGGAGAAATTTTAGGCGCCATTTTATGTTTACCGAAAAACTTCCCTACCAGATACGCAAAGGTATCACTACTCCAGATCAGGATAAACAGAAACAGAACCTCCAGGGAGAAACCGTCTGTATAGCTGGAGAACTTTGGAAGTCCTAATGCAAAACTAAACGGCAGAGCTACATAAATAACGGTAAAAATGAGTTTCCCACTATCAAAGTATAATTCGTTAGGATATTTGAATAAAGTAACCACAGCAATCCCAATAAGCGCCAGTGCCAGTATTTCACTAAGCCTGAAATCAAAAAAGAAATCGTGACTAAAATATCTTTTGGAAAAAATATAGAAAATAAACATGACTAATGGGAATACCACCCATTTTTCATATCCGTTTCCAAATTTCATGATTTTGACACATTCCCAGGTTCCCACAATCAGCAACAGACTCATTAAGCCATAAAAAAGATACTGCTGTTTAATGAGACCAGGTACAATACTGTTCAGCAGCTGTGCTCCCAACGGAGTAGAACAAAGAATAATGACGGCTACATACACTATCCCTGATACGGTTCTTTGAATGAGGTTTTTGTCCAAAATTTAAAATTTAGAAGTGGTTGCTTAATCTTCAAGCAGCAATAAAAACAGTTTTGTATTGGCATTGGAAGAACTGTCCATTTTTGACTGGCTTCCGCTGATGGAAGTAAGGTTCTTGATATTTCCGTTTCTTTTTATTTTCCCCATTGCATCATTCAGGTTGTTCACAATCTGAGAAACATTGGCAATGATAATAATTTTGTCAGGAAGCCTTGACGAATGATAATGAAGGATATTATTATGGGAAAGCATGATTCTGCCATCATAGGCAATCAGGTATTCACAAGTAATGAATGCGGCCTCATTAGAAGACTGCAGTTCTGAAGTATAAGTAGACTTCACAACGTTTAAAAAGTTCTGAAGTTCTTTATCCCAACAGAAAAGGTTTTTAATACCTTCTATTTTGATAATTTGATTTAAAGTTTGTAGAGCTTCCGCTTCATCTGCACAATAATTAAAAAATCCCCCCGAATGCGTAAATAATTGCGCAAACTTATAGTCAAGATCCGCATTTTTCAGCGAATCCCCAAGCTTCTCCAGGCTCTGTTTGTCCTCCTCTTCAGGCTGGTTGGTAAGTTTGCTTACAATCCTCTTGAATAAATTCAACTTAATCTATTTTTAGTCAACTTTATACAAAAATAGAAAATAAATTACAATAGTGTCCAAAATATCTCTTCAAATATGAAAAAACCTGACAATTTTGCAGTTGTCAGGTTTTTGTTAATTCTATTTTTTAGAGTCTTAAAGCTGTGTTGGGCTTTCTGGAGCCTGAATTTCGCTTTCTTCTTCTTTTTCTTTGATCTGAGGTGTTTCCTCTGCTATTGGCTGATCTTTTTCAGGAATAGTATTGGTAACAGGTTTCTCTGTCAATTCAGGATCCCATGCTCTCTTACCGAATATTTCTTCTAAGTCTTCACGGAAGATCACTTCTTTTTCCAACAATTTATTTGCCAGAGCATCCAGTTTATCTTTATTTTCTTCAAGAATTCTTACTGCTCTTTCGTACTGGTTTTCGATAATCAATTTGATCTCTGCATCAATTTTGGTAGCTGTTTCTTCAGAATAAGGCTTTCCGAATGAGTATTCAGACTGTCCTGAACTGTCATAGTAAGAAATATTACCGATATTCGGACTTAATCCGTAGATTGTTACCATAGCCTGAGCTCTCTTCGTTACTGTTTCAAGATCAGAAAGTGCTCCTGTAGAGATATTGTTGAAGATCACCTGCTCTGCAGCTCTACCTCCCAATGTTGCACACATTTCGTCCAGCATTTGCTCAGTAGTGGTAAGCTGTCTTTCTTCCGGAAGATACCATGCTGCCCCTAAAGAACGTCCTCTTGGAACAATTGTTACTTTTAGAAGTGGTGATGCATGTTCTACTAACCAGGAAATTGTAGCGTGACCTGCTTCATGATAAGCAACTCTTCTCTTTTCAGATGGTTTGATGGCCATATTTTTCTTCTCAAGTCCACCGATAATTCTGTCTACCGCATCCAGGAAGTCCTGTTTTGTAACAGAAGTATGGTTATATCTTGCTGCGATTAATGCTGCTTCATTACAAACATTAGCAATATCTGCCCCACTGAATCCAGGAGTTTGTTTTGCTAAGAAATCTCTATCTACATTATCATCAAGCTTGATCTTTTTCAAGTGAACATCAAAGATCTGTCTTCTTTCGTGAAGTTCCGGAAGATCCACATAGATAGAACGGTCAAAACGACCTGCTCTCATTAATGCTTTATCAAGAATATCCGCTCTGTTGGTAGCCGCCATTACAATGACATTGACATCTGTTCCGAAACCGTCCATTTCGGTAAGAAGCTGGTTCAATGTATTTTCTCTTTCGTCGTTTCCGCCAGAGAAATTATTCTTTCCTCTTGCACGTCCGATAGCATCAATCTCATCAATGAAGATGATCGCCGGAGATTTTGCTTTAGCCTGAGCAAAAAGATCTCTTACTCTGGAAGCTCCTACCCCAACAAACATTTCAACGAAATCTGATCCTGAAAGGGAGAAGAACGGAACTTTAGCTTCACCTGCAACAGCTTTTGCCAATAAGGTTTTACCTGTTCCCGGAGGGCCTACCAAAAGAACTCCTTTAGGAATTTTACCTCCCAGTTTTGTATATTTTTCAGAGTTTTTCAAGAAATCTACTACTTCCTGAACTTCTTCTTTAGCACCTTCCAATCCTGCAACATCTTTAAATGTTACCTGAATTCTTTCTTTTTCGTCGAAAAGTTTTGCTTTAGATTTTCCGATAGAGAAGATTTGTCCGCCAGGACCTCCGCCTCCGCCCATCTTTCTGAAAAGAAGGAAGTAGAATAATCCTAAAATAGAAATCCAAACCAGCGCAGGAATTAAAATATCCATTAATGCGCTTTTTCCAGTACCGTAATCTTTAGTTGTTTTAATAACCGGATTGCTGGCTTTGACCTGCTCAAATTTCTGAAGGAAAAGTTGAAGGTCTCCATATTTTACAGAAAAATCTGCTTTAGGAGCCATGTCCAGGACGGAAAGTGGGTTGTTTTCTTTTCCGGCTTTGGACACCATTGCCGATTTTGCTTCTTTTGTTAGGAAAACATCCGCTTTCTCTATGTCTTTGTATATAATTATATTCTGGACTTTGCCCGCCTGCATTTCTCTAAAGAAACCATCTTCATCAATAGATTTTGCAGTATCGCCCCCAAGGAAATTGGAGCCAAAGAACAGCAAAAGAGCTATGATTGCAATAGGAAAGAACCAGTTGAATCCTTTATTATTCATTTAGACTTTTTAAAATTTTTATTATTCATTTTCAATTTTGGTAATGACTGCGTCACCCCAAAGCTCTTCTATATCATAGTACTCACGTACCTGTTTTTGGAATATATGAACCACCACTGAAACGTAATCCACCAATACCCACATCGCATTTTCAGTACCTTCTACGTGCCAAGGTCTGTCCTGCAGTTCGTTTCTTACTTTTTTCTCTACACTTCCTGCTAATGCAGCTACCTGTGTATTTGAGTTTCCGCTACATATCACGAACGTTTCTGCTACGGAGTTTTCGATGTTGGAAAGATCAAAGATCATAATGTCTTCTCCTTTTACATCCTGGATAGCTTCAACGATTTTATCTATTAACGCTTGTTTTTCTGCTGTTTTATTCATTAAAAAAATACTATAATCTGCAAATTTATTGTTTTTTCTTTACTTTAACCTTACTTTTACCCTCCTAATGTCTTAAATTTTTCTTAAATGAGCCAACTCTTCTATCTGAAAGAATGTTCTTCTACTAATGACGAAATATCAAAGTTTTTACTTTACGGAAATTCAAATTTTATTGGGCTTCATACTTTTAATCAAACTAAAGGCCGTGGTCAGTATGGAAATGTTTGGACTCAGACTGCCGGAAAAAACCTGGCTTATACGCTGGCAGTGAGTACTCAGAACATCCTGTGCTCCGACTTTATATTCAATTATTATACCGCAATGGTGATCCGGGATTTCCTTGCCAAATTGTCTGACTCTGAGGTAAAAATCAAATGGCCGAATGATATCATCCTTAAAGGTAAAAAAATCGTTGGAATTTTAATAGAAAAGAAAAAAATTAATCAAAATAATTATTTCATCATAGGAGCCGGAATCAATATTCTTCAGGAAGATTTTGATACAATATCGAATGCGGGATCACTTCTGACCCAGACGGGAATACAATTTGACCTTGAAGAACTGGCTTTAAATCTCCATGAATATCTGTCTGAAAAACTAAAAAACATTCCTTCTGATCAGGAAATTCTGGATGGGTTTAATAAAAATCTTTTCAAAAAAGATCAGGTATCTGTCTTTGAAATTGAAAAAGAGCGACAAAATGGCATTATCCGAAATGCAGACGAGAAGGGTGAACTCTGGATCGAACTGGAAGACGGAATGCATTCCTTTTATCACAAGGAAGTAAAATTACTTTACTGATTGGCTCTTTTGATATAAAGGTAAAGAGTAAGCGGAAGGAATACCAGATTGGGCAGCCACATCGCTACAGCCGGAGACAAACTTTTATTTTCTGAAACTACTTTTAAAGCTTCAAATGAAAACACGAAAATAAAGGCCAATGAAATTCCTATTGCCAGGTTAACTCCCAATCCTCCTCTTTTCTTTTGTGATGACAGAGAAAGAGCCAGGAAAGTAAGAATAATAATGGAAACAGGCATCGATGTTCTTTGGTGAAGCTCATTCAGATAGGAATTCAGGTTACTGTTTCCTCTTGCCTTTTCTCTTTCAATAAATTTCAGGAGTTCCGGTGTGGTTTTATTTTGCCCCAAAAGTTCATTAGGAAAAAGTTCTTCCGGTGAATGACCGTAATTTTTTCTTAATTCTATTCCGTTTCCTAGTTTTTCGGTATTGTCTTTATTGATTGTTTTTTCAAGATAATTATTAAGAACAAACTGTTTTTTTGTTTTATCCCAATATACTTCGCTTGCTTTCAGCTCGTAGGTCATTTTTCTGTCTTTATCATATTTCTGATAGACAAAACTCGATCCTCTTTTTTCTCTTTTATTCCATGAATCAACGAAAATATATTCCGTTTTACTCAGCTGTGAAGAAGCGGGTGCTGTTCCTAAAATCTTTTCTTTATTGGCTGCATTATAGGTATAAGCTTCCAGTTCATTTTTCTTGATATTGGCCCATGGCAGCACCATATGATACACCACAAGAGCAATCAATCCAATAAAAATAGAGGTAACCAGATAAGGTTTGGAAAACCTGTGAAAACTGGCTCCACTACTGATAATAGCAACAATTTCAGTATTATTTGCCATCCTGGAGGTAAAATAAATTACCGAAATAAATACCAGAATGGAAAGGAAAGTCACTACAAGATTGATGATCCAGAAGGGATAAAAATGGATAAGGAAATAGGTCAGATCCAGTTTCGGATCAATGGCCTTCGCATTTTCTATCCTTGGAATCTTTTGCTGAACATCAATGACCAATACGACTATAGACAATAATACCAACATGAAACTAAAAGTTCCAAGGTATTTTTTAATGATATATCTGTCTACAATTTTAAGCATATTTTCTTACAGTCTTTGTCTAAGAATTGGTACTACAGAGTTTTTCCATTCATAAAAATCTCCTGCAACAATATGTTCTCTGGCTACTTTTACTAAATCCAGGTAGAATGCAAGATTATGAATCGAAGCAATCTGTTTTGCCAGATATTCTTTGGATACAAACAGGTGGCGAAGATACGCTTTTGAATATTCACGATCCACAAAACTGGTTCCGAATTCGTCCAAAGGCGAAAAATCGCGCTTCCATTTCTCATTTTTAAGGTTCATCACCCCTTGCCATGTGAAAAGCATTGCATTTCTTGCATTTCTTGTTGGCATTACACAATCCATCATATCAATTCCCAGCCCGATGGATTCAAGAATATTCCATGGAGTTCCTACTCCCATCAGATATCTTGGTTTTTCTTTTGGAAGAATGTCTGTTACTTCATCTGTAATTCTGTACATTTCTTCTTCAGGTTCTCCAACAGAAAGTCCTCCAATAGCATTTCCTTCTGCTCCTGCTTCAGAAATTACTTCTGCAGAAATTTTTCTAAGATCGGAATAGGTAGATCCCTGAACAATTGGGAAAAGTCTTTGTTTATACCCGTATAATTCAGGGTTATCATTCGTCCATTCAATACATCTTTTCAGCCAACGGTGTGTAAGCTCCATAGATGATTTTGCCTGGTTGTAATCACAAGGATAAGGAGTACATTCATCAAAAGCCATAAAAATATCGGCTCCGATCTGTCTTTGAATCTCCATTGATCTTTCCGGAGAGAACATATGGTAACTACCGTCGATGTGAGATTTGAATCTCGCACCTTCTTCTGTCATCTTTCTGTTGCTCGCCAGTGAAAACACCTGAAAACCTCCGGAATCGGTAAGGATTGGAAGATCCCAGTTCATGAATTTATGTAAACCACCTGCATCCTGCATCGTCTCCATTCCGGGACGAAGGTATAGGTGATAAGTATTTCCCAGAATAATCTGAGCTTTAATGTCTTCTTTTAATTCTCTCTGATGAACTGTTTTCACACTTGCTACAGTTCCCACAGGCATAAAAATAGGAGTTTGAATCTTCCCGTGATCTGTGGTAATTTCCCCTGCTCTGGCTTTTCCTTCAGAGGTTTTTTCTATATTAAAAAATTTCATCTCTATACTTTTTTAAAACACTGTTTTACCAGTGATTCTTGTAGGGCAGAAACTTCCGGGTAATTTTACCTTACGACAGGCATTACAACACCATTTTGTTTCAATCTATCCTTTATGTATTTATCTGCTTTGGGATCTTTTTTCAGCAATATTTCCTGTGCATCATTGGTAATCCCATCCATTTCTTCTTTAATCACATAGTATTTGAAACTGTCTACAAAGTCATCAGATTTTACTTTATGAGACTTCAGCACAGCTCTTGTACCTGCTTCCATATTTTTATCAGGATATACAAAGATAGCCTGATCATTGATCGCAAGATCGGCAATAATTTCTGCCATCATTTCTTTATCGATCAGATTTTTAGGCTTATCAATATAATCGCCGCACGAAAACAGTCCCAGCAAAACGAAAATAAAGATTAGCTTTTTCATCAGTTTCATAATCTGTTGATGATTGATTTCCATTTTAAGTTCAGTACTCCAAAAACGGCTTCATGGATAATTCCTCCGTTCATTTTGCTTTCTCCTAAAATTCTGTTGGTAAATATAATAGGAACTTCTACAATTCTAAAACCTTTTTTAAATGCTCTGAATTTCATTTCTATCTGAAACCCATAGCCTTTTAATTTCACATTATCCAATCCTATTTCCTCCAATACTTTTCTTGAAAAACAAACAAATCCTGCTGTCGTATCATGAATAGGAAGTCCCAGTACAAACCTTACATATTTTGAGGCAAAGTAAGACAATAATACTCTTCCCATTGGCCAGTTCACCACATTCACTCCTTTTGAGTAACGGGAACCAATGGCCATATCTGCATTTTTACAGGCTTCAAAAAGTTTCGGAAGATCATTCGGGTTATGTGAGAAATCGGCATCCATCTCGAAAATATAATCATATTTATTTTCAATTGCCCATTTAAAACCATGAATATATGCCTTTCCCAAGCCATCTTTCACATGTCTTATCGAGAGGTGAAGATAATGCGGATTTTTCTTCTGCAACTCTTTTACAATCTCTGCAGTTCCATCCGGAGAAGAATCATCTACCACTAAGATATGAAAGTCGTCCTCCAATGCAAAAACTGCGGAAATAATATTTTCAATATTTTCCTTTTCGTTGTATGTTGGGATGATGACGAGTTTTTTCATTTCAGTTTGCAAAGATAGTTTATTTAACCTTTTTATTTTATACAAAATAATCTATAATTTTGCAAAAATATTTCTCAGGGATTAAGCGGATGAAACAGAAACTTTTATTCGATAGATCTGAACACTCTGTAAAATCTGTGAGAGCAAATATTTTAACTGCAAATTCACGAATCAGGTGACAGGAAAATCTGTGCCGTATTGTGTTATATGAAGTTAAATAATAAATAAAAAACTTAAATTTTGCCATCATCACAACACTTTGTCAATCACGTAAGAATACCTGAGAATAATGACTGGGTAATTTTTATCCTCGTGGGCTGTATATTCTTGTATGTTTTTATGATGAACGTCATAGAAAGGGATGCCAGTCTCAAAGATTTTCTGCTTCAGAAATATTTTGATGCGAGCAATAACCTTCCCAGCTGGATTATCACCTCATGTGTAACCACCCTTACACTGTCCGTCTTAATTTCACAATACGTTCCTATTGTCCCGAAATATATTGCGGATCTTCAGCTTTTTGGATATCAGCTTAATAAATTTGGGTATACTTTGCTGGCAGTGCTGTTTTTTTATTTAATAAAATCAACATTAGGTTTTTTATTTTATCAAAGTATAGGGGATGGAAAAAAATGGACTATTTTTTATTTTACCTCCACAAAATTTTATTTCATTCTTTCATTTTTGCTAATAATTCTTTGTGTAGCCCATTATTACTTCCCGATAGACAGAAATAAAATGTTTTTATATTATTTCTGCTTCTTCGCTTTTGTATTCATTTTCAAAGTTTTTTTCTATTTATTTCACAAGAACAAGATTCTTCCCGAGAAATGGTATTATAAATTTTTGTATATTTGCACCCTCCAAATCGCACCATTATTATTGCTTTGGAAGTTGTTATTTTTTTAATAAATGTCAATGATGAGAATAAAGTCTATATTGGTTTCTCAACCAGCGCCTAGTGAGTCTTCTCCATATTTGGATATAGCGAAGAAGGAAAAAATAAAGATTGATTTCCGTCCATTTATCCACGTCGAAGGGGTTGACAATAAAGAGCTCAGAACACAGAAAATAGATCTGACGCAGTATACCGGTATTATTTTTACCAGTAAAAATGCGATTGACCATTACTTCAGACTAGCAGAGGAATTGCGTTTCGCTGTTCCGGATACAATGAGATACATCTGTCAGTCGGAAGCAATTGCCAACTACCTTCAAAAGCATATTGTGTACAGAAAAAGAAAAATCAGCTTTGGGGAGAAAAACTTCTCAGACCTGCTTCCTCTTTTCAAAAAATTCCCAACTGAAAAATATCTGCTGCCCTCTTCAGATGTTTTAAGTCCGGATATTGTAAAAACCATGGATGCATCTAATGTAGACTGGACAAGAGCAATTATGTACCGTACCGTATGCAGCGACCTTACAGATATCAATGTCAAAGATTATGACATGCTGATTTTCTTCAGCCCACAGGGTATCAAATCGTTACAACAAAACTTCCCTGGCTTCAAGCAGGATGAAACAAAGATCGGAGTTTTCGGAAACACGACTTTGGCAGCCGCAGAAGAAGCAGGATTAAAAGTAGATTTAATGGCCCCTACGAAGGAAACGCCTTCTATGACAATGGCCCTTGAAAAGTATATTAAAGCACTTCATAAATAGTCTTTAATTATAAAAATACGATCAACCATCTTTCCTTTATTGAAAAGATGGTTTTTTTTTGCTAAAGTTGAACAAAAATTAATATTGAATTAAATATCCTCCAAACTTATATAATAAAAAATTCACAACACAAGCTACAACCTATTGTCATTGTATGACATACAATACTTTTGTATATTTGAAAAAAACTAGAAACCAGAAACAACAGAAAAATATGAGAAAATTATTATCTTATTTATTTCTCTTTGCAATTGTACTTGTAAATGCACAAAACAATGATTGTTCAGGAGCAATCACCCTAAATGTTGGAGCAAATTTTGCTTCAGGGGCTATTATTTCTACCAATGTAGGAGCAACCACAGATGGAGCTACTCCATCCTGTAATTCTTATGCTGTAGAAAATGTTTGGTTCAAAGCTGTTGTACCAGCAAGCGGCAAACTTAAAATTGAAATCCGGGAAGCTCCAGGTTCTTCATTTAATGATCCTGTATTAAGTGTTTATAGCGGAACGTGTGGCTCTTTAACTCAGATTGCCTGTGATGATGACTCAGGCGTAAGCGAATATTCATTGATATCACTTACCAACCAAACTCCTGGCAGCACATTATATATAAGTGTATGGAAGAAGTCTTATATAAGTATGGGCAATGGACAATTTAAGATTTCAGCGTATGACCCTGTACAGCCTGCCAATGACAACTGCTCAGCAGCAACACCCTTAACTCTAGGAAACAACTTTGCATCAGGAGCCATCACTGTTACCAATTTAGGAGCAACCACAGATGGAGCTATTCCATCCTGCAACGCATATGCCATTGACAATATATGGTTTACAGCTATAGTCCCTCCAAGTGGAAATCTTACTATAGAAACTCAAAAGGCTCCAGGCTCAGAACTGAATAATACGACACTCAGTATTTACAGTGGAACTTGTAGCTCTTTAACTCAAATTGCTTGTGATAGCAGCAGCGGGCTATACTTTTTCTCTAAAATCACTTTAACAGGTCAAACTCCCGGCACTAAACTATATATAAGTGCCTGGAAATATGTTTCAAATGCTATTAATGCGCCATTTCAGATTTCAGCGTTTGACCCATTACTAGTCATAAATGATAACTGCTCAGGAGCAACACCTTTAACGGTTGGAACCAACTTCACTTCAAGCGCTATCACTTCTACGAATATAGGAGCAACTGCAGATAGCAGTACACCTTCTTGCCGACCAATGGCCGGTAATAATGTATGGTTTAAGGCTATTGTTCCTCCAAGCGGAAATCTGGCTATAGAAACACGCCAAGCTCCAGGCTCTTTATTTAATAGTTCAACACTTAATGTTTATAGCGGCACCTGTGGTTCTTTAACCGAAATTGCTTGTAATAAGTATAGTGGACAAAGTGGTTTCTCCTTGATCTATCTAACCGGGCAGACTCCAGGTGCTACTTTATATATAAGTGTATGGAAGATTCAATCAAGTTCTGATGATGGAAAATTTCAGGTTGCAGCTTATGAGTATACACCTCCAGCTAATGACAATTGCTCAGGAGCAACTCCTTTAGTCGTTGGAACTAACTTTGCTTCAGGAGTTATCACTTCCACCAACTCAGGAACAACCACAAACAATACAGCCCCTCCCTGTCGACCAAGCGCCAGTAACAACGTATGGTTCAAGGCTGTTATTCCTCCAAGTGGAAATCTTGCCATAGAAACACGACCAGTTTCAGGTTCGGAAGTTTATGACACTGTACTCAGTGTTTATAATGGGGCTTGTGGCTCATTGACAGAAATTGCTTGTGATGATGATACAGGAACAGGTTATTTCTCTCTCATGTATCTAACAGGACAAACTCCCGGCGCAACATTATACATCAATGTTTGGAATTATAGTGTAGATGCGGATTATGGAGAATTTAGAGTTTCAGCCTATGAATTTACTCCACCCGCCAATGATAACTGCTCAGGAGCTACTCCTTTAACTGTTGCAAGTGATTTTGCATCCGGAGCAATTACTACCAGTAACGCAGGGGCAACTACAGATGGTAATGATCCTTCCTGCTGGTACGATACTGCTGACAATATCTGGTTTACAGTCGTTGTACCTCCAAGCGGAACCCTTACCATAGAAACCAAAGGAGTTACAGGTTCTCCATTTACGGACTCGGTGCTTGCTGCTTATAGCGGAGGTTGTGGTTCTTTAACAGAAATTGCGTGTAATAACAATGACCAAAACGCTTTCTCTAAAATCAATCTAACCGGCCAAACCCCTGGTGCTATTCTGCACATCAGCGTATGGAAATCCAAAAAAGATGAGGCCAATGGAAACTTTCAAATCTCAGCATATGATAGTTCTGTACTATCCACTCATCAAGCTTTTAAGGACAATGAAAAAATTCAGGTATCACCGAATCCATTTACAGATCTGGTAACTATTTCAGATATTTCAAATGTAAGGTCCATCTCTATTACAGATATTTCTGGAAAGCAGATAAGAACTATTAAAAACCCTTCTTCTCCACTTCATCTCGGAGATCTGAATACCGGAATATATTTTATTTCTCTAAAAATGAAAGATGGAAGCATAAAAACAATTAAAACTATAAAAAAGTAATCCGTCTTACAATAATAATAAGAAAGGCTATCAAATTGTAGATAGCCTTTCTTATATTTGAACAAGAATTAACATTGAATATAGCGTGCCTTTAATATTCGGGACGCAAATAACTAAAAATATAGGATGAAAGCTCCACAGGCAAAAAAAATAGAAAAAATATTAGAAACCCACGGCGATAAAAGAACCGATAATTACTTTTGGCTGAATGAAAGGGAAAACCCTGAAGTCATCAAATATATTGAGGAAGAAAATGCCTACGAAGAATTCATCATGAAAGATACGGAAGCCCTTCAGGAAGAGCTTTTTGAAGAGATGAAAGCCCGTTATAAAAAGGATGATGAATCTCTACCTTACTTTTTTAATGAGTACTGGTATATTGTACGTTATGAAGAAGGTAAGGAATATCCTATTTTCTGCAGAAAACACAAAAGTCTTGACAACGAAGAAGAGATTGTACTTGACGTTAATATTCTGGCAGGAGGCAAAGAATTTTTTGAAGTAGGAAGCGTAGCAGTAAGCCCCAATAATGAGCTGGCTTCTTTTTCTTCAGATGATGTGGGAAGAAGAATTTATACTCTTAACTTCAAGAGCCTAAAGACAGGTGAAATTCTTACAGACACAATTCTGAATACAACAGGAAAAGCAGTTTGGGCAAATGATAATCAGCATGTCTTTTATATTAGAAAAGATAAGAGTCTGCGTGCATTCCAGGTATACAGGCACCAGCTGGGAACAGATTCTGCAGACGATGTATTGATCTTCCACGAAGAGGATGATACTTTTGATGTGAATGTATTTAAAACAAAATCTTTACAGTATATTTTCATTGCAAGTTCAAGTACAATTTCTGATGAGCACCGCTTTATCCCTTCTGATAATGTATTTGAAGAATGGAAGGTAATTCAGCCCAGAATAGATGATCTTGAGTATTCTGTAGAGCATTATGAAGATGAATTTTACATCATTACCAATGCTGATGATGCGATCAATTTCAAAATTGTAAAAACGAAGATTGACAACTGCAGTATGGAAAATTGGGTGGATGTTATCCCTCACCGTGCAGAAGTTCTACTGGAAGGCTTTGAAATTTTCAAAGATTATCTTGTTCTTGAGGAAAGAGAAAGAGGGTTACTTCAGATCAAAATTATTGATGAGAAGACCCAGGAATCTTATTATTTACCTTTCTCCGATCCTACTTATACAGCTTATATCGGAATCAATCTGGAATTTGATACAGAGATTCTACGTTATGGCTACACCTCTCTTACACAGCCGAGTTCCACCTATGAATATAATATGAAGGACAAAACCACGAAGCTTCTGAAACAACAGGAAGTGCTGGGTGGAAAGTTTTTCCCTGAAAATTATATTTCAGAAAGAATCTGGGCAGACTCCAGAGATGGAGAAGTAAAAGTTCCTATTTCTTTAGTATATCATAAAGACACCAAAAAATCAGCAGATACCCCACTTCTGTTATATGGATATGGAAGTTATGGACATACTGTTGATGCCAGTTTTTCAAATGTAAGACTATCCTTGCTTGACAGAGGTTTTATTTACGCAATCGTTCACATCCGTGGTGGAGAATATCTGGGAAGAGAATGGTATGAGGATGGGAAAATGCTGTTCAAGAAAAATACATTCTTCGATTTTATTGATGCAGGAAAGCATTTAATTAAGGAAAATTATACTTCATCAAGACACATGTATGCAATGGGAGGAAGTGCAGGCGGTCTGTTGGTAGGAGCTGTGGTTAATTACGAACCTCAGTTATTCAATGGAATTGTAGCACAAGTCCCTTTCGTAGACGTTGTGAGCACCATGCTGGATGATACAATTCCTTTAACAACAGGAGAATATGATGAATGGGGAAATCCAAATGATGAGGAATATTATCATTATATGAAAGACTACTCTCCTTATGATAATGTGGAAGCTAAAGATTACCCGCACATGCTCATCACTACAGGATTCCATGACTCTCAGGTACAGTACTGGGAACCTGCAAAATGGACAGCAAAACTAAGAGAATTAAAGACAGACGACAATATTTTAGTCTTTAAAACGGATATGAGCTCAGGACACGGAGGAGCAAGTGGAAGATTTGAGTCTCTGAAAGAAGATGCATTGGAGTATGCTTTTCTATTAAAGATAAATGATAATTCATAAATGATCAATGATGAATAGCCAAGATTACAATACAATTTTCTGGCTATCAGAATTATTAAAGAATTATCAGGACTTCCCTATAACGAAGCTTTTTCAGTTATTAGAAAGCAGATATTCCGATCTTCCACTTCCATGGCTGCTAATTATAGAGCGATGTGCAGGGCAAGATCTAAAGCCGAAAGATTTTCAAAAATATCCATAGTGATAGAAGAAACTGATGAAACTTTATTTTGGCTTGAAATGCTGGAAGAACTGGAATATGTTCAAAAAGAATTTTTAACAGATATAAAAGCAAAAACAGAGGAGATACTGAAAGTAACTTCCTCATACAGAAAAATGCTAAAGGAGTAACTTTATCATTTATCAATCATTATTTATCATTTATAAAATTATGATCAACGAATCCGAATATTGGAAAAAGATAGAACAGTTCTTCGAAGACAATTTTCAGACTGAGAAGAATCCGCCCATTGAAACCCTTTTATTTCTGATAGGGCTACAGGAGCTGGGAAGCGGCCAGCAAAAATATACGAAAGAGGATAAAGTAAATCTGATTCATATTGCAGTATGCAGGTTGCTTGAGCCTTTTGGATATTATAAATTCACGCATTATGAAGACGGATGGCCACAGTTTGAAAGTCTGGAAGAACTTCCGGAATTAAGACCCAATGAGCAGACCCTTCTTATGAAAAAGGCAATTATTCAGTATTTCCAAGAAGAAGAGCTTTTATAAAGGCTGGAAGTTTGAAGAATGAAGCAGGAAGTTAATCCTGTTGATAAATAAAAAGAGGGTTTTCCATTGGAAAATCCTCTTTTTTATAAATAAGTATTTTTTAACCTGTTCAAATTCATCCAATCAATTCATCCAATTGATTCAGCCCCATTTTAAATCCTTCTTCAAATCCCATATCCATAAGCTTTTTCATAATTTCAGGAGAATGATAGTGAATATTGATGGTTACTTTAGTTCCTTCTTCTATTCCGGTAAAACCGATCAGCCATTTTGACCTTGGAAAATCTTCATTGATATTCCCTTCTTTATCAGCGAAAGCACTCAGCCAGTCAAGGCTTCTGTGTTCCATTATCTCCCCATATTGAGTTTTAGAATACATAGGTCCTTTTTCTCCGTTTGGGCCTGCCATTGCATACATCCAGATTCCTCCTTCCTTGAAATCCTGACTTATCGTCTCGCATTTCCATGGTTTGGGACCCCACCATTGATCCAGTAATTCAGCCTGGGTAAAATAGTTCCACACTGTTGAAACATCAGTTTTATAAATCTTCATGACATAAGTACTTGCTGCATCAAAATCTTTGTTGAAAATGATATTAGATTCCATAAATATTTATTTTTAATAAAGTTAGCACTTTATTTATAGAAAGGGACTTTTCATATGACAACTAAAGGATAATTCATAAATAATTGTTAAAAAACACTCTTTTAAGAGAAAAAAAACAATTTTTTGGCTCGTTTTTTGTTTATGTACTCTTAAAACAATTAATTTTAACATTCATTTTTCCAAAACCTATATAATTAAATAATGAATAACAAATTCATCCCAATAATTTCAGTGTTTATGACGATCTCACTGATTGTCTTTGTAACGCTCCAATTTTATTGGTTGAAAGGCTATTACGGCGTACTGGAACAGGATTTTTCAAATAAAGTGTATGCAGTTTTGGAAAGTACTTCAAAAAGTATTGAAGAAATTGAGGCTGACAAATACCTGAATCAGGATTATAAAGATTTCAGGAAAAATATTCTTGCCAACAGCAAACAGCCATCTTTAACCACCATCCAGCAGGTGGCGGATTCCGGTACTCAGAGACAGATTATCTATTCTAAAAATATTATTGAAAAAACACAGCTTCCCATTTCCCAGAAAGGAGATTCTATTAAGCTGACCACTTTATATACAGATGAAGCCGCCTATAAAATAAAAAGAGATACTACCAATCGCGAACTTCTGACGCAAGATATCAATCAGGAGATTGAGACAGGAGATTACTCGATGAAAGAATTCGTCAAAGTATATGGAAACAACCTTCCTATTACTAAAAGAGTGGATCCGAAAACACTGGACTCTGTTATTGCAAAAGAACTTAAAATACGAGGTATAACAGCCAAATTCGGGTATGGAGTTCTGGACAGCAACAATAAGCTTACAAGCATTGCCAATAAGGCTTACAAAGAGAAAAAAGACAGTAATACCTACAGCTTTCCTCTTTTTGCCGATAAGAAAAATACGTTATACAGCCTCGCCTTAGTATTCCCTAAAAAAGAATATTCCCTTGCGATGAACAACTGGCCAATGCTTCTGGGAACATTCCTATCTCTTCTTACGATTCTTGGGATTTACATTATTTCCATCAATTATATGATGAGGCAGAAGAAACTTGCTGAAGTAAAAACAGACTTCATCAACAATATGTCCCATGAGTTTAAAACACCATTGGCAACCATTTCTGTGGCTACGGATTCATTAGCTAATGACAAAATAGCCACCAATCCGGATAAGGTAAAATATTACTCCGAACTGATCAAGCAGGAGAACTTAAGGATGAAAAAGCAGGTGGAAAACGTACTCAATATGTCTAAGCTTGAAAGGAATGAAGTAGAATTATTCTTAAAAGAAACCAATGTAAGGGAATTGATCAAAAGAACAACAGAATCTTTCAATCTGATTGTACAGCAAAGAAACGGTTCTCTTACTCAGAAATTCAATGCCACTCATTATAATTTTAAAATAGACGAGTTCCATATCTCGAATATGCTGGTGAACTTACTGGACAATGCCAATAAATATTCTCCTGAAGCACCGGAAATACATGTGGAAACAAGAAACGAAGGACACTGGTATATCATTGAAATTTCCGACAAAGGAATGGGAATGGACACCCAGAATAAAACCAAAATTTTCGAAAAATTCTTCAGAGAAGAAACCGGAAATATTCACAACGTAAAAGGACAGGGATTAGGCCTTTCCTACGTTAAGAAAATTGTAGAACTGCACAAAGGACAGATTATCGTAGATTCTCATAAAGGAAAAGGAAGTATGTTTACGATAAAACTGCCGATGGGTTAGGAAATAAACGATGAATGATAAGTGATAAAAACATCAATTATCAATAATCATTTATCAATTATAAAAAAGGTTAAACCAAATATCAAAATATAGAAGATAGAGTGAGGAAGTTCATTCTTAATGTTAATTATTAATTATTAAAAGTTATGAGCAACAGAATATTATTAGTAGAGGACGATCAGAGTTTCGGGGCGGTGCTTAAAGATTATTTGACAATCAATAATTTTGAAGTAACTCTTGCCACTGATGGGGAGCAGGGACTTAAAGAATTTACAGAAAATGAATTCGATATCTGCATATTTGACGTAATGATGCCTAAAAAAGATGGGTTTTCATTAGCTGAAGATGTAAAAAAGATTGATAAAAATACACCCATCATATTCCTTACAGCAAGAAATATGAGAGAAGATATTTTGAAAGGATATCAGCTGGGCGCTGATGATTATATCACAAAACCATTTGATACTGAACTTCTTTTGTATAAAATCAAAGCAATTCTTCAGAGAAGTTCTACACTGGAAAATGAGGAGCAGGAGCAATTCAAAATCAGCAATATTTTCTTCGACTCTATGTTGAGACAGCTGAAAGTAGGTGATAAAGAATACAAACTTTCTCCTAAAGAAAATGAATTATTAAAACTTCTTTGCATCCATAGAAATGATTTCATGCCGAGAGATCTTGCGTTAAGAAAAATCTGGAAAAAAGAGAATTACTTTACAGCAAGAAGTATGGACGTATATATTGCGAAGCTTCGTAAATTATTAAAAGACGACGAAGGATTGGAAATTATCAACGTTCACGGAGAAGGATTTAGACTTTTGGTAAAAAATTAATCCAAAAATCAAATTATAAGTATAAAATTAGCAAAACAATTGAAAATGTTTTGCTAATTTTGTTTCATACCCATGGATATGAAGAATACATTTATAGGTTTGATCGCCGTATCACTATTAGCCGCCTCTTGTAAAAAGGATGAAAGAGCTACTTATTTAAAAGAAGAAGCCAACGCTGGCCAGCCCAACGTGGCCCTTAATACCTCCTCAAAAACAGCCCTGATGGATCAGGCAGGCATCCAATCCAGCCCTGCTCCTGCTCCGATGGCTACAGCTCCCGGAATGAATCCTCCACACGGACAACCTGGCCACCGATGCGATATTCCGGTAGGACAGCCGCTGAACAGTAAACCTGCCGGAGCTACTCCTACCACACAGAATGTAAACGTGAATGGAGCCAACACCATTCAAATTGATCCTAATGCAGTATCTCCAGGGAAAATTACCCTTGATAACAACGGAAAACAGGTAAAAACGGCTCCCGGAATGAATCCTCCTCACGGGCAACCGGGACACCGCTGTGATATTCCGGTAGGACAGCCTTTAAACAGCAAACCTGCTCCAGCTCCACAAGCTGCACAAAATGTAATTCAGACAACACCAGCGCCTGCTCCCGCACCAGCTGCACAGAATCTGGCAATGGGTGAAAAGCCCAAACTGAATCCGGCACATGGTGAGCCTTGGCACAGCTGTTCTCTAAAAGTTGGTGATCCTTTACCATAAATTTTGTATTTTTGCAGATATGAAGCTGTTTCACCTACTTGCAATAGTGTTTTGCCTGGGAGTCTTTTTGATTCCCAAGGATAACTTCTATGCACAAGGAATGCAGGAAACATGCTGTAAAGCAGAATCTTCCAAGAAAATGGACTGCTGCAAAAATCATTCTTCAAAAAAAGACAGCCAACATGATAAAACAAAATCATGTAATGATGACTGCTGCTCATCATGCGTTGCCTGCTATACTTTTATTGAAACGCCTTTCTCAAAAAATCTACGTTTGGAACTGTCTTATTACAAAGCGAATAAGAATCCTCAGTTCCAATATTCAGATCCATATCTTTCAGACCGTTTAAAGGAAATCTGGCAACCGCCTAAGGTAGGTTAATTAAAATATCACGAGTTCATTATACTATGTAATGAGCTGTTTTTTAATTAATTTAAACTTTTAAACAAAATGAAATCACCTATTTCCAGGTTTATACTTGGTGCATTATTCCTATTTACACAATTTATATCTGCTCAAACACTTTCAAAAAATCAGTTCAAAGTAAAAGGGAACTGTGAGATGTGTAAAACAAGAATTGAAAGTGCTGCCAAAAAAGCGGGTGCAAAAACAGCAGTTTACTCTGTTGATCTTCAAACCTTAACTGTAGAAACAGATAAGGTATCCACAGATGATATTCTGAAAAAAGTAGCTGAAGCAGGCCACGACAATGAGAAGTTCAAAGCTCCGGATACTGTTTATAATAGCCTTCCGGGATGTTGTCTGTATAGCAGAGATCTGCAGCCATCACAAGCGGAAGCCCATCACGAACACCATACAAATACTAATGTTTCTGATAAAAAAGAAAACGAATTCTATGTAAGGGGAAACTGTGCTTCATGTAAAGCCAGAATAGAAAAAGCATCAAAAGATGCCGGTGCAAATGCTGCAGAATGGAATGCAGAAAAACAAACGGTTACTTTAAATTTTGACCCGTCAAAAACCTCATCAGATAAAATTTTAAAAGCAATTGCTGATGCGGGTCATGACAATGAAAAATACAAAGCTTCAGATGCTGTTTATAATGGGCTTCCGGGATGCTGTCTGTACGACAGAGAGTTTACTTTTGGTGAACCTAATCCAAAGGTACATTATGAAGAAGAAGCAAAACATGAAGATCATAAAGATCATGAGGCCTCTTCAGCTAAAGAGGATCATTCCCAGCATGAAAAGAGCATTGACGGAGTGGTAGTAACAGGTTCTAAAGCAGCAACAGCTTTAAGTAAGAAAGAAGCCGGACTTGTTTTTAATATTGATAAGAAAGAGCTGTTAAAGGCTGCTTGCTGTAATCTGTCTGAAAGTTTCGAAACCAATGCAACGGTGGATGTATCTTTCAGTAATGCCGTTACAGGAACAAAACAGCTGAAAATGCTTGGCCTGGATCAAAAATACACCAGCCTAACGAAGGAACAGTTGCCTGAAATCAGAGGACTGGCTTCTGCATATGGACTCAACTTTATTCCGGGAAGATGGATTGAAAGTATCCAGCTTACTAAAGGTGGAAGTACTGTAACCAACGGTTATGAAAGTATCACGGGGCAGATTAATACTGAACTTTTAAAGAATGCAAAAACGCCTGAAACGTCACTGAACCTTTTTTCTGATTTCAACGGAAGAGCAGAAGTAAATATTACCAATGTGTCTCCTATCAATGATAAATGGTCACAGACTTTCCTTCTTCACGGAAACGGAACTTTCGGGAATACGGATATGAATCATGACGGTTTTCTGGACAGACCAAAAGGAACGCAGATCAACGCCGCTTATTTGCTGAATTATAATGATCTTGAAAAATCAGGATTCGGGTCTCATTTCGGAATTAATTTTATCAGAGATGAAAGAACTGCAGGACAGGTTGCTTTTGATAAAAAGCTTGGTCAGGACAAACAGCCTTTTTATGGGGTAGGAATTGATATCTCAAGGTTTCAGGTTTGGAATAAAACCGGATATGTTTTTAAAGGAAAACCTTACCAAAGTATCGGCTGGATGAACCAGTACGTTTATCATCAGCAGGATAGCTTCTTTGGATTAAGAAATTATGCGGGGCAGCAGCACACCTATTACTCCAATTTAATTTTTGAAAGCATCATCGGAAATACCAATCATAAGTATAAAGCAGGAGCAAGCTTCTTGTATGACGGTTATAAAGAAACGTATTTGATAGACGATATGAGAAGAAATGAAATTGTACCGGGTATTTTTGCTGAGTATACTTTAACGGGATTAAAATATACTTTAGTAGCAGGTTCAAGAGTCGATTTTCATAATCTCGCAGGAACTCAGTTTACACCAAGACTTAATTTTAAATATGATTTCACTCCTCAGACTATTTTAAGACTTTCTGCGGGAAGAGGATTCAGAACAGCCAATGTATTTGCGGAAAGCCAGCAGTATTTTGCATCGAACAGAGCTATCAATATTTTATCTAATGGAGGAAATATTTACGGCTTAAAACCTGAAATTGCATGGAACTATGGGGCAAGTTTACAGCAGGAATTTAAATTATTCGGAAGAAAATCCAGCATTGTTGCCGATTTCTTCAGAACAGATTTTCAGGATCAGGTATTGGTAGATTTAGACAAATCTCCTCAACAGTTGACATTTTATAATCTGGAAGGAAAGTCTTTTGCCAATTCATTCCAGACCCAATGGGATTTTATGCCCATAAAAAATCTTGAAGTAAGGCTGGCCTATAAATATTATGATGTACAGGCTGATTATATTGGGGGAAGAAGAGAAGTTCCTTTCATGGCAAAACACAGAGGTTTTGTGAATTTAGCGTATTCTACCAATAAAAATAACAATGGAGGATTCTGGAGTTTTGATACCACTTTAAACTGGGTTGGAAAACAGAGACTTCCTGATACATCAAGTAATCCGGCAGAGTTTCAGTTAGCAACATATTCTGAATCTTATGCCGTTCTGAACGCTCAGATCTCAAAAAATTTCAATAAAAAGATCAGAGCTTACGTAGGAGGAGAAAACCTGACTTCTTATTATCAGAAAAATGCGATTGTTGATTTTAAAAATCCTTTCGGAAATTATTTTGACGGCGGAATGGTATATGCACCCATTATGAAAGCTAACTTTTATGTGGGATTGGATGTGACGTTTTAAAAGCTGGAAGCTGGAAGAATGAAGCTTCCTTACAATAAAAAATCCGCTTCAATGAAGCGGATTTTTTATTTATCTTCCAAAGTCATCCTGTACTCTTACGATATCATCTTCGTCTGAAGGATTGGATGCATCGGTATGCTGCCAGATTTCGGCTACAATTCCCCAGCCTGCAAGACCAATCAATCTGTGTCTTTCTCCCTGCTGAAGTTTTACCTGATCTTTCGGACCATATTCTCCTAATTCCCCTTCTTCATCAGTGTTGCTTCTTTTGATACCAACGGTTCCTTCCACCACCTGCCAGATCTCAGCTCTTCTGTGGTGATATTGCCAGCTTAATCTTGCTTCCGGAGCAACGATAAGGATTTTCGGGCTTAGCTTCCCTCCTATTCTCAGGTTGTCTACATCAATCCCGTCAAAATACTGGTTCGCAAAATCCTGTGCCTGTGTTTCATCAATTACAAAGAATCCACCCCATGGTCTTGTATCATCTTTTGCTGCGATGTTAAATCCTTGTGTCTGCAGCATACTTTCTACTCTATCGAATATTTCTTTTTTTTCTGTACTCATACAGCTTGTATTTCTAAATTAAAAATTATTTATTTGATTCTTCTTTTGACATTGAATAGGGAAAATCTTTTTCCTGTGAACCTCTTTCTTTGTTAGGCTTACTATCCATTTTAAAATCCAGAACAGCTCCTTTCATTAATTCTTTATGGCTCAACCAATTTTTAGAATAAGGCTGTTGGTTTACATTCAAAGATTTTACATATAAATTCTCCGCATTATTTTCCGGAGCTTTTACTTCAATTTTCTTACCATTTTCAAGATGAATGGTTGCTTCTTTAAACAATGGTGCTCCCAATACATATTGATCTGTAGCCGGTGTCACCGGATAAAATCCTAGGGCAGAGAAAATATACCATGCAGAAGTCTGCCCATTGTCTTCGTCTCCGCAATATCCATCCGGAGTGGCATGATACAATTTATTCATCACCTGTCTTGCCCAATATTGAGTTTTATAAGGAGCTCCTGCATAATTGTACAGATAGATCATATGCTGAATAGGTTGATTTCCGTGCGCATACTGCCCCATATTCATAATCTGCATTTCTCTGATTTCGTGAATTACGCCTCCATAATAGCTGTCATCAAAAACCGGTGGCAATGAGAATACTTCATCCAATTTGGCTTCAAATTTCTTTTTTCCACCCATCAATTCAGACAGACCATCAATATCCTGGAAAACAGACCATGTATAATGCCAGCTGTTTCCTTCAGTAAATGCATCACCCCATTTGAAAGGATTGAAAGGTTTCTGGAAATTTCCATCCTTGTTTTTACCACGCATCAAGCCGGTTTCTTTGTCAAATACATTTTTGTAATTGTAGGCTCTTTTCTTGTAAATATCAATTTCAGAAGCTGGCTTCCCGAGTGCTTTTCCTAGCTGATAAATTGAAAAGTCATCATAAGCGTACTCTAAAGTTCTTGCTGCATTTTCATTGATTTTCACATCGTAAGGAACGTAGCCTAATGTATTGTAATATTCTACTCCGGCACGGCCTACAGCTTCTATTGGACCTGCGTTATTGGCCCCGTGTTTTACAGCCTGCCAAAGAGCTTCCGTATCATATCCGCGAAGTCCTTTGATGTAGGCATCTGCCACTACAGATGCGGAATTATTTCCAATCATAATATCAGAATATCCCGGACTGCTCCATTCTGGTAAAAATCCTCCTTCTTTGTAAGCATTTGCTAATCCTTCCTGCATTTCTACATTGATATTTGGATAAACAAGGTTCAGGAAAGGATACAAAGCCCGGAAAGTATCCCAGAATCCGGTTCCTGCAAACATTCTTCCGTCAACAATTTTACCATTGTAAGGGCTCCAGTGTTTTATTTTGTTCTGAGCATCTATTTCATATAATTTTTGCGGGAAGAATAAAGTTCTGTATAAAGAGGAATAAAAAGTTCTCATCTGCTGGTCTGTTCCTCCTTTTACCTCAATCTTTCCTAATGTTTTGTTCCAGATATTTTTAGCATCGGTTTTTACCTGTTCAAAATTTCTGGTTCCGATTTCTCTTTTAAGATTCAATTCTGCCTGCTCAAAACTGATGAATGAAGAGGCTACTTTTGCATAAACCGTTTCTTTATTTTTAAGCTTAAACCCTACTACAGCTCCTGTATGATCGCTGGTAATTTCCAACTGATCATTAACCAGCTTATCATCTTTCCATGTTTTCGTCAGTTCAAAATCTTTATCAAACTGAATGACAAAGTAGTTTTTAAAATTCTCATATTTCCCGGTAGAATACCTCGTTGTATAGCCCAGGATTTTTCTTTCCTTCGGTAAAATCTTGATATAAGATCCTTTGTTTAATGCATCAACCACTACGTAAGCGCTGTCTGTTTTTGGAAAATCAAATTTAAAATAAGAGGCTCTTTCCGTAGGAGTAAATTCTGTAGTGACATTGATATCTGCCAGATAAACACTATAAAAGTAAGGCGTAGTAACCTCAGCCTTGTGGCTGAACCAACTTGCTCTTTCGTCTTCTTTAAATTTTACTTTTCCTACTCCCGGCATGATGGCAAATGCGCCATAATCATTCATCCATGGAGAGGGTTGGTGCGTTTGTTTAAATCCTTTTATTTTATCTGCATCGTAGGTATATGCCCATCCGTCACCCATCTTACCGGTCTGGGGAGTCCAGATATTCATTCCCCATGGAAGTCCTACGGCCGGATAGGTATTTCCATTGGATAAAGAGGGTTTGGATTGTGTTCCCATTAGAGGATTCACATAATCTACGGGAGATACATTCTGACCTAAAGCCCAGGCCTGTACTAACAGTAAGCAAGTAGAAAATATAAACTTCATTGTACGTTTCGTTTGTTAATTTATATAAGCTTTTTTAATGCATAGCTGGCAGCTCCAAGAATGGCTGCATCTTCAAATATAGCAGAAATTTTAACCTGCAAGTTAATATTATTCTTTGTTAAATTCTGAATAAATCTTTGCTCGAAATGAGGATAAGCTTTGGCAATATTCCCTCCTATAACTAAAACTTCCGGTTTGTAATGAGCTACATATCTGATAATAAATTCTGAAAAAGAATCTGCGTATTCATCAAACATTCTGGTCTGTATTTCTATGGGTTTATCCAGCAAATCTTTGGTTCCGGAGATTTCCTCTCCTGTCAGTTCTTTATAATGATTCACAAACCAGCGTGTTGCCAGATAATCTTCACAGATAGAGTTTCTGAAGGGAGAATCCCATAGATCTTCATCCGTTGCAAATTCTCCGTTGAAGAAAGTAGTTCCCAATCCTGTACCGAGAGTCACTCCAAAAGCACTATCGAATCCCTGAGCACACCCTCCGAATACTTCACCTTCCATGAATGCTGCGGCATCATTTACAAAATGAATCTGCTCCTGAGAAATGGAAAGTCTTTTTGCCAGTTCTTCTTTAATATTCACCTGATAGATATCTATAAATTTCCCCTGCTGCATCAGCGATATTCCGTTTTCATAATCGAAAGGTCCCGGCATTGCGATACCAATTAAAAGGTCTTCTTTTAACAGATTGTGAGCCACTTTTTCAATAGCCGAAACCCATGCTGAAAAAATAACTTCTTTATTTTCGAAAGCATCTACATGTTCTCTTACATAGGTAGAAGAAATGATTTCACGTTTTTCCGGATCTACCTGAGCCAATGTGATGTGCGACCCTCCGATATCTATTCCTACAATATTCTGCATTATTTTTTTTTTTTAAATTCAAGACATCCTTGTGACTGAAAAAACAGACAAACAGGAGTACATATCCTGTCTGTCTGCTTTGTATTTCAGACTTTATATTTATAATCCTGATAACTATATCATTATCTGAATCTTACTTTACAATAATTTTACCTGTTGAAATTACTTTACTGTTTGCGGATGTAATCTTGTAAATATAAGTACCACTGATTAAATCCTGTGTATTCACAGCATTATTATTTTGATTAATGCTCTGTTTTTTGAATAATTTTCCTGAAACATCATACAATGCCACTTCACTTGCAGAGTTGTCACTGATGGCAAAGTGAATATCATTTCCTCTTTTCACAGGATTTGGATAGACTGTACTGCTCTCTTTTATCGATTCAATATCTTTCACGGCAAGAGATGAAGAACAGGCAACATCTGTTCTCCAGTTGGCATCTGTCATATTGATCAGGGTGGCAAAATGAGTGTTTGCTGTAGCATCCAAAGCTCCCATTCCACTTCCTTCATCCATTTTCCAGTTCGCTTCAAGACCTGTGGAGTTGGCAGGAACATTACAGCTGTTACTCAATATTTCCTGTGGTGTTAGTGCTTTTTTCCAAACTCTGAATTCATCCAGGAAACCGTTGATTGTACGGGAATTGTCATAATTTCTTCCCAGATAAAGGATTCCGTTTGCTGTAAAGTTACCCGTTACTGCAAAGCTGGCATCAAGGCTTCCGTTGACATAAATTTTCATTGCTGCCCCATCATAAGTGGCTGCTATATGATACCATGTATTGGTATTGAATGCGGTATTTGTATTAAGCTTCACCTGTGATGAACCGAAGCTCAGGATAAACTGAAGTTTGTTATTCGCCAGATTTCCATCTCCGAAACGAAGCATTGCCGAGTTATTATCTCCTACTTCCACTCCCATTACTGATGAAATATAAGGGAATCCTGTTTTGAAAGCATTTACTTTTACCCAACCTTCAAATGTCATCGCATTTCCACTCAGGTTAAATTGTCCTGCATTAAGATAGTGCGTGCTTCCGTTGAAAGAAAGAGATCTTGCTCCGGGACTTGTAACAGGTGCAAAGCCACTGTTGAATGATCCTTCTCCTGAATACGTACTTGTAGTTCCTCCGGCACATCCCGCCTGTACTTTCCATACATAATTTGTATTTGGGGTAAGATTTTGAAGGGCGTAAGAATTAGTTGTAATATTCGGAATTTCAGACCATGTTGTGGCTGCTGCAGTTTTATACTGCAGTGTATATGAAGTTGCATTTCCTGCATCCCAAGATAGCTGAGCAGTATTACCAAGGAAACTTCCGGAAGTTAATCCTGATGGCGTAGTGCAGCCACTTCCGGAGTTAAACCTTGGTGCAAAAATATAAGTACTTGTTAATGTCGGTGAGCAATTGGACTGTATTCTCCAATCGTAATTGGTGTTCAGGGTAAGGTTATTGATGACAATATTATTTCCTGAGTAATTATTGGCTACGTTTGTCCATACTGTAGAATTGGCCGGTTTGTAGTCAATATTATAAGACTGGGAAGTATTGGAAGTCCAGTTCAGTTTTGCTGAAGTTCCTGTCACGTTTGAAACATCGAGTCCTAATGGTGGATCACAGGTTTGCCCCTGAGACCATGAATATAATTGACCGCTTAAAAGTGTATTTTCATTATAAAGAATATTGGAACCTGTGCTCAGATAGCTGGCTACATTGGTTCCTCCCAGGTCATACCACATGAATACACCATATTGGTCATTCTTTGTACTGGTTGCTAAGTTTGCCAGTGTAGTGGCAGAAGTTGAGCTTGGATTCGAGTTTTGTATCCATGTTGCCGCTGCAGAGATTTTGGATTTATTAAGAGGAGGAACAACAGGCGCATTGTATGTACTGTACATCGCATTCCATGTATAATCAATATAATTTCCTGCTAAATCTCCATTATAAGTTTGTCTGGTTGTAGCCGGACCATAGTAGTAGAATGTAATCAGTTTATCCGGCATTGCTGCTTTCAATTCCTGCAGAAGCATGACAAAAGAACTGTTATTAGGCTGTCCCGTTCCGTTATTTCCGTATCCTGCATATTCATCATCAAGGTCTACTCCATCCAGTCCGTAAGTATAAACGGTATGAGCCACCTGCAAAGCGAAATCTTTTGCTGCTTCACGGTTAGGAAAATTAGAAATTCCTGCTCCCTGGTGATTTCCTAAAAGATCAAGCAATACTTTTATCCCTTTTTGCTGTAAAGGTTTTACATAGGTATTGACATCATTAAGGACTTTGGTAACATTGTTATTGTTTGAGATATAAGCACGGTTTTTGGAAACATCATAGTTGATATTCGCTGCAAAAATAATAGCCACATCAAAAAGCTGTCTGTTCGTATTCTGCAAAGTATAGGAACCTGCATTCAGCGGATTATTGTTATTTACTTCCACATAGCAGACTCCTAAAGGATCAAGCTGCTGTGCTTTGAGTAATGGAGCCGACTGAAGCATTAAGGCCATCAGGGGAATAAAAAAGGATTTTTTTCTCATAGTATATCAATTTTATCGTAGAAAAATCATTGGGCCGAAGCCCAATGACTGAGGTTATTATTTTACCATTAGTTTTTCGGATTGTTTTAAGCTTCCATCGTGAGATTCAAACTGAAGGATATAGTTTCCTGCAGAAATTCTGCTTAATTCGTATTGATTGTCTCCTGAGTTCAGGGATTTTGTGTCTACAATTCTTCCGTTAAAATCATAAACCGTCAATTTTCCTTTGGTGTATTCATCAGGAACAGAGATTGTAAGTGATGAAGATCTGTTTACCGGGTTAGGATATAATTTTATCTGATTTTTAATACTTGTTTCTCCCACATTTATCGTCTTTTGGCCTGCAGTTCTTGCTAATGCTGAACTTCCTGTTGTACATGGCAGATCTGTTCCCCAATTAGAAGCATCAACGCCTGTTAATGTTAAAGTCACTCCGTTTCCGGAAGTATCCTGAACTGTAGAACCACTGCCTTCGTTAAACTTCCAGTAGGCAGCCAGTGAAGTTGCCGGAACGGATACATTACACATATTCTGACTGATTTCTGTCTGGCTCAAAGCCCGTTTCCAAACTCTTACCTCATCTATTTTTCCATTGAAGTTTCTGGAAGTATTGTACAAATATCCTACATTGAACGCTCCGTTTGAATTCACACTTCCGGTTTGTGCTTTAGTGGCATTCAGAACTCCGTTGATATACAATTTCATATTGCTACCATCATAAGTAGCTGCCACGTGATACCAGGTATTGGCATTCAAAGCAGTTGCAGAAGCCAATTTTTGCTGTACATTGTTAATACTTACGACAAACTGAAGTTTATTATTTGCCAGACCTGCATCTCCTAATCTTAAGAATGCAGAATTGCTGTCACCAACTTCTGTTCCCATGATAGAAGAGATATATGGAGATGCCGATTTGAATGATGAAGGTTTGATCCATCCTTCAAAAGATAATGCAGAACCGCTTAGATTCATACTTCCGGCAGCTCCTGATTCCGTACTTCCATCCAGAGACAGAGCATAAGAACCTGTAGGCGTTGTTCCTGAAGTGCTTGTAAATCTTGGAGCAAACATATAAGCGCTTTTCACGCTGCAGTTGGTTCTGATTCTCCAGTCATATTCCGTATTGGCTGTTAATCCGGAAACGGTTACGGAAGTGGAACTTGTTGCTGATACCGCATTGGTCCAAGTTGTTGAAGATGCTGGTTTATAATCAATATCATAAGTATTGGTTCCTACGGCTGACCAGTTTAGTTTTGCACTTGTTCCCGTAAGATTGCTTGTATACAATCCGATAGGTGCATCACAATTGGTTCCTTGTGTCCATGATTGTAAAGGAGTGCTTAAAACAGTCTGTTCTCCGTATAATGTCTGAGTTCCTGCTGAAAGCTGTGTTGCTTCATTGGTTCCGTGCAAATCATACCACATAAATACTCCATAGCCTCCATTTTTAGTCTGGGTAGCCAGGCTGGTGGTTGTAGAATTGGAAGTATTTCCCATCCATACAGCCGCAGGAGAAATCTGAGCTTTGGTAAGAGGTGGTACATTTGGAGCTGAGAATGTTCCGTACATCGCATTCCAGCTGTAGTTGACATTGTCTCCTACTCTGGCTCCGTTCCAGGAAAGTCTTGAAGCCGCAGGTCCATAATAATAAAATGAAATAATTTTATTCGGTAATAAGGCTCTGAGCTCCTGAACCAACATTACAAAAGAGCTGTCATTAGGCTGTCCTGTTCCGTTATTTCCATATTCTGAATATTCATCATCAAAATCAATTCCATCAAGACCGTAAGTATTCACTGTATTGGCAAGCTGTAATGCAAAGTCTTTTGCTGCTTCACGGGTAGGAAAATTACAGATTCCGGCACCCTGGTGATTTCCCAAAATCGTCAACACTACTTTCATTCCTTTTTGCTGGAGTGGTTTTATGTAGGTATCTGCATTGGTAAGAACTTTCGTAACGTTGTTATTGGAATACAAATAAGCTCTTCCACGGCTGGTATCATAATTAATGTTAGCCGCAAAAATATTGACCACATTGAACAGGTAGCTGTTCGATGTCTGCAGTTTGTACGATCCTGCATTCAGGATGTTGTTGTTGTTCACTTCCACATAGCATATTCCTGTAGGACTAAGCTGTTGTGCGTTAATCAGAGAACCTGACTGAAGCATCATGGCAATCAGTGCGGTAAAGATGGATTTTTTTTTCATTGTATAATTTTTTTAAGGTGTTTTGTGTCTGAATTTTATATAGCATTCCCCTGACACCTTCTTTTTCGGGAAGGAATCTCAGATGAATAAGCGATATAAAAGGGTGGGCTATGTCAGTAGCTCAGGGTTTTCGTTAAAGGTTTTCCATAACAATTCTCCAAACAAGGTATTTGCCCATGCAAACCATTCTCTGGTGAACTTTTTGGCATCGTCTTTATGGAAGGATTCATGCATAAAGCCTGTTCCTCCGTGCGTTTTCTGTAAGGTATCTATACACCATCTGATCTCACTTTTGTCTTTGGTAGTGAGTGCCTTCATGATGATACTCATTGGCCAGATCATATCCAATCCGATATGTGGACCTCCTATTCCCTCTGCCAGCTTACCTTTGAAGAAGAACGGATTGTTTTCTGACCATACAAATTTTCTTGTATTCAAATACACAGGGTCATCAGCTTTCACCGCATCCAGATAAGGCAGTCCCAGCAAGCTTGGGCAGTTCGCATCATCCATCAGGTTATAACTTCCAAAGCCATTTACTTCAAAAGCATAGATTTTTCCAAATTCAGGATGATTGTAAATTCCGTATTTTTTGATGGCTGCATCTACCTCATCAGCAAGGCTGTTCAGTTGCTGAGCCAGTGTTTTTTCGTTTTTAATCTGAGAAACCATTTCCGCCGCCTGACGTAAGCTTACTACTGCAAATAAGTTAGACGGAATCAGGAATCCATAAATGGTAGCATCATCACTTGGACGGAACATAGAACTGATAAGCCCTACAGGTTTTGTCGGATAACCATATCCTCCCATCGGTACCCCATCTGTTGCCCAGGCTGTTGTACGCTCAAATTTGTAAGGTCCCAGATCATTTTTTCTCTGCTGTTCTGTAAAGGTCTGCAGGGTAAGTTTAATTCCTTTCAGCCAGTTGGCATCAAAAGGTTTTGTATCTCCAGTTGTTTTCCAGAAGTGGTAGGCCAGACGGATAGGATAGCAAAGCGAGTCAATTTCCCATTTTCTTTCATGGGTTCCCGGCTTCATATCAGTATGGTCGTATTCTTTCCATTTGCTGATCTTCTGATCATCGTTGTAGAAAGCATTTGCGTAAGGATCTTTCAGGATGAAAGTAGTCTGCTTGTGGATTACTCCTGAGATCAGTTTGTGCAGTTTTTCATCTTTTTTCGAAAACTGCAGATAAGGGAAAACCTGTGCAGAACTGTCACGAAGCCACATGGCATCGATATCTCCCGTGATTACGTACGTATCAGGCGTTCCGTTGGTTTCATTATAGAAAACAGTAGTATCTAATGTATTGGGAAAGCTGTTTTCAAAAAGCCAGCTTAGCTCTTTGTTTTTCACTTTCTTTTTAAACGCTGCAATAGCATTTTCTACGGATTCGCTGGTAAAATGTCTTTTTTCTTTAGGAACACGGACAACAGGAAAATCGTCCAATACTAAATTTTTAGCAAAAACATTCTGAGTGAACAGCAATCCGGCTCCGGCCAGTGCACTTGTTTTAATAAAATTTCTCCTTTCCATTGATACTTTTGTTTCGTTTATTTTTATTAGTCTTATTTTACCGGTTTACTTCCCATTACAAATCTCAGCTCACCTCCGTTCATAATATCGCTGTGGTTCAGCTCCCAGCTTTTGTATTCTTTTCCGTTCAGGAACATTTTCTGTACATAGATATTCTTGTCAGATATTTTGTCTGCAATTACGGTAAATGTTTTTCCATTTTCTAATTGTAAAGAAGCTTTCGGGAACTGTGGTGCCCCAATAGCATAAACAGGTTTCCCTGGTGTCACAGGATAGAACCCTAATGAAGAGAAAATATACCATGCTGACATTTGACCGCAGTCTTCGTTATTAACAATTCCATCAGGTTTAGCGGCGTACATATTGTCACGGATAAATTTTACCATTTTCTGAGTCTTGTAAGGGCTTCCTGCATAATTGTACAGGTAGGGAACATGATGTCCCGGCTCATCACCAAATCCTAGAGATCCGATGAATCCTGAGATATCCACATGCTGCTCTCCTTCCATATGAAGCGCTTCTGTAAAGGTTTTATCCAGTTTTTCTTCAAATCCTTTTTTCCCTCCGTACAGATTCATCATTTCATCAATCTGATGAGGTACAAAGAAATCGTAAGCCCAGATGTTTCCGGAAACCCAGTGTGGCTGCAGTTTTTTCCAATCATTAAGAGTGAAATCCGCTAAGAATTTCCCGTCTTTTTGTCTTGGCCAGAAGTGATTATTTTCTTTATTGAAGGTATTCAAGAAGTTCATAGAACGTTTTTTATACACTTCTGATTCTTCTTTTTTGCCTAATTTTTCAGCAAGCTGCTGGATACACCAGTCATCATATGCATATTCCAGCGTTGCTGAAACTGAAGCTCCATTTTCTGATGGAGTGTAGCCTAGTTTGATATAGTCATTAAGGCCTCCGCCACCATCACTGCTGCTCATTTTGTCCGTCAAAGAAGCATCTTTCATTGCAGCAAATGCTTTTTCCGCATCAATCCCCGGAACTCCTTTTGAAATGGCATCCCAGATTACTGAAGCACTGTGATACCCCAACATACAGAAGTTATCATATCCGCAAAGTTCCCAGATTGGCATATGGTCTTTACGATCTGTATATCTGCTGATCAGAGAATTGGCAAATTCTTTTGTGTGTTTCTGATCCATAATGGTTAACAGTGGGTGAGTCGCTCTGAATCCGTCCCAGTAGGAATAGGTACTGTAATTCGTGAACCATTTTGTATTCATGTTTTCCTGAGCGGCAACATAATCTCCATTCACGTCCATGTAAAGGTTAGGGGCAATGAATGTATGGTAAACTCCCGTGTAGAAAATTTTTCTCTGGCTGTCTGTACCTCCTGTCACCTGGAATCTGCCAATAAGGTCTCTCCATGTCTTTTGTGCAGTTTCCTTCGCTTTTGCAAAATCAACATTTGTTGCTTCAGTATCGAAATTTTCCTGTGCATTTTCTGTACTCACCGGAGATAATGATACTTTTACTTCAATACTTTCCTGATCTTCGGTTGAAAATCTTACGAATGCTTTGGCATCCTTAGCAAGGGCAATTTTTTCATCATTTTTGATTTTTCCGTCAGCATACACGCCATAAGACTTAAACGGTTTGGAAAACTCCATTACGAAGTATGCAAATCGTTTACCTCCCCAGCCGTTGCTGTAACAGTATCCTTTGATTTTATTATTACCTTCTACACTTACTAACGTATGGTAGATATTTCCGAAGATTTTATTAGTGGGATCAATAATGATATTGGCTTCACTACTCTTCGGGAAAGTATATTTATGAAATCCTACTCTTGGAGAAGCGGTAAGTTCTGCTTTAATTCCATAGCTGTCCAGCATTACGGAATAATATCCGGGAGAAGCAATTTCTTTATCATGCGTGAATTTTGAACGGTACCCTGTTTCAGGATTCTCTTCCGTTCCTGGAACCATTTTTAGCTGTCCTACGGTAGGCATTACCAGAATATCTCCAAGGTCTGCCCATCCTGTTCCGCTAAGATGGTTATGACTGAATCCCATGATCGTTTTACTGCTGTAGTGATATCCGGAACACCAGTCCCAGTCGCCACTTTTTGTATTCTGATCCGGACTCAGCTGTATCATCCCGAAAGGCGTAGTTGCCCCCGGAAAGGTATGGCCATGTCCTCCTGTCCCTATGAAAGGGTCTACCCAGGATAAAACATCATTTTTATTTTGCTGGGCACTGGCTACAGAAAACAGGGTTGTAAAAAAGCAGATAATCAGTTCTTTTTTCATGATAAGAGAGGTATCGGAGATTTTTTTGTTTAAAAATAGGAAAACCATTATAAAATTCCCAGAAAACGGGAAAATTAAGATGATTAACCTATTTTCCTAAACTTTATATTACTGTATTAAATTGAATTCTTTTTCATAAAATCAATGATTTCTGAGATATATCCAAAGGCAATCGCAACTACGGTATCAGCAGCACCATAATATACGGTTACTTTGTCACCTTCTGTAAGGGCTGCACAAGGGAAAACCACATTCGGTACATCTCCTGTCAGTTCATACAATTCAGCCGGAGCCAACAGATAAGGCTTCGTTCTGTACAATACTTTTGTAGGATCTTCAAGATCAAGCAAAGCTGCTCCCATTGAATACCTGAATCCTCTGCAGGTATTGATCACTCCATGATAGAAAAGCAACCATCCTTCTTCTGTTTTGATGGGAACCGGTCCTCCTCCTATTTTTGTACACTGCCACGCACTGTCTTCAAATGGTGTTACTTTCATCACGCAACGGTGTTCACCCCAGTACTTCATATCAGGGCTATAGCTGATATAAATGTCTCCGAAAGGCGTATGTCCGTTATCACTAGGACGGCTCAACATGGCATATTTACCATTGATTTTTTCAGGGAATAAAACACCGTTTCTGTTGAAGGGAAGAAAGGCATTTTCACACTGAAAAAATTCTTTAAAATCAAAAGTATATCCAATTCCGATGGTAGGTCCATTGTATCCGTTGCACCAAGTAATCCAGTAACGGTCTTCTATAAAAGTGACACGGGGATCATATTTGTAATCGGATTCAATCATATCCGTATTTCCTGCCTGCATTTCAATAGGGTCATGATTAATATCCCAATTGATTCCATCTTTACTGAAACCAGCAAAAATATTCATCTGTACTGCCTTGTTATCACAACGGAATACTCCTGCAAATCCATCCTCAAAAGGAATTACTGCGCTGTTGAATATACTGTTGGATGTTGGTATCGCGTATCTGTTAATGATCGGGTTTTCGGAAAACCTCCACATGATATCATTGCAACCTTCCGGGCGATCCTGCCAGGGGATCATTACTGATTGAGCTGTCATAAAGTATTTTTTACTTTTTATTTTTAAATTATTATTAATTGATTTGTTGTTCTTTCTGATTTTCCGGATAAGGGAAAGGAACGAATAATGTGGCTAAGAATGCAGGAATTGTAGCAATCAGGACCCAGATAAAGAACATTTTGTATCCGATCCAGTCACTGATCATCCCACTGAACATTCCGGGAATCATTACTCCAAGATTCATAATTCCTGTTGCAAAAGCATAATGAGCCGTTTTGTGTTTTCCTGGTGCAATCTGCTGCATCATGTAGAGCATTAATCCTACAAAACCAAATCCATAGCCGAAATATTCTACCACCACAGCAATTCCCACAGGCAATAAATCTGAAGGCTGATAATGCGCTAATAAAGCATATACCACAAATGGAATATTAAATGCACAACATAACCAGATCAAAGATTTTTTCAGTCCGCGGGCTGAGATAAAATATCCTGCCAGAACAGAACCTAAAATGAATGCCCCGGAACCATAAGTTCCATAGACAAGTCCGATGTCTGAAGTGGATAACCCCAATCCTCCTGAAGCTCTTGGAGCTTTAAAAAATAATGGAGCAATTTTGATTGCAAATCCTTCTGCAAAACGATATAGGATGATGAAGAGTATACACCACAGAATCTTCTTTTTGGTAAAGAAAGAGGTAATCACTTCCAACAGTTCTTTACGAACATTTCCGGCCGTTTTCTCATCTTTCTGTTCTTCTTTATTCTCTTTTGGCAGAATGAAATAGTGATAAATCGCTAATACAAAAAACAGTAATGCATAGATCACCATAATGATCATCCAGGCATTGGTAACACCTTTTGTTTTTTCTAAAATACCTGCAAAATAAACTAATGCACCACTGCTGATAATCTTGGCAAGATTGTAAAAAGCACCCTGCCAGCCGATATATTTCGCCTGCTCTTTATTGGTAAGAAAACCAATATACGTTCCATCTGCTACCACATCATGGGTAGCTCCACAAAATGCTATTACGGCAAAAAGCGCAATACTGTATTTGAAAAAGTCATGCATTGGAAGACTTAAAGCGACTAATGCAAACAGAATTCCTATAGCAAACTGAGTAGAAATAACAAAGAACTTTTTTGTTTTATAGATCTCCAAAAACGGACTCCAAAGTGGTTTTAAAGTCCAGGAGAATAGGATAAGAGCTGTCCAGAATGTAATCTGCGAATCCGAAACACCCATATCTTTATACATGATTCCTGAAACCGCATTAATGGTTACAAAGGGAACACCCATTGCAAAGTATAATGTGGAAATCCAAAGAATTGGCTGGATCCGACGGGTTCCGGAGTTGTTTTTTCCCATATTTAAAAATAAGATTCTAAATAAAAGAGAACATCTCAAAAATTCATTCAGACTAAAAACGAAACTATAATTTTTTTGGAGATTCTACTCTATTCTCCTGTCTTAATGAATGGATCAAATAAAAATCTGATATTGAGATGTCTCTTTACTGATGAGTGATTCTGAATATTGTTTATTTCTTATCCCACCATAGCTTGGTGCCTCCGGTATCAGGTCCGTTCAGCATTTGTGCAGCCTGCTGGTAGTTATATAATGAAGTTTTGGTATCGATAGTGAAAGGAATTCTTCTGATCATTGCTTCCGTACTGATTGCTCCACCACTGTCATTTTTTCTTACCTTGAAAAGAATCGGGTAGCCTGTTCTTCTCTGCTCAGCCCATGCTTCCGGTCCGTTTGGATAAAGAGAAAGCCATTTTTGGGTAATAATTCTTTCTAATTTTCTTTCGTTGGTATCCCCGTTATTCCATGCAATGGTAATGGTACTTAGCTGAGGATTTCCTACAGCAACATTATTGTCTGCATTTTTCGGATCAACATAAGGTGCTTCTGTAGAAGTAGTATCAGCAAGATAAGAAGCGACATTAGCACTTTTCCCCCATTCCCCGAAAGACTGTTGAACTCCGGTAGTATAGTTAGCTTGAATATCTCCCGCTCCTGCATATCCTCTTAAAGCAGCTTCCGCTTTCAGGAACCATGTTTCTGCAGCAGTGAATAATTTCATTTTCCCATCTGTTCCGGAAAAATAATCTCCGCTGGCAGATTTTGCCTGTGGTTGTGAGAATGCTCCATAAGTAGATTTACCATTTAATAAATCAATTCCCTGGCGCACTCCTATATATTTACCCTGAACATCAGCATCTTTTGCAGGAATTGCATATGCCGAAAGTCTCGGGTCATTATATCCGTTCATATAAGCCATCAAAGGTGCACCTATTAAACAGTCTCCCCATGAGTAAATGATGAAACTCAATTCTGACTGTCCTACACTGATCAAAGCATTATCTGCATTGTCAGTAATTAATCCTGCAGGTGAAGCCAAAGCCTCTTCTGCATATTGTTTAGATTTTGCAGGATCAGCATAGCTCATTCTCATGGCTAATCTCAGCTTTAGTGAATTAGCAAATTTTGCCCATTGAGCCATATTTCCTCCATACACTAAGTCTGCACTTTTCAATGAGGTCTTATCTTCAACATTCTGTGTTGCCGACATTGCAATTACTTTCTGTAAATCTGTAATGGCCGCAGTAAGGTCTGCAATAAAATAGTTGTAAGCCTCTTGTTGAGAATCAAAATCTGTAACTCCGTTAGGGTTAGGTTTTTCATACTTACTGTAAACTACAGGACCATGGCTGTCTGAAACTCTTGCCGCTGTAATAACTTTCAGAATTTTTTTCACAGCAAGTGTACCGGTAAAATCTACACCCGGATAGTTTCCTTTGGCAGCATTATCGATAATGATAGAATAATTGAAAATATCCTGCTGTCTGGCAATAATTCTGTTATTCCATCCATCCATCATAGAATAAGTAAGATTATTTACTCCTCCGTTAAATGGTGTTGCGGTACTGAACATTCCGCTGTACATATCTGCACTCAGGTTAGGATATAACTGATAATCTGCCTGCAGCCCTCTCTGGATAGATTTCATAGGGTTTACAACCGCGATAAAGTCAGCGTAAAAGTTTTCAGGGCCTCCCAGCTTTTCCTGATTATATTGGTCAAAGTCATTAGTACATCCGGAAGCTGAGAACAGAACTGCAGCTCCAAATACCAATGTTTTAATAGTATTGATTTTCATTGTCGTAATTGTAAAAGTTAGAAGTTAGCTTTTAATGATAAACCGATAGATCTGGTAACTGGCAGACCGAATGAATCTACTCCCACTCCACCAGGCGTATTCCCTGATACCTGCTCAGGATCAAACGGTGCTTTCTTGTAGAAGAAAAATAAATTGGTTCCTACTAAACTTACCGTTGCATTTTTCAAATATTTTGAGTTAACATCAAACATATATGAAACAGATGCCTGACGTAAACGTATTGTTGTAGCACTATACAGATAGGCTTCATCAACTCCTTTTCCAAATCCTTCGGTTGTTCCTACTGCTTTATAATAATCTTTAGCGTTAGTCAACCCAGTATAAGCCTGTCCTGCATTAGGAGTTCCCGGTGCATACACTGCATTTGGGATTGATACGCCTCCAGCATCTCTAGCATCAGCAGTGGTCTGACTTACTCCATATAAATCATTTGCTTTTTCTGTAAGTGATAATACTTTACCTCCGAATTTCCCATCAATAAGGAAAGATATTCCCAGTTTACCAATATTAAATGAGTTATTGAATCCCATAATAAACTTAGGGTTCGGGTTACCCAAATAAGAAGGCGTACTCTCTGCTAAAGGAACCCCTTTCTCATTCACAAGAACACGGCCCTGGTCATCTCTTTTAAATTTGATTCCGTAAAGATCTCCAAAAGAACCTCCCAGTTTTAATCTTGTATAGTCACCACCTCCGGTTAATGAAAAAGTCAGGTCTTTAGAAACATTGATGCTTGTTGGTAATAATTCAACGATCTTGTTTTTATTGGCCGATGCATTCAATGTAGCAGTCCATCCGAATTTTTCCGAATCAAAGATTTTATAAGATAATGAAGATTCAAAACCTGTATTTCGGATTTTTCCGGCATTAATATAATAGGATCCCGGAGCCAATCCTCCTAAATAAGAAGGGATTGTGGTTTCCAACAACTGGTTACTGGTATTTGAATTGTAATAAGTAATATCAAAATTCAGTTTGTTATTCAACATTCTCAACTCAGTCCCCGCTTCAAACGTTTTATTAAGTTCCGGCTTTGGAAGCAATGCCTCAAAACCTGCACCTGTAGCAAAAGAACTCTTAGGATATACAATCGTTCCGGCATCTACTCCATAAACATATCCTTTATTATATTCAACCATTGCATTGGTGATATTGGTAGGTAATCCCAAACCAACGGTTGCATAAGACCCTCTTACTTTCCAGAAATTAATAACTTCCGGAAGTTTGAACACAGAAGATAATATAGCATTTGCTCCTACAGATTCATAATCAAATCCGGTTCTTCCTGTTAATGCTAAAGTAGAATCCCAGTCATTTCTGAAAGTCATGTCTACATAGAACATATTTTTGTACCCTACGGAAGCACTCGCAAAAACAGACTGTACCTGTTTTTTCATGTTCGTATAGGTATTATGATATCCATCTCCCGGCGCTCTGTTTACATTCCACTGAAGGTTATTCAAGGTGAAAAGATTAGGATTTGCCAGATAAGCATTATCAATTTGTCCTATTTTATTTCTTGTCGTATTGATACTTCCTCCTACTGTAAAATCTAAAGAGATAGATTCACTTACTTTAGGGCTACCGATCAATAAAACATCACCATAAGTAGAAGAATTTTCATAGGTATTTTTAAGCATTCTACCATTAATACCATTAGCCAGTAAGCTAGGCGCTGAAAAAGCAACAATATCACGCTGGCTGTCTGAAATATTCCAGCTGTAGTTTCCTCTCACTCTTGCAGTCAACCATGGATTAATCTGGTAAGACAATGAAAGGGCACCGTATGTATTTTTGTTACTCACTGTAACCGGGTTTCTGTTTAAGATCCAGTAAGGATTCTGGGTCACAGGATTTCCTTTGAAACTTCCATCCGGGTTTACTTCCCACCAGTTTTGAGCTGGTAAAAATCTCGTTTTATCCAAATAAGAATAATTATCGCCTCCGTATTGGTCAAAATCTACTCCTCTCGGTAACCAGTACAAACTTGTCAAAGGAGAAAAAGAAGCTCCCGGTGTCTGTCTGTTCTTACTTTCCTGTAATGATCCGATGAAATTGGCATCCAAAGTCAGTTTATCATCCAGAAACTTACTTGAATTTCTGAAAGAGACATTATACTGATCAAAATACGACATTGGAACCACTCCTTTATTGGTCGTATTTCCGATAGAGAAATAGTTTGTTGATTTTTCATTTCCTGACTGGAAAGAAAGACTGTTTACCCATGTAGTTCCTGTTTGCAGAAAATCTTTAAGATAATCCTTTGAAGATCCTTTTGCACCCCAGCTGTCTACCGCCTGACCTGGCTGCTGACCAGCAACAGATGGATCATAAGACAAATAGCTGTGCTGTAGTTTTGGAAGGCTATACGCTCTGTCTACGGTAAGGCTGGAACTGTAAGTAATTGAACTTTTTCCTGCACGCCCTTTTTTAGTCGTAATCAAAATAGCTCCGTTACCTCCTGCAGAACCGTACAGTGCAGAAGCCGAAGCTCCTTTTAGGAAGTTCATGCTTTCAATATCATCCGGATTGATGGAGCTCAGTACATCTCCCGGATCCGGCATATTGGAATACTGCCCGATATCTGCTGATTTTCCTGTTCCGTTGATAATGGGAATACCATCAATTACATATAATGGCTGTGCATTGTTTACAGATTTATTCCCTCTCATGATCACCCTTACGGAGCTTCCTACACCATTGGTTCTGTTGATCTGTACGTTGGATACTTTTCCATTGATCGAATTTAATAGATTGGGAGTTTTCACTTCTGTAAGCTCATCTCCACCAATCTGCTGACTGGAATACGTCAAAGAGCGGGCCTGCCTTTTTATCCCCAAAGAGGTGACTACGACCTCCTCAATACTGTTTGTCTTCGTAGTGTCGGCCGATTTTTTCTCCTGTGCATTCGCAGAAAGTGAAAAAACGAACAGAACAGGTATAACTGCTTTTCTCATAAGGTTTAGATTCGTTAGATTTAATTGAGAATCAATGACATTGCTTTGTTATTCAATACAAAAAAAATTATTGTTTTTTCAGCAAAATTTTATCGTTTATGTATTAAATAATTTAAAGTTTTGTTAAGATTTAATTCACATTCACAAATCTAAATTTTGTAACCAGTCTGATATAATACTATTTTATCATAAAACGATATTATTTTTTCAGCAATTTTATTAAAAAGCAACTAAACATTTATATATCAACAAAATACACTACATTAAAATCAGTAGAAAAAAGGGGATTTATCTTACATTTTATCCAAAAAAAATCGGATATGAATACCCGGTTTTGTATTTTATTTTGAACTGATGATACAGAAAAAGTAAGTTGTAAAAGAATATTATTCAATTTTTTTCACTCCTTTAAACTGTTCTTTAAATTCAGTGGGAGTTGTCTTTTTAATAGACTTAAATACCTTATTGAAGTTGGCAATATTATTAAATCCGGCTTCAAAAGCAATTTCAAAGACCGTAAGATTTTTTTCCATCAGCCAGCGTGCAGCATAGCTGATTCTTATCTCATTCAGATAATTGATAAAAGTCTTTCCGGTTCTTTTCTTAATAAACCTATTGAAAGTCACATTGCTCATATTCACCATGGAAGCCACTTTATCAAGCGTGATTTTATTTTCAAAATTTTTATGAACAAAATCGTGGATAATCTTCATTTTATCATTATCCGCAAAAGTCTCCAGTTCAATACTATAGGATGATAGAAGTATTTTATTTTCAGCAACAGCCAGTTCATTGAGAATTTTCATAATTTCTATGAATGATTCAAAACTGTTCATCTTTGACAGATTGAGAAACGAATCTTTTAGTTTCTCAGCAGTTTCAGCTGAAAAAAGAATTCCTCTGATGGAATCTTTCATCAGATTATTGATAGGCTTAAGAATATTTTTCTCCATCAAAGACTGGTGAAAGAAATCCTGATTAAACTGTATCGTGATCTCGTGGGTTTTTCTGTTTTTGCATCTGTAATTAGCCCAGCAATGCGGTAAATTAGGCCCTACCAATACCAATTCTATATTTCCTATCTCTCCCGTATGATCTCCTACCATTCTGCGGTATCCCTTTCCTTTGTAGATAAAATTGATTTCAATTTCCGGATGATAGTGATAGGGAAAGTCAAATGATGCTTTAATCCTGTCAAATACAAGAAAACTATCCTCAGGAGACAGTGGAGTTATTTCTCTCAGAATATTTTCTAATTCGCTCATACAGGCAGTTGTGAAAAAAGGGTTAATAATATGGGTCGCAGCACAAATCTTTGTAAAAATGATAAAATAATATCAATGTAAAAACATATTTCCCATTTATTTTATCCCAATTCTCTCTGCCAGGCATCAGAAATTTGGGTTTCAATAATTTAATAGAGTTCAAACCCATGCTTTTTTGTATCTTTAAACTAAAGTTAAAGTATGCCGCAACAGCTTATTTTCGAAGACCACTATAAAAGACTCGGCCTGGAAGTATTTTCAGAAGAAAATCTGGAGAATTTCAATGGAAACCGGTTCAGCACAGATATCAAAGTATTTTTTATTCCTTCAGGATATGAGCTTACGGTAGACTTTAATCATTACATAACAAAGAAACCCTCACTGTTTTTCCTAACCAACCAGCATCTGAACATTCTGAAAGGGAAAGACGAATCTATTCTTCTTTTCTACAACCGTGATTTCTACTGTATCCAGATCCATGATAAAGAAGTAGCTTGTGATGGGCTTCTCTTCCATAATGTATTCGAAATTCCTTATGTGGAGCTTGATGATTCAGAAACAAGTCTTATAAAAAGACTGTTTCAAAATATCCAGGATGAACTGGAATGGAAAGATTCTTCTGCCGAGGAAATGATCAGAACCTATGTAAAACAGATGATCATCCGAGCAACCAGAAAATGGAAACAACAGAATTTAGACAATAACGCAGTCCGAATTCCGGGTACTGAACTAGATGTTTTCAGAGATTTCAGCAGACATCTGGAAATTCATTTCAGAGAAAAACATAATGTGGCAGAGTATGCAGACCTGCTTCATATGGCACCAAAAACATTAACCCATAAATTTAAAAGTTTAAATCTGGATTCTCCCAACCAGTTCATCATCAACAGAATCCTGTTAGAAGCTAAAAGATTATTATTCTACACTGATAAACCAGTTAAAGAAATTGCCTATACTCTTGGATATGAAGATCCGGCTTATTTTAACCGTCTTTTCACAAATAAAACGGGAAGCACTCCTGCAAATTTTAAAAAAAATTACTCTTCGGGAAAAAAGTACAATATTTAAGTCTTTTTATCTATTGAATATACCTCATTGCAGACATACCTTTGTAACATCAAAATCAAACAATACTAAATACAAAAAAACAAACATTATGAGACGTAACGCAACAGCCGTTTGGAACGGTACCATCAAAGAAGGAAAAGGACATTTAACAACACAAAGTACAACTTTAAACCAGACTCAATATTCTTTCAACAGCCGTTTTGCGGATGGTGTAGGTACGAATCCTGAAGAATTACTGGCAGCAGCTCATGCAGGATGTTTCACCATGAAATTAGATGCTGAGCTTTCACAAGCCGGATACAATCCTGAAGAATTAAAAACAACTTCGGTCATCACTCTTGATCCCAATGTTGGAAAGATTACAAAATCTGAACTGACTTTGACTGCTAAAGTTCCGGGAATCTCTGAAGAAGAATTCCAGAAATTTGCTAAAATCGCCGAAGAAGGATGTCCTGTAAGTGCAGCATTCAACTTTGAGATTACATTGAATGCTACTTTAGAAAATTAAAAATCTTAATTTCAACATCAATAGGAACGGGCTTTAGCCCGTTTTTTATTTTAAAAACAAATCCATTGGCTTCAGCCAAAATTTAATCCGCCAATATCTGTATCATGTAAATCTTCAAACAAATATACCGAATGGTATATTTTTGTATATTTGCATATAATTAAGCATTTAAATGTCGAAGGCAGAAAAAACAAAACAGCATATCATCGAGAAAACAGCTACTCTTTTTAATACGAAGGGTTATATTTCCACATCATTATCCGACATTACTCAGGCAACCGGACTGACAAAAGGCAGTATCTATGGAAATTTTGAGAACAAAGATGAAGTAGCTATTGAGGTTTATAAATACAATGCAGGATTACTGGGCAAAACCCTTAGCCGTTCTTTTGGTGATGAGTTCCCAACTTCTCTGGATAAGCTTCATGCTTTTGTAGATTTCTACCGAAAAAACTGGAAGTTTGTTTTCTCAAACGGAGGCTGCCCCATCATGAATGCAGCAACGGAAGCGGATGATTCTTTCCCTGCTTTAAAAAATCAGGTTAAAAAGTCTTTTGAACAATGGATGTCAAAAATTTCATCAGCTATTATGGAAGGGCAAAAGAAAGGGGAAATTAACAGCAACGTAAATGCAGAACAATTCGCGTCTCTATTCATCATGCTTATTGAAGGCGGAATCCTGCTTTCAAAAACAATGGGTGATCAAAGCTTTCTAAACAATGCTTTAGACAAAATCACCAGCATGATAGATCATGAACTCAATATTCTTCCATCATAAATTATACAATATGGAAACAAAAAAAGTGGCTATTGTAGGATACAACAGAATTCCTTTCGCCAGAATGAATACCGCTTATTCGGAGCAGGGTAATCAGGATCTCCTGCTTGCTTCTCTGAATGGATTAATAGACCGTTATCATCTTCAGGGGAAACGCCTCGGAGAAGTTGCCGGCGGAGCTGTTATTAAACACATCTCTGAAAGCAACCTCATCAGAGAAACCGTAATGAATACTTCTCTTGATCCTGCAACTCCTGCCTGTGATCTTCAGCAGGCATGTGACACAGGTATTGAAGCGGCTATTTATATCGGAAATAAAATTGCATTGGGCCAGATAGAATCAGGGATTGCATGCGGTGTGGAAGCAATGAGCAATATTCCGTTTGAGTCTTCACCAAGATTAAGAAAAGCGCTTTTAAAAGCCAATAAAGAAAAATCTGCTTTTGGAAAAATAAAACAGCTTTTAAGTCCGAAACTGAAAGACTGGATGCCTATTCCTTACAAAGGACAGGAGCCTAAAACAGGTCTGGTAATGGGTGAACACACAGAAATCACTGCCAAATACTACAATATTCCCAGAGAAGAACAGGATTTACTGGCTTTAAAAAGTCATCAGAATATGGCTAAAGCTTATGATGAAGGATTCTTTGATGATATGATTACTCCTGCTTTTGGCTTAGATAAAGACAATAATCTAAGACGTGACAGCAGTATTGAAAAATTATCACAGCTAAAACCTGCTTTTGATAAACAGAACGGAACGTTAACCGCAGGAAATTCCACCCCTTTTACAGACGGAGCTTCCGCAGTTTTGCTGGCCAGTGAAGAATGGGCAAAAGCCAACAACCTTCCAATTTTAGCTTATATCAGTTTTTCTGAACTGGCAGGAATAGAATATGTTGAAAATAAACAGGATCTTCTTCTTGCTCCTGTTTTTGCCGCAGAGAGAATGCTGAAAAAAGCCAATATGAATCTCTCAGACTTTGATTACTATGAAATCCATGAAGCTTTTGCAGCACAGGTTTTAGCGACCATAAAAATCTGGGAAAATGAGGAACTTGCCAAAAAATTTGGACTGGAGAAAGCACTTGGAAAGATAGACAGAAATAAATTGAATGTAAAAGGAGGAAGCCTTGCAGCGGCACATCCTTTTGCAGCCACAGGCGGAAGAATCATTGCAACCCTGGCAAAATTACTTCATGAAAAAGGCAGCGGAAAAGGATTCATATCCATCTGTGCCGCCGGCGGGCAGGGAGTAACCATGATTTTAGAAAAATAAAAATTGAAAGTATGGATAGATTAGCACAATTACAGCAATTCATTGGAAAAGAATTCGATCAGTCACCATCCCCTTTTATGAAATGGCTTAATCCCATCGTTCTTTCTGCAGATGAGGGACAACTGGCATTTCAGTATACGGTAAGAGCGGAATGGCTGAATCCCATAGGAAACCTTCATGGTGGAGTTACAGCAGCAATAGTAGACGATATCATTGGTGCCACCATGTTTTCTTTAAATGAAAATTCTTTCATTACCACCATAAATAATGTCATTGATTATTTTTCAACTGCAAAAGAAAATGATAATATTGTAGCTGAAACTAAAATCATTAAAAGAGGTAAGCAATTTGTCAATGCACAATGCGAAATATGGAATGCAGACAAAACACGCTTAATCGCAAGAGGAACCTCTAATTTATTCAAAATCAATAGCTAATTATGAAAAGAGTTGTCATTACAGGTCTGGGCGCAGTGACGCCTTTGGGAAATAATGTCGAAGAATTTTGGCAAAATAGTATCAACGGAGTGAGTGGAGCTAATAAAATCACCCTTTTTGATACAGAAAAATTTAAAGTACATTTCGCATGTGAGGTTAAGAACTTTGATCCAAAACTTCATTTAACACACAACGAAATCAAAAGAAGTGATTTATTTTCACAATATGCCATGTATTCCACTGCGGAAGCTCTAAAAGATTCTGGTCTTGAACTGGAAAATATGGATCCTTTCGATATTGGAGTAATCTGGGGAACCGGACAAGGCGGAATGTGGACTTTCGAAAGTGAAGTCATGAATTTTGCAGCCGGAGACGGAACGCCAAGATTCAATCCTTTCTTTGTACCGAAATTCATTGCGAACATGGCATCGGGAATGATCTCTATGAAATATGGTCTGCAGGGAATCAATTATACAACTGTTTCTGCGTGTGCAACCGGAAATACGGCATTAATGGATGCTTTCAACTATATTCGTCTGGGAAAAGCTAAAGTAATCGTCAGCGGTGGTTCTGAGGCAGCAATTTCTCCTGCTTCTATCGGTGGATTTTCCATTATGAAAGCCATGTCTACAAGAAATGATGATTTTGCAACAGCCAGCCGTCCTTATGATGCAGACAGAGATGGTTTTGTAATGGGTGAAGGTTCCGGAACATTGATTCTGGAAGAATATGAGCACGCCAAAGCAAGAGGGGCAAAAATTTACGCAGAATTAGTAGGGGCTGCAATGACAGCTGATGCTTATCACATGACAGCACCTCATCCTGATGGTGTTGGAGCTATCAAAGCAATGCAACTAGCCCTCAATGAAGCAGGAATCAACGTGGATGATATTGATTATCTTAATCCGCATGCAACCTCTACTCCGCTTGGAGATTTGGTTGAGTTGAACGGGATTAATAAGTTATTTAAAGGAAGTAAAAATCTTGACATCAGTGCTACAAAATCTATGACAGGCCACTTATTGGGTGCTGCAGGAGCCGTTGAAGCAATTATTTCTATTAAAGCGATTCAAAATGGAATTATTCCGCCAACGATTAATCTTCATTCTATTGATGAGAACATTCCGCAGGATATCAATATTGTATTTGGAGAGGCGAAGGAAAAAGATATTACCTATGCTTTAAGCAATGCTTTTGGATTCGGAGGGCATAACGCAACTTTAGTGTTCAAGAAATTCAGCTAATTTGAATTAAGATAATTGAGGATCCCTGTATGAAAACATACAGGGATTTTTTTATTCTATCTTGTCTTTAGCTGTTACATAAAATCAGCATCAGGAATGAAAAAATCACTCTCATTCTCTGACATCGGGATATAAAGTCTCTCCCATTCTTCACCTTTTACCATATCCCAGCTGTGTCCGGAACCTTTAAGATCTTCAGCCAAAAGAATGATTCCTGGTTCAATAATAAATGTAGTGCCGTCTGTTACTTTAAATCTTATATTCCCTCTGATCGTAATAACATATTGCCTTCTGGGCGCTGGATGCTCACTTTTTTCCCATTCTTCCGTTTCATTACTGATCCAGAAAACTTTTGCATTGATAGGTTTAAGCGTGGGCATTTTACCTTTCTCAAAAGTGCATGATCCATCAGGATTATTAATCAGTCTTATAGCGGGAATAAATCCGACAGAAATTTCCGGATCTACACTTATACTCTTATGATGGTCATGTTGTCCTTTTATCATGCTATGATACTTTAAGGCTAAAAAGTTGATATAAATTTAATTGTTATTTTCGAATTGCAGAACTTATTTTAAAAGAAAAAGAGCAGTCAAATCTGACTGCTCTTTTTATCTTTACGCTTTCAACCATTCTGAGGAAGAAAGATAGTTCTGATCCGGGTAATAGATGAACAGACAGTTTTTCCCTTTAATCGTATTGATTATAGATTGTGTCAGCTCTCTTGGAACAGCGGGGCATCCCCAGCTTCTTCCGATTCTTTTGTGCATAGACGCGAATGCATCACTTACATAATCAGCACCATGCAAAACAATTGCTCTTCTGTAGGCTGCATCATTAAAGCCTTTATCCATTCCCAATAGTTTCAAAGAATATCCGTTGTCGCCCTGATAGGTTGCATCTGTGATATAAAATCCTAAGCTGCTCTGTAACGAACTTTCCTTGTTAGAAAAATTCGTCGCAAATTCTTCGCCGGTATTTTTTCCGTGTGCTACCAATGAGTTGAACAGAACTTTTTTGTCTTCCAGGTCAATGATCCAAAGTCTTTTTGTGTTAGAAGACATAGAAAAATCGCAGATTGTTAATAAATGCGAGTCCTGGGTTAGCAATCCTGCTTTTTTTAAATTTTCATAACCAGTTAATGCTTTTGAGAACACTTCATAATTCAATTCATGTTCAGGGTCAAATGCAATAGATTGGTACAATGCTTCTGATGAAGACACTGCTGTAGTGCTCTTCTCAGATTTCGTTTCAGCTACTTTTTCAGTTTTCGTTGTTTTTACATTCTCACTTTTCGCCACCACTCTTGGGGAAATGTAGAATGAAGTCGTCACCATGTAAACAAGGCCTAATACGCTATAAAATCCTTTCATTCAATACTATATAAATCCAAATTAGTGAGGCAAAAGTATAAAAACATAATTACCAAGGGGTTATAACTCTAAAAAGTTTAACGCTATTTAAGAAACTTTAACGTCCTGATTTTGTGAATTAAAGCACTTATTTTGAAAAAAATTCAAGTAAATAAAGGCTGATACTACTCAATATTTTCTTCCATTGAAGAAGTCAGAACCTCGTTTGATTATAGATTTCTTCAAGTCTTTTCCAATAATCTCCATTTACGGGTTCATATATTGGATAAATACATTTGATAGCCAGAATATCCAGCTTACTTCGAAATTCCATCCAGGTCATAATATTTTTAACTAATCTTTTTTCTTCAAAACCAGCCCATTCACCCGCCGGATTCAGAAGATTGGAAAAAAGAACAGGAAAAACTTCATACTGATCTATCTTTTTAATCTTTTCAAGGTTAAAAGGGCTTTTAAGGAAAATACCGGTTATATACTGAAATTGCCACTCCTGAAGTTCTGTATCGAGATACAAATCGGCAAGCGCCAGCCATACAAGCTTCCGTTCTTCAAAGAGCTCAGGTTCATTCATGGATGTTTAATTCTTAGAATCCGCTACAAATTCAAGGCTCACAGAATTCATACAGTATCTCAATCCCGTAGGTTTCGGACCATCATCAAAAACGTGTCCCAAATGGGAATCGCATCTTTTGCAGAGCACTTCTACCCTGTCCATCCCATAAGACTGATCTCTTACATAATAAACACCTTCTTTATCAGCTTCAAAAAAACTCGGCCATCCGCAACTGCTGGAAAATTTTGAGGTAGAACGGAACAGGTGGTTTCCACACACGGCACAGTAATACTCTCCTAACTCATCAAATTCGTTATACTTTCCTGTAAAAGCTCTTTCTGTTGCTGCTTCTCGGGCGATGGCATACAAATCCGGAGCAAGGAGTTTTTTCCATTCATCATTGGAAACGTTAAGTTTTGTAGTATCTGTTCTGGAGTAATATGGATTGTTTTTTGCTTCTGTATTTTCCATAGAAGTTTTTTTAATAGGTTCGTATTTCTGCTTACATGCCTGCAGAAAAAATAATAAGGTGAGTGAAACTAAAAATTTCATCGTAAATTTCATTCTTTAACGGCAAAAGATGGGGTTGGCATTATTTTGACTTAAATAACATCAATCTTTATGGTTTAAAAGCTTTTATTAAGATTAAACGGTTTCATAACCAAATTTAGTAAATTTGAGAATATGAATGACGAAGCAAAAAGAAAACAACTCAGAAAATATAAAGCATTTGCCACAGGATTATTTGTTCTGATGGCTATTATTTTCATTGTTACCACTATTGTACAGAAGTCTAATAACTCTCATTGGATCGGCTATGTACGGGCTTTTGCTGAGGCCGCTATGGTAGGTGCATTGGCAGATTGGTTTGCAGTTACTGCATTATTCCGCCATCCTCTCGGTCTTCCTATTCCTCATACCAATCTTATTGAAAACAGCAAACAGAGATTGGGAGACAACCTGGGGAGCTTTGTAGTAGGTAATTTCCTTTCTCCTCAGAATATACGTCCTTATATTCAAAAGCTTAAGGTTTCCAACTTTGTTGGGGAATGGCTGGGTAAAGAAAAGAGTCAGGATATTTTGATTAAAAATCTTTCTGATATTGTTCTTGATATTCTTAATAAACTTGATGACTCTACGGTAAGTCAATTTATTAGCAAAAAAGTATCGGAAATGACAGATGATATTAAGCTTAATAAGGTAGTAGGAAACGGAATCGGCTATATTCTGGAAAAGAATGACCACCAGAGAATCATCACCAATCTTTCAAAACAAATCAAGGAATACATCATTGAAAACGATGAAATGATTCAGGAACGGGTAAAGAAAGGCAGCTATTCATTCATTCCTTCTTTTGTAGATACTAAAATTGCAGATAAAATTGCTGACGGGCTTTCTGATTTTTTCAAAGAAATAGAAGAAGATCCTCAACACGAAGTAAGAGGATTAATTACCCAGAAAATTCATGAATTTTCTATTGATCTGAAAGAAGATCCGAAATGGGATGAAGAGTTTAAAACCATCAAAAACGGGCTTCTGAAAAATGATAAACTGGATGAATACTCCAATGACATTTGGGTTTCCATCAAAAAAACGCTGATGAAAGAGCTTCAGGAAGAAAACTCCTCATTGAAAAATTATCTTACTAAAAACCTGAATGAGTTCGCACAAAATTTAAAGACAGATGAAAATCTTCAGAACAAAATTGACCATTGGGTTCGGGTAACGGCTTATAAATACATTCTGAAAAACACTCACCAATTCGGAAACCTCATCAGTACAACTGTCGGTAACTGGCAGGGAAAAGAGCTCAGTGAAAAGCTGGAGCTGGAGGTAGGAAAAGATCTACAGTTTATCCGGGTCAACGGAACACTGGTGGGAGGTCTGGTCGGCCTGATTATCTACACTATTGCTCACTTCTTCATTTAAAAACTAACATCCACGATCACTCAACCATGAAAAAAAATTTTACATTATTCTTTTTCTTATCCCTCACGTTTTTTCTCAGCCAAAAAATTGAATTAAAAAAGGTAACAGATTCTTCACAAACTTTTACCGGACAGATTGGAGGAGCTCCTATTACCCTACAGCTCAGCTACACAGGAGTAGTAGATTGTGATCAGTACCAGCACTACGTTGATGGATGGTACTATTATGATAAATACAAAAAGAAAATCCCGCTTACCGGAATATATGACTATTATGGAAATCTGTCGCTGTATAATTTTGGAACAAAACAAAAACAGAATTCTAAGCTTTTGAAAGAGCAGATTACTTCCCTTCAGAAAGTAGAAAAGACGGATGAAATAGCTCAGAAATTACTCCCAAAGGAATCTATCATATTTGATCAATCCACTCTTAAAAACAATCCAATTCCCGGCCATTTTTATCTTGACAAAAAGGTTCAGCCTGCAACATTATTTACAGGAAATGCTATGATCTACCGCCTCAATAATTATCTGTACTTACCAAATAATAAAAAGATCAATACTTATGATTTCATCAATAAAGCTGGAGGAAATGAACTGCTATCCTACTCTTCGGGAGAAAATGGAAACAGGGTTCTGCTGTATTTTGAGCAGCCTTCAAACTTTAATGCCTGCGGGCAGTGTGGGGCAAGTGATGGAGAAAAAGGATATCGGGTTCTTTATTTTACGAAAGACTGGAATTATAAAAACTATGAAGAATTCCTGATTGGAAGCTGCTGGGAAAATATTTATGATGTAACCAAAACAAAATCCAAAGACAAACAAATTATACAATATAAGATAGGTAAATCCGAGACAACGCCGGCTCATACACTTTCTGTGGATTTAAAAAATGCATCTGTCATCAAATCAAAATAAAAAAGAGAGTCCTGTGAACTCTCTTTTTATTTTTTATCTTGGTAATCTGCTGGCTCTTTTCAAAAGTTCCTGATTGATTTCGTTAATCAGTTCCGGACCTTCATAAATAAATCCGGTGTACAACTGAATCAAGCTTGCTCCTGCATCTAGTTTTTCCATCGCATCTTTTGCAGAATGAATTCCTCCTACCCCAATGATTGGAAATGCTCTGTTGCTTTTATCAGAAAGGTACTTAATCATTTTTGTACTTCTTTCACGGATAGGTTTTCCGCTTAGTCCTCCATTTCCTATTTGTTCTAAAACTTCTGATGATGTCTTCAGACCTTCTCTGTTGACAGAGGTATTGGAAACTACGATACCATCAATCTTCGTTTCTGCAATCAGATCAATGATTTCGTCTAATTGATTGTTATTAAGATCCGGAGCAATTTTCAGTAAGATAGGTTTCTGTACAGATTTTGACTGGTTTATTTTCTTTACTTCTGTAATCAGCTCTCTCAGATATTCTACATCTTCCAGTTTGGCGTGGCTTCCTACATTCGGACAGCTTACATTCAGTACAAAATAGTCCACATGAGGATGAAGACCTTCAAAACAGTCCAGATAATCCTGAGTATAATTTTCCGGGCTTGTATCGGTATTTTTTCCGATGTTACCTCCGATGATTATTTTTCCTTTATTGGATTTCAGTTTTTCAATAGCCGCTTCAAGACCATCATTGTTGAATCCCATTCTGTTGATGATTCCACCATCTTCAATAAGACGGAACAATCTTTTCTTAGGATTTCCGGCCTGTGCTCTTGGTGTTACCGTACCGATTTCTACAAATCCGAACCCAAGATCTCCTAATTCGTTGAACAAAACTGCATTTTTATCGAAACCGGCAGCTAATCCAACAGGATTTTTAAATTTTAATCCGAAAACTTCTCTTTCCAGACGTTTGTCTTCAATAGGTTTGGGTAAAAATAGTTTGGTAAGAAATCCAAAATTTTTAAGCATTGAAAATGTAAAATGATGAACTTCCTCGGGATCAAATTTGAAAAGAATGGGACGAATGAGCGATTTGTACATTGAAAAAAAGTTTTACAAAAATACTCATTTTAAAATTAATGCTAGATTAACCTATGATATTTTATCAAAATGGCTGATATATAGTATCTATAAGCTGGAAAACAACGATATATGCAACAAATCAGTGGGATTTTTTAACGCTACGACTGCAAAGAAAAATGACCATCATGAAAACATTTTGGTTCGCAAGGGCGTTTCACTAAGCGAAGTACGCGTTATCATTCTTTGCTTGAACGAAGTGTCCTAGCGCTCGAAAAGTAAACATTTAAATACATTCTTAGTGAACATTGCGTTAAAAAACATTTACAAATAACATTAAGAATAAGAACTCAGATCAAAGTTCAGAATATCTCCAACTCTTTTGAACTCATCATCTATAGTAGCATTTACTGTAATTCTTTCATTAGAAACAGGATGATTAAAAATCAATTGATGGGCGTGAAGCGTCATTTTGCTGATCTCAAATGTTTGAAGCCACAACTTATTTTGTTTATTGCAACCATGTTTTCGGCAACCTAAAATAGGATGCAGAATATGTTTAAAATGTTTTCTCAACTGATGAAATCTTCCCGTCTCAGGAATTGCTTCTACCAAACAATATCTCGAAGTCTGATGTTTTAAAAAAGGTAAATCTATTTCTGAAGTCTGCAAACGGCGGTAGTAGGTAACGGCATTTTGCTTGACTTCATTTTCATTAATTAAATCATAATCAATTGTTTCTTCTTCTTTTGCCCAACCCCGAAGAATGGCCAGATATTTCTTCTCCACTTCACGTGATGCAAACTGTTCACTCATGATTCTGAGGGTATCTTTATCTAAAGTAAACAGCAGAACACCCGAAGTTTTTCGGTCTAACCGATGTACAGGATACACTTTTTGTCCAATCTGTTTCTTCAACTCCTGAATAGCGTAGGTATCAGCTTCTCCTGCATAGAAAGATTTATGAACCAACAGTCCGCTGGGTTTGTTGATGGCAATAATGTGCTCGTCACGATAAAGAATTTCTAACATGGTGCAAAAGTAGAAATTTCCGGCCGATTTAGCCCTGATTGAGCGGTATGTTTGAGCTCTTTTCTGTTTTAGGCGGCGGCTTCGCCGCCGCCTAAAACAGAAAAAGCGAGTAGCGAAAGCAGGTTCCCGGCTCCTTGATCAAACTTCAAATAAAAGGTTTATATTAGTAAAAGGTTTTCCCTTAATTTTAAAAAAATGACAGACTATTTTGGGTTTTTCGTAAAATTGATCGTGATCGCTGTTGTTATAACGATCGCTACAATTCTTTTTGTACCGTTAAAAAAATACAGAATAGCAAAGATATTACTGTTTATTATTGCCGGTATTTTATTTATCATTGGTGTGGGAGGATGCTTTTTGATGACCATCTCTAATGTAGGTTCTTACAGGTATTAATATTTTCCCAATAAAAAACATTATTTTTGCATATCAGACGTTAAAAAAATTATGGCAAAGCAAGAAGATGTTTTCAAGAAAGTGATTTCTCACGCTAAAGAATATGGTTTTATTTTCCCATCGAGTGAGATCTATGATGGTTTATCCGCTGTTTATGATTATGGACAGAACGGTGCCGAACTTAAAAATAATATCAAACAATATTGGTGGAAAGCTATGGTACAGCTTAACGAAAATATTGTCGGTATTGATTCAGCAATCCTTATGCATCCAACAACATGGAAAGCATCAGGCCACGTAGACGCTTTCAACGATCCATTGATTGATAATAAAGATTCTAAGAAACGTTTCAGAGCAGACGTTTTGGTGGAAGATTATTGTGCTAAAATTGAAGATAAAGAGAATAAAGAAATCGAAAAAGCAGCGAAAAGATTCGGTGAGGCTTTCGATAAAGATCAGTTTGTTGCTACGAATCCAAAAATTCTGGAATACAGAGCAAAAAGAGAAGCAATTCTTTCAAGACTGGCAAAATCTCTGGAAAATGAAGACCTTGCTGATGTAAAAGCGTTGATTGAAGAGCTTGAAATTGCAGATCCTGATACGGGTTCTAAAAACTGGACAGAAGTAAGACAGTTCAACCTGATGTTCGGAACAAAGCTGGGAGCTTCTGCTGACAGTGCAATGGATCTTTATCTGAGACCGGAAACGGCTCAGGGGATCTTCGTTAACTTCCTGAATGTACAAAAGACTTCACGTCATAAACTTCCTTTCGGTATTGCACAGATTGGTAAAGCATTCAGAAACGAGATTGTGGCAAGACAGTTTATTTTCAGAATGCGTGAATTCGAACAGATGGAAATGCAGTTCTTTGTTGCTCCGGGAACAGAACTTGATTTCTACGAACAATGGAAGCAAAAACGTCTGAACTGGCACAGAGCTTTAGGTTTGGGAGACGAGAACTACAGATTCCACGATCACGAAAAGCTTGCTCACTATGCGAATGCTGCGGCTGATATTGAATTTAACTTCCCATTCGGATTTAAAGAACTGGAAGGAATTCACTCAAGAACAGATTTCGACTTAAAAGCTCACGAGGAATTCTCCGGAAGAAAGCTTCAGTTCTTTGATCCTGAGAGAAACGAAAACTATGTTCCTTATGTAGTGGAAACATCCGTAGGTTTAGACCGATTATTCCTTTCTATATTTTCACACTGCCTGAGAGACGAAGTATTGGAAGACGGTTCAGAAAGAACAGTTTTATCTTTACCTCCGGCATTAGCACCAATCAAAGCAGCTATTCTTCCATTAATGAAGAAAGATGGTCTTGCAGAATATGCTGAAAATATCTTCAATGATCTGAAATACGATTTCAACTTATTCTACGAAGAGAAAGATGCTATTGGAAAACGTTACAGAAGACAGGATGCCATTGGTACTCCTTACTGTATCACTGTAGATCACGACTCTTTAGTTGATCACACCGTAACCATCAGAGACAGAGACACGATGCAGCAGGAAAGAGTTCCTGTTTCAGAATTGAGAAGAATCATTGATGAGAAAACAAACTTCAGAAATTTACTTTCTAAAATATAATTGAAAAGCCCTGGTTTAGACTGCCCCCAAAAAGTTAGACACTTTTTAGGGGCATTTTTTATGGGAAATTCAAAGTATAGTTTAGAATTTAAAACAGATTGTGTTGTTAAGGTTTTACAAAGACATCGTTCGATTTCCGTAGTTGCTAAAGAATTAGGGATCAGTAAATCTTTATTGAAACAATGGGTTAAATACTATAATCAACATGGATCTAGAGGTCTTCTTCGCATCCATAACAGAGTTTATGATGTCAAGTTTAAGCTGAAAGTTTTACAATCCATATCAGAAAGTCATCTTTCCATTAAACAGGCATGCTTACAGTTTAATATAGGAGCAGAATCCAGTATTTTAAATTGGCAGCATGCTTATGAGAAAAGTGGTATTTTAGGGTTAGAAAATAAACCCAGAGGAAGACCTAAGATAATGAGTAATAATAAAGATAAAAAAAGAAAATCTGATAAAGTTTTGACACGAGAAGAAGAACTTTTACTTGAAAATGAAAGGCTTCGAGCAGAGATTGATTATCTAAAAAAGTTAGACGCCTTAGCTCTAGCCAGCAAAAAGCAAAAGCCATCGAAGAGTTAAGGCCAAAGTATAATTTAGCAATATTGCTGAATTGTTCAGGTATGGCAAGAAGCAGTTTTTATTATCATCTGGCTCGGATTAATATAGGAGATAAATATGGCCATATTAAAGGCTTAATACAATTAATTTATCAAAAGCATAAAGGAAGATTTGGATATAGAAGAATCACTCTGGAACTAAAAAATCAAGGTGTAATTATCAATCATAAAACAGTTTTGCGATTAATGAAAAACTTGGGCTTGAAAAGCTTAATTCGGATGAAAAAATACAGATCTTACCGTGGAGAACAAGGAAAAATAGCCCCGAATATTCTGAAAAGAAACTTCAAGACTGATCATCCTAACCAAAAATGGGCTACCGATATTACAGAGTTCAATGTTTCTGGAAACAAGCTATATCTGTCTCCTATCATCGACTTATTTAACGGAGAGATTATAAGCTATGAGCTTTCAGAAAAACCTGTTTTTGCACAAATTATTAATATGTTGAAAAAGAGTTTTAGAAAAACAAAGAATATACAGAACCTAATTCTTCACTCAGATCAGGGTTGGCAATATCAAATGAAGCTATATCAAAATATTTTGAAACAAAAAGGAATTATCCAAAGTATGTCTAGAAAAGGGAATTGTTTGGATAATGCTATAATAGAGAATTTCTTTGGAACATTAAAATCCGAAATGTTTTATCTGAAAAAGTTTAAATCAATACAAGAATTAAAAGACGAAATTCATCAATATATTGACTATTATAATAATGAAAGAATAAGACTTAATTTAAAAGGAAAGAGCCCGATAGAATATCGAACTCTTTATTATCAAAAGATTATTTAATTTTGTCTAAACTTTTGGGTGCACTCTAGTTAGGGCTTTTTTATTTTTCAACTATTCCGGATCAACATGCCACAAAAATTGTTATTTTTAGCAGACTAAAAACTAAACGAATAATAACCATGAAAAAACTGATGCTTTCATCACTGGCTTTGGCAGTGCTCTCAGGCTGTGTGTCTAATGATAATCCGGCCGATCACAGAGACAACAGCAATAATTCTCATAACAATAATAACGGTCCTTTTCATCTCCTGAAAAAAGCAACTGACGTAAATCCAGGCGGTCAGCCCTACATGGTGGAGTTTAAGTATAACGGAGATCAGATTATAGAAACTTACAATGCTTCAGATGATGACAGAGTGGTTTATACCTATAGCGGATACAATAGTGATTATATTGCTAAAACTGAAGAATTTATTGGCGGTGCCCTGGTTCTCAGGAGAGAATTCACCTATTCCAATGGAAGGCTTTCAACAGAAAAGATAACCGATCAGGAACAAGGAACGCTTATCTATACCAAAATCTATCAGTATATCAGTGATACCCATGTCCAGTTTAATGAGTATAAAAGCGGAACTTATAATCCTTCAACGGGAACGTATTCAGATCTTGTATTTGCACAGGTGGATGTTAATTTAACCAATGCCGGAAATGTAGCTTCTGCCAAATACACCTATAACGGAGTTACCTATACTATTACCAATACTTATGATACCTTCAATAATCCTATGAAAAATATAAGAGGTTTTGTGAAGATCAATTTATTTGATGTGAGTGACGGACAAATAGGGTATAATAATCTATTGAATCAAACAGAGAGCTATTCCGGTTCATCCAATGGAACCAACAAAATTACTGCTGTGTATACACTTAACAGCGACAACTATCCTACCAAAGCCGTTACTACATATGATATCTCAGGTAATGGAACAAGTACTCATAACTGGCTTTACGAGTATTATTAATAATCATTTTGCATTTTAGATTATAAGCTTTGGAAATATTTCCAGGGCTTTTTTATTTTTCACAACATATAGGTTAATTTATTACTTTTATCCCTCAAATTTTAACCATGAAAAAAATAACTCTGATAATGTTTGGGCTGATCCAGACCTTTGCATTTTCCCAAACTCAGGATCTGACAACACTCGCTGCGGGTGATCATGTAGGAATGAATGCTCTATTCGATGATAAAGACAATCTTTACGGTTACGTTTCTCTCTATTCTTACGGAAAATCCGGTGATAAAACCAAAAAGTTTGAGTATGTTATATTAGATAAAAATCTCAACCCTGTTGCCAACAAAGAATTTGAAGGAGATATCACGGCTGCCTCTTATTTAGGATATGTAGATTTTAAAGGACAGATTATTTTAAAACCTTCCATGATGGACTATTCCATGGTAAAAACCAGAGAAGTATTTACTCCCGTTTCTATGGTGATAGATCCTAAAACCAACTCTATTACCAGAAAAATATATTACGATTATCTGGAAAATGGTACTTTCAAAGAAATCAACGAACCGAAAAGCTGGAAAGAACAGCGTAAGGAAAACCGTGAGGAGAAAAAAGATAAAGGCTACAACTACATTTCTGCCGTAGGAGAACTGAAAGAAGGAGGTTACTTTGCTGTGGAATATAAAGATTACGGAAAATACGAAAACAGCAATAGTCTTATTAAGTTTGATGCTAACAAAAAGGAAGTCTGGAGATATAAGTATAACACAGACGGAAGTAAAAAGCTGTACACTACCTTATCCGTTCTGGAAAGAGATGAAAATTATATGTACTGCATCATGAAAAAGGTTAATGACAAGCAGAAAACATTCAGTGTGATGGTTCTTGATATGAAAACAGGAAAAGAAACGTCCAATAAACCGGTTACAGGATTATCTGATGATACGATAGACAATATTGAATCCTTCTACTCCAACTACAGAAAGCTTGATAATGATAAAACTTTTGATGATAAAGTAGTCCTGCTAGGAAGGAATTATGATGATTCAGAATCCGTAGGATTTGCAAGAATGATTCTCAACAAATCTGATTTCACAGTAGACACCAAAGCAATTAATTATGAGCCTAATATCTCTACATTTCTTCCCAAAGTCAATAAATATGGAATGGTAGAAAGCGGTTATATGCTTCAGACCAAAGACATGTATTTTATGAACGATGGAAGCGTAGGTATCTTATCCGAAAAATATAAACCTGCAGGTCAATATAATGCTCCGAAAACCACTGATCTTGTGTATATCTATACCGATAAAGATTTCAAAGTGAAAAATGTTCAGGTTTTTGAAAAGGAAAAATCAAAATGGGTAAACAGTGACTATCTGTTCTCACAGTACCTCAACGGAGGAAAAGATGTGGTATTTTTCTACCGCGACTATCAAAAAGACGAAGTAACCAGGCAGAAAAGATGGAATCTATTTATCAATACCATTATTGATGGAAAGTTCAAACAGGAAATCATTCCCATTTCTGAAAAAGACAACTATGCCGTAACTCCGTACGTTGGAAAAGAAGGCTATATCCTGCTTCGTGAATATAACGAAAAAGAAAAATTCAATAAAATCCGTTTGGAGAAATTAAATTACTAATATAAAAAGAACCCTGACAAAACATCAGGGTTCTTTCTTTTATGTTTTGGCTTAAGCCAGTGGAGTTTTTTGTTATTTTAAACGGGCTAAAGCCCGTTCCTATTGATCATTTAATGATGATCAGTTTACCTTCGCTATGGTGTCATTTGTCTGATAAAAGTCTGCAATATTCTTTATTTCATCCAGGCTTAAATTCCACATAAAGTTCAGAAACTGCTGATAACTTTCACTTTGATTTTTAGGCTCTATCCGATCCAGATACCGGTTCAGGTTATAATTTTTTCTTGCCTCATATATTTTGGAAAAACATCTTCCCAGCCAGCTTTTATAATACTTTTCCTCTTCATCATCCTGTAAAAACTGCATGGCAGTGTAAATGCCCAGCCCATAATCCTCCGAATGGAAATAATTGGGCAAAATTTCCATCCTGGCTGTTTTTTTCAATGTGAGAAACAGATCCGAAGGTTTTTCCGGAGTAAAAGGTGTTTTGAGTTCTGTAAAAGTCTTTTTAAGCATTTCAATCCTTCTGGATACTTCAGGATGCGATGCCAGGGAATCTTTATTCAGCTTTTCTTTGTAGAAATTATAATTGTACAGGGAAAAGTCTTCCTTCTTCATCCACTTGTCATTGAAAACCTGTTTAGGAAGATTAAAAAGTTTCTTATAGGTATCCACCTTCAATTCTCTTGGGGAAATGGTATCAAAATCCTGAAGCCTTTGAAGTGCATTTACAAATTCAGCTTTCTTGAAATCACTGTTTTTAAAAATGATATATCCTAAAGAATCTGCCTGCATTTCACTTTGTCTTCTTTCCACCCCTTTTTTGTACGCAGTATTTTTAAAAATGTCAAAAGCTTTCTGATTCTGGCTCTGGCTTCTGCGTGTTGTTGTTGATTTTATATTCTCCACCACCACTTTATCCAGCTTATCCTGTTCGATAATTTTTAAAAAAGTTTTCAGAGAATGTTCTTCTATTTTGTGCCCCAACTCATGAGAAATCACCGCAGCAATCTGCTCCTCATTGTTCAGCCAGCTGTAAAGCCCCATATTGATTACAAAAGTTCCGTCAGCAAGGCAATAAGCGTTGGGTGTATTGTCTTTTGCAATCAGAATTTTCAGATCCTCAGGAATTGCAGGATTACTCTTTTTAAGACGATAAATCATGGATTGTATACTGGTCTCAAATTCGGATTTAAAGATAAAATCCTTATTCTTTACCTGCTTTTCAAAATCAGTTCCGAATTCTTTATAAATCTTAGATAGTTCAGAGCCTGTTTTCCCAGAATATTGGGATTTTAATCTCTTGACAGTTGCTTCATTATTGCCTTCAAAATTCTTTAAAAATGCTTTTCTCTGTATATAATCTGCAGTATCTATCGGTTTATACATCTGGGCTATCCCCATCATCGAAAGCAGGAAGCAGCCTAATACAATTAGTTTTCTGGTCATAGTTTTCATCAATAAGAACAAAAATAACTTATTTGCTGATTCATTTTAAATTTTATAACCAAATTATTCTAAATTTGTTAGAGACCCATTCATGAAACAATGAGAATACTGAAGTATATGATAGGCGGAGCTGTAGCAGGTGCTGCAGCAGCTTATTTCCTGGGATACGATTATTTATTTAGTGGTATTTCCAAAACCTATCTAAAAGGAAAGTCAAGTGCATACATTGATGATGGAGATCTTTTCCCCAGCAATCTTATTGCCACAGAAGAACCCAGGCTTTGGGAAGAAGATTCTGACTATAACAAAAAGGAGTTACCTAAAAATTTAGTCGAAAATTTAAAACTTTCCAAAACAGCCGCTTTTGTTGTGATAAGGCATGGTAAAATTCTTCACGAACAATATTGGGATGGTTACAATCAGCTTTCACAGACCAATTCTTTTTCAATGGCAAAAGCAGTGACTGTTATGCTTTTAGGGAAAGCACTGGAAGAAGGGATTATCCCATCCATTGATGAAAAACTTTCTGACTTTTACCCTGAATTTAAAAATAAAACATTTGGAAATCAGGTTACCCTTAAAAACTTAGCCCAAATGGAAGCCGGGCTAGACTGGGATGAAAATTACAACAACCCGTTTCTTCCCAATGCCAAAGCCTATTATGGGAAAAGCCTGGTAAAAGCTGTATTCCTCAGAAAATTTAAAGAAGAGCCGGGCGTAAGATTCGAATATCAAAGCGGTTCCACTCAGCTTCTTGGTTTTGCCCTTCGAAAAGCTCTGAATCAGCCATTGGCAAGCTATTTATCAGAAAAATTCTGGATTCCTCTGGGAATGGAGCAGAATGCGAAATGGAGTACAGACGATCATGGTATGGAAAAAACGTATTGCTGTATTCATTCCAATGCCAGAGATTTTGCCAAATTGGGGCAGCTATTTCTTGATCATGGAAAAGTCGGAGATCAGCAAATCCTCAACGCAGACTTCGTTGAAAAGATGAGAACTCCTACAGAAAAGTCCGAAAAGATCTATGGAATGGGGCTTTGGATCAATCATGACAATCCAATCAAACATTATTATTTCCTTGGATTACAGGGGCAATATATCATTATGATTCCGGAGCACAATATGGTTATTGTAAAAACCGGAAGCTATTCCAACAACCCTAAAAATGACAGGGGAAGACCTGATCAGGTAAAATTCCTTGTCAATGAAATGGTACAATTATTCCAATAAACACTATGGAAAAACACAGCGCAAAAGTTGATGAATACATTGAAAAGTCTCCGGATTTTGCAAAACCTATATTACAATATCTCCGTGAAACCATTCACGAAGCCTGTCCTGATGCGGAAGAAGCCATCAAGTGGCAATTCCCTACTTTCATGTACAAAGGAAAGATCCTATGCTCAATTACTGCTTTCAAACACTATTGCAGTCTGGGATTCTGGCTTCATCAGGAAATGAAAACTTTACAGGAAATAGAAACAAGTGCTGAAAAAAGTTCAATGTTCAGTTTAGGAAAGGTAACCCGTCTTGAAGACCTTCCTTCTAAACCTCAGCTCAAAAGAGCAATTCAGGAAGCCATGGAGCTTACAGATATGGGAGTTACCATGAAGAAAGCTCCTCCATCCAAAATAGAGATGGAAATCCCTGATTATTTTCAGTCTGCTTTAGATGCCCGGCCAAAGACAAAAGAAATTTTTGAAAAAGCTTCACCATCTTTCAGAAAAGAGTATATTGCATGGGTTACAGAAGCCAAAACAGAAGCTACCAGAAATAAAAGATTGGAACAGTCTTTGGAATGGATAGCGGAAGGTAAAGCCCGTAACTGGAAATACCAGAAAAAATAAAAAAACACACAATGAAGAAAAAAATTATACTCTTTTTCTTCCTTATTATTTCATTTTTTACATTCGCTCAGACATTTGATTTTGAGGGGCAGTACAAGTATGCCCGTATGTTGTCATCCAAAAATCCGGACAGCTCGGAAATTGTTCTGAATAAGATTATAGATTCTGCCCAGAGAAGAAATCTCCCGGAATTTCTGGCAAAGGCGTATTATTTAAAATCGTTCAACAGTTATTTAAAATCTGATGCTGAGAAAAGTCTTGATTTTGCAGATAAAGCTCTTAAAATATCTATCGAGAGCAACTACAATATCGGGAAAGCTCTTGCCTACAGAATGCAGGGAACTCAATATGCAAAGCTTGGACTGCTCAAGGAATCTTCCACAAGCCTCCGAAATGCTATCGCTGAAGTAAAAAATAATAATACAGAGGAAGGACATGAGCTGAAAGGAATGATCTTTAATTCTTTTTTGATCCTTCTCAATAAGAATCAGTACAAGGAAAAAGCATTCTATTCCAAAAGTGCCATTCAGGAATTTCAAAAGCTTAAAAATGTAACCCGACGGAATGAACTTTTGATTTCAGCGTATACCAATATGGGATACAATTTATCTGAGGTGAAAAAATTTAAGGAAGCCAAACCCTATTTTGTAAAAGCCCTTTCTTTGGTGGGAGAAAGCAATTATTATCTCCGGGCAAATATCCTTAATGATATAGGATTTTCGTTTTCAAAACAAAATAATCCGGACAGTGCGGTGCTTTATTATAAGAAATCTCTGGCCATCGTAGATCAGTATGGTTTCAATGAAAAAAAGATTGAGGTTACCAAAAACCTTGAAGAAGCGTATGCTTTGCTTCACGATGATTCCAATACGGAAAAATATAAAATTGAAAATCTTAAATTAAAAGACAGCATCGCCTACAACAAAGCAATGGCTGTCAACAAAACATTATCAAAAAAAGAAGAAAGTTTTCATCAGCAGCTCAATGAAAGCCATTCTACTTCAAAAGGACTTATCATAGCCTGTTTTGCGTTGATGATTATCTTAGGAGCTTTTATTTTCAATACCATCCGTCTTCGTAAAAAACATAAAGAAGCTGTTGCCAAAATTTACAGAGACGGTATTTCACCCGTTATTTATGAAGAAGATCCACAGGAAGTATCTGAGGATATTCAAACAAAAAATACCTCTACTCCCACAGAAATAAAAATTTCGCCTGAAGTAGAGGAAAACATATTACACGGACTAAAAATATTCGAAGAAAATCTTGAGTTTAACAGTAAGAATATTTCACGTTATAATCTTGCAAACACATTGAATATCAATACGAAATATCTTTCAACGGTAATCAAGAAACATAAAAAATTCAACTTCAATCAGTACATCAATCATCTGAGGATCAATTATATTGTTAACCAGTTGAAAAACGAACCTCAATATAGAAAATATAAGATCAATCATCTTGCTGAAATCACAGGATATTCCTCTCACAGTGCTTTTTCCCTTGAGTTCAAAAAGATCACCGGGCTGCATCCGTCTGCTTTTATTAAAACGCTTGATGAAATCTCCTGATTACTGTTCTGCTATAGTGAGATTATTGTAACCTCCCGTATTGTTGAGCGAAAAATTCGCAACGTTTGAATTATTTAAATTAAACCAGATATAAGGCATCAGTCTCTGCCCTGCTGTCATGTAAAATGAGGCTGTACAATTGCTTCCTGCATCAATATTTACGATGCTGTTTGAGGACATGGTATTGGCACATTTTACAGTATTTACAACATTGGTGATGGCCAATCCTGCTGTATTATCATAAAGTTGCCAGATGGCTTCTATCTGAATAGGATTCAAAGGGTCTGTAGTATAATTAATGGCTAACGGAGCCAGATCTGTTGTGAAAGTAGCTACATAAATTCCGTTTCTGGGCGCTGTAAAGATGCCTGTAGCAGCATTGAAACTGGTTCCGGAATTACTTTCAAAAGTTTTGCTCCAGTCTACAAGATAATTACTGGCTCTGTTTTGTAAACCAGCTGTTATTGTTGGGGTAGCCGGAGTTACCAGTTTTACATTATTAGTTGTTTTGGCTGCAATAACAATCACTTTATTACTGGCAGGCTGTGCGGTAAGCAAAGGAAGCCACTCATTTCCATTGGAATATTCCACTCCATTGTTATAGCGTATTGCTCCTTCATCTGCCGCAGCTGCGGTCAGTGTGGAAGTTCCAAAACCAATAGCTCCGTTGCCGGAATTTCTGGCATCTATTTTTACCGTGGGACTGAGAGTTCCTGCTCCTATTTTCCCGGCACTGTTAACAAGAACATCATTGCTCTGCTGAGCTGGAGTGAATGTGGATCCTGAAGCAGGGTTATCTTTTTGCCCGTCAATATGTAAAACACCTTGCGGGTTTGGGCTATTGATTCCAATCTGTGAAAATGCATATTGGAAACTTAAAGTCATTAAAATCAGTAAACAATTCTTTTTCATCATTTATCTTTTTATAATCCGAAAATACTTAAAGAAGTAAGCGTAGAATCAGTATCCAGTGTTTTTGAACTTCCCAGTTTTTGATTCAGGCTTACCGTAATGTTATCTCCCTGATTGAGGTTAAAAATCCCGGAACAGTTTCCGGCAACACGATTTCCGATCGTATTGTTTCCCGGATAACTTCCTACACATTTAAACACTTTACCGGTAGCGGAAGACGTTGAATTAGTCTGAATCAGCGTTTCATATCTTGAATCATTTGCAATGCTTCCTGAGGCCAGTGAAAAGGTAAAGGATACAATGTATACACCCGTTTTGGACGCTATAAAAGCTCCGGTACCAGTATTAAAGCTGCCATTCACATCTGTTTTCTTAGTCCAGCCGATAACTGCTGTCTGTATTCCATCACTGAAGCTTTGTCCTGAAGCATTTTCGGCATCCACAAAATCATTGGGAGCCTTATGAGCCAATGCTACCCAGGCTGTTCCGTTAGAGTAGCTTAGGTCCTGAGTTCCGGAGTTATACCTCATCGCTCCGGCTTTTGCTGCAGAAGCAGATTGTGAAGTTCCTCCAATCCCAATAGCATTTAAGCGCTCCCCTGATCTCATATCCAGTCTTGCTTTCGGAGATTTTGTTCCGGCTCCTACATTTCCGGAAGAGGTAATCACCACATCATCATAATAACTGGAAGGTATGGAAACATTTGTGTTTTTCTGTCCGTCTATATGTAGTATTCCTTCCGGAGAAGACATATTAATTCCTATCTGAGCTTTCATCCCTATGCCACAGCAAATGAGTAAAGCCAGTCCTAATTTTTTTCTCATATCAAAGTGTGTTATTGTTCTAAAATAGAAAGATTTACGAAGCCGTATTCATTGCTTGCAGAAGACGTATCTGTTCTCAGACTCAGGTTTCCATTATAAACCGACTGATAGATATAGGGCTGAAGAGTATCACCTTTATTCAACTGAACTCCGGCAACACAGGATCCTGCCACCTGTGCCTGTTTTGAAATATTTGAGTAAGATTTCACGCATTTTCTCACCGTACTGCTTCCATTCACAACATATCTTGCTTCTGAAAAATACCCTGAAACTATGGGAATTCTAACAAAATCATAGGTAAAAGAAACAAGATATACGCCGGTTCTTGGCGCTGTAAAAACACCTGTTCCGGGAGTAAAGTTCCCTGTTGGGTCGGAAACCTCCGTCCATCCTGCAATCCCTGTAGAAACCTGATAGGGAATTTTCACAGCAAAGTTCCCTGCCTGAAGATTGGCTACCACTACTGCTTTGGTTGGGGAAGAAATAAGATCCTGCCATACAACACCATCTGAATACTGCATCTTTCCCCCATTCAGCGGGTTATATCTTACAGCGCCACTGCCTGCAATGGCTGCGGTCTGGCTGGTTTCTCCTATTCCAATTGAGTTGTCTGAATTCGTTGCGGATCGGGTGTCTACTCTGGTAGCAGGAGTTAAGGTTCCAATTCCTATTTCTCCGGTAGAGGTGATGGTGACATCATTGGCCATTTGAGTAGAAGATGGAACTCCGGATGAGGGATTATCTTTTGCCCCATCCACATGGAAAATGGTTTGAGGGCTTGAAGTATTAATTCCTACTTGTGCTTTCGATTGGCTTATCGTAAAGCACAAGGAAATGAGTATTCCCTTTATCAAAATACTTGGATTTTTCATTTAATTTGTGGTTTTAAAACGTGTACAATTCTTGGCCAAAGATAAATGTAAAAGCACGTTTCACACAATAGCACCATTCAAACCAAAAACACACAAACCACTGAAAACAAGCCAAATAACACTTTATTTCACAGTATCAAAATACGGAATTTTACTATTTAAAATAAAACAGGCATGTTATTTTGTTGAAAAATTTTAAGGAATTTATATTTTTTGAAGAAAAAGATTATATCAAAAAAGATTGGATGTCATTAATAAGTTCATCATATGATCTATTATCTTCCGATCTCAATATTGCTCCTGTCTCAAGTTCCTCAATAATAACATCATAGCCATTGGTTTTAAAATAGTCATATGCTGAAATATAAATGAGAATATTCCCCTTCTTCAGTCCTAAAGCTGTAGTATCTGCATCCCAGTAATCTACAAATTCATATCCGGAAAAGTCTTCCAGTGCAAATTTGTGTATTAGATTATTGATCTCAGGTATTTTATTTTCCATTCAATAAGAAATAATGAAGGGAAAAATAAACAGAATTTTTGAATTAAAATAACGTCAATGAAATTTAAAGTTAATATAAAAGATACTATTTAACAATTCTATGTCTTGGCAGCCCAATCTCATGTGCTTGTGGATAAGGTTTTCGAAAAGTCATACTCACATCTTCCTTAATCTGTCTGTGAATATCATATTGTTTTTCTTTATCATAAGCGTATCTGGGGTCTGGGATCATTGGCATTTTAGCCATCTTATGAATCGTTATGGTTGGAAAATGAAAATCTACCTCTACTGTTCCCAATAATAAATAGCAGCCGCCACCCTGAAAATCATAATTTTTCAGGCTATCCGGAAAATGGGCTGTATCAAAATAATCTCCATTTGCATCGATCCAGGTTCCGAAATACATCGTCCCTTTTTTGGTTGGAACATGCTTCCTTGAAATAAGATAGGCAAGCATCTTTACCTGTTTTTTATGATACTGTAACAAATCTTTTACGAAAACAGATCCTCTGTATTGAGTTTGCAGTAAATCAAAAGGGGTACATGAAACCGGAAAACCAATCAGTTCGATTTCGTCGAAAGCATCTTCAAACTGTTCTCTTTTTAACTGCGGAAGTTTAAACTCCTGAACAGGTTCTTCAATCAACATCAATCCTCTTTGTTCAGGTTTAAAATTTACCAATAATATCCGGGCTTCAACCAATAGCTCATTTTTAGGTTTTCCCGTAAATCTGAATGCTCCAATAAAGATCAGAACCTGTACCTGTTCAATACCAATGGGAATCCGTCTGATAAAATCTTCCAGTGATTTGTATGCTCCATTTCTTTCGCGTTCTTCAACAATACCATGTGCGACTCTGGTTTCGAGCCCTTCCAAAAGCATCAATCCCAGGTAAATATCTGTTCCTTGAAGCGTTGTCTGATATTCACTGGTATTCACACAAGGAGTCTGAACATTTCCTCCGGACATTTTTGCTTCATGGATATATACTTCGGTACGATAAAATCCGCCTTGATTGTTAATCACAGAAACCATAAACTCCAACGGATAATATACTTTCAGATAAAGACTTTGGTAACTTTCCACGGCATAAGAAGCGGAGTGAGCTTTGCAGAAAGAATATCCGGCAAAAGATTCAATTTGTCTGTAGGCTTCAGCAGTAAGTATTTCCGAATGCCCCTTTTCTCCACATTTTTCAAAAAAATTAGCTTTTACTTCCTGAAGCTTTTGGATTGATCTTCCTTTTCCACTCATTGCTCTGCGGAGAATATCGCCATCTGCAAGAGACAGCCCTCCAAAATACTGAGCAATCTTGATTACATCTTCCTGATAGACCATGATGCCATAAGTCTCTTTGAGATGTTCCTCAAATACTGAATGAAAATATTCAAATTTATCAGGATGGTTATGCCTGAATATATATTCACGCATCATACCGCTTTGTGCTACTCCAGGTCTGATGATCGAAGAAGCGGCAACCAATATTCTGTAATTATCACATTTTAACCTTCTTAAAAGTCCTCTCATAGCCGGAGATTCTATGTAAAAACATCCGATTGTTTTTCCTATTGCTAAGTATTCATTAGATTTATGTTCATCCTTGGATAATTTTGTGTTCCGGATATCCACTGTAATTCCTCTTGTTTTTTTAATGAGATTCACAGTATCATTAATTGTTCCGAGCCCTCTTTGGGAAAGAATATCAAACTTTTCCAAACCTATATCTTCTGCTACGTTCATATCGAACTGAACAATTGGAAAACCTTTAGGCGGCATTTCTAATGCTGTATAATGGGTAATAGGCTCTTCCGAAATCAGGATTCCACAGGCGTGCATACTTCTTTGATTAGGAAACTTTTCCAATAACTTACCATATTTCTGCACTTGTTTCACTACCGAATTCCGATCATGAACTTCCATTGATTTACCTGCCAGATCATCCAATTCTTCCTTGGGCAGACCAAATACCTTTCCTACTTCCCTGAAAATTGATTTGTATTTGAATTCAACATTCGTTCCGCAGAAAGCGACATGATCTTTTCCATATCTGTTGAAGATGTACTCCAATATAATATCTCTGTTCTGCCAGCTCCAGTCGATATCAAAATCAGGAGGTGTTTTACGGTTAAGATTGAGAAACCGTTCAAAATAAAGATCAAGCTCCAGAGGGCAAATGTCTGTAATTCCCAGACAATAGCTGACAATGGAATTGGCACCGCTTCCCCGGCCAACATGCATAAACCCCATATCATTACTATAACATACAATATCCCATGTAATAAGGAAATAGGAGCAAAAGTTAAGCTCATCAATAACTTTCAGTTCTTTCTCTACTCTGTTTTTAGCAATTTCATGGTTTAATCCATATCTTTTTTTTAATCCTGAATAAGCTAATCTGCGGAGAAGTTTCAAATCATCTTCTTTGGATTTTGTATAAAATTTTTTGTTCTTAACTTCTTTAAAATCAAACTCAAAGCTACTTTGCCCGAGGATGCTTTTCGTATTTTCAATAATCCGGGGATATCTCTCAAACGCCTTTATAATTTGTTGTTCAGCAATAAAATATTCAGATCTGCGGCAAACTTCTCTTTTGGTCAGCTTAGACAGTAATGTATTGTTGTCAATAGCCCGCAGAATTTTATGCAATTCGTATTCTTCATCAGAACTAAAGGTAATAGGATGAAAAATAACCATTTTAGCAATATGCTTTTCATACTCGGGACGTATCAGAAAATTCAATTCTTCTGTTCTTACTCCTATAAATTCATTGTCTTTCAATTCCGGAGGAATATTACTCATGGGATAAACAATAAATACTTCTTTGAATTCAGGGGCAGCTTCAGCCAATTCTTTACCGTCACAATTATGATCTGTAATCATTTTGTTGATCTCACCGATTCCTGAGAACTTTTTGGCTATACCTACATAAAGAAGTTTTCCATCTTTTCTGACCTCAACACCGGGAATAGGTTTTATTCCCAAATCTTCACATGTTTTTTTAAAATCATAAATTCCGGTCACTGTATTGATATCAGTAAGCACCAGCTCCTTAATCCCTAAAGCTTTGGCTTGTGTAACTAATTCTTGTATGGATAATGTTCCATAACGAAGACTGTGGAAGGAATGGCAATTAATAAACATGTTGAAAGATTTAAAATTATTTTCCGAAGTCAAAACCGGACGCACGCCCTACCGCATCAGACCCGAAACGGTTTTTGATATAATCCATTGTTTGATATAAACTCATTTGTTCCTCGGTATCTTCAAATAGATTCATCTGATGATTTCCGTGCACTAATCCTGTAAATCTCAGCCCTACCAAACGGAGTCTCATTCTCCTTGTATAGGCTTTATTAAAAAGGTCCAATGCCACTCTGGATAAAGTATGATCAGCAGAGGTATAAGACACTTTACACTGCTTGGTCTCGGTATCGAAATTGGCATACCTTATTTTGATAACGACTGTTGATGTCAGCCATTTTTCCTGTCTCAATTGATAAGCCAACTGCTCTGCCATTCCTGATATCAGGCGTTTCAACTCCATAATATCCATGGTATCATTGGTAAAAGTTCTTTCGGTGGAGATAGACTTTCTTTCGGAATAAGGAACAACAGGATTTTCATCAATTCCATTGGCCTTTTTCCAAAGTTCTTTTCCGTTAACTCCAATCATTTGCTGCAGAACAAGTACTGGCATTGCAGATAAGGTATGAATCGTCCGGATTCCAATCCTTGATAATAACTGAAAGGTCTTGTCACCCACCATTGGAATTTTTTTGATGGATAAAGGATTTAAAAATGGCTGTACTTCCAGTCCTTTAATTTCCAGTCTTCCAACAGGTTTGGCTTCCCCGGTTCCAATTTTTGAAACGGTTTTATTGGTTGACAGCGCAAAACTTATCGGAAGTCCTGTTTCTTTGGTTATCACCTCAGCAATTTCTTTAGTCCACTGGTAGCAGCCAAAAAACTTATCCATTCCTGATAAATCCAGATAAAATTCATCAATACTTGCTTTCTCCATCAGCGGAACTTTCTCCTGAATAATTTCGGTTACAGTATGTGATAAATTGGAATACAATTCATGATCTCCTTTAATGACCTTTGCATCAGGGCAAAGTCTCAGCGCCATACGAATTGGCATTGCAGAGCGAACCCCAAATTTCCTGGCTTCATAGGAACATGAGGCTACCACTCCACGATCTCCACCTCCTATGATGAGAGGAATACCCTGAAGCTGAGAGTTATTACGTCTCTCGCAGGATACAAAGAATGTATCAAGGTCCATATGTACAATTGCCCGGTTCACGGTACAAATTTAGTTACGTTTTTAAACAAAATTCGTATTTTTGTTGTTATAATTTGTAACAATGTCAATTTTTTCAGATAACATACGCTTTTTAAGAGGCAAGAAAGAAAAAACTCAACAAGAGTTAGCGAATACTTTGAAACTTACCCGTTCCAGATACGTTTCTTATGAGGATGGCAGATCCGAACCTCCTATTGAAATACTAATCAGAATTTCCAAATTTTTCAATCTCAGTATTGATCTTCTCGTGTCTGTTGATATCCGAAAGTACCCATTGGAAGATATTTTAAAACTTCCTGACAATCGAATTGTCTTACCCGTTGTTGTAGATCAATTGGGAAACAATAGTATTGAGATCGTTCCGCAGAAAGCATCAATGGGATATTTATCCGGTTATAATGATCCGGGATACATTGAAAGTCTGCAAAGAATCACACTTCCGTTTTTAACACATGGAAAGTACCGTGCTTTTCCGGCCCAGGGAGATTCAATGCCTCCTTTTAAAGATGGTTCCTATATTATCGGAAAATATGTTGAAAATATTGACGATTTGAAACCGAATAAAAGTTATGTTTTTGTAACATTAAATGATGGTATTTCTTATAAAAGATTTACTTCCAAAAATAAGAAATCAATAACTGTTGCTGCTGACAATTCATTTTATCAACCTTATGATATTCCGTTAGGGGAAATTGTAGAAATATGGCAATATGCCTCCGGTATATTTCCGGAGGATTTTGAAACAGTTAGCTTTGAAAATTATGATGTGAAAGATATGTTTTCTGAACTAAAAAATAATATTAAGGAATTAGAAAACAAGGTTTTCAATCTGAAAAATAAAACAAGGTAGTTTAATTTTGTTTCAAAAACATTCATTGTGATCAAGACTAAATCATCCTCAACCGTTCTTCCTCAAGATCAATCTGATAAAGCTGATGACGGATAATCTCTTCATTCACGGAAATATCTTTGTTAAGCTCTGAGAGAAACTGTCTCTGACTTTCCAGCATTTCAAAAAAGATATCTTTGGTTTTTTCATTCATCCATTCTGCATCATTTGCCTCTATTTTTTCTTCCCAGTGTTTCAGCATTCTTTCTAATCCGGCGTTACCATTCAGTTCATTTTCATGCTTGTTTTTAAGAAAGTGATAGACGTGTTGTTTCAGTTTGTGCTTTATTTCTTCTCTGGATTGTTTGTCTTTCTCCTCATCTGTAAAATCATCAAATATATGTCCATATTTTATCAGATATGGGAGTGTAAGTCCCTGAACAAGCAATGTAAGTAAAATCACAACGAAAGTAATGAACAGGATAAGGTTTCTGTTGGGAAAAGGAAGTCCGTTTTCAAGGGTAATCGGAATGGCTAATGCAGCGGCTAATGATACAACACCTCTCATCCCTGTCCACCCAAGCATCAAAGGCATCAGCAAACGTCTTCTTGAGGAAGAAGCACGAGGCGCCACACTTGGCCGGAAAATAAGTGTAGCCAGCATTGCAGCATAAGAGCTTATGATTCTGGCAGCAATCAGAACACCGGTCACCAATATCCCATATTGAATAGCTATTCTCAAAGGAATTCCTTCCCACCGCAGTCCGCCAACAATTTCAGGAAGTTCCAGTCCGATAATTAAAAATACAATACCGTTCAGAATAAAGACGAAGCTTTCCCATACGCTGTAACCTCTTATACGGCTGGTACTGTTTAAAAAGATCATTCTTTTAGCAGACATATACAGACCTCCGCAAACTACGGCTAAAACTCCGGAACAATGGAGCTGCTCTGCAATCCAATACATCAGATAAGGCTCAATAAGTGTTAATGCAATATCTGAAGAGGCATCTGTAGGAAGTCTTTTGTGAGCCTGCACAAAAATCCATGCCAGCAATAAACCCATTCCTACTCCTCCGATTAGCATCCATAAAAAATCCAGCGAAGCTTCCTGCCATACAAACTGTCCGGTTCCTACAGCAATTAAAGCAAAACGGAATATAATAAGTGAAGAAGCATCATTCAACAAACTTTCTCCTTCCAGAACAGCAGATGTAGTGGATGGTATTTTTACAAATTTCATGATGGCTCCTGTACTTATAGCATCAGGAGGAGATACGATTCCTCCCAGCAAAAATCCGAGGGCAAGCGTAAAACCGGGTATAAAGTAATTGGCCGTCACTGCTACGGCCAGTGCGGTAAAAAAGACTACTAAAAATGCAAAGCTTCCAATAATACGCCACCACCGTTTCATTTCTTTAAAGGAAATAGACCACGCAGCTTCAAATAGTAAAGGAGGTAAAAAGATAAAAAAGATAAGATCCGGATTAATTTTTACAACCGGGAGGCCAGGTACAAAACTGACAAGCAATCCGAATACAACAAGTAAAATCGGGTAAGCAATTTTTAATTTTGCAGCCCACATGTTGAGCAGCACAATGGCCGCAATCATGGCCAATAAAAAAGGTAAGATGGTATGCATTAATATTGTGTTTTATCCATCATATTTACTACTTCTATTTGATTTTTAAAAATTAAATAGCAATTTTTCTTATTTTTTGTGTTCACAGATGAATTCATCTGTTTGTAGATTATGTTTTTCATCTCTGATTGAATGATATAGAATTTTAATCAAACTTCTAATAAAACACGTCAAGTTTCGTCGTCTCCGCGCTATACTTTTGTTCTGTAACAAAATAGAAAATATGGACAAAGTAACCTTAGAACGAATTCAGAACCTTCATCCGTTAGTAAGAGATGAAGTGAAGCAAATTGTACAGGAATGCGATGAAGCACTTACCGGAAGAGCCAAGATACGGATCACCCAGGGATTAAGATCTTTTGAAGAACAGGAAAAGCTGTATGCAATCGGAAGAATTACGTCAGGAAAAAAGGTAACCAATGCAAAGGCAGGACAAAGCATTCACAATTATGGATTTGCTGTAGATATCTGCCTGATGATTGACGGAAAAACAGCAAGCTGGGACACTGCAAAAGACTGGGATAATGACCAAGTTGCAGACTGGTATGAGTGTGTGAAAATTTTTGCCCGCCATGGCTGGGACTGGGGTGGCAACTGGAAAACATTTAAAGATCTTCCCCACTTTGAAAAAAAGAATATTCCTTCTAAAAAAGGCCCTGTAAAAACCAGTTGGAGAACACTTCTTAAGATGCCAAAAGACAAGCAGAATTACGTTATTTTTTAGTGTCATTTATTTGAAAATAAATATAATACGACACGTTCTGTCGCTTCCCCACACTACCTTTGCTTTATAAGAAAACAACGAAAAAAGCAATGAAATCTCAATATGGAATCTGAATGTTTTTATGATCAATCAATAGATTCTGCAGATTTAAGATTGCATGTGTCCTTTTAACAAAACATTAAAAATATCACATGAAAAAGACAACCATTCTTTCTTTGGACGGAGGTGGAATAAGGGGAATCATAACCTGTATTATTCTGCGTTACATAGAAGAACAGCTCCAGTATTATGATAAGCCCACAGCCAAACTGGGAGATTATTTTGATCTGGTAGCAGGCAGCAGCACCGGAGGTCTGATTGCTTCTATTATTCTCTCTCCTGATGAAACCCGAAAAGCAAAATATTCTATTCAAAAAGGATTGGAATTATATGCTGAAAAGGGCGGCGACATCTTCCAGGTTTCTTTTTGGGAAAAACTGGTCAATCCATTCGGATTATTGAATGAAAGAATTTCCCAGGAAGCGCTTGAAAAAAACTTAAATGATTTTTTTGGAAATTTAGAATTAAAAGAATTAATAAAACCCTGTTTGATAACAAGTTATGATATAGAGAACAGAAGAGCAAAGCTTTTCAACTCATGGAAGGCCAACCTCAGTACAGATAATTTTTTTGTAAGAGATATCTGCAGAGCGACTTCCGCTGCTCCTACTTATTTTAGTCCAGTTCAGATTAAATCCATGTACGGACAGATTTTCAGTCTCATTGATGGCGGAATGTTTGCCAATAATCCTGCTCTTTGTGCTTATGCTGAGGCAAGAAAAATTCCTTTTGCAGAAGTGTTGAAAAATCATCAGAAAGCCAACCATCCAAGTGTAAATGATATGATTATTATTTCTATCGGAACAGGAATTGAGGCAAGACCTTACCCTTTTAAAAGACTTGAAAAAGCCGGTAAAATTGGTTGGGTAAGCCCAATTATTGACATTTTAATGTCTGCCAATGCAGAAACAGTAGATTATCAGCTGGAACAAATGTTTCAGACGCTGGGTCTCAGAAATCAAAAAAATTATTACCGTTTGAATCCATCATTAAAAAATGCTTCTCCAGCAATGGATAATGTGAGAAGATCCAATATTGAAAACCTGATCCAGGCCGGATTGAGCTATATTGATGATAACAGAGAAATTTTGAACCAAATTGTTCAGAAACTCATCAAAAATAAAATATAAGCTTTTTACCTTATAAACAACTACTATAAGCTATTAAGATTATATTTAAAATTAAAAAAATCTTTTTTAAACACGTCAAGTTTTGTCGTTCTCCTCTACTACCTTTGGAGTATCAAAAAGACACAAAACAACAATCCATAAAAACTTTTAAAAGCCATTGAATTCAACATTCTCTTATGCTGAACAGCCTGAAATATGTTCACAACACCTTATAACACAAAACATGGAAACACCAGATCACAATACAAATATACTCTTTGATGAAGATCTCTATACCATTGAGTGGAGCGATATTGAAAATGCTGAGATGGATTATGAAAACTATCTCAACGACATTGAAAACTTCTTTAGAGAAGATTTTAAAGAAGGAGCACTTGAAGAAGATACTTTTTAAATAAAAAACTAATACACGACAAGTTCTGGCGCTGTTCAACATTACCTTTGAAATCTCTATAATACACGTACAGCAGTCTCATTAAACATTCTCAACACCTTTGAATTCACCATTCACAAAATGCTGAACAGCCAGAACTATGTCTGAAAATATAGACCAAAAGGAACCTGCTCCACTAAAAGGCAGAACAAAACAATCAATTTATTAACCCACAGATCACACAACGTTTTATGAAAACAAAACAAGAATTAAAACTCTATTTTGAAAATGGAGATATCCCAAAACAGGAAGAATTTTGGGAATGGCAGGACTCGTACTGGCATAAAGACGAAAAAATTGACACACAGAAGGTAACAGGCCTTGAAAATGGCACATTCAACCTGCTCTATGCTGAAATGGATGCTGAGAAGAATGCCTCACTGGCGTTCTTTGCACAAAGAAAAATAGTTATAAAACCAGGAACGTTAACTATTCCAAAAAGCTTTACCGGAGGTTTGATCGTTACTGAAGTACAAATTCCTGACAGTGTAACAAGTATTCAGGAACACGCATTTGCAGGAAGCGGCTTAACAGTACTTGAGATCCCTGCCCGCGTAACGGATATTCAAGGCTGGGCCTTTTTCAGCAACCGAATAACATCTTTACATATCCCTGAAAGCGTTACCTATATTGGCACTCAAGCATTTACAGGAAATCAGTTGACTGAAGTAAGCCTTCCAAAAGGAATAACAGTTATCTCACAAGGGGCATTCTCAGCCAATAAACTAACGTCTATTGAGATTCCAAATGGAGTGACAGAAATTAAATCTGATGCTTTCTACGGTAATCAACTAACCTCAGCAACGATCCCCAATAGTGTTCTCAATATTGAAGCAGGAGCATTTTCAGGGAACAAACTTACAGAGGTTGTATTAGGTGAAAACACAAAGTATCATACGTATTCTTTTGATACTGATGTTAAGATAACCGGCGGACAACTTACCAATTAAACATTATACAAATGAAAACAAAACAAGAATTAAAAAAATATTTCGAAAACGGAGATATTCCAGTACAGGAAGAATTCTGGGAGTGGCATGATTCTTACTGGCACAAAGATGAAAAAATTCCGGCAGATCAATTAGATTATGATCTCTCTCAAAAAGCAGATGTCAATGCCTCCAATCTAAGTCCGCAGAATGCTCAGCTTTGGAAAGATAAGATTGAAACTCAAACCTCCATTCAGACTCCACAATTGAACGGCAACATCTTAACGGTATTCTACACCGGAGAGAATGGTACCCAGCAAAGTAAATCTGTTGATTTAAGCAGTTTGATAACCCGTGATATCAGTATTGAGACCGCCACCTATGATGCTTCTCAAAATATTATTACGATTACCCAAAATGATGGCTCAGCCTTTCACATCAATCTTTCGGAATTCAGTATCATTCCGACGACCAATTCCGACGGAAGCGTAACCTTGTCACAGGAAGGACAGGAAAAAGTCTCCCTGAAAAAAGTGGCTGTAACAGGCAGCTATAACGACCTTTCTGATAAACCGACTTTTAGTGGAAATGATAATTTACAAAATGTTATCGACAGAGGGAACGGAACAACCAAGCCTATTATTTTCCAGCCAGCCCAAGGCAGAGCAGGTGAAATAAATTTCAGTCCTACAACGTATTCCTTTTGGTTTGGAAATTTAAATACAGATCATACCGGAGCCTATGGATTAGGAATTGGCTATAATACATTATCAAAATTAACCACAGGAGCAAATAACGTAGCACTCGGTTCTTATGCTTTAAATGAGCTCACCACAGGAAGATGGAATACAGCAACGGGAGTTTCAAGCGGAACTAAGCTAACAACCGGAAATTTCAATGCTTTTTTCGGAACACAATCAGGAACAGAAACAACAACGGGAACCGGAAATACGTATATCGGAGATGAAGCAGGAAACAAAAATATTACCGGAACGAATAATACGGCTCTTGGTCTTGGAGCGGCTTATTCCTTAACGAATGGAACCCAAAATACTTTTTTAGGTGCTTTTGCCGGAAACATTCATGGTAAAGCAACAGGATCGGGTGCATGGGGTTTCAATACTTTTGTTGGATATAATGCAGCCTCCACTACTCACGCTATGGGTGTTTGGGGTGATAATAATGTCGTGATCGGCTGTAATGCTCCATTAGGAGGTTCAACATTCAACAAGCTGGTTATTGAATCCAATCCGGTAGCAAGACGTCATGATTTTGTAACCCCTTTAATTGGCGGTGACTTTGCTGCAAGAACATTAGATTTTGATGCTGTAGTATCTGCAAAAAGGACACCTTTAGCTGATAACACCTATACAAAAGTAGCTGTTCTAAATGCCAATAATGTATTTGGATATAAAAATCTTTCAGACTTCCAAAACTACATTCCTCTCACAGGAACAGAAGTAAACAATCCCGTTTCTGGTCATATCCAATTTGAGAATGCTGAAGCACCGGAAATTGAATCCCTTCTGTATAAAACCAATATCTCTGAGGATACTAAAAATCAGGTAGGTTTCTTCCCAAGCGGAGTTCTGATTACATCAGGCAGTTTAGATCATTCTATACAATCAAGTGTAGATGTCAGCAAAGATTATGGTGTATTGGCAACCGCCTACGGAGCAAAGCTTAGTTTAAGTAACGCAGGAGCTTCTTTAATGAATTTTATTAATCATTCCCAAGGAAAAGGAATGGTAGTAAGTAATAATTCTGACGAACCTGTCTTAGTAGAGCATCAGGTATCAAATGCCAGAGGATTAAGTTCTAAAACTTATTTTGGAGACAATGCCCAGGACAATGATTACATCCAGAAGCAGTATGCGGATAAGCAACATTCTTACAGCACCAAAGAAGAGCTAACAGGCGGAAAATGGATCAACGGGAAGCCCGTTTACAAAAAAACCTTGTATCTGGATCAGATTCCAAGAACAGGTCAAATTGAATTGAAAGCTGAATTTCCAGATCTTGAAACGATTATTTCCAACGAAATGTTTACGGAGTGGTATGACTTGAAAACCGCATTTGCAGGTAACCAATGGAGAACAAAAGCCTACATCACCATCGAAAGGGAAATGGCTATCATTGAACTGTTGAATGTACCAGATTATGACTATTCTCTTATCAACTCGTTTACTCTAACTCTCGAATACACAAAAAAATAAGCACAAAATGTCAACCAACAATACATCAACAGCAAAGTCCGCATTTACCGTCGGAACATCCTTAGTCGGAGAAGGAATTATTAATTATAAAGAAACAAACCCTATGAATACAACCAATAATGCATCACAATCACTTTTCAGATTTGTAAGTCTGAGGAACCCGCAATTAACAGAAACTAAAGACAAAAACTTAGGATTTATCCACAGACCTAAAGGGGTAACCGGTGTTTTTGATACAGCAGTTGCAGGAAGACCTGCCAAAACATTAAAATTTGCAGCAATGAAAAGAGTTGCAGGTGAATTTAACAATGCGGGATTCGAAAGCGAAAAGAAAATTGAGGAAGGTGCATTTAAAGATCTTCTTGTGATTGGAAGAAAGCTTTCTAAAAAAGAAACATTAGAGAGTGCTGACTGGGCTCTGGTAACAGACTATTACAAAAGTCTTATTAACACCAACAGACAGCTAAACGCAGAGGGAATTGCTATATTTTCCCAGCTTTGGAATAATTATATTCATCAAATTGTTACCCAGGGAGATTTCTATATTAAAGAAGCAATCAGCCACGTTCTAATGGCTATTCAGCTTGGTTTTGCCAGCAATCAGGATCTTACCGATCAGGAAATCATCAAGGTTAATGGTGAAAAACCATTGGAAAAAGCAATGGATGGAAAAATTATACTACCCGCCATCTTATTTTCAGAGGATGTTGAAACGCTTTCAGTTTCTGCAAGAGCTGCTGAAGGTTCTGAACCTGCTCTGAGTGCAAAAACCATTCAAAGACTGGAATCTGAAGCAAGAGCTTCATTGGCTGCCACCAAAGCAATTCATAGAAAAGAATCTTTAAGCACCCTGAACTCTGAGCTTGAAAAACTTCAGAAAAAATTCCACAAATCCAGACATCAGGCATACGAGGATGAGTATTCCAGATATATGGCAGAAAACAAAGAGCGTTTAGAGCTTTATGACAAGAAACTGGCTGAAGTAGACAGCAAAATCACTCCAGACATGGCTGAAGAAGAAAAAGAACGCCTTTACAGCACCTTAAAGGAATATGAAGTTGCTCCGTTTGTATTTACGTACAATAATGAAATCAATTTACAAGATTTGCAGGCAAAGCTTTCACCAGAATCTTTCGACCTTTTTGTTGAGCTTTTCGGTGAAACCACAACGGGATTAGTTTCTCTTGCAGAAGAGACAGACAGCCTTCAGATCCTTTCACATGACACTTTGAGAATGGGCTCTCAGACTATTGTTCTTGATGATGAGATAGAAAGCTATGCCGATGCTTTACTTGTTGTAAAAAACAGCATTTCATCTTCCATGGAAACCGCTCTGCAAAACAGTCCTCTTCCGGAACAGCAGTATGCCAATATCGGTGGAGCTTCAGTTCCCCTTATTCAAAACACTGCCAGAACGCCGATGGCATATAGCTTATACGCACACAGTTCTTACAGGGTTTCCGGTAGCAGAGGATTTGTTAGTTTTTCTTTTGAAGTTGAAGATGTTTCATGGAGCGTTGCCAATGCCAGAATCACTGCTACAACGGATGCAGCCGGAACTTTCGAAGAAAACTACAGCAATATTTCTGTTGTAGACAATAAAATTTCTTTACCTGCAGCTTTAGTAGACAGATTCAGAAGCAGCTTTAGTTTCAAAATAGAAATCATTTTTGATAACGGAAGCGTAGCCTACGGAGAGATTGCTACACAATATCCAAAAGAAGACCTGAACCTTACCGGAATGCTGACCCTGAAACGTGCAGCCATTGAAAACCCGGGGACACCGGATCCCGTAACCATTCAGAAACGTAAAAATTTCGGAATAAAAAGACTGGGTGTAGCAGATTATTTAAAGGTAGTACAAAGTGTTCATGCCTACGTTCCCGGAGAGGTTTCCAATATTGAGAATGTTATGGCAAGCGAATTAAGACATAAATCATCCGTTTCCAGAGAATATTCTGAAATTACAGATACAACATCTAAATCTCAGGAAACAGAGAAGATGTCCGACACTTCAAAAACTTCCAGAACGGATATGCAGACCGAAGTTGCTAAAGAAATTGAGAAGCAACAAAGTATTTCTGCCTACACAAGATTCAGCTATGGAAATGACAGTGCCATGAAGTTTGAAATCGGTGCAGACTATGCCAATAACACAGCACAGCACGACAGTACGAGACAAGCCGTGATGAAATCTCAGGAAATTACAGAAAGAGCGATGGAAAGAGTTCTGACTAAAATTTCAGAGGAAAGAGTACAGAAAATCATCAAAGAATATACGGAAACCAATGTTCATGAATATGATAACAGAGGAAAAGTAACCAATACTGATAATCCTGATGCTGCACAACCTAAACATATTACAGGAGTTTACAGATGGATCGACAAGAAAATGAAGAACCAGATCTACAACTATGGTAAGCGTACCATGTTTGAATTTATGGTTCCTGAACCTTCAAGATTACACCGTTTGGCTCTTACTGTTGCAAAAGCGCAGGTACTTAAAGCTCCTGTAGACCCTAGAAAAGCACCGGAACCATGGTTAATGCCAGATCCAAAATCTGCAACTATTGTACAGATCCAGCATTGGGCTCAGGAATATGGCGTGAATTTAGTAGCCTTCCCGGAAGCAACCAAACAGGTTATTCATACAGCATCCAGTGTTCCTCAGACAAATGACGATTTTGGAATTGATCATACACAATTTACCATCCCGGACAACTATGCCGGAAAAAATGCAAGCTTCGCCTGCAGATCAACAAGAAACAGAGGTGGCGGATGGTCAGGATCACGTTATTCTGAAGTAATGTTCTCTAACTTAAAAGGAGATATGATTGGACGTTCTGAACGTGGTGGAGACCTTAATTTTGATGACGGATCATCTGGTTTCAATATCACAGGTAATGTAACTTTCCAGGTGAAAGGACACAATGTTAGAAGCTACACCATCAAAGTGGTTGTAAATTGTGAACTAAGTGATGCATTTATCAATCAATGGAAAACTGAAAGCTTCAATGAAATTATTAAAGCCTATGAAGCTGCTGATGCAAAATTCCAGGAAGATCAGGCAAGACTGGATGCAGAGCAAAAAGAAAAAGAAGCACAGCTTAAAGAAAGACAGGATACGTTCTACCGTTATATGGAGCATGATGTATTAAAGCACAACTGTATCGCTTACTTATTACAGGATTACCTTTATACATTAGGCCAGGAAACAACCAATGGTGCCGATGAGAAAACAAAAATGGATAATTTCCAGGTCTACCTGAATGAAAATCTGGACCGATATACCGCACTTGCCAAATTTATGGAACAGGCATTTGAATGGGAAATCATGGATTATACCTTCTATCCATACTATTGGGCTAACCGTAAAAGCTGGCAGGAATTCTACATCAGTGAAAGTATCGATCCTTTATTCAGAAGCTTCCTACAGGCTGGTATGGCAAGAATTATCGTTACCGTAAAACCAGGCTTCGAAGCAGCCGTTCAGTTCTTCCTTGAAACCGGATTAATCTGGAATGGCGGATCTGTACCGGTAATCGGAGACCCAATGTACATGAGTATTGTAGACGAAATGAGACAGCCAACAGGAGAACCTCAGGGTAAATACTGGATTACCAGAATCCCTACTACACTGACGATTCTTCAGGATAAGTCTACAGGACTTCCAGTAAAGCAGCCTCTACCGATTTTCCCGGAAAATGATCCTAAGAATTGTGAGAATCCTTCAGAACTGGAGTTTGAAACAAGTTTCTCTCTGGATACTGATGCTCAGTTGTCACATAGTGATGGGGCGACAACATTACCTACAACAATTGTTGGATAGTATTAACCTTAATGGCGGTGTGAAATATCACCGCTATTTTTTTACAATTTTTAATTTCAAAAAAACTTTAAAAAATGAAAAATATAGATATTAGAAATCTTGCAAAGATTGGTGTGGCTGATGTGGATGTTTATAAGACGGACAGAAGAAAATACTCAAAATATAAGCTTGAAGGAGATGTTACTTTTTATCGTTCAAAAACAAGTATTGAGAATAAATTAGGTAATGAGGATTCACAATACTTAGGAAAATTTGGCTATGACAGATATAGTTTAGCTACTTCACCACAAAAAAGCTTTATTTACTATTTTGATAAAAATGGTAAATCACTAAAAGATGCAAAGGAAATTTCTATAAACGAATATGTTTGTCCATACTTAAGTATTTGGCCTAAGACTGAGATCTCTTTATATGTAAAAGCAAAAGACACTTCTGGAGGTGAAGAAATGCTAGAGTATGAATGTAAAGAATGGGACAAAAATGCTCAAACATTTTCAAAAACCACTTCTAAACTGAATATAACAAAAAAAGATCCTGAAACACTTAATAATATAAGGTATTTCAAAATCAATATTGAATGTAAAGATACTTTTGAAAATGACATAAGTATTGTTGCTAAATACAACAACCAAATTGTTGGAAGGTTAATCGTAAAAGCAAACTCCAAATTGTATCGAACGACTATTCAACCTGTATTAATCAATTTCGGTAAAACAGCAAGCACAGAATTAACATCTTTGCCCAAACATGATGATTTTATTGAGAACAAACTTTTACCATATTTTAATAATAAATCTTTTAACCAGGCATACATTCAAGCAACATTAGCTCCCACAACGAAAACGGTTACCTTTTCTTTAGATGAATTTATGAACAAAAAGCTTTTTTTTACAGATGAAGGCAAGCTAAGGCTTGATAGAAGTCAGAAACTTGCCTATAATAATTTAATAGAATCAAGATTTGCAGCCTATAATTCTGATGCACAAGAAAAACAAACCATTAATGAAGAGCTAATGACTCTTGCTTATGAAATGATTCAAGGGTTTAAGGACAAATTTAATTTTGGAAAAACTTCAGATTTAAAAAAAGCAGCTAAATTTTACGAAGAAAAAAGAGCAACAAATGCATGGAAAAGTGATAAGGTGAACAAAGCTTATCAAAAATATAAAGAACTGAAAAAAAAATACAAAGGAGACAATACTATAGATAAGAATAATATTACTTACTTGTTTTATAGTAATAATCTCGAATCAGCAAGAACCAAAAGGAGAGAAAGATAATGTCCGGGCATTCTCTGCAACTGGATTTGGTACCGTTCATATTTTCAACCACGCCTTAGAAGCCAATAAAAGAGCCGAGAAAGAAAGAAAACAAGACGATAAAACAGAAGCCCTAATTATTCATGAATTAGGACACGCTTTTGGACTGAACCATACTATGGATGATGTTGCTAAACGTAGTGTAGAAAGAATACAAGGAGAAATTGATGCTAAAGAAAAAGAAATACAAAACTTCTTAACATTAAAGCAAAAAAGCTCTGAATATGAAAAATATATTCGTCTGGATTGGATATATAGTGGTTTATACGATATCCTTTCACAAAAAAAGGAAGAACTTTCAGTTGAAAGCTTTGAAAGCAGCTTTTTAGTCTATTTTATCAAAGATATAGAAGATAAATGTTGGTATTATGAACATATGAAAGTTAAAAATATTTTTAATAGTATTATTTTGCATATGGAAGAGAATATTGATGCTAAAGTTGTTGTATTACATGACCAAACTGAAACTGATCAAGAAAAACAAGAAAGAATAGAAAGAGAAACTCCTCTTACATTTAATTCAATTATTCAAACCCGCAGAAACGAAATTACAGCCTTACAAGCCAACAAATCCCGTCAAGAAAAACAAATAGGAATTGTTCTTCCTCAAACTGAAACTTTAGAGAATTTTTTGGATTATTCTCAGTATGGTGATGCAGACGGAAATGAAGCAGCGCCAAGAAACAATAAATTTGAGTATAAATCTTTTTATCAATGGCAATGGAAAAAAATGATTGATACTGGAATTAAAAATAATTATCTTCGTTTAATAGAATAATAATTATGAAAAATAAAATTAGAATAACAGTATTCGCTATTATATTTACTATTATGAACATTCATGCTCAAAATTTTCCGGAAAAATTTGAAGAAAATGGTAAATATGGTATTCGGTTGAATGGTAAAAATATAATTCCTGCTATTTACGATGAAGTCTCCACTGATTTTTTAGTAATAGCTAAAAAAGGTAGTGAATTTGATTTGTATAATAATAATTTAACGCTCTTAGATCAGAATATTAAAGCATATGAATATTTTATTCCAATGGATATATTTCAAATAATTACTAAAAAGAATGAAATAAAAACGTTTAATAACAAAGGGCAACAAATTGATGTTTCCAAATTGAAGATTGGATCACAAAAAGATCTATTTGTTAAAAGTGACAGAGCTCTGGAAAACTACACAATAACAAATAATGGTGTAAAATATGAGCGGAAAGAATATTTTGGAAAGGAAAACTATCCGAGAGAATTCAATTATAAAATAATTAAAGACGGAAAAGATGCCAGATTTGTCAACAACGAGAAAAGCTTAGAGATTTTATCATTTTATAATTCTCATATTTCAGATTACTTCGAAAAAACATCATCTCCCGATTATACTGAAGAAACTCTTTACAAACCTCTAAAACATACTTATATTATACTTAAATCAAATGGAAAATATGGTGTTTGGGATTTCAAAGAACAAAAAGAAATTATCCCATTTCATTATAAAAAAATTATTCCTTATCAAAATTATTTATACCTGGAAAAAGACGGATTGTCTACCTTCTATCCTAATATAGGTACTGATCCAAGATATAAAAAACTTGAACCTTATATTGGAGCTTTTGCCAGGTTTGAAACTCCGGATGGCAAAAAGGGATGGGTAGATCGAAAAGGGAAAGAATATTTTGATCAATAATCAATAAGCCACAGCAATGCTGTGGCTTATATTTTTTAGCCCTGTCACATTCTTGCTATATTCATCACATATAAAATATTAAAAGTCAATTAAAAATATGGCAATATTAAAAATTATACAGAGTATAAAGCCCATAATAACGTGGAATACGACGGAACTTATAAAAAATGGGATGAATATGGAAATTTGATGGTATCCTTCTAATAAGAATATAATCGATAAAAAAAATAAAACACGTCAAGTTTTGACGTTTTCCCTCCCTACTTTTGAAACACAAATAAAAAACACAAAAAATAATCTTAAAATTCTAAAAAAATTTTGAATTCACCATTCACAAAATGCTGGACAGCCAAAACTATGTCTAAAAACCAGAAATCTGGAATATAACTATCCACCTTTTTAAATAAAGCCCAGCCTTTGAAGAGATATTCTAATCTTAACCTATTTAATACAAAAATCACCGAATTTCATTATGAAAACAAAAGAAGACTTAAAACGATACTTCGAAACCGGAGACATACCCACACAAGAGCATTTCTGGTCCTGGCTAGACTCTTACTGGCACAAAAATGATCTGATCCCCTTAAACCAAATTCAAAATAGTGATCAAATTATCCAGCAAAGCAGCAGCTTTAAGGATTATATGAATCCCACTCTGGAAGTTGGAGCACTCGCAATTTCAGGGTCTGTTGGATTTCCCACAGGATCAACGATGAGAGGTAGAACGGATTCCTTTTTAGATATCATCTATGCCAACCAAATTGAACTTCTGGGTGATATGCTATTGCAAACTATTTTCTATTACACAGATAAAAATGTTTTTATTGCAAAACAGGATATCAATGCAAAAACTTTTACTCCAACCCTTCCTGCAACAGCAAAAAAATGGAAAGTTTCCCTACATCATACGGACAAGACACAAACAGTCACTCAGTCAGAATTAAATGCAATCAAAATTAATTGCTACTCATCTGAGTTAATTACATTTAATGATATCGTAGAAAATACAAAAGTATCTGCAAAGGTTATATCAGAATACAATAATTTTGAAATTAATTTAGGAGAAAGTATCACTACAGAAATAGGTAGGATAGCAGTGAATAATGGCTTCAACTCTACCTCCGATACAGGAATACGAACTGCTTTAATTCCTGTAGTTACGGGTAACTATTGGCTAAGTCCAAAATCAGGATATAAAATATCCCGTGTTGTTTTCTATAAGGATGGAATATTTGCCAACCAGAACGTTACTACCAATGACTTTTCAGTGGATAATGCAACCTCTAATCAGGTAAGAATAGTTTTTGAAAAAAATACTCCCACGGACATTATTACTGAGCAGGATCGCTTTGATTTCACCTATATTTTAAAGAATATTAGCGCCAGTAAGTATGATCAATTATTAAATGAAAGTAAAAAAAGCAAGCCTCTTCCATCTACAATTTATACCATAAATGAACAGGTTGCCATCCTAAATACTAATGATTCCGACATCAATTTTGATTTAGCGAATCGTAAGATCATAATTTCCGGGGGAGCAATCATTGACACAGGAAACACAACCGTAGGGAGAATTAGTTTGCCCACTACTACCGTGGGTATAGATATGCCTTCTGCTATAACAGCCGGCGTTGTATTGTATAATAAAGCAAACAATACAATCATTGTTCAAAATCAAACAGCTGCACCCTTATTAAATCATTTGATTTTGTTTACCTATCGGTATAGTGGTTCGTTCACTAGTTTTTACGTTACTGGTCTCAAAAATTATTCTGTAAACGGAGTTTCTATATATCAAAAGGATGCAAGGCAAATGAATAAATTTGCCGTCGATAATTTCGGGATTAAATATTGGAATGCTCCGGTTTATCCTGCCTTCAATCCTTTAACTCTAAATTCGGAGGTTCTTTACCCAATGTATGATCGTGTAATAGCCCCTTTCTCTAATAATGTCACAAAAACAGTTATCGGTCAAACAGAAGGTCCAACACCTTATGATATTTTACGAATTGATATTTCATTTAACAGGAAAACAGCGCCAACACAAAGGCGTAGAAAGCCACGTATATTTGTATGCGGAGGTACGCATGGAGGTGAAAAGTTAAGTGTTTACACTACCTATTTATTTTTTAAACTCTTGCTTGAAAATCCTGATAAAGATGAAATAATAAACGTCTTACGATCTAATTATGACTGGACATTTATTCCTTTGGTTAACCCATATGCATTAAATGTTGGAAATGTAGGGGGTACGGAATCCGTAAGATGGAATCATAATGGTGTGGATATTAATAGAAATTTTGATTATCGCTGGGCAGAATATGCAGACGGAGGCGCTGGATCACAATCTTATAAAGGCACTGCACCATTCAGCGAAAAAGAATCACAACTGGTGAGAGATACTTTTAATACGATCAAAACAGACACCGTATTATATATTGATTGCCATAATTTTGGTTCAGGGGTTACTATTGATTATCGGGCTGCGTGGTTTGCATCATCATTCAACACTGTTCAAAATGCAATATATTCATTGTGTGACAGATTAGATGCTGAAATAAGGAAACGATATAGTTATCTGGCTGATAAAGATCTCCTTGCATTTTCCGATATTGACGGCAGTTCTCCGATGTCTCAGGCCTGGATGGGGAATCAGCAGGTAGCAGCAATGATAATGGAAACAGATCAGGGAGACTTTTACAACCCAACAGATCCTACATCCTTTAACAGTAATGTTATTACAAGAAGTATAGAAACCTATGTAAATACATTCTATTCTATGGGTAAATATGCTGTTGATCTTTATAACAGCAGAATATAATAATTCTTCATAAAGTTTCCACAAATAATAAAACACGACACGTTTTGTCGCATTAACCGCATATATTTGTCTTATAAAACTTTACCATGAAAACGCAGCCCTGCTGCACCCTAAAAATAGAGAAATGAAGAAAGATTTTTATCTGACAAGATATGCCTTAATTATTAAAAGATTAGAGAGTTCTCCGGCTACTTATTCCCAGCTGGAGAGCTATCTTTTAAATTCTTTTGAATTCCAGGACGCTGAAATCAAGAGCTACTCTATCCGTACCCTGCAGAGAGATATCCGGGAGATTTCCAATCTTTTTAATCTCTCCATTCACAACAAAAAAAAGGGAGACAACCGATATTATATTGAGAGCCGTCCCATTATGGAAGTGGATGAATACAACCAAAAACTGCTGGAATCTTTCCAGGTAAGTAATGCCCTGAATCTTCACCCGGATTTTTCAGATTTTATCTTTTTTGAAAGCCGTAAACCTACCGGTGTAGAACACTTTTATGATCTGTTCTTTGCAATTCGAAATAAAAGGGTGGTGACATTTGAACACTACAATTACAAAAACAAACTGATGACCTCCAGAAAAGTTCACCCTTTGGCGTTAAAAGAATCTAAAGACCGATGGTATCTCATTGCCATCGATACAAAAGATAAAGTTTTAAAATCATTCGGGCTAGACAGAATCAACTATCTGGACGTTGCTAAAAATCAGTTTAGAGAGAAGTACAAATACAATTTCAGGGAGCATTTCAAAAATGCATTCGGGGTAATGAATCTGGCAGAACAGAAACCTCAGAATATTGTACTGAAATGCAGCCGCCATCAGGGAGAGTATATCAGAAGCTTCCCTCTTCACCAATCACAGAAAGAGACTAAAGAAACGCCTGAAGAAATTTATTTCGAGTTTTTCCTCCATCCGACGTATGACTTTATGCAGGAAATTCTTTCTTTCGGAAAAGAGGTCACCGTTCTGGAACCTAAAGGTTTAGTTGATGACATTCGCAATCATTTACAGGAATCTTTGAACCGCTATCTTGAAAGCTAAGCACAAAGAATGTATTTCATATTTTTTGTTATATTTACATAAATATACCCTTATTGAAAACTTTATTCATTGGCCTCAGCTGCTTTATCTCTTCCTTTTTTCTCGCACAGCAGAAAGAAGAGTTCAGACTCGTAAAGAGCTATTATAACCAGCACAGAAATATGCTGAATAAAGAGTTCAAAAAGAAATTTGATGCAGAATCCAACACCGTAAAAAAAACGGCCATAAAGGGTGATTTCCTTTTTTTCATGAAAAAAATGGACAGCATTGAAAATAATGCACTGATCGGAGCTTTATTAAAAGTCAGGAATCTTGAAGATCTTCAGACTATCAAAAACCCAGGATTTGCCTCATCTGGAAAGTTTTCGAACGCTGAAAAGAGTGCAGATTATCCGGGCGGGATCAATTCTCTGAGACAGGAAGTCGCCAATCTGCTGTATGTTGACGGGGTATATTCTGAAGTAAAAATGATAAAAACGGATGTCGCTTTTATTGTTGAGAAAGATGGAACAGTGAGCAATGTTCATGCACAAGGGGATAATTTCACCTTCAACAGGCAGGCAGAAATTGCCTTATATTCTCTGGCAGAAAAATTTTCTCCGGCAATGATAAAAGGAAACCCTGCCATTTACCATTTTAAACTTCCTTTAACCTTAACCATAACGGATTAATGTTTACAGACGAATATTATATGAAAATGGCACTGCAGGAAGCAGAAGCCGCTTTAGAAAAAGATGAGGTTCCTATTGGATGTATTGTGGTTTCCAATAACAGGATTATTGCAAGAGCCCATAACCTTACTGAAACACTGAATGATGTTACCGCACATGCTGAAATGCAGGCGATCACCTCAGCAGCAAACTTTCTTGGTGGAAAATACTTAAAAGACTGTACACTTTATGTAACCATGGAGCCATGTGTCATGTGTTCCGGCGCACTTTCCTGGTCTCAGATCTCTAAAGTAGTCATTGGAGCCCGTGACGAGCAGAGAGGGTTTATCAATAAACATCTTTCGCTGCATCCGAAAACAGAAGTTATCACAGGGATCATGGAAGCCGAATGCTCTTCAATTGTTAAAGATTTTTTTAAAAGCAAAAGATAGTCTTTTAATCATCACATAAAAAAGGGGCGGATATTTTCCAATATCCATCCCTTTTATTTTATAGCGTATAGAATTCTGTATTCCTCTCGAATCATTCATTAAAAATAGAATATCTCACGATATCAAAATATTCTCCGTCTTTCTTAATTTCCTGTTTTAAAATGGCTTCCTGTTCCATTCCTATTTTTTCCATAATTCTTCCGGATGCCGGGTTATGAAGGAAATGAGTGGCAAAAATTTTATTGAATTTCAAGGTATGAAAACCAAAATCTACAACAGCTTTTGCTGCTTCGGTCACATATCCTTTATTCCAATAAGACATTCCGATCCAATAGCCAAGCTCTGCTTTATCATCATCTCTGTCATGAAGGCCGATTGCTCCGATAATATGTCCGTCTTTGTTACGAATCCCAAAAGTATATCCGGTATTGTTATCAAAAGCTTCTTTTGACATTTCCAGCCAGGATCTGGCATCGTTTTCCACGTAGGGATAAGGAATATTGGAGGTAAGATCAGAATAAATTCTGTGCTGAAGATATTCAACAATAAAAGGAATATCCTTCTCCTCCAGTTGTGAAAGAATAAGCCTTTCAGTTTCTATAATCGGAAATTTTTTCATGATAATAAAATTAAGGTTGAGGTGAAGACTAAGGCATTACCCGGATTCAACCTGAACCTTAATCTTTTAATTTATAAATCTTTTCCAAGGAAGTAAAGTCCTTTCAGGGTGTGAAGCCTGTCCATCACATGAATTTTGTCTGTCAAAGGTTTATAGACGTGGGAAACTCCTCCCGTTGCCACTACAAAACAATCATCATTAACTTCTTCATTGATACGGTTGACAAAACCTTCTACCATTCCTAAGAAGCCATACACCATTCCACTCTGCATACAGGTTACGGTATCCAATCCCAAAACAGATTTTGGCTTTTTCAGTTCGATATCCGGAAGCTGTGCCGTCTGGTTGATGAGTGAATTCAGAGAAGTAACAATTCCCGGAGCAATAATTACGCCTAAGGTCTCTCCGGTTTCAGCCACACAACTTGCTGTAAGAGCCGTTCCGAAATCGATAACAATCTTTTTCTTACCAGGATATAGATTATGGGCTGCTACAAGGTTTGCATAGATATCTGTACCCATCTGCTTGGATTTTGCCTGCACCGCTGAAGGAGTATTCCTGTCAACAATAACAGCAGTAGTTCCATGAATTTTTTTGATTCCTGAGCTCATTACTTTGGTAAGCTGAGGTACTACGGATCCGATAATTACCTTATCGATTTCTTTGGGTTCAATTTTATACGTTTGGTAAAGCATCAGCATCTGTACATAAAGTTCATCTGCCGTTCTGTAAGGCTTTGTATTGATTACCCACGAAACATCACAATTATCACCATTGAAAAGACCAAATCTGATATTGCTGTTCCCTACATTGATTACGATTGAATTCATTTATTTGCTTTTCAGTTGCTCGATTTCTGCTTTTAAAACTTCGATTTGTTGTTCGTAATTAGCAATAAGCTTTTTGGAAACCTCTGAATATTCATTAAAAATATTATCATTAAAACCTTGAAATCCATGAGAATTATCTTTATTTTCTTGATTAAAATTTTTTTGAGAATCACTTTCTAATAACTCATTCAATGGAGTTTCTAAGATTTTGGAAATATCAACCAACCTTTCAACGGTTAATTTTGTTTCACCTGTTTCTATTTTCCGATATGCAGAAGTACTGAGATCCAGATCGTGAGCCATATTCTCATAAGAGAGACCTTTTTTACTGCGGATTTCCGCTATCTTTTTGATAATCTTTTCCATAATAGTAAAAATAATTTTCGTAAAAGTAATAATTTTTCCGAAAAAGTACATTACTGATCAACGAAAAAATTCTATACTTGTAAAAATATTAATTCAACCCAAAATGAAAAAAATTAATCTACTAATGCTTTTAACATCTGTATTTCTGCTATTTAACTGTAGAACAGAACTTGCTAATGAAGAAAAAACAGATGAAGTATCTACTTTTCACAGTCAAAACAACAAAATTACTTTTAGAGAATTTCTCAAAATCACACAAAACAATGAAGATGATCTACTCAATTCAAAAAGTGGGAAGAATAGTTCATTGAATGAATTTGATATTGATACCTCCTATATCTTAAAAAGAACAGAAGAAGCCAATATTACAAAATTTTCACTGCTTTTGAAGAAAAAAAATGAGACGAATAAAAACATTGTTTATAATATGTTATATTACAGAACAAAATTAGGAGAATGGAAATATTTTATCATAAAGGTAGAACATAGTCCAAATCCTAACAAATTATATGGCTGGAAAAAAACATCATTATATAAGTTACAGGATGATGAAGCATCAAAAGGGTGCAATTCTTCATATCAATTTGGAAATATAGATTGGTTTCAATGCTCTGCAGGGCATGGTCCTGATTGTTCAAGAAATGGCGGAGCATGCTGTGCAGGATGCCATCATTCTATGGCTGTTTCATATTGGGTAAATAGTTGTGACCAATCTGCACCAGGAGAATTTGACATTAATTATGGAGGCGGATCAGGTAATCCTATTACAATGGAAGATGTTAAAAATGCCATTAAAAATAATGTAAGTGCAGAAACTTATCAAAAATTCCTATCTATACCTTACAATCTTCAACAAGGGGTTATAAGTTGTTTTTACAATGATTATTTGGCCAACGATTTGGTAAGCGCTATTATTGATTTCTTTTATACACATCCCAATACACAAAATCCTGATGTTATTTATTATAGACTTAGTGATTTTATCAAAAACTTTACATTAAATCAACAGGATTGGCTAAAGAACAATTTTCATATTGCTTTACCTTTACTTGATCATTACACAAATAACAATAATTTACAATTTAGTAATTGGGCTATTAATTTCTTTATAGAAAATCCTAATACCTCTTGGACCCAATTTCAAAATTGGTTTTTAAATCCAAACAGCTTATCATTTGATAACAATATTAATGTAAATAACTCTATTATTTTCAATGATCTTCAAAGCTTTAAATCATCTTTATTGACAAAAAACAATAATTTGACAACTGAAAGTTCTATTTTACAAGATAATGGCACTGAAAGAATAGTTTCTGCCAGAATAAAAAGAACTGGAGTTTGGGGAAGCGGAGAAGAGGTTAGAATTAAATTAAAAAAAGTTAATAATATTTGGACATTTGACAGTGTAACATCTAGTGAATATGGTATGACTTTAGGTGTGTGGTCTTTTACACAACTAGATTACTCCCAAAATACAAATTCAAATGTCTTAACAGTAGAAGTCACTGGTCTCGAAAACTATAATATATTTTTAGAAGGACTGGGAACTGTATACAAGGACAGAGTTATGATAAGAATAAAAATTAATATTAATACAGGTAATATTTTTAGTATTGAATTTATAGATTTATAATAATTATGGAACAAACAATAAACGAGTTTAGTTTAGGTTTATTTTGCCTACAAATTTTAGCCTTAATTTTCTTAATTGTATTAGGTTATTTTGTGTATAAAATTTACAAGAAAATAAAGTAATCTTTTGATCCGCAAAAGTCACTCATCTTAATCCTAGCAATTATACTAATCAATTAAAATAAGTACACATATGAAAATTATAAGCATGTTGTTATTAGTATTAAGTTTATTAGCCGGGTGCCAAAAAGAAAAAACAAGTAAAACTATACTTTTAAATAATACTATTGAAGCATTTAAAGTGAACTCCCTAAAAAAATAACATTTTATAGAGAGAAAAATAACCTGGACATTAAAAACACCCCAAACTATACTTTTTCGGAGACGCAGGAGCTTTTGTACAAGAAAGACGAAACATTTTATAGTTTAAATGTACAGGAACAAAAAGACTATATTATTATAAATATCCTTAGTTATAAATCAGGAAGAAATTTATATTGTAAATATGATAAAAAAGGAAGACTTATCTCAAAAAGTATTATTGAAACAAAGCTACAACCTTCCAAACCATATTACATTTATTACGAAATTCTGAAAAGAAAATATCCTAATTATATGAATTGTGATTTATTTCCAATACCTAAGGATAGTTTAAAATAAAATTCTTTTTAAATTAATCAACATTTATTAAGGATATGCTACTAAAATTAAACGGCACGGAAGTCAAACTTCTGTGCCATTTATAATATTGTTTATGTTGATTATTTCACCTTAACAAAATTTTTCTCCATGTTTACATCTGCTATTTCTCTGGCTGAAATCAATCCCCAGAACAGATAACTGAGATTTTGTATAAGAATAGTTAGGATATATTCTTTCTGTGAATTCATTGACATATTTTTCAGAAGAAATTCATTATATATAATTGAAATTCCTGCTCGATTTTGAGGGGTTAAATTTAATCATTTTTATAAAAAACCAGCCCCCAATCTCTTATAAATTAAGTTTATCTTAAAAATACTTCTGTAAAAAGCGCTTCAATGCAAAACAAGTACGTTTGAAACCTGCACGATTCCTCTGAGGGTTACAAACAAGGTTGTTTTTCTTTTTACGAGATATCGGAAAGTCTTAACCAGGCTGCAGGAAACAAAATGAGGCGTATTTTTATTATTACAACATACATTTGGTTCATAAAAGCTAAAAAAACTATAGAAACCTATTGCTGAGTGATTAAAAAAAATTATCCTTGTACAAGAATTAAAAAACAAAAAATGGATAAAAATTTAAAAGCTATCGCCTATTTTTTATTTATAATTATGAGTTGTAGTATAAATGCACAAACTAATTATAGTTTCGATTATAAGTTTCTGATAAAAAGCAGTCATAGCCCTATAAATAAATCCCAATTCCTGATCAACTCTGAAAATCCAAAGTATATTATGTATAAATATAATGACGATATATCAAAGTTATATGATTATGAAAATAATGAAGTTATAATGCTCAATCACAAAACGGATCCTAACAAGAATATTTATAACTTCATTTCTTCTCAAAAACTTACCTCTCAAAATACATTTATAACTGATGATATTATCGTTGAAAAAATCGGAGAAAATAAATATTTAATACAATATTCCCGCATTTTTGAAAATATAAATAGGAAGATTAAGCTAACGATCAAATTGAAACCATGGGATAAAGATTTAATTCGATTCTATTATTCAGACCTGGGTGATGATATTGACAAAATGCTTCTCTCAAGCTTAAAAGAAAAATTGAATGGGAATTATGATTTTATTATAGAAAGCTATACTATAGATTATAAAAATGGCTTTAAGGTCACTAATTCAATAAAAAATGTAGAGAAAATCAATTTGAAAATAGCACTTCAAAATTAGGATAAAACCGCAGAGAATTCAGCAGAATCTATTATGTACACTATAAAAAAAGAGCTATCTCAAAATGAAATAGCTCTTTTTTAGTTTATTTTACTTCTACAAAATTATTCTCCATATTCACATCTGCAATTCTCTGACTGAAATCAATTCCCAAAACAGATAACTGAGATTTGGTATAAGGAATGGTAAGCGTGTATTCTTTCTGGGTCCAGGGCCAGTAAGGCATTGTTTTAAGCTCTCCATAGATATCTTTTTCTTTCCATGTATGAGTCATATTCAATGGAATCTGATACGTAATAACTTTCTTATCCGCTGTCATCACTCCAAAATCAATAGGCATTGGAACCTGACCATTATTAACCAATGTAATCGTGGTAGACTTGGCATCATATTTTACCTCTTTGATTCCGTAATCGATTGTCTTTGTTGTATTAATCCAATAGTTGTGGAACCACTTCAGATCCATTCCGGAAACCTTTTGGGCAATGTGAAGGAAATCTCTGTCTGAAGGATGTTTCATACTCCATTGATCATAATATTGTTTTAATGTTTCCGCAAGGTTCTGCTCTCCCATAATGTATCCAAGCTGTACCAGGTATAATTCTCCTTTTACATAAGATGCATAGGTATAAGACGTACCGTTATCATGATGATCTCCCAACCAAACAGCAGGTTCTTCAATTCCTTTTTTGATAAATTTTCTGTAAGCATCAAGCGTTTTTGCAAACGGGTTCGGCAGATCTTCAGGGAACAGCTGATACATGGTATATCCTTCTGCATAGCTTGTGAACCCTTCATCCATCCATGGACGAACAGACTCGTTAGTAGCGAGCATTTGCTGATACCATGAATGAGAGCCTTCGTGAGCCATTAAGCCCATTAAATCTTTAACATTTTTAGCTTCCCCTAAAATCATAGTACACATTCCGTACTCCATTCCGCCATCTCCTCCCTGGATAAATGCATAAGTTGGGTATACATATTTTCCAAAGTGAGCATTCATGATCTGGAAGTACTTCGTGATATAAGGTTGTGATTCACCCCATGCTTTTGTTTTATCATTTTTCTGATAGACCAGATATACTTTTGGTCCTTCAGGAACATTGAAGCTTTCTACAGAATAATCTCTGTCTGCACTCCATGCAAAGTCAAGGATATTATTTGCAGTCCATTTCCAGGTTGCTTTTTTATCTTTTTCTGTTTTTATTTTAGCATTGGCATCGTAGCCTTTTACTTCTGCAGGGTTCTCCAGAATTCCTCCTGCTCCCACTACATAATCTTTATTGATTTTAATGGTAACATCAAAATCTGAGAACGGCGCATGGAATTCTCTTCCCAGATAATCAAAAGTTGCCCAGCCGTCATAATCGTACTCCGCAATTTTCGGGTACCATTGGGTCATCGTCATGTCTACGCCTTCCCTGTTGTTTCTTCCGCTTCTTCTGATCTGCTGAGGGATTACAGAATCCCAGTCCATCGTAAATGTAGTGGTAGAGTTGGGTTTGATAGGTTCTGCCAGGTATACTTTCATAATGGTTTCCTGAACTTCAAATTTCAGGTCTTTTCCATTTTGTTTAATCCAGTGAATATTCTGAGCACCTTCCTGATCTTTTGGAATAGAAGCCAGTCTTGAAATACCATCTTTCTGCAGTCTTCCGTCACCATTTTTTCCTTGGGAAGCCACTCTCTGATCCATCATAGAATTAGGTTTGAAAGCATTCCAGTATAAGTGGAAATAAACCACATTCAGCTCATCCGGCGAATTGTTGGTGTATTCTAAAGTTTGTTTTCCCTGATAGGTAAATTTTTCAGCATTGACATCAATATCCATCTTGTACTTCGCAGCCTGCTGATAATAAGCTCCTTGCTGAGCCTGAAATTGTGAAATGATAAACGCAAAAATGATTGCAGGCGATTTTCTCATTTAAAATTTTATTTTTTTCTAAAGGTAGGTAATTTAAATAAAAGCCTCAAATAGGAGTTATTCTGAGATTTTATTCTGTTTAATATGGTTTTAGATAGATTTTAATCTGAATTGTTAAATTATCTTTTGAGCTTTATTTCCAACAACCCTTGTCAAGGTTTAAAACCCTGACAAAGATTATCTATCCACAGCTTTTCAAAGGTGTTCATTTATTTTCAGAGGTTTTTTAATAGTTTTTTGATTAAAGTAATCTGTCCCAGATGATAATAGCTGTGTTCAATCATTCCATCGATATTCCTACGGTAAGTTCCGTACTTTTCATCTGCAAAAACCTCATCAAGTTTGGAATCAGGCATCTGTTCCAGGAGTGCTGCGAATTTTTCAGAATTTTTCCAAAATTTATCCAACAAACCCTCCCATTGTTTCTGCGATTCTATGGGAGGAAGATCAAAACTGAATTGATCTTTAATTTCAAGATTCCCACCTTCAAAAACATTCATAATTCCTGCAATATAATAATCTATATGGAAAGTGAGCATTGCAATGGTATTAAGAGAGTCTATCTTTGTCACAGCCTGTTCCCAAGTTACCTCTGAAAGCTGATCTTTAAAATTGGTATTGGCGATCCAAAGACCATCAAGAATAACTTCTCTGAATCTCTTAGCGAGTTGCAATGTTGAGCTCATGGATATTTTATTTATATTTCCTAAAGATAGGTTTTTATTTAAACACAAATTTCACCAATGAAAACCACTATTTTAAACACAATAAAATAGTGCAATTTGTGCAAATAAATTTGTGATATTCGTGTTTAACTAATTACAAAAAAAACCTCAGATACAAATGCACCTGAGGTTGATATTATAATGAAATATAATTATTTTTTAGTGGAAGCTTCTTTCTTTCCACTTCTTAAAATCTTTTCAAGGATTCTTAAAGTGATCAGATAGGTTGGTTTTACTCCTGTAAGACCTAAGCCTCCTGAAGACAACGTACTTCCTGTTTCCAGCGGATTATCCGATGCATAGTAAGCATAGCATACAAAAAGATCTGGTGAAATATGATGTCTGATCTTGGAAGCTACCTGAATAGCCTTCTGATAATGTGCTCCTTCCATTTCAAGCCCAATAGCCTTCCATGAAGTATTCATAAAGTAAGAAAGGATATCTTTATTCTGAAGAGAAGTTCCTAAAACAGTAATCATGGGTCCTTCAAAAGCTTTCAGTTCATCATCGTTGAAATCTTCCAGCTTTAAAGCATTTTCAAAAGGATAGTTATCTGCTGTTCCTTCAAAAATATGAGAAGTAGGAATCATAATATCTCCTTTTTCTCCGGTAAGGATACCTGCTTTCCCCATAATGGAAACAGACTTTACATGCATCATATACACTTCACCTTTATGCTCAAAAGGTCTAAGCAACTCATCCATTACTTCGAATGCCTGTTCACCGAATGCGTAATCAAAAACCATCACCACATCGTCTCCACCGAACTTGCAATCAGCAAATGGTGTATTCTTCAGGTCTGTTTTGCTGAGGTCTATAATCTGAACATCAATATTACTTCCGCTTTTATCAGCAATATGAATCATCCCTTCATCCAAAGCATATTTTGATACTTTGTCACGAAGTTCTTTTTTGTTTGAAATTTCTTCGTACAGTTTATAATCAATTTCATGATGCTGCTTCTTTTTAAGGGCATTATTGGCATACAGCATATTTTTCACCGAATGCATATTGGCAGAAATAATATGTAACGGACGCATGTGAAGATTCTCTTCAAATAAAACCTCTTTCACTTTGTTGGCCCATTTTTCTCCAAAATAATGGTGCCCTACTCTTTCTTTTAATATAGAACTGAAATGAATTTCTCTTTCTCTGCTTCCTTTTGCATCATCAAGACTTACTTTTCCTAAGTTGTAAATGATTTTAAACAAACGGTCAGGATTTTGATCGTCACCAAAAGTATTGTAAGCCCTTAAAGTCTCATCAAAAGATCTTCCTATTAAAGAAGAAAGATGGATAAGCGCCACTTCTTTTTCTTTTCTGCTGAATTTCTTTTCTCCTTTTACTACTTCTTCAATGATTTTGAAAGCACGTGTAGGCTTCCAGTTTTCATCCTGAATGAATGCCAGGTTACGGATTTTATCAGCTTCTATAAATAGGAAGGTAAGATGGGTAAGAATGTCATAAATTTCGGAACGGCCCAAAAGAACCTCAATATTCATCTGGTGTTCGTCTATTCTATAACAGTTTCTTCTTCTTTTCTTTGGAACAATGGGTTCGAAACTTCCTTTATCAAACCCTTCATCAGATGTAAGATGAATAAAAGCACATTCTTCAATTCCTTCCGGAAGTCTGTCTAGTACATACATCAAGCCGTCAAGCTCCAGTTTGCTTGGAATATTCATGGTTCCATAAATTTCCGGATTGATGGTCTTTAACAAACTTCTGATACTCTCTCCTGAAACTCCACCCGGCTTGAAAAATCCTCTATAAAATAAATGTCTCATAGAGATGTATAGTCTTTCAATAGCCTCTGTTGTTTCTCTTGCTCTAGAATTTGTCATAAAATAAATTTCACACAAATATACAAAATCTTTGCCCATTTTATTTTAACTGTCTTTTAACAAGTCGTTTAAAACATATGCTTCAGGCTAATGAATATTTGTTTTAATACGTCGAGATTTGGCGTCTGCTAAGGCTAAGTTTGCCATAATTACACTAAACATATACAGATGAGCTATCCAAAAAGATTAGGATTACATACGCAATATCCATCGATGAGTATTTCAGATATTACACAACAAGAAATATTAACAGTAAAAGACAGGGAAGAAGATGATGTTCTTTTTCTCAATAAAACAGAACTTAATACGGTAAAAACTCTTTTTCAGATTCGTAATGCAAATTATTACAGAAAACATATTAAGCCCATTCAGTTATCTGATTATTCCACAGATATTTTCCCTAAAGAAAGGGTCTTTATTGTAGGAAAAATATTTCCGGTAATCAATATTCTTTTCAACTACGCAGGAGTAAAAGATGTGGAACAAAATGTCAATCCGCTTTTTATAGAAATTGTAGAAGGAGCTTCTAAGGTAAAATATTTTGATTCCGCTATTCATCATTCAAAATATATTAATATTGATGGAGGTAAAATTAAAATACTTCTTCCAAAAAATTATGTTGGCAATAACTTTCCTCAATTGATGTATGATTTCCTAACCAACAAAAATTCTGTAGAAAAATATATTGGAGGAGAATTTCCTGATTACGAAACTTATCAACTTGCTTTACGAAACAAAGCGATAAAAATACAAGACTGGAAAGGACAAGATGGTTCATGGCTGACAAAAGACAGGGCAGAAAATAATGATACCTGGAGAAGAGCTTATTCTTATATTATTGAGCACAAAATACCTGGAAGACTTGCTCCTTTTAAACAAATTTATGATTTTTACGAGGGTGTAGACTGGAATATTAAGAACCGTTTCGGGCATGAAGTAAAGTGGTGCAAAGGAGCTAAAGGACTGGTAAAAGCATTATCGAACTCACTGGAAGGAGGGAATAGCTTTTTAGCCAATGATGTTGAAACGATTCTCAATGAATTAAATTTAGGCATTTGTGATTTTGCCATAACCAAATTTCATGAGCTGATGTATGGACAATATGCTAAAAATCCTTTAAAAGGAGACGCGGCCTATACCTGGGATAAAGAATTTATCCAACATGAACAAGGGGTTGTAGCCCCGCCCATTTATGGAAAAACGGGTTCATCAACGATATCCAGATTCCAGAATATGGCAGACAAAGACCCTTTCGGCGGATGGCATGGAGCCGGAGCTCAGGCAATTAGTTGGTTTAACGACATTGTTCCGGCATTTGATGATTTTACGCCTAATGCTAAAGTAACAGATTCACAATTCAGGATAGATTTACCATTATTAATGCTATATTTATCAAAGCATAAACCAAAGTGGTATGGATTTAAAGGCAAATTACATTCAGATGGAACTGTAAATAATGAAATTGTAAAAATTATTAAACCTTATGAAAAGTAAATTAAATAGAATTTCTCTTTTTTGGAAAATATGGATTTGTCATATCTTTATATACTTTCCTATCAGAGCTTTATTTTTTTTGTTTCAGCTGGATGAAACACCTGATTTTACTCAAATTGTTAAATCAATTCTGATTTCTCCTTTTGCCGGAATATATGGATTATTTGATAAGTTCCCTCTTGTAATCCTCCTTCAGATGCTGGTCATGTTTTTTATAAATGCAGTTATTTCTTCTAAAAAAATACTCCCTTATCTCTTGATAACTTTTGCAACTCACATCTTATTCTATGCATTTGATATTTATGACATGGATTATTTTAAGCCTTTTCTCTATTCATTTTTTATTTTTCTGCCGATCTTTTTATTTATTTTCAGGAAAAATCTCAAGAATTAGTGTAAATAATCGTAAATTTAATTCGATATATATTCAGGAAGGCAGCAAATACAATCTTTTTTGCACTGCCTGGGCAACTGGCATTCTTATTTACAATTGTTTTTGAACAGGAAACACAAAACACCCTGTTAAAAAACGCCAAACAATCGTTTAAATTATATAAATTTCCGAAAGACCCCTAAAATTTTTAGGGTTAAAATACTTTTGATTCATTTTTTTTGTAAATTTGCCCTGTAAAAAATCAACCCAATTATGTCAACCTTAAGATTCAAAGCATTAGAAACCCTTCCATTTAAGGATTTCAGAAAAGACAACTCTGTAGAGATCCCTGCGAAATTATCAGAGCTATTCTGTAAAAATGTTTTCTCAGAAGAAACAATGAGAGAATATTTAACGAAAGAAGCATTCGGTTCTATCATGGATGCGATTAAAAAAGGAACTAAGATCCAGAGACATATTGCAGACCAGGTAGCTGTAGCAATGAAAGACTGGGCAATGAGCAAAGGGGTAACCCACTATACTCACTGGTTTCAGCCTTTAACAGGTACTACTGCAGAAAAGCACGATTCTTTCTTCACTCCAATTGAAGGAGGCAGAGCTATTGAAAGATTCAGCGGAAACATGCTTATCCAACAGGAGCCTGACGCATCGTCTTTCCCTAACGGAGGTATCAGAAATACTTTTGAAGCAAGAGGTTATACAGCTTGGGATCCTACATCTCCGGCATTCATTATGGGAACTACATTATGTATCCCTTCAATCTTCATTTCTTATACAGGAGAAACATTAGATTATAAAGCACCTCTTTTGAGAGCTTTGAACGCTGTAGATGAAGCTGCAACGAACGTAATGCAGTATTTTGATAAAAATGTAACGAAGGTAACGCCTACTTTGGGTTGGGAGCAGGAATATTTCCTTGTTGATTCAGCATTATACCAATCACGTCCGGATCTTGTATTAACAGGTAAGACATTGTTAGGACATTCTCCGGCAAAAGGACAGCAGCTGGATGACCACTATTTCGGTTCTATCCCTACAAGAGTAATGAACTTCATGAAAGAGCTGGAAATCGAGTGTATGAAATTAGGTATACCTGCTACAACAAGACACAACGAGGTAGCCCCTAACCAGTTTGAGCTTGCGCCAATGTTTGAAGAAGTAAACGTTGCTGTAGACCACAACTCTTTGTTGATGGACATCATGGCAAGAGTAGCCCACAAACACCACTTCCACATCCTTTTCCACGAAAAACCATTCGCCGGAGTAAACGGAAGTGGAAAACACAACAACTGGTCTTTAGCAACAGATACGGGAGAAAACCTGTTAAGCCCAGGAAAAAATCCAAAGAAAAACTTACAGTTCTTAACCTTCTTTGTTAACACAATCAAAGCAGTTCATGAATATGCAGACCTTTTAAGAGCAAGTATCGCTTCTGCAAGCAATGACCACAGACTTGGGGCTAATGAAGCTCCGCCGGCAATTATTTCCGTATTCATCGGAAGTCAGTTGTTCAGCGTGTTGGAAGAACTTGAAAAAGTAACTAACGGAAAACTATCTCCGGAAGAGAAAACAGAATTAAAATTAAATGTAGTTGGAAAAATTCCTGAAATCCTGTTAGATAATACAGACAGAAACAGAACTTCTCCATTTGCATTTACAGGAAATAAATTTGAAATCAGAGCAGTAGGTTCTTCTGCAAACTGTGCAGAGTCTATGACGGTAATGAACACCATTGCGGCAAAACAGTTAAATGATTTCAAGAAAGAAGTGGATGCTTTAATTGAAACAGGTCTTAAGAAAGATGAAGCCATCTTCAATGTATTGAGAGAATACATCAAGCAGTGTAAAAACATCATGTTTGAAGGTGACGGATATTCTGATGACTGGGCAAAAGAAGCTAAGAAAAGAGGATTAAATAACCTTAAAACAACTCCTGAAGCTTTAAAGCAGGAAATGGACAAGAAATTCTTAGATCTATATGAAGAGATGGGAATCTTTAACCACAGAGAAGTTGAAGCAAGAAACGAAATCAAATTAGAGAAATACTCTACTGTTATTGATATTGAGGCAAGAGTTTTAGGTGATATTGCAAGAAACCACATTATTCCTTCTGCACTAAACTATCAGAACAGATTAATTGAAAACGTAAAAGGCCTTAAAGAAATCTTCGGCGACAAAGAATTCAAAACTTTAGCAAAAGAACAAATGAGTTTAATTACAAGCATTTCTGAAAATGTTTCTAAAATTAAGCTTGGTGTTGAAGATCTTCTGAAAGCCAGAGAAACCGCAAAAAGTACATCAGACAGCCAAAAACAGGCAGAAAGCTATTGTAATAAAGTAAAGCCATTATTTGATCCAATCAGAGAAGCTTCTGATGCATTGGAAATGATGGTAGACGACGAGCTTTGGCCGATGACAAAATACAGAGAAATGTTGTTTACAAAATAACGTCCTGTAAAGTTCCATATTAGTTTAAATTCCTCGGTTTTCCGGGGAATTTTTTTGTTTTATTAACAGCCCTGAAAATCAGAGTTTTAAATCACAGAACCTGATATATAGAAGAAAATCGACAGAGTTTGTTAAAGAATCTTAATAAAAAAAACCGCACACTTACCAAAAATAGGCCGTTGCGGTTTATTTTTCTTTAACATATGCAAACAATATGTTAAAATGTGTTAAAATAAGATCCTGACAATTATCATATCAGGGGTCTTTTGCTCGGAATCTCTACTTTTGTATTGCTTTTGAAAATAAATATTCCTTTTTAACACGGATAATCAAATATATATGAAGAAAAGAGTTTTGTTTTATTTAGTTGCTTTAGTTACTACAGTATCATTGCAATCGTGTGCTACAAATTATGTGGTTTCAAAACCAGCAACTTACACAAAAGAATACAAAACAGATGCCAAACTAGCTTCTATAGATAACAAAAAAATAGAGCAGGATAAGCAAAGACTTATCGACTCTTTCCTTGCTGAAAAGGCAGCATCTATCGCTAGTGCTAAAAAAGCAGTTAAGAATTCTGAGATTGCAAAAGCAATCAAACATAATAAAACCATTGACGGTATCCTTGAAGAAGCTGAAACATACCTTGGGACTCCTTACAGATATGGAGGGACAACCAGAAACGGTATCGATTGTTCAGCTTTTGTACTTTCTGTATTCGGAGCAGCAGCAGGGCTTAGCTTACCAAGAGTAGCAGCATCTCAGGCTCAGGAAGGTGAAAGAGTAGAAAAAGGAGAATTACAGAAGGGAGATTTGATTTTCTTCTCTCATGGAAGAAGAATTTCTCACGTAGGTATTGTAGAAAGTGTTTCTGAAGAGGGTGAGATTAAATTTATCCACGCAGCAACATCAAAAGGAGTAATGATTTCTTCACTGAATGATTCTTATTGGGGGCCTAAGTTCAGATTTGCTAAGAGAGTGATTAATGAAGAAGGAGAAAATTATAACAACTTAGCAGCGACTACTCCAGCTACACCAGCAAATTTTTAATTTTATAAATAATTGATTTAAATAATGAAGCCATCAGAAATCTGATGGCTTTTTTATATGTGCTGTTTACATTAAGTTTTGGCTAAAGCCCACTCCTGCTGAATTAATTTCTATTTATTTTAGATTGGTTATTCCACAATTACCGGTATCAGCCATTCTTATCAATTTCAATATCCAGTTTATAGAGCAGTCCATAGATTTCAGAAAGCGAAAATTTAGCCTTTTTAAGCCTGTTTAAAGCCGGATCTATTGAATAGTTAACCGATGTGCGGAAATCTGCTTTTTCAAGGTTTGTACCATCGAAAACAGCGCCCGACAAATCGCAATGAGTAAAGACGGCATTTGACAAATCACATTCAGTAAAATCCACTTCTATTAATTTGGTATTTTTAAAGACAGTCTTCTTAATGGAGGTCTGATAAAAAACGGAGTTATTTAAAGCACTTCCGTCAAACGAGAAAGATAATCCAAAGGCATTACAATCATTAAACTGAAGTCCAAACATTTTACATTCTTTAAAAACTACCTCATGGAAGGCTGTTTTGACAAGCTTTGTCATGCTTAGATTACAGGCTGTAAATTCACAGTCTGTAAAACTGAAACCGGATAGATTTCCATATTCAAAATTACAGTTTCTGAATGTACAGTTTTCATATTCTCCTTTTTGTAATTGGGTAAGATCAATATTATCAAAATCCTGATCCAGGATATAAGCATCTTTCATTTTTTTACGATTTATAGAACGACAATATACTTCACAATCTGCAGATGTGTAAAGAAGAAGTATTACCTTTTTGCGATTTTATATTTTCGCTTCAAAGATATTACACCAAGCTATTCTTATCCGAATAATTAAGTTTAAAGAAAATAAATGTCATCATGGAGAAGGCCAGTAAAGAACTTCCTCCATAACTGAAATACGGGAGAGGAATCCCAACTGTTGGGAAAAGCCCCATAACCATCCCTAAATTGATCGAAAAGTGCATCAGCAGAATCGAGGCAAAGCAATACCCGAATACACGGTTAAAAGTAGATTTCTGTTTCTCTGCCAGATAATATATCCTTCCAATATAGACCATGTAGCATAAAATAAGAATCGCACTTCCTAAAAAGCCCCATTCTTCTCCTACTGTACAAAAGATATAATCCGTTTCCTGCTCAGGTACAAATTTCCCCTGGGTAACAGATCCTTCACGGTATCCTTTTCCCCAAAGACCACCGGATCCGATAGCCGTTTTGGAATATAACAGATTGTATCCTGAAGTATCTCTAAATGCCTTTTCACCTTTGTAAAGAACCTCAATTCTTTCTCTTTGGTGTTTAGGAAGTTTTTCTAAAATATAAGGAGATCCGAAAGCCAGACCGCACAATAAAAGAATGGAACCGGTAATTCCCGAAATAGAAATAACGTCCCATGACATTCTATGGTAATTCATAGCAATCAGAACACCAGCAATCACTAAAACAGCGATCGCAACATAAACTGGAGGAACCGCTAATGCGATCAGAAAAACTCCGGCGAAAATAAATCCAATACCAAATAAAAGACCACTCAGTCCTTCTCTGTACAAAGCAATAAAAAACGCTATAAATACAAGCATAGAACCCACATCAGGAATCGCCAGAACGACGGCTGCAGGAATACCTATAATAGCAAGGGCAGTCCAGATAGATTTTTTATTTTTAATATTAAAATCCGGGCTTGAAACAAAATTAGCCAGCATCAAAGCAGTTCCAATTTTTGCAAACTCCACGGGCTGCATGGTGAAACTTCCAAACTTATACCAGTTCTTTTGTCCCAGAATTTCTTTACCAAACGGGAAAAGTCCTATCAATAACAAAACGCCTCCAATGTAAATAATCCCGGCCATATTCTCAAAGAATTTGCTTCTTCCAACGAATATAATAAGCCCCACAAATACAGAAATACAGAAAAAAACCAATTGCTTCTCTCCTAGTTTCTGGTCCACACTGTAGATGTTTGCAATCGCAAAAATGCAAAGCAGGAAATACAGCCCAAGGCCCAGTTTATCTATTCCTTCTGTCCATTTCATTGCTTCACAGGTTTTTTAGCAGTGTTATTTTTTTTAGCTTCCTCTTCTATTTTCTTTTGCAGTTTAGCTTTTTGTTGCTTTACCAACTCCAGACTATCCTTAATTCTTTTCTGTTTAATGGAATCAGGTTTAGGATCCACATACAATCCTTTACGTTTCAAATCAGCAATCCATTGCCTTTTATATTCAGGCATGAAACTCGAGGTAATCATTTTTTTATAAAGATTTTCTCTTTTCAGATCACCTGTAATATATTTTTCAGCAATCACTGTACAAGCCGGTCCAGCCCACGTAGCACCAAATCCAGCGTGTTCCATTACTGCTACTACTACAATTTTTGGTTTATCAGCAGGAGCAATCAATACAAAGATAGAATTATCCTTTCCTTGCGGAACCTGTGCTGTACCTGTTTTAGCCAATTGGGTAAAATCATTGGACTTCAGTCCTCTTGCCGTTCCTCTCAAAACCACAGCTTCCATCCCTTTTAAAACAGGTTCGAAATGCTTTGGATCTACTAACGTTTTATGTTTAACCTTGAATCTTTGATCAGGATTGGGTTTTCCATCAATAGCCTTTACGATATGAGGGGTATAATACCATCCTTTATTAGCAATAGCAGCTACGTAGTTTGCTAACTGAATAGGCGTTACCAAAACATCACCCTGCCCCATTCCATTATAAATAGCACCGGTTGACATCTCGTCCCAGTTGGTAAAATCCTTTCTCTGGGAGCCACTTGCCTTCATGATGGCTTTAAATCTTTTTTCGTAAAAATCTCCGGAAGGGATTCTTCCTTTTGCTCCAACAGCAAAATCATTATTTAAAAACTCACCCACCCCAAAACTACTCATGATTTTTTTCCATTCATCAACCCCTTTTGAAGGATTTCCCGGGTATTTTTTGATGATGGCAATAAATGCATAGGTAAAGAAACAGTTACTGGAAACCTGAATAGAAGGAATTAACGGATCAGCTCCACCATGTCCTTTAATTCTTTTTCCTTTATAGAAGAATCCTCCTCCACAAGGAAAGATTGTTTTTTCATCCATTACTCCCATTTGCATGGCCGCAAGTGCTGTCAGCAATTTGAAAGTTGATCCCGGAGGATATCCTGCCTGTAAAGAACGGTCAAAAGTAGGTTTATTCTCGTAAAGAGTATCTTTTGAAAGGGCGTATAAATTTTTTGATTTATAAGGTCCGGTGAAAAGGTTAGGATCAATGTCCGGTCCTGTTGCCGCCACTAGTACTTCCCCATTATTAGGATCTAAAGCTACAATAGCACCATGTTTGTTGACCATCATTTCCTCAGCTGTTCTCTGAAGATCATAATCAATGGTTAAGGTAATATCTTTACCTGTAATCACATCTTTATCTAAAGATCCGTTTTTATAGGAACCGATATTTCTGAGCCTGATATCTTTTTGAATATATTTTATCCCTTTTACTCCTCTAAGTTCTTTTTCGTAGGATTTTTCAACTCCTGTTTTCCCGATAAAATCTCCTGGTAAATAATAGACAGAATCTTTTTTAATATCTCTTTCGTTCACCTCACTGGTGTATCCCAGAAGGTTTCCGGATGTGGAGACTTCATACTGACGCTGAGGTCTTGATACTATATTGAATGCGGGGTATTTAAAAATAATTTCCTGAACTCTTGCAATATCTTCCCTGCTGAGGTCTTTAATGAAAGTCATTGGGGTCAGCTTCGAATAATATTTCTCCTTTTTGATAATATTGACTCTATTGATAAAATCCTGTTTTGTAATTTTCATCAAACTACAAAAAGCCAGTGTATCAAAATCAGGTTTCATCAAAGCCTGAGTAAATGAAATTTCATAAGCAGGCTGATTGCCTACCATGATTTTACCATTTCTATCAAAAATAACTCCACGCTGTGGAATAACATATTCTGTTTTAATGGATGTATTCGCAGCATTCAATGCATAACGGTCTGTAAACAATTGCAAATACGCAAGCCTCACCACAAAAATAAGTGCGATGATAACGAGGATCGAAAAGATTTTTAAATAACGTGTGTTCAAACTTTTTGTTTGATTTTAAATATTAATGCGTAAATGACTATAAAGATAAATGAAATTACACTTGTCACCAACACATTAAATAATATTTCAAAAAACCTGCTAAACTTAAAGAACTCAATATACTGTAATAAAAGTTGATGCAGGAAAATACTTGAAAATAAAAACAGCAAAAACTGCGCCCATTGAAGGGACTGAAAAGAGAAAAAATCCGTAGAAGTATCCGTAGAAGTTCTAAAGATCAACGTTCTGAAATAGGCAATCAGCGTTGTTGCAAACGCATTAATTCCCCATGTATTAAGAAAACCATCAATAGATAGTCCTATTAAAAAGCTCAATGCCAGGAACTGAAATTTATTTCTGAAAAATGGATAAAACATGACAAACACAGGATATAATACCGGAGTATATTTTCCGAAAAGCGTAATCCTGTTCAATACAAAAATTTGTAATGCAACAAGAAAGATCATGATCAATATATCGGTAAATAAAGTTCTGCTAATCATTTTCTTTTTTTATTACAGCCTGCATAGTGTCCTGAATCTTCTGCACTTCTGCTTTCTTAAGATTCTTCACTACATACACTTTATTCAATGCTCCCATTTTCTCACTCAGCTCTACGGAAATATCCCAGAAGCCGGTTTTATTATCTACAGAATATCCTGCAATAGTACCAATGGTTACGCCTTTAGGAAAAATAGCAGATTTACCATCTGTAACGACAGTATCCCCTACTTTTAAGGCAACATATTTAGGGATATCCGCAAGGTGCATGACTCTTGAGTTATCTCCATTCCACGTTAAGGTACCAAAATATCCTGAGTTTTTAAGTGCTGCATTAATTCTGATCTTGTTGACACTTAACACCGATTGAACTAATGCATAACTATCTGTAGAATTGATTACAATTCCCGCAATACCTCTTGGCGCCATTACCCCCATTTGAGGGAAGACACCGTCTCTTCGGCCACGGTTAATGGTAAAATAGTTATTTCTTCTGTTGATACTGTTGAAAACAATTTCACCATCAACAAAAGTATAGATCTGCCCTCCACCAATGGTATCATGAACTCTTTTGAAAACAGGATTTTTCTCTCCGTCTTTTCCATAGAGTTCAGTCATAAGGGCTTTATTCTGAACCACAAGATCTTCATTGATCTGTTTTAGCTTCAGATAGGAAACTCCTTCATCAATATATCCGGAAACCCAGGAATTGAAAGCAGCCGTTTGGCCTGCAATCCAGGATCTCTGCATGGCATTTCTAGAGAATATCAAAACCAGAGCAATAATTTGCAGGAATATAAAGAAGACGAAAAGAGTATTCTTCGAAAATAATCTCAGCAAAAATCCCATTCAGATATAAAGTCGTAAAAAGTTAAAATTATTTAATTAAGAAATTGAACTTATCCATATTCTTAAGGGCAATACCTGTTCCGCGAACTACAGCTCTCAACGGATCTTCAGCAACAAATACAGGAAGGCCTGTTTTTTTGTGAATTCTGTCCGCAAGACCTCTTAATAGCGCTCCTCCTCCGGCAAGATAAATACCTGTTTTGTAAATATCAGCTGCCAATTCCGGTGGAGTAAGAGAAAGAGTTTCCATTACGGCATCCTCGATTCTGATGATCGATTTGTCTAATGCACGTGCAATCTCTTTGTATCCAACCATAATTTCTTTAGGCTTACCGGTGATAAGGTCTCTACCCTGTACCGGGATGTCCTCGATATCTACATCAAGATCTTCTACTGCAGAACCTACTTCAATTTTGATTCTTTCAGCAGTTCTTTCTCCGATATAAAGGTTATGGTGAGTTCTTAAGTAATAAGCAATATCGTTGGTAAATACGTCTCCGGCAATCTTCACAGATTTATCACATACGATTCCTCCTAAAGCTACTACAGCAATTTCCGTAGTACCACCACCTATATCGATGATCATATTTCCTTCAGGCTTTTGTACGTCAATCCCAACTCCTATTGCAGCTGCCATTGGTTCATAGATTAATCGTACTTCTTTTGCGTTTACTTTCTGAGCAGAATCTCTTACTGCTCTTTTTTCAACTTCAGTGATACCAGAAGGGATACAGATTACGATTCGTAATGCCGGTTGAATGAATTTACCTTTGATTCCAGGAATTTTCTTGATGAATTCCTTGATCATATGTTCAGAAGCGTGAAAATCAGCAATAACTCCATCCTTCAAAGGACGGATTGTCTTGATATCCTCGTGAGTTTTACCTTGCATATGCTTAGCCTGTTCCCCTACAGCAATGGGTTTACCCGTAGAACGTTCAATTGCAACAATTGACGGTTGATCTATAACAATTTTATTATTATGGATAATTAGGGTATTAGCCGTTCCCAGGTCTATCGCAATTTCTTGCGTAAACATATCAAATAAACTCATATTTTTCTTCTGATTTTAAGTTTACAAAGATATAAATTTAAGACTACTAAAGAAATTTCCCACCAACTTAATTTGGTTAAAATTTTATTAAAATTTATAATTCTTTATTAACTTTCAATTTAGACATTTACAGAGTTTGATTTCAACTAAAATTCAAGGGGTGTTAAAAGGGTTGAAAAGCGAAATCGCAAAAGGGCAAAAAGGCTAAGAAAGCAGAGGATTCTGATGGGATCAAAGCGAAAAAATTCAAACGAAAAATAATTCGGGCTTTGCTTACAAGGCAATTTTGCCATTTTACCGTTTAGCATTTCGTCCATCAACTCCTTTCCTTCTGCTTTTATAGTTTTTTACGATAATTATCATATACACTTTCAGAGAATGGTTAATTAAAAAAATCGTAAATTTGCGACTGCTTATGTTACAGTATTCCAACATTCATCGAACGTCAAATTTTGCCGTGCTTTCAATAAGCTACGAGAAAGCCGACGTAGAAACGAGAGGAAAGTTTGCATTCTTTGATGAGAACATCAAAAACTTTGTTTCCAGAGTCCATCAGGAAGATCTTGGTGATGCATTTGTGGTTTCCACCTGTAACAGGACCGAAATCTATACCACTTCCCCCAATTACCTTTTAGTGGCTGAAGAGTATTGTAAAACCATCGGAGTACATCTTACAGATTTTCTTCAGTTTGCCAATATTCTTACCAAAGAGGAAGCTCTTATTCACCTTTTCAGAGTAGCTGCGGGTCTTGAAAGTCAGATTATCGGAGATTTTGAAATCATCGGACAGATCAAAAAAGCATACAACCGTTTCAAAAAAGAGAGACAAAATTCTAATCCTTATCTGGAAAGAGCAATCAATGCAGCCATTCAGATTTCGAAAAGAATAAAAAATGAAACTGGCATTTCCAATGGAGCGGCTTCTGTTTCTTATGCAGCGGTTCATTATATTTTAAACAGCCAGAAAAGGATTGCAGAAAAAAACATCCTTCTTCTCGGGGTAGGTGAGATTGGGCAGAATACCGTTGAAAATCTGGTAAAGCATGTCTTTCAGCCGAAAATTAAAATTGCCAACAGAACTCAGGAGAAAGCTGAAAAGATTTCCCAGAAATATAATATTCCTCACGTTGATTATTCTGATTTTGACAAGGAATTAAAAAACACCGATATCCTTATTGTAGCAACAGGAGCCAAACATCCTATTATCAACCAGTCTCATTTCCCGAACGGAAAAGAAACACTGGTGATTGATCTTTCGATCCCTCATAACGTTGAAAAGAATGTTACCGAAAATGAAAATGTAACTCTGATTGACGTGGATGAACTTTCAAAACAGATCCAGGAAACGATTCAACAGCGGGAAAGAGAAATTCCCAAAGCTGAAAAAATCATTAAGGAACTGATGAAAGACTTTATTGAATGGGAGAAAAAGAGAAAACTGGCACCCAATATTCATCACTTCAAAGCGGTTCTAAAGAATATGGAACGCAACGAAATGCATAATTTTTACAGAAAGAATAAATACATAAACATCACGGACATGGAACTTTCTGACAAAATGATCCAGAAAATCACCAACCGTTTTGCAAAATATATCATCGACAATCCTTTAAAAGCCGAAGAAATTAGTAAATTAATGCACGAAATATTAGTTGAACAACCAAACAACGAATTCAATGAAAAGCATTAGAATCGGAACGAGAAATTCCGCACTTGCACTTTGGCAGGCTAGAGAGGTTGCGAGGCACCTTCAGAACAACAATTATTTAACGGAGATTGTTCCTATCGTTTCTTCTGGCGATAAGAACCTTAATCAGCCACTCTATTCTTTAGGAATTACCGGGGTTTTCACAAGAGACCTTGATGTTGCCTTATTGAATGACGAGATTGATATTGCCGTACATTCTTTAAAAGACGTTCCTACTCAATTGCCTCAGAATATTGAGATGATCGCTTATCTGGAAAGAGATTATCCACAGGATATTCTGATCAGAAAGGAATCAGCAAGAAACAAAGAGTTCCATGAGCTTAAGCTTGCCACCAGCAGTTTAAGAAGAAGAGCTTTCTGGCTGAGAAATTATCCGACTACTGATTTTTCGGATATCCGTGGGAATATTCAAACCAGACTTCAAAAACTGGAAGACGGAGATTTTGATGCTACCATTCTATCTTTGGCAGGTATCAAAAGAATGAAAATGGAAATTGATTATGAAATGCTTCCATTAATGATTTGCGCTCCATCCCAAGGAGTAATTTCCGTAGCCGGACATACTGACAAACCGGAGATCAACGAAATTGTAAGTCAGATCAACCACGAGCAGACTCAGATCTGTGTAGAAATTGAAAGAAATTTCCTGAGCACTTTAGAAGGAGGCTGTACTGCGCCTATCGGAGCATTTGCAGAAATCATCGGTGACCAGATTCGTTTCAAAGCAGCACTTTGCTCTTTAGACGGGAAAAACTGCATTGCTGTGGATGAAAACTTCGTGTATACTCCGGAAGAAAATTTTGGAGAAAAGTTCGCAAAAGTGGTTCTTGAAAACGGAGGAAAAGAATTAATGGCAGAAATCAAAAGCCAGATCTGATATTTCAGATTATAAATTCCTTCCGCAGCTCTTTTCATCTTCTTAATTTTACAGACATGAAAATCTTATTTACCAAAAATATAGACCCAACAATTATATCCAAAGAATTAGGAGAGGATATTTCGGTCGACTGTGTTGAGGTAATTAAGACGAAGCCTATTATGATCAGTCCTTTTGATCTGAAAAATTATTCTCTGATTTTCACCAGCGTGAATGGAGTGATCTCATTTTTCAAAAACAGGTTTAAGCCCAATGAGAATTTTACGGCAAAAAACTACAACAAGATCTATTGTGTGGGCGAAAAAACGAAGAGGGAATTAAGAAAACATGGCTTCGGAACCTTTAAGGTGTTGAAAAATGCCGAGACTCTTTCCAGATTTATTATCGGGAAATGCCAGCACGAACAGTTTCTTCACTTCTGTGGCAATCTTGCCATCAATGTCCTGGATCAGGAACTTCCTTTACAAAACATTAAGTACAAAAAAGTTACGATATACAATACTGAGGAAATCCATCCTTTAATAAATGAAAAATATCATGCTGCAGTATTTTTTAGTCCGAGCGGAGTTCGTAGTTTTGCAAGGCGAAATTCTCTGGAAGGAATGAAACTTTTTTCCATTGGCGAAACCACTTCCGGTGAGCTGAGAAATTATACGCAGGAAGAAATTTTCACTTCTGAAGAAAATACACTGACCTCCATCTTTGCATTGATCAGAAAAGAAATCAGAAGTAGAATTTAGAATATCTGTTACCGAAATATTGCCGGTAATATTAGTTAAAATTGATTATGATAAAGAACGACCTATATTTAAAAGCACTTCGCGGAGAAACCGTTGAAAGACCTCCTGTCTGGATGATGAGGCAGGCTGGAAGATATCTGCCGGAATTCATTGCCTTAAGAGACCAATATGATTTCTTTACAAGATGTCAGACTCCTGAGCTTGCTGCTGAGATCACTCTACAGCCTATCCGCAGATTTCCTTTGGATGCTGCGATTCTGTTTTCTGATATCCTGGTAGTGCCACAGGCAATGGGAATTGATTTCAAGATGAAAGAATCCGTTGGTCCTTGGCTGGATACTCCTATCAGAACAATGGAACAGGTTCAGAATATTGAAACTCCGGACGTGAATGATACTTTAGGCTACGTTTTTGATGCTATTGAACTGACGCTACAGAAACTGGACAATGACATTCCATTGATCGGTTTTGCCGGTTCTCCATGGACTATCCTTTGCTATTGTGTAGAAGGAAAAGGAAGTAAAGCTTTTGATATTGCGAAATCTTTCTGTTTCCAACAACCTGAAGCAGCTCATTTATTATTGCAAAAAATTACAGATACTACCATTGCTTATTTAAAGAGAAAAGTAGAAAAAGGAGTTTCTGCAGTACAGGTTTTCGATTCATGGGGAGGAATGCTTTCTCCTACAGATTATCAGGAATTCTCATGGCAGTATATTAATCAGATTGTTGAAGCATTAAGTCCGCTTACTCACGTTGTTGTCTTTGGAAAAGGATGTTGGTTTGCACTGGAAGACATGACAATGTCTAAAGCTTCTGCTCTTGGGGTAGACTGGACTATTAAGCCGGAATTCGCAAGAACACTGACCAATCACACAATGACGCTACAAGGAAACTTTGATCCTGCCAGACTTCACTCAACACCGGAAACGATCAAGAAAATGGTGAACGAAATGATCAACCGTTTTGGAAAAGACAGATATATTGCCAACTTAGGTCACGGAATTTTACCTAATGTCCCTGTTGAAAATGCAGAAGCATTTATCAGAGCAGTGGTTGACTGGAAACCGAATTTATAAAATTATTTCTTTTTGAAAATACATAAAACCTTATAGAATGTTCTATAAGGTTTTTTTGTTCCTTTTTCCAATGATTATTCCTTCATTATTTTCTTCTTAACAATTTTTCCGTCATGATTAATGATCATTATAATATAGACTCCTTTTGGCAGATCTGACACATCATAAGAATCTGATCCTTTACTAAATGTCTTCACCAGCTTCCCTGACTGATCAATCACAGAAATCTTTTCAACCTTATTTTGAGAGTTTTGTTTAATATAAAGATTTCCCTTAACCGGATTTGGATACACCTCTATATGATCAGCATATGAAACCTCTGAAGTTGCCAAAACTCCACTTGTAATTATCACATTATCTACGACAACACCGTAAGAATAGTCTCCGGCATCATCATAAACAAATCTGAGTTTAAAAGCCGCGTTAGCATAGGGTGTAAGATCTATATTTGCAGCAGTATCATAACTTGTTACTACAAATGTAAAGGTGTTAAAATCAAGATCCCACACTCCTGCATCCCCTGAAAAAGTAAAAACCTGAACCCAGGAAGTTCCATTGAAAACTTCAACTTTCAAAGTAGAATCCAGATTATCAATCATATTGGCATAATTAAATGACAGCTTTGGATTTACTACTCCGGTAAGGTTAATTACAGGAGAAATCAGTCTGGCATTCGTATTAATTCCTGTTGGCCCTGCATCATCATCATCAAAAAAAGCTGCCCCATCGGGAAAGCCTGCGAAACCATTCTGTGAACCCACGTTCCAGTTAAAAGAGTTATCCGGATTCTCTACCGTCCACCCGGTCGGCAAAGTATTCCCGTTGAAGTTTTCAGAAAAAATCTGCGCATTACATAAACCACAAATGGATAAAAATAGAATAAATAGTTTTTTCATAATAAAATATTTGATGTTTATATAAAATTAATGAATTATATTTCATAAAACATAATTATACACAAAATAAATACATTACATATATTTAAAAAAGAATGAGAATTTTATCTATAATTTATACCTTTATGTTTAAACTCTAGATCACATCCTATGAAAAAACTAAACAAAGAAAGAATGAAAAGCATTATAGCGGGAGGAGAAATCTGCCTTGAATGCGCCATCGGATATTACCAGGTTATTATTGACGGCCGATGCTATTGTGTTCCAATAGACTAATAAAAAAAGCAGCTATTAAGCTGCTTTTTAATTTATATCATAAAGAATATCGTATTGATTAACTCAACATTCGTTGTGCTTTCTTAACTCCTTCTACCAGGATATCAATTTCTTCAAAAGTATTATACACCGCAAAACTTGCTCTTACCGTTCCGGCAATATTAAAGAAGTTCATGATCGGTTGTGTACAGTGGTGGCCTGTTCTTACAGCAATTCCCATTTTATCAAGGATCATTCCTACATCAGAGGCTATACCCACTCCTTCCAGATTAAAGGAAACAACCCCGGTTCTCTTTGCTTTTTCTCCATAGATTTTAATTCCTTCTATTTCTAAAAGCTGTCTTTGAGCATATTCCAATAAAGCATTTTCATGATTCTGAATATGAGTATGCCCTACTCTGTTCATAAAATCAACAGCAGCTCCTAAAGCAATATTTCCTCCAACATTTGGCGTTCCCGCTTCATATTTAAAAGGAAGACCGGCATACGTAGTTCCTTCGAAAGAACATGTTGCAATCATCTCTCCTCCTCCGTTAAACGGCGGCAATGCTTCTAATATTTCTCGTTTACCATATAAAATCCCTGTTCCCATAGGAGCATACATTTTATGGCCTGAGAATACAAAGAAGTCACAATCCAACTTCTGAACATCAATATTGAAATGCGGAGCAGACTGAGCCCCGTCAATAACGATGTAAGCTTCTGTATTCTTTCTTGTTTTTGCAATAATCTCTTCTACAGGATTCACAATTCCCAATGCATTGGAAACCTGATTCACAGAAACAACCTTTGTTTTTTCGCTTAAAAACCGGTCAAAATGATCCATCTGAAGAATTCCGTTTTCATCAATAGGAATGACGCGAAGTTTAGCTCCGGTTCTTTCACAAAGCATCTGCCATGGAACAATATTAGAATGGTGTTCCAGATATGAAATGATGACTTCATCATCTTTCTGCAATTTCTGTGTTAAAATATAAGCGATAAGGTTCAGCCCTTCTGTTGTTCCTTTTGTAAAGATTACTTCAAAATCATGTTCAGCATTGATGAATTTCTGGATTTTTCTTCTTGAAAGTTCCATTTCTTCTGTTGCCAACTGGCTTAGCGTATGAATTCCTCTGTGAACATTGGCATTAAGTTCTGTATAATATGCGTGACAGACTTCCAAAACTGAATTTGGTTTTTGAGATGTAGCTGCATTATCCAGATAAACCAAAGGCTTACCGTTCACTTCTCTGTCCAATATAGAAAACTGGCTTCTTATTTCCTGAATGTCAAACATTTATTTATATTTTAAATTAAAACGTTCTTATTTAGAACTCTTCAAATTTACGGCTTTTTTTCTGAAAGGAAGCATAGGGTTAAAGCCTGATACTTGTCAGCTGATAGAAATATTCGATAGCGAAAGGTGAAGAAAGTCAATAAAGCAAAAAACTTTATAGAAGAGCGCTTGTTCCTTAAATAATGGAAATAAAAAAACCTGCCAATACATTGACAGGTTTTTATATTGTTTAAATAAGCAATTCTTATTCTGCTGCAGTTTCTTCTGCTGGAGCTGCACCTTCTTCAGTTGCAACTTCTTCTTCATCTTCATCATCCATTGCTGCTGCACCTCCTTTCATTGCATTTCTAGACATCTTAACAGCAACTACTACTGCATTGTCCGGGTGCATGAAAGAATATCCTTCTGTTTTGATACCACCGATGTAAAGTTTGTTACCAATTCTTAATGGAGTAACATCTACAACGATTTCGTCAGGTAGGTTAGCAGGGATAGCTTTTACTTTTAGTTTTCTGAAAGACTGACGTAAAACACCACCAGCTACAACACCTTTTGAACGTCCAGTAATTCTTACAGGAACCTCCATAACTACTGGCTTATCGTCAGATAGTTGATAGAAGTCTACGTGAAGAATTTTGTCAGTGATTGGGTGAAACTGAATGTCCTGAAGAACAGCTGGAATTGTTTTTCCGTCAACCTCAATAGATACCGTGTGTGCTTCAGGAGTGTATACTAATCCTTTAAAAGCTTTCTCTTCAGCAGAGAAGTTTAAAGGAGCTTCACCTCCATAAACAACACAAGGAACTAATTCAGCATCACGTAAAGCTTTTGTAGACTTTTTGCCCACGTTTTCTCTTTTTGTACCTTGAATTGTAATAGATTTCATTTATAATAAATTTAAAAAATTATTCTTATTTAATTTGCAAATTGCTAAAAATCAATTAAATAACAAACTTACTGCTAATTGATTTATGCTCATGAACCATGGTCATAACATCTGCAAATAATGGGGCGCAAGATAGCACTTTTATTTTAGATGACAAATTATTTTTAACAGGAATTGAGTCAGTTACAATAACTTCCAAGAGTTTTGAGTTCTCAATATTATCGTAAGCCTTACCTGAAAGCACTCCGTGCGTTGCCATAGCTCTTACTGTTTTCGCTCCTTTTTCAATTAGGATATCTGCTGCTTTACAAAGTGTACCTGCAGTGTCTATCATATCATCAATAAGAATTACATTCTTACCGGTTACATCACCAATAAGGAACATTTCTTCCACAACGTTTGCCTTTTTTCTTTCCTTATAAGCAATTACTACTTCAGCACCTAAGTGTCCTGCATAGTTTTTAGCTCTTTTCGCACCTCCCATATCCGGAGAAGCAATGGTAAGATTATCAAGATTCAGAGATCTGATATAATCTACGAAAATAGAAGAAGCATACAGGTGATCTACCGGGATTTCGAAGAACCCTTGAATCTGATCTGCGTGAAGATCCATTGTCATTACTCTTGTTGCTCCTGCTGCTGTAAGAAGGTTGGCAACTAACTTCGCACCGATCGGTGCTCTTGGTTTGTCTTTTCTGTCCTGTCTGGCAAGTCCGAAGTAAGGAATTACTACGGTAATGCTCTTTGCAGAAGCTCTTTTCGCTGCATCAATCATTAGAAGAAGCTCTAAAAGATTGTCTGCAGGAGGGAATGTAGATCCAATCAGGAAAACTCTTCCTCCTCTTACAGATTCGTCCAAAACAGGTTCAAATTCCCCGTCGCTGAACTCCTGAAAGTTGATTTTTCCTAATTCTTTCCCATAATTCTGGGCAATTTTCTCTGCCAAGTCCCTGCTGGTTCTTGTACAAAATAGATAACTTAACTGATCGGCCATTTTTACTTTTTAAAAGATTTTGCAAATTTAAAAAAAAACCACAAGATTTACTCCTGTGGTTTCTAAGTTTTTATTTTATCAATTATTAAGGGAATTTAACTCCTGAATATTTGTTCGGATCTACCTGTGGAAGTGTAGACTTGTATTTAGCATTGATGGACTTGATAAATTCATTAGCAACAATACCGTATCCGCGTCCTGTCAGGTGAACTCCATCTAAAGAGAAAGCTCCTCCCGTTACAAATTTTGCAGTATATTTCACTCCGTCAAATAAGATTCCTGACTGTGCATTCAGTTCAACCATTTTAGTATTGGCATCTACAAATGCAAGCCCATAGGAGTCAGCAAGTGATTTGATGGAAGCATTATATGCAGTAGTTGCTGTTTTTACGTAGCCAGCTTCTGTTTTCGTTAATACATGTTGGTTTTGTAATGGATAAGAAATTCCATAAATATTTACCGGAGCAGGAACTCCTGCTGCAGTACTTCCAATCACAGAACTTGTCGTAAGCAAGATATAATCATCTGCTGTCGCTTGTCTTGCCTGACCAAAGATCTGACCAAAAGCTGTAGCTGTAGGCAATCCTAAAGAAGGAGTAAGTGCAGCGGTAAGCTGAGCTGAAAGATCTGTCAGAGCAACATCTTTAATTAAAACAGGATTTGGACCTGTAGCGGAAAGTAAATTAATTCTATCCCCAGCTCCAAAAGCAGTAAGAGCCTGCTTTAAAGGACCATACAAGCTTGTATTAAGCGTTGTCAGATTTGAACCTAAAAGAGCTGGTGTCAAAGGATTATAAGGCACCGTAGTAAAGAAAGGAACTGAAGTAACAGAAGGAATATTAGCAATAACCCCTTTTGTTGTTCCTACACTTTTAAGACCATCTAAAACCGCCTTAATAGATCCGGCCAAAAGCGCAGGATCAGAGATATCATTTGATTTATAAGTTGTAGGATTTGTATTCCCGGTCTGAACCGTAGCAGCAGTATATGTTGTAACCCCTCCTACAGTCTGGGAGTTTGTTCCTCCGTTCGTTGCATATGATAACACATCATTATTTCCTATCCACAGAGAGAAAAACGTAGCTTTCTGAGCCATAGCATCCGCCAGTACACTGGTTGTTGCAGAAGAAGCAAACCTTACAAAATAAGGATTAGCCGTACCGGTTAGAAGACCCGCCTGACTTCCATATCCAGGAGCAACTAAGTGGAATGACTTCGCACCCGGAACCCCCATATTGTTATAAGTACCTCCTCCGGATAACACATCTAGTGGTGCTGCTGCCCCACTTGGTACAGGAGCCAAAGATCCGTTAACAACCTGAAGAGTCAATTTTCCAGGAAATCCCGGAAGATTGTTAAACCCTCCTACGTCATTAGGCATCAATGGTTGTTTAAAGTCTCCTCCTCCTGCAAGTTTCATCTGTGCAGCGATCATACTTGGATAAGATTCATTCTGCCCACTGCTGTACAGCGCACCATCACGATATCCTGAAGTAAGAGAGTTTCCTAACGATATATATTTTGAAAAATCAGCATCTCCTTTTGTTACCTGGATATCTTTCACATCCGTATCGAAATCCGTATTACAGCTTACTGTAAAAAGAAGTGCAGAAACTGCAATTGTCGATATTATAATTTTTTTCATAGTCTTCTAAAATTAAAATGGATTATAAGATAAACCTAGACCTAGGTAGAATGCTGTTGCTTTTGACTGTCCGTAGAAACCTAAGTTAGCATTATCTACATTTCTGTATTGAGGCATTGCATACCCCCCGGCAATATCCACTCCGAATTGTTTCAGCTTGATACCTATCCCTCCGGTAACCACATAAGTATCATATGAAGGTGTTTCTGGAATGAAGTTATCTGTTGTATAAGGTGCTTCATCATAATAAGCTCCCAAACGTCCATAGATCATATTGGTGAATGCATACTGAGTTCCCAATCTGAAAGTTTTGGAGTTTTTGAAATTCTTAGGATTGGTAAGAATAGTAGGATCCGATGGATTGTTTCCAATAGGAGCATTCTCGAAATCTAAAGTAAGTTTGCTGTATCTCTCCCATCCATGATAGTTAAAGTCTGCAGAAACCTGCCATTTCGGTGTCACTTTATAAGTTAAACCAATGGTATATTCTTCCACCAACGGAAGTGTTGCAGAGAACCCATCCTGTCCGGCAGCATTTAGTTTCAACTGATTATAGATAGATTGAGAAGGGAACTGGAAAGTAGCTGTACCATTCTTAGCTTTCATATCTATTGCTGAACGGTAAGCAATACTTACATCTAATTTCGGATCAGGTCTGAAGTAGAAACCGAAACCATATCCGTGTCCGCTTGCTTTTTTATCATTAATATTTACCTGCCCTCCAAATTGTGTTACTGCTTTATCCCAATCTACAACTCCTTTTGCATAAATATAGCTGGCACCAAAAGATACCCATGGAGCTAGTTTTACAGAAACCATTGGTTGGAAGTAGAAACTTTTCAGTTCTAATTTCTGAACCATTTCTTTACCTTCCCAGTCATTCGGCCACTTAATTGTACTTCCAAAAGGAGTTGTTACACTAAGACCTACGGTAAGCTTTTCTATCGGTCTATAAGTAATCGCGGCATAGAAAGGAGTTCCTACAGGGTTATCTGTCTCTGTACTTTGTAAAGTATTGAAGTTTTGAAAAGTAACCTTGTTACTTGCTGCAAATCCTCCTGCCACTACACTCAGTTTGGAAGGGATAAATGACATACCCGCAGGGTTAAAAAATGTCACACTCGCGTCTTCGGCATGAGCACTAGTATGCGCCATTGCCAATTGTTTTACCCCTTGCAGGGAAACTCTGAAGCCTCCTGCGTAAGATAGAACTCCCGCCAATAAAGCAGTTGATACTAATATTTTTTTCATAGACTATTATTATATAAGCCAAATATAAAATTATTTTGAATACGTCTGTTAATATTTGCCAATATTTTAAACATTATCCTAAAAGAAAACTATGTTTAAAATAACACCTTGAAAGAAACAAAAGACAAAACAATCATTATTAAAGGTTTAAGAATATTGAAAAACAACACCTAATTTATTGTTTAATTTTAAACAAACGTTTAACATTGTGCCACAGCATACTAAAAAAACAATATAGGAAAGCAAAATGATAATGAATGTTAAATTAAAAAAAATCTATGTTCATTTATTTCCTTATAGCAGCCTTTATACAGCCTGCGACGATCATTCTTACCCGAAATGGGAAAATGTTTTTTCCCGAATTCAGGTTATTTAAGTATTTTAGAATCGCATAAAGATAAAAATACATAAATTTGCAGATTATAAATAATAGTAAATATGAGTTGTGGATGTAAAACATCCGGCGATTCTGCACATTCTTGCGGCCCTAAAAAAACCGCAAATGGCTGTGAAAATGTAAATACCTGCGGGAATAGTTATAGATTAAGTGTTTTTGACTGGCTTTCTAACATCAACAATCCGGCACCAAACAGGTGTGATTTTGTAGAAGTTAGATTTAAAAATGACAGAAAATCGTTTTATAAAAATGTAAATAATATTCCTTTACATATTGGTAGTGTAGTTACAGTAGAATCAAGTCCGGGACACGATGTAGGCGTTGTAAGCCTTACGGGAGAATTAGTAAAGATTCAGATGAAAAAGAAAAAGTTTTCTGAAGAATCGGCACTCAAAATATACAGACAGGCCAACCAAAAAGATCTTGAGGTATGGCAGGAAGCAAGAAAAAAAGAAGATGGTGTAAAGCTTGAAGCAAGAAAAATTGCCCAGAGAATAGGCCTTGAAATGAAAGTTACTGATGTGGAATACCAGGGTGACTCTTCAAAAATCACCTTCTATTACACTGCCGAAAACCGGGTGGATTTCAGACAGTTAATTAAAGACTATGCCGGAGCATTCCGTACTAAAATCGATATGAAACAAATCGGTTTCAGACAGGAAGCAGCCAAAGTAGGTGGAATCGGATCTTGCGGACGTGAGCTTTGCTGTTCTACATGGCTTACAGATTTCAGGTCTGTAAACACCAACGTTGCAAGATATCAGCAGCTGAGCATCAATCCTCAGAAGCTTGCAGGACAGTGTGGTAAACTAAAATGCTGCCTTAACTACGAACTTGACAGTTACCTGGATGCCTTGAGCAACTTCCCTTCTTCTTCAACAACGTTGGAAACGGAGAAAGGAAAAGCATTCTGTATCAAAATCGACGTTTTCAAAAAGAAAATGTGGTTTGCTTACGTGGACAGTTCTATTGCATGGTATGATTTCGACATTGACCTTGTTAAAAAGCTGATTTCAAAAAACAAAAGAGGAGAAAAAATACTTCCTCTTGAAGATTTGAAACAGCCGGACACCCCTACCCATACTATTGATTTGATCCAGGAAAACAATGTGGATCGTTTCGAGAAGAAAAACAGAGGAAACAGAAACAGGAATACTCCAAACAAGCAGAGTAACAGCCAACAGGCACAGCAAGGACAAGGACAAGGGCAAGGGCAAAAAAGAAACAGACCGGAGAAACCAGAAAGACCGGAAAGATCTGAAAAAACCGAAAACCCAAATGCTCCTCAGTCCGGGAATCAGCCCAAACCTCAAAAGCAGCACCCACAGCAAAAAGGACCTGTGGAAAAAACGGTGAGTAATTCTGATGCTGATAAAAATCCGCAGAGCAACAACCCAAACAAGAAGAAATTCAAAAAGAAATATCCTCCAAAAAAAGATAATAATGCATAAAATTTTAGGATTACTTTCACTTATCCTTTTCTTTAGCTGTAACTCTTCCTCAGGAGGAGATGTCATCATGAATTCCGTTGATAACAAATGGAATAAGAAAAGTGAACAAAAATTTAATCTTGAAATTTCAGATCCGCAGAATCCTAAAAATATTATATTTGTCGTAAGAAACAACAACAGTTATCCTTACAGCAACATAAGGTTCATTGTGAATTTCACCAATCTCCAGAACAAAAAAAAGGAAACCGATACCTTAAATTATGTATTGGCGAAACCAAATGGAGAATGGCTTGGTACAGGGTTTGGTGATACGAAGGAAACTTTGTTTCAGTATAAATTAAATTATCAGTTTCCGGGAAAAGGAAAATATGAAATCGGTCTTACTCAGGCCATGAGAAATGACAACCTTCCGGGAATTGAGGATATTGGGGTAAAAATAGAAACGGCTAAACCGTAACCATAAATGGAAGAAAACAAAAAAAATGCAGGAAATAAGGGGAAAACATTTCCTCTGCCTCCTAAAAAAAAGAAAGATACCTCCTGGAGAAAATGGGTTTCCTTTATTTGGATCGGACTCATTGCGGTAGTTCTTGGAATTTCAGGACTTTTCTTTTCGGTTTCTCAAGGATTCCTTGGGGAAATGCCCGATGTGAAAGAACTTGAAAACCCGGATATCTTTGTTGCTTCTGAAATCATTTCTTCAGACGGAGTAACCTTAGGTAAATTCGAAAAAGAGAAAACACAACCTATCGTTTATAAGGATCTTCCTCCTTTCCTTATTTATGCCCTTCAGGCTAAAGAAGATGAACGTTTTAAAGAACACTCCGGAATTGATCTTCAGTCTGTTGCCAGAGCTGTAGTTTTTGGGGGTGGACGAGGTGGAGGATCTACCATAACCCAGCAGCTGGCAAAATTACTTTTTACAGGGAAAAGAGCAGATAATAAAATTAAAGCTGTTTTTCAAAAGCTGAAAGAATGGGTAGTGGCTGTAAGCCTTGAAAAAAGATATACTAAAGAAGAAATTGTAACATTGTATTTCAATAAGTTTGACTTTTTATACAATGCAAACGGTATTGAAATGGCTTCCAAAATATACTTTAACAAGAAAACATCCGAGCTTACTCTGCCGGAAGCAACAATGTTTGTTGCCATGCTTGAAAATCCGGTAAAAAATAACCCGATGAGAAATCCGGAAAGAGCAAAAGCAAGAAGAGATGTTGTTTTGGATCAAATGCTAAAAACAGGCTATATAGATCAGGCTACGTTTGATAAAGCTGCTGCTACACCTATTACATTAGATTATCATCCAATCAAAAGTATTAACGATGACTATTCGGCTTATTACAAGTTTTATCTGAGAAAAGAAATTGATAAATATCTTGAAACTCATGAAAAAGAAACCGGCAAAAAGCTGAACCTTTACAAAGACGGCTTAAAGATATATGTTACCCTTGATTCTAAAATGCAGAAATATGCAGAAGAAGCCATCAAGGAACACTTAACGGATCTTCAGAAAAGATTTGACGCAGAGCAGAGGGGAAGAAAGAACAGACCGTTCTATTATCTGAATGACAAACAAATCAATAGTGTGATGGTTCAGGCCATGAAAAGAACCGGCCGATACAAACTGTTGAAAGCTGACGGCATGCCTGACGACTCTATTATGATGGAATTCAAAAAACCTATCAAAACTTCACGATTCACATGGAACGGAGAAGAAGAGATAGAAATGTCTCCTTGGGACTCTATCAGATATCACAAACAGATTGCACAGGCAGGTTTGATGTCTATGGTTCCGGGAACCGGAGAAATCAAAGCTTGGGTTGGAGGTATAGACTGGCAGCACTTCCAGTATGACCACATTAAGCAGGGGAAAAGACAGGTAGGATCCACATTCAAACCTTTCGTATATGCAACGGCTATTATGAAACTGGGAATGACGCCTTGTTCAACCGTTTCTAACGGAACTTATGATCATAACGGATGGCATGTACCGGGAAGAGGAGGAATGCTTACTTTAAAAGATGCATTGGCACACTCTCAAAACCCTGTTGCGGCAAGACTTATTGAAATGACAGGAGTAGACGCTGTAATCCAGACGGCAAGAGATCTGGGCGTAACAGAAGATATTCCAAGAAACAATACAATTGCTTTAGGATCATCAGACATTACAATTTATGAAATGTTAGGTGCCTACAGTACTTTTGCCAACTATGGTAACCACAATAAACCGGAAATGATCTGGAGAATTGAAGATGCCAACGGTAGAGTAATCAAAGAAGTAAATGTAGAACCGAAAGAAGTCATGAACCCGATGTATGCTTACACCATGATTGAATTGATGAAAGGTGTTGCACAATACGGAACAGCTTCCGGAGAATTAGGAAGAAGAGGAATCTCAAAAGCAGTAGAAATTGCTGCTAAAACAGGAACCACTCAGAATAACTCTGACGGATGGTTTATGGGAATCACTCCAAAACTAGCCACCGGAGCATGGGTTGGATGGGAAGACAGAGCAACCCACTTCTTTGGAACGGGTGAAGGTCAGGGTGCGAAAATGGCATTACCGATCTGGGCAATTTTCATGAAGAAAGTATGGGCAGATAAGAGTCTGAAAGTTAGTCCTGATGATAAGTTTGTCAAACCTTCAGACTGGAAAGACGGATGTTCAAACCTTAAAGGATTAAGTGGAGGATATGGAGATGACGGAAGTCTTCAAACCATTGACGAAATTAAAAACCCAAGGCCTGCAGATCCTACCACTAAAAAAACAACAGAAAAGAAAGAAGATAACATCAATGAAAACCTTCATTCCAATGATGAAGTAGATTTCAATAAATAAATTCTCTTTTAGAAATACATAAGACCTTTCAAATTATTGAAAGGTCTTTTCTTTTATAATTAATACCTTTGAAGGATGAATATCGAACGTATCAGACAGCCATTTATTGAAAATTTCCCTGGTGATTTTTCCAACAATTCCATGCAGAGAAATACCCCTAAGGTTTTATTTGCCACCATTAAACCTGCCGGCTTTGACAAACCAGAACTGATTGCTTTTAATGAAGTTTTATCAGAGGAAATAGGCTTAGGAAAATATAATGATAAAGATCTGGATTTTCTGGTTGGAAATAATCTTCCGGAAAACGTTCAAACCTATGCCACAGCTTATGCAGGACACCAATTTGGAAACTGGGCCGGGCAGCTGGGAGATGGAAGAGCCATCCTTGCTGGTGAGATTATCAGTGAGACAGGAAAAAAGACAGAAATCCAATGGAAAGGAGCCGGAGCCACTCCTTACTCAAGACATGCCGACGGAAGAGCCGTATTAAGGTCTTCTGTACGTGAATACCTTATGAGTGAGGCAATGTATCACTTGGGTGTTCCCACAACAAGAGCATTGAGTCTGGCTTTTACCGGAGAAGAGGTAATGCGCGATATCATGTATAATGGAAATCCAGCGTTAGAAAAAGGAGCCGTTGTTATCAGAACTGCTGAAAGTTTTTTACGTTTCGGACATTTTGAACTGATGTCTGCTCAAAGAGAGTACAACAGCCTTCAGGAGCTTGCCGACTTTACCATTGAAAACTATTACCCGGAAATTACAGCAACTGACAGCAAGAAATACAGAGACTTTTTTGAAAATATCTGCACCCGGACTGCCAACTTAATCGTTGAATGGTTCAGAGTAGGTTTTGTACATGGAGTGATGAACACAGATAATATGTCAGTTCTCGGATTAACGATTGATTATGGCCCTTATTCTATGATGGATGAATATGATTTGAATTTCACCCCCAATACGACAGATCTTCCGGGAAGAAGATATGCATTCGGAAAACAGGGACAGATCGCACAATGGAATCTTTGGCAGCTTGCGAATGCCCTTCACCCGTTAATCAAAGATGAAAAATTCTTAGAAGACACTTTAAATAATTTCGGCACTTACTTCTGGAAAGCTCATGACCAAATGCTTTGTAAAAAATTCGGTTTTGATCAGCTTCAAAAAGAGGATGAAGAATTTTTCACTAACTGGCAAGGTCTTATGCAGGAACTTCAGCTGGATTACACCCTATTTTTCAATCAACTGGAAAAAATAACCCAGAACACCAATATATCAGAACATTTTAAAGAAGTCTCTTATATTATGTTGAATGAAGAAAAACGGGAAAAACTCAATAGTTTTATCAAAAGCTATGAAGCAAGAATCGCTTTAAACTCAATTTCGGGAGAAGACTCTTTAGAGATGATGAAAAAAGCTAACCCCAAATTTATCCTCCGAAACTATCTTCTTTATGAGTGTATTGAAGAAATCAGTAACGGCAAAAAAGAAATGCTTGAAAAACTGACCAGAGCCCTAGAAAATCCATATCAGGAAATATACCCCGAGTTCTCGGCCAAAAGACCAGCCGGATATGATGACACAGCCGGATGTTCCACTCTTTCATGCAGTTCGTAATTAATAATTTTTTATAAAAAATCAAAAAACGTGTAATTATTTTCATTTTTTTATTACATTTACTGACAACTTTAAACGTAAACCAAATGAAAACAAAATTACTATTCATTTTTCTAGTCTCTTCTATACTTGGGAATGCACAGATTCTCACAGAGACTTTTCAGGGCACGACATTTCCTCCAACAGGATGGACAACCGGAACAAATGTGGCTTCAAGACCTTGGGGATTTACCACAACCATATTTAATGCAACCGGACAAGCAACATTTAATATCACAGGAGGAAAATCCGCAGGGATCGGATGGATTGCTCAGGCACAAGATGCTCATTTAACAAGTCCTTCTTTCAGTTTAGTAGGAACAACAAGTCCCGTACTTAAGTTCAACGCTAAAATAGGATACGAATACATGGTTGATCCTAATCCTAACGGAGACCTAAAAGTAGAAGTTTCCACAGATGGAGGTACTACATGGACTCAGGTATGGGTGGAAGAAAACTATGGATTATTTGTTGATTATGAAACTCTGGCAATTACTGTGAGCTTGTCTTCATATGCAGGGCAGGCAAATGTTAAAGTAAGATTTCATTATGTAGCCAATGATGCAGACAGTCTTTCAATAGATGATGTGCAGGTTTTGGCAAGTGCTACATTAGCAACTCAGGAAAACAATGCTAAAGTAAAAGGTATTACGGATATCTATCCAAACCCAACGAGAGGAGAAATCAATATAAAAACAGACAAAAAAATCAAATCTGCTACAGTATTTGATGCAAGTGGAAAATCTCTGCTTAACAACAATTCTGAGAGATTGGATATTTCTTCACTTCCAAAAGGAATCTATCTGTTAAAAGTAGACTTCTCGGATGGAACTTCCAAAACAGAAAAAGTAATCAAACAATAAGAACCTTTATACAAACTTTTAGAACCACCAATTTTGGTGGTTTTTTTATTTTACTTTTGCAAAAAATTTGACACGTGTCTTATATCAAAACAAAAATCATCAATTTTTTCAAATTAGTTTTCCCTTCCACTTATACAGAAATGGCAGTATTCCTGTTTTTTATGATCTGTTATGGAATTCTGGGATCTTATATTGCTCTTCATTACCGGATTATTTTTGACAGCAGAATTCCGTGGGATGCTTATTTCAGTTTTGATAATAAATCGATCCTGATGACAGGAGGAAGCTTTGAAAGACACCCATTATCCTACTATTTTTTTAATTGGGTAAGAGAATTTTCATTATTTATTTCCGGAGGAAAAATGGATGCCAATTTCAGGCTCACCCTGGCATGGCTCAGCAACCTGATCATCACATTGAATATTATTCAGGTTTTCAAATATTTAAAGAACATCATTAACCTTCCTTTATGGCTAAGCATTGTAATCATTCTGTTCTTTGGTGCTTTTTCAACCAATATTATTTTGTCATTTACTCCAGAGAATTTCACCTATACCCTATTTTTACTCTCACTATACAATCACTATGCAGCTATAAAATTAAGGGAAGAAGAAAAAACTCCTGCTGCAGCATTATCACTGGCGGGGATAACCATCGGAGGACTTACGATTACCAACTTTGTAAAAGTTTTCATTCCTCTTCTTTTTGAGAAAGATCTTTTCAGAAGCTGGAAAAAATTCGGAAATGCAGCATTCAGGGTAATCGTTTCAGTGATCTGCTTTGTGCTTCTTTATTTGAACAGAATTGATTTTAAATACCAAAATATCTTTTCAAAAACAAACCAACAATATGAAAAGTTCTCAAATGTAGAATCCATGCCGACATGGGACATGATTCTTTCATTCTTTTTCGGAGGGAATATTCTTTTCCCGGGATTTATTATGTCTGACAAACATAATATGAAAGGATTTAACTTCAAAGGACTTTATATGAACCTCTATTCATCAGCTTTTCCGTATCTTTTCATAGCCTTATTATTGATACTGATAAGTTGGAGTTATATTAAAAATTTTAAGAATAAATGGGTTCAGGTAATCGCTATTTCGTTTCTGGTTGACATCATGATCCACTGTGTAATGAGGTTTGGACTTCACACTTCCTATATCTATGGAGGACATTTTGTTTTTGTCTACCCTCTTCTTTTAGGATGGCTCTTTTTTGCCTACAGATCCTCTCCGAAAATCATGGCATTTTTAACATTCACGCTGGTGATATTATTTACCTATCTGCTGGTTAATAATATATTCAGAATGACTGAATTTTTCTGGTTTATGGAAAACTATTACCGATAAAAAAAGCTGAGAAAAATTTCTCAGCTTTCTGTTTTTATTTTGAAATAAATTACTCCTATTTTGCCTCCGCACAGAAAATTCTGTACTGTACTGCTACAGCAGATTTAAAGTATTCTCTGATTCTGGAAAGATCACTGGCAGCGCTTTGTTTTGTGAAATAACTTCCGGCTAAAATTTTGTAATTAGGTCTTAAAGACGCATCCGTTTCCACTTTCAGATTAGGGAATCTTTTTCTGAAATACGACTTCACCTCATTAGCCTCTTCATTGCTTTTCACTGTCGTAATCTGAATTTTGAACCCTAAAATTCTAGGATTTTTTCTACAAATCTCCGCATTGGTAAGTTCTCTGCTCGGCACAAAGATCTTAGGAGGTTTTGTGTTGATTCCCGTAGAAATTCCACTATCATTGTTGCTAAAATCTTTAGAGGAATTTGTAGGGGCAACTTTCGCACATTTACTTTCAACTCCTTCCAAAGCAGCGTTAATTTTAGAATCCATCGTTATGACAAGCTCCGTTCCCGATAGGGTATCTTTTTTAACAACCTGCTGTGCTTCAATATTATAAAATCCAAATAATGATAATATCGAAAATATTTTGATTAGATTTCTCATTTAAACTTGTTTCCGCAAATTTATACAAATTAAAAAACTATACCAAACTGGTTATTTAGAATCAATACAAATTAAACGTAAATGATATTTTCCCTTTTCGATATACCGTTAAATTCCTGTTAAAAATATTATTTTTGCGGAATTGATTGAATGTTCAATAATTTACTAACATAAGATAATTTAAATGATTAGTTGGAGAAAGCATTATAAAAAAACGTTGATCGCAATAGGCTTATTGCTATCAACCAGTGCTTCATTTTACGGGCAAGACGGCGATCCTAAAAACGGAGAGAAACTTTTCAAAGCGAATTGTACTGCATGTCACGCGCTGGACAAACAAGTTGTAGGACCACCATTAAAAGGGGTTGTAGAACGTGTAAAGACAGAAGGTGGTGTAGACAAAGATTGGCTTCACAAGTGGATCAAAGACAACAAAGCTCTAAGAGCTTCTGGGGATAAATACGCCAATGAGATTTTTGAAAAGTTTAACAAGACTGAAATGCAGGTCTTTCCAAATCTTACAGATAAGGATATTGACGACATTTTAGCTTTCACAACTAATCCTCCCGCTCCGGAGGAGAAAAAGCCGGAAGCAACTCCTGCAACTGACGCTACTGCGGCAGCACCTGCAGACAAAACTACAACAAACGTTGTCATCATTTCACTTTTAGCGATTGCAGGTTTACTGGTTTGGATCTTGGTTAAACTAAGACAATTGGTAACTTTAGGTCAATCCGAAGAATTAGCAGGACTTAATGAAACAAGAGTTCGTTCTTTCAGCGAAATGTATGAGAAGTTCCACTTCATTGGTAAAGGGTTATTGGCAATTCTTGCTATTTTAGCCGCTTACGGAGTATGGAACTGGTTAATGTGGATCGGGGTTTACAAAGGGTACAAACCTGAGCAGCCTATCTACTTCTCTCACAAAATCCACGCTGGAGAACAGAAAATTGACTGTCAGTTATGTCACTCTAGTGCTAAATACGGAAAAGTATCTGAGATCCCTTCTATGAACGTTTGTATGAACTGTCACAGAACAATTTCTGAATACAACGCAGATCACTACATGGAGCCAGGAAAAGACAAGGCATTCTATGACGGAGAAATCCAGAAGATCTACGCTGCAACAGGTTGGGATCCTGCAAAACAACAGTACACAGGAAAAACACAGCCGGTTGAATGGACAAGAATCCACAACATGCCAGATTTCGTTTACTTCAACCACTCTCAGCACGTAATTGCTGGAGAACAAGCGATCATCAATTCTTTCAACAAAAAGAATCCTAACAACAAAATTGATGTTGTATGTAAAGCTTGTCACGGTAAAATTGACACAATGAATGTTGTTCAGATGGCTAACGACTTTACTATGGGATGGTGTATCGAGTGCCACAGAACAACTGAAGTTGATATGAACAACGGTTATAATAAAGAGTACTTCAAAAATCTACATGACAAGTTGAAAAAACAATATCCACAAGATGGAGGTAAGATCACTGTAGATGCAATTGGAGGTCTTGAGTGTGGTAAATGTCATTATTAATAACTAAAAAATTAGAAGTATAAATGGCTTCAAACAAAATACAATTCAGAAGTATTCATGAACTTAAAGATCCAGCTTTGAATAATAAGCTGGCTCAGAAAGAGTTTCAGGAAGAAATTCCGGTAGAAGATTTCCTTGGAGATGCTGAGACAAACGGATCAAGTACTTCAAGAAGAGATTTCCTTAAATTACTAGGATTCTCTACAGCAGCAGTAACATTAGCTGCCTGCGAAGCTCCGGTAATCAAAACGATTCCTTATGTGGTAAAGCCGCATGATATTATTCCGGGAATCCCTAACTATTACGCTTCAACATATTTTGATGGTTTCGATTTCGCTAGTGTTTTAGTAAAAACTAGAGAAGGTAGACCCATTAAGATTGAACCAAACCCGGCTGGTGGTGACTTAGGTAAAACTAATGCAAGAGCTCAGGCAAGTGTACTTTCTCTTTATGATAACGATAAAGTAAAACAGCCTAAACTAGACGGTAAAGACGAAACTTTCGATAAAGTAGACAGTTTTGTAATCAAAGGTTTGGAAGAAGCTAAAGCGTCAGGCAAAAAGATTGTGGTTTTATCACACTCTTTTGCTTCGCCAACTTTCAAAAAGCTATTCGCTGAATTCAAAGCTAAATATCCTACAGCTGAACTGGTAACCTTCGATGCATATCCTTATGCTGCAGGACTAGATGCTGCTCAGGAAGTATTCGGACAAAGAGCATTACCTGTTTATGACCTTAACGGTTCTGAGTTGGTAGTTTCTTTCCAGGCTGATTTCTTAGGAGATTATAATGCATCCAGCTTAGAGTCTTCTTATGCAGCAGCTAGAAAACCAAGTGCAACCATGTTGAGACACATTCAAGTGGAATCTAACATGTCATTAACGGGTGCTAACGCTGACTCAAGATACAGATTAAAGCCAAGTGCAGTAAACAAAACATTAGTTGAAGTTTATAACGCAATCGTAGGTGGTGGTACTTCTGATAAGACTGCTACTGAAATTGCAAACGAATTGAAAGCAAAAGGAAGCAAAGCTGTTGTTTTTGCTGACGGTTCTAAAGGAGCACAGGTTTTAGCACACTTAATAAACCAAAAATTAGGTTCAGTAGCTTTCACTGGTAAAGCAAACTTCCTAAAAGAATTCAACGGTGCAAGATATCAGGAATTCCTAGGTTGGGTAAATGGTGGACAAGTTGGTGTATTAGTTACCAACAATGTAGATCCTATCTATGCTCATCCAAAAGGAGAAGACTTCAAAAAGTCTTTATCAAAAGTTCCTTATGTAATTGCTGTTGCTGATAAGAAAAATGAAATGTACAAAGCAGCGAAAGCTGTAATTCCGGTTGCTAACTGGTTAGAGTCTTGGGGAGATATCGAACCACAGACAGGAGTATATTCATTAATGCAGCCAACGATCCAGAAGATCTACAAATCAAGACAGATTGAAGAATCTCTATTGGTTTGGAAAAATGGTAAAAATAATGCGGCAAACAACTACTACGATTATTTAAAGGCAAGCTCTGCTTCACTTTTAGGTGGTACTTCTTTCAACAAAGCATTATATAACGGGATCAATGCTTCTACCAATTCAACAACATTATCTTACGCTGGTGGAAACGCGGCTCAGGCTGTTGCTGAATTAGGAAACTTCAAAGCTTCCGAATTAGAATTAGTATTATACACTACGACTTCAATGGGAGACGGAACTCAGGCAAACAACCCTTGGTTACAAGAGTTACCTGATCCAATCACTAGAATGTCTTGGGATAACTACTTGACAATTTCTCCAAAAGATGCAGAAAAGTTTGCGATCGATAACGACCTTAACGCGAGAATGCAGTTAGATGGTTCTATCGTAAACCTTACGGTAAACGGAGTTACAATAAAAGACGTTCCTGTATTCGTACAGCCAGGTCAAGCAGAAGGATCAGTAGGTCTTGCGCTTGGTTATGGTAAGAAAAACTCAGGAGCAACTGCTGATACAGGGGTAAATGCTTATCCTTTATTCGATGGTTCAAACCTTGTTCTTTCCGGAGTTAAAATCGAGAAGACAGGAGAAGATCACGAATTCGCAGGTATCCAGCTTCAAAATACATTAATGGGTCGTTACGAAATCGCGAAGGAAGTTCCTTTAGCTGAATTCATCAACGTACCATTTGATGACGAGCACAAAGGATGGAACAAGCCTTTGGAATACCACACAATCAGTGGAGCTCTTCCAGCAAGAAAAATTGACCTTTGGGATGCATTTGATGATACTGATGGTCCTCACTTCAACTTATCTATTGACTTGAACTCTTGTACAGGTTGTGGAGCATGTATTATTGCTTGTCAGGCTGAGAACAACGTTCCTGTAGTAGGTAAAGAAGAGGTAAGAATGTCTAGAGATATGTATTGGTTAAGAATTGACCGTTACTATTCTTCAAGACAAAAAGTAGAAGTATACGAAGGATTGAAAGAAGGAATGGCTGTACCAGAATTGTACGGTACCGCTTTCGGAGACGGAGGTGCATTAAACCACCCTGCAGATAATCCGGATGTAATCTTCCAACCTGTAATGTGTCAGCACTGTAACCACGCTCCATGTGAAACTGTATGTCCGGTAGCGGCTACTTCACACGGTAAGCAAGGTCAAAACCATATGGCTTACAACAGATGTATCGGTACAAGATATTGTGCAAACAACTGTCCGTACAAAGTAAGACGTTTCAACTGGTTTACTTATAACCTAAATGAGAAGTTCGATTTCAACATGAACAATGATTTAGGAAGAATGGTACTTAACCCAGACGTAGTTGTAAGAACTAGAGGGGTAATGGAGAAATGTTCAATGTGTATCCAAATGACTCAGAATACTATTCTTGAGGCTAAGAAAGAGGGAAGAAGAGTGAAGGATGGAGAATTCCAGACTGCTTGTTCTAAAGCTTGTTCTACTGGAGCAATGACATTTGGAGACATGAATGATAAAGATTCTTCTATTAGAAAGGTATATGCCTCTAACAGAAGATATTATTTACTAGAGGAGATCGGAACAAAACCAAACGTGTTCTATCACACTAAAGTAAGAAACAGAGTAGAAAAATAAAGTTTAAATAATAAATAGGTAAAAAATGTCAGGACATTACGAAGCTCCGATAAGGGAACCTCTAATTATTGGTCACAAAACTTATCACGATATTACAGAAGATATCGCACGACCTATCGAAGAAAGAGCAGGTAAATTATGGTGGATCTCATTATATGCTGCACTAGTTCTATTCCTCTATGGATTCGGCTGTATCGCTTACACTATCGGGACAGGTATTGGAGCATGGGGGCTTAACAGAACTATTAACTGGGGTTGGGATATTACCAACTTCGTATGGTGGGTAGGTATCGGTCACGCCGGGACCCTAATCTCCGCAGTATTATTATTATTTAGACAGAGATGGAGAATGTCTGTAAACAGATCTGCAGAGGCGATGACGATCTTTGCGGTTGTACAGGCAGCAATCTTCCCTGTAATCCACATGGGTAGAGTTTGGGTTGGATACTGGGTATTCCCTTTACCAAACCAGTTCGGTTCTCTTTGGGGGAACTTTAACTCTCCTCTACTTTGGGACGTATTTGCGATCTCGACGTATTTCTCAGTATCAACTGTATTCTGGTTCATGGGACTAATCCCTGACTTTGCAATGATCAGAGATAGAGCTAAAACTCCTTGGACTAAGAAAATTTATACATTCCTTGCATTCGGTTGGGGTGGTAAAGCAAAACACTGGCAAAGATTCGAAGAACTTTCTTTGGTTCTTGCAGGTTTGGCTACTCCACTTGTATTCTCAGTACACACTACCGTATCTTTTGACTTCGCAACTTCAGTTATTAAAGGATGGCACTCAACAATCTATCCTCCTTACTTCGTTGCTGGGGCGATCTTCTCAGGATTTGCAATGGTACAGACACTATTGTTAATTGCAAGAAAAGTGTGTCACTTAGAAGAATATATTACAATGTATCATATTGAAATTATGAACATCGTAATCGTTCTTACAGGGGGTATGGTAACTGTAGCTTATGCTACTGAATATTTCATCGGATGGTACTCAGGATCTAGATTTGAAGATTTCACATATCTTTCTCCAGGTGCTGCTGTAGGACCTTACTGGTGGGCATTCTGGTCATTGATCATCTGTAACCTTGTGGTTCCTGCTTCTTTCTGGTTCAAAAGACTTAGAACGAACATTATCTGGACATTCATTGTTGCATTAATCATCAACATCGGTATGTGGTTTGAGCGTTTTGATATCATCGTTATCAACCTTTCAAGAGACTACTTACCAGGATCATGGACAATGTTTAAGCCAACGATCATTGATGTGGGTGTATATTTAGGAACTATCGGATTCTTCTCTGTATTATTCTTATTGTACGCAAGAACATTCCCTGTAATTGCACAGGCTGAATTAAAATCGATTTTGAAAATCTCAGGTGAAACTTATAAAGCAAAAGAAGGAGATGAGCACCACTAAAATTGTATACGGACTTTATGCTGACGACGACGATTTAATGAACGGCGTTAAAGCATTCAACGATAAAGGAATCGCGATAAACGAAGTATATACTCCGTTTCCGGTTCACGGACTAGACAAGGCTTTAGGGTTAAAGAAAACAAGAATTTCTGATGCCGCATTCTTATATGCTCTTTACGGTGTTACTATCGGTGCTACTGTAACTTGGTATGTGATGAATCATGACTGGCCGCAGAATATCGGTGGTAAACCAGCTTTCGACTGGGCACACAACATGCCGGCATTCGTAGTTCCAATGTTCGAATTAATGGTATTCTGTGCTGCTCACATGATGTCTTTAACTTTCTTGGTTAGAAACAAAATGTATCCGGGAGCTCCAGCTCAGAACCCAGACCCGAGAACTACTGATGATAAATTCATGATGGAATTTGTAACTGAAGATGTAGAATCTGTAAAACAGTTGCTTATTGAAACTGGAGTTGAAGAAATAACTGTTAAAGACGCTTAAAATGAAAAAGAATGTATTAAAAATTACAGCAGTTTTAGGTTTAACAACAGTTTTACTTAACTCTTGCGGACCAAAGGAGAATACTCCGCTGGTATATTTCCCGGACATGTATTTTCCGGTAGCTTATGATCCATTGATGAAAGCTCAGGATGCTTATTCAGATCATGAAAATGAAATTCCTGCTTTTGTTAAAAATAGTGGTGCAACAGGTCTTTCTCCAGTAGAAGGATCAGTTGCTCAAAATAAAGATGGCGTTTTTGAAGAAAGCTTATTACCTAAAAATGTTGACGAGTACAACGCTGGGTATGAAGCTTCTAAAAAACTTACAGTATCTCCTCTAAACCCGGCTAATGCAGCTAAGGATATTGAAAGAGGAAAAATATTGTTTGATCACACTTGTGCGGCATGTCACGGAACAGGAGGTGATGGACAAGGACCTATCGTACAAAGTGGGGCATTCTCCGGAGTACCCAACTATGCAGACAGAGAAATTACTGTAGGATCTGTTCATTATGTATTAACAAACGGTAGAAATGCAATGGGATCTTATGCGGGACAACTGAACGCAGGAGACAGATGGAGAGTGGCATTGTATGTGATGAGTGCTTTCAAAAAAGGAGCAGCAGCACCGGCAGCAGCTACAGCGGCGGCACCAGCAACAACTGAAACGACTACCGAAACTAAAAAATAAGAAAAGAAATGTATAGTTTTTCACCAAAATTAAAATCAACTTCTATAATACTTCTTGTTGTAGGTTTAGTTCTTTTCGGTATTGGTTTCTTTTTGAACAAAGGAATTTCTACTGAGAAAATAGAACAAATGATGGAAGCTGTTCATGCTTCTGGTCATAATGCTCCTACACACTCAAGTGAAATGGTGGGACCACAGGATCACGCAGCTCATTTAGAGCATGCTGAGCTTCAGGTTCACAACCAGCCATTAGCATCGCTGCATTTTGTAGCTGTCTTTTTCTTTGGAGTAAGTTGCGCTGTACTGTTCTTCTACTGTATTCAGCACGCAGCTCACGCAGGATGGCCTATTATCATCACAAGAGTAATGGAGGCTATTGCTTCTTATATTCCTTACGGTGGTGCAATCCTGATTATCCTGATGATCTTAAACATCACTCATAATGGTCATTTATTCCATTGGATGGACCCTGAATTGACAAATCCAGAGTCTGCTCATTTTGACGTGATCCTATTTGAAAAGAAAAGATTCTTAAATATTCCTTTCTATGCAATCAGAACGTTCATCTATGTACTAGGTGCTTCTTTCTTCGCTTGGAAACTGAAAGCTCAGTCTAAAAAAGTAGACGAGACAAAATCAAAAGTAGAATATCAATTTCTTTACAGATGGGCAGTAGGATATATCGCATTCTTCGGATTTGCTTCTGCAGCTTGGGCTTGGGACTGGTTGATGTCTATTGACCCTCACTGGTACTCTACAATGTATATCTGGTATTCAATGGTTAGCTGCCTATCAAGTGGTATTGCTGTCATCATCTTATTAAGTGTTTATCTTAAGAAAAATGGTTTCTTACCACAGTTCAATGACAACCACTTACACGATTTAGGAGTTTTCCTTTTCGCTACAAGTATGCTTTGGACATATACATGGTTCGCTCAGTTCATGCTTTACTGGTATGCAAACGTTCCGGAAGAGGTTAACTACTTCTTCGGTAGATTCCAGCACTATGGTACTACGTTTTTACCAATGCTGATTGTTAACTTCTTATTACCGCTATTGGTATTAGTAAGCAGCAGCATCAAGAGAAACTACAAAGTAGTTACCACAATGGCAGTAGTAGTGATCTTAGGACACCTTTTAGATTACTTCAACATGGTAATGCCGGGAACGGTAGGACCATACTGGAACACTCCTGAAGTATTCTTGTTAATCCTAGGAGCAGTTCTATTCGTAGCAGGATTATTTATGTTTACTGTTCTTTCAGCTTTATCTAAACTGAAGTTGATTCCTACAGGAAACCCATTCTTACACGAATCTGAAATTTATGAGTATCCTTTCTAAGGACTTGTAACAAAATAAAAATATAAAAGACTGATTGGTAAAACGATCAGTCTTTTTTTTATGCATATCCATCAACAGGCAACCATTCTGTTCGTTATGCGTCTCTATAATGAGATCAACAACCAAAAACAAAATCTTATTATGAAAACAAAACTTTTCATTTACTCCTTCTTTCTGTTTCTCTATAGTTTTATTCAGGCTCAGACAATCACGTTCGTTTCTGAAAAAAGTAATAATCCTCTTCCCAGAGTTTCTGTGTTTGGAAAAGATGGAGCTATTCTCGCATATTCGGATATTGAAGGCAAGATCGACAAACAATCTCTGTCGCCTTCCCAGGAAAAGTTTCAGCTTGTTTATAATAATTTTCCGGTGGCCACCCTATCCTATTCCGACTTTGATCAATCTGTGATAAAAATCAATGATCAGGTAAAGGAAATTGAAACCGTAGTGATCAAAAATAATAAGCCCGCCAAATACATTTTTATCAAAGGAAACTTTAATGCTTATGTAACGGTAAACAATAAACTGAATAGCTATGCAGACGGAATTGTAACCTACATTTTTGATAATAAAACAAAAAAACTGAAAAGTACCAACGTAGAACAGTACAGAGTATTCAGACTGGCAGACTCTAAAAATGAGAAAAAAGAAACTTCAAAATGGGACTATAGCAATTCTCTGGAGCTGCCCAAACTAAAAAATGTTGGAAATCCGGAAGAATATAAAACTAAAAGAAATACCATTAAAGAGGTGAAGGGTGAATACAAAGACCAAATAGAGGTGACGGGTGCTGCTCTTCAGGATAAAGAATTTTCATTCTTTGGATATCGGTTTTACGATATAAAAACAATTTTAAACATGTCTTTTGAAAAAGGATCAGAAAAGACCCTTAAAGATTTCCTGGAATATAATGAACTTGTTTTTGTAAAACTGAAACATAAAAGTGAACCCAATTACAATCAGATAACACTTTATACCAACTTTTATCCTACAGAACTTAATTTTAGCAATGACAATGATATTGAGAAAGTGAAATTTGATAAAGACAACAGCAATTACAAAACATCTTACTGGCAGGATTCATCATTTCCCAATATGCAGACTATTTTTAGTAGTTTTTTCAAAGGTGATCTAAAAGAACAAACCAATAAAAAATAATAGAAACGCTGTTCAGCACTACTTTCCATGGTGTAAATATTCCGATTGAATTCTAAAATTAAAAGAACAGCATACATTTTCGGAAAAGAATAATAATTCAGCAAAAAACATAAAGTAAAAAATAAAATCCAGTATTAATAAAGGTTTTATTAAATTTGCAACAAACCAAATAAAAATGAAAAAGTTTTCTTTTCTACTTGTTTTCAGTCTGTTGCTTTTTACAGCATGTAAGAAAGATCATGTAGATGCTACGAATACTAAAACACTGCAGTCAAGTATCAATGATATGACTTCCAGTTTACCTACCATTAAGCAGATTAAGTTTAATGAAGCTCTTTATATCCTTAAAACATTTGGAGTAGAGGCAGATGGTGATATCAATGAATTAAAAGCTCTTGGGAAACTGATTAACGGGAAAAAAGTTCCTGAAATCATGTCTCTGGCTGACGAAGTTGCACAGAAAAACGGAATAGAATGGGCAAGTACTGCTCCACCATCACTTGGAGAAATGAATATCTTCGGAGATGATAAAGCCAAAGAAAGCGATCCTAATGATGTAAAAGCAGGATCATTAAGCCTTGTAACAAGACCTACAGGAGATGACGGAACCGGAGCGCCTACGGCAATTCAGATTGTTCCAAGACTTGTAGATGCAGCCGGAAATCCTGTATCTTTCACAGGAGCTGGTCTGGAAGCCACTCTTGAAGTGTTCAGTAACGGGGTAAGACTGGCTACTGCTAAAAACCTGATGCAGGATAATAACTTTAAAGGATTCAATTTAAAATTCTCCTCTATTCCGGCAGCAAAAGTAATAGACAATAAAATTGATATCACGGTTTCTGTAAAAACAACGGCTAAGACTTTCAAAATGTCTAAAATCGGTCTTGATGTAAATGCAGCAGCGTTAAAAGTTCCTACAGTTCCTAAAACTGATTCAACCGCTGTTCCTGAACAACCAAGTGCTGTAATTGATCCAAACAATCCAACAGCTACTCCTGGTGCAACAACTGATCCTGCAACAGCCACTCCTGCAGCTCCTGCAGCGCCAAAGCAACCGACAGCAGACCCTAAAAATACCGTAAGCAAATTTTTGAACAGTGTAAGTTCTCAGAATTTAAAAGCAGCATACGAAACAGCAAGCAATCCAAGCTGGGGAAGTTATGAATCCTTTTCAAACCCTACTTCAGGTTTTGGATCGGTAAAAAACGTAAGTGTAAAGAATATTACTACCAGCGGTGCTAATGCAAACAGTGCCAGCGTAAACGCTACTTATGACGTAACGGATAAAAGCGGTAAGACGACTTCTTTAAAAGTAACTTTCGGGCTTAAAAATGTAAATGGAGACTGGAAAATTTCCAGCTATAAAATCAATTAATAAATGGCTTCAGCAGAACTGATCAAGAAACTAGAAGAAACAATTGAAAATATACCCGATTTTCCTATTCCGGGAATACAGTTTAAGGATATTTCACCCATCTTTTTAGACCCAAAACTTTATGAAGATGTTATTGCTGATCTTGCAGCCTTCAGTAAAGGAAAAATAGATGCAGTATGCGGAATTGAAAGCCGTGGTTACCTCTTCGGAATCGCTATCGCTGTGGCATTGGAAGTTCCATTCATCTTAATCAGAAAAGCCGGAAAACTTCCTCCTCCCATCATTTCAGAAAAATATGATCTGGAATATGGAAGTGCTATTATCGAAACCCGTGAAGGACAGATAAAACCTGGACAAAGAGTTTTAATTCACGATGATCTTTTAGCAACAGGAGGCACTACAGAAGCAGCAGCTAAATTAGTAGAAAAGCAGGGAGCAATTGTTTCACAGTTTAGTTTCCTTATAGGCTTAGAAGGCTTAAACGGTGATGAAAAACTGAAAAAATTCGGTGCTGAAATCTACCATATTTTAGGATATTAAGATATAATATACATGCTTCGACAGGCTCAGCATGACAACGCTAATAATTTACTGTGAGATGAGAACAAGTAGTATTAGAAGGGTCACGCTAAGCTCAGTCGAAGCATCTTTTTTTAATAAATTCGTCACTCACGATTAACAATTCACAAAATTTCATCAATAATACTCACAAAGTATTTTGTAAATCTCTCAGAAACAATTAAATTTGCATTTCAATTTTTAAAAACTTATGGCAAAATTGGGAAAGAGTGCTCAGAACGAGCAAGAAGGTAAAGAAACAGTTGAGTTCTTTAAAGACCTTGACAGAGAAGCTTTAAACACTGAAAGATTCGTTGAAAAATATTCAAAACCTCTTGGTTTGGTATTTGGAGTATTGATTTTAGGAGTTTTAGGATTCTTTGCTTATAAGCAATTCGTAGTTGCTCCAAAGAACACTGAAGCTGTAAAAAGTTTCCTTGCTGCTCAAAAAAACCTTGCAGAAGGCAAAGATAAAGATGCTCTAGGTGGAAAATCTGCAGCTAACCCTGGTTTTATAGGTACAGCTAATGAATATTCTTCTACTGAAATCGGTAAACTTTCTTCTTACAATGCCGGTTTATTAAAATTCAAAGAAGGAAAGTTCCAGGAAGCTTATGATCTTTTAGATAAATTCTCTTCCAAAAACAAAACTTTGATGGCAATGAAGTACGGAGCTATGGCAGATGCTAAATCAGGTCTTAACAAAAATGATGAGGCTTTAGGTTTGCTAGACCAGGCTGCAACAGCATCTGATGATCCTTATACAACCTATTATTTCACAAGAAAAGCAGGTATTGTTGCTTTAGGATTAAAGAAAAATACAGAAGCTAAAAAGTACTTCTCAGCAATTGACGAGAAATATCAGGACTACGACAACGGAATGTCTGATTCTTATATTGAAATGACTAAATATTATTAAAAAATGGCAACAGTTAATCTTTCCGATTACAAGCCACTTCATATAACTAATGCCGAAGATTTTTCTATCGGCATTGTTTTTTCTGAGTGGAATGATTTTGTAACCTACAATCTTCGTGATGCAGCTTTGGAAATTCTTGAAAAAGAAGGGGTAAAACCTGAAAACATCAAACTTTTCCCTGTTCCCGGAGCTTTTGAATTAAGCTATGCAAGTATGCAGCTTTGCAAAGAGAGAAAATATGACGCAATAATCTCTATAGGATGTGTGATCCGTGGGGAAACGCCTCATTTTGATTATGTATGTTCTGCTGTAGCACAGGGAATTAAAGATTGTAATATCATGACGGATACTCCTACAATTTTCTGTGTATTAACAGATGATACAAAGGAACAGTCTATTGCAAGAAGCGGCGGTGACCTTGGGAATAAAGGTGTAGAAGCAGCCGTAACAGCTCTTAGAATGATTGATTTCAAAAAGAATTTATCTGATAAGAAAGGGAATATTGGTTTCGGCCACTCTTAACCGCTTATTCACTTTGACTATATAATGGGACTATTTTTGGATAGTCCTTTTTTATTAGGATAAAATTAATTCATAAATCTTATTAATAAAAAGGATGTTTTTCTTTTTTTCCATCAAAAGTTCTCCACAAAAACTATCTTTGTGAAAACTCATAAAAACAGTCAATACATGTTTTTAAAAAAAATAAAACCTTTCCTCTATTTAGGAATTTTCTATCTTATTATTTCTTTGATAATAAGAACAGTATTCTTTTTTCATCCCATTACTACCGCTAGTTTCGGATTTTTCGAAGTCGTAAAAGTTTTGTTAATAGGTCTTGTGAATGATGTGTTTGTTTTCATACTGGCCAGCTCTATTCTTGCCCTTTACTTCCTCTTTCTTTCCAATTCAAAATATAAAAAACCTTACGGCAATATTATTTTGGGGACTTTGGTTCTATTCTTCCTTTATATATGGCTTGTTCCCAATAACATTTTCAAGCAATATGGAGGTTCTATCATGGAAATCGCTCTTGTGTTTGTAGGAATAAAGACTCTTTTCTTCGGATTGATGCTGTTCCTTCCTACACAGAGAACCAAGATCCGCAATACACTATATTTCATTACATTACTATTATATGTTCTTCTCATTATCTTCAACGGAGTCAGTGAATACTTCTTTTATAATGAATTTGGAGTTCGTTATAATTTTATAGCTGTAGATTATCTTATTTACACCAATGAGGTGATTGGAAATATCATGGAAAGCTATCCTGTTATTCCGTTGTTTTCCGGAATCATGATCGTTACCCTTTCCATCACCTGGTTTATTTATAAGAAAACAAAAGATGAGCTGCTGGAACTTCCGGATTTTAAACAAAAAATGGTTCTTCTGGGCAGTTTTATGGTACTTTGTGCTTTGAGTGCACTGGCAATCCCTTCGTTGATGCAAATTAAATCTGATAATGTTTTTGCCGATGAAATTGAAGCCAACGGAATTCCTAAGTTTTACTGGGCTTTTACCCATAATGAACTGGATTATTTCCAGTTTTATTCACAGATTAATCAGCAGCAGGCCGAAAAGAATTTCTTAAGCCAGTATCCACAACATACATTATCAAGAGCCGTTGTTGCAGAGCAGCCGGAAGCAAAGAAAAATGTAGTGCTGATCTCTATCGAAAGTCTTTCTGCGGACTTCATGGAACACTATGGTAATACACAAAAAATTACTCCTTTCCTGGACAGCCTTGCAGATAAATCCCTGATGTTTACCAATCTTTATGCTACAGGAAACAGAACTGTACGAGGATTGGAAGCCCTGACGCTTTGTATTCCTCCAACAGCGGGAGAAAGTATCATCAAAAGAGATGATAATAAAAAGAAATTCACAACCGGAAGCGTTTTCAAATCTAAGGGATATGATGTAAAGTTTTTATATGGTGGATACAGCTATTTTGATAATATGCAGGACTTCTTCGGTGGAAACGGCTATGGTATTGTAGACAGAAACAACTTTAAACCTGAAGAAATTACTTTTGCCAATGTTTGGGGCGTTGCTGATGAAGATATGGCAAGAAAAGCTATTCAGGTGATGAATGCTGAAGCCAGGTCGGGAAAACCTTTTTTCAATCATTGGATGACGGTTTCCAATCACAGACCATTTACTTATCCTGACGGAAGAATTGATATCCCGGGAACGGCAAAATCCCGCGAAGGTGGTGTAAAATACACTGATTATTCTCTAAAGCTGTTCTTTGATATGGCGAAAAAGCAAGACTGGTATAAAAACACTGTTTTTGTCATTATTGCAGACCACTGTGCATCCAGTGCAGGGAAAACAGAACTCCCGATGGATAAATACAGAATTCCTGCAATGATTTTCTCAGAAGGATTTATTCAGCCTCAGAAATTCGATGCATTGATGTCCCAGATAGATGTGATGCCTACTCTTTTTGGATTATTAAATTTCAGCTATCAGTCTAAATTTTTAGGACAGGATGTCTTCAGACAGGAATTCCAGCCTAAAGCTTATGTGGCAACATATCAAGACCTTGGATTCATCAAAGGGGATCGTTTGACCATTATTTCTCCGGTAAAAAAGGTAAAACAATATTCTTTGGAACTGGAAAAAAGTGATCTGAAACCTGAATTTAAGCTGTATTACGACGAAAAATTATTAAAAAATCCAGAGCAGAAACTGGTAGATGATGCTGTATCAGCCTATCAGTCTACTTCTTACTGGCTAAAAACAAAACAACTGAACAGATAAATATCTAGATATTTTCGCTTATAATCTGGTGTAAAATATTTAAATTAACCCATAAATTTATTAGTATGAAATGGACAGACGACAGAGGCGGAAACGTTGATGACCGCCGTGGTTCAGGAGGCGGTGGCGGCGGAATGATTGTAGGAGGAGGACTCGGAACATTAATTATAGCGGCCATCGTGTTCTTTTTGGGAGGCGACCCGTCCGGTATTTTAAATTCCGGCAGTATGCAATCTTCAGGAAATTCCGGAGAACAAAGAGAGCTTACAGCCAGTGAAAAACAAATCGGAGAAATGGTGGATATGATGGCCAAATGGAATATTCTTACCTGGGATCAGATTTTTAAGGAAAACGGAATGACTTATAGCGCTCCTCAGGTGGTTCTTTTTGAGAATACAACTTCTTCAGCATGTGGTACTGCTCAATCTGCCATGGGACCTTTCTACTGCCCTGCTGATCAGAAAGTCTATATGGATATGAGCTTTTTTGGTGAACTTCAGCAAAAGTTTGGGGCTAAAGTAACAGAATTTACAGTAGCCTATGTTCTTGCTCACGAAGTAGGACACCATGTGCAGACTCTTTTAGGAACGACCCAAAAAGTAGATCAATTAAGAAGAAGCGGAAGATATTCTGAAGAACAAATGAACAGAGTGTCTGTTGCTACAGAGCTACAGGCTGATTTTTATGCCGGAGTCTGGGCCAAAAGAACCAATGACAGCAAACATATTTTGGAGCCCGGAGACATTGAATCTGCCATAGATGCTGCAGAAGCTGTTGGAGATGATAATATCCAGAAAAGAGCACAGGGATATGTGAACCAGGAAAGCTTCACTCACGGATCTTCTGCTCAGCGTAAAGAATGGTTTATGAAAGGTTACAACACCGGAGATATCAGACAGGGTGATACTTTCAACCAGCTATTAAAATAATTTTATCAAAAGATGATATAAAAAAATGCGGTCTCAGAGTAAGACCGCATTTTTTACTTATTGCAATTCGATAGGGTTAGAATTTTTCTTCGCTTCTTCCTTCACCCTTTCTTCCATTCTCTTTCTCATATCAGCGGGATTCTGGTTTCCACTACCACCTCCAGGACCTCTTCCACCGCCTATTCTCATTGGAGCAGTAATTCCTCCGCCACTTTGATTCATAAATGACATGGGATCAGTTTTAAACTTTTGCTGCTGTTTTAAATAATCTCCTCTTTTCACTTTTAATGTATTGCCAAACTGGTTCAAAGTGGGAAACTCAGCAATTTTATAATTCTTCATTAAATCAAAAGAATAATCGCCTTTATCATCTTCAACTTTTACAATCAATCCCGGAAGTCCTCCGAATTTATAAGGCCCATCCTGATAAGGAAGATCCGTTGTAAACCATGCCGTCCATTTTCTCCCTCCAAAATCCGTTTCTGCCTTCTGAACCTTGTATTCGCCTATTTTTCTTGTTTCCGATTCAATTTTCCAGTTCAGTGGCCGGTCTTCTTCATAAGAATAGAGATCACGTCCTATTCTGTCTTTAAAATACGTCTTTTGGTTCGTCTTATCCTTTTCTACAGAATAGTTGATATTCGTTCTCAAACCTTCCATCTGATCTCTGTTGATACTTCCTCTTCCGCCTCCACCTTGAAATGCTTTTTGCATGATAGAGTCTCTTTTAATCCTGTTTTCAGAATAAAACACTGATTTTTCCGGAGAAATATCCAGATACGCATTTTCCGTCTTGATATCTGTTTTATTTTCGGCATCAGGCTTCATAGTCACCTGATACACAAACCTGTTTGTCTGTGCAGAAACATTCTGTATGAACAGCGTTAATGCGATGATACCTAATTTTTTCATTTATATTTTTATTTATTTTAATTCAATGGGGTTCTGGACTGTAGTTGTAGAAGAAGTTCCTGCAGATGGACTTTGGGATATTGGATCTCCTTGATTATCGCCTCCCATTCCGCCTCTGTGCATTCCGCCACCGCCATGACCACCTCTCATTCCTCCTCCATTCATACCACCGCCGCCCATTCCGCCACCATGTCTTCCACCTCCGAAATTCATATTTCCATCTCCATTATTCCCTGCCATTGCTTTTCTGTTTTTACCAAACTCCAGTTCCAGAGCAGCTTTATCCCCATGGAAGTTGGCTCTCGTACTTTGTTTGGCATCGGAGCTTACCTGTTCTTCAAAAGCATTTTTAATGATCATCTTTTTAGCAAGATCAAACTTATAATCTCCTTTATCATCTTCCAGTTTTACAATCAGTCCGGGTAATCCGGAGAATTTATAAGGCCCGTCAGAGAAGGGAATTTCTTTGGTAAACCATGCCGTCCACACTCTTCCTCCAAACTCAGCAACTGCTTTTTGAGCGGAATATCCATTTTGTTTTTCAACAATATTTGTTACGTCCCACTTTACAGGTCTGTCTTCCTGATAGTAAATTTGTCTTCCGGCCGCCTTTTCATAATAATACACTTTTTGGTCGGGAATAGTCTTGGTAATAAAATATTCAAAAAAAGTAGGTTCAAAATTTTTCTTTCCTTCTATTTTTGAAAAATCTTTTTCCTCTTTTTTATGAAATTCTTTCATTTCTGATCTGACAGCAGTAAAAAGAGAATCTCTTTTCAATTTATTTTCGCTGATAAATAAAGAATGATCTCCTTTAATATCCAGAAAAGTTCTTTCACTTTTCATGCTCACCAGATTGATGGAATCCGGATTTACAAGCGTTTCATAAACAAATCTTGTAGTCTGACCATAAGATACTATCGTGAAAAACAATACAAAAAAAGCTGCTACTTTTTGTTTCATTACCTATTTTCTTTATAGATCGAAAATACGATTCAAGGTTAAAATCCGGAATGAAATCTTCACATGATGAGAAGAAATTTATCTGTTTTTAACATAAATAGTTGCCTTGAAAATCGCTATTAATATCAGAATCATTAAAATAGATATCTTCGATTTGAGATTGCGGAAATTAGTTCGTATTTTTGCATCATTAAATCATTCTAAATAAATACAATGATAAAAGTATCAGACTATGCAAAGGAGAAAGCCATCCAGTTAATGACGGAAGATGGTTTTAACCCTGCTGAAGATTATATAAGAGTAGGGGTGAAAAGCGGCGGATGCTCTGGTTTAGAGTATGTTTTAAAGTTTGATAACCAAAAAACAGACACAGATCAGATTTTTGAAGATAATAACATCAAAATTATTATAGATAAAAAATCCATCCTTTATTTAGCGGGAACAACTCTTGAGTATTCAGGAGGATTGAACGGAAAAGGGTTTGTTTTCAACAACCCGAATGCATCCAGAACATGTGGGTGCGGGGAATCATTTAGTCTTTAGAGAAAAGACATTAGATCCTAGATTTCAGACCTCAGAGCCATTCTGAATTCTGAAATCTAACATCTGAAATCTAAAAAATTATAATGAGTAAATATACAGAAGACGATTTAAGAGTCGATCTAGAAAATAAAAAATATGAATTCGGTTGGGAAACGAAAATTGATTATGAAGATTTCCCGATCGGTTTAAATGAGGACATCGTTCGTGCCATCTCTGCTAAAAAAGAAGAGCCGGAATGGATGACTGAATGGCGTTTGGAATCTTTCAAAATCTGGCAGAAAATGGTAGAGCCTAACTGGGCTAATATCAAGTATGAAAAACCAGATTTTCAGGCAATCCGTTACTATGCTGCTCCTAAAGTAAAGCCTGAACTGGCAAGTCTTGACGAGGTAGATCCTGAATTATTAGCAACTTTTGCCAAATTAGGAATCAATATCGAAGAACAAAAAAGACTTTCTGGAGTTGCCGTAGATATCGTAATGGACTCAGTTTCTGTGAAAACCACTTTCCAGGATACATTGGCAGAAAAAGGAATTATTTTCTGTTCCATCTCTGAGGCTATTAAAAACCATCCTGATCTAGTAAGAAAATATCTTGGAAAAGTAGTTCCAAGAGGAGATAACTTTTATGCAGCTCTGAACTCCGCAGTATTCTCTGACGGAAGTTTCTGTTATATTCCAAAAGGCGTAAAATGCCCAATGGAGCTTTCCACTTATTTCCGTATCAATCAGGCAGGAACAGGACAGTTTGAAAGAACACTTCTTGTAGCGGATGAAGGAAGTTATGTTTCTTATCTTGAAGGTTGTACAGCACCCTCCAGAGATGAAAACCAGCTTCACGCAGCGGTTGTAGAGCTTATCGCTTTAGACAATGCTGAGATTAAATATTCAACGGTACAGAACTGGTATCCTGGTAATGAAGAAGGAAAAGGAGGTGTATTCAACTTTGTAACAAAAAGAGGACTTTGCGAAAAAAATGCAAAAATCTCATGGACTCAGGTAGAAACAGGTTCTGCAGTAACATGGAAATATCCGTCTTGTATCCTTAAAGGAGACAACTCTATCGGAGAATTCTACTCTATTGCGGTAACCAATAACCACCAGTATGCAGATACAGGAACAAAAATGATCCACATTGGAAAGAATACCAAATCAACGATTATTTCTAAAGGTATTTCTGCCGGAAAATCTCAAAACTCATATAGAGGACAGGTGAAAGTAATGCCTTCTGCTAAAGGAGCAAGAAACTTCTCTCAGTGTGACTCTTTATTGATGGGTAATGAATGTGGAGCTCATACTTTCCCTTATATCGAAATCAAGGATCCAACGGCTCAGTTAGAGCATGAGGCAACAACTTCAAAAATTGGGGAAGACCAGATTTTCTATTGCAACCAAAGAGGTATTGATACGGAAAGAGCAATTGCTTTGATCGTGAATGGTTTCAGTAAAGAAGTTTTAAATAAACTTCCGATGGAATTTGCTATTGAAGCTCAGAAATTACTGGAAATTTCATTAGAAGGTTCTGTGGGATAATCCTCCAAAAAGAATCTATCAGATAAAATCCACTGATTAATGGCAAGGTTTTCAGTGTTTTTATCAGATTAAAAACCGTTATTCGGGAATATAAGTTGTAATCTTCAGTGAAGATTATTACAAAACATAAAATATAGAAAGCTTCTATCCGTCTATTGAGGAAATATTCAATATAAAGACAATGTGTATTCACAGAAGAGAAGCTCACACAATTATAAAAAGAAAAAGTTAGCAAGAATGTTACAAATTAAAGACCTTCACGCCAAAATTGAAGATGGCGCAGAAATATTAAAAGGTATTAATCTTGAGATAAAGCCAGGCGAAGTTCACGCTATTATGGGCCCGAACGGAGCTGGTAAGTCTACCCTTTCTTCTGTAATCGCAGGAAAAGAAGATTACGAAGTAACTGGTGGAGAGATCCTTTTCCAGGGAGAAGACATCAGCGAAGACGCTCCTGAAGATAGAGCTCACAAAGGAATCTTCCTTTCTTTCCAGTATCCAGTGGAAATTCCGGGAGTTTCTGTAACGAACTTTATCAAAGCTGCTTTAAATGAAACAAGAAAAGCAAACGGACTGGAAGAAATGCCGGCAAAAGAAATGCTTGCATTAATCCGTGAGAAGTCTGAAAAACTAGGGATCAAAAAAGATTTCCTTTCAAGATCATTAAACGAGGGATTCTCTGGGGGTGAAAAGAAAAGAAATGAGATCTTCCAGATGATGATGCTTAATCCTAAATTGGCTATTCTTGATGAAACAGATTCAGGATTGGATATTGATGCATTAAGAATTGTGGCAGATGGAGTAAACCACTTTAAAAATGAAGGAAATGCAGTTCTTTTGATTACGCACTATCAGAGATTGCTTAACTATATTCAGCCTGACTTCGTTCACGTTTTAGCAGATGGAAAAATCATCAAAACAGGTGATAAATCTTTAGCATTAGAACTTGAAGAAAAGGGTTACGACTGGCTTCTTAACTAAGAAGAAAATGTATTATTTCAGAGATTAAAATTTTCACAATCATTCGTGAAATGGAGTAAATAAAGAATCTCTATTATTAAAAATTGGATTCCCTGTTCCTCGGAATAGCAATATTTTAGTTCAAAAAAAAAGAAAAAATGGTGCAAACCACAGATATACCAGTAATGGCATTAAAAGAACAGATTATAGAGAACCATAATGAATTTTTGGAGAGTCTTCGTCACAGATTTCTGGATGATGAAAGAAAAGAGGCTCTTCAGAGATTTGCAAATCTTGGTTTTCCGACAAAAAAAGACGAAGAATATAAATATACCAATCTAAAGGAGATCACGGAAAAAAGCTACAACTTCTTCCCGAAAGAGAGCCACAATATCACTAAAGAGCAGTTTGATGAACTGCACCTTGGAGAGGAAAATTTTGATTGGATTGTTTTTGTAAACGGTAAGCTTCATAAGGAGCTTTCAAAAGTTTCTATTGAAAATGTAGAGTTTCTTTCATTCAACTATGCATTGAATGATGAGAAGCACAAAGAGGTTTTTGAAAAATATTTCAATACCATTGCTTCTAAGGAACAAGCGTTTACCAACTTAAACCTTGCTTACTGCAAATATGGTTTCTTCCTTAAGGTTCCTAAAAATGTAGTGATTGAAAAACCAATCCACGTTTTTTATATTTCTCAGAATCAGGAGGAGAACACATTCTACAATACAAGAAACCTTTTGATTGTAGAAGAAGGAGCAAAAGTAGAAGTGATTGAAAGCCACCATAATTTTGACAGCACGTATGTATTGACCAACTCTGTAACGGAGATCTTTACCTATCCTAATGCAAAAGCAGACTGGCACAAACTTCAAAATGATAATAATACAACCTATTTTATCGATAATACTTTCGCAAGACAGGAGAAAGACAGCTTAACCACTGTAAATACATTCTCTTTCGGAGGTAAACTGGTAAGAAACAACCTTGATTTTATTCATAATGGATCTAATATCAATTCATTCATGAACGGAATCACAATCATCGGAAAAGATCAGTTGGTAGACCACCATACAGCGGTTCACCATAACTTCCCGAACTGTGAAAGCTACCAGAATTATAAAGGAATCTTTGATGGCAATGCCCACGGAGTTTTCAACGGAAAAGTTTTTGTTGACAAAATAGCTCAGAAAACAAACGCTTATCAGCAAAACAACAACGTATTGCTAAGTGAAGGGGCAAGTATCGATACTAAACCTCAGTTAGAGATCTTTGCTGATGATGTAAAATGTTCTCACGGCTGTACAGTAGGCCAGTTGAACGAAGATGCTTTATTCTACCTGAGAGCGAGAGGAATTTCTAAAAAAGAAGCACAGGCATTACTTTTATATGCTTTTGCTAATGATGCAATGCAAAACATTGATATAGAACCTCTAAAAGAGAAAATTTCAAAGTTATTGGCTGAGAAATTAGGAGTTGATATAGAATTCTAAGACTTATATATATTGATAAACAAAAGCACTTCATTTTGAAGTGCTTTTTTATTGTACTGCAGATGGTATGTCTGTTTTATTTTTTCAGCCAGCTTTGGTTATCCTTATTTTCCGAACGTTTCTTACCATTATCAAAATTGTAAGCCAAACCTACGCCTAATGTCTGTTTCAACTGTGTTTTCCATATCTGATTATGATCATACAGCAGATCAAGAGTAACATTCGTAGAAATATATTTATTGATTTTCATGCTTAAAACACCGCTATATCCCAAAACAAGTCTGTCTGGATGGTCAAGATAGTTGGAAAATACAGACGCTGTATTTAACAGGCTGATGTTCTCCATAATTTTCAGCTTATACATAGCTGTTCCTAAGAAACCGAACTGGAAAAGAGAAGAATCACCGTCATTTTTAAGACCATAAGTTCCTGCTTTCTGAAGATCTTTATCTAATACAAAAGTCCATCTTGCATTTGCCGGACGTAAAGTCACCGTAAAATTATCATTGGGACGGTAAGTAACCCCTGCTCCTACACTCACATACCCGGGAGCCATAAAATTGGAAATCTTCTTAGCATCGGGATTGTTTCCGTCTTCATATCCCGGAGCAAACTGAGTTTGTAAACCTGCACCTGCAGACAAATACCAATGCTTGGCAAATTCTCTACCATAGTTTGTAGAAAGGTTAATAACATCCTGCGTTTTTCTTACTCCTGTTCCCTGAGTATTGTTTTGCCCATAACCCAGAATAACAATGTTTTCCCAAAGATTTTTTCCTTTTTCATAAGTCAGGTTATAATTCACTCCGGCAAGCCATCCTACGTTGTTGGCTCCACCACCTACCCAGTTTGAAAAGGCAGCCTGATTAAGCATTAATGTATTTTGTCCCTGAATAGACCAGGCTTTAACAGTATCTGCTGCCGGAGCTTCCGTTTTAGTCTCCTGAGCCAATGCTACAGCCCCAAAAGTGATAGAACTGATCAATAAAAATTTTTTCATAATGACGATTTACTACAAATGTATAAATAATAATCTAGGCCTTCATAAAATTCACTTTAAAATGAATTTAACACCATTAAAAACAACACAGTAATACTATGAAAATCATTATATTAAACAACCCACCAGCAACCCGCAAACTTAAGTCAACTTAAAATTACAGTATTTTAAAAACAAAAAAACACTTCATTCCGGAAGTGCTTTTTATTGAAATATCGTATTCTTTATTATTTTTTAATCCACCACTGACTGTCTTTGCGGTCGGAACGTTTTACCCCATTCTCCAAAGTATAGGCGAACCCGATTCCAAGAGTTTGCTTCAGCTGTGTTTTTTCTATCTGATTATGATCGTAAAGTAAATCTACTGTCACATTGGATGAAATATATTTGTTTACTTTCAGGTTCAGTAAAGCTCCATACGCCAGAACCAATCTGTCCGGGCGGTCAAGGTAATTCGAGAAGACAGATGCTGTATTGGTTAAGTAAATATCTTCCATTATTTTAAGTTTATAAATTGCCGTACCCAGAAAACCAAATTGTAATAGAGAAGTATCTCCGTCACTTTTCAGACCATAACTTCCTGCTGTCTGGAGATCTTTATCCAATACAAAAGTCCATCTGGCGTTGGTAGGACGTAAAGTTACCGTAAGATCATCATTAGGTCTGTACGTGATACCCATCCCGACGTTCAGGTAACCTGGTGCCATAAAATTTGAGATTTTCTTTGCTTCAGGATTATTCCCATCTTCGTAACCTGCCGCAAACTGCGACTGCAAACCAGCTCCTAAAGAGAAATACCAGCTTTTCGAAAATTTTCGCCCATAATTGGTAGAAATATTGATCACATCCTGTGTCTTTCTTATTCCTAATCCTTTCGTATCATTCTGTCCATAGCCCAGTATAATAATATTCTCCCAAAGGTCTTTGTCTTTTTCATAGGTCACATTGTAATTGATCCCGGCAAGCCATCCTACGTTGTTGGCTCCACCTCCTACCCAGTTTGAAAAGGCCGCCTGGTTGATCATTAAAGTATTTTTTCCTAATACTGACCAGTATTTCACGGTGTCTACTACTACGGAATCTTTTTTCAATTCTTCTTGTGCACTTGCATATATTCCTATAAAACAGGAAAGAATCAATAAAAACTTCTTCATTACTCTAAATAATTTTCCATACAAAAGTATTAATATAATTTTTTTTCAGGGTAAATTCAGCCGTAAAGAATCGAATTTCCTCAAAGCTGAATCAATCACAATAAGATATTTCTATAAAATCAATGCCAAAATAATAAGTTTGAAAATAAAATTTGATACCTTTTGTCTTAAAATCAGGTGAGTAAGAATTGATTCATCGCCAAATTTTCCGAAATTTATCATTGGCTTTTGATTTGACGTAAAATCCACATGTTCAAAAATGTAATTTCCAAAAGAGCGATTATATACCCGTTGCTGATGCTATCTGCGATGTGGTTCGGGTACTTTTTACAAACGCAGGGCTTTTTCCAAAGCTGTTTTGGAGCCATTATCCCATTGCTGCCTGAGGGTTTGCTTGGGGTGGTAACCTCTCCTCTTTTACATGGAAATATAGATCATATCATAGGAAATTCTATCCCTATTGCAGCACTGATGTTTTTACTTTATCAGTTTTATCCTTTAGTGGCCAACAAGGTTTTTATTATCGGATGGCTGGCAACGGGGCTTTTGGTATGGTTGCTTCCTCCTATTGACATTCTTACTGGCGATTATATGTATACCTGTACCATTGGAGCCAGTGGTGTAGTGTACGTGCTTGCATTCTTCCTCTTCTTTAGCGGTGTCTTCAAGTGGAATACAAAACTTCTCACAATTTCAATGCTTGTTGTTCTGTATTATGGCAGTTTGGTGTGGGGAATGCTTCCCGAAGAACTGTTCTATAATATGCAGGAACCGAGTAAAATCTCATGGCAGGCGCATCTTTCCGGAGCTGTAGTAGGCAGTATCATTGCCTTTGCCTTCAAAAATGTTGGAGAAAAGAAGAAAAAATTCATCTGGGAATTCCCCAATTATTACAACGAAAAAGATGATAAATTGTGGCAGGAATACAAAGAAAATCACCCGGAAGATTTTATGGAACTTCCCTATAAGAAAAAAGATGATATCTGGGATCATTTGGAGGAATTAAGGAAAAGGTAACACTTATTTCATTACATTTGGAAAAAAACACACATGATTTCCGAAGAACATCTCTATGCAATCGCCCTCCGCGAATGCAGCTATATTGGCGACATTCATTTTCATAAATTGGTCCGAACTTTTGGCAGTGCTCAGGAAGCCTGGAAAAGAGCCAGAAATGAGTATAAAAAACTGGAAGGAATAGGACAAAGAACAGTTTCAGACATTGGAAATAAATCTCATTTGAAATTCGCAGAAGAAGAATTAGATTTTTGCGAAAAAAAAAATATCCGGATCAGGCTAAAACATCTTAAAGAAACACCTTTCCTACTTAATGAATGTAATGATGCCCCAGCTATTCTTTACCAAAAAGGAAGTATGGATGATACACAGCCAAGAGTAAGTATTGTAGGAACCCGAAATATGACATCTTATGGAAAGCAGTTCATTCAGGATTTCTTCGAAGCAACACAATCTTCAGGATATACATCAGTAAGCGGTCTGGCTCTGGGTATCGATAAAGAAGTTCATGAGCAGTCTATTCGTCACCAAAAACCTACCGTAGCTGTTCTTGCTCATGGTTTCCAGCATTTATATCCCGCAAAAAACAGAAAACTATCTGAGAAAATTTTACAGGAAGGAGGCGCATTAATCACAGAGTTCAGCTCCGGCAGAAAACCTGACCGTGAAAACTTCATCCAGAGAAACCGAATTGTAGCAGGACTATCTCCGGCAACGATTGTAGTAGAAACCGGTTTTGGAGGAGGCTCGGTAAGTACAGCAGCATTTGCCAATGATTACAACCGTGATGTTTTTGCACTGCCCGGAAAGATTACAGACCCTTGCAGCCAAGGTTGTAACCAGCTGATTTTCCATAATAAAGCAACTGCAATTTCAACGATCAAAGATCTTATCAATATACTCGGATTTAATGATCCAAAAGAAAAAATGGAAGAGTTATTTCCTCATCACGAGATTACCATACAATTAACTGACAATCAGCATTTAATATATCAGTCGATTAAAGACTATCCACAGATTTCTTTAGATGATCTTTCACAGAAGATTGATCTCTCTACTCACAAAATCTTACCAATAATTTTGGAATTGGAACTTTTAGGGAAAGTAAAATCATTTTCCGGGAGGTAATTTATCGCAATTTAAGATTTAACGATTTCTTAATACTGCATTATTTCACACATAACATTTCATTTTTAATAAATTTTAAACATAAATTATCAATTTAATAATATTACGAAACATTATTATTTAATTTTTAACAATGTTAAAATATAGTGTTGTGAATCTTGAAAAAAAAATTAAATTTGTTGACAATAATATTCAACCTTAATATATGGAACAATATAATATTGACCAGAAAATCCAAGAGTTTATTGCAAAAATTGAAGCAAAAAATCCTAACGAACCGGAATTCTTACAGGCTGTAAAAGAAGTTGCCGTAACCGTAATTCCATTCATTGCTACTAAAAAAGAATATACCGGAATGAAGCTGCTTGAAAGAATGGCTGAAGCTGAAAGAATTATTATTTTCAGAGTTCCATGGGTTGATGATAAAGGAGAGATTCAGGTTAACAGAGGTTTCAGAATCCAAATGAACTCTGCTATTGGACCATACAAAGGAGGAATCCGTTTCCATCCTACAGTAAACTTATCTGTTCTTAAGTTCTTAGCTTTCGAACAGGTATTTAAAAACTCTTTGACAACTCTTCCAATGGGAGGTGGTAAAGGAGGTTCAGATTTCGATCCACAAGGAAAATCTGATATGGAAGTAATGCGTTTCTGCCAGGCTTTCATGACAGAATTATGCAAGCACATCGGTCCTGAAACAGACGTACCTGCAGGAGATATCGGTGTTGGAGCAAGAGAAATCGGATATTTATTCGGACAGTACAAGAAAATCAGAAACGAGTTTACAGGAGTTCTTACAGGAAAAGGTCTTGCTTACGGAGGTTCATTAATCCGTCCTGAAGCTACAGGATATGGTGTAGTGTACTTCGCAGAGCAAATGCTTAAAACTATCGGACAGAATTTCCAGGATAAAATAGTAACTGTATCAGGTTTCGGAAACGTAGCTTGGGGAGTTATCAAAAAAGCAACTGAGCTAGGGGCTAAAGTAGTAACCATCTCTGGTCCTGACGGATACATCTATGATAAAGACGGTATCAGCGGAGAAAAGATCGATTATTTATTAGAACTTAGATCTTCAGGAAACAACAGAGCGGAAGACTATGCTAAAAAATATCCATCTGCTGAGTTCCATGCAGGAAAACGTCCTTGGGATGTGAAGTGTGATGTTGCCTTCCCTTCTGCAACTCAAAACGAATTAGATTTAGATGACGCAAGAAAATTAGTTGAAAACGGATGTGTTTGTGTAACTGAAGCGGCTAACATGCCTTCTACACTAGACGCCATCAACTATTTCTTAGACAATAAAGTATTATTCTCTCCTGGTAAGGCTTCCAACGCTGGAGGTGTTGCTACATCAGGATTAGAAATGACTCAGAACTCTATCCGTCTTAACTGGACTTCTGAAGAAGTTGATGCAAGATTAAAGGAAATCATGATTGGTATTCACAAAGCTTGTAGAGACTATGGAAAAGACGAAGACGGTTATGTAAACTACGTAAAAGGTGCCAATATTGCCGGCTTCGTAAAAGTAGCAGAAGCAATGTTAGCTCAAGGAGTTGTGTAACAAAAAAACAAAGGTTGGGAAAAGTCCCGACCTTTTTTGATATAGCCTGTTCCCGGGATAATGGGAAAAAAGTAAAAAGTGAAAGGAGAAAGCGCGGCTATATGCCGCGCTTTTTTATATTTTTATGTAATGATAAACACCTTTAAGAATATTGATGAGTACATTCTTCTGTTCCCGATAGAAGTACAGGAAAAACTGCTTGAGCTCAGAAAAGCAATTCATTTACAAGTTCCGGATCTGGAAGAATACATAGGATATCAGATGCCGGCTTTCAGGTATAAAGGAAAACCCTTAGTTTATTTTGCAGGGTACAAAAAGCATATTGGGTTCTATCCCGGAGCGGAAGGTATTTCTAATTTTGAGAAAGATTTTGAGGAAAGAAAATATAAATTTTCTAAAGGAGCAGTTCAACTTCCTATTGATGAAAACCTTCCGCTGGATCTTGTTCGTAAAATAGTCCAATTCAAAGTGGAAGAAATTGAACAAAAAAAATCCTGAAATATAAAATTTCAGGATTCCGACTAGTGTTTGCTAAAGTGCTTTTACTTTTTCTTTTTCTTGTCTTTCTTTTCCTCTTTAGGGGCATCGGCTGGCTTAGTAGCATCCGTAGGGGTTGTACTTACTGATGGATCAGTTGCCGGAGCAGTCTCCATAGTAGTTGCAGGCGATTTTTCCTGTTGAGTCTTTGGATCCGAAGGACTTGTAGTCTGTGTATTCGGTTGGGTTTGAGTTGTCGCTGGATTATTAGTAGAAGTATCGGCTGGCTTTTGTGGTGTTGATTGTGCTGATACTGCGATTACTCCGACTAATGTAAACGCTGCCGTTAAAAATAACTTTTTCATAATGTAATATTTAAATGATTGTTTAACTTAAACGAGGCATCATTTATAAAATTATGCGTATGTATCTTATTTAACGTACTTTATAATTATTTAAGAGGAATTTGCAAAATAAGTCCGGTTAATTTGGCGGGAAGCTTGAAGCTGGAGGCTGGAAGTTTATTTCAGTAAAAATATTAACTGAGGCAGTTTATTAACAAAGCTTCTATCTTTGAAATCTACTTCGTTATATTCTTCATCATTTTTTCTACGAATTCAAATGCAGCCGGGCATATCACTGTATTTTTCAGCATCAAATTATTAATCTGATAGATCTTCTTACGATCTGTATGAGGGTATTCCCGACAGGCTTTCGGTCTTACCTCATAGATAGAACAGGTATTATCATTATTCAGGAAAAAACAGGGAAGATTTTGCAATACTTTATCATTGTCTTCGTCTACTCTTAAAAACCTGGCTTCAAAATCTGCAGACTTCATTCGGAGATGTTTGGAAATTCTCTCAATATCTTTTTCGGTGTAAAGAGGGCCGGTTGTTTTGCAGCAATTGGCACATTGTAAGCAGTCTATTTCCTCAAAAACTTCATCATGGGTTTCCTGTACTATATAATCAAGATTTTTGGGCGGTTTTTTCTTTAATCCGTCCAGAAATTTCTTGTGTTCTTTCTGCTTTTGTATAGCCTGTTTTTTATAAAAATCTAAATTCATTTATTCTTTATTTGCCACTAAGTCCGGAAGTTTTTCTTTTTTATATTCATTGATTTTATCCAGATCCAGCACTGTTGAGAGATTTTCTTTGTCAGGATAATACATCGGGACAAATTTCGCTCCATATATAATTTCTCCTGTCGTATATGAAGATCTCTGAACCACGGTATTTGAAAATACTTCATCAAATGCACGAACCTGTACAATAAGTTCAATATCTGTGTTTTTAAAATCCTCTTCAGAAAAACCATAAAACGGAGAGTTTTCATCAATTTTATGGACCACAGTCCAGTTGAGTGCTAATGTATTAATCTTACTCATCTGTGTATTAAGCCTGTAAAAATTACTTTTGGCAATTCCGTTTTCTATCACTTCAATGGCTGCAGATACAATAACATCTGCATCCGTCAATGCATTGTTTTTGTAAGGAGCAAGCCTGAACATTAATGCTGAAGATTCCTGAAAAGGAGCAATTACTGCAATATCAGAAAATCTAAGGTATGCCCGCGGTCTTGAAAATCTTCCGTAAAAAAGACCCGTTGCAATGGCAAAGGTAAGCAATCCCAGAAAAGCTTCAAAAGTAGCCACAAGACTTGCCAAAAAACCTACCGGTGCTATTCTCCCATATCCAACAGTGGTAAAAGTCTGAGAACTGAAGAAAAACACATCGATAAACTCATTTAAAGGATCACTCTTGTCTATTCCCGTAAGATGCTCTACTCCAATCAGGTAATAGATCATGGCAAATACAAGATTAATGAGGATATAAGCGATAACCAAATAAGAAATAAAGCGAAATGAAGACAAATTCAGCATGGTATGATACCAGCTCAATCTGTTGAAAACATTTACCCCCGTTCTCTTAACATTCGGGAGACCGTCTTTGTTGATGAACCTCCCGGATGCATTAGTTCCGAAACCACTGTTTTCCGCATTTTTCTGACGGATCTTTTTTCTGAATCCTCCTGTCATTTTTTAATCATTTTAACGATCTTATATTATGATTCTACTCTAGCAATAAGCCAGTTACTGCTCAGCCCTACCCTTCAACATATAGATATTTAAAAAGCAAAGTTAAGAATAGAATCTATTAAGATACCTATGCTTTTCAGGAATCATCACAGATTGCTTTCCCATGGGTCTTTAAGGAACTTTTACTCAAACAAAAACAGCAGAAATTCAGAATTTCTGCTGTTTTACAATATGCTTTAAAGGTGTTTTTATATCTTCTGCGCAGGTGATTCCATCACAGTAACACTTACATTGCTTACAGATTTTACAATCCCCGACTCTCCGTGTACATTGGAAAGAAAATCAGGGAAGTTTTCAATAGGAAAAGCCCAATAATAATGTCCATCTACCGGAGAAGGAAAGTTGGCCTGTAATCTTCCGGTCAATTTCATAGGTACAAAGTATTCAACAGAAGACCCTTTTAATTTCGTCAGAATAGAAATACTTTTTTTAGAGTGAGCCGGCACAATAGTCTTATAGCTGCTGGTCTCGGTAATTTCTTCGGAGGTTTCTGTGCCTTCCGTTGTATCTCCTCCTACAACAACTTTTGTGCTGGCAGAAGCTTTTGCCACTAACGGAATATCAACAGATACGGATGCTGCCACTTCAAATGAGCCTGAGACAGTGCGCTTCCAGGAAGTAGAATATCCCTTTTTATAGGAATAGGTTACCGTAATTTCACTTTCTCTATCTCCATTATTAATAGCCTCCGTGGTATAGGAGTTATCCGGTAAATCTACTCCGTCTGTTTTTATGTTTACCTCAGGTGTTCCTAAAACAATGGAAACATTAGGATTAGGAGCCGTATTCCGGACATCTCCATCTACAGAAAGATCAGGATTAAATATAATTCCATCCGGAACCTGACCAGCGTAGGCAAAAACATTTTTCAATCTCGTTCTTTCTCCGGAAAAACTAACATCATATCCCATATCTTTCAGGTGATTCGGTTTGAAAGGAAGTTCACGCTCTTCATGGGTAGAAGTATAGTTTACCCCCAGATTATTATTGCCTGGCAATTTAAACTCATCTACAACTTTCCAGCCTTTCTGAAGCATCTCTGCCTGTGTCAAATGTGCACTCTTTGTATCAGCATAATTTATTTTTTCCGGATCATCATTCATAGAACTCACTTCATCCCTTGAACATGATACTGAAAATGCTAATAAAAGAATCAAAACAGAATTGATTTTTTTATTCATTTTAATATTTTTTTAGTGTTTAATAATTAAATTTACAAAAATCATATTCTTTCAAGGCGTTTTTTTGTGAATTAATCAAATTTTAATGTTTCCTAATTTTTCATTTTACGGTTGTATGTTTTGGCGGGATGAGTGGTAAAATACTGTTTATATGAAATTTATCAATTTGACGATTGGAATCCTTTACACAAATTACCCTAAATTTGGGCTATGAAAAAGCTTGAATCACGAGAAGATATTGAACATCTTGTCAACTCATTTTATGCCAAAGTAGTTAAGGATGAGACTATAGGGTTCTTTTTTAATGATATTGCTAAAGTAGACTGGGATCAGCATCTTCCTAAAATGTATTCTTTCTGGGAATCTATCCTTTTTGGACAGATGACGTATAAAGGAAACCCGATGGGTGTACACTTCCCAATTAATGAGATACAGGCTATGGAACAGAAACACTTTGACCAATGGCTGCTGCTTTGGCGTACCACTATTGAGGAAAACTTCGTTGGAGAAAACGCAGATATGGCTATTTATAAATCCGAGAATATAGCAAAACTCATGGCTTTCAAAATGGAGCTGGCAAGAAGATTATAGTGATACGAGATTCGGGGTATAAGATCACGAGAGTAGATTTCTGGATTTATTTACCGATAGACGGATTTGTAATTTTGTACTTTTTCTTCTTAAGGAACGATTACCGTAAAGATATAGGCCGCCAGATTCACTAATAAAACTGTTCCATAGAGGACATTTGTTTTACCGCGACTTAAAGATAACATTACAATAAAAACGGATAGAGAAAGCAGGATAATGTCTTTTTTGTCCAACCCTAGTACCAGTGGAATATCATACATAATACACACTGCTGAAACTGCGGGAATGGTAAGACCAATACTTGCTAATGCAGATCCTAATGCCAGATTTAAACTGGACTGTATCTGGTTGGCTCTTGCGGCACGAATTGCGGCTACCCCTTCAGGAAGAAGAACCACAGCGGCAATAATTACCCCTACCAGAGATTTTGGAGCTCCAAGGCTTTGTACCATTCCTTCTATCGTATTAGAAAGTCCTTTTGCCATCAGTACAACAATGACAAGGCAAACAACCAAAAACCCAAAGCTTACAAGGGTCTTTGTTAATGAAGGAATATAATGTTCTTCCGGATGCTCGTCAGGAACGATAAAATAACTTCTGTGCCTTACAGTCTGTACCATAAGAAAAATACCGTAGATGACAAGACATGCTATTGATATAAAAATAAGCTGTGCTTCGTTATAGAAAGGCCCATTCACACTGGAAGTAAAATTAGGCAGAACAAGAGTAAGTACCAGAATAGAAACAATACTTACCAGATAAGTAGTTGCAGAGGTTCTTGCGAAAAACTGCTCATGGTATTTAACGCCGCCTACTAAAATACATATTCCCAGAATTCCGTTAAGAATAAGCATTACAGCGGCAAAAACGGTATCTCTGGCCAGCGTGATCGCCTGATCTCCGCCGGCTACCATCAGCGAGATGATCAACGCAACTTCAATAATGGTGATACAAAGAGCCAGAATAATTGTTCCGAAAGGTTCTCCTACTTTATGAGCGACTACTTCAGCATGATGTACTGCTGATAGAACACTTCCGATCAATAAAATACCGGCAAGGATATCATAAAGAACACCACTTCCCATTAAACCTGAAAAGTAGTATCCTACTGCCAGAATAGGAAAAATATAGGTGTATTGTAAAAATTCTTTAGGTCTCATAAAGTGACTACAAAATACAAAAAATCTATAGAAATTTCAATATCAAAAGAAAATATTAATAATATTTTAATGAGGCCAAAAGTTAAAGTCCTGATAATCTGTGAACATATGAAACAGAAGCCCAATTGCTATAATCCTTATATTTCCTTTAAAGAACAGCAGCAAAAAATACACCGCAATGGCATAATATGAATGTAAAAAGTGAAATCCGATACTTCCTCTTGAAGGATCAAAAATGGGATGAGCAAAAAGGTGGTCCAGATCTACCAGCATCGTAGCCAGAAGAATAAAATATGCCTTTTTCCAATTTTTACGATAAAAAATCAATGCAATAAAGACCGGAAAAACAAGATGCAGAAAATAATGAGTACATGTTTTGAGCAATGCGATATCTGATGGAGCCATTAATAGATCATTTTAGGTTTCTATTTTTACCACCGTAAAATTAGGGGTAATTCTCCACTTTTTGCTTTTATTTTCACCCAATAATCCTTTGATTTATTCCCATAGAATATATAATCGATATCCGAGATAATTCTTTTTTCGCTGGCATTCAGCATTTTTAAAGAAGAATACAGCAGCTTGTTGTTTCTGATGAAGATGTAATTTTCTTTCAGCTGAGGTGACAGTGAAATGGGTTTTCGGGTTGATTGTATGACAACGCCGTTATTATTTTGGCTGGCTTGATTGGGTTGAAAAGGAATTTCTGTGAATTGATTTTCACTATTGATCCATTTTTTAGCCTGAAAGAATTCCCAGGTTTTTAAGGGATCATTGCTTTTGAGATCAATGGTATAGTTGGGTTGGGTAATATTTTGAAAGGTTTTCTTTTCAACTTCATTAAAATTATCGTCATATTCATAACTGATGATCGTATCATTAACCTGTTCAAGATCAGCTGTAGCTCTAATATTAGTGACCTGCGAAGAGTCAGCAATGTTTTTGTTAAAACCCTTGCTGAAATGCCTGATATTTTCTTTGTCTAATTCAAGCTCCAGAAAGTGATTACCGGTCTGAAGTTTAGAGATTATTGAATTAAAAATTTCAGAATCTGAATTGTTTTTGATTTCAATTTCATCATCCTTTAGCTCAATAGAAAAGTTTTGAATTCTTTTTCCTGAAATAAAAGAAATACTCCCTGCAGTGTTATGAATAAACTGATCTGCATCCAGGACAGTATTTGAAGACGCCTGAAGAAGCTGTTTCTGAATCGTTTCAAAAGCCGAATCTGAAGTTCCTGCAATACAATGACTGCCATTGATCATAAGAAAGACCTGACCTTTCTGAAAGCGGTTATTTCCCTGATCTGCAAACCTTTGCGCCTTTAGAAAATGAATGAATTTTTGTGAATCTTTCAATTCTACAACACTATACCACTCGGAAAACTTAGTGTTTTTGACATGGAAAATCTGTAGAAAATCCGGAATTTGGATTCCTGAATCTTTCAGAGAACCAGATCCTTTACCCTTGGTCTTGCTCCCGGACCATTGTGAGGGGTGGGCTACCCAACTGAAGAGGTACTGTCCCGTTACTTTCTTTATATCTATTAAAATTACGGCATCTGCATTCTCGGGAATATATTTGAGGGTCTTATTTTTATGAAAGACTACAAAATAGACTGCCACAGCAAACAGTAAAAGTAACGGGACAATAATCTTCTTTTTCTTCATTTATAAAATTTGTGGTTTCTCTTCTGTTTCTTTTGTTTTAAAAACCTGATCGAATACATCAAAGAAATACATTAAGCTGTTTTCCGAAGAATCTTTAATATTATAATTCATTTCAGTCTGGATACTTTCTCCTTTTACCTCCGTCTTATAGTACATTTCACCTACATTTTTTCTGATGGCATCCAGAGCTTTTCTTTCTTTTGGAGTTTTGAATTCTTTATCCAAACCGATTAAGAATTTTTTAATATCCAGCCTTCCTGATAACGGATATTTGGCTGAATCTTTTGCCCATTTTCTGGAAATATCAGACTGGCCTACAGATACATTGTTGTCTGCAGAACTCATCAGATACACCACTCCGTCTTTTACGGTAAAGAACAGCTGATCAATATATCCTCCGCTTTTCTCTTCTTTAAAAGTATAAAGATTTCCTTTTTTAGAGAATCTTTTAGACAGCTTCTTATTAGTTGTCAGCATATCAAAAATACGGTTCCAGTAGCCTTCATTTTCTGTTGCAAAAGCGAAAGTGAAGTTAGGAACAGCAATTTCTTTGGTTTTCTTTACTTCTTTTTCGTTGAAATCAGCATCATATTCGTAATCCGTGTACTCTACTGTTTTGGATTTCAATTCATTCAAAACAAATATTCCGTTTCCGGGTGCAATTTTGGTAATGGCTTCTTCATCCAGAACAATTTTCATGGTTTCCATGATGAGTTCCATTTCTTTTTTGTATTCATTTTCTCCGGAGTCTTGAAGAAGACTGTACATCATGTCGAAACATTTTACTCCATTTACATTCATTGCATAGTAACCCACACTTTTCTCATTGATCAGTTCCAGCAGTTTTTTGTTTTTCTTTCCTTTATAAATGGCAGAGATATTCTTTTGAATCTCAGGATTTTTGTGCTGATAATTATTAACCAGTCTTACTTTATCCTTATCAAAGTACAGATTGTACGAATAATTGGAGTTGTACATGTTTTTGAAGAACTGCCCATAGCTGTATAACTTGGTCATCTTCCCATAGATTCCGTCATTTACGATTCTTCCATAGTCTGTATACACAAACACATCAGAATTGCCATCTCTGAACGCGAGCATTTCTTTAGGAACTTCAATTTCCAGGTTTGAACTGAAGTATTGATCAAAACGGTCTTCAGCATTCTTTTTTACAATTTTGAAGTTTTCTCTGCGGATAGAATCCTGTTCTTTCTTATAGGCATTATCTTCCTCTTCATAAGATTCATTAGGCATCTCTTCTTCATTCTCAGGGCTCTCAGCATTCTCTTTTTCCTCAGGATATTTGTGATGTTTCTGCAGATATTTGATATCTTTCTGAATTCTCGCTATTTCAAGATTGTTATCCTTAATACTTTCTTTAAGATATTTAATATCATCTTTAAGATTTTTGATTTCTTCCTTATAATTAAAAGGTTTTTCAGGCTCATCAGTATAAGCACTATCACCAGCATCTATCGCATCTACGGCAACACTGTCCACAACAGCAACGGCTGCACTGTCTGCAACAGCTTCTTCTGCCCAAAGGTCTTTATAAGGTTTGGTATAGCTTATCATGCTAAGCATTGCACGGCTTCCGTTCCAGGCAACAAAAATATCATCATTGATATCTACGTAAGAATAATTTTTTCTGTTGGAAACCTCCTGTCCTTTTTTCTTCACAGAATTAATGAATTCCTGGAATTTTTCCTTATTATCGATGATAAAATGGGTATTGTATGCTTTAATAGAATCATTAAAACTTGCGTAGTGGTATTGAACAGCATCGTATTTGATTCCTGTTTTGGAATAATCTGTCCATGAAAGATTTTCTTTGCTCTTTTTACTCAGCTCATGCAGCAAAGGATTCAGTTTATTCCAGTTGATTTTATTATTAAGCTGTTTTCCGTTGACTTCCATATAAAATACAGCGTCAGACGGGATTTTCATACTGTTTTGGGCGAAAACCAGGGTAAAGCCAAAGAGTACGAAAAAAATTTTTTGCGTTTTTAATAAGATAGATTTCATGACTATAGTTTAGAAATTTATTGAAAAAGTATTGTGTTTTGTATTTGTTTTTTCTGAAGGATCAGATCCAGAATATCAGCTTCCAGTTTAAGAGCCTTTTTATTGGGAGAAAGTATGTAAGTGTTATTGGTTTGTGATTTTACAGTACTTTCGAACTGCATAATGGAAGTATATCGGGCGTCATTAAAAACTTCCTTGTCCGCCTTACTCATCTTGTCATAATCCGCCTTGAAAGTATTTACTTTATTTCTGGTTAACGTCTTCTTTTCAAGATTCTGGCTGTAGACTTGTGTGGGAACCATTTTGCCTAATATATTCTGAGCCTTCAGCTTTTCCAGACCGGCATTGATATTTTCAATTTTTTTGAAATTACAGCTCAGTTTGATGATATAATTGTCAAAATCCATGGATGTTTTCACATTACTGATTCCGGGAGTTGCTTTAAAAATTTTCGCAGCTTCATTGATTTTGTTTTCAATTTCACCCTTTTTCGGAACTTTTTTCCCGTTAATCGTTTCCATTTTGGAGATGGATGCCAGCCTTGTCTTGCTTTTGCTGGCATTAAGGATTATGGTATATTCTCCCGTTCCGTCAGCTTTTACATTCACTTTATCAAGAATATCGAAACAGCTTGTCAGAAATAACAAAGGAAGAAAAAGAAGAAATAATTTGAGAAAATTTTTCATGATTGGTTTTAAAACCACGAAATTACTCAATTTTGACCTTAAAACCTTATTCTGTTTGATTTTTTGAACATAAATAGCTGTTTTCCGGTACTTTTTCTGGGAAAAATACGGTACTATTTCTTCATATTATTTTTTAAACATGTCCTTTCAGATAATCCTGGCGAAGATCTTCATCCAGTTTTTCAATGGCATATCGTAAGCAGGTTCTCGGCATTTCTTTGTAATGCTGATTCAAATAGCTGATGAGTTCTCCTTCATTCTTATTACCCATTTCCCTTAATAACCAGCCATTTGCCTTATGCATCAGATCATGAGAATGTTTCAGATTTCTGGTGACAAATTCCTTGGTAAGAGCAAATGATCCTTTTTTAATATAATGCATTGTTCCTACCACAGCAATTCTCTTATGCCACATTTCGTCAGACTCTGAAAGTTCTCTCAGAAGGCTTTCTTTCTGATTCTCAAAAGTATATCTTCCCAGAATTTTATAACAGGAAGAATCTACCAGATCCCAGTTATTCACATACGGAAGGTGGTTCAGATAAAAAGTAACCACTTCTTCTTTTATCGCTTTATCTTTTGTTTTTTCAAATTTTGAAATCAGTATAAAAAGAGCGGTTAGCCTATGTTCATGGTATTTTGAGGAAAGTAATACACTGAGTTCTTTTAAATTGATTTTTGAATAATATTCTTTGGCAACAGAACGCTGATCCGGAACTTTTACGCCCAGAAATAAATCTCCTTCACCATATTCTCCTTTTCCTGTTTTGAAAAATCTTGGAAAGAACTCTGCTTTTTCAGGAATAGATAAAACAGCAAGTGCTTCCTGTATTTCTTTAACAATACTCATATTACAATTTAAGCTTTCTCTTCTACAGCAATACTTTCCTGCTCTTCCTCTTCTTTGGCAATCTTATTAGGGTTGGCCACTTTGGCAATGGTAAGCCCCTGAACAATGATTGAGAAAACCACAACGCAGTAGGTAATACTTAATATAATCTCGCTGTATTCACTTTTAGGAATAGACATCGCTAAGGCAATGGAAACCCCACCCCGGATTCCTCCCCAAACCAGAACCTTCACGGTCTGCGGACTGAAACTTTTTCTCAGAGAAGTAAATTTTGTAGGTCCCCAGATGGAAATAAATCTTGCAAACAATACAACCACAATAGCAGCCAGACCTGGAATCATGAAATGTCTAAGATCTTTAATCATCAAAAGTTCAAATCCAATGAACAGGAATAATACAGCATTCAGAATTTCATCAATCAATTCCCAGAATTTGATCAGATAATCCTGTGTAACAGATTTCATTTTGAAACTTCTGTTGAAATTCCCCATAAATAACCCTGCCGCCACCATAGTCAACGGCCCTGAAATATGCATTTGACGGGCAATAAGATATCCTCCCATAACAACAGAAAGTGTTACTAATACGGAAATAATATAATCATCCACTTCACGCATCAGTCTTGAAGTAACCCAACCCAGCAGAACTCCCAGCAATAGACCGCCTCCTGCTTCTTTAAGCAAAAGCAATCCGATGGTTTCCACACTCAGATCCACTTCTTTTCCGACCGCCAGCTGTAAGATCACTGTAAAGACCACTACCGCCATACCGTCATTAAAAAGAGATTCTCCGGCTACTTTTGTTTCCAGAGATTTTGACACATTCGCTTGCTTCAGTACACTCAGAACGGCTACCGGATCAGTAGGCGAAATCAGGGCTCCAAAAACAAGACAGTAGATAAAAGGAAGTTTAACGCCTACATAAGGAAGCAGATAAAACATTCCAAATCCTACAACAAAAGTAGAAATTACAACACCTACTGTGGAAAATATAACAACAGGCCTGAACTGTTCTTTCAGATCATTAATATTAATATGAATTCCTCCTGCAAAGAGTAGAAAATTAAGCATAGCGCCCATCAAAACCTCCGTAAAGTCGATCCCATTCATCAGGTTGTGAAGATGTCCGAAAGTTCTCGGAAGAACTGTTTCTCCAAACATTACCAGAAAAATAGAAACCACAATGGCGATCACCATAATTCCGATGGTACTTGGAAGTTTTAAAAACCTATAGTTAAGATAGGCAAATATTGATGCTAATACGATTAATGCTGAAAATGAATAATATAATTCCACTAAGTGTTTTTTATTTTAAGATTAATTGGTTAGTTCCAAATAGAGTATTTTGATATAAATCTGCTTCCCGTCTTTTTCCCAGATATCAAACATGCCTTCTTTAGCAGGTTTTGAGCTCCTTTTATAATCCTGTCCTATATTCAGAATATTGAGCAAAATGTATTCATCCCCTACAGAATTCACGATATAAGCTGTTTTCTCAGATTTTCCGTCTCCCGAACTTCTTATACCTTCAGTAAGGGTGCGGAATTGGTTCAGATGGTGTATAAAGTTATTTCCATCCTTTACAGAGTCGTAAGCCCTAAGAAGAATCAGCAGAATATCCAGGTTGGTAGGGTCTTTACCATATAAAGCTTTTCCCTGTTTGATACACTCTGCAAAATTGTTTTCTTTAAAGGACTCTGCAAGACTTTTAAAACTTTCTTCTGATGTACTTACTTTATCGTTCCTGAAATTTCTTCCGTAGTACAGATACTGAGATTCTATACTGTCCAGAGACTTTGGATATCCTTTATATTTGAAAATAAGCTTTTCATAATTGTAGGGAGAATCTGAAGTTCTGAGACTTTTCTCAATAGCTTTTAAATCAATTTTTGATTTCTGGCTGAACCCAAAAACCGAAAACATGATGAATAAAAGGAAAAAGTGATATTTCATTAATTGTTGCTTTCTTCTTCTTCGTCGTTATCGAAATATTCGAAAAGAAAATCGTTGTATGGAAATCTGGAAATGTGAATCTTCATGACCTCATCATAGATCATTTTTTTCATTTCCGGGAAGTTTTCCTTCGTGAGTGCAGAAATGAAAACTGTCGGATACTTAGATTTTGCCATCCATGTCTTTTTCCATTCTTCCAGAGAGACGTTTTTACGGGTAGAAGGTGTAAGATCATCTTCATCTTTCTTCTCATAACTGAAGCCATCAATCTTATTGAAAACCATAATCATAGGTTTCTGATGAGCATTAATTTCCATCAGAATATGATTTACAGATTCTATGTGATCTTCAAAGCTTTCATGAGAAATATCCACCACATGGATCAAAAGATCAGCTTCACGAACCTCATCCAAAGTAGATTTAAATGATTCTACCAGCTGAGTCGGCAATTTTCTGATAAATCCTACGGTATCTGTAAGCAGAAACGGTAAATTTCCAATCACCACTTTTCTTACAGTAGTATCAAGGGTTGCAAATAATTTATTTTCGGCAAAAACTTCAGATTTCGAAATGGAATTCATTAAAGTAGATTTCCCCACGTTGGTATATCCTACCAAAGCTGCACGAACCACTTTTCCACGGTTGTTACGCTGAGTTGCCATCTGCTTGTCAATGGTCTTCAGTTTCTCTTTCAGCAAAGTAATTCTGTCACGGATAATACGACGGTCAGTTTCAATTTCCGTTTCACCGGGACCTCTCATCCCAATTCCCCCTTTCTGACGCTCAAGGTGAGTCCACATTCTTGTCAATCGTGGTAAAAGATATTGATATTGTGCCAATTCCACCTGCGTTCTTGCATACGAAGTTTGTGCTCTTTGGGCAAAAATATCAAGGATAAGATTGGTACGGTCCAAAATCTTAACTTCCATCTCTCTTTCCAGGTTTTTAAGCTGTGAAGGAGAGAGCTCATCATCGAAAATTACAGTTCCGATCTCATTTTCTTTTACATATTCTTTTATCTCAATGGCTTTTCCGCTTCCGATAAAGGTTTTGGAATCAGGCTGAGTTAATTTTTGGGTAAAACGCTTTTGTACGGTTGCGCCCGCTGTGAAAGCTAAAAACTCCAGTTCATCTAAATACTCCGTCAGTTTTTCTTCGTCCTGATTTTGAGTAATAACACCCACCAAGACTGCTTTCTCATAGTTATGTTCTTTCTTTTCTAACATTAAGTTCTGTCTATGTTTATGATTTTTACAAGTTAATATTTTTCAGAAAAAAAACAAAATCAATTTTTATTTAATAACATATTTTAATATAAATTTAAGTTTACTGGTGAATGATATACAAAAAATCAATAACTTTATGTAATAAAATTCTGATTTTTAAACATTTAAATTAAAAACTAATCTCCGGAATATCATGATTACGCATATCAGATGTATGATTATTGATGATGATGAACTGGACAGGCTGGTTCTTCAGCATTATATCAGACAATATCAAAACATTGAAATTGTTGCCACTTTTGATTCTGCAGAAAAGGCAGTTCCCTATCTTGACCTTCCTGTTGATCTTCTGATTACTGAAACCAATTTAAAAGGCATCAGCGGTATTGAATTTCGGAAGATGGCTCATAAAATACCCGCATGTATTTTCGTAAGTTCACATCCTGAACTGGCTGCGGGGGTTTTTGAAATCAACACATTAGATTTCATTACCAAACCACTTACCGCAGAACGTTTTCATCATTCTATGGAAAGACTCTTCAATTTTTTTGAAATCAAGGAAAAATGTGAATGCTATGATGCCATGATAGGAGAAAACTGCATCAAGATAAAAGAAGGAGGTCATATTTTCCAGATTAAGATGAAAGATATTCTGTATCTGGAAGCCCTGAAAGACTATACCAGAATTATCACTCTTGAAAAAAACCACTGTATTTTAAACTCTCTGGGAAACCTCCTGCAAAAAAACTTTTTTGATTCTTTTGTCAGAATACACAGAAGCTACGCGGTTCCGCGCCATCTTATCCGAGGAAAAAGCTGTCATGAAATAGAGCTCGCTCATCACATCAAGCTTCCTATCGGCCGAACCTACAAGGATAATCTTTCTTTTTTCAATCCTTAAAAAAGCCAATAATAATTCATAAAATGCCATTGGTCGATTATTTCTGCCGTTGGTCTATTTTCCTGTCATTTGATTGAGATAGGTGGTAATTTAGTCTTCCCAAATTCCCCCAGAAAAACACATCTATTAATCACCAAAACTGTTATCCATGGAAAGAATATCTATTTATTGTATTATTCTGTCTGTCTTTTCCGTCCCCATACTGCACGCTCAATCCGCAGTTCTGGCAACCGGACTGGATGCATCAGCAGCTAATGGTTTTGTTTCTTACAGCATAGGTCAGACCACCTATCTGGAAAAAGGAACAGGACAAGTTCTCGAAGGCGTTCAACAGCCTTACGAAATTATCACCCTTACTTCCCTTGAAACTTCTTCTGAACTCAATGGTATTTTGCTCTACCCTAATCCTTTCAGAGATTATTTGTATTTAGATTTTACTTCAAATAATTTCAAAGGATCAGAGTATCAATTATTCGATGCCCAAGGTAAGCTGGTAAAAAAAGATAAGATCTCACAATCAAAATCTGAGCTTAATTTCTCCTCACTTCCTTCAGCGATGTATATCATCAGGATCACTCAAAACGGAGAAAATATTAAAACATTTAAAATCATCAAAAAATAAAATGCCATGAAAAAAATATTATCACTGTTTTGGATCCTGACCGGTTTCTTTATGGGACTTTCTCAGGCTCCGGAAAAAATGAGTTACCAAGCTGTCATGAGAAACGGTTCCGGACAACTCCTAGTCAATCAGGGAATTGCTGTGAGAGTAAGCATATTACAGGGATCTCCTGCGGGAGCCGCAGTCTATTCTGAAAGACTCACCGGAAACACCAATGCCAACGGACTTATCAGCCTTGAAATAGGAACAGGAACTGTACTCACCGGAACATTTGCCACCATCGACTGGCCTGCAGGAAGCTATTATTTAAAAACAGAAACTGACCCTGCAGGAGGAACAAGCTATACCATAGTAGGCACAAGCCAGCTGCTAAGTGTTCCTTATGCCATGTATGCCAAATCAGCAGGTGGCGGAGGCGGAAGTTTTGCAATTCCCTATACAAATACAGTCAATAATGCCTCTACTTTGTTTTCATTAACCAATGACGGTGATGGAACATCTTTAGAGGGTAATAATAATACAACAACCTCTAATATTGCAGCAGTAAGAGGGGTTGTTACCAATGTAGCCCCCGGAGGATTTTCTTCAGCGGTTCGTGGTATTAATAACGGAACCGGAGGACTTGGAGTAGGTGTATACGGAAGCCAGGCCGGAAGTGGATGGGGAGTATACGGTGTTACTCCAAATGGGTTAGGTGTATATGGTAATGCCAGTGCTAACGGCACCGGGGTTTATGCCAACAGTAATACAGGAACCGGTCTTACTGCTACCAGTAATAACGGAATCCCTGCGAGTATTTCAATCTTCAATAATGCGAATAATAATGTTGCTCTTAATGCATCCAGCGTAGGAAATGGTACCGTTGTAAATGTTACAACCTCAGGAAACGGAGCTGGAGTAAGAAGTTCTACCGGAGCAGGATTTGGGGTACAAGGAATAACTTCTGCACAGACATCTGCGGGTGTTGTAGGTGACAACAACGGCGGCGGTGAAGCGGTAGTGGGTAGAACAACCAGTGATATTGCCGGAGCAGTAGTAGGCCGTAATGACGGAGGTGGATATGGGGTGAGAGGTTTTGTAGCTACCAATACATCCGGAACCGGTATCGGTGTTTACGGACAGGTGGGCTTAAATAACAGTACAGGTCGTGCCGGAAGATTTGAAAATTTTAACCAAACAAATACTACAGGGAATACTTTTGAGGTAGAAACGAATGGAAATGGAAATATTCCGGACAATACCCAGGGAAATGCAGCCTCTTTTCTTGTTGACAATACCAATAGCGTTGGTGCTGCAGTAAGAGGAGAAGTAAATACCATTTTCGGAAACTTTGGTGCCGCCGCAATTTTTGGAATTTCTTCCGGAACGGGAGGACGTGCAGGTTTATTTTATGCCTCAAACCCTTCAGGAAACGGAGCTTCATTGATTGCCCTGACTGATGGTAACGGAAACGCAATCACCGCCAATGCAGGTAAAGACGGAAACGGAATTGAAACCAACATTGATGGCGCTGGAAACGCTCTCTATGCATGGGTTCCTACTTTTGCTACCGGAAGAGCCGGAAGGTTTAACATCTTCAATGAGAATAATACCAGTGATGTTATAACAGTAACCACTGTGGGTAATGGTATTGCAGGGAATTTTAAAGTAGACCGAACCACAGGAACTTCAGCCGCAGTGAGAGGAGAAGTAAATTCACAGTTTGCCAACTTCGGTACTGCTGGGATTTATGGAATTTCTTCCGGTACAGGAGGATATGCAGGTCTATTTCATGCCAGTAATCCTGCCGGAAACGGCCCTGCATTGATTGCTATTGCAGATGGAAATGGTAACGGTATAACCGCTAATGCATCCAACACTGGAGATGGTGTAGAAACCACAGCAGACGGCACAGGAAGTGCTATTTATGCATGGATTCCTAATTTTGGAACAGGCCGCGCCGCAAGGTTCGTTAATTATAACACCTCCAATACCAATCCTCCTCTTACAGCAGAAACCCGAAGTGCCGGTTCTATTGCTGTATTCAGATCCGGAAATCCTAGTGCTGTAAATGTGGCTCGTATTGACAATACCGGACGTGGATTCTTTAATGGAGGAACTCAAAGCAGCGGTGCTGACGTTGCTGAGGCATTTGATGTCAATGGACATATTTCTGAATATGAGCCTGGTGATATTCTTGTCATCTCAACGAAAGCAGACAGAACTGTTGAAAAATCTTCAACTCCCTATTCCACTCTTGTTGCAGGTGTATATGCCACTAAACCGGGCGTACTGCTTACAGAAGAGCATATTGACACTGATATTTCCGATAAAGCTCCAATGGGAGTCATTGGGGTAATCCCTACCAAAGTATGCCTTGAGAATGGAAAAATAAAAAGAGGTGACCTGCTGGTTACTTCATCCAAACCTGGTGTTGCAATGAAAGCCAATATCAAAATGGTAAAAATTGGACAGGTAATCGGAAAAGCGCTTCAGGATTATGACCAAAAAGAGATTGGAAAAATTCAAGTATTAGTCAACATAAAATAAACCGTCATGAAAATAGCATATATTATCCCATTATTATTTTTAAGCACTATTATTTATGCTCAGGAAAATAAAAAAGTTGCTCCGGTAGAGGAAGACCAGACATTGGTTGTAAAACAGGCAAAAGAACAACAGACAAAACTCATGCAGGAAGCAAAAGAAAGAGACGAAAATAAAACGGTAAACTCCGGTATGGTCTCTGATCATGGTCTTGAAGTAAAAAAACAGGATTCCAAACCCAAAGCAGCTGCAGACAATTCAGGAAAGCTTCTCCCCAATACAGCAAGTCTTGAATACATTAAAAAAACAATCCCCAACAGACAGGCATATCACAATACTATAAATTCTAGGAACACAAAAATGACAGTTACCGGGCTGCCTAACACAGCAACCCTGGAAGAAATAAAAAAAACGATTCCAAAAAACTAATGACTCTCAAAAGCTAATAACCGCAAAAAAGCTGATAACCAAACTAGATTTTTCAAACAAAGAAGTCCGCTGCAATGCGGACTTTTTATATCGTAATAGGCCATTATTAATCCCAGTCAGCAGCTACAAATTTCATTGAATTCCCCTGATCATCGGATAACGTAAGAAAATGTCCCTCGATAGAATAATGAGTCATGGTTTCTATTTTCTTCTGAAAAGAGGTTTCAAGATTCATATCCTGACATGCTTTCATCGTACTGATTCCATTTGAAATCTTTACTTTTCCTTCTTTTTTAAATTCTGATACAAAAGAAATCCGGTTACATCCCATGTAAGCACTCCCCTGAATTTTACCCTTCACCATATTGGATGTCAGATTCATTTCTGCTTGATGAGCTATCAGCTGGTCTTTTGAAAAACCATCCAGTGAAATCAGCATCCACTGCCTTTGAAGGGAAGGATTTTTAGCCGGTACTGTGGAACAATTCAAAACAACTCCTAAAAGTAAAACGGCAAAAAGTGATAATAGTATTTTTTTCATGCGGATTATCATCCCATTTTCATACCATTCCGGGACAGAATCTCGTAAAAATTAGTAAATTAGCGACACAAAAATTATTTTATAAAATGAAAAGACTATTTCTACTATTCACTTTCTTACTGGGCTTTGCTCAGATGAGGGCGGATGAGGGGATGTGGCTGCTAATGCTCATCAAAAGACTTAACGGTGTTGATATGCAAAAAGAGGGTCTACATCTTACGCCTGAAGAAATTTATTCAGTAAACAATTCAAGTTTAAAAGATGCTATCGTAAGTTTCGGTGGATTCTGTACAGGTGAAATTGTTTCTGATAAAGGACTTATATTTACCAACCACCACTGTGGTTACGGGGCTGTTGCTGCTGCTTCTACACCAGAAAAAGATTATTTGAAGAACGGATTCTGGGCAATGAAACAGAAAGACGAATTCAATGCAAAGGATCTTTATGTAAGATTTTTAGTGAGAATGGATGATGCTACGCAGAGAATCAATTCTAAGCTAAACAACAATATGACCGGAGCAGAGAGAAAAGCTGTTATTGATGCTGAAACTAAAGCAATCCAGACAGAAAACTCTGAAAACGGGAAATATACTGTCGTAGTAAGAGATTTCTTCAACGGAAACGAATTCTACTATTTCGTATATCAGGATTATAAAGATATCAGATTAGTAGGTGCTCCACCTTCATCATTAGGAAAATTCGGAGGAGATACAGATAACTGGGAATGGCCAAGACACACTGCAGACTTTACTGTTTTCAGAGTGTATGCTGATGCTGCAGGAAACCCTGCTGAATATTCTCCAAGCAATACTCCTTTAAAACCTAAGCACTTCCTTCCGGTTTCTCTTAAAGGAATTAAGCCTGGTGATTTCTCAATGATCTTAGGATACCCTGGAAGAACAAACCGTTACCTGACTTCTTACGGAATTCAGCAAATGGTAACTAAAGATTACCCGGCTTGGGTTGAAGCTTCTAAACTTGCTATGGATGTAATGAAAAAGTACATGGACAAGGATAAAGCAACTCAGCTTAACTATGCTTCTCAATATGCTTCAGTAGCTAACTACTGGAAAAACAGACAGGGAACTATTGATGCAGTAGAGAAAAACGGAACAATTGCTGACAAGCAAAAAACTGAAGACATCTTCAGAAAATGGTCTATGACGTCTGGAAATGAGGCTTATGATGGTATTCTAGAAGATATTGGAATGTATTATAAGCAGGTTTCTGAGAGAAATGTTGAAAGAAACTATGCTTCACAATTCTCAAGAAATGCAAAATATATCTCTCTTGCCTTACAGGTAGGTTCTGTTCTTAAGGCTTACGCTGCCCAGGATATGCAGGGAAGATTAGCAATGAAAGCTAAAACTGAAGCTGCTATCAAGGCTGCTTATGAAAACTTCAACCCTTCTCTAGAAGGAGAAATGCTTTCTTCTATGGTAAACCTATACCAGATGAGAGTTACGAATAAAGAAATTGCTTCTGCTACTATTCTAGGATTAGATGCTAAAACAATTTCTAACCTTGCTTATTCTTCAATCTTCGCTAACAAAACTTCTGCAACGAACTTCTTATTGAACCCGGATGCATTGAAGCTTGATGCTGATCCACTTTGGAAAGCTGCTAACGGAATTGTTGCTGATCAAAAAATGAGCAACGAAAGATATGTTAATGTAGACGATAATTTTGCAAAAAAGAACCGTATGTTCTTAGCAGGTCTAATGAAGGCTATGCCTGAGAAAAAATTCTATCCGGATGCTAACTCTACCATGAGATTAACTTACGGTACAGTAGATAAATTACCTATCAGAAATGACAGAAACTATTTTGGTATTACTGATAACTACTATACAGATATGACAGGTCTTGTTGGAAAATACAAGAAAGGTGATGAAGAATTCGATCTTCCTCAAAGAGTGATTGATCTTTACAACCTTAAAGATTTCGGGCAGTATGCTGATGCTGCAGGATATATGCCTGTAAACTTCCTTTCTAACAACGATATTACAGGAGGTAACTCTGGTTCTCCGGTAATTGATGGAGACGGAAACCTTATCGGTATTGCTTTCGACGGTAACAGTGAAGCATTAAGCGGTGATATTGTATTCGAACAGGAATGGCAGAAAACAATTAACGTAGACGTTCGTTTTGTTCTTTGGACAATCGATAAGTTTGCAGGTGCTAGAAGATTAGTTGATGAATTAAAGCTTGTAAGAGGTGAAAATACTCCAGCTGATACAAAAACTAAAAACTCAGGTACTACTGCAACACCTAAGAAAATCAAGAAAAAATAATATTTTTTGATATATTTTTTGAAACCGTGAATTTACTTTCACGGTTTTTTTATTTTTGACTCTTAAAACACGTCATCATGATCCCTAAAAAAATTGAATTTACAGCCATTATTCAGCAAAACGGAGAAATGAATGCTGCATTTGTAGAATTTCCATTTTCTACGGAGGAATTGTTTAATAAAAAAGGACAGGTAAAAATTAAAGCCTTATTTGATAATAAAATCGAATACCGTGGAAGCCTGGCTAAAATGAAATCGGATTGTCATATTTTAGGACTTACCCAAGAAGTCAGAAAACAGCTTGATAAAACTTTCGGTGATGAGGTTTCTGTTTCTCTTATTGAGGATAAAGAAGAAAGAGTGGTTGAAATTGCCGATGACATAGCCTCTGTTTTTAATGAAAATCCGGATGCAAAAGGTCTGTTTGACAAAATGAGTTACACTCACAAAAAGGAATACATCCGCTGGATTGAAGAAGCCAAGAAACCGGAAACAAGAGAAAACAGAAAAATAAAAATGATTCAGATGATTCTGGATGGGAAAAAGGGAGTATAATCGTCTTTTTGAAAAAAAATGAATTAAGAAAATATTTTTTGTCAGGATCTCAAAAAGTAGCCGACTATAGTTACAGATATCAATGATAACTATAAAAATTTACTTTTATGAACAAATTTATTTTCAGAACATCTGTTTTAGCGGCAGCAACTCTAGCCGCATTTACCCTTTCTTCATGCAAAGATTCAAATGATGACATGATGATGGACATGTCTTTTCAAAGAACAATTACCTTTGAAAATGTAGTAACCCCTAAAGATTTTGTAGAAAGCGGAAGTTTTCAGGGAACAGGAACTCCTATTATTTTGCCGGGACAATCTGTTTCCGTTACATTCAGTGCAGGAAAAACACAGGCCTTGATGTTCACAACGATGTATGGACTTTCAAAAGACTGGTTTTTTGCCTCTCAACAACCTGGAATCAAACTGTTTGACACCAATGGGAATGCGATTACGGGAGATGTTTCTTCAAGCGTACGACTATGGGACAACGGAACGAAAGATGATGCTACGGGACAGGTTGAAAGTAAGCCCATCATGCAGGTTTCTAATGTAAATGCTTCACAGCTTATGAAACTGAATCTGGCTTATAATGATGTAACTTCGGAATTTACTCTCACTATTACCAATACTTCTGGCGGAACTGCCAACGAAACTCCTTTTTCTCCCGGAGTATGGGCAGTATCCAACTACAATGGTTCTCAGCTGCTGAACAGTGCACCATTCTTTACACCGAATGCGCTATCAAATCCTGAAATTACAGATATTGCTCAAATGGGAAACATCAGTAAAATGATGACCAAACTGAATGCCAATACCGGAATTATGACAGGGCTTTCTCCTGCTTTGGTAGTTGTTTACCGTGGTGATAAAAATCCATTGTATGAATTGGGTAAAACAGATAGCGGAATGGGACTGAAAGATATTGCCCAGTTTGGAAATGTAGCCAAACTTCAAAACAGTTTGAAATCTTTATCCAATGTGAAAGGGGTATATATTGCCGGAAATGCACCTGTAGCACCGGGAAGTAAGGTAGCCACAAACTTTAATGCTGAACCGGGTGATAAAATTGCCTATGTTACGATGTTTGGTTTTTCCAACGACTGGTTCTATGCTAATGAACAAAGCATTGATGCCAATAGTAAGGGAGACATTAGTTCAAAAACCTCATTATATGATTCCGGAACAGGTATTGATCAATATCCCGGAGCTGGAAATCATCAGGCATTATTTGGCGGAACTCCACAAAGTGAAAATAAGATCATTTCCAAAGTGGGAACCCAGTATCCTGTTCCTGCTGTTCAGAATGTGATTAAGGTAACAATCAATTAATCCTCAGATAAATAAAAGATCAGACCTTATTGTCTGATCTTTTTTCTTTATAGATACCTATGCCTGATTATAGCTTTAGCTGCCCTTCTAAATATTGTTCTCCTCCTCCATTGGTAACCGTTATAAAACCTTCATATTGGCTTACCTTCACCCCCAGATCATTGTTTATTTCCTTAAAATATCCGGCTTTTTCTTTGTTATAGATTGTATCTCCCTGCCAAAGAAATTTTGCAGACTGTCCTGTTTTATTGTGAAATGTAAGAGCTTTCAATGAGCTTGTAAATCCCCCGGATCTAAGATCTACCACTGCACTTTCATTGGCTGCAAAATCTTTAGACAATACAATAATGTTATTCATTTATTTTTCTTTGGTTTTCGGTTAATTAAAAGCTGAGCAATACTTTCTCATTGCCCTGATACAAATGTCATTCTCCACTACGACAAAACTTGACGTATTTGCTCGCTAAAAACTAAAAGCCCAAACATATTCTGCCTGGGCTTTTTCAATTATTAAAATACTATTCAACCGGAATTCCCAGATATTGTAAATAGGAATCCAATATTTTTTTATCAAATACCGGTTCCTGAATGCCTGAACCTTCCAGATACTGAATAACATTGGTGCAGTCCCATACGTAAGTGTTCTGGTAAAGTTCTACAGTAGATAAGCCTTCATGCATATTATCTCTGAAAAGACTTGTTAATGGATACAAACGGTTTTTACTGTCATTTTCCCACTGTTTTCGCCATTCTTTATAAGGCAGATCTTTGAGTGGGAAAGGATAATATTTCTTCATCAATCCAAAGAAATCCTCCAGCGTAAGATTGGTTTCCGGACGGGCAATCAGATTGAATTTTTTGCCTATCGCCTCTTTATTTTTTGTGATATGAGTCATGGCTCTTGTCATGTAATCTACTGTGATAAGACCTTCTCTAAGCTCAGTCAATGCAGGATAAGACTTGAATTCTATGCAGTTTTTCACCAATCCGGACCACCACTGATAAGAAGCACTTGCTCCTGTTTCACTGTGGCACATTGCGTATCCCAGGCGATAAGTAATCAATGGCAACCCCTCTTTTGCAGCTAAATCGGCAACAGCTTCCATGACCCATTTACTTCTTACATAGCCAATATCTTTGCTTACAGACATCAGGTTTTGTTCAATATCATCGGATTCAAGCATTACTTTTTTTCCGGTAAATACATGTCCCCAGCTGTACACAGAAATGGTGGATAACAAGGCAAGACATTTTGTTCTCTCAGCTCCTGCCAATTTTATGATTTCCCTTAATCCTTCAACATTCGGAGCTTTCATGTAGGAATAAGGTTCAATGAAGTTTACTGAGCTTCCGGAGTGATAAATCACATCGGTTTGTTTTGCCAGTTTTGTGAATGTTTCTTCTGATAATCCTAAAGACGGCAAAGCCAGATCTCCGATTACAGGAATAATTCTCGATTTCTGTTCTATTTTTTGAGGAATGCGGTATTGTTTAAAACATCTGTCAATTTTTTCCATTGCAGAAAATTCGTCCTGAGCTCTTACGAGGCAATAAATATCTGCATGGGTAGTATCCAGAAGTTCCTGCAACAGATGAATTCCCACAAATCCTGTAACACCCGTTAAAAATAGGGCCGTTGGATTTTCCACCTGCTTAGGATCAAATCCGCCTGCAAAAACAGTTCCGGGAGCCAGATAAACATCTTTCTGTAATTCAACATAAGGTTCTACATCTTCCACAGGAATTGCTTCCCGTGTTTCCCGGGATCTGGCAATGAGAACTTCTGATAACTGCTGCAATACCGGATACTGATAAATATCCCGTAAATACATCTTTATATCAAGTTTTCTTTGTAACGCTACAGCAACAGTTGCTACCAGCAGTGAGTTTCCTCCAATATCAAAAAAATTATCTGTAATATTAATAACGGGGCGTTCCAATGCAGAAGACCAGACCTCTACAATAATTCTTTCTGTTTCATTGGTAGGAGGTTCGAATGAAATCAATTCTTTGGCTTCTTTATCAGCCAGATCTTTTAATGCCTGGGTATCTGTTTTACCGTTTGCTGTTAATGGAATTGAATCTACAAAAATAATCTGTGCAGGAATCATATAGCCCGGAAGCTCTTCTTTCAATGCATTTCGGATTAAAGAAACATCCTTTATCGCATCAGATTTTAATACAATAAAAGCAATCAGATATTGGGTACTTCCTTCCGTCTCTTTACCAATGACCACTGCTTCTTTATTATTTTCCTGCTGGATTAATGAACGTTCTATTTCTCCAAGTTCAATCCTGAATCCACGAATTTTCACCTGATTATCAATTCTTCCCAAGAATTCTATATCACCATCCGGGTTCCATTTGGCTAAGTCTCCGGTACGATAAAGCTTTTCTTTTTCATTGAAGGGATTGGTAATGAATTTAGTATTTGTAAGTTCTTTATTATTAAGATATCCATTGGCTAAAAGACTTCCCCCAATGCATAATTCTCCTACAGCTCCCACCGGCAGCAATTCCATATTGTCACTTAAAATGTAGGCTTTTGCATTGGCGATGGGCCTTCCTATAGAGGAAACATACTTTCCGTTGGTGTCTTTCACTTTTTTGAATGTAGCAAATACAGTACATTCCGTGGGGCCATAATAGTCCACCAATTCGTAGCTTAATTCAGAAGTAAGTACGGGTTTGAGTTTTTCACCTCCTGTAAAGAGATATTTCAGTTTCAAATCGTTATAATTCCTGGAGTAATTAACTACAGAAGGTGCTAAAACAGAGGGCACAAAACCGTGTGTAATCTGATTTCTTCTGTAATAATCTACCAATGCATGAGCATCTGTTCTGTCTTCGTTATCTGCAATAAAAACAGAACCTCCGGCAGTAAGTGCCGACCAGGTTTCCCATACGGAGATATCAAAAGCCAATCCTGCAACAAGAGTCAGCCTTGAATGGTGATCCACATGAAAATGATGGTTATGCCATGTTACCAGATGTTGTATAGCCTGATGGCTCACCATCACTCCTTTGGGTTTTCCGGTGGAACCTGAAGTATAAATTGTGTATGCTAAACTGTTCTGATGAATAGTAATTCCAGGATATTCTGAAGATAAATCATCAAGATTCCCGATATTACTCAGATCAAATACTTTTGTCTTTTCTGTTTCTGATAAAAGGTCTCCGAGAATTTGATTGGTAATGATAATATCAGCAGCGGTATCTGAAAGAATATACTCTACTCTCTTCACAGGATAAGCAGGGTCTATTGGAACATATGCCGCTCCCGTCTTAATAATCCCAAGAACTGCAACAAGCCATTCTAAAGAACGATCGAGCCAGACAGGAACATATTTTCCTTCTTTGATACCCTGCCCTAATAGAAATCCGGCAACCTGATTACTTCTCTGATCCAAATCTCTATAGGTAATTTCCTGATCCTGATAAACTGCTGCCGTTTTATCGGGATGCAGAATTGCCTGTTTCCGGAAAAGAGATTCCAATGTTTCTTCGTGTTGATAATCCCAGCCGGTTTTATTGAATCCATTTAACAATTTTTCTCTGTCTTCAGATGACAGTAATACAGCTGAACCTATTGATAAGGCTTCTAATGAGGGAATTGTGTTTGACATAATAATAATTTGATTTGGTTTAAAAATTTGTAATTATTGGATTTGAATCTATTTAAAGTTGATTTCAGACTTTATGAAACAAGGGAACAACAGGGTATAAGGCATAACCACAGTTTATTTACTAAATGTGTTTCATAAGAGTTTAAAAAACGGAATGACATAAAGTCTTAAGCGGTTCACTCATTGAGAAGAACCGCAAACGTTATTTATTGGAATCAAAAAGAAGAAAGAATATATGGCAGATATTCTTCAGAAATCCAGGTGAATATTTTATTCCGAATTTAAAAATTTGATTTTCATAATATAATATTATTAATAATTTGGTAATCAAACTTAACATAATATTTCAACCTATGCGTTACATAATTACTATGTTTATCGTAAAGAATAGAATTAAACTTATGAAAATACCATTTGTATTTATTTAAAAATCAATCCAATAATGAAAAATCAACCATTCCAGAATTCACGATCCAGGCTTCTGTATTGTATGGCTTCAGAAATATGATGAGACAGAATATTTTCAGATTCTTCAAGGTCAGCGATTGTTCTGGCTACTTTCAGAATTCTGTCATATGCTCTTGCCGAAAGATTGAGTTTCTCCATTGCTAATTTGATAAGACCGAAAGAGGTTTCATCCAATTCACAAAATGCCTCAATTTCCTTTGGCCCTATCTGGGCATTACTGCTGATTGTAAGATGCTGATACCGATTATTCTGGATATCTCTTGCTTTCAGCACACGTTCCCGGATATCACTACTCTTTTCCCCTTTTCTTTTTTCAGAAAGCTGTTCAAATTCTACCTTCTGAACTTCAATATGGATATCAATCCTATCCAGAAGCGGCCCTGAAAGTTTATTCATATACCGCTGCATTTCATAAACAGATGACGTATTATTAGGATCATCAGGGAAAAAACCGCTTGGACTGGGATTCATAGAGGCCACCAGCATAAAACTTGCCGGATAGTTTACCGTAAACCGGGCTCTTGAAATAGTTACTTCACGATCTTCCAAAGGCTGTCTCATTACTTCCAGAACGGTTCTTTTAAATTCAGGCATTTCATCCAGAAATAATACGCCGTTATGAGCAAGGGAAATCTCCCCTGGCTGCGGATAACTTCCACCACCTACCAGGGCAACATCTGAAATCGTATGATGCGGAGATCTGAAGGGACGAACAGTCATCAATGATGCTTCAGTTCCTATTTTCCCGGCTACAGAATGAATTTTCGTTGTTTCCAGCGCTTCTTTCAATGTCAGAGGAGGTAAAATACTGGGAACTCTTTTGGCCAGCATCGTTTTTCCACTTCCGGGCGGACCGATCAAAATGATATTATGACCGCCTGCTGCTGCAACTTCCATTGCTCTTTTGGCGGTTTCCTGACCTTTAACCTCGGAGAAATCAAAAGGAAAATTGTTGATCTTCTCATGAAACTCTTTTCTGGTATCCAATGTCATTTTTTCAAGTGGTTTTCCTTCATTAAAGAAATCAATAACTTCTCTGATATTTTCTAGCCCATATACTTCAAGGTCACTGACAATAGCAGCTTCTCTGGCATTTTGTTTAGGGAGAATAATTCCTTGAAAGCCCTCTTCTCTTGCCTGAATAGCAATAGGTAAAACGCCTTTGATAGGCTGCAGGCTTCCATCGAGAGAAAGCTCGCCCATAATAATATAATTCTCAATTTCCTCCGCCAAAATCTGATCTGAAGCAGCTAAAATCCCGATCGCTATACTCAGATCATATGCTGAACCTTCTTTTCTGAGATCGGCAGGAGCCATATTAATGGTAATTTTCTTTCCGGGAATTTTAAATCCTACATTTTTCAGTGCTGCAGAGATTCTGTAGCTGCTTTCTTTAATCGCATTATCCGGGAGACCTACAAGATGGTATCCTACTCCTCCGGTATCTACATTTACTTCAATAGTAATGGTCTGTGCGGCCACTCCATGAATGGCACTTCCATAAATTTTGATCAGCATGGTGTGTTTTTGAAGTAAAAATAAACAATATAGTATTTTGAAAATCTGCAAGTTACATTAATGATTTTCTATGTAAATAAGCATATCTAAAAAGATATCAATAAAAAAGCATTGAGATAGATGCTTCAAAACTATTAAGATTTTCATGTGGCTCAGATAGCATACATCCTAATAAAAATCAGGTTTTAAAGGAGAAATAAAGCCTTCTTGCTGTTTAGAATTAGTATAAATAACGTTATATTTGCAATTTATTATTTTTAATAAGACTAAATAGATATAAAATGCAGCAGATCGGTCATAAAAAATCCAAAGGGACCTTCAAAAAATATATTCTGAAAGCTCATTTATGGCTCGGATTGTTATCAGGTATCATTGTATTGGTAGTTTCTTTATCAGGTGCATTTTTTGTTTTCAATGAGGACATTACCGCTGCATTACGCAAGGAAACGTCCTTTCATGGAGAAAAAGATATTCAGCATAAGAAGCCAATTCCTATACGCGAGTTAAAAGATATTGTGAATGCCCAGCTGAAAAATGAAATTGTAAAAACAGATGAAGTAACGATTCCTATAGATCCCGCCCGCTCTTATCAGTTCGGACTGATTAAAGTTAATGAAGAAGGTTGGAATCACTTTAATACCTTTATTGTTTTTAAAAACGTTTACGTCAATCAATACACAGGAAAGGTACTCGCAATATATGATGTAAAAAATAATCCTTTCTTTATCTGTATGACCCTGCACCGCTCATTGCTGTTAAGCAATAAAATTGGCGGTACTATCGTGGGAATATCTACCATCATCTTTGTCATAATGTTGATTACCGGAATTATTCTATGGTGGCCGAAGAATAAAAAAATGCGCCAACAGCGTCTATGGTTCCGTTGGGAGAAGGTAAAAGGCTGGCGACGTAAAAATTACGACGTACACAATATCCTTGGGTTTTATGCCTCTTTTCTGGCGATTGTTGTAGCCATTACTGGTATTATGTATTCGTTTCGGATTACCCAGGTGTGGGTATATGCTTTACTCAATGGCTTTTCCACTGCTACCCCAGATTACAGTCAATATAAAACAACCGCTCCGGAATCTGTGGAGACTGCAACAACCATAGACCGTATCATAGAACAGGTAAAAACTCATTATCCACAAGCTTATTCTTTTGGACTTGATCTGGAAGACCATGCTGAAGCAGATCACAAACACGATAATTTAAGCATATGGATCAAGGATAAGGAATTCACTTATGCCGAGTCTTCGATGATGATTTTCGATGAGCATTCCGGGAAGCTTTTATTTAACCATCCCCACGAAGACAAACCTATGGCTGAAAGAGCTACAGATGCTACGTATGATCTACACGTGGGAGCTTTTTTTGGAATGCCCGGAAAAATTCTGGCCTTTATCATGAGTTTATTCTGTGCCTCATTGCCCATAACCGGATTTATGATCTGGTGGGGCAGAAAAAATAAAAAAAAACCAACAACCTAAATCTATTATCATGAAGAAACACTATATATGGCTCCCTTTAATGGCGAGTCTGAATGCCTACGGACAAACTGAAAGCCAGAACGATTCTATACAAACGGATAAAATCTCAGAGATCAGCGGCATCGTAGTAAAAGGGAGTAAAGCCGTTTTCCAGCAAAAAGCTGATAAAATGATTTTTAATGTAGAGAATAGTGTGTTGTCTGATGGCACTTCTGTTTTGGAATTGCTTGGCAAAACTCCTGGTGTGGTAGTTTCGCAAGAAGGTGAACTCTCATTACGAGGCAAAAAAGGAGTAAGTGTGATGATTAACGGTAAGCTGAGCTCGCTCTCTGCAAAGGAACTTGCTAACCTGTTGCGTTCTACCAATTCCACACTGGTAAAAAATATTGAAATAATTGCCAATCCTTCCTCTAAATATGATGCTGCGGGAAATGCCGGCATCATTAATATTGTACTGAAAAAAAGCTCATCAGAAGGACTGAGTGGCAACTATTATCTGAACGGAGGAAGAGCCCGTAAAAGCAGAGTAAATACAGGATTGAGCCTGAACTATACGCATCATAAACTCTCTCTACATGGAGACTACAGCTATACTTTTCGTGGCGAAGAAGAAAGACGAAACTTTAGCCAGATTTTCTTCGATGAAAAGCAACCTCAACAAATAACCCGGAGAACAGATCAGAATTCAATGACCAATGAGCCTTTAACTTCTAATAACTTTAAGTTTGGTGCTGATTATGCTTTTAGCGACAAAACAACTATTGGTGCTTTATTTGATGCTAAGATAGGACGATATGAAGATTTTTCGAAAGGGGAAAACAGAATATTCCAGCCGATAGATAACCTGTTTGCTCATGTTCTTTCAGATAATAAAAGCAAAGAAAACTGGTACGATTATACCTATAATTTAAAAGGTACGCATATCTTCAATGATAAGGATTATAAGGTAGATGTGGATCTGGAATACGAAACTTCACGCTTTTCTTCCCGTCAGAATCAGATTTCAGATGCATTGGTGAATCTGGGACCAGAGAAATTCAACAACAGAAGAGGCAACATTGCTTCCCGCCTGAAGGTTTTCAATGCGAAGGTAGATTTTACCCTGCCTTTTAGCGAAATGCATAATCTGGAAACAGGATTAAAATCTACTGTAAAGTCTAATAACAATCCTTCTGAGTATTTTATAGAGCAGGATAATGAGTGGATCAATGACGATAAAGCAAGTAATGAATATGCATACAAGGAGCAGATACATGCATTGTATGCCAACTACAAGCTTAATCTGACTAAATGGACATTCCAACTGGGGTTAAGAACAGAAATAACCCATACAGATATCAATCAAAAAACTTCCGGGGAACAACGAAAAAGAGATTATACAAATCTTTTTCCCAGTGCATCAATCAAATACCAGATGGATGATCAACATGGATTTTATGCCTCATACAGTAAAAGAATCAACAGACCCAGTCACTTCGATTTGAATCCGTTCCGCTTTTATGATGATCCTTTCAATTACTGGCAAGGAAACCCCAATCTGAATCCGGAATTTACCCACGCAACAGAATTGGGATATACCTGGGGAAAATACATTATTGCATCAGCCTATTTTAGTGTTACAAATGATGTAATGACAGAAGTATACAACTATCAGCCAGACACAGGAATCCTCGTAAAAACTCAGGATAATCTAAATAAATCTTATGTATATGGCGCCAATATTACAGCCACTACAAAGCTTTTTAAATGGTGGTCACTTACTTCTATGCTGAATATATTCAACAGTGAATATAAGGGCAATTATCAGAATTACTCGGTCAACAGTTCTCAACTGGCATTTACGTTAAATGCACAAAATAGCTTTAGCATTGCAAAAGGATTGAAAGCAGAGGCTAATGGACAGTATTTTTCGAAATCTAATATTGGCTTGTTTATCCGTGATGCTTATTTTGACCTGACATTAGGGGTTTCTAAAACATTATTAAAGGATAAAGCAACCGTAAAACTTGCAGTAACGGATTTATTAAAGACCAATAATTACCGGGTAACAGGAAATAATTTCAGCTCTACCATCCGACAAAAATACAATCTGGACAGCCGTGTGGTAACGCTTTCATTCAACTATAAACTTTAACCCAATTATATCCGGGCATTTTAATACAGCCTTGTCAAGGTTTTTTTTAAACAAAGGATCGACAATAGTTTAACAAAAAACCGGTTCTCAAAAATTTTGAGAACCGGTTTTTTATCAAATAAATATGCTATAATTAGTCATATAATTTATCGAAACGGGCAAATCCGGAAATACTATTGGGAAGCTTCATTCCTTTAGTTATCTTATCCGTTTGCTGATCATAAATCCAGACAAAATTCCCTCCTTTACTGGTATTTACAGCAATGTATAATTTATTATTCTGAACAAACATCCCTTGTTCGTACGGTTCATCTCCCGGCAATTCATCCAGAACCCTTACCAACTGCTTGGTTTCGATATCTATAATAGCATATCGGCCATTGTAGCTGTCTCCTAATGCGGGATCACGATACAGAACTACCATTTTATTATTACCAATATAATCGATAACTGTTTCCAAAGGCTTGCCCCCGACAAGATTGGTAAGATTGATCTGATATCCTGCATCAGGCGAAGTTGCCCCTTTGAGAGCCCTGAAAAGGAAAATATCACTTGTTCCTGCTCCTGCCCTTGGAAAACATGTATAATAAAAAGCTTCTTTATCTTTTGTAAAAGTAGTTTTAAAGTAAGGAGAACCATTGGCTACCCCAGAACTTCGGTTATCTGTTATGGAATTTTTCACTTTGAAGGTATTATAATCTATTACAGCAAAATTGTAATATTCAGGAGTGATCCATTTACCATTGCGGAAGCTGTACTGCAGATAGATCTGTCCGTCCATATACGTCATAGCACCCAGCGAATAGAAATTATAAGCGTTTGGGAAAGGCTGAAACCCTTCAATCTCACCCTGGCGGATAATACTAAGGTCTGTGGCATTGAAAACAGTATAGCGTATATGCTGACCATCTCCTGTATCTCCTACAACAACCAAAGTATGATCATCTATCCAAACATAACTGGCAATATCACTGATATAGGTATAAGGCACTTCTTTTACAGTCGTCAGCCTATCGTGCGTATATTTAAATTTTTTGAAGATGCCCTGATCGGTTTTATAGTTGTAGATAAAGCCATTTTTTACAATATAGGAGTAAGTTCCTTTGGAGTTAATTTCATCTCCTTCTTTGGTAATATCCATTTCACCTTTTGTCAGGTCATTGGTAGCTGTCATGTAATGTACAGTATTGGGCCAGCTTCCGAGAGCGGAAAGTAAAAAATATTTATAGTCTTTTTCGCCACTTTCAGATTCGCCGGAACCAGGTTCGCGTTCACAACTAAAAATGGTTAAACATGCAAGTATTAAAAATATACTGTTTTTGAAATATTGTGTCATAATCTTTTTACTTAAGTAGGTATCTGAATTTTACATAGAAAGCACGTCCCTGCTTCTGAAGTTTGAAGTTGTCATAGGCCAGTGCATCCCCAACGTTACTTACATCGAACGCCAGATTATACCTCCCGTTCTTCATGGAATAGCTTATCCCGATGTTGTGAAGGGTTTGTCTTGGAATGATCGGAATGTTTCGTGGATTTCCATAGGATTTCCAGTTTTTGTAGAACCATTCTGTCATCTGCAGCCCGTAGTAAAGCTCTATCCTGCTGTCTTTCTGAAACCAGTCGTCTTTACCAACGCTTACATTTACATTTCCAAATAACCAAGGCTGGTTGGGAACACCTTTTTTGTAAGTAGCCGAAACAACATCTTCACTGTTGTTGGCAAATTTTGTATTGTCATAAGCTTTGTTGTAGCTCACATTCATTAACACGTTCAGGAGTCTTTTGTATTGGTAACTGATCTCTCCCTCCAGTCCGCGGGTAAAAATATTAGACAGGTTTTCATATTTGAAAGTACTATTATATAAATTGGGAACGGTATAAATAAAATCCTTTGTATCACGAATATACCCTGCCCCTTCTATACGGAAAGCATGCTGCCCCCAATGGTGACCATAGTATAAACCTACGTTTACATTATTACTGGTTTCAGGTTTCAGATTCATATTACTGGTTACAGCAACCCCATCTCCGAAAATTTCCTGTGGTTCTACCAAACGATAAGAACGTTCAAAGGATCCTTTTATACCCAATCCTTTTGTAATTTTTACTGTGGTAGCAAAGCCGTAGCCCCAACTGCTAAAATTATCCTTTGCCGGATTATCTGTTCTGGTCACCGGATCGAAAACCATTTTCTGAAGTCCTACCTGATAGTATTTAGCAAAGAAAATATTAGTCCAATGCTTATTGAAAAACTCCTGTTGATAAGCCATAGATAAGATCTGTTTGGTCATCTTCGCCGGAGGTACATTCTTTTTTTCCTCTTCAAGTTGATTGAATGTGGTATTCTTAAGGTAATCAAGGACATAATTAAAGATAAGCTTGTGATGTTCAACTATTTTGTAAGAAGCTCCTAGCTGTGAGTAAAGACGGTCTTCATGCTGCATGATAATAGTCCTTCCTCCTTTTTCACTTGTAGCAGAAGGTTCAAAAGTGTTATCCCAACTGTATTTACGCATAAGGGTATCTGTCGCTTTCTGAACGCTTTTTGAGAAACCGGCATACACATTCACATCCAGATGATCATTGAATAGTCCTGTTTTTTTATACTTCATAAAGTAATTATGAGCCTGTCCGTTTTGCTTTACCCCACCATATACTACTTCCTGATTGGAACCGGTCTGAATCTGTTTATCAAAAACTGATTGTGACATTCCTACAAAGAAAGAATCTGCCCAGCTTTTGTTTTCTAATCCTACCTCTGCCATCCCAAAAACAGATTGATATCTGTCATTAAAACGTTTCAGGTCTTTTAACTCATATTCGTTTTTAGCAGCATTCCAGATTTTCATATCCTTCATCAGGTAGTTGTTATCTGAATGGTTATAAAAACTGTTGATACGCAGGATAATTCCTGTTTTATCGTCTTTAAACTGCCCATTCAGATTGATACGCTGTGTATTAAAAGAACCCAGGCTTATACTTGCATCCAGGTAATTTCTGCTGCTTGACGGCGTAATAATATTAACCGCTCCACCCATTGCATCCGTACTTAAATGGATAGGAACTACCCCTTTATAGATCTCTACACGGTCTGCCATATTTACAGGTAATGTACTCAGATCCACTCCTTTTCCAAGCATTTCCAGTGGTACGCCATCTATAAAGAATTTCACAGCTTTACCAGACATTCCGTTGATAGAGAAATTATAATCGGAACCTATACCTCCCTGTTGACGGACTTTAATCCCTGTGGTTCTGTTCAGAACCTGATTAAGATCTGCCGTGGTATTAGCCAATTTAGCAACATCTATAGCATTAACAGTAAAAGCACCGTCTTGCAGTGCTTTTACTTTACCTTTGCCGTGAACTACAACTTCTTGTACAGCCGCACGATCCTCAGCTAACTGAATATTTACGGGAGATACTCCACTGCCGAAGTTTATTTTCTTTTTAAGTTTTTTGTAACCATCCAGGCTGAATACTAAGGTAGCCTCTCCCTTCTTGTAACTAATCTTGAAATTTCCGTTTTGATCGGTTTTTGTATTTATTTTTGTGTTTTCAACAAAAATAGTTACTCCATTTAATCCCTGCATTGAGTGATCCTGTACAGCTCCTTGAACTGTAAAACCAGCATCCTGTGCTTTAATGAGGGAAATTGTAAGGGTAAAAATGAGAAAGATAAAAATACGCTGATACAATTTCATTATTTATAATTATTATAAATAGCAAAATTAATGGTTCACCTGTAAACTCCCAAAGGAAAAAGGTATTTATTTTTAATTGTTCTAATTATAATTAATATTGGTTTATGTATAAATTCCTTTTAAAATTGTAACAGGCTTACATTCAGATGTAAATACAAAACCATGGTTGTACTCTATTGTTGTCTGTATGAAAAAAGTCATATAAAAAGCAAAACATAGGGCTAGAGAACATTCACCCAAAAAAGGGGGCATAAAAAAATCGGTACAAAGAGATTTGTACCGACCCCAACCATTATTAAAAACTAACGAAAATGATTATGTCATCTGAATTACTGAAAAAATTAAGTGTAAGTCAGGAAGGCGGATGCCAGAGAGAGTGAGCTCCTTTTGGGGGTAATTATGACCGTCATTAGATTAACAAGGATGAAATGTATCTATGAGCGTAAAGTATTAAAATAAATTACTTTAGTTCTTCTTCAATACAAGGAACATCCCTCCTCTGACATCCATTCTTCCTTCCCACAATCAATATTTTAGTATCTTCAGATTATGTAATCCTATTTCTTTATAAATCTATTTTTGTATTCGCTGCCATCTGTTCCTTTAGAAACAATAATATAATTTCCGGGTACCAGCTGGCTGACATCAATGGGCTGATTGTACTGGTGATCAGCTTTCTTCAGGACAAGCTTTCCGGACATATCTATGATGATAACTTCCTTGTAAACTTTATCTGACTCTTTCCCGATATAAAGGTGTTGTGCCGTAGGATTCGGATAGATTTTCAGATCATTATTTTTAACTTTTGTTTCTCCTGTTCCCAAATTGCCACAGAATTCCCAATCTCCGAAATTCAGTTCTACAAATGCAAACGGGTCTAACATCTCACACTGATCAGGACAATATTCCGTACAGGCATAAAATCCATACTTTCCTGAACTGGTTGCCACGTAAGTATCTCCTACGACACCAGGAATGATACAGGGATCTCCTACCACCGGAGGATTGCTGCTTGGTACACATCTGAACCAGGTGTGCTTTCCGTATACTACAGGAAATATATTATCAAACTGAACAGAAGCTCCGCTGCAGACATTCACTGTTCCTGCATTTTCCTGATATGTTCCAGGCGTATAAGTGCTCATCATAGCCGGAAGACCGTATACAAAGCCGTCTGCAAATGCAGTTGGACTTTCTGCGGTACAATCGCCCTCGGAAACGACTACTTTAAAATAATTCAACTGTTCGCTGCCATTAATCGTTAACTGTTGTGATGTAGCTCCCGGAATGGCTACCCATGGATTGTTATTAGGAGTCTGCCAGGTCCATTCCTGTTTATACCACTGATAGCTTGCGTACGTCTGTGTTGTGGAAAGGATTTCGTCTTCCGTATTACAGAATAAGATCGTTCCCGGATATTTTTGCCCAAGCCTCGCACTGGTAATTGTTGGGGTACATTGTGCTTTTATATTCAAAATACTGAATAGCAAAAACACTAAAAAAATTAGTTTTGTTTTCATATATAAAGATTATTAAGTTTGGTGTTATTTTATAATCCTCAACATTAATCCAACAGCACTCTTATTCCAAATTTCATATTAAAATGAAGGGGTTTTTCTTTGTAAATGGTATTGGGCGCATTTTCTTCTTTAAAATGATATCCTACTCCCGGTTCTGCATAAATTCCTACTTTATCAATGAGCTTCAGCTGAAAGCCTACCGCCGTGTTTACAGAAAACTGTAAAGGTTTTGGTTCCAGGCGTTCTTTTGAAGATTCCTTTATTTGATCATCAACAACGTACGTTGTGGTGATATTTCCTGCTATAGGTTTTTCCACGAGGGCTCCACCTGTTATATAGCCTGTAAATCTTCCTTTTTGAATGACATTATAATTAACCTGAACAGGAATTCCTAAATAATGAACTGACTGGTCTCCTTTAATATAGTTGTTGTCACTTCCGGAATGGAGTTCAGTAGACAGTTTGGTATAATTCAGCCCTGTTCCTATTCCCCATCTTTTTCCTAAATTATAGTAAACAGAAAGCCCGAATGTAACAGGTACTTTGTGTCTGATCCTCGCTTCTACCGGCTGGCTTTGATTAGCAAGCAATATGGCCATCAGAGGATCATCATGATATACAGAAGTCGTCCATACCTGCTCCACATTCATCACTTTTCCAGTAATTGAAGCATATCCGGGAAACTGCTGTTCTGCAGAATTGGAAGCAATATCACCGGTAAGCAGACCCAGCATCCATGATTTTTTATCTCGGGATTTTGTCGTACTAGGCTTTGTATTTTCAGCATATACTTCTTTTATTTTTTCCTGTTCAAAAAGAACCTCATCCGCATTCTTTTCAATAACTGTTTCTTTCACAGTATCTTCTACTGGTACTGGAGATACTTTCTGAGCAATTTTACTTTCCTGCTGAAAAGCTTCTGAAGCCGTTGGCAGTTTAATAATATCCTGAATATTTCCTATTTCATTTTTCTTTCCGGGAGCCCAATAGCTTTGTGTCAATCCTTCCTTCGGATCTTCTGTCTTCAATATATTTTCTGCTAAAAAAGCATCTGCCTGTGATGGTACTTCACTTCCTGAAACCTGTTCAGTTTTTATAGGTTGTAAAGAATTTTTGTCATCTTTTTTTACCTCTTCAGATTTATGAGACAAGAGTTTTTCTGTATCATTCTGAGGCAGTATTTTCATCAGTAAAAACAATAATGTAATAGCAGCAGCAATACCTCCAATACGATAGAATAAGGATTTCTGCCCTTTACCTATGGTTCTTTCTTTCTTGTCAGCTCCACCTTCATGAACTTCAGGAATAAATCCAGGGATGCTGTTATTTTCTTCTTCAGAAAACAATTCACCTTTGATGTCATTCCACAATCCTTCCGGCACTTCCTCTTCATGGTCGTCCATTCTGCTTCGCAGGTTATTTAACCATTCATTATTCATATTGTGCTTTTTTTGACATTTTAAATTCTTTTATTTTCTGAACAAGCAGTCCTTTTGCACGGTGAAACTGTGATGCAGAAGAATTTTCTGCAATTCCCAATACTCCGGCAATCTCTTTATGGCTTTTTTTCTCAAATACAAACAGGTTAAAAACAGTTCTGTATCCTTCAGGAAGAGCTCTGATCATCATCATAATATCATCACGGGGAATCTCTTCAAAATCCGGTTCTTCTTCATTAGGCATATCCGGAAGATCATCTACTTCAATGGCTGATTTAAAATCTCCTTTCTGTTTAATGTGCTTCAAAGATTCATTGACTGTAATACGGGTCATCCAGGCTTTTAAAGAACCATTTCCCCTGTACTCAAAAGATTCTATCGAACGGAACATTTTGATAAAGCTGTTTTGGAGTACATCATGAACATCTTCTTTTTCTGCCAGATAACGGGAGCATACATAGGTCAGATTTCTGGAATAAGCTCCAAAAAGCTCTTTCCATGCAGCTTCCTCCTTCTTCAGAAGGTGCTTTACCAAAATCTGTTCTTTACTTTCTTCCATATACTGCTACTGCCTCCGTATCCACTGGGACGTTATAAAACTGTCAAGCAAAAATAGATTGCATCTTAGTAATAAAGCGCAATCCATTTATGATAATATCTATTAATTAATTTTTTATACAGAATGGGAAATTATAGTCAATCACTTCATAAGGAGTAACCAATGTACCATCTACTGTAATTTTTTCTGCTGTAAGAGCATACCTAAGTGTTTGATCCATACCTACGTAATACCCTTTTTGCTTAGAGATGAATTCTACAACCGTTTTTTTATTAACACCATCTACAGGAATCTGAAGTTCCATTGCTTTAGGAGCTAAAGTAAGTTCTATTACGTTATTCGCGGTATTAATCACTGCTGCATATTGAAGATCATACTTTATTTTTCCCATTGTCTTTAAAGCAGCTTCTACTTTTGCAGGATCTTTCACTACCGTCTTTACAATTTCGGTAATTGGAAATTCAGCAAATGAGATGGTATCTTTCTTTACTTTAAAATCTTTTACTCCTTCTCTTTTGCTATTTCCCTGAACAATTATAAGCTTCCCTTTATAGTTTCCTTTTAAGTCATCCATTTTTACAGGCGGAATTTCCGGACTGTCATCATTAAGACAAGAGGATAAGGTAAATCCTACAAAAACCATTAAAACTGTTATCAAAAATCGGGGTACTGTCAATTTTTTCATTGCATTACTTTTTCGTTAAACATTAATTATTTTCGAGTACTCATCTATATAAATCTCACTTTTCAAAAATCTTGCATGTATTTTTGAAAAAAAGATAAATTTTCACATAACTTATTGATTTAATGCATATAAAATTTCACCACTCTTCTGCAAATTCCGTACCTGTTGTAAAAATTAAGCTGTATTCCTGCTTCATGAATAGCAAAAAAGGAAACTATAGGGTATAGCTTCCTTTTTATTATGGATCAGTTCTGTGTTATTGTACTCCTCCTCCAAGCGATCTATAAAGATCAACCTCAGCGTTTAGTTTTTCAAGCGTAACATTGATGGCTTCCAGATCATTCTGAAGTTTGTTATTCTGGGCAGTGATTACTTCCAGATAGGTTGCCATACCGCTTTTATACAACTTCAGAGCATCATTGATTCCTTTATCCAGAATGGCTGTTCTTTGTTCCAAAAGCTGTAGTCTTTCTGAGGAACCTTTAGATTTGGCCATAGCATCAGAAACTTCTCCCACAGCGGTCATGACAGATTGTTTAAAATTGATAGCTGCTTTTTCCTGCTCAATTAATGCTGTTTCATAAGCTGTTTTCAATTGTTTTTTCTGAAAAATCGGGGCTGTCAGATTGGCTGCAATTGCTTTCGTTATAGATCCCGGAATATCAAACCATGAGCTGAATTTATTGGAATTCACTCCTATTTGCGGGCTCAGACTGATGCTTGGATACATGGCTGCTTTTGCCAGTCCGGTTTTGGAGTTCAGGCTGATTACGTTAAATTCTGCCATTTTCAGATCCGGTCTACGACTCAGCAGTTGGGCTGGCAATCCTTCTGATAATCTATTTTCAGGAATCATTGTTTTAAGATTTCCTTCTCTTTCTATTCCGGTGGGATATTCTCCACAAAGAATACTCAAAGCATTTTCCTGGATAGAAATATTCTGTTTTGCCAAAGGGATTAACAACTCAGCGGTTTTCTTTTGGGCTTCCGACTGCTGAACAGCCAATGAATTAATCTGTCCGGCCGTAAACTGAAGATTCATCATTGTAAGCGTGTTGTTGCTGAGTTCAATATTCTGTTCAGCTATTTTCAACTGTTCATCCAGACTGATAAGGTTATAATAAGCCTGTGCTACCTGAACTACAATCCTGCTTTTAATGGCATTTAAGTTTTCCTTCTGCCCAAAATATTCTGCCGCAGCAGATTCTTTCTGCATTTTAGCTTTTCCCCAGATATCTATTTCCCAGGAAAGCCTCAGTGCAGCACTGAAATCATCCATGTATTTTGTCCCTACAAACTGTTCATTAAGAGAGCCGTTAAGGGTATTTTTGGATGCCCAGCTTCTGTTCGCTCCGGCAGTGAGATCCAGTGTTGGCATCAGCCCCAGTTTGGCTTGTCTATAGATCAGATCCAGCTGTTCAATATTTTTCAGGGCAACATGTACTTCGTTATTTCTTGAAAGGGCTTTATCTATTAACCCAATCAATTTAGGATCTTTGAAAAAAGTCTTCCATGGCAGCACTACAGTATCTCCTGTAACCTGTACCTGTTCTTTGTAAGTTTCAGGAAGCTGAAGATCTGTTCTTGTATATTTTTTCCCTACGGCACAAGACATCAGCAGTGATGCCATTGCGCCTGAAATAAGGAAATTCTTTATATTAAATATTCTCATTTGTCAATTGATTTTCTATTGTATTATACTTCTTTTTGGTAGAGAATTTCTCATCCAGATACTGAAAGAACATGTATAGTACAGGAATTACAAAAACTCCTAAAACCACTCCGCTCAACATTCCCATTGCTGCACTTGTACTGATTGACTTGTTTCCCGAAGCCATTCCTCCTGTGGAAATCATCAGCGGAATCATCCCTACAATAAAGGCTAATGAAGTCATGATAATCGGACGTAATCTCGCCTTTGCTCCTTCCAATGCAGAATCCAGAATCGAAAGACCTGCTTTTCGCCTTTGTATGGCAAATTCTACAATAAGAATCGCATTTTTAGCCAGCAAACCAATAAGCATAATCAATCCTACCTGTACATAGATGTTATTATCCAGCCCAATCGCTTTTATTCCTAAGAACGCTCCTACAATACCCGTTGGGATGGAAAGCATTACCGCAAGAGGCAGGATATAACTTTCATATTGCGCTGCTAAAAGCAGATATACAAAAAGCAGACACAATCCAAAGATGGCGATGGTTTGGTTTCCTGCGGACTTTTCTTCAAGACTCAATCCCGTCCATTCATAACTGTAGTCAGAAGGTAATTTGCTTAAAGTCTGTTCCAGTTTACCCATCAATTCTCCGTTACTTACTCCAGGTTTTGGAGATACATTGATATTTAATGAGTTGTAAAGATTATAACGCTGAACGGATTCCGGACCATAGACTTTTTTCAAAGTGATCAGCGTATTTACCGGAACCATATCTCCTTTTTCATTCTTTACGAAGATATCATTGAATGCCTGTTCATCCATTCTGAAAACTCCGTCAGCTTTAATATTGACTCTGTAGAACTTCCCGAATCTTGAGAAATTCTGAGACTGATCTCCTGAGAAATACGTCTGAACAGTTCCCAACAGGTTTGAAATGCTTACCCCAAGCTGTTTGGCTTTATCTTCATTTACTTCAAGCTCCATTTGTGGATAGTCTGCCCTGAACATGGTATAGGCAAAAGCTACTTCCGGAACCTTCATCAGCTGTCCAATCAGTTCATCTGCTTTAGCTTTAAGAACCTGAGGATCTCTTCCCATACGGTCCTGAAGGACAATTTCTGCATCATTCGTCATTCCGTATCCTTCTACCGGAGGCATTCTGAAGGTCATCACACTTCCTTCTTTAATAACTCCCAGTTTTTCGTTAGCCATATCTACAACGGCCTGAATATCCTGAACTTCACCTCTTTCTTTTTTAGGTTTTAACTTAACAAATCCCATTGCGTAAGCTGGTCCTGCACTGTTGCTAAGCAGGTTATATCCAGTAATGGAAGTATTTTCCTGCACCGCATTTACCCCTTTTAAAATGGTATTGATCTTATTCGAAACTTCTGTCGTTTTGGTTAATGCGGTTCCCGGCGGCATGCTTAAGGTATACATAAAGAACCCATCATCTTCCATTGGAACAAAACTCTTCGGAGTGCTTGACATTAACCATCCTGCAACACCGATAATTGCGATAACCAATCCTCCTGCAATCCATTTTCTTCCTATTAAAAACCGAATCCCTTTTGCATAACGGTTCGTCATATTGTTAAATCCGGCATTGAATGCTACCGCAAACCTTTGTCCGAATCCTTTGGGTTTTTCTCCTTCTCCTGAATGGTTATTTTTCAAAAATACGGCACATAAAGCAGGAGTTAACGTCAATGCGTTGACCGCTGAAATAATAATCGCTATTGCTAATGTATAGGCAAACTGCTTATAGAATAATCCTGCAGAACCTGACATAAACCCGATTGGAATAAACACGGCAGACATTACCAGTGTAATGGAAATAACTGCTCCTGTGATCTCACTCATCGCCTTGTGCGTAGCTTCTCTTCCTGAAAGATCCGTTCCTTCCATATTGCTATGGACGGCTTCTACAACTACAATGGCATCATCCACAACAATACCGATCGCCAGTACAAGGGCAAAAAGAGTCAGCACATTGATGGTAAATCCTAAAACCAGAAGGAAGAAGAATGTACCGATAATTGCTACCGGAACAGCTATTGCCGGAATGATGGTAGATCTGAAATCCTGCAAGAAGATAAACACTACAATAAATACAAGGATAAAAGCTTCTATCAAAGTAGATTTTACCTGTCCTGTAGCTTCATCCAACCTTTCTTTGGTGCTCATTACCTTGGTATATTTAATGCCTGGAGGAAATGATTTTGACAGTTGGTCAAGCGCTTTATTCACTCCTATTTCAATCTGATTGGCATTGGATCCTGTAGTCTGCATGATCGCTACAGTAACAGCATTTTTCCCGTTGGAAAGGTTGTCCCCCGTATTTGAAATCGCTCCGAATTCTACCCGGGCAACATCTTTTAGTCGGATGACCTGGCTTCCGGTATTTTTAACAATAATATTTTCATATTGTTCCGGTTTGTTCTTTTTTCCTTTATATCGGATTACATATTCTAAGGCTGCATCAGATTCTTCTCCCAATTTACCAGGAGCAGATTCTAAACTGTGATCTGCAATCGCTCTGGAAACATCTGCAGGTTCAAGCCCATAAGAAGACATTTTCTGAGGGTTCAACCATATTCTCATGGAATAATCCTTCAACCCGAAGACCATGGCCTGCCCTACTCCTTTTACCCTTTTGACCTGCGGAATAAGATTAATATTCGCATAGTTCTGGAGGAAGGTCTCATCATACTGTTTATTATCTTCAGTATAAATATTGAAAATCAATACCATACTGTTCTGCTGCTTGGAGGTGGTCAATCCCATTCTCACAACCTCCTGCGGAAGGATCGGTGTAGCCTGCTGTACTCTGTTTTGCACATTTACCGCAGCCTGATCGGCATTCACTCCCTGTTTGAATATAATGGAGATGGAAAATGTACCGTCATTACTTGCGGTAGATTTCATGTACTCCATATCTTCCACTCCATTGATCTGCTCTTCCAGCGGGGTTACCACAGAACGAATTACGGTTTCACTATTTCCTCCCGGATATGATCCTGAAACGGTGATGGTAGGCGGAGAAATATCCGGGAATCTGGTCACCGCCAGCTGGTTTAGTCCTATTATCCCTAAAATCACGATGATCAGGGATATTACCGTCGCCAGTACCGGACGGTCTATTATCTTTTTTAACATTTTTGAATTTTCTAAGAATGGTTATACAACTATCTCAAAGGAACTGTTGTCGCAACAACCTGTGCTCCATCCGTGAGGGCATCAATTCTGTTGATGGCAATCCTGTCTCCTGCACTCACGCCTTCTTTGATAAAGTAATCCTGAGATGTACTTCCTGAAACGGTAATCTGAGTCATTTTCACTTTATCCTTACCATTCAGTTTATAGACAAAGAATCTGTCCTGAATATCTTTTACTGATGTTTTGGGAAGTTTAACCACTCCATTCTGTGCATTGTGAATCATGACTCTTGCTGTACCACCTGCTCTCAATAATTTATCGGGATTTTGAAAAACGGCCTTCATCTGGATGCTTCCTGTATTTCTATCGAAGTTTCCGCTGGCATTTTCCAGTTTTCCTTTAAGAGCATACGTAGAACCGTCTGCAAGGATAAGTTCTACATCTTCTGCCGTATTTCCTGATGCAGCTGATCTGCTGTGAGCAATAAAATCAGCTTCATTCATTGAGAAATAGACATTCACACTGTTGATACTTGAAAGGGTTGTCAACGGAGATGCATCAGACGGACTGATAAGGTTTCCTACCCTGTTGGGAATTCTTCCAATATACCCGCTAACAGGAGCTTTGACATAAGTAAAATTAGCATTGATCTTTGATGATCCTAATGATGACTGTGCCTGTGCTACCTGTGCTGATGCTGCTTTATAACTTGCCTGAGCTGTTTTCAACTGCATATCAGAAACTACTTTTCCTTCTACAAGGGGTTTCAGCTTTTCCACTTCAAGTCTTGCCGTTTCCTGGGCTGCAAGGGCAGATTTCAAAGCCGCTTCATTGGTGTTTACCTGTTCGTTATATACCGATGGGTTTATTCTGAAAAGGGTCTGTCCTTTACTTACATATTGTCCTTCTTTGATATACACAGCTTCCAGATATCCTGTTACCTGTGCTTTAATATCCACATTATCCTGCCCTTCAATACTCCCAGGATATCCTGTAGACACCTCAGCATCTCCGGACTTCACCTGAATAAAATCTGTAGGCAATGCCTGCTGCATTTGCTGGGCATTTTCCTGGCTGTTCCCGGAACCACACGAGTACAATATCGCTGCAGCCGTAAGTGAAAGTACCAGATATCCTTTTCTGTAATTCATAACATTGGTTTTTAAATTTTACAGGAGCAAAATAACTTCATATAATAAGGATATTCATTCAGAAATTGGGTGAAGTGTCGTTAATCGCAGGTGAAGCGTATGAAAGGAAAAATGAAAGGAAAACAGGTGTTTTCGCTTATAAACAGGATAAAAAAGAGCTTTTCCGACAGAAATAAGAGTAAAATTAAATGAAAAAAAGCTGCCTTATGTAAAGACAGCCTTTGTTATTTTTTATAAGGATTAATCATCTTAATAATCCATCCAGGATTTGAAAATGGAAGCTTTTTCCCTGCTTACAATCACTTCCATTTCAGGTGGTTTTCTTAGTTCCAGCTTCAATTTTCCATTAAAATGATTAAAAATCTGTTTTACGGAATTGATATGAATGATAAATTGTCTGTTGGCCCGGAAAAAGAATTTAGGATCTAGCTGTTTTTCAAGCTCTTCCAGCGTCTGGGGAACATTCTCTACTACTCCGGTATTCAACATGGCTTTGCTGATTCCCAATTCGGTATAAAAGTATAAGATATCTTCTGCCAGAACGGTTTTATATCCATCTCTATGGGCTATTAAAAACCGTTTTCTGTAATCTTTCGGCTGGATATAATTCAGCAGTCCTTCAATGGCTGTTCCCACTACCGGAACGGCTTCCATAAAGGTTTCATACCGTTTTAAAGCGGCATCCAGCTCTTCTTCTTCAATAGGCTTCAAAAGGTAATCTACGCTGTTGTATTTAAATGCCTGTACTGCATATTCATCATAGGCTGTGGTGAATATGACCGCACTTTTAATTTCATGCTTGTTAAATATTTCAAAGCTGAGCCCATCCGCAAGGCGTACATCCATCATGATAACATCCGGAACGACATTATTTTCCAGCCAGTGTACTGTTGAAGTAATCGAGTCTTCTACAGACAGGATTTCGATATGGGGTCTTAACTTCAACAATAGTCTTTTTAATCGATCAGCATTCGGTCTTTCGTCTTCAACGATTAAAACTTTATTAATCTTCATATCAATGGGAGTTTTACAATAAATTTATCTTCAGTTTTTTCAATCACAGGCTTAGGATATCCCAAAATCTCGTACCGTGCAATAATATTGGTGAGTCCTACTCCTGAGGAATCCGGCTTATTGATTAAAGGCAGAAATGTATTGGAGACCACCAACTCTCCTTCAGAATTTGTATAAACCTGTATTTCCAAGGGGTTTACCTTAGAGGTTTGGTTATGTTTAATGGCATTTTCAACCAACAGCTGTAAAGAGAGAGGAAGTGTAAATCTTGATCTGTATTCTTCCTGAATATCTATTTTGAATACCACTCCTTCACCAATTCTTTTTTCAATCAGAAAGATGTAGGATTCTAAAAATTTCAGCTCCTCTTCTACTGCAATGATATCTTTTTTGGAATTGACCAACAGATATCTGTACACTCTTGCAAACTTCTCTGAATAATCATAACCTAGCTGCTGATCTTCCAGAATGAGTTCTGACAACACACTCAGGTTATTGAAAATAAAATGGGGATCTATCTGCAGTTTTAGAGCCTGAAGTTCTGCTGCCATAGCAGCCTGTTTATGTTTGGATGCTCTCAATTTATGCTGGGCAGCTTCTACTGCCGTTTTTTTCCAGTTTTCAAGTAAATAATCCACGGTATTGAATGCACTGATAATCAATGATATTACAATATTGGTTGCAATCCACTGCCCAAGAAGGGTATATTCTTTACGGGAATCCATTTCAGGTAATGTTACAGAAGTACAGTCTACAATTGCATTAATAATAATCACAATCATAACACTTCCCACGATCTGAATCAAACATTGAATGAGCAATCGCTTTACGGTTCTGTTACTCCAGGGAAGCAGCTTATTAAGTGTCCTGTCAATAAATATACTTACTTCTGAAATGATGATAGAAAAAAAGACAATCCATGAGGCATCTTCCAGAATCATCCTCAGCGGAGCGTCCAAATATTCTTTCCAAACGGGATCAAAAGGATCAATAAGATAGGAAAAAACACAGAAAGTAACTACCGCTACTGCCCAGATTACGAGCCTTCTCTTCATGGTAGAAAGAATCTTCTTATTCCGTACTATATTTTTTCTGATGGTAGAAATCCTATTCATATCCGGGATTTTATGAATGTAAATATAGAAATAGATTTTAGACGAATATCTTCTATTTTAGACGAGACCGCCAAAACCGTCCCTGAAACGTAAAATACAAGAGTTAAAATGGATATGACGGTTCATCACCTGAAAAAGACATTTCATCATCATTTTATGCAATGTCACCCTATTTTTATAATCGGCGAATTGCTGGCTATCATAGTTTTGCAGTATTAAATCCGGTACAATGAAAACAATAATTGTCTGCACAGATTTTTCTCACGAAGCTGAAAATGCCACGCATTACGCAGCATCTATGGCAAAAGAAAACAAATACAGGATTATCCTTTTTAATCTTCAAACGGTTTCTGTTCATGCCTTGAATGCACAGGCTTCCGCCGATTTTTTCTATACCCAAACGCTTAAAAATCAGAAAAAACTGGAAGATAAAGCCATTGAACTCAACTCCCTGTATGGCATTGAAGCTGCCCATCATCTGGCTTCAGGTAATTTTATTGAAGAGCTCGAAAACTGTATACAGCTTCACGAATGCGATTTTATAGTGATGGGAATGGCAGAAAAAACTCTTGAGCAAAGGATTTTAGGAAATAGCGTGACAAGGGCTATCCACAGAATTAAAAGGCCAATCCTCATTGTTCCTGCCCACATAGAATATACGGGAATCAGGAAAATTCTTTTCGCGTATGACACTCACAAAAACATGACCTGGTCTGCCATGAATGACATTTATTATTTTATTAATGAATTTAATGCTGAAGTTGAAGTATTCAATGTAAGTGAAAGACTGGAAGGTTTCGCAGAGGTTATTCATGATATTGACCTGAATTCCGGCTATGATCTGGATGACATTAAATACAGTTTTAAGATGATTCAATCCATCGAGGTCATCAAGGCTATTGAGGAGGAAATAAGGTTGACGAGTCCGGATCTGCTGACCATGGTTCCCTACAAATACAATCTTGTGGAATCTCTTTTCCACCGAAGTAAAACAGCCATTATGGCTTATAAGAATAAAATACCATTACTATCAATTCCCCTAAACATAGATTAAGAATCAATAAAAATCTGTTCACATTTGAATTATCCTTTTTGCCTTTAAAGGCTAAATTTTACACTTAATCTTGTTTGACAGGACCGGGAATAGATTTCCGGTCCTGTTTTTTATACTTAGTTTCGGAACCAAACAGATATTGTTATTTTAATAATCATAATTAATATTTTTTTTAAAATAAAAACAAATCAACATTTTATATTCAACTGAATATTAAAAAGCCGTAAATTTATTAAAGGATAAAAACAGTGTTTTCCCTCTTTTTTATAGTTGTGCCGTTAGCTAATTTTGTTCCATAAAATTAAAAACCATAAAAATGAAAACTTCCTTTTTTACTAAGATTTTAAGTCCCTTGTGTGCAGCACTTATTCTGGCTTTATGTCTGCTAAGCTGCACCCGCTGCTCCGAACCACCTAAAGAACCTGTTAGCAACAGTTATAAGAAAAAGCTGATCAGCTATCGTGAAGGCCGGGTTCTTTTTGATGAGTACACCAGAACCAATCATGAAATTCTCACCAAATACAGGAACGGTGAACCGGATTCCCGATGGTACTGGTTTTCGTTGGAAGACATGGAAGGCTATATTAAATATGTAAAAGAAAATGCCAAAAAACAGAAATTAAAAAATCCGGGAATTAGAATTTATATGGGAAAATACCCTGTAAATCATCCTAAAAACAGAATGGCAAAACCTGAATACGCAGGCTATCAAACCATATTTCTGGTGCCTACTTCACAGAAAAGAAAAAGAGACAATGCAATGGCCAGAACGGAAGCTACTGAGGAAAATACAGATGTCCCTTCAATAGAATCTATGAACATGACCAATCTGGCACCTCCTCCAAAAACGTTATCCGGAACCATGCCATAAAAACGAGATTATGAACTGGAATATTGAAACAGGGAAACAGATATCTATGGTTATATCCATTATAGTAATGATTCTGATGGTCACAAAATATAGAAAAACCGGAAAGGAGAATTTGTTTTTTATCATAGGATATCTGTTGTTTTCCCTGATTGATATTTTCTGTTATTTCTACTACGACCTGACAAAACTGCCTACGGACATATTTTACGTGATTGGTTTTTTAATGATTATATTCTTTTTATACTTATTTTACTATTACCAGTTATTGTATGTTCCGCTGCTCAAAAGGATACAGGTTATCATCCTGGCTCTTTTTGTCCTCAATATTGCTGTCATGTTTTATACGGAAGATGATCTGCTTCATCACTTTTCTTTTAATATGCTCTATGTAGATATTCTTCTGTTGTTATTTTCAATTATTTTGTTCCTGTACCAAACCTTTAATTCTGATAAAATACTGGGAATCAAAAGTTACTTACCATTCTGGATTTCAGTAGCTTTACTGATCTTTTTCATTGGAAGCATCCCGATCCTTTTTTTCAGAACTACTGTTTCGGAAACTATTTATTTTTTCATTTTATTTATGTTGAATCTGATCAGTAACGGTATACTCATATTGGGTTTAATTTGGAACAAACAAGAAAGAATCAGATAAATCCTTTTCAGATATGGAAGAGAATAATTTAGTCATCATCTTTACGATTACTTTATTCATCGTTGTCTTGACAATGATCTTTATTTATGCGGTTTTTATCAAGAAAAAAACAACCTTACTGATCGCACAAAAAGAAAAAGACCTTCATTTTGAAAAGGAGCTTGCTACTTCGCAGGTAGAAATGAAGGAGCAGACCCTCAACTATATCGGTCAGGAATTGCATGATGATCTGGGTCAAAAATTGTCCGTCGTTCGTTTGCTCCAAAACCAATTGATTACCAAGCTCAAAGATACCGAAAAAGAAGATCTGACTGAGCTCAACGAATTACTTGGTGAATGCATACAGGATATCAGAAACCTGTCTAAAACATTAATCACTGAACAGATCATTCATTTCGGGCTGGCAGAGTCTATTGAAAGAGAAGTTCAGAGGATCAAAAAACTGAAATTATTAAAAATAGAATTTATCACCCAAAAACAGGATATTGATATTTCACCAAAGCACGGTCTGATTCTTTTCAGAATTGTACAGGAAAGTATCAACAACATCCTTAAACATTCCAAAGCCAAAAATGTTTCCATACAGATGGAAGATGACTGTGAGAAACTACACATCAGCATCTCCGACAATGGAAGAGGCTTTGATACCAGCAGTATTCAGGACGGTTCAGGATTAAAAAACATGGAACTGAGAGCCAAACTGATTCATGCTGAACTGTCTATACATTCAGAACTTAATAAAGGAACACAAACATTGATAACCTATCACAAAAATTTATTATGAAAACTATTCCCATAGCGATCGTTGATGATCATACCTTAATTTCCAAAGCCCTGGAAAATATGATCACAGAAAACACTCAATATCGGGTAATTATGAATTATCCCAACGGAGAAGAATTTATTGCAGGTGTGGAACAGGCTTCAGAATTACCCGCCGTAGTCCTGATGGATGTTAATATGCCCTATAAAAATGGTATAGAAACCACAGAATGGCTTACCGAGCATTATCCCGATATCAAAGTCATTGCCCTGACCATGGATGATGATGAAAGAATTTTGATTAAAATGCTGAAGGCCGGAGCAAAAGGATATTTACTCAAAGATATGCAGCCCTCTATTCTCTTTCAGGCCATTGATACCGTATTTGAGAAAGGGAGTTTTTATACTGATTTTGTAGCCCAGAAGTTATTGAAAGTAAAAACTGAAGAAGCTAAAAATGCATCCTTACTTTCAGAACTGAAAGACCGGGAAAAGGAATTTATAAAATGGGCATGCAGTGAACTTACCTACAAGGAAATTGCTGATAAGATGTGCCTTAGCCCCAAAACCATTGATGGCTACAGAGATTCTGTTTTTGTAAAACTGGATATAAAAAACAGAGCAGGATTGGTGCTTTTTGCCTTAAAACATGATCTGTGCTGATTGAATATTCTCATTATTAATCTTATTTCAATACTATAAAACAAACATCTTTACATTCTATTTTACGTATCCGGCAGCTTTTCAAGCTGCCGGATTTTTATTTCATAACATTCTCATATACAAGCAAAAAGGTGTTTTCCCTTTTCCAAAATACGGCTTTCTCCTCTGTTTTTGTCTTTCGGAATAGCGGAATTTTGTGATAGAAAAAAACACAGAAAGGCAGAACCTGAAAAGCCGAAACAGAGTAGGGAATATTTTTAAAACTAATACAATGAAAAAAGCACTTATCGTAGGTATTAATGATTATGCACCCATTGGATACGGAGGTCCGGACCTTAATGGCTGTGTAAATGATGCGAGGGATATGGCAAATACATTGGTTATCTGTGGTTTTAGTCCGGCAAAGATTAAAATCCTGACCAACCAAAATGCCACAAGAGCGAATATATTGAACTATCTGAAATCCATGATCAGCACAAGTGTAAAAGGAGATTCTCTTGTCTTTTATTATTCCGGGCACGGAACAAGAGTCGCCAATATCGGAGCAGATCTGGAATTGGATGGTCTGGATGAAGCTATTTGTCCAAATGATTATGCCAATAACGGAGTCATTCGTGATGATGATTTTAAGACCGTTCTCAGCAAACTAAAAGCGGGAGTTAATATGGAAGTGATCTTCGACTGCTGTTATTCCGGAACAGGAACCAGAAAAATGGATCTGGGACTGGAAGCAGATTTTCTGAACGAAACTGCCCGTTACATTCCTCCCATGCTTGAAGATGAATTCTATCTGACCTATGCCAGTGAAATGGAATCTTCTAAGAATTCAAAAAAATCAACCGTTCTCACGAAAGCACTTGTCCCTGTTGCAGGAATGAACCATACTTTATGGGCGGCTGCGAAAGACAATCAGGTATCAATGGAAGGCAATATCAGCGGACAAATACGAGGATATTTCACCTATCATTTCTGTAAGGCATTACGTGCTACCAATGGAAATATCGTCCGAAAAACGCTTGATAAACAGGTGGCTATTGCACTGGCTGCTATGGGAGCCGCTCAAATTAACCAGACAGAAAGCATTACTGCAGAATTTTCACAAAAAATATTCACTTAATCATAAACCTTTACCGGCGGAATCCGAAAAGCCATCAAAAGAGTAGGAATACACTAGATTAAAAATAATAATCATGTCTAAAATTGAAAACAACAACCCAATGACAACTGAAGAGGTGTCAAGACTTAGAACTGTTAAAGCGAAATTAACTGAAAAACCGGCAGCAATTGAAAAATTATTCAGCCAGGCTCCTGCTATGGAAACCATTAACGGAAGAACTTTTCCAAAAGGAATGAAAACCATAGGAATGCCTATGGATGAAAAAACAGCAGAAAACCGATCGTTGGAAACTGATCATTTCTATCCTACCCATGCTGATTTTGAATACAACCCAAAACTGGAACCTAAAAAAGACAGAAAGCCTAAATTCATTGAAAGAGATTCTTTCCTGACTCCTGAAAATGCAAGAACAATTTTCGGAGCAGATCAAAGAAAAGTATATAATTCTACCGCCTATCCATGGAGATGTGTAGGAAGAGTAGAAAGTTCTTTAGGCTCAGGAAGCGGTGTCATGATAGGACCAAGACACCTTCTTACCTGTTCCCATATTGTAGACTGGCAGCCTAATAATACAACAGGATGGCTGAAGTTTACCCCTATGTATTACAATGGAAGCGCTCCTTACGGAACAGCCTGGGGAACATTAACCTATTACAAGTATAAAGTAGCAGGTCCTACTATCGACTCTACGGAAATACAATACGATTATGTAGTGATTGTATTAGACAGACCCATCGGAAACAGCACAGGCTGGCTAGGCTCAAAATCTTATTCCGACTCTTGGGATGGAGGTGCTTACTGGACTCACGCAGGATATCCGGGTGACCTTACAGGAACTCAAAGACCAACCTACCAAACAGGTATCGCACTGGATGGAGATTTCTGGAGTGCTGATGACAACGAAAGCATGAGCCATAAAGCAGATATATGGCCTGGACAAAGCGGAGGCCCTTTCTGGGGATATTGGGATGGCTCTCCATATGCTGTGGCTACTCAAAGTGCCCACAACCCAAGCGATAATTTTGCAAGTGGCGGCTCAGATTTAGTCAATCTGGTCATCAGAGCAAGAAATGAACATCCTTAATTTATTTTTTAGTTTCAATCAAAGCCTGCCTTTCGGGGTAGGCTTTTTTATTTTTTTACAAGGATGAAAACTTTTGAGAAAGTTGGTAACGAAAAAGCCACACGATATAATTGTGCGGCAACGGGGTTAATTATTTTAGTCAACCTATTTAAGGACTAGATATTAAAAAATAAGACCGCTTCCTAAGAAATATTATGATCTTCTGCCGTAGCTATGTCTGACAATCTTATAGTTCTCATCTACATAATCTAAAATCTCTTGCTTTTCCTGATCTGTCAAAGAAGAATTGAAATATATTTTATCATTTTTAAGCTCATAGAGTTCTGAAAGTTCAGGACAGTTTTCAAATAAAATTTTATATTTTGGCAACAAAACATCGGAAGGTTCAAAATAATCGTTTTGAAACTCTTCAAAAGGGAATCCTCTTTTTATTTTTTTATGCCAATGCATAAGCCAGTTTGTAAGTGAAACAGAGTCACTTATTCCTAATTTTTCTTTAGCTTGATAAAATAATCTGTCTTTTTGATCTTTATTTCTTCTTAAAGTAAGTTCTATTAATAATTCTTTTATTTTTGTTTTCATAGTTTAAACATTTAGTATTCATCATAGTTTGAAAAAATATTATCTAACAATTCTTCAATTGTTTCAAAATCTTTGTCCATTCCGGTAGCTTTCTGCCATGCATGTTCATGAAAAAAAGCTCGTTTTTCAAAAGACCAGTTATTTCCAAAGGTTCTTCTAATTTCCTCATCTGTTTTACCTAAATCAAGTAAATTTTTAATTTCCAATGCTTCTTTAGCATGGGTTCCTTCATGAATAATCTCACTTAAAAAAATATCTGGTTTTCTTGATGCTCTAAAAAACATTTCTGTACCATCAGCAAAAGCATGTGTGCTTTTAGCGACTTCTAGGGTATCACCATATATTTCCATACACATCTTGATATAATCATCATCATCAAGAATACGAATCACTATTTTACCATCTTCTATTAATTTTGCAATTCTATTTCCTTGCTCAGTAAAGCCCTTCAAAGCATTTGCAATTTCAGTTTTAGTAAGTGATTTTATTGATTTTCCAGACCATTTCTTGATAAAATCTTCATGCTGCTTTATTCTTTTTCTTTTTACCGGATCCTTTCTCCTTTCTAACTTCTCCTGGATCCTCTTATGATTATCCTTCACTGTTTTCTCAGCAGGAGACAAACCATGATCTGCAACCTCTTCGCCAAAACCAAAGACCTCATTTAAAATCTTTTCTAATTTAGAAAAAATTTCTTTTGATCCCTTTTTAAATTCCCGGAGAATCATTCGAATAAATTCTATAATTCTGTTGAGAGCGTTCTCTGCTGTTGTGATTGCTTTGGTAATCTTTTCCAAAGGGTTTAGGACAAAACTTTCTACGGATTTGGCCAGCCTGGCGACTGCTGCAGTTCCACTTGTAAGAAGTGTCTCCACAATAATATCAATGATAATCCCAATGATATACCCGTAATAATAGGCCGCTTTTTCCAGTGTGACCTTAGGAAGATTTTTTTCTACCCATTTTACCAGACGGACGATGGTTTTTAGCTGAAACGTAATGCATTCCTTAAAGAACTCCACATAATCAAAAGTCAGAATACCTTCCAGCAGGTCTTCCATCAGTTCCAGGAACATTTCCCCATATTCCACTTTCCTATCATTCACTTTATCCATGGCAGCGACTGCTTTGAAGATAAAGCCTATGATGGAGAAAATTCCGGCAATAATATCAACCAGACTGTTATAGATTCCACAAAGAAAGGCATTGGCAATCTGATAGTTTCTGTACACAATATGCTGCATTCCGGTGAGTGGGTCTGCAATAAACTTCTCCAGCTTATCGATCTGGTTGAAAAAGAAGGTCAGGGATTTATTAATTCTTTTATAGATAAAAGTGGGAAATAAAGTTTCAGCGTTATTCAGCAGACCATTAAAACCATCCTTTACCTCATTGATGCTTTCAAAAAAAGATTTTACAATTTTAGCATTGATTTTTTTCTGGCCCGCAAGATTTTCATAAGGGTTCTGGTATGCTTTATGTTCATAGAAATCTTTGATCTCTTTATAAAAGACCTCCGGAATAAAGGTAGGATTGTATTCTCCTTCTTTCGGATTGGGATTCCATCCGTTCTCTGAAATTCTTAGTTTGACAATATTTTCGGCAATACCTTGTGTGAAAAACACTGACGTTCCTTCCAATGCTTCCTGCTTAAAAAAGCTGAATATTTCTCCGATACTTTTATCTTTAAGTCCCAGAAACCAGCTTATAAAATCAACTTTATTTCTGTAAATCCCTTTTTCAATAAGGTTTCTGAGTGATTTTGATGTAACGGTTACTTCATGTTTTCTTGTAAAACTGAGAATATCTGCAAAAGGCATATCCTTTTTATTCGTAAGTCCTGCTCCGGCTACGGCACGCATTACCGTATTATGATTGTAACGGTCATCAATTTCTAAAAAGAGAATCAGTTCATTACTATTAGGTAAAGCTTCCATAAAGCGCTGAAGAAGAAAAGCACCATTTTTACTGGCAAAAAGAACAACATCAATTCCGGCTATGGTCTGTCTGAATCTGCTTTTATAAACAACAACTTCGTCGATATTTCCTCCAAAGACAGGATCATCCGAATAGATCTGAAATCCATTACCGTCTGCAACCGGTTTCCCACCGTAATACGTATTGGCAATTTGTCTTGATGTTTTTTGCTTTAACTCCAAAGGAGATTCCTGAACAGGGAAAATGGTCTCAAAAGAATCAGAACTGTCATTTCCGGGAGAGAAATCCGTGATGTTCCTCAACAGAGGATTATTTAAAATTTCTAAACTCATTTTGTGATTTTTAAGGTGAATAAAGGCAGGGTTTTAAGACCCTGCCAGTTAAATGATCATTTGATAATCAATACATTAAGACAATCTGTTCAGCTCATTGCTTTTCATCTCAGCAAATTCCTGTAAATAGCTTTTCAGAAGATCCAAAAAACCTATTTTATTGTTTTTGACAAGCCAAAGCATGTAATGATGGGTATTCACTTTGACAATAGATGTTTTGGGATGTCCGTTCTCATCCAGAACAGGGTTCTGGGTTTCTTCATCTATTACGGGTACAAATATTCTGTTAAAGTTTTCATCTCTAAGGCTTGACCATTCTTCTTCCCCAATCAGCCATTCAGGAGTCGGGAGGTTTGAAGGTTCAATTTCATTCGTTTCTTTATCTCTTAAAACCTGCTGGTAAAAGAGATAGATTCTTGGAAGCTCTGTATCTACCACCATTTTATTGATCCTGATAAATCTGTTAAAAGTTGAGAGCAAAGGATGTTCAGAGATCTGGATTTCTCCCAGGTTTAAATTTGTTGTATTGATTTCTTTTAAAAGTTGCTGTACCTGTTCAGGGATTAATAATTTTTCTTTCATTGTTTTAAAATTTTGCTTGGTTAAATAATTCGTGGCTAAGTTTATAGACACTATTTGATTGAAAGGCAGAATTTTCAGGCTCTGCCTTTTATTGCTTTAAGCTCAAAGCTTGATAAAGGTTATAGTTTATACAGTTCAACAATATTGGCACTTACCCCTGTATTCCCACCTGTATTCATGTTATACATTCCGAAGGCAACCGGACCGGTATACCCTGTTTTGGTATAGGTAACCGTTTTATTATTGAAATTGACAATAACAGTCCAGCTTCCTCCACGTCTTATAAATGTGACGTTAAGAGCATAAGTTGGCTCCGCAGTAGTGACTGTCTCAGCTGAATTGTCAGGGAATATTTTACACATAGGATACCAATACGACTGAACCAGCCTAACGTTTGCAACGGTTTGATTTAATAGGTCTACTCCATTGGCTGCATTGACTAATCCTACAAAATGGGTCATCGTTCCAAAACCGTTAGGTCCGTTAATTGTTGCCGTTTTACCTGTAATTTCAACACTCATGTAAAAATCTTCATCTGCCCCAATCAGTTGATTTGTCTTTCTGGCTGCGATGAAACTTGAATCATCGGCAAGAGCCTTTACATTGCTGTCAGAACTATAGCTTACAGCAGCTCCGGCCTGTGTAATGGCGGGTGATACCGCATTATTGTATATTTTTTGTTCCCAAACAATGTTATTGAGAGGAATACGCTGTATCTGGGTTACCACACGGATGGTAAAACTTGTCAGATACCAGGCTACCCCATTCCATAATCTGATTTTATATTCTCCTACCGGAATATTTTTGAAATTGTAATAGAAGGTCAGATCAATTCCATTAGGATATAGCTGAACCTGTGAACCTGGGATTGCGGTAACAACAGTAGCTGTATCAGCTGAAACACTATCCTGGGTACATAGCTCTACTTTAAAACTTGTGGAAGGGAGATTTAAATTAGCTCCCTTAAGATTGATCCAAAATGGACGGTCCGTTTTATCAACAATTGGCGGAGATATTACTGCCACACTCATGGTATCTGTACTCCAGCCTCCGTTCATTTTCGTCTTCCATGTAGCTCTCTCAGCATCTGTCATTTGATTGGGCATTTCCATCAGTAAATTTTTACTGTCTACAATGGCATTTAAGCCACTGGTATTTTGAACTACAACTTTTTGAAAATTAGCCGTATCAGCATTCTTATTAGGTAACCCGGATAATATATAAGGGTTTCCTAGAGTATTGATCGAAAATGAAGCGTTAAGGGTATGATTTCTTGCTGCGCTGTTGGACAGGTTTGCATTCATCATATTTTTCCCTAAATCACCTGCAGGAAGTTTGGCAACATTGCCATTATCATTCAATCCTATAATTTTAGGATAATCCTGAGCATTTCCATCTGTGACAGGAACTTCTAATTTCTTAGCTAATTTTTCTCTTGTCTTGATATTATACTGAGCCTGACTTGCAATTCCTTCGGCCAAAAGATCAGCATTTGAAATACTGACATGATTATCAGCTAATTCCAGGGGAATGGTTCCGTCAACAACGGCATGGGTCTTTAAATCTCCGTTTTCATCAACGGCATAATCTGTGTAAGATAGGGAACCTGGCGCTGCTACCTGATAAATAGCATTCGTTTCCCTTTCTCCAATTGGAGGTAATTCATTGACACGTATAATTTTTCCTATAATTGGCATTTTTTTAATTTTTAAGGTTAATGACTAATTTATTTCCAGTCTCCTGAAATGACTTTCTGTCCTTCCAATGATTCTACTCCAAGAAGATTATTGTTAGGCTCGAAATTGAATCTGTCCTCAGTAATTACTTCGGAAGGCACTTCAAAATCATCTGGATTCTCAGTAGTAAATGGCAATGCATGAGCGACTTTTAATCCTATACTTTCTGCCTGAAGAATATTTAAAGTAGTAGGAAGTCTGGTAATCCATGCTTTTCCATGTTTTTTCCCTTTTGGCTGCTTCAATTCATCTACAATGGATAGATAAAGGTCATCTCCAATGACAGGAACTTCACCTCCATTCCATATTTTTCCTGTTGCCAGATAAAATTGTACAGCACCTTCAAAGCCTGGACGCACCGTTACTACTACTCTGGCCATACCGCTTTGTAAAAATGCTTTAAAAACAGGATCTGTATTTTCTGCTTTATATAAATCTGACCAGTTGTGTTTATTTCCCCAATAGTATGGATACAGATAATAGGATAGATTCTCCCATTCAAATGCCTGCTCCATGAATTTTACAAAAGCAGAGTATTTGTCAAGATTATGAGAAAGCTTCGTTTCATAATCAGTAAATGAACTCCCTTGAGTTAACCCTGATAAACCGTAACCATGAATGGCGTCCAGGGCTCTATCTGCCATATAGGAAATACAATTTTTTCTAAGAACCGTATTTTCAATCTGCCTGTAAAAATTAGGATTTGAGTCTTTAATGGCAGAGGCTTTGTTTTCTTCCTCAGAAATAGCATTGTTATATTCGACCAAAGCGACTTCGTAAGCATCAATGATAGACTTGAACGTTTTAAGCTGCCATTGTTTCCTGGCATCTTCTGTCAGCATACATGTGATTGAAAGTGAGGTTTCAAAAGAGTAAAACCTGTCCGTAGAAATGCTGACTGCAACATCGCCGGTATATCCAACAAAACTTCCGCTTTTACTGAACCCCGTTGTTGTGATTCCCTCTACAATACGTTTATCAGCAATATTGATATTCAATAATGAGCTAACATATTCTTTTCCTCCGCCACTGATTGAATATTCTGTACTGATATATCCCTCAGGAATTTTCACCACATCCTGTAATCCGATTGCACTCGATGCTCCTGCTGTCTCACTCATATCAGGAGTTTTATCTCTACCGTATGCAAACCCTTTTGTTACCTTGATACTATTCTGCAGAAATTTTTCCATTTCCACATTGTATTTACTGATCCAGTATTTCAAAGTTGTCTCATTGGAGAGGGCACTGAAATCTTTCATCGGCATTACATCAGAAGTTCTAGGATCTTCAGGTTTTACAAACTTACTTTTTGTCATTCCCAACAAATGTAATTTTGCAGGCTCAGGAATCATAAATTCAAACATCATACGTTTCCCGTAATCATAGATCTGATTTTTCATCAGTTTATCCACCCATCTGTAAACGCCTACAACATGTTTATCTCCTTTTTTATTATCAAAGCCATGACTATTGTTTTCTTCAAACTCTTCAATAATTTTCTCAATTCTCTCCTCATGAACTTTTGTGACAATCCTATCCATAGCCCGTGATGTAATATCCTGTGCCTGGGTAGTGGCTTGTCTTGTGCTCTCATCTCTTGAACTATGGCTGGCATTACCCAGACCTAAACTTGTATTGATATTTGCATTTCCGGTTTTGTAACTTGCATTTACTCCAAACTGCGTATTACTGTCTGATGCTTCCTGCATCATTTTAGCAATCTCATTCTGCATTTCAAAACGGGTAGCTGTTGTAGTATCAGTAAGTTGTTCTCTCTCTGTATCAGAAGATGTAGTCGTAGTATTTTCACTTCTTCTTAATCTTCTGGTAGATTTCTCACGATATTCGCGAGCCATGATATTCTCAATATGAGCGACTTCACCTTCAACATAGGCGTGAGTAGTCTGTTCAACTTTCAAATAATCTGCAATACCAATTTGCTTAAATCCGAATCCTGAAGGAATAAAATTATTTTCATCATCTGTCTTCACAGGTTCATCATCTTCCACTTCAAGCAAAAATTTGTCAGATAAACAAGATCTGGCCTGTAATTTATCCACATAAATATTTGCCAGTTTTCCATTAGTGAACATAATTTTAATACTTAAAGAAGCATCCTGAATCGTATTAAAGTCTAGCCCCGGCATACAAAGATCATTGAGGAAAATAATATTCCCGGATCTGGACTTTACATAATAATCACTGCTAATGTTTGCAGAACCATTACCTGGAGTAAGATTATAAGAGATATTGTTGACCTCCCATGAAGAATCAGGTACTGTAAGCGCTGTATCAAAGGTAAATCCCTGATAAACATATTTTGGACAAATCTGATAGGTGAAAGGAACAGCCACTGTTTTTGCCACAGGAATCAAAACTCCTCCGATACTGGTATATGCTTCATTATCCGTATTGGTATTTTCAACAATACTAGTATTACACTTCTCAACAGCTTCTTTCAATAAAGAATCAATCTCCGAAAAAGTACTTCTTCCTTCTAAAAGCCCTGCAAGATCGAGAGGACTCAGCTCTGCTGACCTTTCATTATTTGAGCTTGCCTGAAAATCAGATCCCAGAATATCAAGCAAAGCATCCAAATTTTCAGGTTTTATTGCTCTTAATAAAGAGTCTGCTTCTATTTCGGGTCTGAATTGAAAATTAAACTTTGGTAATATTGGTTCAGGGATACCCGGAGCTTGCTGACAAGGATCTGCCGGGTCATATTTTATCTCAGGATTCCTTACCTGGCAAAAGTTCTCTTTATTAGCTGCCAGCTCTCTTTTATATCCATTAATAATCGAAGTAATTTCACTTTGATGAATTTCTTCTTTGGCGGCATACTCTTTTTGATATTCTGCCTTATACAATCTTTCAACAGCAGAAAGATTTTTCTTTAAAGCTTCATACTTTTCAAGCTTCATCTTTGCAGCAGAAATTAACTGCTGACTTTTCATTTCTTCTGTCGGGAAAGTTTCCTTCGGTCCTTCAGAAGCCATTCTTGAAACAGTTTGTGACGCAACAAGAGACTCATTGTCCAACATCAATTCTTTAGGCAAAACAACTTTTGCGCCTAGTGCCGTTTTCATTTCTTCCTCATTGGACACAGAAAGAATATGGTGAGCCAAAAGCTGTTGCATAATAACTTCCTTAACATAAAAATCTTTCTGAGTTACCACCTGATAGATTAAATTATTCCATAAACCAATCATAGGCGGAGCTACAGCAGCAGCCTGTGGATCAGTCAACAAACTTCTTTTTGCAATAACCTCCTCATACGTGCAGGTATTTTTATTTTTTGCCAGCCAGGTTCCAAATGCATAGTAAGCTTTATAGGTTCTTTTGAAGCCTTCTAAACTATTTGAACTGTTCAAGTCTGTTGAAATGCGTTCAGGGTTATTTACATAATTGGCAGCACATGTCTGCAGTAATTTTTGTTTCAATCCGGTTCCGTTAACAACCGGAATATAAAAAGCGTTATCGTTTTTCAGATCCTGAGGAATAACAATAAATCTTTTATCTTGCTTCGTATCGTCCGATAATTCAGGACTTCTCAGGCTTACAAATCTGAAAAGAGTTTGTGATGGTGTATTTTCTACAGTTGCGCCTGCAGTATTATTTTCCATTTCGTTCATTTTGTGTAATTTTGTGTAGATTAAAATAGGTTGAGATCTGAAGCTCTTTTTAGTAGAATGTCTTCAGGTTTTAGCCTTATTTTTTTAGGTGGTTTCCGGCAAAAGATGTCCACCTGGAATTTTTAAGTCAAGTTTCATATTGTGTTTTTTTCTTGAGGCAAAGATCACCCCCAGAAGCGACAGAACTTGACGTATGAAAAAAGAATTTCATTTTTCTACTCTAAACCTTTGAGATAAAAACTATTGGTATTCTCAATATTTTAATACATTTGTTTAAAACATACTTCAGATGAATTTCGAGCAGATCAACTTACACCTTGAGGCTTACAAAGAACACAACCAGATTCTGGATGCAGCAAAATATCTGATCCATTCCTTTGATCTGGAACATGAAAACTTTGCTGGGTTCGGATTCAGGGAAGAGCTCTCTCCTACTTCGATGCTTCTTACAGCAGAAGGAGAGCTCGGAGGTCCTCAGACCGTAATGATCCCACGAAATTTATTTGATTTTGATCTGAACCTTGTTCTGAATATGGTTGCCCATGAAATGCTTCATGTAAGGCAAAAGGCTCCCGGGCAGGTCATTGAAGACAAAAATGAAAGAGAATTTCAGGCCTATTATGAGATGCTTTTTCACAAAGTTTTTCCGCAGATCCCTGAAGTTTCGGATTTTCATAAAAAATTCTTCGGCGGAAAAGCGTTGGAATATTACAAAAGAATGGGTGAAGGCTCTATGTTACAACAAAAATATGCAGAACAGAAAACAGAAGTAGAACATCTAATTAACGAATTACCATGACAGTAAAACCAGATATCACCTGGGCAGATTTTGAGAAAATAGACATCAGATGCGGAACCATTCTTTCAGTGAATGATTTTGAAAAAGCAAGAAACCCATCTTATCAGCTGGAAATAGATTTCGGAGATTTAGGAATCCGAAAATCATCTGCACAAATTACTTCTCTTTACGAAAAAGAAGAACTTGTGGGAAAACAGATTTTAGCAGTGGTCAATTTTCCTAAAAAACAGATTGCCAACTTCTTCAGTGAATGCCTTGTATTAGGATTATATGGTGAGGACAAAAAAGATGTCACTCTTTTAGCGCCTTCATTACCCACAAAAAATGGAATGCAGGTAGGATAGACACCCAACAAAAACACATATGATACAGAACATACCCTTAGAAAGAGTTTTATTTCTTGATATTGAAACTGTTCCGCAAGCCGGTTCCTGGAACGAATTATCCGAAACCGATCAATATCTGTGGGATAAAAAAACAAGATTTCAGAGAAAAGACGATGTCTCTGCAGAAGAATTCTATGACCGAGCCGGTATTATGGCCGAGTTTGGAAAAATCATCTGCATTACCATCGGGATGGTGGAAAAGAATGAAACGTTAAAAATAAAAAGCTTTTCCGGGCATGATGAAAAGAAAATGCTTCAGGAATTTGGAGAAATCTTCAACAGTCCAAGGCTTTACAATGTCATTCTTTGTGCACATAACGGAAAGGAATTTGATTTTCCATGGATTGCCAGACGATACCTGATCAATGGAATGCTCCCTCCTGCTCCGTTTCAGATGTTTGGAAAGAAACCCTGGGAGGTTCCTCACATAGATACTATGGAACTATGGAAGTTCGGAGATTATAAGAGTTTTGTATCGCTGGAATTGCTGGCGCATGTCTTTGGAATTCCCACTCCGAAAGATGATATTGACGGCTCAATGGTTTCATCAATTTACTACATAGAAAAAGACTTGCAGAGAATTGTTGACTATTGTGAAAAAGATGTCTTAACTTTGGCAAATATTTTCCGGCGTATGCGTCAGGAAGATTTGTTGAAAAGGAATATCAATCTAGATTAAAAAATGAAATTTACAGACGATCAAATTGCTGACATTGGTGAGGAAATCATTGGTGTGCTAAAAACCGTATATGACCCCGAAATTCCGGTAGATATTTACGAATTAGGACTGATTTATGATGTCCAGATCTCCGATGATGCTGACGTAAAAATTATAATGACACTTACTACTCCCAACTGTCCCGTGGCAGAAACACTTCCTCAGGAAGTAAAAGATAAAGTGGCTGAAGTAGAGAACGTAAAAAGTGTAGATTTAGAGCTTACTTTCGAACCAAGCTGGAATAAGGATATGATGAGCGAAGAGGCGAAGTTTGAGCTGGGAATGCTTTAAAAATTACCTTTAACAATATAAAAACCCCGAAAATAATTTTCGGGGTTTTTGTTTATATATCTTTTGCTATTTCCTTTCCTTCTCTCCTGCTCCATTCACTCCATGACCCTACATACAGATCCGGAATGGGAAATCCTGCATAATCCAGCGCTAAAATAGTGTGGCAGGCAGTAACTCCCGACCCACAGTGAATAATCAGATGATCAGGCTTATTTTGTAATAACTTACTGTATTTTTCTTTTAAGATTTCCGGACTTAGAAAGTTTCCGTTTTCATCAAGATTTTCAGAAAAAGGAATATTGATCGCTCCCGGAATATGCCCCGCAACCAGGTCAATAGGCTCAGATTCACCTTTATAACGATAGGCATCTCTCACATCAACAACTGTAGAAGAATCGTTTTTCAATTCATTTTCAACCACTTCCAAGCTCGAAACAGGAAGACCCCAGTTGTCTTTTTTAATTAAAGCAGCTTTATCAAATGTTTCTTCTCCGGAAGAAAACTCCAGTCCATTTTTCTCTGCCGCCTGCATTCCGCCGTCAAGAACCTGAACATTTTCCAATCCAAAAGATCTTAACATCCACCATGCCCTTGCTGCTGCATTGGAAGCATTTTTATCGTCATACACAACGACGTGAGAATTTGCAGCAATTCCAAGATTTGAAAGGGTTTCCGCAAACTTTTCTACGGAAGGAAGCGGATGTCTCCCCCCAAAAGCTGCATCTTTCCCTATCTCGGCCAGATCTTTATCAAGATCAATAAATCTTGCTTTGCGAATATGCTTTTCAAGGTAATTTTGCTTTACCTCTTTTCCGGTTCTTGCATCAAGAATGATGAGATTTTCTGTTGGAATATTTTTGAATTCGGCAATCGAAATTATTGAAGATATTTTCATTTTTATATTTATTGTGGTTTAAATGATCCGACAGCATCATATTTTTTATCCAAAATATTAATAATCTCTTTCCTTAGACTTTCCAAAGTAAAGCTGTCATCTTTGAATGCCACAGGATAAGTAATATGACCTCCTTCTCTTGTTTCTTCACAAATGACAAACTCAGCATCTTCTTTCTCAATCTGAACTGTCTTTTCAATTTTAAAACGCCTTTCAACTTTTTCTCCTTTTTCGTCAATCAAATAAAGAATATAAAGACCGTCTAATGTATTTTTGGGCTTCTCAAAATATCTATGAACATTGATCCACTGATTCTTCCAGGCAAACTCATCAACATTAAGATTTTTAAACTTCATCTCATCTTCAGGAAGTTCTTTTTTTTCATAAAAAGACTTCATTATCGTAAAGTACTGATTAGCCTTAGCAAACTTATTTTGAGCATTAAGAGACTTGATAAGTTTTGTATAGAATTCATATTCTTTAGGAAAATCCAAAAGCCCATCCTTATATATCTTTTCAGATTTTGCAAAGTTCTTTTCAGTATAGTAAAAATTTCCGGCAGCTATTACTATTTTAATATACCAATCATTTTTCTCTCTTGATGTAAGCAAAGCCTCCGAGAATGTTTTCTCTTCATTCACAAAGTCTTTCTGAGAATAGTATATTAGTATTTTTTCATAATAAAACTCTGCTAGAGGAGCTTCTTCAATAGCTTTATCTATATTTTGAAGAGCTTCCTTATACTTTTTCAAATACTTCTCAGACAAGCCTTTCTGAAAGAAAACAATGGGATTATTAAACCCTTTTTCTAAAGCTTTATCATAATATTCAATTGCCTTATGATCATTTTCTGCTCTAAAGAATGCAAAACCTAATTGATATAATTCTTCTCCGCTAAAGCCAGAACTTTTATCCTCCAAAGCGATAATTTCTGAAAATTTTTCTTCTTTGAATAAATTCCCCACATTTTGTGAGAACATTAAAGCAGAACAAAACATCAGAAAAGAGATGTAAAATGTTTTCATATCTTAAAAATGAAAAATATCCTTTGCTTTGTTATAAGAGCTTTCAAAGTTCAGTAAGTTCAGTTTATGTTCTGCCTTTTCAACACTCATGAAGTTGATAACCTGTTCTGTAGGCATATTTCCTACAAGATCATCTTTAGCCATAGGGCATCCTCCGATTCCTTTGATGGCACTGTCAAATCTTCTGCAGCCTTGATCATAAGCAGCCTTTAATTTCGAATAAGAATCTTCATAACGGTTATGAAAATGTCCTCCGAAGTTGATTCCAGGATATTTTGAAGGTATTTTTTCAAACAAAAGAGCAATGGTTTCCGGAGTTGCCACCCCTGTGGTATCAGATAACAAGATATCTTTCACCCCAATATCAGAAAATCGCTGTGCCCACTGGTCAACATCTTCCCATTTCCACATTTCACCGTATGGATTTCCAAAAGCCATGGAGAAATAGATATTCAGCTGTTTTCCTTCACTTTTTACCAGATCAAGCATTTTAATAATTTCATCAAAAGCTTCTTCCTGACTTTTATTGGTATTTCTGTGCTGAAAAGTTTCGGAAATAGAAAACGGGAATCCCAGAATATCTACTGACTGGTGTTTCAATGCTTTTTCGGCACCTCTGTAATTACCGATGATTGCAGAAACTTTAGTCTTGGAACGTGATTTATCAATATTTTTTGCCACCTCATCAGAGTCAGCCATCTGTGGAATTGCTTTTGGAGAAACAAAACTCAGACAATCCAATACATCAAAGCCAACATCCATCAAGGAGTTGATATAATCTATTTTTTTATCGGTAGGGATAAATTCTCCCCATCCCTGCATGGCATCTCTAGGACATTCGGTAAGAAACATTTTTACTTTTTGATTTTCTCAAATATAATAAAACTAAACTACTTAGTATACTGTACATACAAAGCTAACATTATTTTGATTTTCAAAGATTTATATCTGATTTATAATTTCAATAACTGATATTAAATCGCAAATAACGTATTCTCAGCATCAAATTTGCTAACTTTGTTAAAATTTATGATATCTGATGAGTACAATAGAATTCACCCCATTGTGGAAAGAAAAATTACTGAACCGTTTTCTTAGCTATGTAAAAATATATTCAACCAGTGATGCAGAAAGTGAAACAACACCTTCTACTCCCCGCCAGTGGGATATTGCCAACTATATTACTGAAGAACTGAAGACCATCGGCCTTGAAGATGTTTCAATTGATGAGCATGGTTATATTATGGGCTATGTTCCTTCTAACCTTGAAAACGATGACAGACCTACCATCGGGTTTATTTCACATTATGATACTTCACCGGATTTCAGCGGAGAGAATGTAAAGCCTCAGGTTTGGGAAAACTATGACGGAAATGATCTTCTTTTGAACCAGACTACAGGATTCACCTTATCTCCTTCAAGATTTGAAAGCTTAAAAAAATATATCGGTCAGACGTTAATTACTACGGACGGAACTACTCTTCTTGGAGCCGATGATAAAGCAGGTTGTGCAGAGATTGTAACAGCTGCAGAATATCTTATTGCTCATCCTGAGATTAAACATGGAAGAATTGCAGTAGGATTTACTCCTGATGAAGAGATCGGAAGAGGAGCTCATAAATTTGATGTGGCTAAATTCGGTGCAGAATGGGCTTACACAATGGATGGCGGAGAAGTGGGAGAACTTGAATATGAGAACTTTAACGCTGCCGGAGCAGTAGTAAAAATCCATGGATTAAGTGTTCACCCTGGTTATGCTTACGGAAAAATGATCAATGCTGCTCTTTTAGCCGCTGAATTTGCTCAAATGCTTCCTGCCAATGAAACTCCTTCAACAACAAAGGGATTTGACGGATTTTACCATTTAATGGATATCACTGCTGATATTTCTGAAGCAAAACTTCAATATATCATCCGTGATCATGATGCTGATAAATTTGAAGCGAGAAAGAAATTCATGGAGGAAAAAGTAGCAGAATTCAACCAAAAGCATGGTGAAGGAACTGCTGAAGTGGAAATCAAAGAGCAATACAGAAATATGAAGCAGCAGTTTGAAGGTAAAATGCACATTGTAGACCTTGCTGCCAAAGCAATGACCGAAGCGGGTATCGAACCTAAAATCAAAGCGATCAGAGGAGGTACAGACGGTGCACAACTTTCTTATATGGGACTTCCATGCCCGAATATCTTTGCGGGAGGAATCAACTTCCACGGTCCATATGAGTATGTAGCTTTGGAAAGTATGGAAAAAGCAACCGGAGTAATTATTAATATTGTAAAAGCTTAATAAATCATGAAAAAGGTCTTAGCATCAGCTTTCATTCTCACTTTTATTTTAGGCAGTGCCCAGGTTTCTGAATTTGAAAGGGCAGATTCACGCTATGAAAGGAAGAAAACGGCTCTGTATAATAAATATCCTAAGCCTAATGATTTAAGAACCAAGAAAGAGTGGCTTTTGACAGAGGATAAAATAACCGCATACAAGACTGCTTTGGATAAAGCGTCCCTTGAGGATCAAAAAATAATAACTGCAGATCCTCCTACAAAAGCAAAAGTCAGTAAAGAAGCTGAATACGATAAAGGTAAAGCAGCTTTTCAAAAGCTTTTATATGAAGCCGTAGATCTTGTCTTTTTAAACTTTTCTTCAGATTCTTATAAAGCAACATTAAACTTTGTAGTAGATTCTAAAGGAAATGCTCTTAATCCTAATGTAAAAGGAAATAATGAAGATGTCAATGCTTTTATTGAAGCCGCTTTTTACCGGATTAAAGATAAAGGCAAATGGAAGCCGGCAGAAGACAAAGGAAAGCCTGTCTCCTCTAGTATTTCTATTCCATTAGTATTGAATTTTAAAAAATAATATACAAAACCCGCTATTCTGATAGCGGGTTTTTATTTTTCATATAATAGAAACATAATCAAAAATCATTATGCTGTTGATGTTAATTTAACACAATTCTTTTGTACGTTTTAAATAATTCACCTAATTTTGATTAAACCTTAAAATCACTTTATATGAAAATTAAATCTAACCACTTCAAAATTGGCAGAAAATTTTACTTTTCTTTTCTTTTATCTATTTTCTGTTTGTTTATTTTAACGTCTTGTTCTCAGGATGATCCGGCGGATCTTCCTGCTGAAAAAACTACAGAGCCTGCTCCTATGAAGACTTTGGGGAACCTGACTTTACAGAAGAATGTTATTATTCTTAATGATGAGTCAGTAAATGCAATTTCCACTCATAATGATGGAGAAATTACGTTTAGCCGCATGACTCCGCAAACTGACAGTATTTCTATAGGAACTGTTATTGTAGGGACCAAGATAGAAGGTGATCAGGTGAACACCATTCTTTCAAAAGTAAGTGCTGTTTCAAAATTGAATAACCAATTTAAAGTACAGACTTCCAGTGCGAAACTTGAAGAGTTTATCTACAGCGGAACACTAAGCGGAGTGTATGACCCATCAGGGAAAGCTCCTGTTAATATTGATGGCAGAATGGTAAATTACATTCCTGTGGAAGGTATGGTTTCTGAGCAAATCAACCAAAGAATACATTCTATCGAAGCGAAAAACCTTCAAAACCAGAAATTAATTACCTTCAACCGTTACAATTTCAATAAAACGTTTTCATTTCCTTTATCTTCAGCAGGAACATCCAGCGTGAATGTAAAAGGAGGATTTACGCCAAAGATTGATTATAATATCACATTCTCATGGGGGCATTTGTCCAACTTCTATGTTAACCTCATCATGGATGATATCAAACTTCAGAGCTCCGCAAGTATTGTAGGAAGCCTGGGCTACACCGCAAGTACTACAGACTATCTGAATATCCCTATCGTTCCTATCGTTTTGGGACCTACAGGGCTGATCTTAAGCCCGACTCTTTCTGCCGGACCTTTTCTGGGAGTACAGGCTACAGGAAAAGTACAGGCTCAGCTTTTGGATCTTGAAGGAAATGCAAACTTTTTAGTAAGCAAAAATCCAGAGATTAACATTAATCTTCAAAAGAAATCAGAACCTGCTATCACTGTTGCAGAGGGGAATTTATCTGCTGAAGGTGGATTAGAAGCAAAAGGAGCTGTAGGACTGATGTTTCTTACCATTCCTATTGCCAACTCAGGGTTGAAAGGAAGAGCTTCTGCCCTTTCCTCTTTAGGATTAACAATTGTTCCTCAAAGAAAAGGAGTGATTACTGTAAAAGGTAAAATCCAGGCTGATATGTTCTATGGTTTTGGAATCGCTCCTTTAAGATATGAAGGAACCATTCCTCTTTTTACAAAAGAACGCATGCTGTATCAGAAGGAATTCAGTTTTTAAGACACACATTCTATCGATCATAAGGAAGCCACTCTTTCAGTGGCTTTTCTTCTTATAAAGCAGCTACACATAATTCATTTACAATTAATTAAGACAATTTTATTATATTTACAAAGATGTACAATTTTAAACTATAACATTTAATACCTAATTAAATCATGAAAACAATGAAAAAACTTTTAAGAAAAGACTTATCTACAATTCTGGGCAGCGGAATAGATGGTTGTCATATGGGAGGCAACTCTTATAATTGTCAGGATGACTGTCAATGCGCATGGGGATATGCCTGTGAAATGTATGAAGACGGAAATCCGGGACAATGCATTGCCGTAGGTGGTGGTGGAAACCCTGGCGGCGGTGGATGTAATCCTCCTTCTATTTGTGAAGAACAGCCTTATTAGTCATAAAAAACCGGAAGTAGTCATGCTTCCGGTTTTATTTTTTTCATCAGGAAACAGATTTTTGTCAAAGCATCTCTGCCATTCATCAAATAAAATTTCATCCCCTACTTCATAATTGTTGTTTTGCAACAGATTATTAACAACACTTAATTTATGAAGCAGCAATTTTTAGCGCTGAGCTCCCTATTACTGTGCATCTCCTGCACTATAGAAACTAAAGCACAGCAAACCCCAGCTTTTCACATTGGAGTAAAGGGCGGAGCAAATTTCACCAAAACATCCACGGAATCTTCTTCTTTAGAAGGGAAATACGGATTCGGTTATCAGGCAGGAGTAATGACAAGAATGGATATCGGAAAACTGTATGTACAGGGAGAGGCTCTCTTCAACAAAAGAAAAACAACCTACGAATCCCAAGACGGAAGCTCTTCAAAACTTTCATGGAACGCTATTGATATTCCTGTAGTGGTAGGATATAAGTTGATTAAAACTGATGATTTTAATGTAAGAGTATTTGCTGGAGGCGTATACAGCTATGCCTTCAACAATAAAATATCTACTTCCCAGGCTCTACTGGAGGGCTTTAAAAAGTTTGACAAGTCCAATATTGGAGTTACAGGAGGCCTGGGATTAGATTATAAGAATTTCACAGTAGATTTGAGGTATGAGACCAGTCTTTCAAGCATCAGTAAAGAATTTAAGTCCAAACCCCACAGTTTTTCCCTGGGAATAGGTTATTTCTTATTCTAAAAACTTAAATTATCTTTACCGTTAGAAACTGTTTTCCCTGCAGTTTCTAATTTTGCATTTATTTACCTGATCTTCACCATGATAAATTTCGTTGTTTTCAGAAAGCATATTTTCGTTATCCTATTCTGGCTCGTCTTTGCTGTTGCCATCTGGATTAATTTCCAGGCGACATCTGACAATATTACCGCTGTTTTTCAGACACTTGTATTAAGCATAACTTCATTTTTTTTCACTCATTTCCTAACAACAAAGCTCCTTCCAAAAGCGCTGCGTTCTAAAAAGATGGGAGTATTTCTGATTCAGGCAACGGTTATTATTTTTGCGCTAAGTTTTATCTATTCTCTTATATTCACTTATATTGAAGGAAGTAACAGAACTGCTCTCCCTCCCAATTTCTCAGACCACGCCCCTCTTCTATGGAAAGGTTTTTATCTCGCACTGCCGGCTTCTTTTCTGATTAATGGTGCTGCCTGTGGGGTGAAATTTTATCAGGAACATGGGAAAATAGAACGTGATCATATTCTTCTTCAGCAGGCACATCTGGAAAACCAGCTCAAATTGCTTCAGGATCAGATTAATCCACATGTGGTCTTTAATATTCTGAATCACATTCATATTCTGATGAGAAATGATATCAAACTTGCTGATTATCTGCTGCTTAAATTTTCTGATATTTTGCGTTACCAGCTGTATCACTGTAATCAGAATCTGGTTCCTCTGGACAAAGATATTGAACACGTTCAGAACCTTGTAGAAGTGGAGAAATTAAGATGGGGCAACGAACTGGATGTCAATACCTCTTGGGAATTAAGCCATAAAAACTTGTTTATAGCGCCTCTTCTTCTCGTTCCTTTTATTGAAAATGCTTTTAAATATGTCTGCAGACTTCCCGGCCACAAAGGATACATTATGATTTCATGCAGGGAAAAAGACGATACTCTTTCTTTTTATATTGAAAACTCCTACTCAGAGATGATAAGCCATAAAAAGAAGGATGGTGTGGGAGGAATAGGTCTCGAAAATGTAAAAAAACGCCTGAAGCTGCAATATCCTGATGCTCATGATTTAAAAATAGAATCAGATCATCATGTTTTCAAAATATCTTTAACCTTACAACTTTCTGACCGCCATGAGTAATACGATTCCCAAAATGAAATGTCTGATTATAGATGATGAGCCACTGGCAAGATTTCATCTCAAAGAACTGGCTGATCAGATTGATTTTTTAACGGTAGAAGGAACCTGTGCTACAGCGCTGGAAGCGGATACCAAAGTAAAAGAAACAGAAATTGACCTCCTCTTCCTGGATATCAATATGCCCTACCTCACTGGTCTGGAATTTTTGGAACAGCTTGAAAACCCTCCTTTATGCATTCTTACTACAGCGTATTCTGAATATGCGCTGGAAGGCTTCCGTCTGCAGGTAGTGGATTATCTTTTAAAACCCATTGCTTTCAACCGTTTTTATCAGGCAGTAAATAAAGCACAACAACAGTTTATCATCAGTGAAAAGCTGAAAAAAAATACTCCTTTAGATGATCCTTTTCTGTATGTAAGGCAGTCTGATAGTTTCATTAAGGTTTCGTGGGTAGATATTCTGTACATTGAGAGTATGCAGAATTATACCAAGCTTCATTTTAAAGATAAATCACTGATTATTCATCAGACCATGAAAGCTATTGAAGAATCTCTTCCCTCAGACCATTTTTTCAGAATTCATAAATCCTACCTCATCAATATTACTCATATTGACATGATTTCAGGAGGACGTCTTTTCATTAATAAAATTGAACTTCCTATATCCCGTACCCGCAAGGAAGAATTACTGAATCAGGTGGTTTATAAGAAATTAATAAGTAAATAGCTGGAAGAGAGAAGCTGGAAGCTGGGAGTTATCAAATTCCCCGCCTCCGGCATTTTTTTTATGGAAGATTCCAGCGTAATGATACTGCAGCGTAAAATGTACTTGCAAATCGTGGATCTGCTACTTTTTTATCTCTGAAAATACTTTTGATCTTTCGGTCATTTTCGTTGAAGCTTCTCAGTATTGCCGTTCCGCCTGTGAGACGTAATGTAAGTTTGTCATTGATTTTCAATTCCGGTCTGAGCCCGGCGGTGATCTGCTGGTAACCAATAAGCATAGATTTTCCACCTACATTTCTCTCTACCGTCATCCCGTTGAGATCTACAACAGCTTTTAAAGCAAATTTGTCTGAAAACATATATCCGGCCTCCATCCCTTGCGGGAAATTGATGCTGAATTTAACTTTTCCATTGGTCTTCCAGTCAAAATAAATCCAGGGTAAAATCATAGGAACTCCAAAAGCTGTGGTAAGTACCGGCCCTCCTCCCAAAGAAATATTAGGATTAAAATGTCTGATAAATAAAATTCCTCCCTGTCCCAATACATCATCAAAACTGATTCTTTCGAGGTCTGTATACACTCCTACAGATGCCGTCATCATCATACTCCATTTTTTACCCAAAGGTCTCATATGCTGTATTCCGACCTGTGCGTTTAGCATCTGATCCGGAAATAATGCAGTTTCGTAATTTTTGTGGGCCATCTTTGCATAAGATCCGCTTAGCAGCATAGACCATGCTCTTACTTTCCCATTGGAATCTTTTTTTACAGATAACGGAATGCTGAGGTTCAGGTCTACTCTCTTAAAATCACTTTTAGAATTGGTTTTTGCGCTGTCTTCCGGACGGATATAGCTGGAAGCAGGAATGTATTCGGTTTTAAGCTCTGCAGAGATGCCGGACTGTGCATTCACCCAATATCCCAATGGCAACATACAGCATAGAGCTGTCGAAAGGGTTCTTTTCATATTTTAAATTTTATGCAAAGAGAACCCTTTGACTATTTTTTACAAAAATTACTTGATTAAGTGTCTGAATTGTATGACAACAGGATCAAATAAGGGGATTAATTTTCGGATTGGGCAACTATGGGAACGGTCACTTTTTGAGTCTTAAAAATACGATACCCGAACCACACTGCAATCAATGCCATTGCGGAACGTGTTACCACCATCGGAATGATAGAATCAGCCTCTAAAAACCCTATTAATCCTGATATTAAAAAGGTAACCATCAGCTGCATAAAACCCAATAATGCTGCCGCTGTTCCTCTTCCCTCTTTAAATGGAGATAAAGCATGAGCAGAAGTGATGGGAAACAGAATACCAATAGCTAATAATGACAGATACAACATTGCAATTTCCAGGGCCACAGAAAGGTTTTCTGCCGCAATGAGAATATGCAATGTACAAACTATCAGCAATACAATGGTAGCAGAAAATAAAAGGGTTGAATTGCTTATTCTTTTGATCAGCTTAGGCGTAATATAAGCTGCAGTTATCAATGCCAATGAATTAAAAGCGAATATAAAACTAAATGTACTGCTTGAAAAACCGTGTATCTCCATAAATAGAAACGGCGCATTTGAAATGTAAATAATCAAGGATGCAAAAGCAATACTTCCTACCATGGTACTGTTGATAAAATCTCTGTTTGAAATGATCATTTTCAACTGTTCTTTTAATCCTTTTTCATTCAACATTTCATCATCAGAAAGATGAATTCTGGTATTGGTTTCCGGCACATATTTGTACACCATGAAGAAGGTAATCAGCCCCATGATACATAAAAAGGCAAAGGAACTGTTCCAGCCCCAGAATTTAAGGAATACACTTCCCAATAACGGGGCTATAATCGGTGCAATTCCACTGATCTGCGACTGTTGTGAAAAGATAGTGACTGCTTTATTTTTATCATAGAGATCAATAATGATGGCTCTTCCGATCACAATCCCTGCGCTGCCTCCGAATGCCTGCAGAAAACGCATGGCCCATAACACATAAATATCGGATGTAAAATAAATGGCTGTTGCTCCTATAATAAAAAGCAAAAGTCCGAAGTATAACATCGGTTTTCGTCCTTTTTTATCAGATAAAGGTCCCCATAGCAGCTGTCCGAAAGCAAATCCGGCAAAGAAAACAGAAATGGATACCTGAATATGCCCGATATCGGTATTAAAAATCTTCGCCATACTTGGAAAAGCAGGAAGATAAAGATCTATACTTAGTGATTCTAACGTGTTGAGTAGTGCAAGAATAAACACTACAATATTCAAATTCTTCTTCATAAATAACAATAAGCCTTCGCAGGCGTTTTTTTTCAGCTGCAAAATTGCTGTAAAAAGTATCGTTTTTCAATAAAAGAACTGAAGGAAGAATAGCACAAACTGAGGATTGTACTATGCATCAACGCCTGAATTATTTATTTACAATAAAAAACAAAGGAACATTCTGAGGATTAGCCTTTTCTATCCCTGAACCCATCAGGATTCTGCCGGGTATGTTTTTTAAAAAACCGGGAAAAGTAAGAAGCATCACCAAAACCTAATTTAAAAGCAATCTCTTTTACCGTTAAAGCTCCAAAACTAAGCTCTCTTTTGGCTTCCAGAATAAGTCTTTGGGCAATCATTTTTTTCACTGTTGTTCCCCTGGAAATCCGGACAATATCATTAAGGTGATGGGCGCTTATTTTGAGCTGCTCAGCATAAAAATCAGTGTTTTTCTGATTGATGTAATGTTCTTCTATCAGTGCTACCAGTTGCTGAATCCTCGGTTTATCATCTTCCGATGTATTCTGCATCGTAATCTGATCCGTAATAATGAGACAGAAAGCTCTCAGATAGGCTTTTAAAATTTCAACACGTCCGGATCCAAGATACTCCTTTTTGATCATTGAAATCAGCATATTTCCGGTTTCACTGCTGTCTTCATCCAAAAAGAAAGGTCTGGCTCCGTTGGCCAGAACCACTTCAGTATCGCAGGCTTCTTTGAAAATTTCTTTGCTGATAGCCAAGACAGATCCTTTTTCCTTGCGGAGTTTCATATTAAAAACCTGTCCGGGAACAATAATACAGATCTGGTTGTTTTTTACAGGATAACTCTCAAAATCCAACTCAAGGCTGCTGTCTGTATGAACTTCTTTAAACCAGATAATTTCAAAAAAATTATGCCGATGAATATCCTCGAAGTTTTCCGGATGTCCATTTTCTAAGGTGTTGACCTGAAATTCTTCAGACACCAGATTATGAACAGGAATATTTTTTTCAGATGAATTCATTGCTAATGTGTTTGATCAAATAAAGCAAAAACCGCAGCAAAAAGTACTACGGTTTTCTTACAATATTTAAAATTAAATATAATTTTTCGGTTTTATTGGTTTAAAAAAGCATCCCATCCCTGAGCTGTAAGAGCCACGAGCTGGTTTGAACCTCTTGCTACCATAAAGTTTCCTTCTTCTTTTTCTACCGCATGCCCTATAATGGTAAAATCCGGGTGATTTTTAATTTTATCAAAGTCACCTGACGAAATGGTGAAAAGTAATTCATAATCTTCACCACCGCTTAAAGCAGTCATCACCGGATTCAAGTTCATTTCATCCGCGGTAGAGATGGTAAGACTGTCCATAGGAACTTTTTCCTCGTATAATCTGAACCCTACATTTGACTGATCTGAAAGGTGAAGGATTTCAGAAGCCAGACCGTCAGAAATATCAATCATAGAAGTTGGTTTAATATCCAGTTCTTCCAGAATCGTTTTAACGTCTGTTCTTGCTTCAGGCTTCAGCTGTCTTTCCAGAATATAGTCGTAACCTTCCATTTCCGGCTGCATATTAGGATCTGCAAGGTAAACGGCATGTTCTCTTTCCAGAATCTGTAAGCCCATGTATGCTCCGCCTAAATCTCCTGTTACGACAAGAAGATCGTTCGGTTTTGCCCCGCTTCTCTTTACAATATTTTCTTCATTTTCAATTCCTACTGCTGTAATGCTCATTACCAATCCGGAATTGGAACTTGTTGTATCTCCTCCGATCAGATCAACTTTGTATCTTGTACAAGCAGCCTGAATTCCGGCATAGATTTCTTCTAAAGCTTCTACCGGAAAACGGTTGGATACCGCAAGAGATACCAATATCTGTGTAGGAGTTGCATTCATAGCAGCAATATCGCTAAGGTTTACCACCACAGCTTTATACCCTAAATGCTTTAAAGGAACATATCCTAAGTTGAAATGTACACCTTCTGCCAGCACATCTGTTGTAAGAACTACTTTTTTGTTATCAGGATTAATAACCGCTGCATCATCTCCTACCCCAAGCTCCGAAGATTCATTGGATAGCGGAAAATGCTCTGTCAAATGTTTAATAAGACCGAATTCTCCTAATTTTGAAATGGGCGTCAGCTCCTGTGATTTATCTTCAAACATAATTTTTTTGTATTAATGTCCAATGTAAAAAGTATGAATGATTTAAAACTGCTTCTCAAACTCTAAACCTTGAACCTTGAATTTTAAACTTTGAATTATTTAATCAATTCTGCCGGGTCAATATTATGTGGATGGAAAGGGAATTTTTTGAAATCTTCTTTCGACAGCACAATGGTCTCCGGGCTTTTATATTTATTCATTGCTTCCACTACATCATCCGGCGGAGTGGTCATTTTTCTAAGCATCATATCAATCCATACTCCTGTAGCTTCTGCAGTAGCACAGTGCATTCCGTCAGGTGTATAAAACTTGTGTACGAAACGGTAGATAGAAGAATCTTCTGCACATCCGTCTATTTCCACACTTACGATTACGATCTGATCTGCATAGATTTCTTTGAAGAAAGAATATCTTTCATGCAGGATTACCGGGCCGATTCCCCATCTGCTCAGTTGGGTAACTCCCATTTTCTCTTTAGTCATGAAAGCCATTCTGGCTTGTGCACAATATTGTACATATGATGAATTGGCTAAGTGCTTATTGGCATCAAGATCGCTCCATCTTACTTCAAATTTATGGTAGAAAATCATATGAAAATCGTTTTGGGTCTCATTAAAATTATAATCTTCAAAAATACTCAAATAAGATGGTTTATAAAAATTGTACTTTTGAAAAAATAATCTTCCGCATAGGATTACACATACATGAAACAGATCATTATTATCGGAGGCGGTGCTGCAGGCTTTTTCTGTGCATCTAATCTTGACGAAAAGAAATATACAATTACGATTTTAGAACAGAATTCGGATGTCCTTCAGAAAGTTAAAATTTCCGGAGGCGGGCGCTGTAATGTAACCCACGCCTGTTTTGACCCGAGAGAACTGGTTCAGTTTTATCCCCGTGGAAACAAGGAATTGCTAAGTGTCTTTACTAAATTTCAGCCTGGTGACACAATGGAATGGTTTGACCAGCGTAATGTTCCGCTGAAAATTGAGAACGATAACAGAACTTTCCCAGAAAGCAATTCTTCCCAGACCATTATCAATACTTTTCTGAATGAAACACAAAAGAAAAATGTATCGGTAAAAACAAAATGTACGGTAAAAGAGATTGAAAAACTGGATGAAAAGTATATTATAAAAACCAATTCAGGGGATTTTGAAGCAGATTATATTGTATATGCTACAGGAAGTTCTCCAAAATCATTGAAAATCATAGAAACGCTGGGGCATAAAATTATAGATCTTGTTCCTTCTCTTTTTACATTTAATATTAAAGATGAATTACTGAAAGATCTTCCGGGAACAAGTTTTGAAAATGCCGGAATTTCAATTCCAAAACTGAAAACTGAAGAGAGCGGGCCTTTGCTTATTACGCACTGGGGACTTTCAGGACCTGCAGTTCTTAAAATTTCAGCGTGGGAAGCCATAAGTCTGGCAAAACTTAAATATAACTTTGAAATTGAGGTCAATTTTATTTCCATAGAAATAGATGAAGCGGAAGAAATCTTCCATAATTTCAAACAAAGCAATCCTAAAAAAACCATTGGACAATCAAAGATCTTCGATATTACCAACCGGTTCTGGCAGAAGATTTTAGAGATTTCAAAGATCGATCTTAACAAACAGGTGGCTAATATTTCCGGAAAGGAAATGCAGAAAATCCTTGAAAATCTTTGCAGGAAGAAATTTCAGGTGACCGGAAAATCAACTTTTAAAGATGAGTTTGTGACAGCCGGAGGTGTTGATTTAAAGGAAATTAACTTCAAAAACATGTCTTCAAAACTGCTTCCTAATTTTTATATTGCCGGTGAAGTTCTCAATATAGATGCCGTGACCGGAGGATTCAACTTCCAGGCTTGCTGGAGTGAAGGATGGCTGATTGCTCAGGATCTCAACAGCTTGTAAAAAAACATTATTTTTACTAAAAACTATACCCATGAAAAAAATTTTCGGTTTCATTCTTCTATTCTTCCTCTTTTTAGGATATAGCCAGGAAAAAACAATTGTCTCTGACTGGACTTCCTTCACGCAAGCTGTCAATATAGAGAATAAACAAAATTGGAACTTCCGTATAACGACAAAAATAAGAAAAGAGAATGAGGATAATGGTTCCAATTGCGGACTATGGTGCAGAATAGATAATAAAGATCACACGGTAGGCTTTTTTGAAAACCAATATTATGGAATCCAAGTGACCCATGAATGGAAAACTTATGAAATAAAGGGGACGATCAATGCTTCTGCACAAACTATGAATATCGGCGCTTTTGCTCAAAACAATGGCGATTTTTATTTTGACGATTTTAAGCTGGAAATCAATGATGGAAAGTCAAAAAAATGGATTGAAGTTCCGCTGGAAAACTCAGGTTTTGAAAAAGAGATTACCTCTTCCAATGGTTGGTTTGAAGGAATCCATTCCCAGAAAATAAAACATGTAAAGCATTTTACCATTGGAAATTCGGATTACAAACCATTCAGTGGCAGCAAATCTTTGTTGATTAAAGGTGAGGGCATTATCGGAACAATGCCTGATGGGAAATTTATGGATGTTAATGGCATCAAACTATATTATGAAATCTATGGAGAAGGAGAGCCTGTACTTATGCTTCATGGTAATGGCCAATCCATCAGCGCCTTTATGAACCAAAAAGATACGTTTGCTAAAAAATACAAGGTGATCATTGTAGATTGTCGCGAACGCGGAAGGTCTACTTATGACAAAACAAAAGAACTTACCTTTGATATTCAGACAGAGGATCTTAAGCAGTTTTTAGAGAAACTGAACATCAAAAAAACAAAAATTCTGGGCTGGAGCGACGGAGGAATTCTCGCACTGTCTATGGCCATGAAATATCCGGAGATGGTAGACAAAATAGCATGCTCAGGAGCCAATATTTTTCCGGAAGGAGTCAAAGATAATGATTTAAAATCCATGAAAGAAATGCTTGCCAGCCTTACCAAAGAGAATAAAGACCATAAAAATGATATCCTTATTGATCTTTTGAATCTGGACTTGAAGTATCCCCAATGGAAGTATGAAGACCTGAGTAAAATTCAGTGCCCATCATTGATCATTGCGGGTGATAAAGATCTTATAAAAACAGAACATACAGTAAAAATCGCAGAATCTATCCCAAAAGGACAATTAGCGATTATTCCTAATGCAAATCATTATGTTCCTGAAGAAAAACCGGAATTGTTCAATGAATTAGTGATTGATTTCTTTGAAAATAAATAACCAGAATACAAAACAAACCATGAAAAAAATATCAATACTGATTTTACTTTTAGGAGCTCAGTTTGCTTTTGCCCAAACAACACAAAAAGAAGAACCAATAAGCCAGCCTACAACTTCTGCTGAGAATAACAATATAGAAATACCCGCAGAATATCCGGGAGGAATGGCTGCCCTTAGAAAATACATTCTCAATGAGTTCAACACCTCAAAAATAAAAAACTCCGGAGTGTTTACGTCAACCATAGAATTTGTTGTGAGTACTGAAGGAAATATTGAATCTGTCTCATCATCCGGTAATGATAAATACATGAATGAGGAAATGGAGCGTGTCATAAAATCCATAAAAACCAAATGGAAGCCTGCCCAGAATAAAGGAAAGACGGTAAGGTATTTTGTTAAATTCCCTACCACAGTCAATATTCAGTAAAAGTTAAAACAGATAAAGTGCTCTCTGCCAAAAGAAATAGTAATTCCTTCTTTAAAATCCTTCTCATCATAGGATTCGGGTATTTCTTTTGGCTGATGCTGAAAATCACCTTAGAATATATTCCTTTTAATCCTGAAGTCAGTTTTCTGATGATCAAACAGACGGAAGTGATGGAAAGACCGGAATATCTTGCATTTTTCTACACTCATGTGTATACAAGTATTTTTGTGCTTCTCTCAGGATTTCTGGCTATCCTCAGAAGGGATTTTGGAGTAAAAAACTTCCACCGGAATATGGGGAAAGTGTATATTTTTCTCATTCTGATGTTGGCCGCTCCTTCAGGAATTTATATGGGACTCTTTGCCAACGGAGGCTTTTTATCCAAGATTTCATTTGTTATTTTAGGCTTTTTATGGTGGTTTTCAACGTTTAGAGCTTATCAGCTGGCAAGACAAAAAAGGTTTAAAGAACACAAGCAATGGATGTGGCGGAGCTTTGCTTTTACATTATCTGCTATTACCCTGAGAATGTGGAAAGTAATTATTGTATATTTATTTCATCCCAATCCCATGGATGTCTATCAGATCATTGCATGGCTGGGCTGGATTCCCAACATCCTTATTATTGAATATTTAATCACAAAAAAACTTATATGAAAATTGTAAATTATACCTTGATTTCCTTACTGGCAGTTTCTCTGGCAAGCTGTAAGAAAGAGGGAAAAACCACTGAATCAGGAAAAGATTCTCTGACCGCCAAGAAGGACTCTGCAGTAGTTCCTGAAGTACACAAAGAATATTATGGGATTTACACGGGTGAATTTGCCGGAATGGAAAAAGTTGTTGACCCAACAGACGGCTCAGAATATGATGTCAGTAACTACAAAAGAATTTCTTTAAAGATCAACAGAATCACCAAAGACAGCGTTTATGGACAAAGTATTGTGAATGGTAATCAGCGTCCGTTTAAAGGTGTTTTCAATGAAGCTACCACATCTTTTGTGCTGGACGAACCCGGCAATGATAAAACAGATGGAAGGTTTGAGGTAAAACTGAAGGGAGACAGCTTAACCGGAAAGTGGAATGCTTTTGATAAAACTTCCGTAAAAGCTCCTTTAAAAATGCTGAAACTGATTAAAAAAGAGTTTGTTTACAATCCCAACTTTATGCTGGATAAGGATTCTGATCTGGTAGACTGGTCAAATTCTAAAGAGTTTACCGAAAAGTATACGGATGAGGAAACCGGGAAAACAGAAAGCTATAAAACCACTAAAAACCGCTTCGCTTCTGAAGCCATCTTCAAACTGAATGCATCCAAGCAGAAACTCACTGAAAAAGATCTTAAAAACTTAAGAAAACTGGATCTTGAGATCATCAAGAACTCTGTATTTGCAAGACACGGCTACTCTTTCAAAAAAGAAACCTACAGAAATTTCTTTGAGCAAACGGATTGGTATATCCCGGTTGCAAGCAATGTAGATCATGATCTTTCCCCTCTGGAAAAAGAAAATGTGGCTTTACTGAACCGCTTTACCAAATATGCGGAGGATAAATATGACAGTTTTGGAAGATAGGTAGTAGGTTGCAGGGATTAGGGATTAGGGATTAGGGGTTGAGATTAAGCCTTCATTGTCTGTAATCTTTACTAAAACATAGAGAATCAGACATCCTACAGCGTAACACAGATTATCAATCCAGGAAAAAGAATTTCCGATAACAATATACATCAGGCTTCCAGGACGGAAGCCTAGTTTTTCTGCAATATTGAAATACTGGGCAAATTCTACCAGAAATGAAAAAATCAGAATTCCCAGAATCAGTTTCTGATCATTCATTTTCACAAAGCTTTTCACGAAAGTAAAAAGGAGCATCACCACAATAACATCTCCAAGATAAGCTCTTATAAAGAAAATATCATTGAGTTTGGTGGCAATCAATACCTCCACAAGAAAAATAAATACGGTTAGAAGAAGATACTTCAGGCTGAATTGGAATTTCATTTCAAATTAAGTTTAAAGCATAAAAAATCGGCATTCCAGGAACACCGACCTTATGTATGTGGCAAATATATTATTTCTTTACTTTAATAGTACACCCAATGGCAACAGTTTTAGTCATTTTTACCGGTTCTCCTTTTATCAGAGCATTTACAGCATCCTGAGCATAATATTCGGATACATCATTCGGGTTATCATAATTATTGTCGATAGCACCAATGTATTTTACAATATTCTTTCCGTTCTCTTTTTTCAGTACAAAAACATGTGGCGTTTTTGTAGCACCATATTGCGGATAGATTTTCTGTCCTTCATCTACCAGATAAGGAAAAGTAAATCCTTTCTGCTTTGCTCTTTCAATCATCTGCTGATAACCGTCTTCCGGCTGTACATTTGGATCATTCGGATTGATCGCAATTACAGGATATCCCTGATCCTTATATTTTTTATTCAATTCAATGATTCTGTCTTCGTATTTCTTGGCGTATGGACAATGGTTGCAGGTAAACACCACAATAAATCCTTTGGCGTTTTTAAAATCGCTCAGGGAAACCATCTTTCCATCAATATTTTTAAGCTTAAAATCTGCAGCTTCATCCCCTACTTCATAGCCTTTTCCAGAAATGGTCTCGTTCTGATTTTGGTTTTTATCGTGATCTGTCGTTGTAAAGCTCAGTAATCCCAGCCCAACGATGAATGCTGTTATTAAAATTTTCAGGTTTTTCATAATAGATTATTTATTGTAGGTTTTCTTTAATTGTTTTTTCAAGGTCTTCCTTGCTCATTTCCCCATCATTAAAATGGAATTTAGCTCCGTTTTTATAAAACAGTGTCACCGGAATATTCCCATCCCAGTCTTTTTCAAATCTAGGAATCCAGGTATTCATTCTTTTGATATCATCCAGAAGGAGTACCTCAGCCGTAAGGTTTTTATTTTTAATGAATTTCAAGACTCTTTCCTTATCAGCCAGCCTGTCCAGTGAAACCAGAATCATTTTAAAATTCTGGTTATCTGCATATTTAGAATTGATTTCCATAAAATGAAGAAGTTCTTTTACACAAGGACCACAGGTGGTTGACCAGAAATTAACAACCAGCAATTTATCTTTTTCCTGCTGAATCCGCTTCTCCAGTTCTTCATATTTTATCACAGAAACTTCAGTCTGTTGTGCTTTAAAAACCGTACAGAACATGAATACTGTAACGATCATGATTAAATTCTTCATATTCAAAATTAACAAATGCATTCTTTCTCAATGAAAATCAACCTGTTAAAATTTGTTAATAATTTCATTCATCTCATAAAATTTCTTCACCAACCGTTGAATTAATAAAAATAAAATGTAAATTAGCTCAGAATCAAAACTAAATTATCATGAAAAAATCAAACATTCAGAAAAGAAAACTGACAAAAAATGAGTTAAAGCAAATCAATGGAGGAAGAGGAACACTTTGCCCGGGAACCTGTTTTTGCAATATTGATGGTGAAATGACTATAGGTGCATGTGACACCAAGGGAAGATGCTGTTAATCTATTACAGCTTTTTATATAATATACATGAAGATTGAGGCTACCCCTCAATCTTTTTTATGAAATAATTTTTCACCAATAAAAAAGTTAACAATTTGAATAACAATATTTTGAACGTAACAAAATAACTTGTAAATTAGCTTTTACCAAATTCAAATTATTATGAAAAATTCAAAAAATCAAAAAAGAAAGCTTAGTAAGAATGAGCTAAAAGAGATCAGCGGAGGTGCTAACAGACCCATTTGCCCAAGAGTAATAAGCTGTACAGATCCTCATACGGGAGAAGAACAATACGGAGTTCCGGGTATGCAGGACGGATTTTGCTGTTAACTAAGTTTATCCTAATTAAACAAGTGAAGATGACAAATTCAATCACTCAAAAAAGAAGACTTTCCAAAGCAGAGCTAAAGGAAGTCAACGGAGGCGCAGGTGCCTGTGCAGAAGGACTATGTAAATTAAGAGGAGTAAGCCACTTTCTGATCATTGGTCCAAGAGGGAAAGACGGCTATTGCTGCTAATTAAGCTTTCACTTTATTTACAAAAAAAATGATTGGATTACCCTCCAATCATTTTTTTTATGGCATTCAGCTTCATTAAAGCTTCAATGGGTGTCAAAGTATTGATATCTATTTTGGTAAGCTCCTCACGGATATTCTCCAGAACAGGGTCATCCAGCTGGAAGAAAGAAAGCTGCATGTTTTCTTCTGTCACCCTTTTGATGCTCTCGGAAGTATTCCCGCTTCCCTGCGTTCTGCTTGCTTCAAGGGTTTTCAGGATTTCATTCGCTCTGTTTACCACTTTAGCAGGCATACCGGCCAGCTTTGCCACATGGATACCGAAACTGTGCTCACTTCCTCCCGGAACAAGCTTTCTCAGGAAAATGATGTTTCCTTTATTTTCCTGAATGGAAACGTGAAAGTTTTTTACCCTTTCAAAGTTAATGGTCATTTCGTTCAACTCATGATAATGGGTGGCAAATAAAGTTTTCGCCTGCGTTGGATGCTGATGAAGATATTCGGCAATGGCCCATGCAATAGAAACCCCGTCATAAGTAGAGGTTCCACGTCCGATTTCATCCAATAAAATCAGACTTCGCTCTGAAATATTATTCAAGATATTGGCTGCTTCATTCATTTCTACCATGAAAGTAGATTCTCCGGCAGAAATATTATCTGTAGCGCCTACCCTTGTAAAGATCTTATCCAGCAATCCGATTTCAGCATGTTTTGCAGGGACAAAACTTCCAATCTGAGCCAAGAGACACACAATAGCTGTCTGGCGTAAAATTGCCGATTTACCAGCCATGTTCGGTCCTGTTACCATGATAATCTGCTGGGAATCTTTATCCAGGAAGATATCATTCGGGATATATTTTTCTCCTAACGGAAGTGCATTCTCAATGATTGGGTGTCTGGCTTCTTTTAAATCGATTACATAGCCGTCATTCAAAACAGGCTTTGTATAACTCTCAGAAACAGCAAGTTCAGATAATCCTGCAGCCACATCAAGCTGGGCAATTATATGGGAATTTCCTTGAATCTGATCAATATAAACCATTGTTTCCGCACATACATTTCTGTATAGCGAAGTTTCCAGAACTCCTATTTTTTCTTCGGCACCAAGAATCTGGTTTTCGTATTCCTTTAATTCTTCGGTAATATATCTTTCAGCATTCACCAGGGTCTGCTTTCTTACCCAATCGTCCGGAACTTTATCTTTATGGGTATTCCGAACTTCAATATAGTATCCGAAAACATTGTTAAAATCAATTTTTAGGCTGGTAATACCCGTTCTTTCAATCTCTCTCTGGCACATATCATCCAGAAATCCGCGGCCTTTACTTTGTAAATTTCTTAATCTGTCCAACTCTTCGGAAACACCTTCTTTAATGACATTTCCTTTGGCAATATTTACCGGAAGCTCTTCATTAAGATAATTTTGCAGGAATTTAATAAGCTCTTCCAGATCAAATAAAGGTTCTAACCACGTCAGCACATCGGCATGAGGATGCAATAAAGCTTTGATTGTGTGGATATTAACCAAACTTTGTCGCAGATATCCCAATTCTTTAGGAGAAATTTTCTCTGCAGCGAGTTTTCCCATTAATCGGTCAAGATCGGAAATTGATTTCAGAAGCTGGCAGATTTCGTATTTAAGAGGATCATTTTCGTTTAAAAAATCAATCAGAGAAAGCCTTCTCATGATCTCGTCCACTGATTTTAAAGGAAGGATAATTCTTCTTCTCAACAATCTTCCTCCCATCGGAGTAGACGTTTTATCAATGATATCCAGTAATGATTTTCCCTGTGGATTACTTGGATAAACAATTTCCAGGTTTCTCAGGGTAAAATTATCCATCATCAGATACTCTTCCTGAGGAATGATCTGCAGTTTTGTAATATGGGCAAGCAGGTTATGATGAGTATCTTCTACCAGATACGCGAAAATAGCACCTGCCGCTGTAATGGCTAATGGAAGGTTTTCTACACCAAATCCTTTTAAAGAACTGGTTTTAAAGTGATTGGTTAACTTTTCATAGGCAAAATTGTATTGGAAAGCCCAGTCTTCAAGCTTAAAGGCATTTTTATTTTTTATCTGCTCCGGAATCTGTGTACTTCTCTGGAAGATAATCTCACTGGGATCAAAAGTGTTGATAATATGTAAAAGTTTTTCCAGGTTTCCTTCACTTACCAGAAACTCTCCTGTGGAGATATCTACCAGGGCAATTCCATATTTCTCTTTTTCTTTGTGCAATGAAAGAAGGAAGTTATTTTTTTTGGAGTTTAATACCTGATCATTGAAAGTAACTCCGGGAGTAACCAACTCAGTTACTCCTCTTTTTACAATCCCTTTTACCATTTTAGGATCCTCCAGCTGATCACAGATTGCCACTCTCATTCCTGCTCTTACCAGTTTTGGAAGATAAGAATCTACAGAGTGATGCGGAAATCCGGCCAGCTCTATATGCCCATCGCCATTGGCTCTTTTGGTAAGGACAATTCCCAGAATCTGAGAAGTTCTGACGGCATCCTGCCCAAAAGTTTCATAAAAATCCCCAACCCTGAATAATAATAGCGCATCAGGATATTTACCCTTGATGGTATTGTACTGCGTCATTAACGGAGTTTCTTTCTTCGCTGCTTTTGCCATAGTAAAAAATGAGCCCCAAATTTAAAAAAATAAATTCAGGGTAAGAGAATTGTTTAGCGGTTAATCTTCCCTACTTTTCTTTATCAGTAATTAATCGTACTTTTCACCCATCAAATCACATTATTTATGGAATTTCCTGTCTTAGAGACTGAAAGACTTATTTTACGTCAGCTTACTTTTAATGATACCCAGGATCTGTTTGAGTATTTTTCTCTGGATGAAGTGATGGAATATTACGATCTGGAAACTTTCAAAACAGAAGATGATTCCCTGCGCATTATTCAGCATTTTAACGGTGAATTCGAAAAAGGAAAAGGGTTCAGATGGGCTCTGGAGCTGAAATCCAATGGAAAAGTTATTGGGACCTGCGGCTATCATAACTGGTACAGGGAACACTTTAGAGCGGAAATTGGTTATGAGCTCAATCCTAAATTCTGGCAGCAGTCTTATATGAAAGAAGCTATTCTCCCTATCCTGACTTTTGGATTTGAAACCATGAGACTTCACCGGGTAGATGCTTTCATTGATCCTTCCAATATTTCTTCTGAGAAACTTTTAACGTCAATCAATTTCAGTAAAGAAGGAACCTTGAAAGATTATTTTTTTGAAAAAGGAAAATTCGTAGATGCAACAATCTTTGGTCTGATTAATAAATAAGCGGGAAGCACGAAGCTGGGAGAGGGAAGTTTCTATGGGTCGTGTAATGGCTGGCTATCTTTTAATAAAAAGGTATTTAAGTTGTACTAAGCTCTAAAGAGTCTTCCAGCTTCCAGCCTCCTTCTTCCTCTCTTCTTTATTTTCCTGCTTTCAGGTGTTTTTCCAGTGCTTCCGAACTCTTTTTATAAGCCCATTTCTGTTTATAGCCCACCCATTTAGCCTTGAAAATTTTTCGCATCAGTTTATCTGTGTACCTCATAATGAAGACATGATACAGCATGTTGGCAAAAACATTCGGCTTATTGGGAAGTGCCCGTAATGAAAGGGAAAAACCAGGCTCCAGATATCTGTTGAAATGCCAGAAAGCACCCGGAATAAAGAGCGCATCCCCATGTTCCATAAATATTTCGTATCCTTTTGCATATTTCAGCGCCGGAAACTTTTCATAATCCGGGTTTTCATAATCCACATCATAAATGGTATGAACGGATAAAGGAACTTTATATAAAAACGGAGACTGTTTCTGATCAAACAACAGGATTCTTTTCTTTCCTTCGAAATGGATATGCATAAAATCACCCAGATCAACATCATAATGCATTAAAACATGGGCTTCATTTCCTCCGAAAAATAAAGTCGGAAGTCTTTTAAAAAACTTTATTCCAAGATCCGGATAGGTGAAATTTTTCAGCAGCTCAGGAAGCCTGTCTGTGATGATATAGAAAAAGATCCGCAGATCTGAAGGTTTGCTTTTTATCGTATCAATATACTCCTTCATTTTCATATGGGTAACCGGAGCATCAGAGCTTTTCGCGGCATCAGCCGGTTTATTGTCATACAACGGAACTTCCTGGTCTCCTGCCTTTTCTTTGATATACGCAAGGTTCCATTTATCAAAAGCATCCCATCTGCTGGCAAAATTCTTAATCAAAAGAGGTTTCTGCTTTTTAAAATAATTTTTCTGAAAATCTTCTTTACTGATATCATTTACAATATCTACGTTTTCGAGGATCATGTACTTTGTATTTAATGCGAAATAAAAATAGTATTTTTTTGAAACCTGAGAAAATTAAGTTAAAATGGCTGGAAGCTGGAAGAGGGATGCTGGAAGTTAAGACTTGTCTGCAAACGTCTATACATCATTCTATAAATACCTTTTTATGGAAAACTTAGAGCTCTTCTTCGGCTTCAATAACTTCCCTCTTCCAGCTTCAGACTTCCGTACTTTATTAGCAGAGCTCAGATGAAAAATTTATATTTGTGGTAATAAGCGAGTTTATGAGAGTCTACAATACCAAACATTTCATTAAAATCCTTTTCAGTTTACACAAAAGTGATACGTTAAAAATCCTTTTTCCAAGTATGATTCTTGTAGGGCTGTACTCCTGGGGAATTCAGTATTTAGAAGTTGAATATCTACACCTTACTACAAAATCCGGAGTCAGTAATGTGGGTATGATTCATTCTCTGCTGGGATTTGTTCTTTCTCTTTTACTGGTTTTCAGGACTAATACTGCTTATGACCGATGGTGGGAAGGACGCAAGCTTTGGGGAAAACTGGTCAATGACACCAGAAATCTTGCCATAAAAATCAATACTATTCTGGGTGATAACCGCCAGGATGCTGAGCAGATTGCAAGATATTTAAAATACTTTCCTCACTTTTTAGCCAAACATCTTTCCAAGGAATCTACAAGACTGGCATTGGATGAAGATTATTCTGAAATTGAAAGCTCGTTAAAAAATCATGGACCAAGCGAAATAGTGATTCTGCTTAGCCATAAATTGAACCAATTAAAAAAAGAAGGGAAAGTTTCAGAAGTTGAAATGCTGTACTTAGATACCCAACTTTCAGGGTTTCTGGATGTATGCGGAGGTTGCGAAAGAATCAAAAATACTCCGATTCCTTATTCATACTCTTCTTTTATCAAGAAATTCATCATTCTGTATGTTTTTGCTTTACCTATTGCATACGTTATTACAATAGGCCTTTTTATGATCCCGCTGACGGTTTTTGTATATTATGTTCTGATGAGCCTGGAGCTTATTGCCGAAGAAATTGAAGATCCTTTTAATAATGACGAAAATGACATTCCGATGGAGACTATAGCCCAGAATATTGAGAAGAACGTGCATCAGATTATGAACAGAAAATAAAAAATCAAGCTTTTAAAGCTTGATTTCTTTGAGTTCACCGTCCTGTTTTATTTCTACAAATTTGCTTTCCCTGTTGGCAGCAGAATATCCGTAAAAAAAGGTACTGTATATGGGAGTAGAATACAGATAAGCTCCATATCCGTTGTAAGCATCTGAAGTTCCGGTCTGTTGCTGATAACTTGCCGTTGCGGTAAAATTCACAATGGTTTCAAGATAATATTTACCGGGTTTCAGCTTTTCAAATTTAAACCTGCCATGATCATCTGTTAAAGCTTCTACTCTGTATTTAAAAGCTTCTTCGGACATATATACTGTTGTTTTTTTATTTTCATATTTCTTTCTCATATCATAAAATTCCTCGAAGTAAGGAGTGACAGGAAAAAGCATGATAACGGTTCCTTTGGGTGCATAATGTTTTTCTCCAAGCAATGGTTTGATGCCCCAATTGTTTTTTTGTTTTGTGGAAGCTACTCCTTCAATGGTAGAATTTCCGAATCCAAGCATTTCTCTGGCCAGTTTTTTATCAAAAAAAGCTTGAGGATAATAGGTGTTCTGTGCTTCCAGGTACATAAATCCCCATAGTAATATGAATAAGGTGAATAATTTTTTCATAGTATATTTTTGAGTCAAATATAAGTATTTTACTATTTTTGAAATAAAAATAGCTATGAAGTACATGTTTCTATTGTTTTTTTCCACTTCTGTCCTGATCATGGCTCAGAAACCTTGTGGATATAAAGACGGATTGCAGGAAGGATCCTGTAAAGAATTCTATGAGAACGGACAGGTAAAAAATGTAGTGGAATGGAAAAAAGGAAAACTGGACGGAGATGCCATTTTTTATTATGATAACGGAAAAATACAATCACAGGGAGAATATAAAAAAGGATTCAAAGTAAAAGAATGGTCATATTTTGACAAGAGCGGAGTTCTTACCTCCAAAGAGGCATTCAGAAATGGAGATAAGAATATTTATGACAACAGTCTTACGGCTACTTTTTATTCTCCTGCCGGTAAAATCATTGAAATTTCCAATTATAAATTCAATAAATTACAGGGGGAAAGCAAAACCTTCCATGAAGACGGAAAATCTATAAAAGATATTGGCCAGTACGATAACGGACTTGCTACCGGAAAATGGAAAGTATTTTATCCCTCAGGAAAATTACAACGTGAAACTGAGCTTGCCAATGATAAAAGAAACGGCAACAGAGTTCATTACCGTGAAGACGGAAGCATAGAAAAAACAGAGGTCTATCAAGACGGAAAATTAATCTCAACAAAATAATACAATTGGTACAGAAACTAAAACTGGAAGAACTTAACAGAATAGATGTAGAAACATTTAAGAAGGTTGAAAAAATTCCGTTGGTCATCATTTTAGATAATATCAGAAGCATGCACAATGTAGGTGCAGCCTTCAGAACGGCGGATGCCTTTTTAATTGAAAAAATCATTCTTTGCGGAATTACTCCACAGCCACCCCACCGTGAGATTCATAAAGCAGCATTGGGAGCAACGGAAAGTGTGGACTGGTCTCATGAAGCAGAAACCAATACAGCCATTGCTGATTTGAAAAGTAAGGGTTACGAAATCATCGGAATTGAGCAGACAACCGACAGCCAGCTTATTACTGATTTCACCATTGACAGATCGAAAAAATATGCATTGATTTTAGGAAATGAAGTGGAAGGAATCAGTGATGAAGTTCTTCCTGATATTGATGTATTTTTAGAAATTCCACAGCTCGGAACCAAGCATTCTCTTAATGTAAGTGTATGCGCCGGAATTGTGATGTGGGAATTTGCAAAAGCATTAAAATAAAAAAACTGCATATGTCCTTAGTAGACAGTGCAGTTTGAAATAAATCTAATAAAAAGTAAAAATGAAAGGCGACAAAGGTACTTTATTTTTTTTTACAAACAAATTTTGACGGCATTTTTTTTGTTTCACCTTAAAAAAAGTCGGGGTTTCAGAAAAAGTTTCATTTAATTTTTTATAAATTAGCACAATGTTTATCAAGGACTATATCTCAAAAGACTTTCCGTGTTTTAGCCTGTCTGACTCCATAGAGTCGGCCAGAAATACGCTAGAAGATTTTGGATATTCCCATGTTTTCATCAAAAAATCCCATCACTTCTACGGAGCTATTGCTATGGACTTTCTGTATGAAGAAGATGGTGGAACACTGAAGGACCTGGAACGTCAGATTGAGCGGTTTGCAATTCTGGAGGATAACAACGTTATGGACAGCATCCGTCTGTTTTATACTTTCAGCTCCAATGTGATTCCGGTGATTAATAAAAATGAAAAATATCTGGGGTATATTACCTGTGAAGATGTTTTTCAGGATCTTTCCCGTTATCCTTTATTTTCAGAAACAGGAGCCATTCTTACCGTAGAAACTCCGGCCAGAAAATATTCAATGACGGAAATTACCAATATTGTAGAAAGCAACAATTCCAAGTTTTACGGAGGGTTTATAAGCTTTATGTCTGAGGAGGTAGTTCAGGTCACCATAAAAATCAGTAATGAAAACCTGGCCTCGATAGATGCTACATTTGACCGGTACGATTACAGAATTGTTGAAAAATACTATTCTGATGAGAAATCCGATCTGTTTAAAGACCGTTATGGTTTTTTACAAAAATTCATAGAAATATAACATGAAGGCAGCCATATATTCTCAGAAAAAAGATCTTGATACTTTTTTATATTTAAGCAAGTTTATCTCTGAACTTGAAGCCAGAGGTGTAAAATCTGTTCTGTATGATGAAATGGCTGAAGCACTTCAGTTTTCAAAAATATTCGAAACATTCAACTGTAAGCAAGATCTTTTGGATAAAGAGGTGGATCTCTTCTTCACTTTTGGAGGAGACGGAACTATTGTAAACTCTTTAACCTTCATTGAGGATCTTGAAATTCCCGTTGTAGGAGTCAATACAGGAAGACTTGGATTCTTAGCTTTCTTCACTAAAGAAGAAGCCTTTAAAGAACTGGATTCCATCTTAAAAGGAAATGTAAAAACAAGCCGCCGTTCGGTAATTGAGGTAGTTTCTCCAAAACTTGAGGGAGCTTTTCCTTATGCCCTGAACGATGTTACCGTTTCCCGAAAAGAAACAACATCCATGATTACCGTAGATTCTTATATCAACGATGAGTTTTTGAATGTGTTCTGGGGTGATGGCGTGATCATTTCAACTCCAACCGGTTCTACCGCTTACTCTCTGAGCTGTGGCGGACCGATTATTTCTCCGAATAACGAAAATTTTGTCATTACCCCTATCGCTCCTCACAATCTGAATGTGAGACCTTTAGTGGTGAATGATAAAGTGGAAATAAAATTCAGGGTGGAAAGCCGTGTACCTCAATACTCACTTTCCTTAGATTCCCGACTGATACACATAGAAACCGACAAGGAAATCATCATCAAAAAGGCAAAATTCCAGCTTCTTCTGGTTCAGCCCAATAGTTTAAGTTTCTACGAAACCATCCGTCAGAAGCTCCTTTGGGGCAGAGATAAAAGAAACTAGTAATTTCTTAAAAATGATTACCTTTACACGAAATTAAAACACCTAATAAATTTATAATAAAAAGTAAAACATGAGCAGAATTTTTCCGGCAGGAGTTGCCACAGGTCAGTTAGTTACTGATATCTTTCAGTATGCTAAAGAAAACAAATTTGCATTGCCTGCAGTAAACGTAATTGGATCAAGCAACGTTAATGCTGTGATGGAAACTGCAGCGAAATTGAACTCTCCTGTAATTATCCAGTTTTCAAATGGTGGAGCTGCATTCAACGCAGGGAAAGGATTAAACAATGACGGACAAAGAGCTGCTATCTTAGGATCTATCGCTGGAGCAAAACATATTCACACTCTTGCTGAAGCTTATGGAGCAACGGTAATTCTACACACAGACCACTGTGCAAAGAAATTACTTCCTTGGATCGACGGATTAATGGATGCTAACGAAGATTTCTTCAAGCAGACAGGAAAGTCTCTTTACTCTTCTCACATGCTGGATCTTTCTGAAGAATCTTTAGAAGAAAACCTTGAAATTTCAGCTCAGTATTTCGAAAGAATGGCTAAACTTCAGATGACTCTTGAAGTAGAAATTGGAGTGACTGGTGGAGAAGAAGATGGTGTTGACAACTCAGACGTTGATAACTCTAAATTATACACTCAGCCTGAAGATATAGCGTATACGTACGAAAAATTAAAAGCGATCTCTGATAACTTTACGATTGCTGCAGCATTTGGTAACGTACACGGAGTTTATAAGCCAGGAAACGTAGTTCTTACTCCAAAAATCCTTGACAATTCTCAGAAATATGTTCAGGAGAAATTCGGAACGGCTGCCAAACCTATCAACTTTGTATTCCATGGAGGTTCAGGATCTACTTTAGAAGAGATCAGAGAAGCTATCGACTACGGAGTAATTAAAATGAATATCGACACTGACCTTCAGTTTGCATACACAGAAGGAGTGAGAGATTATATGGTGAACAATATTGACTATTTAAGAGCTCAAATCGGAAACCCTGAAGGAGAAGAAAAACCTAACAAGAAGTTCTATGACCCAAGAGTTTGGGTAAGAAAAGGTGAGGAAACATTCTCTACAAGATTGGTAAAAGCATTTGAAGATTTAAATAACGTAAATACTTTAAAATAAGAACTGTAAATTTGTACCAATGTAAAAAGTATTCATAAGAAATGCATTTACATTGGTACATTTTACATTTATACATTAATACAAGCAAAAATGGCATTCGACTGGTTTAAAAGAAAAGCAAAAAACATTACCACTTCTACTGATGAGAAAAAGGACGTTCCCAAAGGCCTTTGGCATCAGACTCCATCCGGAAAAGTAGTGGAACATGATGAACTAAAGAGAAATAACTATGTTTCTCCTGAAGACGGATTTCATGTAAGAATAGGAAGTGCAGAATTTTTTGACATCCTTTTTGACGGTGGTAAATTTACCGAACTGGATGCCAATGTTGAAAGTATTGATATCTTAAACTTCAAAGATACAAAGCCTTACAAAGACCGTTTGAAAGAAGTAAAAGCTAAAACCAAGCTTACAGATTCCATCAGAAATGCTGTAGGAACTGTAAAAGGAACTGAAATGGTAGTTTCTTGTATGGATTTTGCTTTCATCGGTGGATCTTTGGGTTCTGTAATGGGAGAAAAGATCAGAAGAGCAGTAGATTACTGTATCAAGCATAAACTTCCGTATATGATTATCTGTCAGTCCGGAGGAGCAAGAATGCAGGAAGCCACTTACTCTTTGATGCAGCTGGCAAAAGTTCAGGCTAAACTGGCTCAGCTTTCTGAAGCTGGACTTTTGTACATCGCTTACCTTTGTGACCCCACATTCGGAGGAATTACCGCTTCTTTCGCAATGACTGCTGATATCATCATGGCAGAACCGGGAGCCCTGATCGGTTTCGCCGGACCAAGAGTAATCCGTGAAACAATCGGTAGAGACTTACCGGAAGGATTCCAGACATCAGAATTCCTACAGGAAAAAGGATTTGTGGACTTCATCGTAAAAAGAACTGAAATTCAGGATACTGTTGCAAAAACAGTGAATTTATTAGCTGTAAAAGCATAGTATCTGTAACAAAAACAATACAATCTCTCTCTAATTAGGGAGAGATTTTTATTTATGAGGACTTTTAAGATATTTTTCAATACCATCAGAAGTATGAGTTTTAAAAAGATTATGCGTCTTTTATCACTGATCCTTCCCCATCCTCTTTTTGCCTTGCTAAGTTTCCATGCTACTGTGAAGGCTTTTACCATCGCACAGAAAAAGTTCCCTAAGACAGCTTCCACTAATGGAATCGGAAATGCTTTCAGACACGCATTGTGGTGCTGCTTCATTATGATGTACTGCTGCAAAATTTCCTCTCCTAAAAAAGCGCTGGATTTCTGCAAAAGAATAACAGACATGCATGAAGAATTATTCCCGAATGAGCCTTTGGAAACCAAAATGGATCTCCATAACAACAAAATCGGAATGGATTATTTCATGGAAATTCTCCCGGGAATTCACCGCCAGTTTTTTGAAAAGAGTTTCTTTGTTGACGCGTTGATCAAAAAAATGGATGATGCAAAGGTTCTGAAACATCTTGATGATGATTTTGAAGGGCATCTTGTCTATTTGGAAGAGTAAATAATTCATTTCATTTTAAACGCCAGGGACCGCAAGGAAAATATAAAACTTTATGCATATTTTCGTCCGCAAGGGCATTTCATTAAGCTATGTTCACTAATTTAAATTCTCTTTGCTTAGTGCTAACACCTTCGCGAACGAAAAAATATTTCATTACATAAAAACCTTTGCGAACATTGCGTTAAAATGGGATAAAGCTGGCAAACCATCATTAGCCCTCATACCGGAATTACAAAAGACTTTAGTTATTTTTGTGGTTTAAAGTATTTTCGATAAGTTTAAACAATTAAATCAATCAGATGGTTCTCAGCAGAATTTGGTCGGCTTTCATTATCATTGCCATTGCCATTGCCAGTATAAAATACGTTTCGTCAGGTCACTACAAAACCATTTTCAATGATATGGTGGTAGGAAAAGGAGGTGATACAGTGAAGATTGCATCACAACCGATGAACAGCCTCTCCCCTGTTGTCAGAGACAGCCTGATGAAAAAAAATGATTTTGCAGACAGCAGAATTCATTATAAAACAGACTCTTTAAAGCAAAATGTAAACGTTTATCGTGTTCAGGAAGCTGACGGAGTCATCGGAACATCCGAAACAGCGGTAAAGATCTGCCTTGGTCTTATCGGGATCATGACTTTATTTATGGGTTTCATGAGTATTGCTGAAAAAGCAGGTGGAATTAACCTTTTGAGCCGTCTGATTCAGCCATTTTTCTCAAAACTTTTCCCGGAGATTCCGAAAAACCACCCCGCATTTGGCCATATGCTGATGAACTTCAGTGCCAATCTTCTGGGATTGGATAATGCCGCTACTCCGTTTGGATTAAAAGCCATGGAAAGCCTCCAGACTTTAAATCCGAATAAAGAGACAGCCAGTAATTCGCAGATCATGTTTCTGTGTCTTCATGCGGGTGGAATGACTTTGATTCCTGTTTCTATTATTGCGATCAGGGCATCTATGGGATCAAAAACACCTACAGATATTTTCCTGCCCTGTATGATTGCTACTTTTGCGGCTACTTTGGCAGCGATGATTATTGTATCCCTTTATCAGAAAATTAATCTGCTTCGTCCTGTAGTCATTGCTTATGTAGGAGGAATTTCAGCTATAATTGCTTTATTGGTTGTATACCTTGTACAGCTGAGTAAAGATCAATTGGATGACTTCAGTAAAGTCTTAAGCAATGGTTTAATCCTGTTCATATTCCTTGCTATTGTGCTTGGAGCCGTTTACAAGAAAATAAACGTTTTTGATGCCTTTATTGAAGGAGCAAAAGAAGGATTCACCACCTGTGTTAAGATTATTCCTTATCTGGTTGGAATGCTGATTGCGATATCTTTATTAAGAACTTCCGGTGTTTTCGATGTCATTATTGACGGAATGAAATGGGTAGCCAACGTTGCCCATATGGATCCAAGGTTCGTGGATGGACTTCCAACCGCTTTAATCAAACCTTTATCCGGTTCCGGAGCCAGAGGAATGATGGTGGATACTATGGCAACATTTGGGGCAGATAGTTTCCAGGGAAAATTAGCCGCTGTACTTCAGGGAAGTTCAGATACGACATTTTACGTGATCGCAGTATATTTTGGTGCCGTAGCCGTTAAGAACACAAGATATACGGTAATTGCTATGCTTCTGGCCGATTTGGTGGGTGTTATCACAGCAATTGCACTGGCTTATCTATTCTTTGCTTAAACTGAATTTATTGCAGAAACCTTGTATTAACTTTAAACCTTAAACTCAAAACTTTAAACCCATTATGATTACAGATAAAGAATTTACCCTAAGACTCATCCGTCAGTTAACCCAAGCACTGGAAAAACTGATTCTGGATAAACCTGAAGAAAGTTTAATGCAGAAAGAACTGGATTTTGATACGTTGATGAGAGATATCTTCAAGATGAGCTTCACGGAAGTTTCTTCGAAAACAAAAGAAGAAATGATTGCTATCGTTAACGAAAGACAGGAAAGAGATCACAAAGACTACTATGAAATGCTGGGAAATCTTTTCTATTTTAACAGCAGATATGATCAGAATAAAGATTTTCAGGATAAAGCAAAGACATTCTATGAGCTGTATCTTCAGACCAGCGGTATTTTTGCCCTTCCGATTATCAACAGAATAAACGAATTAAAAAAAGCACTTGAATAAAGTGCTTTTGTATTTTTAGAATGTAATTTTATACGTTCCGGTAGAAGAAGTACTGGCTTTCTCTGCTTTTACATATTTCTTCACCCAGGACACTGATGTAGATGCCACACAAGGATCTGAAACACCTCCTGATCTTCTCGCAGAGACCACATTTCCTGCTTTATCTACAGTATAAGCAATCGTAATTGATCCACTTGCTGTACAGCTGTGAGAGGGTTGTGCACCGCCTCTTCCCATGGTTCCCGGGATATAACCTATCAGCTTTCTGTCTATTCCTACTTTACTGTCACCATTTCCATCACCTCCCAAAGGATCTCCTGCATTTCCAATTCCGTCACCTGTTCCCTGGCTTCCGGCTTTTGTTCCTCTTCCTTTAATCAGGTTTCCAATCGCTGCATTTCCTTTTCCATCTCCATTGCCTGTTTTTGAATTGGATGTGGCGGCACCTGCTTTTTTAGTATTTTTAGAAGCACTCGTACTGGTGGCTTCTTTTTTCTCAGCTTTTTTTGATTCTTCCTTCTTAGGAACTGTTGCTTTTGAATTATTTCCTGTGATTACCTTCTCCTTAACGTCTGCTTTCTTGGGCTCAGGAGCAGGCTCCGGTTTTACAACAGTCTTTGTTTCCGGCACAGGTGTTTCTGCAGGTTCCGGGGTTACTTCTTCTGTTGCTGCAGCAAGGCTTCCAGGTTGTTCCGCCGGCTCTTCAATTCCTTTTCCGTTTCTGTTGTCTCCAAAGTTGACCAACATAGTAGTCACCATTTCAGGCTCTTTGTCCAGCTCAGGTTTTAATTTATACAAAAAAACAAAAAGCAAAATAGCAGCCCAGATAAGAATAGAAAGCAGGGCACTTTTTACTCTATCTTTATTTTCTTCATTTCGGTTTGCTGTATAGCTTTTCATCTTAAAATGTAATTGTTTCCGGAAACCCGGATCTGTTATTTATCTTTAACCGTTGCAATGGCAATGTTAAATTTATGTTTTTCAGCAACTTCCATTACAAAAACCACATCTTTATGCAGCGTGTTTTCATCCGCTCTGATCGTAAACGATTTATTGGTCTGGCTGGCTAGCTTATCTACAATAATCTTCTCCAGTTCTCCTTTATTCACAGGATTATCATCTACAAAGAATGAACCATCCGGTTTAATACTTACCGTTAAAGGATTAGGTATATTGTCTTCAACAGCTCCGGCTTTCGGCAGATTTACATCAATTGCGCTTTGATTAGCGGCAGAAGAGGTAATCATAAAGAAAATCAGCATCAACAGGATAACGTCTGTCATCGCTGCTAAACTGAATTCCGGATTCGCTTTATTTCTTCTCTGAATTTTCATCGTAAGAAAATTTATAAAGGTTTATTGATAAGGTCTAAGAATTCTCCTGACATATTCTGCGCTTTCAACACAAACTTATCAATCCTTGTTAAAAGGATATTATAACAGAAGTTAGCAGGAATAGCAACTGCCAAACCTACAGCCGTTTGTCCCAAAGCGGTATAAATACCTTCTGAAAGTGTTTTCGGTGAGAAAGATCCTGTTGCATGAGATAAGTTGAAGAAAGCAATAATCATCCCGATTACCGTACCTAATAGTCCCAACATAGGTGCAATACTCGGTACTACAGCCAAAAGGTTCAGGTTTTTCTCCATATTTGCCACCTCTACCTGAGCTTGTGCTTCCATAGCACTTACAATATCAGAAACAGGACGCCCCAATCTTGAAATTCCTTTTTCTAAAATTCTTCCTTCCGGAGAGTTTTGGGTTTTGCAGTAATCTGCAGCGGCCTCTATTTTTCCAGCTTTAATAAAGTCTTCAATATTGTTCATGAAGTTGGAATCCGTTTTTGAAGTTAATCTTTTAATAAAGAAAAATCTCTCAAAAAACAGGTATAGAGAAAATATTCCCAACAGTAATACAGTGACCATCACTATTTTAGCGAAAGCTCCTCCATGGAACATAATTTTCCAGAAAGAGAACTCTAAGTTGTCTGCAGCAACTGCAGGAGTGGCGATTTGTGCAAATAAAATCTGAGAAAGTTCCGTTAACAGCATTAAATGTGAATTTTATTAAATTTTCAACGACAAATGTAGGAGAATATTATGAATTGAACTCTTAAAAATTGCTTAAAAACAACTTAAATTTTGTTACAATTTTATAAACAGCAAATTCCTTTCCAAAAATAATTTTGAAAAGAAATTCGGTGTCAAAAAGTATAGAAGCTGTTGCTAGTCTTCGTCTACCACAATATCATCTTGTCTGAACTCGCATTTTAATCTAAATGGAATTGGAGTATCTGACCCGGTATAGAAATCATCAATGGTTCCTTTCCAGATGACCTGAAGCTCCCCTTCTTCATTTCTCTCAAAAAGAAGCTCATTATCATAGATATAGGCATCTTCGTCATCGAAAAGATCTACTTCTGTGTAGGTTTCCTCATCAGAGTCATTGATTTTGATTGTTTTCCCTTCGATTTCCGCCGATTCAATAGGAAAATCGAAAACTTCAAGTGAAAGCTGCGGAAAATTGTACTGTAGTGAATCATCATCCACGTGATCCAAACTATCATCTGTAATCACTTCAACCTCTAAAAAATGTTGCTGGTTGCTGTAAACGGCCTTACAATAAGTATTTCTGATATTGTATTTTAGCGTTTCCTCCGGATGGTAAATTTTTAAAATCCCTTTCATTTTTTCTTAAAAAAGAACTGTAATAATATGATTGTTAAACGTTTTAGACAAAGATAAAAAATTGATTCAAAGTTAAAAGGATTTTGAAAATAATTTTTTAAAATCAATACAGACCATAAGTCTGCATAACCCAATAATACTTACTTTTGCTTTCATAAAGATTCTGAAAATGAAAAACATTATATCAAAAAGTATTCTGGGATTAGGATTGATCATCGGTCTTGCATCCTGCAAAAAATCGGACTCTCCTCTTACAAAAGTGACTCCCAGCAACCTGGATTCTATCGCTTCAAACTATTATGAGCAGTATCTTAAGCTTTACCCTTTAGATGCTACAGCACAAGGAGATACAAGATATAATGACCAGCTTCCTATTAACATTGATAAAGATTTTATCTCAGGAGAAATAGCATTCTACAATTCTGTGCAGAAACAACTGGAACATGTAGATTATAAAACTCTTTCTGATGAAGATAAAGTAGTATATGATGTGTTGGATTATACTTTAAAAGATAAAACAGAAGCTTATGCCTATCATCCGGAATATATTCCTTTTACTCAATTTGGAGGGCTCCCGCTAACTTTCCCTCTGTATGGAAGCGGACAGGGGAATCAGCCTTTTAAAACAGAAAAGGACTACAGTGACTGGCTGAAAAGAATGGAAAAATTCCCGGAGTGGATGAATGCTGCAACAGACAACTTCCGTGAGGGAATCAACAATAAGATTGTATTGCCTAAAAAACTGGTTATCAAAATGATTCCTCAGATGAAGGCCGAAGAAATTATAACGTCTGATATGGAAAAGAATATTTTCTACGGACCTATTAAAAACTTCCCTAAAAGTTTCACCCAGGCACAGAAAGATAAATTCTCAACACTTTATAAAGACGCTATTTCGAAAAAAATTATTCCTGCCTATACCAAAATGGGAATCTTTTTAGAAAAAGAATATCTTCCAAAAGCAAGAGATACCGACGGATACAACAGCCTTCCTAATGGAAATGAGATCTACAACTATTATGTAAAGAGCTGGACTACCACCAAAAAATCTCCTGAAGAGATCAATAAAATTGGGCTTCAACAGGTTGCAATGCTTCGTGCAGAAATGGAAAAAGTAAAACAACAGGTAGGTTTCACCGGAACTCTGGAAGAGTTTATCACTTTTGTGAAAACAGATCCAAAGGCAATGCCTTATAAAACCTCTAAGGAAGTTTTAAATGCCTTCAACGGTATTCTGACGAAGATTACTCCGAAACTGAAAACGATGTTCAATGTAACTCCAAAAACAAAGTTTGAGATCAGACAGACGGAGAAATTCAGGGAAGCAAGTGCGAGCGCAGAATATATGCCGGGAACTCCAGATGGAAAAAGGGCTGGAATTTTTTATGTTCCACTTCCGGATCCTACTAAATTCAATGTTACCTCAGGAATGGAATCTCTTTTCCTTCACGAGGCTATTCCAGGACATCACTATCAGGTTTCTTTGCAACAGGAGAATACAAAGCTTCCTAAATTCATGAGATTTGGATGGTTTGGCGCTTATGGTGAAGGATGGGCACATTATTGTGAAACATTAGGCCCTGAGTTCGGTTTATACACAGATCCTTACCAGAAAATGGGCTACCTGAGCGATCAGATGCTGAGAGCAGTACGACTGGTAGTAGATACAGGACTTCATACCGGAAAAATGTCACGCGAAGAAGCGATTAAATACTTCTTAAGCAACATTTCTTACGACGAAGGATCTGCTACAGCAGAAGTGGAAAGATATATGGCTATGCCGGGACAGGCTTTAGGCTATAAAATAGGTTCATTAAGAATCCGTGAGCTAAGAGAAAAGTATCAGAAAGAACTTGGAAATAAATTCAATCTGGCCAGCTTCCATGATGAAGTATTAAGTCAAGGATGTCTTCCTTTAGATGTTCTGAACAGAAAAATGGAGCTTTGGGCTCAAAAACAAAAATAACATCTTTGCTCATAAAGATTGTAAGGGTGCTGCACAAAAAACAGTACCCTTTTCATTTTTAATCACTCTATTCAGTAAATTTGAATAAAAAAATAAAACCTCAATGATCACAGAAAGCATCAGATCTCTTTTCAACAGAGATTTAAATAAATTAAAAACAGAGATAGAAGCTTATCAAAATGAAGAAAATCTTTGGAAAACTGATAAAAGTATTGCCAATTCCGCAGGTAACCTTTGTCTTCATTTAGTAGGAAATATCAATCACTTTATAGGAGCGCAGCTAGGAAACACAGGATATGTCAGACACCGTGAACTTGAATTTTCCTTAAAAGATGTTTCAAGAGCCGAGCTCATTGAAAAGGTTGAAGCTACAATTGCTATGATAGATTCTGTTCTGCCACAGTTGTCTGAAGAAGATCTTAAAAAAGAATATCCCCTTGTTGTTTTTGAAAGCTCTATGACCACAGATTACTTTCTTATTCATCTGGTTGCTCATCTGGATTATCATTTGGGACAGATTAATTACCACAGAAGATTATTGGACATTTAATCCATCAATAAAAATTAAAATAACGCAACGATCACAAAGTAATTGTTGCGTTTTATTTTTCGTTCGCAGGACGTTTCACTCAGCAAGGGAAATATTGCCTTTGCTAAACGAAGTGCCTTTGCGAGCTATTTCAACGTAATTTTTTATAAAATCCTTTCGGGCATAGTGCTAAGCTCAATGAATTATTTCTCAAACATCATTTTCGTAATAAAATCCTTCTCTCCTTTTCCTCTTGCCGGAGAATATTCTCTTCCATAAAAAATGATCTGAAGGTGAAGTTTATTCCATACTTCTTCAGGGAATAAATTCTTGGCATCACGCTCTGTTTCCACTACATTTTTTCCGGAGGTAAGCTTCCACTGGGTCATCAGACGGTGAATGTGGGTATCCACAGGGAAGGCAGGAAATCCAAATCCCTGGCTCATTACAACTGAGGCAGTCTTATGTCCTACTCCCGGAAGTGCTTCCAGTTCTTCGTAAGTCTGAGGAACAATACCGTTATGTCTTTCCAACAGAAGTTCCGCCATTTTTTTCAGATTTTTAGCCTTTGTATTGGACAATCCTATTTCTTTGATGAGTTCTTTGATTTCAAATTCTTCCAGCTTGGCCATTCTTTGAGGCGTTCCAGCAACGGCAAAAAGATCTGGTGTAACCTGGTTGACTTTCTTATCCGTAGTCTGTGCAGAAAGTGCTACGGCCACCATCAATGTATAGGGATCAGTGTGATCTAACGGAATTGGCGTTGTAGGATATAATTTATCCAGTTCTATCTGAACGAGCTCAGCTCTTTGTTTTTTTGTCATGTAAGCCTTAAATTTGAACAAAATTAAATCATTATGCTGAAAGTTGGAGATAAATTACCTGAATTTGAAGGATTCAATCAAGACGGAGAAACAGTAACCTCATCAAAATTAGTTGGAAAAAAACTGGTAGTTTTCTTCTATCCGCAAGCCAATACGCCGACCTGTACAGTGGAAGCCTGCAACCTGAGTGATAATTATACAAAGCTTGAAAAGGCTGGATTTCAGTTATTGGGAATAAGTGGTGATACTGTAAAGAAGCAGAAGAATTTCCATAGTAAATTTGCTTTCCCTTATGATCTTATTGCAGATGAAAACCGTGACATCATCGAAAAATTTGGGGTATGGCAGGAGAAAAAAACGTTCGGAAAAACGTATATGGGAATTGTAAGAACCACTTTTATTTTTGATGAAAATGGGGTTTGTACTAGAGTGATTGAAAAAGTGACCTCAAAGACTGCTGCTGAGCAGATTCTGGAAGGATAATTCTTTTTTGAAACACAAATATCACAAATACTTTCACAAATAACACGATTTATACCACTGTGTTATTTGTGAAAGTATCTTTTTTTGCCTTTATTATTCTGTTTCGTAGTAATTTAATTCTTCTGTTTCACCGGGAAGTGTAACATGCTTTTTGAATTTTAATCCCAATTTTTCGATCAGTTTTTGGGAAGAAACATTATCTTTTGAAATGATTGCGGATATTTTTGTTAAGCCAAAATCATCCATCCCAATAGATTTAACCTTATGAGCGGCTTCAAAAGCATATCCTTTGCCTTCAAATTCTTCCAATAGAGAATATCCGATATCTACAATATCAAGTCCTTCTCTTTCAAAGATTCCTACTGCTCCTACTTTTTCATTTCCGTCTTTGGTTACTAAAAGATAGTTTCCGAATCCCAGTCTTTCAATCTGGGGAGCAAATCTGTTTAGGATATAGTTTTCGGCATCTTCAATGGAATTAACATTACGGTTGCCGATATGTTGAATAAATTTGGGTCTGTTATAAAGTTCAAAGACAAAATCTCTGTCTTCACGAGACATAGGGCGAAGGATTAATCGTTCAGTCTCATAGGTATTATTTGCGCTTGGATGTTTTTTTGAGCTCATCTTTCTTTGGTTCTTCTTTTTTTTCGATTTTTAAAAGTCTCGGGTTATTAGCACATTTTTTATTATAAAGTTCAATATAAGTTCCATTGTCCTTTACATTGCTTACAGCTCCTGTGGATTTATTTACTGTTACCGTATAATGCGTTTTCTGATAGGGGCATTCCTTTGAGGTCAGTTTTCCAAGATCAAGATAATAATTCGATTGATCTTCATGATAGTTTCCTGCGAGGTCCTTGAACTCTTCATCTACCATATATCCGTCAGCACCCAATACTACTGCTGCTTCCTGAGCATTATCAATTCTGCCTACAAACTTCTTAAGATCTTCAAGATTGGTAACATAATTTACCTTACCTCCTTCTGCATAAGCAATATAGTAAAAGCTGTCTTCACTAGGAAAAAGATTGAATCCTGAGAATTGAGGAGTATAATTTACCTTACCCGAAATCTTTATTTCCTCACCTTTCCCATAGCTGTTGTATATCAACACCCATGAGTCTACCTTATTGCCTGGGTTGATCTGCTGTAAAACGGCAGGAATGCTTGAAAATTTTTTCTTCTCCTGAGAAAATCCTAAGACTCCCAAAAGTAAAAATGTAAGAATTGTAAATCGGGTTGCAGTTTTAATCATAATTTAAAAATCAGCAGAAAATATACCAAATATTACATAAACTTCTCGCCTTTCTTAAAGTTTTTTAAGTCAAGGACATAATCTTTAATAAGCTGATCATTATCTCGCGGGCAGATAAGAAGCGCTTTATCAGTATCTACAACAATGTAGTTTTCAAGGCCATCAATAATCACTGCCTTGTTATTATTCTTTAAACGGATGATATTTCCTTTTGAGTTGTAAGAAAGTAAATGCTTAATTTTCACGGCATTTCCGTTCTTATCTTTTTCCGTATTTTCATATACAGAGGTCCACGTACCAAGATCACTCCATCCTAAATCTGAAGGAATTACGTAAACATTCTTTGCCTTTTCTAAAATCCCATTATCAATGGAGATCTTCTGAACCTTTGGATAAATGGTTTCAATACAGCTGTTTTCTTTTTCTGAATTGTATTCGCAAGCCATAAAGTGCTGCATCATCTCAGGCAGATAAAGATCAAAAGCGTGGTGAATGCTTTTCACATTCCATACAAAAATCCCTGCATTCCAAAGGAAATCACCACTTTCCAAGAAGCTTTGGGCAATTTCAAGGATAGGTTTTTCTGTGAACGTTTTCACTTTGAAATATTCGGATCCCTTTTTTTCTACAAACTGAATATAGCCATAGCCGGTATCAGGCCTTGTGGGCGTAATACCTAATGTTACAAGATAATCATGCTTTGAAGCAACCTCAAATGCCAGTTCCACTTTTTCCAGAAAAACATCCTCTTTAAGAATCAGGTGGTCTGCCGGTAATACAATCATCGTAGCATCCGGATTGATCTCAGCAATCTTGTTGGCCATATACAGATTACAGGCTGCTGTATTCTTCATAAGCGGCTCCCCCACAATATTCTCTTCAGGAATCTCCGGAAGCTGCTGATGAGAAACAGAAACATACTCTTTATTCGTAATTACGAATATCTGTTCTTTAGGAATTACCTTGCTGATTCGGTCATAGGTCTGCTGAATCATGGTGCGCCCTGTTCCTAAAATATCCTGAAACTGTTTTGGAAATTTCTGCGTACTCATAGGCCAGAACCGACTCCCGATTCCACCCGCCATTATAACACAGTATCTATCTGATTTTAACATTCTTAGCTACATTTTTCTACCCTCGCTAAAGGTTTGAAAGAATACTTCCTTCCAGTAGCCAGGTTCTTACAAAGATAGTTTTTTTTAACCAGACCTTCCAATAAATACTTTTCGTTGCGATAGATAAAAAATTCTCCCTTTTGAAGTTGTTCAATAAAATGAAGAGTATCATCCTGTTTCTCAGTATGGAAATATCTTACCAGATCAGGACTTGCCATGAAATTGGCTTTGGGTGATTTTGAAAATTTTATGATGATAGGTTTTAGTTCTTCATCATAAATTTCAAGGCTTTCCATAAGCATATTTCTGAAAGTTTCTTTCCATTCGTTACCATGTGGAGAAATTTTACGGCCATACTTTTCGAAAGCGATCAAATGTGCCAGCTCATGAGTCAGCACAAAGAAAAAAAGCTGTGGGGTAAGTGTAGAATTTACTGTAATTTCATGAGAATTATCCGGAAGTTTTCTGTAATCTCCCAGTTTTGAATTTCGGTTTCTCGTAACCTTTATATGTATATAATAATCTGAAAACCAGATTTTTAAATATTCAAGTGTATTTTGAGGTAAATATTTTTCTAATGATTGAATTGGCATTTTACAAACTTAATGGAATTCCTGCATAGAAATTCAATAGTTTAAGACTAAAAAGATAATTATATTTTGCCTGCGCTACTGATCCCTGTGCATTTGCATAATTATTTCTCGCCACATTTACATCATAAATGGTGGTTCTTCCTGCGGTATAACTTTTATCCGCAAAATCAAGTGCCAGTTTGGAACTTTTTTCTGCTTCTACTGCAGCCAGATAGGTTTCATAATTGGCATCAGCATCAAACTGAGCCTTCTGTACATTCTGTCTTACCGTCTGTTTCTGCTGTTCTAAGGTATTCTTGGCTATACTTTCGTTTACTTTAGACTGTTCTACCTGTAATTTTGTTTTCCCTTTATTGAAGATAGGAATATTTAGTGACAATCCTACATTTTGTCCAAACTGATCTTTATATTGTTCAAAAAAATTTCCCTGCACAGTACCTGGCATAGGATCAAATTGTCTGTTATAGAAAGTGTTAAGACCAGCGCTCGCCGTTAATGTAGGCCAGAATGCTGTTTTGCTTACCTCAGTTTGTGCTTCGGCAGATCTTATACGGCTTTCGGCTGCTTTTATCTGAGGTTGTATCTCGTACGCGGTTGCCAATACCTCATCTACATTAGCAAGCTGTAAATCAAGCTTTTCTGAAATATTTACGTCTTCCACATCAAAACCCTTATAATCTGACAGTTGTAGAAGTTGAACGATAGCGAATAAAGCACGGCCAACATTCACTTCTGCTGTTTTAAGATTTTGTTTTTCTCTTGCCAATGCTGCTTCTGCCTCTGCTAAAACCGTCTGTGCCGTTGTTCCAACCTGAGTTGTAATTTTAGCTCTGTCAAACTGTTTCTGAGCATTTCCTACAGCACTCTGAGAGATTTTAACAATCTCTTTATTCAACAAGACAGTCAGATATTGTTGAGCGATCTGAAGAGAAATATCATTTTTAATGGTTTCAATATCATATTGGCTTGCTTCAACATCAAACTGAGCTTTTCTTACATTCTTCTCTAACCTCCCATTATTATAAACCAAAATATCGGCGCCCAGACCAACACTGTTATTGAATCTATCGTTTCTAAAGCTTCCGGCTCCTAATGATCCTTGCCCGAAACTCACCCCAGTCGTCATACTCCCTGTTACTGAAGGTAAATATTCTTTTTGAGCTGCTTTAAGATTGTATTCCTGGTTTTGTTTGTTATACTGATTTTGGATAACCTGAAGATTATGCTCCACTGCATAGCTTACACATTCTTTTAAGGACCATTTCTTCTGAGCGCTTAAACCCAGATAACCTAATCCAAAAACGATGATCCAAACTTTTTTCATATGTATATGTTTATTTGTTTTTAATGGTCATATGGAATCTTGTTATCTTCATCAGTCTTGTAACTGGTAAATCACAGCGATTTCATATTAAGATTTTTCAATATTAGACGAATTAAATATAAAAAAGTTACAGATTGAAAAATTATATTTTATTTTAAAAAAACTTTTGGGAATTTTGTACCATGACAAATGAACAATATCAGGAAGCTATTGACTGGCTTTTCGTACAGATGCCCAACTATCAGATAGATGGACAGAAGGCTTATAAACCAGGATTAGACAACATTACAAAGCTGTGTGCTTTCTTTGGAAATCCCCAGGATAAGATCAAATGCATCCATATCGGAGGTACGAACGGAAAAGGTTCTTCAAGCAACATGCTTGCATCTGTACTTCAGGAAGCCGGTTATAAAACAGGATTATACAACTCTCCACACCTTATAGACTTTACAGAGCGTATTAAAGTGAATGGAAAGAACTGTAATAAAGAATTTGTCTTTGAGTTTATTCAAAAGCTGAGAACACTTCCGGAAGATATTCGTCCTTCATTTTTTGAGTTCACCACGATTATGGCTTTTGAATACTTTTACCAGCAGAAAGTAGATTTTGCAATTATTGAAGTCGGATTGGGCGGAAGACTGGATTCTACAAACATTATTAAGCCCTTGATTTCTGCGATCACGAATGTTCAGCTGGATCATCAGAATATTCTTGGAGACACCATTGAAGAAATTGCCATGGAGAAAGCCGGAATTATTAAAAACAATATTCCTGTTATTTCCGGTGATGAAAATGAAACAGTGAAAAATATCATCAGAGAGAAAGCAGTGAAAGAAAATGCTCCATTTATAGATGCTACTCTTATTGGTACTACTCTGGAATCAGATTTGAAGGGGAATTATCAGCAAAAGAATATCAGAGTTGTCCTGGCTGCAGTAGAAGAATTAAGGAAACTTAATGTACATATATCAGAAGAATCTCTTGAAAACGGCCTGCTTCATGTCCATCAGAATACAGGATTTATTGGCCGTTGGTTTGAATTTTCAAAAAATCCGCTTACAATTTGTGATACGGGACACAATCAGGCAGGTTTGGAGTATGTTTTTTCACAATTAAATTCAATTAACAGACATAAGCATGTCATTTTGGGGTTTGTAAATGACAAAAAAATAGATGATGTGATGAAATTACTTCCTGAAAATTCTGAGTTCTATTTTGCAAAACCATCCATCAACAGAGGAAGACATCCGGAAGATTATGAAAATCTGCTTCAGGAGGCGAAAATTTTTTATAAAATTTTTGATTCCGTACAGGACGCGTATCTATCTGCAAAAGAACAATGTACAAATGAAGAAATAATTTTTATTGGCGGAAGCAACTTTGTAGTGGGAGATTTTTTAGAAAAAAATTTGGAGATTAAGGAATAAGTCGTATATTTGCACCACTCTAAACAAGAGAACAAGTCTAGAGGGTTCTTAGCTCAGTTGGTTCAGAGCATCTGGTTTACACCCAGAGGGTCGGGGGTTCGAATCCCTCAGGACCCACAGAAAAGGAAACGAAACCTTTCAAAAAAATTCGGGTTCTTAGCTCAGTTGGTTCAGAGCATCTGGTTTACACCCAGAGGGTCGGGGGTTCGAATCCCTCAGGACCCACAAAAAATCTCTCAGATTTCTGGGAGATTTTTTTATTTTATCCTTACCACTTCTCCATTATCTAAAAATCTATTTACGCTTTTTCATCCTTATCAGATAAATAATAAAATATTACACGTCAATTTCTGGCGTTGGCAAGGAATAGCTTTGCTTTAGTAACATTAAAACAAAATATTAATTACTAAAACACAGCGTATGAAAAAACAGTTTGATGATGAGTGGAGTGATGACCTCTCTGAATTTAAAGTTATTTCCATAGAAGATTTAAACAAGGGATTTGTAGGGGATAAAAATGCTTTAGGTGACCATATAATTAATAAAGACAACTCTCCAGATTACAGAAGTCCTTTCCATGATTATAGAAATACACCTTTAGGCTATTCTTATCTCACAGACAATCCTGTATCTATCTTTTCTTCAACAGGGGTAAATGAGAAAGGAGAAAAGGGATATGAGTATTATGCGGAAGTTCTTTCTTGTGAAACCGGATCTCAGGTATATGGAAGCTATCAGGCCAATGCCAGAAAGAAGCAGGCGTTATTTCTATTTTACGAAAAACCTAATCCCAACAAATCAAACTTTTCTGGTGATTTTTATATTGCCAAGATGGGAGATTACTTTGTACAACTCTTCAAGAGGTTTCCAGAACCATTACCTTCCAATGTAAATGGCCAGTTTTTCAGGAATATCACTTCTATGGAAGATGAAGCTGCCTATCTGACACAGTTGGCTTATACTTTTGAGAAAGATAAAATAGATGCTACTCTTGTTCATCAGGCTTTAATGAGGGAATATCAGTTTTATACAGGAGACAGAAGGTTTGAAGAGATTATAGGAAATATCACATCTATTCCTGCTGATGCTATTGGCTGGTGTGCAGAAAAGCTAGAAGTATTCAAGCCTACAGAGAAAAATTATAATCCTGATTCTAAAAACTATTCGCCATTGGTTCCTATTATTGGAGGTGTTGCAGTTCCTGTTAATATAAACAAGGCTGCACAGTTCTTTGAGAACTTAGGAGATAATCCTTTTATTCAGGGAGATGATGTTGCTTTTTCAAAAGTTTGGTCAATGGTGAAGCAGGCAGCAAATAAAGTTGAGGATGCTTCTATAGAACATCTTCCTGATGCCTTCAAAAAGCTGATTAACAAAATTACAGGTGTCATTAATAATATTAAGTCCTTTCTTACCGATTTAGCTGATGCTATTAGTGAGATAGCTAAACAAGGAGTAGAAATCCTTAAACTAGCCAATGCTTTCTATTGCGGTGTTAATAGTGGGCTAATTAGTCTTATCCAATGTTTGCTGTATATTTTAGAGTTTCTTTTACAGCCTACAATTGCTTTCTCCTATCAGCAGTATCTTGAACGAAGAGATTTAATGGAAAAAGCAGAAGATGTACTGGATTGGGTAGCAGAGAATGTTCCTAAGTTCCTGCAGGGAATTAAAGACCTATTCAAAGCCAGTGGAAGCATTTCTCAATCTGATATGGATGGAATACTGGATAAAATGAAAGAGTATTTTGGGAATATTTCTCGTTATACAGTAGCTTTTTATATAGGCATTTTTGCCTTTGAGCTGCTCATTAATATTCTACTTTTGATTTTTACAGAGGGTGCAGGAAATGTGGTAAAAGGAGCTACTTATGTCCAGAAAGCTGCAAGTTTACTAAAGGTTCTTGCAAGGGAAACTGTTTCTGTAGCAACATTGGGAATTACTGATTTACTGGCTTTTCTTTCAAGATTTATTATTAGATTTGGAAAGGCTTGTGCTAAAGGGTTTGCTGGCTTTACCAGATTCATTGAAGAATTATTACAAGGGGCTAAAAATGGTGCTAAAGCAGAGGAACTTGCTGATGAAATCCATGATATAGAGGAAGTAATAATCAAAGGAAGAAAACTTCAAAAAGGAGGTGGTGATGCAACCAAGTCTTTTGCTGAAAATGCTGGAATTAAAATAGAAAGATGGATAAGTAAAGCTAAAGTCTTTGGACAGTCTACAGATTATACCTGTGCTTCCACTTCTTTAAGAATGGTATTGGATGACAAAGGTATTATTAAAAGCGAAGAGTATCTTGCCAGTGCTTTGAACACAGATAAAAATGGTGCTTCTATTTTAGATATTCAAGATGCATTATATAATAGTTATTTGGATGAAGTGACAACTATTACTGAAAGTAAAATAACTTTGCATAAGCTATTGGAAAAATTAGAGGATGGCGATAAGGCTATAATCAGTATAGGTACAGAAGAATTTAAAGGACATGCAATAGTACTGGAAAAAGTTGAGGGTGGGCAAGTGTTTTTGCGTGATCCTTTACCTATGAATCAGGGAGCTTCTTACTCTATGAAAATAGATGACCTAAAAAATATATTCAATAAAAAAGCAGTAATTATTAAAAAATAAAATGATGACAGAATCAGGAAACATACAATATAACACAAAAGGAGAAAAACCTTTAAAAGGATATCAGATTGTTAGGGTGAGAAATGTAGCCAATGCTAAAGAGGTTTTAGATAATTTCAAAAACGCAGTACTAACATTCTTAAAAAATAAAACCCTTCATTATGAAGATCCAAAATGGGAGGAGCTACTACCAAAAGGAATTGTAAGTAAAATTAAGCAGCTAAATGATGATGATTATAAATATGATGAACTATTAGATGATATAGATATGACTATCTATAACTTCCAAGATATAAAAAAATGGGAATGGTATAGTTCTTTGGAAACAGAGAAAGGATTTGATATTATTGTAAAAGGCAAATTTAATGCTTGGCAATTCATCAGTTTCATCCATTGTCAAAATGTTCCTTTAGACAATATCAGGATTATAGATGCTGATAAACAAGAATTTTATGAGCTAAAAACTATCAAGGACTATACTTCATATAAAATCTTAAAGTAGACTAACTAAATATTTCTAAACAGAACCATTCTTGAATTATAGTAGAGAATGGTTTTTGATTATTAGATATTTTAACTTAAAAAAACAAATGATGACAGAACAGGGAAACATACAATATAATACAAAAGGAGAGAAACCTTTAAAAGGATATCAGATTGTTAGGGTGAGAAATGTAGCTCACTCAAAAGAAGTATTAGACAACTTTAAGAATGCTGTTTTAACAATCTTAAAAAACAAGAACTTAAGTGATGAAGACCCTAAGTGGGAGCAACTACTACCACAGGGAATTGTAAACAAGCTAAAACAATTAAGTGATGATGACTACAAATACGATGAACTTTTATATAGAGTCCATTCAAGTGTTGATAATTTTCTTGATAAAGATATCAGAAGATGGGAATGGTATAGTTCTTTAGAAACGGAAAAAGGATTTGATATTATAGTTAAAGGAAAGTTCAATGCTGGGCAGTTCATTAGTTTTATTCACTGTCAAAATGTTCCTTTAGACAATATCAGGATTATAGATGCTGATAAACAAGAATTTTATGAGCTAAAAACTATCAAGGACTATACTTCATATAAAATCTTAAAGTAATACTACAATTAATAGATTTTAAACTTAAAAATAACAGAAAATCTCCCCCTCCACTTTTCCTTATATTTAATATTTATTTACCTTTGCCTGCATTTGAATTTCACCTGACGTGAAGGAACTCCATATCATATCATTCAATTATCCCTACCCTCCTTCATATGGTGGTATTATTGATGTATATTATAAGATCAGGGCTTTATCTGATTTAGGAATAAAAATCCACCTTCACTGTTTTATAGACCAGATTCCTTTAAAGGTCGATACAGAAGTTAAAGAGATAACAGAACATGTATTTTTTTACAAAAAGAAAAAGAATCCGTTCCTTTATTTCTCTGGGATTCCTTTTGCAGCTTCCATAAGAGATTCTGAAGCTCTCCTTAAAAATCTTGAAAAGATCAAAGCCCCTATATTGTTTGAGGGCTTGCAGACCACTCGTATTATAAGACAGCTAAAGGATAAAAAACATCAACTTTACCTTCGCCATCACAACAACGAAACAGAATATTATAAAGGGCTTTCTCTCTCTGAAAAAAACATCTTTAAAAAGATTGTTTACAGCATTGAATCTTTGAAATATAAAGGATATCAGAAAAAGCTTTTAAAGAAATTTGAAACGGCATTCTGCCTGTCTGAAAAGGAATATAACGAGGTAGAAGCATATTCAGAAAATGCTCAGCTGATTCACCTATTCCACGGGAATCAATCGGTAAAGCAACTGGATAAAAGAGGGAAATATTTTCTTTTTCATGGAGATCTCACCACTGCGGATAACAAAAGAGCGCTGATAGAGACTATTGATTTGTTTAAAACGCTCCCACAATACAAATTAATGGTTGCTTCCGACCGTGCCAGTGAAGATATTAAAAAGAGAATTTCAGCAGTTGAAAATATCAGCCTCACCCCTATTCAAACGACAGAAAATCTTCATCAGCTTCTGGAAAACGCTCAGGCCAATATTCTGATTTCTTATCAGAATTCAGGAACAAAAGTGAAGCTGTTTAATACGCTTTACAACAGCCGTTTTGTTATTATTAACGGAAATATTACAGACGATCCTGTTTTGATGAATTTATGCCTGTTTGGACGCAATATGAACGAAATTCGCCAACAAATTATCTCCTCTGCTGAAAAAGATTATCTTAACATGGAAAAAAGAAAGGAAATCTTGGAAGAAACCCACTCTGATAAAGCTAAAGCTGAAGAGATTATTAAGATTATTTTTAAAAATTAACCCTGTCTACCACTTTCTGGATATCAAACTCCTCAAGACAAGCCCAGTCGCCTCTGTAACATTCTTTATCTCCAAAAACGGAACATGGCCTGCAGCTAAGGTCTTTTACCTGAACAACATCTTCTTCACTTTGTCCGAACCCTAAAAATCCGGCATAAGGATGGGTAGCTCCCCAAATAGACACACATCTTGTTCCTACAAGACTTGCAAGATGCATATTTGCAGAATCCATGGAAATCATTAATTCCAGCTGAGAAATTTGATTGAGTTCTTCCGTAAGATTTAATTTTCCGGAGAGGTTTTTGGTATTAGGAATCTCACGTTCCCATTTTTCCAGAGTTTCTGTCTCCTTTTTCCCACCCCCAAAGAAATATATGGTATGTTTCCGGGCAAGAATTCTGACCAGTTCATAGGATTTCTCCAGAGGCAGCATTTTTCCTTTATGCTGTGCAAAAGGAGCAAAGCCGATTCCTGACTTGTGTACAGAAAAAGGTCTTAATGTATGGGAAAGTTCAACTTTAAAACCCATTTCACGAAAAACATCAGCATAGCGTTCCACTGTTTTTTTCAGTTGCACTTTTTCCAGGTTCCAGACATCCGTAAGGTGCTCTTTCTCCTCTTTACCTTTGTTTATTTTAAAAACCTTAAGTCCTTTTCTTCTGTATATTCTGTCTAAAATCTTCGTGCGGATTACATCATGAAGGTTAGCAATACAATCCGGATTAAATTCACGGATCAGTTCATTGCTAAGTTTCCTCAATCCAAAAAGACCTTTGTAATCATCCAGATCAATTCCCTTAAAAGTTACATTAGGAACTCCCGCAAACAGCGCCTCAAAATTTTTTCTGGAAACCATAATAATTTCCACACCGGGGTTCTGCTCCAGAAATTCTCTGAAAACAGGCACAGTCATCGCAACATCTCCAAATGCGGAAAAACGATATGCTAAAATTTTTGTCACGGCTATGATTTCAGTTGATAAGCAACTGCATAAAACTTGATCTGCTTTGTCATCGCCATCAGTCCGTTGGCTCTGGACGGCGAAAGAAACTCCTGCAGTCCTATTTCTGCAATAAAATCGAAATCAGAATCTAAAATTTCCTGAGTGGAATGCCCACTGTAAATACTTACCAAAAGAGAAACAATACCTTTGGGTAAAATACCATCAGAATCTGCATTAAAGAAAAGTTTCCCTTCTTTAAATTCAGCATCGATCCAAACTTTGCTCTGGCAGCCTTTAATCAGATTTTCTTCTGTTTTCCTATCTTCCGGTAAGCCTTTCAGTTCTTTTCCAAGATCAATGATATACTCATACTTTTGCTCCCAATCGTCAAGAAAAGCGAATTCGTCTATTATTTCCTGCTGTTTTTCTTTAATGGTCATTTTTAAATCAAATTTCTTTTGCAAAGATAACCAATTTTGTAAAAATTATTTACTGGATGCTTTTTCAAAAAGTTGTAGGATTTTTGTTTCTTCATTCTCCCAGCAAAAAACATCTGCAGCCTTATTCAATTCATCCTGATAATACCCTCTTCCTCTTTGAAGAATAAGATTAATTGCTTTCTCAATGGTTTCAGGTTTGTGATCCGGAATAACCTCTCCCACATCAAATTGATTTTTTATCCTTTGCATCTCCGGGAAATTAATCATGACAAGCGGTACTCTAGACTGGATATAGTCACAAACTTTATTAGGAAGTGAATAATAGTAGCTTACCCCATTGTTTTCTTCAAGGCTAAATCCTGCATCAGCAGTTTTGGTTATTTCCCTGAGGTTTTCAGGTTTCAGTTTACCCAGAAAAAATACTTTATCCTGCAGTTTCTCCTGAATAACAAGCTCTTCATATTCTTTTTTCTTCGGCCCGTCACCTGCAATTTTCAGAACAGCATCTTCAATATGATGCATGGCCACAATCATTTTTTCAATTCCTCTGGACTGATTGATGGCTCCCTGATATAAAATAATTTTAGGATGGTTGTCCGGAATTTCGGGAACAGAAAGGATTTTTCTGGGAATATTTCGGACTACTACCGGATTGACATTATATTGTTCATGAAACCATTCGGCATAGCTTTCACTTTCTGTCATCATCAATTCCATGTGAGGAACCAGTTTTCTTTCAAGCACTCTCCAGAATTTCTGAGAAAATCGGTTTTGAACTGAAGGCATTTCCGTGAAAATTTCATGACTGTCAAAGACGAGCGGGATGTTCAGTTTTTTGGCAATGAGATAATTTGGCAGAAGTGCATCTATATCATTGGCATGAAGGATGGTATCTTTGTCCGCTTTTTTTTTCAGTTCTTTATATAATTTCCAGTTGAACTCAAAATAAGCAGTCTTCAGGCTTTTAGATTTCAACTCAATTCTGGAAAAAGGATAAGGGCGCTCCATTTTTTCATTTCCACCCCAGTCATTACCGATCAGATCTATGGAATAACCATTATCAAAAAGGGTTTTACACACTTTTTCTATCCGCTGGTCGGTATACAGATTACTAAAAGCCGACGTAATTATTTTTTTCCTCATCAACCTTTCTTTCCTAGTATTAAATGATAGATCTGAATGAAACAAATCAACCCGTTTGGAATGATAACCGGCCATAACGGCCCACTAAAAAAGCCATAAATGACAAAACAAAAACAGCCAATCATGTTGACAATTCTAATTTTTCTTACATCTTTCAGTATGAAACTCAGCACGATAAAAACTGAAGCGGAATATCCGATGTAAGTAGTAATTTCAGGGGTCATGAGAGATTTTTAAGGATAACAAACTTAATCATTTTCAATAAGATAATAAAATTTTTTACTGCCATAAAGTCATTAATTGATTTTTGGTAAAATATTTGTAATTTAGATAATGAATAAAAGGTAATGTTGCCTTTGTTCTAATGAGATATATTATGGATTATAAGTTTTCACAAGGTTTGAGCCAGGTGTTCAAACAAAGCAAAAGCGAAGCTAAACGGCTGAAAAGTGAATTTCTTAATACAGAACATCTACTTTTAGGTATTATAAAAACGGAAAACTCTGCAAAAGAAATCCTTCAAAACCTTAATGCGGATTTAACACAAATCAGAAGAAAAATTGAAACTCTAAATACAGCAAGTCTTAATCCTATTTCTGAGGAGGTTACCAATATTTCTTTCACTAAAATGGCAGATCATGCTATTAAACGTGCAGAGTTAGAATGCCGACAATATAAAAGCAATGAAATTAATACCGTTCACCTGCTTTTAGGTATTCTTTATAAATATGAGGACCCTACTTCAAATATTCTGGGAGCTTATGACATCGACTACGAAGGAGTTTCAAGAGAATACCAGACTATGCTTAAAAATTCAGGGCAGGCACCACAAATGAGTGCTTACGATGATGATGATGAGAGAGAAGAATTTGAGCAAATGAGAAAGCCTACAGGAAATCTAGGGTCTGCAAAAAGTAAAACGCCTACATTGGATAACTTTGGTAGAGACCTTACTTCTTTGGCCAGAGATGGAAAACTGGACCCAGTGATTGGGCGTGAAAAAGAAATTGAGAGAGTTTCTCAGATCTTATCACGTAGAAAGAAAAACAACCCTCTTCTTATCGGGGAGCCGGGAGTTGGTAAATCGGCCATTGCTGAAGGTTTAGCCCTAAGAATTCAACAGAAAAAAGTGTCGAGAGTTCTTTACGGAAAACGTGTGATCACTTTAGACCTGGCAAGTTTAGTTGCCGGAACTAAATACCGTGGTCAGTTTGAAGAAAGAATGAAGGCCATCATGACGGAACTGGAGAAAAACAGAGATGTCATCTTATTTATTGATGAGCTTCATACCATTGTAGGAGCAGGAAGTTCTACAGGAAGTTTAGATGCTTCCAATATGTTCAAGCCGGCTTTAGCAAGAGGCGAAATTCAATGCATCGGGGCAACAACTCTGGATGAGTACCGTCAGTATATTGAAAAAGACGGGGCTTTAGAAAGAAGATTCCAGAAAGTAATGGTGGAGCCTACTTCTATTGATGAGACTGTTCAGATTTTGAATCAGATCAAAGATAAATATGAAGAACATCACAATGTAATCTATACTCCTGAAGCTATTTTGGCCTGTGTCAATTTGACTTCAAGATATATTACAGACCGTTTCTTACCAGACAAAGCTATCGATGCCATGGATGAAGCAGGATCTCGTGTTTATATCAAGAATATGAAAGTTCCTACTGAAATCATTGATTTTGAAAAGAAAATCGAAGACATCAAAGAACTGAAACAGAAAGCGGTAAAAGCACAGGATTACCTTGAAGCAAGAAAGCTGAAAGATGAAGAGGAACGTCTTCAAATGGAACTGAATGCTGCTCAGGAAAAATGGGATAAGGATGTAAAAGAGAAAAAAGAAACCGTAACGGAAGAAAATGTAGCGGAAGTAGTTTCTATGATGAGCGGTGTTCCGGTAACGAAAGTTGGTAAGAACGAGCTTGACAAACTTGCCCAAATGGATGAGAAACTGAACGGAAAAGTGATTGGTCAGGAAGATGCTGTGAAAAAAGTAGTGAAAGCCATTCAAAGAAACAGAGCAGGTCTTAAAGATCCTAACCGTCCAATCGGTACCTTTATTTTCCTTGGAACAACCGGAGTTGGTAAAACAGAGCTGGCGAAAGTAATGGCAAGAGAACTATTTGAATCAGATGAATCTCTGATCAGAATAGACATGAGTGAATACATGGAGAAATTTGCTGTTTCAAGATTGGTAGGTGCGCCTCCGGGATACGTAGGATACGAAGAAGGTGGTCAGCTGACAGAAGCAGTAAGAAGAAAGCCTTATGCTGTGGTTCTTTTGGATGAGATTGAAAAAGCTCACCCTGATGTATTCAATATTCTGTTACAGATTTTGGATGAAGGACACGTTACTGACAGTTTAGGAAGAAAAATTGACTTTAGAAATACCATCATTATTCTTACCTCAAACATCGGAACCAGAGATCTTAAAGACTTTGGAGACGGTGTAGGATTCGGAACTTCTGCGAAGAAAACAACTTCAGATTCAAGAGCGAGAAGTACCATTGAAAGTGCACTTAAAAAAGCATTTGCTCCAGAATTCTTAAACAGAATTGATGATATTGTAATCTTCAACTCTCTTGTACAGGATGATATCAAGAAAATTATTGATATTGAACTGAACAAGCTTTATGGCAGACTTGAAAAATTAGGATATAAAGTTGATCTTACTGAAGAAGCGAAAGACTTTATTTCTGAAAAAGGATGGGATAAAGATTTCGGGGCAAGACCATTGAAACGTGCCATCCAGAAATATATTGAAGACTTATTGGCAGAAATGCTGGTAAACAAGCAATTGAATGAAGGAGAAACCGTAGTTCTTGACCTTAATGAAGCAAAAGACGGATTGATCGGAAAAACGCAAAAAGCTAAAAAATCCGCAGAGAAGTCTTCTCAATCATAAATAATTTAATTTCAAATAGAAAATCCCCGGGAAGTTTCCCGGGGATTTTTGTTTTTATACGTTTTGGCTAAAGCCCGTTTCTATTGATAAATCAAACATTAAAGTCCCACCACAAAACCGATATTCGGGATCAAGCCACTGGAAAACACACTGGAATTCTGCTTCCAAAGCACATTATACATCAGCCCCAGCTGCATAAAGGAGTTATTCCCGATTCTCTGCATATATCCTCCTCCAACATACAATGCATTTTCTTCTGTATTGTATTTATAATCATAGTACTTATCTTTATAGTCAACAAAATAATGTTGATAGTTGGCTCCCACATAAAATGATCTGGCAAAATAATAATTGACAAAAGGACCTACTCCGAACATCGTTGATTTATAATAATCAGAAGTCTGCCACGAAACACTTCCAACAACTCCGCCTTCTAGATCATTGGTAAGCCTGTAACCTACTCTGGGTGAAGCCGATAAATTAAAAGCACTGTTACTTCCGAAACCTACTCCAATTCCTCCTCCGAAAGTCCATTTGCTGTTTTCCTGTACCGGTGCACCTACTGAAACCTGGGAAAATACTGATCCTGAACCTATCAGCATCATAGAAATAATAAACTTTTTCATATCTAGATATTTTATATTTTGATGATTTTTATCTTCCCTTCACTTGTTATCAGTGCGGAAGATGGTGATCACGATTAATATCGTTTTTATCAATGTTTAAAATTATGGTTTTTTTACGACTTTATTAATCGTATTTTTGCCGCATCAAACTAAGAACTCCCGTTAAGAGTTTCGTAAAATTGAAATACAATGAAAATAGTAGTAGGCCTCTCCGGAGGTGTAGATTCTAGTGTTACAGCTTATTTGCTGCAGCAGCAGGGCCATGAAGTAGTGGCTTTATTCATGAGAAACTGGAACGATGCTTCCGTAACATTAGAAGATGAATGTCCCTGGATTGAGGACAGTAATGATGCCCTTATGGTAGCCCAAAAGCTTGGAATTCCTTTCCAGGTGATAGACATGAGTGAACTTTACAAGGAGCGCATTGTTGACTATATGTTTGCCGAATACGAAAAAGGCAGAACTCCCAACCCTGATGTATTGTGTAACAGAGAAGTAAAATTCGATGTGTTTATGAAAACGGCAATGTCTTTGGGCGCAGATAAGGTTGCAACAGGACATTATGCCAGGGTAAATTCCACTTTTGATGAGAATGGTAAAGAAATTTTCCATCTTCTGGCTGGAAAAGATAATAATAAAGACCAGTCTTATTTCCTGTGTCAGCTAAGCCAGGACCAGCTTTCAAAAGCGTTATTTCCTATCGGAGAACTTACAAAGCCTCAGGTAAGAGAGATTGCAAAAGAAATCGGGCTGGTAACAGCAGATAAAAAAGATTCTCAGGGATTATGTTTTATCGGAAAAGTAAGCCTGCCACAATTTTTACAACAGCAATTAAAACCCAACGAAGGTGAAATTGTAGAAATTTTCAAAGATTCACCTCTCTTTTCTGAAGAAAAACCTGAATTCTCATCTAAAGAAGAAGAACTTGAGTTTTTATCAAGAAAAATCAATTACAAAAAATCTGACGGAAAAGTAATCGGGAAACATCAGGGAGCCCAGTTTTTCACCATCGGACAAAGCCGTGGCCTTGGAATAGGCGGACACAAAGAAAGCTGTTTTATCATCTCCAGAGAGATGGAAAACAATATCATTTTCGTGGGAGAAGGAAGTCACTTCCCTGGTCTCCACAAAAAAGCACTGAAAATAGATAATTCTGAGCTGCATTGGGTTCGTGAAGATATGAAGCTTCAGAATGGAGAATCTATGGAAGTAATGGCCAGATTCCGATACAGACAGGCTTTGCAGAAAGCAACGCTATATCAGTTTGAAAATGCATTGTATATGGAGTTTGATGAACTTCAGTCTGCAATTGCGGAAGGACAGTTTGCTTCATGGTATATTGATGAGGAGCTTATCGGAAGTGGTGTGATTGCGTAAGGGATCCGAGGTTTGTGTTTCGGGATTATAGAATTATTGATTTGAAGATTCTGGAATTTTTTTAAAATTTTTCTGTAACGTTTTCTAAGTTGTCTTACTTACTAAGTAAATAACAATAAAATTACTATGAAAACATCTACAAAAAACCAGTATGCTTACGTAAACAATATTCTGATCGCTATTGTATCTGCAGTTTTTGGCTATAATTTCTATCAGGCAATTGTACATCCGGAAAACTCGAATATTGCGATCAGTCTTATTTTAGTAGTCCTGACTTCCGTTATGGTTCGAAAATATGACTATCAGCCCGTGGAAAAAAAGAAAGATATTTAATATCAACAACACATAATAAAGCCCGGAACATTTTTGTTTCGGGTTTCTTTTTATACAGAAGTATTACTTCATCTTTTTATTGACATGATTCAACATAAAAATCAATGTAACAATAATTTCTGCTATTAAAATCATAACTAAAAATCCAATGGGTTTTTCCAACATCACTCCTCTTATCAGTTTGATGATTCCCAATAGGACAATCAGTCCTGCAAAATAAAGGGTCGTTCTTGAAATCATTTCATTCAAAGAACGTAAACAGAAAACCGAAGCATAGAACCCAATAACCAGGATTAAATAGAAATTCAGAAAGTCTGGTCCTTTAAGAATAACCGGATTAAATGTCTGATGTACTCCTACAAGCCATACAACACTTATTACAACCGGTACGGTATGAATAATGATCTTTTTCATAATGATTAGTTTTTTATCCTCCGCAGCCACCACATCCGCCACAACCCCCGCAGCCTCCGCCACAACCACCACCTCCGCTACAGCTTGAACCACCACAACTTCCTCCGTCATTGTTTGGTTTATCTTTTCTGTTAGGATCAGAGACTTCATTATTTCCTATGACAGATACGATTGTTCCCAGAATGAAAATAATTCCAAATACAACTCCTGTAACAAGAAATCCGGTAAATCCTTCTCCTTCCGTACAGGAGAATAAAAGCAGTACAATAAAGATCGGAGCAAAAAAAGCCATCTTTTTTATCCAGGACTGCAGTCTGGATCTTTCTTTCAGTTCTTTCCAGATTTCTTCAGGAGCTTCCTGTTTAAATACTTCCCGGTAGTTTACCAATGTATCCTGAAACCAGTTCTGATGTTTTTCTTTCTCACTATTTCCTCCTTTGGAAGGATGATGATGAAGTGGTCTTTTTAGAATATGGGGACAAAACTCCTCCCAATAATTCTGGGTGTAAATCAGATGCATATGCCATACTTTATCTACTATCTTGCTGGGAGAAGCTCCATGGGGAAGAATACAACAGAGATACACAAACTTTTTATATTCTTCAATCGCCTTATGGGCAAAATTAAGGCTCCAGCGTTCTTCTTTTGCCAGTTTTTTTGAGAAGGGAAAATCAACACCGGGAGCATCCAGAGAAAACTCCTGTATCCGTTTCCAAAGGATTTCGTCTTTTAATATCATTTTTGTTTCCATTGTTTTGTTTTTTGTTTCTATTCAAATATCAATGGATTTTAAAATATAAAAGTCTCTTAAAAGTCTTTTTTAGTTTGATAAAAATCTTAAATTAGTCTTATAAATAGATACCATGAAAAAGGAAGATATCCATCATCTTGAGAAACTTATGAATTTCTTAAGCCGGCAGTTTTTAAAGAAAAACCATTGGGAAGATGTTACCAAAACGGAATGGTCTTATATAAGCGCAGAGCTTAACGAACTGATTATTAATGATTATTCGGAGAAGAGCATTCAAAAAAAGCCTGATCTTCTGGGCAATAATTATCTCTATGAGCATCTGATTATCAATAAACTGAAGAAATTCAGACAGAATGAAAATGCGGTTCTGAGCAGACCCAATCTTGCTAAGCTCAGTCTTATTGTCAGGGTTCTTGGGTATTCGAATTATATAGATTTTATTAATTCCAATACAGAATCCTTCAATTTTAATGATCTGAAGATTGATATGAATAATGTGAATCTGAATACCGCTCTTTTAGACCGTCTGGTAGGCTGCTGGTATTCTTATAACAGAAACCTTCCCGACAATCCTTTAATGGCAAAAGAAGACCGTATATGGCGTTCTGCGATGGAAATTTATAAGTCTGAAACCGCCGGAGAATATTTTATTGAAAGAAGCGGCGGAGATCATCATAAGTATTTCGGTAAGGTAACGGCCTATTCGGATTATGTTTTCATTATTATGAACAGCAATACTTTTATCCGTCAAAGGCATTTCATTTCAAGAATAAAGGATATTAAAGAAAAGCTTAAGAATCCGGACTATAAACTCCACGAAATCCACTTTATAAGCACCTGTATCAGTTTTAATCAGGAGCCGATTGCTTTGTTTGAAATCTTCAGAAAAGCCGACAGAAAAAACTTTATTTCGGACTCCGTCAGTTTCCCTATTGATAGTGATGAGATTCCTGAATCTATTATTAAACAGCTTGAAGACACAGAATCTAACAGGATTGATTACAGATAGTTACCCATCAAAAATTACTTGGGTTAATAGTTCGAAAGAAAAGGATTATTTTTTTTGAAAAAGCGTTGTAACGTTTTAAAAGTTGTCATACTTACTGGATAAATAACAACAAAAATATCCCTATGAAAACAACAATTAAAAACCCATCTGCTTCTGCCAATAATGCTCTTATCTTCTTCGTATCAATGCTTGCAGGCTATAATCTCTATCAGGAAATTTTTCATCCGGAAAAAGCAGATCTTGTATTATGTATCCTTATGATAGCCCTCACCGCTGTTACCGTACAGCAATATGAAAATAAACCCATGGAAAAAGAATAAGAGTAAACATCCTTATCAATCTATATATTATAATCCCGGAGCTGTCTTGCTTCGGGTTTTATTTTATTTCTCTAATGCCCAGAATACATTTAACCACTAAAAATCAACGGATTACCGCAATAATTCTCTAACTTGATAGTTCTAATTATGAACCCCTCAATCGTCTCGCTATGGAATATTATGAATTGTATGAAGTTTTGAAGAGTCATTTTGATTCCGGAAAAGATCTGATTGAACTCAAGGAACTGAATGTAACGATGGAATCAATTCCTTTTGAATCTAAAGTTTCTGATCTTCTTTATGGCTCAGAAAACCAGCATTGCAGCAAACATCAACAAAAACTCAGTATTAATGAAAAGAACTATCTCTTGTACGGCCATCCTGCTGTAGACATCAGGGATTTTGAGATTGAATGTAATAAAAAGTTTAAGTATCATATTCTGAAAAGGGCCGACACTGAAACAGCCGCAGGGTGCATTTTTTTCTTCCATGGCCTGAACGAAAAGAAATGGGATAAATATCTGCCATGGGCTTATGAGCTTGCCCAAAGAACACAGAAAGCCATTATTCTGTTCCCGATTGCTTTTCATATGGACCGCGCAGAAGCCATCTGGAGTGACCGCCACCACATGATGGAAGTCGTTAATTTCAGGAAGAAAAAGTATCCTGAAAACATGAATTACTCTTATGTAAATGCAGCCATAAGTTCCCGGCTGGAAGCTCATCCTCAAAGAATTTTCTGGTCGGGACTTCAGACGTATTCTGATATTACAGAGGTGGTAAAAGACATTAAAAGCGGTAAAATCCATAGCATTTCCCGAGAAGCAGATCTGGATTTATTCGGGTATTCTATAGGATCTTTTCTTTCGATGATGATCAAGATGGCAGATCCACATCGCTATTTTACCCAATCTAAAGTTTTCTGTTTCTGTGGAGGAATGACCATCGACAGGATGTTTCCGATATCCAAGTACATTATGGACACACAGGCAACGGTTAAAATGCAGTCGGTTTTCACAGAACTTTTGAGTTCGGATTTTAAGTCAGATTCCCGCCTGAAACATTATCAGACTGAAGCTTTACATCCACAGGAAAGCTGGTTCAAAAAAATGCTCCGTTACAATTATTTTCAAAAGGAAAGAGAGGAAAGAATTCAGGAAATTCAATCTCAGATCAAAGCATATGTATTGGAGAAAGACAGTGTTGCCCCGCCCATAGAAGCTTTAAATACGCTGCAGGGAGGTTACAGGAATATTAATGTTGATATTGAAATCCATGATTTTCCGTTTGAATATTCCCATATGGTTCCTTTTCCACTTACGCATAAGCATAAAAGAGAGGTTACAGAAGCCTTTCATCAGTTTATAAAATCTGCCAGCGATTTTTATAGTAATTAGCTATTCCCTTAATTTTCAGGGATAAAAGATAGAAAGGAATAGTTTAAAGAATAATAATATAAGCTCCATGGTGTTTGTTTTTAAGTTAATCTTTAACTGACCAACCAGTCTTTAAAATCTTTCACACGGTCTCTGCTTACTGTAATTTCCTCTTCAGGCTGAAACTCCAGATCCACTTTATAGTAAGGCGAAGTATGAATGTTTTTGATATAATCTGAACTGATAATAAACTGTCGGTTTACACGGAAAAACTTCTTCTCATCCAGAACATCTTCCAGCTCATCAAGCGTAAAATCTGAGGGATAAGTACGATCCTCCGTCTGAAGATAAACGATTTTATTTTCACTGAAAAAACAGCTTATTTCGTGAGTTTGTATAATTTTTAGATTATATCCAATTTTAACCAAAACTCTCGATAGTGTAGATTTTTCCTTTCTGATCAGCTGCTTGATATCCTGAGAGCCATTGGTATCGTTAGCAGGGATGAACGACTTAAACTTTTCCACTGCACCTTCCAGATCTTCATCAAGAATAGGTTTTAAAAGATAATCAATACTGTTCAGCTTGAAAGCTTTCAGTGTGTACTGGTCAAACGCTGTCGTATAAATAATGAAACCTTTGGTGGGTGCTTTTTCGAAGATATCAAAGGACAATCCGTCCCCTAAAACAATATCTGAAAAAATCAGCTGCGGATGCTCGTTTTCAGAAAACCAGGCCACTCCCTCTTCCACTGATTCTATTTTAGCAACTACTTCAATTTCAGGAAAAATACTCAGCATTCTCTCTAATTTCCTTGAAGCAGGTTTTTCATCTTCTATAATGACAGTTTTGATCATTGAATTTTAATTTTGGTTTTCAGGTTTTGGGAAATAAAGTTAGATAAAAGCGGACAGATTTTAATAGTTTATTGGCTTTTTCTCTTTTTTAAACTCTTTTTCAATCATATCTTTTTCCCATTCGGAATCAAAAAGAAACAGTTTTACCGCCTTTACAAGGATAATAAATCCCCAGATTGCAAGAATGGCATACCTGTCAAATAAATGAAATCTGATCATCTTTTCGCCAAAAATGTCATCCGGAATGATAAGAACAGCAAAGATGGCAAATATAAAAATGCTTTTATAGAATTTTCTGATATTGTGGGTTCTGGTTTGGGCAGCTTCGTAGTCCATGATGATATAAGTTTTTTAGTTATTATTGTTTATAGTGTTTTTATTTTCTGCTTTTGATCCTTCTCCATAAGTTCTTTTATTTTTCGTTCTTCCCAGTTTTTCCCAATTCCAAATACACTGATGGCATGAAATGCTATTCCTACTCCCCATCCCAGTGCAGGCCATAGAAACCATAAATATCCGGGAGCCGTCATAAGATTCAGGATTGCTAAAAAAGGAATAACGATACCATAAGAAGTAAGGTTTCCATAAAATTCTTTTAAGTCTTTTACTCTTCTTGATGCTTTTCTGTAAGCAATTGTTTCTTTGTCAGGTAAAATTTCCATAATGTTTGGTTTTAAAAGGTTGATTTTGTTTTTTCTTGATTCAAAGGTAGGTCAGGAAAAGGTCTCCCATCAATTTTATGTTACCGAATGGTAGAATATGTTCTCCGAATGGTAAAATCCAGTAATTAATAGATAAACGGGATGAGTTTCTTAGTACTTTTTCGGTATTCAATGTATTCATTCCCGAACTGCTCCACGAGAGTTTGTTCTTCAATTTTTATCCTGTAAGCAAAGGCTAAAAAAGGAGGAACAAAAGCAAAGATCAATGAAAGCCAGTTATTTAAATACAGGCCAAGTCCAAGCGAGGTCAACAGAGAAAAAGCATAGGAAGGATGTCTCAGATATTTATAAAACCCTTCTTTTTTAATTTTATGATCCTGTCTGATGGTAACATCTACCGTAAAATATTTCCCCAGAGATCTGATGATCATATATCTGACAATAATCCCGATAAGAATAAAAAGTTCACCAAGATATAGAATCCAATTACCGTCAGCCATCGGAAAATGAGTGTTATAGGACATGAATATTGAACTTGCAATAGAAAATGGAATGGCCAGCCATAAGATATTCAAGGTGGATTTATCCTTGTTCTTTTGATCTTCTTTACCGGATTTCAGCATATTCTTGTAAAGGAATTCGGTGAGAAACCAAGCGGCCATTGAAATATAAAACAACGTTGACAAAGCATTCATTTTCAATAAATTTAAATTTAAAAGTATTTTAAAAAAAGACAATTTCTTTAGTGATCTTTCTGTTTATCCATCAGTTCCTTAATCTTCTTATCTTCCCATTTCCTGATAAAATTAACACGAGGAAGAAAAACGGTAACAGCATGTGCTGCAAGCCCTATTCCCCAGAAAGTAGCGGTAAAAAAGTTTTTAAACTGAAAATAGCTTTCACCGGGTTTCAGATTCGTATAATTGTAGATTACAATCATTGCATTCACTGCGATATAAGCGAATAAATGCCCATAAAATCCCCGTAACCTTTCTACCTGTCTTCGGGCACGCTGGTATTCAATATCGTTTTCATCAAATGTTCCCATCTTTCTATTTTTTTTGTTTGTTCATAATTTCACGAATCTTCTTTTCCTGCCATGATTCTCCTACTCCAAACACCTGGAATGCATGAGAAGCCACGCCTATTCCCCATCCCAGTACAGGAAACCAGAACCAATGATTTTTGCTGCTTGTAAAAAGATTAATAAAGATTAAAAACGAGCATACGGTGCAATAAGAAATCAGATTCATATAAAAACTTTTAATCTCTTTCACTCTTTTTTGTGCCCGTTTGTAAGCGGCAGAATCATCTTCGGGTTTTGATGTGGAAACTTGTGGATTAGCGATCAGCATTGGAAGTTTTACTTTAAAATGATCTTCAGATTTTTCTATGAAAACATTTCTCTCCGTTAGTAAGGAATAACGCTGTACAATATTGGCAAGACCAATTCCTGAGCTCTCTTTGATCTGTTCTCTTATCTGCAGATTATTTTCAATACAAAGGGTCTTTCCGTCTGAAAAAATTCTGATGGTCAAAGGTTTTGATGATGTGGCAAAATTGTGCTTGATACAGTTTTCCAACAGTAACTGCAGCGCCAATGGAACTACATATTTCTGATAGTCTTCTTTGGGAACATCAAAAGTGAAATCTACACTGTCTTCAAACCTTGTTTTTAAAAGTTCACAATAGGTTTTGGCAAATTCTATTTCATCTTCTACCGTTACCAGTTCTTTATCTTTCTGTTCAAGTACATATCGGTAAATCTTTGACATTGAAGCAGTAAACTTTTGTGCCTGTCTTGGGTTTTCGTCAATCAGGGAGCTTAAAACATTCAAGGAATTAAAAAGAAAATGGGGATCCAGCTGGTTCTTTAAACTTTCAAACTGCGCATTGGCGGATTTGGCGATAAGCTTCTGTTCCACCACTTCTTTTCTGGAAGTCTTTTTCAGCTCTTCCATAAAACTTCTGGCATGAAGGAAAGCTGATATCAACAACGCAATATTGATGGTAAACCAATTAAGGAAATTATATTTTCCCAGAAAAAACTCTTCTGTAGTAGCTGTTTTTTGAATAAGTACAAAATTGACATAATTGCAAAAATAGACCAGCACAAAATTGGCAACAATAATTGAAATAATACTGATAACCGCTCTTTTGGTTGTAGCCTCCGACCATGGGATTTTTTTATTCAGAAAACTGTTCAGCATTCCGTTTCCTCCTCCCAATACAAAAGAATAAATAAAAGAGATAAGCAGGGTATATAAAAAGTTTTCAAGATTCTTTTCTTCTGTAAAGACAAAAAAGAAAAACATGGAGACTGCAAGTGATACCCAGAATAGTATGATAAAGTTTTTCCGTTTCATGATCTGTTTTCTTGACTAAAATTAGTTTTTATTAAAGGTATCAAAAATTAATTGTTACCGAAGGGCTGATTTTCATTTCTGAATGGTATAAAAAAACCTTCACGAATGAAGGTTAATGGATATAAATACAGTGAAAATTATTTTGCTTTTTCAACAGGTAAGCTTAAGAAATAATCTGCTTCTGCTTTTCCCCAGCTGGGATCTAAAGCCGTCTTGGGTTTATATGCTTTAAATTTTGCCTGAGCATCTTTAAACATTTCCAATCCTTTGGTTTTGCTTCCTCCGTACTGTTCCGGCGTAAAATACACATCTTCTGCCTTGATAAGAGCAATTCTCGGATTTGAAGGATCTAATTTCTCTGCAATGCTCATTTCCTCAGCAGCTCTCGCTCCATCGGTCATATAACGTTGTGCAGGATTCACCATCATTCTCAGGGAATAAGACATTTTTCTCAATAAGTGTATTTCCGCATTATCGGTTCCGGCAAGATTCTGAGCCATAGAAAGATGTTTTTCAGCCTGATCTGCGATACCATCCAATTCTTGCATTTTACCGTCTCTCATCTGTGTTCTTCCTTTTTGGATATAAGAAAATGCGGCATAGTATGCCGGAAGCCATTTTGTGCTCTCTTTGCTTCCTATTCTCTGGAAATCATTGGCCAGGCTCTGGAAATCTTCCGAGGTTTTACAGGTCTCTATTCTTGCAATTTTTTCAGACATTATTTTGTCATAATCTGCCTGTGCAAAAGCAGTTAAGCTCACAAAAGCTAAAGCAAAACTTAAAAGGTATTTTTTCATGATATCAAATTTTAAAAGTGAGTTATGTTTGTGTGTTCTAAGATATGTTTTTATAAATTGTTATTGATGGCATCATCTGTTTTGTCTACTCCAAAACTTATAAATGCTCCAATGAATACAAAAGTGTTGACTGGCGGAACGATTGCTGAGCTTCTGGATCCATTAGCAGAGAAATTGTAACCATATACATTTTTTGATCCTAAAATATTACTGATACTCAATACAAATACCGGAAATGCTTTTGCATCTTTTTTACCGATATTGGGAAGATAATTAATACTGAAATTCAAAGCGTTGTAATCTTTTAATCTTCCTTCTGTTCGGGTATAGTTAACGGCCTGTCCGTTTTCAAATTTGGAAGCGATATCGTAGTAAGGACGTCCTTTTGCATACGTATAAGATAAATTCACTCCCAGTTTCCATTCCGGAATAAATCTTTTAGCCACTGCCGAAAGGGTATGTTCAGCGGCAAAACTTGGCTGCAGGCTTACCGGATAATTAAGAAAATCTCTTTTTGAATCCAGGTATGAGTAACTGATCCAGTAATCAATATTTTCAAATGTTTTTTTATTATCTCTCCAGAAGAACTCCAGTCCTTTTGCATATCCGTATCCACTGTTGTTTAAAGCAGACTGGGTTTGCTGATTTTGCTCCTTATCCGGGTTAACATTAAATGTTTTGATCAACTGATCGTATTTTTTGTAAAACGCTTCAAAACGTAGAGTTCTGCCCTCTGACGCTCTCTGAACCTGAAAAATATAATGTTGAGATTGCTGAAAGCCAAGATTTGCAGGACCATTGATGTACTTGCTTTCCGGGTTTTGGTAGAAAAGTCCGTACGCTAATGAGGTTGTCCAATCTTTTGCAAGGCGGTAGGCGATCGCAAAACGAGGAGCAATATTGTTCTTTCCTAAAAATGAGGAATGCTCTGCTCTTACTCCTATCTTCGCTGACAATGCATTACTGAAACCAAGATCCGTTTCCACGAAGGCCGCAGAAATTAAATCTGTATAATGTTTCTGTATGGTCTCAAAATTCAGATTTTCATCGGTATTATTCAATTCAAATCCTCCTCTCACGGCACTTATTTTGTTGATTTTTCTTTCCAGAACAGCTTTGAAATTCAGATAATTTCCATCAGTCAGAAGCTGGCTCCTGTTCGCTTCAACATCATTCGTTTCTGTAGAAAAATGAAGGTCAGATTTATTGTATGAATAAGAACCACCCACATTCAGAAGATACTTTCCAAATTTCTGTTTAAATGACAGATTATGAAAAGTATTTTTCCCGTTCAGTTTTACCAGACTGAAAGCGGATCCGGGTTCAAGACTTTCTGATCTTACACCCATTTTATTGGAATTAAACATTCCATAGTATTTAAAGAAACCTCCTGATTTTGTTTTAAATCTGAAATTCACATCTCCGTTAAGTCCTTGTGGTGCTTCAAAAAAATCGGTATTAAAATTAAATACCTTTTGCATCAGGCTTAAAAGAGAATACCCTGCTGTAGCCCCGTAGGAATAGTTTTTATTATCTCCCAGCTTTTGAAATCCGGCACTCAGGAAAATAGGTGAAACACCTAAGCTGTAAGAACTCTCATCCGGAAGATCAACACTTTCCAGCATCAATGCTCCTGAAAGAGCCTGCCCATACAGCGCAGAATATCCACCACTTGAAAATATATTTCCTTTAAAAAGTGAAGTATTGAACTGATCTCTACCCGCAATCCCCGGAACAGAGTTGGAAAAATAATTGTTGATAAGACTACCATCCATAAAAATTTTAGATTCCGTTCCTGTACCTCCGCGGATAAACAGACCTTCCGTCCCTCCTACTTTCTGCACTCCAGGAAGATAGGTCAATGCTGAAGAAATCTGTCCGTCTGCTCCTGCCGTTGTATAAATATCAATGGGAGTAAGCAGCGCTGTTGCTCTTTTCTTATCGCTGGCTTCAATAGATCCGGCAGAAACAACTACTGCATCAATCTCACTGATCTGTTCTTTAAGATCAATATTCAACGAAACATCTTGGTTTTCAATAGAAATATCTCTTTCTACATTTTCATATTTCGGATGGGCAAACGTTATTTTGTGAGGTCCTTTTTCCGAAGTTTCAAAGGTAAAATTACCCTGAGCATCTGTGGTAGCACCGTCATAGGTATCTTTTAAAGTCACGTTTACTTCGCTTACTCCTTTATTTTTGAAGGATACTTTTCCTGATATTTTCACCTGGGAATATCCCATAATGGAGGTGAGAAGGAGAATCAGAAACAGGATGTTTTGTCCTTGTGTTTTCATTTTTATTGTTTTCTGGATCAAAAATAGGATAAGAAATGCCCTTCTGTAAAAAAATTATTACTGAAAGGCATTCTTTTGCTTCCGAATGGTAATTAATGAACCGGAATACAAAAATCCACGATCATCTTTCCTTCCGGATGTTCTTTAAAATTGGTGTGGTAGATCTCATAGGGAAAGGTTCTTCGTGTAGAATAATTGTTCTCATTCATCCACAAAAACATAGAAACCCAGCATTGTTCAAAGTCATCCAAAGTAACTTCACCGCTTCCCACAATGTATTTTCCGCCATCTATCGTTTCGGGAAACACTTCGCCCTCCTGTTTTGAGAGTCTATCATCCAAAAGCATACAGGCATGGATTCTTACTTTATCGAGAGGTGTTATTTTGCAGCTGTCATGATACACAGAAATCATTTTCACATTCTCCCTAGGAAAAAGGCTTTTCTTTTTTGCCCAGTCTATTAAAAGATTGAAAGAAGGTTCTACATTGGCAATTCCAAGGCTCATTACGGATGCCAGATTCATTTCCGGCATTTCTTTTACTTCGATTTTTAAATTCATTTTAGTCCAGTTTAACAGGTTTTCAATGTTGCAAATGTATTGGCTGAAAACTGTATCCACTTGTCCGTTCTTGCTATGTATTTGTAAAATCTTGTGAAATTTCTCCGGAGCTGATCTGCGAAATTCTGTGGGAGCCAGACCGTAATATTTTTTAAATGTCTTGCAAAAAACTGAATGGTTAGAAAAACCCAGATCCCAATAGATATCTTTGATTTCCCTATTTTTATGAATCGCCAGATGAAGGGCACTTTTTTCTATTTTCTTTCTGGTAATATAGTTCTGAAGGGTTTCCCCTGTAACCAGCTTAAATATTCTGTGAAAATGAAAAGGTGAATAGGCACTCACCTCTGAAACTTTTTCCAGAGACAGATCTGCATCAATATGGCTGTCAATATATTGAATTGTTTTTACAATCCGTATTTTATATTCTTCCACTTCAAAGTTGTTAGTTCACAAAGATATTTTTCCATAGCGGAATTAAGTTGTCTTTTATTGCTATTATCAGAACCTTATTTCATTTTATAGTAAAATATCTTCTTCAATGTATTTAATAAGCGGCATCACCTCTTTAATTTTCTGATCTGAAGAGGCAATACAGCTATGATACTCTTCATGAATGAAAATCTCTTTGGCAAAGAATTTTTCACCCAAAATATGGCATTCATTATTGACTATTTCAAAAGAATCCAGCGGAAGCATCATTCCGGCTCCATGGGCCTTTATTACGGCTTCTTTTCGTGTCCAATACATGAAAAATTGTTTCATCTTATCCTCAGAATCTTGGATTTCCTGAAGCTCTTTGTCGGTCATTTGAAATATAAAATCGTGATAGCTAATTTTCTGATCATTACATTCAACATCTATTCCCAAGGCATATTCTGCAATAGCGCAGGTAACAAGATCTTTGGAATGGGATATATTAAAATGAAGATCATTTCCTTTTAAATAAGGTTTTTTATTAGTGAGAACATCTGTTTCAGTATCAGAAATGTTATAATAAGTCTTTAATCCATATTGTAAAAGGACTTTTCCCAGTAAGGAAAGCTGAGCATCCTGCCATCTCCTGTATCTCAGGATATTCTGTTTATTTTCCTGAGAAAAAACAGGCAGATACCTGTCAAGAAGAGACTGGTGATTTGTTTCATTAATGAATGTATACAGAATAATCATGCTCTAATTTTTCTTACTGCAGATCCTGGATTAATAAGTTACTTTCTAAAGACTAAAAATAAGCTTTTTTTCGCCTCTTTTTAAAGAAGTTATCCTTCAGACAACCTTTCAGAATTTAAGGTTAAAACAAGCCGGATTGCAGTACCGTTCAAACTAAGTTTTTCAAAAAAGAGTGAGATCATAAAGCCTTTTGGAAAATCTTTTTTAAATTTATCGTAAAATCACTTTAAATCATTTAACAAATGAAAGTACAAACATTAGCATTATTGGCGGGATTTGCAGTTTTTGCCGTTTCGTGCGGAACAACAAAAACATACTCGGTAAATGCCAAAAGCGGAACACAGACAGGAGGAACAGCGAAGTTTACTCAAAATGGAAATGAAGTAACAATGAAGCTGGATATTACCAACCTTACTCCTGGAATCCATGCGGTACACATTCATGAAAAAGGAGACTGTTCTGCAGCAGACGGAACTTCTACAGGCGGTCACTGGAATCCTTCCAAGAATGATCATGGTAAATGGGGAGCTGAACATTTCCATATGGGAGATATAGGAAACCTGGTTGCTGATCAGAACGGAACTGCAACATTGACTTTCAAGACAGACAAATGGTGTCTGGGCTGTACAGATGAATCTAAAAACATCATCGGAAAAGGTCTTATTGTACACGCAGCAGCGGATGATTTCCATACTCAGCCTACCGGAAATGCCGGAGGAAGAGTGGGATGTGTAGAAATTAAGTAATCTACTGTATTCAATAAAAAAACCGCTAATTTTTCATTAGCGGTTTTTTTATGTTTAGGATTTAGCTCCCATATCTGATACAATATTCATTGCTTCCTGCAGGTAAAGATCTTTTTTCAGATTCTTGATCCACATTTCAGATTTTTTCTTGAAAGCTTCATCTTTTTTCTCTCTTTCAATTTCACTTGGATACATCATGAACTGAAGTCCGTTTTCAAATTTTGTCAGAGCTTTGAACTTTTCAATCTGAGACTTTCTGTTCTTCATCAGCTCGTTGAACTTGGTGATATTCAAAGTGATATTTTCTTCTTTATCCAGTTTTTCTCTCCATTGAGCAGATTCTAATAACAACTGATAATTGCTGTTTTTAGCCATTCTGTCTGCGCTTGCTTTTTCCAGCGCCTGAATATTGAAATAGTTCAGTTTCTCAAATTTCGTAGGTGGAATTTTATCCCATGCCAGCGCATAATCATCATATCGCTCTCCTACTTCAGCATAGGTAAAGAAGTCTTTCATCTGAATATCAGAAACGATTCCTTTTCTCTGTGTAGATTCTCCCGTAATTCTGTAGAATTTCTGAATGGTCAGTTTTAAAGATCCAAAATCATCTTCGGTATTCAGGAATCTGTTCAGGTCAACAAAAGTCTGAACGGTACCTTTTCCGAAAGACTGCGGAGATCCTATGATCATTGCTCTTCCGTAATCCTGCATTACTCCTGCAAGGATTTCTGAAGCTGAAGCAGAAAGTTCATTTTGCATGATTACAAGCGGACCTGTCCAGATCGGAGTTTCGTTTTTATTCTTAAGAGTCTGTATTTTCCCGTTTCCATCCTTCACCTGTACGTAAGGACCAGCTTCCATGAAAAGCCCCATAATATCCCCTACTTCAGTTAAAGAACCTCCACCGTTATTTCTAAGGTCAAGAATGATTCCCTGAATGTTCTGTTCTTTAAGCTTAATGATTTCATTTTTGATATCATCAGAAGCGTTTCTTCCTTTGGCATTTTCAAAATCAGCATTAAAGCTTGGAAGGTTGATAAAACCATATTTTTTCCCATTGGGAGTATTCACTACGATACTTCTTGCGAAAGTATCTTCAATAGCTACTTCCTCACGGATCATGGTTACATCTTTAATCGTTCCGTCTTTTTTCTGAACCGTTAATGTTACAGGTGTTCCTTTCTCTCCTCTGATCAGTCTTACGGCTTCATCAGAAAGCATTCCTACAACATTTACAGCATCTTCTTTCGGTTTAGATTTTACTTTCAGGATTTTATCACCCTCAGAAAGCTGTTTAGATTTCCATGCCGGTGCTCCAATGGTAAGAGCTCCTAAATACAGGTTTCCTTTTTTCTCCTGAATCAGGGCTCCGATACCAATTACTTTTCCGGTAAACTGAGTATCAAAATCTTCTTTATCCTTTGGAGAATAATAGTTGGTGTGCGGATCGAATACCTCTGTATAAGCATTCATATACACCGTAAACCAATCCATTTTCTTTCTCTTTTTGAATCTTGTAAAGGTGTCTTTTACAAGGTCTTTTACTTCATCAGTCGCTTTTTTGATTTTTTCATCCTGAGTAAGAACCTTAAACTTGATGGTATCTTTCAGCTTGTACTTTTGAACAGAGTCTTTCTTTTCTTTCTGAGCTTCTTCTTTACTGTTCATCGACTCAACTTCCTGAAGGATGTTGTATTTGATGAATTTTTTCCACTCATTATACTGTTCTTGCTTATTAGCAGGTACTTTTTTTAGTTTTGGCTCAAGGGTAAGCGTTTCATCTTCCTGAAGATTAATAGGCTTACTGAAGATATCCTGTGTGATTTTATCAATCTCATCCACTCTTTGGTAGAGTCTGTCAATCGTAAGTTTGTAGAATGTCAGATCACCTTGCCCGATATAGTCATCAAGCTTTGTTTCATGCTTGCTGAATTCATCCATATCAGATTGCAGAAAATATCTTTTTGCTGGATCTACCAATTCGAAATAATGCTTATAAACGTCCTTCGAATAGGCATCATTGATAGATTTTGGACTATAATGCAGATAAGAAAGTGTGTTTTTTACGCTCACCATTATCGTCTGCATCTTTTCATCGTCATTCTTTGGCGAGTTGAAACAAAACATTAGACTGGTTAATGGAATAAGGAGTAAAAATTTATTCAGTTTGAAATTTTTCCACATAAACTGTCTTTATTTATTAATTTTTTTAAAATAAGTATAATAATTAGTAGCAGTAAGTTTGGTACTGTTACAAATGATCAAATTTAACCTTATTTACAAATATCGACAGTTTTGATCATTTTTATTTAAAGAGATTTGCAAATAATCAAGACAATATGAGTTGTTTCCTATTATCAGACAGTTTCACTATACAATCATACTGCTCATTCTTTTTCAGGCATATCTGAATTTTCATTTTTTAATCAAAAAACAGAAAATACATACCACAAAAACCAAATTTCAGCCATAAAGGCATAAAATATGTAGAGAATTAACCATACAAATTCAAAATATTAAGTCATGAAAAGTTTATTATGGTTAGTAGCAGTCATCTGCATCGTTGTTTGGCTATTGGGAATGTTAGGAATAGTTCCCGGAATGAGCACAGGATATTTAATTCACGTTTTACTGGTCATTGCCATTATTGTTATTCTTTATAATATCATTTCCGGCAGAAAACCTCTCGACTAGTTTATTATTTTGTAAAACCATTTAAATTAAAACTGAAATGAATTCATATTAAATTTACTTCATTTCAGTTTTATTTTCTGCACTTTATACTTTTCCTTATCTATGCTTAATTCTCTATTCTATAAGCCATAGTATGAGAATTTTATTTCTCTTTTCTCAACAGCCAATCCCAATCTGGTATTTTATTGCGTCTGATTTTTACCTACATTTGATGTGTTGAAAATCGGTCTGTTCAATTCTGAAAATGAACAGATTCACTCTATTTAATAAAAAATATTAAAGATAATTTATGGAAAGACCACTTATTCTGGTTACTAATGATGATGGAATTACAGCTCCTGGTATCAGAAATCTTGTAAATTTTATGAATGAAATCGGAGAAGTAGTTGTTGTAGCCCCCAACTCTCCTCAAAGTGGAAAAGGCCACGCTATTACCATTAATTCTACCCTTAGCTACGAAGAAGTTACGCTGGAAGGCCCGCAGACAGATTTTTCCTGCAGCGGAACTCCGGTAGACTGTGTAAAAATGGCACTTGATAAAATTCTAACAAGAAGACCTGACATTGTAGTTTCCGGAATCAATCACGGAGCAAATTCTTCTATCAATGTGATCTATTCGGGGACGATGTCTGCTGCTGTAGAAGCAGGTGTAGAAGGAATTCCTGCGATTGGATTTTCATTACTGGATTTCAGCTGGGAAGCTGATTTTAGCCAAGCTAAAGAATTTATTCAGAATATCGTAAGAAGAACCCTGGAAAATCCAATGCCTAAAGGAATTGTACTGAATGTGAATATTCCTAAACTTCCGAAAGAAGAAATAAAAGGGGTAAAAGTCTGTAAACAGGCAAATGCCAAATGGGAAGAAAGTTTTGATGAGAGAATCAATCCACACGGGAAAAAATATTACTGGCTAACAGGATATTTCAACAATATGGATGATTCTGAAGATGCTGATGAAACAGCATTGGCCAACGGATATATTTCTATTGTTCCGGTAAAGTTTGATCTTACAGCCTATGAATACATGAAAACATTAGAAGAAGTGATGACTTTTGAAGGGATAAAAGAAGCAAAATAATTCTGAAAATATCAGAGTCTTCTATTTAATCTACGCTAAAGCAAAGCTTTTAAATAATTAAAATACGGTTTGAAAAACTTATTTTCAAACCGTATTTTTTGTTTCATAAACTGGAAAATCCATCATCATAGAAACGCTCTGTTCAAGATTATTTACTACCTTTATTCTGACAAATAATTACAAAATGCGTATAGAATATGACATAAAACTGGGTTTCAAGGATGTAATGTTCCGCCCTAAACGTTCTACTTTAAAATCCCGTTCGGAAGTTGATTTACAAAGAGAATTTACCTTTAAACATACGAAGAAAAAATGGACAGGAGTTCCTGTAATTGCAGCCAATATGGATACGGTAGGAACTTTTGAAATGGCCGTTGAGCTGGCAAAGGAAAAAATTATTACAGCGGTTCACAAGCATTATACTCCTGATGAATGGAGTGTCTTTCTGGAAAGCCAGCCTGAAAGTATTCATCAGTATATTGCTTTAAGTACAGGAACAGGAAAAGCAGATGAAGAAAAAATAAGACATATCCTCGAAAAGCATCCAAAAATTGAGTTTCTCTGCATAGATGTAGCCAATGGCTATTCCGAGCATTTCGTTGGATTTGTGAAGAAGGCAAGGGCTAATTTCCCGGATAAAATTATTATTGCAGGAAATGTGGTGACCGGAGAAATGGTGGAAGAACTTCTTTTAGTGGGTGCAGACATCATAAAAGTAGGTATTGGTCCTGGATCAGTGTGTACAACCAGAGTAAAAACAGGAGTGGGATATCCTCAGCTTTCTGCTATTATTGAATGTTCTGATGCTGCTCATGGTTTGGGAGGTCATATCATTGCAGATGGAGGATGTAAAGTTCCTGGTGATGTAGCAAAGGCTTTCGGTGGCGGGGCAGATTTCGTAATGCTGGGCGGAATGTTTGCGGGACATGACGAAAGTGGCGGAGAGATGATTGAAGAAAACGGTAAAAAATACCGTCTTTTCTATGGGATGAGTTCTAAAACGGCAATGGACAAGCATTCCGGAGGTGTAGCAGAATATCGTGCTTCTGAAGGGAAAACTGTAAAAGTGGCTTATAAAGGTCCGGTTTCAGAAACTGTAAAGGATATTTTAGGAGGAGTACGATCCACCTGTACATATGTAGGTGCTTCAAAGCTTAAAGAGCTTTCCAAGAGAACTACTTTTATCAGAGTTCAGGAACAGGAAAACCAGGTTTTTAAAGACTAGAAATAAGATAAAAGGCTTTAGATAATATTCTAAGGCCTTTATTTATTCTTTTGTTCGGATATATTTTTTATTGAAATATTTTTGAAGCTGGTCATTTACATAGGTTTCCTGCTCTTTTACAGAAGCCATTTCATCGATATATAAAATTCTCGGAACTTCTTTGATCTTATCTACCACCACAGAATCCTGTGAAGAATTTTTAATCATATCAACTCTTTCATTCATCTCTCTTCCGTACTCCTTAAGATCTGTGGTAAAAAGCTCCATTACAATATTTTCACCATTAAAATCAATGTTAAAATAAGCATATTTCTCCGGGAAAATTTTAAGCTCAGGAAGAAACACAATACAGAGAGAAATCCACCAGATCTTTTTAATTTTTTCAAATCTAAAGAAGATAATCAGTGAAAAAGTAATTAAAAAATAGAAGAGAATACTTTCAAACTGTCTTGCAATAGAAGTAAGAATATAGCTTGTAAATAATAAAGGAAGCAATGAAACCGACCAGAATAGAAATGCTTTTTGAAATGTTATCTGAGTAGAGATTTTTTTAAGTTCTTCTTCAAAAACCTTTATAAATAATGGAAGTACCATAATCACTTTCAATCCTACATACAGGGTATCAGCACCAAAAAGAGCAATTCTTTTCAGCCATATTACCATTCCTTTTTCCTCCTCTCCCATTCTGTTGAAATTTCCCGGGGCAAGAAAACATACAAGTAAAAATAAAGTTCCTAGCAGCACCAAAAACAAATTTTCTCTATTGCGTTTCTGATAATAGGAGACTAGCAAAAGTCCTTCAAGAATTAATGCCAGAATTTCATTGGAACCCATCAGAATGATGATAAGAAAAGCTGAAGGGTAAAGCCATATTTTCCTTCCCGTATCTTCTCTTTTTTTAAGAAAATAGAGTAAAATCCCTGATAAGATAACAGGAACGAAATATACATTGGATCCCGTAATCCAGAAATAGTGCTCCGGAAGACTTACCAGAAGTATTGTATAAAAGAAAAACAGAAGGAATCCTTTCTTAACGGACTCTTTCAAAGAATAGCCGAAATATTCTTTAAAGTTTAATGCTGAAACCCCAATAAAGGACAGCATTAAAAAAACAGGATATATTTTCGGAAGAATATTATTAGGGTCGAAAAAGACAGGATTAAACATGTTGATAGAATACCCGAAATATCTTCCGCCCCATTGTGTATAGGTATTTATAAAGCTTTTTAGCAGCCCTACTTTTCTGGTAGTATAGGACCAGAAATAATCATCGGTCTGATATACATTAAAAAAACTAATGTATGCCAGACCGACGCTTATTAAAACCGACAAGAATACTACTATATTCTGTGCTTTTTTCATTTTCTAAGTTAACATTCCACCGTCAACATTTAATGTCTGTCCGGTAATGTATGCTGACATTTCGCTGCCTAAGAATACACATGCATTTGCGATATCTGCAGGCTGTCCTCCTCTCTTCATCGGAATTTCCTCTCTCCATCCCTGAACTGTTTTTTCATCCAGAACAGCAGTCATTTCCGTTTCAATAAATCCGGGAGCAATAGCGTTACATCTGATATTTCTTGATCCTAATTCCAGTGCCACAGATTTTGTAAACCCGATTACCCCAGCTTTAGAAGCTGCATAGTTGGCTTGTCCGGCATTTCCTTTTACCCCTACTACAGAAGTCATATTGATGATAGATCCTGATCTAGCCTTCATCATCGGCTTGATTACCGCTTTTGTAAGGTTGAAAACTGAATCTAAGTTTACTTTGATTACTTTATCCCAATCATCTTTGGACATTCTCAATAACAGGTTATCTTTTGTAATCCCTGCATTGTTTACCAAAATATCAATCTGCCCAAACTCTGCCATTACTTCTTCCACCAGTTGCTGAGCAGCATCATAATCTGATGCGTCAGACTGATATCCCTTAATTTGGGTTACAGAACTTAAAGCTGCTTCTAATTCTTTTGCTTTGTCTACAGAGCCAGCGTAGGTAAATGCTACTTTTGCCCCTTGCTGAGCAAACATTTCAGCGATACCTTTACCGATTCCTCTTGTAGCTCCGGTAATTAGTGCTACTTTTCCTTCTAATATTTTCATATCTATTGACAATTATTTTCTTTTATAACTCGTTCAGCTTGTGACAGCTGCCTCTTCATGTTTCTAAAATTCCTTTCTGGAATTAAACGGTTTGCAAAGATATTATAAAATGTTATTCAACCCATTTAAATTGTTAAAATACTGGATTTTCTTGATGATTATTTGGATTTTCTTTAAAGCTGAACGGAATTATTTTTAAATCTGGTGAAATAAATAAAGTCAGTTTTTTTACTTTTATCCAATCTCAATACCTCTTTCTGCCAGAAATATTTATCGTAAATAATTTCTTTCAGAGGCTCATTCTGAAAGTTTGAAACCCCGTATTTTCCTTCTTTTTTAACTACAATTTCATTTTCAGCATTTCCAAATGTTATAATATCTTCGTAAACAAAAGGGACAATTTCTGTTCCTTTTCCATCCAGAATACCATAAAAATTCCCTGTATTTTTGCAAACCAAAGGTTTTGAATACTGATTAAGAGGATTAAAATATTCAAAATCCTCATTTTTTATCTGGCTGATATTTTTCAATTCCGTCAAAGATTGCCCTGTCACTGAAAATTTGTAATACTTTTCCTCCTTCCCAATAATAAGATTATCAGGATAAAAACCAAAAATCTGAACACCATCTCCTACAATATTTTTAAGATCTTTATCAAGAAATTTCTCTTCATTTCCTTTTTTAAGGTAGATAAATTCTTTTCCGGAAATGGTAAAACTTCTGATAAAATCATATTCCTGAGAAAGAATAATATTTCCTTCCAGATCTATAATGCCGGATTTCCTGATCTTATCATTATAAACACTGAAATAATTGCTCAATAAAGGATTTAAATACTTAAAAGTCTGTGCATACAGCTTTTGGTCTTTCTTATTGAAAACAGTGGTTTTACCATTTTTTGTAAGATAGATATATTCCTTTTTCCCAAAATATTCCGGGGTGATATCATTATATATTTCTTCGGCAATTGTATTTCCATCAGTATCAATCAAACCATATTTTCCTGTAGCTTTATTTTGACTAATCAGATAAGGATAAGCATTGATATTGACGATCTGTTTAGAAAATTTATGCAGAGTCTGTCCATTAGTTCCAATGATTTCGTTTTCATTGTCTTCATTAATGATCAGTGCTCTGCCCTCTTCAAAACTATAATCTTCTTTAAATTCACGGGTGCTGAGCTGTTTTCCTTTAAAGTCATACAGCAGCCATTTTTTATCTTTTGAAACCAAAAGTCTGTTCTTCCCTGAAAAACGGATCTTTTCAGAATAAGGAATGATTTCCTTTCCATTAAAATCATAGACGGCTTCTCCATTTTTTTTTGATGAAATGATACAATCTTCACTCCACCAGGGTGTATTAAACTCCTGATCATTCAAAGGGATAAGTTCATTCCCTTTTTCATCAATAATAGCCGATTTTCTGCTGTTCCCTTCATCAGAATACAAAATAAACCGGTTTTTAAAAACATGTAAAATACCTCCTTTGTAAGGAGACTCGAATGTAATCGTTCCTAAAGAGTCTACAATTCCCTGTTTCTTATAACCGGTATCATAGAATATTCCATATCCTTCTGAATAGGAACTGACCTCCTTTTCCGTCTTTTTAGACAGGATCACTTTCATATACTGATTAGTCTGTGCTGTACAGACTACAGAACATAATACAAAAACTAGTTTTTTCAAGGAAAATTAAATAGAATTATTGACAATAAGAACGATCTCCCCTTTTAAAGTTTTACTCTTGGAAAATTCAATTAATTCATTGATTGTCCCTCGTTTAGTTTCTTCAAATTTCTTAGAAATCTCACGACTTAAACTTGCTTTGGTTTCTTCCCCGAAGAATTCCTTGATCTGTTCAAGAGTCGTATTGATTTTATGGGGACTTTCGTAAAGTACGATGGTCTTTTTTTCTTCAGCAAGCTGCTTCAGTTTTGTTTGTCTTCCTTTTTTCTGAGGTAAAAAACCTGCAAATAAAAATTCATTATTAGGAAGTCCTGAAACCACTAATGCCGGAATCAGAGCTGTTGCTCCCGGAAGACAGATCATATCAATATGGTTGTCTGCACCTGCTTTTGCCAATAAATATCCAGGATCTGAAATACCGGGCGTTCCTGCATCGGTAATAATAGCGATATTCTGGCCGTTTTTAAGATCTGCAATCACTTTCTCCGTTGCCTGATGCTCATTATGTAAATGATAAGATTTTAAAGGCTTAGAGATTTCAAAATGTTTTAAAAGTATACCGGAAGTTCTGGTATCTTCACATAAAATATAATCTACTTCTTTCAGAACATTGACTGCCCTGAATGTCATATCTTCAAGATTCCCAACTGGTGTGGGAACAAAATATAGGATTCCGCTCAAAATTATAAGAATTTATTTTCTACCAATATCCAAAGTCTCTGTGCATATTCATCCACCTTATTCCATTTTCTTTCGTAATACAGATCACTAAGATATTCTTTGGCTTCTTCCAGTGTTTTGAATTGATTCAGCTGATATACTGTGTCATTCAGATCCGTCTGGCTTCCTTCAAAAAGCATCTTCGTGAAGGCAATTCTGTCATTCAGATCCAGCTTAAATTCAGGCTTCAGCTTATCAGCTTCCATGAAATGCGTTGGAATATTGGATTTCAGAATGCTTCCCGTATCTTCTTTTACAACCGGAATCGTTTTTTCTTCCTTAGGAAGTTCCAGGTGATCGTCATCAAAAAGTGACTGAACAGCTTTCATTCCTTTGATATTGGCGAGTTTTATTTTTTTCTCCCGATGGTATTCTTCTAAATTTTCGAAGCTCTCATCAGAAGGATGTTTATCTGTTTCTTCGGGAACAGGTTTATCAATTTCCACAATCTTTCTTCGGTCATAGACTTCAGCAAGGATGCTTTCTTCTTTGGTTTCTTCCACTGAATGGTCATTTTTTATCTCACTCAGAATATTTTCCACATTAGAAGTTTCTGTTGCCATTTCTCCCTGTTCTATCGAAACGTTGGAAGCCACAAACTGCTCTTCACTTTCTTCAATCAGTATTTCATCTTCCAGTGTTTCACTATCAAAAATACTTGGAATTGTTTCTGTGACTAAAGGTTTAGCCTCATTTACTACAGCGAAATCAGTTTCTTTTTTTGATTCCTGTTCTGAGATCTCATCCTCTTCATCTTCTATTTCATTCAGCTGATTATTGAAAACAACTTCTTCTTCCGTTACCTCGTTATGAAACAAATCTTCATTAAGATCTTCATCTGAATCTGGCGTGGAATCTGCAAGAATTTTGTCTTCGTCTACAAAACTAAGAACAGCTCTCTGTTCTTCTGAAATTTCATTTTCATCAATTTCGTTCAGCTGGTTATTGAAAACTGCTTCTTCTTCCAGCGTTTCATGATCAGAAGTTTGTTCCTGATTATTTTCAGACTCTCTTTCAAGATTGTTCTCTTCCACAAAATGTACAATATTTTCATGGAATTCGTTTTCAACAATTTCGTTCAGCTGGTTATTGAAAGTAGCTTCTTCTTCTAATCCGTCCGAAAAAACTTCATTTTCATCAATTTCATTCAGTTCATTATTGAAAATAGCTTCCTCTTCCGTCACTTCATTACCGGTATCATGATGTTCTGTCTCTCCTGAAGCAAAAGAGATATACTGATTATCCGGATTCTGCCCCGGATTTTCGGCTATAAAGTATTCAATATTTTTTTCCAGCAATTTCAAAAAAGAAATCCTGTTAGCAAGCTCATCTACAAGATCTTGCTTAGAAAGTAATTCGTCTATATTACCTATTTTGTCCAGATTATCAATGATATTCATGGATTCAAAAAAAATCTTTTCCTTTAAATCTTGGATATTCTGCATAATAAGATTCTTATTAAAATTGCTTACTTTTGATGTTAAAAATATACGGCTAATTTAACAAATGTTTTTAGAAAATACAATTAATCATTCCAAACAAAGTGGTTGGATGGAAGTGATTTGTGGCTCTATGTTTTCCGGTAAAACCGAGGAACTTATCCGCAGATTGCGAAGAGCGGAAATGGCAGGGCAGAATGTGGAAATTTTTAAACCAAAAATGGATATACGATATTCTGAGGAGGATGTAGTATCCCATAATCAGAATAAAATCCGCAGTACCGCAGTAGAAAATCCTAATGAAATTCTTCTGTTGGCTTCCAACTGTGATGTAGTAGCCATTGATGAAGCTCAGTTTTTTGATGAAAGCATTGTTGATGTTGCCAATCAGCTTGCCAATAGCGGTATCAGAGTGGTAATTGCTGGTCTTGATATGGACTTTTTAGGTCGTCCTTTCGGACCAATGCCTAATTTGATGGCAACTGCAGAGTACGTTACAAAAGTGCATGCTATTTGCAAAAGAACAGGTAATCTTGCCAATTATTCCATGAGAACTTCCCAGGGAAATGACCTGGTAGAATTGGGAGAAACTGAAAGTTATGAGGCTGTAAGCCGCCGTGTTTTTATAGACGAAGTGCTTTCAAAAAGGAAATAAATGGGTAAAAGGCAAAATAGCTCAATGATAAAATAGCTGTTTGCATCAAACCATAAATATATTCACTTAATATAAAATGAGAAGCGAAAAAGCTCTATTGTAAAATATTAAAAAGGGAATGTGATGATATAATGGTCTTTATTCCTTTTTGCAGTTTCGCTCAAAATAAAGCAGAAAGGGTACCAATGAATTATACAGTACAACACATTGCAGAGATCACCAATGCACAGATCATTGGGGACAAAAATTTATTGATCAAAAATATAGCCTACGACAGCAGGATTATTTATTCTACCAAAAATACAGCCTTTATCGCGATCAATACCCCTAAAAATTCCGGGGAAAAATTTATTGAATCTGCTATAGACAGAGGTATCAATATCATTATTTCTGAACATCAGTATCCGGAGTTTGAAAATATAACCTGGATCATTGTTGAAAATTCCGTAGAGTTTCTTCAAAAATTAGCCCAATATCATTTCGAAAATTCTCACCTACAATCCATCGGAATTACGGGAAGTAATGGTAAAACTATTTTAAAAGAATGGTTGTATCAATGTTTATGGAATGAATTTCCTACTGTAAAAAGTCCAAAAAGCTTTAATTCTCAGATTGGTCTTCCGTTGTCTCTTCTTCAGATCAACAGCTCACATCAGCTGGGAATTTTTGAAGTGGGAATTTCAAAACCCCATGAAATGGAAAAGCTTGAAAATATTTTCCATCCTCAGATCGGATTGCTTACCCACATCGGAACGGCTCATGCTGCTAACTTTTCTTCCGAAGAAGAATTGATTGATGAAAAAATCAGACTTTTTAAAAATTCTGAAGTTGTTATTTATAATGGTGATAATTCTTTGGTTGATCAAAAAATTAAAAAATCCTATTCTGATAAAAAATTAATTTCTTACGGTTGTAAAAAAGAGAATAAGGTTTTCATCAAAAACAATATTTCCAAAGATGAAAACATTATTGTTGACTATTTTGGAGAAGAAATCAGTTTTCCTGCTCATCAGAGAGACGAAGCGACATTAACCAATGCTCTGGCGCTTATCACAGTCCTTAAGGAACTGAATATCGAAAATAAAAAGATCGTCGAAAAATCAACCTTTTAAAAGCCGTTGAAATGAGGCTTGAAGCAATAGAAGGAATTAAAGGCAATATTGTCATCAACGATTCTTTTAATCTTGACCTCGATTCTTTGAAGACCGCCCTTCAGTTTTTGAATGAATATAATAAATCTAAAAAATCTCTGGTCTTAACTGATATTGTAGGCGTAAATTCCAACGCAAAAGAATTATATGAAGAAGTTTCTGAACTGGTGAATGAGCAGCATTTTGATTCGGTCTTCTTAATCGGTGATGAAATATCAAAGTTCAGTGAATTATTTAAAACTAAAACATATACTTTCATTGATACTAAAGAGCTCATTGAAAGTAAACATCTTACTGAATTAGAAAATCAGATTATTCTGCTGAAAGGAGCCCGAAAATTTGAGATCGAAAAACTTAAAGATATTCTCGAACTCAGAAAGCATGATACCGTATTGGAAGTAAACCTTAATGCTATACTTCATAATATTAATTATCATAAATCACTGCTGAAACCCGGAACTAAAATGATGGCAATGGTAAAAGCCAATGCCTACGGTCTGGGAAGCTATGAAGTATCAGAGTTTCTGCAGCATCACCATATTGATTATCTTGGTGTAGCCTATGTCGATGAAGGAGTTGAACTTCGTAAAAAAGGGATCACCACTCCTATTATTGTGATGAATCCGGAACAGCACAGCTATCAGACGATCATAGAATATAATCTGGAACCTGAGATTTACAGTTTCAGAGTACTGGAATTATTTTATGAAGCAGTTCAGAAATCAGGATACGACAAGAAATATCCTATTCATATCAAACTCGAAACCGGAATGCACCGTCTTGGTTTTAAAGATTTTGAGCTGGATCAGTTAAGCGAAACTTTAAGCCAGAAAAACGTAAAGGTACAAAGCATGTTCAGCCATTTATCATCTTCTGATATGCCTGAAGAAAAAGAATTTACCTTGAAACAGCTGGAGGTTTTCGATAAAAATTCCAGCTATCTTACTGAAAAGTTAGGGTACACTCCTATCCGTCATATTCTGAACTCAGCAGGTATTACAAGCTATAAAGATCATCAGCATGATATGGTAAGAATTGGTATCGGAATGCTGGGAGAATCAGCAGATCCTGAAATTCAGAAGCAACTGCAGTCTGTGGTAAGTTTTAAAACCGTAATTTCACAGATATCAACTGTTGAAAACGGTGAATCTGTAGGTTACAGCAGAAGATATAAAGCAGATCATCCTACAAGAATAGCAACAATTCCGGTAGGATATGCTGATGGAATACCAAGGCTGATTGGAAATCAGGTAGGAAATGTAGGCGTTAATAAAACGCTGGCACCAATTGTCGGAAATATCTGTATGGATATGATGATGATTAATGTAGACCATATTCCCAATGTAAAAGAAGGTGATACAGTAACTGTTTTCAACGCCAAACCAAGTTTAAAAGAATTCGCAGGCTACTGCAAAACGATAACCTATGAAGTATTAACCTCCATTTCGCCCCGGGTGAAACGGATTTATATAAAAGATTAATTATGAAAAAACTCCTGATTCTGCTTTTCATATTCCCACTGTTATTGATCCATTCTCAGGTAAAAAAAGATTTGGTGATTCCGAAAAATCCAAAGATAGGGCTGTCACTCGCCGGTGGTGGTGCCAAGGGTTTTTCACATGTCGGAGTTCTTAAAGTATTAGATTCATTGGGAGTGAAGGTGGACTATATCTCCGGAACAAGTATGGGAGCCATAGTGGGCGGATTATATGCCGCCGGCTATTCCGGGAAAGAAATAGAAAAAATTGTCATGGATACAGATTTCTATTCTTTAATCATGGATCCCAAATCACGACAGGAAGCCAGCTTTTTTAATAAGTCTGTAGACAAATACCTTTTATCCATTCCGCTCAAAAACGGAAAAATTACACTTCCCTCTTCTATCAGTACGGGACAAAGAAATGTTTATCTTCTGAAAGAACTCTTTAAGAACGTTTCCAATATTGAGGACTTTTCCAAAATGCCAATTCCATTCATGTGTGTTGCAACCAATCTTGAAAGCGGCAATATGCAGATATTTGAAAAAGGAGATCTCGTACAGTCTATCATGGCAAGTTCAGCATTTCCTTCCTTAATGGATCCGGTAAAAATTGGTGACAGTATTTATATTGATGGAGCAATGACGGTAAACTATCCTTCAAAGCCTTTAAAGGATAAAGGAATCGATATCGTAATCGGGGTGGATCTTAATCAGGATCTCTCAAAAAGAGAAGATTTAAACAATATTATAGCCATTCTGAACCAGGTCATTGATTTCGGAATAAAAAAAGATACCCGAAGACAATATAAATATACAGACATCAATATCAAACCCAATCTGAAAGGAATGTCTGCCACCAGCTATGATGATAAAAAGAAAATTCTTGACAGTGGATATGTAGAAGGATTAAAATATTCTCAGGTATTAGACCAGCTGCCCAAGCGTCCGTTTGACCGTCTCAGACAGCGTATAAACCCTATTTATTCCAATGTATACAAAATAGACAGCATTTCTATTGAAGGAAGTAAAATCTATGGCAAAAACTACACGCTGGGGAAAATGGGACTTCGTCTTCCCTCTTTACAAACTTATGGAAGTATTAATAAAATGATTGATAAATTGGTTGCTACCAACAACTACAAATTTATCAATTATGATATCGTTCAGGAAAATGACGCCAATTACCTGAAGCTCTATGTGACAGAAGATGATACCCGTCATTTTCTAAAATTTGGACTCCATTATGATGAAGTCTTCAAGACCGGACTTCTTTTGAACTATTCAGCAAAGAGGCTTTTATTTAAAAATTCAAACCTCTCACTGGATGTTGTTGTAGGAGATCGTATGAGATATTACCTGAACTATTTTATTGATAACGGATATATTCCAGGATTTGGCCTCTATTCATCAGGAATGAGCTTTGATATAAAGAATGTAGATAACTATGTAGTAGACCGCTGGGAATGGATCAGAAATGAAGCTTATATACAATCTGTATGGAAGGATAAGTTTGCCATTGGGGGTGGTATCAGTCATGACTATTTTAAAGCAGAAAACAGCAATGGAGACAACAGACGTTACAGCCGTTTTTTGAATCCTTATATCTTCATAAAAACCGATACCCAAGATGATAAGGAATTTCCTTCAAAAGGGGTTTATTTTGCAGCTGAAGGAAAGGTAGTTGATCTTTTAAAATCTGAAGTTGACAAAAGAATTATTCAGATTAAAGCAGACCTTAGACTTAACATTCCACTTAGCAAGCAATTCAGTTATCGTCTGAATCTATTTGGAGGGGTTACTATCGGTGAAAATCTTCCTGCTTATTACCAATTCAGATTAGGCGGAATATTTGAACAGAATCTCATGAATTTTAAAAGCTTTGGAGGATTTTATTTCGCCCAGCTTTATACAAATAATGTAATACTGGCATCTAATGATATCCAGTTTAAATTTAATAAAAACTATTTTATCAGTGGAAACTTTACCTTTGCAAACTTATCAAACGATATCAAGTTTGAAGATGCTGTTAAAGTAAATTATAGCTCACTGGGAATAACGGCTGGTTACAAATCACCTTTCGGGCAGATCAAAGTAAACTTCAGCCACTCACTTAAAAATAACCAAAAAGGGATATTCAGTGTTATTTTAGGACACTGGTTTTAAAAAAAATGATACAATTCTTTTATGAAAACTTACCAGAGTCGGTAAGTGCAGATTACAAAAAATGGCTGGAAGATCTTATTCTTTCAGAAGGAAAAAAAACGGGAGAAATTAATTACATTTTCTGTGATGATGAATATCTTCTTAAGATCAATCAGGATTATTTGCAGCATGATTATTATACAGATATCATCACTTTTGATTATGTAAAAGGCAAGACAATAAGCGCTGAGATTTTCGTATCTTTGCAACGCATTTCTGATAACGCCTCTACCCTTTCCCGAGATTATGAAGAAGAATTAAGAAGGGTTTTAGCCCACGGAATTTTACATCTGGCAGGCTATAAAGACAAGACGGAAGAGGAAGAAAAAGAGATGCGGAGAATGGAAGATCTGTACCTTGATAAATACAGGGATTTAAAGTTTTAAATTTGAACAATCACTTAAAGTCCCATATCTAAAGTACTCTATTCTAGCAATAATATACATTTACCTAGAGTGCATTCTCCAAAAATGTTTCACGTGAAACATTGATTATAAAGATAAGGTTTAAAGCTTAAAACAAGCGAGATAAAAATGATTTCAGAAATATATGATGTGATAGTAGTAGGTGCCGGACACGCAGGTTGTGAAGCAGCAGCAGCAGCAGCCAACCTCGGTTCAAAAACACTACTTGTTACAATGAATATGCAGACCATCGGACAGATGAGTTGCAACCCGGCAATGGGCGGAATCGCAAAAGGACAGATCGTAAGAGAGATTGATGCAATGGGAGGATATTCCGGAATTGTAGCAGACAAATCTGCTATTCAATTCAAGATGCTGAATCTTTCAAAAGGTCCTGCGATGTGGTCTCCGAGAACCCAAAATGACAGAATGCTTTTTGCCGAAGAATGGCGCTTAGCATTAGAGAATACTCCCAATCTTGATTTCTTTCAGGATATGGTGAAACAACTGATTGTTGAAAATAATAAAGTAGCAGGAGTTGTTACTTCTTTAGGAATTGAGATCAGAGCAAAATCTGTAGTTCTTACTAACGGAACTTTTCTTAACGGATTAATTCACGTTGGAGATAAACAATTAGGAGGAGGAAGAATGGGTGAACCAAGAGCATTTGGGATTACAGAACAATTGGTCACTTTAGGTTTTGAAGCAGGAAGAATGAAAACCGGTACTCCACCAAGAGTAGACGGAAGAAGTTTGGACTACTCAAAAATGGAAGAACAGAAAGGAGATGAAAATCCTCAAAAATTCAGCTACCTTGATACTCCGAAATTAACAAAACAATTAAGCTGTCATATCGTATATACTAACGAAACCGTACACGATATTTTAAGAGAAGGTTTTGACAGAAGCCCAATGTTCAATGGTACCATTCAAAGTTTAGGTCCAAGATACTGTCCAAGTATTGAAGATAAAATCAATCGTTTTGCAGAAAGAAACAGACATCAGCTTTTCGTAGAACCGGAAGGATGGAAAACTGTAGAAATCTATGTAAACGGATTCAGCTCTTCTCTTCCGGAAGATGTACAGATCAAAGCCATGAAACATATTCCAGGATTTGAAAATGTAAAAGTTTTCCGTCCAGGTTACGCTATTGAATATGACTACTTCCCTCCTACCCAGCTGAAGCATACTCTGGAAACAAAATTAATTGATAATTTATATTTTGCAGGACAGATCAATGGAACAACCGGATATGAAGAAGCAGCAGGACAAGGATTAATTGCCGGTATCAATGCACACAATAAAGTTCACGAAAAAGGAGATTTTATCTTAAACAGAGATGAAGCTTATATTGGAGTATTGATTGACGATCTAATTACCAAAGGAACGGAAGAACCTTATAGAATGTTTACTTCCCGTGCAGAATACAGACTTCTTTTAAGACAGGATAATGCAGATATCAGATTGACTGAAAAAGCATACCAGTTAGGACTTGCAAAAGAAGACAGATTAAGACGTGTAGAAGCTAAAATATCTGAAAGTCAATCACTTGAAGAGTTTCTTCGCGAAACTTCTTTAAAACCTGGCGTTATCAACCCTATTCTTGAATCTATTGAGAGTAACCCTGTAGATCAGGCATACCGAGCAGCACAGTTTCTTACCAGACCTAATATAACTTTAGAAAAGTTGGATGAAATTGATTCTATTAAAGAAGTTTCTTCTCAATACAGTGACGAAGTAAGAGAACAGGCAGAGATTAATATAAAGTATAAAGGATATATTGAGAAAGAAAAAGAAAATGTAGCGAAGCTGAACCGTCTGGAAAACATTAAAATTCCGGAAGACTTTGATTATACGAAGCTAAGCAGCCTTTCTGCAGAGGCAAAACAGAAGATGTCTAACGTACGTCCGAAGACCATTGCACAAGCAGGAAGAATAAGCGGTGTCTCACCAGCCGATATAAACGTTTTACTAGTCTATTTAGGACGTTAAAAAAGAAATGTTTCACGTGAAACATTAAAAAATATAAAACAAAAATTAAGGTATTTATGAGGTTCTACCAGCCTCTGGATATCTTAATTTTTTTATCATATAAAAGATATTTACTTCAATGAAAATAAAAGATCATTTTCTTTCACAGGAAATATTTGAAATTAAAGAGACAGATACAAAAGGAGTCTTCAAAACCACTCCTATCCCATCAAATATTTCCAGATATTATGAAAGTGAAGATTACATTTCTCATCATCAGGATTCCGGAAGTCTGAAAGAAAAATTATATAAATTCCTTCAGTCTTTCAATCTTCAGTACAAAAAAAATATACTGATTGACAGAATAAAAAAAGGATCAAAAGTTCTTGATTATGGATGCGGTGCCGGGGAGTTTGTAAAATACATAGAAAATGATTTTGAAGTTTTTGGTTTTGAACCAGATTCTGATGCAAGAAAAGCAGCACTCAGTAAAATAACAAAAGCTACAATTTTAGACGATATTCATAAAATTGAAGATAAAAGCTTAGATGCTATTACACTCTGGCATGTATTTGAACATATCGAAAACCAGGATGAAATGCTTTCTATTTTTCACAGCAAATTAAAAGAAAAAGGAATTCTTGTTATCGCTGTTCCCAACCCTACTTCTTATGATGCCATACATTATAAAGAATATTGGGCAGCCTATGATGTCCCAAGACATATTTATCATTTTTCAAAAAACGGTATGGAAAATCTGATTTCCAAAAATTCAGACTGGAAAATGAGAAAGATCAAACCTTTGGTACTAGATTCCTACTACATCTCCATGTTGAGCGAAAAATACAAAAAATCACCTCTATTTTGGACAAAAGCTGTGGTCTACGGAACGATTTCGAACGTAAAAGCACTATTTTCGAACGAATTTTCAAGTTTGATATACATTATCGAAAAAAGATAGAAAATCGATTTTAGAACCATTTATGACGGTCGATTTTCAGCATTTTCTCTCTTAAAAATAAAAAACTCAGGATTTATTTCTCCTGAGTTTTCTTTTTATTATAAATTTTACAGTTAATATTCTTTTAACTTTTATCTCAAAAATCAAATTTACAATCCTCTTTCTTAATTACTTGAAATACTTCCCTACTCCATTTCATAAAGAAAGAAAAAAAGACAGTCAATTCTTATTCTCCTTCTCAATCAAAGCTTTCTTTGAAATTATTGAACAATTTTTTCAAATGTACTTTCCGAACTGGAAATTAAGCAAAAAATGAGCTTTTGAAAAGTAAATTCAAACAAAAATACCGTAAATATCTTTTTAAAATAAAAATACATATAAATACTCGGAAAAATATAGTTTCAAGATTCTAGAAGTAATTGTAGAGGTCGATTTTTAAAGATTTATTTGAAAAAAAGAAAATTCTAAATTTTCATGTAATTTTTTTAATATGTTCAAACGCAAAATAAGTTTAGCTCAAAAAAACTATACTACTAAAAATTCAACTCATATAAAATTTTAAAATTTGATTTCTACTTTGATTTCAGCTCTCATTTTTCATCATTAAAAAAATAATTTCTAATCTTCAGCAATAATATCAGGTAAAAACAAGTATAAAATTAATATAAAAATAGTTTAATTACTATAAATCAATCAAATACAACACTTTCACTAATGTGTGAAATAAATAATTCATGAATTTCCTCATAAAATTACTCTAAAACCTATAATGGTTCGCAAAATATAAAAATCAAAAATCCAATATTCATACAAAAAATTAAATTTCAAAAAAAATCGAAGATTCCTAATTCAAACCATTCGGATTAAATTTAAAAATATCATAAGTTATTCCATCAGTTTTAAGACTGCCCATAAAGGGCTCTCTTACATCTCATGAATATTCCTAATTATCATTTTATTTATTCAACCAATCTCTTCCAAAGCATATGAGTGAATAATGAAAAAAACATGCAATCAGCTCCAGGAAAAATTAAAATTTCATGGTAAAATTATAGTCATTTACCGCAAAAAAAACGGTATAAAGGAGAAATAAAACTGTAAAACTGATCAATTCAAAAGTAATATTCTGAGTATAGAATTTTTGAAAAAGCTAAGTATCTGGAAAAGAATTCAACTCCATCCTATATAACTATAAGTTATATCTAAATATTTATGAAAACTACGATCAATAAAGGATTTTTATAAAGTTCCATAAAGAAAAAAGCCTGCTAATATAATTAGCAGGCTTTGAAATATTGTGTTTTTATTTCTATTAATTGTTGATTGCAGCCACCCCTGGTAACTCAAGTCCTTCAAGACTTTCAAGCATTGCTCCACCTCCGGTAGAAACATAACTTACCTGATCTGCATATCCGAATTGCTTCACAAAAGCAACACTGTCTCCTCCTCCTACTAGAGAGAAAGCTCCAAGTCTTGTTGCTTCAGCAATGCTTTCACCTAAAGCCACTGTTCCACCAGCAAAATGAGACATTTCAAAAACTCCGATTGGTCCATTCCAAAGGATAGTCCTTGAATTTAATAAAACATCATTGAACTGATCTCTTGATTTATGACCCGCGTCAAGTCCCATCCATCCTTCAGGGATTGCATAAATATCAGCTTCTTTTCTCTCCACATCATTACTAAAGCTTTCAGCGATGATGGCATCAGAAGGAAGGTATACTTTTACTTTATGTTCTTTTGCTTTACCTAAAATCTCAAGTGCTAAAGGAAGTTTGTCTTCTTCTACAAGAGAATTACCAATTTTTCCTCCAAGAGCCTTAATAAATGTAAATGCCATACCTCCTCCAATGATCAAATTATCTATTGCAGGAAGAATATTTTCTATAATGGTAATTTTAGTTGAAACTTTAGAACCTCCCAGAATTGCCGTAATAGGTCTTTCTCCACTCTTTAATACTTTATCGATTGCCTGAAGCTCTTTAGCCATTAGTAAACCGAAATATTTAGTTGACGGAAAATACTGAGCAATTACCGCGGTAGAAGCATGAGCTCTGTGTGCTGTACCAAACGCATCATTTACATAAGCATCTCCCAACTTAGAAAGTTTCTCTGCAAAGGCAGCATCGCCTTTTTCTTCCTCATTATGAAAACGTACATTTTCCAATAACAAGATCTCCCCTGGTTTCAGTTCTGCAGCAGCCTGCTCTGCCTTCTCTCCTATACACTCATCTACAAATTTCACTTCTTTTCCTAAAACAGAAGAAACTTCGCCCACAATATGTTTAAGAGAAAACTCATCTTTCACTTCTCCCTTAGGTCTTCCCAGGTGAGTAATTAAGATGACAGAACCACCATCATTAAGGATCTTCTCCACTGTTGGTTTCACAGCAACAATTCTTGTATTGTCTGTCACCTTCAGCTGATCATCCTGCGGAACATTGAAGTCCACTCTTACCAGAGCTTTCTTATCTTTAAAATTGAAATCATTGATTGTTTTCATAAGTAGATTTATTTTTTTCAAAGTTCTATGAAACCCCTTGGCCAGATTCCGGTTTACTTTTCCGTAAATCCCGCAAAGACAATTTCCTAAATCTCATTGAATTTTCGTTTCACAAATGTAAGGTTTTAAACTTTTTCAACACTTTGATTAAAATAAAAGTTTTCAAAAACTTTCCCCGAACCCAATCATCCATTAATCAACAATTTTATCTCTTTTAAAAAAAAGAATAATGTAGTTGTTGTTGAGTGTTGTTAGTTTCGGGGATAAGTTTTAGTGTAATAATTGATAACATTCAACTTGTATTGAATTCATATTTAACTCACAATATAAATCCTTGTAAACCCGCTATTTCACATACTTATTAACAAATGTTGATAACTTTGAGATGAAACGATTATTAGTTATTTTATTATGGAAAAAGCTGGGGATAGCTGGAGAAAACATCTGGAAAGTTGTGGTAAAAATTTGCGGAAAGAATTTCTATTACGAAATAAATTGGTCTTTAAAAATAGAAAGTTGAAAAAAGTTTTCCACAGTTATTCACATACCTTTTCACAATTAACTCAGGGTTTACTAACACGAATTGTTATTATTCTTACCTTTGTAAGGAAATAGAATCTAATAAAGCTTAATAAGAGTATTATGAAAAGAAAAATTGCTATCGCAGCGGACCATGCAGGCTATGAATATAAGGAGATTGTTAAGAACTACCTTTCAGAACATTTTGAAGTTCAGGATTTTGGAACGTTTTCCACAAACAGTGTGGATTATCCGGACTTTGTACACCCTGCTGCAACCTCTGTGGAAAACGGAGAAAATGAGCTGGGAATTCTGATCTGTGGAAGCGGAAACGGGGTTCAGATCACTGCGAACAAACATCAGAAAATAAGATGTGCATTATGCTGGATGCCGGAGATTGCAACACTGGCAAGACTCCATAATGATGCCAACATGATTTCTATGCCGGCAAGATTTATATCAAAAGAACTGGCGATTGAAATTGTAGATAAATTTCTCTCAACAGACTTCGAAGGTGGAAGACACCAGAACAGAGTTGACAAAATTGCAGTTTGCTAAATATAATAAGGCTTGTAATCACATTACAAGCCTTATTTATTTTTTATTCGTACATTTGCAGTGTCCAATAGAAATTACACTCTATTATTCTCCAAAGCCTTTCTTATATTTGAAATATATTTAATAGAAGGTTTTTCTCTTTTCTTCTCCAGAATTGTATTAAATTTATACAAAACTAAAGCTCCCGTTGTAAGCGAAATTAAAAATGATTTCTGATAATTTGCGGAAAGAATCTAATGATGAAATTGAATGACCTTATACGAAGGAATGAATAAGGAAGATTTAGAAAAAGGTTTTATGTAAAATAAAACCAAAACAATGTAAAAAGAAAATTAACATGCCAAAAAAAGAAAATATATAAGTCATAAAAATGATTTAAAATTGATGGAGATCGGAAGACTGATCCTCCGATTTATGAATGCGAATTCATCCAAAATTTATAATTACAAGCAGATTGCTGACGGAATAGATTATAAAAATCCAAGACAAAGAGAACTTGTCATCCAGGCACTGCATAAACTTCAGGGATCTGAAAAGATCAAAGAAGTGGAAAAAGGAAAATATATTGTGAACCTGAAAATTGCAGGAACGCTTACCGGAATTATTGACTTCAACCAAAGTGGAAATGCTTATGTAAGTGTAGAAGGATTGGAAGATGATGTCTTCGTTCATGCCAAAAATGTGAAGGATGCCTTGCAGGGAGATAAGGTTCTTATTATAACTTATCATTATAAAGGAAAGAAACTTGAAGGCTCCGTACTTGAAGTTTTAGAACGTAACAGAACAGAATTTGTAGGAACATTTCAGAAGGTATTACATAAAGATTTTGGGTTTGTGGTTTGTGATAAAAAATCAATCAACACGGATATCTTTATTCCAAAAGGAAAATTCAGCACTGCTGAAGATGGTGATAAGGTCATTGTAAAAATGACAGAATGGAGACCAGGGGATAAAAATCCGGAAGGGGAAATTATTCAGGTATTGGGAGCTCCGGGAGAACATGAAACGGAGATCCACTCTATTCTTGCAGAATATGGTCTGCCTTATGAATTTCCATCGGAAGTAGAAGCTGATGCAGATAAAATCGACAGAAGTATTACTGATGAAGAGGTTGCAAAACGCTGGGATATGCGTAACATCTGTACATTTACGATTGACCCTAAAGATGCAAAGGACTTTGATGATGCTTTATCCATAAGAAAACTGGAAAATGGAAACTGGGAAATCGGAGTTCATATTGCAGATGTCTCTCATTATGTAGTTCCGGGAACGATTCTGGATGATGAAGCGTATCAGAGAGCAACCTCAGTATATCTTGTTGACAGGGTTGTACCGATGCTTCCGGAAGTGTTGAGTAATGATGTTTGTTCCCTTCGTCCACACGAAGATAAATATACTTTTTCAGCTGTTTTTGAACTGAATGACAATGCGGAAATTCAGAAACAGTGGTTTGGAAGAACGGTTATCCACTCAGACAGAAGGTTTACCTATGAAGAAGCTCAGGAAAGAATTGAAACCGGACAGGGAGATCTGGCCGAAGAGATTAATACGCTGGACAAACTGGCCAAAATTTTGCGTCATGAACGTATCAGAAAAGGAGCTATTACATTTGACAGAAGTGAAGTAAGATTCAATCTTGATGAAAATAATGAGCCAATTGGAGTTTACTTTAAAATCAGTAAAGATTCCAATCACCTGATCGAAGAATTCATGCTTTTAGCCAATAAAAAAGTATCTGAATATGTATCTCTGAGCAGAAAAGGAGAAATCACTAACAATACATTTATTTATAGGGTTCACGATGATCCGGATCCTGCAAAACTGGAATCTTTGAGGGATTTCGTTGCTACTTTCGGATATAAAATGGATCTGGCCAATACCAAAAAGGTGGCGGCATCTTTGAATAAGCTTCTTCATGATGTAAAAGGAAAAGGCGAAGAGAATATGATTGAAACGCTTGCAATGCGAAGTATGAGTAAAGCAGTATACTCTACAGAGCCTATTGGGCACTATGGTTTAGGTTTTGAGTATTATTCCCACTTTACCTCTCCTATCCGTCGTTATCCGGATTTGCTTGCACACCGTCTTCTTCAGCATTATCTGGACGGAGGAAAATCTCCAAACAGAGGTGATCTTGAAGAAAAGGCAAAACACTGTAGTGCAATGGAAAGACTGGCTGCAGATGCAGAAAGAGATTCTATCAAATTCATGCAGGTGAAATTCATGGAAAAACATTTGGGTGAAACTTTCAAAGGAGTTATTTCCGGAGTGGCAGAATTCGGTTTCTGGGTGGAAATTCCTGAAAACGGTGCTGAAGGTTTGATCAAACTAAGAGATCTTGTAGATGATTCATATATGTATGATGCAAAAACACATGCTGTATACGGAATAAGACACGGAAAAAAATATCAGTTGGGAGATGAAGTTCAGATCAAGGTGGTAAAAGCTAACCTGATCCAGAAACAGCTTGATTTTAAGATTGTAGAATAAACCAGCATAACTGAAATAAAAAAGAGGTCTTTAAAAAGGCCTCTTTTTTATTAATTTATTTTTTCACAAATTTGAAAGAAGACTCTCCTGAGTCTAATTTGATAAAGTAAATTCCACTGGTAAGATCCTGAATATTGATTTTTTCAGTGTTGTTATTGATAATACCTTCTTTAACAAGATTTCCTGAAGCATTATATACTTTAAAGCCTGATTTTTTAGTCAGACCAAGAACCTGAAGATAGTCCGAAGTTGGGTTTGGAGCAATTTTAAAATTATTTTCTGTAAGCTTAACACTGGATACACCCAATGCCTGATTTGTAGCTCTGATATTGTCAATATCTAATGTTGCTGTAATAGGATCTGAATCCCAGCTTGGGGCATCATTATGTAAAATTCGCATTTCCTGTACATGAGAGAACGTTGTAGAATAAGGGTTTAATCCCGATACTCTTACAACAGAAGCCTGATTTATCGGAAAAGATATTTTTTTCCAGCCTGCTCCGGGAATAACTGCTATTGGATTAGTGGTACTCCAGACTTCCTGTTGAGTGCTGGAAACACTATATCTGAATGATAATCTTAAATATATGATTTCACTCCCCGAATTTCTTACATCCATCGAGATATAAGTAATACCTGCACTGGTAAAACTTCCGGTCCACTGAGCATTATTAAAAGTCATCAGATTAAGATTTGAACCAGAGCCGTTTGAACTTACACGTAAAAAATTGTCACCTGCACCCAAAGGTCCTCCATCAAAAATATTGGCATTAGGTATGGTATTGTTTTTTGTCCAGTTTCGCGTGGTGAAATCCTGAAAGTCATCAACCTGTCCTAATGTTACCTGAGAAAAAGAAATTGCTGGAATACTTAATAAAATCGAAAGTAGAAAATGTTTCTTACGCATCATTTTTGTTTGTTTTAGTTATTAGTTAGTATGAAAATTAAAGAAGGGCAAAGATATAAAATATACTCATGGATACAATAAAGATATTTGTAATACAGTAAGTTGTAGAATGAATGAAAAAGTTTTTAAATCTTTTATTTGGATGATTTTTTTTTATTTTACAAGTTTTTGATAATGAGTCTTTATTTTAAAATGGGACTTTATTGAATAATTAAATCATAAAGTATAACTTTGTATAAAACGAAATGAATTTTTTTTCATTTTAAAACACCACTTAATGCTAGAACTTGTACTATCTGCCATCATATTAGGATTTATGCTGAGCCTGGTTTTCATAGGACCTATATTTTTCCTGTTAATTGAAACCAGCTTTTCCAGAGGCCCCAGACATGCCTTATCACTGGATCTTGGTGTTATTACGGCAGATTTATTATGTATTGTAGCAGCGTACTATGCCAGTACAGATATCGTCACTTTAATTGATAAACACCCGGGATTTTATAGGATCACTTCTATTCTTATTTTTATTTACGGAATTGTGATGCTGGTCACCAAAACCAAAATGCATATGCCTGGTGAGGAAAGGATCATTGGACAGAATTATTTTAAAACATTTTTCAATGGTTTTTTCTTTAATCTCTTAAATGTTGGTGTTATCCTTTTCTGGCTGGTAACAGTAATTTCTGTAAGGAATCAATATCCGGACACCAGCAGTTTTATTTTATACATAGGCATAGTATTGGGCACATACCTTTCAATAGATCTTGCGAAGATATTTCTTGCCAAGCAATTTCACGATAAATTAACACAAAAACTAGCCAACCAAATCAGAAGAGTTGTTGGTTGTATTCTTATTGTATTCAGTTTCTTTATCTTCCTGCAAAGTTTCAAGAAGTTCAACCAGTTTGAAAGACAGCTGGAAGAAGCAGAGAAGAAAGAAGTAAAATATCAAAAAACAAAATGAAAAAAATGATCTTTCCTAAGTCTCTTAAAAAAGGAGACAAAATAGCTGTTATTTCCCCTGCAGGATCGGTAGATGCCTCTCAACTGGAAAAGGGAATAGAAATGATTAAAAGTAGAGGTTTTGAACCCATTCTCGGGGAGCATCTTTACACCAAATTTTCAAACGGATACAATTATGCCGGAACAGAAAAGGAAAGAATAAAAGATATCAACTGGGCTTTAAATGATACAGAAGTTAAAGCTGTTTGGGCTTCCAGAGGAGGCTATGGCTGCCAGCATCTGATTCAGCATCTGAAATTGAAAAACTTTACTGAAAACCCGAAATGGTACATTGGCTACTCTGATAATACGGTAATTCAAAGTTATCTGTTGAAAAAAGGTTTTGCCTCCATTCACGGACAAACGATTAAAACTTCGAGTTTTGGAGTTACTGAGGAAAGCTATGACCTGATTTTTGATATCTTAAAAGGGAAAAAGCCAAAATATAGCCTTGAATCTCATCAATTCAATAAAGAAGGGAATATTGAAGGAGAATTGATTGGAGGGAATTTAGCCCTTGTTTATGCCCTTTTAGGCACCAAATATTCATTCGACTTTAAAGATAAAATCTTGTTTATTGAAGATATCGGAGAAAACTTTTATGCGCTTGACCGTATGATTATGACGCTGGAGCTGGCCGGAGTATTCAATAAAATCAAAGGACTCATCGTTGGCGGTATGACCAATATGGGAGATGAAAAGGAGAATAAAAGCTATGAAGAAAGCTTTGATGAATTTGCCTATAAACTGATCTCGGATAGAATTTCAAAGTATAAATTTCCTGTGATATTCGGTTTCCCCAATGGACATATTAAGGACAATAGGCCGCTATTAATAGGTGGAAATGTTAAAGTGAAGGTTGGTACTAAGGTCAAAGTAGAGTTTTAAATATCACCACTCTCCTATCTCCAAACTCTTAAACATACAATATGGCTCATCATAACGATTTTGGAAAAATAGCAGAGAATCTTGCTGCTGATTATCTTCAGAAAAAGGGGTACAAAATCCTGGTCAGAAACTTCCGTTTTCAGAAAGCGGAGATTGATATTATTGCTGAAAAAGATAATGAGATTATTATTATCGAAGTGAAGGCAAGATCTACTGATGTCTTTATGCTGCCCCATGAAGCCGTAACCAAAACGAAGATAAAATCTATTGTCTCGGCTGCCAATCATTATCTGGAAGAATTTAATAAAAATAATGAGGTAAGATTTGATATTATCTCTGTTCTCCCCGATGAAAACAAAAATTTAATTATTGATCATATCACAGATGCTTTTCAGGCATTTGATGCAAATTAGTAACTCAAAATAACAATGTATGAAGGTCATACAATCTTGCTATTGGTAAAGCATTCCATTCATACATTTAATAAACAATTTTATGAAGACAATATTCATCACCGGAGCTACTTCCGGTATAGGAAAAGCCACTGCAGAACTTCTTGCAAAACAAGGGAACCGAATTATTATCTGTGGAAGAAGAAGTGAAGTGCTGGAATCTGTAAAAACAGAGCTTTCACAATTTACCGAAATATTTAGTTTAATGTTTGATGTAAGAAATCTTGAAGAAGTTGAAACAGCGGTTAATTCCCTTCCTGAAAACTGGAAAGATATTGATGTTCTGATTAATAATGCAGGGAACGCTCATGGATTAGATCCTCTGTCGGCTGGTAAAACAGATGACTGGGATTCTATGATTGACGGCAATGTAAAGGGATTGCTCTATGTTTCTAAAATGATCATCCCAATTATGAAAACTAAAAATTTAGGTCATATTGTAAACATCAGTTCTGTAGCAGCGAGACAAACTTATGCAAATGGAGTAGTGTACTGTGCAACAAAGAAAGCAGTAGACGTGATTTCTGAGGGAATGAGATTAGAACTTACTGAATTTGGGATCAAAGTAACAAACATCCAGCCGGGTGCTGTAGAAACTGATTTCTCTCTGATAAGATTCAAAGGAGATAGTGAGAAAGCTTCAACCGTATATGCGGGCTATGATGCTCTGAAAGCTGAAGACATTGCCGATGCAATTGCCTATTGTGTGAACGCTCCGAAGCATGTTACGGTTTCAGATATGACCATCTATCCAAGTGCTCAGGCAGAACCGAGAACGATTTATAGAAAATAGTCCAAAATAATGGAGTAAATTTGCGGAATATTAAAAGCGATTTTGCTCTTGCAATGTTGCAGCTTAGCTTAAAATAAAAAAATGAAAATTCTATATCTGGAAACATCGTCCAAAAACTGTTCAGTAGCTGTATCAGACAATGAGAAGCTCCTATGTCTTTGTGAAGAGGTTTCTGAAAACTATAAACAGTCTGAAAGTCTTCATACCTATGTTGAGTGGGCATTGGAAGGAGCGGGGATTTCACTTAAAGATATTGAAGCTGTTGCCTTAGGTAAAGGCCCGGGATCTTATACCGGTTTAAGAATTGGTGCTGCTTCTGCAAAAGGATTTTGCTATGGGCTCAAAGTTCCTCTGCTAGCTGTAAATTCTCTTGAAAGCATGATAGAGCCGTTTTTAGGCGATAACTACGATTTGGTTGTGCCTTTGGTTGATGCAAGGAGAATGGAGGTTTATACGGCCGTTTATGATGGTAATACAGGGGAGGAATTATCTGAGACCGAAGCTAAGATTTTAGATGAAGCTTCTTTTGAAGAATTAAAAGATAAAAAAGTATTGTTTGTAGGGGATGGTGCTAAAAAAGCAAAAGAAATACTGAATCTTCCGAATGCTGTTTTTAAAGAGGATGTTTATCCTTCCGCACAATATCTCATCAGGAAAACACTGGCAAAAATAGAAAACAAGGAATTTGAAGATATGGCTTATTTCGAGCCTTTTTATCTCAAAGATTTCCATGGAGTAAAGAAAAAGAAAAGCGAAGAGTAATCTTCGCTTTTTTTATTTTATTGAGGTCTTGGTGGTGACTTTGACCCTGATTTCGTTTTGTCATTTTGCGGTGGAGTAGTAGCTCCATTTTGTGGCTGGAGATTGACATTTTCCAGTTTCTGTACTTTTCCGTTGTTCATTTGTGGAATACCGGTATTTTGGGTACTTGGCTGTACAGGAGCTCCTGAAGGTCGCTCAGGAATTGAATTTCCTTTATTATCCGTTGCCTGGAAGCTCAAATCACTTTTCAGATAATTCAGCATTTCTTTGGCTCTTATTCCTTCGGATGTTTTAGAATAATTCAGGGCAATCTGCTCAAGCTGCAGAATCATTACTTCCTTTCCACTGGATTTTCCTGCATTGAATGCATTTAAAAGGTAAAGCTTAGGTACCAGGGCATCTTTCGGAAACTTCTGGATCGTTTGATCAATTATATCTTTACTTTCCGCAAATTTTTCTGATTCAAACAGTGCATATGCCTTTTTATACTCATTTTCAACTTCTTCTGTTGATTTTACAAATGATTTATTCTTAGGATTTCTCGCAAACTCAGCATAAGAAGTATAGGGGTAATCTGCTAATAGGATTTGTTTTGCTCTTTCAGAAGCCTGTGGATTTTTTTCATAATTCATGGCAAAAATCTCATACAGGGCCTGTAACATTACCTTTTCTTCCGGTTTTACATCTACAAGATCATAAAGTGTTTTCGTAGCTAGGGGAGTATTGGTAAAATAGTTCTGATACATAATTCCCAGACCTAATGAAGCCGTATCTCTGTCCTTTTTTAACTGAGATAATTTACCCTGATCCGAAGGAATCTGTTCAATATAATACGCAGGCTCAAAACGTCTAGGGTTAGGTGCTGAAGTAACTCCCAATGCTTCATTCTTCATATCTTCAATAGAGGCCATTTTCTTGGAAGAACGCCAGTTGTCAGCAAGAGCACGGTCTCCCCAGATTTGCTTAAATGAAGAGGTTCCTTTGCTTACAGTCCCTGAATTACTGAAGTAAAAACCTTTTGTAGTTACTCCAAAGTCCTCAAAAGAATTGGCACTATTGGCAAAAATAGAATTGGCACTATAATCTCCGGTATCAAATCCTTTGCTTCTTTCCGCACGTCTTCTTTCCTGTTCCTCTTTTTCTTCTTTAACCTTTAATTTTGCAATGTATTTTGTGAAATAATCTGTTTTCTGGGCATCGCTCATCTTTGCCAGAGAAAGAATACTGTCATTCTTTTTGATCAGATAGTAGTTTCTGGAAATCTTTTTAATATATGCGGACTGATCTTTTAACAGGATTTTAGAAGGTTCATAAGTCATTACAGCCAATGCAGAATCATAGTAGCTTCCGGCTCCGATATAATCATTCTTGTCAAGGTAGCTTTTTCCTATTTCATAATAAGCCAAGCCACGGATCTGAGGATCAGAAACCTTTTCAAAAAGAGATTTTCTGAAGAATTGCTGAGCTTCGTCTTTTTTTCCTGCTTTATTGGCCATTAAACCCAAAGCATAGTAAAATTCATTCTTTCTGGAGCCATACATCCCTTTTTTACTGATTCCTTCCAGATAATTTTTGGCACCGGCATAATCGCCTTTACCGTTAAAAGTTTTGGCAATAGCAATCTGCGATTTTACTTCAAATTCAAAATCACTAGCGTATTTATAAGCCGCTGTATAGCTTTCTCTTGCTTTATCATTTTGGTTAAGATTTTCCAGAACCTGACCTCTCAGATAAGCAATTCTGCTTTTCAGTTTTCTGTTGCCATTCAGCTCAAAAGCATCATCAAGTTCCTTGGCAGCTTCTTCTTTTTTACCGGCCTCAAGAAGAGATTCAGAATAATAAATGCTCAGCAGTTTTGCATAGCTCTTACTGATATCTTCTCCTTTCAGTTTTGCAAAAGTTTCATGTGCTCTGTGATAATCTTTGATTTTATCATAAGCCAGACCCTGATAAATTCTTGCCAATGCAATCCTTTTATCATCTTTCATATGAGTGAAAACATAATTGAGAGCATCCAGTGCTTCCAGAGATTTACCTCGATAAATTCTTGCCTGGGCGAGGATCATATAGGCATCGAAAATCTGCTTATTTTTTTCTTCACCATTCCTGGTTACAGAATATTTATTGATTGCTTTTAAAGCTTTAGCTTCTGCAATTTCAAGTGTAGTCGCTCCTTTACCTTGTTCACCATCTGGTCTTGCAGGTCCATTTCCTGAAGCCCCAGGTCTGTTGGGAGCTCCGGAATCCCCTCTTCCCGAAGGTCTGTTGGCTACTTCAGCCATCTTCATAGAATTTTCTGCAAAAGCTTCCGTTTGCCCAAGATCACTTCCCAAAGGCTGTTCTTCATAAGTCAGAATGGGAATATAAGGAGCATAGAAGTTGTCTTTATGTCCTTTGTCTCTGGTCGTAAATTCACTGTTCAATGCGTCTTTTGCATTAAACAGAGTGTTGTAATATGTGGAAAACCCTTTTAATATTCTTGAACGCTGCTCTGGCTTTTTTGTTTTGGTAGCACAGGAAGCAACAAGGCATATCACTAAAAGGAATAATATATTCTTTTTCATTATTCAATATAACTCGCTAATCTACTTTTTATTATCAGCATTTGATGATTTTGTAAAAATAATAAAATTTTATAATGAATAATATTTATATTTCTTCTTTAACTGACATTTGGATTTTCAAAAATCTCTTAAATCAGAGCGGTTTCTTTCAATATTTTGTAAACGAGATGAGTAGGAAGCCCCATAATTGTATAATAACTTCCTGTAAGGCTTGTGATCTTTGCCATTCCCAGCCATTCCTGGACACCATAACTGCCGGCTTTATCAAAAGGCTTATACTTCTGAATATAATAGTTTATTTCTTCATCCGAGAGCTCAGCCAGCGTAACATCTGCTACATCAGTTTCTGTAAAAGATGTATTGGCCGTTTTGATGGTAATTCCCGTATATACCTGATGAGTTCTTCCCGAAAGACTTTGAAGCATTGCAAAGGCATCATCTTCATCTTTAGGTTTTCCCAGGATTTGATGGTCAATAGCAACTACCGTATCAGCAGTCAGAAGTACTTCATCTGCCTCCAGACTTCTGAAAGCTTCTGCTTTTAAGTCAGAAAGGTAAGCTGCGGCTTCCTCTATTTTGATGTTTTCAGGGATAATTTCCTCACAGTCTATTTTTACGACTTCAAATTCAAAACCAAGGCTGGAAAGAAGTTCTTTTCTTCTTGGCGATTGGGATGCTAAAAGTAATTTCATGCCGGTAGTTATACAGATTGGGTATTATCATCATGCCAGTTCCCCTGAACTTTCATCACTTGTTCAATCACATCGCGTACTGCACCGGTTCCTCCTTTTTTCGGGGAAATATAATCGGAAATTCCTTTTACTTCGGGAACTGCATTTTCAGGGCATGCCGCAATCGCTGAATTTTCCATGATATGAATGTCCGGAAGATCATCACCCATGGTCAGAATCTCTTCATTTTTTAGATTGTATTTCTTCTTAAAATCTTCAAAATCCTCCATTTTATTGTGAGATTTCGGATAGTAATCCTGAATACCCAGATAATTGATCCTGTGTTTTACCATTTCATCATTTCCTCCTGTGATAACACCGATCAGATAATTATTTTTTAATGCTTTCACCACTGCATATCCGTCCAGTACATTCATTACTCTGCACATATTTCCTCCGGGCAGCAAGTAAACACTTCCGTCGGTGAAAACTCCATCAACATCAAATACAAATGCTTTAATATCTTTTAATTTCTCTTTATAACTCATACATTTTCTGAATAGAATGATTCATTGTTTTATAAATTTCAAGACTTTCGTCTTTTAATAACTGTTCATGCAGCTGTAAAATTCTTACATCATTTCTCACTGCAGGTCCGGTTTGTGCCTGCTTAGGTTCAATTTCATAAATTTTCTGAACTGTTTCATCAATCAGCGGCAGGAAATAATCAAACGGAATATCCTGGGAATCTGAAATTTCTTTAGCTCTGGAAAAAAGATGATTCACAAAATTGCAGGCAAAAACAGCAGTCAGATGAATATATTTTCTTTTTTCGTGATTGCTTTCCATTACCTTTTCTGAAATCTTTGAGGCAAGGTCAAACAATATTTTTTGATCTTCTTCATTTTCTGCTTCTATGAAAAAAGGAATTTTTTCATACTCCAGCTCTTTGGATTTTGAAAAGGTCTGCAAAGGGTAGAAGCTTGCTTTACGGTACTCACCAGCCAGAATTTCTTTAGGAAGCGATCCGGATGTATGGGCAACCAAACAGTTTTTTTTGGTAATGATCTTCGAAATTTCTTCCACAGAATGATCACTTACACAGAGAATATAAAGATCCGCTTCTTCCAGACGGTTTGTGGAATAAGGAATAGCTAATTCTTCAGAAATTTTATTTAATTCTTTTTCGTTCCTGCCAAAAATCTGGGCAATGGGAATGCTTTTCAAAGTGAATGCCTTTGCCATATGGTAGGCCACATTTCCGGAACCGATGATTACAATTTGCATATAACAAATATAAGATTTTAAGCCGAGTCAGAAAAGGAAGACAACTTCAGAAATTCTGTACTTCAATATAGGCACGTTTATTGCGTAAGTGTCTCATAATATTTTTAATATTTAAATTGAAAATTGAAGAATTAATTTAACTTTCAGTTATTTTTGTAATCCAAAACAATGTAAGGCATCTTATGAAGATTAAGGACGCGGAAATTATTTCGTTGATGCAGAATCCACGGACCCAGGATAAAGGTGTCCGTGCCTTGATGGATGCCTATCAAAGCAGATTGTATTGGCACATAAGAAGAATTATTGTGGACGGAGATCTTGCACAGGATACTTTGCAGGAAACTTTTATTAAAGCTTATCAGAATTTTCATCAGTTCAAAAATGATAGCCAGTTGTATACCTGGTTGTACAGAATCGCTACCAACGAAGCACTACAGCAGGTCAACAAAATGAAGAAAATGCAGAAAACTGATGAGGATCCGGAGTATCACATGCAGAATCTGGTTGCAGATAATACGGAAGGAGATGCTGAAGAAATACAGATTTTACTGCAGAACGCTATACAGAGTCTGCCCGAAAAGCAGAAACTGGTATTTATGATGCGGTATTATGATGATTTGCCCTATGAAGAAATATCAAAAATTGTAGATATGTCGGTAGGGACTTTGAAAACAAATTATCATTATGCCAAACAGAAAATAGAAGAGTATATTAAAGAAAATTACGAAAAATAATTTTTGACCCAACAAAGATGAAAGAGTTCGACATAGAAAAATTAGAGCGTAAAAACATTTACACAGTTCCTGATAATATGTTTGAAAATATTCAGGAGAGCGTTATGAATGATATAAAGACAAGTAAAAAAGCACCTGTCTTTAAGCTGAACTGGATGTATGCAGCAGCGGCATCACTGGCTTTGATTTTTGGAGCAACTTATGTTTTTAATTCAGATAATAATTCCACAGAACAAATACTGAACACTAAAACAGCGTATGTTGCCAATAACGGAGAGCCAAAAACAGAAAGTGAGCTGGCTTATGAAACTTTAAAATCGGATTTAACTTCTGTTGAAAATAACAATCAAACAGTTGGAAATCAAAAGGATAATACTATTTACGCTTCGGAAAGAGTAAATGAAACAAAAAAAATAACAGAAACACCAAAACCGGTGAAAACTGTAAAGAAAAAAGAAGAAACACGAATGAATGAATATCTGGACTCGTTTTCTAATTCTGAAATTGCAGAGTTAGCAAGTAATTCGACTCAGGACGTTTATTTGGATATTTATAATTAAAAGAAAATGAAAAAGATATTATTGACGTTTTTGATTATCTACGGCTTTGGATTAAATGCCCAAAGAACGGATTATGATTGGAAAAAGATGGATCCTAAGCAAAGGAAAGAAGTCATCAATAATCTTTCTCCGGAAGAGAGAAAAGATCTCCTTAAGAAATTCAGGAACAATATGATCATGGATAATCTGAATGTTGATCCAGATGATAAAGCCGAATTTACCCAATTATATAACGAATATCTGGATAGTCAGAAGCAGATAAAAAGCCAGTTTAATTCAAACTTTGATCCTGAAACGTTAACGGATGAGGAAGCAAAGGCTAAATTGCAGCAAAGTTTTGAAGTAGGTCAGAAGTTATTGGATAACAGAAAGAAATACGCAGATAAAATGCAGCAGGTAATTCCCTGCCAGAAAGTTCTGAAGCTGTTTCAATCTGAAAAAATGATGAAGGATAAAATGGATGAAAGAAAACCTCACGGTAATAATAACAATGCTTCGGGACCTAAACAAAACCCATAATAGTTTATTTTTTTAATGTTGGACGGCTCTCACAGATCTTTTTGTGAGAGCCGTTTGATTTTACTCTAAATTCCTATTTTTACCGTAAAGTTTATTTATGAAAAAAACACTTTTCTTTTTATTATTTTCGATAGTATTATTTGGACAGAAAACAGAAACGATTGATCTTTCAAAATCCATTAAAGACAGCAAAAACTCTATTAAAAGTCTTACGGTAATAGATCAGAGAGCAGATCAGGAAGTTGGAATGATCATGTATCATAAAGACGAGGTGAAAATTATTTTCGAAAATAATGCCAGCAAAGACATACAAGACTGGTTTTATAAATACAATCCGGTAAGAGGGAATAATGACATGGTTTTCGTGCTTGAAAATTTGAAAATCTCAGAAGACAGAAAAGAAAAGTATTCTATTGGAAAGCTTGAATTAAGAGCAAGCACATTTAGTAAGAAAGAAGATGGCTATCATTTTATTGACAGAAAAGATACGATAGTAACTGTTTCATCACGTATAACACCTTATTTAGCTCAAAATCTGGCAAGAAAAGCGACTTTAATTCTTACTGATCTGTTTAAAGAATCTTATAAAGGAATGCCATGGGAGTTTAGTATTCAAGAAAGTGATCTTCCTTACTATGCTTCTGTATTAAAAGAACAACTTAGTATTCTGAAAGCAAACGAACTGAAAGAAGGTGTCTATAAAGATTATTACAGCTTTTTTACTCATACTCCTGAACCGGGATTTACTTTGCAGGCTAATGATAAAGGATTGGTGACAAAGGCAGTAAAAGGAGAGGATAAAACGGGAATAAGACATTTTTATGCTTTTGTGCATAATGGGATAGCATACAAAAATATCCCTGTTGGGTATACTGAGATTTTTAAAGATGAGAATGGTGTTTTTATTGAAGTAACTAAAGCAGAATTATTTCCTGAAACCACTACAAGTGCTGTCACCATTGGTGTTGGAGCAGGTGGTTTGGTTGGGGGTGTCATTGGAGCAGTTATAGATGTCAGTTTCTCAAATAAGAAGAAGAATACTTTAGGTCCTAAAGTTTATCTAGATCCTTTTACAGGAAATTATTTGTTACCGGAAGACTTTGGTAAAACGAAATAATATTTGAAAAAAAGGGAAAAATTGAGCTTCTCTTCTTATTGTTATCTGTGTTTCAGTGAAAAGAAAGAATTAGAATGAAAAATTCTCTTGCATTTTCTTATCTTTGCAAATTACAAGATTCTTAAATGAAAAACATACGAAATTTTTGCATAATCGCTCATATCGACCATGGTAAAAGTACCCTGGCAGACCGTCTATTGGAGTACACGAATACGGTTACCCAAAGAGAATTGCAGTCTCAGACGCTTGATGATATGGATTTGGAGAAAGAACGTGGGATTACAATTAAATCACACGCCATCCAGATGGATTATGAGTATAAAGGAGAAAAATATATTTTAAACCTTATTGATACACCGGGACACGTAGACTTCTCTTATGAAGTATCCCGTTCTATTGCTGCCTGTGAAGGAGCTCTTCTTATCGTAGATGCTGCACAAAGTATTCAGGCACAAACCATCAGTAATCTGTATCTGGCACTGGAAAATGATTTGACGATCATTCCGATTTTGAATAAAATTGACCTTCCGTCTGCCAATCCTGAAGAAGTAACCGATGAAATCATGAATCTGATCGGATGCGAATATGAAGATGTATTAAGAGTTTCAGGTAAAACAGGAGAAGGTGTTCACCATCTTTTAGAGCAGATCGTAGAAAGAATTCCGGCACCGGTTGGAAATCCCGACGGTCCGCTTCAGGCTTTGATCTTTGACTCTGTTTACAACCCTTTCAGAGGAATTGAAGCGTATTTCAAAGTTGTGAATGGAAGTATTACTAAAAATGAAAAGATCAAGTTCTTCGCCACCGGAAAAGAATATGGAGCTGATGAAGTAGGAACGTTGAAATTGAAGCAGGTTCCAAAGAAAACCATTCAGTGTGGAGATGTAGGATATCTGGTTTCCGGGATTAAAGATGCTCGTGAGGTAAAAGTAGGAGATACGATCACTTCTTTTGAAAATCCTGCTGATGGTCCTATCGATGGATTTGAGGAAGTAAAACCAATGGTATTTGCTGGTATTTATCCAATTGATTCTGAAGATTTTGAAGAGCTGAGATTCTCTCTTGAAAAACTAAGACTGAATGATGCTTCTCTGGTTTTCGAACCGGAAAGTTCTGCGGCTCTTGGTTTTGGTTTCCGTTGCGGATTCTTAGGAATGCTTCACATGGAAATTGTTCAGGAACGTCTTGACAGAGAGTTTAATATGAACGTGATCACAACGGTACCGAACGTTTCTTATTTTGGATATACTAAAAAAGAACCTGAAGTTCCGATTCTGATTAACAACCCATCTGAAATGATGGATCCCTCTACAATGGATAGAGTAGAAGAACCTTTCATTAAGGCTTCTATCATTACAAAATCCGATTTCGTGGGAGCTGTTATGACTTTATGTATCGAAAAGAGAGGAGAAATTGTTAACCAAAGTTATCTGACATCAGAAAGAGTAGAATTAATTTTCAATATGCCTCTTGCTGAGGTGGTATTCGATTTCTATGACAGATTAAAATCAATCTCTAAAGGATATGCATCATTCGATTATCACCCGATTGGGTTCAGAGCTTCCAAGCTTGTAAAAATGGATATCCTGATCAATGGGGATATGGTGGATGCCCTATCATCTTTGATTCACGATTCTAACGCTTATTATATTGGTAAAAGAATGTGTGAAAAACTTCGTGAACTGATTCCTAGACAGCAGTTTGATATTGCTGTTCAGGCTGCATTAGGTACGAAAGTAATTGCCAGAGAAACAATTAAAGCTTTAAGAAAAGACGTTACTGCAAAATGTTACGGAGGAGATATCTCCAGAAAACGTAAACTATTGGAGAAACAGAAAGAAGGGAAGAAGAAAATGAAGCAGATTGGTAGAGTAGAAGTACCACAATCGGCATTCATGGCTGTATTAAAACTGAATGATTAATTCATTATAAAAATAAAAAACCGCTTCACACGAAGCGGTTTTTTTATGGATTTATTTCTTACGGGTATATTTTATTTCCATGGTTTTGTACTCCTTTCCTGTCTTGGAATCAGGACCGTACATTTCCAGTTTTTGAGTATTATCATCCACAAATGTGAAAACTTCTCTGAAATCACAATCCTTTCCGGGTCTTGAAGGATCGGTCATTTTTCCTTTAAATTCAACTGATTTTGTGGAAGCATTCCAATCTCCTTCGCTATGCATAATTCCGGTTCCCATATTGTCTATCCAGGTACTGACAAACTTCTTCTTGGAATTGTCATATCCCACAATGCTCATTCCCTCAAAAGGCATTCCCATAAAGTTGCCTTTGTGGTTTGTGATCTGATAACGTCCGCCATACATCATTTTATTTGTAGCCTCGGATTTACTTACCATAGGTTTTCCTCCATTTTCCATCCACATAGTAGTTTCGCCGGCCCAGTTCCCATCAGATTTTGCAAGCATTTTCTGCATTTCCCCTGGAGTGGCATATTCCGTCCAGTTTTTCATAGCCGTTGCGGAGTCTACGGGTTTCCATTCAGAATTGGCTGCGGTAGAGTCTGTTTTATCAGTAGCATTCGCAGCTGTTGTTTTTCCTTTCTCACATGCTGTTAATAAAAAAGCAACAGAAAGAATTGTTAATACATTTTTCATAATAATTTAGTTTTAAGATGGTTAGAATAATAACTTAAAGATAGGAACTTTTATTATAACCGAAATTATTTTTTACTATCAGCATAAATCGTAGCTTTGTGTATTCGTAACGCAAATCAATTTTATGGAGTCCCCAAAAAAATTACAGGATATAAAAGTGGCTGTAGACGCCGTTATTTTCGGATATTTTGATAAAAAAGATCTTCAGATCCTTCTGATTAAAAGAAATATAGAACCCTTTAAAGGAGGCTGGGCTCTTCCGGGAGGACTTGTTCTTGATGATGAAAGTGTAGATGATGCAGTAAAAAGAGAACTCTATGAAGAAGCCGGCATAAAACCTGATTTTTTAGAACAACTCTACACATTTGGTAATCTTGGTCGTGACCCGAGGAACAGAGTGGTTTCTGTGGCGTATCTGGGGCTTGTAAACCCATCTTACCATGAACTCTTTGCTGATTCAGATGCTGAAGATGCACAATGGTTCAGTATTAATAAACTTCCTTCTGTGGCTTTTGACCATAAAACAATCATTGAGACTGCTTTAAAAAGGCTGCGTACAAAAATTCAGTATCAACCCATCGGTTTCAATCTTCTCAATGAAGAATTTCCTTTTTCAGACCTTGAAAATCTTTATAAAACCATTGTGGGGCAGGAAATTGACAGAAGAAACTTCCGTAAGAAAATCATGAGCTACGGACTGCTTAACGAAACAAATAACGTCAAAAAAGAAGGCAGCGGCAGACCCGGAAAGCTTTTTACTTTCAATAAAGAAAAGTATAAAGAGCTGGAAGAGCAGGGCTTTTATTTCGAAATAAAATAGTTATAGCTAAACACAAATTTCACTAATAATGTGTCACTAATGTTCACAAATATATTAGAACAAAAAGTATTATAATATATTCAATAGGAACGGGCTTTAGCCCGTTTTTTTTATCATTCAATTCAATTGGCTTTAGCCTAAACGCATCAAATTGGTGTCATTTGTGATTAAAATTTGTGCTATTAGTGTTTATCGAAATTAAATTTTTATCCCTGAAAATCAATTAATTAAATTTATTAGCGTAAAATTAACACAAATAAATTTGGTGCAAAGACTGATAATATTTTAAATTTGTGTAGAAATAACGCAATCATGAAATACACCCTACAAAATATTACAGAACGATTTCAGAAGAAGGAAAGGATAAAATTTCTTTTTTTCTGGGGACATTCGGCAAAAGATAATATTACCAAATCATTTTTCAGTCAATGGTTTCCGGGAAGATTTGAAGAAAACGGGATTATTTATAAGACCGCAGAACATTATATGATGGCTGGAAAAGCCAGATTGTTTAATGATCCTGAAACGGAAGCTGAAATTTTAAAGTCGGATACTCCTAACCAGGCAAAAGCTCTGGGTAGAAAAGTAAAAAACTTTAATCCGAAACTTTGGGATGAACATAAATATGAACTGGTAACCCAAGGAAACTTTTTGAAGTTCTCTCAGAATCAGAAATTTAAAGATTTCCTTTTGTCAACAGGAGATAAAATTCTGGTAGAAGCAAGTCCCTATGACAGAATCTGGGGTATCGGAATGCTGGAAACAGATAGCAGAGCTGAGAATCCTTTATTATGGAACGGAGAAAACCTCTTAGGATTTGCTTTGATGGAAGTAAGAGATCAATTAAGAAGGTAAAAACACACACAACACTAACACAAAATAGGAATTATGGAAAAAATAGAATTACACCCACAGATATTTCTGATAGAAGATTTTCTTACGGAAACCGAATGTGATCAGTACATCGGCCTTTCACAGGAAAAGGTTTTTGAAGAAGCAAAGATCAATGTATTTGGGCGTCAGCAAATGAATAAAGGAATCAGAAATAATGACCGATTGATGATTTTTGATACTGCAATTGCTCAAGATCTTTTTGACAAAGCAAACCAATTCTTACCTCAGGAATGTGATGGATATCAACTGTTTAACTTTAATGAAATGCTCAGAGTTTATAAATATGCTCCGGGACAGCAATTTAAGATGCACAGAGACGGAAGCTATATCCGAAATGAGAAAGAGAAAAGCTTTTATACCTTTATGATCTATCTGAATGATGATTTTGAAGGAGGAGAAACAGAGTTTGAAAACCTATTTACAGTAGCTCCCAAAAAAGGAACAGCCCTTATTTTTCATCACCCTTTAAGGCATGAAGGAAAGACTTTAATCAGCGGATTAAAATATGTATTGAGAACAGATATCATGTACTCAAAAGTATAAATTATCCGTAAAAAAGGAAGGCATTGCTATGTCTTGTTTGATTAGCGTATTATTAACACAAATAAAAATATTTGGTCATGGAAGATGAATTAAAACCAAGATTTATCGAATCATTACAAAGAAATAATGATCAGATCAGAGAAGACCGTGCAAAGATTATCGGAGCAGATTCCGAGTTGATCTACAGACGCAGAGTTGAAGATATCGAATTAAAAATCAAAAGACTTGAGCGCGAACAGGAAGGACTTATTGATATCAGTCCTTTAGACAGAAACAGTCTGACTTTTGCGGATTTCAATCCCGAAGCATTCGTTCAGAAAGACATGGAATTATCATTAACAATCAGAAATCTGAATATTCAGCTTGAAGTAACCCAGAAGAGATTTGAATATTTATTTGGAAAAAAATTATAATCATGGGAAGTACAAGATACGATTTAGACGCTCGTTATGACAGAGCAAGCAAAGCAGGGTACGGAACAAAATCCGCAGGGGAAATTTTCACTCAGAATGCCAAAAGAATGGCCCATGAATCAATGAATCCTCACGGAATTGCTTTCAGAGAATCCAGAGATTCGGAAGTTCATCCTCACTCAGTTCCGATTATTTTAGGATTAGATGTTACCGGAAGTATGGGACATATTCCCCATGAATTGATTAGAGATGGATTGCCCAAACTAATGGGCGGAATTATCCAGGGTGGTGTTCCGGATCCAGCCTTATTATTCCTGGGAATTGGAGATCATGAATGCGATGGTTACCCGCTTCAGGCTGGGCAGTTTGAGTCAGGCGATGAAGAACTGGATATGTGGCTGACGAGAACCTATATTGAATCCGGAGGCGGCGGAAATGCCGGTGAAAGTTATCTTTTAGCATGGTATTTTGCAGCATTCCACACCAGAACAGATGCTTTTGAAAAAAGAGGACAAAAAGGATTACTGTTTACCATTGGCGATGAACCTTGCTTGAAAATGCTTCCTGCTTCAGCCATCAGAGAAATTATGGGGAAAGGACAGCAAACGTATACTCATATTGAATTATTGGAAGAAGCAAAGAAAAAATATGAAGTATACCATATCAGTGTTTTGCATTCTGATCAGGCACTCAGAGCAGACCGGGGATGGAGAGAATTGTTAGGACAAAACTGTATATCCATTGAAGATCACAGAGAAATCCCTAATGTTATCAAAGGAATTATCTGCGATAAGTTTAAAAATAAAACCTTGGGAACAACAGGTTTAGATCAGTTTCAGATGCTTTAGAACAAGGCATTGACATTTAAAATAAAAGGACATGAAAAAGGCGCAAATCGTAATAGGACTAGGTTTTGGAGATGAAGGGAAAGGAATTACCACAGATTTTCTGGCTTCTCAGAATCCTGAGGCTGTTGTGATCAGATTCTCAGGAGGTCAGCAGGCAGCACATACGGTAATGATGGATGAAAGAAAACATGTACATTCCAGTTTTGCAAGTGGATCTCTTCGCGGATTACCATCTTATTTTACGGAGCATTGCACTATTCACCCGGTTTTTCTACTCAATGAAAGAGAAGAATTAAAAACAAAGAGCGGAAATATTGAACTGCATATTCATCCATTGGCAAAAGTGACCACTCCTTTTGATGTATGGCAGAACAGAACCAATACCAGAAATCTGGAACACGGAACCTGCGGAAAAGGAATAGGAGCAACCATGAAAAGACACGAAAGTCCTTATAAACTGTTTGCCATAGACCTGATTGCACCCAGAGAAATGTTGTTGGAAAAACTAAAAGGGATCGCCTATTATTATGGTTTTGCAGATGAAAAAGAAGTTAAAGAGCTTTTACACCCATTTTTAGAAGCTGTTGACAGCATTGATTGGAAAATAAATGATTATACCTGGCTGGCTTCGTTCAATCACTTTATTTTTGAAGGAAGCCAGGGTATTTTACTCGATATGGATCATGGTGTTTTTCCGAATGTGACTTATGCTGATACCACTTCAAAAAATGCATACGAAATCTGTAAGCTTTTAAAAATTGAAGATATTGAAATGTATTATGTCACCAGAAGCTATGCAACCCGTCACGGAAACGGCTGGATGAGCAATGAAAAAGAAATGAACCTGAGAAATAATGAAGAAGAAACCTGTACATTTAATGAATACCAGAAAGAACTAAGAGCAGGAGAAATAGATTACAGCCTCTTGAATTATGCTTTGAAGTTAGATGGAGCTTATGTATTTCCGGCTAAAAAGAACCTTGTGATTACCTGTTTAGATCAGATGGATGAGAAATTTAAGGTAGAAAACCTTGATGTAAAATTTGATGAGGTTTATGGATCTTATTCTCCGTATTCAAAAGATTTTAAGATTTTTTAAATTTTGACGATACAAGTATTAATTTTATACGGTTTCAGAGCCAGGATATTGATAATGAATAAAAGTAAATAACCATGAAAACAATACAATATTTAAAAGGCGATGCTACAATACCAGAGGCAAAAGGGATAAAAATTATTGCCCACATCTGTAATGATGTAGGAGGTTGGGGAAAAGGTTTTGTACTGGCAGTTTCCAGAAGATGGGAAGAACCGGAAAAAGAATACAGAAACTGGCACCACTTCAGAAGTAAAAATAATTTTGCTTTAGGAGAAATTCAGTTGGTTCAGGTTGAAAGATACATTTATGTAGCTAATATGATTGGGCAAAAAGGAATAAAAACCGGGAGTAAAGGAGTTCCTGTTCGTTATGATGCCATTGAAAAAGGTTTGGAAAAACTTGCCAATGAAGCTTTGGAGCTAAATGCAAGTGTTCACATGCCGAGAATCGGGTGCGGACTGGCAGGAGGAAAATGGGAAGAAATAGAACCTATTATTGAAAGAACACTGCTTGCAAAGAATGTAGAGGTGTATGTATATGATTTTTAATAAATTAACAGTGATGAAAGAATTTGAAATAAGAGCAGATTATAAAAATGATACTCTGGTAGTATACCAGGCTTATAATAAAACAATTGCAAAAGCAGCTATAGAGAATCAGAAGTTTATGGCACCGTTTTCATTGAACAGAATGACCTGGATAAAGCCTTCTTTTCTTTGGATGATGGAACGCAGCAACTATGGACAGAAATCCAATCAGGAATGTACGCTGGCAATTCACATTAAAAGAGAGGCCTGGGAGAAGGCTTTAAGCAAAGCAATACTTACTTCACCAGAAAAAAGAGTCTATCCTGATCCCCGAAATTGGGAAAAAGACTTTGAAAATGCTGAAATTTATGTGCAATGGGATCCTGAAAGGAATATTAAGGGAACGAAACTTAATTACCGTTCCATCCAGGTTGGGATCAGCAGATCACTGATTGAGGAATTTAATGAAGAATGGATTGTGAAAATAGAGGATTATAGCCCTTTGGTTAAGAAGATTTTGACCCTTACCAAATCAGGGGAATTCGATAAGGCAAAGAAACTGCTGCCTGTAGAAAAGAATTATCCCTTATCAGATGAACTGGCTTACAAAATTGGAGCCACAGTGTAATAATAATTAAAAGAAGTGCCATGAAAACAGTTACATTATACAGACCAGTAGGAGAAAAAGAAATGATATTGATTATAGAAAGTGGATTTACAAAATTTCCTCCAAGATTGGATTGGCAGCCCATTTTCTATCCTGTACTTAATGAAGAATATGCTTCCGAGATTGCTGAAAAATGGAACACCAGAGATGAAGCCGGAAACTATCTTGGTTTTGTAACCCAGTTTGATGTATTGGAAGAAGTAGCAGATCAATATCCTGCACAGAATGTAGGGGCAAGAAACCATAATGAACTTTGGGTTCCTTCAGAAGAACTGGAGAACTTTAATAAAGCTATTGTAGGCAACATTAAAATAACCAAAGTATTTATTGGAGATGATTTTGAAAAGACAGAAAATGCTGAACTGGAAGAGCTGATGATTAACATTAAAAACTAACCATGACAAATAAAGGAATGGCAAAAGATACCTTAGATATCCTGGCCAAAAAATATTATATCAACGAACACAACGAAAAAATAAATATAGAAAACGAACTGGAAATCAGTAAAAAAGAAACCGTTCTTTTCACTCCGGAACAACTTTCTGAAATGAAAGAATCCCCAATGCCAGAGACCGGTTTTGAAACTCAATTTGAAACCTGGAAATGCAGTTCTTTAAAAGCAATTCTACAATTAGCCGAAGAAGAAAATCAGGAAAAACTCATGTGTCTGAATTTTGCATCAGCAAAAAATCCCGGAGGTGGATTTATCAACGGAGCGGAAGCACAGGAAGAAAGTCTGGCAAGAACTTCCGGATTGTATGAAAGTCTGCTTCAGGCCTGGGATTATTATACAACTCACCGCGCGATGGAATCCTGTTTTTATACTGATACAATGATTTACAGTCCCAAAGTTCCGGTTTTCAGGAAAGATAAAGGAGAATTGCTTCCTAAGCCTGTGCTGTGTAACTTCATTACCTCTCCGGCAGTTAATGCAGGCGTGGTAAAACGTCAGGAACCGGAAAGAGAACATGAAATCCTTGAGGCAATGGATCTAAGAATGGATAAAATGCTTTCGCTGGCTTTACAGCAAGGAAATGAAGTTTTGATTTTAGGAGCCTGGGGATGTGGTGTTTTCAAAAATGATCCAAAAGAAATTGCAGGATTATTCAGGAAGCATCTTCAAGGAAAATATAAAAATAAATTTAAAAGAGTGGTTTTTGCAGTGCTTAGCAGGAAAGAAGAAATGCTGAAACCGTTTGAAGAGATACAATGAAAATTGAATTAATAAAAGGAGACATCACAAAGATCCAAGCTGATGCTATTGTCAACGCAGCCAATTCTTCCTTATTGGGTGGAGGCGGAGTTGACGGAGCCATTCACAGAGCAGGAGGTCCACAGATATTGGAAGAATGCAGAGAGATCAGAAACAGACAAGGTAAATGTAGTACTGGAGAAGCTGTCGTAACGACTGCGGGAAACCTTCCTGCAAAATATGTGATTCATACAGTAGGTCCGGTTTGGAATGGTAATGAAGAAAAAGAATCAAAGCTTCTGGCAAACTGTTATCATAATTCCTTGAAATTAGCAGAAAGCCTTGGGGTAAAGACGATTGCTTTTCCCAATATCAGTACAGGAATATATAGATTTCCAAAAGATCTGGCAGGAAAAATTGCTGTAGATGAAGTCAGAAAATTTAAGTCAGATGTCATTGAGAAAGTTATTTTTGTCTGTTTTGATGATGAAAATGAAATGATCTACAAAAAACTATTAGATTAAGCCCATGAAAAAACTAACCATATTAAGCGGCGCAGGAATCAGTGCCGAAAGCGGAATAAAAACCTTCAGAGACGGAGACGGTCTTTGGGAAAATCATAATGTAACAGATGTGGCAAGTCCGGAAGGATGGCGAAAAGACAGAGCTTTGGTCTTGGAATTTTACAACCAGAGAAGACGCCAGCTGCACGAAGTACAGCCCAACGAAGCCCATCACTTACTGGCAGAACTGGAAAAACATTTTGATGTTCAGATTATTACCCAGAATATTGATGATCTTCACGAAAGAGCAGGATCTACCAATATCCTTCATATTCACGGAGAATTGTTCAAATCATGCTCATGCAACAATAAAAGTCTGATTTATGAACAAAAAGAAGACATCAAAATTGGGGACAAAGCTGAAGATGGAGCACAATTAAGACCATATATCGTTTGGTTTGGAGAAGATGTTCCTTTGTATCAGAACGCAAGAGAAATCGTGAAAGAATCAGATATTTTACTGGTTATCGGGACATCTTTACAGGTATATCCTGCAGCCGGACTGATTCATGACATCAAGGATGAATGTCTTTTAATCGTCATCAATCCCAATGAAACAGGATTTGGATACGGACAGAGAGCGGTTGTAATGAAAGAAACAGCAACCCAGGGAATGAAACTGTTGTTTGATAAACTGATCAATCTTGCCTGATGGAAAATAAAGTAAAAGCCGGAATCATGGGCGTTTGCATAGGAGACGCGCTTGGTGTTCCTGTAGAATTCAGGAGTAGAGAACAACTTAAGCGCTCTCCTGTTACTAAAATGCGTGCTTTAGGAACCCATCACCAACCTGCAGGAACATGGAGTGATGATGGTTCTTTGACATTGTGTCTTGCAGATAGTTTGTGTAAAGGATATAATCTCAAAGACATCGCAATGAAATTTTTGCAATGGTATAATACAGAAATATGGACTCCTCATGGGAGTGTTTTTGACATAGGCATCGCAACTTCACAGGCTATTCATAGAATTGGAAAAGGGGTTTCTCCTACTTTATGTGGTGGGAATTCTGAATTCGACAACGGGAATGGCTCTTTAATGAGGATTATGCCACTCGTATTTTACATCAAGGATTTTCCTATCGAGAAACGGTTTGATATTATAAAAGACGTTTCCTCTATTACACACAGACACATCCGTTCAGTTTTGGCCTGTTTTATTTATTTGGAATTTGCTTTGGAGATTCTAAAAGGGAAAGAAAAGTGGGAAGCATATAGAACAATGCAGAAAACAGTTAGAGAATTTTTGGATTATAATCTTATTTGTTCACAAAGTGAAATGGATAAATTCCACCGGATTTTAGAATTAAAAGTAGGTGAATATGACTTGGCTGCCCTGCATACTTTACAGGAAGAGGAAATAAGTTCTGGTGGATACGTTCTTCACAGTCTGGAAGCTTCTCTATGGTGTTTTCTCAACTCAGAAAGCTATTCTGAAGCAGTTTTGAAGGCGGTAAACCTAGGAGAAGATACCGATACCACCGGAGCAATCACAGGAGGTATTGCAGGTATTTATTATGGATTTGAAAATATTCCGGAAGATTGGATTTCAGAGCTGGTGAGAAAGGATGATATTGAAAAATTGTGTGAGAAATTACACCAAAAATTAATGAATTAAAACACAAACCATGAACGAAATAGAAAAGAAAAAAATAAGTAAATTTTTAAGCCTGATCCTACGTCATCAGCCGGAAAGCATAGGACTTAAGCTGGATGAAAACGGTTGGGCAGATATAGAAGAGCTGAGAGGAAAATCAGCCAAAAGACGAGTGTATTTCACTCCCGAAGAACTGGATGAGGTGGTAGAAACCAATAATAAAAAGCGTTTTGCTTTTAATGAAAATAAAACCATGATCAGAGCAAGTCAGGGCCATTCTATTGATATAGATCTGGCGTTGGAAACAAAGCAACCCCCTGAATTTCTTTATCATGGAACTGCAGAAGCCAATATCTCTTCCATTTTGGAAAAAGGAATTCAAAAAAGAACCCGTCAGCATGTACACTTAAGTGCTGATAAAGAGACTGCTACAAAGGTCGGTATGAGACATGGTAAACCTGTGATTCTTACTATCAGAACCGGAACAATGCATCAGGACGGATTATCTTTCTACCAGTCTGCAAACGGAGTCTGGCTTACGGATTTTGTAGATGCAAAATATATTTCGAAGTAAAATGAAAAGAACATTAGTAATAGGAGACATTCACGGAGGATTTAAAGCCTTACAGCAGGTTCTTGAAAGAGCAGAAGTGACATTGGATGATCAACTGATCTTCCTCGGAGATTATGTAGATGGATGGAGCGAGTCTGCTCAAATTATACAGTTTTTAATAGAACTTTCCGAAAAACAGGAATGTATTTTCATCAAAGGAAATCATGATGCCTGGTGTGAAGATTGGCTAGCTTTGGGACAAACGCCCGATGTATGGCTTTTCAATGGCGGAAAAAGTACCGTAGAAAGCTACAAAGATTATCTCCCGGAAGATATGGATATCCATCTGGAATTTTTTCAAAGGATGAAAAATTATCACATTGACGATCAGAACCGACTGTTTATTCATGCAGGATATGCTTCTATGCACGGCCCTGAAAAAGAAGTCTATTCCAGCAATTACCGTTGGGACAGAACCCTCTGGGAAACCGCCGTAGCAATGGATAAAAAACTGGAAAAGAATTCAGAGTTGTATCCCAAAAGACTGCTTTTGTACAAAGAAATATTTATCGGACATACACCCACTATTGACATTGGAATGACAACGCCCACCAACAAAGCCAATATCTGGAATATGGACACCGGAGCAGCCTATACCGGATCTTTATCCATCATGGATATTGATTCCAAACAATTCTGGCAAAGTGATCCGCTTCCTGCCTTGTACCCCAATGAAAAAGGAAGAAATTAAGATTATTAGAGAAATAGCCCTCATAGATTTCAAAACCTTTGAGGGTTTTAATTTAAAAACAATTTCGCTTATTCGTCCATTCATAAAAGATGATTAATTTTAAAGTCTGAAAATACGACTTCAATGAAACTGAAATATCTTTTATTCACCCTGAGTTCTACTTTGTTTTTTGCTCAAAAATCATTTCAGACTCCTTTTGAAAAAGGAAATGGCAACCAGACTGTTACCTATGACGAAATGAATAACTACTATCAGGATCTGGCTAAAAACTTCAATACCATTCAATACCTTAAAAAAGGAGAAGATGACAACGGAAAACCTATTTATGTGGTAGTTTACAATCCTTTTCCTGAAAAAGATCTTGAAAAATTAAGAAAAGATAAAGCCATTCTCTTCGTCAATAATGGCATTCACCCGGGAGAACCGGACGGAATAGATGCTACCATGATGCTCATGAGAGATCTTGCAACCCAAAAGATCAAAAGACCACAGAACTTTATCATTGCCGCTATTTCTGCTTATAATGTGAGTGGAATGTTCAACAGAGGATCTTATTCCAGAGCCAACCAAAATGGCCCGGAACAGTATGGTTTCAGAGGAAATGCAAGAAATTATGACCTGAACAGAGACTTTATTAAAGCAGATTCTAAAAATGCCAGAAGCTTTCAGGAAATCTATCAATGGTTAAAACCAGATGTTTTTATTGATAACCATGTCAGCAACGGAGCAGATTATCATTATACATTCACTTATATTTCAACCTTTAAAGAACGCCTGGGAAATACCCTTGGAGCTTATTTCTATAACGATTATCAGGCTAAAAATCTTGAGGACATGAAAAAATTGGGCTATGAAAGTACGCCTTATGTCAATATTCATGGTGATGTTCCCGAAGTAGGATTTGCTTCCTTTGAAGATTCTCCGAGATATTCCACAGGGTATACTTCCCTTTTCAATTCTTTAGGAACAGTCCCTGAAACTCATATGTTAAAACCTTATAACAAAAGAGTGGATGCTACTTACAAATATATGTGGGTCAATCTGCAGAATTTAGATAAAGATTATCACAAAATAAAACAGCTCCGTATTGAAAACCTGAAACAATATCAGGCTGGGAAACAGTATGGCATCCGTTGGAAAATAGATTCCACCAGGTTTTCTACCATGGATTTTAAAGGCTACGAAGGAAAATACAAACCGAGTGATGTTTCCGGGAAACCAAGGCTGTATTATGACAGAAACAAGCCGTTTACAAAGAACATAAAACTCTTTACTACAGCTGTTCCAACGGGATATATTACCATTCCAAAATATTACGTGATTCCGCAGTCACAGTATCGGGTTCTTGAAGAATTTAAAAGAAATAATATTCAGATGAAACCGATTCAGAAAGACAGTACTCTGGCGGTTGAGTCCTATAAAATTAAAGATTTTAAAACCGTTAAAAACCCTTATGAAGGGCATTATCTGCATTTTGAAACTACCGTCGACAAGTCCAATAAAAGTATAATGTTTTCTGCCGGAGATTATCTGGTTTCTACCAATCAGTCTGGGGTAAAATATATTATAGAAACCCTCGAGCCTGAAGCACTGGATTCATTCTTCAACTGGAATTTCTTCGATGGGATTTTAGCACAGAAAGAATATTATTCTGCTTACATTTTCGAAGATACCGCTGCTGAATTGCTTAAAAAAGATAAAAAACTGAAAGAAGCCTTTGAATCAGCCAAAGCATTGGATAAAAAATTGTCTGAAGATGGAACTGCACAACTGGATTGGATTTACAGACATTCCCCTTATTTTGAAGAAAAAACATTTAGACAGTATCCTGTTTATAGAGTCTTGTAAAATGTTGATTATGAATATTTAAACTAAAAAGACGTTTCAAACGAAACGTCTTTTTAATTATCTTGGTAAGCCTCTTTTCAAGGCCATTTCAGCTCTTTTAATTGCCATTTTCTCTTTCCAGTCCATGTAATTCTTTTTGAAATTGGACTTCATAATGTCATCAAATTTACGCTGTACTGTAAGATTCCATAAAGAATGTGCCTTTACCGCCCATGATTTGTCCCAGGCCCTTAAAGAAATTGAGAAACTTCCATCCAGATATTTCATCCAGTGCCACCATCCTGTAGGCATGAACAATGTATCTCCATGTTCAAGGTAACATTCAATTCCTTCTACACCATCCAGTGCCGGGAATTTTGTGAAATCCGGGTTTTCAATATCGTAATCTTCCAGCGCATAGGTTGCATAAGGAATCTGATAAAGTCTTTCCCTCCATTTATAATCAAAAAGAAGAATATGCTTTCTTCCATTGAAGTGGGTATGGAAAATATGAGCCATATCAATATCAAAGTGAAGGAACGTTACAGATCCTTTACCACCAAAGAACATATTAGGATACTTATCAAGGAAACCTCCCATGAGTTCTTTAGGAGAAATATAATCTTCCAAAAGTTTAGGAGCAAATTTTATAGGATCAAAAAGGAATATTCTGAGATCTGTAGGCTCTCGCTGGATGAGATCTATATAATCTCCAAATTTCATTTTTGCGGCTGAAGAATTAATGGGAGCAGAAGGATCTGCCTTTGAGCTGTCATATAGCGGAACCTCTACATCTCCTACAACTTCCTTCATATATTCCATCGTCCATTTTTGATAAGCAGGCCATTTTTTTGCCATATTCTTGATGACAACGGGCCTTCTTGGCTTCAGATATTTTTCGTAGAATTCTTCTTTCGAAATGTCATCTACAACATCTATAGGCTTTAAAATTATTCCCATTTTGTAAATTTTATGTTACAAAATTATTAAATATATGTTGATGTACTAGTCTTTAATTTTTTTTTAATCTATGATTCAAATCAGATTTTCCTATGTAAAATAATAATCCCCAATAAAATTTTCACTTCTCGTAATAATTACCCTTTTTCTATTAAATAAGTCAATCTGTATCAGGATTTTGTTACTAATTTTTCAATAGTAAATAATCAGGTTTTTTTAATGAATTTGTATACTCAATATTGTTTTCAAAAATATTCTGATAGAGATAATATGAATTGTAAACCACATTAAATTGATTCAAAATGAACCTGCTTTAAAAATAATTAAAAGGTTAAAAAAAATATCACTATGTTTGTAGTGATAAAAATTTAACTTTTTCCTATAAAATTCATCTTTTTAAAAAGTGTAACAAAAAACTACAATGGTTAACTAATTGAGCAAATAATAAGTATGAAAAAAAATATTTCTTTATTTCTGATGCTTTTCTTTACTGTGCTTACGTTTGCACAGAAAACGGTTTCGGGAAAGATTACGGATGATGATGGAATAGCCATACCAAGCGCCAGTGTGACCATAGAAGAACCCGGTAAAGATGCTATTCTGGCTTATGCCATTACCAATTCCAAAGGAGAATATAAAGTAATTTTCACTTCCGCCGAATCAAACGTGGATCTAAAAGTGAAAGCATTCAATCAAAAACCACTTACAAAGCAGATTAATAACAGCGATCAGACGCTGAATTTTAAAATGCAGTCTGAAGCCACAGAAATTAAAGAAGTACAGCTGAAAACAAAAATGATTACCGCAAGAGGTGATACCATTTCTTATGACCTTAAAGCTTTTAACAGTAAAAACGACAGAACCCTGGCGGATGTGATGAAGAAGATTCCGGGAATTGAGGTGAATAATGATGGTACGATTCTATATCAGGGTAATGCAATCAATAAATTCTATGTGAACGGAAAAGACCTTATGGAGGGAGGTTATGGAACCATCAACAACTCTCTTCCAAAAGATGCTGTACAAAAAGTAGAAGTTCTTGAAAACCACCAGCCGGTAAAAATTCTCCAGGACAAAGTGCCTTCAGATCAGGCAGCCATCAATATTAAGCTTAAAAACTCTGTAACGATGACAGGTAGAGGAGAAGTAGGAACCGGTTTCGGAGATCCATGGCTTTGGAATGTAAAATTGACTCCCATGTTTTTTGGACAGAAAAGCCAATGGGTAGTCAATTATAAAACCAATAATATGGGTGAGCAGGTAGAAAATGAAGGGAATATCCTTGCTTTCGGAAGCGCGTGGGAAGGTAGAAGAAGTAATATTGCACAAAACAATTGGTTAAATGTAGAAAATGCTACTGTACCGGATCTTCCGGTAAAGAGATATTTGATGAACAGTGTTCACTATCTTTCAGCCAATTACCTTACCAATATTGATAAAAAGAAAGAATGGGAGCTTAAAGCCAATGCCAATTATACTAATAATGCAGTGGAAAGAGAGTCTAACAGTATTACCAGAGACATTCAGCAGGGAACACAATATAATACAAGGTTCCTGAATAACTTCTATACAGATAAATTAAAAGGGGAATTAATTTTTACTAAAAATGCTAAAAAGGGATTCTTCAAAAACACAACAACATTCTCTCAATTCTGGAATGCTGACAGGGCATTGGCAGAAAGAAATGATAAACAAGGATACAGAATAGGAAACGAAGCTTTAGAATCACCTACAACATCTTTCCAGAACTCTTTAAGCACGATTATTCCTTGGAAAGAAAAGATGGTGAATTTCAAATCCTATATTAGTTATCAGAATGACAAGCAGATCTTAGAAATTTCTCCTGCAAACTATTTACAGTTCCCATACAAAGAACCGGGAAGCAAAGATTTTACAACGATAAACTTTACCCCAGGAAGTACGGCTTTGCAGTATTTCAGAATCAAATCTTTAGATACCTCACATTCTGCAAATATCAGTTTTTCTACGAAAGGATGGACGTTTACCCCACAAGTAGGATTTGACCTTTCAACGGATAAGCTGACAACAAATTTTGATGGAAGTACTGTCGGAAATAAACCGGATTTTACAAGCTTAGCCTATGAAAATGATTTGAAATTTACGAGAATCAATCCATCTGCCTCAGTGGGAATTAATTATAAATCAGAAGCATGGAGCTTATTCTCAAGCTTCCCTGTTAATTTTAATAATATCAAAGCTGAAGATGCCTTTAGAAATGTTTCCAAATCTTTGAGTAAAGTAACATTTACACCCAATATTTTTGCTCAGTATTCATTCGCTTCGTTTTTCAAAGCAAGTTTGAATGGAGGAATCAGCAATAATTTCGGAGATATTCAGACTGCCTATGCGGGATATATTCTGACAAGTCCGGCAGGATTTAATGTGATGAATCCTAACAACCCGATTCCTGAAACCAATACTAAAAATGTAGGGACAAGATTGGAATACAGAAATCCGTTAAATAACCTTTTCTTCAATGTAGGCTATAGAATAAGTGATGCTAAAAATAACCTTATTGCCTCAAGTATCGTTAATGAATCCGGATTCAGAGTAACAGAATACCTGGAAAGAGAAAATAAAAGAACGAGCAATACCTATTATGCGGAAATAGGAAAATATTTTCCTAAGTTTAAAACCAACGCATCATTAAGCTATAACAATACAATCTCTAAATCTCAATCCATTAGAAATGCCGATGATATTGATAATAAAACGAACGGGAATACTTTTGGAGTTAAATTTAACAATACCTATTTCTCATGGATGAGCGTAGACTTTAACGCCTCTAAAACCTGGAATAAGACCTCTAATATTTATCTTACAGGTAACAAAGGAAAATCTGAAGGATACAGTCACAACCTTAACGTATTTTTCTATCCGTTAGAAAACCATACCATAGGATTTTATTGGGATCAGATCAATTCAAAATCTGCAGATGTAAAATATAACAACGGTTTCTTTGACCTTTCTTATCAGTTCTCATGGGCTAAAAAGAAAGTTGATTTTGAACTGAAATGGATGAATATCGCAAACAAGAAAGTATTTGAAAGAATAGATATTGATAATACAACGATTACTCAGACAACCATGCAGCTCCGTCCAAGCCAGGTCATGTTAAGTGTGAAATTCAACTTTAAATAAAATAAAAACCAATCCATCCGGATTGGTTTTTTGTTGAGATATACTATATATTAAAATTAAAAACTTTGCTGGTCTGCTGAAGGCCCATAGCTTCCCGGCAAAGGAATATTGTTCAGTCTGTAATATACTCCCAGTTGCGCTCTGTGATGCGTGATCTGGTTTAATGCATGACGGATTGCTCCGTACTTACTCCAGCTTGCCAGTTCATGGCCGTCATTTTTAATCGTCCAGCTGGGGTTCAGATCCTCTTCTGTGCTGTTTTCTAATGCTTTTTTGCCTGCCTGATAATCTTCTTCCAGCTTTTTCAGAAGATCTTCTTTTGTAGAAAGAACGGTAGGTTTGTAGTCTCCTTTTCCAAAATCAAGTTCAGAAGTATTTAAAATGGTGTTCGGCCATTCAAAAACTTCTACAAGATGAGTGGCAAGTGGCATCATCTTCATGCTTTTTTCATGGGGAGCAAAGTCGTTTTTACCTTCAGGGAATCGTTCAATAAATTTTTTTGTGGTTTGGAATTCTCCCTCCAGTTCGGATTTTAATTGAGATAAGGTATCCATAATATTTTGTTTTTTAGAAACTTAAAGGTAAGCGTTTTAAAAATGAAACTGTTTTAAGAGAATCATAATTTTTTAATCTGTAAAGACTTGAAAGCAAAGAATACTTTTCCTGAAAATAAAATTTGAAAAAAACTGTAACAAAAGAAGAGATATCATTACTAATTATATAAACTTGCTACAATGAAAAAGTTATTCTCCGTATTTCTTATCGCTCTATTTGCTTTTGCAGGAGCTCAGGAGTCAAAGGAAACCGCGAATCGTTTCTTTTATGAACTGACTTTTAAGCCGAAGAAAGATTCAGCGAAGCTGGATAAGGTGATTACCATTTTGGATATTACTCCTAAAAAATCTATCTACCAGGATTATACAATGCCTGCCCAGGATTCAATTATTAAAGTTCAGGTAGAAGAGATGGAAAAAACCAAATCCTTTAAGGATATGAGTAAAATGATAAGATGGCCTAAGTTTTCATACAAGATTCTTAAAAACTATCCGGAAATGAAAGTGCAATATGTAGATAAGATTAGTAGAAACTTTTTCTCTTATGATGATGATGTGAAATTGCAGTGGAATATTTTACCAGAAAAACAAAAAATAGGAACTTATAATACACAAAAAGCTACCACTGAATTTGGAGGAAGAACATGGACGGCATGGTTCAGCTCAGATATTCCTTTTCAGGATGGACCTTATAAATTTTATGGACTGCCAGGTTTGATTGTAAAAATTGAAGACGCGGATAAAAATTATTCATGGCTGTTAAGTGGGAATAAAAAAATAGAAAACTACGATGAAGTGTCTTATGCAGATAAGATTAATGCAAAGATGGGAATGTCTAGTAATACGGTAACTCCAACTACAAAAGAAAAATTCAAGAAGTCATTTGATGCCTTTAAAGCAGATCCATTTGCTGAATCTCGTCCCTATATGACTGCTGAGACGATGAGCAAACCAATGCCCGGAACAGATGGAACCATTGGTGATTTTATGAAAAGGATGGAAAAACAGGTGAAAGATTTCTTCGGATCCAATGACAACCCAATAGAAAAAGAACAGGCTTCTGACAAGAAGAAAAAATAAGCTTCATATCAACTAAATTATATTTTGAATCAACCCAGATACAGCAATGTATTTGGGTTGATTTCTTTTTATTAGATAAATTCTATACTTGATTCGTAGAAATTTTTAAATTTTTTCAAAAAATATTTGATTTTGTTTTTTTATTCTCATATGTTTGTTAAAACTAATTTAAAAATTATACCATGAAAAAAACTTTTGTCGCAGTTTTAGTGACAACATCTGCCCTATTGTTTGCAAAAACAGAATCTCCAAAAACAGAGAATCCAAAAAATGCAACAGAAACTGTTTTAGTCGCTAAGAAGACTATCGAAAATACAGATCAACTACAAAAACCTATTACATTATCCACCACCGCAAGAAAGAAGGAATTGACTACAGCAGAAAAATGTGCTATTGAACTTGCTGTAGGTCCTATAATTGCCGGACCTCCTGTTCATTGCTTTCAGCTTGGTGCAGAAGGAATTTCTTAATAAGATTTACCATCAACCCAAATACATTGCGTGTCTGGGCTGATTTCTTTTTTTTTGTTAAAAACTAATTTAAAATATTATACCATGAAAAAAATTATTATTGCATCATTATTGATGACATCAGCAGTTGCATTTGCAAAAACAGAATCTCCAAATAAAATTGAGGAGCCGAAAAATACCACAGAAACTGTTTTAGTTGCTAAGAAGACTATCGAAAATACAAATCAACTACAAAAGCCTATTGCATTATCTACAACGGCAAAAGAGAGGGAATTGACTAATGAAGAAAAATGTATTATTGAACTTGCTTTAGGGCCTATTTTCGTAGGACCTGCTGTTCATTGCTTCCAGCTTGAGTCAGAAGGAGTTTCATAATAAGATTTACCATCAACCCAAACACATTGCGCGTCTGGGTTGATTTCTTTTTTGATAAAAACTAATTTAAAATAACTATACCATGAAAAAAATTATTATTGCATCATTATTGATGACATCAGCCGTTGCATTTGCAAAAACAGAAGAACCAAAAGCAAATACAATCGAAACCCCAAAAACGGAAACAGTTCTTATAGCTAAAAAGAATTTTAAGGATGAAAAAGGGGTAATAAAAATGGCAACAGCAAAAAGATTGAATCCTTTCCAACAATGTGTTTTCAACAATTCAATATCTATTTCTTTAATGTACATATCCATGGGAATACCTACTGAAGATGGTTTTGTAGAGGCAGCAGCAACAGCCAGTTGTATAGCTAGTTTTGGAGGTCTATAACTAAATAGTAAAAAAAATTATAAGGTTCAGGAAGTTTTCTTTCTGAACCTTGTTATTTAGATTAAATTTAAATAGCGTATATTTGCAGGACTAAAAATTAGGCTTTGAAAGAGAAAGGATTACATAAATTAAGTGGATTCCCTAAAAACAAAATGGGGAAGATATTGGGGTATGATAACGACCATCTTAAAATGCCCAATAAAATTATTGAAATGGGGCTTCTTCCGGAAACCTCTTTCAGAATTTTGTATCAGGCACCATTCAATGGGCCTATGTATGTGGAGTTTGGAGCAGAAAAAAGCCGGATTGCTCTTCGTGAGGAAGAAGGAGATTACATCATTGTTGAAGAATTGAATTAATGCAGGAAAACAAGAAAAAACAGATACTTTTAGTCGGAAATCCTAATGTAGGAAAGTCAACGGTTTTTAATACACTTTGCAACAAAAAGCAGAAAACCGGAAACTATGCCGGCGTTACCGTGGCTAGTCATTCGGGGAACTATACGTATAAAAATGAAGAAGTGGAAGTCATTGATCTTCCAGGTTCTTACAGCGTTTACCCAAGCTCAGAAGATGAAGCTATTTTTTCCAAATACCTTATCGACGAGCAGAAAAACTACGCAGGAGTTGTTTATATTCTTGAAGCATTAAGTTTAAAAAGAGGATTGCTTCTATTTCAGCAGATTCAGGATCTTGGCATTCCAATGATTCTGATTGTCAATCAGATTGACCAGGCAGAAAGAAGAGGAATCACCATAGATATTCAAAAATTTTCCGAAGCATTAGGAATTCGGATTATTCAGACCAACGCCAAAGAGCAGATTGGAATTGATACCGTGAGAGAAGCTGTTTACAACAATGAATTTGTAAAAACAAATACAGTTTCTTTTGAAACCCCCAACGAACACAGAGATTTTATTCAGAAACTGGCAGCACATAAAGGTTTTGATAATGAATATAAAGCCTGGATGAGCCTTTCACTAGGAACAGATCTTGGAAGAATAAGCTCAGTAATGGAACAGCTCAATGAATCTGATTCTAAAAGCTTGGTTCCGAAAAGATTACAGGTTCAGGAAACCGTAAGAAGATATCAGAATGTAGACAAAATACTGGCTGATGTTATTTCTAAAAAAGCTCAGTTCAAAGAATTACTGACCGAAAAACTGGATAAAGTTTTAGTCCATAAATTCTGGGGTTATGTAGTTTTTTTGCTCATCCTGCTGGTTATTTTCCAAAGCGTTTTCTTCCTTGCGGAATATCCTATGAACTGGATCGAAGAAACATTTTCCTGGCTTGCTGCATTTACAAACGAACATCTTCCGGAAGGACCAATTAATTCACTGATTTCTAACGGAATTGTTCCGGGAATTGGCGGAATTGTAGTTTTTGCTCCACAGATCGGAATCCTGTTGTATTTCCTTTACCTGTTAGAAGATTCAGGATATATGGCAAGAGTCGTATTCCTGATGGACAGATTACTTCGTCCGTTCGGGCTTAACGGGAAAAGCATTGTTCCGCTTGTATCAGGTACAGCCTGCGCTATTCCTGCTGTGATTTCTACAAGAAATATTGAAAACGTAAAAGAAAGACTGCTTACCATACTGGTAACCCCATTTATGACATGTTCTGCAAGACTTCCGGTATACAGTATTATCATCGGACTGATTATCTCAGAAGGAACATTTTTAGGAATAAAATATAAGGCGCTGGTCTTGATGGGAATGTACCTTCTTGGCTTCTTAGTCGCTTTATTCTCAGCAGCAATCCTTAAAAGATTTATTAAAAGTAAAGGAAAAACGTACCTTGTCATGGACCTTCCCGCTTATAAAAAACCACTTTTCGGATATGACTTTAAAATGGTTCTGGGAAAAGTATGGGATTTCATTACCGGAGCAGGAAAAATAATTTTCATCGTAAGTATCATCATCTGGTTTCTGAGTTACTTTGGACCAAGCCAGAAAACCAATGAATTTGTAGCTACAGATGTTCACCTTGACCATTCTTACCTTGCGAAAATGGGTAAAGGAATAGAACCCGTGATTGCTCCGCTTGGCTACGACTGGAAAATGGGAGTGGGAATTCTTACCAGCTTCGTCGCAAGAGAAGTTTTCGTAGGAACAATGTCTACACTTTACAGTTTGGAAGATGATGCTCCCGAAGTAAAAGTAATTGATAAAATGAGAAGAGATGTGAAACCCAACGGAGAAAAAGTCTTCAGTTTTGCTACCGGAATTTCAGTTCTTCTTTTCTATGCATTTGCAATGCAGTGTGTTTCTACACTTGCAGTAGTCTACAGAGAAACCAAAAGTTGGAAATGGACCTGCTTTCAGGTGGTCATGATGACAGGTTTGGCATATTTTGTGTCGATGATAGCATATCAGATTTTAAAGTAATGGATTCATCATTAATCATTCAGTACGTACTTATTGTATTAATTGTAGCATTCGCTTGTTACTCTTTATTTAAAGTACTTAAAAAGAATTTTGCACCTAAAAAATTCAGCTCCAAAAGAACCAACTGCGATAAAGATTGCGGCTGTTCTTAATACCGGGTTGATCGGATAATTGAAAAAAATGTAGTAATTTCATTTTTCTAATGTAAATTATTCGGTTTGAATTTTTTTAAGACAGGATTATTCCTATTATTTTCTTTATCAGCCTTTCAGGTAAAAGCACAGGCAGATACCGCAAATACCAAGTCTTATGCAGACCAGGTAATGATTCGTGTGAATCTTGATACCAATATCGAGAACTATGTTTTTTCTGCAGGAGAAGGTAAGGACGCATTCGAGATGGACTTGTCAATCAACAATAAAACCAAAACATCCTTTTCAGTCGATTATAGAATAATAAGTGCAACAGTATCATTTGCCCCCAGATTTTTAGATGGAAATAATGATGACGAAATGAAAGGGAAAAGCTCCTATACTGATTTAAGCTTCAGGTTTTTTCCGGGAAGATTCATACAGAATGTTTATTATAAAAATGTGAAAGGCTTCTATGTAGAAAACATGAAAGACCTGTGGCCTGAATGGCAGGAAGGAAGAGATCCATACATTCAGTTCCCGGATTTAAGAGTACAAACCTTCGGTGGATCCACTTCCTATATTCTCAATAAAAATTTTTCAGCAAGAAGTATTTATACACAGGGAGAATGGCAGTATAAAAGCAGCGGAAGCTGGGTGCCATTTCTGGATTATGACCTTACTGTTTTCAGAAACACAATTGATGGACTGAAAAGCAAAGAAACTCAATATAATATTGGTGGAAACATAGGGTATTTCTATAATTGGGTCATTGGAAAGAATGTCAACATCTCACCTTACCTTGCTATTGGAATCGGAGGAAAATTTTCCAGTTACAGAGATTTTGATAACGGAGGAGTAAAAGAAAATGCCCAGTATGCAACCATAAGAATGCAGGGTGGGCTTCATATAGGATACAATACTGACCGGTTTTTATTTGGAGGAAAAATGAATTTTAAGACCTATGCTTATGATCAGAAAAATAATCAGACAGTAGAAAATAATAATCTCTATGGATTGTTATATATAGGGTATCGTTTTGCACCGCCGAAAGTTGTAAAAAATACCTATGATAAAGTCCAAAAAAAGATTCCGGTTCTATAAGTTGAAGGCTCTTTTAAGTATCTTTGCGTTGGAAAATTTAGAAAGAACAAAATAAAAGTAAAAAAACATCATGTCATTAATAAAATCTATTTCCGGAATTCGCGGAACCATTGGTGGAAAAGTAAATGATAACTTAACACCGCTGGATGTGGTAAAATTCGCTTCCGCATTCGGAACTTGGCTTCAAAATAATAAAAACAAAAAAGACCTTACTCTTATCATCGGAAGAGATGCCAGAATTTCTGGTCAGATGGTTTCTTCTCTGGTAACGGCCACATTGCAGGGATTGGGGATTAATGTAGTAGATCTTGGACTTTCTACAACGCCAACAGTGGAAATAATGGTTCCTGAGCTGAATGCAGACGGAGGAATTATCCTTACCGCTTCCCATAATCCAAAACAATGGAATGCCCTTAAATTATTAAACGAAAAAGGAGAATTCATCACTGGTGAAAACGGTGCGGAAGTACTGGCTTTGGCAGAAAGTGAAGATTTCAACTATGCAGAAGTTGACGATCTTGGAAAATACGAAACAAGAGATGATGCTTTTGATATCCATATTCAGCAGATCCTGGATTTACCAATGGTAGATGTGGAAGCCATCAGAGCAAAAAACTTTAAAGTGGTTCTGGATGCGGTAAACTCTACAGGAGGAATTGCAATTCCTATGCTTTTGGATAAACTAGGCTGTGAAACAGTCAAATTATACTGTGAGCCTACAGGACACTTCCCACACAATCCTGAACCCTTGAAAGAACATTTGGGAGACATCTGCGAATTGGTGAAAAAAGAAAACGCTGATTTGGGAGTTGTCGTAGATCCGGATGTAGACAGACTGGCACTGATTGACGAAAAAGGAGAAATGTTCGGCGAAGAGTATACATTGGTTGCTGTTGCAGATTACCTGTTGAAATACCAGAATGGGGTGGCAATCTCTAACCTTTCTTCAAGCCGTGCTCTGAGAGATGTAGCACATACCCACAACTCAGAATACTTTGCCAGTGCAGTAGGAGAAGTAAATGTAGTAACTCTGATGAAAGAGAAAAATGCTGTCATCGGAGGAGAAGGAAACGGAGGAATTATCTATCCTGAATTGCATTACGGAAGAGATTCTTTGGTAGGCGTAGCTCTATTTTTAACGCATTTAGCCAAAGAAAACAAAACAGTTTCTGAACTAAGAGCAGGATATCCAAGCTATTTCATGGGGAAAAAGAAAATAGAACTGACTCCGGAGATTGATGTAGATGCTATCTTAAGCAAAATGGAACAGGAATATCAGAATGAAGAAGTTTCCACTGTAGATGGCGTTAAAATAGACTTTGAAAACAATTGGGTTCACCTTAGAAAATCCAATACAGAACCCATCATCAGAATTTATACGGAAGCTCACTCTCAGGAAGAAGCTGATCAGTTAGGTGATGATATCATTGCTAAAATTAAGAGTTTAATCTAAAAATATTTGAAGAACGGACAATGAGTCCGTTCTTTTTTTATCAGGAATGTTTGAACATATCAAAAACAGATTTCCCTTTCCTAAAGAAAAGTGGAGAAAATTTCTGGGCAGCTTTGAACGAATGGAAGTCCCGGCTAAAACTTTGCTTTTAAAAGAAGGAGAGGTTTCCTACAATGCCTATTACATTGAAAAAGGTATGGTAAGAGCCTGGTATAATAATGACGGAAAAGACGTAACATTTCAGTTTTTCCTTGAAAATACAATGTTTTCATCCCTTGAAAGTTTTAAAAAAGGCTTGCCAAGTATGGTTTCATTTGAAACGATAGAACCCTGTATTTTATATAAAATCAATAAGCCCGATGTAGAAGCTTTTCTGGAAGAAGTGTATGAAAATCGTGAGCTCAGAAATCTCTTTATGGATGCCCTTTTTGAAAGAGTATTTGATTATATGAAGCATTTCTTTTCCTTCATTAAAGATACACCCCAGCAGCGGTACATCAATCTTGCTAAAACCAAACCTGAAATTATCAAAAGAGTTCCGCAGCATTATATTGCCTCCTATCTTGGGATTACAACGGTGCATCTCAGCAGAATCAAAAGCAAAATATTGAAAGAGAGACTGGGATAGGCTGGAAGATGGAAGCCAGAAGTTTAAAAAGAAACTGTATAAATTCTGACTCATCTTAAAGGCAACGTTCGCAAAGAATAATATGTATTGTTGAAAATGTTCGCAAAGGCGTTTCACTCAGCGATTATAACCGTTCTTTGCTAAACGAAGTGCCTTTGCGCCCAAATAATGCATAATATTGTGTCACCTGGCGCTCTCTGCGTTTCAAATATATTTCGGGTTTTATAAACGCCCGGCTTGCCTCCTTCCTTTCCCGAACAAATTCCTAAACTCATAACAAATGTTATCGCTCTGCGGCATTCATCCTCAATAATTTTGCTTAAAAATTAAAAAGAATGAAAGCAGCAGTAGTATTTGAAAAAGGAAGCATTCCTCAATACGCAGATTTTCCGGCACCTGAAATTATGAATGAAAATGAAATTCTGGTTTCAGTAAAAGCCGCGTCTATTAAAAATCTTGACAGAGCCAGAGCTGGAGGAAATCATTATTCCACAGAAAATCAGGAACATCAACCCACTATTATCGGGACAGATGGAGTAGGATATCTGGAAAATGGAAATAAAGTTTATTTCTTCAGTAAAAAAGGAACGGTAGCTGAAAAAGCTGTAGCAGATAAAAAAATGATCATTCCAATTCCTGAACAACTGGACTTTTCTGTAGCCGCCGCACTGCCAAATGCCGTTATGGGATCTGCAATGGCCTTAAAGTTTAAAGCCGGAATACAAAAAGGAAATACCGTTCTGATTAACGGAGCAACCGGAATTACAGGCAGAATTGCTGTTCAGATCGCCAGATTATATAATGCCGGTAAAATCATTGTTACAGGAAGAAATGAAGAATCTCTGCAGTCTTTACGTGAGCTGGGAGCTGATGAAGTTGTTTCACTCCAATTAGCAGATCATGATTTTAAACAAAAAATAAAAGAAATTCATGAAGAAACTCCTATTGATATTGTTTTGGATTATATCTGGGGACATTCTATAGAAATGATATTGTCCGCTTTTAAAGGAGACGGAACCTTTTCTCATAAAACCAAACTGGTAACCATAGGAGGAATGAGCGGAGATACCATCCAGCTGTCTTCACAGATCCTCAGAGGAACAGATATTCAGATCTCAGGATCCGGATTGGGAAGCTGGACAAAAGAAGAATCAGCCCTTCTGTTTTCAGAAATTATTCCTGAAATGTTTCAGGCAGTTGTAGACGGAAAGATTAAAATGGAAACACAGGACGTTGATATTAAAAATATCGAAACTATATGGAATGCTGAGATACAAAGCGGAAAACGTCTTGTAATAAGAATTTAACCCCAATTTCCGTTTTTTTATCCACAATCCTTTTATTGGTTTTCTTTTTTTACTATTTTTATAATAGAAATTAATGAAATGGAAAATTCAAAAAAAAGTTGCAACTTTGCATAAATATTTGAATATCAGTTTCAGATGTATTATTAACTAATCGTTTGCCGAGGTTTGTAAGCAAATTCAGACATCAGGCCGACAAAGAGGACACTATTGGAAGAGTATTTTGGAAATGAACTTGTAAAAAAGTTCGAGGAAATGATGGAAAACAATGACGAATTCTACTTCGATACAGAAGAGTTAGAAGACATTATTGTTTATTATTTGGAGCTTGGTGATTTTAATTACGCTGACATGGCTGTTAATTATGGACTAAAGCTTCACCCTAATTCGTTGGATATTAAGATCAAAAGACTTGAGATCCTTCTGGAGTGGGAAGAGTATAATACGGCGAAAGAACTTATCGATGAATTGAAAGGTGCCTCTATGGAAAGCACTGACTTTTTGGTTTGTTATGCCAAGTATTATTCGAACCTAGGAAATCCCAGAAAATCCATTGAAATCTGTAAAAAAGCTTTGACATTAGAGGAAGAAGAAAACTTTCTCCACAACTTTATTGCGGATGAATATGTGAATCTCGGAGATCCTTTTAACGCTCTTAAACATTATAGAAAAGCACTGAAAGAAGATCCGTTGGATGAATATTCACTGGAAAACTGTATGGTGTGTTTCAGTGATTTGAATAAGAGCGAGGAGGCTATTGCCTTTCTTAATGAATATTTAGATGAATTCTCTTATTCCGAAACCGCATGGTTTGAATACGGACAATTCTATTTCAACAGAAAAAATTATGATGAAGCGATAAGAGGCTACGATTATTTGTTGGCAATCAACTCAAACTCTGTAGGAGTATATGCCAATAAAGCAGCCTGTTATGAAGCTTTGGGACAATACCAAAAAGCAATTGAGACCTATGAAGAAATGCTGGAACTGGAATACACAAAAGCATTTACTTTTTATAAAATCGGATTGTGTAATAAAGCATTAAAACAGCCTATTATAGCGTTAAATGCATTTCAGAAATCATTAAGAGAAGACCCTCAGTTTTATCTTGCAATGATGGAACAGTCTTATCTTTACGAAGAAATGGGCGGAATGTCTGAAGCATTGTATTATGCCAAAGAAGCTACCCAGCTGAATGAAAACAATCTTGATTATCAAAAAAGACTGGCTTTCCTGTTCATTGATTCAGGGAAGTTTGAAGAAAGTCTTACCTGTCTTAAAAAGCTTGTGGATGCAGAACCATCAAGATTCTACAACTGGTATGCCTATTCAGAAGTTTTGATGTTGGTAGGAGAATATGAAGATGCGGTAACCGTTCTGAATAAAGCGTTAAAAAATCACCACAGAGCAGAACTGTTTTATCAGTTAAGCAATTGCTTTTTTAACCTGAAAGACCAGGATAAGGGAATGGAAGCTCTTCAGAAAGCATTAGATTTGGATCCGTCTTTAGTTAAGGATATGCAGAAAAAATATCCTTTCATTAAAGATGAGGTGAAAAAAGCTAAAGCAAGTAGAGTGAGAAAAAAGAATTAAATTAATTTAAAAACAATAAAACCTGCATTTTTGCAGGTTTTTTTATTGAAAGTTATATTCATAGAAAAATTTATCCGGAGCATTTCCGTTTGCATTTCCATTCATATCAAGAGACTGCCTGCTTTCTTCAGACGGATAGCCTGCAGCATTAAAAGTGGTTGTATACTTATGAGCAGTAGTTCCGGTTGTTGCTCCTCCTCCGGTATTGGTGAATTGCCCTTTATAGGTGCTTAAGCTGTTCTTTATATTCGAAAATAGCATGCTTACGCCATCGATCTCATTTCCGTTAAATATGATTTTGTCGAAACCCTTTACATTTTTAAAAGGATAGTTTTTATCCGTATAAGTGTAGGTTTCATTCTCTGTGTAATTAACCGTATTGCCATTTACTGTTCCGGTTCCTGAACCTATATTGCTTACCATATTTCCATTGCTGTAAGTAAGTATACTGTTGATCGTGGATGAACCGGCAGTTCCTGAAGTTGTCTGTTTTTTTACACTGATTTCTGTATTGCTTGTGTAGGTATAAGCAAATGCGACTGTATTCTGTACTGTACCTGTAGTAGAATATTCCTTAGTAACAGCAGACGCCATACGTCCGTTATTATAGCCGTATTCAACCGTACTTTCAAGAATATTATTTTCGTAATGTTTAATACCGGTGACATAGTCGTCCGTATAGGTGAATTCAATTCTTTGCCCATGATTAATATTGTTAATCATACTGATGATTTTAGTTCCGTTGTAATTGATTTTCATTACAATGCCATCCATCGTCATTCTCGTAGGAAGAATTACGCTTTGAGCAGATGGATCGCTGTTGTCAAAAGGAGTGTCATCAGAATTATAGCATGAAATGGTAGATAAGGCCAATAAGCCAAAAAATAGATTTTTTTTCATAGTTATAAATTAAATCAGCCAAATATAATTTAATTTATAATGTAATTTTATTTTTTTTGATTTGTTCTCAAAAAGATCAGTCCTCCAATGATAATTCCTGCTCCTATAAATTGTAAATACGTTAGTTTTTCGCCATCTAAAATTCCCCAGATAATAGCAACAATAGGCATTACTAAAGTAACTGTGGAGGCAAAAAGAGGAGAAGAAACTTTCAGCAAACGATAATTCATGGTCATTGCCAGACCTGTTCCGAAGATCGATAAGAGGCTGACAAACATTAGCCCCAGCAGATTATCCTTCGAAAAGCTAAATTCCGAAAAGAATCCAGTGGAGGTCAGGGCTATAATGGAGGGGAATAATAACACAAATGAGAACACAAAAGCCGATAAAACAGTAGACGAAACTTCCATAAGCTTCGATTTTACCGTTGTTGTACTCAGTGCATAACATAAAGTGGCCAATAATAACAACAGAATGGGAACCATTTTCAAATCTCCGCTGTCACCACCTCCAAATGCAAGAATGCAGACTCCGGTGAAGCTTATTAACGTTCCTATAATCTGCTTTTTTGTCGTTTCGAATTTCCATACCAGTGCACCTACAATAATGACGAAAATAGGCATCATTGAATTGATAATCCCTGCAATACTGCTGCTTACTTCAGTTTCTGCAATCGGAAACAAAAACATAGGAATAAAATTCCCTGTAAAAGCTGCTAAAATTAGCCACTTCAGATGTTTTTTAGGAAAGAGCTTATAATTGGAAATAGCAACAGGAAGCAAAATAATCCCTGCAATAAGAACCCTTAAAGATCCTACCTGATACGGATTAAAATGTTCCAGTGATTTTTTAATTAAAATAAAGGATGATCCCCAGATAATACTCAGGATAACCAGAAGAACCCATTTTTCTTTATCTGCGTTCATTATTTTCGTGTAAGATTTTTAGAAATTCTTTTTTAGGAATCATTTTTGCTCCTAAACTTTCAAGATGTTCTGTATGCGACTGACAGTCAATTAATTCTATCTTGTCTTTATTGTTTTCTACGAAGTGGATAAATCCAGCTTTGGATGCATTGCTTACTTTTGCAAACATGCTTTCGCCACAAAAGACATTCCCAATCTGTAATCCGTAAAAGCCGCCTACAAGCTCTCCTTCCTGCCACACTTCAATACTTTTGGCCAGGCCATATTCGTGAAGCTTGATAAAAGAATTCATCAGTTCTTCGGAAAGCCATGTTCCTGACTGTCCTTTGCGGGTCGCCTGCTGACAGTTTCTGATCACTTCTCTGAAACTCTGATTCTCTGAGAAAGTAAAAACATTTCTGTTCAGGATCTTTCTCATTGATTTTGAAACCTTTAATTCTTCGGGAACCAGAACAAATCTCGGATCAGGGCACCACCAGAGGATTTCTTCTCCGGGATTGTACCAGGGAAAAATACCCAGTTGATAAGCAAACCAAATGCGTTCTACAGATAGGTCGCCTCCAAAAGCAACCACCCCTTCATGACCCTCATACAGCTCAGGGTCAGGAAATGAAATCTCGTTTTCGTCTAATCGGACCATTTTTAGAAAAAAAATCCCACTTCAAAAAGCAGGATTTATATTTGATCTTTATTCTTTAATTAAAAAGGTAAATCATCATCATCGTCTCCGGCAAAAGGATTCTCGTTAGAAACGGGAGATGCTGATTGTTGAGGCGTTGCCTGAGTAGGTTCTGAAGCGTTTTCAAAAACTTTCTCTACTCTCCAGCCTGTAATAGAGTTGAAGTATTTAGTTTCACCTTGAGGAGAAACCCATTCTCTCCCTCTGATGTTGATTCCTACTTTTACGTTTTCTCCTTCTTTAAGGTTATCTAATAAACTGATTTTATCAGATAAAAATTCTATGTTTATCGGCTGTGGATACTGTTCTTGGGTCAAAATAACCATTTCTCTTTTTTGAAACCCGCTCGCAAATGTTTGAGCATCAAAAAGTTTCTTTACCGTTCCTTGTAATTCCATATTGTAAATATTAACGATGTAAAAATAAGAAAATGAAATGTAATAAAAGGTGAGGTGAAAAAAAAATATGGAAAATTTAATTTTTTTTCCTGAAAAGTTTGGTAGTAAAGGAAATTGTCCTATATTTGCACTCACAAAAACGAAGCAAGCTCTTTAAAACTTACAGTATAAAAAAAACCAGCGGATGTGGTGTAATTGGTAGCCACGCCAGACTTAGGATCTGGTGCCGTGAGGCGTGGGGGTTCGAGTCCCTTCATCCGCACTATGCGAAAATAGCTCAGCTGGTAGAGCACAACCTTGCCAAGGTTGGGGTCGCGGGTTCGAATCCCGTTTTTCGCTCCACACCATGCCCTGGTGGTGGAACTGGTAGACACGCAGGACTTAAAATCCTGTGTCCGCAAGGACGTACGGGTTCAAGTCCCGTCTGGGGTACAAGACCCTCTGTAATATCTTACGGAGGGTTTTTTGTTTTAATTAGAGAGTGTTCTTTAAATAAAATATTTTATATTTGTAAGAAATAAGGTTGAATCTGAAATTCAGATCAGCAAAAATCAGCGGATGTGGTGTAATTGGTAGCCACGCCAGACTTAGGATCTGGTGCCGTGAGGCGTGGGGGTTCGAGTCCCTTCATCCGCACTATGCGAAAAGGCTCTTCACAGAGTCACAGAAAAGGTTGGAACCCTTGGTTCGGATCTTTTTTTTTTGCCCACACCATGCCCTGGTGGTGGAACTGGTAGACACGCAGGACTTAAAATCCTGTGTCCGCAAGGACGTACGGGTTCAAGTCCCGTCTGGGGTACAAGTCCCTCTGTAATTTATTACGGAGGGATTTTTGTTTCTGTTAATCACTTAAAAAATACCAGGAAATCCATAGATATTCGGTTCCACTATATAAAATAGATATTTTTAAATCATAGTCAAATTAGTTTGTTTCCATTAATATAGTCATCGTTTCAAAATGAAGCCCTATTCAATTTAAATTTTAATACGTCAAGTTCTGTCGCTTTCCGCATTGATATTTGTAATAATAAAACACAAATATGAAATTTAATAACAATGTTTCAGACGGATATCTGTATCGTATATTTCCTTAAGAATGAGACTTAAATTTTAAGGAACTCTTGACAAAATTTAAATCCGTCCCTGAACCTTGTTTAGATTTTCATGCTGAATTTTTATTAACCTAAAATTTTAAGCAATGAATTATGACAATTATTTTAACGATTTTGACGACTTAGATGAAACGAGTAAAAGAACCCTGCAGTCTTTATCAAATCATTTGCTGTCCACTGAATCTTTTTTTAGCAAAACATTAAAACAACCCACAGATTTACAAAAAGAAACCTCTTTACCAGCTTCGTCTCCAGCTTCAGACATTACAGACTGGCAGACGGATGAATATATCAATCTGGAACTTTTGGTTTCAAAAATTAAGTATGCCAACAGTGGTATGAAAGATTATATTCTGGAATATAATCCGATTGACTATCATTCTAATACCCCAAACAAAAGTCTTTCTCTTCCGGGCAGAAATTTCATCAGACTGAAAGCTTATCTGAACTCAAAAGTAGAAAATGTCCCAGTAAAATGGAACCAGACCCAAATAACCCAGGAAATAGACGTTGGCAACGAGAAAATCTATTACAGGATCAATTTTTTCTATGGTCAAAGCGCCGAAAAAGCAATTATTTTGGAAACCTGTTCTTATCAGGAATTCAGAGATTTAAATATCGTATTAGGCTATGGTGATATTGATAACTATGATGATGATTATAAATACTTTCTGAAAAACTTCGCACATGCGATCAAAAAGCATGAAAATTCTAAATCTCTGAAATTCATCTACGAAAACATTCCTGAAACTATTTTGTCTGGACTTTCTAAGCATATTGACAATCTGACGTTTTTTAATCATCTTGAAATCCTTTCAAATGGTGATGATTCGGATATTTTCAAAGACAGCAGTTCGGCAGTGATACAGATTTTCAAAGCCATTGGAGATCCGGTTCCTGTTCTTAAGTACTTCCGAGAAAATCCGGATAAACTGAACAGGATCTATTACAATTTAGACGGGAGCACGGAGTATGATGGTAAGATGCAAACCAACCGGATGATTCTGGCTAATATCATGATGCTGTTTTCAATGTTTGCCAACAATGACAAGCGGAAAAAAGAAGCCAGATCCTTTACCATTGGAAAAGGCTATACAATAAACAGTGATATTCTGGAAATGGGCATTTTCCAGGGCAGTAATGATCAGTACAGGGATACTTTTTTCTTACAGCAACAAAAAGAGGTACAGCGAAATGTAAAAATTGTCCCGAAAGAAGGAGATCCCAATGCAACAGAGACCGTAAAGGAAGATCTGGATGAAGGAGCACAATTTCATCCTTTAGATATGGTGTATCTTACAGATATCAGCGGAGAAAAGGAAGAAGTATATCTGGTGCCTGCTATTTATCTGAAAGCACTGGCAGACGCAGAAGAATGGGCGGTTGTGCAGCAGAATATCCGTATTGCAGCCAATCTCCTGGCTGTTGTAATTGGTGTTGCTACATTGGCTACGACCGGAAACCCTTATTTTATTCTACTGGCAGCCGCCGATATCTCTTTGGCGGGAGCTGACCTTACCGTACAGGCGTTTAAAGAAGAAATTGCTACATATGAAAGAGGAGCAGAATTTCTGGCAGTGTGGGAAGAGATTTATATGGTGGGAGGTATTGCATTGGCGGGCTTAACTGTTGTAGGCGGTTTTTATAGCGGAGCAGCCAAACTGATCGCAAAAATGGCAGACGGTAGTGCAAAGAATTACCTTAAAACTTTAGTACTAAAAGCAACTCTGGAAACCAATATTACCAACTTCCAAAAGAATACGATAAAAGTATTGGAACCCAAGGAAATTTTTCATGGCGCGGAATACAGAGCCCTTGGTAATACCATGGCTGAAAATGGGGTAGTTTTCTTATATGGACAAAGAGAGGGGAAATTTTTAAATGCTTATGCTCTTGTGTACAAAGGCGAAGTGATTGAAGAGTTTACCAAAGCAGAAATGCATATGTTCTACAAAAAATGGCGTAATTTACAGGGAGAAAAGTTAATAGAAGAGCTGGAGCATTTGGGAGGGCATGTGCCGCCAGGTTTTTCTATTGTAGAAACAACAGTTGAAGCAGAGGTAAAAGCATTTATAGAAGGGAAAAAACAATTTTCAAATACTATAATTGAAAACCCTTTTGAAAAAATGAAAGAAGCAATGCCATATTTTAACCATGAGTCATTAGGTAGTGCTGTAGTTCAAGTTCATAAAACAAATTGTGGGAATGTAGTAGAATCTGTAATTAATTTTTTGAGAAAGGGAGAATTACAATTAGCAAAAAGATCAGGTTATCAGTCATTTGAAAAGATTGTACCTAAATTTGGGGGAGGCCATTTTCAGCCCATTAGCCCATTGGGTAGACTAAAGGAATTGATGAAAGAAGGAGAAATAGTTGTTATTTATGGTGTGCATGATGTAAAAAATGTAAGGGGCTCAAGAGGAGTAATAGGACAGTCAACTGAAGGTCATTATTTTGTTGGAATGAAAAAAGGAGGAGAGTTACATCTATTTGATGGTCAAACAGGTGAATATGTAATCTTTGCTTTAAAAGATTATAATTTTGCAAAATTCATTGAAAGTAAATATAATAAAGCTTATGCATCTGAGAAAGAAGGTGGCTTTAAATATTTAATAGTAAGATAATAACAAATTAGAAAAAAAAATTTATGTTAACAGATAAAGAAATGCTGCAAATAGCAGAACGCTACTTAAAAAGATTAGGAGAACTGGGGGGAGAAAGTATTGAAGTAATGATACGTTTAGATGATATAATTAAAAAGACTTATGGTAATATTTATCGTTATAATTCTAAAGAATATCTTTTAACAGGAGACTTTAATAAATCTTTAATAGGTAATGCTCCATTTTTAGTGGAAAAAAAAGACGGAAGGGTAGTTACTTTTGGTACGGCAGCAAGATTAGAAGATTATATAAGATCCTATGAAAATGGTACTATGACTCCAAGTTTAGACCTTTACTGGTATCCGGACGAAGATAGATTTGATTACAAATAAAATGAAAATAAAAACAGCAGTGCAATTACTGCTGTTTTTTATTATTTTTAATACTTCAAAATCACAAAATTGAAAAAAATGATTTTAACAGACAAAGAAATGCTAGCTATAGCAGAACGTTATTTACAAAGATTAGGAAAGAGAGGAAAACATATTGAAGTTATGATATATATAGATGATGTTATAAAAAAATCTTATGGTAACATTTATTTTTATAATTCAAAAGAATATATATTAACCGGAAATTTTAATAAATCATTGGTAGGGAATGCACCCTTTCTCGTAGAAAAAAAAACAGGGAGAGTGGTTGGTTTCTGTACTGCAGGAAGGTTAGAAGATTATATAACATCTTATGAAAATGGAACATTACCAACAGCTTTAGACACATATTGGTATCCTGATGAAGATCGGTTTGATTACAAATAAAAATAATAAAAAACAGCAGTAATTTCACTGCTGTTTTTATTATTTTCAACAACTTAAAAACAACAACACAAAATTGAAAAAATGATGTTAACAGATAAGGAAATGTTAGAAGTAGCAGAATATTTTTTAAATAGAATGGTAAAAAAAGGTATTGAGACAATGATATATACTGATGCTATTATTAAAAAACCGTATGGTAATATTTACCGCTACAATACCAAAGAATTCATTTTAACAGGCGATTTTAATAAATCTTTGGCGGGGGGTGGACCTTTTTTAGTTGAAAAAGAAACAGGAAGAGTGGTTAGTTTGGGCACCATGTCCAGCTTAGGAGATCGTATAAAAGCTTATGAAAATGGAACATTATCAACAGCTTTAGATACTTATTGGTATCCAGATGAAGATCGGTTTGATTACAAATAATAAAAAAAAATGAAGTGTCATTTAGTGCATTTATTTCTTGCGAACTTAATTAAACTATCCCTTACTTTCCAGCCTCTCCAATCTCTCAAAGATGCCTCTAAATATATTTTGTTCAGCCATTGAAATGTATCCAACAATCTTATAATATTCCTGAGTATTTCTGTTTAGTGTTTGATTATCAATTGTATACTGAAGGTTTCCATTGGTATGAACTAATAAATTGTTGAAGGGCTCTGTATGTATATCAGCCTTATTTAAAAATAAAACATCACCGTATTGATAGTGGGCCAGCAGTTGTTTTTCAAGAGTGAATTCATATATGAGATCAACGGATGCTAATATTTTTTGCAGTATTGAGGAGTTGGGATTATTTTTCTCTGTTTTTGTCTGCTCTTCTTTGTTATTCAGGATCTCTGATTCCGGAAAAAGCATAAGCTGATCCGTGTCAGAAACACTTACTAATTGCCCTGCCTGTAAAGATTCAGTCAGTAATTGATCAAGAGTAAGGTTAAAATGATGGGCAACTTTTAATATTGTTTCAATCTTAGGTTCGGCACGGCCTTCTTCATAAGAGCTTATCACACCTCTGTTCAGATCAAGAAGGTCTGCAAATGCTTTTTGGCTTATTCCTTTTACCTGTCTTATTTTCTTAATATTCGTTCCAAAGAAGCTCATTTTGTCTAATACTTTTTGCAAAGATAAAACAGAGAATACAATTTTAGCTAAATATATTTGCATATTGGATCCGGAACGTAAAAATCTGTACCCGTAATATTGTTTAGTTCTGTATCTGTATCCAAAATTAAATACTCCATAATTTTGTTTAGCTAAAGAAGAAAATATGGAAACAACCATTCAACAGCAGAAGCCGTTTCAATATGCTGAAGCGTATATCTCAGATATGGGGATGCTTAAAACTATTTTTCTGGAGATCCAGAATGTGAAAAAAGCAGATCAGAATTTCGGACTTCCTTTTCTTTTGGCTAAAAACGGAAATATAGTAGTTGCTTTTGCCAGCCTTATCATTAATGAAAAAAATGAAATCTCTTTCAAAGTTTATGATAAAAACAAAATGCCAGAAGTAGAGAAAAGAAACTTTTTTTCCCGTGCTGAAAGATATTTAAAAAATAATAATACGCCGAATTTCAAAGATCCGGAACAGTTAAAAAGCAGTATCAGCAGTGTGATTAGCTGGCTGAATCCTGAATAAAGCAGGATAAAATTGTACATTTACTTAAAACCCTGATTCAATGCCTAAAGATGTTCTGTACCTTAAAATAGCCAATTCTGTCACAGAGCAGATTAAAAGTGAAACCCTGCAGTTTGGAGACAGGCTGCCTTCACTGAGAAGTGCCCAGAAATTATACAACGTGAGCCTGAATACAATAAAGCAAGCGTATATGGAGCTGGAAAGCCGTTCTCTTGTAGAATCGCGTCCGAAATACGGATATTATGTAAGCCAGACTTCCCAAAGAAAACTGGCATTGCCTTCTGTAGCACAGATGAAGGTTTCGGAAGGTAAAAATACCCCTCAGGATCTTATTGATAAAGTATTTGGGAGCATCGGGGGTACAGATGTTACGCAGTTCGCTCTTGGAATTCCGGGGAAAAGTCTCCTTCCGGTTGCCAAAATGAAGAAATGTATGATTGATGTGATGAAAAGGAAGAGTGACAGCGGAACCAATTATGAACCTGTGCAGGGAAGCGAAATTCTGCGTAGAGAAATCGCCAAATGGTCTATGGTAATGGAAGGGAAAATTACAGAAGATGATCTGGTCATTACTTCCGGAGCGATGAATGCCGTTTATAACTGCTTAATGGCAGTGACCAAGCCGGGAGATTCTGTGGCGGTGGAAAGTCCTGTATATTTCGGAATTCTTCAGGCCATTCAGTTATTGGGGCTTAAAGCTGTAGAAATTCCTACGCATCCCATTACAGGAGTGGATCTTGATGCTTTAAAAAAGGTACTTCCGAAGCTCTCTGCATGTTGTTTTGTAGTGAATTATAACAATCCGTTAGGGTTTCAAATGCCTGATGAGAACAAAAAAGAACTGGTGAAAATGCTTACCGAGTACAATGTTCCTTTGGTGGAAGATGATGTGTACGGAAACATTTACTTCGGAGCGGGAAGACCAAAGCCGTGTAAGTTTTATGATGAAGCAGGAATTGTAATGTGGGTAGGTTCGGTTTCCAAAACACTGGCTCCGGGTTTTAGGGTAGGATGGGTGGCTCCGGGAAAATTTAAGGAAAAAATTATCCGTCAGAAATTGGTTCAGACGGTGAGCGGACCTTCTTTGTTTTCAGATGTGATTGCGGATTTCCTTGCCCACGGACGGTATGATCATCATTTGAGAATGTTCAGAAAAAAACTATATGCGAACTACCTTCAGATCCAGAAGTCGGTGATTGAGTATTTTCCTGATAATACAAAGATTTCAGAACCCAAAGGAGGCTTTATGCTTTGGCTGGAACTTGATAAGAGAATTTGTACAGAAGATCTTTATGATATCGCTGTCAGCCAAAAAGTGAACTTTGCTCCGGGAAGAATGTTTTCACAATATAATCAGTATCAGAACTGTATGCGGCTGAACTATGCTCTGGAATGGACTGATAGGGTGGAAAGCGACCTGGAGAAGTTGGGAAAAATGATAAAAAACAGAATTTAATAAACCTTATAGCGATGAATGATATTAAGAATGAAGTAAAAATTACAGCGTATGAACCTCAGTATAAAGAAGCTTTCAAAGCTTTGAATGAAGAGTGGATCAAGACTTTTTTTGTAATGGAATCGGGAGATTATAAGCTTCTGGATCATCCGGAAGAAGAGATTTTAAATAAAGGCGGACACATTGCTTTTGCTTTGCTGAATGGAGAAGTGGTAGGAACCTGTGCATTAGTAAAAACGGAGAACAATCCTCTTACTTTTGAGCTGTCAAAGATGGCCGTAAGTCCCAAAGCTCAGGGAAAAAAACTAGGATATCTGTTGGGAAATGCCTTGGTGGAAAAAGCGAAAGAATTGAACGCAGAAAAAGTCTTTTTAGTTACCAATTCTATTTTGGTTCCTGCTATTAAACTTTATGAAAAACTGGGCTTTATCCATACACCTATCGGTCATGCTGAGTACGACCGTGCAGATGTGAGAATGGAGTTGATTTTCAATAAATAAGCAAAAAAAATATTAGAACTCGGATAGGAATATCCTTGTTCTAATATCAAAATTTAAATCTAATTGCTTTACTGTTTTATTTCTTGATGAATGTCTTGGTCATTGATTTTTTACTTCCATTAATTTTAATAAAATATATGCCTGCCGGAAGATTTCCAATATTGATTTTTTCATCGTAATATCCTCTTGAAGACTGTAAACGTGATGTTGAAACAATTGCTCCTTTACTGTCGATGATTTCTGCTTTAATATCCTTATCTTCAGATTGATACTGAACTCCAATGAATGTTGAAACAGGATTGGGATAAATTTTAAAATCATCAGCAATTACCTTGGGATCTTTTGCTGCTAATATTTCTTTAGAACATGCCGGAATTCTGTTGATTCCATCAATTCCCCATGAAGCCTGTACCGGAATACAAAGCCAGTTCAGTACGGTAGGAAAATGATCTGTTTCTCTTGTTGTTGCTGTATAATCATACACTTTAAAATTGTTGACGGTATTGGCATTATAAGTCGGAGAACCTGTAATAGCCATGTTATTGTTGCTTGGGCTTGAATCTGCCAATGTATTTCCGGAAGTTCCATTACATTTCCAATTGGCCACTAACTGAGCATAATAAGGATGTGAAGGCGTAATATCCTGGTTAGCCCAATTCACGATAACATCATTGGGAAGAGCAGATTTCCAGATTCTTACATCTTTATAAGAAGCTGCCAGATTGATTCCATAAGCATTGGTTCCATCCTGATTTAAGGTTAAAGGAAGCCCGGAATCAATATTTCCGATGGTATTCATTTTCGCAAAAGTTACCGGAACACCGTCTTCATACAATGTGACAAGGCCATCTCTGTCAAAGCTGGCAGCAATATGTTTCCATTTATTCGTTTCCACTTTTCCTCCAACAAGATCAATTCTGTTGTTTCCATCGCCAATATTCATTTTAAAAGTCTGTCCGGAATACCCTGAAAAAACAAATCCTTTATTTTTTCCGTTAGCCCAGTTTTTATTACTGATCATAACAGGATCACTTGAATAAGCTGCATTTGGTTTTACCCAAAACTCAATCGTAAAATCCTGATTCGCACCAAAATTGAAAGGAGTCTGGTTAGATGGTTTTGCATAGGTTCCTGCAGGGAAATTCAACTGATTGAATGTCTTATTGGATTCAAGGATTGTTTTGCTGATTTGCTGAGGAATAAATCCCGGATTTGAATATACCGTAAAAATGTTTCTTTCAGAAAGATTTCCTCCACCATGAGAGCTTTCTATTGCCCCATGGTCTGTAGTGAGTACTACCAGCCAGTCTTCATTACTGTAAGAAGGTCTGTTTTTCATAGCAGTGACAATTTCTCCGATATAAGTATCTGTTGTTTTAATTGAAGATACATACTGAGGAATGCTTGATGAAAATCCATAAGAATGTCCTGCATGGTCTACATCATCGAAATCTACAAAGAGAATATCAGGGTTGTCATTCTGCAAAGCCGTTATAGCTGCATTTTTCACGGCAAGATCTGTTGCCAGATTGGTTTTTACATCCGCATTCTGTACAATCTTATCATTAATAGGTGACCAATGTGCCAGAGAAATTGTTCTCAGGCTGGGATTGTAAGTTTCTGCTCTGGTTAAAAAATCAGGATAATTGACGTAGTTTGGACTGGTAAAATTATTGTCCTGAACATTATGCTTGGTATGCCACACGCCGGTAAGCATAGTGCTCCATCCGTTTCCGCTCCAGGTAGTGGCAGCGCAAAGCCCATCAATAGAATAAATTGACTGACTGATAAGATTTTGAATGTTAGGAGTGGGAGTAGACATCATGACATCTGCACGACATCCGTCAATACCGATAAAAAGAACTTTTTTGGTCTGAGCTCCAAGGAAACAGCTCATTACAACAGCCATTGAGAATAGTTTTGTTTTCATAGGGAAAATAAGTTTTCGAATCGTAAAAGTTTACAAATAGTAATTTATTTTTAACTATTGTAAAATTAGTTTACTATTTGTAAACATGTATGAACTGTAAATTAATTAATTGATAATTAAAAAGTTCCAGAAAAAAGAATGAAATGGTTAACCACAAAAGTCAGAAAAATGATTAACATTGCTTATTTTAAGTCACACGCTTTGAGAATATAAAATTCACAAAAGATTCCAAAAATCTATGTTTTCTACGAATATTCAATCAGACGTACGATATTCCCCTCCTCCGGAGGGGTGGCGAAAATTCAAAGAATTTTTGACGGGGTGGTTCAAAAAACACAAACATTTTCAATGGATTAGCATGAAAACATTTGTGTCAAGAAGTAGTAAAAAAAGTTTTTGAAAAGAAGTTGTTAAAGAATACCTTCTGCTTCAGAAATGGTGTTCAGAATATAATCGGGGGCTGCTTTTTCAAGCTCTGCTTTGCTTTGTGCTCCGGAGAGAACGGCTACTGTAAGTCCGCAACCTGCATTTTTGCCTTCTTCGATATCAATAACAGAGTCACCAGCCTTTAAAACCTTATTGGCTTCCGTGATATTGAATTTCTTCATCGCAAGATGGATCATTTCCGGGCTTGGACGGCTTTCTGAAACATCATCTGCCGTAATTAAGGCATCAAAATGAATACTTTCTTTCCAGTTGAGTTTATTCAGAAGCTGATGAGCAATTTCAGAAGTATATCCTGTATTCAACACGATCTTTTTGTTTTGAGACTTCATACGGAGCAGGAAGTTTTCCGTTCCGTTAATGGGTTTTATTTCAAGGTTTTGGTAAGATTCTTTTAGCTGATCAGAGAAATTCTCAAAAATAGCAGGAGCATCTTCCTCATTGCCATTGATTTTCTTTAAAAGACTTGTAATGGCTTCCAGTTTTTCCATTCCGGCACAGCTGGATAATACTTTTTCAAGGCTTACCACATAGCCATAATCATTTACAGCGCTGGTAAGTGTTTTATAGACTACATTGTCCTCGTCAATTGTTGTTCCAGCCATATCCAGAACTAATAATTCTATATTTTTCATTTAAATTTTATGCGTAAATTTTTTCAATAGTAAACTTGGAGAAGCCACCGCTTCCCGTCATTCCTTTCCCTCCGATACCTGTTATAATATGAATATTGGCAGATGGGCTGTGTTCAAAAATATCTTTGGTTTTGCACTGGGAATAGATTCCGAACCACCTTCTCTGGATTTCATACGTGGGAAGATCAATGATTTTTTTAGCCTCAAGAATCATAAATTCATCAATCTCCATATTAAGATCATAGCCAAGGTCATCAGCATTTTTAGCATCAGCATATTCATGAGAATCACCAATGATGACAGAACCGTCCAGCGCCTGCTTGAATAAAATATGAACTCCGTATTTCCTTTCAAACGAGTTGGGATCTTCTAAAGCCTTGATTTTCTGAAAAGAAGGACACTCACTGAATGATTCGTATCTTCTGACCGAAAGACCAGTAAGAATATTTCCCTGAAGTGAATAAATTCCCTGAGGTTTGGTCTGAAGCATCTGAAGCTTACTGACTTCCAGATCGCTGTCATTGAATACATTAGGGTACAATGTTTTGAATTCATGACCACCGCATACAATGATTTTAGAAGCATTGAATTCTGTTCCCTCTGCGGTTACAGCTGTACATTTCTGATTATCTTCCCTGGTTTCTAAAACGGTTGTATTATAGAAAATCTGCAATCCCATTTTTTCCTGCAGCAGTTTGTGAAGCTTTACAATCATATCAGCAGAGTCTACAGACAGTTCCTGAGGGAAAAATAATCCTCCTTTACAATAATCAGAACGAAGGCCGTCAAACTTTTTGATACAGTCCCCTTTTGATAATAAAACAGATTCATAATCATTGTTTCTGTTGATTTCATAAAGCTCTTCAATCAGCTGAAGTTCTTCATCATTTGAAGCGATATAAACAGATCCGTTTTGTCTGATGGTAAGATCTGCCTGGGTATGAAGTTCGTTATATATTGCAAGACTTTCTCTTCCGAAATTCTGCCATTTAAGATCCATTCCGGAAGGCACTACCTGTCCGAAATTCCTTACTGTAGCTCCCTGAGGAATTGAATTTCTTTCCAGTAAAGCTACCTTAAGATTTTTCTTCAGCGCATGATAAGCATGGAATGTTCCTAAAATTCCACCTCCTACAACGAGTAAATCAAATTTTGTTGTCATTTTACGAGTATTTATAAAATTTTCGACGTATCGAAATTGATGAATTGATTAGAATTAGATTTGGGTTTTGACTTATTTCTGAAAGCCATAAAAGCAATCACTGAAAGGATGAAAACCGCAATGGTGATGATATAATTTAAGTTGATATAAAAATGTAACCATGAAGTTTGAGCCGAACCGAAGTTTTTATACAAAAGAATCAAGACACTTCCAAGGTACCCGAATGAATCTACAATATAAATCAGAAAACCTACATTTCCTTTGATTTCAAAAGCGGCAATCATCCGGTCAAAATAAATTCCGTTGAAGGGAATATAACAGATATACATTCCGAAACCGGAAATCGTCATCCATAAAAAGGGAGATAAAGAACCCTGCTGAAACAGATAAGTAGAAAGTCCTACAGTAATAATCCCGGCAAAAAGGATATAATGATAATAAGCAAATGCCTTTTTATTGTTTTTTACTTTTACCATAAAGCTTAAGATCAAAAGTACCATTATGGCAATAGGAATTTCTGTTAAGGTGAAAATAGAACTGTCAAAACTAAAATTCAGTCCGTCCCAGATTTCACGGTTGAAATTATCTCTGAAATCCCTTAAAACGGTTAAACAGATGTACAAAAATATAATACATACAATGGGAACAAAGAATTGCTGGATGAGCGCTTTTCTTTCCTTACCATTCAACGGTTCTCTTTTGTTTTTAAGCAAAATATCTTCTTCTGTAGGTTGCGGAATCTTTTCAAGAAGCAATCCGAAAAGAATCAGAGGAATAACGAAAATAAGTCCGGCAGAAAATGGCATCCAGAATTCTGAAATGGAGAAAGTATCCATCAGAAATTTCCCTACAGATTTGGTAAATCCTGAAGAAACCACAAAGCTTGAGCATAAAAACAGACCGATAATTTCCGTGGTCTTCCGTCCCTCAATGTAAGAGAAAACAATTCCCCAGATCATTCCTAACGGAATCCCGTTGATGAACATAAATATAATATTGTATGGAGCAGGAACGGCAGCAAACCCCAGTAAGGCAAGCTCTGCAATAACAATAAAAACAAACAGATAAGTGAGTCTTTTCTGAGGTTTCAGTTCAGAGATAAATTTAATCCCGATAAACTTTGAGATAAAATACCCTACTGCCTGAGCGATGATAATCAGGATCTTATAATCAACTCCCCAATAGGAAAGTCCTTCGAAAGAAGCTACAGTAAAAGGTTTTCGAAAACCGTACATGCAGAAGTAAACACCAAAAGCAGCAAAAGCGGCTTTCAGTGTTACGAGTGTTTTTTTATTGATGGTTCTGGCCATGGTATTGGTTTAGAAGTTCAGTTTTACTCCAAGGTTGAATCGCACTCCATAATATTCTACCTGCTCAGGGCGGTCTTCATTTTTACCAAAGTGATAGATCAGAGGTTTATTCAGGATATTGTTCACATCCGCATACAAAGTCAGGTATTTGGTAAATTGATAAGAACCTCCGAAATCAAGATTGCTGTATTTGCCATAATAAGAATCATTGATGTCTTCTTCAGCATATTCTACCGCATACTTTCCTTTGTAGTTGTAAGCCAGTCTGGCATTGAATCCTTTTTTCTCAAAGAAAAGCTGCGCATTGTACAATTCCTTTGCCTGGTAAGGAAGAGCTACTTTTCTTCCGCTTGGCTTTTCCATTTCAGAAGTCATAAATGTGGCATTCAATTGTACTCCAAAGTATTGTAAGAATCCTGGAAGGAAGTCAAAGCGTTTGTTGATTCCCAGTTCAATTCCTCCTAACCATGCTGCTTTTCCGTTGTTAGGAGCTGTAAACTGTACGCCATTCATTCCGTTGTAGCTTCCGATAAAAGAATCCTGGAAAATAGGATCTGTAATTGATTTATAGAAAACGCCACCACTCAGAATCCCTACGTTGGAGAAATAATATTCTCCCATCAAATCAAAATTCAGAGAATAGGTAGGATTAAGATTTGGGTTTCCTCCTTTGAACTCGTTGTCCGCTTCAATATACGTTCCTCCTGGAGTCAAATCTCCAAAATTGGGTCTTGAGAACGTTCTTGCAGCAGCAAAACGAAGATTGGTTTTATCATTCAATGTATATTTCAAATGAACCATTGGAAGAACAGCCAGATATTTTTTGGTGTTTTCTACCGGAGTAAGTACATTATCATTCACACTGTACCCTCTTACCTTAGTATTGGTATTGGATAATCTGATTCCTCCTAAAATGGTGATCTTGTCATTCAGTTTATACGTTGCCATTCCATAAGCATCTGCATGTTTTTCAAACACATCAAAGTTTCTTCCTAATGCTTTGTTATACTCCAGGGCTTCGGAATCAGCAGTATTGATCTTTAGATTTCTCTGATTCTGATACCAAAACTGATTCATTCCTGTTGTAGAAAGTACGGGGCCAAAAGTATTGCCGATATGAGCATTCATTTCACTTAAATATTTCGGTCCATTGGGCTGTGTTGTGATATATTGTGAATACTCAGACAGTAGAGGGGCAGTACCATTGTTCCAGTTGTAGAAAATATCAGAGAACTTTGCATTACGCTCCTTATCCCGGTATTTAAAACCATATTTTAAAATCAACTTATCAGAAGCATTGATCTCATGATTGAATGCGGCTACAATCTTATCTTTTTCCTCCACAAAAACCTTATAGAATTCAAGATCTGTAAATCTCATCTGGGAAGCATCCATTTTAAAGTTGGGATCGCTGTAGAAACCAAACAAAGCGTCAGGGTTTTTATAATCTAATTTACCACCATCAGCTTTCCAGTAAGCTCTGGGGCCATTTCCATGATTGGAAATATAATCTGGATTGATGCCTACACCGGATTGTGTGTATTTGATGACATAGTAAGAATTGTTTTGCTTGTCAGGAATATTTCCATACTTGAATTTATTGTCGTAGTAAGATAAATCCCAGTCGATTTTTCCTTTATCTAATTGATGAACAGCTCCCAAAGACACAGAAGTAAGCTCTGTGATCAGTAAATTGTGGATATTCTGAAGCTCCACTCTTGCTGTATTATTGGCACTGCTGAACTTATCAAATCGGATTCTATGCTTGTAGTGGGTTTCATCATCTGATAATGTACCATACATTCCTTTTAAATAGAAGGTTGTTTTTGGTGACAGCACATATTCAAAAGCGGTATTGATTCCCGTTGTCTTTCTAACTCCGTTATAATCACGAAGCTCCAGTCTGAAAACACCTTCGTCACCACTTCTTCTGGCTTCAAAATTATCTGTAGACCAGTTTCTGATGAAGTGAGCGAAATTGAATAAATACCCGAATTTTTTATCCTTTGTTCTTCCTCCATATAAAAAACCAAGGTTGTAAACGCCTTTGTCAGACTTTGCATTATAACCACTTCCTACAGTAGCTTTGAACTCTGTTTTCATTGGTGGTGTTTTGGTGATAAAATTGACACCACCACCAATTCCGTCAGCTTCAATATCTGGGGTAAATGATTTATTTACATGTACATAGGAGATCAGTTCCGTAGGAAAGAAATCGAATGCTGTAGCTCTGGAAGTTGTTTCCTCTTCAGCAGTAGGAAGTCTGTTTCCGTTGATGGTGGTGGAAGCCCAGAATGGCGGAAGTCCTCTCAGAGAAACAAATCTTCCTTCTCCCTGATCTCTTTCAATAGAAACTCCCTGTACACGCTGTACGGTCTCTGCAGCATTTCTGTCCGGTAGTTTTCCAATTCCGTCAGAGGCAATTACATTGGTAATATTGATCGCATTTTTCTGAAGGTTTAAAGCTCTAGCTTCCGTATTTTTTAATGTTCCGGTAACCACTACTTCATCAATGTTTTTTCTCGGCTGGGAAAGTTTGATGATTCCTAGATCAACAGTTTGTTCTGATTTCAAATTAATAATAACCTCGGAAGATTCATATCCTATATAGCTGATTTGTAAAGTATATTGGCCTTCTTTGATATCATTGATGGTGAATTTTCCTTCAATATCAGTGGTTATATTCTTAGATAAGCCTTTTATTTTGACTGTTGCTCCGGGGAGAGCTTGGCTGTCGTCAAGAACAGTTCCTATAATTAACTGCTTTTGCGCTGAAACAAAGTCCATGAAACAGACAAAAACAAGGGTAAGTAATTTCTCTAAATTTGTTTTCATTTTTACATATATTAAATTTTTTATGCAAATCACGCCAATAATTTTAATATATATAAATATTTTGTATTAAGTATTGATTAACAAATACATCTGATTTGTTACGCTATTTTTACTTTAAAAAGTATAAAACCTATCCTTTGAGAATTTAATAAAATGGGTTTTGAAGTACCTGTTTAAACGTTTTTTGTAAATATTTCAAGGGAATAAAAAGAATAGAAACCTGCCGAAAATAGCCGTATTTTTGTTCATATTTCGTTCATTTAGAAAGAAAATGAAAAAACAAAAGTTGCATATTTGTAAACTTTTGTGTGTGCCGGAATATCAAAATTTGAAGAATGATATAAAAATTGGAATATGATTTAAGCGCAAAGTCTAATATTTATAACGCTAAATTATAAGTGTGCAAAGTTTGCGACATTGTCGCTGATGAAGCGTGATTATTATAGGTGTAGTGAATTTACACTACAATTGTCATTCTGAATGAAATGAAATGTAATGAAGAATCTCAAGTTATTGAATGCAAATAAGACATTCTTCCTTCGTCAGAATGACAAAAGCAAAATAATAAAAAACTTTGCGTTAGAAAAAAAATATAATTATGCAGTATAAAAGTAAAGAACAAGCATCACACAGCTTTCATTGCTGATGCTTACCGGAACGTGAGGAAATTTTCCATTGAAATATAAAGAATCTCCCTCTTTTAAGATAATTTCTTCATTATCAATCACATATTTCACTTCTCCTTTCAGAATGTATTTGAATTCCCAGGCATCCGTAATTACCTTTTCTCTTTTAGAATTGGGTTCGAGCGTTAACAATACTGCTTCAAAACCCAAAGAATGAAGACTCTTGCTAAAAATATGCATATACTTGAATCCTTCAGCTTCTACCTCTTTTTCTATAACCTGCTGGCTCTCTTTCGGAACGTAGATGAATTTGGCATTGGATTTTTTCTCAACACCCTCAAAAAAATAACTGGCATCAATCTCAAGAGACTGTATCAGATCCAATAAAACCGGAAGGGAAGGAATTGTTCTTCCGTTTTCAATTCTGGAAACAAGACCGTTGCTCACATTTGCTTTGAAAGCCAGATCATTAATGGTTAAATTATTCTTTTTTCTAATATCCTTTAATCTCTTGCCGATACCTATTAAAAAGTCATTCATACTGTGTGTAATTTAACCTGAATTATTTATTCATCATTCTATTAAAAACAAAGGTAATATTATTCTATATAGGTTGTATGGTAAAAAGAGGAATTCATAAAAAGGTAAAGTGGTATAAAAGTGGAAAAATGAAAAACGCAAAGCTAGTAAGTTTATTATACTGTTTTATTTTCGATCGCGAGGGCACTTCGTTCAGCTAAGAATGCGATCATTGCATAGTGAAACGCCCTTGCGATCATTTTATAATTTTATGTTGAAAATGCCTTGCGGATTTTGCGTTAAATCTAATCCATCTGAACCGAATCATAAAAAGGTCGTAATAGACTCCCATCTTCTAGCCTCCTTTCCTTTCTCTGTTCCAGGTTTGCCCATCCCAGGAAAAATTCCCTATTTTTGTAAAACTCCTTATTTCATTTATGAAAAAAATTATTCTTATCGAAGACGAAACCAGTGTGGTATCCTTTATTAAAAAAGGACTTCAGGAAAATGGATATGAAATTTCTGTGGCTTTTGACGGACGCACAGGAGTACAGCTGGTACAGGCTAACGATTTCGATCTTGTTATTTTAGATATCATGCTTCCGGAAATGAATGGTTTGGATGTGTGTAAAGAGATAAGAAAAACCAATCAGAGTGTTCCGATTTTATTTCTGACCGCTTTGGGAACTTCTGAAAATATTGTTCTCGGACTGGAAAGTGGTGGAGATGATTATCTGGTGAAGCCTTTTAAATTTATTGAACTGGTTGCCCGTGTGAAATCTTTGCTAAGAAGAAGCAACAACAACGGTCCGCAGGAAGTTACTGAACCAGAACCGGATAATGAACATGTATTTCAGTTTTCTGATCTGATGGTGAATGATTATACAAAGAAGGTAACCCGTTCGGGAGAAGACATTTCCCTTACTTCCACAGAATATAAACTCCTGCTGTATTTCCTGAATAATCCGGAAAAAGTAATTTCCAGAGCAGAAATTCTGGACGCAGTGTGGGGAGTAAACTATGAGTTGGGAACCAATGTAGTAGATGTATATGTAAACTATTTAAGAAAAAAACTGGATAGCCAGGATGATAATAAATTGATTCATACCGTGATTGGAATGGGGTATGTGTTGAAAAAAACATAATGAATGTTTAATAAAGTGATTACAAATCAAACCAAAACGATGGTGCTTTTAATGTTGGTTTTTACCGCCATCATTTTGCTGTTCAGTGGTTTGGTATACTTTTCAATCGTTAATTTTTCACATCAGAGGTTTTATGAACTGCTGAAGATCAGAACAGCTACTATTGTTCAGATTGAAAAGAGCAAAGACCATCTTGACCTTCCGGAAAACTATGTTCTCAGCAGCCTGAATGATGAAGAGCTTCCGATGGAAAAAGACTATGTTTTTGCAGTTCCTACAGACTCCAATTTCAAAAAAATATCCCAGGAAGTCCATATTCCAGCTTACTTCTTTAAAAATATCATCAAAGAAGGGGAATCCAATTATAATGATCAGGAATTCTATTACATTGGGCAGAGTTTCAGATATGATGATAAAGATTATATTGCGATAGCTTCTGCCAAAAACCACTATGTTGTTTACTATCTGGGTTTTTTAAAAAGAACACTGCTTACCTGTATCGTATTATCACTGTTCTTTAGTATGATCTTTTCGTTTTATCTTTCAAAAACGTTATTCAGGCCAATATTAAAAATTACCGGAAAAGTAAAGGAGATCAGTTCAGAAAACCTTCACTTAAGATTGGAAGCACAGCCTGATAATAAGGAGTTGAATGAGTTGGTAGATACTTTCAATGATATGCTCAACCGTATTGAAACGTCTTTCGAAACCCAGAATCACCTGATCGGAAATGTTTCCCACGAATTGAGAACTCCTTTAACTTCCATTATGGGAGAAGCGGATGTAGCGCTTTCCATCAGCAGAACCGCAGACGAATATAAAGAAACTCTGGGGATTATTCTGGATGAAGCTGAAAAGCTGGATAAAAAGATTAAAGCACTCTTAATGATTGCCCAAACCGGATTTGACGGAAAGATCCAGAAGATGGATAAGGTGAGAATTGACCAGCTGCTTTGGGATGTCATTGAAACCCTCAGAAGGATCGATTCCAGAAATAATATTTATCTGGATATCAGCATGCTTCCCGATAATCCGAAAAAATTAAAAGTACAGGGGAATGAACAGCTATTGCATCTTGCAGTGGCTAATATCATCAGTAATGGATGTAAATATTCTAATTTCCAGCAGGTTAAAGTTTCATTAGGAGCTACCAATACAGACGTTTATATTATTGTAAAAGATAATGGAATCGGAATTCCGGAGGTAGAAATGAATAAAATCTACGATCCGTTCTTCAGAGCTTCCAATACCAATAATTACGAAGGCTACGGAATCGGGCTTCCATTGGCCAGAAATATCGTAAGAATGCATCACGGTGAACTGATTGTAAGCTCCCATGAGAATCAGGGAACCACTGTACAGATGCGTTTTCCAAATTTCTATAGTATGATGCAGAAAGGAGAGGAGATCAACAAATAAATATCTTTATCCTGAACTTTATTAAACTGTTTTCACCTTGTTTGTTTTGATAATCAGGGTGTTGTGTAGGTGTGTTCGCTCTTTTTCGATTTTGATTTTTCGTTATATTAACTCCCCTTAACAATTTTCTAATCTCATTTTAATCTCTTTAATCACATTTTAATTCTATTCCAAAGACCTTCTAATATGGTCGTTCTAGTTTTGTATCATCAAAAAAGATAAACACGATACAAAATAATAAAGAACATGGCTAAAACAATTTTAATTGCAACAGATTACTCTCTTGAGTCATTGAACATATTGAAAAAAGTACTTAAAGAGAAAGATGCATCGGAAGATCAGAACCAATATAATATCCTTCTGACTTCCGGGTATGATTCCGGAGATTCTATCAGAGATCTTTTGTTCAGTACCAAAACATCTATTTTCAATAAAATCAGGCCTTCGGAATTCTGTGATGCCTTCGGAATTATCAGTAATAAATATCCTCACCTGGTTAACAAAATCATCTGTGATGTCTTTACAGGAAGTTTCCAAAGAACATTTAACCAGTATGTAAAGGCAGAAAATATTGAGGAAGCTTATTATTCTCCAAGTATTAAAAGCAAAGGAAAAGGCAAATTCGATCTGATTCCTTATATCAAAAAATGCAAAGAACTTCAATCTCACGAAATTACAGTTGAGGTAAGAGAAAGGCTTCCGGAAAGAGGAAGACTGGCGGAGATCTTTGTTGAGGTCTAAAAAGAATTAAACACTATTTAAAAAGATAAAAAATGTTAAGAAATTATAGTAACAGCAGGACACTGGGAGACAATATCAGGTTGGGGACGCTGACTGCCTTTACGGCAGGTACTATAAATATTGCTTCCCTATTGATATTTCTCTCTTTTACATCAAACGTAACGGGCCACTACGCTATTTTGGCGGCAGAAATCAGTAAAGGAAACTGGACGCAGGTAGGAGTAGTAGGAGGATGGATCTTTTTGTTCTTCTTCGGAAGCTTTCTGTCCAACTTTATTGTTATCAATTTTAATAAGAAAAGTAAATATTTTGCCCATTCTATGCCTATTGCGCTGGAAATTTTATGTCTTCTTTTTGTAGGAATATACGGGCAGTTTTATTATCAGAAAACATTAGAAGAAACAGAATATTTAGTAGCATTGATGCTTTTCGCTACCGGATTGCAAAACGGATTAACGGCAAGTATCTCCAACTTCTCCGTGAAAACAACCCACCTTACCGGAACAACCACCGACTTAGGAATCCTGGTGTCTATGTTTACACAGAAAAAGTACAGAAGAAACGGAGAGCTGATTGGCAGAGCAAAGCTTCTGATGAGTATTATGCTTGCCTATGTGATGGGAGCAGTATTTTCAGGGTTAACTTACTACTATCTTGAATTCAGAGTCTTCTATGTAATCAGTATATGTCTGTTGATTGTCATTGGGTATGATGCTTATAAAATTCATATTCGTCACTTCAATACGAAGTACAGATACAACAGGATCTACAGAAAGCCCAATATTTTTGCTTATCTCTATGAGAAAATCCATGGAATTCCTAAAAGAGAGAAGAAAAGAAAACTTGTCTTTGAGGATTAAAATGTAAAACACACTATTATTTTTTTGTATAAACTAGCTGTAAACGCCCTTATTTTATGATGGAATAGGGGCGTTTTTCTGAAAAATTAACTTCATTATTGGCATTTTTATTGTTTTTTGCCCTCTTTCCATGGTCGGTGAAATGAAAGTTTCCGGATGAGACGGATCAACTTGCTAACGCCCTTCATTACAAACATTAAAAAAATCAGTTGGGGATAAATAGGCAAAAATGTTGATAATTAAATATTAAATCACGATTTTAGTATTTTAATTCCCGTTTCCATTGACTATTTTTGTAAGTTGATTTACGTTTTTATGTCAGATATTATTCAGCTTTTACCGGATCATGTAGCCAACCAAATTGCAGCAGGAGAGGTGGTGCAGAGGCCTGCATCCATCGTGAAAGAACTTTTGGAAAATGCTATAGATGCAGATGCAACGAAGATTGAATTGATCATCAGAGATGCCGGGAAAAACCTTATTCAGGTGGTAGACGACGGAAAAGGAATGTCTGAAACAGATGCACGGATGGCCTTTGAAAGACACGCTACCTCCAAAATCAAAGGAACAGAAGATATCTTTAGGATTGCCACAAAAGGATTCCGAGGAGAAGCTTTGGCTTCCATTGCTGCGGTTTCTCAGGTGGAACTCAGAACAAAACAGAAAGATACTTCCATCGGAACCAATATTTACATTGAAGGTGGGGTTTTCCAATTTCAGGACCCGATTCAGACAGCAGACGGATCAAACTTTTTAGTAAAAAATCTTTTTTATAACGTTCCTGCAAGAAGGAAGTTTTTGAAAAATAATAATGTTGAATTCAGACATGTTATTGATGAGTTTCAGCGGGTTGCATTAGCTCATGAGAATCTGGAATTTTCTCTGTTTCATGATGATGAAGCTGTTTTCAGACTGAGAAAAGGAAGCCAGATGCAGCGTATTGTAGATGTTTTCGGAAGAAAGCTTCAGCCGCTGTTGATACCCATTAAAGAAGATATTATCTGGTGTAAGCTTCACGGTTTTGTTGCTAAACCCGAAGGCGCTAAGAAAGCAAGAGGAGAGCAGTTTCTTTTTGTAAACGGCAGATATTTCAGAAGTCCGTACTTCAATAAAGCCGTACAGGAAGCTTTTGAAGGATTGCTTCAACCTGGATATGTACCTTCGTTTTTCCTTTTCCTGGAGCTTGATCCGGAGAAAATAGACGTCAATATCCATCCGCAGAAAACAGAAGTAAAATTTGAAGATGAGCACCTTATTTTTGCTTTACTGCGTTCAACGATTAAAAGATCTTTAGGAATTTATAACGTGTCTCCAAGCCTTGATTTTGACAGAGATCCGGAACTGGATGAAATGATGAATAAGCCTATTCCAAGTAAAGGAAATGGTGGCGGAACAAGTGGAGGCATTATCAAAATGCCTGAAATTATTGTAGATAAAGACTATAATCCTTTCCTTGAAGAAAAAAATGTAGTGCATCCTGAAGAAATTCAGAACCTTACAGAAATGTATCATCAGAACATAACGGCAGAGCCTTCGAAGATCAACTTGTTTGAAGATGAAGATTTTGACGAAGACCTTATGAGACTTCCCAATGGTTACTGGCTTTTCAATAAAGGAGATGTTACTTTAATGCTGGATTTGGGAAGAATGCACAGGCTTTTGGTTTCTGAGGGAAATAAATCTACCAGAAAATCAAATACAAACAGCCATGCTCTTCTTTTCTCTCTGGAGTACCACATGAATGAAATCGAGAAGACAAAATACAATTCGATCAAAAAATATCTTCCGGAATTAGGGTTTGACATGAAAATTGCTCATGAAAGTGTACTTCGAATAGATTCACTTCCCGAAGGTCTGAAAGAAACCCAGGCTATGAAGTTTCTGGAAAACCTTTTTGAAATCCTGGAATACAAGACAGAAGAAGAATTCATGCAGTATTACCATAACCAATGGAACAAAATGCAGTCAAAGTCAAGATTTGACTTTATTTATAAAAAAGATGCGGAACAGCTTATCAAAGACTTTACAGCATTAGGCTTCCCGGAATTTTTACCGGACGGCAAAAGATGTTTTTATGAAGTTCCGTTTAACGACTTTAAAAACAAATTTTAAAAAATTATGTTTGACAATATACCGCCAATTACAAGGAATATTATTATAATCAATGTTATAGTATTTATTGTTACTTACTTTATGGGAAACCAGATTATTGGTTATCTCGCCGGCTTTTATCCGTTCTCTCCCTTTTTCCATTCATGGCAGGTTATTACCCATATGTTTATGCATGGAAGTATTATGCATATTTTATTTAATATGATGACACTCTTTAGTTTTGGTCCTATTCTGGAACAGACTTTAGGTGACAAAAAGTATTTGATTTTATACTTTGCAAGTGGCTTGGGAGCATTTTTCCTTTTTAATTTATGGAACTTTGTAGAAGTTCAGCAGCTTTCCCGCGAATTGGAGCAGCTAGGATTTAATGTCAATGCCTATTTATCTGGTGCAAGTGTTGAATTTGCAGGAAATACAACTTCCGTTCTTAAACAAAAAGAGTTACTTGAAAGTTTAAAAGGTATTGTGGCCACACCAATGGTGGGTGCCTCTGGAGCTATTTTCGGAGTAGTAGCGGCATTTGCAACATTATATCCGGATTCTAAAATCGGAATCATGTTTATTCCGGTTCCGATTAAAGTAAAGTATTTGTTACCCATTATTGTGGTAATTTCAATATATCTTGGATTATCAGGAAACGGAGGCGGTATTGCCCACTTGGCTCACGTAGGAGGAGCGTTGGTGGGTTGGCTGTTGGCAAGAATTTGGAAGAAACATTTGTACCGATTCAATTAAAATAATTTTGTGAAAATTTTCCGACTCATATTATTCATTCTACATCTTGGAATTTTATTTTTGCTGCTAGGTACATTATTAAATGCCTATGTTCCCCCAAAGATTTTTCCGTGGTTTAATTTACTGTCGCTTGGATTCCCGATTTTAGTCATTTTATATATTGTGCTAACTATCTTCTGGGTATTCAGCTGGAAAAAGCGGGCTTTTGTGTTTATGTTTGCTGGGTTGGCATTTATAAATCCTGTAAAACGATGGGTGAATTATTCTGATAAAAAAGGGAATTCTGAAATAAAAGTAGTTTCTTTCAATACCAATGCTGGGGGAAGAGGAAGTGATGCTATTGGGCCTTATCTGAATTCTCTTGATGCAGATGTTCTTCTTTTACAGGAGGATGCGGGGATCGTATATAATTTTGATGGATATCAGAAAGCTAATCCACCTTTCGGAACAACTGTTCTGACCAAACATAAAATTATCAGTCAAAAGGTTATAGAACCACAGGATAAAAGCATCAAGGTTCCCGGTTTACAGGTTGATATAGAAATTCATGGAAGGATATATCGGTTTATTGATGTGTATCTTCATCCTTTCCGCTTCGAAAAAGATATGGTGAAGCTTAACACAAATACAGATACCAACGAAAAAAAAATAAAAGACGTTGTTAAAAGGCTGATTCCCACCTTTAAAAAACATCAGGAACAGGTTGATTTGATTCGTGAAGTAATTAAAAATTCACCTTATCCTGTTATTCTTGCCGGAGACTTCAATTCTGTACCTAATTCTTATGAATATTACCATTTATCAGAAGGACTTGAAGATGCATTTTTAACTGCGGGGAAAGGAAGTGCAACCAGTTTTCACGACTATAAATTTCCGATCAGGATAGACTATGTGTTTTCTTCAAAATCATTAAAGGCAATATCTTATCAAGTTGACCGTTCTGTAAGTATTTCAGATCATTATCCTGTCACAGTTAAGTTTTCTACGGAGGGCAAATAATCATAAAAAGAGTTAAAATTGTCTGCTTGGTAGGATTTTTGTTGAAAGAAAACCGTACCAAGACCGTTTTTTTCATGAAGTCGAACCAGATATTACTATTTATACATATCGTTGTTGCTGTTTTGCTGTTATGCACATTGGGGAATGCATGGATTCCACCCAATATTTTAGGCAACCTGAATCTTCTGTCTCTTGGTTTTCCTTATCTGATTCTGGCACATGTGATTCTTACGCTGGTATGGATCTTCAAAAAAGAAAAAATTGCGATTGCTTTTGCCTTAGGTACACTTATTTTCTACAACCCAATCAGACGATGGGTTAATTTTTCTCCTAAAACTGAAAATTTAAAAACAATACGGGATATTAAGGTACTGACTTTTAATGTGAAATACGGAGAATATGGCTGGGATAAAGTAAAAGATTATATCACGGCACAGGATGCGGATATTATTCTTGTACAGGAAAAAGATACAAATCGTGTTATAAAACGGGATCTTATAAAATATCCGTCAGTTATTCTTAAAACTAAACATAAAATTGTAAGACAGGCAGAACTTATTGATGAAAAAGCACGTGGAAATTCATTTTATGCTGATATAGACATCAATGGAAAAGTAATCAGAATTATTAATATTTATCTTGAACCTTTCAGGCTTAATAAATCTATGTTTACGAAACTTGATGGATTAGGTTTTGGAAACATTTCTACATTGCTTTCCCATATGACTCCCACATTCCAGGCTCATGAAGATCAGGTAAAAAGAATCAGAAAAATGGTTGATTTATCACCTTACCCTGTGATTTTGGCCGGAGATTTTAATTCCGTTCCCAATTCATATGAATATTATAATCTTGGAAAGGATCTTCAGGATGCATTTTTAGTCGCCGGAAAGGGAAGTGCCAGCAGTTTTCATGATTATAAAGTTCCTTTGAGAATTGACTATATCTTTACTTCGAAATCAATCATTCCGCTAAGCTATAAAGTAGATCAATCTGTGAAATTATCGGATCACTATCCTGTAATTGCAGAATTTCGATTAAATTAGTTCCATGAAAAATTTACTGTCTGCGATTTTTATTTTTATTATCCTTTTTACTGCCTGTTCCAAGAAAGAATCTCCAGGTTTCGGAGCTGAACAGGAAGTGAAAGTTCGGTATGATACCACGGCTATTGATTCCTTTTCTACAGGAGCTGTTTCAGTGGATATCGCCCGAAAAATAAGAATGTCTTCTCCTCAGTATATTGATTCTGTAAAACAGGCTAAAAAGCTTCAGGAAGAAGAAAATAAGCTAAAAGCAGGGCTGGAAAAAGAAAACAAAGCAAAACAGGAAGAGGAAAAAAAGAAGGTTGAAGCAGAAAAGAAACAAAAAGCTTTAGAAACACCTTCTGCTCAGGACACGAAGGCACAATAAACACTACAAACATCATTAAACAATATACAATATGAAAAAACAAATCTTGGCTGCAGTAGCAATCTCAGTATTCACTGTAGCATGCACAAAATCAACAACAAAAACAGAACAGGTAGAAAACCCTGACGGATCTGTTACCACTACCTCAACTACTGTTTCAGAGACGCCAAACACCGTTGATACAGCAAAGATCAACAATGCAAAAGAAGATGTGAAAGCAAAAGTAGATGAAGCGGGTAACAAAATTGACGATGCTGCTCAGAAAGCAAAAGATAAAATTGATGCAACAGCTGATAAAACAAAACAGGATCTTCACAAAGCAGGACAGGATATTAAAACTGAAGCGAATAAAGTAGGGAAAGATGCTAAGGAAGCGGCTAAAGCAGGAGCTTCAAAAGTAGAGGAAGCTGCCAAGAAAGTGAAAGAAGACTTAAGTAAATAAAATATATGAGTCGTCCTAAAATAGGTTGACATAAAATTAGACAATATTTAATCCGGAGAAGTATTTATTTTCTTCGGATTTTTTATGCACTTTATCTGGCGTTTGCATATTAAGACTCAGATGTGGTCTTTTTGTATTGTAGATATCAATACTTTCTTTTACCAATGATCCTAAGTCTTGTATATTCTTTGTTTTACAAAACAGGAATTCCTGTTTTAATATTCCATTAATTCTCTCGGCCAATGCATTTTGATAACAATCATAACCATCAGTCATAGATGGTTTTATTCTGTTTTTATTAAGCATTTTCTGGTAATAGCCCGAGCAGTATTGCAATCCTCTATCTGAATGATGAATCAAAGGAGTATTTGAAACTCTATTTTTCACTGCCATCTTTAAGGCTTTGGCTACATTCTCAGTATTCATATTTGAACTTAATGAATATCCCATGATTTTTCTGCTGTAAGCATCTGTTACTAAAGACAAATAGCAGGTATCTCTTGTTTTAATATAAGTTATATCGCTTACAAAAACCTGTTCTGCTTTTCTGATCTTTAATTCTTTCAATAAATTAGGATGTTTTCTAAGCCAATGTTTTGAAAAAGTTGTCTTAACATACTTTTTTTGAGCACGCACAAGCATATTCTCTCTTTCTAGATAAGCAAATAAAGCATCTCTGCCTATTTTGATTCCTTCATTTTTGAACCTTCCTTTAAGTAGGTAATAAAGCTTTCTGGTTCCAAGTCTAGGCATTTCCATTCGTACTTTTTGTACGAGTATCTTTATTTTTAGTAATTCTTTTTCACGGGTTAAGCTCCTCTGCTTATTTTGATAAACTGCCTGACGGCTTATCCCAAACAATCTGCACAGCCTGGATATGCTTATTCCTTCTCTGTGGAGTCTGAAGATTGTTGGGAGGAAAACTTTTTTCTGATTTGGGTGCCACACTGCTTATCTGATATATCAATCATGGTATTAAGAACCTTAGTTTTTAGTTTTTCATCAGCTAATTCTTTTTCAAAACGCTTAATTTTTTGAGCCGGAGTTTCATACCATACTCTTTTTGGGCTTGTTTATAAGTGTAATCGCCGTTTTCTACCTGAGAAACAACTCGTAATTTAAAGCCTATACTGTAATCTCTTTGAGTACGTTTTTCATCTTTTAATTCTTGATCTTTCATAATATAAGTTGATTAAGTGTCAACTTATTTCAGGACGGGACAATAAAATAAAAGCCGTAATTCTCTGAGAATTGCGGCTTTTTTATTCTTTAACCAGAAGAGGTCTATATTTTCTATCTATTCATTTCCAGCAATGGATCAATGTATTCTCTGTCATTGCTTAATCTGGGCACTTTATTTTGTCCGCCAAGTTTTCCTTTAGCTTCCAGCCAATGATAAAACAGATTACTTTTAGCGATATGTACGATAGGTCTTTTAAGCGTTATATTGTTGTATCTCTTTGCTTCATAGTCTGAATTGATGGTCTTTAAATGCTTGTCAAAAGCATCAATAAAGCTGTCCAGATCATCCGGATGCTGGCTGAATTCAAAAATCCATTCATGAGCACCTCCTTCATTTCCGTTCATAAATACAGGAGCTCCTGTAAAATCCGTGATTTGGGCACCCGTTGCTTCACAAGCCTTTGAAAGGGCTGATTCTACGTTGGTAATCATCAGTTCCTCCCCAAAAGCATTGATATAATGTTTGGTTCTTCCCGTTATTTTTATTCTGAAAGGATTAACTGAAGTAAAAACAACAGTGTCTCCAATCAGGTATCTCCATAGTCCTCCGTTGGTGGTGATGACCATTGCATAATTTTTTCCTACTTCCACATCTTCCAGGCTTACAACCTTAGGATTTGAAAAATGGAACTGATCCATTGGGATAAACTCATAAAATATCCCATAATCCAGCATCAGAAGCATCTCATCACTGTCCGGTCTGTCCTGAATACCGAAGAACCCTTCGGAAGCATTATAAATTTCGTAGTAATTGATGTTTTTTCCGATGATCTGCCTGAATTGTTCCCGATAGGGTTTAAAGCTTATTCCGCCGTGAAAAAACACCTCTAAATTAGGCCACAGCTCAGAAATACTTTCTACATTGGTTTCTTTTAATACTCTTTGTAAAAGAACCATCATCCAGCTGGGTACTCCAAGGATACTTCCTACATCTTCATTCTTTACTTCGGAAGTGATTGCTTTCAGCTTACTTTCCCATTCACCCATCAAAGAAACTTTCTTACTCGGTGTGGTGGTAATTTCTACCCAAAATGGAAGATTGTCAATCAAAATAGCTGATAAATCGCCAAATTTTGTATTAAAATCAGCATAAAGTTCAGAGCTTCCTCCTAAACGTAAGTTTTTATAATTAAAAAGCTGGTTTTCAGGATGGTTGTTGGCATAGATGGAAACCATATCCTTTCCTGCTTTCATGTGGCAGTATTCAAGGCTTTCTGCAGAGATGGGAATAAATTTGCTTTTCGCATTGGTGGTTCCCGATGATTTGGCAAAATGTTTAATGAGACCGGGCCAGCTTACATCTTTATATCCCTGTCTTGCTTTTTCAATAAAAGGTTCCATTTCTTCATACGTGACAATAGGAACTTTGTTTTTAAAATCCTGATAACTTGATATAGAATTGAATCCGTATAGTTTGCCATATTCTGTATCCTCCGCATGAAACAATTGAGAAAAGAGTATACCTTTCTGGGTTTCAATGGGATGATCCATGAAATTCTGTATCTGATCAATCCTTTGACGGATGAACCAGTTGACTACGGTATTGAAAAGTGCTTTGGTTGCCATTTCAACAAATATAATGATATTTGAATTTTCAGAAAATTTTTTACGTGATTAAATAAAAAAACCGTTACAAATTTTGTAACGGTTTGATATCTAGTTTGTTGTTATTAACAATACTCATCGTATGCAGCCTGAAGGTTTGCAGCAATAGCACCTGCCGGGTTTCCTTCGATGTGGTGTCTTTCCAGCATGTGAACCAATTCACCATCTTTGAAAAGTGCTACACATGGAGAACTTGGAGGGAATGGAGCAAGGTGTTTTCTTGCTTCTACCACAGCCTCAGTATCAAATCCTGCAAATACAGTTGTTAAATGATCTGGTTTTTTGTCTCCTGTTAAAGAGTATACTACTCCTGGTCTTGCAGCGCCTGCAGCACAACCACATACGGAGTTGATTACCAATAGGGTAGTTCCGGATTGCTTTAAAGCATCTTCTACCTGAGTGGGAGTTGTTAAATCCTGAAAACCTTTATCTGTAAGCTCTGCCTTCATAGGCATTACTAAATCTGTTGGATACATATATTTTGTTTTTTATCTCTACAAAGTTAAGCAATTCTTTGCGTTTGTTCAATATATAAAAACTATCAATTGATTAGTCATATAAAATTAACCAAGTATTAATATTGTAATAATATTCTAAAAAATGTGAATTAAAATTAGGAATAATAAAATATTATTATTAAATTTGAAATGATTCTGAAAAACAAACGACCATGAAAAAAACATTTAAGGCTTTCCCTCAAGCAATCAATCACTTAAATACTCTCTGAAATATGGTAGTAGCTTAATTCTTTTTTCAGTTTAGAATCAAACTGATTAACAAACTTTAATATCCAAAGAAATGAAGCCCGGAACTGAAGAGTTCCGGGCTTCTTTAATCAAATCGATATGCAAAGGTTGTATATCCTATAGTTATGGGTGAGGCGTGTTTTCAGGCTTTGAAATTACTCTAAGCTTAAACACGGATCACATTAAGAAAGGAGCTTTTTAGCCATCTCGGAAATACTTTTTCCGTCAGATTTTCCGGCTAATGTTTTTGATGCAACTCCCATTACCTTCCCTAAATCTTTAATAGATTCAGCACCGGCTTCAGAAATAATATTTTTAATTTCTGTTTCTAATTCTTCAGCAGAAAGCTGTTTGGGTAAAAACTGCTCAATAATTTTCATCTGAGCGTCTTCTACTTCTGCAAGATCATTTCTTCCCTGTGCAGTAAACTGTTCGTAAGAATCCTTACGCTGTTTTACCATTCTCTGAAGAATAGCAATTTCCTGTTCTGCGCTTACTTCGGCTCCAACGGCTTCAGTTTTAATCAGTAATATCTGAGATTTTACAGCGCGTAGAGAATCCAAAGCCACTTTGTCTTTAGCTCTCATTGCTGTTTTTATAGCTTCGGTTATTATATTTTCTAAGCTCATGTTTATATATTTGGGGCTTTAGGCAATAAGCAGTAAGCTTTTTGATTGGGCTGGAATGGCCTATGGCTTACTGCATACTACTTATAGCATTTAATCAACGTCTTTATTTAAAAATCTGTTCTCTCTGATCTGCATAGACCCATTGTTATCAGACAAATAAGTGTTGATATTCTGGTCTGATGCATTGTTTCCGTCGATAGAAATATTTTTTCTTTTAAAAGCAGGAATAGATTCGAATTCACTGGTACTGTCAAAATTTTGGTAGCGTGAGTTGAATTCTTTTAATTTATTTCTTCTTTCAATGACTCTGTCCTGATCAATCGTTTTATTCACGAAAGTGAATTCTGATTCTTCAGTTTTTGGAGTTTCAATTTCTGTTTTGTTTTGAAAAGCTGATCTTGTTTCCGCTTTTGGTTCTTCCTGTTTCTGGTAGAATGTTTCAATCTTTTGAGCTGGTTCAGCTACGGCAGCATTGGTAGGTGTATTAAATTCTGCTTTTGGCTGTCCAAAATCTGTATTCGGTTCATTTCTGGTAGGCTCGTTTACAAAGAAGCTGAATTCAACAGGTTTTTCATTAGAAAACGAGTTGTTGAATTGAGTTCCGGATTGCGGCTCATCTTTTTTATTTTCAAAATCAAATGAGAAAGACTGGATCTCAAGATCGTTAGGATCTTCATTCTCCTCATCAATAGAGAGCAAGCTGTATTCCTCTTCTCCTTCTTCTTCATTTCTCCAGTTTTGTTCAGGTGTATTTATAGCATCTTCCTCTTTATCAAAGAATTTTATTTCAGTTCTTGGCTGCTCTTCTTCAATAATCATTTTTTTTTCGGTAGATGTCACATTGAAAGAAGTATCATGGTCATCATCAAGTCTGAAAAGGTTTTTACCTCCAAAATCATGTGTTGTTTCAGGAGCTACCTCTCTTTCCTCTCTTGTTTTGAAAGGAGAATTTTTGGGAGCTTCAAAACTGTCGTTAAGGCTGATTCTAATTTTCTCTGTAGGCCCTGCAAACTTTTTATTATCGTTAGAGAATCCCGTTGCGATAACAAGAACGCTTACTGCATCTCCTAATTCTTCATCAGCACCCACCCCGAAAATAATATCCGCAGTGTTTCCAGCTTCTTTCTGAATGTGGTCCATGATGATACCGATCTCGTCCATAGTAACTTCTTCAGCACCACTTCTGATCAATAACAGAACGTTCTTAGCACCTGTAATCTTATTATCATTCAATAATGGGGAATCAAGTGCCTTTCTTACGGCTTCTTCTGCTTTATTTTCACCTGAAGCAGTTCCTGTGGACATCAACGCTGTACCAGAGTTCTGAAGCACAGATTTAGCATCTCTAAAGTCAATGTTTACATCAAAGTAACCTGTAATAACTTCTGCCATCCCTTTCGCAGCATTAGCTAAAACTTCATCGGCTTTTGAGAATCCTTGCTTGAATCCGAGGTTTCCGAACTGCTGTCTTAGTTTATCGTTGTTGATCACAATTAATGAATCAACATTATTTTTTAGTTTATCAAGACCATTTTCAGCCTGATCAAGTCTTCTTTTACCTTCAAAACTGAAAGGAACGGTAACAATACCTACAGTAAGAATTCCCATGTCTTTTGCTACTTTAGCAATAACAGGAGCTGCTCCGGTACCGGTACCACCGCCCATTCCGGCAGTGATAAACACCATTTTGGTGTTTTGTCCCATAGCTGCTTTAATATCTTCAATACTTTCGATTGCAGATTTTTCACCAACCTCAGGGTCTGCACCTGCTCCAAGACCTTCTGTGATTGTGGTTCCTAACTGAACTTTATTAGCAACCGGGTTATTATCAAGAGTCTGAGCATCTGTATTACAAATCACGAAATCAACTCCGTGAATTCCTTTCTCGTACATGTGCTTTAGAGCGTTGTTTCCGCCGCCCCCTACACCGATTACTTTTATGATGGATGAATTTCCTTTTGGCAAATCAAATGAAAATCCTTGTGTACCTATATTTTCCATAACTATACTTTTAATAATTGATAAGCGATAGATGATAATTGATGAATGATATTCGTCTTTAATTTAATAAATATTAATCTATTTCAGGTATCATTGATCATTAATCTTTTATCATTTATATTTATTCTACTTCTTCAAAGAATTTTTTTACTTTTTCCATAAGCGACTGCCCGAAGGTTAATTTCGCTTTTCTGTTCTCTTGCCTTTCATTTTCGAAAAACTGCTGATCCTGAACTGGCGCTGCCTGCTGTACGGGTTGTACGGTTTCAGGCTGTGCTGTTACAGTTTCCTGCTTTGGTTGTTCAGCAACAATTTCTATCATTTCATCAGCATTGTGTTTTTTGTCTCTGATTTTCAAACTCTCCATCAGTAACCCGATAGAGGTAGCAAATTCAGGGCCTTTCAGGTACTGATTTTTATCGTTGGCGATATATTCATTCGCAAAACCGATTCTGCTGTCAAAACCAGTGGTATAATTGGCCAGCTGACGAAGATGTTTTAAGTTTGAACCTCCACCCGTAAGAACGATTCCTGCAATAAGTTTTTTCTTTTGTTCAAAAGCACCATAAGCTTTCAGTTCTGTATTGACCATTTCTAAAACTTCTTCTACTCTTGCATTGATGATCTGTGCTAACGTTTTTAAAGAAATTTCTTTGTCCGGTCTGCCGTGAAGCCCCGGTATGGTTACAAAAGTACTATCTTTTTCTAATTCGGGAACAGCCGAACCAAATTTTACTTTAAGTTGTTCTGCATGTTTCTCTATGATGGAACAGCCTTCTTTGATATCTTCGGTAATAATTCCGCCTCCGTATGGAATCACACAGGTATGACGGATGATGTTATCTTTAAAGATGGCAATATCGGTAGTACCACCACCAATGTCAACAATAGCGACACCAGCTTCTTTTTCTTCTTTTGTAAGAACAGCTTCTGAAGATGCTAATGGCTCTAAAGTAAGGGCTTCCATTTCTAATCCGGCTTCACGAACACATCTTGCAATGTTTCTGATGCTGCCCATTTGGCCTACTACAACGTGGAAGTTTGCTTCTAAACGCTTTCCATGCATTCCAACGGGCTCCTGAATTTCACCCTCGGAATCCACTTTATATTCTTGAGGAAGTACGTGGATAATTTCTTCTCCGGGAAGCATAACCAGCTTTTTCACCTGATCTTTTAATGCTTCGATGTCGTCGTCTGTAATAAATTTATCAGGATGTTCACGCATAATATAATCGGAGTGCTGCAGAGAACGAATGTGTTTTCCTGCAATACCTACCGTAACTTTGCGGATAGGAACACCGGCACTGGATTGTGCTTCGGATACTGCAGCCTTGATTGAATTAATAGTTTGTGAAATATTATTCACAATACCTTTATGAACACCAAGACTTTTAGCTTTTCCTACACCGAGAACTTCTATTTTCCCGTGTGCATTCCTTCTTCCGACAATCGCGACTATCTTCGTTGTCCCGATGTCCAGACCTACTGAATACTCTTGATTTTCCATTTTTATATCGATTTGATTTTTTCTACTTTTTTCTTTGAAAGGATAATATCCTATTTGTGTATTAAATGCCCTGAAGGACTTATTCTATTTTTACTTTTGCCTTAGGCTTGGACTGCGCCTTGACGGGGGGCTTTTTCTCTGCTTTTTTCGTTTCTTTTGTATGTGTTTTCGTCTTTGTATCTTCTTTCGGTTTGGCCGGAGTGGAATTTGCTTTTTTTACTTCTGCTGTCTTGGGCTTAGATTCCGCCTTTTTAGCTGCAGGAGAAGGTACTTTTGCAAGTTCCATTTTCCCTGCTTTTAAAATACTGTCATTTTCTTTAAAATAAGGGTTTAAAGTCGTGACAATCTGATTCTGATATTTCACGGAAACCATACTGTATTTTTGAGGGTCCTGATACACCAGATATTTTTCAACGAAAGTTTTAAATCCTTTTACTTTAAAATCAATATTATCAAGGTCTCCGATCTCTACTCTGTAGTTTCCTTCGCTCGTAAGAAGACTATAGCTTTCTTTGCTTTTGGAGATTCCGATAAAATATTTTTTACTGAAATCATCTTTATCGATCTTTTCTACCAGTTCTGCCAGCTTTTCGTATTCATCGGGCTGTACATTTCCGGTTACCAGCATACATGGATGTGAGTAGGTTCTTGAAATTGGGAATTCAATTCCTTTTTCATCCACATAGAAATCTCTGCCATCTTTATTTAATCTGAAAACAGGAACTCTTTGCTTGATATCCAGATTAAGCTTTCCATTCAGGTTCAAATAGACGTTGGCACTGTCTACCGCCGGAAGAGAATTTATTCTTTTTTCTAAAGAAGGAATATTAAGATTTCCCACTTTTCCTGAAGGATTTTCTTTTTTTACAATCTCCCTAATATCTTTTTCATCAACAAAATAAACCGGAGTTTTCTCACTCATTTTTACAGAAATCTTATTGTCTGTAATCTGTTGGTGGCTGAATCTCTTCAATGAGAAACTCAGTAACAATCCAAGGATGATTACCGTGACAACAATTTTTAATATTCTGTATTTATTTTTCATATTTTCTGTACAATGTAAAAAGTACAATGTACTTATGTATTTTTATATTAATTTCTTTTCAACTCTACATTGTACATCTTACATTGTACTTTGTATTGTGCTAATCCACTCACAGATAGGATCATACAGGGTATCTATATTTCCTGCTCCTACGGTAAGAAGGATGTCAAAATCTTTTTCTTTTATTTTTTCAAAAGCATCAGATAATGTGGATACTTCTTTTTTATCTAATGTCACTTTTTCCAACAGCCAGCTTGAGGTAACCCCTTCAAAGTTCTCCTGAAGTTCTCTTGCAGGGTAAATATCAAGAAGGATCAGTTCATCAGCCTTGCTTAAACTTTCTGCAAAACCATCTGCGAAATCTCTTGTTCTGCTGAAAAGATGGGGCTGGAAAGCTACCAATAGTTTTTTATCAGGGTAAAATGTTTTGATTGAGCCCATTACAGCATTAATTTCTGTAGGGTGGTGGGCATAGTCATCAATATAAATTTTACCATTCTGATAAATATGTTTTGTGTATCTTCTTTTAATTCCTTTAAAATTGGCAATTGCCTTTTTCAGCGTATCAAAATCTGCGCCTAAATTATGCAGAATAGCCAGTGCTACAGTGGCATTTTCCACATTGTGAATTCCTGGAATTTCCCAGACAAAATCTTTTATCGTTTCAGTAGGGGTATGAAAATCAAAATAGATTTTATCATGATCCATACGGAGATTATCTGAATAGTAGTCTGCGGGCTCATTTACGGCATAAGTTTGATGTCCTCTGCCGATTTCCAGTCCTTTTCTTACAAAAAGCTGTTTGTCCTGAGGTACTAAAGCTGCAAACTGTCTGAATCCTTCTTCAATATGGCTTTTATCTCCATAAATATCCAGGTGGTCAGCATCGGTAGAAGTTACTACTGCCCAGTCTGGCGACAGGTTCAGGAAGCTTCTGTCATATTCATCAGCTTCTACTACAGAATACTTGGAACCATTATACAGGAAGTTGGATTTAAAGTTTTCAGAAATTCCTCCTAAAAAGCATGAGAAAGGAAGACCTGCTTCTTTGCACAGGTGAGCCACGAGAGTAGAGGTTGTTGTCTTCCCATGAGTTCCTGCAATAGCGATGCAGTCTGTATTTTCTGTAATTAATCCTAAGACTTTAGCTCTCTTTAAAACTTCAAACTGATTTTGATTGAAATAATCTAAGATTCCAAGCGTTTTGATAGCCGGGGTATAGATTACCAATGTGTTTTCTTTCTGAAGGGAAGTTATCCTTTCATCAATAAGGTCTTCAAAAACAATATCAATACCTTCGTTCATCAGATTCTGAGTTAATTTTGTATTGGTTTTATCGTAGCCCAATACTTTTTTTCCGGATGCATTGAAATAGCGTGCTAATGCACTCATTCCGATACCTCCGATTCCAACGAAGTAAAAAGTCTGATATGTTTGTAAATTATTCATTTTTTTGTCTTAATGTATTATGTACAAAGTATAATGTATTTTCTTACTCTTTACATTGTACCTTTTACTTTTTACAGTTTATTAAAAATCTCGTCTACGATCTCTTTTGCGGCATTCGGCTTGGCAAAATAGTTAAGATTGTCAGACATCTCTTTTCTTACATTTTCATTTTCGCAGATTTCTGATAATGTATTCCAGAATTTTTCCTGCATTTCAGAGTCTTTTACCATTCTTGCTGCATTTTTTTCCACCAGGTTCATGGCATTTTTGGTTTGATGATCTTCCGCTGCAAAAGGGAAAGGAACCAAAAGAACCGGCTTTTGTGCTACAGCCAGCTCTGAAATGGCAATTGCTCCAGCTCTTGAAACAATGACATCAGCAGCAGAATAAGCCAGTTCCATATCTTTGATAAATTCAAGGATCTGAACATTTCCGGTGTCTATATCTTTTGTTTCGTTTATAATATCTTTATAATCAAGCTTTCCTGTCTGCCAGATCAGCTGATAATCTTTATCTACAATTTCTTTTAAATGTGATTTCCATGCATTATTCAATGTTCTGGAGCCTAAAGAACCGCCTACAGAAAGAATTGTAAGTTTGTCTTTATTTAATCCCATTTTTTCTTTTGCCTGAGCGGTATCCTGCATTCCTGAAATAATATTTTCACGAATCGGATTTCCCAGAAATTTTATTTTTTCTGCCGGAAAACCTTCTACTTTTGGGTAAGCGGTGAAGACAGCTTTCGCTTTTTTGCTTAAAATTTTATTTGTTACTCCTGCATGAGCATTTTGTTCCTGTATGAAAATAGGAATTCCCATTTTACTTGCTTCATAAAGAGCTGGCCCGCTGGCAAATCCTCCTGTTCCTACTGCGAAATCGGGAGCGAAGTTTTTAATAATCCTTTTGGATTTTGATAAGCTTTTCAGAATCTTGAAAGGAAGTCCCAGATTGGATAAAAGATTTCCTCTATCGATTCCAGCAATATCGATTCCTTCAATTTTATAGCCTGCCTGTGGAACTTTTTCCATTTCCATTTTCCCGTTGGCTCCAATGAACAAAAATTCTGCATCAGGAAATCTTTTTTTGATTTCATCAGCAATAGCGATGGCCGGGAAGATGTGTCCTCCTGTTCCTCCGCCTGATAATAGTATTTTCAATTTTTTGTCCATGTTAAGCGATATCGTTTATTTCTGCTATACTTTGTTTTTTGCCCATTCCTTCTTCATCATAAATCTGAATCCTTGAGCTTATATTTAAAATAATACCTAACTGCAAATAGGTTACCAGCATTGAGGTTCCTCCATAGCTGATCAAAGGCAGCGGCTGTCCAGTTACCGGGATCAGATTCACCGCAACGGCTATGTTTACCGAGAGCTGAATAAAGATCATTACCCCGAGGCTGAGCACGAGCAACGATCCGAAAAATGCCGGCATCTTGCTGGCAATCATTACGATCCTTATCATCATGATCAGATATAAACTGATCAGAAAAGCGGCTCCTATCACTCCGTATTCTTCTACGATAACCGCAAAAATAAAGTCGGAGGCAGATTGTGGCAGCATTTGTTTCAATGCACTTTTTCCTGGTCCCATTCCGGTAATCCCGCCATGTACAATGGCTGCTTTGGCTTGCATTACCTGATAGTTTTTGGCTTTTACACTTTCATCATCTACATCGGCTGATTTTGCTTTGCTGGAAGTAAATGTTTCTACACGGCTCATCCATGTATGAACACGGTTTCCGCCAATCATATTCGTATTCAGCGCTATTAATAAGAATAAGACAATGGCTACAAATGAGGCAGAAATGAATCCTGCAATGTATTTCCAGTGTAGCTGCCCAATGATAAGTACCACTACGGATACCATTAAAATCATTAATGCCGTAGAACCGTTATCTTTGGCTACCAGTACAAAAACAAGAAGGATAGGCCCGAAAATATACATGATATTCTCTATAGGAAGCCTTTCTCTGGTAATTTTTTTGGTTAAATATCTACAGAGATAGATGATTAACATTAAGAAAGCAAATGATGAAGGCTGGAAAGAGATAGGTGTTCCCGGGATTTTTAACCATCTGGAAGCACTGGCTCCATCAATGGTTTGTCCGGTAAACATGGTAACGATCAATAAAACAATCATAAGGCCGAGCAGAATACTGCTGAGCTTTCCAATGTATTCATATTTTATTGTACCTACCAGTCTCATAATGGCTAAACCTAAGACTACAAAGAACATATGCTTGATAACGTGACCTGTTGTAGTCCCGTTATTGACAATATATTCAAGATTTGAACTTGCAGAGTATACGGGGAAAATAGAGAAAATGGAGATCACAAGGATGACCATCCAAAGTACTTTATCGCCCTTTAGAAATTCAAATCTGCTTTCTGTGTTCTGTTCGTCCATAATTTTGTATTGATGTATGATGTACAAAGTAAAATGTACTTTTTACATCTGACATTTTACATTTTTACTTTAATACCTGTTCTTTAAACTGGCGTCCTCTGTCTTCATAGCTTTTGAACAAGTCAAAGCTTGCACAGCACGGAGATAATAGGACGGTATCGCCTTTTTTAGCCAATGATTTTGAAATTCTCACGGCTTCTTCCATGCTTGAAGTATCATAAATAAATTCTTTTTTGTCTTTAAAGAAATCTATGATCTTCTTATTATCTATCCCAAGGCAAACAATTGCCTTTACTCTTCTTTTGACTAAATCTTCAATTTCAGTATAGTCATTTCCTTTATCCAATCCACCAACAATCCATACGGTTGGTGTTTTCATACTTTCTAAGGCATAATATGTAGCGTTCACATTGGTTGCCTTACTGTCGTTGATGTATTTTACGCTATCAATTTCAGTCACCAATTCCAATCTGTGTTCTACAGCCTGGAATGTCATCAATGAATGTCTGATGCTTTCATTGTTGATTTGTAATATTTTACCGGCAATAGAAGCGGCTAAGCTGTTGGCAACGTTGTGATTTCCCAATAGAGACAATTCATCAACTTTCATTGCGAATTCGTCTTTCATTTTCACCACAATTTCATCTTCATTAATGAAACCTCCTTCAGGCAGTTTCTCTTTGGTAGAGAAAGGAATCATTTTAGCTTTTATTTCAAGCTTTTCAAGAAGGTTTTTGCTCATTTCATCATCCTTATTGTAGATGAAGAAATTATCATTTTCCTGATTTTCCGTGATTCTGAATTTTGCCAATGCATATTCTTCATAATTGTAGTTGTACTGATCCAAGTGATCCTGAGACAGATTCAACAATAAAGAAATATAGGGTCTGAAGTTCTGAATATCGTCTAACTGGAAAGAACTTACTTCCAGTACATAATATTCATGGTTTTCATCTGCAACCTGTTTGGCAAAGCTGTATCCTATGTTTCCTCCCAAACCTACATTCAACCCGTCATTTTTAAGGATGTAATAGATCAGGGAAGTAGTGGTTGTTTTTCCGTTGCTTCCGGTAATGGCAATGATCTTTGCATCTGTAAATTCAGAAGCAAATTCAATTTCAGAGGAAAGTCTGATTCCTTTGTCATGAATTTTGTTGATGATGTCTGCTTTTTTCGGAATTCCCGGGCTTTTTACGATCCAGTCAGCATTTAAAATCCTTTCTTCGTCGTGATTTCCTTCTTCAAATTCAATTTCATTATCGGTAAGAAACTGCTTATAGTTATCCTTAATAGCTCCTTTATCTGAAAGAAATACTTCCAGACCTTTCTTTTTAGCCAAATAAGCAGCACCACATCCGCTTTCTCCACCTCCTAAAACAACTATTTTCATATTTATTCTTTTGTAAAATGTAAAATGTAAAACGTACAATGTATCTGGTGTCTTTTTACATTAATACTTTTTACTTTTTACAAAATTTATCTCATTTTTAGTGTGATCAGACATACAATAGCCAATATTACTCCGATGATGATCATTCTGTTCACGATTTTACTTTCGTGGAATCCGTCTTTCTGATAATGATGGTGTAATGGTGACATTTTGAATAGTCTATTGTTTTGGGCATATTCCAGCCCGTATTTTCTTTTTCTGTATTTGAAAACAACTACCTGAAGCATTACAGACAGGTTTTCAATTAAGAAGATTCCGCATAATACAGGAATCAGCAATTCTTTTCTTAAAATAATAGCTAAAACAGCAATGACTCCTCCCAGCATCAGACTTCCGGTATCTCCCATGAAAACCTGTGCAGGATAGGTATTGTACCAGAAGAATCCGATCACGGCACCTACCATTGCCACGGCAAAAATGGTGGTTTCTCCCATATTGGGAAGGAACATGATATTGAGATAATCTGCAAAGATGATATTCCCTGATAGGTAGGCGAAAAGAGCCAGTGTGAGCAGTATAATGGCACTTGTTCCTGCGGCGAGGCCGTCAATTCCATCTGTGATATTGGCTCCGTTTGAAACAGCGGTTACAATGAAGATCACAATGGGAATAAAGACAATCCATGCCCACTCATGGGCATCTTTATCATTCATCCAGAATAAAATTCCACTATAATCGAATTCGTTATTCTTTGCAAAAGGTACAGTGGAAACGGTGATTTTTTCTGTAGGCATAAAGTTTTGCTCTACATTGTTTCTGTTCACCACTTTAGCATCTGCATATTTTCTTTTAACAGTAATATCCGGGTGGAAATACATGGTAATTCCGACAATTAGCCCTAAACCAACCTGTCCAACAATTTTGAATTTACCACTTAAACCGTCTTTATTTTTTTTGATTTTCTTTAAATAATCATCAAGGAAACCAATTGCACCCATCCAAAACATTGAAACTAGCAGCAGAACAATATACACATTGGTAATTCTTGTAAACAGCAATACCGGGATGATGGTTGCCAAAATAATGATAAGCCCTCCCATGGTAGGAGTGCCTTCTTTTTGTTTCTGCCCATCCAATCCAAGATCACGTACCAATTCTCCCATTTGTTTTGTTCTCAGGTAATTGATTACTCTTTTTCCGTAGACAAGAGCAATAATAAGGGAGAATAATACAGCCATTCCGGCACGGAAGGAAATGTATTTCAACAATCCTAATCCCGGAACGTGAATTCCATGGTTGGTTAGATATTCGTATAGATAGTATAGCATGTTTCTAGTTTTTTATTATTTAAAAATTTAATTTATTTAAAGATTTAAAGATTGGGTTTCTCAATATTTTCACTTAAATATTTAATAAAGTTTGATATGTTTGAAGAAATCTCTCTTGAAAGGGTAATGATTTCTTCCGCTTTATTTTCGTTACCTAATTTTAATCTTCTACTTACAATCAGCATACTTCTTACTTCAGCACAGCTGCCTTTTGCAATTTTTAAATATCTAATAAATTGTCTGTTATTGTTATATTCTGAGCCTTCTGCAATATTGTTGCTAATTGAAAAGCTCGCTCTTTTTATCTGGTTATTAAATTCAAATTCTTTTTCAAAACTTTGACTCTGAAGAAATGAATAAATTTTTTCAATAAGATCTAAACTTTTGATATATACTGGGAAATTTTCAAAATTCTTCGTCATCATCAAATTTTTAAATCATTAAATGAGTTTAATCTTTCAATTTATTTGGACATTAATTTCCAAAGCTCATTAATTACTTCTTTGTCGTCAAAATGATGTTTCACACCATTAATCTCCTGATAGGTCTCGTGGCCTTTTCCGGCAACTAAGATGATATCTTTAGGTTCTGCAAATTTTATAGCCATCTTTATGGCTTCTTTTCTGTCCGGAATTGAAGTGTATTTGCTGAAGTTTTGAGGTTCAACGCCTGTTTCAATTTCTTTGATGATCTGTGCAGGATCTTCTGTTCTCGGATTATCCGAAGTGATGATTGCCAATGTTGATTTTTTTGTGGCAATATTCCCCATTTCAGGTCTTTTGGAATGATCTCTGTCGCCTCCGCAGCCAAATACGGTGATTAATCTTTCGTTTTTGGTTCTGATATCGTTGATGCTGTCCAGAATGTTTTCCAATGCATCCGGAGTGTGCGCATAATCTACGATAAAGAAAATTCCCCCATCGGATTTGAATGTTTCAAATCTTCCGGAAACTCTTTTTAATTTGCTGATGGCCTGAAGAATTTCATTTTGTTCAAAACCTAGTTCTTCAGCAATTCCGAATACAAGCAACAAGTTGTACACATTGAATTTCCCTGTCAGTGTTGTCCAGAATTCTTTTCCGTTGAAGTTCAACAGCATTCCGTTGAAATCTACTTCTAAAAGTTTTCCGTGGTAGTCTGCCATAGTTTTCAAAGCATAAGACTTCTTTTTAGCCTTGGTATTCTGAAGCATGACATTCCCGTTCTTGTCATCCACATTGGTGATGGCAATAGCTGTATCTTCCAATTCGTCAAAGAATCTTTTCTTTGTTTTTAAATATTCTTCGAATGTTTTATGATAGTCTAAATGATCATGAGTAAGATTGGTGAACCCTGCAATTTTGAAGTGTAATCCTTCAATTCTGTTTTGGGCAATTCCGTGTGAGCTTACTTCCATGAAAGCAAATTCACATCCTTTTTCCACTGCTTCAGCTAAAATCCTGTTGATCGTAATCACATCAGGTGTTGTGTGAGTAGCAGGGATAATTTCTTCACCAATTCTGATTTCAACAGTGGAAAGTAAAACTGCCGGATAGCCCAGGTTTTTGAAAACGTCAAAAAGAAGGGTTGAAACAGATGTTTTTCCATTAGTTCCTGTAACCCCGATCAGTTTCAGTTTATGAGAAGGGTTTCCGTAGAAATTAGAAGCAAGGTGACCTAAGGCTTTAGATGAATCTTTTACCTTAACATACGTTACATTCTCCGCCAGTGTTTCAGGGAATTCTTCGCAAACGATTGCGGAAGCCCCTTTTTCAATAGCAGATGCAATGAATGAATGCCCATCCACTACTGTTCCCCTCATCGCAATGTAAAGAGAGTTTTCTGTAACTTTTCTGCTGTCGATCACCAACTCAGTAACCTCACGGTTGTTGTCACCATGGATTTCCAATACTGGGATTCTGTTTACTAATTCTGTTATAATCATCTTTATCAATAAGGCTTTGCCTTATTTTTGTTTTAAATCCTTATTTAATTCTGCAGAGACAAATAAATTCTCTGGTTCTTACTGATCGTTGTACCTTCCAGAGGGAATTGTTCTTTAATTCTTCCCACTCCTTTATAATCGACACGGTAGCCTAAATTTTCCAATTGTGGGATAACGTTTTTACCAATTAATCCTACTACATTGGGCATTTGCTTATCATTTACTGCTACTTTGACATTAGGTTCAACCATTTTGTTTAGGTTTACCTTTTTGTCTACAAGCATTTCTTTTTCAATATTTTGAGGTGTTTTCAGGAATGTTTTTCCTGCAATTTCCTTAAATACCGGTGCTGAAACGGAACCTCCATAAAAACCTTTTGCGGTGTTGGGCTCACTAATCATTACATAGCATGTATATTTTGGAGCGTCTGCGGGATAAAATCCTGCAAATGAGGCGCGGTACTTCATCGGGCCAGGCAGCCAGTATTCAAATCTTGCGGTACCTGTTTTTCCTGCCATTTTCAGGTTAGGGGTAAAAATGCTTCGTCCGGTTCCTTTTTCTACGGCTTTGGTTAAAGCACTGGTCATCATTTTAATTGCTTTTTCAGATGCCATTTTGTTTACCATGATTTCAGGCTTGGCATTGTACATTACCTTTCCGTCTTTCATGATTTTATCAATGAATAAAGGCTTAAGCATTTTTCCTCCGTTAGCTACTCCGTTGTAGAAGGTGGTCAGCTGCAGCAGGTTGATGTTAGAAGAATATCCGTAAGAAATAGACGCCAGTGTAGCGGCATTCCATCTTTTATTTTGTGGAGTTACGATCTTTGGTTTTGTAATTCCCGGAAGTTCTATATCCATCTTGTCGAATAATTTCCAGCGTTTCAGGTGGTCAAGGAAGATCTGTGGTTTTTCTGCATAATACTTTGTGATCAGTTTTGATGTTCCTACGTTACTGGACTTTGCCAATACATCACTGATATCGTATGTTCCTCCTCCATGGCCGTCAGAGATTCTCTGTTTTGCATAAACCCAAACTCCGTTTCCGACGTTTACGGTTGTATTTTCATCGATGAATCCATCGTCCATTGCCGCCAAAAGGGAAATGGTTTTAAAAGTAGATCCAGGCTCGATATTATCTTTCAGAGCATAGTTGTAAGAGTCTTCGTATTCTCCTTCTTCTGTTCTTCTTAAATTAACAAGAGCACGTACTTTTCCGGTTTCGACTTCCATCACAATTACGGTTCCGTGTTTAGCTTCGAAATTAATCAGCTGCTTCTCAAGTGCGGAGTGTGCAATGTCTTGAATTCTAAGGTCTAAGGTGGTATATACATCTTCTCCGTCTACGGGTTCCTGCACTTTCCAGAAGTCAATAGGTTTCCATTGAGATGAATTAATTCTCTGTTCTAATCTTTTACCATCTGTTCCGGTTAAATATTTTGAGAAAGCACCTTCCAGTCCGGATTTAAGCTCACCGTTATCCATACCGATGGTTCCTGCCCCGATTTCTGAGGTGGCCAATTCTCTTTTATAGTTTCGGTCAACAATAAATCCTCCTTTATTTTTCCCTTTTTTGAAGATTGGGAATTTTCTGATTCTGTCGTATTGATCGAAATCCAGTCCTTTTACCAAAGTGTAGTACTGGTTTTTCTTTTTCTTCTGCTCGTCAAACTTCTGTCTGAATTCTCCTCTGGATTTTCCAAACATTTTGCTCAGAGAATCTGTCAGTGCACCAATGTTGTTGGAGTACACTGTATCTTTCATGGTTTTGAAATCAAGATAGATGTCATACCGCATTACTGTGGTTGCGAGAATAGAACCGTCAGATGCAAAAAGATTACCACGGGCAGCCTTTAAAGTGGCTTCACGATAGTTTTTATTAATATAATCATCTTTAATTTCCTGGACATTGGTATTCTGAAGGATAACAATCCTTGCCAAGAACATTACAAACACGCACAAAGCTACCACTGCAAAGAGGTAGCCCCATCGTAACGTTTTCTTACGTTTATTGTCGTATTCATTTTGCTTTTGCATCTGTACTATCCAGTTTTATTAGCAATTTGTGAGGGTGGTTTTCCAGGGTCATTAATGAATCCCGGGCAACCTCTTTCCCCAGCTCTGATTCCATTTTCACTTTGATCAGCTTACTCTGGGCGTAAGCATTTCTCGATTTGTATTCCTCTGTTTCTTCCTTTAAGGCGTTTACAATTTTTATTTTTTTATTGACGAGATGGTTGGTATAAATCATGGCCATCATCAGAACAAACAACAGAAGAAAATACCTGTAATGTATTTTGATCTCATCACGATTCAGAAAGTTTCCTTTTATAATGTCTATAAAAGTGAGTCTTTTCTGGGGGCGATTTGTTGTTCTTTTTGCCACAGCTTTTTTATAATTGATTAATGATAAAAGATAATTGATATCGTTTATCACTTATGATTTATCATTTATACCTTTATTCCTGTTCTCATCTTGGCACTTCTTGCTCTTGAGTTTTCTTCAATTTCCTTGTCATCAGGAATGATTGCTTTACTCTTTATCAATTCGAATGCCTTTTTATAATTTCCGTAGATATCTCTTGCCGGTTCTCCTTCGAACATTCCGTTTTTCAGGAATCTCTTTACCAAACGGTCTTCCAGAGAGTGGTAAGAAATAACGACTAATCTTCCTTCTGGTTTTAAGACATTGAATGCCTGAACCAGCATTTCTTTTAATACCTCAAGTTCCTGGTTGACCTCAATTCTTATCGCCTGAAAAAGTTGAGCATAGAACTTATTAACCTTGTGAGGCGGGATATAGCTGAACATTTTTTTCAGATCTTCCGTAGTTTCTATACTTTTTGTTTTTCTGTGGTGAACAATTTCTCTCGCCAGTTTTCTCGCTTCTCTTAATTCTCCATAATGGTAGAAAAGATCTGCAAGTTCTTCCTCTCCATATTCATTGATCACTCTCTTAGCATCCAGATTCTGCATTACATTCATTCTCATATCCAAAGGAGCATTGCTTCTTGTGGAGAATCCTCTGTCTGCTTCGTCAAACTGATGAGATGACACACCTAAGTCTGCCAAGACACCGTCCACCTGCGAAATTCCATACATCAGCAATGAGTTTTCCAGAAATCTGAAATTCTGATTAACCAATGTAAAACGTGGATCATCAATTGTATTTTTAAGTGCATCCAGGTCCTGATCAAAACTGAACAATCTCCCTTTATCGGAAAGTCTGCTCAAGATTTCTCTTGAATGGCCTCCGCCTCCAAAGGTGCAGTCCACATATATTCCGTCAGGATTCGTTACCAAATCATCAACACTCTGCTTCAACAAAACGGGGTTATGATACATGCTTAATTGTGTTTTTTATTTACTATATAATCAATTAATAACCTACAGTTATTCTTCATCGAAAGAGCCCATCACATCTTCGGCAAGGCTTGCAAAATCAGCTTCATTAGTAGCAATTACCTTTTCATAGGCTTCTTTGTCCCAAATCTCGAAAAGTTCTCCTGCACTGGTGATCACAATCTCTTTCTGGAGATTTGCGAAAACCGTCAGGTCTTTAGAGATCTGTAGTCTTCCTGCATTGTCCAATTCTACTGTTTTTACTCCTGCCGTAAACATTCGTATGAAATCAGCATTCTTTTTTATGAATCTGTTCAGTTTATTAATTTTGCCCATCAGTTTGTCCCATGCATTCATAGGATAAACTTCCAGACAAGGTTGGAACACAGATCTTTTGACTACAAACGCCTTATCATCGAAGTCTTCCATCTGTTTGATTAAAGATGAAGGAACTTTTAAGCGGCCTTTGTCGTCAATTTTACACTCATATGTCCCAATGAAATTTTTCATTTGGGACAAATTTATATAATAATTTCCAAAATTTCCCACTTTTTCCCACTTTTTGACTCAATGTTAATAAGTTTTATTAAAGATTGAATTTCAATAATGTAAAATACTGATATGAAGGGACTTGTTGAAAGTATTATTTATGCCATAATAAAGCCGTTTTGAAAAAAAAAGTTAAAAAGGAGAATATTATATTATTTTTATCTTAAATTAGGATAATCAAAATTTTTTTGAGGTTTAATTTGTATTTTTGCAGGGCTTTATTAAGGCGTTTTATGATATTTAGTACAAAAAAAGAAAAGAAATATTCCTATGTAGAAGCGGGAGAAGGACATCCATTAGTGCTGTTGCACGGGTTAATGGGTGGTTTGAGTAATTTCGATAAAATGGTAGATTTTTTTTCGGATAGAGGCTTCAAAGTATATGTTCCTCAGTTGCCGATCTATGATCTGCCGGTACTCAATACGAATCTTACCACTATCGCAAAATATATTATCAAGTTTATAGAGAGCCATATTTCCGGTCCTGTTACTATTGTAGGAAACTCAATGGGAGGACATGTAGGGCTTATTCTGACTTTGGCAAGACCTGATCTGGTAAAAAATCTGGTTCTTACAGGAAGCTCCGGACTATATGAAAGAACTTTCGGGGACAGTTTTCCGAGAAAAAACGACCGTTCTTACATCAGAAAGAAGACGGAAGAAGTTTTCTATGATCCTACAGTGGCAACAGAAGATCTTGTAGATGAAGTTTTTGCAGTAGTGAATGACAGAATGAAAGGAATCAAGACCGTAATGCTGGCAAGAAGTGCCATCAAACACAATATGCTGAACGATCTTCCGAAGATTGTGACACCTACCTGCCTGATCTGGGGTAAACAGGATAATGTAACACCTCCGGAAGTGGCAGAAGATATGCACAAGTTTATTCCTAATTCTGATTTATTCTGGATTGATAAATGCGGGCATGCCGCCATGATGGAAAAACCAGAAGAGTTCAATGAAATCCTATACAACTGGGTAAAAGATAAAGTTTAAAACATATAAATAACCATTAAGAGCTTTTCTTAATGGTTTATTTTTCTAAAATACATTCAAAAATGATTATTAAAACAGCAGCTTTTGTAAAGAGTAGTGGAAAATGGCAGGAATGTCCTGAACCCAATATTCCTGAATATGCTTTTATCGGAAGGTCAAACGTAGGAAAATCATCACTCATCAATGCGATGATGAACCATAAAGATTTGGCTAAAACTTCGGGGACTCCGGGAAAAACTCAGCTGATCAATCATTTTTTGGTGAATGAGAACTGGTATCTTACGGATTTACCAGGATATGGGTATGCAAAGGTTTCAAAAGTTCAGCGAAAGGATTTTGAAAAACTGATCACGAACTATATTCTGAACAGAAGAAACCTTGTCAATCTTTTTGTATTGGTAGATATAAGACACACTCCACAGAAAATAGACCTGGAATTTATCCAATGGTGTGGGGAAAGTGGAATCCCGTTTTCCATTGTATTTACAAAGGCTGATAAGCTAAAGCCGAATGTTGCCGTTAAAAATGTTGAAGATTATAAAACTGAGCTTCATAAGAGCTGGGAAGACCTTCCTGAACTGTATATTACCTCAGCAGAAAAGAAAGAAGGAGGAGACAACATTCTTAATTTTATACAAAAGACCAATGAATTTCTAACGAATAATAATATAAGTTTCGATGAGTAATATGGTCTGGAAAATCAAAACGTTTGATGAGTTCACTGTTCCGGAATTGTATTCGGTACTGAAGGCACGTATTGATGTTTTTGTTATTGAGCAGAACTGTCCTTATCCTGATCTGGATAACTATGATCAGAAAGCAGTTCACATCTGGGCAGAAGAAGACGGACAGATACTGGCATACTGCCGTGTCTTTGACAAAGGAATAAAGTATGATGAAACTTCCTTCGGCAGGGTACTGACTACAGAGCAGGCAAGAGGAAAAAGCCTGGGAAAGCAGTTAATACAATATGCCGTAGAAACAATAGAAAACCGGTTTCATACTTCTGAAATCAAAATATCTGCACAGGATTATCTGTTAAGATTCTATAGTGGATTCGGATTTGTGGATACAGGGAAAAAATATCTGGAAGATGATATTCCCCATACGGAAATGATAAGAAAATAAAAGGTATCTCATTTGAGATACCTTTTTTCGAACTGTATAAAATTATATTGGGTGTTATTAGTTTTTTTCATCATTTCTTTACTCCAAAAGTAAAACTATTATGAAAATTAGCCTTACGGAAAACCGTAATGGGTTAAATAATTCCTTAATTTTTATAAAATGCAAGAAGTTGTTCGTCTTAAGGTCTTCTTTCATCCCCATTTAGACTGATTAAGCTATTGAAACTAACATTGTTGAGAAGTTTGTAGACTTAATAGTTTTCTAATGTCTTATGAAGTTCCTCTCTAAAATTATAAATCTCATCAAGGTTATTCAATAATATTTTCTCTCCTGCATCTTTTCCATTATGAAACGTTTCAATGTATTTATTAGCTGTATTGAAATGTAATCTGCAAAGGGGTTTTCTGTTATTATCATCTAGTAAAATTCCAAAATAAGATAATGTATCTCTATAAGCTATGCGCCCTGCCGGAACTTTTTCTCGCATAATTGCTTTTATAATTTGGAATCCTTCAAGTTCTTCTTCAGTGGTTACAATTTTAGAATCATTATTTTCATCTATAGGCTGAGATGTTTTTATATCCTCTTCTTGTTTCTCAATTTGCTCATTGATATTTAAAGCAGACTTGAGTCTGAAACTGATAGATTCATTAATAGAAGTTGCTAATGCTTTTTTTGTATATTCTTTAAAAGAGAGCATTCTGTTAGCAGTCATTGGCTTTTCAAAAAATCTCCCAACCAATAGTTTTACAATTTCATCAGATGGAGATTCTATTTCTTTTTCAAATTCTTTCCGTATAGCCTTAATATATTTCAACGCTTCAGCTGAGTCAAGAATACTCTCAAGGTTGTAATCCTTTTTAGTAAAGCTTTCCAGTATTTTGATTGAACTGTCCTTTAGGTCCTCAATATTGATGGTGAAAAATGGTTTTTCATCCATGATATTAGGCTTTTCAAGATCGGTATAAAAATTATACATAATTCCGTTGGTAAGAACACCAAACCGTGTTTTAGAAACATGATAATATCTGTGAAGCTGAGAATTATGAGCATCAGCACTTTCTTTCCAGTGTTTACATTCAATGATAAAAATAGGTTCATCATTATTCTTAATTACATAATCAACTTTTTCTCCTTTCTTGGTTCCTATATCGCAGACATGCTCAGGTATCACCTCTGTAGGATTGAAAATGTCATAGCCTAAAATTTGTATAAAAGGCATTACAAAGGCATTTTTAGTAGCCTCTTCAGTTAAAATCTGATCTTTTAATCCTGATACTTTTTGCTGTAACTGCTCAAGTTTAATTTTAAGGTCCATTCGGTTATTTTTATTTGCATTCCAAAATTATAACCCTTTAAAGTTCAATCCTTACGGAAAACCGTAAAACAAAAAACCTTTCGACAAATGAAAGGTTTACATATAAGGGAGATTATAGTAAAGGATTAAATAATTCCCAAATCTTTACAAAAAGCAACAAGCTGTTCATTGCTTGTTATCTGAAGATCTTCCTTCATGCTGTTCAGTTTTTTTTCTACACTGCTTAAGCTATTGGGTTTAATATCATTGTTTTGAAGATAAACAGGTATGTTTTTCTGTAAAACACCTTGAGACAAAAGAGAGACTAAGGTGATATCATAGGTAGAGAATTCATAATTGTTGAGTTTCTTTACCTCCTGTTTAAGATCAAGGGAAAGATAGTTTTCGTCTACATAGGTGGAAGCAATTGCTTTTTTCAGTTCTTTTGAATCATTACGGGCCTTACGAACAAAACCATTAATTCCATATTCATTAAAAAGACTGTCTATTACTCCGGATCTATGTTCCGCAGAAAAGACAATGATTTTCAAAGAAGGATGAAGTTTTTTAATGGTCTTAATGAGTTCTTTTCCATCTTTAAGATTTTGTATATTGTGGTCTTCTTCAAAAGAAAGATCTGTAATTAACAAATCGTAAAGATCATTTTCACGAATGGATTTTTGAATTTTAGCTAATGCATCATCACAATAATAAACATAATCTGTGTGTGAAATACTAAGGTCTTCCAATGTTTTCTGTACAGAAATACTGCTGCTTTCGTGATCTTCCGCTATTAAAATTTTTTTGAACATTCTTTTTCTTTTTTAAGAAGCAGGAAATGAAATATAAATTTTCAATCCCTTTTCGGTTTCCGTGTCAAAAATAATTTCTCCATGGATAGCTTCAATACGGGAATCCGTATTTGTTAAACCATTTTTATAGATAATTCCTCCAGGAATACCAATTCCATTGTCTGTATACTGAATTTGTATCGTGTTATTTTTTCTTTCAAATTTAAAAGCAACGAGAGTAGCCTGACTGTGTTTTTTCATATTGACCAAAAGTTCCCGCATCACCTGATAAATTTCTTCCCGGGTAAATTCTTTCAGTGAATTCCATATATTTTCGTCGTTTCCGGCAAGATAAGTTTTTACATTTTCATTGTTAAACGAAGCGATAAGAGTGGATACTCTCTTACTGAACTCAGGTTTATATTCTGAGACAGCTTTTTCATAGGAAATATCTCTGGACTTTTCATAGACGAACTCCAGCTCATCAAGTACCTTTTCTTTATCAAAGTCCTCCTGGTTTTCAATCTTGGTCATGACCTGATAAATACCGTTGGCTACCACATCATGAATTTTCTTGGAAACTTTTAGCTGCTGTTCTTTTAACTTATTGTCGGATTCCAGAAGCATTGTCTGCTTACGTTTTTTATACCAAAAGAAAGCGCCAATTATAAGAGCAAGCGTTCCTAAACTTATGCTTATAATTAAAATATTTTTTTTGGTGATTTGATATTCCCTCTGAGCAATTCCCTTTTGGAGTGAGAGATTCTCTGCTTTATTTTTTTCTGTTTCATAACGGATTAACGCAAATTGATTTTTAGCTTTTTTTCTCGCCACATCAATGCTATCATTCCGTTTTTGATAAATTTTAAAAAAGAATTTACTTCTTTCTGGTGATTCTAAAAGGATTATTTTTTGTAAAGCTTCAACTTCATCATTTGGGTTTTTTATTTCTCTCGCAAGTTCATACATTTTTTTGGCATGAAATAAAGCCTTTTGAGGATCTTTTTCCTGATAGGTATCTGCTAAATGGGAATGGCTAGAAACCTGTCCATACATATCATGTTCTTTAATTCTAATATCTAATCCCTTATTAAATTCTTGAATTGGATCATATGCCGGATTCTGAAGCCATTTCGTCCTGGCTTGATTCGTAATAACCATTGCCAATAATTTTTTACTTTTTGGAGAATCTTTTAAAATTGAGACATACATTTGTAATGCATTTTTATAGTCTTTCTTTTGACGGTATGCATTTCCTTTATTATTAATGAATGTTTTTTTTTCGTCAGGGCTTGGTGAGAATTTTATTGCAAGGTTGTAAAATCGTATGGCATTGTCACTCTCCTTTAGATTATAACTGGTTATTCCGAGATTATTATAGTTTGACTTTACATATTCATAATTGGCTGGATTACTTTCATTTAGATATTTAGTTGCTTCTAATGAAGTTTCCTGGCTCCCGTAGTTATCACCAAATTGTTCTTGAATAATTGCCATATTGTTTAAAGACTTTCCGGCACCTAAACTATCCTGTCTTTGCAGAAATAAATCACGAGCTTTATCAAAATAGAAATATGCACTGTCAGGCTGCTTACTTTCTCTATATTCAAAGGCTTTATCATAGAAAGGATTGGTTAAATTATTTTTAACAACCGGAGGTTTATTCTTAGAGCACGATAGAATAATCAGACAAAATAGAATAAAATAAAATTTCAAAATTATTTGTTTTGTCGAATTTAAAAAAAAACAGCGAAAGATTTCTCTTTCGCTGAATATAGGTGTGCCTTTTTTATTTTTTTGGAGGGAGTTGTCCGTTATCTCCACTCGTATCACTACTACTTTCTACAGAAAGGTTCATTGTAGTAGATTGGTAATTGGTATCAGCTGTTGAAGTATTGGCATTATTATCTGAAAATGCTAATCCTAATAGCATCATTATAATTTGGATCATTTCCTTTAAAATTTTCGAAGTTGAAACTGTATTTCTTCCTCTCACGAAGTATTTATCGTAAGCTGTACACTGTTAAAATTTCGAAGCGCTTCTTAATTTTTTAGGGAAGTGAACCTTTAAAAACGGAGACGAAACATCTGCTTCCCAATCCGGAGTTTGATCTCTGTTTTCTCTGGTTTTTTTGAAATCAGTCTTTTGTAATGTTTTTCTTGATTTCTAAAGCAAATTTGCGGCAAAACAGGATAGGTTTGTTAGACAAAACACAGACATCAATAGACAGTAAGTGGGCGTGGAGTTATTACGGAAATCCGTAATGTGGTGTGATTGAAATTCATCTACTTTGTAATGCCCGAAAACACTGCTTATGTCCAAGAAAAAACTGCTGATTAATGAAGTATTTGAGCAGGCAAGAAGAGAGTCAGAGAAAACCACAAAAAGTGGATTGGCCTCTTACCTGCATCTTTGTTTTATTGATAACCTGAAATGCTATGATATTTCAGAGAAAACATTCATACGATATTATGAAGACTTTGTAGAAGGCAATAGCAGCAGGAACATTGAGCCTGAGAGACTGAATAAAATGTGCCAGTACATCGGCTATAAAGATTTCACCGATTTTTCAAGAACTTTTATCAGGAATGATGAAAAAAAAAATCTGACCACGGTAAAAATCAGTGTGGATCAGGATGAGGAGATTATATCGGAAAGGCTGTCTAAGATCAACATTAATATCATCAATGAACAGCATTTTAAAATGCCGGAGTTTGTGAGACAAAATAGTTTTGGTCTCGTGGGGATATTTTTGCTCGGAGGATTTTTGATTGGTAATTATTATTGCTCCTCCGGAAACAGAAATGTTAATGAACCATTTAATTTTTTGACTCTGCCTGCGATTGAAAAGAATTGTATGTACTGGGATCAGAATGAATATAAGCTGACAGACTGTAATGAAGACAATCCTGTATTGAATGTTGTTCCTAAAGATAATATTCAGATTAAATATTTTAAACGTATTACAAGGAAAGATACCCTTACAGTGGATAATGCCCTGGGAAAAACATGGTATTCAAAGGTCAATGGAAAAGTTGAATTTTTTACAATGGATGGGATTGATCCGGAAAATAAAAGAGAATTAAAACGGGCTACTGAATATATCATTAGAAAATATTCCGGAAAAAAGCCCGATATGATACAGGCAGATTAGATTTCTTTCACAATAATTTAAAATACAATTAAAACAAATCCTTATCTATTCCTGTAATTTCGTCTTATTTTAAGATGAATAAAATACTATTCCCCGTTTTACTTTTTATATCTACACTTTTCTCAGCACAGAAACCTGTACAGATTGCATTTCTTTCCGATGTGCATTTCCAGGATCTGTATGGAAGTTTTTCGGATCATGATTTTAAAGGAATTATAAATCCTAAAACAGGGAAATCCACCATTTTGAGAACCATGGATTCTCAACTGCATTCTACAAGAATTTTTAATGAAAATTATTTTGCCTTTCTTAAAGCTCTGGATGATATTGCTGCAAAAGGAATTAAGATTGTAGCAATGCCTGGTGATTTCTCAGATGACGGACAGGCTTATAACCTTCGTGGTCTTCATAGAATATTACAAAAATATCATGAAACGTATGGGATTAATTTTTATTTAACTACAGGAAACCATGATCCGGTGGGACCATTTCGGAATGATGGAGGGAAAAGTGATTTTCTTGGAGAGAAGGGAAAGCCCCTGGGAATTTACAGCAAAGAAAATATTGGGACCTCAGCAGATAAGGTGATTACAAATGATATTGCAGAATCCGGATATCTCGAAATTTTGAATGAGTTAAAAGATTTTGGCTTCTCCCCAAAAAAAGAAGATCTGTTTTGGAGTACTCCTTTTGATGATAATTCATTTAAAAATTACTCTTACAAAAAAGGATTACAGTCTGCAGAGTATTCCAAAAGAATGTATGAAGTGACTAAAGGTTTTTCTGTTCCGGATTTGAGTTATGTTGTTGAACCTGTGAAAGATGTGTGGTTGATTGCTATTGATGGTAATACTTATGTCCCGAAAAATATCAATGAAAGTTTTGAAAATCCTTCTAACTATAAAGGAGCAAGTATTGGCTATAATAATGTTCTGACCAACAAACAACATTTAATTCAATGGGTTAAAAAACTGGCCGCCGAAGCAAAGAAAAATAATAAAACCCTCATCGCATTTACGCATTATCCTATGATTGATTTCAATGATGGAGCAACCAGTGAGATTAAAAATGTATTGGGTGAAAAAAAGTGGCAGCTGGAGCGTGTTCCTCAGGAAGAAGTTGCTAGGATATTTGCTGAAGCAGGACTGCAGATTCATTTTGCAGGGCATATGCATATTAATGATACGGGAATAAGGAAAACAGGAGACCATATTTTAGTGAATGTTCAGGTGCCCTCACTGGCGGCTTATCTGCCTGCGTATAAAATTCTGACCATACAATCGCCTGATAAGATGGACGTTCAAACCCAGGTTCTAAATGAGGTTCCGAATTTCGATGAGTTATTTCCTTTATATGAAAAAGAATACAATGCTTTACAACATGATAGCACCCAAATACTTTGGAATAAAGATATTTTAAAAACAAAATCATATCACGATTTTATGCTTTTTCATTTAAAAGAACTGGTTCGTTTAAGAATGATTCCCGATGACTGGCCGAAAGATTTTATTGAGAAAACCAAGAACCTTACTGGTGAAGATCTTTTGTTGCTTATTCAAAATAAAGATCAGCTGAAAGAGAAAGCAATCAGGTCTGAAGACTTTAAAAAATGGTCTTTTGATGATCTGTTATTGGACGTGTATAAATTTCAATCGGCGGATGAACTGGCAAAAAATGATATTCCGGAGGAAAGGCTGAAGCAGTATGAGATATTGGAAAAACTATACAAAGTGTATGACTCAAAAGGGGATTCATTGATTCAGCAATTAAAATCTGTTTTCAAAATTCTTTCATTACTTTCCCATGGAGATCCCACAGACCATTTCGAAATAGATTTGAAAAGAAAAGAAATAATAAAGCTGTAAACTATTATGCTTCATCAACACTCAACTTATGTTCAATAAAATAGTTGTGCTTATTCGTGAAAAGCATTAGTGTTATTTGTGTTTAAACAAAAAGAAAGGCTGCCATAAGACAGCCTCCTCAATTATAAATCTAATAGCAAAAACAGGACTATTTTCCTGTTACAGGATTCTTTCTTTCATAGGTATTGTTTCCAAAACTTACCTTATAATTGGATTTGAATAGCTTGCTGGGATAATAATAGTCTGTTGTAATGATTTGAGCGCCACTTTCTTTGGCTTTCTCAAACCTTGAATAGTCTTCATTTCGGGCTTCCATGGTATCAGCATCAGCTCGGGTGCGGATGATATACCCTTTTCTTACCAGATCTTTTATCATCGCATCATCCTTCCTGGGTTCATTCATAAACAAAACTGCAGCCTCAGGAGTTCCCGGAACAGAATTCGTAAAAATCATTCTTCCTTTCAATGAGGGATGATCTTTAGCATATAAGTCTCTGTTTTCTCCATTATTATCCAGTACGAAAAGGAATTTCCCTTTTACCTCTTTTACTTTTGGCCAGTGTTTGTTTAGAGCAGCTTCGTTCAATGTTGTATAAGAGCCTCGGATATCATCCGGTGTAATTATCTTGTCTTTTCCCAGATACTTTTTCAGTTCATGATCCAGATCGTCAAAGAGCTTCGATGTGTAATGTTCCGGCTCGGTTCCAAATTGATTTGCTTTACCATCTTTGGGCTCAAGCGTTATAAAAACAGGATCGTGATCAGGATGTTGATCAGACCATTTTTTCAAATCCTTTAAACAGTCTTCTAAGGTATAATACCATGTCTGATAATCAATATCTGTCACATGAATCATTTTGTAACCTGGTTTTTCCATTTTGCCTTCCGGATCAAAAGGTTCAGAGGGTTTTACCAGATCCAGAATTTTCGGATGGGCATATTTTCCTCCATGGCTGTCTGCATATACATCAATTTCCAGATTTCTAAGTCCCAGATCCAGTTGCTGGGGAATAGGAATATGCTCATACTGAATCCTTGGTAAAACGTTCAGCGTATCTTTTTGAGATAGATAATGATACACTTCGGGAAGAATGGCTTTTTTATAAGAATTATGAGAGCCAATAACCTGAATTTCATTGATTTTTAACTCATCGAGATGCTGTGATTGTGCCCAAAATAAGTTGAAAGAAGATAAACAGATGCCAAGGAAAACAGCCTTTTTCATTTCGATACATTTTGAATACGAAATTACTCACTCTTTGCAGGAGATGATTTATATATTATGTTAAGTAATTTTTAAAATTCTGTGAATGTTGGAAAAATAGACGTGTATAAACAGCTGATATTTAGTTGATTTCTATTCTCTCAAAGTGAGATATTTATATTTTGTTGACTTTAAGATAATATTATGTTAAAATAGATTTGTGGGAGATCCTTTTACTTTGTATGCCGAAATAAAAACTAACCCGTTGCCTGAAAAGAAAACCACTGTTGCGGGAACAACAACGGCTTTTAGATAAGCAATGTAACGTCTTGCAATTACTTTACTTATTGATATGTACCACAAAATTAATTTTTTTAAGTTTAAAAAGCTAATTCCGATTGCATTAATTTTTTTGGTGACAAGCCAAGCTGATGCCAAAGGATTTACTTCAAACTATCCTGCCTTTTCGCAGGTAAACGAAACCATTTCCGGAACGGTGACGGATCAGAAAGGAGCTGCTGTTGAAGGCGCCAAAATCACGGTTGTAGAAACCGGAGAAACTGCTTCTACTGACACATCGGGAAACTTTACCATTTCAGCCAGTATCGGACAAACCTTATCTGTTTCTTATGAAGGATATGGAATCCAGATGGTGAAAATCTCCAGTACTTCAGTTGCTGTACAATTAGAAACTAAAAAAGAATCAACATCCATCGAAGAAGTAACACTGGTAGGATATGGTTCCCAGAAGAAATCTGATTTAACGGGAGCCGTAAGTCAGCTAAAAGCTGAGAATTTTAAAGAAGGAATGAACATTTCCGTTGACAACCTGATGCAGGGGAAAATTGCGGGTGTCCGTATTGTCCAGTCGAGTGGAGAGCCGGGAGCCGGAGTAAATGTGTCCATCAGAGGGATAGGTTCTATCCGAAGCGGGAGTACTCCTTTATTCGTTGTAGATGGAGTTCCTTTGAGTAACGATGCCGTAAGTGCTACTGGCCCGAATATCGGGTTAGGAAATGCACAGGCCAAGAACCCGTTAAACTTTTTAAATACCAGTGATATTGAATCTATTACGGTTTTGAAAGATGCTTCCGCTGCTGCAATCTACGGTGCAAGAGGTTCAAACGGTGTTGTTTTGGTAACAACGAAAAGAGGAAGAAAAGGAGAACCATTGTTTACCTATGATACGTATTTAGGTTTTTCTTCAGTGATTAAAAAATTAGACCTGATGACTGCTGATGAATATAGGTCTGCAGGAATCAACAAATTATATGACCATGGGGGAAATACAGACTGGCAGGATGAAATCTTCAGAAATGCAGTCTCTTCCAATCATTCAGTATCTTTTTCAAAATCTACGGAAACCGGAAATTATTTTGCGTCCATTTCTCACATGGATCAGGATGGTATCATTCTGAACAGTGGTTTCAAAAGAACAACGGCCCGTTTGAATGCAGAAGAATCATTTTTTGATAATAAAAGATTAAAAATTAAACTTAATCTTACGGCAAGTGACATCAAAGAAACGGGAATCCCGAACGGAGCCAATGCAGGTTCTGACGGTCAGGTGATTATCCATGCTTTGATGGCGAATCCTACGCGTTCCGTGTATGATCAAAACGGAAATTATACTAATTTTAATATGAATGCTCATTACAATCCTTTGTATCTCCTGAGTGTTTATAACGATAAAACCAATACTTTCAGAGTATTAGGAAATACAGAAGCCACATTGAGAATCTTACCCGGATTGAATTATAAGTTCAACTTAGGGATTGATAAAACGATGTCTGAGAGAAATACAACGATGTACCCAAACATTACAGACAGAACTCCGAAAGGAATGTATGTTCAGGCAAATCTTGATTCTTATAATGTACTTTTGGAACATTACTTAACCTACGATCTTAGTTTAAATAAACATAATTTCAGCTTGTTAGGTGGTTTCTCCTATCAGAAATTCAAAACTACAGGAACGTATTTCGGGGTGAAAAATATTGCGAATCAGGGAGCGGGAATTCCACCTGAAATTAATCCTGGTTACTCTGGTGAAGCCTTTATTCCGGCAGCAGGATATGCTCAGGAGAATGAATTACAATCTTATTTCGGAAGAGTAAACTATAATTTTGATAAAAAATATTTACTAACGGCTTCATTAAGAGCTGATGGTTCTACGCGTTTTGGTCAAAACAACAAATACGGGTATTTCCCTTCTGTTGCCGTAGGCTGGACGGTTTCTAATGAAAATTTTCTGAAAGACTCTCAGATCATCAACGAATTAAAATTAAGAGGAAGCTGGGGACAAACCGGTAACCAGGAAGTTCCGAATAAAATCACTCAGGCAAGCTCCTCACTGTCACCATCCGGAGGATATTATTTGTATGATAATCTGAACCTGATCAATGGAGTAGTGATCAACAGAACCCCTAATCCTGATCTGAAATGGGAAGTGGTGGAGCAGACCAATATTGGAGCAGACTTTAGCTTGTGGAGAAACAAGTTGTATGGATCATTGGAATATTACAACAAAATAACCAAAGATCCGATTCTGAATATTCCTTCCAGACCGTTAAGTCCCACAAGTACAGTATGGAAAAATGTAGATGCAAAGATTGTAAACAAAGGATTTGAATTTTCGTTAGGTTCAGAAATCATCAAAACACAAAACTTTACCTGGAACTTTGATGTCAATGGAGCGACAGTGAATAACGTGGTAAAAGATCTTCCGGTTTCTGCTATCTATTCGGGGGAAGTATCCGGGCCCGGACTTTCAGGAGTTACGGCCAATATTTACAGAAACGGCTATGAAGCAGGATCTTTCTATATGTTGAATTATTTGGGAGTAGATGCCAACGGAAAATATATCTATGAAGATGTAAATGCAGATGGAAGAATTGATCAGAATGACAGAAAGATCTTTGAAGGAGCGATTCCGAATTTCACTTTCGGGATTAATTCTTACATGAAGTACAAGAAGTTTGATTTCTCATTCTCTTTCATTGGGCAAACGGGTGGTTACCTGGTGAATAATACGGCATTGGATTTAAATATCAACAACTTAGCGTCAGACAGAAACGTATTGAAAAACTTCTACGAATCCGGAGCCAACTTTACCAATCAGCCTCAATTATCATCCCTTTATCTTGAAAAATCAGATTTTATACGATTGAATAATGTAAGATTGGGATACACTTTCGATACCAGCCAGCTGAAGTTTTTGAGAAGTATCAATCTTTATGTAAGCGCACAAAACCTGTTGACCCTTACAAGCTATTCCGGATATGATCCATTGGTGGATACGAACAAACAGGTGAGTGGAAATCAGTCTCTGGGAATCGACTATACAACCTATCCGTCTGCCAAGACTTTCATTTTGGGAGCTACTGTTAAATTTTAATTGAAAAGAAATCATGAAATCTAAATTTTTAAATATAAATACCATTATTTTATCCTTTGCTGTACTGTCTTTAATGGGATGTACCAATCTGGATGAAAAAGTAATTGATGAGGTTTTGGGCTCTGAAACGGCCGATCCTGAAGCGGCTCTTGCTGCTGCTTACGGACAGCTGGGAGACGGAACTTTTGTAGATCACGGAAATGTTTTTGCTTTACAGGAATATTCTACTGATGAAGCTTTATTACCCACAAGAGGAAGTGACTGGGGTGATGGAGGAAAATGGAGAGCCATGCACGAATTCACATGGGATGCAAGCAATGATGTGGTAAAAACAACCTGGAATTCTCTGAACTTCGGGATTACAAAGTCTCTGACGGCCATCTCAAGTATTGAAAAAAGTAACAGTACAAACAGAGCCTTATTTTTAGCGGAAGCAAAAGGATTATTAGCCTATTATACTTATACCACAATTGATCTTTTCGGGCAGGCTCCTTACAGAGATCCGGGTAATATAAATGCTCCTATTCAAATCCGAAAAGCAGAAACTACTATTGATGCTTTGATTACTGAAGTAGAAGGACTTATTCCCAATCTGGCAGATATTAAGACCCAGAATACTCACGCCGGAAGATTTACCAAACAGGCAGCGTATGCATTCCTTGCAGATATGTACCTGAACAGAGCGGTTTTGAAGAATAAAACGGCAGGATCATTCAACTTTTTGGAACAGGCGGTGAGTGGTTCAGGAACAGATATGGATAAAGTAATTGAATATTCCAATCTATTGATTAACAATCCGAATTTCAGTCTGGAATCCAATTATTTCCACAATTTTGATATCAATAATGATACAAGCAAGGAGATGATTTTCTCCATCGTTCAGAAAAAAAATACAGATAAAGCTTCAGATAATGACCTGGCATATATGTCTATGGAAAGAATTCAGAAGCCATCCCCTGATAACAGAGGAACCAATGCATCGTGTATTACCCCGGAATTCTATTATTCCTGGAACGGGAATCATGATGACCCACGCTTTCAGAGATCTTATCAGTATACGGATGGAACATGGTTCAGAAATGACGGAACAGATGTAAGTGTACCTTCATCCAGTAAAGTGGAAGGTACAGGAAAACCATGGTTTCATTTCAACAGAGGGCTGCAGGTGGGACAGCAATATGGGCCTAAGATTCTTGCAGACGGAAATTTTGATATGACTTCAGACGGAAGAATTAAAGTGTATAAATTATTTACAGAAAAAAATACAACACTTGCCGCAGACTTCACTCCTGAGCTGAATTTTGATAACCCTTCTGAATCTGTATTTACTCAGGCTCAGATCAACAGAGGAGTAAGAAACTTTAAGTTTGAATTCGATCCGGGATATGGAAATAACGGAACAAGCGGAATGGATGTACCCTTGTACAGATTAGGAACCATCTATATGATGAGAGCAGAAGCGTACTTAAGAAGTGGAAACCTAGCTGCAGCGTTGGCGGATGTGAATAAGCTGAGAACAAGCAGAACGAATGATGCTTTAAAGAACAATGCTCCGGGAGTTGCCATTGCTTCTTTGGATGAGAATACACTGTTTAAAGAATCAGGATATGAGCTGTATTGGGAAATGTACAGAAGAAAGGCCATGATCCGCTTCAAGAAGTTTGATTTACCGGGAACAGCCAAATCGGCTTCTCTGCCTTACAGGAGGATTTTCCCGATTCCTCAGGCAACCATTGATGCCTCAAAAGATTTTACCCAAAATCCAGGATACTAGTTTCTTTATATAAACAATTTTTGTGCAAACAAGAAGCGAAGAGATTTCCTCTTCGCTTCTGTTATTTTATATGGGTTTGTAAATATCCTGCTAAAATTCTGATAATGATATTAACTATCAATATGAACGGGCTTTAGCCCGTTTAACAAAATATCAAACATTCATCTGGCTTTAGCCAAAACTTAAAAGACTTCAGGTTTTACTCCACATTCAGCATTCCCAGTTCCCCGAAATGCTTTTTGAATTTCTGGATTTTAGGACCTACCACAGCACTGCAATAAGGCTGTGTTGGGTTTTCATTATAATATCCCTGATGATATTGTTCTGCCGGCCAGAATTTGTCGAATTGGGTTAATTCTGTTACATACGTTCCAGCCCATCTTCCTGATTCCTGAGATACTTTAATAGCTTCCTCAGCCTTTGCTTTCTCAGCATCATCTTTATAATAAATTACAGAACGGTATTGGGTTCCGATATCATTTCCCTGTCTGTTTAATTGAGTAGGATCATGTAAAAAGAAAAATACATCCATCAATTGTTCATAAGAAATAATTGCCGGATCATACGTGATCTGTACCACTTCTGCATGTCCTGTTTCTCCTGTACAAACTTCCTGATAAGTAGGATTGTCTTTATGCCCTCCTGAATATCCTGAAATAGCAGACTGTACCCCTTTCAGCATATTGAAACAGCTTTCTACACACCAGAAACATCCGCCACCGAAAGTAATCTGGTCTAAATTATTGTTGTCCATTTTTGGTAATTATATTGTTTTATTATTTTTTCCAGATCCGGAAAAAGCTGATCAAAAATATGAAAAACTTTTTCATTTAAACATGATTTTACCGCTTAAACTCAAATTACAATGATAGATGTGACAAATGATTTTAAACACGATTATTAACCATTTTATGAATACATATAGGATAAAACCAAAGAGATAATCTCCGAAATATTTTAAAACGGTTAGTATTAGCAATGTCATGCTGAGCTAAAGCATTTTAATTTTAAACACGAATAGCACAAATGCTTTCACAAATAAGCACAAGGAAAATAGAATGCAATTTCTCTGATTGAATCTTCGCAGAATATTTTAAAGCGGTTAGTATTAGCAATGTCATGCTGAGCTGAGTCGAAGCATTTAATTTTAAACACGAATAGCACCAATGTTTTCACAAATAAGCACAAGGAAAATAAAGCGAAATCCTCTGGGAAAATCTGCGTAATCTGTGGGAAAAACAAAAGCACCCTAAAAAAGGATGCTCTATATTATTAAAAAAGATTTCAGTTATTTTTCCCAAACCAAAGCACTTGCACCAAGAATAGCTGCGTCTGCTTCGTCAAGTTCACTGAATACCAGTTTTACTTTATTTCGGAAAATCGGAAGAAGATTTCTTTCCATATGAAGCTTAGCTGGCTTTAGGATAAAGTCTCCCGCCTTGATCACTCCTCCAAATAGAAGAATAGCTTCAGGGGAAGAGAACATTACAAAATTGGCTATAGCCTCACCCAGCTTCTGACCTGTATATCTGAAAACCTCAATAGCAATCGGGTCTTCTTTGATCGCACATTCGTATACTGTTTTAGAATTGATCTCGTCTTCAGGATATTGGTTCAGCATAGATTCCGGAAATTCGGCTCTCATTTTCTTTGCTGTAATGGTAATTCCTGTGGCAGATGCATAAGCTTCAAGACTTCCTTCAGAACCTGTGCTCCAGTGCTTTCTTCCGCCTGGTTTTACAATCGTATGTCCTAATTCTCCGGCAAACCCGTCATGTCCATAGATTAAGCTTCCATTAGCGATAATTCCACTGCCTACTCCTGTTCCTAGGGTAATCATGATAAAATCTTTCATTCCTCTTGCTGCTCCGAAAAGCATTTCTCCCAGCGCTGCAGCATTGGCATCATTGGTTACTGTACAAGGCAGATTGAATTTTGCCGTCATCAGCTCAGCGAAAGGAATTACGCCTTTCCATGGAAGGTTAGGGGCAAGCTCTATGGTTCCTTTGTAATAGTTTGCATTGGGAGCGCCTACTCCGATTCCGTCAAAGTGTGCTTCAGTACCATACTTTTCCATCATTGGACGAACATGTTCATATAAAGCATCAATGAAATCTTCTACTTTTTCATAGGCATCAGTTCTCAGATTTCCTTTATCCAGAACTTCCCCACGGTGGTTTACAATTCCGAATTTAGTATTGGTTCCGCCGATGTCAACTCCAAGGGCAACTTGTTTTGATAAATCTATTAATGACATTTCTATTATTAAATTCTAAGGGCTAAAATTATAAAAAAGATTGTATTAATGGATTATTAACTCCGTTTTATTTAATATTTTAAACTGTTTTTGGCGTTTTTTTCTTTTTTCTTCCCCACCAGATCATAAATCCGGTAACCGGAAGAGAGGCGCAGATAATACTCACAATAAAAGCAATAATCTTGGTAGGAAGTCCTAAAATAGCCCCTACGTGGATATCATAATTGGCACTTACTACTTTTTCCCCAAAGTTTTTATCTTTTGGATCATGAGTGTGCAGCAATTCTCCTGAGTTTTCATCAAAGATCAAGCTGCTGCTTTTATGATAAGAATAAGAAAGATGTTTCACATACACTTCAAAGTTAGGATGTTCGTGATCATCCATGTGTGGATGACCTAAATCTATGGCAAAACCATAAGAGTCAGGATATTTTTCCGTTACGGTATTGATGATTTTATCCAGTGTTCCTTCTGTTCTGAGCTCGATAGGAGCTTTTGTTTTAATGTGGGAAAAGTCTGGATACTTTGTTTCTCCACCGGAAAATATCACGTAGATCATCGCTTGCACCACAAAGAATGCATAGAATAATCCGGTAATAGAGAAGATTAAAGCGAATATGGATGCATAAAATCCTAAGACATTATGAAGGTCATAATTTTTTCGTTTCCAGCTTTTGATATTTTTCCATTTGAAGGCAAAACGTTGTTTTCTTGCTGCTTTGTTCTTTGGCCACCATAAAATAATCCCGGAGATCAGCATAATGATAAAAATGATAACAGGAATTCCTACTACATAGGTTCCCCAGTCCTGTTTCAAAAGGTAGCTCCAGTGGATCATTTTTACAATATTGAAGAATCCGTTTTTCTCATCATAAACCCTCAGTACTTTCCCTGTGTATGGGTTTACATAAGCTTGTTTATAGATAGGGAACTCATCAAAATAGTTCCAGGCATCCGTATTATGCTCATACCAGAAGAACATATAGGACATCTTTTTGTCAATAGGAATATTTACCCAGTGAATCGGATATTTTTCTTTCACCTGTTCTGCGACAGCTTTTTCCATCACTCTGATGGGAAGTACCTGTTTGTGTTCAATATTTTGCTCCTGATGGTAGATGACATCTTTTCGGGTGATGTTTTCCACTTCATCCTTAAAAACGTACAATGCTCCGGTAACAGAGATAATAAAGATCAGAAACCCTATTCCCAATCCGAACCAAAGATGCAGTTTGGCAGACCATTTTTTGAAAAAGCCTGGTTTCTTTTTATGATGATGGTTTTTCTTCATATAGCAGTAAAAAGTAAAGCAAAGATATGCTTTGCTTTTTATTTAGTTTAATTAAAATTTATACTCAATCATGAATGTTCCTCTCAATCCAAGAGCATTCGTGAAGTCACTGTCTCTTGCTGTCCACCATGAAATGGCAGGTTGGTATACTTTGTTGAATAAGTTTTCAATACCTAATGACAGTCTCCAGTTGTTGCTAACTTCATAACTTGATTTGAAGTTGAAAACAGTATATTCAGGAACATATCCTTCACCATACGCAAACAATCCTGTTTTCGCATTAGGCTCGAATCTGTTTTGCTGGAAAGAGTGAAGCATATCAAGACCAATTGATAGAGTAGGGATAGGTTTCGCCTGAACATATGCTAATACTTTAGGGGCAGAAATTCTGCTGTTGTTGATTTTTGCAGAGTAATCACCGTCATCTTTTATGGAAGTGATCCCTTCCATCCAGCTGTAGCTTCCCCCAAACTGAATCCATTTTGTAGGGGTGAAATGTAAAAATCCTTCAACACCATATACAATTTCAGGAGATCTCTGAATCATCAATGCTCTGTCCGGACTTTGTACGAATGATGCTCCTAGTTTAGAAGTACTCACATAAGAAGTTAATTCATAGTTAAGCCAGCTGGAAAGCTGTCCTGTAGCACCTAATTCGTAATTGTTTACAATAATGGGTTTTGTTTCCAGGTTTTTGATGGTCTCAGAAGTTGAGGTTCTCAGAATTCTTCCTAATTCATTGATAGAGTAGGCCTGAGAGAAGCTTCCGAAAAGGTTGATATAAGGCTCAATATTATAACGGACACCAATATTTCCTACCAAAGCATTATAGCTCAGTTTTCCGCCGGCTACAGGAATACTTTTGGTGAAAGTTCCGTCACTTTTAAGGGTAGAAAGGGTATTGAAATCATCTACATTGACTTTGATGTTTTCGTAACGAAGGCCTCCTTTGATGGTTAATTTTTTGAACAGATCAATTTTTGCCAAGACGAAAGGGGCAATATTGGTCATATTCATATTGGGAGTCCAGAAACGTCCGTCTTCCAGTTTTTGTACCGTTTCATCATTCAGAATATCAGCTCCGTAGATAATTTCTCCCTGAGAGTTGGCTGAGTTCCAAAGCTGGGTATCCAAATTGAATCTGGCCCCTGCTTTTTTTGAAATCACATTAGACTGTCCGCCATTGAAAAAGGTATCGCTATATCCGTAAACAGTTTTGAAATCCTGATAATAAAGATTGATATTTAACGAGGTTCCTGCAAACAGGTTTTTATTGTCATAGCTCACTCTGATGTTATGGTTTTTCGGAGTTCCCTGAGGCGTTGTTTCCAGCCCTTTTCCAATTCCTTCGCCAATGGTAGGGGTGATGCCGTATTTTCCTGTTTTAAGTCCTACATTCAGGTCTGATCTTGAAGAATAACCAATGTAAGATGCTTCAATTCTTTGATTCTCGTTGATATCATACCCTATTTTCAGTAAGCCATTGTAATTGTCCATCTTGGCAATACTATAAGTAGGGCTTATCAAAACGCCGTCTCCGTCTTTTGTATATCCTGTTCTTTCGTAGGCTAGTGAAAGGGTATAATCAAATTTCTTGATCTTTCCGGTTAAAAGCTGGCTGGCTCTTACTCCTAACGTACCACCGTAAGGCTGTCCGGTAAAACCAATCTGAGAAATTCCGGAGATCTTTTTATCTGTTTTGTTTCTTTTTGTAATATAATTGATAATCCCACCATCTGCTCCGTTTCCATAGATGGAAGATGCTCCTTTGATGACTTCAATTCTTTCGATGGCCGAAGGATCAATAGTCCTTAAGTCTCTGGCTCCGTTACGAAGTGGCGTAGACTGTGGAATACCATCAATCAAAACCAGAACCTGACGACCTCTTAACGTCTGTCCCGTGTTGGAAGTCTGTCCTGAATTGGTTCCTAAACTGGGAACCGTATACTGCAGGATGCTTGTAATATCTGAGTTAACAGTCAGTTGAGACTGAATCTGTTTTTCTCCTACCACTGTGATAGAGCTTGGAACTTCTTTGATGTTTTCCTTTTTTCTGGAGGCAGTCATAACAACCTCGTCCACATTTTTGGTTTGTAAAGAATCTTTTACCTGGGCAAAAACGGTAGTAGTTCCTAAGCAGGCAGCTGATAAAAGCGCTTTTTTCATTATATTTTCTTTCCTTTTTTCTTTCTTTTTCCCCACCAAACCAGGAATCCGGTTACAGGGAGTGATGTACACGTAAGGCCGGCAATAAACCAAATGATCTTTCCAATGATTCCGAAGTAGGATCCGGTATGGATATCATAATTGGCGTTGGAATATTTCTCGGCGGTATTGAGTTTGTGATGAGGTTTGTTGGCCAGTAGTTTTCCTGAGTATTTGTCGAAGTTCAGGATGTTTCTTTCACTGTATCTTCCATCCAGTCCGTAAACTGTTACCGGAAGGTTTTTCAGTTCTTTTCCTTTTTTATTCTTTCCATTTAAAGTAATTCTGAAGCTGGATGATTTTGCATACAGTTTTTCAGTCTGTGCTGCAGCGAGATCAAAAACAGCTTCATTCTTTGCCATCAATGAGTCCGGGGATTTTCTTTCCTTTTCTTTTGGAAGTTCCCATGAACCAGATAAGGTGAAAGTAAACGTGTTTTTTACATAGGGATAGGCAAAATAAAGCCCCGTTACACTTAGAAGAAGAGCAATAAATGATGCATAGAATCCCAGAATATTATGAAGATCATAATTTTTACGTTTCCAGTTTTTTACATTTTCCCAATTGAACCAGAAACGTCCTTTTCTGGCGTTTTTATTTTTAGGCCACCATAAAATGATTCCTGTAATCAGCATAATGATAAAAAGAACGGTTGGAATTCCTACCGTATATGGTCCCCACTCTGAGTTGAGCAGAAGTCCCCAATGGAGATATTTCAGAATACTGAATACATCATATTTCTCATTATATACCGCAAGGATTTCTCCGGTATACTGATTTATATAAACCAGTTTGTTGATGCGCACCTGCTGAAAATAGTTCCATCCCTTTTTGCTTTTGTCATAATATTCAAACTGATAGGACTTTGTTTTGTCTAAAGGAATTTCTACAGCGCTTACAGGATATTTTTCATTAAGTTCTAAGGATACTTTTTCACGGAGCAGATTGATAGACAATGGTTTTTTCCCAATATCCTCTTTCTTCAGGTAAATAGCTTCTTTACGCAGGCTGTTTTGTATTTCGTCCTTAAAAACATATAAAGTCCCAGAAAGAGAGACTATAAATACAATGATACCAACAGACAGGCCAAACCACAAATGGAGTTTTGCGGACCATTTTTTTGAAGAAGCTTTCTTTTTATGGTGATGCTTTTTTCTCATAGCAAAAAGTTAACCCCATGAGGGGCTAACCTTTGATTTTTTTAAAATTTATATCCTATTGATAATCTCCAGTTACGTGGAGCATTGTAGATCCAGGCATATTCGCCGGCATCTCCTCTGTAACCGCTGTAAAGCTTTTTGTTAAGGACATTATTCAACATTAGATTGACATCGAATTTTTTAGCAACATAGGAAACCCCGAAGTTGGTATCAAAATAATCCGGAAGGCTTTGATCTTTCGTGGCATTTACTCCAAACCAGGATTGTCTTCCTCCCTGATACTGGTAGCCTGCTGAAATTCCGAACCCTTTCATAAGACCATTTTCAAATCTGTAGTTTACCCAGGTATTTTGTACATTTTTTGCATTTCCCGGAGACTGAATTCCAATTCTTGTAGGATCTGTGTCTTTGATGGTTTTTGCATCTGTATAAGCATAGTTGATAATAATGTTCAACCCTTTGATGATTTCTCCTTTGATATCGGTTTCAAAACCTCTTGCTCTTTGCTCACCTGAAGCAATCTGAAATGGAACCCCTCCATTTTGTTCTTTAAGTCCTGCTACAAGAATATTTTGTCTTCTGATTTCGTATACTGAGAAAGTAGAGTTCCATTTTCCTCCAAACCAGTCTTTCTTTAAACCGAATTCGATATTCTGTCCTCTGAAAGGATCCGTAATCTGTGTATTATTAATTCCAGTTCCAGATTGTGGTGCGAAAGTTTTGTCATAAATCCCATAAACAGAGAAATCGTCCATGATTGAATAACTAATTCCTACTCTCGGTGTGAATTCTCCTGCTTTATTTCTTGGAACAACATTTCCCGGCGAAAAAGCTGGATATCCGGCATAAGTGGTACCACTTGTGTATCTTCCTGCTAATGTTAATCTTAACTTGTTGTTAAACATTTCAATCTGATCCTGAGCATAATACGAAGTATATTTTACTCCTTCATCATCATAAAAAGATGCAGATGGATTTAAAGTATAAAAGTCAGAAGAAGGAAGTTTTGAAGGATCTACCCCATAGTTTACATTGTAAATATCAATTGGGAATGGCCCTCCTGCAAAAGATGAGAAATCTGCATTGTATTTTCTGTCTCCGTAATCAAATCCTGCAATTATTTTATGAACAATGTTTCCGGTATTTAATGTTCCTCTAACATAGGTCTGGAAAATATGATTTTTTCCTTTGGCCTGCCAGTTACTTAGTGTTCTGTTTAAAACATTTTTATTGTTCGGGTCAAAAGTTCCCCACCATGAACCTCCGTCATAGTTCAGATCCATGTAAGCATACTGCGTGCTCCAAACCCAGTCTTTGAATAATTTCTGGTCTAGACTTAAGAATAAACTCTGATCTTTTACCTCTGTTTTTTTGAAATTAGGATCATTAAAGTTGGTATGGACATTCAATGAAGCATATCCGTCATTAGACATCAGATAAGCTCCCGGCTGATTGAATTTTAAATACTGATAGTTATATTGAGCGGTAAATGTAGTGGTCTTTGTAGGTCTGAAAGTAATGGAAGGAGCAACAATAATTTTGCTTGTTTTATCATTTTCAACCCATGAATTATTAGAACTACCCATTAAATTAATACGGTAGTCTAAAACACCGTCTTTTACAAGTACTCCATCCAGATCAGCTTCTCCTCTGAAAAGGTTATAACTTCCCGTAGTGAAACGTACACTGTTGGCAAACTTTCCGGTAGGCTTTTTAGTTACCACATTATAAAACCCGGCAGGATCTCCCATAGAACCCATAAATCCGGCTGGCCCTTTTACAAACTCTATTCTGTCAATAATAGAGGCATCAGGATTGATTGGCCCCCAGGTTGAAGATACATTCATCCCATTCATAAAAGTAGCAATACTGGCTCCTCTCATGAAAACATTGGAGTATACATTATCCCAGTGTTCTACCTTCCTTGCTCCACTTACGTTACGGACAATTCCTTCCGACATGTTCAATGTAATCTGATCAGCAAGAACCTGAGAACTTACAGATTGTACATTTTGAGGAAGTTCAAGAATCGGAGTCTGAATTCTCAATGAACCTGAAACTTCATTCAGTTTGTATTTCTGATAATATCTTCCGTTAACAACTACTTCTTCAATATCGTTGGATTTGATGGTGTCTTTTTTTTCCTGTGCAAAACTTAACATGGAAGTTAATAATGCAGCTCCTATTGTTATTCTTTTCATTGTTTATAAGGGAATAATTTATTCTAACAGTTTAAAATTTATAAGTAAAGCTTCCTAATACATTAGCAAGTGGCTGTGCATTAGCCGTGGTATATCCGTTCCAGTATTTTTCGTTCGTGAAATTGTCTACTTTTACACCGACTCTGAATTTTCTGGCATCATAAAATACGTTGGCATTCATGACTAAGTATTTTGGAAGGATGAAGGTTCCCATCGTTGTTGAGTTAACAATCTTGTTATCGCTGGCATAGTTTCCTCCAACCCCGAATCCAAGACCTTTCAAGTTTCCGTCAAGGAACTGGTAGCTAGCATTGAAGTTAACTAACCACGGAGATGATGCAGTGGAAGGTCTTCTTCCCATTACGGTTTCATCAGCTTCCGTATATTTCATATCGTTGTAGCTTACTCCGGCGATTACGGAGAAACCTTTGATCAGATATGCATTTGCTTCTAATTCAACACCCTGGCTTGTTAATGAACCTGCCTGTCTTTGAATGGCTCTTCCTAATGATGTATATCCCACATTAAGAAGTGTATTTTTTACTTTGATATTGTAATAACTCAAAGTTGTGCTGATTCTTCCTTTGATAAGGCTGGCTTTAAACCCACCTTCAAATTGGTTTGCTCTTTCAGGATCTGACAAGGTTACATTGGAATCTGCATCTGAAATATAGTATCCATTGCTTGTAAAGCTGTTTTGATAATTCCCGAAAACAGATACTTTGTCCTGAATAACCTGGTAAACAATTCCCAATTTTGGAGACCATGCTCCCTGGGTATATGCTGCTGTTGCAATTTGTCCCGTTTGACCTCCTTTAAAATCTACGCTTTCATATCGTAAAGAGGTAAGGATATTAAGTCCTGCAACAGGTGTAATTACGTTGGAGATATAACCACTGTAAACATCTTTTTTACCTGTACTGATATAGGTGTTATCACGATCAAAGTTGGGGTTGCTTTGTAGAGCTTGATACTTTGCTGCCAGTGTCTGGCCATTCATGTTTGAATAATCTGCAGCGTTGAATGGTACCCAATCAAACTCAGTAAACATAAAGAACTGGTTATCATTCATTCTCATATAATCAAAACCAGCTACAGTTCTGTTCCTTACACTTCCGATTTTAAAATCTGCATTAAAGTTTTGCTGAAGTTGGAAATACGTTCTTTTGCTGTCTTTGGTTGACTGGTCTGCTCTTGCTACTCCAATTTCTGAGCTGTTCGCTGGATTGGGTGCAAAATAAAAATATGGATTGAAGCCATCGGAATATGAGTAGGAAGTACTCACGTTGGTCGATGACTTGATAAAATCATTGATTTTATAATTTACCTGCCCAAAAAAGTTTCTGGCTTTAGCTGTTGTTTTAAGATCATTCCCTGTATAGGTTTGTTTGTAGTCGTATCCCAGTTTTTCCATTTGGTCCATGCTGTCGGCTCCAAGCTGTGATCCGGGGAAATAAAAGAAAAACGATGTTTCAGGATACGCATTGGTCTCAAGCATTTCCAATTCTGCATTAATCTCTAGTTTGTCTGTTGGACGATACGTAATAGAGGGAGTGAAGGCATAAAAAGAATTTTTAGCATTCGTTCTTTGGAAAGTTCCCTGGTTGGTGTAAGCTGTGTTTAATCTGAATAGTAATTTTTTATCAGCAGTAAGCGGGGCATTTACGTCAGCCTGCACTCTATAGTAATTATAACTTCCTCCTGCTAAAGAAACGGCTCCACCAAATGTTTCATAAGGTCTTTTGGTAATTCTGTTGACAACTCCTCCGTAAGATGTTACATTGCTTCCGAATAATGTTGCTGAAGGCCCTTTTAAAACTTCAATTCTTTCAATATTAATTGCATCCATTGAAGTTGTAATAGGAGCTACCATTCCATTTCTGATAGAGTTTCCGGCAACAAAACCTCTTAAGTTTAGATAAATTCCTCCATCTCCTGCTCTGTTGGTGGCACTCCACATTTTTTGTGCACCAGCCACATTTCTGAAGGCATCGTCTACTGTAAAAATTAATTGGTTTTCTAAAATTCCTTTGTCAATGGATGAGTATACCTGTGGATCCTCTATGGCTTTAAGAGGCATTTTGTTAGAATAATCACTGTCTTTCTTAACATATGTATTGATAACTACTTCGTCAATGCTTTTAGTGGTTAATGAATCTTTTTTTTGGGCAGAAACCAGCATTGTTCCCAGTGCGGAAGCACAGATCAGTACATTTTTCATGAAAGTCAAATTTTCTGCAAATATATTATTTTTAACTGTTCTAAATAAATAATGAAGTTGATATTTATCATAAAATTATTATATAGTGAATAATAAAAAACCGCTCTAGCCAATGCCAGAGCGGTTTTTGTATGATTTTATTAAATTTTTCTTACGCTGGAATTTCTCCTTTGTATAAGAAAGAAATAATTTCTTTGTTTAGTTTGTCAATCATTTCACTGAATAAGTGGAAAGATTCCTGCTTATAGATTACCAATGGATCTTTTTGCTCGTAAACAGCTCCTTGAGAAGATCTTCTCAAGTCGTCCATCTCACGAAGGTGAAGCTTCCAGTTTTCATCAATAATTGATAATGTGATGTTCTTTTCAAAATCGTTCACTAAACTTTCACAATGCGTATCGTAAGCTTCTTTAAGGTCAGCAACAATAGTCATTGTTTTGTGTCCGTCTGTGAAAGGAACCTGGATCATTTTGAACATTGAACCTTGATTTTGGTATACATTCTCAATGATTGGGAATGATTTTTCTTTCAATAAGTTCAGCTTCATTGCGTAATCTTCCTGAGCGGCCTTGAATAAGATATTGGTCAGATCCGGAATGGTTTTATTATTAAAATCATTTTGGGAAACCGGAGATTCCATGGTGAATGTTTTAATAATTTCATATTCAAAATCCTTATAACTTCCAGAAGCTTTTCCTTTCGCAACGATAGAATTAGCAACATCGAAAATCATATTCGTAATGTCATATTTCAAGTGGTCTCCGAATAGAGCGTTCTTTCTTCTCTTATAGATTACGTCACGTTGTTTATTCATTACGTCATCATACTCAAGAAGTCTCTTTCTTGTTCCGAAGTTATTTTCTTCTACTTTCTTCTGAGCTCTTTCAATGGACTTGCTGATCATAGAGTGCTGAATAACTTCACCTTCTTTATGACCCATTCTGTCCATCATTTTAGCGATTCTCTCAGAACCGAACAAACGCATTAAGTTATCTTCAAGAGATACATAGAACTGTGAACTTCCCGGATCTCCCTGACGTCCTGCTCTACCTCTTAACTGTCTGTCAACACGTCTTGAATCGTGTCTTTCAGTACCGATAATGGCTAAACCTCCGGCTTCTTTTACTTCTTTAGAAAGCTTAATATCCGTACCACGACCTGCCATGTTGGTTGCGATTGTTACAACTCCCGGCTGTCCTGCACCTGCTACAATTTCTGCTTCTTTCTTGTGAAGCTTCGCATTCAATACCTGGTGTGGAATTTTTCTTAATTGAAGTGCCTTTGATAATAATTGAGAAATCTCAACAGAAGTTGTACCTACCAAGACAGGTCTTCTTGCTGCTGTTAGTTTTTCAATTTCTTCAATTACGGCGTTATATTTTTCTCTGTTAGTTTTGAAAACTAAATCTTGTTTGTCATGTCTCAAAATAGGACGGTTGGTAGGAATTACCACAACGTCTAATTTATAGATCTCCCAAAGTTCTCCAGCTTCAGTTTCAGCAGTACCGGTCATCCCCGCAAGTTTGTTGTACATACGGAAATAGTTCTGAAGTGTAACCGTTGCAAAAGTTTGAGTCGCTGCCTCAATTTTTACATTCTCTTTCGCTTCAATCGCCTGGTGAAGACCGTCTGAATAACGTCTTCCTTCCATGATACGACCTGTCTGCTCGTCAACGATTTTCACTTCACCATCAATCACTACATATTCATCATCTTTTTCAAATAATGTGTAAGCTTTCAATAGCTGGCTCATCGTGTGAACTCGCTCAGATTTTTCAGCAAAATCAGAGAAAAGTTTTTCTTTAGCTTCAAACTCTTCTTCTTTAGATAAGTTTTTAGCTTCTACTTCAGCAATCTCAGTTCCGATATCCGGAAGTACGAAGAAGTTGGCATCAGAGTTTCCTTGAGACATGTATTCAACACCTTTGTCTGTAAGGTCTACCTGATTGTTTTTCTCCTCGATGACGAAGTAAAGATCTTTATCTACGATCGGCATATCACGGTTGTTGTCCTGCATATATTGCGCTTCAACTTTCTGAAGCAATGCTCTGTTTCCGCTTTCCGATAAGAATTTGATTAATTGTCTGTTTTTTGGAAGACCTCTGTATGCCTGAAGTAATTTGAATCCTCCTTCTTTTGTATTTCCAGCAGCGATTAATTTTTTCGCTTCATTGAAAATAGCAGAAACCGTTTTCTTTTGTACTTCAACGATTCTGTCGATAGAAGGCTTAAGAACATCAAATTCTTGTCTGTCTCCCTGAGGAACCGGACCAGAAATGATTAATGGTGTTCTTGCATCATCTACCAATACAGAGTCAACTTCATCCACGATTGCAAAGTTCAATTCTCTTTGTACCAGTTCTGAAGGTGATGTCACCATGTTATCTCTCAGGTAATCGAAACCGAATTCGTTATTCGTTCCGTAGGTAATATCTGAGTTATATGCTTTTCTTCTTCCGTCAGAGTTCGGTTGGTGGTTATCGATACAGTCGATAGACATACCATGGAACTGATAAAGAGGACCCATCCATGCGGAGTCTCTTTTTGCAAGGTAGTCGTTCACGGTTACAACGTGTACCCCTCTTTCAGGAAGTGAATTTAAATAAATAGGTAATGTTCCTACCAAAGTTTTACCTTCACCGGTTGCCATCTCGGCAATTTTACCGCTATGAAGAATAACTCCTCCGATAAACTGAACATCATAGTGGACCATATCCCAAACTACAGGAGTTCCGGCAGCGTCCCATGAGTTTTTCCAAACAGCTGTGTCTCCCTGAATGCTCACGAAATCTTTTCCTGCATCAGCCAGTTCTCTATCCCAGTCACTAGCCGTTACACGGATTTCTCCATTCTGAGCCCATCTTCTTGCCGTTTCTTTGATCAATGCAAAAGCTTCGGGAAGAACCTGAATCAGAACTTTTTCTTCAATTTCGTATGATTCTTTCTTTAAAGACTCAATTTTTGAGAAAAGAGCTTCTTTTTCGTCAACGTTTGTTGAATTTTTTATCTGCTCTTTTATCTGTTCTATTTGAGCTGTAATCTTGCTGGTTGCAGATTTTATATTCTCTTTAAACTCAGCCGTTTTTTGTCTCAACCCATCATCTGACAATTGTTGAATGTTAGGTTCTACAGCTCTGATTTTTGTTACAACTTTTTTTACTTCTTTTAGGTCCTGCGCTTTTTTGTCTCCCAAAAACCCTTTAAGAACTTTGTTTAAAAAACTCATAAATTTTTTGCTTTATGCTTAATGCAAAATGCTTTAAGCGTTTTAAATAACACTTATCGTGTAAATTAATATATAAAAAGGGCAAAAAAGCTCTAAGCACGCAGCCTAAAGCTCATCGCTTTATTAATATTCGTCCTCGTTCCAAAGGAAATCCTCGTCAGTAGGATAGTCACTCCATACTTCTTCGATAGATTCATAAATTTCTCCTTCGTCTTCGATTGCCTGAAGGTTTTCTACTACTTCCATAGGTGCACCAGTTCTGATTGCGTAGTCAATAAGCTCTGCTTTTGTCATTGGCCAAGGTGCGTCACTTAAATATGAAGCTAATTCTAATGTCCAGTACATAATTTTCTAATTTTTTGCAAAAGTATAAAAATAGGTTGTATAATAAACTTTTTTATACTTGATTTTCAATTCTTTTTATAATTTTTTCTTATAAATGGCTGTCACAAACTAACTGGCAGCTGTGTCAGCAATTTACTTATTGTCGTTTTCTCAAAAACCATTCCACAAATTTTTTTATGCCATTTTGGAAGTTTGTGGCCGGTTTATAGCCTATTAAATCCTTCGCTTTGGTAATATCGGCATTCGTTTTTGTGACATCTCCCGGCTGCATTGGCAGAATTTTTTTGATGGCAGTTTTTCCAAGTGCTATTTCTATAGTTTCCACCATCTCAGATAAAGTGATTACCTGGTTTTCTCCCAGATTCAGAATTTCATAAACTCCGGAATGGTTTTCCAGATAGAGGATTGATTTGGTAATCCCATCAATGATGTCATCAATATAGGTGTAATCTCTGGCAGTATTTCCATCACCGTAAAAAGGGATTTCCTGATCTTCTGAAATAAGTTTTACAAACTTGTGTATGGCAAGATCTGGCCTTTGTCTCGGTCCATATACTGTAAAGAACCTAAGCTGGATCATATCTATATGGTATAGATTATGGTAAACATGACCTATAATCTCCCCACTTTTCTTTGTCGCTGCATAGGGTGAAATCGGATTGTCTACATTATCTGTTTCTGAAAAAGGAATTTTTTCATTATTTCCATACACGCTTGAAGAGGAGGCACAAATGAATTTTTTAATATTGAAATCCTTACACAGTTCCCAAAGATTCATAGTACCTCGTACGTTCACTTCTTCGTATTCAAGAGGTCGTTCAATAGAGGGCCGTACACCGGCAAGAGCTGCCAGGTGAACGACCATATCAATATGATGATTTTTAAAGATGTTTTCAAGGCCTTTTTTATCCCTGATATCCTGCCAATAGAGGGAATATTGCTCAGAATGGGTGAGGGAAACTAAACGCTGGATATCGGTCTCTTTATCTGAGAATTCAAAATCCGAATTTTTACCAATTGACTCTAAAGTATTTTTAATTTTTACCTGATAGTCATAGAAATCATCAAAATTGTCAATGTTTATGACAGAATGTCCATTTCCTAATAATCGTTCAACTAAATGGGAACCGATGAACCCACTACCGCCTGTTACAAGATAAACCATTTGTATTTTTTATTAGCACAAAAATATAAATTTTACTTTTTGAAAAATATAATCATTAAATTTACTTAAAAAAGTAATATAAATATAATATGCAGTTTCAAGGGCAAATTTTAAAAATGACAAGCTATGATGCTAAGCCAATCCAATACTACCTCAATCTTTCAGGAGATCTGATCCATATGAATGAGCTGTTTGGTAAGGAGTTAAGTATAAAACATACAGGATTCCAATGTGTAAATTGTGGGGAAAATAAACCGATTTACAGAATGGGATTCTGCAAAAGTTGTTTTTTTGAAAGTCCTTATGCCAGTGATACCATTATCCGACCGGAGCTTTCTACCGCACATTTAGGAGTTGCAGAACGTGATCTTGAGGTTGAAAAACAAATTCAGCTTCAGCCGCACACCGTGTATCTGGCTTATACCGGAGACGTAAAGGTAGGCGTAACGAGAAATACTCAGATTCCTACAAGATGGATTGATCAGGGAGCAACTTTTGCATTACCCATAGCAAGAACCGAAAACCGCTATGAGGCAGGAATGATAGAAGTGGCCCTGAAAGAGCATCTTGCAGATAAAACCAACTGGAGAAAAATGCTGCAGGATGATTTTGAAGGAGAAGTAGATCTTGCGGATTTCCGTCAGAAAATAAAAGAATATTTTCCTGATGACTTCCAGAGATTTTATAGTGAAGGAGAAGAATTGTGGAGTTTTGATTACCCTTTTGAAAAGCCGGAAAAAGTTTCTTCGTTTACTTTAGATAAAAAACCTGAGTTTACAGGAAGATTAACAGGAATTAAAGGACAATACCTCGGATTTGAAGGAGGAAACTTTATCAATGTAAGAGGGCATGAAGGCTATGTTATTGAACTGGAAATAAAGAACTGATCTGTATAACAGGAAAAAATCAAATCACAAAATATGAAAAAATGGGTTAAAAGACTATTAATAAGTTTCGGAATCCTGGCAGGAATTCTTCTTGCTGCGAATTTCGGGCTGAATGTATGGCTTAAAACCCAGCTTCCGGAATACATTAAAAAGAATACAGACTATAAAGTTTCCTATAAAACCCTGGATGTTGATCTGGGAACAGGAAATATTTTAGCGACGGGAATTTCAGTTAACAGTAAAGATCCTCAAAACACAGACGTTATCGGCTTGCAGGGAACAGTTGACACTTTGAAGATAAGCCGTTTTGGAATTTATGATGCTGTTTTTAATAAAAGAATCAGCTCGTCCGATTTGTTGCTGGCAAAACCTGTTTTAAATATCATTCTTGCAAAACCTATTGATCGCAAAACCGGAAAGAAAAGAAATCCGGTTTTATTTGAAAATATCAGAATCAACGAAGGTAAAATTGCTGTTTTCCGACATACCAAACGAAAATTTCTATCAGTACAGCAATTGGATCTGTTTGTAGAAAATTTACAGATGACGGAAGAATCTGTAGAAAATAAACTACCCATCGTTTTTGATAAATACAGTATTAAAGGAGAAAAATTCTTTCTCCGTCCAGATGAAACATATGCTGTTACCATCAGTACTATAAATACAAGTAATGGGCATATGTCTGTTGAGAATTTCAGGCTGACTCCGCTGCTTTCTTTTGCACAGTTTAAAAAGTTTTATCCTAAAAAAGCCCAATTATTTGACTTTGCAGTTCCTAAAATGAATTTTACAGATGTCATTTTAAACAAAAATAAAATTTCACTTACGAATGCAGGCTTCCAGAATCCTGTTCTGAAAGTTTATAATACAGGAGTAAAAAGTAAAAAAGCTGAAAAAAAATCAAATTTTGAGGTAGATTTAAAAAATATTAAGCTGAATAATGCCATAGTAAAGATTACTAAACCTGATGGAAACAATCTTCTGTCTGTAGGGAGTCTTACAGTAAATATCAATCAGCTGATGTTTAATAAAGAAACTTCTGAACAGGTCATTCCTATAGGATACAAAGATTTTACTATTGCAGGGAGAAATATTGAATACTCCAATGCTGAGAATATCACAGTAAGAAGCTTTGCGTTGAAACCTGCCAATGGTGAGATCTGGGATGTTGTATTGAGGTCAGGTCATCCTGAAACAGGAAAAGCCGCGGAAGATTTAAAAACAAATCATATTGCTTTTAATATCAATAAACTGGAATTTATTGATAAAAAACTGAACGTGGATCTTAAAGATCTTCTCGTAGAAAATGTAAATGGCACTTTTAGAGCAGGTGAAAAAACAAATAATAAATCTGCTGGACCCGGTATTATTAATTCTGTTATCATAAGAAAAACATCCTTAAAAAACTCAAACATTACTTATGATAAAGGAAAACAGCCTTTGACTTTCCATGATCTTAATGCAACGGTAAATAATATTGAACTATTACCTAAGCCTAATCAAACCGGGCTGTCCGTCAAAGTGAAAGACTATTACATTACCACCAGAAACCTGGCTTATAAAACACAGTTTTACAACATGAGCCTTGGACTTCTTAAACTGAATAAGAATAAAATACAGATTACCAATTTTGCCATGAAACCTCTCGTTTCAAGAGCACAGTTTATCAAAATGATACCCGTTGAGAGAGATCTGTATGATTTAAAAGCCGGACAAATTACCGCAGAAGGAGAGTGGGATCTTTTTTCTCACAATAAAATGGTAAGCGCTTCCCATGTAGGGATTGAGTCTGCTAATGCCAATATTTTCAGGAGTAAAATCCCGAAAGATGATCCGAAAGTAAAAGCATTGTATTCAAAAATGCTGCGTTCCATTAAAATCCCTATGACGATTAATACTCTTGACCTGAAAAACTCAGTATTGGTATATGAAGAAGATACTCCGGAAAGTATGGGGCCGGGAAAACTGACATTCAGTAACTTTAATATGAATGTCAAAAACCTGAATTCAGCTAAAATGAAAGGAAAACCCACAAAAGTGGATATAAAAATCAATTGTTCTTTCATGAACCTCTCACCACTTTCCGTAAACTGGAGTTTTGATGTGGCAGATCAGAAAGATGCCTTTGCTATCTCAGGAAAAACGACCAATCTTCCTGCCAGCGGAATCAATCCATTTATCAGACCTTATCTTCATGTGACAGCAACTGCGGGAACCATTCAGGAGATGCTCTTTAATTTTAAAGGAAACCCTGCCGGATTACACGGAACTTTTAATATGAAACATAAAGATTTGAAAATTGCAGTCCTGAATAAGAACAATCATGAGAAAAAAGGTTTTCTGACTGCTGTTGCCAATGTTTTTCTGAAATCAAATTCAGGAAGTTTTCCGGAAGCGGTTACTGTAGAAAATGTAGAACGTGATCCTACAAAATCTTTCTTTAATCTCTTCTGGAGAGGAATTGAACAAGGGCTCAAGAAAACACTGATTGGTAAAAGTGTAGAAAAAACAGAAAAGACCGTGAAAAATGCCGTTTCATCTGTAAAAGAAATGAAACAATCCGTAAAAGAAATAAAGCAGGAAATTAAAAATAAAAAAGAAACACCCCAACCTGAAGAAAAAAAGGAAAAGAAAGGTTTTCTGAACAATATGTTTAGAAAAAAAGAGAAAACCGAAGGGTAATTCTTTAAACCATTAAGATAGAATTGTTGACTGCTAGTGAAACTTCACAATCTTTTAATTAAAAACAACCTTAATGGTTTAAAAAATTAATATGATAGAGTGGTTAAAAATTGAATTCGTCACTTTCCTGAACAGGGATATCCCTTAAAAACTTGTCGAACTCTTCACCCGGATAATTGCTGTCTGCACCATACGAATCTATAATCATTCCACGGTTTCCGGCATTATCTTTTACCACATACAGTACCGCATTATCATCAGGATTGCTGTCGCCTTCAAAACGATATGTTTTTAAAATCACCAACTCAGCAGGCTGATAAACTTTCTCAGAATTTTCAAACTTCATTTCGCACTTTTCATTCATTCTGAATTCTCTATGAATTCCTCTCTCAGAAAGCGTTTTCATAACTTCACTTAAAGTTGTCATTCTATCAAAGTTCTCTGAATTTCCCATAATACTATTTTTGTTGTTAAGTACAATAATTAAACCATTGCAATCCCTAAATATAAGAAAAATAGCAGATTGTAATTTCCTTAAAAATAAAGTTTAATGTTAACAAAATTTATAATTTAAAAAAATAAAATAGGTATACTTTTTGCAATGGTATCAATAATAAATCAGAGAAAATATGAAAAAAGAAGTTGGAGTTTTACTGGCAGGGGGAGTTGGTCTTTTGGCAGTATTAAGTTTAATCAGCATAAAAAAAATATTGACAAAAAAAGATAAAAAATATAGTGATTCCTATTCAGATTATCACAGACACTTTGATGAAAAGAACCACGACGATGAAACTCACGGAGTGGAATTTTACGCAGTGAAGTAGTAAAAAAATATATTTAATTATGTTTAAATCCAACGCTTTTGAAAGTGTTGGATTTTTTTGTGGAAAACTTTAATGTTAAAACTCATTATTTTATAAAAATTCCATTCTAATTTTACACCATAATGCAAAACGAAAATTTCATAAAAGGTCAGGGTGCTCAGCGGAATGTGGTCAATCGTTTCGACAGGTATACCTATGAGCCTGAAGATGAAGATTTCGAAACAGTAAAAACCTCTTTCACGGAAGTGTTTCCCAAAACCATTGTAAATCAGGTGAAAAGCGAAGATCTTCCGATGGAATATTCTATGAATCCTTATCAGGGATGTGAACATGGCTGCTCTTACTGCTTTGCAAGACCTACCCATGAATATTGGGGATACAGCGCCGGAATTGACTTTGAAAGAAAAATCATGGTGAAAAAAAATGCGCCCGAATTTCTGGAAAAGTTTTTTCAGAAAAGAGGGTATAAAGCCGCCCCGATTTTGCTGTCCGGAAATACCGACTGTTACCAGCCAGCCGAAAGACAGTTTGAAATTACCAGAAAATTACTGCAGGTTTGTCTCGATTACAGACACCCTGTCAATATTCTGACAAAAAATGCACTGGTGCTGAGAGATCTTGATATTTTAAAACCCATGGCAGAACAGAATCTGGTTTCAGTTTCCCTAAGCATTCCCACAATCAACGAAGAATTGAGACGTAAAATGGAGCCAAGAACAAGTTCTGCGAAAAATAAATTAAAAGCCGTCGAAATTCTTTCCGAAAACAACATTCCTGTACATGTAATGGTGGCGCCTATCATTCCCGGACTCAATAGTGATGAGCCTCTGAATATATTAAAAGCAATTTCTGATGCCGGAGCTTCCGGGTTCGGATATACGCTGGTTAGATTAAATGATACCGTAGAACCGGTTTTTGTGAACTGGATTGAAGCCCATTTTCCAGACAGAGCACAAAAAGTCCTCAATCTCATCCGCTCCATGCGAGGTGGGAAACTGGGAGATAAAAGATATTTTGAAAGACAAAGAGGTGAGGGGAATATCGCTGAAATGATTCATACTACCTTTAAGATTGGCAGAAAGAAGTTTTTTGACGGGAAAGAATTTCCCAAACTGTCCACCACTAACTTTACCGGAGCCAGGGATCAGCAACTAAGATTGTTTGATTGATCATCACTTTTGAAAACATCCTCCTGTTATTTATAGGATAAATAGAGTTTCTTTCCGGTATTATTCCAATAAATTTTCTTCCAAAATCAGTTTGCTATCAATATATCATCATATATATAGTATAGCATTCGTTTTTCAGGAGCTATTTCCTGCTATCCATTCATACTCCTCACGCCAGCGGCTCTCTAGTGCTCCAACCCAGCAACTCTCCAACCCAAGCTGCGGGGTAACCATTTCTATCAGGGCTAGAGGAGAAGGCAAATGATGAATTATAAATGATAAATGATGAATTCAGGGTTTGGGTTTTGAGTTACGTGTTTCGAGTTCTGTTTTTTAATATTTGAGTTCCGGATTTTCAGGCTTCGTATTATTACTATCCCTATTCTATATCATCAGCAGTATTTATATACTATAAGAACATGCTTTATCAAGTTTTAACTACACATCTTTTTCGTACACCTATATCATATCCAGTATTCTCTGTGTAAATCTGTGCCATCTGTGGAAAAAAAACACAATGCACCCCAACCTGTATCCATTCCCGCAACGATAATATTCAATATTAGCGTAGCTTTATCCCGTTTTCATTACACACTTTTTTTATACCTATATTATATCCATCATCCTCTGTGCAAATCTGTGCCATCTGTGGGAAAAAATCACCACGCATCCCACGCTTTATTCATTCCCACTACAACCATATTCAATATTAGCATGCTTTATCCTGTTTTCACTACACACTTTTTTTGTATACCTATATTATATCCATCATCCTCTGTGCAAATCCGTGCCATCTGTGGGAAAAAATAGCCACGCATCCCAACCAGTACCTATTCACTCTACAACCATATTCAATAGAAACGGGCTATAATCCTGAGTGTAGACGAAGAGAGTCCGTTTTATCAAAAATATTCCTTTCCTATGGCTTTAGCCAAAACTTATCTTTTATACATATCCTATATAGAATATATATCTTTCATTACTCATTACTCATTACTAATTACTCATGATTCCCCCTTTCACGCTCAAACCCTCAAATTCTCCCACCCTCAAACCCTCCCACTGGGAATCCCAAACAAATGTTTAAAATTTTTCTCACTTTGTATCAGTGGCTTATGTTCAAATATTACGAGGATATAACATTTATGTTAAATAAAGTTGTTTTGCGTTGCAATAAGTTGTTATCTTTGCCCCACTGAAAAACGAGAGTAGTTCAGTAGCGCAGAAGAGCTTTTAGATAAGCAGAGACCATATGATACTTCAAAAAGAGACAAACAAAAAACTTTAATTTTTTTATTAAAAAGAGTTGCGGGTTTAAAAAGAGTTTGTATCTTTGCAGTCCCAATTAGAGGGAGCGCAGGAGTAGAATGATTGAGGGTTTAGGAGAGAGATTAAGGTTACTTAAAAAACTTTAAAATTTTCTTTTAAAACATTTGGTCATTAAGAAATAAAGTTTTACTTTTGCACTCGCAAATACGGAGCGACACTGACAGAGAGATTGCTTCGTTGAAAAGCGAAAGATATAAAGATCATTGACATACAATATAACAACCAAGTAAGGAAAAACTAAAGCGTTAAAAAACTTTGAGTGAGTCAGACAAACATACAATGGAGAGTTTGATCCTGGCTCAGGATGAACGCTAGCGGGAGGCCTAACACATGCAAGCCGAGCGGTATAGATCTTTCGGGATCTAGAGAGCGGCGTACGGGTGCGGAACACGTGTGCAACCTGCCTTTATCTGGGGGATAGCCTTTCGAAAGGAAGATTAATACCCCATAATATTTTGAATGGCATCATTTAAAATTGAAAACTCCGGTGGATAGAGATGGGCACGCGCAAGATTAGATAGTTGGTGAGGTAACGGCTCACCAAGTCTGCGATCTTTAGGGGGCCTGAGAGGGTGATCCCCCACACTGGTACTGAGACACGGACCAGACTCCTACGGAGGAGGCAGCAGTGAGGAATATTGGACAATGGGTGAGAGCCTGATCCAGCCATCCCGCGTGAAGGACGACGGCCCTATGGGTTGTAAACTTCTTTTGTATAGGGATAAACCTTTCCACGTGTGGGAAGCTGAAGGTACTATACGAATAAGCACCGGCTAACTCCGTGCCAGCAGCCGCGGTAATACGGAGGGTGCAAGCGTTATCCGGATTTATTGGGTTTAAAGGGTCCGTAGGCGGATCTGTAAGTCAGTGGTGAAATCTCACAGCTTAACTGTGAAACTGCCATTGATACTGCAGGTCTTGAGTGTTATTGAAGTAGCTGGAATAAGTAGTGTAGCGGTGAAATGCATAGATATTACTTAGAACACCAATTGCGAAGGCAGGTTACTAAGCAACAACTGACGCTGATGGACGAAAGCGTGGGGAGCGAACAGGATTAGATACCCTGGTAGTCCACGCCGTAAACGATGCTAACTCGTTTTTGGAGCGCAAGCTTCAGAGACTAAGCGAAAGTGATAAGTTAGCCACCTGGGGAGTACGTTCGCAAGAATGAAACTCAAAGGAATTGACGGGGGCCCGCACAAGCGGTGGATTATGTGGTTTAATTCGATGATACGCGAGGAACCTTACCAAGGCTTAAATGGGAAATGACAGGTTTAGAAATAGACTTTTCTTCGGACATTTTTCAAGGTGCTGCATGGTTGTCGTCAGCTCGTGCCGTGAGGTGTTAGGTTAAGTCCTGCAACGAGCGCAACCCCTGTCACTAGTTGCCATCATTAAGTTGGGGACTCTAGTGAGACTGCCTACGCAAGTAGAGAGGAAGGTGGGGATGACGTCAAATCATCACGGCCCTTACGCCTTGGGCCACACACGTAATACAATGGCCAGTACAGAGGGCAGCTACACAGCGATGTGATGCAAATCTCGAAAGCTGGTCTCAGTTCGGATTGGAGTCTGCAACTCGACTCTATGAAGCTGGAATCGCTAGTAATCGCGCATCAGCCATGGCGCGGTGAATACGTTCCCGGGCCTTGTACACACCGCCCGTCAAGCCATGGAAGTCTGGGGTACCTGAAGTCGGTGACCGTAATAGGAGCTGCCTAGGGTAAAACAGGTAACTAGGGCTAAGTCGTAACAAGGTAGCCGTACCGGAAGGTGCGGCTGGAACATCTCATTTTAGAGCGTCTTAGGACGATAAACAAAATTAGTATCGCAAGATACAGCACTTACTTAAAGTTCAAGCTTTAGTTTTTTGTTTGGTTGCTATATAAAAATACAAAACCCACTAGAAATTAGTAAAGGGATAGAGAGATTTTAGATTATAAATTATAGATTTTAGATTTAAGAATCATTTAAAATTTTCAATTTAAAATTTAAAATTAATAATGAAGTCTCGTAGCTCAGCTGGTTAGAGCGCTACACTGATAATGTAGAGGTCGGCAGTTCGAGCCTGCCCGAGACTACTAATTGAAGGGATTATAGATTATAAATTATAGATTTTAGATTATAACGCATGTTTGATTTAAAATTTATAATCTAGAATTTACAATTTCTACTAGAGGGGAATTAGCTCAGCTGGCTAGAGCGCCTGCCTTGCACGCAGGAGGTCAAGGGTTCGACTCCCTTATTCTCCACAGTTTTGGAAGCTTAATTTAAAAGTTACGGATAGAGCCAAAAACAATATCTGTTCATTAAGCAGACAAGAAGACATTAAGATCATTGACATTAACGGTAAAGACATCACAAAGAGATAACCGAGCACTTTCGAGTGCCGAGTTTATAAAAATATCGATAGACGAGAGTTTATCAAAAAATACTGAACTAATTTAAATATTAGGAAAGAAATCGTTAAGGGCGTATGGCGGATGCCTAGGCTTTCAGAGGCGACGAAGGACGTGGTAAGCTGCGAAAAGCTGCGGGGATTGGCACACACGAATTGATCCGCAGATGTCCGAATGGGGCAACCCGGCTGGTTGAAGACCAGTCACCTCTTAGGAGGAGCAAACCCGGAGAACTGAAACATCTAAGTACCCGGAGGAAAAGAAATCGAAGAGATTCCGTAAGTAGTGGCGAGCGAAAGCGGATTAGCCCAAAAGTCTTTATATGTTTAGAGGAATGTTCTGGAAAGAACAATCATAGAAGGTGATAATCCTGTACTCGAAAGGCATATTTGGATGATAAATGAGTAGGGCGGGACACGTGAAATCCTGTCTGAATATGGGGGGACCATCCTCCAAGGCTAAATACTCCTGAAAGACCGATAGTGAACAAGTACTGTGAAGGAAAGGTGAAAAGCACTTCGAATAGAAGGGTGAAATAGAACCTGAAACCGTACGCCTACAAGCGGTCGGAGCACCTATATGGTGTGACGGCGTGCCTTTTGCATAATGAGCCTACGAGTTAATTTTACTAGCGAGGTTAAGGTATTAAGTACCGGAGCCGGAGCGAAAGCGAGTCTGAATAGGGCGTATAGTTAGTAGGATTAGACGCGAAACCTTGTGATCTACCCATGGGCAGGTTGAAGCTCTGGTAACACAGAGTGGAGGACCGAACCGGTTGACGTTGAAAAGTCTTCGGATGACCTGTGGGTAGGGGTGAAAGGCCAATCAAACTGGGAGATAGCTCGTACTCTCCGAAATGCATTTAGGTGCAGCGTCGTATATAAGTTTATTAGAGGTAGAGCTACTGATTGGATGCGGGGGTTTCATCGCCTACCAATTCCTGACAAACTCCGAATGCTAATAAATGTTCTACGGCAGTGAGGGCATGGGTGCTAAGGTCCATGTCCGAGAGGGAAAGAACCCAGACCAACAGCTAAGGTCCCAAAATATATGTTAAGTTGAAGCAACGCGGTTGGACTGCATTGACAGCTAGGATGTTGGCTTGGAAGCAGCCATTCATTTAAAGAGTGCGTAACAGCTCACTAGTCGAGCGGTCCGGCATGGATAATAATCGGGCATAAACATATTACCGAAGCTATGGATTTGTATTTTAGATACATCTGGTAGGAGAGCATTCTATTTGCGCCGAAGCAGTACTGTGAGGTATTGTGGAGCGGATAGAAAAGAAAATGTAGGCATAAGTAACGATAAAGCGGGCGAGAAACCCGCTCACCGAAAGACTAAGGTTTCCTCAGCCATGCTAATCAGCTGAGGGTTAGTCGGGACCTAACGCGAACCCGAAAGGGGTAGTGGATGGACAATGGGTTAATATTCCCATACTTGCTCACACTAAAAAGGGGACGGAGTGCCGTACTTACTGGAGACTGACGGAATAGTCAAGGCCTAGCCTTCGGGCGAAGCTGCTGTAGGGAAAGTGCTTCCAAGAAAAGCCGAAGTGAAGCAACCCGTACCAAAACCGACACAGGTAGTCGAGGAGAGAATCCTAAGGTGCTAGAGTGAATCATGGTTAAGGAACTAGGCAAAATAGTCTCGTAACTTCGGGAGAAGAGACGCCATCAGCAATGGTGGCCGCAGTAAAGAGGCCCAGGCGACTGTTTATCAAAAACACAGGACTCTGCAAAATCGAAAGATGCAGTATAGGGTCTGACACCTGCCCGGTGCTGGAAGGTTAAGGAAGGTGCTTAGGGTTAAACCGAAGGCATTGACTGAAGCCCCAGTAAACGGCGGCCGTAACTATAACGGTCCTAAGGTAGCGAAATTCCTTGTCGGGTAAGTTCCGACCTGCACGAATGGTGTAACGATCTGGGCACTGTCTCAACCATGAGCTCTGTGAAATTGTAGTATCGGTGAAGATGCCGATTACCCGCAATGGGACGAAAAGACCCTGTGAACCTTTACTATAACTTCGTATTGACTTTGAGTAAGTAATGTGTAGGATAGGTGGGAGGCTTTGAAGCAGGCACGCTAGTGTTTGTGGAGCCAACGTTGAAATACCACCCTTTACTTACTTGGAGCCTAACTTCTTTTAGAAGGACATTGCGTGGTGGGTAGTTTGACTGGGGTGGTCGCCTCCAAAAGAGTAACGGAGGCTTTCAAAGGTACCCTCAGCACGCTTGGTGTAATGGCATAAGGGTGCTTGACTGTGAGACCTACAAGTCGATCAGGTGCGAAAGCAGGACATAGTGATCCGGTGGTTCCGTATGGAAGGGCCATCGCTCATAGGATAAAAGGTACTCCGGGGATAACAGGCTAGTCTCCCCCAAGAGCTCACATCGACGGGGAGGTTCGGCACCTCGATGTCGGCTCGTCACATCCTGGGGCTGGAGAAGGTCCCAAGGGTTGGGCTGTTCGCCCATTAAAGTGGCACGCGAGCTGGGTTCAGAACGTCGTGAGACAGTTCGGTCTCTATCTATTGCGGGCGTTAGATGTTTGAGAGGGCTTGATTCTAGTACGAGAGGACCGAATTGAACAAACCTCTGGTGTATCAGTTGTACCGCCAGGTGCACTGCTGAGTAGCTACGTTTGGAAGAGATAAGCACTGAAAGCATATAAGTGCGAAACTCGCTCAAGATGAGACATCTTTTAAGGGTCGTTGGAGATGACGACGTTGATAGGCTATAGGTGTAAAGACAGTAATGTCATAGCCAAGTAGTACTAATTACCCGTAGATTTATAGCCTGATATGGCGCACGGAAGTGCAGCAAGGTTACCTCTTTGTGAAAGTTTTTATCGCTTAAAACAGATATCAGAGATTAGATCTCAGATCTCAGACAAATTCGTCTGACATCTGCTGTCTTACATCTGACATCTTATATACAACCTTTAGGGTGGTTTTAGCGGTGGGGCTCACCTGTTCCCATTCCGAACACAGAAGTTAAGCCCACCAGCGCCGATGGTACTGCTAACGCGGGAGAGTAGGCCGCCGCCAGTTTTTATTTTATTTTTAAAAATCCTTTATCTGATGATAAAGGATTTTTTTGTTATATACTATACCCTGACAAATCCCAACCCAACATCAATAATGAGTAATCAGCAATCAGCAATGAGTAATATCCAACGTATGCTATCATTACTTATTACCCATTACTCATCTCTACCCAGCACTATTGTCCACTCCCCAGGAGTCTAAACAATTCGGGACTGTATTGTATCATTTTCCTCAACGGATGTCTTACCAAATAATAAGTTTTGGCTAAAGCCTATAGGAAGAAAGAAATTTTAATAAAACGGGCTAAAGCCCGCTCCTATTGAATATGAAATAGGGCAATTCACATTTTAAAATTCATCAAACCAAATCAGAAATTCACGATTTCTCCTTCAAATCCCGAAACTCATCATTCATAACTTATAATTCATAATTGACTTTCTCCTAGCCCCGATAGCAATGGTTACCCCACAGCTTGGATTGGCGAGTGAGTGGGGCTGAGCGTGGGAGTGTGCAGGCGCGAGGAGTATGAATGAATAGCGGGATACAGCTCCTGAAATATCACGACTTAAATTTATTAAACTTCTTTATTTAATCAAGAGGAAGTGTTCATTATTTATACGCTGATTATTTACGCTCATATAAGGCTTATTATCCCTGGAAGCTTATCTGGTATGGAAAATATATATAAATCCTCAGAACCTGCCTTATCTTAATCCAGAAGAAATAAAAAAAACCGCTTCGTAAAGAAACGGTTCTTATTTATGATATTGGGACTTTCAATCTTACATATCACTGTTTGTGTCCGGGCATTTAAAATCATCACTGCAGGTAGCACATACAATGGTTCCATTGCAGTAGTACATACAGAAATCTGTTTCAGGAAGATTAGCACCTCCAGAAATGTTTTTTAATTGGCCCTTTTGTAGTTTTTTTAAATTTTTCATATCGTTTTAATTAAAAATTTGTAGTTAAAGTAAAATTAGTTAAAATATTTTTAATTAAATAGTCTTTATGAAAATAAAAATTTAATGTAGTTTAAAATAATGACCCGAAAAGCTTACAGCTCAAGAAAAAACTAAAGATCTGGGTGATGAAACATCTAATAAAAGTTTGAATAGAAAATATGTATTGGTGAAGAAACAGACTTAAAGGAGGTTGAATGAAAGGAGTTTATCCAGGGAAGATAAAGAACCTTGGTTGTGATGCTTATATCTGTCTTTAAATAGTTTCAGGCAGCCTAAGAAACTACGGAATTTTATAGTATAATAGAATAGGGCAAAAAGGCAGTTCGCATTTAAATAAAATGGGCTGTCTCAATTTTGAAACAGCCCATTCTTTTCTTATTTTTTAATCAATCCTAATTCGATTAATCTTTCATGCAGGAATTCTCCGGCAGTTGTATCTTCGTATAATTTTGGATTGTTTTCATCTACACAGTTCTCAAGTGCATTTAAAGACATTGCACTGATAGGATGCATAAAGAAAGGAATTGAATATCTTGAAGTACTCCACATTTCTCTTGGCGGGTTTACCACTCTGTGGATGGTAGATTTCAATTTGTTGTTCGTATGTCTTGAAAGCATATCACCAACATTGATCATCAGTTCATCTGGTTCAGCAATGGCATCAATCCATTCTCCGTTGTGGTTCTGAACCTGAAGACCTTTACCTTGTGCCCCCATTAAAAGGGTAATAAGGTTAATGTCTCCATGAGCAGCAGCTCTTACCGCATCATCTGGTTCTTCGGTGATTGGCGGATAGTGAATAGGTCTTAAAATAGAATTTCCTTCTGCGATTTTATCATCAAAATAAAACTCATTTAACCCAAGGTGTAGTGCTAAAGCTCTTAACACATACTGTCCTGTTTTCTCAAGCATCTGGAATGCCTCTTTACCTACTTCGTTGAATTTTGGAAGTTCATCAACGATTACATTGTCCGGATACTCAGTTTTGTATTTTGAATCATCAGACAAATACTGTCCGAAATGCCAAAATTCTTTTAAGTCTCCTTTTTTGAAACCTTTTGCAGTTTCTTTACCGAATCCTACATAACCTCTCTGTCCACCAATTCCTGGAATCTCATACTTCTGTTTCGTTTCCACTGGTTGTTCAAAAAAGTTTTTTACCTCTCCATACAAATCCTCCACTAGGTTGTCATCAAGAAAGTGGCCTTTTAAGGCTACAAAACCAATTTCTTCATAAGCTTTTCCGATTTCATTTACAAATTTCTGTTTGCGTTCCGGGTTGTCCGAAAGGAAATCACGCAGGTCTACACTAGGTATTTTATCCATTTTTAGAAATTTACGAACAGCAAAATTACATTTTTTTTAAATTAAATGATTTTAAAATCATTATTTATAAGTTAATTTTGCTGTATGAAAAAATATTCTTCTAAGAGAAGTATCCAAATACTTGCACATCTTCTTCAGCAGTACGGAATTGCAGATATCGTAATTTCTCCGGGGTCAAGAAATGCTCCTTTGGCCATTCATTTTTCAGAGGTAGATAGTTTCAACTGTTACAGTATTGTAGACGAAAGAAGTGCTGCTTTCGTGGCAATGGGAATGGCAAAAAGCGAGAAAAAACCTGTAGCGATTACCTGTACCAGCGGATCAGCAGTAGTTAATTACTATCCTGCAGTGACTGAAGCTTTTTATCAGAATGTTCCCCTTTTGGTATTGACGGCAGACCGACCTACTGATTTTGTTGATATTTTTGATGGGCAGACGATTAGACAGAAAGATGTTTTTCATCAGCATTCCTATGGTGACTTTCAGCTTTTGGAAGACAGCAAAGAAAATGCAGAAGATATTAATTTCGATATCATTAAAAAAGCTATTGAGCTTTGTTTTGAGAAACAAGGCCCGGTACATATTAATATTCCTTTAGAAGAACCTTTATATGAGCTGGTATCTGAGCTTCCTACTTTTCCTACTGTTGAAAAAACAATCAAACATAAAGAGTATGAAATTCCATCCAATCTGATTGCAGAATGGCATACCTCACAAAGAATTTTGCTGTTGGTGGGAACGAGAGATTACAGTCCGGAACTGGAAAGTCAGTTAACTCAATTGGTGAAAAACCATTCTGTTGTTGTATTAAGTGAAGCCAACTCAAATTTACATCACGAGAAGTTCTTCAAACATATAGACCGCTATATTTTCAATTTTACGGAAGAAGATTATAAAACCTATGCCCCTGATCTGTTGATTACGATAGGACAGAATGTGGTTTCCAAAAAGGTAAAACAATTCCTGAGAAAAGCCCACCCGAAGCAGCATTGGCACCTGGATGAAGTGTGGCAGCCTGATACTTATTTCTCCCTCACAGAAAAGATAGAAGTTAAGCCCGAAGTATTCTTCTCAAAACTGCTGAAATTTATCAATCTGGAGCCGAGACCTTATTTTAATCTTTGGGATGTTTTAAGGGATAAAAAAGATGCCAAGCATGAACAGTTTTTGAATACAATTGATTTTTCAGATTTTTATTTCTTCAATAAGGCATCACAAACGATTCCTGAAAACTATAATATCCATATCAGTAACTCCTCCGGAATCAGATATGCACAGCTGTTTGATTTTGGAAAGAGAAAAATATATTGTAACAGAGGAACAAGCGGTATTGACGGTTCTACTTCTACGGCAATGGGATTTGCTATCAAAAATGAAAATCCAACCTTATTAATAACAGGAGATTTAAGTTTCTTTTATGACATCAATGGTCTTTGGAATCAATATATTCCACCATTTGTAAGAATTATGATCTTCAATAACGGTGAAGGAAACATCTTTAAAATCATTCCGGGGCCTGGTAATGCCAATCCGAATACGCTGGATGAATTTATTGCTACAAAACACCGTAAGAATGCAGAATATCTGGCAAAACATTTCGGATTCTCCTATATTCGGGTAGAGGACGAGCTTACGCTGGACAGGGTGCTTGAGAATTTCTTCAAACCTGATGCACAGCCAAAAATCCTGGAAGTAAATACTCACGGGAAGAACAGCGCAGATGTACTGAAGTCGTATTTTGAATTTATGAAATAGGGTTAAAGATCAAGATATTCCTCGTTCCCTGGCAGATTGATAATCCTGTCGATAGGGTAGATAAACATATCATCAAAATCATTCAACGCATTAATGATCTGGAAATGGGTGAATTGCTTTATATTCTGTAAAGTAATCTCCGTTTCTTTGATCTTTTTATGCTTTAAAAGATGCTGTCTCTGTACTCCGTTTAACAGATAGGTAGAAGGGGTAAACCAATCTTTTCCTTTTAAAAACAAAAGGTTGGAAAAAGAGGTGTCAGTGATATGATTGTTTTTGACAATGATGATTTCTTCAGCTTTTGCTTTCATTTTCATCTTATCCAACTCTTTTCGGTCTTCAAATTTAAATGAATAATCAAAGCTGTTGTTTTCTACCAGCTTGAAATCCTGTATTTCAGGAATAGCATAAGGAATCATCTGTGTCCTGATTCTTTTATCAAGGTCATAGGCAATTCTTAGTTTGAAAAGACCATCCTCATCATGCTGCAGGTTTTTATAGATCTTGGCCAGATCGATAGAGTCTTCCTTCCCGAAATGGGAAAATGTTTGATTGACACGTTTCTGATGTAGATCCAATAGAAAAACCTCCTGATCTTCTACTTTAATGCTTTCAATGAATTGGGACATAGATTTTATTTTTCATTTCCTGATACTCGTCTTCTAACTTACTCATGTGCGTTATACCGCCTCCGCTTTTGAAATAAAGTTGATCTCCTTCTTTTTCAATAAAGCGTATCATTACACAGCTGTCAACATTTTGACCGTCAAACCAGCCACAAACTCCTGTGTAATACCCTCTGTCATATCCTTCCGCATCCAGAATTATTTCCAGTGTTTTAGGTTTTGGAGCTCCTAAAATAGAGCCCGCAGGAAGAAGCTTTTGCATAATACTTCCTACTTTTCCGTCAAATTCAGGTTTTATTGTTCCTGAAATCTCAGAACTCATGGCATACAGATCCTTCTGCTGGGTTTTGATAAAATCAATATGCTGAAACTGGTCTACCTTTACATCATCAGCTACCATGCTCAGATCATTTCGGAGCAAATCTACTACCGTGTAATGTTCTGCCTTTTCTTTCTTATCATTTTTTAGAATTTCTGCTGCATTTTCAATAGAAGCATCAATTGTACCTTTCATGGGATAAGTCAGAATTTTACCATCAATAATCTTTACAAAAGTTTCAGGAGAAAAAAATACAAAAAAATCTTTATAAAAAACTTTGTACTTCGCATTTGAGTGGTAAAAAATTTCTTCTAAGGTTAAATTGGTCTCTATTTTTGTTTTTCTAGTATAATTTACTAAATAAGAGTTTCCTAAACGAATATTTTTCTGAACCTTGTTAAAGCCTATTTTAAAGCTTTCCAGTGTCTCAGGAAATGACTTCCATATTACCTTTTTGTCTAGTGTATGGGTCTCTTTTGGTTCTGTAAGTTCTTTGAAATCAATAATTAAACCCTCTTTTTCAATTTCATGTTCCTGATATATTTCAACATTCTCTGTGAGAAAGTCGATGACGAAAAAATAGGGAACCTTCTGAAGGGAAAGCTCGTCCATTTCCATAAATTTTTGATGATTCACTGAAAACATTCTGCAAAAATACTTATTGATGTTTACTTTTGCATAAATTTTTTTATGATGCAGAACAAATATCCTCAGAAACCGGGAATTGATTTTATATTGAAGCAGGCATTTTTTTATTGGAATAAGACACTCGTTTTTCAGTTGATGTTTTCAATCATCTTTTTTGGAATATTGCTTACCGCTGTTATGCTTTTCGGGCAGAAATATGACATTTTTTCTTATAACAAGGAATTGCAGGAAGCTTTTATGGAAGGAACTCAGGTTTATCTGAAAAAAATGGAGAAAATAACAGCGACTGAAAATTATCAGATGTTCACATTGGCCATTTGGGGTACTACAGCGTTTTTATATCCGTTGAATCTTGGAATGTTCCAGATTTTCCGAAAACTTGACCTTAAAGAAAATGTTGTAATAGGCGATTTGTTTGCTGGTTACAATGGACTTAACTTTTTTAAGTATGTAGGATATTTTCTTTTCTGGTTCTTTATTTACAGGTTTACTATTCCAACAATTGTTTTGGCTGTGATTTGGGTTGCTGTAACGATATTTGTTGCCCCGTTGATGTTCTTTACTAACAAGAGGATTTTTGAATCGATTTCTCTGAACTTTAAAGCGCTTAAAATGTATTTCGTAGAAATAATGGTGTGTGTGATAGTTGCTTTTCTATTTAAGTACTTAGGTTTTGCTCTGTTTTTAGTAGGTGGACTTTTCACTTTTCCTTTTTGGAATGCAATGATTTACTCTCTTTATAAAACCGTTTTTTCAGAGAAAAGTTAAAATTCATTCGTGTTTAATATGATTTTTTACTAAAAAAAAGTAAATTTGGTAAAATCATTAAATATTTAAACTATGTCTGAATTTAACGAATTTGATCAGCAAGGCTCTGTACCTAACAGAGATACGGGATCAATTATTTCTCATGCCTTTGAAATGTATAAAGGTGTTTTCGGTTACGGAATCGTAGCAATGATCATTTACCTGATTGGAGGATCTCTTATTCAAATGCTTACCGGATTTGATTCTGCTTCAATGGTTGAAGAAATGAAATCCTCAGATGGCGATTTTAATTATTGGAGTGCTCCGGGACTTCCTTTGTATATGGGAGCTTCCAGCCTTTTCGGACTTTTGTTATCTCCTTTATATGTAGGACTGATCTACATGGTGAATAAATACAATACCAAAAATCCAATTGAGTTTTCCGACCTTTTCATCGGTTACCGTCAGAATTTTGTAAATATACTGATCTACAGTCTTCTTTCCGGTATTATTTCTTCAATTGCATTGGCATTGTGTGTTTTACCTATCATTTTTGTGTATCCTTTCCTTTTGATAGGATATCCGATTCTGTTATTCGAGAATGCTTCAGCTACAGACGCTTTATCGAAGTCTTTCAATATTGCTAAAGAAAACTATGGAATTTTCTTATTAACAGGATTTTTAGGATTTCTGATTTCTATCGCCGGAGTGATCCTTTGTGGAATAGGAGTGATCCTGACGGCTCCGTTTATTATGATTGTAATGTACTCCACCTATTGTGCTTTCTTAGGAAAACCAAGACAAATTATGTTCAGCAAATAAAAATATAAAAATACATGATGAATAAGGACAAACAAATAAGCAGTGTTGCGATAAAGCAGATGTCATTGCTGGCCATTATTCTGGTATTGGCAGGGTTGATCTGTTTCAATCTGGCATTGTTTATTCCCTCAGTTCTGGGAGCAATTACCATTTATGTAGTCTGCAGAAAGTATAATTTTTATCTGCAGGAAGAAAAAAAATGGAAACCGTCACTGGCCGCTTTTGTGCTCATGTTGGCGAGTCTTATTGTTCTTATTCTTCCTATCTATTTTATTGCTGATCTGATTATTGATAAACTGGGAAATGCTCAGGCTTATATGGCCAAGTTCAATATTTTCCTGGATAAAATCCATTCCTATATTTTCTCTAAAACAGGATTTGATATTCTGAGTAAGGAGAATATGGCAAAGCTTAAAGATAATGTAGGAAAATTTTCTACATCAGCAGTCAGTGGTACATTCAATACCCTTACCGTAGTGATGTCCATGTATTTCATTCTTTATTTTATGCTGGAAAGGCCGAGGCTCTTTGAAAAGATCCTGACTTCTTCCGCACCGTTGAAGAGATCCAACATTTCTTTAATTGGCGATAAAATGAGAAAGTTGATCATGGCAAATGCTATCGGAATTCCGGTAGTGGCAGTAGGACAGGGAATAGTTGCCCTTATAGGATATCTTATTTTTGGAGCACCGGGAGCAATATTGCTTTTTGCATTAACTGCTGCTGCTTCTGTGATTCCTGTAGTAGGAACGGCTATTATCTATGTTCCGGTGTGTATCTTTATGATTGCAGAAGGCAATACCGGGCAAGGAATTGGTTTGGCAATCTATTGTCTTGTGGTGGTAGGTCTTACAGATAATCTTCTTCGTTTTACCCTTTTAAAGAAACTGGAAAATATTCACCCACTGAATACCGTATTCGGAATCATCATGGGAATGAATCTGTTTGGCTTCATGGGGCTTATTTTCGGACCTATTCTGATCTCATTGACCCTTCTTTTGGTTCAGGTATACAGAAATGAATTTTCGGATGAAGAAACCCCTCCGGATCTTGAATTACCCGGTGAGGATGATATTAAAGAAAAATTAATTTAATTATATAAAAGTGGAAGGACTGAATCCCGAAATATTAAAAGAAATCTGTGTAATGAAAATGCCTTTTGGTAAGTATGAAGGAACGGTTCTTATTGATCTTCCGATCAGCTACCTGGAATGGTTCAATAAAAACGGAATGCCAAAGGGAAAACTGGGAATGCAGCTTTCAACGGTTTATGAGATCAAACTAAATGGACTTATGGATCTGTTGGTTCCTATCAGGGCAGCAGTAAGGAATGGATTGTAAAAATTAAAATATATCAATCTTAGATATGATTTCGGCGGCATCGAAGATGCCGCCGAAAATCTTTTATTATCAGTTGTTTAAGCTTTTAAGGCTGCAATTTCATCTCTCAGTTTGGCTGCTTTTATAAAATCAAGATTTTTTGCGGCAGCTTCCATCTCTTTCTGTTTCTGGGCAATCATTTTCTCAATATCTTCACTTGCGTAACTGGCTTTTGTTTCAGCAACTTTTTGAAGAATTTCTTTTTGGGTATATTTTTCATCAGGGAAATCTTTGCTTCTCCCTACAAGATTTTCAGAAATCTTTTTATTTAATGCTTTTGGCTTCAGGCCGTGATCGTCATTATACTTCATTTGTTTGGCACGACGGTATTCGGTTTCATCCAATGTAGCCTGCATCGATTTGGTGATTTTGTCTGCATACATGATCGCTTTTCCGTTTACATTCCTTGCGGCACGACCTACGGTTTGTATCATTGATCTTCTGCTTCTGAGCATTCCCTCTTTATCTGCGTCAAGAATGGCTACTAATGAAACTTCTGGTAGATCCAGTCCTTCTCTTAATAGATTGACTCCAATTAATACATCAAAAAGCCCTAAACGAAGATCCTGCATGATCTGAATACGTTCCAGTGTTTCAACATCAGAGTGAATATATCGTGTTCTGATCCCGAACTTGGTAAAATATTTCGTAAGTTCTTCAGCCATTTTCTTCGTTAAAGTGGTTACCAATACTCTTTCGTCAGCATCAGATCTTTTATGGATTTCTTCCATCAGATCATCAATCTGGTTGATGGTAGGTCTTACTTCAATAATAGGGTCAAGAAGTCCTGTTGGACGGATAATCTGCTCTATATAAGCGCCTCCGGTTCTCTCAAGCTCATAATCTGCAGGAGTTGCAGATACATATATTACCTGATTCTGAATGGCCTCAAATTCTTCAAATTTTAAAGGTCTGTTGTCCATAGCAGCCGGAAGTCTGAAACCATATTCCACTAATGCTTCTTTTCTGCTTCGGTCACCACCATACATGGCATGAACCTGTGGAACTGTAACGTGGCTCTCATCAATAACCATCAAAAAGTCTTTAGGAAAATAGTCAATCAGGCAGAAAGGTCTTGTTCCCGGAAGACGGCCATCCAGGTATCTCGAATAGTTCTCAATTCCTGAACAATAGCCTAGCTCCTTAATCATTTCAAGATCCAATTCGGTTCTTTCCTGAAGTCGCTTGGCTTCTAATGGTTTTCCAACAGAGCTAAAGAAATCAACCTGTTTTACCATATCATCCTGAATGTCTTTAATGGCACCGTTTAAGGTCTCCTTCGAGGTTACAAAAAGATTGGCAGGGTAAATTTGTATCTGATCAAAATTGTCTTCTACATTCCCCGTCACAGGATCAAAGCTTTGGATTTTTTCAATTTCATCTCCAAAAAACTGAATTCTGATGGCATTATCAGTATATGCAGGAAAAACATCAATTACATCTCCCTTCACTCGGAATGTACCTCTTTGGAACTCGTTTAATGTTCTGGCATAGAGTGCGTTTACTAATGAGTGAAGAAGTGCGGTTCTTGTGACCTTCTCACCAATCGCTATGGAAATTAAAGATTTATGAAATTCTGTGGGGTTTCCGATACCATAAATACATGAAACTGAGGCTACAATCAAAACGTCTCTTCTCCCTGAAAGAAGACTGGCCGTAGCGGAAAGACGTAATTTTTCTACCTCTTCATTGATACTCAAATCTTTTTCAATGTAAGTTCCTGTTGTGGCAATATAGGCCTCTGGCTGGTAGTAATCATAGTAACTGACAAAGTATTCCACCGCATTTTCCGGGAAGAATTCTTTAAATTCCATAAAAAGCTGTGCTGCCAGTGTTTTATTGTGTGCCAGGACTAATGTCGGACGCTGAACATTTTGTACAACATTTGCAACCGTAAAGGTTTTTCCGGAACCTGTTACCCCAAGAAGCGTCTGATATTTTTCACCGATCTCTATTCCTTCGGTAAGTTTTTCAATAGCTTGAGGCTGATCTCCTGTAGGTTTATATTCTGATTGAAGCTTAAAATCCATAGAAAAGAATGTATACAACAAAAATACAAAAGAAATTATTAGGCAGGATAATGTTTTATGGCATTATTTTTCCATTCATAGCCTACAATCACCTAATCATAATGCTATGAAAATCAATCAATTTTACATCCCTGTAGTAAGCCTTTTTCTTTTTTTATCTTCATGTAAAGAGAATCATGCCAATGCTCAGAAGACAGGAAATGACGGAAGTGTGGAAACGGAAAATCCTAATTCTGATTATAAGCCGGCATTTAAAGGACAGACAAGAATCAAGGCTGTGAAGACAACAACCGCCTATAATGTAGAAATATTGAATAAAGATTTGGGAAGGCCCTGGGGAATTATCAATTTGCCTGATGGGAGGTTTCTCATTACGGATAAAAAAGGGCATATGAATGTTGTTTCAACAGATGGAAAACAGGTGTCAAAAATTGAAGGCTTTCCAAAAGTGGATTCTAAAGGGCAGGGAGGAATGCTGGATGTAGCCCTTGATCCTGATTTTAAAACCAATGCTATTATTTACTTCAGTTTTTCTGAACCTTTTGGAAAAGGAAACTTAACGTCTGTTGCGAAAGGGAAGTTGTCTGCAGATCTCAAAAATATTTCAGAGGTGAAAGTTATTTTCCGTGCCGAACCTTCTTATGACGGAGATAAGCATTATGGAAGCCGTCTGGCTTTTGATAAAGATGGAAACTTATTTGTCAGTACCGGAGAAAGATCAGATAAAGTAACCCGTGTTTACGCCCAGAAAACAGATAATTATCTTGGGAAAATTCTAAAGATTACAAAAGAAGGTAAGCCTGCTCCGGGAAATCCTTTTATTGGGAAGCAAGGCTTTAAGCCTGAGATCTATGCCTATGGTATCCGTAATCCTCAAGGTATGGCAATCGATTCCAATGGAAATTTATGGGATGTGGAAATGGGACCGAGAGGAGGAGATGAGATTAATCTGATTCAACCGGGAAAAAATTATGGATGGGGAGACGTAACGTATGGGATTGAATATTCCGGAGACAAAGTAGGAAACGGAATAACCCAAAGAGAAGGAACAGAACAACCGGTTTATTATTGGGATCCTGTGATTTCACCCAGTGGTATTACTTTTTACACGGGGAATATTGATGAATGGAAAGGAAATCTCATTATCGGATGTCTGAGTGGCGAGCATATCAACAGAATCGTAATGAAAGATAATAAAGTAGTGGGAGAAGAACGCCTTCTTGCAGATCAGAAAGAACGTTTCCGTGATGTATTGAATGGGATGGACGGAAATCTCTATGCTGTAACAGACAGTGGTAAGCTTTATAAAATTTCAAAAAAATAACATAAAAAAAACTCCTGAGAATCTTCAGGAGTTTTTATTTCAGTTAAAACTTAAAGTTGAGTCTGGCAAAAACCTGTCTTCCGGCAAATCCCATCTGAACAGGATCAAAAATACCTCCGGCTTCTGTATTTCCGCTAGATACATGGGAGGTCTGTAAAGTAGGATATCTGTTGAACAGATTTTTACTTCCTAAAGTCAGATTCAGGTTCTTGCAGAATTCGTACCCGAAAGAAAGATCGGTGGTAACTTTTGGATTATAGACCTGTTCTGAGTCGTCATAGCCAATCAGGGTTACTTTGTCAAATCTTACCATCTGTAAGTTTACATTAAATTTGTTGAGTCTATAATTAAGATTTAAATTAACCTTGGTCTTCGGAGCTGAAGCAAGGATAAAAGCCTTTTCTCTTGCACTTAGGTAAATGTCTTCTTTTCCCGCCAGCTGTTCTGAAGTATTTACTTTGGTGATTTCCATATCATTATAGTTTCCGGCTAAAGTAGCAGCCAGTTTTCCGGAACCAATGTTTTCAGTATAACTTAAGATAAGGTCAACCCCTTTTGTTTTGGTATCAATAGCATTGGAAAAGAATTGTACCTGATCGATGAATGGATTCTCTGCCTGAACATCTGCCGGTAAGTCTGCTTGTGCAAAATATCCGGTCAAAACGATTCTGTCCTTTACACGAATATAGTAGCCATCTATTGTTGCTGTGAATTTTCCTGTATTGAAAGTAAATCCGGCGCTTCCGTTCACAGAGGTTTCCTGTTTCAGTTGAGGGATTCCAAGGCTGCTTGCCAGCTTGCTGTCGTTAGATGCCAGCTGAATTGTAACCAACTGTCCTCCCTGGAAGTTGGTAAACTGTTGGCTGTAGTATTTCTGAGCCAGAGAAGGCGCTCTGAATCCCGTAGAAACAGACCCACGGAACGCAAACTGTGGAGTGATAGCATATCTTGTAGCAAACTTACCATTCAGGGTACTTCCGAAATCATTATAATTTTCAAATCTTCCGGCAATACTTATCATCCAGTTTTTGGTTACATCCAGTTCAGTGTCTACATACGCCGCAAAGTTGTTTCTGCTCTTGCCAAAATCAATAGAATAGCCTGGAAACCCTTGAGACCCTCCCGGACGATAACGCAGAGGATCAGAACCTGGAACTGTTACCCATAAATTTTGAGGAGTATCTTTTGTAACTACATTTCCATTAATATCATACATGGCATATGAGGCTTCTTCTCCTTTGATGATGTCAAATTTTTCATATCTGAACTCAGATCCGAAAGCGATATTAAGCCCTTCCAGTACTTTAAACTGTTTCACAGCATTAAACCCAGTGGTATTCTGAAGCAGTGAGTGTCCTCCTGCATTAAAGCTTGTAGGAGATTTAACTCCTAAAGTAGCATTGATCGTATTATCAATCTGGTAAGTAAATCTATTGTTACCAAAAGCATTATAGAAATCTACATCCCAGTTTGCAACTTTGAATTTTAAGCCATTATCAAAAGTAAAATCTGTAATGCTGGTGTTTTCAATCGGGTTGAATCCGTTAGGATAAACTTCAGGAATATTTCCGTCTGCATCAGGTGTTCTGGTCCAGGCATAAGCCTTAGTGTTTCTATGTGAAAAGCCCTGACGGGAATAGAATTTCAGACCATCAGTTAAGGGTACCTCAATATTTCCAAAAAAGTAAATGTTTTGCGCTTTTGCATCCCCGAAACGCTGTCTTGGTGATGTGTACACATCCGGATTTGCATTTCGTATCGCATAATCTTTATTGATAAATTCTACGGTAAAGTTTCCAAAACCTCCTTTTGAACCTATTTTAGTTCCTAAATTTCCACTGAAATCAAAAGTAGTTCCGTCTATTTTATGATCAGAGACTACATCATTGTTTCCGGGGCTTTTAAAAAGGTTCATTCCTGTGAATAGATTTCCTTCAAAACCTTTGTCTCTGTCATTCAAAATAACATTAATTACTCCTGCAATAGCATCCGAACCGTACTGAGCTGATGCTCCGTCACGTAGAACTTCCACTCTTTTTATCGCGCCAATCGGAATGGTATTCATATCATATCCGGTATTTCCTCTTCCTTTGGTTCCGAAAAGATTAATCAGTGAAGACTGATGGTATCGTTTTCCATTTAAAAGAAGTAAAGTCTGATCAGGGCCAAGACCTCTTAAAGTAGCCGGATCTACAGCATCAGCACCGTCAGATCCTGATTGTTTATTGGAGTTGAAAGATGGAGCAGAAAATTGCAAAAGCTGGTTAATTTCTACCTGTCCTGTGGACTGGCTTACCTGTTTAATGTCTATAATATCGATGGGTACAGGCGTATTGACTACCGTTCTTTTTTTGTTTCGGCTTCCGGTAATGGCTACTTCGTCAATCTTTGATTCTTTCAGAGTGTCTTTTATTTGCTGGGCATAGGAGAGAGTAGAAACTCCAAGGAAAATAATGCTGATGTATTTTATTTTCATATTAATAATTTTAAGTGGTGATTCAATCAAAATTATCAATATTTATTTTTAAATCAACATTAAAATAAAATATTTAGTATGAATATCTTAATTTAATGTTGATTTGGGTTAAATTTGGAAAAATAATAATGTATTATCCGAATTTAATTAAAAATTTTAATGTTAAAAGCTGGTAATGATTCTGTTAATTCCTTCTTCTAAAATTTCCTGTGAGGTAGAAAAGCAAATTCTGATATGTCCTTCTGCTCCTTTTCCGAACCATCTTTCTGATCCGGGAACAATCGCTACTTTTCCGTGCTTTAAAACGTGCTGGGCAAATTCATCACTGGTCATTCCGTTTTCTATCTTTGGAAACAGTACAAAAGTTGCCTCAGGCAGATTAGGAGTTAGAATTTCTGAACGGCTTAATAATGTAAACGCAAGATTCCTGTTACTCTGTAAATGAGCTAAAAATTCCTTATACCAGGGTTTTGCCTTTTCCAAAGCTACACTTCCGGCGATCTGTGACAAAGTAGAAACGCCTTCTATAGTGGAGTTGAAATTGGATTTCTCTGTGAAATCTTCAAGGATATCCTGATCATGACACAATACTGCCCCAATTCTCAATCCTGCTATTCCGAATGATTTTGAAAATCCATATACTGTAAAGCTCTTTTTCCTGGCCTTCTCAGATACTGAAGAATAGGTATGAAAGCTTTTATTGTCATAAATAATATCACTCCAGATTTCATCACTCATGACCCAAAGATCATGGGCTGAAGCAATCTCTGCTACTTTAATCAATATTTCTTTAGAATAAACTTTTCCAAGTGGATTATGAGGATTGCATATGCTGATAAGCTTGGTGTTGGGACCAATTAGAGAAACCAGTTTTTCAAAATCAATGTCTCCGGTTATCGTATTTACAGGGCAAAGCATTACTTTTCCACCTGCTGTTTCTACCGATTTTTTGAAAAGAAAATCTACCGGATCCAGAATTATGGCTTCATCTCCCGGATTCAGAACATAAGAAGCAATCAGGAACATTCCCTGGGCAGCACTGTTGACTGCCAGAATATTTTCAGGAGCAAAAGTTCCGTGTTTCTCCATATTGAAATGATCTGCAACACTTTTTTTGAATTCCGGAAGTCCCGAAAACGGACCGTAGCTTAAATAGCCGTCTTTCAGGTATTCAATAATTCCCTGTTCTATTTCGGGAGCCGTTCTGAAGTCGGGATCTGCAGCTGTAAGAGGGATAATTCCGTCTTCCAGGGTTGCCCATCTTCCGTTGTAGGCCTTTCTTTTTAGCGCTTCAAAGTTGATATCGTTATTGGTGAACATATTTATTTATAAGATATGGGTAAAATATTTTCTGTTTGTTGGTTGAGAGGGAGTAAAAACTGATTGAGTAATATCCTCCCATTGCTGATGTGAACCTCGATTTCAGGTTTTCTCTCAGACTCATATTTACTGAAAGCATACTCTATGGAATTTTCTTCAACTAAATATTTCGTTAGTAAAAAAGAATCTTTCAAAGCAGAAGTAACTCCCTGGCTTGTAAATGGAATCAGTGGATGTGCTGCGTCACCGATAAATACGGTGTTTTCTTTATAAAATGGATTGAGTTCTTCCAGCTCATAAACATTCCATAAATGTACATTTTTATAGTCTGATTTTCGTATGATTTCCGGAACTATAGGATGCCAGTTTTCAAAAACTTCAAGCATATATTTTCTTAGATTCTCTGCAGAACACTCATTGATTGTGTATTTTTGGTTATCAAACTGTGAATACCAAAGAATCGTATCATCAGACAGCTTAAGAATCCCGAATGTCAGACCGCCTTCTTCATGATGAAATTTCATAAAGTCATTTTCAATAGAATCTGCAATTTCTTTATTCTGAATGATATTAACGACCTCACTTTCTCTTACCATTCTCATTATTTCATCTTTAAAAAGATTCTTCCTGATGCGGCTTCTGGATCCGTCAGAAATAACAATAATATCTGCACCAACATTGGTTCCGTCAGAAAACTTAAGGTTGTCACTTTGCTGATCATCGTAGAATATGGTTTCTTCGTATGATATCTTTTCAGCAGAAATGTTTTGGGCTAACAGATTAATCAATGCGTGTCTCGAAATTGCAAAAACATTATCCAGATCTTTTTCTGCCAGAAATTTTCCGGTGTGAGAATACTGTACATATTTTTTCAGGAAATTTCCATTTTTGAGAAGAAGATCAGGGGTAATGATTTGATAAAGATAGTCCATCCCTTCCTTCGGAATGAGAAAGCCGTGACCTGCCAGATCTTTCCTTTTTCTTCTTTCATAAATGTGATAATCAATCTTATATTTTTCTAAGTAATTCGCCATGCTTAAGCCGGAAATACCGGCGCCCACGACAGTAATTTTCTTCATTTGCGGAATAATGTATTTTTCAGGTTGGTTTTTTAAGTATTTTTTTTATCTCCTTTAGATAAATACAAAATTAAAATTAAAAACCTTCACTATCTCAAAAAATGGTCAATTTGATTTTTGTTTTATAAAAAATAGAATGAAAAGCATGACGTATTATTAGCAATAAAAAAATATGATTGATTTATTTTATTTATAATATCTAAATGATTATAAGGTTGTTGGGTTAGTGATGACAGCGAAAACAAAAACAGGTAAACTTCTTCCTGTTTGATGAATTCTCAAATATTAATGCATAAAAAAACCGGAAAAAATTTCCGGTTCTATCATTACGCTTTTTCAAGCTGAACAGTAAAGTGTCTTAAGATTTCCGGTTCCCAGGTGATCTTGTATCCTTTTGCTATTTCTTCACGTCTTTCATATACGTTTTTGATAGCAGCAGCAATATAATCCATATGGTTGTTGGTATAAGTTCTTCTAGGAATTGCCAGACGTACCAGTTCTAACTTCGGATAGCGGTTTTCTCTTGTTGCAGGATCTCTGTCGGCTAACAAAGTTCCGATTTCTACAGTTCTGATCCCTGCTTCCTTATAAATTTCAAGTCCTAAGGTCTGTGCCGGATATTCTTCACGGGAAACATTCGGAAGGAAATTTAAAGAATCAATGAATACAGCATGTCCTCCAATAGGTTTCTGAACAGGGATTCCATATTCTATTAATTTATTCCCCAGATATTCAACCTGAGAAATTCTGCTTTCAAGGTAAGCAAATTCAGTAGCTTCATCAAGACCTACTGCCAATGCTGCCATGTCTCTTCCGGCCATTCCTCCATAAGTAATAAATCCTTCGTAGATTATGGTAAAATTGGATGCTTTTCTGAAAACTTCCTCATTATTCAATGCAATGAAACCTCCTATATTTACTAAACCGTCTTTTTTGGAACTCATCGTCATCCCGTCTCCATAAGAGAAAATCTCTTTACAGATCTCCTTAATGCTTCTGTTTTCCTGTCCTGCTTCTCTTTTTTTGATGAAATAGGCATTTTCTGCAAATCTTGCTGAATCAAAGAATACAGGGATTCCATATTGGTCAGAAAGAGCTTTTACCGCCTTCATGTTTTCCAGAGAAACAGGCTGTCCTCCGGAAGAGTTACAGGTAATGGTAATTAAGCAGAAAGGAATGTTTTCTTTAGGATGGCTTTTATAAACTTCTTCCAGTTTTTCAAGGTTGATGTTTCCTTTGAAAGGGTGAAGATCATTAATATCAAAAGCTTCATCAATTGTACAGTCGATGGCATGAGCTTTTCTGATTTCGATATGTCCTTTTGTGGTATCAAAATGAGAGTTTCCGGGAACTACATCACCTTCTTTTACCAATACTGAAAAAAGAACGTTTTCTGCTGCTCTTCCCTGGTGCGTTGGTAATAAATATTTGAATCCTGTAATTTTTTCGACAGTTTTCTGTAATTGTTCGAAAGAACGGGATCCTGCATAGCTTTCATCTCCTGTCATCAAAGCTGACCATTGTCTGTCAGACATTGCTCCGGTTCCGGAATCCGTAAGCAGGTCAATGTAAACATGTGAAGATCTTAAATTGAAAAGATTGTAATTCGCTTCTTTAAGCCATTGCTCTCTTTCTTCTCTTGTAGATTGGTAGATTTCCTCCACCATTTTAATGCGGAAAGGTTCCGCGTACGGTAAATTCATGAGTTAAATATGTTTTAAATTGTTTGTAAAGAAAATGTGCTTGAAAATAATTTTTCAAATTTCATCAATGTATAAATAAGGCGGAAAAAGAAATTATTCCGGAGCCTTAAATATATTTTCATCAGAATGGAATCCGGCTACACCGCCACTCACTGCAAACTTCATGGCAGAAGCCGCTGTCATTCCCACTACAGGTTTGATGTTTTTTTCTTCAGTAACAATTACCCAGCCCGAGATGGCGTACGAGTGGGGAAGATATACCGCAACGTAATTATGCTTGTCAACGTCCGACATTTCTTTTTGAGTTAAAAAGCCGATTCTCCAGATTTCCGGATTCTCATTGGTTTTTACCCATACAGGATCGTTGAATTTTTTCTTGTCGCCCACGAATGAAGACATCACGTCTTTCGTAGGAGTATAGATATGTTTTACTCCCGGAGTTTTCTCCAGTAAGCTGTCCATCGTATCGAAAAAGAATCTTCCGACAACGAATTTATTTCCTAAATATCCTAAAATAGCCGTAAACAGAATGATGGATACAAATACGAGCCCCGGAATCTGCTTGGCAAGAGAAGGAACAAGATTGTCAATCGCACTTACGATATACCAGATGACAAAAATGGTAAGCCCGATAGGACCAATAATCACGAGCCCCTGGAAAAAATTTTTCAGGAATAGATTGGCGATATTTTCAAAGCTTGGCTTCTTCAATGGATACTCTTTACTATTTTTATTTTAACCGTGGATGGTTTCTTTGTTTCCGTAGGATTTAATAATATTGGCTTCATATTCCAGCCATTCTTCCCAACGTTTGTTTACTTTTTCAGGATCTCCAAGCTGTCTTGCAAATCCTATGAAAGTTGTATAATGATTGGCTTCAGAAATCATCAGTTCTTTGTAGAAAACTTTAAGCTCCTCGTCTTTGATGTTTTCGGTAAGAACCTTAAATCTTTCGCAGCTTCTGGCTTCAATCATAGCCGCAAAAAGCATTTTGTCTACGATGAGGTCTTCTCTGCTTCCCTGCACAATAAATTTTGCCAGTTCATTGACATAATCATCTTTTCTGGCTCTTCCAAAAGTAAAACCTCTTTTCTTAATGATTTCATGCACCTGATTAAAATGATCTAATTCTTCCTGTGCAATGGCAAGAAGTTCGGTCACAATCTCAGGATATTCCGGAAGCATTGTAATCAGCCCTATGGCATTGGTAGCTGCTTTTTGCTCACACCAGGCATGATCCGTTAAAATTTCTCCAATGTTTCCTTCTGCAATATTTGCCCACCTTGGATCGGTAGGTAGTTTCAACTTAAACATGTTGTAAAATTTTTGTAAATTTAAACAAATTGAGGTAAGGAATGTGACTTTATTTCAATTTGATCATTAAAGTCTTAAGATGCGGTCTTTCTTCTTAAGAATTCCAGAATAATCCAACCTGATGTATCCACTTTTTTCAATCCTGCCGAAATAATGAAGGCCAAAACGATATTAATACCATAAATAATGATCATCAAAAGCCACCACGGCATGTTTTCTTTTAATGGAACTACAAGGAAATAAACCAGTGAAGAACTGATTCCCTGTGCAAAGTAGAAGAAAATGGCATTCTTCCCGATATAGGTGATGAAGTTTTCTTTTGTAATCTTCAGTCGGTTATAAAGGACAAATAAAGTTACCAGAGAGAATAATGCCCAGATGATATAAGGGATTTTTGGAGGAAACTTATTCTTATTGATTTTATAGAAGATATCACCTCCATAGTACCAGAACATCCCTATAAGTGCTGCACCCACAAGTGCATATAATACAGGAATTGCTTTGGCCGGAATCTTTTTTCCACGCATGGTGTGGCCAATTAAAAAGACAGCAAGGTAGAAAGCGACATACCCTACCTGTCCCGTTGGATAATATTCCGGAAAGATGTTGAATAGTAGTGTTAAACCCATACAAAGCCCGATGAACCAATGGATATGTTTTGGGAAAAACCTTAAAATTAATACCCCGAAAACGGTGAGAATATAATATACTTTAAGATACCAGAAGCTTCCCATTACCACAGGAAAGGTATCAGCGTTGGTGTACTGATGAAGATACCAGTTTCCAAGATTTTCCCATTGGGGATAGACTGAAATACTGGTCGTTGAATATTTGGAGCCAAAGGTGGAGTAAAAACTCTGGAGCCATTCCATAGAAAAGAAACTCAATCCAAATACTTTAAAGAAGTAATCTAAAAAGAACAGGAAGGTTACAAAAATCATATAAGTGATCTGCAGTTTCAGAAGGCGATATAATGTTTTTTCAATATTTGCTCCCGAAGTAATACCACTCAACGCATAAAAAAGTGCGACATCAAAGACCAGAGAGAACACCCTTACTTCTGCGGGAATATAAAACTGCCCAGACCAGAAAGCGGTATGGATAAATATGATGGAAAGTGTGGCCAGTCCTTTGGCGAAATCAATGTAGAGATCTCTGTTCATTGTAGTTGCTTGGATATTCTTTTTTATTTTTCAAAAATACAAACAAATTGATTTTATAAAAGAGAAAATAAATGTTAAAATAAAAAGGGGCGGAACATACTGTCCGCCTCCTTTCTTAAATATGCTAAAAATGAATGTTCTCGTTTATTGAAGATGTTTAAATTCTTCCGCAGAAATTTCTCCTGACTGAATTTTTCTAAGTTCATCTATATATTGACTCATATACGCGTCAATTTCAGGATTTACAGTGTTCTTAGCCATCTTATAAGTTCCGTTTAATACTCCCTGATAATAATAGAAGAAGTTATAATCGAAATTGGAAGCATTAAGATCATACTGTCCTAAAAGGAATCCTAAACGAACTGCTGATCTTCTTTGTGCAGGTGTTCCGTGATGGTTAACACTCGTTGTCTGATAGTCCCCAATACTTTGGGCAAATTCATAGGCCGCTGCAATTTCCGGGAAACTGGTTTTATTGTACCCGTTAGGTCTTCTCAGATAATATCCTGCAAAGCCATCCGCTTCAAGCTCGTTCGGTCTGTATGTTGACTCTGATACAGAAGGAAGATTGAAGATGTACTGCAACTGATGTCCATATTCATGAGCAAGAATCATTGCGTTTACAATATCACCTCCTTTTGATTTTGCATCATAATAGATTGCATATCCATAATAGATCTTTCCTGTAGAGTAGGAAATCGCATTATAGGTTGAATTGAAATTGGATGGATCGTTTACAAAACGCAGCGTAGGATTGCTTCTTCCCCACATGCTTGCAATTTTAGTCATCTGACCGTTCATAAAATTGGTGTCTGTGGTGTTTTGAAGCCCGGTCAGTAAAACTGAATTGGAGCTCCAGTTGTTGTCAACATAAGAACATCCTTTTTCGGTAGTTCCTGGCTGATCAATTTTTGCACTCTGTGCTTCTTGTTGAGGTTGAACATTGTTGTCCATTTGGTCATCACTACATGCTGTTAATGAAGTAACAGCAATGGCGCCTGCTAGTAAGCAGAGATTAAAGTTTCTTTTCATATATAAATTCAATTTGGTAAAACGAAGGTATGAAATTATCTCTTAAGTGTGAGTACATTATTTAAAAAAATTATTCAAAACATAGTGAATAGGATTTTAATTAAAAAAACATTGCTTTGATTGTAAGCTAATTAGAAAATTATATGTATATTTGCACCTCGAAATAACTAAAAATTTATAAACAATGTTTGCAATTGTAGAAATAGCAGGGCTTCAATACAAAGTTGAGCAAGACCAGAAGTTGTTTGTAAACCGTTTAAAAGGAGATAAAGGAGGAAAAGTTTCTTTCGATAAAGTTCTTCTTACTGTAAACGGTGCAATCACTGTAGGCGCCCCAGCTGTAAACGGAATCACTGTAGAAGCAGAGATCCTTGACCACGTAAAAGCTGATAAAGTAATCGTTTTCAAAAAGAAAAGAAGAAAAGGTTACAAAGTGAAAAACGGTCACAGACAATCTTTAACTCAAATCGTAATCACTGGTATTACAGGATTTGAAGGTGGAGCTAAAAAAGCTGCTGCTAAAAAAGAAACTGTGAAAGGTGAAGTTCTTTCTGACAACGCAACTGTTAACTTTGGTGAAGATCACGAGTTGAACTATCACTTAAAGAAAAACAACTTGTCTCAGTCTAAAGAGAACAGAGAGACTTTAATTACTTTAGGTAAAGCAGTTAAAGTTGAATTAGAAAAGAATATTCTTACTCATGAAGAAGTAGATGCTGCTATCATTAAGAATATCGATCAATTTAAAGCACTTAATAAATAATCCAGTAATAAAATGGCACACAAGAAAGGAGTCGGTAGTTCCAAGAACGGTAGAGAGTCTCACTCTAAAAGATTAGGTGTGAAGATTTTCGGAGGACAAGAAGCTATTGCCGGAAATATTATTGTTAGACAAAGAGGTACTCAGCACCACCCAGGTGATAACGTGGGAATCGGTAAAGATCACACTTTGTTTGCATTAGTAGATGGTAAAGTAGTTTTCAGAAAGAAAGCAAACAACAGATCTTTCGTATCTGTAGAACCAAACGCATAATTTTTAAGCGTTTTATAAAAATTAAAACCTCAGTTTTTACTGAGGTTTTTTTTATTTACTGGTTTTCAAAGCATTCATTTATTCGTGAAATATTTTATATTTGTTAACTGTCCAGTTTTGAGTCAGTTGCGAAAGCCGAAAAGCATAAAGAGTAGGCAATATTAAAAACAAAATATCTATGAAAAATGTAAGAACATTAACCAGAACGAATTTAAAAGGAGTAACCGGAGGTGTGGCAGCAGTATGTCCTTCCATGTTTCAGTCCTGTGACGAATGGTGCAGATGGTCTCCGTGGCAGAAATCACACTGCATGCTTTCTCAGCCATGTACAGAATGTTTTGAATAAGACATACAAGCACAGATTGTATTATTCTTGAGAATAACAAAAGAGCTGAACCTTTAATGTGTTCGGCTTTTTTTAAACATTAAAAAACGTTAAATAATATCTCGTGGTTGTGAAATATTGATATATTTGTCCGCAATCAAATAAAAAAATCATTGCGGAAGCCGAAAAGCAGAGAGAGTAGGCAACAAATAAAACTAATTATAATCATGAAAAATTTAAAGAAATTAACGAAGAAGAACCTTAAAGAAATCAACGGAGGAGCGGGTACAGTATGGTGTCCACCAAAACCAATTACTTCATGTAGTACGTGGTGCGGACTGACAAAGGAGCAGAAAATGCGTTGTCTGCTTGACGTGGAAGAACCTTGTGAGTGCTTTTAAGCATCACTGACTTTATATAAAGTTTAAAAAATAAACTCCGGCGGCTTCAAAGAAGCCGCTGGAGTTGTTTTATCTTATTTTCAATTTAGAATCCTACCTGGAAACCAGCTTTAACGCCGAATTTTGAGATATCTGGTCTGTCAAGGTAATTGCCTCTCCAGTTGAAATCAACTCTGAAGATTCTAAGGTTTCCGATTCCTATATTTTCAATCCCGAATCCGTATTCATAATAAATATGTTCGCTGGGCGCTGAATATCTGAAGCCTTCCACATTGATTGCCTTGGCTGCATCACTTAATGTTCCATACGCTCCTCTGATGAAGGCAACCTCTCTAAGTTTCAGTTTTTTAATCAACGGAATATAAGAAAGTATCTTACCGTTAAAATGGTGCTCCAGCTGAAGGGTGGTATAGGCATCAGCTACAAATTCATAATAGTTAAGCTGAGAGAATGTATTGGGTACCAAACCATAGGAAAGGTTGGCAGGAATGATATTCTGTAGTGCCAAAGGAACTGTATTAAAGTTCTTTCCAGCCTCAAAATTAACCACTAGTTTTCCCACACTTCCAATCAGGAAAGGTTTATAAAGCATAAACTGCAATTTGTCATAGTTGAAATCTGCATTAAATAATCCTTCAATACCTCTTGTATATCTTAAAACAATAGTTGGAGCTAAGTTTCTGGCCTGGTAACGGTCAATTCCGGTTTGTGAGAATTTTGCACCGGGTTTTGCAATTAAACTGATGGTAACATGAGAGTCATTCACTGTTTGTCTTAGGCGACCGTCTTTATAATACATCAGGTTGAATTTCTCCGGAATAGCAGACTTAATACTCTGCATTACTCCGTCTATTCGGATCTGGAAGTTTTTCCAGGGTTCAATAGCAGCAAAGACACTTGTTTTGTTTACAGAACTTAAAGAAATGTTTTCTCCTCTTGCAAAAAATGTACTGGAAGATGAAGATTGTGGGGTAACCCCATCACCGGAAGTAAGCTGTCCTCCAAGCTGAACAATATCTCTGCTGGTTCCTGCCCCAATCATAAAGCGGTTAAGCTTATTGAACATATATCTTGCCTCAACTCCATATTTGAACTGTTGATCTTTGAATCCGTAGGCTGTATAAAACTGAGCTCTCCAGGTATCGTTCAATCCAAAATAGGTTCTTGCTCCTAATCTTATTCTGTCTCCTTCTACCTCATTTCTTCCGTAAATTGAAAAGATAGGACCAATATCTATTCCTTTAAATGCATTATAATATCTTGAACCAAGCGTTTCAAACAGTTTTACCATTCGGTTGAATTTAGGAGTCTGCTGAAGCTGATCAAGCATATTATAAACACCCTGCTCAGCTTTAGATAAAGTATCAGGTCTGGCTTTAGTCCAGTAGGCTTCATCTTTATTGGTAAACTTGTCTTCGTATTCTTCTTCGGTACGTTTGAATACTTTAGGATCAAGAGGTTTGTTGAATTGATAATCGGAATAATCTACTGACCTTTTGGCTATGATACTCTTGGCGCCTTTCTTTTTTGAAAAAGGGCTCATTTCAAATTCCGTGATCAGTTTTTTAGGAAGAAATGTAGCGTCATCAGGGTTGTCATATTCCACCTGAGTATACACACTGTTGACAAAGTTGACATTGATTTTCTGTGTTGACTTCAATGTTGCTCCTAAAACAGCATAGGTATCTGTATCAATATAAAGATTTCCCTGAAAGGCAAGGATATCTTTTCTCTTAGGCTGATACCTTATCTGGAAGGCTTTTTCCCCACGAATCGTAATGGTGTCCATAAGACTATAGTCATAGGTGCTGAAGCCATCTGTTCCCACGGGACTTTGGAAGCCAATATCGAAATAATTTAAAGTATTGTCGTAGATATTAATATCACGATATAAGTTTTTAGCAGAAACCGTAATCACCTGATTGTCCTGAAAACCTGAAGTCTTTTGGGCAACTAATGTTCTTTTGCTGTCCTTATCAGGTCTGTTTTTACCAAAATTCTCATAAACGGCTTCATTGATGAAAATAGGGAGGCCTAATCTTCCGCTTGCTGTTGAATCTGCATAGTCAAAAATAAAATCCAGTTTGTTGAAAATCTTTTTCTTCATGAACGCACTGTCTAGATTGTTCAGATCAAACTGTGTTTTTTCGTACTCCTTATACGAATAGGTATCGAACTTCTCCAGTCCGTTATTTCTTTTTTGAGCCCAGACTTTCTGCATAATCGCATAAGCCGGGTTTTCTTTCTTGTTCTTGTATTTTGTTTTACCACTTTGAAGAACAATCTCCTGGATATCACTTACTTTAGCCTGTGAAAGCTGTACGAAAATATTTTCAGCATTTTCGGGAGTGATATCAAGGGTTTCTGTGGTATAATTTTTTCTGGAAAATCTTAACTGATGAATGATGCTGTCTGACTGAACGATGAAACTACCTGAAGTTGTCGTCAGGGAAGGAGTCTTATCATTGTTGATAAAAATATCAACTTTATTCAGTTCTTTACTGTTCTTTTCGTCAACCACCTTACCGCTGGCCCTGTTTTGAGCGCATACGGAACTGGAGAGAATCAGAAAAAAAAATAAAAGATAGTGTTTTTGGGAGTTATTGTTTAACATCATTCGTTTCTTCAGGCAATTATCATAAACAAAAAGCATGCAGTTTATTAAAAAAATAGGTGAAAAAGTAAAATATTTTTATTCTATAATATAAAACGACAAATGTAGCGAAAATTATATATGCGTTTGTGAAAATTAAAAAGGAAATTTTGATGCTTAAAGGATAAGAATCAGAGGATTAATAGTCGGTAAAAAGTCTTTCCCTTTTGGAGTGATTCCCATTCTTTTTCATTATGATTATAAATGAAAAAAGACCTACATTTCTGTAAGTCTTTTTGCTCCTCCTGCTGGGCTCGAACCAGCGACCCTCTGATTAACAGTCAGATGCTCTAACCAACTGAGCTAAGGAGGAATTTCCCTTGTTTTAGGTGCTGCAAATATAATATGAATATCCGTACCAAGCAAGTTTTATCCTTTATTCTTGATAGTTTTTAACTAAATGTATTGAAATTCAATAAGAAATATTTTCAGAAAATTTCAGGTAAAGCTAGATGTCTTCAAATAAATGTTGAAAATAGCGTTCTGGTGATTCCAAAAAATTCTTTGTGAGCTGATAATGCTCTGTATCTTTATAGTGTATTTTTTGAATTTTATCATCGAGCAGATAAATTTCTGCGGTCGGATAACTCATTAAGATCGGAGAATGGCTTGAAATTATAAACTGAGCCTTCCCTGTTTTTTCTAATTTGTGAATAATAGAGAGTAAGGAAAGTTGCCTTTGTGGTGATAAAGCAGCTTCCGGTTCATCAAGAAGATAAATTCCGTGTTGAAAATGGTTATGGAATAATGATAAAAATGCTTCGCCATGGGACTGCTGGTGTAAAGATTTCCCTCCATAGGCTTCCAGAACTCTTTGATCCTCTTCAGCAACTTCGTCAATATAGGTCGCAAAGTTGAAAAAACTTTCAGCCCTCATGAAAAAACCTTGAGAAGTTTTATGATGCCAGGAAAGAGTAAGATATTCCGACAGCATAGATTCTGTTTTATGAAAGTTGTAATTATGATTGCGATTTCCTCCGGCAACATTGAAATTACACTTGTCTGCAATAGCTTCAAGCAGAGTGGATTTTCCAATTCCATTTTCGCCAACAAAAAAGGTAACATTGCTTTTTAGTCTTATATCTAGACCCTTGCGCAAAAAAGGCAGGGTGAAGGGGAAGTCTTGTGGACAATTATCTTTTAAATAAATCCTGGATAAATAAGGCATTTTGCTTGATAAAAATGATTACCTCTTATCAAGCAAAATATGTGCAAAAAATAAGAGGTAATCCTTATTTCTTCAAATCCTTAAGTATTTCCTGAACAGCTCTTTCCAGCTGAGGATCATTATCCTGAAGACGGTCCATAAAGGTGTTTTTAACGTAAATGTCAGGTTTTACTCCTGTTTTTTCAAGATTTTGTCCGTCCAGCGTATAAGTACCCCATGAAGGCAATCTATAAGAAGAACCGTCTACAAGACCTTTTGCTGAAGTGAAAATAATCCATCGATAGGTATCCTGGCCAATGATTTTACCCAGTTTCAATGCTTTAAATCCGGCTGCAGTCATTTCTGCATCACTTAAGGAAGCTTCATTAATCAAAAGGACAATTGGTTTTCCGGAAGGGGCAAAATTAGGTTGTGTCGTTATTTTTCCTTCACGATATTTCCATTGCAGATAAGGTTTTTGAGAAAGGAAATTCAATACTTTGTCATGAACATTTCCTCCGGTATTATAACGAAGGTCAAGAATAACAGCATCTTTTCTGTTTTCCTGCTCTACCATATCCAAAAGAAAACGGTCCAGCTCATCAGTAGACATGTTTTTCATGCATGAATAAGCGATTCTGTTGTTGCTAAGCTTATCAACACGCTGGTGATTATTGTAGATCCACTCGTCGTAAAGTAATCCTTTTAATTCTCCATTAGAAATCGGATGCACTTTGGCGGTTACATTTTTACCATCACGGTTGAACGTGAGTACAAGCTCATCCTGTTTTTTAGGGCTTGTAAAATACGTTTCGATATTTTCGTTTGGATCAATTTTTTTTCCGTTTACAGAAATCAGCTGGTCGCCAGGTTTAATATCAACTCCTGAGCGGTAAGCCGGAGATTTTCTCAAAATGCTTTCTACGGTGTAAGGCTGGTCTTTTTTGAAGGTAATTCCTGTTTCGTTGGTGAAATAGCTCAGGAACATGGTTTCTTCTTTCCCTGTAGAAGAAAATCCTGTGTGAGAAGAATTAAGCTCACCTAAAAGATCATTTAGTAAAATTCGCAGATCATTTCTGTTATGCACATACGGCAGATATTTGGCGTACTGTTCTTTTTTTGCTTTCCAGTCAATGCCATGGAACTTTTCATCATAGAAGTTTTCTTCTACACCCGTCCAGGCTTCAGCATACATCTGGGTGAATTCTGATGCCAGATCCTTGTCAAAACTATATTGAATGTTTATTTTCTCAGGTTTTAATGCGGCAACCGTTGTTTTATAAATATTACCTTCTATTAGAGCGAAGAGGTTTTTCTCGTTTTTAGTAAGGTAATAAGCTGCTTTATCGAAAACTTTTTCTGATTTGGCAGGTTCAAAATCTGTGAAAACTTTTTTGAACAGTTGTCTTTTTCCGTTATCCTGATTAGAATTGAAAAGGAGGATTTCTTTCTTGTCATCAGCAAAAACGGCAGGATCGTCCTGATATCCATATCGGTCTGTAACCAGCTCGATTCTGTCCAGCGTATCTTCAGGATTTACTTTCAGTTCTTTGATAACCGGTTCTTTTTCTTCTTTTTTCTCTTTTTCCTTGTCGTCGTCTTTTTTATCCTTCTTGTCTTTATCTTTTGCTTTATCTGAAGATTTTGTTTCCTTCTTTTCTTCAGTAAAAAGATTATCGAATTTTTCAGATTTAAAAGGTTCGTCAAACCAGTCCAGCGCCATGCGGTAAATGTTAGACTTCTGCATGCCTAAAGGATAAGACGGATTGGTTCTGTCGCTGGCGAAATAAATATACTTCCCATTCGGTGACCATACAGGATCTTCTTCTGAAACACCTGTGTTGGTAAGGTTCAGGGTCTGTGCTTTTTTAATATTGTAGATGAAAATATCAAGTTCAAAGTTTCTCTTCGCTGAAAACAATACATATTCATCGTTAGGAGAAAAAGAAGGTCTAGAGTTTTGGAAAGCCCATATTTCATCCTTTACAATGGTTGTAGATTTGAAGCTTTTTAAATCCAGCAATCTTACTTCATCACGACCGCTTAAATAAACTGCTTTTGAAAGGTCGTTATTCAGGGTTATATTGCGGTTATTGCGTAAATCTTCCGTTAATTGCTTTGGTTGACCTTTCCCGTCTGCAGGAATCGTAAACCAGTTTTGATAGCCGTTATACGTTTGATTATAAAGAAGCGTTCTGTTGTCTTTCAGCCATTTTACTTCCATTGCCCGTTCTTTCCCATCAGAAACCTGCTGGGCAAATTTTCCTTCAATATCTGAAACGAATATGATCCCACGGCTTATGAATGCCATCTTTTTACCATCAGGCGATACATCATAATAGGAAATATTATTTTCAACATTGAAATTCTGTGCTTTTTCCAGTGTTTTGTTGGTATTCAGACTGATGGTAAGAGGTGTGGTATTTTTTGAGGCTACATCATAAGTGAAAAGCTGATAATCCTTTTCAAAAATAACTTTAGATCCATCCGCTGAAACATAAGGCTTTTTAATAGAAGTATCAAATTGGGTTAAAGCAGTCTTTTTACCATTTTCAAGTTTGTAAAGATTGTATTCTCCGTTGTTCTCATCAGAAATAAAGTAAATAATACCATTTTTATCTACACTTGGGTTGAAGTCCTTTCCTTCGTAATGGGTGTATTGTTTGAAAGAATTGCTTTTTGGGTTGTATCCAAGAATATCAGGATTGTTTTCTCCTTTATAGCGCTTTCTCTGTACCTGATGAGCGCTTTCCGAAGAACTTGTGAAAAGATATTCTCCCGCAGCTGTTTCTACAAGACCGTTGGTATTATTAAAATAATTGTTGAACAGTTTTTGTGGTGTTTTCCCTTCAATGGTTGTTTTAAAACTGCCGAAGTTATTATTTCTGCTGGACGTAAAATAAATGGTTTTACTGTCCCATGCCCAGCTTTCCATTTCGTCTCTTCCGGTATGAAAGGTTAGCTGCTTGATCGTTCCTCCTGCTGCAGGCATTATATATACATCATAATTTCCATATTGGTTGGAACTAAAGGCAAGCCATTTTCCATCAGGAGAAAGACGGGGATTGATCTCCTCTCCGTCCAGTGCAGTAATTCTTGAAGCATTTCCACCATTGGAATCTGATTTCCAGATATCACCATCATAAGCGAAATATGCTGTTTTTCCATCAGGGCTTAATGAGGGACTTGATAAAAAATATGACTTTTCCTGCGCTGAAATTCCTATAATAGAAAATGCTGTTAGTAACGAAATAATAGTTTTCTTCATGGTACAATTGGGTATTGTTATTTTTTTGCCTTTTTTAGAGAAATGTTTATTTGTGAAAAATTTTCTCAATCCGGATTACTCTAAAAAAGAATAGTCGGATGATTAACGAAATAGTTACAGGTAAAATGCTTTAAAGGCTGATAAAATCCAATAAAAAAGAGGTGTATTTTTGGAAAACTGAAGAAAAATTACAAATATTTATTTTTTGTGTTGGACTCATTGGTTCTACAAAACGCAAAGATTATTTTCATTCATCTTATTTTAAGATAGCTAAGAAGGCGACAGAGTCGCTGATGAATCTGAATGGTTATGTTTGCGCTTAGAAAGAATCAACAAAGTTGATTCCGCCTTTGCTTCCTTAAAAATGAAGTACCAGCTACTAATCCTTTGCGTTATATTTAAATTACAAGGTGTAATTTCTCAGATTTGGAGTCCTTGCTATGAAATAGTTCATAGTAAGACACAAAAAAAGACTTACATTTCTGTAAGTCTTTTTGCTCCTCCTGCTGGGCTCGAACCAGCGACCCTCTGATTAACAGTCAGATGCTCTAACCAACTGAGCTAAGGAGGAATGTCCTTTGTTTTAAGTGGTGCAAATATAGGACGAATATTTATACCCTACAAATATTTTTAAGAAAAATTTTAAAAAAATTATAATTTCCCTGTGAATACCTTGAAGATGTCGCTTCCGAAGATGAGTAACATTAAGCCTAACAGGAAGATAACTCCAATCATCTGAGCATTCTCCAAAACTTTCTGTGGAACCGGTTTTCCTACAATGATTTCATATAAAGTAAATAAAACGTGTCCACCATCAAGTCCCGGAATAGGAATAAGGTTCAGGAATGCCAACCATACGGAGAACATCGCTGTAAAACTCCAGAAAGCAACCCAGTTGATTTTAAAGCTTCCGTCAGCATCTTTATCCACAGGCATATTTTTTACAATCGCAATAGGACCTCCTACATTTTTATACCCCTGAACTTTAGAGTTGAACATAATTTTGAACTGTTTAACCTGAGTGGTCAACGCCTCGATAGTTCTTGTAAATCCTCTTGGAATAGCTTCTCCAAAAGAATATTGCTTATTGGTTACAATTTCTTTTGCAATGCTTTTTGTATCAATAGCTATTCCTAATTTCCCGTTTTTATCAACAGAAACTGAAGGTAAGGTTTGTACAGCTCCGTTTCTTTCAACGTCTACAGTAATTGTTTTTCCTTTGTTTTCAGCTAAAAGAGCACTTACTTCATCAAAGAATGCTGCTTTCTTACCGTTGATTCCTACAATTTTATCACCTTTCGCAAGACCGGATGCCTGAGAAGAAGGAGTGGCTAATGAATCAATAACCATAGAAACTCTTGGTGTAATGTATAGTTTCGCTTCTCTCTGTTTAAGAACATCTGCAACACCGTCAGCATTTACCGGGAAAGTGACTTCCTGTCCGTTTCTGTTTACAGTAACATTGTCCCCTAAAAGAATATTGATTGAAGTGTTTTCAAGTCTTTCTGCCGGTTTTCCATCTACGCTGATGATTTTGTCACCATTCTGGAATCCCATTTTCTTTCCAGCTGAAGTAGCCTCAATACCGTTGTTGAATTTCGTAATATCTGTATACGTTTCTCCATTGAAGAAAGATAGAGAACTGTAGATTAACCATGCAAGGAAAAAGTTAACAGTAACCCCTCCCAGCATAATAATAAGTCTCTGCCAGGCCGGTTTTGATCTGAATTCCCATGGTTCTGCCGGTTTTTTCATTTGGGCAGTATCCATACTTTCGTCTACCATTCCTGCAATCTTCACATACCCTCCGAAAGGCAGCCATCCGATTCCGTATTTGGTTTGTTCAGGATGTTTTCTCCAGTCGTTGTCCGGAAGTTTTGATATATCGATAGGAACTTCTTCCTTCTTTCCGTTTACCTCTATTACTTCAGAATCCGGCAGGTTCTTTGATAAAAATTTGTACTGCCATTTTCCATTGATTTTCTTCATGGAGAATATGGAGAAGTAAGGATCAAAAAACAGGAAAAACTTCTCTGCTCTTGTCTTGAACCATATTGCGGGTAAAAAATGCCCAAGCTCATGAAGAAGCACTAGTATAGAGATGCTCAGAATGAACTGAAAAAGTTTGATTGCTATTTCCATTAATAAATTTTAGATTTTAATTTGCAAAGGTAACAATTATCAAAACTATGCCAAATAAAAAAGCTCCCCGAAACGAGAAGCTTTGTCATATTTAAAGACGATTTGTTTATAAATTGAAAGAAACTCCAAGACTGCCATTATTACCAACCTCTGCAAAGACTCCTATTTTCTCTGTGAAGAAATAGCGGGCTCCGATGTGAGCACCCACTCCGAAGTCTTTTCCCAGAACGCCAAGATCCACTCCTGGGTAGATATCCCATTTTGAAGGCAGGTTCAGTGCTTCCTGTAAATGAAAGTTCAGTCTCCCGAAAACAAAAACACGATTATCCTTATCGTTGTTTTTATAATTGTCAAAATAGCCGTTGATACCAGCTCCTACTGAAATAAGTTGATTGAGTCCGTAGTCATAAGTTCCCGTTATTCCGGTTCCATATCCCCAGGCACTCAGCCCCAGTTGTATTTTCTGATCTCCTTTTCCTGTCCAGGCCTGAGCATTGGCCATTGCACCAAAAAATAAGATCGTCACCATAAAAAACAATTTCTTCATAAATTTTAAATTTTTAAGGATATTAATAAAAAATACTTCTATCAAAAATGAAACCGAAAGAATGTCAGTTCTATGAAAATGGGTGACTTTAATAAATTATTATGAAAAAGGATTCAGTTTTTGTGGATAAATCGTCTTTTCAGCAGTTTTAATTCCTCTTTTGTAATCATAAAAACTGTATTTTTATACATCAGATTTGGAATAATTTAAAAAAAGAATAAAAGATGAAAGTTGTAGGGCTTAATTTAGATATCATCTGGAAAAATAAAACTGACAATTTTAAACTCATAGAAAACGAACTGCAAAATGTGGAAGCAGATCTGTTTCTCCTTCCTGAAATGTTTTCAACGGGTTTCTGTATGGATGCTTCTGAAGTTTCGGATCGGAATAATGAATCCCTGGAGTTTTTGAAAAGAATGTCAAAAGAAAAAAATGCCGCATTCTGTGGAAGTGCTCCCGTAGAGCAAAACGGAAATTTTTACAACAGAATGTATTTTATACAACCGGATGGTGAAACGGCTTTCTATGACAAAAGGCATTTGTTTTCCTTTTCGGGTGAAGATAAAGTTTATACCCCAGGGAAAGAAAGGGTAATCGTTGAATATAAAGGGATACGTTTTCTGCTTCAGGTCTGCTATGATCTGCGTTTTCCTGTTTTTGCGAGAAATAATGATGATTATGATGCTGTTTTATATGTTGCAAACTGGCCGGAGAAAAGAGTAGGAGCGTGGGAACATTTGTTAAAAGCCAGAGCCATTGAAAATTTATCTTTCGTATTTGGTTTAAATAGAATAGGAACGGATGGGAATAACCTCTTTTATCAGGAGAGCTCTCACTGCTTCTTTGCGGATGGAAAAGAAATTTCTCAGAAACAGGGAAATCTTGTATCTGCAGAACTATATATGGAAGAATTGAACGATTTTAGAAAGCATTTCCAGTTTTTGAATGATAGAGATTCCTTTTCTATTGAATTTTAGGATTTTACCACAGATTTCTCAGGTCTTCACAGATTTTTAATTTCTATATAAAGAAAAATAAACATAATTATCTGTGGAAATCTGTGCGATCTGTGGGAATTATAAAAAGCAAAAACTGTGAAAAATCACAGTTTTAAGCATATTCTTGTAAAAGTTGTGTGAGGGTATTCACATCATGAACACCACTTTCCTTCCACAGCATTTCTCCTTTTTTGAAAATGGCCAGTGTAGGGACTCCACGCACTCCGTATTGAGCTGCTAGTGCGGGATATTGGTCTACATCTACCTTTATGATTCTGGCTCCTTCACCAATATTTTCCTTTACCGTATTTAATACCGAAGACTGTACTTTACAAGGTTGGCACCATGTTGCGAAAAAGTCAATAAGTACCGGTCTTTCAGAGTCAATAATTTCCTGAAATTTTTGTGACATAGTTTGGGTTTTATTAGTTTACTTTTTTGTTTGTTTCGTCCTGGATCGCTTTTACATTTTTCCAGCTTGTACCATCATAGGCTTCAACTCCATTTTTCTTCAGTATTTCCATAGCCTGATCTGCCTGAACTCCTTTATTGCAGAACACAACAACTTTTTTGCCCTTCAGGGTTTCTATATTGCTTTGAATCTCCGCTAATGGAATATTGATGGCATTTTTTGCCGTTCCTGCTGAATACTGTTCTGGAATTCTGACATCCACCAAGGTAACATCAGAACTGTTGACCATTTCTTTGATGTTTGCTTTGGGGGTGACAGTTGTATGATTTGTTTTACAGGCACTTAGCGTAAAAGCCATTACTAAAACAAGTCCAAAAAACCGTATCTTCATGATCTTACGATGTTTTGGATTGGCAGACAAAATCTGTAGTCGGGAATTTTTCCGTCTTTTTGATGCCGTTAAAACCTCCTTCTATTTCAGTAAAGTTTCTGATTCCGTGTGAGTTAAGGATGCTTGCTGCGATCATGCTTCTGTATCCCCCGGCACAGTGCAGAAAGAAATGTTCAGAATCATCAATCGTACGAGCCCAGTCACTGATGGTATCCAATGGCTTGTTGTAAGCATTGTTAATATGCTCGGCAGAATATTCAGTCAGTTTTCTTACATCCACTACTGTAGAGTCTTCTGTAAACTGTTCTGCGAATTCGGCTGGAGTGATTCTTTTGATCTCGTCAATTTCATTACCTGCATTTTTCCAGGCTTCAAAACTGCCTTTCAGATATCCTATTACATTATCAAAGCCTACTCTGCTCAGTCTGGTGATTACTTCCTCTTCGGTACCTTCATCAGTTACCAATAATAAAGGGTGTTTTACATCCACAATAAGCGTTCCTACCCATGGTGCAAAATCTCCTTTCAGACCTATGTTGATAGAGTTAGGGACAAATCCTTTATGGAAATCTGCAGCTCCTCTGGTATCTAAAATTAATGCTCCCGTTTCTTCTGCCAATGCTTCGAAATCTTGCGGAGCAACAGGTTGCATCCCTTTGTTCATTACAACATCCAGGCTTTCATAACCGCCTTTATTTAAAGCGACATTCATTCCGAAATATTTCGGTGGAGCGGTCAAACCGTCAAGTACTTCTCTGATAAAAGACTCTTTATCTGGTTGATTAAGAGCGTAGTTCGTCTTCTTTTGGTTTCCTAAAATATCTACCGTTTCCTTCTGCATATTTTTTCCACAGGCAGATCCGGCACCGTGAGCAGGATAAACCGTAATGCTGTCATCCAATGGCATGATTTTGTTCTGAAGACTGTCGTAGAGAATTCCTGCAAGGTCTTCCTGAGTAAGATTTGTTGCCTTCTGCGCAAGATCTGGCCTTCCAACATCTCCTAAAAATAAAGTGTCACCTGTAAAGATCGCAGTTTCAACACCATTTTCGTCTACTAAAAGGTAAGTGCTGCTTTCCATAGTGTGCCCAGGAGTGTGCATTACCTTTATTTTTATTTTTCCAATTTCAAAAATCTGATTATCCTCTGCAATAATGGCTTCAAATTCCGGAGCGGCTGTAGGTCCATATACAATCGGAGCACCTGTTTTTTTACTTAAATCCAGATGGCCTGATACGAAATCAGCATGGAAGTGAGTTTCAAAAATATATTTTAAAGTGACATTGTCTTTTTCCAGACGATCCAGGTAAGGTTTTACTTCTCTTAAAGGATCAATAATGGCAGCTTCATTCTCTGATACAATATAATAGGCACCCTGAGCCAGACAGCCCGTATATATTTGTTCAATTTTCATTGGGTCTTTTTTTAATGAGTTAAAGATACAAAGTATTAGATAAATTCTAAATGAAATGTTAAATCCCATTGATAGTTTCTTTCAATACTTTGTTAAACGGATGTTTAACGTAAGATGTTTTTCAGCAAAAAGAATGCCTTACATAAAGACAATTGGGAAATGCTGTTTTATATCATGTTTAGCTTTTGAAGCATAATTCCTTTACTCAATGATATAGTATAATTTATAAAAAATTTCATTGGTATTTTCCGTGATGTTTTTATCAGTTTTGAATTGAAGATATTCTTCTTTTTTAGCTTCTCCTTCATCATATTGAATCAGCCTGTTGTATTTGTCATAGAGATAATCTTTAATCTTCCCATGGTCTGCAATCCTGATCATTTCATCAAAATATTTCTTAGTGTCTGCATGCATGGGCCAATCTTTTTCATGAACTTTATAGAATTCTATCATTTTCTGTATGGAATATAGCTCAGATTCAATATTCATATCATTGAACCCAGTCAAAAGTTCTTTTTTTTCTGAATTTTTACCCAGCCATTCTATTTTTGCATCAGCTGCAGCAACTACAGAATTAATCATCATAGAATCCCTTTTGATAACGGGAGATAAAATAATATCTGGAGTATTGCTGATGGGAAGAGATTTTTTAGATGCAATGTCCAATAATCCGAAATAGACTTCTGTTTTATTTTTGAGTTCTGCCAGTTGATCAGAAGTCATATTATCACTTGAACCCCTTATTTTAAAGCCCCATCCTCCACATTCATAAATGGCGAGGAGAGATTTCTTATCCGTATATTTTACTCCTTTAAAAAAATCACGTTCACCCATGGCATGATCAAATATTGAATAGAGATAATGTACTTTTACTTTATCATTGGATGAACTTCCAAACATAGGTTTGAGGTCTACACTTTTATTAGAATTCTGATTAAGAACCGTTTCATATACAGCAAATTCATCCCTCAATAGCTGATTGTCAACTGATTTTTTAGGATAGAGATATAAAGTAAGAACCGTTTTGCTTTTTTTACTGTTTTGCTGTACATAGCTTACTACAACGTGTTTATTCTGTATATCATAAGAGGTGATCGTTTCTCTTTGAAAACCAGACCATAAAGTTGGGAAGACTACTGAAGTAGATGTATGGGTATAATCTCCTTTTAACTGTAAATTGACAGGTTCATTTCTTTTTTGAGAAAAAAATAATGTGGAAAAAATAGAAAGAATAACGAATGTAATTTTCTTAAATGAAATCATATGTGGTATATATGTTGTTGTCATGGCTAAGTGAGTAGTAAATTTAATGAACTTAGAACAAAATTTAATCATATAATATTACTTTAATTACTCAGACTTTTACAAAAAATTTTATATTTATAAGTTAAAAAAGCGATCAAATGGCAGACAAAACACAATTTATTGAAGAACTCAACGCTAGATACACTCCGAAAGGAGAGCATATAATATTAGGAAAAGGAATGCTGGATGGAGAAGTGGTCACAGAAGTCAACGTAACCATTCCCCTAAAAACGATTAACCGCCATGGTCTTATTGCCGGCGCTACGGGAACAGGAAAGACAAAAACATTACAGGTATTTGCAGAACAGCTTTCCCATGCAGGAATTCCCTCTTTGGTTCTTGATATTAAAGGAGATTTCTCCGGGATTGCAGAAGCCGGCCAGATGAATGCTATCATTGAGGAAAGATATGGTAAAACACAGCTTCCTTATAACCCACAAGGCTTTCCGGTGGAACTGATGAGCATTTCCGGAGGAGAAGGAGTGAAACTGAGAGCTACGGTTACAGAATTTGGACCTGTTTTACTCAGCAAAATCCTTGAGCTTAATGATACGCAGCAAAGCATCATGTCTATTGTCTTCAAATATTGTGATGATAAAGGCCTTCCATTGATTGATCTTAATGATCTGAAGAAAGTACTTCAGTATGTGACGGATAATGCACAAGGAAAAGCTGAGCTTGCAGCCAATTACGGATCTATTGCGCCATCATCTCTTGGAGCGATTTTAAGATCTATTGTTGCCCTGGAACAACAGGGAGCAGCAGGATTCTTCGGTGAACTAAGTTTTGATGTTCATGACTTACTGGAAACAAGAGACGGAAAAGGAGTAGTTAATATTTTAAGAGTAGCAGATATTCAGAACAAGCCACAGCTTTTCTCAACATTCATGCTTTCGCTTTTTGCGGAAATTTATATGACGTTTCCGGAAGAAGGAGATAGTGGTAAACCAAAGTTGGTATTATTCATAGACGAAGCCCACCTGATTTTTGATGAAGCTTCCAAAGCCCTTCTTTCACAGATTGAAACAATGGTAAAACTCATCCGTTCCAAAGGAGTAGGAATTTATTTTATTACTCAGATTCCTGGTGATGTTCCTGAAAATGTACTTTCCCAATTAGGATTGAAGATACAGCATGCTTTAAGAGGTTTTACCGCAAAAGATAAAAAAGAAATTACCAAAGCTGTCGAAAATTATCCTACTACAGAATATTACAATGCTTCCAGTCTGATTCAGAATTTGGGAATTGGAGAAGCATTTGTGACGGCTCTGGATGAAAAAGGAATTCCTACCCCATTAGTGCATACTTACCTGATCTCTCCGGAATCAAGAATGGATGTTTTGAGTGGAGCAGAAGTCTCTGATCTGACTTCAAAATCAGCTCTCGTTGCAAAATATGAGCAGGCCGTTGACAGAGAATCTGCTTATGAAATGCTAACTAACAGAATGGAACAGGCTGCACAGAATCCAGCTCCTACACAAAAGACCAGACCGGTAAAAGAAGAGCCGGGAATGTTTGAACAGGTATTGCAGAGTAAAGCAGGCCGTACTTTTACCAGTACATTAATGAGAGAAGGAGCAAAAGCTATTCTCGGAATGTTTGGTCTGGGAGGCAGAAGAAGATAATTTTGAAGAATAATCTGTTATATTTTAACATATTTTTTGTTATTTTAGCAGGTTATCTTTGCTTAACAAGAAAAAATAGAGCCGGATTTTATCGGGAAAAAGACGCCGGTTTTACATATAAATGACAAAAAAAACAGCAGTTAATATTAAATGTATTCAATTATAGATATAGAAAGTAATGGTGCAGGTTATAGAAATGAATGCATTATAGATATCGCCATATACAGATATGATGGTCAGAAAATTACTGATCAGTTTATATCTCTGGTAAATCCTGAAGGTGATATTACTCCTTTTGTACAGAAGCTGACCAGTATTACCCCGAAAATGGTCAAAACTGCCCCAAAATTTCATGAAATTGCCAAAAGAGTTATCGAAATAACTCAAAATACAACGTTGGTAGGGCATAATATTGATTTTGATTACAGAATGCTGCGTCAGTCATTCAAAAGGCTTGGCTATGATTTCAAAATCAATACATTAGATACAATTCCATTGGCGAAGAAACTGATCCCTGATGAGGTAAGTTATTCGTTGGGAAAATTGGTGAAGTCTTTGGGAATTCCTTTGACAAACCACCACAGGGCAGAAGGTGATGCCAGAGCAACGTTAGAGCTTTTTAAACTTCTGATTTCGAAGGATACCGAAAATGAGATCATTCAGAAACAGCATGATGAGTCCAACGCAAAAACCTATATCAATAAGATCAAAGAACTTACCCAGGATCTTCCTAATGATAAAGGTTTTGTCTATTTTCAGGATGAATCCGGACGGATTATGTTCTCGGATTATGTTCAGGATATCAATAAATTTTCCAAAAAAGTATTCAATTCCAAATCAAAAAAATGGGAACAGATCCAGAAAGAGGTGGAACAGATTAATTTTGAGCTTACCGGAACAGACACTATTGCCAAGCTGATTCTGAATTCTAAGAATATTAAAAAGAAAGAAGTTCTGCCTTTCGGACTCTATTTCAGGAATAATAAATATATAGTTGAAAAAAATACACTCAATAAAACTGAAAAACCAGTCTTAAAATTCAGATCATTTACCCAAGGAAGCAAAGCGGTTCAGTTTATCGGTTCTCAGGAAGAATTTAAAGATTTTTCTGCTTTGAAACAGAAAATTGAATTCAGAAAAAGAAATGAACTTTGGCTGGGACAAGGAAGAAAATTGGGTGAAAAATTATTTTTAATCATAGAAAACGGAAAAGTAGTTTCCTTTGGTTTCTATGAACTTTTTACACAAATTCAAACCTTAAGTAAGCTTGCTAAGTTAAAAATTGACCTTCCATTATCCTCCACGGATTTGAATAATGAATTGCAGCTGGCACTGCTTCGAAGCGATTTTGAAACTCTGCCTTTACCGAAATGATATAGGAATTAACACTTTATAAGTTGATATGAAAGAAGATGCTTTTCAAATCAATTTTCGTAAAATAAAAAATAAATAGTATTTTTGCAAAAAATAAATAGTAGCAATGCAAAATTTTAAACAAATTAAAACTGGAAAAAAGGGAGCTGTAAGGTTCTCTAAGGTTTGGAATATTTAAAAGAGTTGTCTTGCATAAAAAATAATCAATGCGGCAGACTCTTTTTTGAAAGAATCTGCCTTTTTTTATGTTAAAATGAAATTATGAATTCAAAAGAATTATTAAAGATTGCCACTGAGTTTGGCACCCCGGTGTATGTTTATGATGCTGAGTCCATCAAAGTTCAATACGAAAAACTTACATCTTCTTTCTTAAAACATACGAAGTTTTTCTACGCAGCGAAGGCTTTGACGAACATCAATATTCTTAAGTATGTCAAGAACCTGGGCGCTTCTTTGGATTGTGTATCGATTAACGAAGTTAAACTTGGATTAAAGGCAGGATTTTCGAAAGAGAAGATTTTGTTTACTCCCAATTGTGTTGACTTGGCTGAAATTGAGGAAGCAATGACTTTTGGAGTTCATATAAACATTGATAACATTTCTATTCTTGAGCAATTCGGGAATAAGTACGGAAATACCTATCCTATTTTAGTAAGAATCAACCCGCATATTTTTGCCGGAGGTAACTATAAAATTTCAACAGGACATATCGACAGTAAGTTCGGTATTTCTATTCACCAGGTTCGTCACATTGAAAGAGTGATGAAAAGTACAAACCTGAATGTTGAAGGACTTCACATGCATACAGGAAGCGAGATCAAAGATCCGGATGTATTTCTACAGGCTTTGGAAATCATGCTGGAGCTTTCTGAGCACTTCCCGAACCTGAAATATCTGGATATGGGAAGCGGCTTCAAAATCCCTTATCAGGACAGTGAAGAAGAAACTGATGTGAGAACATTAGGTAAAAAAGTAGAAAAAGTAATTTCTGAGTTTTCAAAATCTACAGGGAAAAAATTCGAGCTATGGTTTGAACCCGGAAAATTCTTAGTAGGAAAAAGCGGATATTTATTGGTTAAAGCTAATGTGATTAAGCAAACAACAGCTACTGTTTTCGTGGGAGTAAACTCAGGATTCAACCACCTGATCCGTCCGATGTTCTACGATTCTTACCATATGATTGAAAACCTGTCCAATCCAAAAGGAGCGGAAAGAATTTATACTGTAGTAGGAAATATCTGCGAAACAGATACTTTTGCATGGGACAGAAAACTTAATGAAGTAAGAGAAGGAGATGTCCTTGCTTTCCATAATGCAGGAGCTTATGGTTTTGAAATGAGTTCAAACTTCAATTCAAGATTAAAGCCTGCTGAAGTGTTGTTCTTGGATGGAAAAGCACACCTTATCCGTAAGAGAGACGAATTTGAAGATCTGTTGAGAAATCAGATCGAAGTAGTGATGTAAATCTGAAACATATTATATAAACAGCCACCTTTTTTGGGTGGCTGTTTTGTTTTAAAGTAAACATCCAGTCTGTAAAGTTTCATTATAAATTCACAAAGTTTTAACATGGTAATAACGGGGGAATTTCAATTTAATTAGCTAAATTTGATAGGGATAGGATGACGATTGTCCTTCTCAATTACTATTTTTCACCAAAAAAACAACCACCAAAATAGAGTAATTATGGCAAAAAACATCGCTGAGCAAATTGTTGAAATGCTCGAAAATGCCAATGTGAAAAGAATTTATGCAGTAACCGGTGATAGTCTTAATCATCTGAATATTGCTGTTAAAAAAAGCAGTATCCAATGGATTCATGTAAGACACGAAGAAGTAGGAGCGTATGCTGCGGCGGCAGAAGCAGAGCTTGATGGGTTGGCCGTATGTGCCGGAAGTTGTGGTCCTGGGCATGTTCATCTGATCAATGGAGTTTACGAAGCACATCGCTCTCATGTTCCAATGTTGGTGATTGCTTCCACCATTCCCAGTGATGAAATGGGAATGGATTACTTTCAGGAAACCAATACCATAAAACTTTTTGATGACTGCAGCTACTACAATCAGATGATTACCCGTCCGGAGCAGGTGCAGAGAACCGTTCAAACGGCTATTCAACATGCGATTTCCAAAAAAGGAGTTGCTGTGATAGGTCTTCCGGGAGATGTTTCCGAACTGGATGCCGAAGAAGGATCTACTTCAACTCAAATCTTTAAAACCAATCCTGTAATAAGGCCTTCGGATACTGAGTTAAAAAGCTTATCAACACTCATAAACAATAGTAAAAAAGTAACAGTCTATTGTGGAATAGGTGCTGCTGAAGCCCGTGATGAGGTGATAGCATTGTCTAACCTGTTGAAAGCCCCTGTAGGATATTCATTTCGTGGGAAAATGGCCATCCAGCCGAATAACCCTAATGAAGTGGGACTTACGGGATTATTAGGATTTCCTTCAGCTTATCACGCCATGCATGAAGCTGACCTCGTGATTCTTTTGGGAACGGATTTTCCGTATCAAAAATTCATGCCTGTAAAAAATAAAATAGTGCAGATTGATGAAAGCCCTGAAAGATTAGGACGAAGGGCAAAGCTGGAGCTGGGGCTTGCAGGAGATGTTAAAGAAACAATTAAAGCATTACTGCCATTACTGCAAGAAAAGACAGATGTTCATTTTCTGAATGAGCAGCTGGCATTTTACGATAAAGTAAAAGAAAACCAATTGGAGTATGTGAAAGATTTTGGGAAAGAGAATGCTATTCAGCCGGAATATGTGGCACATACTCTAGACAAACTTGCTAAACATGATGCTATTTTTACGGTAGATACCGGAATGTGCTGTGTTTGGGGAGCCAGATTTATTACAGGAACAGGGGAAAGGAAAATGCTGGGATCATTTAATCATGGATCAATGGCGAATGCAATGCCTATGGCCATTGGTGCTGCCCTGGCTCATCCTGAAAAGCAGGTTATTGCTATGTGTGGAGATGGAGGATTATCCATGTTATTAGGAGATATGGCGACTATCTTTCAATATAAATTGCCAGTAAAACTGATTGTATTCAACAACAGAACCCTGGGAATGGTAAAGCTGGAAATGGAAGTGGGAGGAATGCCTGATAATGAAACAGACATGATTAATCCGGATTTTGCGATGGTAGCCCATGCGATGGGTTATCCCGGAAAAAATGTACACCTGCCGGAAGATGTGGAAAGTGCCATCAAAGAATGTCTGGATCACAACGGTCCTTATCTTCTGAATATTTTTACCAATCCTAATGCATTGGCTCTTCCTCCTAAAATTGAGTTTGACCAGATTATGGGAATGACCAAGTCTATGGCCCAGCTGATGCTTGGCGGTAAAATGGATGAGGTTTTTGAAACGGTGAAAACGAATTATAAACACATCAAAGGTCTGCTATAAAATTATAGTGTGATCATTTCAAATATATCCTGAACCTGCAGTGTTCATGTTTAAAAACTTCATACTTTGTGTGAAGTTTTTCTTTTTTATAAATGGGCTAAATATTTACCTTTGTTTATTATTAGGAAACAAAATTATGAGAACGATACTTTTATTTTTGGCCTTATGTGCAGCGAATTTTTCATTGGCACAGGATCAGGAAGAACGAGATGATTCATTTATCAGGGAAAGTAATAAAAACCTTTTAAAAATAGATATCAAAGAACCTTTTATGCAGGTTGCTGTAAAATGCAATGATTTTAAACCTGCAGCTTACGAAGGAGGCGTTGCGGCCTATAAAGACATTCTGAACAAATATATGTATGCTTATCTCAATTCGGATTTTTATGCGCTTACTGGCGACTTTACATTTACTCTAGTTCTTGATGAAAAAGGAAAAGTTGTTGATGTAAAGGGAATGCCTAAAGTTCAGAACAGTGAAGTTTTTTTTGATGACATGCAGTATGTCGTAAGAAGAATAAAGAAAAACTGGACTCCAGCGTCGTGTAATGGACAGCCTGTGGCTTCACAGATTAAAGTTAAAATGAACTTTTCTTCTGTTTCAGTTGATATAGATTAAATAATTTAAATACAATGATGAAAACAAAATTTATTATGTTTTTTCTGGTTTTTGTATCTATTTGTAAGGCACAGATACTTGATGAATACCCAGAAAAACAAAGCTTTTATGAAGGAGGAATCGTTAATTTTTATAAAGATGTTCATGAATATCTTGTCAAGAATAACTTTAAAGAATGTAGTGATAAGGAAATTTATCAACCCCGAATTATTGTAACAGAAAAAGCTGAAGTTAAATTTATTAAAGATCAGGATACTGCTAATATTGCAAGGAACAAATGTGCATATGATCTTTCCAGAGAAGTTCTTAAAAATCTTAAAAAATGGAAGCCTGCCGAAGCAAAAGGATGGAAAATAGGAGCTATTACCGAATTTATTTTATATCCAAAGGATCTGATGAGCAATTATCAGCCTGGTTATGATGCCAATAAATTTGTAGCGCATACCAAATATCCTGAAGGATCGAAAGCTTTTCATACCTTATTTCATGATAATTTTATGACGATTTTTTCCGATTATCAGCTTAACGGAAAAGTAAATTTGGAGTTTTATATCAATAAAGACGGCCGTATTACTAATCCCAGAATTTATCCTGAAGTTGATAATAAAAATTTCAATATTGATTTTATGCGAACTCTTGCAAGGATAAAAAAGATCTGGATACCAGCTTTCTATAAAGATATTCCTATCGTTGAGAGGATTTCATTTCCGGTACAATTTTCAATAACATTTACTGAAAGATAATCCTGACATTCTGTCACAATATTTTGTATCTTTGCAGACTTATTTCTTCGTAATTAAAAATTGCGAACCTTAAATTGATTATCGTGCAGGAAAAATATATAGACGAAACAAAACAGGGCGAAGCTTTTGCTATTGCAGAAAGACCGGAGAACTCTAAAAAACTATTTTTAGAAAGCTATGGTTGTCAGATGAACTTCTCTGACTCTGAAATTGTTGCATCCATCCTTAATGAACAGGGATACAATACAACAATGAAGGTAGAAGAAGCCGACCTGATTCTTTTAAATACCTGTTCCATCCGTGAAAAAGCAGAACAGACCGTAAGAATGCGTCTTTCCCAGTTCAAAAACCTCAAAAAAGAAAGACCGAATATGACGGTAGGTGTTTTGGGATGTATGGCGGAAAGACTAAAAACCAAATTCTTAGAAGAAGAACAATTGGTGGATCTTGTTGTAGGGCCAGATGCCTATAGAGATTTGCCAAATCTTTTAAAAGAGACTGATGATGGAAGAGATGCAATTAATGTAATCCTTTCCAAAGAAGAAACCTATGCCGATATCAATCCCGTTCGTTTAGGCGGAAACGGTGTTACTGCTTTTGTTACCATTACCAGAGGTTGTGATAACATGTGTACATTCTGTGTAGTTCCTTTTACCAGAGGAAGAGAAAGAAGCCGTGATCCTCACTCCATTATAGAAGAATGTAAAGATCTTGCCAACAACGGATACAAAGAAATTACCCTTTTAGGACAAAACGTAGACTCTTACCTTTGGTACGGAGGAGGTCCTAAAAAAGATTTTGCCAAAGCATCTGAAATGCAGAAAGCAACAGCTGTAAACTTTGCTCAACTTCTTGATTTGGTTGCTAAAGCTGTTCCGGAAATGAGAATCAGATTCTCTACTTCAAATCCGCAGGATATGAGTCTGGATGTATTCAGAATGATGGCAAAACATGACAATATCTGTAAATATGTACACCTTCCTGTACAAAGCGGAAGCAATAACATGCTTGAAGCAATGAACAGACAGCATACCCGTGAAGAATATCTGGATCTGATTAAAAAAGCGAAAGAAATTGTTCCTGATGTATCCTTTTCTCAGGATATGATCATTGGATTCTGTAATGAAACAGAAGAAGATCACCAGGATACTTTAAGCCTGATGAGAGAAGTAGAATATGATTACGGTTATATGTTTGCCTACTCAGAAAGGCCTGGAACTCCGGCTCACAAGAAAATGGAAGACAATATTCCTGCTGATGTGAAACAGAGACGTCTTGCCGAGGTTATTGCGCTTCAGGGTGAACTTTCAAAACAAAGAATGAAATCTTATGTTGGAAGAATCCATCAAATTCTGATTGAGGGAATTTCCAAAAAGAACAAAAATCAATGGAAAGGAAGAAACTCTCAGAATGCAGTATGTGTATTCGATCAGCTTGAAGGACAGAAAATAGGTGACATTGTGGATGTTTTTGTATATGACAACACACAAGGCACACTTTTAGGGAGAACAGCGGAATAATATAAGAAATATATATTCTGAAAAGAAGATCAGCGGTTATATTACCGTAATATTTTTAGTAAATTGTGAAGGAAAGACAGGACTGTTCAGATTACAGCATATGAGCCCGGATCTGAAAGATTCTGTACTGGATGAAGAATTGGAAAATAAAGTACTGCAGTTTACAAAATCACTCGATGGCTCGATGCCGAAAGAGATAAAAGGTTTAAAAGTAGATTACTATCAGTATTTAACCTATAAAATTGAAAATGGAAAAGTTTCAGAGGTATTACCTTAGCTTTTTGTTACTTATCGTTTACACCAATACTATTGCACAGGTCAACTGTAATGCAGTAGAGGGTGAGAACTGCAAAAAAGCGTGTGGGTTATACAACTGGGCTTCAGATTTACAAGGATATGCAGCATCGCAGGAAGGCTTTGATAAAGCGATTGAACTGTACCCCGATTTCTCCCGTTCCTATATGGAAAAAGCCGTTCCATATCTTAAAAACGGAGATTTTGTTACCTGGAAAATTTTAATGGATAAAGCGGTTGCTTTAGACCCCAAAATGCACCTTGGCTATAGAGGCTGGGCTAAGTTTCAGTTTTTAAGAGACTATAAAGGAGCTATTCAGGATTTAGATGCGTTAAAAAAATATGAGCCCGGAGACTTAGGGAGATCTCAGAACGGACACTATAATCTGGATGTAGTAAGCGCTGTGTCCTACAGTGCATTAGGACAAAAAGGAAAAGCAGCGGGGATTATAGAAAGGCTTCTGGCTACCAGAGGTTATGTGAAGGGAATGTTTGATCATTACCAGCTGGGAGTGACCTATTTCGAGCTGGGAAGGTATGACAAAGCCCTGGGAAATTTTGAAAAACAAAGCAAAGAATACAACTTTGCCGAGAACATATACTTTAAAAGTAAAGTTTCTAAGATCAGAAACAAAGATTATTTGGATTTAAAAATGTTAGCCCTGCAAACGTATGATGAAGGAAAGACCATGAAAGATGTCTACACTCATCATTTTAACAAAGTCTACAGAAAACAGATTAAAGAACTGTAGAAGATTAACATTAAATCAATAATCAAAAATTTACTTATGAGCAACGAGCTACAAAACATAAAAAACCGTTTCGGAATTATCGGAAACTTTCCTGCACTCAACCGGGCCCTGGAAAAATCTATACAGGTGGCACCTACAGATATTTCTGTGCTGGTCATTGGAGAAAGTGGTGTAGGTAAAGAATTTATTCCGAAAATCATTCATTCAGAATCAAAAAGAAAACATCAGCCTTATATTGTGGTAAACTGTGGTGCAATTCCGGAAGGAACCATAGATTCTGAATTGTTCGGACACGAAAAAGGAGCTTTTACAGGAGCTACAGCTACAAGAAAAGGATATTTTGAAGTAGCAGATGGCGGAACGATCTTTTTAGATGAGGTAGGAGAGCTTCCGCTGCAGACTCAGGTTCGTCTTTTAAGAGTGCTTGAGAGTGGTGAATTTATGAAAGTAGGTTCTTCACAGGTTCAGAAAACGAACGTAAGAATTGTGGCCGCTACCAACGTTAATATGATGAAAGCCATCCATGACGGAAGGTTCCGTGAGGATTTATATTACCGTTTGAATACCGTTCAGATTGATATGCCGCCTTTGAGAGAAAGGAAAGGTGATATCCATTTATTATTCAGAAAGTTTGCAATAGATTTTGCAGAAAAATACAGAATGCCGGAGCTTGAACTGGAACCAAGCGCTGTTCATTACATTGAAAGTTATTCTTTTCCAGGTAACATCCGTCAGCTAAGAAACTTAGTAGAACAGATGACTGTTGTGGAAAGGAACAGAAATATTACCGCTGAGAAACTGGCCGAGTATATTCCTATGGAAACCCATCTTCCCATGGTAGTCAATACTCAAAGTACTCCAAAGCAGAGCGATTTCGGAAGTGAAAGGGAAATCATGTATAAAATTCTATTCGATATGAGGAATGATATTAATGATTTAAAATCCTTAACTTCGGAATTGATCAAAAACAGAGGAACAGCAGATCTTAGTAATCATGAGAAAAACCTTATTAACAGGATTTATACCCCCGAAAGTCAGCCCCAGGTGAATTCCGGATCATTGTTGTATTTTGAAAATAATAACGATACACCGACCGTTCAGACTCCTACGATCATTTCGACTCCTGATGACAGCTATGAAGATATTGAAGACATCGAAATTGAAGAAAACAGACCGGAATCACTTTCGCTTCAGAATAATGAAAAAGATTTGATTATCAAAGCTTTGGAAAAGCATAAAGGACGTAGAAACAGAGCGGCAGATGAGCTGGGAATCTCACAAAGAACTTTATACAGAAAAATAAAACAATATAACCTGGAAGATTAACACAACATAGATAATGAAAGTAAATTTAACACCCAAGCCGATCAATTTTAAACTCGGAGAATATATTAACAAAGGTTTCGAACTTTTAAAGAAAGATTTCGGAAATATTTTTGTAGCATTTTTACTATGCTTTATCATGTCGATTATTCCGTTTTGCGGACTGTTGGCAATGGGTAATTTATACAAATATCTTCAGAGATTAAATAGAAATCAGCCGGCAAGCCCGGGAGATATCTTTGATTTTAAAGATTTCATGCCTTATTTTATGTTGCAGTTAATTATTTTTGGTGGTGTGTTATTGCTTTACATTCCTTTATTTGCGGTATTGGGTATATCAGGAGCAATATCAGAGCGTAATGAACCTAACCCAATGGTTGCTCTTTTCGTGTTTCCTTATATATTCTTATTAATTGCAGCAATATATTACTTCGTATTGAAGGGCTTTTATATCATCCCGTTAATCAGTCTTAAAGGGGTTAAAGAAATAAAAGAAGCCTGGAATATTTCAAAAGTAATGACCAAAGGAAATCTCCTGTCTATTTTCCTTTTCTCATTGGTAGTAAGTATTTTAGCTCAGATTGGTATTGTTGCCTGTGGGATAGGAATTTTTCTTACCTTACCATTTTTATACACAGCAAACTATTTTGCTTATGAAGACGCTATTCAACAAATTGAGTATGATGAAATTATTGAAATCGGATCTAAAAATGAATTTTAACATTAAAAATATCAGCCTGAAACAATCACTGTTAACGGGAATGCTTTTTGCATTGCTGGGCGTTTTAAATTCATGCTACAGCTTTACGGGGTCGTCTCTTACAGACGAAAAGACTGTTCAGATCAATGAATTTCCCAATAATGCACCTCTTGTAAATCCTGCATTATCGCAACAGTTTTCTACGGCAATACAAAACAGATTCCTTCAGAGAACTACTTTGAAAGGAACAAAAGAGAATCCTGATATTCTTATTGAAGGAGAGATTACAGACTACTCGATCACGCCTACCACAATCAGTTCCAATACCCAGACAAACCCTTCTGGTGGGGTGATTCAGCAAGCACAGAATAAACTTACGATTACAGTAAAAGTACATTATGAAAATAAAATTCATCCGGATGCAAGTTTCGACAGAACGTATTCTGATGAAGCTGCTTTCAACAGTGATGTATCACTAAGTCAGATCGAAGACCAGCAGGTAAAACTGGTAACAGATAGAATTATTAATAAGATATTTAACGACATTGTAGCGAATTGGTAAGATGAATCCACGAGTTTTAGAATTAATAAAAAATCCGAAAAATATTCAGTCCGAAGACCTTGGTCTTTTGAAAGAAGAGATTCACACTTTTCCTTATATTCAAAATATCAGGGCACTTCATCTCTATGGAGTCCATCTGTACGAGAAAGAAAACTATCAGAAAGAGCTTTCCACAACAGCGGCATATACTACTGATAAGAAGATTTTGTATCAGTTGATCAACGGAAAGGTCAAACAAGAGCTCAAACCAGAGATTGTTGAAGAAAAGAAAGCCTCTAAAACAGTTGAAAAACCTGCTCAATTAGTTCAGAAAGCCAAGTCTTTCCCTATTAAAAGAGAAGAGGAGGGTTCTGTGGAAAAACCAGCAGAAGAGCAGGAGTCAGCATGTGTCTTACCAACTGCACAGGAGATTAAACATATTTATGTAAACGGGGAACGAAACAGAATTTTATTTGAAGGAGAAGAAAACTTCCTGAACGAGCAAAATTCTGAAACAATAGATATTGAGTCTACTCTGGAATCAGGAACTTTGGTAACCCAAAAGACTGAACCTTTGGTGGAGGAGCCTATTCAGCAGGAAGAAAAGCAAACTGAAACAGAGGAAAAAGCAGGAGAAGACTTTACGCCGGAAACGATCATTCATGAAGATCAGATTTCTTCAGAAAAAGAAGAAGAAAAGGTTGAGGAAGAAGAAAATATCAGTTTCCATGAAGTATCTCCTTTAGCATCAGAGGAAAGTATTGAAGAAGTTACGGAAGAGCCTTTAAATACAGGATCAACTGATATTGAAGCTATATCTGTTTCTGAAGAAGAAATCGCTCAACAAGAAATACAAGCTGAAGTAGAGGATAATGCCGGAGAAAACTTTACGCCAGAAACCATTATCGACGAAGATCAGATTTCTGCAGAAAAAGAAGAGGCAAATAGTAATGAAGAAGAGTCATCAATAGAAATATCTGATGCTGAAGTAAGCTTCCATGGAACAGATTCATTTATGCCGGACGTTAAAATTCAGGCAAATAATGAAGAAACTGTAGAAACCGCTGAGATTTCCCAACCGAATGTAAATAAACATGAGGAGGAAATGAGACGCCTGATTGAAGAGGTTGAGAAAAAAATGAAGGAGACGAAACCTGTTCTGCAAGAGGAGGAAGTAGAGTCTGAAGTGGTTGAAGATCATGAAATTAGCTTTGCTGATACCCAGAATTTTCATTTCTGGTCAACAAGTGAGGATAAACCTCAGGAAACAAAAGAAGAATCCTTACCTAAAGAAGTTGTTGAAAGTCAACTGCCTGTAGAAGAAGCTAAGGTTGAAATTACAGAAGAAAAAGAAGAAGAAACTCCTGAAGTACAGTCTGTATGGAAGCCCATGAGTTTGGAATCCAATATGCCAGATTCTTTAATCAGCAAATCAGAAAAAGAATCAGCGCCTGAAATCAAAACTCCGGTAGCGGAAGCAACTCCTGTTGCAGAATCTGAAGCAATCATTGAAGAACAGCAACCTGTCGAAACTGTTACAGCAACCGTTCAGGAAGAAGTTCTGCCAGTGTCGGAAGTATTTGAAAATGAAGAGAATCACTCTGTATCAATTGAATCAACTGAAGAAGAAAAAACGGATACAGAAAATGGAAAAGAAGATGTTCCTGTGATGAATGTTTCATTCTTTGGAACTGATATTTCTACCCTTAAAGTGGAAGAAAAGCAGAAGGAAAAGAAAGAAGAACCTGTAGAAAAAACAGAAGAGGTTGCTATGAAGAATATGGCTCAGTCATCAATAGACAGTAATGTCCCTGGTTTTATCAATACTTGGCAGAGCTGGCTTAAGATTGGCAGAACAGAAGAAAATGAAAAGGAAAAGTTGGAAATTAAAGATAAGGCTATTGAAACCTTTATTGAAAACAATCCTAGAATCAGTCAGTTAAAAGAAGAAAGTACCTATGTTGTAAAAGAAAAGAATGACGATATCTCGCATTTGATGACAGAGACATTGGCCAATCTTTATTTTGAGCAGAAACTCTATACAAAGGCCATAAAAGCGTTTGAAATATTAATCAAAAAGAGTCCTGAGAAAAAGGAATATTTTGAATCCAAGATTAAGGATATTAAGGACTTCAGAAGTAAAAATTAAAAAAGAAAAAGGTACTGATTAGAACAGTACCTTTTTTATTTTATCATTTCTAAGGATTGTTTTTACTGCTTCTTAATTTTTTCCAGGCTTTTCGTCCGAACACAATAACAACAATTAAGGTAATTATTGCAAAAATAGCGGCCAGTACTGGAGCTGCCATCGCGAGAATAGACATTATGCCTGCTCCTGCCGTCTCTGTTGTTCCTACCATAGAATTTCCCAGACCTCCTGTTGTTGCGGTAGAAGCGGCCCTTATTCCTGCAAATCCGGAACTGATCGTTGCTGCGGTGCCTCCACCCGCAATTAATGCCAGTGCCCATTGCGGAAAAGTTCCAAGCTCAGCAAACTGGCTGGCAAATAAAATGGAACCTGCAACTGTGGCCATAGGAATAGAGACCGTGTCCAGTAAATGATCAACAAAAGGGATATAATAAGCCAGAATCTCAATAATAGTGGCTATTCCTGTTGTAATAAGCGTAGGCAGGCCTGCAAGCCATTCAAAATGCTCATTCATGGGAATCCAATTGAAATAAGAGGCAAGGCTTACGATAAACATGGGAAGAAATACCCGGAAGCCTGTAGCCGCCGCCAATCCAATGCCGATAAACGCACTGATTATATAAGGAAAATAGGGAATATTGTCTAACATATTAATTTTCAGATTTATTGTTTTCTCTAAAAATACAAAAACTATCTGAAATTAAGAGTATGGTTGATTTTTGAGCTCCGGGATACGAGTTTCGATCTTTGCTATCTGTGATTTACTGTAGAATAAAAAAATACCTACGTAATAATCAGCATAAATCTGTGTGATCCGTGGGAAAATAAAAAGTCTGCAGGTTATCACAGATCTCTTATTCTAACGGAAAATTACTTTTTCTGTGCTTCACAAAGCTTTATAAACTGAGCCTCTACATCCTGAAATTTCGGAGGCATCTCAGCAGAAACCCAAAACAGCATGGCCACAGTTTTTTCTCCAAACGCTTGTTTAAACAAATCTTTGTTCAGACGATAACATTCTCTCAGTAATCTTTTGATACGGTTTCTGTGCACTGCTCTTTTAAAATATCTTTTAGAAACAGAAACGCCAAATTTTGCATCTTCTACAGCAAGATTGGGTTTGTCTTTCAGAATAATAATTCTCAGATTTCCGCTCGTTCTCCATTTGCCTTTTTCAAAAAGCAAACTGATCTCTGTATTTTTTTTGAGCTTTTCCGCTCTGGGATATTGGAAATTTGTCATTTACGGAGTGTAAATAGGGGTTTTTATTTTTCTCCCGTCTATTTCACAAATTTATATACGAAATCGTTTTGTAAATCTGTGAAATAGGCTGGGGAATATTTTAATCCTGGTTTAATAAATGATTAATCACTTCTGAAGCGGTATACAACCCGAAAATAGCAGGCATATAACTTATTGTTCCGTAAAAAGATCTTTTATAATTGGTTCCATCAGTCATTTTCAAACTTTCTTCATCCTGAATATCATTGGCAAAAACACAACGAACTCCTTTGTCAATTTTTGCTTTTTTCAGCCTTTTTCTTACCTGTCTTGCAAGGTGGCAATGTTCAGTTTTGCTAATATCTCTTACCAATACTTTGCTTGGATCGGTTTTTCCGCCGGCTCCCATTGAACTTACAATTTTTATCCTTCTTCTTTTGGCTGCAATAATCAGACAAAGCTTTGGCGTAACACTGTCGATGCAGTCCAGAACATAATCGAATTTTGCAGAATCCAAAACTTCATCCATTCTTTCCGGATTCAGAAATTCATTGATCTTCGTTAAATTAAGCTGTGGATTGATATCAAGAAGCCTTTCAGCAACCACCTCTACCTTATGTTTTCCGACCGTAGAATGCAAAGCAGGAAGCTGTCTGTTGATATTGGTAATATCTACCGTATCACCATCCACAATCGTCATATTTCCCACTCCGGCTCTTGCTAGAAATTCCGCGGCAAAAGAACCTACTCCGCCTAGGCCTACTACAAGCACATTGGCTTTTATGAGCTTTTCTAATCCATCTTCTTTTATCAAAAGTTCAGTTCTTTCCAGCCAGTATTTATCCATTTTTTATTCTGTGTAAATTTTCTAAAATTTGTTCATTGAGTTGTTCCAAAGAAACTTCTTTTATTTCCGAAACTTTAACGTACAATTCTTCGATGTTAAAATCTTCATTGTCAGTCTCTAAAAAGATTTTGTCTAATGGAGTGTTTTTCAAAATATCCTGCAAAGATAAATTATACAAAACAGCTTTTCCAAAACTCAGGTAAAAATTATTGGCAAGAAGATCTTCAGCAATTTGATGTTTCTTATTAAAACCATGAATGATCATAGGCTGTTCCGCCTTCTTTTTAAATGAAATAACCTCATAAAATTTTCTTACACAATGAATAATCAGAGGTTTTTTTACTTCATTAGCAATCTTAATCTGCATTAAAAACACTTCTTCCTGAATTTTATGATCAATAGAAACTAAAGAATCTAAGCCGCATTCACCAATGGCAAAACAGTTCTGAAATATCATATTTTTCATCCACAAAAATTGCTGTTCTATATTATTTACATCAATATCTTGGGGATGAATTCCGATAGAATAAGGGGAATCAGGCGGAATTTGCTCAATGTTCAGATTGTAAATTCCGTTTCTGATGTTTTTTTTATGATGGTGAAAATCAAAAAATTCCATATTCAAAAGTAAGGATTTTTCAGAATTAATTTAAAATTATTAAACGTACGTTTATAAATGTGTTAAAAATTTCTTAACTTTACTCAAAGTACACTTCATGAAAAAAAAATTTACAGAAAAACAGATTCACATACTGGATATTGCAGAAGAGCTGATTGCAAAAAAAGGATACGAGGGAACTTCTGTAAGAGATATTTGTTCTAAAGCAAATATTAATGTTGCCATGATCTCTTATTACTTTGGTTCCAAAGAGAAAATGATGTCTTACCTCTATCAGTACAGGGTGCTGAAAACCAGAGAGAACTTTTCGGAATTTGCGGATACCATCAAAGAAGGAAAACCGGAAATGCAGTTGCGGGAAATGATTAAATATATTGTTTCTCAGCTTTTTAAGTATAATTATTTCCATGGTTTTGTGACCCAGGAGCTTCGTCATACAGAAAACCTGAAAGATGAACTGCTTGATTTCTATCAGTTATTTGTCAAAAAACTGGATGAAGTCATTAAAAAAGGCGTTGCATCAGGTGTTTTTACTTTTACCCCAAAGCCTGAAGATATTCTTACCATGATTATCGGATCCACCTTATTTGTAATCAGGAATAAAAACTTCTATGAGCTCTATGTTCCGAGCAAAAATGAGGAAACCTATGCAAAAGAAGCTGAGAAAAAGGTGAGAATGAATCTTTTATTAAGTGTTTTTGCGATTCTGGGATACGCTGCAGACTAAAATTACGTTAAATATTCATAAAAAAAAATCTATTGACAAAAAAGTTATATTTTTGCAAATTAGTAAATCGGCTGTATAATCCGAAAACTGTTGAACTTTTTATATGAAAAAATATATTTTAGGTCTTTTTGTTGTAGCGGTGATTTCATCTTGTGTAAGCCAACAGGAAAGAGCAATGAGGAGTGCTGATAAAGAATTTATCTTAAAGGCAGCTAATGAAAATTTCGCTAAGAAAAAGTGGAAAAATGCATTGGCTCTTTACGACAGACTGGCAAATCTTGTGGCAGGAACGGATGATTTTCCTAATGTAGGTTTCAACACTGCTTATGCTAACTACTATGACAAGAGTTATAAGCTGGCAGGTCACCAGTTTAAAAACTTTGCAGTGAGTTTCCCAAAAGATCCAAGAGCTGAAGAAGCAGCGTATATGTCTGCATTGTGCTATTATGAAGGATCTATGGACTATAACTTAGATCAGTCCAGTACAGAATTGGCTATTAATGAGCTTCAGGAGTTCCTGAACAATTATCCCAACTCTGAAAGATCTAAAAATATCAGCCAACTTATTGATGAATTGTCTTATAAGCTTGAATTTAAAGCTTACGAAAACGGAAGACAATACTATAAAATGGGAGAGTATAAAGCAGCGAATGTAGCATTTGAAAATGTTTTAGAAGATTTCCCAAGTACAAAACTTCGTTCAAAAATTTATGATTATATCATGAAGTCACGTTATGAACTGGCGATGAAATCCGTATATAATCTTAAAGATGAGCGTATTGAAAGTGCTCTGACTTATACAAAAGTGGTAGAGAAAGAGCTTCCTAATACAGAATATTCTAAAACGGCATTAGATCTTAGGGAAAAGCTGGAAAAGGAAAAACAAAACTTCGTTGTTGTTAAAAAACAAACTGAAGCAAGAATTGCAGCTTTAACGGCAAGACAGAAAAAAGAAGCCGAAAAACTGGCAGATAAAGATAAAGCTGATCAGCAAATAAAGGATCAGATCAGCAACGAAAAGAAAGCAATCCAGTTACAGAGGGACAGTGCGGCGCTTAAGACGCCTCCTCCGGCAGCGACTTTCAAAATTCAAAGATAATTCGTAAATTTGCCATCTTAAAATAAAATAATTTTCTCAAAATGAGTGTAAAAGATACAAAAGCAGAAGTAAATACTATTACTTACGATAAAGATAAGATTGAAGATAAAGTAGGTTCAATCTATGAAGCTATTGTTATCATGGGAAAGAGAGCAGAGCAGATCAATGCGGAGATCCGTACGGAACTTCACAATAAATTGGATGAATTTGCTGTTCATAATTCTACATTAGAAGAGGTTTTCGAAAACAGAGAACAAATTGAGATCTCTAAACATTACGAAAAGCTTCCAAAGCCAACTTCAATTGCTATTGAAGAATGGTTAAACGAAGATGTTTATTTCAGAAAAACAGAAGAAAGAAAATAATCAATCATCTGTGTTTTAATAAATCAAGGTCATAAAGGAATTCATTTCTTTTATGACCTTTTGTTGTTTTAAAGCCTCATTGTGTGGGAAAAAATAAGTACTTTAGTATTTCAAAAATTAGAACTAAATGAGTGTTTCCGGTAAAAAGATACTTATCGCTGTCTCTGGAGGAATTGCGGCTTACAAAATTCATTTTCTCATCAGAGATTTTGTGAAGAAAGGAGCCGAAGTTCAGGTTATTATGACTCCTGATGCTGAAAACTTTGTGACGAAACTAAGTCTGTCTACATTATCCAAAAGACCTGTGTATTCAGACTTTTACAGCAGTAACGGAACATGGAACAGTCATGTGGAAATGGCTTTGTGGGCAGATGTTATGATTGTCGCTCCATGTACGGCCAATACACTGTCTAAAATGGTCCACGGAATGTGTGATAACCTGGTTATTGCAACGTATATGTCTGCAAAATGCCCGGTATTCATTGCTCCTGCAATGGATCTTGATATGTATGCACATCCTTCTACAAAAAAGAATCTGGAGCTGGCAGAAAGTTTTGGACATATAATCATACCTGCGGAAAACGGAGAGCTGGCAAGCGGACTGATCGGGCAGGGAAGAATGGCAGAGCCTGCAACAATCTTTACTACAGTAGAACATTATTTTCATCCAGATAGCCATTCCGGAAGTCTTGATGGGAAAACGGTTTTAATTACTGCAGGACCTACTTATGAAGCCATAGATCCGGTAAGATTCATCGGAAATCATTCGTCTGGGAAAATGGGCTTCTCTCTGGCAGAAGAGGCTTCAAAAAGAGGCGCAAAAGTGATTTTGATTTCAGGACCAAGTTTTCAGACCCTTAATGATCCAAATGTTGAACTTCATAAAGTAATTTCGGCAAAAGAAATGCTGGCCAAAGTATTTGAATTTTACGACAGAATAGACATCGGGATTGCCAGTGCGGCAGTAGCAGATTATGCTCCAAAAGAAGTGGCTAAGGAAAAGATCAAAAAAAATGATGAAAACCTAACGATTGAATTGGTTAAGAATCCTGATATCCTTAAAACAATGGGGGAAAAGAAGACTCACCAGTTTCTGGTAGGATTTGCCCTGGAAACCCAAAATGAAGAGGAAAATGCAAAAGGAAAACTGGAAAAGAAAAATCTGGATATGATTGTTCTGAATTCTCTTCGTGACGAAGGCGCTGGTTTTAAAAATGACACCAACAAAATCAAAATATTTACGAAAACAGAGAAAAAAGAATTCAATCTGAAATCAAAGGATGATGTAGCAAAAGATATTCTCAATTTTGTAGAGGCTCAATTTTTAAAATAATTTTAATAAATTTCCGTTCTCAATTTTTAATAGACAATGAAAAAAATTATAAGTTTATTTTTTCTGTTTTTTCTATATACCCAAAGTTTTTCTCAGGAGCTGTTGGCAACAGTGCAGGTAAACTCCAATCAGCTTGGGGGAAGTAACCAGCAGGCCTATAAAGCATTGGAGAAAAGTCTCAGGGATTTTATTAATAATACCAGCTGGACGGGTAAAAAACTTCAGAATTTTGAAAAAATAAAATGTGCTTTTTCTATTGTTATTTCTGAAAGAGACGTAAATAAATTCAAAGGAACTATTGTTATTCAGGCAGTAAGACCTGTGTATAATACAACCTATGAATCTCCTTTACTGAACCTTCAGGATCAAAGATTTGCCTTTGAGTACATTGAAAATGAGAGTCTTATTTTTAATGAAAGACAGTTTTCAGGGAAGAATCTTACGGATGTGATCAGTTTCTATATTTATGTGATTTTAGGGTTGGATGCAGATAGCTTCCAGTCTATGGGAGGATCTCAATGGTATGCAAAAGCACAGCAGATTGCACAGAATTCCCAAAACAGAAACTATGAGGGCTGGAATACCATCAACGAGCCAAGAAGCCGTTCTATTTTGATCAACGAAATCATGAACCCAAACTGGAGTCAGTTACGTTCTACCATTTATACTTACCACAGAGCAGGATTGGATAACCTTTTCAACCAGGATCAGACGGCCGGGAAAAAAGTGATTTTTGATGCTCTGATGCAACTTAAAATGTACGAAAACAATTTCCAGCAGGCATTTTTCTTCAACCTGTTCATGGATACCAAAAGTGATGAAATTTTCAATATTTTCAATTCTGGAAATAATGGAGGTCTCATTCTTAATGACCTTAAGCAGAATATGATTATCCTCTCACCAAAGAATATAGAGAATAAGTGGAATAAATGGAAAGTCTAAAATTTCTGAGTACGTTTAATAACAGATAGCATGATTGATGAGTGCACAATCAAAAAACGATTTCTTAACTCATTAAAAAAACTTAATTTTACCGTTCAAACTCAAATTGGATTATAACCCGGATTATCAATGCTTTCGAGAATTTACATTAAAAACTTTGCCCTGATTGATACCCTTGAAGTATCATTGAAAAATGGTTTACAGGTTATTACCGGAGAAACCGGGGCCGGTAAATCTATTATTTTAGGGGCTTTGCGACTTATTTTAGGAGAAAGAGCAGATGTAAAATCTATTGCCAAAGCTGAAGAAAAAAGCGTTGTGGAAACCGAGTTTTCGCTCAATAATCAGTTTAAGAAATTCTTTATTGAAAATGATCTGGATTATGAGCTTCAGACCATTATCCGAAGAGAAATCCTTCCTTCAGGAAAATCCCGGGCTTTCATTAATGATGTACCGGTAACGCTGGATATTCTTAAAGAACTTTCCTCACAGCTCATTGATATCCATTCTCAATTTGAAACCTCTAACCTTTTTACCTCAGAATATCAGTTTAAAATTATTGACGGGCTTTCTGAGAATAAAAAAATTATAGAAGATTATCAACAGGAGTTTTCTGATTTTCAGACTCTTAAACTATTGTTGAAAAAGCTGAAAACCCAGCTTTCAGAATCTAATAAAGAAAGTGATTACAAAGAATTTCTGCTTAACGAACTGGAAGAGCTTAAACTTGATGATGTAGACTATGAAGATGTTCAGAATCAGCTTTCTATTCAGGAAAATGCAGGGATGATTTCAGAAAATGTAGGCCAGATCTTATCAAGATTCCATCAGGAAGAAATAGGTATTTTATCCTTCTTCCATGAAGCCACAAACAAGCTTTCGAAAATTTCCGAAGTTTCCACCAGTTTTGCTGAACTTGATGAAAGACTTGAAACCTCTTTTGTAGAACTTAAAGATATCATTTCCGAACTGGAACATGAGGCGGAGAGGGTTGAAATCAATCCGGAAAATCTGGTATACCTTACCGATCTTAATAACAAAATCAATGCTTTATTCCTGAAGCACAATGTTTCAGATCTTCATGAACTGATTGAAATCAGAAATCAGCTGGCAGGAGATCAGAAAGGAGCTTCTGATCTGGAATCACAGATTGAAGAAACAGAAAACAATATTTCTCAAAAAGAAAAAACACTTCAGACCCTTGCTGCAAAGCTTTCAAAGAACAGACATAAGAATGTTCCTGTTTTCATCAAAAAAGCAGAAGTCCTTCTGAAAAAACTAGGGCTGGAAAAAGCAAAAGTCGATATAGAATTACAGGATGCTGAAGAATTCAACCCGTTTGGAAAAGAAAATATCCAGCTGTTGTTTCAGGCCAATTCCGGTTTTCCTTTAAAACCTATCCAGACTGCTATTTCCGGAGGAGAAAGATCAAGAGTAATGCTTGCTGTAAAGAAGATTATTGCAGAAAGTGATGAGCTTCCAACCCTTATTCTGGATGAAATTGATACCGGAGTTTCAGGAAAAGTAGCTGAAGAGATCGGAAACCTTATGAGAGAAATGTCTGAAGACATGCAGTTGATCGTTATTTCTCACCTTGCACAGGTTGCCGCCAAGGGAAATGATAATTATAAAGTGGTGAAGCAGGATATTTCAGGCAAAACACAATCCACCATTATTCCTTTAAGCAGTGAAGAAAAACTGAACGAAATTGCCCAATTGCTTTCCGGAAGTAAAATTACAGAAGCCGCTCTGGCACAGGCAAAAGAGCTTATAGGATAACTATAGAAATCTAATTTTCGTTAAAAATTTGTAACATATTTTACATTATATTTACTAATGTAAAAAACTAACATATGTTTCTAAAGTTCCTTAGGCTTGAAATCAAAAGCTTCTTTCGTGGTACATCTTTAGGGATCAACCTGACCATGAAAATCCTCCGTTTCATAGGAATTCTTTACTTCATAGGATGTCTTATTGGAGGTGCCTTTCTTGCTTTTTTCTACATTCAGGAAGAAATGCATCAGAACCCTTTAAAGATGGTTTCAAAATTCATGATCGTTGCGTGGATTATAGATTTGGCTATTAAATATTTATGGCAGGAAGTTCCTACACAAAATATTAAACCGTTTCTGACGATGAATATCAGGAAGAATACACTGGTCAATTATATGCTGGCTAAAACCTTTCTTTCTGCATTCAGCTGGCTGACCTCATTATTCTTTATCACATTTTCCCTGATTGCGTTATTCAACGGATACAGCATTATAGGAATACTGGTGTGGCTTATTGGAGTCATAGCATTGCTCTATCTGAATAACTTTATCAATATTTTTTTCAATGGGAAAGAGCCTTTAGCTATTGCCATAGGAATCTGTTTTGTGATCATCGGAAGTCTGGGATACTACAATATCATTCCGGTTTTGTCTTACTCAGAATCAGTTTTTTTAAGCTTCTATGAAAAGCCTTACTTTGCCCTGATCCCTGTTATTCTGTTTGTCCTGCTGTGGTGGATATGTTTCCGTTATCTGCGTAAAGAGTTTTATCTTGATCAGGGGCTTGAAGCCAAGAAAACAGTAGGGAAAACAGAAAATATAGCTTTCCTGAATAAATATGGGGTTATTGGTACATTTATCAATAACGATGTTAAAATGTTGAGACGTAATAAGGTCACAAAAGGTATTTTACTTGGCAGTGTTATGTTTCTTTTTTATGGATTGCTGATGTTTACTTCTTCACTATACAAAACCCCTGCAATGATGATGTTCATGGGATTATTTGTAACAGGTGGCTTCCAGTTTCTTTTTGGGCAGAGGGTGCCGGCTTTTGACAGCTCATATTATCCTCTGATGATGACTCTGAATGTTCCGTACAAAGAATATTTAAAAGCAAAATGGTGGCTGATGAATATTGTAACAGGAGCTTCTATAATTGTAGCACTTTGCTATGCTTATTTTGGCTGGGAAGTATATGTCACATTTTTTGCAGCAGGATTGTACAATATGGGGGTGAATTCTCAATTTACTTTATGGTCGGGAGCCTTCAACAAAACTCAGATTGACCTGAACTCAAAGGAAAAAAGACTGGGGCAGAAAGGAAGTTTTAATATGGTGGCTATGCTTTTATTGATTCCTAAAATGCTTCTTCCTATGGGTGTATTTGCTTTGGCAAAATATTTTACAGGAATTACAGGTGGAGTGGTAAGTATTGCTATTATTGGAGTTATCGGATTTTTTATGAGAGAAAAGATCTTCGATATCATTGTAAAACAATATAAAAGAGAAAAATACAGCGCACTTGATGCATTTAAAAATAAAGGTTAAAACATGATCAACATACAAAATTTATCCAAAACATACGGAACAGCAACTGTTCTTAATATTGAAAATCTTGAAATTCCAAACGGGGAAACATTTGGCCTTGTAGGAAATAACGGAGCAGGAAAAACAACCCTTTTCAGCCTGATGCTGGATTTGATTCAGGCAAGTACAGGATTTGTAAGTATTGACGGAATTAAGGTCAATGAATCCGAAGTCTGGAAAAATAAAGTTTCAGCATTTGTAGATGATACCTTTCTCATTGGCTATCTTACTCCGGAGGAATATTTTTATTTCATCGGGGAGCTGAGAGGTCAGAACAAAGCATCTGTAGATGAATTCCTGAAACCTTTTCATGATTTTTTCAATGGTGAGATCCTGAAATCCGGGAAATATATCCGTGATCTTTCAAAAGGAAATCAGAAAAAAGTAGGAATCGTAGGAGCTATCATTGGAAATCCTGAGATTATTATTCTCGATGAGCCCTTTGCCAACCTGGATCCTTCTACGCAGATCAAACTTAAAAATCTGATCAAAGAATTATCAAAACAAGATGGTGTTACTTTCCTTATTTCCAGTCATGATCTTTCGCATACAACAGAAGTATGCAACAGAATCGTGGTTGTAAATAAAGGTCTTCTGGTAAAAGATATTCAGACCAATCCTGAAACTTTGAAAGATTTGGAACAATATTTTGCAGATCAGGTGTCAGTTTCGGATATTTAATACCACAAAAATAGAGGTATGAATACGACAGAATCACAGAATGTGACAGACTATCCCAATAGCAATACTATTTTCATGGTCTGGAAACTTCATGAAAGCCCTCAGCTGAAAGATATTTTTCAGGAGCTGTGTGCTTTGGTTTTAAATCTTAATAATTCGGTTTTTAACCGTTTTCCGGACAGCAGGGCAAGCTGTGTCATGGGAATTGGTGCTGAAGCATGGAGGAAACTGGAACTTCCAACACCACTGCCAAAGGAATTGACCGATTTTGAAGAAATAAAAGGAGTAAAACACACGGCTGTTTCCACTCCCGGAGATCTTCATTTTCACCTGAGAGCAGATAACAAAAGCCTGATTTTCGATATGGCGATTGAAATATCCAAATTATTGAGCTCCGTAGCTGAAAGTGTTCTTGAAATTCACGGATTTAAATATTGGGATGCACGTTCCATTCTTGGTTTTGTAGACGGAACGGAAAATCCGCATGGTGACGACCGTGATTATTTTGGAAAAATAGGAGATGAAGATCCTCAATATAAAGGAGGAAGTTATCTTTTCGTTCAGAAGTACCTTCACAATATGGATGCCTGGAAAAGTCTGTCCACAGAAGATCAGGAGAAAGTGATCGGAAGATCAAAGGAAAATGATATTGAAATGTCTGATGATGTAAAACCTTCGAATTCACACATTGCTTTAGCCAATATCGAAGGCGAGAATAGAGAGGAATTGAAAATAGTCAGAGATAATATGCCTTTTGGTAATCCTTCTACAAATGAGTTCGGAACCTATTTTATTGCCTATTCAAGCACATTTACCACAACAAAAAAGATGTTGACCAATATGTTTATAGGTGATCCACCGGGAAATTATGACAGAATCTTAGATTTCAGTACCGCAGTTACCGGAACACTTTTCTTCGTTCCCACCAGAAATATGCTTGATGAATTTTCAGGATAAAATACAAAGGCTGTCTCATTCTAAGGCAGTCTTTTTCCTTTATTAAGTAATATCAATAAAAATATTTTTAAAAAATTGTAACCTTTTTTTGTTTTGAGTGTCTTTAAGATAGAAACAGCATAAGCATGAAACTTTTGTTCGGAAATAAAAAGAATGATTTGTTGAGCCTCCTGAAAAAACAGGATCCGGCTGCACAGAAGATTTTCTATGAACAGAATGTGAAGAGATTCCTGAGTGTAAGCAAAAGCTATGTGAGCGATTTGTATCAGGCAGAAGATTGTCTCATAAAAGCATTCTGTAAAATTTTTAAGCACATAGAAAGCTTCAGAGGAGAATCGAACCTGGAAAGCTGGGCGAGGAGAATTGTCGTTAATGAATGTCTGAATTTTATCAAAAGCCATAAAACAGTATTCTATCTGGACGAAATCAACCAGTCTTTTCACGAAGACATCCATGAGCCGGAGATAGATTGTGATTTTAATGCACAGGAACTTTTGGATCAGCTTCCCGATGCTTACAGAATGGTTTTTAACCTGTATGTACTGGAAGGCTATTCTCATCAGGAAATTGCTGATACTTTGCAGATTTCAATGGCTGTCAGCAAGACCCAGTTGTTTAGAGCAAAAGAAAAATTAAGAAAGATCTACTTTCAACAACAAAAAAAAGTGAAAAATGAAAACGTCTAAAGATAATATGGAATGGCAGATCAAAAAACAGATGGAGGAAAGAGAAATTACCCCATCGCGCGATCTGTGGTCTGAAATTGAGCTTCAGAATAGCAGTAATCGTCCCAGATTACAGGTGAACTGGATATTAATAGCTGCATGTTTACTGTTGACATTTGGTTTAGGGAGTGTTTTCTTTTTTCTTAATCAGCCTTCAGAAACACAACCGGAAATTGTAAAGAAAACAGCAAAAAATAATGAAGAAGAAATTATAAAAGTTCCGGTTCAGAATAATATTCCGCTGGCAGTTGAGAATAATGATAAAAAGGAAGTGAAGAAAACACTTTCAGAAGATAACAAAGAAGTTATTTCTCCAGTGGCAGTAGGGCAAAATAAACTTCTTCCTAAAGAAATGATTCCTATTAAGAAACTGGAGATTCCTCAGATTTCCAATCCTAGACTGATGGCGAAAGCCGATTCTTTAAAAACTCCGGTTAAAAAGAAAAAATATGTAGATCCTTCCACGCTTCTTTTCTCAGTAGAGCATAAAGATGTCATCGAAAAAACAAAAGATGGAAGCAACGTGGCAACTACTATTGATTTGAATGCCAGATAATTTATCTGTAAAAAATAAAAAATAATACTATGATCAAGAAATTAATCGTAATGGGATTGCTGTGCTTTTTTTCAGCGTCAATCCATGCACAAAAGAAATTCAATATTAATCTGTCTTCTAAAAAAGATACGGAGGTAAGCCCGATTGTAAAAGAGAAAGTAGAAGAATATGCAGCTAAAATCAACGCTATTATTCAGGAAGAAAAAAAACTGATGGAGGAGGAATTGGTCGTTTTGCAGGCAAAAAATCTCAATAAATCTGATTTCGACAGAGAAAAAGCTCTGATTGCAGATCGATATTCTGAGAAAATGGATAAAAGAATTGAGGAACTTGGATTTGATCTGGATGATGTGATTCAGAAGCAGGTAAGATATTCTCTTTTGAATACAGATGTTACGTCCAAAGAAGAACTTAAAGAAAAGCTTTTGAAAAAATTCCGTCCCAGCAGAAGCTTTACAGGATATTTCTCCTACGGAATTATGACATTAACGAATAGCTCTCCGGATAATGTACTGGATAAAAATATCGGATATGCCAATAACCTTGAGTTTGGTCTGAAACTGAACTATCAACTTAGCAGAACAAGTCCCTGGGCCGTTATTTCCGGATTAGGATTCTCATGGAGAACCCTTAGAGCAGATAATAATATGCTGTTTACAAGAAGTGCAGAGCAGGGAGTTGCTTTAGTTCAAGCTAACGAAAATCTTGATAAAAGTAAACTGAGAACTGGGTATATTATGGTTCCTTTGGGAGTACAATATAATTTCTCCAAGCTTAAGAATGCAGGAATGGATATCCAGTACCGCAGCTATTACACCGGATTTAAAATTGGAGCCAATGTATACGGAGGGGTAAAAATGTCTACCAACAATATTGTAAAAGATAGTGATGGTGAAACCAGAGACCGTGGAAATTATCAGGTGAATCCTTTTGTATACGGAGCACAGATTACGGTTTCCTACAACAGCTTTAGTCTCTTTGTTAAAAAAGATTTCAGCAACTTCTTTAAAGACAGTTACTTCAAAAATGATAAAGCACTGATATTCGGCTTGGCCATTGGATTAGATTAAATATATTTTAATAGCAAACGAAAAACTCCGGGAAAAGCTCCCGGAGTTTTTGCGTTGTATCAGTTATAGAATCATTATTTTAAACTTCCTACCATATTTTCTGGTTTCACCCACTCATCAAACTGTTCAGCAGTTAATAAACCAAGATTAACAGCCTCTTCTTTTAAGGTTGTTCCGTTCTTATGAGCGGTTTTTGCAATCTTAGCTGCATTTTCATATCCGATATGAGTATTTAATGCTGTCACAAGCATTAAAGATTTGTCTACAAGCTCTTTAATTCTCTCATGGTTCGGTTCAATACCTACAGCACAGTGATCATTGAAGGAAATACATGCATCAGCAATCAACTGGGCAGACTGTAAGAAATTGTAAGCCATAACCGGTTTGAAAACATTCAGTTCATAATTTCCCTGAGTTCCGGCAAAAGAAATGGTGGTATCATTTCCTAAAACCTGTGCACAAACCATCGTCATTGCCTCATTTTGAGTAGGATTTACTTTTCCAGGCATGATAGACGATCCCGGTTCATTTTCAGGAATATGAATTTCCCCGATTCCTGAACGAGGACCTGATGCCAGCAATCTGATATCCTGAGCGATTTTATATAAAGAAACAGCCAGTTGCTTTAATGCTCCGTGAGATTCAACAATCGCATCGTGCGCAGCAAGGGCTTCAAATTTATTTTCTGCAGTAATAAAAGGATGGTTGGTAAATTGAGCAATATATTCTGCTACCTTTACATCATACCCGTTAGGAGTATTCAATCCTGTTCCTACAGCTGTTCCGCCTAATGCAAGCTCAGAAAGGTGAGGTAATGTATTTCTTAAAGCTCTCAATCCGAATTCCAGCTGAGCCACATATCCGGAAAATTCCTGTCCGAGGGTAAGCGGAGTAGCATCCATCAGGTGGGTTCTCCCGATTTTTACAACATCTTTGAAGGCTTTTGATTTTTCAGCCAGTGTATTTTTTAATTTTTCGACAGCCGGAATGGTTACCTCCACTACTTTTGTATAGGCAGCGATGTGCATGGCAGTAGGATACGTATCATTGGAAGACTGGGACTTATTCACATCATCATTCGGGTGAATTTCAGATTTTTCACCCAATGTTCCTCCATTATTAACATGGGCTCTGTTGGAAACTACTTCATTCACATTCATGTTCGATTGCGTTCCTGAACCTGTCTGCCAGATCACCAACGGAAATTGGTCATTCAATTTTCCCTCCAGAATTTCATCACATACTTTAGCGATCATATCTCTTTTTTCAGCAGGAAGTACTCCCAGATCAGTATTGGTATAGGCTGCTGCTTTTTTCAGATACGCAAAAGCTTCAATGATTTCATGCGGCATTGAACCCTCAGGTCCGATTTTGAAATTATTTCTGGAACGTTCTGTCTGTGCACCCCAAAATTTATCTGCAGGTACCTGCACTTCTCCCATGGTGTCTTTTTCTATTCTGTAATTCATAGTGGTTGAAATTTGTATGATCTGTTGGTTTAAAAGCCATAAAAATTTAACATTATTGATTTTTAGTGGAAAAAATAATGTTTTGGCTTCGTTTATTTAGCTTCTATAAAGGTACTTATAAACTCAGAATCCTACAATTTATAATCATTATAAATATCAATATAAATGACTGATTTTACTCATATTTTTTTAAAGGAGGCGTATTTTTGTACAAACAAAAATTGAATGGATTTTAGATATCAGGATCCGTATCCTATTCAGAAGGATGATACGGTGTACAAAAAGCTTACATCAGACTATGTAAAGGTTGAAAAACTAGGGGACAGAGAAATTTTAACAGTAGATCCGAAGGGATTGGAATTGTTAGCCGAAGAAGCAATGGCAGATGTTTCTTTCATGCTTCGTTCTTCCCACCTGGAAAGCCTTAGAAGAATTATTGATGATCCTGAAGCTACAGATAACGACAGATTCGTTGCTTATAACCTTTTACAAAATGCTGCAGTAGCTGTTGAAGGAGCCCTTCCTTCATGTCAGGATACCGGTACAGCCATTGTAATGGGGAAAAAAGGAGAAAATGTGTACACAGGAGTAGAAGATGGAGAGTACCTGAGCAAAGGAATTTTCAATACCTACCAAAAAAGAAATCTAAGATATTCTCAGGTTGTTCCTTTGACTATGTTTGAGGAGAAGAATTCCGGGTCTAACCTTCCTGCACAGATTGATATCTATGCTAAAAAAGGAGATTACTATGAATTTTTATTCTTAACAAAAGGAGGAGGTTCAGCTAATAAAACGTTCCTATATCAAAAGACGAAATCTTTATTGAACGAAAAATCTCTTGAACAATTTGTTAAAGAAAGAATTTCAGATCTTGGAACAGCGGCTTGCCCACCGTACCACTTAGCATTGGTAATTGGAGGAACTTCAGCAGAAGCCAACCTTGCTGCAGTGAAAAAAGCATCAGCCAAATATTATGACAACCTTCCGACAGAAGGAAATGAAGGCGGACAAGCATTCAGAGATCTTGAATGGGAAGCTAAAGTTCAGAAAATCTGCCAGGAAAGTGCAATTGGGGCTCAGTTTGGAGGAAAATACCTTACTCACGATGTAAGAGTAATCAGACTTCCAAGACACGCTGCATCTTGTCCGGTAGGAATGGGAGTTTCTTGTTCTGCAGACAGAAATATCAAAGGAAAAATTACGAAAGAAGGAATCTTCCTTGAGCAACTGGAACAGGATCCGAAAAGATTCTTGCCAGATACTCCTCCGCACCTGGAAGAAGCTGTTGAGGTTAATCTGAACAAGCCAATGCCGGAAATTCTTGCTGAGCTTTCTAAATATCCGATCAAAACAAGATTAAAACTGAACGGAACATTAATCGTAGCAAGAGATATTGCGCACGCAAAAATCAAAGAAATTATCGACAGTGGGAAACCAATGCCGGAATACTTTAAAAATCACCCGATCTATTATGCAGGACCGGCAAAAACTCCGGAAGGAATGGCTTCAGGTAGTTTCGGACCTACTACAGCAGGAAGAATGGACGTTTATGTAGACGAATTCCAAAGCCACGGCGGAAGTATGATCATGCTTGCAAAAGGAAACAGAAGTAAAGATGTTACCAATGCATGTCATAAATATGGAGGTTTCTATCTTGGATCTATCGGAGGGCCGGCTGCCATTCTTGCAAAAGACAATATTGTATCTGTAGATATAGTAGACTTCCCGGAATTAGGAATGGAAGCGGTAAGAAAAATTGAAGTAAAAGACTTCCCTGCATTCATCATTTCCGATGATAAGGGCAATGATTTCTTCGCAAATCTTGCTCACTAATTAGTTTAAAATTAAAATAAATAACAAAATAGAACACCGATCTTTTGTGTAAAAAGGAAAAAAGTTCTATTTTTGCCTAAAATCTTTAAGAGAATGATAACGATATTATCAGCATTTTGGCCGTTCTACCAGTTCCTTTGGACTATATTCTTCATTACTATGTTCTTAGTAGGATTCTGGTGTATTTTTATGTTCTTCGGATTAGTAATCCCAATGTGGCTAACTGAAGGTTTGAAAGAGTATTTCGGAAAAGTAAAGCCTTTCGACCCTGAAGATATCAGAAGAAAGCTTGTTTCTGAGCAGGAAGGTGTAGAGGTTATCTACAGCGAGCCTAAAGGAAACGGACCTTTCCTTCACGATCACGGACATCATCATTAATTGATTGTCATTGCTTTTTCACCTGAATTCTGAAAAAGTAATATCAAAGCAAAACAACATATACAAAACCGCTTAATTCGTTAGGCGGTTTTTCTATTTATTATTCCTGAGGCTTTCCGGAGAGACTCCAAACTTTTTTTTAAATGCCCGCGTAAAGTTCTGGAGATATTCATAGCCACATTCAATGGCGATCTCTTTGATCATAATTTCTTTATTGGTGATCAGTTTCTTTGCTTTCAACATCCTGAGTTCCGATATATAATGAGCAATCGTTGTATGATACTGAGCTTTGAATTCCTTTCTTATAATATTTTGATTCATGCCAATATATTTTCCGATCTCTTCCGCTTTTATATTCCGGTGATAATTTTCATCAATGAATTTTCTGATTATTTCCGGAGTCTTTGGGGTAGATTCCAATGTGTTTTTCTCATTAAACTGCTCAAAAATCAGAATAAGAAGTTTGATGATTTTTGCTTCTATGAATAATTTCTGCATGATTCCTTTCTTGGTATAACCTAAAATTTCCTTTACAATCATATGCATTTCAACGGTCATGTCCGGAGGTGTTTCTTTATGCAGGAATATAAAATTATTATGAATCATATTTTCAAGAATCTCTGCGTTCTCACGATTATGCTCAGGATTGATGAGGTTGAAAATATATTGATAATTGATCTGAATCTGCAGATATTTCAGGATTTCCTGATTTTCAGTCCATACTTCTGCAACATTTTCTTTAGGGGAATAATGAAGGATATATTGATTTTTCTTGAACAAAAATTGAGTTCCACAGTCATGAGCCTCCAGATTAATGGCATTGCTCAGAAAGAACAGAAGGTTAAAGCTTGACTTCCCTTCCAGCATATGAGACTTGAAGGTTTGGTCAGGACACAGATCTTCCTGCATAATGATTTTGATGTCTTCGGATCTGAACAAAAGTCCATTTTTAGATTCACTCCTCATACAACACATTTTTACGGCCATGGTACAACTTCTTAAGGGAAAAGTCCTTCGCAGGATAACCAAAAGTTCGAAAATGATAACTCGGGGTTAATTATGTGAGGTACTTTTGCGCAAAATTAAATTAAATTTAGAATAATTAAAAATAATATTTCATATGTTTAAAGATTTACATTTTGCAATAAAGAAAATCAGAACGGGAGTAGCACTGCTAACCCTTGCTGGAAGCTATATGTATGCCCAACAATGGGAAAATGTAGGAGGAGCTCAGGATGTATCTGCAGGAGGAAGCAGTTTTAATAATTTGGTTATTGATAATCAGGGAAATTATTATCTGTCATATTATGATGTTTCAGTAGCCAAAGGCTCTGTTCAGAAATTTAACGGAACCTCATGGGCTTACTTAGGGGGAAGTCCTGGTATTACTACAGGAACAGCAACTTACAACTCACTGTCAATAAGTCCAAACGGGAACAGTATTTATTATACCAACCAGCTTGGTTATCCAGGTTCCGGAATGGAAGTACGTTTGTTTACAGGATCTTTATGGTCTCAGCTTCCCAACGCTACAGATAGCTCTGTTAATTATCAGGCTTCCGCAGTATCAGTTGTTAATATCATATTTACGTATGGATCTTATGGTTCAGGAACTGTTAAAAGATACTTTGGAGGAGCTTGGGAACAAGTAGGAAATGCAGGCTTTTCAGGAGGAGCTGAATTTGCTGAAATGGTCATCGGAACCAATAATATGGTGTATACCTGTAATGTTTCCGGAGGGTTGAAAGTATATCAAAACAGTACTGGTGCGAACTCAACACAAAACTGGAGTTTAGTAGGTGGAGCTGCGGCAGACGCTTCTTCTTCAGGAGAACAGTATAATGCTGATATTGCTTTAGATGGATCCAATACTATTTATGTAGCCTATGTTTCAAACTCAGGAGGGGGAAAAAAGGTAAATGTCAAAAAATTTGATGGAAATTCATGGGTGCAGGTTGGAAATGCTAACTTTTCCGAAGGAAGGGTACAACATGTTGCTTTAGCTGTAACAGAATCCGGGAAACCTTATGTGGTTGCCAGCCGTTTTGAAAATGACAATTTCCTGAGAAATACCGTTTATAAATTAGATGATTCACAAAACTGGGTTTCATTTGGAGGTGACTTCGTTTCCGATGATGAAGCAAAATACAATGATCTTGCAATAGATAAAGCACAAAACTACCTTGTTCTGGCTTATTCTGACAATACCACAAAAGTTAAAAGAATTTCATTGACATTAAATCCTCAAACGTGCAGTAATACAGATCCAGGAGCAAATGTGGGTGACGTAGGCTGTGTAAGTTTTATGTATCGCGGTCAACAGGTAGCGTATTCTACGGTAAGAGGCGCTGACGGAAAAATATGGCTTCAACAGAACCTGGGAAGTACGCAGGTGGCTTCTTCAATAGCTGATGCGAACGCTTATGGAGACCTTTTCCAATGGGGAAGATGGGATGATGGCCACCAGCTTAGAAATTCTCAGGTTGTACAGGCTCCATCGCCCAATACACCAGAAGGAACAAGTGCTACAGGAGGAGGTTATATTGCAGGATCTCCAGCATGGTGGGCTGGTTTTTCAAGTGGAGATACATGGACAGGAGTATCAGCGGCAGATGTTAATGCATCGGCTGGAGTAGATCCTTGTAAAGCAATAGGTGCAGACTGGAAAATGCCTTCTCAGGCAGACTGGACTGCTTTAGTAGGGGCAGAAGGTATTGGCAATCCGGCAACGGCCTATAGCAGCAATCTTAAATTACCGGCTGGAGGATACAGAAGCTCCAGTGATGGTAACTTTACTTTTGTAGGACAAAGAGGGTATTTCTGGAGCTCTGATACATCAAGTCTGGGAGCAAAATATCTGTATATCGGATCAACAATTGCCAATCCGTCAGCAGGATCTATGAGAGGACAGGGATCATCGGTAAGATGTATCAAGCCTACAGCTTCTTTGGGTACTTCTGAAACTACACTGAAAAATGCAGTAATAGGAATGTATCCTAACCCTACAAAGGGAATTCTTACGGTTAAATCTGATTCCGGAATTGAAAAAATAAATGTAGTAAATGCTGTAGGACAAAGAATGAATGTACAGTTCTCAGATAATCAGATTAACATGACCGAACTTCCTTCAGGATTATACATCGTAGAATTAAAACTTAAGAACGGACAATCCATTTCGAAAAAGATTATAAAAGATTAAGCGAATTTCAGGAACATCGATTTTCGTCAAAAAATTAGTTCATTACAATTACTTTTATTGGGAGGCTCATGAAAATTTCATGAGCCTTTTTTTGATTTGTTTTTTCCCGGAAAATTGAAATATTTGAGGATGATTAAGCAAGAATAGTCGTTATGAAGGAAAAATTATACTATATTCGATAAAAAATAATAAATGAAAAAGTTTTATTCCGTTGGTTTTCTGTTGATTACATTGTTCGTTTTTGGGCAGATCAATTATACCATTACCCCCAACCCATTCGATGAAACAGACGCTATAACACTTACAGTTCCTGGAGATCAGATTGACGAATCTGCGTGGGGTGTTTCCAATAATGCCATCTATATCTGGTCCTGGTCTTTTGACACGAATTATCAGAACAGTCAGGATTGTCCTACCAATGGCAGCTGGAACAATTCAAGTGATGTAAATAAACTGAATTATAATGCAGGTACAGACAGTTACTCGCTTACTTTTACTCCAACAGCCTTTTTCGGAAGAACAGGAATTGGCAGGTTTGGATTTTTATTAAAAGATAAAACAGGATCACATCAGACCTCACCGGATATTTTTGTAAACGTAGGTACTTTAAGCTTAAGTCTTACCCATCCGCTGGCCAATAGTTTAACTTCTGTTCCCGTGGGGAATTCTATCAATATTACGGCTACTTCTAATGTTAATGCTACATTTCAGTTAAAAGCCAACGGAACGGTTGTAAATTCAACAACAACGCCTTCACAATCTTATTCTTATAGTTATACTGTTTCTCAGGATGCCAGTATGGAGCTTATAGCTACACAGGGATCTAATTCTAAAACCGCAACGTTTATCCTACAGGTTCCGAGAAATGTAGTTTCTGAAGCAATACCTAACTGGATTAAACAGGGAATCAATTATCACCCGACAGATCAGACCAAAGTGGGACTTGCTTTATATGCGCCGGGTAAAAACTTTGTGCATGTCATCGGAAGTTTCAATAACTGGGCAGTGAATGATTCTTATTTAATGAAAAGAGATACCACAAACCCGGATCTTTATTGGATTGAGCTCAACGGGATTACCCCTCAACAGCTTTATACTTTCCAATACAGAACCAATGATTTGAGAAAAGTAGCAGATCCTTATTCACCACAAATATTATCTTCTTATGATGATCCGTGGATTTCGGCTTCTACCTATCCAAACTTACCTGCATTTCCTGCCGGACAGGGTTTTGAAGTGTCAACATTTAAAACAGGGCAAGCGGCTTATAACTGGCAGATAACCAATTTCCAAAGACCTGCAAAAGAAGATCTGGTAGTGTATGAATTATTATTGAGAGACTTTACACAGGAAAAGAACTGGCAGTCATTGATTAATAAAATTTCTTATTTAAAAAATCTAAAAATCAATGCTATAGAATTGCTCCCGATCATGGAATTTGACGGAAACCTTTCCTGGGGATACAATACATCTTTCCATTATGCATTGGACAAAGCTTATGGAACTCCTGAAAAATTCAAAGAATTTGTAGACCTGTGCCATCAGAATGGTATTGCTGTTATTCTTGATGTTGCGTTTAATCACGCTACGGGACGTTCACCTTTGGTAAGACTGTGGAATGTAGATCCTGATGGTGATGGCTATGGAAATGTTGCGCCAGACAACCCTTATTTTAATCAGGTTCCGAAACATTCGTACAATGTATTTAATGATTTTAACCATACGAGTCCTTCAACGCAATATTACGTTGAAAGATGTCTTCAGCAATGGCTGACTGAATATCACATAGACGGATTCCGTTGGGATTTAACAAAAGGATTTACCCAAAGCTGTTCTGAAAATGATGAAGCCTGTACCAATGCTTATCAACAGGACAGAGTAGATATCATGAAACATTATGCTGACAGACAGTGGGCAATAGACCCGAATTCTTACATGATTTTTGAACATCTGGGAACTGATGCAGAGGAACAGCAATGGGCAAACTACAGGATCGCAGAAGGAAAAGGTGTTATGCTTTGGAATAAGCAGACAGAACCTTACAACCAGAATACAATGGGGTATCAGGAAAACAGCAATTATGACCGTATGAATCACAGTCTTCATGGCTTTACCAATATGAGTGCTGTAGGATATGGAGAAAGCCATGATGAAGAAAGGCTGATGTTTAAAAACCTTGCCTATGGTTCTACTAATGGGAGCTACGATGTTAAAAACCTGAATACATCTCTTGAAAGGATGAAAACTTTCGGTGCTACGTTCTTTACCATTCCCGGTCCGAAAATGATCTGGCAGTTTGGAGAATTGGGATACGAATTCAGCATCAACAGATGTGCTAACGGAACTATCGACAGCGGATGCAGAACAGATGAGAAACCTGTTGCATTTACATTAGGATATGATACCAATGCAAACAGAAAAGCAGTTTATGATACATGGGCTAAAATAATCAATATCAGAAATACCCATCAGGTTTTTAAATCTAAAACTTACAGTATAGAATCCAATAACCTTACGAATGATCCAAATGGGCTGATCACAAGAATTTACGTGTATGATGCAGCAATTACAACTGGAATAAAAAATATAGTAGTATTAGCCAATTATACTACTTCTTCCCAAAATGTGGTGCCTTATTTCCCTTACACAGGGCAGTGGCAGAATCTGATGGATGATAGTATTTTGAATGTGGCTTCTACAACAACTCCGATTACTTTACAGCCTGGAGAATTCAGAATATTTGGAAACTATGCAGGTGCTTTGTCAACAATAGATATCAATACAGGAAACAAATTGTCTCTTCAGATTGCAGATAATCCGATACAAAACGGAATCGCTCGATTCATTTTCAATAAAGCAAAAAACGGAGAAATTTTAATTTTTGATATGACGGGTAAAAAGCTGGACTCTTTCAAGCTGAATAAAGAAAACGGTACACATGAAACGAAAATAAGTTATCCACCGGGAACCTATCTGGTACAGTTGAAATCGGATACAGGAATTGCCATTCAAAAGATGATGATCAAATAAAAACAAATTATCAAGCTGTTTAGACTTATAAAAAATGTTGAATATGTAAAACCATTAAGAAGGATTTAAGAAATAAAGTATCGTTAAGATGGATCATTCTGAATTTTAAGCTTAAAACGAAGCTTATCTTAATACTCTTATCACCTTAATATCATCTTAATGTTTCAAAAATAAAACTTACCACAAGTTCTATAAAATAATGAAAGGCAGATTTGCAGTACAGCAGATCTGCTTTTTTGTATATTTAAAAAAATAGTCTACTTTTGCAGTAGATTTATCAAGAAAGGTGGAGGGATTTGGCCCGGTGAAACCTTAGCAACCTGCACGGTTCCAGAAGTGTAAAGGTGCTAATTCCAACCCGGAGGGGGAGATAAGTGAAGTCAATATTCTATATGAATTCCATTTCTTGAAGTCTTGTGTATCTGCGGAAAGATCCGTCAGATTCGTATTATTAATTGGCAAGAACAAAAATGAAAAAATTAAGCACAGCTGTATTATTGCTTGGGGCAATGTTAGTCGCTGCTCAGGAGAATGAGGAGAAAGGCAAAGAAATAGAAGATATCATCATTGTCGGAAACCGAAATGTCAAAAGAACAAAACTGGAAACACCAGTTCCTGTAGATGTTATTAATATTGACAAAATACAAAGAAGTTCTCCACAAATGACGGCTCAGGATCTCCTGAACTATGTGATTCCATCGTTTAATGCAGTGAGACAGTCTGCTTCTGATGGAACAGAGCATATTGATCCTGTAACCTTAAGAGGAATGGGACCAGATCAGATCCTGATTTTACTTAACGGAAAAAGAAGACATTCCACCTCTTTAGTTAATTATCAGAATACGGTTGGAAATGGATCTGTAGGAACAGATTTAAGTACAATTCCGGTCATTGCGATTGATAGAATAGAAGTGTTAAGAGACGGAGCTGCAGCACAATACGGTTCTGATGCCATTGCAGGAGTGATCAATATTATTCTTAAAAAAAATACGGGAGCCTCAGCAAGTCTTACGTATGGATTGACTGGGAGAAATGATGGGGATACTTATCAGGCAGGAGCCAATTATGGGACTTCATTAGGAAAAAAAGAGGGTTATATCAACCTTTCCCTACAATTAAGCCATAGAGGAAAAACAACACGAACTCAAAATCATGATCTGGATATTTTTGGAAATAATTTTGCCTATGCATTTGCTGATGATCCCGAAGCGGCAAGAGCAGCGGATGATGCAAAGATTAAAGAACGAGGACTAACCCGTGACGATTTTAATTTTCAGATCGGAGATGCCCAGATCAGACAGGGACAGTTGTTTTTCAATGCAGAATATCCTTTTAATGATCAATTTAAGATCTATTCTTTCGGAGGTTTCAGTATCAAAGAAGGAAAAGGGTTTGGTTTCAGAAGACTTCCAAGCGAAACGTCTAATGTGGTTTCATCCATTTATCCGAACGGGTTTCAGGCAAATCTCGGATCACAAGTATATGATGTCTCCTATGCTGTAGGAGTAAAATATAATGTCAGTGACTGGTTTTTTGACCTTAGCAATACATTCGGAAGCAATACCTTCAATTACAATGTTAGCAATACCAATAATGCTTCCCTGGGAGCAAATTCACCAACCCGTTTTTATGCTGGAGCACACAGCTTCCTTCAAAATACGATTAATCTTGATGTTTCCAAAAAGATAAACCGTTTTAATATCGGATTCGGGGGAGAGTTCAGATTGGAACAATATCAGATCAAACCCGGTGATGAAGCTTCTTATACCCAATATGACATCAACGGAAATGTTGCCACCGAAGGATCAACGGTGCTTGGAGCAGGCGGATCTCAATCTTTTATCGGATTCTCTCCAGACAATGCACTGAAAAAAGACAGACATTCCACGGCAGTATATGCAGATGTTTCCTATGATCTGGATAAAAAACTCAATATTGACGCTGCTGCCAGATTTGAAAATTATTCAGATTTTGGAAATACCCTGAATGGGAAATTAGCAGTACGATATGAATTTGTAAAAAATTATGCAATTAGAGCAGCGGTAGGAACAGGGTTTAGAGCTCCTTCCCTTCAACAGCAGTATTTTAATAACTCTTATGCCGACATTTCTACTTCCGGTTCAGGAATTGTAACCAAAGGGATTTTCCGAAATGATAGCGAAGCAGCCAGAATTCTTGGGTTTGATAAGCTTAAACAGGAAACCTCTGTCAATGCAAGCGCTGGATTTACCCTGAGACCTTTAAACAAACTCTATATTTCGGTAGACGGATATTGGATAAAAGTAAAAGACAGGATTGTAATTACCAGCAATATTACCGATCCCAGACTGGATCAGTTTAACGTAGAAAGCGGAAGATTCTTTACAAATGCCATTGATACTGAAACAAAAGGAGTAGATGTGGTAGTTTCTTATGACTGGATTCTTGGAAGCGGAAATTTAAATATTAATCTTGCCGGAAACTATACAGAAACAAAAATCACAGACTTTCATTTTCCGGAAAACTTAGGAACTCCTCAGAATGAATTCTTTGGCCCGGATCAGATCAACATCATTGAAACCCTGTCTCCAAAAACAAAAGCTTCATTAGGCTTGAATTATGGAATAGGAAAGTTCAATTTTCTCGTAAGAAATACCTATTTTGGTAAAGTAATAAGAGATGGTTATCCATTTGGAGGCGTTCAGGAATTCTCTCCGAAGGTCGTTACGGACATCAGTGTCGGGTATGACATCACAAAAAACATCAATTTTACAGTAGGAGCCAATAATGTATTTGATGTCTTCCCGGATCGCCAGATCTATGAAAATTCATATTATGGAGTATTCAAATACGCGCCGGTTCAGATGGGAACACTGGGAAATTATTTCTTTGGAAGACTTAATTTTAACTTTTAATCATTAAATGAGTACTGCTTCACATCAGATTGGCTGGAAAACAGCCGCCGCTATCGTTGTTTCCAATATGATCGGAACCGGGATTTTTACAACCCTGGGATTTCAGTTGTCCGATATTACCAATACCTACAGCATTTTCCTGCTTTGGAGTATTGGAGGAATTCTCGCTTTGTTCGGGGCTTTTTGCTATGCCGAATTAGGTTCACATTTTAAAGGAAACGGGGGCGATTTTATTTACCTCAAAGAAACCTATCATCCGATATTCGGATATCTGATAAGCTGGATTTCACTTATCATTGGATTTTCTTCTCCGGTTGCGCTGGCAGCATTGGCAATGTCGAAATACCTTTCCGTATTCGATTATTCTTTTGGAAATGGGTTTGCCATTGCCGCAATATTTCTGGTTGCCATTGCATTATCATTTAGCCTGAAAACATCCAGTAGGTTTCATAACTTTTTTACGTTCATTAAGATTGCATTCATTATTGTACTGGTTATTCTTGGAGTAGGAATTTCAGGTTCACCGCAGATTGGGAACAGTCTCAATTTCAGTGACAGCTGGCAGAATGAAATCATGCTTCCTGCATTTGCTACCTCTCTGGTATTTGTAACTTATTCTTACACAGGCTGGAATTCAGCTTCTTATATCGCAGGAGAAATAAAGGATGTTCAGAAAAACCTTCCTAAATCTCTTATTATAGGAACTGTTTTCGTGACGGTAAGCTATATTCTGGTGAATTATATTATGCTGAAACATGCTCCTGTGAGCCAGTTGGCAGGAAAAGAAGATGTGATGGGAGAAGCTGCTGTCAATATGTTGGGACCTGCTTTTGGAAAGATTGTCAATGTTTTTATTGCCCTGCAATTGATAGCAACAATTAGCGGGTATCTGTGGGTAGGTTCGAGGTTAACACAGGCTTTTGCAAAACATACCTACATTTGGAAACCCTTATCCGAAGGGAATAAAAAAGGAATTCCGGTAAGAGCCATTTTTGCTCATGCAGTGATTGCCTCTGTTATTATTCTGACAGGAAGTTTTAAAGAGATCTTTGTCTATACAGCTTTTATTTTACAGCTTTTTGCCAGTCTGGCAATTTCTACCGTGTTCTTTCTTAAGAAAAAAGACAGAAAAATCTTTAAATCTAATGCTTTTCATATTTTTCCAGCCGTTTTTCTATTGTTCAGCATCTATATTCTTTATTTTACTTTTATCCATAATCCTAAAGAAAGCTTGATAGGATTGGGAATTATTGCAGTGGGAATTGTTTTATATCTGATTGACAGAAGGCTTTCTAAAAGATATTAAAGTACATTTTAGTGATACAGAAAGACGGATAAATAATTGGGAAATTGGGAATTTTCTTCATTTTGCTCCCTTTATCCCTAATGCTCAAAAATTTATGATGATTCGGAATTTTAATTTTGACTTAATAATCCTTATCTTTGCACCCACAAAATTTCTACAATGTCTAAATCATTAATTCCAAAATTAGAAGCTATAAAACAAAGATATAATGAGGTTGCAGACCTTATTATACAGCCTGATGTCATTTCAGACCAAAAAAGATATTCTTCTTTGAACAAAGAATATAGTGATTTGGGAAAAATTGTAAGAGTTTACGATCAGTACAAAGGAGCGCTGGACAGTATTGCAGAATCTGAAGAAATTATTGCAGACGGTTCAGACAGAGATTTGGTAGATCTTGCTAAAGAAGAAAAGCTGGAAGCTCAGGCTAAAATTCCAGGATTGGAAGAAGAACTGAAAGTATTACTGATCCCTAAAGATCCTGCAGATGACAAAAATGTTATCGTAGAATTACGTGCCGGAACTGGAGGTGATGAAGCTGCTATTTTCGTAGAGGACGTCTACAGAATGTATACCATGTATTTTAAAACAAAAGGATGGAGACATGAAGTAACAGATTCCAACGAAGCTGCAAAAGGATACAAGGAATTGATCATGAAAGTGGAAGGAGAAGGAGTTTACGGAATCATGAAATTTGAATCCGGAGTTCACCGTGTGCAGCGTGTACCTGAAACAGAATCTCAGGGAAGAGTACACACTTCTGCCATTACAATTGCTGTTTTACCGGAAGCTGAAGAAGTAGATTTTGAACTGAATCCTGCAGATATTGAAATGCAGACTTCCCGTTCAGGAGGTGCCGGTGGTCAGAACGTAAACAAGGTTGAAACTAAAGTTCAGCTTACCCACAAACCTTCCGGGATGGTAGTGGTTTGTCAACAAGCCCGTTCTCAGCTGGCTAACCGTGAGCTGGCAATGGAAATGCTAAGAACAAAATTATACGATATCGAATTACAGAAAGTACAGGGAGATATTGCTGCACAACGTAAATCTATGGTATCTACAGGAGACCGTTCTGCAAAAATTAAAACGTACAATTACCCGCAAGGAAGAGTTACAGACCACAGAATCAATAAGTCTATGTACAACCTTGATGCTTATATGAATGGAGATATTTCTGAAATGATTGATGCCGTAATCATGGCGGAAAATGCAGAGAAAATGAAGGGGGAAGAAGAAAATTACTAAAATTATCAATACATAAAAATATAGCCTCTGACTTTTCAGGGGCTTTGTTTTTGCAAATAATAAAACAAAATATACACTATGAAAAACTACAAAATTATTTTCCTGCTGTTGCTTACCATGATGGGACAGCAACTGATGGCTCAGACGGAAGTAAAGAAACCTAAAGAAGCCTTTGAACTCTTCTTTGGTACTTTCGTGAACAATGATGAAGCAGCATTGAATAAACTCAATGATTATTTAAAGCCTACAGTAGATGGACAAACCGCTTATCAGGTGGATTTTAAAGAAACTTCAAAGGAAATGATCAATGGAAGCGTAGATAATTTTCTTTCAGCTTTTCCTAAAGCAACAGCTGCAGCATGTAAAAAAGAAGCAGAAGATTACTTCACCGCAATGTTTGGGAATTTTAAAACCGGAAAACTTAACGTCAAAGAAGTAAAAGTAGTTCCTAATGAATATGTTGAAGGGCAAAAAATTGCAGAAATTAGTTATGCTGTAAGCTTCCTGGTTCCTTCCAAACTGACTTCCGGTCCAAAAGGTGATCTGAATAAAATAAAAACTGAGGATCTGAAAAAATATTTAATTCAGGCAGTTCAGGATTTTAAAAATGCCGATAAAACGGTAACAACAGATCAAAACTTTACTTTATATGAATTGAAAGAAGGAGATAAAATATACTATTGGAATGGAAGTCCGGATGAGATTGTCAGCAACCTTACCGATTTCTATTTTGAAAGCTTCGGTGCCAATGAATAGTTGAAATATCCTATAATACATAAAAAAGTCCCAATATAACGGGACTTTTTTTATTTCACATACTTTGCGTATTTTTGAGAAAAACCGATCAGTATGAATTTTAAACCTATATTGTTAACAGCTGGAGTATTATTTTCAGCATCTTTTTACTCTCAGAAAATGATTTATCCTAAAGCACTAAAAGGAAGCCAGACAGATTCCTATTTCGGAAGCGCTGTTTCCGATCCATTCAGAGATCTGGAAAATGATTCTGAACCTACAAAAAAATGGGTAGATGAAGAAGTTGCTTACAGTCAGAATTATCTATCTAAAATTCCGTTCAGGGATAAAATCAAAAGCCAGCTGAAGGATATCTGGAACTATGAAAAAATTTCAGCCCCTTTCAAAGAAGGAGATTACACCTATTATTCTAAAAACGATGGATTGCAGGCTCAGTCTGTTTTGTATAGAACAAACAATAAGACCAATGCTACAGAAGTATTTTTAGATCCTAATAAATTTTCAGAAAAAGGAACAACTTCACTTTCCAACCTTTCATTCAACAAAAAAGGAAACCTTGCTGCTTATTCTATCTCTGAAGGAGGAAGCGACTGGAATAAGATCATTATCATTGATGCAATTACCAAAAAGCAGATTGATGAAACTTTACTGGATGTAAAATTCAGCGGAATTTCATGGCAGGGAGATGAAGGGTTCTATTATTCCAGCTACGACAAACCTAAAGAAGGGACTGTACTTTCGGGAATGACAGATAAACATAAAGTATACTTTCATAAACTGGGGACAAAACAATCTGAAGATAAATTGATTTTCGGAGGTGATAAAACCCCAAGAAGATACTTAAGTGCAGGCGTTTCTCAAGACCAGAGATACCTTATTATCTCTGCAGCTAATGCTACAAATGGTAATGAATTGTACATAAAAGACCTTAAAAAAGGAGGTGACTTTGTACAAATTATGAGCGGATTTGACATTAATGCCAGCATTGTAGATACACAAGGTGATGATCTTTTCATTTTTACTGATAAAGATGCCCCGAATATGCGTCTTGTGAAAACAACTATCACTAACCCGGCTCCTGCAACATGGAAAGATGTAATTCCACAAACAGAAAACGTGTTAGGAATTTCTACAGGTGGAGGATATTTCTTTGCAACCTATATGATTGATGCTATAGATCAGGTAAAACAGTTTGATAAAACAGGAAAACTGATCAGAGAAATTACACTTCCCGGAAAAGGAAATATTTCAGGATTCGGAGGGAAAGAAAAAGAGAAAGATGTGTATTTCTCTTTCAGTAACTATATTACACCGGGAACCACCTACAAATTCAATGTAGATTCAGGAAAATCTGAAGTGTATCAAAAACCTAAAGTGAAGTTTAATCCGGATGATTACGTTTCAGAACAGGTGTTCTATACTTCAAAAGACGGTACAAAAGTTCCTATGATGATCAATTATAAGAAAGGAACTAAACTTGACGGTAAAAATCCTACTATTCTGTATTCTTACGGAGGTTTCAACATCAGCTTACAGCCTTCGTTCTCTGTAGTAAATGCAATCTGGATGGAAAATGGCGGTATTTATGCTGTTCCAAACATCCGTGGTGGAGGTGAATATGGTAAAAAATGGCATGATGCAGGAACAAAACAACAGAAGAAAAATGTTTTTGAAGACTTTATCGCTGCAGGAGAATATCTTCAAAGTAAAGGGTATACTTCAAAAGAATACATGGCACTTTCAGGAAGATCAAACGGGGGATTATTAGTAGGAGCAACAATGACAATGCGCCCGGATCTTGCGAGAGTAGCTTTCCCTGGAGTTGGAGTTTTGGATATGTTAAGATATAATAAATTTACAGCTGGTGCAGGATGGTCTTACGACTATGGTACAGCAGAAGACAGTAAAGAAATGTTCGAATATCTTAAATCCTATTCCCCTGTACACAACGTAAAAGCAGGAACTTGCTATCCATCCACAATGATCATTACCAGTGATCATGATGACAGAGTAGTTCCGGCACACTCATTTAAATTTGGTGCAGAGCTTCAGGAAAAACAGGCTTGTAAAAATCCTATTCTCCTGAGAATTGAAAAGAATGCAGGACACGGTGCCGGAAGATCTACAGATCAGGTGATCAGTGAAAATGCAGATCTTATATCATTTGCGTTATTTGAGATGGGAATAAAGAAATAACTCTAAAAAAGAAATATATTTAAGAAAACGGCTAATTTTATTTAAAATTGGTCGTTTTTTTTATGTTGTTGTGTTAATAATTCTTATTTTTAGGGTGGATATTTAAAGTTTATCAATTCTAAACTAATTAGGTAATTATGAAAAAAAGAATTTTACTAGTGTGTGCCTTGGCTGCTGGACTTTCCAGTCTCCATGCACAGAGGTGGGAACCGGCCTCACAAAGAACTTCTCAAATCAGAAAAGAAGTAGAAGTTCAATATTCTTACAGGTTTGATTTGCAATCGCTTAGAAATATTTTAAAAGATGCTGTAGAAACAGGGAAAGGGGCTCAGGCTGTGATTGTTTCTTTACCTACAGCAGAAGGGAAAATTGAAAAATTTGCTGTATACAGTGATCCTGTTATGGAAAAATCTATTGCAGACAAATATCAATTGGGTTCTTACGTTGGTGTAGGAGTAGATGATCCTGGAAAATATGTAAGATTCAGTACTGCACCTACTGAGTTGCAGTCGATGATAATCAAAGACGGAAAATTCCAGTTTATAGAACCTATTACTACAGATAAGCAGGTGTATGGCGTTTTCTACAAAACAAACAGAACAGAAAGCGAGCACGGATTTGAATGTTCTACAGAAGAGAAGAACTTCAAAGATATAAAGTCATTAGAAGCTAATGGAAAAAAGACCCTTTCTAATGTAGGAATCACCAGTAGACCCTCAAGTACAAAATTCAGAACTTACAGATTAGCAATTTCTGTTACTGGAGAGTATACTCAATACTTTATGAATTTGGCAGGCGTACCGGCTACGGCTACTGATGATCAAAAAAGAGCTCCGGCACTTGTTGCAATTAACAATACTATGAGCCGTGTGAACGGAGTATTCCAAAAGGATTTTGGAATAAAATTACTTGTTCAGAATTTCCCGAATGTTATCTATACAGATCCGGCTTCAGACCCTTATTCACCAGGTGATGTAGGATCCGAAGGAGCTTGGAATCTGGAACTTCAGAACGCGATTACAGCTCAGGTAACCAATGCCAACTATGACATAGGCCATTTATTCGGTGCTTCAGGAGGAGGAGGAAACGCTGGATGCATCGGCTGTATATGTGTTGATCCAACCACGAGTGTACCTGCAGGTAAAGGATCCGGATTTACTTCACCAGCTAATAGTATCCCAAGTGGAGATGCTTTTGATATTGACTATGTGGCTCATGAAATGGGGCATCAGTTAGGAGGAAATCATACATTTTCAAATAAATCTGAAGGAAGCAATGTTAACGTAGAACCAGGAGGAGGAACTACTATTATGGGATATGCAGGGATTACAAGTGATAATGTTCAAATGTCTTCAGATGCCTATTTCCATTATAAATCTGTAGATCAGATTTTAACGAATTTGGACGGTAAGCCTGCCACATGCGGTACATCTGAGACAATCACGAACAACACGCCGCCAGTAATAGCAGCACTTACCTCTTATACAGTGCCTAAAGGGACTGCTTATTATCTTGATGCTTCAGCAACAGATGCAGAAGGAGATGCTATTAATTACACTTGGGAGCAAACAGATAGTGTTACCGGACTGGCTTCAATTTCAGGAGATACGGGATGGGGATACAATACACAGGGTGCATTAACAAGATCCCGCTTTGGAACAAGTAGTGGAAGAAGATATTTCCCAAGCTTTCCACTGGTTATGAATGGAATTCTTACGAATAAGACTGATGCCGCAAATAATCCAAATCCAAATTGGGAGACTGTATCTTATATTCCTAGAACTCTAAGTTATGCTGTAACGGTTAGAGACCAAAATGCACAAAGACCAATGTTGTCTTCTTCAGAAGTTAATACAGTCATTGGAAACGACGGACCTTTTAAATTTAATGGTCTTACTACATCATCAGTTCTGTATAAAAATGCTAATAACATTATTCAGTGGGAAGTAGCCAATACAAATACAGCTCCTTATAACTCACCTAATGTAAAGATTGATTATACTTCAGATAATGGAGCAACCTGGACAGACTTAGTAGCTTCTACACCTAATACAGGGAGCTACACAGTTCAAATGCCAAATACAATTACGACACCAATTAAGTTGAGAGTATCAGCAATTGGTAACGTTTTCTATGCTGTTTCTCCTCAAGTTACTGTTGCAGATGCACCTACATCTACAACTGCGGCTCCAACCGGACTTACAACAATAAGCACAGAAGTGTTCAAGACAACAGCCAGAGCATCATGGAATAGCGTAACTGGAGCAACATATTCTGTTAACTATAGAAAACAAGGGACATCAAACTGGTCAAATACAACAAGTACAACAAATTCAGTGGTATTAACAGGTCTTGAAGATGAAACAAATTATGAAGTACAGGTCGCAGCTGTTGTAAACAGTGTTCCTGGTGCATTCTCCAATAATTATGTATTTAAAACAAACGGCTTAAAGACCGGAATTGATTACTGTATAATGAATTCAGGAACATCTTATGTTGGAGCTATTAGAAAAGTAACAGTTTCAAATCTTGTTTATGATGATCCTTCATTAAGATCATATAAAGATTTATCTGAAGATCCTGGTAAGATTGTCAATTTGGTTCAGGGAACTACGTACGCTATTACACCTGTAGTAAGACAAGCATTTAGCAGTTCCAACGTTCCTTTAAATCTTTCTGTTTGGATTGATTATAATAGAAATGGAGTATTTGAGATATCTGAAAGAATAATTAGCCTTTCCGGAGGTGTTCCTGCAGGAAGTGTAAGTTTTGGAGCACAAAACTTTACAGTACCTTCAACTACATATGCTGGAGATAAACTTCTAAGAATGAGAATTGTTACGAAGTATAATACGGCTGCTTTAGCAAGTGCATGTGGAGACATCACAACAGGAGGAGGTTCAGTAATGGATCTGCCGGTAAAAATTACAAGTACTCTTGCTGTAAACGAAACAAAAGACGTTAAATCATCTGAAATTTCAATTTATCCGAACCCTGCAGATACTTTCGTAGAAGTGAAAAATCTGAAAGGAAAAGCAGACTATAAAATCTATACTGCTGATGGAAGATTAGCTCAGGAAGGACATATTGACGGACAAAGAATTAATGTAGCTTCATTAATCAAAGGTATGTATGTAATCACGATAAAAGATGACAAAAATACTTACAATACGAAGCTTATCAAAAAATAAGCATACTATTTACTAATAGGAAAGGCCGGGCATTTGCCCGGCCTTTTTCTTTTCATAAATTGAAGTAAAACAGAACGTTAACAGAAGTTTCATGTTTCGCTCAAAAAAATTAACTTTACGGGGACAAAAATAATTGGAATGCGAAAGACAATTTCTGTGAAAAAACCGGATTTTAATGTATCAGCTCAGGAAAGAGAGATTTACAATTTTGAAAAAGACGGACTTGAACTCAAATCATCCTATGAAAAAAAAGATGTAAAAGATGAATCATTAACGCAGACTTCTCCAGGAATTGCACCCTATCTTAGAGGTCCGTATTCCACCATGTATGTTCAAAAACCATGGACGATCCGTCAATATGCCGGATTTTCTACAGCTGAAGAATCCAATGCATTTTACAGAAGAAACCTTGCTGCAGGCCAGAAAGGACTTTCAGTAGCATTTGACTTAGCAACACACAGAGGATATGACTCTGACCACTCAAGAGTAGTAGGAGATGTAGGAAAAGCAGGAGTTGCTATCGACTCTGTGGAAGATATGAAAATCCTTTTCAATGAAATTCCCCTGGATCAGATTTCAGTATCTATGACTATGAATGGAGCTGTACTTCCTATTTTGTCTTTCTACATCGTAGCGGCAGAAGAGCAGGGAGTAAAGCAGGATCAGCTTTCAGGAACGATTCAGAATGATATCTTGAAAGAATTCATGGTAAGAAATACCTACATTTATCCGCCGGCACCTTCCATGAAGATCATCGCAGATATTTTTGAATACACTTCGCAAAACATTCCAAAATTTAACTCCATTTCTATTTCCGGATACCACATGCAGGAAGCAGGGGCTACACCAGTACTGGAAATGGCTTACACCCTGGCAGACGGTCTTGAATATGTAAGAACAGGAATAAAAGCAGGAATGAACGTAGACGATTTCGCTCCAAGACTCTCTTTCTTCTGGGCAATCGGGATGAATCATTTCATGGAAATTGCTAAAATGCGTGCCGCAAGATATATCTGGGCAACCCTTTTAAAACAGTTTAATCCTCAGAATCCAAAATCTCTGGCATTAAGAACCCATTCACAGACTTCCGGATGGTCTCTGACAGAGCAGGAACCTTTCAATAATATCACAAGAACAGCTATAGAAGCTTTGTCTTCAGCATTAGGAGGAACGCAGTCTCTTCACACCAATGCGCTGGATGAAGCCATTGCCCTGCCTACAGACTATTCAGCAAAAATTGCAAGGAATACACAGATCATTCTTCAGCAGGAAAGCGGAATATGCGATGTGGTAGATCCGATGGGTGGAAGTAATCTTGTAGAAAGCCTTACTCAGCAAATGATTGAAGAAGCGATGAGGTATATTGATGAGGTAGAGCAGGAAGGTGGAATGACCAAAGCTATTGAAGCCGGAATTCCAAAAATGAGAATTGAAGAAGCTGCCGCAAAAAAACAAGCGAAAATTGACAGCGGAGAAGAATTCATTATTGGGGTCAATTCATTCAAATCCTCATTGAAACAGGATGCAATAGAAATCCTGGACATCGATAATACAGAAGTTCGTAGAAAACAGATTGAAAGATTAAATACAATCAAAACAGATCGAAATACCGAAGCTGTTGAGCAGATTCTCAATGAAATCCGTAAAAGTGCTCAGACAGGGAAAGGAAATCTTCTGGCATTATGCATCGAAGCAGCAAGAAGAAGAGTTACCCTTGGAGAGATGAGTGATGCCATGGAAGAAACCTTTGGTAGATATAAAGCAAATATTAAAACAATCTCTGGTGTATACGCTATGAATGCCGGTAAAAACGAATACTTTGAAAAAGCCCTTAATCTGACTCAGAAATTTGAAGAAGAAGAAGGACGCCGCCCAAGGCTAATGGTCGCCAAAATGGGACAGGACGGTCATGACAGAGGTGCAAAAGTAGTGGCAACAGCATTTGCTGATATGGGATTTGACGTGGATGTAGCTCCTTTATTCCAGACACCGGAAGAAGTGGCTAAACAAGCTGTAGAAAACGATATTCATATTTTAGGAGTATCATCATTGGCTGCCGGACACAAAACATTAGTTCCTCAGGTAGTAGTAGAATTATCCAAACTGGGAGCCGATGATATTACCATCGTTGTGGGAGGAGTAATTCCTCAGCAGGATTATGAATTCCTTTATGCCAATGGTGCAGACTTTATTTTCGGGCCTGGAACCAACCTTCCGAAATGTGCAGTAGAAATTCTGGAAAGATTTTTAGAAAAATAAAAAGAAAAGTTTTAATTTCATCACAGAGATTAAAACATACCCCATGAATCTAAAAAATATAATAAAGCCTACGAGGAAAAAACTGTTTCTTCTCGTAGGCTTATTTGTTATTACAGGTGTCTTCTTGCTGGGTTCAGGGAAGAACAATAGATCAATGCAAAGCTCGAAGGTCGTTGCAGATACTGCTTTGGTTAAAAAGCATTTGACCGCAATGACCCAAACTCCACAATTTAGAAACCATAAAAATATAGACCAGCTGAATGCCATTGCAGACTATATCCATCAGACTTTTAGTACTTATGGTGACAGCACTGCTTACCAGGAATACAAAGTTGATGGAAAAATATATAAAAACGTTATTTCATCCTTTGGAACAGAAAATAAGAAGCGGATCATTATAGGTGCTCATTACGATGTTTGTGGAGATCAGCAGGGAGCAGACGACAATGCCACAGGAGTCACCGCTCTTCTGGAGCTCGCAAGAATGCTCAAAGGTCAAAAACTTAATTACAGAGTAGATCTTGTTGCCTATACCTTGGAAGAACCTCCTTATTTCAGGACCGAAAATATGGGAAGCTATGTCCATGCAAAATATTTAAAAGACAATAAGATCGATATCTATGGAATGGCCAGTGTAGAAATGATCGGTTATTTCAAAGATGAAAAAGATTCCCAGAGTTTTCCTGTAGGTCTTCTTTCCTGGATATATGGTGATCAGGGAGATTTCATTACATTGGTGAAAAAAATCAGTGGAGCAGGTCCTTTTGTAAGAAATTTCATAGGTAATTTTAAAGATTCAGGACAGATAAAAACAGAAACCTTCTCAGCCCCAAAATTTGTAGCAGGAATAGACTATTCCGACCATCTGAACTATTGGAATTTTGACTTTCCCGCTCTCATGATCACGGATACTTCCTTCTTCAGAAATAAAAATTATCACGAACCCACGGATACGATGGAAACGCTCGATACAAAGAGAATGACAAAAGTTATTGACGCCATTTTTCTCAGCATTATTCACCTTAAGTGAAAAAAATATTTTGATTCTCAGAAAAATTTATATATTTGCACCTGAAAATCAAGTTTAACCAATTAAAAAACGACGAAGCAATGTTCAGAACTAAACAGAATTCTACAGTTGGATTACCCCTTATGGTGGTAAGGCTTCGCGGTTTGGTACATTCTTAGAATAACAGTACAATGAAATATCAAAACCCGAAGTCGTAGAGATTTCGGGTTTTTTATTGCGCAATATTTCAAACTCCCAAGTTTACCCGAAATCTTTTTTAGTGTCATGAAGGACAAGATTGGATGAGGTATATCCTCAAAACTTTCATTGTCTATTATTAATTCATTCAACTATCTTTTTAGTTGATTGAAAGTTGTGTGAGGTAAAATAAGCTAATTTCTAATATCTCACATCTAACTTCTGTTAACAATGGAAAATGATAACCTTCTGTTTTCCCGCCTGAGAAGTGCTAGAAGCAGAAAAAGAACAATTAGAAAAGATGTAGAAAAGCAGATAAGAAAAAAATATCGACGTAGTGATGAGCTTTGGGATATAAGACGAAATATTCCATGGATGCCTTTGGAGAAGCCCTATCAGAGAGGATTTGTAAGATTCTTTGCGGTAAGGGAAGAGGTAATGAGATCCAAAGATGGAGATTTCTTTGAGGGAATATTGAAGAAGATCAATACCTACATGTATTCGGAAAGCCGCCAGTTTTTAAAAAAGAAAAGAAAATTCGGGCGTAGAATATATGTTGAAAGAGTACAAAAACTCAAAAATATCTCTTCATATTCCTGGAATGATCCGAAACTGGGACTTACAACAAGGGAAAGACAGTATTTTTTGAAACAGGAAGAATATTGCCCGGCCCGGAAGGCTTATGTTCCATACTACGAATTTATTGAACCCTGGAGATTTACCTTACGTACAAGACCCAATATGATTACCCATTATAAACCTGTAGACTTTGAATTAGAAAAAGAATGCGCAGAACTGGGATCCTATTTAGGGCAGCATAAAATTGTAGGGATTATCCACAAAACAATTTATGGTAGATCATACCCATGGAGAAGAAAAAGAGAAGATATTCCACTTATCAAAAGCAGGAAATATGTTACCTGCAAAATGTCTGCAACAGAAATTGCAGAAAGCTTACTGGACATATAAGTCCAAACTGTTATTTAAAACAAAAACAATGGGAAATTTAAAACTAAAAGGAAAAGATATATTAAAACTGGGCTATCCAAATAATCAAAGCGTAAACGTAGCATTGGAAGTCATGAAAAGAAATTTTGCAACAAAGAATATTCACCACGTAAAATCTCTTTTAAAGGAAATCCTGCTGAATCCGGAAGAATTTGAAAAAGATCTGACCTTCGGACAAATTGCAGAAACCCTGCTTTCATCCAAAAAGACAGAAAAAAGAATGCTGAATTCACAGCGTGCTTCATTTCAGATTTTTGGTAACAATATCTCTGAAGAGGCGAAAAATCAGTTGTATACTGCTTTGAAGCTGCCTGTTTCTACTCAGGGAGCATTAATGCCCGATGCCCACAGCGGTTACGGACTTCCGATAGGAGGAGTTCTGGCAGTGGAAAATGCTGTAATCCCTTACGGCGTAGGAATGGATATTGGCTGCAGAATGAGCCTCAGTATTTTGGATACACCGGTTTCATATCTTGAAGGAGCAAGAGATAAATATGAAAAAGCGCTTGCTGAACATACAAAATTCGGAATGTATGAAACGCACAAATCTCACATTGATCATGAGATTTTCGACAGAGATACATTCGATATGATCCCGATCTTAAGAAGATTAAAGGGAAAAGCAATCAAACAGATGGGTTCCTCAGGCGGAGGAAATCACTTTGTGGAATTCGGAGAAGTGGAAATCACTGAAGAAGATGAGCAAATTGGTCTGCCAAAAGGAAAATATCTGGGAATCCTTTCTCATAGCGGCTCAAGAGGTCTGGGAGCGGAGATTGCCCAGTATTACTCAAGAGTGGCAACAGAACAATGTCCGTTACCAAAAGAAGCTCAAAACTTTGCCTGGCTGGATCTTAGTACCCACTTGGGATTGGAATATTGGACAGCAATGAATCTTGCCGGAGATTATGCCTCTGCCTGTCATGATGATATTCACAGAAGGCTGGTAAAAGCTGTTGGCGGAAGGGTAAAAGCCAGAATTGAAAACCATCACAACTTTGCCTGGAAAGAAATCCATAACGGTAAAGAAGTGATTGTTCACCGAAAAGGGGCAACTCCTGCTAATGAAAATGAACTGGGGATGATTCCCGGATCCATGACGGCAAAAGGATTTATCGTCCGCGGAAAAGGAAATCCTGAATCCCTGAATTCAGCATCACACGGCGCAGGAAGAGCGCATTCAAGAGGAGAATGCAGAAGTCTTTTCACTCAGCATGATATCAAAAAAGAACTGAAATTGAAAAATGTCACCCTGATGGGTGGAAATGCAGAAGAAGCCCCTATGGCCTACAAAGACATTAATGAAGTGATGAATGCACAGAGCGAATTGGTGGATATTCTGGGAACTTTCCAACCGAGGATTGTGAGAATGGACAGATAATTGGGTTGATGGTTTGTAGTTGTCAGTTGAAATACCGGCTGTCAACTATAAACTCTCAACTTTTAATTTAAAAAAACAAAAAAATGGGAGCACCACATAACATAAAAAGATATGGTGAAGTCTGGCCGGAATTCAGAATCCGGTTAGGGCTCGAAATTTTAAATACATTAAAAGATAAAATCATTATATCAGGAGGCTGGGCATGGCATTTTATGTCGGAAAAAGGACATACGGAATACAAACATGCCCACGATCATAAGGATATTGATGTTTTTGTAAAGAAAGAGAATGTTGCAGACGTGGTTATCATTCTTCAGCAGGAAGGATTTCAGAAAGTCTGGACCCGATATGACCATCTGCCGAGTGAGGAAAACTTTCGCAGGTACGAGAAAACGGTGAAGTTGGAAAATGAAAAGGTCTGCAGAATTACCATTGACTTCTTTGAAAAAGATGATCTTGAGACTATTGAAGCCAATGGTTTTACTGTTGTGAAACCCAGTGTTTTACTTTCTTTTTACAGAAATATCCACTCCAGCGACAAATGCTGGGCAGTAATGGCTGCAAAAAATTTATTAGAAAAAGGAATAGATCCGGTAGGACATCCTTTATTAAGCAAAATGCCAACATAAAATGGAAAAATTAATACAGATCACTTCAGGAAGAGGGCCTTTAGAATGCCAATGGGTAGCAGCCAAGGTGCTGAAGACCTTTCTTGAAGAGGCAAAACAAAATACAATAGAATACGAAATCATTCATCGTGAGAACGGTGATGAGAACCTGACATTAAAATCGGTGACTGTTCTTTTAAAAGGGAAAGATCTAAGCCCCTTTTTAAAAAACTGGCTGGGAAGTGTGTGCTGGACAGGGAAAAGCACATTCAGGAAACTGCATAAAAGAAGCAATTGGTTTATCGGAATCTTTGAACTTGAAAATATAAAAATGATTGATTTCAATGAAAAAGATATCCGGTTTCAGACCGCCAGAAGCCAGGGAAGCGGAGGGCAAAACGTAAACAAGGTGAATACCGCGGTACGGGCTACCCATATTCCTACTAACGAGACTGTTTTTGTACAGGATTCCCGTTCACAGCTGGAAAATAAAAAGCTATCCATTATCAGATTAAAAGGAAAAGTAATGGCGGTTTATATCCGGCAGCTGGAAAGAAAGCTGAAAGATACCTGGTCTCTTCAGATGCAGGTAGAACGCGGAAATCCGGTTCGGACATTTTCAGGAACAGATTTTAAAAAGAATTATGAAGACAAGACATTCAAAAAACAGAGGAATGCCTTGAAAAATGAATTAAAAAACTACAACAATGACCTTAACTAAAAATAAATATTATTTTGAGGCCTTAGATAATTATCCATACAGCCTTCCGTCATGCTTAGAGGCATTAAACTATGCTTTGTCATATGATCCGGAAGATGCAGACAGCCTCTGTCTGATGGGAAGAATTTATAGTGAAATGCTGTTTGATTATGAAAAAGCTAAACTGTATTTCGAAGAAGCGATGCAATGCAATATTTCTAACCTGAATACACCGCAATATCATATCAAGTGCCTTTTAGACAATGAAGACCTGGATGATGCAGAAAAACTGATTGACTATTCTTTAAAGATAAAAGGAATAGATAAAAGTAGAATCCTTATCCATCAGTCTTTACTGTTTGAAATCAGATTAGAATATAAACAAGCTTTGAAACCTTTAAAGCTTGCCCGAACATTTGCCTATGATCAATGCATGCTTGATTTCTTAAAAAGCAGAGAAAAATTTATAAAAAGTAAAATACCGCAGAAAAAGAAGAAAAAAATAATTGAAAAAAAGAAAAAAAGTTAATTAATTTTACTTTTTGATAAAAAAAATGAAATTAATATTTCGATATCGCAAATAATTTATAGTTTTGTTGTGTAAAAACCAATCTTATGAGCAAAAAATTATTTTTATTACCTGTATCTGTTGTGTTTCTTTTCTGTTTTGGGAAAATAAATGGTCAGAACTCCAACAGGCTTATTCAGGATTATTATCAAAAAAGTGGAAAGCTAAACCAAAATAAAGTGGGCGTTATCATTCTGAACGAAGATATGTCCAATAGTTTAGGGGCAAATATTGTGAATGTACAGCAGACTTATAACGGACTGAGAGTATACAATGCATTGGGAAAAGTCATCATTAAAGGGGATCAGATACTCTCTGAAAATAACGACTTTAGCAGAAATATTGTTGCTGCCAGTATAACAAAAGTGCATGAGAGATTTTCAGATGACCTTCTTAAGCAAAAACTGGGATTAAGTGCTATTTCGGATACAGACTATTTGCCTGATGTCTATTTTGAGAAGAATGGTAAGTATATTCTGGCTAAAGAACTGTTTGTTTCAGATAAAAATTCTTCAGATGTGTGGCATGTACTTGCTGATGCTGAAAGTGGAGAAATACTCAGTAAAGATAATATGACACTAAACTGCAGCTTTGAAGATCACGGTCGTTCTCATGAAGCAGTATCCAATGAATGGGAGAAAACATCAGCAGGGGAGAATCAAAGTAAGCTGTTAAATGCCATGTGGGCACCTACAAATGCATCTTATAATGTTTTTCCATTGCCGGTAGAAGCTCCTACGTTTGGGGCTCGCGCATTGGTAAATAATCCTTGGGACTTAGTTGCCTCACCGGAAGGCTGGCATTCTGATGGAACGAACAGCTATACCAATACAAGAGGAAATAATGTATATGCATATTCAGATCAGGATAATACGAATAATCCGGGATATTCCCCGGACGGAGGAAGTTCCCTCACTTTCAATTTTCCTTTTGCTGATGGGAGATATGATAATCCTATGACCTATAAAGATGCTGCGATTACCAATCTGTTTTACATGAATAATAAGATGCATGATATCTTTTATAAATTCGGATTTACAGAAGCCGCCAGAAACTTTCAAACGAATAACTTTGGAAAAGGAGGTATACAGGGAGATGCTGTAAGAGCTGAGGCTTTTGACGGAAGCGGTCTTAATAATGCCAATTTCGGTGCAGGCTATGAAGCGGTCATTAACGGAACTACTTATCTTTCTGTACCAAGAATGCAAATGTATCTTTGGGACAGAACACAGCCAGCCAATGATCCTATCTTAAGATATCAGTATAATGCTCCGGCTGCTATTGTAAACCGACCTAAAGTGGCAACCGGAGGGGCAAGTTTTGGCCCTCTTCTGTTAGGTGGCCAAACGGTAACAGGAGATCTGAAAATTGCTACACCGGATGATGCCTGTACAGCTCTTGCAGCAGGAAGTATGACAGGAAAAATAGGAATTGCCAAAAGAGGAACCTGCAGTTTTGCCACCAAGGTTAAAAATATGCAGCTTGCAGGAGCTTTGGGAGGAATTATCTATGATCCTAATAATGTGGATCCTATTTCAATGGGGGGAGATAATGCCGTGACAGGAATTACCATTCCTTCCATTATGATGGGGAAAACAGAAGGCGAGTATATTGTAAATCAAATCAATACAGGAGAAACTGTCAATACAACATTAAATTTCGACTATAATGGCTTTAAACATTCCAGTCTGGATAATGGAATCGTTGCCCATGAATATGGACATGGTATTTCAAACAGATTAACAGGGCAGGGATATAGCTGTCTTCAAAGTGCTGAGCAGATGGGTGAAGGATGGTCAGATTATTTTGCTTTAATGCTTACAACAAGACCTGGAGATACATCAGCGCTGGCGAGAGGAATTGGAACCTATACAAGTAGCCAACCTGTTACAGGAGATGGTATCAGACCTGCCAAATATTCACCAGACTTTAGTGTAAACAATTATACGTATGGCAAAACCAATACTGTTTCAGGACCACATGCCATTGGGTTTATCTGGGCAACAATGTTGTGGGATCTTACCTGGAAGTACATTGAAAAATATGGATATAACAGTGATGTCATGGCAAGCAGTACTTCCGGAAATGCTAAAGTGCTGCAAATAGTAATGGACGGACTGAAATTACAGGCTTGTAACCCTTCATTTATTGATGGAAGAAATGCAATTCTTCAGGCTGATGCTGTAGGTAATGCAGGTTTGGATAAATGTATGATCTGGAACACCTTTGCTAAAAGAGGTCTGGGGGTAAATGCTTCAGCAGGAAGTAGTTCTGCGGCTAATGATCAGGTGGAAGACTTTACGGTACCACAAGAATGTATTACAGCACTGGCCACTCAGGATGTTAAACTTTCAGATCAGAAATTTATTATTTTCCCTAATCCTACTTATGATGAATTCTTTGTAGGAAATATAGACAAATCTTCTAAAGAAGTTAAGATCAGAATGTTTGATATGTCAGGAAAACTGATATTCTCTGATACCAGAGAATCAAGTTCTAAAAAAGCTATTTCTACTCAGGGATTCCAGAAAGGAGTTTATATGGTTCATATCCAGCAGGGAGAGAAAGTTCAGGTTGAAAAACTAATGGTAAGATAAGTTGTTAAGTCCTATTTTCAATGAAAAATACCCTTGATATATTACAAAAGAAGGCCTCAAAAATGAGGCCTTCTTTTATTTCTTATTTACAGAGATCAGATAATCATACACCATTTGATGCTGGTCATCAGTTAACTTAGCCTTTGGAGCCATTCTGCTTAACGTGTTGATCCATCCCTGGTTGTCATGCTTGGTAGGTTCTGGCAGCTTATGACATTTTGCACAGGAATTTTCAAAAATGGTTTTTCCTTGTGCCAACTGCTCAGATGAGGTATACTTTGGCCCTGTAACAGCCACACTTTTTGGTCCGCAGGATACCAGAAATGCTGATGCTGCGATACCGGTTAAGATGAGTTTTTTCATACCATATTTTTGTTTGATGATTACTTTTTCACAGAAACAATATAATCATACACCCATTGGTGCTGTTCGTCCGTCAGTTTTGCTTTTGGAGCCATAGAATTCATGATTCCTACCCATTGTACAGGATTGTGTGAAGCAGGATCGGGTAATTTATGACATCTTCCACAAGAGTTTTCAAAAATAGTTTTCCCCTGAGCAATCTGTTCTGCAGTAGATGTAGATGTTCCTGCAGTAGTGGCGGATGTAGAAGCTTTCGGCGTACAGGAAACCAGCAAAATAGCAGTAAACGAAGCCGCAGCGATGAGTTTTTTCATGTTTCTTCTTTTTGATATATAACAAATGTAATAAATTCCTTAAGCTGTTGATACAGGGCGTTCTAGTTTTAATTTAGAAGAAATAAAAATTGAATTCATGAAAAATCGTTAATTCCCAATGAAAACAATTTAGGTTTTTTGTCTCATCATTATGAGCGGACTATTGACCATTCCCATTTTAATTGTTAATTTTGAATCAATGAAATTTACTACAGAAGAGTTAATAGAAGGAATACAGTCAGGAAATAAGCGCCTGATTGCAAAAGCTATTACATTGGTTGAAAGTAAAAAAGCAGAACACAGAGTACAGGCAGAAGATCTATTGAAGAAAATTATGCCCCTTACCGGAAACTCTGTGAGAGTAGGAGTAACAGGAGTTCCCGGAGCGGGAAAATCCACTTTTATAGAAAACTTTGGCCGCTTGGTTATTGTTCAAGGTAAAAAAGTAGCTGTTTTAGCAATTGATCCCAGTTCGGCAATCAACAAAGGAAGTATTTTAGGGGATAAAACCAGAATGGAAGAACTTGCTAAAGAAGAGAATGCATTTATACGTCCTTCTCCCAGTTCAGGTTTTCTGGGCGGAGTAGCCAATACTACCTTTGAAACCATGATGATCTGTGAGGCTGCAGGGTATGATTATATTTTGATAGAAACCGTTGGCGTAGGGCAGTCAGAAGTATTGGTCGCTGATATTACCGATGTTTTTTTATTCCTTAAAATCATTGGAGGCGGAGACGAACTTCAGGGTATAAAAAGGGGAATCATGGAAATGGTAGATCTTATTTTCATCAACAAAGTAGATCAGGACAATCTTCAGAAAGCCAAAAATACAAGACTTGAATTAAAAAGAGCGTTGGATTTTATTCCACCTAAAGAAAAAGGATGGAAAATCCCTGTTTTATTAGGTTCTGCCCTTTACAATGAAGGATTGCAGGAAGTTTATAATACAATTTTCGAATTTATTGATCTGAAAAAGAAAAGCGGACGTTTTGAAGAAATTCGTGTTCAGCAGGCTGAAAAACGCTTCGAATACTGGGTTCAGGAATATATTTTATCACTGATGAAAAAGAGCGATGCAGTAGAGGAGGCTTACCATATGCATAAAAAAAATGCTTCAGCTATGGTTTCGAATCCAAGTACTGAAGCAAAATTATTTGTTGAAAAATTTTTATCTAACGAAAAAAGAGATTAAAGTTTCTCTTTTTCCTGTTTTACCTCTGTTTTAGAAATATATCCGTCATAAGTAATGGGCTGTCTGTCGCTACTTCTCACAGAAACGAAAGCTTTACCGTTTTTGAAGACTTCAATATTAAGCTCATCAACATTTCTTGCATCTTTAGGCTTGAACTTTAAAGTCCAGGTTCCTTTTTTATTCTGAGTTTTAGTTACTGTAAAATCTTTGGAAGTAAATCGGTAACTGTTATCACTTGCTCCTCCATAAGTTGGATTGAACATCCTTCCAAAGTAAGGAAGCACTACATCCAGCGTATTTTTACTTACATCAATGGTATACTCTCCATTGAGATTAAGTACTCTCGTTGCAGTAGAATTAGGCATTGAGTTCAACACATTAATAACATCATAATTCGTTGGGTTGGCTCTTTGTGCATAGAAAGTAAACTCCTGAGAATCTATCAAATTATCTACTGTTTTCGGATCTAATGACCCTTGTGATGCACAACTCTGAAAGAAGAACAGGAATCCAAAAATCGTCAGTAAAGAAATATACTTTTTCATAATGAGATAATTATTAAATTTAGACAGCAAAATGTATGCAAATATATTCTTTCTGGAATATTTTGGAATAAAAATTGTTAAGGTTGAATTATTAACACTCAAACTATGAAAGTTACACATCTATTTGGAATAGGAGCTATTGCTCTGTCGGCTGTTGCCTGTACTACGAACCCAATTACGGGAAGATCGTCTTTACAGCTGGCCAATAACTCGGAAATTTTAACAATGTCTTCACAGGAATATAGAACGACATTGTCTAAAGGTAAAGTAATTACCGGTACGGCAGATGCAAAGAGAGTGGTAAATGTAGGGAACAGAATTAAAAGCGCTGCAGAAAGATATTATCAAAGTATCGGTAGATCAGCAGATCTTACCAGCTACAGCTGGGAATTCAATCTTCTGCAAAGCAGTGAGCTGAATGCCTGGTGTATGCCTGGTGGTAAAGTAGCCGTTTATACCGGAATATTACCGATCACAAAAGACGATAACGGTCTTGCAGTGGTAATGGGACATGAAGTTTCCCACGCGCTGGCAGGCCACGGAAATGAAAGAATTTCTCAGGCAATGGTAGCTCAGTATGGAGGTGCAATCCTGGGAGGAACCATCTCAAACTCACAATGGGCAAGTGTTTTCCAGAAGGTATATCCTATTGGTTCACAAGTGGCTTTATTGAAATACGGAAGAGGCCAGGAATCTGAGGCAGATGAAATGGGTCTTTACCTGATGTCTATGGCTGGATATGACCCGAGAGCAGCCATCCCTTTCTGGAACAGAATGGAAGCCGCATCTACAGGAGCAAGACAACCTGAGTTCTTATCTACCCACCCGAATCCGGAAACAAGAATTTCAGATATCAACAAAGATCTTCCAAAAGCTTTGGAATACTATAAGGCTGCCGGAGGAAAAATATAATTAGAATTTTAATCTTGAGTAAGGCCTTATTAAATTTTTAGTAAATTTGGTAAGGCTTTTTTATAAAATCACCTAAACACAATATTATGAAGAGTTTATCAATTACCGGACTTATACTTTTAGCTGTTTCAGCATTACTTTTCTATTTAACGACTGATTTTGCCGTAGAACAAATAAAAATCTCTCATATTATGGGAATCATGGCAGGAGTTGGGATAGGGCTTATCATTGGAGGAATGGTAGGGTATTTAAGCAAGGGAAGCGCTATCAAAGAAGAACAGAAGAAAAAAGAATTCAAGCAGCTACAGAAAGATAAAGAAGAGCTTGAAAAGCAGGCTGCAGAAATTGCAAAACGTCAGGCTGAACTTGAAAATCAAAATAAAAACCCTCAAATTTAAATTTGAGGGTTTAAAGTTGTTATTTTCGATAATTCATTAGAATTTATATCCTAAACCTACCATAAACAGGTTAGGTCTGTTGTCATACCTGATTTCAGAACCGGAAACTTTATTGATGAAATTTCTTTCGTCTTTACTGAAAGCTCCTTCATATCTTGCATTTACAATAAGCTTTTTAATTTCAAGCTGCGCACCAAACTGGTATCCTACTGTAAAGTCATTTTTAGCATTTTCTTTGAAATCATTGTAAGTATTGTCTTTGTTTAAGTTAAAACTTCCAACGGGTCCTACAAAAACTCCCAGCATATTCCCCAAAAGATTATATCCTAAAAGAACGGGAACATCAATACGGTTGCTTTTTACATCAAAAGTAGTGTTCTCTGTAGTAAACTCATTTTTGAAGTGAGTATAATAGATTTCGGGCATCACGAACAATGAAGTAGGAAGTCCTACTTTTAATGAAAGTCCTACGTTAAAACCTACATTGTTTTTACCTGTTCCATCAATGGCATCATTCACTGTTCCTTTGATATTGGACCATGAAGGAGAGCCTGTTGGAAAAATTAAGTTAGCCTTACCTGCCAGTGAAATCTGTGCAGAAGCCAACATTGAAAACCCTAATAACGCTATACTAAGTACCTTTTTCATTATCGTCTATTTTTGTATTTGTAGTTTCAATCGTTTTATTATTCTCAAGTAAATATTCTCTCAGCTCTTTAAATAGTTCTGAAGAATAAACGAAATCAATCAGATTTTTATTGCCTGCAGTAATCAGAATGTCTTTGTTACCTTCCCATTCTTTAATTCCCAGTCTTAGGTATACAATTTTCTCGCCAATCGTCATTACAGAGTTCATATCATGGGTATTGATGATGGTTGTAGTATTGTATTCTTTTGTGATTTCATAAAGAAGATCGTCAATGATCTTTGAGGTATACGGATCGAGTCCGGAATTGGGCTCATCACAGAACAGGTATTTGGGATTATTTACAATAGCTCTGGCAATAGCCACCCTTTTTTGCATTCCCCCTGAAATCTCAGACGGATATTTTCTTTCCGCTTTGTCAAGATGCACTCGTCCTATTACTTCAAAAACTCTTTTCTTTTTTTCTCTGTAGGTAAGATTGGTAAACATATCCAGAGGAAACATAATATTTTCTTCCACAGTTAAGGAATCAAATAAGGCACTTCCCTGGAATACGGTTCCGATTTCTGAACGAAGATGCTGTTTCTCATCTCTCGTCATGGTATTGATATCCTTACCATCAAAAAGGATTTCTCCTGAGGAAGGCATATAAACATTCAATAAACTCTTTAAAAAAACAGTTTTTCCGGAACCACTCTGCCCAATGATTAAGTTTACTTTTCCTTTATCAAATGAAGTTGAGATTCCCTTCAATACTTCAACATCATCAAAACTTTTCTTAAGATCTTTTACCTCAATCATCAGCTTAATATTAATTGGGTTAAAATTAGTTCAGAAATGATAATGAATACCATTGTCCATACCACGGCCTGCGTACTTGCTCTACCAACTTCCAGCGATCCTCCTTTTACATTGTATCCGAAATAAGAAGGAACTGTTGCAATGATAAAGGCGAAAACGATTGTTTTGGTAAATGCATAGTAAATAAATAAATTCGGCATATACATTTGAATACCAACGATATAATCGTTTTCTGTCCAGTTTCCTGTTAAAATCCCGGCAATATATCCACCACCAATACCAAATACGATACTGATAGCAATAAGAAGGGGATTAAACAGCATACAGGCGATAATTTTAGGAAATATCAGAAAATTGGGTGAGTTTACTCCCATGATATCCAATGCATCAATCTGTTCGGAAACTCTCATAGTTCCAATACTTGAAGCAATATAAGAACCTACTTTACCCGCCAGAATAAGACTGATAATGGTGGGTGCAAATTCCAGAACCAAAACCGCTTTCGTAGCATATCCTACAAATGAAGGCGGAATAGGAAAAGAAGAAGCATCAAAGTTGTTGAACATCTGAATAGCCACTACAGCTCCAACAAATATGGATGTGAAGATGACAAGTCCGAAAGAATTTACTCCCAAATCATTAATTTCTCTCATGAACAGCTTCCAGAAAACCCTCATTTTCTGAGGTTTCTGCAGGGATTTTCCCAAGAGGATAATGTATTCCCCTACTGCTGTGAAAAACTTTTTTAACATACTGCTAAATTAGACTTTTTTATTTAATTGGGCTACAGTCAAGAATAAGACTAAAGCCTGGTTTTGTGTTAAAATTATTTCAATATAAACCTTATTCGGTTTATTATTTTGCATTTTTATCTCCTCCTATCACCAATAAAACGGTTTTCAAAATAATAACCAGATCGAGTACAAAACTCCAGTTTCTTACATAGAAAGCATCGGCCAGAACTCTTTTTTTCATCTCTACTTCCACGTCTCCGAAGTCACCACGCAATCCATTCACCTGTGCTAATCCCGTAATACCCGGATTGACCATGCTTCTTAAACTGTATCTTCCGATTTTGGGTTTATAATAATTGTCAACAGCCAGCATATGGGGACGCGGACCTACCACAGACATTTCACCCTTCAATACATTAATGAATTGGGGAAGCTCATCAAGACTGGTTTTTCTTAAAAATCTACCCACTTTGGTAATCCTGGAGTCGTTTACTGAGGTGGTTTTAGTTGTAGATTCATCATTAACAACCATGGTACGGAATTTAAAACAATGAAAGACTTCTTCATGGAAACCATATCTTTTCTGAAGGAAAAAAACCGGACCTTTGGAAGTAGTTTTGATTAAAATGGCAATGATTGGAAATACCCATGAGCAAATTAAAACCAATATAATGACAGAAAAGAAAATGTCAAACGTTCTTTTCATCAGGAAATTAGAATAATAATCCAAAGGATATCTAGCCTGATTCAGTACTGGCTGAGTTTGTATATATCCAAGATCATACAAGAAAAAATCACTTTGTGTGATACTTGGAATAAGTGAAATATGAATCTTATTATCTTCTGCCAGTTTGAAAAGTTCATTCTGAATCCATTCATCATAAGAGTTTTCCAGAGATAAAAACAGGGTATGAATCCCGTTCTTTTTCCAGAAAGCAACCAGTTCATTAATATTGATATCAGAATTTTCGTATTCAAATATCCTGTATCCGTAATCTTTACGTTCTGTGAAGATATTCTTAAGGATCTCTGTAGAATGATTATCTCCCAAAAACATTACATTTCTGTAGTTGGCTCCAAGGGATCGTAAGTATTTGATGGCGAAATAGACCAGCGATTTTGCCAGGAAAATAGAAATAAAAAGATAAAGGGAAAGCCAGTAAATATCCGAATTAAAAAATACATTATAACTTACCTTTCCTATAAGCAGTACGCCAAGTATAAAAAAGAGGAAATGGATTAAAAGGCGTTCAAGAAACAAGGTATAAGTAAGGTTCCTCGGAATATTGTATATTTTTGTCCTACCACTCAGGAGCACCCAGAACAAAAACAACAGAATCAGAGAAAAACTATTCTGATACCAGGTTTCTTTATTGTATTTTAAACTTTCGTTTCTGCTTATAAAAAAGAATATGAAGATAGATGCAATAACCATGAGGTCAAGCAACATAATGATTGATTTCAGGTATCTAGAGTATCGAATTCTCTGCATCTATCAGTATTATAGCGGATAAGCCCGGCTAATTTACACTTTTTTACGGTATATTCAGATATTTGTGCGTCTGAACAGAAGCCTGCCATTCCGGATTTTCCAGGATAAAATCTGTGATCTTAGGATACATATCATCTCTCTTGCTCCATTCACTCTGAAGATAAAGCTTACAGTTTTCAGAAACTTTTGAAGCCTGTTCCTGAGCAAACGTAAAGTCGTGCTGATTGAAAATGATTACTTTAAGCTCATTGGCCTTTTGATAAATCTCTTCTTTAGGCAATCCTGTTTTCTTTGGCGAAAGGGTGATCCAGTCCAGCTGTCCGCTCATAGGATAGGCTCCCGAAGTTTCGATATGTACTGTACATCCCAGTTCTTTCAATCTGGAAGTCAATATATCCAAGTTCCACATTAGAGGTTCACCACCCGTAAGAACAATTGTTTTACAATGTTTTGCAGCTGTTTCTGCAATTTCTACTGTATTCATCAGAGGATGGAGTTCCGGATCCCAGCTTTCTTTTACATCACACCAGTGACATCCTACATCACAACCTCCAAGTCTGATAAAATAGGCTGCTTTTCCGGTGTGTGCTCCTTCTCCCTGTAAAGTGTAAAAATGCTCCATTACAGGGAGCATTTTACCTTCTTTTAATAAAATATCTTCTTCTTTATTCATTTTAAAATTAGTCGTTATAGACCGAAGTTTTGTAGGCAATGATGGTGTTTTTCATCAACATTGCTCTTGTCATAGGGCCTACTCCTCCAGGTACCGGTGTAATCCAGCTTGCTTTTGCAGCACAGCTGTCAAAATCTACGTCACCTGCAAGGTAATATCCTTTTGGAGAATCATTATCTACTCTTGTAATACCCACGTCAACAATTACAGCTCCTTCTTTGATCATATCTCCTTTCAGGAAATGCGGATCTCCCAAAGCAGTAATAACGATGTCTGCCTTTCTTGTATATTCTTCAATGTCTTTTGTATAGGAGTGTGTAAGGGTAACGGTAGAGTTTCCTGGGAAATCTTTTCTTCCCATAAGGATACTCATTGGCCTTCCTACAATTTTACTTCTTCCGATAATTACACAGTCTTTTCCTTTGGTTTCAATATTGTATCTTTCCAATAATGTTAAAATACCAAAAGGAGTTGCCGGTAAGAAAGTATCCATTTCAAGAGCCATTTTTCCAAAGTTTTCAGGGTGGAAACCATCCACGTCTTTTCTAGGATCAATCGCATTGATAATCTTCTCCTGATCAATCTGATCCGGTAAAGGCAGCTGAACGATAAATCCGTCTACTGCTTTAGATTTATTAAGCTCATCAATTTTTTCCAATAATTCAGATTCAGAAACTGTGCTTGGAAATTTGATTAAGCTGGATTGAAACCCTACTTCCTCACAATCTTTCACTTTAGAGTTTACATAGGCCTTGCTTGCTCCGTTATTTCCTACAAGAATAGCCACCAAATGTGGAGCTCTTCTTTTGCTAGCGAGAATCTTTTCTACTTCAACCTTGATCTCTGCTTTAATTTCCTTGGATACTTTAAGTCCGTCAAGAATTTCTGCCATTTTTACTTTTTTACTTTATAGATTTACTTTTACTTTCTTTTTACTTACTACTTGTTTTCCTTATAGTAATTGATCAATCCGTTGGTAGAACTGTCATGAGAGCTTATTGCTTCATTGTTCTCAAGCTCCGGAAGGATTTTATTGGCTAATACTTTTCCTAATTCCACTCCAAACTGGTCAAAGCTGAAAATATTCCAGATCACACCCTGAACAAAAATTTTGTGTTCATACAGAGCAATCAACTGACCTAGTGAAAAAGGAGTTAATTCGTTGAATAGTATCGAGTTAGTTGGAGTGTTTCCATGGAAGACTTTGAAATTGATCAGTCTGTCTATTTCTTCATCAGATTTGCCTGCATTTCTCAATTCTTCTTCTACTTCTTCTTCCAGTTTTCCGAAGGCAAGTGCTTCAGTCTGAGCGAAAAAGTTCGCTAATAATTTATCCTGATGATCCGAAACTTTGTTTGGGCTTTTTGCATACGCAATAAAGTCTGCCGGAATTAATTCTGTTCCCTGGTGGATTAACTGATAAAATGCGTGCTGGCCATTTGTGCCTGGCTCTCCCCAGATGATAGGTCCGGTTTCATATTCTACAAATTCACCGTTTCTGTCTACGCATTTTCCGTTACTTTCCATATCTCCCTGTTGAAGATAAGCCGCAAATCTGTCCAGATATTGAGAATAAGGTAAGATTGCATAAGTAGTTGCTGCATAGAAGTTACGGTACCAGATTCCCAAAAGTCCCATTAATACAGGAATATTTTCAGAGAATTCGGCAGTCTGGAAGTGTTGGTCTGTGTCAAAAGCACCTCTTAAAAGCTGCTCAAAGTTTTCATATCCTACAGAAAGTACAATACTTAGTCCGATAGCACTCCAAAGAGAATATCTTCCACCTACCCAGTCCCAGAATTCAAAAATATTTTCTTCTGCGATTCCGAACTTCTTAACTTCTTCAATATTAGTGGATAAAGCAACGAAATGTTTTGCTACATCTTCCTGTTTTCCAGCTTTCAGGAACCAGTCTTTTGCTGAATTGGCATTCGTCATTGTTTCCTGAGTCGTAAAAGTTTTGGAAGCAATGATGAATAAAGTGGTTTCAGGATTTAAGCTTTTTACCACTTCTGCGATATGATTTCCGTCTACATTGGAAACAAAATGAACGTTGAGTCTTGTTTTAAAATGCTTTAAAGCCGAACAAACCATAACAGGTCCCAAGTCTGATCCTCCAATTCCGATGTTTACGACATCTGTGATCTCTTTACCACTGAATCCTTTATGCTCTCCTGAAATGATTTTCTCAGAAAAAGACTTCATGTGCTCAAGAACTCTTTTGATTTGTGGTTTGATATTTTCCCCGTCCACAATAATTTCACGGTCTGAGAAATCTCTTAATGCCGTGTGCAGCACGGCTCTTCCTTCTGTTTCATTGATTTTATCTCCGGAGAACATTTTAGAAATAGCATCTTTTAGCTGGCTTTCTTCCGCCAATTGCAATAAAAGCTCCTTTGTTCTTGAATCAATTAAGTTTTTAGAATAATCAAAAAGATAGTTGTCCTTTTGCAGGGAAAATTCATTAAAACGGTTCGGATTATATTGGAAAAGAGTTCTAAGATCAAAGTCATTTCCACCGAAGTGTTCATCAAGTGCTTTCCAGCTGTTAGTTTGTGTTGGATTTATTTTTGATAGCATATTACAGAATTTTTATCGTTCAGAAAATCATGTATTGGATGGAAATAGCTCATAATCCATAATGATTTATTTCTGATCTGCAAATTTACGGAAAAATAAAACCTCAGATAAATTTGAAGATGATAAATAACGATTTTTTAAAAAACAAAACCTCAGAAAGGCTCTGAGGTTGTATAAAAAGTGTTTTATGATAGATGTTTTAAATGTTATTCATCCATTTCGTTCAGGATATTTTCCAATTGTTTGGCGCTAGGTCCGTAAAAATATTTTGTCCATAAAATAATACTTGCTACAACAGAAAGAACGCCTATCAATACTAATAAAATAAGGGATATTTGATGTTGATGGCTAATATCCGCCAACGATTCACCTTTTTTCTCCAGAAGATTATATGCCACTAAACCTAATGTTATTATAAAATGGGGAAGTAACAAGAATCCAAACGACTGGTATCTTTCCATATTTAATTTGAGTTCGTGGTAGATCTTCCAAAGACTATTTCTTGTGTTTCCGGTATAAAGTTCCGCTTGTTTGTAAAATTGGTAAAATCCGAATAAATAATAACAGGATACTACCACCAATAAAGCATAAGATATATAATAAATGGTATACTGTGAAGGCGGAAATTGGAATAGCATCGGAAAGAAACCAATAAGGATGATGGAAATAACCTGTGCAGGAAATTCCTTTTTCATACTCTTTTGAATCTTTTCTATAGGATGTTTACTTTCCTTTAATTGTTCTATGGTATCAGGAATATGGACATCACTGTCTTCTTTATTCCATTGTTCTTTTAATTGATCAAAATTCATAACCTGATTTTTTTATGATGTGTTGTATTTTTTCTTTTGTTCTGTTGAGTTTTACGCGGGCATTGCCTTCACTAAGTCCTAAATTATTTCCTATTTCCTTGTGTGACATCCCTTCCATGAAATAAAATATGACTGCTTTTTCTAAGGAGTTCAGCTCCTGAACAGCATTGTAGAAAATTTCCAGCTGCCTGTCCTTTGTAGGATTGTAATCCTCCTGCTGTACTTCAAAATGAGCAGGAGCATCTGTATGATTGTTGGATCTTTTCTTTTCTTTTTTTAAATAGGTAATTGCAGTATTGATGGCAACCCGATACATCCAGGTAGAAAACTCACTGTTACCCTTAAAATTCTGATAGGATTTCCAAAGCTGGATAAGAATCTCCTGCTGAAGGTCTTCGCGGTCTTCTACAGAATCTGCATAGATCCGTGAAGCTTTGTATAAAATACCCTTGTGCTGGTTAACGAGCTTTAAAAAAGCAGTTTCAGTTGGATTACTCACAATAGTTTCATGGTTTGGTTAGTGTTATAAGCTCGATACAGGTTTTACCGTGTAGCCTTTTGCCTGTAGAAGAGGAATAATTCCGTTTTCACCCATAAGATGAGAGCCTCCAATGGCAAAGAAAGAACTTTCTTTTTTCATCATGTCCGGCATTACTTTTACCCAGTTTTGATTTCTGTTGGTCAACATAGCCTTTTCCTGTTGAGCATTCATGAATCTTTCATCCTTAAAAAGACTGTATAGAGATTGTACATTTTCATTTTTAAAAGCTTCAATCATCTGTCTGAACAATATTTGATATTCTTTGTCCATTTTAAGCTGAGAGATTGTGCTTTTCAGATCATACGCTTCATTGATTGATTTCATTTGATCTTCCACTTTTTCAAGTCCTTTGATGCTTTTTTTATCTTTCATTGCTTTTTGAAGAAGTTCCATTTCGTAAAGTTTTACTTCGGTCTGAGGGCAGGGAATCGCTTTGGTAGAAAGCAGTGCATACAGAGCCTGAGGACTTGAAGAATCTATACTTTTCAGATCTGTTCCATAATTAGCGAGAACAGTATTCAGTTCTTTAGCTTCTTCGGGAGAAAGCTGATCCGATATTTTTTTATCTGCTTTAAACATTTTCTGTAATGACATCATTTCAGCGGGATCCGTATAATTGATTTCCATAACAAAGTTGTCAGATTTCTCAAGCGCTTTTAATACCTTAGGTTTGATCTCAAAATCTTTACTGCATAAGATATGAAAAGTTCCGCTAATGTAAGATGGCTTGGAAAGACCGTTTCCGGAAACCTCCCAAAGAAGACTGTTTTCTTTGTTCGTATTGTTGCTTTGCGCTTTTGCAGTTATTGTGCTTATTGATAATAATGCTGCGAATCCAAGTTTTATTAAATTTTTCATTGTATTAATTTTTTTGATTTTCTGTTCTTTTAAAGAGTAGGTAAAGCAGGCATTACAATCGTTACACTTTTTTATTAAAAAAAATAAAAACCTCTCAAAAAGGAGAGGTTGTAAAATCTAAAATTATGATGATAACCAATTGGTTAGGAGTGTTTTTTATCCCTGAATTTTGGACTGTTCAGATTTTAAAGTTTTTCTTTTTCTTACAAAATAAATGATGGCTGCTGCAATTAACAGAATAGGCCAGACATTGATAAGACCAACTATGATTCTCTGAATCAGGTAGAATCCGTAAACAAAGCCATCTTTAGCATCGTAAATGAAATTGTATTTATATTGATTATCGATGTTTGTGGTATTGGTAACAGCAATTTCAGCGATACGTAATTGAGGTTCTTTGATGTAGATATCAATAGTACTGTATTTCAAATCATCTGTCATATTCATACTTGACAGTTTTTGAAGGTTTCCTTCAGACATATTCTCGTCATCAAGCTTTACCTTGTCCTTATTTGTTTTCAGTTTGTTAATGTTCTCAGAAGTTTTTTGATTTCTTTTTCCTTCCAGTTCAGAATATTTGATATTCGCAGTCACGTCTTCCGCATTGATAGATCTTGAATTCAAAAATAATTTGTTTGTATTGATTGCCGTCAGCAGTTCACCAAGCTTTTCCGTAGGAATACGTACCTGCATTCTATTCTCTGTCTGATATTTTTTGACCAGCATAGCTTCTTCACTAGATGTGTTGTAAGTGTTTTCAGAAACTACGTTACTTTGAAGATTGCTATTGGTGACAAAACCTCCAAGTTCCTGTACAGATTTTTCAATGGCAATAGTGGTATTGTACACATCTTTTACCTCCATATTGACATCTGCAGTCTTGATAAACTGTTTGTCTTTTACTTTCATACTGGCTACAGAGGAGATGCTATCCGAAACAACAACAGCAGCTGAGTCTGTAGTAGCATAAGCTTCAAGATCCGTTGAGGCAACTTCACCTTTTTTACATGAATAAATTCCTAATAAAAGAGCAGCAGCCAGAGATAGTTTAATGTAAGTAGTTTTCATAACGTTAATTTTTATTGTTTTCCTGAGATCAAAGTTCAGTCAGGATCTTTTGTAACGCTTGAAAATCAAAAGTAAAAAGCTTGTAAACAAAATTTTCAGTTGTAATGAATTGAAATTTAGTATTTTGTAAAATAGACTTGGTTTCTAGTCATTGCTTTCGGAGCAATTTTTGCTTATCTTTTACAAACCAAAACTACAATCTATCATTATGTCGAATACTTTTTCCAAAATCAGAAACGCAATAGAATTATTTACCTCCATAGATTTCGATCAGTTGAGTGCCATTTCTAAAAAGGTAGATCTGCCCAAACTGATGCAGAATTTCTCAAAACTGGATGATAAACAGCTTTCCGGGCTTATGAAAATGCTTGATCCGGAAAAGAAAAAAAAAGAACTTCCTCCCATAGATGGAGACTTTTATGATATTTACCATACGCTTACTCCTGAACAGCGTGAAATTCAGCTTAAAGTGAGAGCATTCATGGAAAAAGAAGTAAAACCTTTGGTAAACCATTACTGGCTCAGAGATGAATTTCCTTTCGAATTGATTCCTAAATTTCAAAAACTTGATATTTGCGGCGTTACCTATGAAGGTTATGGCTGTCCGGGAATGCCTTTTCTGATGGAAGGAGTTATTGCGATGGAAATGGCAAGAGTAGATGCTTCCATTGCAACATTTTTCGGAGTACAGTCTGGATTGGCGATGGGTTCTATTTATATCTGCGGATCTGAAGAACAGAAACAAAAATGGCTTCCGCAGATGCAGAAGTTTGAAAAAATAGGCGCTTTCGGGCTTACGGAACCGGAAGTAGGTTCAGGCGCTGCAGGAGGACTTACAGTGACCTGTAAAAAAACACCGGAAGGCTGGGTTCTTAACGGCCAGAAAAAATGGATTGGAAATGCCACATTCGCGGATCTGATCATAATCTGGGCAAGAGATCTGGACAGCGGAGAAGTGAAAGGATTTATTGTAGAAAAAGATAATCCGGGATACGCTGTAGAAAAAATCAAGGGGAAAATGGCTTTAAGGATTGTCCAAAACGGATTAATTACTTTAAAAGACTGTCTGGTAACCGAGGAAAACCGTCTGCAGAATGCCAATTCCTTTAAAGATACCGGAAAAGTCCTGAGAATGACCAGAGCAGGAGTAGCATGGATGGCTACAGGTTGTGCGCGTGGTGCCTACGAAAGTGCTTTGGATTATACCCGAAAAAGAGAACAGTTTGGAAGACCTATTGCCTCATTTCAAATGATACAGGGACATTTGGTAGAAATGCTGTCTAACCTTACTGCCATGCAGACTATGGTTTTCAGACTGTCCGAAATGCAGGATGAAGGAATTTTAAAAGATGAACATGCTTCGCTTGCAAAAGTTTTCTGCACACTCAGAACAAGAGATATTGTTTCCAGAGCAAGGGAAGTGATGGGAGGAAACGGAATTCTGCTGGAATATGATGTTGCAAGATTTGTTGCCGATGCAGAGGCTATTTATTCTTATGAAGGGACAAAAGAAATTAATTCGCTCATCGTAGGAAGATCGATTACAGGTTTCAGTGCTTTTGTATAGGGAGCAGGTGGCAGATAATAGGTTACAGGTAGTGAAAAGCAACAATAGGCTTCATCTGAAGTTTACTGGTGCTGCAACCTGCAACCTATTACCTACAATCTATTGTCTTCTGCACCTTACGAAACTAAATGGTCGTATTTTTCCTTATTATCAATAATCATCCAAAGGTTAATCAGAAACATAATTCCAGCAATGCTCATTCCCATGGGAGATTTATCCATCGTGAAAACATGGGTAACAATTCCTACCATGACAGGCAGAATAACAATGGCACCTAATGCTCTTGTTTTTGGGAAAATAAATAATAATCCGCCAATGATTTCCACGATACCTACCAAAGGCATCAGCCAGCTGATTTCGCTAAAAGCAGCGAAGAGTTTCATTTGCTCAGGAGTGGGTTTCTCCATGGGCATATAATTAAAAAACTTGTTAAGCCCGGCATTAATAAACATAAGCCCGAAAAGCAAACATAAAATGAATTTTATTACTTTCATGATTGATGATTTTATATCAAATGTAAAATAAAAATAGGATATATTGTATTTTATTCAACATAAAATATGAAATCAATCATTAATGTGTGTTGGTGGTTGTTTTTGTGTAATTTCCCTCTCCATTATCCACGGTCAATCCATTTCCTTCAGCGTAATATTTTTGGAAATCTTATAACTTTTCTTCTTTTTATGAGGTTTTGGCTCTTCTCCGAGCAATCTTCCCCAAGGTTTGAGATCATCCACTCTTTCACAGATAATCTTAATAATAGCAATGGCCGGAATACACAAGAACATTCCCGCAATTCCCCAAAGATGTTCCCCTAAAAGGATTCCAATAAAAGAAAATAACGCATTGATTTTTACTTTAGAACCCACAACAAATGGAAGAACAATATTACCATCTACAGCATGAATTGCAATATATCCTAAAGCAACATAAATGCATGTTGAAGGAGTAGAAGTGGCAAATGCTATAAAACAGGAAATTAAAAGTGAGATAAAGATTCCCAGATACGGAATAACGTTTAGTAATCCTGTCAGAACTCCTAAAAGAATCGCATATTTCACTCCCAGAATTGTAAGGAGGGTGGAAGTAAGAACAGATACGATAATTACCTGAAGAAAGAGTCCGAAGATATATTTCTTGGTCATGATTCGAATCTCATTTACTGCTTCCTGTACACTCGCTTTATGTCTTTCGTTAAAAACAGTAACGATGAAATTATTTAAAAGCCTTCTGTAATTTAAAATAAAGATAAAAAACAAGGTGAAGAATATAATGAAGCCGAATCCTGTTGAAAAAATCCCAAATGTAAAACCTAAAATGACTCCCGAAGAAGACAGTAGTTTAGTTAATCCCTGGTTAATGTAATCCACCTGTTCATCCACTTTCACATTAAATGTTTTCGAAACCCAATGTTGAAGGCTGTTAAAAACAGTAGTAAACTGTTCCTTGAGGTGTGGAAGATCCTTACTGAAATCAGAAAGCTGATTGGTAAAGAAATAAATAATACCACTTAGAATCATCAGCATAATAAACACTGAGGTCATGGTAGACATTGATCTTGGAAATCTTAACTTTCTTTCCATAAAAGTTGCTGCTGGCAAAAACAGCATAGCCATAAGGAATGCCAGAAAAAACGGAGCTAAAATACTCTGTCCTAACGCCAGAAGATAGCCAAGTCCAATGATGGAAACCACCACGAGCGTAAGCTTGACAAGGAAAGGAAGTCTAAGAAAATTCATAATCTAAAAATATGCAGTGTGGAATAAAAATAAGAAAACCCGTGTGAATTGAAAAATTTTTTATTCAATCCTTCAGGATTTTCTTGTATTGTAGCAAATTTTATTCCACCGAATAAGGAGAATTGTACTTTTGGCTCTAAAAACAGAAACACGCCCTGAATATCAGAACGTGTTTCCTTATTGAGAAGTTAATATGTTATAAGTTGTTTTATTCTTCAATGGCAATGTCAATGACTTCTTCCATTCTGTTGACGTAGTGTACCCTCAGGTTTTTCAGATAATCTTTTTTGATCTCTTCTACATCTTTTCTGTTGGCTTCACAAAGAATAACATCTTTGATACCGGCTCTTGTTGCAGCCAGCAGCTTTTCTTTGATTCCTCCTACAGGAAGTACTTTCCCTCTTAATGTAATTTCTCCCGTCATGGCAAGGTGTGGTTTTACCTTTTTGTTTTTGAATGAAGAAACCATAGAAGTCAGCATGGCAATACCTGCAGATGGTCCATCTTTCGGGGTCGCTCCTTCAGGAACGTGCACGTGGATATTTTTCTTTTCAATGTCTTCCTGAGGAATTCCCAGCTCATCATGCTTAGCTTTAATATATTCCAAAGCAATAGTGGCCGATTCTTTCATCACCGTTCCCAGGTTTCCTGTCATCGTTAAGGCTCCTTTACCATTGCTTAAAATACTTTCAATATAAAGAATATCTCCGCCTACACTTGTCCATGCAAGCCCAGTCACTACACCGGGAACTCCTGTGATTTCAGATAAACTTTTCGGTCTTGGAACGCCAAGGATTTCATCTACTTTTTCCAATGAAATTTTTGGATCATATTCTTTTACCAGTGCTGTCTGAAGCGCTACCCATCTTCCAACGGCCGCAATTCTTTTTTCCAGCGTTCTTACTCCACTTTCTGAAGTATGTGCTTCAATAATATGTTTAAGCTCTGCATTTCCGAGTTTAAATGATTTTGCATCCAGACCATTTTCCTCCTGTTGCTTCTTGATTAAATGTCTTTTAGCGATTTCAATCTTTTCTTCCAAAGTATAACCGGCAATCTGAATAATTTCCGTTCTGTCTAGAAGAGGAGTTTGTATCGTTGAAAGTGAGTTAGCCGTAGCAATGAACATTACTTTAGATAAATCATAACCCATTTCCAGGAAGTTATCATAGAAAGATTTATTCTGCTCAGGATCAAGAACTTCCAAGAGTGCTGAGCTTGGATCCCCATGAAGACCCTGTCCGATTTTATCAATTTCATCAAGAACAATCACCGGGTTTGAAGTACCGGATTTCTTGATAGACTGCAAAATTCTTCCCGCCATAGCCCCGATATAGGTTTTTCTATGTCCGCGGATTTCACTCTCATCATGAAGCCCTCCTAAAGATAATCTTACATACTTTCTTCCTAAAGCATCTGCAATGGATTTTCCTAAAGACGTTTTACCTACTCCGGGAGGCCCTACCAATAATAGAATTGGAGATTTCATGTTGTTTTTTAATTTTAAAACAGCCATGTGCTCCAGAATTCTCTTTTTAATATCTTCCAATCCGAAGTGAGCTTTATCAAGCACTTTTTCAGCCTTAGCAATATCAAAAACATCTTTTGTGTATGTTTCCCAAGGAAGATCCGTAAAGAAGTCCAGGTAATTTCTCTGTACATTATAGTCCGGAGAATTAGGATTCTGACGCTGTAGTCTGCCGATTTCTTTCTGGAAATGTTCCTCTACTTCCTTACTCCATTTTTTGGTTTTTGCCTTGGCTATCAGGTCCTCAACATCGCTTTCAGGTCCGCCTCCCAATTCTTCCTGGATGGTTCTGATCTGCTGATTCAGAAAATATTCTCTCTGTTGCTTATCAAGATCCTTTGAGGTTTTCTGATGAATCTGATTTCTCAGTTCCAACTTTCTGAAATCCTCATGCATCATTTCATAACACTGATTGGCTCTGGTCATCAAACTTTTCTCTTCAAGAAGCTTTTGCTTTGCTATGGAAGAAAAATTAGCATTGGTACAGATGAAATTCAGAAGATCATCATTATTATTAATATTTTTGATGGCAAAGTTCGCGGCATTGGGAATATTGGGATCCAGTTCAATAATCTTTAATGCAAGATCCTTGATGTTCTCCAGCAATGCTTCGTACTCTTCCTGATCTTTAGGTCGGGTATCTTTTAATTTTGATATTTCTGCTTTGAAGTAAGGTTGGTTATCAATGATCTTTTTAATCTTAAACCTGTGGAATCCTTTGGTAATAGCCGTAATATTGCCTTCCGGCAGCTTAATGATCTTAATGATCTTAGCCAGCGTACCTGTAGAATAAATATCTTTTTCGGAAGGTTGTTCCAGATCCGAATTTTTCTGGCTTACAATTCCAATAAAATCCCCGTTCTTCTGTGCTTCCTCAAGAAGCTGTATTGAGGTTTTTCTTCCTGCAGTAATAGGAATTACCACGTTAGGGAACATAACCATATTTCTTACCGGAAGTATAGGGAATATTTTCTGTTCGGAATTTTTATCAGTCTCTGCGAAGTCGGAAAGATTGATTTCTTCAGCTACGATATCAAATCCGTCACTGATCATTTCTTCTAAACTAATATCTTCAAATTCTGTCATAGTCAATCGAATGACAAATTGTCATTTTCGTTTTTTATCGTTATAAGGATTTTTTATAATATACTCTGAAAACGTGTGGCATATTATAATATTCTAAAGATGCACAATACTTATGCCATTTGTTTTTTACTTAAAAATACGGTCAAAATTTCCTTTTTTAGTTAATCTTTGCATTAAAAATCAAAATAAAGCAGTTCTGTTTCTGTAATTTCTTAAAAATGTGTATTTTCGCAAACTGATAAAAAACTATAATTTATAAAATGGCAATTTTAGGACAGATTAGGAGTAAGCCTTGGCTTTTAATGGGAGTAATAGCCTTAGCGCTTTTGGCGTTCTTGGTGAACCCGGATAGTATCGACAAGGTTTTTGGTAAGAATCCTGACGTTTTAGGAAAAGTAAACGGTGAGAAAATCACCCGCGAAGAGTTCAATGATCAGCTTTTCGTGTTGCAGCAGCAGGCTGAACAGCAAGGTCGTCCGAAAAACGGTCTTGAAGAGCAGGCTTGGCAGTTACTTGTACAATCTAAACTTATCAAACAACAGTTTGAAAAATTGGGCTTTGAAATGACTGATGATTATTTCTGGAATCAAATCCAGTACGATCAGATGTTTGCCCAGAATCAACAGTTTTTTGATGAGAAAGGTAATTTTAAAACTCAAGAGCTTAAAAAAGAAATTGAAACATTACAAAACACCAATCCTCAAGGATATACTCAATGGTTGAAAACAAGAAAGACAATCGAGTACAGACTTATGGCAAGACAGGTGTTTACTAATCTTTCAGCAGGTATTACTACAGGTAAGAAAGAAGCTGAAGAATTGATGAAGCAGAGAGATCAGCTTGCAGATATCGACTTTGTGAAAGTAGATTATGCAGCGTATCTTCAAAAAACAAAGATCAATGTTTCCACACAAGATCTTGCTGATTACATCAAGCAGCACCCTGTAATGTTCAAAGCAGAGCCAAGCAGAAATATCGGTATTGTATTTTTCCCATCTAAACCTAGTGCAGCAGATGATGCCGCAGTTCTGAAAGAAATTACCAAATTATATTCAGGAGGTACAGATGCAAGTGGAGGAACTGAAAACTTCCAAAATACTAAAAACGATTCTATGTTTGTGGCGGCAAACTCTGATGCACCATTCAATCCTCAGTATTTGAATCCTGCTCAATTGCCTCCAACAATCAAAGATCAGATCACGGCGGCGGCAGTTGGTCAGACTTTTGGCCCTTATAAAGAACAAGATGTATATGTAGTCTCTAAATTGGTTGGTAAAAGACCTTCAGATTCTACTTTATCAAGACATATCCTTATTGCATTCAAAGGAAGTCCTGCAGGTGAAGGAGTAACAAGAACCAAAGAACAGGCTAAGAAATTGGCAGACTCTATTGGTGCTATTGTAAAAGCGACTCCTGCTAAATTTACAGAATTCCTTAAGCTTTCAAGCGATCCGAATTCTGCAGCACAAGGCGGAAGCTTAGGGTGGACAACTCCGGAAACACCTTTCGTTCCTGAATTCCTTGCTTATCTTGCAAGCAATCCTAAAGGAGCTACAGGTGTAGTAGAAACACAGTTCGGTTATCATATCATCAATATTGAAGATAAGAAATCAGGATCAATGGGGTATAAAGTTGCTAACCTTGTGAAAGCAATCAAACCTTCAGATGCTACTGAAGCTGAAACAGACAAAAACTCAAGAAAATTTATTCAGCAGGTTCAAGGGAAATCTTTCAACGATTTTGTGAACATTGCTAAGAAAGGAAACTATCAGTTCTCCAATCCAAAAGCAGCAAAAAGATTTGAAGGTCAGCTTCAGGGCTTAGGTACTGAAAAAGATGCTGATATCCTTACTTGGGCTTTCGATAAGAAAAGAACAAAAGGAGATACTGAATTATTTACAGTAGACGGAACAGGAGATAAAATTGTAGTATATCTGAACGGAAAACAGGATGCAGGTCTTGCTGATCCGGAATCGGTAAGAGACCAGATTGAAGTTCTTGTTAAAAATAAATTGGCAGCAAAACAAATCTCTGATAAAATTGCAGCAGCAAAAGCTTCTAGTTTAGATCAGATTGCTAAATTGTTTGCCGCTCCAAAACAATCCGCTCAGGTGAATTTACTGAACCCTTCTGTAGCTGGTGCTATGGAACCTAAAGTAGCTGGTGCAGCATTCGGTGTTGCAAAAGGTAAACTTTCTAACCCGGTTGAAGGAGGAACAGGAGTTTATGTTTTGGTTAAGAAATCAGAAACAGTAAACAAACAGCCTGGAGATCTTAAGCAGTTTACAGAATCTCTTACTCAGAGAAATGCAGGAATGTTCGGACAGGCTTGGATGAAGAGTCTTCAGGACAATGCAGATATCGAGGATTACAGAATTGAGATCTGGAATAAGCTGGGAAATCAGCAACAATAAGAAATTCATTTCTATAAATATTAAAAGCGACAAATTTTTTTGTCGCTTTTTTTGTATTTAACGCAGAACAATAAAGGAAAAGATTTATTTAAAATGTATTATATTTGCTTATTAGAAAAAAATTAGCAAGTGAAGTTCAGTAAAGAATTAAAAGCTGGTGTGATTGCACTTCTAGCTATTGTAGGCTTTGTGGTGTTGTTTCAGTTTATGAAAGGGAAAAGCCTTTTTACTACCGACAATATATTTTACGCAAAATATGATAATGTAGAAGGTCTGGCACAGTCTTCGGCAGTCTCTATTAATGGTCTGAAAGTAGGACAGGTAGATAAGATTATTCCTATAACTGCAAAAGATGGAAAAATTAATTTTGTCGTAAAAATTACAGTTGATAACAAATTCGAGTTTTCAAAAAATTCATCATTGGAGATTTTTGAACCAGGATTAATGTCTGGTAAAGAAATGAGAGTAAACCTTATGTATGGAGGCCCTACTGCAAAGGACGGTGATACCCTGAAAGGAGCTTTCAAACTTGGAACATTGGGAAGTCTTTCTTCTCAGGTAGGTCCGGTAAAAGATCAATTACAGGTAGTACTACACAGGGTTGACTCTTTAATGGCCAATGCAAACCAGGTTTTTGACGCTCAGAACAGAGCTGAAATAAAAGCTTTACTATCCAATCTTAATAAAACAGTAGGCGCGTTGCAAACTACGGCAGGGAGTGTAAACAACCTGGTAGGACACAATGATCCTAAATTACAGAAAGTATTGGATGATGCAAGCCTTACCATGCAAAGTGGAAAAGTTACTCTGGATAAATATGGTAACCTGGCTCAGAGTATTGATACGAAACAATTGAATGCAACGATTGCCAATTTAGATGCTACTGTAGGAAAATTGAATCAGGTGATTGGTGGTATTGATAAAGGCGAAGGTAGTTTAGGTAAACTGATGAAGGATGATCAGCTTTATAACAACCTGAATTCGGCTTCTACTAACTTGAATTCATTGATCGAAGATATGAAAGCGAATCCGAAGAGATACATCAACTTCTCGGTTTTCGGTAAAAATAACAAAGACTAATACGCCTTATGCAGTACATTGATAACATTATTTTCCTGATTTTATTAGTGGCAGGATTTGGGCTGTTTGCCAAAAGCCTGCAGAAGATCTATAGAAATATCAGATTGGGTCACGAAATCAATAGAAACGACAGAAAAGGAGAACGTTGGGAAACTATGGCTCGTGTGGCTATGGGACAAAGTAAAATGACGGCACGTCCTGTAGCTGGAGTTTTGCACCTTTTTGTATATGTAGGTTTTGTGATTATTAATATCGAATTAATAGAAATCGTTGTTGATGGAATATTTGGAACACACCGTTTTTTGTCAAGCATTTTCGGACATACATTTTATAATTTCTTCACTTCAACATTAGAAGTTTTAGCACTTTTGGTGGTAATTGGTGTTGTCGTTTTCTTTATTCGTAGAAATTTTTACGGAGTGAAAAGATTGACAATGAAAGAACTTTTTGGATGGCCGAAAAATGATGCCAACTGGATTTTGATTATTGAATTTGCCCTAATGATGGCTTTCTTTATGATGAATGCATCAGATTTTATTTTGCAATCAAGAGGTGTTTTGCCAGAACATGGAAGTTTCCCAATCAGTGAGATGACATTGGTTCCGTTTTTAGAAATTTTCAGCTTTGATAATGGATTTTTGATGTTCACCGAAAAAGGTGCCTGGTGGTTTCACTTTGTAGGAATTCTTTTCTTCATGAACTACCTTTACTATTCAAAACACTTGCATATTATCCTTGCATTTCCAAGCACATGGTATGCAAATCTTGATAAAAAAGGAAAATTCAACAATCTTGAATCTGTTACAAAAGAGATCAAATTAATGATGGATCCTAACGCAGATCCTTATGCTGCTCCGGCTGAAGGAGCAGAAACAGATGTACCTTCTAAATTCGGTGCTGAAGATATCTTCGACCTGAACCAGGTACAGTTGCTGAACGCCTATTCTTGTACAGAATGCGGACGTTGTACTTCTGTTTGTCCTGCTAATATTACCGGAAAAAAACTTTCTCCAAGATTAATCCTTATGAAAACAAGAGATCGTTTGGAAGAAGTAGGAAGAAATATCGATCAAAACGGAAAATTTGTTGATGACGGTAAAAAACTGTTGAACGACTATATCACAAAAGAAGAACTTTGGGCTTGTACCACGTGTAACGCATGTACAGAAGCCTGTCCGGTATTGCTTGACCCGCTTTCCATTATTTTTGAAATGAGAAGATTCCTGGTGATGGAACAATCTGCTGCTCCACAGGAACTGAATCTGATGATGACCAATGTGGAAAATAACGCTGCTCCTTGGCAGTATAACCAGGCTGACCGTCTGAACTGGGCAACAGAAAACTAGATAATTAATCAATTTGAATATTTGAAATTGATACCAGTCTAGATCATTTTCAAATCTCCAAATTCTCACATTTTCAAACTGAAAAAGAAATGGATTTCAATATAAAAACAATGGCAGAATATGCTGCCGAAGGAAAAGCCCCGGAAGTTTTATTTTGGGTGGGATGTGCGGGAAGTTTTGATGACCGTGCTAAAAAAATTACAAAAGCATTTTGCAAGATATTAAATAAAATAGGTGTTGAATTTGCAGTTCTGGGACAGGAAGAAAGCTGTACCGGGGATCCTGCAAAAAGAGCCGGAAATGAATTTGTTTTCCAGATGATGGCTCTTACCAATATCGAAGTATTGAATGCTTACGAAGTAAAGAAAATTGTAACGGCTTGTCCTCACTGTTTCAATACTTTGAAAAATGAATATCCAAGCTTAGGTGGACACTTTGACGTGGTACACCATACTCAGTTCCTTAAAACATTAATGGAAGAAGGAAGGCTGAAAATTGAAGGAGGTGCATTCAAAGGGAAAAAAATTACTTTCCATGATCCATGTTACTTGGGACGTGCCAATGACGAATATGAAGCGCCAAGAATGCTTCTTGAGAAACTGGATGCAGAACTTGTAGAGATGAAACGTTGTAAAACCAACGGACTTTGTTGTGGAGCAGGAGGTGCACAGATGTTTAAAGAGCCTGAAAAAGGAAATAAAGACATCAATATTGAAAGAACAGAAGAAGCTCTATCTTTTGAACCTAAGGTAATTGCTACAGGATGTCCTTTCTGTAATACCATGATGACAGATGGGGTAAAACACTTTAACAAAAATACTGAAGTAGCCGTAAAAGATATTGTTGAACTTCTTGCTGAAGCAGAAGACTTATAATCTTATAAAAGGTTATGAAGGTGAAATGGAGACTCTCCTTTTTATTGATCATTTCAATACTTGCTCTTCTTACATTCTGGAATTATCAAAACAGAGTATATGATTGGGATATGCCGGGCTACATGGGAAGTATGTATACATCTGAGTTCCCGGACTCACCGGATAAAGTTCGAATCATTACCTATCAGGAAATAAAAAAAGAGGCTCCTGCAGAACATTATACAGACATCATTGGAATAAAGCAATGGGATATTCCAAGGCAGTATTTCGTAAAAAATACACAATCTTTTACAGAACAATTACCCTATTTTCAGATTAAAGTAGGGTATATTCTTGTTATCACTCTCTTTTATAAGCTTGGGCTTTCATCTCCAATGGCAGTCCTGTTTACCAGCCTTATTTCGTACTTTTTTTCAGGGGTATTATTATTTTATATTCTAAAACTGCTGTTTCCGAAGAAATATTGGCTTGCGGTAATATTAACGGTTGCTTCCATGCTATTACCACCCATGACCTATATGTCCAGAGTTTCTACACCTGATATGTTTATTTTTCAGTTTATGCTGATCTTTATTATTGGTTTGCTCAAAAAATGGAGCAAATGGGCCATGTTTGTGCTTCTTTTTGGGATTACTTTTATACGGCCGGATTATATCACATTCACTCTCACTTATATTATCGCTGTTTTCTTTTTCCAGTATTTTCAGGAAAAGAAAATTGATGTTTCCTTTATCGCACAGGGAACAGTTCTTCTGATCATGTACCTGATCATTATTAAGTTTTATCATTATCCTGGATGGAAAGATCTCTTCTATGATACCTTTATCGATAGAAGACCTATTATCTCAACACATCCTATTGATGTTAGTTTAAAAGACTATCTGAGTATTATTTACATTAAAATTATCTACTTTAAAAAGGTAACGCTATCCGTAGCCATTATGATTGGAGTTATATTTTGGCGCTCCAAAGATGTTTGGGTAAGAATGATCTCAGTTCTTTTTCTGATCAATGTGTATATCAAATTCTTTTTCTTTCCGCAGTCAGCAGCGTTAAGGTTTTTCTTTCCGTTTATTTTTCCGCTTTTCATGATGATGCTTTATGTACTGAGCAAAAAATACAATGATCTTAAACTGGAGAAAATTGCGTAATTTTGTCTTTTAGAAGATAGGGATTTACCATCACTGTTCAATTCATATTCTGTTCAATAACCGGAATTGATGATACGTGTTCAGGTTCCTGAAAAATAAATATTTACATTATGAAAATCGAAGAATCTAATATTGTAGAAACCAACGACTACAGAGTTATTATATACCCGGCTTCAAGACCTTTTGAAACCAAAGAAGCAAAAGCTATCACTGAAAAACTTTTTGATTTCCTTGCCACATGGGCTGCTCATGGAAAACCGCTTTCTTCTTCATTTAAAATTGAAAAGAATCAGTTTATCATAGTATGTGTAGATGAAGAAAAAGAAATGGCTTCAGGATGCAGTATTGATGCTTTAGGGAAGATCATGAGAGAAATTGATGAAGAGTATCAACTAGGTCTTTTTGACAGAATGAAAGCAAGCTTTGTTGAAAATGGGGAAGTGAAAACTTTAAAATTAATAGATTTCAAAACGAAGCTGAGAGCTGGAGAATTTTCAGAAGATATACAGGTTTTTGACTTCTCAAAAAATACCTATCTGGACTTTTTGAGTCACTTCCTGCTTCCTTTGGAGAAGAGCTGGGCGGCTTCTATAAAATAATCGCTGTTATCCTGATACAGTAGAATAATCATAAAGTGGAAAATATATTTCCACTTTTTTGTTTTAATGTATATTTGTATAGATTCGAGTAGAGACTAATGCCTAAAGTACTTTTTTTAACGACTTCCCACAGCTATAATGATGACCGGATTTTTTATCATCAGGCCAAAGCTCTTAGAGATAATGGGTATGAAGTAAAAATATGCAGTTTACAGGCAGAGTATAAAGGTTTTATAGATGGAATTGAGATAGAATCTTATGCAGTCCTGGAGGAAAGTATAGATCGTAAAATGGAGACTTTCCGGAAAGTCTGTAATGATTTTCAACCCCAATGTATCATCTGCTCTGAACCTCTGGCTATTGTAGCAGTAAGGAACTTTGTAAAAGAAAACAAGATAAGCTGTATCTATGATGTTACAGAATGGTATCCTTCCCTGTCTATGCTTCAAAAGTACCGGTTTCCGGCTAAAATTTTTCAAACGGTAAAATTTTCTCTTATCCAGTTGTATGCTGGTTTTTTAAGCACTCATTTCATTTTTGGAGAAACAACCAAAAAGTTTCCGCTGGCTTATTTTTTTGGATTCAAAAAACAAATGATTCTTCCCTACTATCCGGATTCTATTTATATTCAGGAAAGCATAAAACAGCTGGATACAGATACGATTACGCTCTGCTATACAGGTCAGATTTCTAAAGATAAGGGTATTGAAAATTTTTTCAGTACAATAGATAAGCTTCGTCAGAAAATGCCCACGCTTCATATCAGGATTCTGATTATCGGATCAACGGTAGATGGAGATGATGAACTTTATTTTTCAACATTACTGAAGCAATATTCTTTTGATCATATAGAGATACGAAAACCAACAGCTTTTGAAAGGTTTACAGAATCATTGGCAGAAGCAGATATATGCTTTGATCTTCGGGAAATTAATTTTGAAAACAATCATTCTCTGCCCATAAAACTGTTTTATTTTATGGGATCAGGAAAGCCGGTGATTTATTCAGATTTAAAAGGAATCCGGAAGCATCTGGAGACACTTTCGTTTGGCAGTCTCGTAGATCCTCATCATGCCGAAGCTATTTCGGAGATTATCATCAATTATATCAGGAATCCTGAGTCATATCATGCACATGCTCTCAATGCCAGGAAAGAATTTAAAGAACAATATAATTGGGGTAGAATAAAAGGTTCCTTCGTTGATTTTGTGAATAGATCTATTGATAAATAATCACCATGCAGCTTACTATCATTAAAACATTTGTCTCCCGTTTTCTTATTCTGATCCTGAGTTTCGGATTGGTGATCTATTCTACGAATATGTGGGGTAGTGAAGGAAAGGGAACCATTTCTATTGTGGTTGCCAATGCTGCTGCTGTGAGCTTTTTCAGCAGTATCTTTTCGGGGAGCAGTGCTTCTTATTTTGCTTCAAGATTTAAAATAGAAAAAGTCTTATTGTATGCTTATCTGTGGTCTCTTCTCACAGGACTTCTGATCCCGTTTTTATTCAGTCTGGCTTCTATTCAGAGTGAATATCTTTTTTATCTTATCGGAATCTCTGTTTTTTCTTCCCTTTTGTCTACTAATATCAGTTTGTTTATTGGAAAACAGGATATTAGAAAGTTTAACGTGTATACCGTTTTACAGCAGCTTGTACATATTATCTTTATCGGAATACTTGTTTACGTGATTGGGAAAAAAGACGTTTCAGTCTATTTTCTTGCACAGATTGGGTGTCTTGCTCTTCTTTTCCTGACCAGCTTTTTTCAGATCATCAGAAAATGTAATATTTCCGAAATATCATTCTGTAAAGAGGTTGCCAGAAATATGTTTGAATATGGCTGGAAAACCCAGCTGAGTGCTTTCGTTCAGTTTCTTAATTACAGACTTTCATTTTATTTCCTGGAATACTTTGAAGGCATCGCCAGCGTAGGGATTTTTTCCATTGGGGTCACTTTTTCAGAAGCCATATGGACGATTACCCGTAGTATCGCTGTTGTTTTATACTCTGATGTCGTGAATAGTAAAAGTAAGGAAGAATCCATAGGGAAAACCAAAGAGTCTTTAAAGCTGACATTTATTTTAATGATAGGCTTTGTACTGGGAATTATTATTATCCCTTCCCAGGTTTATGAGATGATTTTTGGGAAAGAATTCAGAGAAACCAAAGAAATTATGCTCCTCTTATCACCGGGAATTTTTGCCATAGCCGTAAGTGATATGGTTGGGCATTACTTTTCAGGAATGAGAGAACTTAGAATTCTCAATGTTAAATCAATTCTCGGATTGGTCGTTACAGTGGTCTTTTCTTTCATTGCAATACCCAGATGGGGAATTTTAGGAGCATGTATTGCCACTACTTCATCTTATTTGGTTTCAGCTTTTCTGTTGTTCCGAAAATTTTATAGTTCCACCTCATTGAGTTGGAAAGATTATATGGTTTCCAAAGAAGAAATACAGCTTTTAAAACAAAAATTATTGAAGAAATAATTACTCATTACACGAACGGTAAATAAAGTCATTTCCCTATTTTTACAAAACTATTAAGTCTTTACTATGTGCGGAATCAGTGGTTATTATTCATTTCATAAAAGTATTTCCTCAAAAAATATTCTGGAAATGAATCAGGCAATCAGACATCGCGGACCGGATGATGAAGGTTTCTGGTTATATGATCATAGCCATGGACTTTGTTTTTCAGGAAATGATTCTACTCAAAAAATTCAAGAACAGTTTCCGGTTTTACAGGAAATAAATTCCAATATTGCCTTAGGTTTTCGCAGGCTATCCATTATTGATCTTTCTGAAAAAGGCCATCAGCCCATGCTTTCAGAAGATGGGCAGATTGTTATTACATTTAATGGAGAGATTTATAATTTTAAAAAATTAAGAAAAGAACTTGAAATTTCAGGACATACTTTCCACAGCACTTCTGATACAGAAGTTATTCTCAAGGCTTATAAAGAGTGGGGAAATTCAACCTTTGCAAAGCTGGATGGGATGTTTGCGATTTGTATCGTGGATCTTATCTCCCAAAAGCTTATACTGGCAAGGGATAGAGTAGGGATGAAACCTTTATTTTATCATGAGAGTGAACAAGGGCTGGTTTGGGCTTCAGAAATAAAAGCATTACTGAAAAATGAATGGGTAAAACCAGAAATCAACTGGGATGGAGTGTATACCAATTTTCTTTTTCAGACCACACTGGCTCCACAAACCTGCTTTCAGCGTATTTTCTCTCTGGAACCAGCTTCCTTTATGAGCGTTGACTTAAAGAATCAAAAAATTATCAAAGAAAAATTCTGGAAATTGCCTTCACCGTCTGCGGAGAATATTTCTCAGGAAGAAGCGGTAAAAAAAATAGACGAACTTCTTTCCGAAAGTATTTCAGAACAATTATATGCCGATGTTCCTGTAGCAGTTATGATGAGTGGTGGAATAGATTCTACCTTAATTGCTTCAAAATCAAAATCTTTTAATGCCAATATTAATACATACACCATCTCTTATCCGTTTTCTGAGGAAGAAGTGAAAAATGCGTCTCTGGCAGCTCAGCATTTTGGGGTTTCCCATGAAGTGAAGGAAGTAAGTGATGAAGAAGCGCTGGAACAGCTTAAAGAAAATATTCAGCATTTTGAAGAACCTTACAGCAGTTTTGAAGTCTTACTCAATGCGGCAAAATATGCACATGATAACGATTTTAAAGTGGTATTAAGCGGAAATGGTGCCGATGAGCTTTTTGCAGGCTATTCCCATACGCTGAAGCTCAACAGATGGCTTCTGATGAGGAATTTTAACTTTCTAAGTCCATTGATCTTCACAAAAGACAAATTTTCGCAACGGGTGAAAAACTATTTCTCTCAGGATGATATGTTTGACTTTTTCAGACAAAGCCAGATCAGTATGATGCCTTTGGAAGCTAAAAGCCTTATACAGCCGTATATTTACAATAAAATTAATTCAGAACTTTCAGAGTATCATCTTTCGGAAACAAAAAACTATTCCGGATATTTTGAATATGATATGAAATATTCACTGTCTTCTCACCACGTTTTTCGCGATGACCTGAGTGCCATGAAATACAGTGTCGAATTTCGTTATCCCTATCTGAGTAACAATCTTATTGATTATGTATCAGCCCTGCTCCAGAATATTAGATTTAATGGCACTCAGAATAAACCCTTATTGCGTAAAACCGCTGAAAAATATCTTCCTGAATCAGTTTTGAATATGCCTAAAAAAGGGTTTTCATTTCCTGTTAATTATTTCATTAAAAACGAAAAAAGAGTAAGAGATTTTATTGTTGAAAATCTTGAAAGTTTAAAGAAGAGAAACTTCTTCAATGCTGCAGTGATTGATGAGTGGTGGAATCATCAGGAACATGAATACGACTGGGTGAAAATATGGCAGCTGGTTACTTTTGAGCTATGGTACCAGAAATATTTTGAAAAATAAAGAAGCTGCCTAAAGATTAATATTTTACCTTTGTATTTATGATGAAATATTTTTGGAGTATACTTGTTGCGGTTTTTGCACTGATCAGTTGCAAAAGTGATGATGATTCTTTACAGAGAATAGATCAGGTACTTAATATCTACATGAAAAACAGCGCTGGTCAGGATCTTCTGAACAGTAAGAAAACAGGATCTTTTACAGGATATTCTGTGAATGATGTTTTCGGAGCTAAAGATAATTCTCCGGTGAGCATTTCATTGAGAATGACAACCGATTCTCTGTTTTATATGGAATATCTTGCAGGCGCAAAAAGAAGAAGGTTGGATTCTATCAGCCCAGACAATCCGGGAACAGGAACTTCTTATTTCTCCAGAATGCAGATTACGTTTACCAAAAGTACGAATGTAGCTGATAATGTTATAGGATTACTGGAGGTTCAGTATCGTAATACGCCCACCGCATTTCAGGTTTCAAAGGTATTATATGACGGAAATGAAGTGTTTTCAAAAAATGCTGATGCACCAACTTCGATAAATACCGTTACGATCACAAAATAATTTTTAAATTTGTACAACTGTTAGCTGATTATAAGCTAAACATCTAATATTTAACATCTAAATAAAATGTTACAAGTCAATTTTTTGCGCGACAATAAAGAACGCGTTTTAGAAGGTCTTAAGAAAAGACAATTCAAAAATCTTGAGTTGGTAGACGAGGCTATCGCTGCCGACGAAGAAAGAAAAAGAATCCAGTTTGAACTAGATTCCCAGCTTTCCGAAATCAACAAAATCTCGAAAGAAATCGGACTTTTGATGAAAGAAGGGAAAAAAGAAGAAGCGGAATCGGCAAAGTCTAAAACAGCGCAATACAAAGAGTCGAGCTCAGAATTGAAATCCCAGTTAGAAGGTAAAGAAAATGACTTACTGAATATTCTGTACCAGCTTCCCAACATTCCCAATGAATTGGTGAAGAGTGGTGCTTCTGCTGATGATAATGAAATTATTTTCCAGTCTCATCCTGTAGAAGGTCTTGGGGAAGGAGCAATTCCTCACTGGGAACTGGCAAAAAAATATAACCTTATCGATTTTGAATTAGGAGTAAAAATCGCCGGAGCTGGTTTTCCTGTTTATTTAGGAAAAGGAGCAAGACTACAGAGAGCTTTGGTGCAGTATTTCTTAGATAAAAATGTTGAAAAAGGATATACAGAAGTAAATCCTCCTCACGTTGTGAATGAAGCATCTGGGTTTGGTACCGGTCAGCTGCCGGATAAAGAAGGGCAGATGTATTATATCAACGAAGATAAATTATATCTTATTCCTACAGCAGAAGTTCCTGTAACAAACCTTTACCGTGACGTTTTGCTTGATGAAAAAGATCTTCCGATCAAAAATACAGCATTCTCTCAGTGTTACAGAAGAGAAGCAGGAAGCTACGGAGCTCATGTAAGAGGGCTAAACCGTCTTCACCAGTTTGAAAAAGTAGAGATTGTAAGAATTGAAAAACCTGAAAATTCTTATGCTGTTTTGGAAGAAATGGTAGAGCATATCAAAGAAATCCTTACAGATCTTGAACTTCCGTTCAGAGTATTAAGACTTTGTGGTGGTGATACAGGTTTTGCATCTGCAATGACCTATGACTTCGAAGTATGGAGTGCTGCCCAGGAAATGTGGTTGGAAGTAAGTTCTGTATCTAACTTTGAAACATTCCAGGCGAACAGATTGAAATGCCGTTATAAAGGAGATGGTAAATCTCAGCTGGTTCATACTTTGAACGGATCAGCCATGGCATTACCAAGAATTATGGCTGCATTGCTTGAAAACAATCAGACAGCAGAGGGCATCAAACTTCCTAAAAAGGTTGCAGAATATGCAAGATTTGATGTAATTAATTAACCAATCATGTTTTAAGATAAAAAAGACCACCATTTCGGTGGTTTTTTTATTTAAAATCTTCGGAGATACTGGTGTAGTATAAGTTAGCCATTAATTCGTGTACAGGTTTTTCCTTTCTAGTTTTTTATTCTACATTTTTAGATATAGTGTTTATTTTATTATTTCATTAATCGATTATAATTTGAGTTTTAGAAATAATTCAACTTTGTGAGAGTTAAATTATGTTTTTTTTATTCGTTTATTTAGTTTTGCTGAGTCATTGATAGGACGATTAAATTTTTTATGTAAGTAATTATTTACCAATACTTTATTAATATTAAAAATAAACACATTCAAATGAAGAAAAATTTTATTTTCGGAGGATTTCTGCTGTCATTAACAATGTTTGGACAGGTTGGGATCAAAACGGATACGCCTCAAAAATCTTTGCATGTTAATGGTTCATTACAGATTACGAACGAATTCAATGTAGGAGGAGATGCCAGAACGGCAGGTTCTGCAGGATCACCGGGACAGGTTTTAACGTCTCAGGGCGCTGGAATAGCACCCACCTGGAATTCTTTGCAGGCACTAAGTGGTCAAAGTTCTTTAGCCTTCAATATTTTTAGTACTGGAAAGACGGTGAATGGCTCTACAGTATTTAATTCAGTCCCGGGACTCAACTATACCTATACAGCTCCGGCTAATGGCGTTCTACTTATCCAGGCTAATATTTATACAGCATTGGGAGAAAGCTCCGGATCTGGAAGCCTTGTTTTCACCAATATGCAGATCGCCATAAAGGTTAATGGTATTGAAACATTTTATGGGATGTCAACACCAATAGGTAGCGGTACTCCTCCAGTGGCGGGAATGAACCCTGAAACGACAGGTATTATTGGTAAAATAAATGTTACCAAAGGAACTGCTTATGCTTTCGATGTGGTTGCAAAAGATGTTTATAAATATAATGGTACAACCGGTGCTTATGCAGGTACATATACCTGGAATGTGTATTCTTCACAATCTTCTATTATAGCAACGTTAATTACTAATTAAACACATTATTTAATAAAAAAATAAAGGCCCTGATCACTGATCCGGGCCTTTGTTTTTTTATTTTTTTTTATTCAGTAATGATAATGATCTTTCTATCTGCGTTTTTGAATTTTGAATCTTTGTTATTCAGGGCTTTCAGATCATATTCTATCCTTACAGAATAATCGTCAACCTGCTTCAGCCAGTCATGCTTACCGGTGATTGATTTTATTTTACTTTCAAATTTTAAAGTCGTTCCGATATTTTTGAAAAACATCATCATCATTCCCTCCATTTTTTCCGTTTCCTCTTTAGAACCTTGAGAGCGAAGTACTTCCTCAATATTATTAAGATTGAAAAAATCGGTGTTAATGGTTAGTGTTTTACCATCCCAGGTATTGAGTAAATTTTGATCAAAGGGTAATTTTTCGTCTTTATTGAAATTTTTAATGATCTCATAATCATGGGGAGTAAAATGATCCATTTTAAAGGAAAATCCAGTGGGAATAGGATTGTTGCCATCTTTTGTGGATTTCAGAAAAACTTTTTTCAGCATCCTGAGCGTATCCTGATTTTCCGTTTTTAGTTTTCCTTCTTTCTTTAGAATATCGTGCATACTGGTCCAGACTGTTGGGAATCGATCCAGCTCATTAAATTTCTCCTGTTTCAGGGAATCAGGAGTCATAGCCTGCATCTCTGCCATAAATTCTCTGGTATCTACATCAGTAATCATAGAGGTGGCTGTATCCTTATGATAGATTACTTCGGTATTAATGCTGCAGGATTGTAGGGTAAACAGACTTATTAAAAATAAGACGATTGTTTTCTTCATGGTATATTATACATTCTAATTAATGGCAGTTCACCGCTCCGTTGGGGTCTTTAATAATCGTCATTGCTTCAGCTTTCGGAGAAACATAAGGAATACCCAGTTCAAGACCTCTCAGGATGAATAATCCTCCTAAAATAATCATGATCACCGGAACAGCTTTTAGAACTTTTACCCTGAAGGCCTGATTCATAAGATTCCCGGCCAAAACAATGGCAAACATGAACGGAAGGGTTCCCAGACCAAATAAAGCCATATATAAAGCTCCCTGCCATATTCCTCCGCCTGCTAGACTGGCGGTAAGTGCCATGTACACCATTCCACATGGTAAGAAACCATTCAAAAGTCCTGTAGAGAATCTTGAGCGATAATCTGCTTTCTGAAGAAGTTTTCCCAGATTCATTTTTACACTATACAGGAATTTGGAGAGGAAAGGAATTTTTGAAGCAAAATCTTTCCCACCAAAGGAAAATACAGCCATAATAATGAGAAGAACTCCGGCTGTAATAGTCAGATATTTCTGAAAACCTGCCATTTCAAATCCCTGTCCGATAATTCCCAGAAGCGCACCCAATAATGAATAGGTGAAAATTCTTCCGAATTGATAAGTAAGGTTCTGAAGATAGAAGTTAGCGGCCTGCTTTTTAGTTAATCCCATCGACAAGGCAATAGGGCCACACATTCCGATACAGTGAAAGCCGGAAGCAAAGCCTAAAGCAATAGCCGATACAATAAGTCCTATTTCCATATCACATCATAATCCATTCTATAGTCTGTTTTATCTTTGCTCCAACTTAATCTTAACGTGTAGTTTCCTACCTTCAATACCTGTGCAGGGATTGTGAAAGACTGGGTGGCATCAAGCTGTACAGATTTTTTGATGTCTAAATTCTGGTCGTCGGTTCTGTTCAAAACAAATTTTACCGTAGTATTTGAGTTATTATATTCTTTTGGAAAAGTAATTTTAATTCCCTTGGTATCCTGGCTGTATACAGGTTTTTCCTGCAGATCATCAGCTTTTTTCTTGGCATCAATCACATCCTGGTACTTCAACTCTTCTTCGTAATAGTTATCTGTTACCATTTCAGAATTCTTCTGCCCGTTCGGGAAAAGAAACATCATGGATAATATAAAAACTATGAATGCAAGTAATGCAATTACAACACCGTGTCCCCAACTAAAGTTCTTCATTTTTTTCTAATTAAAATTGCAGTTTGAATGGTCCCTCAAAATATGTCTGGTATGAGTCTATCAATTTACCTTTCATATCATAAACACCAATGGTAATATTTTGTTTAGAGAGCTTCATATCATTTTCCGGGAAGCTGATATTGATGGTTCCCTTAGAAATTTTGTCTCTGTCTACCTGAATTTTACTTGATGCACTGTAAGTGATCTCACCATGGGCAGGATCAATTACTTTGATGGTGACGATTTTTTTCTCGTTCGTTTTATTAAGGAAGGTATAATTATAGGTATTGGTAATTTTACCGTCTCTTACAAAGAATGTACTTCCTGCAGGTTTGATGAATTTAGCCTCCATCTCACCACGGCTGTACAACAGGTATCCCAAGAAACCTACAAGAAGGAAAAGAAATATACTGAAACCTTTCATTCTTCCTGTAAATTTGAACTGAGTTTCTTTTTCAATTTCGTTCTCAGAAGCGTATCGGATCAGTCCTTTTGGAAGACCTACTTTTTCCATGACTTCATCACAGGCATCAATACAGGCAGTACAGTTGATACATTCCAACTGCTGTCCGTCTCTGATATCAATTCCTGTAGGGCATACTACCACACACTGATGGCAGTCGATACAGTCTCCTTTTCCAACTGCTTTTCTGTCTTCCCCTTTTCTCCATTTTGATCTGTTTTCTCCTCTTTTGAAATCGTAGAAAACATTGATCGTATCTTTATCAATCAATACTCCCTGAAGTCTTCCGTACGGGCATACCAGTGTACAAACCTGTTCTCTGAACCATGCAAATACAAAATAGAATGCAGCGGTAAGAAGAATCATGACAATAAAATTAGTTGGATGGGCAAATGGCCCTTCACCAATAATTTTAAATACCTGTTCATATCCTACGATGTACATGAACATAAAGTGGGTAATAATCAATGAAATGATAACATAAACCGTCCATTTCAAGCTTCTTTTCCAGATTTTCTCACTGTTCCACTCCTGTCTGTCCAGCTTCATCTGCTTGTTTCGGTCACCTTCAATCAGATATTCGATTTTACGGAATATCGATTCCATAAAAATTGTCTGAGGGCAAATCCACCCGCAGAAAATTCTTCCGAACGCAATCGTAAAAACAATAATGAAGATTAAAGATGCGATAGCACCCAAAGTAAGGATAAAAAAGTCCTGTGGATAGAAAGGCTGTCCAAAGATGAAAAATTCTCTGTCTATGACGTTGAATAGTAATAATGGGTTACCATTGATCTTGATAAATGGTAATGCAAAATAAATGATTAATAAGAGATAGCTTACAATGTTTCTATAGTTGGTGTATTTTCCTTTAGGTTTTCTTGGAAATACCCATCTTCTCTTTCCGGATTGCTCCATTGTCCCTATAGAATCTCTGTAAGTCTCAGGGTCCAGAACCTGTCCCTGTCCGCCGCGTACTTCTATTTCTTCTATGTCTGACATATATAATAGGTTTTAAAAAAGAAAAAACATAATTCGTTACTATTTTAATCTAATAACAAATTATGTTTTTTTCATATGTTTTCTAATTTTTTAAATTATTCTTTTTCCCAATGCGCTTCAGTTCCTTGAGGAGCTGCTCCTCCTTGAGCCTGAGTCACTGGTGGTTGTTCCTGATTGATGTGATATACATATGCTGCAATCTTTTCAATCTCTGCACCTGAAACTTCTCCGTTTTTACCGAATGCTCTCATCGCAGGGTTAGTAGGAGAACCATTCCAGTCCATGTGGAATACGTTTTTAAATAACGTTTTCTCAGGCTGGTTGATCCAGTAGTTATCAGTAAGGTTTGGTCCGATACCTCCACTACCGTCTTCTTTGTGACAAGATGCACAGTTTGTTTTGAATAATTCTTTACCTTCTGCAATGTTATCAGCTGAGTATTTAGCTGTTTCAATCGTTACAGGAGGCTGGTTTGCTTCAAATTCTTTGATGCTTGCCATTTGTTCTTTATATTCTTTTTCATATTCGCTTAACGGGTGAGCGAAGTCTGTGAAAGAGTATGCTGCAATATATACAATACAAAAAGCGGTCCCAAAATAGAATAAACCTACCCACCATTTTGGTAACTGGTTATCCAGCTCCATGATTCCATCGAAACCGTGGTCAATAAGGATATCTTTTTCTTCAGTTTCAGATTGCTTTTTGAAAGCTGCATCATACATTCTTCTCAAGAAAGGTACTTTCTTTTCAGCTAAGTATGCTGCTTTCTCTTCCGGAGATAATTTTTTGAATTTGTTGTTCTCAATCAGGTCTCCAATAGCACTATGAATATAGGCAAGGATACCAGCGATCACAACTGTTCCCCAGAAGTAAGGCGAAGCTAGGAACGCGTAGCTTTGTACAAACAAATAATAAAAAACTATTAAAAGTCCTATTATTATTAAGATGTTTACGACAACAGGTGTTCTTTGTTTCATAAAAATAGTTTAATTTTTTAAATTAAAATTGTCATCCTCATCATCCCCAAGTGGTGCCTCTTCCTCTTCTTTGTAATATTTTTTAGGCCTGCTAAAAACATAGATTACCAGAGCAACGAAGAAAAGCATAAAGAAAATCAGAGCCAACGTCTGGTAAAAGCCAGCGTTTTCTGTATTGGATAATATATCTTTAAAGTTCTGAGGAATCATATGAACCTTTTAATGTTTTAGTTATTACTTGCTGTTTTGATTTCAGTTGTTTTGATATCAGTTCCTAATCTCTGAAGATATGAAATAAGAGCTACAATTTCTTTTTTCTCTAGTTCTCCCTGAGGTCTCTTTGCATAAGCCTGCTTAAGGTCATTTGCTTCAGAGAAGATATCTTTTACAATTTTTGCTGATTGGTTATTAGCCCATTTGTCTGCAGAATCGATTTGAGCCTTAGTATAAGGTACATCGAATACATTTTTCATCAGCTTCATTTTGTCTACCATCTTAGTTCTGTCTAAGTCAGTAGCAATTAACCAAGGGTAACGAGGCATGATTGAACCTGCAGAAGTAGATCTTGGGTTATACATGTGCTTGTAGTGCCAAGAACTTGGGTTTTTACCACCTTCTCTATGTAAATCCGGTCCTGTTCTCTTAGAACCCCATAGGAATGGTCTGTCGTATACGAATTCTCCAGCTTTGGAGTATTGTCCATTTTTACCGTTGAATCTTGTGATCTCATCTCTGAACGGTCTGATCATCTGAGAGTGACAAGCATTACATCCTTCACGGATATAAATATCTCTACCTTCAAGTTCAAGCGGTGAATAAGGCTTCACTGCAGAAATAGTAGGTACACTTTTCTTAAGAGATAGTGTAGGGATAATTTCAATTGAACTACCGATAGATATTGTAATGAAAGATAAAATACCTAGTAATACAGGAGTTCTCTCTAACCAAAGGTGAGTTCCTTCTCCTTCTTTTCTGTTCTTGCTGATGTTTGCCAATGCAGGAGCTTCAGCAGGAACTTCTTTCTGGAATGATCCTTTTCTTACCGTAGCAATTACGTTTACGATCATTAGGATAGATCCTGAAATATAGAATAAACCTCCTACGAATCTCATTTTAAAGTAAGGAATAATTGCCGTTACAGTATCCAACCAGTTTTTCCATAATAATGTTCCATCCGGGTTGAATTGCTTCCACATTAATCCTTGTGTAAATCCTGAAATATACATTGGTACTGCATAGAAGATAATTCCTAAAGTACCTAACCAGAAATGCCAGTTAGCTAATTTTACAGACCAAAGTTTTGTTCTCCACATAATTGGTACCAGATAATAGATAACCCCGAATGCCATGAAACCATTCCATCCAAGAGCTCCTAAGTGTACGTGACCGATAACCCAGTCTGTAAAGTGACCAATTTTGTTGATGTTTTTAGTTGCCAAAAGCGGCCCTTCAAACGTTGCCATACCATAACATGTAACAGCTACTACGAAGAACTTAAGGATAGGATTTTCTCTTACTTTATCCCAAGCTCCTCTTAACGTAAGAAGACCATTTAACATTCCTCCCCAAGATGGTGCAATAAGCATGATAGAGAACCCTGTTCCTACCGCCTGAGCCCACGCTGGAAGAGCTGTATACTGAAGGTGGTGAGGACCAGCCCAGATATATACGAAAATTAATGACCAGAAGTGAATAATAGACAGTTTATAAGAGAATACCGGTCTGTCTGCAGCCTTCGGAAGGAAGTAATACATCAAACCTAGAACCGGTGTCGTCAATACGAATGCAACCGCATTGTGACCATACCACCACTGTACAATAGCATCTTTTACCCCTGCATATGCTGAATAAGATTTCCAGCCTGTGAAAGATAAAGGTACTTCAAGGTTGTTGAAGATGTGAAGCATTGCTACTGCAATCCAGGTACCGATGTAGAACCAGATGGCTACATAAAGGTGTCTCACTCTTCTCTTCGAAATAGTCAGGAACATATTGATACCAAAAATGATCCATGAGAATGCGATCAATATGTCGATCGGCCACTCGTGTTCTGCATATTCCTTAGAGGTATTGATCCCCATAAAGAACGTAACGAACGTAGCAACGATCATAAACTGCCAAGTCCAGAAATGTAACCAAGACAAGGTGTCACTGTACATTCTTGTTTTTAATAATCTTTGTAATGAGTAATAAATACCCGTGTAAACGATGTTACAAACGAATGCAAAGATTACGGTATTGGTGTGCAACATTCTGATTCTACCAAAACCAAATGCACCATGAGTGTTTATTAACCCTTCAATATTACCGGATGCCAAACTTTTAATGGTTGTGTCATCTGTCCCGAAAAAGAATTCAGGTAATTCAGGGTAGAAAAGCATTAATGCCGCCGTAAGCCCGAACGTAAATCCAATGAGACCGAAAACTAAGGTCGCATAAAGGAACGCACGGACAATACTATTGTCATAACTAAACTTCTGTGTTTCCATATCAACTATTCACTATTTTTCTCAATTTTTATTATTTTCTCCTATTTCTTTCTCGTCTTTATTTTTGTCGCCAGTTTCATCATTTTCTTTGATTTTTTCATCATCAAAAAGGATTCTGACAGCAGGAGATTCATCATCTTCAAACTGTCCTTTTCGGGCATACACTATAAATACGACCAAGAAAATCGCAGCTAAAGAAACACTGCAGAGGATCATTAAATATAGAATATCCATTGGACAACAAAATTAACCTATTTTCGGGGTTCAAATTTAGTGAAAAATAATGACATTCATCACGAAATGCCGATTTCAGCTAATTTAAAATCAGTCTAAATAAGGGCTTTTACGCCTGTTTTTTGAAATGTTTACGACCTAATATCCAGGTTGAAAGTGTAGTAAAGGTAACCACCGTGATGGAACTGATTGGCATGATGATTGCAGCAAAAAGCGGATGCATATGCCCTGTAACAGCGTAACTTAAACCAACGATATTGTATAGGAAACTGATTATAAATGTCATTTTCACAATGGTGATAGAGCCTTTGCAAACGTTCAGGTAATGGTCAAGAGTTACCACTTTATCACCGTTCATAATTACATCAGAAGATGGGGTGAAGCTATTGGTGTCGTCTGCAATAGCAATTCCTACATTACTTTGTTTTAAAGCTCCTGCATCATTAAGACCATCTCCAAGCATAGCTACTTTCATATGCTGATCCTGAAGGTTTTTGATATAATTCAGTTTGTCTTCCGGGCTCTGATTAAAGGCCATTCCTTTGTAATTCGGGATAAGCTCTTTCAGCTGGTTTTCTTCTGAGGAATTGTCTCCGCTCAGAATAAATATTTTGTAGTGGGTGAGTTTTGTGAAAAGTTCTCTCAGCTTCGGGCGGTACTCATTTTTAAAGATAAACTTACCTAAATATGCGCCATTTTTGCTGATATACACTGCTGTTTCAAGATTTTTAGGCTCCTGGTTGTTATAACGGGCAGAACCAATTTTATAAAGATTTCCTCTTACGCTGGCTTCATATCCTTTTCCGGAAATTTCAACATAATTCTCTACCGGGAAATAATCATCATTTACTTCAATGAATTCATACAATGATTTTGAAAGCGGGTGATTGGAGTTCTTTAATAATGTTTTAATATTCAGAGAATCAAACTCATTAATTTCATCTCCCTCGTATTTGATATTGGATTTCTTTCTGTGGGTAATCGTTCCGGTTTTGTCAAAAACAATGGTATCGAGCTTCGCGATTTTTTCAATCGTTAAAGTATCTTTTACATAAAACTTATTTCGACCTAAAATCCTCATAATGTGTCCGAAAGTGAACGGTGCAGATAATGCAAGAGCACAAGGACATGCAATGATCAGGATGGCTGAAATAACCTGGAACATTTTATTTAAATCAATAAAATACCAATACGTTCCGGAAACTAAAGCGATGCCTAAAATAATGAATGTGAAATATTTACTGACGTTATTTGTTAACGTGTCAAGTCCTGTTTCGTGTTTTTTAAATGCTTCTTTATTCCAAAGCTGGGTTAAATAACTTTGGTCTACGTTTTTAATCACTTCAAGCTCTAAAGAAGATCCGATCTGTTTTCCTCCCGCGAAAATTTTATCTCCGGGTTGTTTGCTGATGCTTTCGCTTTCTCCGGTGATGAAACTGTTGTCAATATTTCCTTCTCCGTTGATCAAAATTCCGTCAACAGGAATGATTTCCTGATTTCTAACCAAAATTCTATCACCCACTTTTATTTCAGACAGTAAGATATTATCCTGTTTTCCTTCGAAATCAACTTTCGTTACGGCAATCGGGTAGAAAGATTTGTAATCTCTGTCATAGGAAAGAGCATTGTACGTTCTTTTCTGGAAAATTTTCCCTAGAAGCATGAAGAATAAAAGTCCGCAAAGGGTGTCAAAATATCCTGGGCCATAATCTGTTACCACTTCATAGATACTTCTTCCGTAAAGAACAAAAATTCCTAAAACAATCGGCACATCAATGTTGACGATCTTATTTTTTAAACCATACCATGCAGATTTGTAATAATCTGAAGCTGAGTAGAAGACCACAGGGGTTGCCAGAAGGAATATTAAAGTTCTGAATAAGCCTTTATAATGTTCCATCCAATAATCTTCCCCTCCGATATATTCAGGAAAGGCAAGGAACATTCCGTTACCGAAAGCAAAGGCTGCAATGGCAAATTTTACCAATAAAGATTTATCGAGATGATCTTCATTTTTATCGGCAGTTTCAAGGCTGATAACGGGTTTATATCCCAGATTGGTTAAAAATTTAGCGAGTTCGCTTAATTTCAGATCGTTATGATTGAATGAGATCTGTAAGGTCTTCCTTGTAAAGTTTACCTGCGAATATTTGATGTGGGTATTTAAAGTATGAAGACTTTCCAATAGCCAGATACAGGAAGAGCAATGAATTACAGGGATTTTGAATGTAACAAGACTGGTGCTTCCTTCAGAAAAATCAGTAACCTTTTCAAAGATTTCCGGTGTATCCAGATAGTCAAATTGAGTAGAATTTTCATCATTCGGACGAATTCCCGCTCCTTTATTAAGCTCATAGAAATTGCTTAAATTATTTAAATTTAGAATTTCGTAAACAGACTTACATCCATTACAACAGAAAGTCTTTTCATCAAATAAAATTCTCTCTTTTTCTATCCCTTGACCACAATGAAAACAGTTCTCGCTCACCCCATAAAATATTGAACTACAAAATTATAACAAATTTTTTTGTTTATCGTGTTAAAAAGTTCTATTTTTGTGATAAATATCATATAAAATGCCGCAGGAACAACAGATAGCAATTGAAGAGAGGTTCGCCAGAGTTTTTAATGATAAATCATTTAAAGAAAGACTTTCTAGCGCAGATTTTGAAAAATACATTAATGGCAAAAAGAAACTGAGTTTTCAGAAACATGATACCATTTTCGAGGATGGTGAAACTCCAAAAGGAGTGTATGTTCTGGAAAAAGGGGCTGCCAAACTTTCAAAATCAGGAGCATTCGGGAAAGATCAAATTTTAAGATTTATCAAAGAAGGGGATATCATCGGCTATCGTTCTTTGCTTTGCGGGGAAAACTTCCAGGCCAAAGCAGAAGCAATGACAGATATTGAATGTGTTTTCTTACCAGCGGATATCTTTATGTATCTTTTGGAAGTAGACCCACAGCTGTCTTTCGTAATGCTTCAAAAAATTTCTTACGAATTAGGAGAATCGTCCAATACCATTACTTTCCTTGCCCAGAAAACGGTAAGAGAAAGACTGGCAGAAATTCTGCTGCTTCTGGAGCAGAAGCTGGGAGTAGATCCTGAAGGTTTTATCAAAATCTCATTAACAAGGGAAGAAATTGCCAATATTATCGGTACTGCTACAGAAAGTGCCATCCGTCTCATCTCAGAATTCAAACAGGATAGTCTGATTGAAGTGGACGGAAGAAATATCAAGATCTTAAACCACGACAAACTCATGAAACTCGGTCACGTAGTTTTATAAATCATACAAAAACTTAAGTCGGCTGAAGGCCGACTTTTTAACTTTTAAAAATAGATAAATTATGTCTGTTCACTCTGAAATTAAAAAAGTTACGACTGAAACCTTGCGTAAAATGAAATTCGACAAGGAAAAAATAACAATGCTTACAGCCTATGATTTTACCACAGCAAAGATGGTAGATGCAGGTGGAGTAGATGCTATTTTAATTGGAGACTCTGCAGCGAATGTAATGGCTGGTTTTGAAACTACATTGCCTATTACGCTGGATCAAATGATCTATCATGCCCAAAGTGTGGTAAGAGGAACCGACAGAGCTTTGGTGGTAGCAGATTTACCTTTCGGAACTTATCAGAGTAATCCTGAAAAAGCATTGGAATCTGCGGTAAGAATGATGAAGGAAGGTGGGGCACATGCTGTGAAAATTGAAGGCGGAAAGGAAATTTCCAAGTCTATTAAAAAAATCATCAACGCCGGAATTCCGGTAATGGGACATTTGGGGCTAACACCACAGTCCATCTATAAATTCGGAACGTATAAAGTAAGAGCTAAAGAAGAGGCAGAAGCTGAAAAACTGATTGCGGATGCACAGCTTTTGGAAGAATTGGGCTGTTTTTCTGTCGTATTGGAAAAAATACCTGCAGAATTGGCGAAAAAAGTTACAGAAAGCATTTCTATCCCTACTATCGGAATCGGTGCCGGAGCAGATTGTGACGGACAGGTTTTGGTATATCATGATATGGTAGGAATGAACAAGGGATTCAGCCCGAAATTCTTAAGAAGATATCTTGACCTTTACACGGAAATTACAGGAGCCGTTTCTCAATATGTAAAAGATGTGAAGAATGTAGAGTTTCCCAACGAAAACGAAAGTTATTAATCCATGCAGAATCAACAACAATCTATCCAGGGAATATTATCTATCGCAGCTTTGATTTGCCTTGCTGTAGGATGGTTTAATTTATTTTCCCCGGAAATCAATCATTTACTTTCAAGAAAAGTTTTTTATGTTCTGATAGGAGCCAGCTTCTTTATTCAGGCGCCATTGCTTACTAACAAAAACTTTGTGTATGCTATGTATGCTGCCGCTGCTATTTGTGTATTGGGTGCTTTTATACCGGAAGGATCAAAGCTTTCAGCCCTTAAAACAGTAGGACTTCTGGCGGGGATTATCCTGTCATTGTCTAACAGAAGAAGATAGATTGAAAAAGAATGAAGGAGCAGATTATATATGAAGATAACCATCTTCTGGTGATTAATAAAAAGGTAGGTCAGCTTGTACAGGGTGACAAAACCGGAGATGAATCACTATTAGAATCCATCAAGAATTTTATAAAAATAAGAGATGCTAAGCCGGGAAATGTTTTTCTCGGCTTGGTTCATCGTATAGACCGTCCCACATCCGGGCTGGTAATCTATGCAAAAACCTCCAAAGCACTTTCACGGCTTACTCAAATGGTGAAAAACCGTGAAGTAAAAAAGACCTATTGGGCGGTTGTAGGAAAAGAAATGATCCCCCAAAGCCAAAGATTAGTCCATTACCTGAAGAAAAATGAAAAAAACAATAAAGCCATTGTTTTTCCGAAAGCGACTGAAGGCGCAAAAGAAGCCATTCTGACTTATCATGTGATCAAAACATTAGACAATTATTTGTTGCTGGAAATTGACCTTGAAACAGGAAGACATCATCAGATCAGAGCTCAATTATCTAAAACAGGAATTCCGATCAAAGGAGATCTGAAATATGGAGCTTCACGTTCCAACCCGGATGGAGGAATCAATCTTCATGCAAGAAAACTGGAATTTATTCATCCCGTTACCAAAGAAAATATCGAAATTACAGCTCCGGTGCCGCAAAATGATGCGATCTGGAGAGCTTGTGAAGAATAAGCATATCATAACAACTATACCATGAAATTCAAATCACTTTTATTAGCCACATTGCTGGTTATGGCATCTTGTTCAGACAATGATGAATTGCCGGTTGATCATTCACAACAGACGATTACTGAAAATACTAGTAAAATATCGTGGAATTATCCTGTTTTGTCACCTGTCTTTAATGGGTTGGAACAAAATTATATGTTCGAATATGATGCTCAGGGAAGAATTAGTAAAAAAATAGGAGGAATTTTGAAGTCCACAGGAGCTTCGGGGGCTCCGGACCGATTTACAAATCTGATTTATACTAAAATATCTTATACGGGAAATACAGCTGTTGTAGGAAGTTATAGCTCAGATCCATCATTTAATGCTCAGTTGAATGAAAGGAAATTTGAATTTGATAATCAAGGTAGAGTTGTTAAAGTAGTTATTCCACAGGTTAATAATTCATATATGGATAAGTATTTGACCTATACTTATGATACTTCAGGAAAATTAATTGAGATTTTAACTGAATATCCTAATGTTCCCTACGATCCGACTGACCCTCAGGATTATATTTTGACCTACGTAGAAAAGTTTATTTATAATAATTCAGGAAATTTAGAAAAGGCAACTAAAACTGAAAAGCATAATAATATTGATGCTTATATTACGAATGAAATTACATTTGATAACTTTGATGCTGTACAAAATCCATTTAAGAATTTAGGTATTTTTGAAGATTATTTCTATTTGTCATTATCAAAAAATAATCCTCAAAGAATGATCTCAAAAGAATATAAACCTTATAGTTCCGAATTTTTTCTGAGCCAATCAAATTGGACTAATCAATATAATTCTGGTGGAAGCTTGAAGCTTTTTTACTAAAGACCTATTTAAAAAAAATGAAGACTGTCTCAAAACCGAGATGGTCTTTTTTCATTATAAGCAAAAATCAATTTTGCTTATTTCAAAATAATGTCTAACTTCGTTCCCAACTTTAGGGGTGTCTGTATCAACAGACTGAGACTTTACCCTTTGAACCTGATCTGGATCATACCAGCGTAGGGAAAAGTAGATGACTTTTGCTGTACATTCTATTGTACAATAATGGCCATTCCTAAAGTATATTTTAAATTATTAGGAATGGAACTTATAATCAACCACACCCGAAAAACATTTGATGTACTTCCTGAAAACCTGGAAGCATTATTGGCTATTGAGCTACCCGGAAAGAAGAAAGGTATTGCTGTAGCCCTCAACAATCGCATTATTCCGCTGTCAGTCTGGGCGGAAACCATCCTTAACAACAACGATTCAGTTTTAATCATTACTGCCACTCAAGGCGGTTAATTTTCATATTTAATACCAATACTTATGGCTCACTCCATTACATGTTCGCCATTTCCGAACTCAAAGAAAATCTATGTTGAAGGAACATTATACCCGGTCAATGTAGCAATGCGTGAAATACAGCTTAGCCCAACCAAATTGACCAATGGCGGCTTTGAACATAATGCTCCGGTAACCATTTACGACACTTCAGGACCTTATACTGACGAAAATGCAGTTATTGACATTCAAAAAGGACTTCCGAGAATCAGAGAACAATGGATTCTGGATAGAAATGACGTGAATATTCTGGAAGGAATTACCTCAGAATACGGAAAAGCCCGTTTAGCAGATCCACGTCTTGATGAACTGAGGTTTTCCTATGACCATAAACCTAAAGTGGCACAGGAAGGAAAAGAAGTTACCCAGCTTTATTATGCAAAACAGGGAATCATTACTCCGGAAATGGAATACGTAGCGATCAGAGAAAATCAAAGAATTGAACAGCTTGATTCCGTATCAAAAGAAATGGCTTTTCAACATCCGGGACACAGCTTTGGAGCGAATACTCCGAAAAGTAAAATTACTCCGGAGTTTGTAAGAGACGAAATTGCTGCCGGAAGAGCAATTATTCCTAATAATATCAATCACCCTGAAAGTGAACCGATGATTATCGGAAGAAATTTTCTGGTGAAAATCAATGCCAATATCGGAAACAGTGCCGTTTCATCCAGCATTGAAGAAGAAGTAGAAAAAGCGGTTTGGGCCTGCAGATGGGGAGGAGATACTATCATGGATCTTTCAACCGGAAAAAATATTCACGAAACAAGAGAGTGGATCATCAGAAACAGTCCGGTTCCAATTGGTACCGTTCCTATTTATCAGGCATTGGAGAAAGTAAAAGGTGTTCCGGAAGATCTGACATGGGAAATTTTCAGAGATACTCTGATTGAACAGGCAGAACAGGGCGTTTCTTACTTCACTATTCATGCTGGTGTCTTGTTGAGATACATCCACTTAACCGCTAAAAGAGTAACCGGAATTGTTTCCAGAGGAGGATCAATCATGGCGAAATGGTGTTTGTTCCATCATAAAGAAAGCTTCCTGTATACTCATTTTGAGGAGATCTGCGAGATCATGAAGAAATATGATGTAGCTTTCTCTCTGGGAGACGGTCTTCGTCCAGGATCCATTGCAGATGCCAATGATGCCGCTCAGTTTGCAGAACTGGAAACTTTAGGAGAACTTACTAAAATCGCATGGAAGCACAATGTACAGGTAATGATCGAAGGCCCGGGCCACGTTCCGATGCATATGATCAAAGAAAACATGGAAAAACAACTGGAAGAATGCCATGAAGCTCCGTTTTATACTTTAGGTCCTTTAACGACGGATATTGCACCAGGTTATGATCATATTACCTCAGGAATCGGAGCGGCGATGATCGGTTGGTTTGGCTGTGCTATGCTTTGTTATGTAACTCCGAAAGAACATTTAGGTCTTCCGAATAAAGATGATGTAAAAGTTGGGGTAATTACTTATAAACTGGCAGCCCATGCGGCAGACTTAGCAAAAGGTCATCCGGGAGCGCAATACAGAGACAATGCATTAAGTAAAGCCAGATTTGAATTCAGATGGGAAGACCAGTTTAATCTTTCATTAGATCCAGAGACGGCAAGAGCTTATCATGATGAAACACTTCCGGCAGAAGGAGCAAAAATTGCCCATTTCTGTTCTATGTGCGGACCGAAATTCTGCTCAATGAAAATTACTCAGGAAATCCGTGAGTCTGCAGAAAAAGGAATGCTGGATAAGTCTCAGGAATTCATTGAAAAAGGGAAAGAAATTTATATATGATTCTCGTTATCACTCCTGAATTGATTGTCCCGAACGAAACAGATACCATTCATCAAATGTTTCAGGAAGGCCTTGATCTGCTTCATATCCGTAAACCATGGATTACTCGCGATGAAATGATTAATTTTATCAGCCAAATTGATGACATTTTTCATTCACAGCTGGTATTGCATACTCATTTCGATCTGGGGAAAGAATATAACATCTCAAGGTTTCATTTCAGGGAGATTGATCGGAAGGAAGAAGTATACAAGCCTTTTGCAGAAGAAAATATCATTTCAACTTCAGTGCACGATATTGCAACATACAATACTTTGGACAAAGAATGGGATTATGCTTTCATAAGCCCTTTCTTTCCTAGTATATCCAAAAAGGGCTATGGACTGGATTCTACTATTAAGCATGAAATAACACAGCGGAACAATCCGGATGTAAAATTGATTGCTCTTGGTGGAATTGACCAGAATAATATCCACGAAGTTTTTGAAACAAATGTAGATGGAGCAGCTTTGCTAGGAGCAATCTGGGAAAATGAAGAACCTTTAAAAGTATTCAAAGAATGCAGGAACGTCCTTATGTCATAAGTATTGCGGGTTTCGACCCTAGCGGAGGAGCAGGTTTGCTATCAGACAGTAAAACCTTTGAACAATCGAAAGTGATGGGACTGGGAGTGTGTACAGCATTGACATTACAAACCGCTTCCCAATGCCTGAGTCTGGAATGGCGTCCTGTAAAAGAAATCACAGAAGCGATTCAGGTGCTGATGGAGAATTATCCGGTTTCAGCAGTGAAAATCGGAATTGTAAAAGATGCAGAATTTCTAAGTAAGATTGTAGAAACGGTTAAAGAAAGCAATTCTGAAGTAAAAATCGTTTGGGATCCTGTTCTGAAAAGTACTTCCCAATTTACTTTTTTTGATCTTGAAACACTTCCTCAATTAAAGAATACAGTTAATAAACTTAGTTTAATAACTCCCAATTATAACGAATACAGCGTTTTAAAGGAAAATAATCTTTTACCGGATACTCATCAATGTGCATTACTGATTAAAGGTGGCCATAGAGAAGATCATTTAGGAACGGATGTTTTAGTTGAAAATGAAAAAGAAACTCTTTTACTTCCGCGGGAAAAAAGTACAGCATATTTTCCTAAACATGGTTCCGGCTGTGTTTTATCTTCTGCCATCGCAGCAGAGCTCGCCAAAGGTGAAAACAGGGAAACGGCCTGCCGGAATGGGAAATCATACATTGAAAAATTTTTAAAAAGCAATCCCACTTTACTGGGAACGCATTCATTATAAACATGGAAAAATTACAATACATATCACAGGGAAATACAAAACAGGAACAGGAGCTTCATATCCGAAAAGCCTTGGACAATGGAATTCAATGGGTTCAGGTTCGATGGAAAAATGCTCCGGAAAATGAATTGATCAGTCTCTGTGAAATATCAAAACAGCTTTGTTCAGAATATCATGCAGTTTGTATCATCAATGACCATGTACAGCTGGTAAAAGAAATAGATGCTGATGGTGTGCATTTGGGATTAAATGACAGCTCTATCGAAGAAGCAAGACTGATTTTAGGTGAAAATAAAATCATTGGGGGAACAGCGAATACACTTTCAGATGTCATTCAAAGAATCAAAGAATCCTGTGATTATATTGGTTTGGGACCATTGAGATTTACCACCACTAAAGAAAAGCTGAGCCCTGTTCTTGGGTTTGAAGGGTATCAGAATATCATTGATGGATTAAGAGAGAAATCAATAGATATTCCCAAAATATTTGCCATCGGAAGTGTTACCCTTGAAGATATTTTACCGTTACAGGAAATCGGAATTTATGGTGTTTCCGTTTCAGGGCTTATTACAAAGCAGCCTACCATTATTAAAGAACTAAACAAAGTAATGATATGAACAATCAGAAATTAGAAATAGCAGGAAGAATTTTTGAATCAAGACTGTTTTTAGGAACAGGAAAGTTCGGAAGTCTCACAGATATGGTGCAGTCTGTCATCGCATCAGAAACCGATATGGTGACTATGGCTTTGAAAAGAATTGATGCCCGGTCTCATGAAGATAACCTGCTTGATTCTTTAAGAGCAACCAATGTTCATCTTCTGCCTAATACTTCAGGAGCGAGAACAGCAAAAGAAGCAGTATTAGCCGCACAATTAGCCCGGGAGGCACTGGAAACCAACTGGGTGAAACTGGAAATTCATCCGGATCCAAAATACTTACTACCGGACCCTATTGAAACCTTATATGCCACTGAAGAACTGGCTAAACTGGGATTTGTAGTAATGCCTTACATTCACGCTGATCCTGTTTTGTGTAAACGTCTTGAAGATGCCGGAACAGCAGTCGTTATGCCTTTGGGAGCACCAATTGGAACAAATAAAGGATTAAGAACACAAGACTTTCTTGAAATCATCATCAGTCAAAGTAATGTTCCTGTAGTAGTAGATGCGGGAATCGGGGCACCATCCGATGCTGCAAAAGCAATGGAAATGGGAGCAGATGCCGTTTTGGTGAATACAGCCATTGCCGTTGCAGGAAATCCATTGAATATGGCTGTTGCTTTTAAAGAAGGTGTGATTGCCGGAAGAAGAGCTTTTGAATCAGGATTGGGAGCCATCGCCAACCATGCTGAAGCTTCAAGCCCGCTCACTTCATTTTTATTTGAATAAATCTGACTCATGAAAAGCTTCAAAGATGTTTTTGAAAACTACCAATGGGATGAGGTAAAGAATAAGCTTGAAAAAGTAAGCTTGTCTGATGTAAGATACAGTCTTCAAAAAAAGAATAAAACGCTTGATGATTTTCTGAATCTCCTGTCGCCAGCCGCTTCTCAGGAACTGGAACTGATGGCAGGAATGACACAGATGCTTACCCAAAAAAGATTTGGAAAAACCATTCAGCTGTATGCACCGCTGTACCTCAGCAATGAATGTCAGAATATCTGTACCTACTGTGGATTCAGTCTTGATAATCATCTGAAAAGGAAAACGCTTTCCGATACGGAACTGATGATTGAAGCATCGGTTTTGAAATCAATGAGTGTGAATCACGTATTGCTGGTAAGTGGAGAAGCCAATAAAATAGTAGGAGTTCCTTACTTTCAGAATGCTGTCCGCAAGTTAAAACCTCATTTTTCCAATATTTCCATTGAAGTTCAGCCATTATTGGAAGAAGAATACAAACTGCTTCATGAAGAAGGAGTGCATTCCGTTTTGGTGTATCAGGAGACATATCATCAGGATGTTTACAGAGAATATCACCCGAAAGGAAAAAAATCAAATTTCCATTTTCGCCTGGAAACACCGGACAGGATAGGAAGAGCAGGAATCCATAAAATTGGGCTGGGCGTTCTTCTTGGACTTGAAGACTGGAGAGTGGACAGTTTTTTCAACGCGTTACACATAGATTATCTTCAGAAACAATATTGGAAAAGTAAGTTTTCTGTTTCCTTTCCCAGGCTCAGACCGGCTGAAGGAATTATTGAACCGAATTTTATTATGGAAGACAAAGACCTCCTTCAACTCATCTGTGCCTACAGAATCTGGAATGAAGACCTGGAAATCTCTATTTCCACCAGAGAAAATGAGGTCTTTAGAAATAATATAGTATCTCTGGGAGCAACAGCCATGAGTGCCGGTTCAAAAACAAACCCGGGAGGCTATGCTGTAGATAAAGAATCTCTGGAACAGTTTGAAACCAGTGACGAACGAAGCATGGAGGAAATCAGGCTCATGATCAAAAAATCGGGTTATGATCCTGTTATGAAAGACTGGGATTCTGTGTATAGTGGATTTTAAAATTTTTAAACCATTAAGAAATTTGAAGAAGGTTATTTAAGAAAAATCGAAGATTTTTAAGATACTATCTTTTTTGAAGCGAAGCTCAACTTAACTTTCCTTACAAACCTAAAGAATCTTAATGGTTCAATTATCATAAAGTATGAAAAAAGAAGATCATTTTTCACGATACAGCCGGCAGATATTTATCGAAGAAATAGGGCTGGAAGGACAAAAGAAAATAATAGATTCTAAAGTTCTCGTTATTGGCGCAGGAGGATTGGGAAGTCCTGTTATACAATATCTGGCTGCTGCAGGAGTGGGCACTTTAGGCGTTGCAGATTTTGATGAGGTGGAACTTCATAACCTGAACAGACAGATTATTCACACTGAAAACAGCGTAGGATTATCCAAAGTGAAGAGTGCCGGAACATTTGTAGAAAAACTTAACCATCAGGTTGCATTTACAGGAATCGAAGAGAAAATAAATGAAAATAATGCTGAAAAAATACTTTCTCAGTACGATGTTATTATTGACGGTTCAGACAATTTTTCAACAAGGTATCTGGTGAATGATACCTGTGTAACATTGAAAAAAACGCTTGTTTATGGCAGTATTTTAGGATTTTCCGGACAGGTTGCAGTTTTCAATCATCTCGGGAGTAAAAATCTTAGGGATATTTTCCCTGAACCGCCTTTTGATGAAGAGATGCCGGATTGCGACAGCCTTGGTGTTTTAGGCGCTTTGCCAGGAATAATAGGCAGTATGATGGCTCTTCAGACTTTAAAAATTATCACCGGCCTTCCCGTACATATAAATCAGCTTACATTGATAGATGCAATGGATTGGAGATTTCAGACAATAGATTTTTGATGTAAATATAAACACTAATATCACTAATGTTTTCACAAATAACACCATTTTAATATCAATAGGAATGAGCTTTAGCTCGTTTTGCTTTTTAGAATATTTAGCCAAAACCTATATTCAATACAAAAAAGAGGCGGTCACCTTAGGTGCCGCCTCTTTTATTTTATCTCAAAAAATTATTGTGCCTGCTGCATTACGCCGCCGTTATCTTCTTTTTTGGTCTGGTTAAGAATATTTGGATCCTCTTTCGCCAGTTTATTTCTTGTTGGAATTTTATAATTGATAGAAAGTCCGAAGTTTCTTGTATCATATTTACTATAGATCATTACCGGAGTTCCTGATGGCGGATTAGAACGTACCTGCATCATCTGTCCGTTGAAAATATCATTCGCAAAAACAGAAAGTGTCAAACGGTTGTTCATAAACTTCTTCGTCAGTGTAATATCAAGCGAGTTGTTGAAAGGCTTCTCTGCTGTAAAGTAGAAATATCCTGCTTTTGGCGTCAGATAACTGTAATTGGCTGTCAGTTTGATATCTTTAGGCAAGATAATCTGCGTCATGATATTGAAAATCCAGAATCCTTTATTGTTCAGATTGTCGATTTCATGTTTCTGATAACCAGCATATAAGTACATGAAATTAATTTTATCAGGATTAAAATTAAATTTCATAATCTCGCTCAAAGGCTTGCTGAAAATCATAAAAGGAACGGGTAATCCCACATTGAAATTGTGAATTTTCATATTTGAAATGTTCACCTGCTCATTAAAGAGTTTTCTTCCGTCTTTTCTGATGATCTGTGCCACCTGATTGCTTGCCGAACTTACACTATATCCGATAAATGCATAATCAAAAGCGGATACTTTTATTTCATAATTATCAAAAATAGTGGGTTGTAGATTCGGGTTACCGTTTACTTCCGTACTTGGTCCGGAGAACGTCACGTTATTCGGGTTTAAGGCAGAAATACTTGGTAAGCTGATTTTTCTGTTGTAATTCGCGGCAATATAAACCTGATTCATCATGTTATACTGTACACTTGCATTCGGGAAAAACTTAAACTTATTGAAGGGAATCAAATTCGCTTCCACCAGTTTTGCATCCTTATCAAAATATCTTGTTACTCCGGAAATATCATAATTTTCAGCCCGCGAACCCAAGGTGAAATCAAACTTTTTCAATTTCGCCTGAAACTCTAAATAGGTTGAAGCAGTCTGTCTCTGATATTCAAGATTGGTTAAGCCAAAACTTTTTGTATCGTAATCCTGTTTTTCATACAATCCGCCGAAGCTTACTTTTCCACCATCAAGAAGCTTGATAGGCTGGGCATAATCTACTTTAAAGTTGGCAATATTCATGACAGATTTATTATTCAGAATATCTTTTAATCCATTGGTAGGACTATCGAGAGGTTCAGTGGGATACTCTACAAATGTCCCATCCTGAAAGTAGTTATCCTGAGCAAATTTGCTGTCTGATCTTGTATACCCGAACTGGAAGTCCAGTTTTTGAGATTTGTCAGCAAAACGTTTCTGATACGTTACCACAGCTTCCTGTCTCAAATTATCGGTATGAGCAACATCCGAAGATGTATAGAAAGCTTCTCTTAAATCTTTCAGATTTCTCTTGAACGGTAAATCTCCATGCCCGTCACTTAAAGTGTAGTTGTCATTATTGTTGTGATAAATATCGTAGTTTAATAATAATCTGTCCTGTCCTACATCAAAAGTCAATCCGGATTTTGCAAAATATCCCCGTGCGTATCTATCGGTATGGCTTGTTAAAAGCTCATCCTGCTGGCCATTCAGCATACTTTCACGGTAATTCTGTCCTACGTTCAGCTGCCATCCGAAATATTTATTTCTGGCATTTAAATTAACAGAATTGGTTGTTCTGCTTCTGTATTTGTCATAATTCGTGAAAGAATAATTCCCCGAATAAGTAGCTGTTAAATATTTATTGGCATTTTTGTTGGTGATAATATTCATGATAGCCCCTCCGGAAGTAGCCGGGAACTCAGCTCCAGGCTGGGTAATTACCTCAATTCTTTCTACAGAATTAGCCGGCATTCCTTCCAGGAAGGAGTTCAGCTCATTGGATGTGATGTTCAGAGGTCTTCCGTTAAGATACACTTCCAGCATTTTTCCCTGATACATCATTCCGGCAATGTCCGTAGATACAAGCCCGGGAAGTTTTTTAATTCCTTCCAGAACGTTTCCGTTATTCAGTTGAGGTTGTTCAGAAAAGTCAAAAATAGTACGGTCCGCCTTTTGTTCAACGGCTTTTTTAGTTTTAGTGATGACAATACCTTCAATTTGTTTCTCTTTAGAAGTTGTATTGCTCTTTTCCTGAGAGAAAACCAGCATAGAACTTACCAGAGATAAAGCGAATATAGTTTTTTTCATAATGTTTTTACTACTATTCGGTTAGACGATGAAAAACAAATTTTGTTACAATCAGCACAGTAATTTTATTTATTTCAATGAAGAAAATTCAATAAAATCATATTATGCAGAAGAAGTAAAAAGCCTTCTTAATACTGTCGAATGGCCATTTCGTGCAATAACAGGAATTCTTGCTATAAATTATTATTGTGCTCGATCTTTTTCTTCAAAATTGATCGCTCTTTTGTTCGATTTTACTTTCTGATTCCCAAAATTGTAGGTGATGCTGAGTGTCATTCTTCGTGCATCCCAATAGTTGTTGAATGATTGTGTATTATCTGTAAAATACAGATCAGCCTTAAATCCGGATTGTTTAAAAATATCACTCACTGAAAGATTGACCTGCAGGGCTTTTTCCACAAAGCTCATTTTTACTCCCGCATCAAAACTTACTACACCTTTGATGGAAGCGGAGCCGTTTCTCGAGGGAAGATTATGCCAATAATTGACAAATAGCATGAAGGTCTTAGCCTTGTTCAGCTGGAATGTATTGTTGAGAGAATAATAAAATGACTGACCGTTTTTAGGAACCAGATTAAATCTTGTAATCTGTGTTTCATTATAACTGAACGAGGTTGAAATATTACTTTCCCAGATTTTGAAAAAAGTATCTGTATAATTGAAATTGATCCCGTAAATATTCTGGTTGTAATAGTTTTCATAGGTACTGATAAGATCAATGCCGTTCAGGAGGGAAATCTGGTCAAAATTATTCTTTGTTCTCTGATAATAAAGATTGGCTGAGAATTTATTTTTAAAAATATAATTGAATTCAATATTATGATTAAAAGAAGGCTGCAGACTTGGGTTTCCGGCATAATATGTATTAGGATTAGAATACCATCGGAAAGGATCTAAAGCCCGGAAATAAGGACGGTTGATTCTTCGGGAATAGTTAATACTGAATTGGTTATCCTGACTGGCTTTATAGGAAACATAGGCTGTAGGGAAAAATTTTCCGTAATTATTCTCGGATTTAGACAGGGTAGTAGGAGAGAATCCATTGGTTTGTGAATATTCATAACGTAATCCTGCTTTCACCGACCATTTTTCACCAAGATCTTTACTGGCACTGACATAAGCGGCATAATTTTTTTCATTATAATCAAAAAGATTGCTCTTTGCAGGATCTATGGTATAATTTCCATGGATGAAATTGAAATATCCAATGTCAGAATTATTAGAAAACTGACTGTATTTAGCGCCGGTTTCCAACTGAATTTTTTTTAAGTTTAAAGTCAGATCAGCCTGCCCTGAATAGATTTTATAGTCTACACCAGAAAGATTTCTTACCGTCTGCATTGAATTATCAGCAACATTTTTTGTGGTAAAATTGACCTCCGTATCAGGAAGGTTTCCATAATAATTGGCACCAAAACTTAGCTTATGTTCTCCAAATTTCTGGTCAAAATACAGATTAAGCATTTGGGTTGTATATGGAGAACGATGCTTTGAATCCGTCTCTGTTTGTAAAGTAGGCGTACCATCTGTAAAGTAACTTTGTGTTGAATTGATATCCATATTGGTATGCCCCTTTGTAATATCGTATACCAATCCGATATTGGAGTTTTTAGAAAGTGAATAATCAAAATTGGCATTCAGACCGAGCCCGTCATTCATATCCCTTCTCTCATTTCTGCTGATAGAAGAACTTTGCCCCATAATTCTATAATTTTCTACCGATTTTTTGTCACCATCATATCCCATCAGCTTTACGGAAGCTTTAATCTTTTCATTCTGATAATTTATTCCTGCTACCGTACTGAATGCAGCATATGTTTTTTGAGTGTAATTAGTAGTCAGGTAGCCGTTCCATCCAAGATTCTGATTCTTTTTAAGGACAATATTAATGATTCCGCTATTTCCCTGTGCTTCATACTTGGCAGGCGGAGTCGTGATCACTTCAACTTTCAGGATGTTTTCAGAGCGAAGGTTTCGGAGATAGTTGATCAGTTCAGATCCGGAAAGATTAAGCATCCGGTCATTTACCATCACAGAAACTCCATTTTTTCCTGCAATGGAAAGAAGACCTTTATTTTCATCCACCTGTAATAAAGGAGTGCCAGCCAACACCTCAGTTCCGGAACTTCCTTGTGAAAGCATAGAATTCTGAACATTATAAACAAGACGATCTACTTTACGCTCTACCAGAACTTTCTTAACATTTACTGTTACTGCCTCAATTTTGTTGACGTTCGCAGTGTCTTTTGTTTGTGCTGTAGCAAAAGAACAAGCAAGGGTAACCATAAATAAAATGTGTTTTTTCATATGATAAATGATGGATTAAATGACGATTGTGTTACATTTCTTTGGCAAAAGTATTGGAGGTGCCTTTGAAATGAAATAGCATTTAGATGAAGGGCATGATTATGCTTATCAAAAAAGTTTCATCGGGAAAAAACAGGTTTTTATCGAAAAGGGTTAACGAATTATCCTGATAGAGATTTATCTTTGAGTATGAATAAAAAGCAAATTATCTGGCTGCAAATTATTTATTGGGGATTCAATTTTTTTGGAACCGTTATTACTCCTAATTTTTTTATACCGGAGAGCAATCGTCGTGAAGTACATATTTTGAGAATTACCTTCTTTATTGTAAAAATTGCTACCTTCTATATTTCCTATCTGTTTATATTTCCAAAGGTTTTTAAACTTGAGAAACTGTATTCAGCGGTTTTCGTTTTTATTCTGACCCTTTTGTGTTTTGCCAGCATGAGATATGCTTTGGAGGAAATGATCCTCCCTTCTACTCTTGGATTCCGGAATTATGATGAGAGAACAGGCCTTCTCTATTATTTTTTCGATAATATTTACAATAGCTCTCTGACTACTTTTATAGCTGGGATTTTATGGATACTGGAGAAATATGGTGTTGCTGAAAATGATAAAAAGCAGCTGCTGATTGAAAAGAAACAGGCAGAGCTTCAGGCATTAAAAACCCAGATCAATCCTCATTTTATTTTTAATTCATTAAATAATATATATTCTCTTGTCTATCAGAAATCAGACAAAGCCTTGCCAGCAATTGAAGAACTGGGACAATTGTTAAGATACAGCACAAAGGATCTTGAAAAAGATTCAATTCCTTTGGATAAGGAAATTGGATATATTGATAGCCTGATTGCCCTGGAGAAACTTAGAATCAGAAAACCTGAGCTGTTGCTCATAGAAAAAAATATTCAGTATCCTCACCTTAAGATCTCGCCAATGCTGTTGGTTCCTTTTGTTGAAAATGCTTTTAAACATGGAGATTTCCGTGATAAAGGTTTTGAAATGAAAATCTCAGATCATGATAAAATGCTGCATTTTTATCTTTTCAATTTTAAAACACAGAAAATGAAAGATACCGTTTCCGGAATAGGAATTCAGAATGTGAAAAAAAGACTGGAAATATTGTATCCCAACCATCAGCTGGAGATCAGAGATTCGGAAACAGAGTTTATTGTAGACTTAAAAATTGATTTACGCGATGAATAAGATAAAATGCATTATTGTTGATGACGAGCCACTGGCAATCTCTCTTCTTGAGCATTATGTAGAAAAACTCCCTTTTCTTGAGCTGGTATTTTCTACAGAGAACCCGATTTTGGCTTTAGAATACCTTCAGAAAAACGATTCAGACCTTATCTTTTTAGATATTCAGATGCCGGAGCTTACGGGAATCAATTTTATGAAGATTGTAGGACCTGATCAAAAATATATTTTAACAACGGCTTATTCAGAATATGCCCTGGAAGGATATGAACATAATGTTGTGGATTATCTGCTGAAACCTATTTCATTTGAAAGATTTCAAAAGAGTGCATTAAAGGTGCAGGAACGGTTTTCTTTTCCTCAGGAGGAAAATTCATATTTCTTTGTGAAATCCTCGGGGCAAAGACATCGTATTGGTTTTAATGAGATTTTGTACGTGGAAAGTATCAAAGATTATGTCAATATCCGGACGGAAACCGATGAGTTTATTGTACTGGATACGCTTAAATCAATGGAAATTCAGCTTTCCGAGAGGTTTGTACGTGTTCATAAATCCTTTATTGTCAATTTGGATAAAATAAAAAGCATTGGTGCTAAAAAAGTGAACTTTCCCGAGTATGAAATTCCCATTGGAGAAAGCTATAGAGCAGGTCTTCTGGATAGATTAAAGTAAAATTGTAAGTTTTGGCTAAAGCCAGATGTATTTTATAATTTTAAATGTGGACTAAAGTCCGCTCCTATTGAATTGATTAGCAGGAATTTTTGGTATGATAATAAAAAAGACGACTTCTATTGAAGCCGCCTTTATATTAATCTAACAATTAATCTTAATTTTCCTGTTGTTTGATCAGGTTCAGAGCAGAACCTGCCTTAAACCACTCAATTTGTTGATCGTTGTAAGTATGGTTGGCCATGACGATATCTTTAGTTCCGTCAGCATGAACGAATTCTAAAGTCAGTTGTTTTCCTGGAGCGAACTGATCAAGATCTAAGAAGTTAACCGTGTCATCTTCCAGAATTTTGTCATAATCAGCTTCATTAGCGAAAGTAATTCCCAGCATTCCTTGTTTTTTAAGGTTAGTTTCGTGGATTCTCGCAAATGATTTTACCAATACAGCTTTCACACCAAGGTGTCTAGGCTCCATTGCAGCGTGCTCTCTTGAGGAACCTTCACCATAGTTCTGGTCTCCCACAACAATTGTTGGAACGCCTGCTGCTTTGTAAGCTCTTTGTACAGCCGGAACTTCACCGTATTCACCGGTTAATTCATTTTTAACCTTATTGGTTTCCATGTTGTAAGCATTTACAGCTCCAATCAACATGTTGTTTGAAATATTATCTAAGTGACCTCTGTATTTCAACCATGGTCCAGCCATAGAAATGTGGTCGGTAGTACATTTTCCGAAAGCTTTGATCAATACCTTAGCGCCCTCAATGTTTTTACCATCCCAAGCCGGGAATTCTTCTAATAACTGCAGTCTATCTGAAGTTGGGCTTACGTTAACAACAACGCTGGAACCATCTTGCGAAGGAGCCTGGTATCCGTTGTCATCTACAGCAAAACCTTTTTCAGGAAGCTCAAAACCTTTAGGCTCATCAAGCTTTACCTGTTCACCTGCTTCGTTAGTTAAAGTATCTGTAATTGGGTTGAAATCTAATCTACCTGAGATAGCAACAGCAGCTACCATTTCAGGAGAAGCTACAAATGCGTGGGTATTTGGGTTACCATCTGCTCTTTTGGCGAAGTTTCTGTTGAAAGAGTGAATAATAGAGTTTTTCTCTCCTTTTTCCGCCCCTTCTCTGTCCCATTGCCCGATACATGGTCCACAAGCATTGGTAAAGATTCTTGCATTTTCAAATTTTCTGAAAGAATCTAAGAAACCGTCTCTTTCCGCTGTGAATTTCACCTGTTCAGAACCTGGGTTGATTCCTAAAATAGCTTTAGGTTTTACTCCTTTTGATACCGCATCTTCTACAATGGAAGCCGCTCTTGATAAATCTTCATAAGAAGAGTTGGTACAAGAACCGATAAGCGCCCACTCAACTTCTAAAGGCCATCCGTTAGCCTCAGCTTTAGCTCTGAATTCAGCAACTGGGGTCGCCAGGTCCGGAGTGAAAGGTCCGTTTAAGTGTGGAGTCAGTTCAGAAAGGTTAATTTCTATTAATTGGTCGAAATATTGTTCCGGGTTGGCATATACTTCAGCATCACCTGTTAAATGTTCTGCAATTTTATCGGCAGCATCTACCACATCCTGTCTTCCGGTAGCGGCAAGATATCTTCTCATAGAATCATCGTATCCGAAAGTAGACGTTGTAGCTCCGATTTCTGCACCCATGTTACAGATGGTTCCTTTACCTGTTGCAGAAAGTGATTCTGCCCCTTCACCGAAATATTCTACGATACATCCTGTACCTCCTTTTACGGTAAGAATTCCGGCTACTTTTAAGATGACATCTTTTGCTGAAGTCCATCCGTTCATTTTACCGGTTAATTTTACCCCGATAAGTTTGGGCATCTTAAGTTCCCAGGCCATTCCTGCCATTACGTCTACGGCATCAGCACCTCCTACACCAATCGCTACCATTCCAAGTCCTCCGGCATTTACCGTGTGAGAGTCTGTACCGATCATCATCCCCCCAGGGAAAGCATAATTTTCCAGTACTACCTGGTGAATGATCCCTGCTCCCGGTTTCCAGAACCCGATTCCGTATTTATCACATACAGAACTTAAGAAGTTGAATACTTCGGAGTTTTTGTTGATCCCTTCCTGTAAATCTTTATCAGCACCTACTTTCGCCTGGATCAGGTGATCCGCATGAGCCGTAGAAGGAACCGCTACTTTAGCTTTTCCTGCCTGCATAAACTGTAAAAGTGCCATCTGAGCGGTTGCATCCTGCATCGCTACTCTGTCTGGCGCAAAGTCTACATAAGAGTTTCCTCTTTCATATTCTTGTGTAGCATTTCCTTCCCAAAGATGGGTGTAAAGAATTTTTTCTGAAAGGGTAAGAGGTTTTCCCACGATTTGTCTTGCTGCTGCAATTCTTTCCGGGTAACGCTCGTACACTTTTTTGATCATATCAATATCAAAAGTCATATCGTATTTTAATTTTGTTCTTTTTCCGTTAATGCTTCTTTTTCTCTGGTGTTTGAAAAAGAAAAATCACTTTTAATGCATCAAAAAACGTTCCTATAATCCATAAATAGGGTGTTTTTGACTTTAAAATCAATAGATTTTATAACTTTCAATTTAAGAAAAAATAGAATTTATTTTCCGGATTTTATCGAAAAAAAAACGTAACTATCTTAAAATAGAAACGTTCTAAACAAAAAATTGGAAGATTTTAAATCCTAAAGGACCAAAATCTTCCAATGATATAGTTTAAAATAAGTCTTTCGACGTATTTATTAATCTCTTAGTGAGCGCTTGTACTTGTCAATTCTTTGATAGAAGGAACAAAAGTAGTAAGGTCAATACCCTCAACAGCAGCTTTGTACTCATCAATGCTAGGAATTCTTCCGATAATCGCAGAAAGAACTACAACCGGAGTTGAAGCAAGCAGAGATTCTCCTTTTTTACGTTCAGAATCTTCCACTACTCTTCCCTGGAAAAGACGGGTAGAAGTTGCTAAAACAGTATCTCCTTTTGCTGCTTTTTCCTGGTTACCCATACAAAGGTTACATCCAGGACGCTCAAGGTACATTACGTTTTTGTATTCAACACGAGCTTCTCCTTTTGGAGCATTATCATCAAATTCAAAAGCGGAATATTTTTCTAATAATTCCCAGTCTCCTTCTGCCTTTAATTCGTCAATGATGTTATAAGTAGGAGCGGCAACTACAAGAGGTGCGCTAAATTCTACCTTTCCTTGTTGTTTTTCAATGTTTCTAAGCATCTGAGAAACGATCTTAAGGTCTCCTTTGTGAACCATACAAGATCCTACGAATCCAAGGTCTACTTTTTTCTCGCCTCCATAATAAGAAAGATCTCTGATGGTATCGTGAGTATATCTTTTAGATACATCATCATTGTTTACATCCGGGTCAGCAATCATTGGTTCAACAATTACATCAAGATCTACCACTACTTCTGCATAATATTTAGCATTGGAATCCGGAGTCAAAGCAGGTTTTTCTCCTGATCTGATTTCTTCAATTCTCTTATTTGCTTTATCAATTAATCCCTGAAGAACTTTGTTGTGGTTATCCATCCCCTTATCAATCATGATCTGGATTCTTCCTTTTGCAATTTCCAGTGATTCGATCAAAGTATTATCTTCAGAAATGTTGATAGAAGCTTTTGCCTTCATCTCAGCAGTCCAGTCTGTAAAGGTAAATGCCTGGTCAGCAGGAAGTGTTCCGATGTGAACCTCAATGATTCTACCCTGGAATACGTTTTCTCCTCCAAACTGCTTCAGCATCTGAGCCTGCGTTGCATGAACCACATCACGGAAATCCATGTGTTCTTTCATGTTTCCTTTGAATGTTACTTTCACAGATTCCGGAATTGGCATAGAAGCTTCACCAGTAGCTAATGCAAGGGCAACAGTTCCTGAGTCAGCACCGAAAGCCACCCCTTTAGACATTCTGGTGTGAGAGTCACCACCAATGATGATAGCCCACTCATCTACAGTGATATCATTCAGTACTTTGTGGATTACGTCAGTCATTGCGTGGTATTCACCTTTCGGGTCACGGGCTGTAATCAAACCGAACTCGTTCATGAATCTCATTAGCTTCGGAATATTAGCCTGAGCTTTCTTATCCCAAACAGAAGCGGTGTGACATCCTGACTGGTAAGCACCGTCAACGATTGGCGAAATCACAGTTGCTGCCATGGATTCAAGCTCTTGAGAAGTCATAAGACCTGTCGTATCCTGAGATCCAACGATATTTACCTGTACACGAACGTCTGAACCAGCGTGTAAAACTTTCCCTGGAGTAGTTCCAACAGCGTTTCTGTTGAATATTTTTTCTACAGCGGTTAGTCCTTGTCCTTCATGAGAAATTTCTTTTGACGGAGCAAAAACAGCAGGAGCTTCAACTCCTAAAAGCTGAGCGGCAAATGTCTGTAGTTTTTTACCAAATACAATGGCGTAAGATCCACCCGCTTTGATGAATTCCATCTTTTGCGGAGTGAAAGATTTGGTAAGGTCGATCAATTCTTTATCGCCGTTATATAATTTCTTTTCTTTTGTATTAATCGTTAAAACGGTTCCTGTAGCTACTGAATATGCTTCTTCAAGAACAATGTCACCATTTTCGTTACGAATTGGGTTTCCGTTTTCGTCAACTTTCTTTACCCAGTTTTTAAGGTCAACACCAATACCTCCGGTAACGTCTACTGTGGTAAGGAAGATTGGGGAAATACCATTTGTTCCTCCTACAATTGGAGCAATATTTACGAATGGTACATATGGGCTCGCCTGTTTTCCTGTCCAAAGAGCAACGTTATTCACTCCGGACATTCTTGATGAACCTACACCCATTGTTCCTTTTTCAGCGATAAGCATAACGCTTGCATCAGGATGTTGAGCCTGTAAAGCTTTAATCTCTTCCTGAGCCTGAGGAGTAATCATACATTTACCATGAAGTTCACGGTCTGATCTTGAGTGAGCCTGATTACCCGGAGAAAGTAAATCTGTAGAGATATCTCCTTCACCTGCAATAAATGTTACTACTTTAATTTCTTCAGCAACTTCGGGAAGTTTTGTGAAAAACTCAGCTTTCGCGTAGCTTTCAAGAATTTCTTTTGCAATTTCGTTACCGCTATTGAATGCTTCCTTCAGACGGGTAGTGTCTGCTTCGTAAAGGAACACCTGTGTTTTAAGAACATTAGCCGCTTCTTTAGCAATTGCTGCATCATTTCCTAAAGCAAGGTCTAACAACACTTCAATAGAAGGTCCACCTTTCATATGAGATAATAATTCAAAGGCAAATGCCGGAGAAATTTCTTCTACTAGGGATTCACCCAGAATAATTTCTTTTAAAAATTTTGCTTTTACTCCCGCTGCACTTGTCGTTCCGGGTAGTGTGTTATAAATGAAAAATTGAAGAGAATCTGATCGGTCAGCATTACCTGAATCTTTAATTTGCGTAATAATTTCGCTTAGTAATTCAGCACCATCAATTGGCTTTGGATGAAGCCCCTGGGTTTTTCTTTCTTCAATCTCTTTGATGTAATCCTTATAAATACTCATAATAGAAGGTCTTTCAAAATTAAAGGTAGGCCTGCTTTTTCTTTATCGGTGTGTATAAATACAGTTAATGACATTTTGAGTTCTCGCATTTTGATGCAACATTAACCGAATAAAGTCAGCATAATCTACACTTTTCCAAAAGTTTTTTAAAATTATCAAACAATTCAAAATGTTCCCAAAATTACGAAATTTTACTATTTTATAAGAATGAAATTATTTAGATTCTTTATAAATATGAATTTTATAATATCTATTTTTGGTCGTATTTTTGTAAACAAATGGAGAATATGAAAAATATCCTGAATGTTTTATGTGTTTTTATTTCGATTTTCGTTTTCTCTCAGGCTCAATCTGTGAAGAAAATTCCTGCGAAGAAAGGAACAAAAAGCACGGTTAAAAAAGCAATTGCAGCCAATAAAGCTAATGCTGATCTTGTTGTGATCAATAAAGATCTTCCTCTTTTGATTCCTAAGAAAAAAGGAGATCAGTTCGGGTATGTTAACCAGAATGGGAAATTTATTATTCAGCCGGAATATCATATTGCCGTATTTTTTTATGAAGACTGCAATCTTCTGAATTCACCTAATGAAAAGGTCAGAAAATTTGGAACAAAAGAGTATGCGACGGTAGAGAAAAATATGATTTCGTACCGTGTAGACCAATCGGGAAAGAGAGTTTATCAGTTCAAAGAAGCAGATTTTGGAAAATGCAAATTCGAAGAATATAAACAGCAGTTGTTTCAGGCCTATATTCTCAATGGCTTTTATGGAATTATTGAAAAATCAAAGTTTGTAAATGCAGCTGATTACAGACAATATCAGATCTATCCTCAATATCAGTATCTGTTTATTCTGGAGGGAGATGATGTAGCTAATCCTATGATTGTGGCTTCCAATAATGATAAATTCGGAGTTATTGATGTCAACAATAAGATTGTTATTCCGTTTGAATACTCGAATATTAAAAGAAATTTCAGCTGGAAACTGGGAAAAATGTTTGAAGTGACAAAAGACGGCTCTAATTATTACTATATCGACTCCAACAACAAAATTTACTAGATAATTATAAATGATGAATGATGAATGATTTATTTGATAACTCCTATTTTTCATCGTATTTTTCCTCATCCAATAACCTAATACTTTGTACCTCGCAATCCGCTATTCCGTATCTCGCAACCCGAATTCCAATTCATATATTTTTTGTATTTTTGCCGTTGAAATAAAGGGGTGCTTTAACAGGCTGAGATTATACCCAACGAACCTGGAACAGGTAATGCTGTTTAGGGATGTGTCTTCATAAGACGCTGAATTGTATAATATCTTATCGATCCCCTTTTATTCATTAAATGTCAAAGATTTATAGAATGAAAGGATTATTTTTTTTAGGGCTTAGCGTAAGCTCTGTAGCTTTTATCCAGGCTCAGAATAGAGATTCTCTGAAGGTCAGGGAAATTGAAGCGGTCAACTTTACTAAAAGACTTCCGGTTGCAAAGGAAATCATCAATGTACAGAAAGATTTAGACGGGAAAAATCTGGGACAGGATCTTCCTATCCTTTTAAAAAATCAAACTTCTGTAATCTCCACCTCAGATGCAGGAAACGGAGTGGGATATACCGGTTTTAGAATTCGTGGAGTTTCAGGAAGTGCCATTAATGTAATGATGAATGGTGTTCCGTACAACGATTCTGAAAGCCAGGGAACATTTTTTGTAAACGTTCCGGATTTAACAAGTTCTGCCTCACAGATTGTCATTCAGAGAGGAGTGGGAACTTCCAATAATGGTGTTTCTGCTTTCGGAGCAAGTATCAATGTACTTTCCAAAGATCCGGAAGAGAAGTTTTATTTTAAAACCGATGACAGCTACGGATCATTTAATACCTATAAATATTCAGCTGAAATAGGCTCCGGGAAATTCTGGAACAACCGTCTTTCTGTAATGGGAAGATATACCCATATTCACTCTGATGGATATATCGATAGAGCTTCATCCAATTTACACTCTTATAATTTTACCGCTTTATTTGAAGAGGGAAATACGAAGTTACGTTTAATGGCTTTCGGTGGAAAAGAGAAAACGTATCAGGCCTGGAATGGGATTGATCGTAAAACCTGGGAAACAGACCCGAAATTCAATGTTTCGGGAGCAATTTATGATGCCAATTGGGAGAATATTGTAAGTTTTTATGACAATGAAACCGATAATTACCGACAGAATCATTATCAGTTACTTTGGGAGCAAAAATTCAGTGACCGATGGAATCTGGAAACAACTTTTCATTACACCAAAGGAAAAGGATATTACGAAAACTATAAGCAGGGAAATCTTTTTTCAAGATATAATCTGTCTGATATCATTGAAGGTGGACAAACCATAAAATACTCTGATTTTATCAGAAAAAAATGGCTTAATAACGATTTCTACGGAATGGTTTCTACTTTGTATGGAAAGTTTGAAAATCTGGATCTGAATTTTGGGGCTGTTGTGAATCAGTATTACGGAAGGCATTATGGAAATGTTACCGGTGTATTTTTCCCTCAGATTGATGAAAGTGAATACTACAGAAACCGCTCGGTAAAGAATGAAGTGTCTGGTTTTGCAAAAGCATTATTAAGAGTAGATAACTTTGAATTTTTTGGTGATTTACAGCTAAGAAAAATTAATTACAATACCAAAATCCTGATGGCGGGTGACGGTGAAGGTGCGGATTTAAGCAAAAACTGGCTGTTCTTTAATCCAAAAGCTGGGGTGAACTACCGAATTGAAGGAGGGAAGGTATTCCTTTCTTATGCTCATGCCCACCGTGAACCGAACAGAGATGACCTGATGGCCAATAATGATGTGAAAGCTGAAAAACTTCATGATATTGAAGCTGGTTTTGAAAAACAGTTCGGAATCGTATCACTTACTGCGAATGTTTACTATATGTATTATGTGAATCAGTTGGTTTTAAACGGAGAATTGAATAACGTAGGAGCATTCATCAGAACAAACTCAGGAAAGAGCTATAGAAGAGGGGTTGAGGTTGGAGCATTGGCAAAACTATCCAAACAATGGGAAGTTTCCGGAAATGTAACCTTAAGCCAGAACAGGAATCAGGATTTTAATATTCAAAATGGAGATACTCCTAAAAGTCTTGGAAACACACAGATTTCATTTTCTCCGAACGTAATTGCTAATTTGAGTTTGAAATTTAACCCTACAAAAAATTTCCAGTTTGTTGTAATGAACCAGTATGTGGGAAAACAATATCTTGATAATACCGAAGATGCAAATTTACAGCTTAAAGATTATTTTCTGACAGACTTCAATGCGCAATATCAGTTTAAAATTGCCAATAATGAAATCGCTTTAAAACTGTTGGTGAATAACCTGTTCAACAAAAAATATGTGAACAATGGATCCGTATATGAAGGGCAACCTTACTATTTTTCTCAGGCAGGAACAAACTTTATGTTTGGGGTGAGTTGGAAGATTCAATAATCGTGAAGGCAAAATGGTTTTGAAAACAGATCTGCAGGATCATAAATTTGACCTTTTTATCTTTTTCATAACAATTGTTAAGCTTAAAAAAAGAAGTTTAAATAACCGTATTCCTATTTTAGTACGGAATAATCAAAGGACTGTTTCGGCAGTCTTTTTTATATCCATTAAATTTTACAAAAAGTCACGAAAAAGTTATAAATTTGCTGCCAAATGAATATTTCAGCATACATTTTAGAATATTTAAAACAATTTGGAACTGCCACGGTTCCAGGCTTCGGGGTGTTTTCACTGAAAAATTCCAAGGCAATTATCAATTCCGAAAACGGAAGCATCCTGCCTCCTGCCAGTCAGATTGAATTTACAATAGACTACGAAGTACAGGCTGAAGATCTTACTGCTTTTATTGCAGGACAGAAACAGATGTCCCTGGAAGCTTCAAGAAGTGATCTTAAGATCCAGACTGATTTTTGGAAGAAAAAACTTCAGGCCGAACAGGTTCTTGAAATTCAAAACCTTGGAACAGTTTTCATTGAAGAAGGGCATACCCATTTCAAAGGAAAAAGAATAGAATCCGGACGTCCTGACTTTTACGGACTGGAAGAGATTCGTTTTTCAGATATCAATAACGGGGAAAAGGTAAAAACTTTAGTAAACCGCGAAAAAGATTTTAAATTCAGAAAAACAATTCTCTGGGTTTTCCTTCTGATTATTCCGGTTCTAGGAATTTTATATCTGGCATTTACCCAGCAGGAACTTCTTTTTGGAAAAAAATCTTTCAAGAATGTTTCCGTACAGACTTCTACCCATCGAATTGTAAAAGATACAGTGAAGGTGATGGTACATACTCCGGAAGCATCCGTTTCAGATTCTTTGAAAAAAGATTCATTAGTAAAACCTGCCGGAAAAGCAAAACGATCTGCCCCGGCCGCTCCAAACAACACTAAGAATAGATGGCAAAAATAAAAAAAGCGTCAGAATCTCTGACCATTATGACCAATATCGTTCTTCCGAACGAAACCAACTCTTTAAGAAACCTTTTCGGTGGTGAACTTTTAGCAAAAATGGACCGTTGCGCGTCTATTTCTGCAGCAAGACACTGTGAAAGAAGAGTTGTAACAGCTTCTGTAAACCACGTGTCTTTCAATCATCCGATTCCGGAAGGTGGAGTAGTGGTATTGGAATCTAAAGTTTCCAGAGCATTCTCTACTTCAATGGAAGTGTATGTGGATGTATGGTTGGATGATCCGATCAATCAGAAGAAAATTCACACCAATGCCGGTATTTATACCTTTGTTGCTGTAGATGAATTCAACCGCCCGATTCCTATCCCGGAAATGGTTCCGGAAACAGAAGAGGAGAAAGAAAGATTTGCTGCGGCTTTCCGTAGAAAAGAACTTTCATTGATTCTTTCAGGAAGAATGAAGCCTCTGGAATCTGTAGAACTTAAAAAGTTATTCCAGGAACCACAGGAGTCTAAAAAAGACAAAAAGTAAAAACACAAAAAACACAAATGTCTGGCACGAATTTTCACAAATGGTTTGTGCCTGATCAAATGAAAAAAAATAATGAAAATGGATATTTCAGAAAATGATATATCAAAAATTGTTTATGAGGCCGGGTATATAGTTCATAAAGCGTTGGGACCTGGACTTTTGGAAAGTGCTTATGAAGAATGTCTGTTTTATGAATTAAATAAACATGATATTCTTGTAGAAAGACAAAAACCGATGCCATTAATTTATGATGAAATTAAAATGGATGTTGGCTATAGACTTGACTTTTTAATTGAGAAAAAATTTGTGCTGGAAATAAAATCTATAGAATCATTACAGGATATTCATTTAGCACAAATACTTACCTACCTCCGCCTAAGTAATTGTAAACTTGGAATGCTAATTAACTTCAATACACTCCAGTTTAAAAATGGAGTTAAGAGAGTTATTAACGGTACCTTGTGATTTGTGTTATTTGTGAAATAAATTAGTGCCATTTGTGTTTAAAAAAATGAAAATACTTCTTTTAGATAAAAACCATCCTCTTATTACTGAACAGCTTCTGGCTCAGAATTTTATATTGGAAGAGGATTTTACGTCGTCTTATGATGAGGTTTGTGATAAAATTGAGAATTACGACGGTATTATTATCAGAAGTCGTATTCCTTTAGACAAAAACTTTCTGGAAAAAGGTAAGAATCTGAAGTTTATTGCAAGAGTAGGAGCCGGTATGGAAAATATTGATATTCCTGTTGCCGAAAAACTGGGAATTCAATTGATCAATTCTCCGGAAGGAAACAGAGATTCTGTAGCAGAACACGTAGTAGGAATGCTGCTTGTTATCATGAACAGACTTTTTATAGCTTCTCAGGAAGTGAAAAACGGGATCTGGAAACGTGAAGAAAACAGAGGTGATGAGCTGTTAGGAAAAACAGTCGGATTAATTGGGTATGGAAATATGGGGAAAGCTACGGCTAGAAGACTTTCCGGTTTTGGATGTAAAGTGATTTTCCATGATATATTTCCAGGCCTTTCAGATGAATATGCCTCACAGGTTTCATTGGAAGAACTGAAGCAGTCTGCAGAAGTTGTAAGCTTACATATCCCTTTAACTTCGGAAACGCATTATCTTATTGATGAAACGTTCATTGCAGAAATGAAAAACGACTTCTATTTTGTCAATACGGCAAGAGGAAAGAATGTGAAAACTAAAAGTTTAGTGGAAGCATTGAGGTCTGGGAAAGTAAAAGGTACTTGTCTGGATGTATTAGAGTATGAAAAGTCTTCTTTCGAGAATATTGAGGCCGAAAATGAAGATTTAAAATATCTTCTCGAATCTGAAAAAGCCATTGTAACGCCACATATTGCTGGCTGGACGCATCAGAGCAAAGAAAAGCTGGCTCAGTTTATTGTAGATAAAATTGTTGCTTCACATTGTTAGGCAAAAAAAATAATAAGATAAAAAGCGAATTTACGAAAAGTGAATTCGCTTTTTTTATTAACTTGCCTTTATCATAATTTTGGAACAATTAAAATAACTCTGCCTCATGATTTGGACGCCAATCACTATAGAAGAAATTTTCGAAATGATTTTTTCCGCAGAGAAAGAGTTAAACGGTAATCTTTTAAACTTCTGGGATTTAATCAAAATATACCCTGAAAAATGGTACGAAGAAGAGTATGGACAAGAAGGAGGAGGTTTTTGGGTAGTAGGATTAATAGGTAAAAGAGTAATTTATTATAATGACATTGAAGAAGGATTTAATATTTCAGAATATACAGAATACGGAACAATTGATCATTATTACTGTACTCAAGATGAACTCGATATAGCCATTGTAAATCTTTATAGTCTTATTACCTTTGGAGGAAGAATCATAGGACAGGCGGGTTATTCTACTTAATAATCTTTAGATTGTATAAAGAACAAATTTCACTTTTTCTCTCATGAATGTTAAATAATTTCTAATATCCACCTCATGTTTATTATTTATTTTGAGTTTTATTAAATTGCCGCTCATTTTGAATCTCATGACGACGCGTAATTTTGTAATTATCTTAACTGTTTTCTTATCAATATTTTCTTGTAAAAAAAAGTCTGAAGCTAAAGGTGCTTCGGCTGAAAATACAACCAATCTTCCTAACTATGGAAACGTAGATCTGGGAGATGTCTTCACAAAAGGTGATGGGCAGCTTCTAAACAGACAGACTACGGTAAGTTATATAGATCAGTATTACAAAAAGATATGGGAAGCAGGAGATCTTAGTGGCGGAATTCTTGTTGCCAAAGGTGATGAAATTCTATATGAGAATTACAGAGGTTTTGGAAGAGAAGGAAATCAGATGCCTATTGATAAAAATACACCTTTACATGTAGCGTCAGTTTCAAAGACCTTAACTGCAATGGCAATGATGAAGCTAATTGAAGCTGGTAAAATAAAACTTACAGATCATCTTACTCAGTTTTTCCCTGGATTTCCTTATCCTAATGTTACGGTTCAGACGTTATTAGATCAAAGAAGTGGTCTTCCAAAATACGAATACTTTATCACTAAAATACAGCCTGCACCGGCAGAACTTTCCAAGCCATTCATTACCAATCAGGATGTATTGAATATGATTATCAAATACAAACCTGATCTGGCAAGAGATACGGATACAGGGTTTATGTACTGTAATACCAACTTTGCTTTATTGGCTTTATTGGTTGAAAAAGTTACCAAAACTCCTTTTCCTCAAGCCATGAAAGAAATGGTTTTCACTCCGCTGAAAATGAATAATACGTACATTTTCCAGGAAAAAGATATTCCTACCGCTTCACAGTCATTCTATTATGGAGGAAACAAACTGTATCCTTTAGACAGACTGGATCTTATTTACGGAGATAAAAATGTATACACTACCCCAAGAGATTTATACAATTTCTCAAAAGCCATGTTTTCAAAAAAATTCCTTAAACCGGAGCTGATGGAAATGGTATTTGCTCCTTATAGCAATGAAAAAGCAGGAATGAATAACTATGGTTTAGGATTCAGAATGAAAATATTTGATAACGGTGAAAAGCTTACTTATCATAATGGTTGGTGGCATGGTACGAATTCCGTATTTGCCCACCTTTTAAAATCTAAAGTGACCATTGTAGCTATTGGAAACAAATATTCAAACAAAGTATATACGGCTCTTGCATTATCAGGCTTATTCGAAGATTTCCCTTTGCAGAAGGAGAAGCTTCATACCGTGATGCATGACAATAAAGATACTTTGAATTCCGGACAGGAAGTTTTTGGAGAATAATGTTTACTTTTGCCTAAACATTTTCATGAAAAGGTTTCTTTTATTATTCGTTATCTGTTTTCTTGTTCATTCTTGTGCAAGAGTAGGATCTCCTGTTGGAGGGCCTAAAGATACCCTTGCGCCGAAGTTTTTAAGCTCAAACATTGATACCACAAGAATTAATGTGAAAAGAGATATTCGCGAACTCCGTCTGGATTTTGATGAATATGTGACTTTAAAGGACATCAACAAAAATCTGATTATTTCACCTCCTATAAAAGGGATAACAAGGATTCTTCCTTCGAATATAGCCAATAAATTTGTACTGATCCAGTGGACAGATACTCTTCAGGCAAATACCACTTATAATTTCAATTTTGGAAATTCGATTGTTGATAATAATGAATCCAATATACTGAGGTATTTTAATTTTGCTTTTTCCACAGGAGATAAACTGGATGATCTTTATGTGAGCGGTGAAGTAAAGGATGCATTGGATATTAAAAAGAAAACCGGAACAACAACGGAGAATAAACTGGTGGTTGGATTGTATCAGGTAAAAGATACCATGGATTACAAGAAAAAGCCTTACTATATCACCAAGGTGGATGAAGACGGATATTACGAATTAAACTATCTGACCCCAGGGAAATATAAAATTATTGCTTTTGAAGATGAGAATGGAAATTCTATGTATGATCCGGGTAAAGAAAAAGTAGGATTCCAGAAAGATCCGATTAATGTTGAAAAATCTATTTCAGGATTAAATCTAAAAGTATATCCTTCCAAAAAGCCTGTGAAATATGTAGAAATGAAAGAAACTGCAGGAGGTGTTCTGATGACATTCGAAGGGAATCCTGATGAAGTAAAAGTTCAGTCATTGAATGAGAAATTGAAGGATGTAAAAATAACGCATAATCCAAAATCTGATTCCGTTAGAATCTGGTTTGATGCTGTAAAAGATGACGTGGGGCAAACCGCCAATGAAAAGCTTATATTCACGCATAATAAAGGTCCGAAAAAAGACAGTGCTTACAGCGTTTCCTTATTTTACAGATATAATAAGAAGAATGCTATGGATGTCTTCAGTGACAATGATGGAACTTCCATCGCTCCAAAAGCCGATTTAAAAATTGCTTCCAACTATATCGTTGATAAAATTGATCCTTCAAAATGGACACTGAAAATTAAAGGAGACAGCCTGACAACTTTGCCATTTACCGCAAAAATCTCAGAAACAAATCCTTACCAGATCCAGGTTCAGTCAGATTTTGTGATGGGAAAAAGCTATGAGCTTACTGTTCCTAAGGAAACAATATCCTCATTCTATACAAAAAATACACAATCTAAGCGCTTCGACTTTGATGTGGCTAAAGTAGACCAGTTTGGAAGTGTTGAATTCTCTATTTCGAATGCGCCAACTACCAATTATTGGATTCAGCTGGTAGATTCTTCAGACAAGATAGCCTATCAGAAATATATCAAAGGAGATCATATAAAATTTGATATCCTGAAACCTGGAGAATATATTGTAAGAATTCTGGTGGATAATAACGGCAATAAATATTGGGATGAAGCAGACTTTGCTAATGATGTTTTTGCTGAAGATGCTTATATTTTCTACAAAAAAGTAATTGTGAGAGGTCTATGGGAAACAAGGGAAGAATGGGATCTAAAAGACTCCAGAACACTTGATAACCCTAAAGGAACAACAGCTCCTGCACCAACGCCAGTCGTGGAAACACCACCAGCTGCTGAAGTGAAACAGGAAGTTAAGAAAGAATTGAAATCCTCCAATGCAGTTTTAACTCCGGTAAAGTAAACTGATGAAAATAGTTAAGAAAATAGTATTCTGGACATTGGTAGCATTTGCTCTGATTCAGTTTTTTCCTATTGACAGAACCAATAAACCTATTGATTCTGCTGTAAACTTTGTGGAGGCAAGGAAATCACCGGAAAAGATCAGAACACTGCTTAAAAATGCCTGTTATGACTGTCATTCCAATGAGACGGTTTATCCGAAATATGCCTTTATTGCTCCCGTTTCATGGTCTGTAAAAAGCCATGTGAATGAAGGCCGGGAACATCTGAATTTTTCTACCTGGGGAAATTATAATAAGGATTTGAAGGAGAATATGCTTACGAAATCTATTCAAACAATCCAGAACAGGACAATGCCAATGCCTGGTTATATTGTCTATCATCAGGAAGCCAATCTTTCAGAAGCAGAAAGAGCATTATTGATTCAGTACTTTGAAGAAATGCTTAAGGCTAAAACGTATTAATTCAATCATAAAAAAACTCCCGCAGATTTTACAGATCCAGCAGATGATTGTACTTACAATCTGCTCAATTTGCAAAATCTGCGAGAGAATATATTACAAAAATTATTTCTTTAAATAACTCTCGAAAAATCTCTTCTGGGAATCAAAAGCAATGTCCTCTAAGTTTAACTCCTGTAAAGGAATCCAGACTGCTTCTGAAATCTCAGAGAGCTCAAGATTTACCTCAAACTTTTCCGAAACATTATACTCATAAAATAGATCAATCGTATTATAATCAATCTCTTTGTATTGATAGATGTTAGGAAGGCTGGTAAGGTATTTCAGGTTAGAAATATCAATATCAAGCTGAAGTTCTTCAAAAAGTTCTCTTTTACAGGTTTCCTCTGCACTTTCTTTTGGGTCGACAAATCCTCCGGCAAGATCGAGTTTTCCTTTTTTGGGATCTCTGTTTCTTCGGGTAAGATAAATTTCGTCTCCACATCTGATGACAACTGCTACTGCACCTGCCACATTATTATACAAAGTAAAACCGCATTCCGGACAGTTCCATTTCTTTTCACCATCCCAGTGTAAGGACTCTTTGCCACAGCTTGGACAATATTTCAATAGTTTCATTGAGCAATATTAATATTTCTCGGGTGATAACTCAAAATAACATCCCTTAATTCTTCAGTTTTCAGATGCGTATAGATCTCCGTTGTCGTAATACTGGAATGTCCCAGCATTTCCTGAATATAACGCAAATCTGCCCCATTCTGTAATAAATGGGTTGCAAACGAATGTCTGAAGGTGTGTGGAGATATTTTTTTGTTGACCCCGGCTTTATCTGTAAGTTCTTTAATGATAAGAAATACAATCACTCTGGACATAGAAGTCCCACGGCTGTTTAAAAACAGAGTGTCTTCATATTTCTTATTAATTTTACCTTTAGAACGTACCTCTTTGATATAACTTTCCAGCATATCTGCAGTATAGTCAGCTAAAGGAACAAAACGGGTTTTGTTTCCTTTTCCGTGTACTTTGATGTACTGCTCTTTGAAGTTGATATTGGAGATCTTTAGATCAATCAGTTCGGAAACCCGAAGTCCGCAGCCATATAGTACCTCTATGATGCAGTGGTTTCTTTTTCCGAGATCTGTATTGATCTCAATAGCAGCAATAATTTTGTTGATATCAGGCAAGCTTAAAGTATCTGGTAGATATAATCCCAATTTAGGGCCTTCAAGTAACGCCGCAGGATTGTCTTCACGATATTCATCTTCCAGCAGAAATTTAAAGAAAGCTTTAATGGAAGATATCCATCTTGCCTGTGATCTCTCACTGAATTTCTGTTTGGAAAGATTGAAAATGTATTCCTGCAGGTTTTCGTAACCGATGGAGTCTGGACCGACGTTTTCCAGATCCTCTTCTGCGTAATCTTTTAATTTCTTAATGTCCCGAACGTAGGCGTCGAGTGTGTTTTCTGAAAAATTTCTTTCGAAACGAAGAAATATTTCAAAATCTTTGATCTTTTCATCCCAAGTCATTTGTGCTTATTTTTTTAGTTCACAGTCCGATATTTGTTCTATTTCAATATTATGGTTTCTCAGGAACGATATCCCATCGTCATCCGAATACTCATTAATGTACACCAGTCTCGTAATTCCTGCCTGCAAAATCAGCTTGCTGCATTCTTTACAGGGAGACAGCGTCAGATATAACGTTGCCCCTTTTGCAGATTGAGTGGAAGCCGCTAGTTTTAATATAGCGTTGGCTTCTGCATGCAATACGTACCAGTGTGTTTTCCCTTCTCCATCTTCACAGCAGTTTTCGAATCCCGAAGGAGTCCCGTTGTAACCATCTGAAATAATCATCCTATCTTTTACGATAAGAGCTCCCACCTGTTTTCTCTTACAGTAGGAGAGTTTTGCCCATTCCTGAGCCATTTTTAGATAAGCTTTATCAAACTTATTCATACCGCAGCATTGTTTTTTTTTCGAAATAATTTGGATTAAAATCTTTTAGAAAGATTTAGAAGTTAGGTTTTCTCTTCTCTAGAAACGCAGTAACTCCTTCTTTCTTATCTTCCATGTCAAAAAGTTCACCGAAATATTTGATTTCAGCTTCAAAACCTTTCTCCGTGTCAGATAAATTCACGGCATTTATAGCCTTGGATATTGCCATTGGTGAATTGTAGGCAATCGTGTTTGCTAATTCTTTCGTTTTGGTTAATAATTCTTCAATAGGATATACTTCATTGACCAGCCCGATCTCTTTTGCTTTTTGAGCAAGGATCATTTTGGCAGAGAAGATCATTTCATTGGCAATACCTTTTCCTACAAGCTTCGGAAGCCTTTGAGTTCCTCCATATCCTGGAATCAGTCCAAGAGTTACTTCAGGAAGCCCTAATCTGGCGTTTTCCGATGCATATCTGATGTGGCATGCCATGGCAAGCTCTAAACCTCCTCCCAATGCAAAACCGTTTACGGCTGCAATGACAGGTTTAGACATGTTTTCAATTTTGTTGAACAATGTGTTTTGTCCGTTTCTTGCAAGTTCTTCAGCTTTTTCCTGTCCGAAATCACTGAATTCCTTGATGTCAGCTCCCGCTACAAAAGATTTTTCTCCACTCCCTGTAAGGATAATTACCCTACAAGAAGTATCAGCGTTAAGCTCATCCAGTGCAGTACTGATTTCCTGAATTGTTTTTGCGTTTAAAGCATTTAAACTTTCAGGTCTGTTTATGGTAATGATAGATAATTTATCTTCTTTTTTTAATAATATGTTCTCGTAACTCATTTTTCCACTTTAAAATATCATCCTTTGCAAATTATGAATTTTTTACAAAAAAAAGGAAAAAATATTATTTTTTTTTCCTTTTTTTTAATTTATCCTTTCAAATAATTATTTGGAATGATTCATCATATTTGCATCAATATTGACATTTAGCTGAGAAGCCACTTTCATGCCAAGTTCAATATTAGCACGGAAAAAGTGACACAGCTGTCGATTGATAATTTCATCTTTTTTCGGTCCGGTTATACCATTCATACTGCCTACAATATTTTTGATCAAATGATCTCTTTCTTCTGCATTCATTGCTTTTGAATATAAAAGCCCCGGTTGAGTATAGTGATCACTGTCGTTCTCATTTCTGTTGTAACTGGCAACATGTGCACTGTCTAGCTCATATTCATAGTTTTTATAAGATGGATCCGCTTTGATGTCATCAAAACTGTTGGGATGATAATTCGGTTGATCCTGATAATGGCTTGAATCTGCCATATAGCCGTCTCTCTGATAGTTGTTAACTTCAAAAGGACATCTGTTCACTTCCAGCTGATGTGAGTTTACGCCCACTCTGTAGCGGTGTGCATCTGGATAAGAGAATAATCTTCCCTGAAGCATTTTGTCAGGTGAAAAGCTTATTCCGTTAATCAGGTTGCTGGGTGAAAAAGTAGACTGTTCCACATGCGCAAAATAATTAACAGGGACTTCGTTCAGTTCCATTTCGCCTACTTCGATTAAAGGGAAGTCATCGTGGAACCATACTTTGGTTACATCAAAAGGATTCCATCTGAAATCTTTTGCCTGTTCTTCGGTCATTACCTGTATGTATAAAGTCCATTTCGGGAAGTCTCCGTTTTCAATAGCGTTGCAAAGATCTTCCTGGGCAAAGTCAGGGTTTTCTCCGGCCATTTTTACAGCTTCTTCATCTGTGAAATTTTTTACGCCTTGTTTTGTTTTGAAGTGGAATTTCACCCATACCCTTTCATTTTTATCATTAATCATGGAGAAAGTATGAGATCCGAAACCATGCATATGTCTGTAACCATGCGGAGTTCCTCTGTCTGACATTAATATAAGAACCTGATGAAGAGATTCAGGGTTTAAACTCCAGAAATCCCACATCATGGTGGCACTTTTTAAATTTGTTTTGGGTACTCTTTTCTGAGTATGGATAAAGTCCGGGAATTTTTTTGCATCCTTAATAAAGAATACCGGTGTATTATTTCCTACCAAATCCCAGTTTCCGTCTTCAGTATAAAATTTTAAAGCAAAGCCTCTTGGATCTCTTGCCGTATCTGCGCTTCCTTTTTCGCCTCCTACCGTGGAGAATCTTGCAAACATTCTGCATGAATTTCCTACATTTGAAAACAGTTTCGCTTTCGTGTACTGGCTGATGTCATGCGTTACGGTAAAAGTTCCGTAAGCTCCGCTTCCTTTGGCATGCACAATTCTTTCAGGAATTCTTTCCCTAACGAAATGCGCAAGATTTTCCTGAAGAATAAAGTCTTGCAGCAATACCGGGCCTCTTGGTCCTACCGTCTGTGAATCCTGATGTTCAAAATAAGGTGCGCCGTTACTTAACGTTAATTTTTTAGAATCCATATCATTAATGATTTGTATAAATGTTTTTCTTTTTCTAAATCCAAGTGTAAAGGTAATGAATATCAAATTTACTTGAATTTTTAATTGCTAATAGCAAAAACGTTATATCTTTGTAATAGATAATATTAATCAAATGAACATTCAGCAACTGGAGTATCTTATCGCTGTTGATAAGTATAAACATTTTGGTAAAGCCGCTCAGGCGTGTTTTATTACCCAACCTACGTTAAGTGCCATGATACAGAAATTTGAGGATGAACTGGATGTAAAGGTTTTTGACAGAACTACCCACCCGATTCGTACCACAGATGTAGGTCTTCAGATTATTGATCAGGCAAAAGTGATTATAGAGTCTGTCAATGAGCTGAAAAACAAAGCCAACCTTTTGAATAATATTTTAGGGGGAACCATTAATCTGGGGATTATTCCTACGGTGTCTTCTTTCATTCTGCCAACGGAAATCTTTAAATTCCTTGAAGATAATCCGAAGATCCAGATGAATGTAAAAGAAATGACTACGGATAATATTATTAAAGCTTTGAAAGCTGGTGAACTGGATGCGGGAATTATCTCAACACCTTATGACACTGCTGACGAGTTTTATCAGGATTTCTTATTCAATGAAGAATTGATGATTTACAGCTCCAATACGGAAGCCAACAAAAAGAATTCTTACATCATTCCGGAAGATCTGAATGTAGAGAAAGTATGGTTGCTTGAAGAAGGAAACTGTTTGAGAAACCAGTTTGAAAATATCTGTCATCTGAAAGAAAATACCTTGAAGCCTAAAAATTTAGACTTCCTGGCTTCCAATATCCAAACCTTGGTACACATGGTAGATAAGGTAGGAGGAATCAGTATTCTGCCGGAATTGGCATTGAGCCAGCTTTCAGAAGAGCAGAAGAAAAATGTTTTCAGATTCAAAAAACCTTTCCCTTACCGAGAAATCAGTATTATTTATTATAAGCCAACATTTAAGCAAAAAATAATTGATGAATTGTCACATTCTATCAAAACTTCTTTAGAACTTAAGCTGAATTATCACGAAAGTCCGAAAGAATTTGTAAGCATTAAGCCTCAGTAATGGAAATGCTTTAAAGTGATAGAAATCATCAATTTAAATAAAATTATAATTAATAAACAAAAGTTTTGAGTATTACGAAAATAGTGCTTAAATTTGCTGACGTTTATTACGAGGAAAAATTTGACCTGATTGCAACCTCTATAAAAATATGCTAAAACAGTATTCTTTTTTCTGGGCAATTTTATTTCATATTTTTCTTCAACACTATTTTTTAAATCTTTAAAAACAAAAGAATTATATGTCTTATTTATTTACATCTGAATCAGTTTCAGAAGGACATCCGGATAAAATCGCCGATCAGATTTCCGATGCATTAATCGACCATTTCTTAGCTTATGATAAAGATTCAAAAGTAGCATGTGAAACTCTTGTAACTACCGGACAGGTGGTATTGGCAGGAGAAGTAAAATCAGATGCTTACCTTGATGTACAGACCATTGCCAGAGAAGTAATCAACGGAATCGGATATACAAAAGGAGAATATATGTTTAATGGAGATTCTTGTGGAGTGATCTCTGCCATCCATGAACAGTCACCTGATATCAATCAGGGAGTTGACAGAGCCGTAAATGATGAGTCTTTTGAAGCTAAAGCAAATGCACAGGGAGCTGGAGACCAGGGAATGATGTTCGGGTATGCTACCAATGAAACGGCAAACTATATGCCTCTTGCATTAGATCTTGCCCACACAATCCTTAAAGAGCTTTCTGCCATCAGAAGAGAAAATAAAGAAATCACTTACCTTCGTCCTGATGCGAAAAGCCAGGTAACTATTGAGTATTCTGATGATCACAAACCCATCAGAATTGATTCTATCGTAGTTTCTACTCAGCACGATGACTTTGGAGCGGAAGAAGAAATGTTGAACAAGATCCGTGAGGATATCAAAAATATTCTGGTTCCAAGAGTGGTTGCACAGCAAACAGAAGAAATCAAAGCTTTGTTCAATGATCAGATCAAATATCACATCAATCCTACAGGTAAATTCGTAATCGGAGGACCTCACGGAGATACTGGTCTTACAGGGAGAAAAATCATCGTTGATACCTACGGTGGTAAAGGAGCTCACGGAGGTGGTGCTTTCTCAGGAAAAGACCCTTCTAAAGTAGATAGAAGTGCTGCTTATGCAACAAGACATATTGCTAAAAACTTAGTGGCTGCAGGAGTGGCTGATGAAGTTTTGGTACAGGTTTCTTATGCAATCGGGGTAGCTGAACCTTGTGGTTTATATATCAACACTTACGGAACGGCAAAAGTAGATCTTCATGATGGAGACATTGCGAAAAAAGTTTCTGCTATTTTTGATTTAAGACCTTATGCAATCGAGCAGAACTTAAAATTAAGAAATCCTATTTATCAGGAAACAGCTTCTTACGGACATATGGGTAAAGAGCATTATGTGGCTGATAAAACGTTCAACAAAGGACAGAAAAACGAGATTACCTTAAAAGATCTTGAGTTCTTCACTTGGGAAAAACTTGACAAAGTAGAGGAAATTAAAACCGCTTTTGGAATTTAATTTCTCTTTAAAGAATAATAAATGAACTGCTTTATCTTTGGATAAGGCAGTTTTTTTTAATTTTACACCTTAATAATATAGAAAGATGATGAATTTTCGAACTGTAGTTGCTGCCCTGTCCCTGTTTTTGCTGAGTACATTGGTAAAAGCTCAATATACTATGCACAAAATGATCAGTGTGGGATATACTTACCAGAACCAGAGTTTTGGTGAAGTAGGAGGTAAATTGCTCTTCCTTAAAAATGATGATGTCATTTACAGATTGGGAGGATCTGCAATGATGGGATCTGTAGATTCAAAATTTGCTATTATGCCGAAACTGCAGGCTGATGTACTTCTTAATTTTCAGAAAAATGTAGATTTCTACCACTCTTATTACTTTTTAGCCGGAGTGGAAGGAACGAATAAATATATTGCCCCTAAAATAGGAGTTACCCTGTTTGGTATGCTGGACCTTACAGGAGGCTATGCTTTTCCCATCGGAGATACCCGATTGAATGGGAAAGAGATGAAAGGGTTAAATGTTAATTTTTCATTAAATATCCCTACAGTCTTGATTCATGACATGTTTAAATGATTTTTTTTAGATTTTTCTCTATAAAATTTAATAATAGGTTAACAGTTATTAAAAAATTATTATATTTACATCATAATAATTGTACCTGCCTATAGAAGAGACTCTACTCTAGAACTGTTTTGTTTATACAGCAAAGGCCAGATGAATATCTGGAGGAATACCTGTCTGCAAATATTTATATTGAGAAGAGTTATGAAATCAAAATCGGATAGTTTACTAATTTCCCTTTACCAGAAAGGAGACGAGGGCGCATTATCAACCCTTATTCACCGACATCAGAGAGAACTTTTTACATTCATTTTTTACAAAATTAATGATGAAGATTTGGCCAACGATATCTTTCAGGATACTTTCATGAAGATTATTGTGATGCTGAAAGAAGGACGCTATAACGAAGAAGGTAAATTTATTCTTTGGGCAAAAAGAATTTCCCACAATTTAATCATCGATCATTTCAGGTCTAAAGCCAAGAATATCAAAGTTTCAGAAACTACTTTTGAAACGGATGAATATTCTATTTTTGATTTGATCAGAGAGCCTTCGGAAAACATTGAAGATCAGTTGGTAACCAATCAGATTCAGGAAGATCTTCTTAGGATGTTACAGTTTTTGCCACAAAACCAGCAGGAGGTGATCAAACTGAGATTTTTTGACGGCTTGAGTTTCAAAGAAATTGCAGACCATACTGAGATGAGTATTAATACAACTTTGGGCAGAGTAAGATATGCACTCATCAACCTGAGAAAAATCATGGATGAAAACAATATAATATTAACCAGATAGATAATATTTAGTGAAATTTCACGTTTTAAGGAAAACATACTTCGCTTATGAAAAAAAATGACTCCTTAAAAGTGAAAACTTTGAAACCTAAGAAACAAACAATTGATTTTTTGCTGAATTTTTCTAAAAGCCTTGAAATTGTGAAAAGCAAGAGCAAAAATTATCCTATTACAAAAAATTAAAATTATTAACTTTGTGCTGTATGAAAATGCAGCATGTTTTTTTTGACCTGGATAATACACTCTGGGATCACCGCAGAAATGCCTACCTTACCATCAAAGACCTTTTTGAAAAACAGGAAATAACTTCGAAGTATCATATTGACTTTGAGGAGTTTCATTCTGTTTATCACGATATCAACGAAGAATTGTGGGAAAAGATCAGAGATGGGATTATTGGCAAAGAGTACTTGAGAGAACACCGTTTTTATGATTCATTTAAACATTTTGGAATAGATAATAAAGAGCTTGCCCTTTATTTTGAAGAAAACTTCCTTGATAATATTGTGAGTCATAATGAACTGGTAGAAGGAGCAGAAGATGTTTTGGAATATCTGAAAGCTAAAAATTATACATTACACATTATTTCCAACGGATTTCAGGAGGTGACAGAAAGAAAATGTACCCTATCAGGAATCGCTCCCTATTTTAAAACAATTACCAGTGCCGATGCGGTGGGAGTAAGAAAACCTAATCCAAGGATTTTTGAATACTCTCTGGGACTTTCCGAAGCCAGAAAAGAAGAAAGTATTCTGATTGGAGACGACTGGATTGCAGATGCCCTGGGAGCAACTGATTTTGGAATGGATGCCATCTTTTTCGATGTCTATAAAGAAGATAAGCAGAAAGAAGGATTAAAAGCCATTACCCATCTTCAGCAGATTAAAGAATATTTATAAAGTGTAAGATTTTACCATCTATAAAAAAGCCGTTAAGTTGATCTTAATGGCTTTTCTGTTTTTCAGTGAGTGAATTAAACTTTAAGCTATTTATTTTTTATTGAAATCTGTTTTCCCAATTCTTTCCCAATTTGATGATGAACTTTGCAGCATAATAACAACAGAAAAATTTAATAGTATGAAAAATGTAAAGAAAATCACCGGAGTATTAATGATCATATTTTTATTAATTGGAGGTTGGGTTTCTGCTCAGGATAGAGCAATCACTGCGAATCAGTTACCGAAAACGGCTAAAAACTTTCTTGCTTCCCATTTTAAAGGAATTCCTGTAAACTCAGCATTAGAAGACAGAGAGATCTATGGAGTAGACGAATACAAAGTATATCTGACCAATGGAATGAAAATAGAGTTCGACAGCAGTGGAAACTGGAAAGAAGTAGATGGCAAACACCAGAAGGTTCCGTATGGTTTCATCCCTGCATCAATCAGAAATTACAGCAGTAAAAATTTCCCTAATACTTACATCATTAAGATGGAAAAGAAAAGATGGTCTTATAAAGCAGAACTTTCCAACGGATTGGAGCTTGAATTTGACAGGAATGGGAATTTTAAAAAAATCGATGATTAACATTTAACCGAATACAAACACTAAATATTAATAATATGGTCAACTGGAATTTAATAAACAGCAACGGAAGAACGATTTCTTCTGCTCAGATTAGAAAAAATATAGTTTCATTTATGACAAGAAATTATCCTTGCAGCATCATTGAATCTATTGAACGAAAATATAACGCCTATAAAATTCATCTGATGAATGGTTTGTGTCTTGTGTTTGATGCAGACGGGCGATTTGTTAAGTAAGAAGCCGGAGGAAGGAAGAGGGAAGTGATGGCAGTGTAAAAAACTTCCCGCTTCCTGCTTTCATTCTTCCCGCTTTTAATTTCTTATATTTGATAGAAGTTAATCATGCAGCAGAGCATATAGATCCGGAAATATGAAGATTTTAATTGTAGAAGATGAGCCCGCACTGAAAGATACAATACAGAAGTTTCTGGAAGCAGAACATTTCATTGTAGAATATGCGGAAAATTACAGCAGCGGACTGGAGAAAATTATTTCGTATGAATACGACTGTATTTTGCTGGATATTATGCTGCCTGACGGAAACGGTATAGATCTTCTTAAAGAGATCAAAAAAATGCACAAGAAAGATCCGGTAATCATTCTTTCTGCCAAAGATTCTGTAGATGATAAAGTGACCGGACTGGAAATAGGGGCTGATGATTACCTGGCCAAGCCTTTCCACCTTGCAGAGCTGATGGCGAGAATCAAATCTGTGATCAGAAGAAAAAATCAGGATGGTGAGAATATTATCCGCTATAAAAATATAACTATTAATCCGGAGAACAGAACGGTGAAAGTGGGTGATGAGGAGCTTGTCCTTAACCGTAAAGAATATGACCTTTTGTATTATTTTGTCATCCATCCGGAAAAAACCTTACAGAAAACAACGTTGGCTGAAGCAATCTGGGGAGATTATATCGATCAGGCAGACAGTCTGGATTTTATTTATTCCCAGATTAAAAATCTTCGTAAAAAATTAAAAACCCTCCATGCAGAAGCCGATTTCCAGGCTGTGTATGGAATAGGATATAAATTTATCTGATGAAAACCTCATTAAAATATTACACCATAAAATATCTGATCATGATCCTGCTGTTGATTATCGCAGTATGGGCAGGGTTATTTTATGCCTATATTCTGGATGAAGTGCACGATAATGTGGATGACGGATTGAGGGATAGAAAGATTCAGATTATTAAAGCGGTGTATCTTAACCCTGAGTTGCTGAAGAATAAGGAGTTTGGTTTTAATGAGTTTAAAATCAATCCGATTAAAGCCGAAGAGTATCAAAACAAAAGCAGGCTTTACAACAAGATGTACTACATGGAGTATGATGATAAAGACCAGCCTTACAGAGTGTTGGAAGCAGACTTTATCGATCAGTTCAAAGATCATAGACGGCTTGTCATAAGAACTTCAACGGTAGAAGAAGATGAGTTGATATACGATCTTACAACAGCATTGATTGTGCTTTACATCCTTTTGGTTATCAGTATTGTAGCGGTTAATGGTTATCTGCTTAATAAAGCCATGAGACCTTTTTACCAGATTCTGGATAAGCTTAAAAAATATCAGTTCGGAATTCCTTTTTCCCAGGAAAAACAGAATTATAAGATCACAGAATTTGAAGAATTAAATGTGGAAATCAATGAAATGATTGAGCGTAATGAACTTGTTTTTTATCAGCAGAAACAGTTTATTGAAAATGCTTCCCATGAACTTCAGACACCTTTGGCCATTGTGATTAATAAAATTGACCTTTTGATTCAGAATGATGATCTTGATAAAAAGAGTATGACCTTTCTTACCGAAGTTAAAAATGATCTGAGAAGAATGGTAGGGTTGAATAAATCTTTATTAATGCTTTCCAAAATTGAAAACAGTCAGTTTAATAGAACTTCAGATGTTGATTTTAACGGAATGGTTACCCAGCTCGTTCAGAATTATGAAGACTTTATTGCATTTAAAAAGGTAGAAGTCAATATTATTGAGAAAGGAAAATTTATTGCAGACTTTAATCAGGATCTTGCAGATATTCTGTTGTCAAACCTTCTTAAGAATGCCGTTAAATATAACAATGAAGAAGGAACTTTAAATATTATCATTGAAAATAACAGGATAACATTCCAAAACAGCGGAGCATCCATCCCTTTGGATAAATCCAGAATCTTTAACCGGTTCTATAAGCAGGGATCAGATCATACCTCTACCGGACTGGGGCTGTCTATCATCAAAACCATTATCAAACAATATCCGGGTTGGGATATTACTTATGAATTCGGGGATCAGATGCATTACTTTATCCTTACAAAGAATAATAATAGCTTCAATAAATAGAAAAAGCCTTTCGTTTGAAAGGCTTTCTTATGTTGGTAACTCAGAATTAAAATCCTAAGCTTGTTCTTACTCTTTTAAGAGTTTCCAGCGCAATAGGTCTGGTTTTCTCCGCACCTTGCTGCAGTTTTGCTTCCAATTCATCAAGATTGCTCATATAATAAGCAAACGTTTCTCTTTCTTTGGCAAAACGTACCAGGATAAGATCCAGCAACTCTTTTTTAGCATGTCCGTATCCGAAGTTTCCGGCAAGATATTTTGTTCTTAATTCCTCAGTTTGCTCAGGCGTTGCAATCAATTCATAGATCTGGAAGGTTTTATCCGTTGCAGGATCTTTAGGCTCCTCCAGTGATTTAGAATCCGACTCAATACTCATCACCTGTTTTTTCAGCTCTTTTTCAGGTAAGAAAATATTGATGATATTTCCCATGGATTTAGACATTTTACGCCCATCGGTTCCGGGAACATATTTAGTGTCCTGCTGAAGTTCCGCCTGTGGTAATACAAGAACTTCACCCATCTGGTTATTAAATCTGGACGCTACATCTCTTGCAATTTCCAGATGCTGAAGCTGATCTTTTCCTACAGGAACAATCTCTGCATCATACAGTAAAATATCTGCAGCCATCAAAATTGGGTAAGTAAACAAACCTGCATTTACATCCTGCAATCTATCTGCCTTATCCTTGAATGAATGCGCCAATGTTAATCTTTGATAAGGAAAAAAACATGATAAATGCCAAGAAAGTTCACAGGTTTCAGCGATATCACTTTGTCTGTAGAAATATGTTTTTTCAGTATCTAATCCACAAGCAAGCCAAGCCGCAGCAATCTCGTAGGTATTTTGTCTTAAAGTCTGCGCATCTTTAATCTGTGTAAGCGTATGAAGATTCGCAATAAATAAAAATGATTCATTTCCTTCCTGCTTGGATAGTTCAATAGCAGGAATAATTGCCCCTAATAAATTTCCAAGATGGGGTGTTCCGGTGGCTTGAATGCCGGTAAGAATTCTTGACATTTGTTTAAAATTTATATTTAAAAATTAATGAATAGCAAATTTACGAGGTTTGACGGAATAAAGAAAGATAAAAGATAAAAGATAAAAGATAAAAGATAAAAGATAAAAGATGTTGTTATTAAAATTCAATAGAGGTGGGCTTTAGCCCAGCTAATGATAAATCACCTTTCCATTGGATTTAGCCAAAACCTATCAACCTTCAATAATTTATATGCCTTTACGCATCATCCGTGAAAATCCGTGAAATCTGTGGGAAATATTAAGGAATCAAAATCTTCTCTCCTCCAAACTTCGGTTCCACTCCAAAAACAAGATCCCAATAGGCCTTAGCTTTCGCAAAATACTCTCTCAAATTGGTTTTTAAGCCTGCATATTTATTTACATCAGCGGCATTATACCCAAAGGCTTCCATTCCATTTTTTCTGGCCAGAAAAACGGCTCTTTCATTGTGGAATTTCTGAGAAATAATAACCAGTTTCGTCTGGCTGAAAATATCTTTTGCTCTTACCACAGAATCCAGTGTTCTGAATCCGGCGTGATCCAGAATAATTTTATCCTTTGGAACTCCACTCTGCATTAATGCCAGCTGCATATCTTCAGGTTCATTATAATCCTTGGTGCTGTTGTCTCCACTAACGATAATGTACTGTATTTTTCCGCTTTTATATAAATCGCTTGCAGCCTTAATTCTGTTGTAGAAATAGGCATTTGGGGTTCCGTTGCTCAAAAGCTTTCCTGTTCCCAATAAGAGTGCGGTTTTTGCTTCCGGTACATCAGTGATGTTATAAGAAACAAATGGTTCGCTGTCTTTTTTGATGCTGTAATTCGCCCAGGCAATAAAAATAATTCCTGCAACGAAAAGAAGCAGGAAAATTTTAAAAATATTTTTGATTATTTTTTTCATCCGAAATATATCGTTTAAAACTCCAGACCGTTCGGGAAAGCTTTCTTTCTGAATATTAATAAGAATGCTGCTCCTACAGTAATGGCAGAATCTGCAACATTGAAAATATATTTGAAAAACTCAAGGTGTTTTCCTCCTATTAAGGGCCAGCTTTCAGGAACATTCCAGTCTACCAATGGGAAGTGAAGCATATCTACCACACACCCTTTCATAAAAGTAGAATATCCGTGTCCGAAAGGAGCAAATTTAGAAATACCGCCATAGCCGATCCATCGGTCTATGCTAGGGTCGTATACGGTTCCGCTGTCGAAGATCATTCCATAGAACATTCCGTCAATAAGATTTCCGATGGCACCTGCAAAGATGATAGCCATTGGAATCAAGAGATAATTGGAAGCTCCTTCCTTTAACCATTTTTTAAACATATAAACCATTCCTCCGATAAGGAAGATTCTTAGGATCACCAGAAAATACTTCCCGATGATACCTCCGAAGTGAAATCCATAAGCCATTCCCGGGTTTTCCACAAAGGTTAGCTTAAAACCTGGCAGAACAGTAATGCTGTCATCCAGATTAAAATGGGTTTTAATATAAATTTTCGAAGCCTGGTCAATTAATAACACCAAAAATGTTATCGCTAAGATCTTTTTCATTATTGCCCTTTAGGTTTTGAAGGCTTTGCAGCCGGCTTTACATTTTTATTGTCGCTTGCTTTCTTGACTACTTTCTGTCCGTTATATGAACTTTTAACATGAGCTTTTTCAAATTTAATGTTCATTTCTTTAAGGACACCTTTCAGTGCACTAAGCTCCATTGCATTTTTTGGATGTACTATAATAGATTCCATTTCTTATTATTTAATTTTTACATTTTGGACAATTCATCAAGTCTTTTTCTATCTTTTTCAGACAGATCATTGACTCCGTTTTTGCCCATCTTACTCAAAAGTCTGTCGATCTCTTTCTCCCTTTCACGTTTATCAGAATTGAATTGATCATCAATCGTATAGTTTTTCTGCGGTTCAGGAAAGAATCTGTTTTTGATCCATTCTCTATTGAAAAACAGTAATACTAAGGCGATAACAAATCCCAAAATTAATAATTCGCTCATGGGTATACATTAAAAATTAGGTTTATAAAGTATCCGTGAATACGATATAAACCCAATATTATTTTTTTACAAACCTTACGGTTATTTTTGCATGTTTTTCGCTTCGATGCTCAATGTAGCATGAGGAACGGCTAAAAGTCTTTCCTTAGGAATCAGTTTTCCTGTTACTCTACACACACCATACGTTTTATTTTCGATTCTGATCAAAGCATTTTTAAGGTCACGCACGAATTTTTCCTGTCTTCCTGCTAAAATAGAGTTTTGCTCTTTGCTCAGCGTTTCTGCTCCTTCTTCAAAAGCTTTGAAGGTAGGAGAAGTATCATCAGTTCCGTTATTCTGGTCATTGATGAAACTTTCTCTGATAAGCTGAAGATCTTTTTCTGCTTTTTCTATTTTTTCTTTAATGATCGCTTTAAATTCCTGTAAATCAGCATCGCTGTATCTAACTCTTTCGTCTGACATATTCTTTCTCTTTTTTAATAAAATTATGAAATGGAATTTGAAATATAATAACTACATGTTAATTTTTTTCAACATTTATCTTAAAATTAACCTCATCTATTTCGATTTCGTTAAAATTTGAAAGTGAAGATACAATTTCTATTTTATTTGACAAGACTTCAGAAGAAATATATTCCTCATTTTTCTTAATATCACTTAGGAAAGGAGTACTTTCTTCTAGTGTGATTGAAATTCTGTCTGTCAGTTCAAAGTCTTTATCTTTTCGCAGGTTTTGAATTCTGTTGATGAACTCTCTTGCGATCCCTTCAGATTTTAATTCATCGGTTAACGTCAAATCTAATGCCACAGTTGTTTTACCATCGGAAGTAACAGTCCATCCCGGGATATCTTTTGTAGAAATTTCCACATCGGTAAGAGTGATTTCATATCCCTGAACATCTATTTTTCCTTCTTTTTCAAGACTGGCAATCTGTTCTGTAGTAAGATTGGCAATTTCGGCACCTACCACCTTCATATCTTTTCCTAATTTAGGACCAAGCGCTTTGAAGTTGGGCTTTATCTGTTTTACAATTAAGTGAGAGGCTTCTTCAGCATTGATTAACTGTAATTCTTTCACGTTTACTTCCTGTTTGATAAGATCTGCCACAGCTAGAATCTGTTCTTCTGTTTTAGAATCCAGTACAGGAACCAATACTTTTTGTAACGGCTGACGAACTTTTACATTTTCTTTCTTTCTCAGAGAGAATACCATACTTGTAATATTCTGAGCTAAGTGTGTTTTCTCCACCAGATCCTGATCTATTAAGCTTTCATCAGCTACCGGGAAGTCTGTAAGGTGTACAGATTCACAGTTTTCTTTTCCGGTTACTTTATTTAAATCCTGGTACAACTGATCCATAAAGAACGGAGCAATAGGAGCAGATAGTTTAGCAACTACTTCAAGACAAGTGTATAGAGTCTGGTAAGCAGAGATCTTGTCATCAGAATAATCTCCTTTCCAGAAACGTCTTCTGCACAATCTTACATACCAGTTACTCAGGTTGTCATTGACAAAGTTACTGATCGCTCTTGCCACTCTTGTTGGCTCATAGTCTTCATAGAATGCTTTTACATCCTTGATCAGAAGGTTGAGTTCGGAAAGAATCCATCTGTCAATTTCAGGACGGTTTTCCACTTCTTTTTCCGAATAGTTGAAGCCGTCAACATTTGCATATAAAGCAAAGAATGAATAGGTATTGTAAAGTGTTCCGAAGAACTTTCTTCTTACTTCGTCAATTCCTTCAATATCAAACTTCAGGTTTTCCCATGGGTTTGCATTGGAAATCATATACCAACGGGTAGCATCCGGTCCGTATACAGAAAGGGTTTCGAACGGATCCACCGCATTTCCTAAACGTTTTGACATTTTCTGTCCGTTCTTATCCAGAACAAGACCGTTACTCATTACGTTTTTATAAGCAACTGAATCAAACACAGCAGTTCCGATGGCGTGAAGCGTATAGAACCATCCACGGGTCTGGTCAACACCTTCTGCAATGAAATCAGCCGGGAATGCTTTATTGTTATCTATTAATTCTTTGTTTTCAAAAGGATAATGCAACTGCGCATAAGGCATAGAACCTGAATCGAACCAAACATCAATCAGGTCACTTTCACGTCTCATTGCTTTTCCTGAATCAGAAACCAATACTACTTTGTCTACTACGTTTTTGTGAAGATCCACAAGCTCATAGTTAGATTCAGCCATATTTCCGATGATGAAACCTTTGAATGGGTTTTCAGTCATCAGTCCTGCAGCAATGGATTTCTCAATTTCGTTGTATAATTCTTCTACAGAACCAATGATCTTTTCTTCTTTCAGATCGTCTGTTCTCCAGATTGGCAATGGAATTCCCCAATATCTAGAACGGGAAAGGTTCCAGTCGTTTACATTCTCCAGCCAGTTGGCAAAACGTCCTTCTCCGGTAGCTTTCGGCTTCCAGTTGATTTCTTTGTTCAAATTAACCAGTCTGTCTTTTACAGCTGTCATTTTCACAAACCAGGAATCCAAAGGATAATACAATACCGGTTTATCTGTTCTCCAGCAGTGTGGATACGAGTGGACATATTTTTCTACTTTGAAGGCCTTGTTCTCTGTTTTCAACAGGATCGCAAGTTCTACATCCCATGATTTCTCAGGAGCAGTTCCTTCATCGTAATATTCGTTTTTGATATAGGTTCCGGAGAATACCTCTGGAACATTTTCTCCTTTGATGAATCTACCCTGTAAATCTACCAATGGTACAAGGTTGTCATTTTCATCTTTTACCAACATTGGAGGAATCTCAGGCTGAGCCATTTTAGCAACTCTCGCATCATCTGCACCGAAAGTAGGTGCCGTGTGAACGATACCAGTACCATCCTCCGTAGTTACGAAATCCCCTAAGATCACTCTGAATGCATTTTCAGCATTATCGTTTGGCGTAAACCAAGGAACTAATTGCTCATATCTCGTGTCAAAAAGTTTTTCTCCTGTAAACTCTTTTAAAACCCTGAAAGGAATTACTTTAGTTTCCGGAGTATAGTTGGCAAAATCTTCATCTGTACCTTCTGCATATTTTTTACCGAAAACCTTAGGTAAAAGAACTCTTGATAAAACAACTGTTACGGGTTCAAATGTATATTGGTTGAAAGTTTTAACTACAACATATTCAATATCTCTACCTACAGTAAGAGCGGTATTGGATGGCAGCGTCCATGGAGTCGTCGTCCATGCAAGGATATGTACATCTCCGTCAACATCATTGAACAATGCTGAAGAGTTTTTCTTTACTTTAAACTGAGCCACAACCGTTGTATCTGAAACATCACGATAGGTTCCGGGCTGATTCAGCTCGTGAGAAGAAAGTCCTGTTCCTGCTTTTGGAGAGTAGGGCTGGATGGTGTACCCTTTGTACAACAAGTCTTTGCTATACAATTGTTTCAATAACCACCAAACGGTTTCCATATATTTTGACTTGTACGTGATGTACGGATCATCAAGATCTACCCAATATCCGATTTTTTCGGTAAGGTTGTTCCAAACGTCTGTATAACGCATTACTGCTTCACGGCAAGCTTTGTTATAGTCTTCAATAGAGATTTTTTTGCCAATATCTTCTTTAGTGATTCCTAACTCTTTTTCTACACCCAGTTCCACAGGAAGACCATGCGTATCCCAGCCTGCTTTACGGAAAACCTGCTTTCCGTTTTGAGTCTGGTAACGGCAGAAAATATCTTTCAATGCTCTTGCCATTACGTGGTGAATTCCAGGCATACCGTTTGCTGAAGGCGGACCTTCATAAAAAACAAACTCAGGATTTCCCTGACGAATCTCAACACTCTTATTGAAAGTTTTATTTTGTTTCCAAAATTCCGCTACATTCTCTGCTACGTCAATAAGGTTGAGGTTTTTGTATTCTTTAAATTGGCTCATTGTAAATATCTCAATATCGTTGATTAATTAAGTCTGCAAATTTACTAAAATTTGTCGGTTTATAATATATGTTTTATTTTGATATCTTCTATTAAAAAGTTCAATCTCAGAAATATAAATGAAGAAAGTGAGAAAACGTGAATGGTGAATGGTCAATAAGTGAATTTTTCTGGGTGTTTTTTATATAAAATTTAATGCAATTTATTCAATAGGAGCGGGCTTTAGCCCGCTTAAATAATAAAAACAAATCCAACGGCTTTAGCCAAAACCTAATGATTGCGCAAAGTTTCACAAAGATCTTATGAATGGGTTAAAATTGTTCGCAAAGGCGTTTCACTCAGCAGAGGAAATAGGGGTAAGAAAACGGAATTGATTAAAAAAATAGGGTTGGACAACAACCGTTTATTGGCTGGAATTTTGTACATTTAAATAGACGTATAAAACCAAATGCTGTATGAAAATCTTTTATCACTTGATGCTTTTTGTTTGTTTTATCAACACAAGCATTGTACAGGCTCAAAATAATTACCCACAGAATTACTTCCGGAATCCACTCAATATTCCCATGCAGCTGGCGGCTAACTTCGGAGCAATCCGTACGAATCATTTTCATATGGGACTGGATCTGAGAACAAACAGCCAGGAAAATTTACCGGTTCTTGCAGCAGCAGAAGGTTATGTGAGCAGAATCAAAGTGGAGCGGTATGGATTTGGAAATGCCATATACATTACGCATCCCAATGGATATACTACGGTGTATGCTCACTTGAACAAATACTTCAATACGCTCGATGAATATGTAAAAGAAAAACAATATAAAGATGAAAAGTGGGAGCAGGACATAACGTTTCAACCTGGGCAGTTTCCTGTGGAGAAAGGACAGCAGATTGCCTTGAGTGGAAATACAGGAGGATCAGCAGGCCCGCATCTGCACTTTGAAATAAGAGATACCAAAACAGAAGAGTGTCTTAATCCGTTACTTTTTGGATTTGCTATCCCTGATAATATAGCCCCAATTATCAGTGGATTGTATTGGTATGACCGACGTTTCAGTACTTATGAACCCGGAGCTAACGCAATTGCAGTGAAAAAAACAGGAAGTGGTTATAGTGCGGATGTAATCCGTGTAAACTCACCCTTAATAAGTTTTGGAGTGAAAGCCATAGATAAAGCCAACAAAGGATTTAATCTTGGAATTTATCAGGCTGAATTGCTAATGGATGGCAAGCTGATTTACAGTTTTAAAATTGATAAAATCCACTATGATGATACCCGTTATATCAATGGCTGTATAGATTATAGTAAATTCATCAGAGATAAAATGGGAATTCAGCATCTTGCTGATTTACCCGGAATGAAACTTCAGAATTACAGTATTCCGAATTTGACAGGAGTTATCAATCTTCAGGATGAGGAAGTTCACACTATTGAAATGGTACTGAAAGATACAAAAGGAAATACAAGCCGGTTAACAACAAAAGTTCAGTTAAACAAAACCTTAGAAAAAGTGTCTTCCACAGGGAAAACGGTAACACCTAACGAAGGAAAAACTATTGCCACTGAAAATACAGAGATTAGTTTCAGCAAAAATGCGGTCTATGATGCGGTCAATTTCAATGCTTATGAAAAACCGGATACAGATCAGACTGCGGTTTCAAACAGTATTGTTTTACAAAGTCCTTACATTCCGGTTCACGATGAATATACTTTAAAAATAAAGCCTAATAGGAAATTAACCAATGCAGAAAAAGATAAAGCCGTTATTGTCCTTGATTATGGCAGCGATAAAACCGTTGTCAAGGTAAAATGGAATGGTGATTGGGCAGAAGGGAAATTCAACAGATTGGGTACAGCGAAATTATTGATAGACAATAGTTCTCCATCCGTTTCATCCGGCTGGGCAGAAGGAGCATTGGTGAATAGCGGTTCTTTATTGCTCAAAGGAACAACGAAAACAGGAGATATTGTTTCATTCCGTGCAGAACTGGATGGTAAATGGCTTCGTTTTGCCCGTGTAAAAGATAATTTTGTTTACACATTTGACGAGAAGTGCCCCAAAGGATCAGGTTCTCATACTTTAAAGGTAACCACATCGAATACCGCTGGAAATACAAACATACAAACCTTTACCTTTCAGAGATAAATAATCTTTTAATACTTAAATCTTTTAATTTTAATTAAATAAATTTGCCTTTTAAAAATTAAAATCATTGGAATTTCATCCGTCAATTGAGAAAGCAGATATTCAGGAAATCAAACTATTTCAGGAAGAAAAACTTCATGAGCTTTTGGCTTATCTTGAAGCGCATTCTCCTTTTTACCAGAAACTGTTCAAAGAAAATAATATCCATATTGCAGACATTCGTACTTTGGAAGATCTTCAGAAGATTCCTACCACTACAAAGAATGATCTTCAGCAGTATAACCATGATTTTTTCTGCATAACACCGGATAAAATTGTGGATTACAGTACCACTTCCGGAACATTGGGAGATCCGGTTACATTTGGGTTATCCGATAGTGATCTTGAAAGGCTTGCTTATAATGAGGCAATATCTTTTGCCTGTGCCGGGATTCAGAAAGGAGATGTTGTTCAGATGATTACCACCATAGACAAAAGGTTTATGGCGGGGCTTGCCTATTTTCTGGGCTTAAGAAAAATGGGTGCGAGTGTGGTGAGAATGGGACCCGGAATTCCTGAACTGCAATGGGACTCTATTTTCAGATACAAACCCAAATATTTGATTACCGTACCTTCTTTCCTGTTGAAAATGATTGACTATGCCGAAAAACACGGATTGGATTATAAAAACTCCAGTGTTTATGGTGCGGTTTGTATCGGAGAAAGTATCAAAAATCAGGATTTTACAGATAATATTCTTTCACAGAAAATCAAAGAAAAGTGGAATATCAAACTCTTTTCCACCTATGCTTCTACCGAAATGAGTACTGCCTTTACAGAATGTGAATATCAGATCGGAGGGCATCACCATCCGGAATTGATTATTACAGAAATTCTGGATGACGACGGAAATCCTGTGAAAGAAGGAGAAAGCGGAGAACTCACCATTACTACTTTGGGAGTGGAAGCAATCCCTTTGCTAAGATTTAAAACCGGAGATCTTGTAAAAGCACATGATGAACCCTGTCAATGTGGAAGAAATACGATGAGGTTAGGACCTGTAGTAGGAAGGAAACAACAGATGATCAAATATAAGGGAACAACACTGTATCCCCCAGCCATGAATGATATTTTGAATGATTTCAACAATATCTTATGCTACCAGATCGTTATTCAGGCCAACGAAATCGGGCTTGACGAAATTATCATCAAATTAAGTACTGAAGCGGAACACGAAGGGTTTGTAAATGAAGTAAGAGACCATTTCCGTGCAAAATTAAGAGTAAGTCCGAAAATTGAAATAATAGAATTTGACATTTTGTCTAAAACAGTTTTTAATCCAAACAGCAGAAAGCCAATTACTTTTATTGATTTAAGATAAAATTAAAAAATAAAGAGTCGATAGAGATTGTCTTTTATAATATCTTTGGGCTCTTAAAGTAAAAAGCTAATACACTATGAAAAAACTATTATTGCTGGTCTTTTTAGCTATAATGACCACTGCTTTCGGACAGGAAAAAATGAAATTAGTTGCCGGAAGTTTGGGTGTTTTGAAAGATCAGACTGAAGTAAACGTTGAGGTTAAGTTTGAGAATGTACTATTTATGAAAGAAAATATTACAGAAACTCAATATCTTGAAAACAGGAAAAAACAAGTTCTGGACAATCCTAAAAGAGGAGAAGAGGCATGGAAACAATGGATTGGAGAATGGGAAAAATACAAAAAGGAATATTATGTGGACTATTTTGCAAAGGGTTTGAATAAGACCTACAAAAATATTTCATTTAAAAAAGATGCTGCTGCAAAATATACCCTGCGCTTGGAAACAAATTGGATATTTCCGGGCTGGCATGCCGGAATTACTGCAATGACTGCTGAAATATCAGGTAAAATAAAACTGGTGGAAACAGATAATCCTTCTGTTGTTTTAGCTGAAGTAGAACTTAATAAGTTTGATAAATTTGTGCAAAATAAAGAATTTGTAATGGAGTATGGAAGAATAGCCTCAGCCTATGATTCTGCCGGAAGGTATTTAGGAAGAGAAATTAAAAAGTCTTTAAAATAAAACAAGAAACGGTCTGAAATTTCAGACCGTTTTTTATTGTTGACTTTGCTGCTCCTGTTTCTCTAATTTAATCAGGTTCGCAAGATTTTTAATAACTGTATCGTGCTTTCTCACAAAAGGATTGTCTTTATTCCACACATACCCTGCTAAAACAGCACAGATTTTTTTCTTGACATCCAGATTTTCCGGCTGGTGGAAGAAGAGTTCCTGAAGATTTCCGGTATACCATTCTTTTACATAGGTGGTGAAAACATCCACTCCGTATAAAATATAATCCGAATATTCCGTCTGCCAGTCAATTTTTTCTCCGTTTAATTGTCTCAGAGCCAGTTTGGCTGCCAGCATTCCGGATTCTGTGGCAAAAGCCATTCCTGAAGAAAAAACAGGATCAAGGAATTCTGAAGCATTTCCCGTTAAGGCAAATCCGTCTCCGAATAAACTTTTAACCGAACAGGAATAATCTTTAAGATGTTTGGGTTCAAAAAGGAAATCTACCTCTCCAAAACGTTTTACATAATAATCAGAAAGAGAAATTGCCTTTTTCAAAGCTTCAGCAGGATCTCCGTTTTCAGATAATTGATCAATATATTCAGTAGGTCCTACAATTCCTACACTGGTATTTCCGTTAGAAAAAGGAATGACCCAAAGCCATACTTCGGTTTCAATAATGTCAAAAGAAATTAAAGTACCTTCCTCTCCAGGCTCTCTGTTAATATCATCCACATGAGAGAAAATGGCAGAGTGAGGAGATAATTTTGAAGGTTTTTCAAGGTCTAGCAGACGAGGCAGTACTCTTCCGTAGCCGCTGGAATCAATGACAAACTTAGCATGGATTTCTTTCGTTTCTCCCTCCTTATTTTTTACCGTAGTTACAGAATCTGTTCCGTCAAATTTTATGTCAATAACTTCGGTTTCAAATTCAAGATCAATTCCTTTATTAATAACTTCCTGAGCAAGAGTATTATCAAAATCAGCTCTCGGAACCTGCCAGGTCCAGTCCCAGCCTTCCCCGAATTTGTTGCTAAAATCAAAAATGCAGACTTCTTCACCACGAAGAAAACGGGCTCCCAACTTTTTTTCAAAGCCCATTTTGTCTAATGCAGGGAAAAGTCCGGCCTCATCAAAGTGGTCCATTACCCTTGGAATTAAGCTTTCACCCACTACCAGTCTGGGGAATTTTGTCTTTTCGACTACTTTTACGTTGACGTTATTCTTCTTTAAGTACGAAGAAGACACGCATCCGGAAGGTCCAGCTCCGATTACAAGAACGTCAACAAATTCTTTGCTCATCTTTGATTTTTTATTTTAATAATAACTTTTATCTTTGCCGCAAAATTAGTGACAAATAATTAATATTTTACAAAATTATCAACTATTACTTTTAATTGATGAAAATAAATAACTTTTTAGAACTGAAAGACTTTCAAAAAATTATCATTGAGAATGAAAAAATAGAACTGGATGAATCACTTTTATCGAGAGTGGATAAAAGTTTTCAGTTTTTAAAAGAATTTTCAAAAAATAAAGTAATATATGGTGTCAACACTGGTTTTGGGCCTATGGCTCAGTTTAAAATCAGCGATGAAGATACACACCAGCTTCAATATAACCTTATCAGAAGCCATTCTTCAGGAATTGGAAATCCTTTACCTGCCGAAGAAGTAAAAGCTTGTATGCTGGCAAGGTTGAATACCTTATCATTAGGAAATTCAGGAGTACACCAATCTGTTATTTATCTTCTTCAGGAGCTGATCAACAGAGATATTACCCCATTGATATTTGAACATGGAGGAGTAGGAGCAAGCGGAGACCTTGTTCAGCTGGCACACCTGGCTTTAGTATTAATTGGAGAAGGCGAAGTATTTTATAAAGGGGAAAGAAAATCCACAAAAGAGATTTTCGAAATTGAAGGATTACAACCCATTCAGGTAGAAATTCGTGAAGGTCTTGCTTTGATGAACGGAACTTCCGTGATGTCAGGAATCGGTATTGTAAATGCTTATAAAGCGAATCAGCTTACAGATAATTCCCTTCGACTTTCTTGTGCGATTAACGAAATTGTACAGGCTTATGACGATCATTTATCAGAAGCGCTGAACGGGACGAAAAAACACTATGGCCAGCAGAAAGTGGCAGAGAGAATGCGTTCTCATCTGGCAGACAGTAAGCTGATCAGAAAAAGAGAAGATCATCTTTACACTCATTTCGAAGAACAGGAAAAAGTATTCAAGGAAAAAGTTCAGGAATATTATTCTTTAAGATGTGTGCCTCAGATTTTAGGTCCGGTATTGGATACGTTGGAATATACAGAGCAAGTTCTTGAAAATGAGATTAATTCAGCCAATGATAATCCCATTATCAATGTTGAAGACCAGCATGTTTATCATGGAGGAAACTTCCACGGAGATTATATCTCTCTGGAAATGGACAAACTTAAAATTGTAGTTACCAAACTGACGATGCTTGCCGAAAGACAGCTGAACTACCTTCTGAATGCCAAAATCAATGAAATTTTGCCTCCTTTTGTAAATTTAGGTAAATTAGGTTTTAATTTCGGGATGCAGGGCGTACAGTTTACGGCAACTTCTACTACGGCAGAAAGCCAGATGTTGTCGAATTCAATGTATGTTCACAGTATTCCAAATAATAATGATAATCAGGATATCGTTAGTATGGGAACCAATGCTGCGGTGATCTGCAGAAAAGTGATTGAAAATGCTTTCGAAGTATTGGCCATTGAAGCCATTACGATTATTCAGGCTGTTGAATATCTTGGATTCCAGGATAAAGTTTCATCCTCTACAAAAGAGCTGTATGATGAAATCAGAAAAATAATTCCAGCTTTCTCAGATGATATGGTTATGTATCCGTATCTGGAGGAAGTAAAGAAGTATCTGAAAGGAATGTAACTATTAACGGTGGTGAATTGTCTTTTAAAGAAAGATGCATCATTCAACTTAAAAAAACTAAAAACGATATAAACACTAACGCATGAAATGTGCAATTGTAACAGGAGGCTCCAGAGGAATCGGGAGAGCAATCTGTATAAAACTGGCTGAAGAGAAAAACTATCATATCTTAATCAACTACGCTTCAAACGAAACGGCAGCAAAAGAAACTCTGGCTAAAGTACAAGAACTTGGGTCTACAGGAGAAATTCTTAAATTTGATGTAGGAAATACTGAAGAAACACAGGCTGTTTTAACGGAATGGCAGGAGAAAAATCCTGACGCAGTAGTAGAAGTGATTGTCAATAATGCCGGAATCACAAGAGATGGTCTTTTTATGTGGATGCAGAAAGAAGACTGGAATAATGTGATTAATACAAGTCTTGACGGATTTTTCAATGTGACCAATTTCTTTATCCAAAAACTGCTTCGTAACAAATACGGAAGAATCATCAATATGGTTTCTGTATCCGGAGTAAAAGGAACTGCTGGTCAAACGAATTATTCTGCAGCAAAAGGGGCATTGGTAGGCGCTACAAAAGCTCTTGCTCAGGAAGTTGCCAAAAGAAATGTTACCGTAAATGCAGTAGCTCCTGGTTTTATCAGAACCGATATGACTCAGGAATTTAATGAAGATGAACTGAAAGCAATGATTCCAGCCAACAGATTCGGTGAAGCAGAAGAAGTGGCAGATCTTGTCGCATTCTTAGCATCTAAAAAATCTTCTTACATTACAGGAGAAGTGATTAATATTAACGGAGGAATTTATTCATAACATGGAAAATAGGGTTGTAATTACCGGAATGGGAATTTATTCCTGCATCGGGACATCTTTAGAAGAGGTCAGGGAATCCCTATATCAAGGAAAATCCGGTATTGTTTTAGATCCGGATAGAAAAGAATTTGGTTTCAGGTCTGGTCTTACGGGAGTTGTTCCAAAACCTGATCTGAAAAACCTTTTAAACAGACGCCAGCGTGTCAGTATGGGAGAAGAAAGCGAATATGCTTATCTGGCGACCATGGATGCATTGAAGCAGGCAAATCTGGATGACGAATTTCTGGATTCTCATGAAGTAGGAATCTTATACGGAAATGACAGCGTTTCTCAGGCGGTTGTAGAATCTATTGATATTGCCAGAGAAAAAAAAGATACAACATTGATGGGTTCAGGAGCGATCTTCAAATCAATGAACTCTACAGTAACAATGAACCTTTCCACCATCTTTAAACTGAAAGGAATCAACCTTACCATCAGTGCAGCATGTGCAAGCGGTTCCCATTCTTTGGGACTGGCTTATATGATGATCAAGAATGGTTTTCAGGACATGATTATCTGTGGTGGAGCTCAGGAAACCAATAAATATTCTATGGCAAGCTTTGACGGATTAGGAGTATTCTCCGCCAGAGAAGATGAACCCACAAAAGCTTCCAGACCTTTCGATGCAGAAAGAGACGGATTAATTCCGAGTGGCGGTGCTGCCAGCCTTATTGTGGAAAGCCTTGAATCTGCTCAAAGAAGAGGTGCTCCCATTATTGCAGAAATTATCGGCTATGGTTTCTCTTCTAACGGAGGTCATATTTCAACACCCAACGTGGATGGACCAGCTTTGGCAATGGACAGAGCATTAAAACAATCAGGATTAAAAGCTTCAGATATCGATTATATCAATGCTCATGCAACTTCTACTCCTATTGGTGATGCCAATGAGGCAAAAGCCATCTATGAGATCTTCGGTAGTGAAGTTCCGGTAAGTTCTACCAAATCTATGACCGGACATGAGTGCTGGATGGCAGGCGCAAGTGAAGTTATCTACTCAATTCTGATGATGCAGAACGATTTTGTTGCTCCCAATATCAATCTGGAAAATCCTGATAATGAAGCACAAAAGATAAATTTAGTGGCAAAAACAAAAAATCAAAAAATTGATGTATTTTTGTCGAATTCTTTTGGGTTTGGGGGAACCAATTCTGCACTAATAGTTAAAAAATTTGATTAAAAACATGGAAAGGAAAAAAATTGTTGCTATCGTTAATGATTTTCTGGTAAACGAATTCGAGGTAGACGGAGACGAAATCAGTAATGATGCCAACCTTAAAAATACACTGGGCTTAGACAGCCTGGATTATATCGACATGGTAGTCGTGATCGAATCTAATTTCGGCGTGAAATTAGGAGAAGCAGATTTCAAAAAAATGGTAACATTTGATGATTTCTATACAACGATTGAACATAAGATTGCTGAAAAAAACGCTTAGTTATTGAGTAAATCTTTATTCTATAAAATGAGCCAATGTAATACTACCACAGTGATTCGCTAACGGACACTTCTAAAATGGTAATATTACATTGGTTCTCTGTTATATTAAACTGTAGATATGAACAAGTGGAAAGGTAAATCTAAAGGAACAGTACTCGGATACAGAATATTCGTCTGGTGTATTAGAAATATCGGAATCAAAAGTTCATATGGGGTATTGTATTTTGTAGCAGCGTATTACTCGCTGTTTCAGAAGAAAAGCAACCAATATATTCTGTATTATTTTCAGAAAAGACTGAACTATGGATACTGGAAATCCAAAGCCTCCATATTTAAAAGTTATTTTACCTTCGGAAAAGTTCTGATCGATAAAACAGCTATTTCTGCCGGACTTAGAGAAAAATACACCTATGAATTTGACGGTATTGAAAACCTCAGAAATCTTTTAGCCGCTAAAAAAGGAGGCGTACTGATCAGCGCTCATATCGGTAATTTTGAAATTGCAGAGCACTTTTTTGCAGATATCGACTTCGATTGCCAGATCAATCTGGTGACTACAGATCAAGAAGTTACCGTAATTAAGGAATATCTGGAAAGCGTTGCCGTAAAAAAGAGTAATATCAAGTTTATCTACGTAAAAGAAGATATGTCGCATATCTTTGAAATTAACAAAGCTTTGTCAGATAATGACCTGATCTGTTTTACCGGAGACCGCTATTTTGAAGGCTCCAAATATCTGGAAGCAGAACTGCTCGGGAAAAGTGCAAAATTTCCGGCCGGCCCTTTTTTGATTGCCTCAAGGCTGGGGGTTCCCGTAGTATATGTTTATGTAATGAAAGAAAACAATCTTCATTACCATCTGTATGCAAGAGTAGCACAGAATATCAAAAACCGGGATTCACAAGGCCTTTTAAATTCTTATGTTCAAAATCTTGAAACCATGGTGAAAAAATATCCGCTTCAATGGTTTAATTATTTTGATTTTTGGGATGATATTGATTAATTTTTCTATTTTTATCAAATAAAAACGAATAAAAAACTAAAAACCATTAAGATTTACCGAGGTTTAAGATGATCAGATCATATTGCCTGATATAAATTTCTTTGCTTACTTTACCAAAGTAATCTTTAAATATCTTAAATTCCCTGTTTCTTAATTATTAAAAGCACATTTTCTTTTGAAGAAAGCATACGACATACTTGTAATCGGAAGCGGATTGGGAGGTCTTGTTTCAGCTCTTATTTTGGCGAAAGAAGGCCTGAAAGTATGTGTTCTGGAAAAGAATAACCAATATGGAGGAAACCTCCAAACCTTTGCAAGGGACAAACTTATTTTTGATACGGGAGTTCATTATCTTGGAGGATTGGGCAAAGGACAGAATCTGAACCAGTTCTTTTCCTATCTTGAAATCATGGATGATCTTGAGCTTCAGCTGATGGATGAAGATGGCTATGACAGGATCAGCTTTGGAGAAGATGAAATAGAATATCCCCATGCTCAAGGATATCAGAATTTTGTAGAACAACTTTCCAGATATTTTCCTGAAGAAAAAGAAAATCTTGAAACCTACTGTGAAGAAATCCAGTATGTATGCAGCCAGTTTCCCAGATATCATGTGGTAGGAAAAGACAGCTATAATGAGGAAATCCTGCATCTCAATACCAAAAGATTCATTGAATCCGTTACCCAGAACAAAAAACTTCAGTCTGTTTTGCTGGGGTCCAACTTTTTATATGCCGGAGATTCTGAAACCGTACCTTTTTATGTGCATGCTTTAACGGTAAATTCTTATATTCAAAGTGCTTACAAATGTGTAAAAGGAGGAAGCCAGATCTCTAAACTTTTGATCAGAAAGCTTCGAGAATACGGAGCAGAAGTACATAAGCATTCAGAAGTTTCTGAATTTGTTTTCAATGAGAATAACAGACTGACCTCTGTAAAAACAAAAACAGGAAAAGAATACACAGCAAAACAATTTATTTCCAATATAGAAATCCGTTCCACCATTAAACTGATTGGAGAAGAGAGATTGAAGAAGTCTTTTCTGAACAGAGTTTTAAGCTGGAAACCGGTTTCATCATGCTTTAGTATTTATCTGGTTTTAAAACCTCACAGCCTTCCCAACTTTAATTACAACAGATATCACTATTCATCCGAAGAGCAGGTCTGGAATGCATTCCGCTACAGGAAAGAAGCATGGCCGGAAACGTATATGCTTTCATCCACCCCTTCAAAACATCATCCTGAATTTGCAGAAAGCCTTACCGCTATTTCTTATATGGATTTTGATGAGGTTAAAGAATGGGAAAATACCTTCAACACGGTAGCAGACGAGCATGAAAGAGGAGCAGCTTATGAAAGGTTTAAACTCGAAAAGACAGAGAAAATGCTTGATGCTCTGGAAAAGAAAATTCCCAGCCTAAGACATGCCATTAAAACTATATATACATCTTCTCCCTTGTCTTACCGGGACTATATCGGAAATTTTGAAGGAAATATGTACGGATACATGAAAAGCTCGGAGAATCCTCTTAAAACAATGGTTTCTCCCCGTACCAAAATCGACAACCTGTTTCTTACCGGACAATCCGTGAATATGCATGGAATTTTAGGAGTTACCATCGGAGCTTTTAATACCTGTGCAGAAATTCTTGGAAAAGAAACGATTGACATGAGGTTGACGCAAATGATTAATAAAAACTAAAGTGAAAAAAACTAAAACCATTTATAGATCCCATAAAAGAGCTTTTCTTTACCTTACTTTTTGTTTTTTCCTCACGGCCTGCGGAATATCAAAATCTATCCGGCATATTCCAGATGTAAAACAATATGCGCTGGAAGTTCCGAAGGTTACCAGAATCAACGACAGTACTTTCAGCTATAATCAAAATTATCTTACCAAAAATAAACAGCAGCTCTGGGAACTTTATATTAAAGGAAATCCTATACAGCTGGGATATAATAACGGAGCATTGACTCAAAGCTTAATGCAGAAACAGGAAAGTATCTTCTTTGCAAAAGTTGAAGGGTTTGTGCCCTCAAAATTCAGACAAAGGCTGTTAAGAGGTTTTTTAAAATGGTACAACAGAAAAATGTATCTCAATGTAAGAGAAGATTATCAGGCAGAATTATACGGTTTATCACAATATTCATCTGATCAGTATGATTTTATTGCTCCTAAATATTTAAGAAACCTTTACCTGCACGGTGCTCATGATATCGGGCATGCCATGCAGGATCTTGCAATGGTAGGCTGTACATCTCTTGCCGTATGGAACGAAAATACCGAAGATGGAGACCTGCTGATCGGAAGAAATTTCGACTTTTATGTGGGGGACGACTTTGCAAAAAATAAACTGGTAGAATTTGTTCAGCCAGAGGAAGGAATTCCTTACATGTCTGTAAGCTGGCCGGGAATGATTGGTGTGGTTTCCGGTATGAATAAAGAAGGAATTACAGTCACGATTAATGCAGGGAAATCAAAAATTCCTTTGACGGCAAAGACTCCTATTTCCCTTGTTACAAGAGAAATTCTGCAGTATGCTAAAAATATTGATGAAGCGATTGCCATTGCTAAAAAAAGAAAAGTTTTCGTTTCTGAATCTATACTTGTGGGAAGTGCAGCAGACAAAAATGCGGTAATTATTGAAGTTTCGCCTAAAAACTTCGGTGTATACAGAGTGCAGAATACCAGCAGGGTTCTTTGTACCAATCATTTCCAGTCTGAAGCCTATAAAGAGGACAAAAGAAATCAGAAACATATTGAAGAAAGCCATTCTGAATATCGCTATGAAAGACTTCAGGAGCTTTTACAGGAAGAAAAAAATATGACCCCGGAAAAGATGGCTTCCATTTTAAGAAACAGATCTGGCTTAAAAGATGAAAACATAGGCTATGGTAATGAAAAAGCACTCAACCAACTTTTAGCTCACCATGCGGTTATATTTTCGCCTCAGAAAAAGTTGGTCTGGGTTTCTTCAAATCCTTACCAGTTAGGAGAATTTGTATGTTATGATCTGAATGAAATCTTTTCCGACAAACCATTATCCCAAAGTCTGCAGGCAAAAACAAAATTGAATATTGCAAGGGATCCATTTGCCGATTCTGAAGAATTTGCGCACTATGAACAATCTAAAATGCTGGCTAAAGAAATCAATGAGGCCGCAGAAAATAAAGATATATTGTTGACAGATGATCTTATTCCTTATTATCAGTCTATGAACCCCGATTTTTGGCAGGTGTATTATCAGTCAGGGAAATATTATTTTAACAAAAAAGAATATTCAAAGGCAAAAGTCGAATTTGAAAAAGCTTTAACGAAAGAAATTACCACAGTTCCTGACAGAAAAAATGTTGAAAAGTACCTTAAGAAAACTTTAAAGAAACTGAAATGATCCCCAAATATATAAAACTGCTGTTCTGCATTCCTTTTGTTATCATCATCTGCCATTCCGTGTATTTGTTTACAGTATACAGTTCAATCCCGGACACCATCCCTATTCACGGCTACGGAAATATGAAAGACATTGATGGAAGTAAAATATTTCTTATCATGCCAATCCTCATGAATTTGGTTATTCTTCTCTTTATCTGGTTGATTATCAGAAGACCGGATAAGATAAAATTTACGTTTGAAATCAATGATGACGAAAGAGAAAAAATATACCATATTACCCAACTGGCTCTGGTCATTATTGCCATATTTGCTACCATTATGATGACTCCATTATCATTCTCTGATGTGGTTTACAGATAACTAACCATGAAAAAACTTATTCCATTCAAAACATTATACCATCAGTGCAGAAAAACTGATCAATGGTGCTTATATTGTGAAAGTTAGCAATGACTCAATTGACTATTCTCAAAAGATTATCGTTTCAAAATAGGAAATAATAATAACTAATTGTGATGAGCCTGGAACATTGTTCCGGGCTTTTTTAGTTGTTTTCCGGGCTTACTTTATTCAGGAACAGAAAAGAGGCTATCCCTGCAAGAGCAGAAAGGGTAGTACTTAAGATGAAACTGCCGATAACGTATTGCAGGAGATTGTTTTTGATCAGTTCAAAATTTAAATCCTGGCTTAAAATATCACTGTCACCACTTACAAATGGTGCTCCTAAAAACAGAGAAGCGGCAATGATAAAAGGAATAAAAGGGGGAAGACTTACATTGGAGGCTACAAATGCAAGTACTTTATTGAGTTTAAAGAGTACAGATAGACTGATGACCAGAAGCGTCTGAAATCCCCAAAAAGGAGAAAGTCCTATAAAAACTCCCAGCGCTATAGAAAATGCTTTTGTACGGTTGCTCCCGTCACTTTCTAAGACATCTTCCTGTATGAATTTTTTAAAGCTTTTTTTTTTGAAATTATTCACGAAATTTCTCGGAATAATATAAAGCAGGGTAATTGTCACCAAAATCGTATTCAGAATACTGATTCTCGTAAAATCCTTGAAAGGCCTGAAATGGGAAACCCGTTCTGCCGGATCATATAAAACCCTGATCGGTACATTTTTTACCGGAACATGTCTCCAGGCAGTTCTTACAATGATTTCGATTTCAAATTCAAATTTTGGGGTAAAATATTTCTTTGGAATTCTATGCAAAGGATAAAGTCTGTATCCGGATTGGGTATCTTCCAGCTTTATACCGGTTTCAAACCAGAACCAGAAGTTGGAAAAACGGTTTCCGAAACTGCTTTTCTTGGGAATACCATCCTGAGACATATTTCTGTTTCCAATCAGAAGAACTTCTTCTTTTTCCTGAAGAAGCGCCTCTACGAATACCGGAATATCATCCGGATAATGCTGTCCGTCCGAATCAATGGTGATGGCATAATCATACCCGGATTTTTTTGCCGCTCTAAAACCTGTTTTAAGGGCATTCCCTTTTCCTTTGTTCTCCGGTAAAGAGATTACCGTAATCTGAGGATATTGGGCAAGGATCTGAGGGGTAGAATCTGTGGAACCGTCATTGACCACAATAATACTTCCGGTGTAGTTGAGAACACCGTCAATAACCCTGTTCAGAGTCTTTTCATTATTGTAGGTAGGTATTAAAATGCATATCTTCTTTTCAGAAATTGCATTTTGAACTTCAGCAAGGGACATTTTTTTATTTTAAAGTGGCTCTTTCCGCCTCTGTAATGGTTTTAGATTGCATAGCAAACCTTTTGATATAGCCTTTTAATGCTGTATTCTGTTTGCTGTAATTATTCAGCAGAAAAGCTTTATCATCCTTTAGGCTTCCACGGTAGCCTACAATTTTCGGAATATTTTCCTGAACGCTTAATCTGATCAGACGTAATTCTGCATTATTAGGATTACTTTTGATAACGCTTTCAAGACTTGTTGCTCCTGTTTTTACCAGTGATTTTCTGTTACTTTTAGCAATTTTTGCCTCCATAATCTTCGCTGCTGCCTTGTAGCCTACAGTGACTGCATCTGAACCGGATTGTTTATCCGCAGTTTCAATGAAGTTTTGGGTATTACCATTAGATTCATTAGCTTTAGCATAGCTGTTTCTCAATGTTTCAAGATCCGACTGAAAGAAAAAAACAAATGCCGCTAAGAATGATAAGATTAGTTTCATGATGGTATTTTTTTATAGCTTACAGACAATTTCAATGCAATAGTCTCGCCAAAAGAAGTTGCGTTTTTTACTTTAACGTCTTCTCCATTTTCAGCAATATCAAGTTGAAGAACCAAATCAGGTGTTTCAAACGGATTGATAATTGCCATAAATTTTACATTCGAAGCTGTTTTAAGGAATAATTTTGAACCTGTAAATTCTTCTGTCAGCTCTTTAATGATCTGCATCATACAAACACCGGGTGTTACCGGATTCCCAGGAAAATGTCCTTTAAAAATCTCGTGGTCTTTATTAAGGTTGATATGAGCAGTAAACTTTCCGTCTTCTGTTTTATCGTATGATGTTAATGTGTAAAAGTCTGTAAGAATGGTTTGCATGATCTTATTTTTTAAGATTAAATGTACAATACAGTCCGGTCTGAAAAAGAGCTCAAATATTGTACAATTTTTCCTGTTGGAACTTATTCAGTGTCGGTTATTTGAACTAGTTTTATATTGATCTTAAAGTCTTTGTGCTGTAGATTTAAGCTATCCGCGAAGATAGGTTTTTTTGCATCAAAAGTAAAATCGATTTTTTCCTTGTTATTTTTCGTGTAAATGATCTGTTTCAGCAAACTGTTTTCTTTACTGAAGAATAAATAATAGCTTTTATTCTCAATTTTTGAAAGATAGATTTTCGCATTTTCATTCTCGAAACTTTCGCTTACCGGATATTGTTTTTTCAGAAGCTGCTGAAAATCGTTTTTCAGGAAATTAATGACATTTTTTTTATCCAGGTCAGGAAGTACATAATTCAACTTGAAATTATTCTCAGAAATCTCAAAATCAATTAGTTTGTTCCCAAAATCTGATGTTAAAGCAACACGATGGGTCGTTTCATTCAGTTTTTTGATGATCAGAATCCCGCTTACATGGTTTTTATAAATATCCATCTGGCATTTGTATACATAATCTTCGCCTGAAGAGAAGTATAAATTCTCAACCATCTTTTCAGAAGAGGAAACAGGTTTTGCTTCCGTTAACTTGTAGGTTTTACAGGAAACTGTCAGAATGAGAATCAGGCTATAGAGTAAACTCTGACGCAGGAATTGAAGCATTGACCTTGGTATTTTTGAAAACAATATTCGTAGTATCTCCGGAAGCTTCAGTCATATTTACCTGAGAAACCGTCGACTGGTTCTTAGGGAAATACAGCTCAATCTGTTTGATGTATTTCAACAGTTGGGATGTTTTAGGAATAAACTTTGTCACATTATAATTTCCGTTCTTGAAGTACGTTACCGTAAATTCAGGATCATTGAACATGGTTCCGTTTGAACTTCCTACAATCAGTTTATTGATTTTTTCAAATGTTTTGCTCTTGGCATCTACAGAAGATTTTTTCCCCTGATCATTGATGTAGATCTTATTGCTTTTAAAAACAATACTGTACTGATAAGGTTTAGTATACTTCCAGCTCAGCATATTGGGAGTCTGTAATGACATTTTTCCATAGGTAACAATGCTTTTATCCAGAAAATCCATTTTTTTGGTCTGGGTAAAATCACTTTGTAATGTTTTGATCTCTTTGGTCTCTGAAGAAACCTTCGATACAAATGCTTTGGCTTCAGCTCCTGACATTGCCGTGTTTTGTGCAAAAAAGAAACCTGAAACCAGTAAGAATGCTCCGAAAGCAATATTTTTAATCATTTCTATTTGAATTTATAACTGTATCAACTGTAAAGGTTGAATATTTTTTGTCCTTCAAAAATACTAATAAATCTATCAGAACACGATAAGTCTTTTCCGAAGTATCATGAAGCAGGATAATGCTCCCTTTTTTCAAGTCTTTGGTAACTCTGGTATAGATTTTCTTTTCATCATCAATGACGGTATCTAAGGAGCGGACATTCCATCCGATACTTTTTTTATGTGTTCTTTTAATCGCTTTCGCAATATTGGGATTCGTCACTCCGAAAGGTGGTCTGTAGAGATGGGTGCTGATATTTCCAACGTTCTTCATGATTGCATCACATTTTTCAATTTCCTCAATCATTTTTGAAGTAGATAAAAATCCTGTAGAATTGGAATGTGTTAAGGTATGATTTCCGATCGTATGACCTTCCGCAATAATTCTCTGAAACGTTTCCGGATATTTTTCAATCTGTTTACCAATACAGAAAAAGGTTACTTTTACCTCATGTTCTTTAAGCAGGTCTAAAAACTTTGGAGTAAATTCGGTAGGCCCGTCATCAAAAGTAAGGGCTACTTCTTTAATTCTGGTGCGTTTATGAGTAAGGCTGTTGACAAAATATCCCAGTTCAATATCAAAAGAGCCCCAAACTACAACTGCAGAAAAAGCAAAAAAACAAAACAGATACACCCAAAAACTTCCGTGAAACGCATAAATAAAAGCGTTACAGAAAAGATAGAAGAGGATGAATGGATAGTGTTTCATTGCCGATTACTTTTATGTTATTAAACTTTCTGGATTTGTATCCATTTTGTCATTCTGAGTGTAGCGAAGCGAAATGAAGAATCTTTAATGTGAAAAATAGAGATTCTTCCTTCGTCAGAATGACAACAGTACTGCTTTGATTGTAAGAAAGTCACTATTGACTTTTCAACAATTATGCCTTTTCCAGTAATACCAAACTGTGATCATCACCTCCCAGATGATTGTAAATAAGTATATTCTTCACACTTTCTTTTTTCTCAGTGTTGATCATCATAATTTCCGGGATCTGCTGTTCCTTAAGGATATGACAGGCTATAAACGTTGAAAAACCACTGGCTGTATTGAATTCACCACTCAGATGTTTATAATACAGCTGTGCTGAATCCGGAAAAAGATCCATTGCTTTTGTATAATACATATCTGACTTTGCATCTCCACTGAACCCTAAAATAACCGCATCAATATCATTGTGGGAAAGATTGTTTTGAACTAAGAAATTCTGGATGAAATCTTTTACTTCATTCAATTCCACCTTATTGCTGATTTGGATATTCTGAAGCTTAGCGTAAGAATTTTCAGTCTTATTTTTTCCTACAACAAAGAAACTTGCCCCTTCACCCCAGATTACTCCGCTGGTAGTGGAATTTAAGTAGTCAATGGGAAGATCTGTTTCTTTTTTGATGGTATTATTCAAACAGTACAATTCCATTGTTCTGTCAGTCTGTTCATCTGTAGATCCCACAAGAACATTTTCCGCTTCTCCGTCATTGATCTGAAGTTGAGCATCCAATAATGAAAACTCCAGTGAGGAAGAAGTATTTACATAGGTAAAGTTGTAAGCATGACATTGCAATCCCAGAGCAATCTGTCCTGCTACCGTATTGTGAGTAGACTGAATAAAAAAAGTAGGCGTAAGAAACTCTTCATGATTATCAATCACATTTTTCAGGAACTTTTCAGAATCCTGAGAGCAGCCCATTCCGGTTCCTACGATGATGGCATCCGGTTGTTCAATACCGGCTTCCTTCAATGCATAATTTGATGCTACGGAACTCATTTTTACTGTTTTAGACATTCTTCTGATCATCGCAGGTGGAATGAACTCTTTATAATTGGGTTCTATCGCTTTTATGATGTTTGAAGAATTCCTGGGAGTAAGGTTCTGAAGAATATTTTCGTTTAAAGTGTCCTGAACTGAGATACAGGATGCACTGTTGATGTATACTGCACTCATGATTTTGAGAAAATTAAAGTTGAACAGTTTCCTCCAAATCCAAATGAATTGGAAAGCACATGATTGATGCTTTTCTCTTTTAATTCAGTAACAGGATTGAGATCAAACTCTTCCATTTTTGTTTTGAAATTCAGGTTGGGAAAAATAAGGCTGTTTTGCATTGCTAAGATTGAAAATACAGCTTCAATTCCTGCAGCTGCTGCCAAAGTATGTCCTGTAAATGCTTTTGTAGAGCTGAATTCAGGAACCTGATTTTCGCCGAAGATTCTTATCATAGCAATTCCCTCAGATAGATCATTATTAGGAGTCGCCGTACCGTGAACATTGATGTAATCTATATTTTCTTTAGCTAATCCTGAGATTTTCAAAGCCTGCTGCATGGCTAAAAATGCTCCTTGTCCGTTTTCTGAAGAGGCTGTCTGATGGTGTGCATCATTAGCATTTCCATATCCTGAAAGATAAGCCAGGACTTTTTTGTTTTCTTTTTTGACAATCTCTTCAGATTCAAGAACTAAGAAAGCGGCTGCTTCTCCAAGATTCAATCCTTTTCTGTTGTTGTCGAAAGGAGTGTTATAGGAATCCGTAAGAATCATCAGGGTATTGAAACCATTCAACGTAAACTTTGAAAGAGAATCTGTTCCTCCGACAATGACACGGTCCAAAACTCCGTTTTTGATCAGTTTAGCACCCATCATAATCGCATTGGCTGCCGATGAGCAGGCTGTACTGATGGTAGAAACCATCCCTTTTAATCCCAGATAATCGGCAATAGCCAATGAGGAATTTCCGGCATCGTGAGCGTCAATATATTTTTGCTTTTCAGGGAAGTCTTCGTAAGAATAGAAATATTTTTCAGTAATATCCATTCCTCCTACACTGGTAGAAGAAATCAGCCCGGTTTTGTAACCATTGATATCTGAAATACCTGCACTTTCTACAGCTTCTTTTGCAGCAATCATTCCCAATAAAGAAGTTCTGGTTACATTGTTGTCTTCATCAAGCTGAAGTTTCTGTACAAGTTCTTTATTGGATAATTTTATCTCACCTGTTTTAATAATTCCGGCATGGCGTGTTTCAAACATTTCGATATCTGAAATTCCGTGTTTTCCGGTTTCTAATGAAATAAAATTTTCCTCCACATTGTTTCCGATGGAGGAAATGATGCCCATTCCCGTTATGGCAATTTTTTGACTCATGGTATTCAATACTGTAACAATGTATCAATCTAACAATTTACCAATAATTGCTACATTGTTACACTGTTAGATTGTTGTAGTAATTTATTTTGTTCTGTTATCCTCGATGAATTTAGCCATCGTATCGATAGATTGGAAAATCTCTTTTCCTTTTTTAGGATCGGCTAATTTGATTCCATAGTCTTTATCAAGAAGAACAATAAGTTCCAAAGCATCAATAGAATCTAATCCTAATCCTCCTCCGAATAATGGATCAGTATCTTTAATTTCTTCTACAGATACATCTTCAAGGTTAAGGACTTCAATAATTTTGTGTTTCAATTCTGTTTTTAAGTTTTCCATAAATATTATTTTAATGTAACAATATATCAATGTACCAGTTTACCAATAGTTGTTATTACCTTTAGCATTGGTACATTATCAGATTGGTACATTGTTAAATTATAATGTGAGCAAATATACAAAAGCTTTATAATTTTCCTGATACAATTCTACCCAGCCGCATAATACCTTGTCAGCCTTACCAGACTGCAGAATCTGTTCAGCATAGTTGTTTAAAAAATTTTCATCAAATTCATCCAAAACAAAAAAAGCATTTTCTGTCTGCATTTTATGTTTAATGCTGATTTCGCCTACACAAATATTGGGTAAGGTGTACACAAAAACTGCCGGACTCGGATAGAAGTTATCCTGATTATTGATGCTTTCCTGATATTTGAAATCCGTATCAAGGCTGGATGATCTGTTGGCAAAAACAATTGCTGTTCTGCGGTGATCTTCGTCTTTCAAAATCGTTTCTGCGGAAAGAAAAGCCAGTTTACTCAGATGATCCATTTTATGAAACTTAGGATAACTGAGATCTAAACTTTTATAAGCTTCCTTGGCAAATTCCTGAAAAGTTTCGCTTTGACTTTCAAAAACAAGATTTCCGTCAACGGTTATTTTTGAATGTTCTATGGTACAGGTATTTATTTTCTTCATCAAGTTCAATTTAACATTTTTCCAGCACAACAGCCGCGTTACAGCCGCCAAAACCTGAAGCCGTCTTCAGAATATATTTAATTTCTGCAGATTGGTTTTCTCTGATGATATTCAAAGGTTGGGTTACTCCTGTTTCTTCAAAATTCTTTGATGGAAGTAAAGTACTTTGAAGAGCGCTTTCCATAGAGATAATACTCTCAAGAAGTCCGGATGCACCCAGACAATGTCCGTAATATCCTTTCATACTGTTGAGAGGAATATTTTGAAGTTCCATCCTGTTGAAAGCAATGGCTTCCATTTCGTCGTTATATAAAGTTGCTGTTCCGTGGGCAGAAATAAAATCAATCTGTTCTGAGGAAACATTGGCTTCAGTCATGGCATTTCTGATACTGGCATATAAACCGTCACCAGTTCTTGAAGGTCCGGAAATATGATTGGCATCATTTATGGCAGAATCTCCCAAAACTTTAAACCTGAATTTTTCGTTTTGTGAGATTCTTCCTTCGTCAGAATGACAGCTAGTCACATAGACTGCAGCTGCAGCTTCACCAATATTGATTCCATCTCTGTTTTTATCATAAGGTTTGCAAGGTTCCGATCCTATGGCCTGAAATGAATTGAATCCTGAAATAACAAATTCAGAAAGCTCATCACCGGCAATGACAAAGGCGTCTTTATATTTTCCTGCCTGGATCATATTCTTAGCCACCGCAATTGCCATGACTCCTGAAACGCAGGCATTGGAGACTACGATGGGTTTTGTTTTGAATCCGAAGAAATCTGCAATTTTTCCTGCTAATTTCGACAGATAAACACCTTCCGGTAATTCAGACTGATTTTTTAAAAGACTGATATTTCCTTTTGTTGTTGAAAGGATAAAAGCCGTATCTTCTGATATTGAATGATTTTCAACAAGAGGTTTTATACTTAAAAGAAGCATTTTCTCCAGTCTTGTGAAATTAGGAATGTCATTCTGAGCGGAGTCGAAGAATCTATCGAATTCTTCATTCAGTTTTTCAGAATCAATCATGGAAGCATACAAAGCATCCTGATTATCTATGATTTTATGTAAATCAACTCCTGATTGGCCTTCCAAAAGTGCCTTCCAGTTGGTGTCCACATTGAAACCTAAAGGAGTTACACAACTGTAGTCTGTGATATAAATTTCCTTTCTCATGATAATCCCATTTTATCTTTCCAGTTTTGAAAAAACTCCGGATTGTACAGACATAAGCTACCGTTACTGTCCAGAAATACCTGGATGGTTTCACCACTGCATACCAATTGGTCTTCCTGATTGAAGAGCTCATATCGGTAGATTAGTTTAGCAGAAACAGAATTGATAAAAGTAGTTACAATCCTGAATGTTTCACCATATTTTAAAGGAAGAAAATGTTCACAGGTGCTTTTTACGATGGGGGTTACAAATCCTGCATTTTGAATATCAAGATAAGTAAGGCCGTGCAGACGACCGAAAGCTTCTCTTCCGTCTTCAAAATACACGATATAATGTCCATGCCAGACAATTCCCAATGGATCTGTCTCATTGAATCGTACTCTGACTTCTTCAGTACAGGTTAATATATTTTCTTTAGACTGCATTTTGTTTTTTTTCGTAAAAAATGGAAATCGCTACGGTGGCAAAGTAAAATAATAATAAGAATACCAATTCTTTAGCAATTCCTCCAATTCCACTGTTTCTTAAAATAATATCGTAATAGGCATTCAGTCCCCAGTTCATAGGAGAGAATTTTGCGACAGTCTGCATGAATTCCGGCATTAAAAATACAGGAACCCAAATTCCTCCGATAGCTGCCAGAACCACTACAGATGTTGCCCCAAACGGAGCCGACTGTTCCTGAGTATCGGCAATTGTTCCCAATAAAACACCGAACCCGATAGCAGCTAATCCTGCAAACAATGTTACAATAACAAGCTGGAACATTTTTCCGGATACATCAAATGCCGGAAGATCCATATAAGGGAAAAGATAAATTCCTACTGCAACCATCAGTAAAAATTGAATGATGCAGATAATAAGATAAGTAAATGTTTTTCCTAAAATATGAACAAAATAGGGGGTAGGGCTTATTCTCGCTCTTACACTTGTTCCCTGACTTTTTTCCTTCACCAGGTTGATAGATAAAGGAACTACAATAAAGAATATTGCAAAAAGAGTCCACGCAGGAACGTTGTGCTGAACAGAATTCGGCATTACGTCCATTGCACCTTTCTTTGGTGTGATTTCTTTAAAGCTGATCAGGTTTTTATTTTCGTCAAGATTTTCCGTAGTTCCCAGCTGATCCTGAAATGCTTTGTAGATCTTTTTATTTTCAATTTCAAAAACCATTTTATTCACAGAATTCATTACAGAGTTCTTGAATCCGGCATTGGTAGCAGGGTCAAAGTATAAATGAATTTCTTTCGCCTTTGGAGCTGCTGTTTTTACTTTTGCAGAGTCTCCTTCCAGTCCGAATGAACTTACAATGGTCTGAACTTTTGAATCAATATTAGAATTTAAATCTTTCGTTAAGTTTTCAGGAATGACAATCGCCATCTGGTAATCTCCGGAAAAAACAGCATCCTGAGCAGATTTTTCATTGAAATTGGTCAGCAGTTGAAATGTTTTGCTGTTTTCCAGTTCAGCTTTTATATTTTTTGAAACCTCAGATTTATCCTGATCAATAAAAATGATAGGAATCTTTGATCCTTCAAGGTTTTTAAAGGTAGAATCCTGAATAAGGGTAATGGTGACAATCAAAAGCAATGGCATCACAAAGATGATGACAATCCCTCCGATATCTCTTTTCAGCAGAAGAATTTCCTTAATAAAGCTTCTCCACAGTTTATACAACAACATCTCTTAGTTCTTTTCCGGTTAATGAAATGAAAACATCTTCAAGGTTTTCGGCACTTGCTACTCTGTTCACCAATTCTTCAGGTGTTCCTACCGCATGGATTTTTCCGTGGTCGATGATGGCAATTTTAGTACAGAACTCTTCAGCTTCCGACAGGTGATGGGAAGTATAAATAATACAGGTACCTTGTTTATTTAGATCCAGGAGATAATCAATAATGGCTTTCTTAGATTGAACATCTACGCCAACGGTGGGTTCATCCAAAAATAAAACTTTAGGATTGTGGAGTGTTCCTGCGATGAGGTTACAGCGGCGCTTCATCCCTCCAGAAAACTGACCTACCTGTTTGTTGGCAAATTTTGAAAGACCCATGATTTCCAGAGAATCATCAATTGCTTTTTTTAGCTGGCTGTGCTTCAATCCGTACAGACTTCCAAAAAACATTAGATTTTCTTTTGCGGTAAGTGTAGGATATAAAGCATATTCCTGAGGTACAATTCCGATGATCTGTCTGATTTTAAAACCTTCTTTTTGTGGAGACAAACCATTGATGGTAAAAGTTCCTGAGGTAGGTTTTATCAACCCTGAAAGCATTGAAATCAATGTTGTTTTTCCGGCTCCGTTAGGACCCAGAATTCCATAGATTTCATTTTTACTGATGTTCAGGGAAATATCGTTTACAGAAAACTCATCAGAATTTTTGTATTTCTTGTATAAGTTTTTGATCTCAATCATATTTTCTGCCATATCAGATCGCTTTTCTCAGTTTTTTATAGAAAGCTTCTTCCAGATCTGCAATGTGCAGCATCGTTTTTGAAAGTTCGTTATAGATATTGCTTTTTGAGTTTCTGTTTTTATAAACACGGGCAATATCCACGGCAAAATCTCTCCAAAGATCACCAATAGAAGTGATTTCTTTTGATAATTCCTTCAGTTCATCATTTTTGAGAATGATAGCTGCTTCCTGAAGAAATGCGCCATAGATAAATCTGAAGCCACCGCCTCCGGTTCCAATTTCTTCCTGCATTCTGATCAATTGTCCCAAATAGTGATTGGTGACTTTTGTTCCTTTCTTTTCTGCCCATTTCGGGATGCTTTTGGCGACCCATCTCATAGCTTTTACGCCGATAAGCGGTACAGGAGCCAGCATATTTTTACAGGTATCTTTGATCCCTTTTTTGATAGCTTCCTCAAGGTTTACATTTTCCGGAACATAAACAGGGTAGTACATATGTCCTTTCGGAGGAAGTGCTCCTTTGGCATATCTTACCTTTTCCAGTTCTGCTTCGGAAAGGGATGTTGTATAGTCCATTACCGGATCACTGATCAGGAATTTTCCATCTTCTTTTCCATACACCACAAGGTTGTGGGCATTGAAGTGGAATTTATATTCCTCAGGGAAATAAGTAAGGTTGAAAACTCCTACCTGAAGCCCAGTAGGGATATTTTGTTCCAGATTTCTTTCAAGAGCTTTTTGAGCATCTTTAGGATTTGAGAATTTTTCTCTTTTGATTTTAATTCCTAATCTTTTGGCCGCTTTACTGAAGATAGCACCCGGCATCGGACGATAGCTGAAGCCCGGAGCAAAATTCACCTTTAAAAAAGGAAGGTAGACAAAAAACAGCCCGGAACCGATCCCGAAGATCATGGGTTCGCTTAGTTTAAGTCCTTTATTAAGCAGTAGATTAGAAGCAACACCGTTTTCGCAATGCGCAGTCTGATGGTGTTCAAAGTTTAATTTCATTTGCTGATTGTATCTTTTCATTGGAAAATGAAGCAGGCATTATCTATAGCCTTATTTCAATTATTTACCGTTGAAGTTTTTTAATTCATCCACTGAAATTCCGAAAGCATCGGCATACTTTTTCAGTGCAGTTTCGCTTAGTGTTTTAAATATCCTGGGTTTAAAATGTCTTTTTACCCTCCATTGCCACATTCCTACATAAGATGCAAGGACTCCAAGATCCATTTTGTTCAGTTCCATAAAATAAACGATGGGACTTACCTTATTATGGGCAACATTTTGCTTTGCTTCCTCAATTCTTTCATAAATGAGTTCCATCGATTCATCCAGAGCAGCTTTCTTGGCATCCCAGCCTGTACTGTTTGCTGTCGTGTAATTGTCGTTCTCATCCGTCACATACAACACTTCAGTCATGTTAGCGGATTTCAGGTTACTTTCGTCTTGAGGCAGGTCTTGTTTTTTCATCTAAATACTATCATTTTTTTAGATTGCAGATGAAAAATTTTCACCTGTTTTTTGATTCTTATAATCGGTGGCTAAAATAGTGAAAATACATTATATGTAAATCATATTACCTCTGAGGGAGTTATTGCTTTGAAACAGAGGCTTTATGAAAATATTTTACAGATTCTAAAAACAGAAACCCATTATGTTTAATTACGAATATGCATAAAATTTTGTTAATTATTGAAAATATATGGGTGGTTTGATTGTTTTATCTATATTTGTTTGTCTTAAACAACAAAAACTAATAATTTAAAACAAATTTAAACCATGAGAAACTTAAAGTTACTTACAAAGAGCCAATTAAAAAAAGTACAAGGAGGTATAACTGTTTATATTTCATGTGCTAACGGAACGAATGGTCAAATCCGTAACGTAGATATCAATACTGATATTGCCGGTCCTGCTGAGCAGATCTGCGGAGGGAATGACTATGAAGTAGTTATCTAATAAAAAATTTACAAAACTTTCATAAAAAGTCACGCTGTTTAGATTCTAAACAGCGTGACTTTTTTATAGGGTTGAATGGGCAAGATTTCATTTTATCTTGTTTGGATATGATTTTACCTAATAAGAAGTGTTTCACGGATTTATAAAATGTTTCACGTGAAATAATTCATCTTATGATGAAGTTTTGTTGTTTGTATTGTATTGATTATCAGTTATGTTGTGTGAGGCTTAATTGTAGTTAAAACAGATGAAAAATGAATGTTTTTTATGGCAAGACTGTTGTAATCAATTCAATAGGAGTGGGCTTTAGCCCACTTGCAAAAAATGTAAAAAATCAACTGGCTTTAGCCAAAACTTATATCTTAAACACAAATGGCACTAATGAATTGCACAAATGTTCACAAGCAAAGAATTAATTATGCAATTTGAGTCGTCCTAAAATAGGTTGACATAAAATTAGACAATATTTAATCCGGAGAAGTATTTATTTTCTTCGGATTTTTTATGCACTTTATCTGGCGTTTGCATATTAAGACTCAGATGTGGTCTTTTTGTATTGTAGATATCAATACTTTCTTTTACCAATGATCCTAAGTCTTGTATATTCTTTGTTTTACAAAACAGGAATTCCTGTTTTAATATTCCATTAATTCTCTCGGCCAATGCATTTTGATAACAATCATAACCATCAGTCATAGATGGTTTTATTCTGTTTTTATTAAGCATTTTCTGGTAATAGCCCGAGCAGTATTGCAATCCTCTATCTGAATGATGAATCAAAGGAGTATTTGAAACTCTATTTTTCGCTGCCATCTTTAAGGCTTTGGCTACATTCTCAGTATTCATATTTGAACTTAATGAATATCCCATGATTTTTCTGCTGTAAGCATCTGTTACTAAAGACAAATAGCAGGTAGATTCTCTTGTTTTAATATAAGTTATATCGCTTACAAAAACCTGTTCTGCTTTTCTGATCTTTAATTCTTTCAATAAATTAGGATGTTTTCTAAGCCAATGTTTTGAAAAAGTTGTCTTAACATACTTTTTTTGAGCACGCACAAGCATATTTTCTCTTTCTAGATAAGCAAATAAAGCATCTCTGCCTATTTTGATTCCTTCATTTTTGAACCTTCCTTTAAGTAGGTAATAAAGCTTTCTGGTTCCAAGTCTAGGCATTTCCATTCGTACTTTTTGTACGAGTATCTTTATTTTTAGTAATTCTTTTTCACGGGTTAAGCTCCTCTGCTTATTTTGATAAACTGCCTGACGGCTTATCCCAAACAATCTGCACAGCCTGGATATGCTTATTCCTTCTCTGTGGAGTCTGAAGATTGTTGGGAGGAAAACTTTTTTCTGATTTGGGTGCCATACTGCTTATCTGATATATCAATCATGGTATTAAGAACCTTAGTTTTTAGTTTTTCATCAGCTAATTCTTTTTCCAAACGCTTAATTTTTTGAGCCGGAGTTTCTTTAGAGTTATGCATAATATGAAGTTTAGGTTTACTCCAATCTAAGTTACCATATCTTCGCAACCAAACCAAAACTGTACTTCTGCCTTGGATACCATACTCTTTTTGGGCTTGTTTATAAGTGTAATCGCCGTTTTCTACCTGAGAAACAACTCGTAATTTAAAGCCTATACTGTAATCTCTTTGAGTACGTTTTTCATCTTTTAATTCTTGATCTTTCATAATATAAGTTGATTAAGTGTCAACTTATTTCAGGACGGGACAATTTAAAATAAAAAGCTGTACAAAAACGTACAGCTTTTTTATATCTATGTCGAATTGATTTTATGATTTTACCTCCTGAATAAACAGGTTGATTTCTGCTCTGATCAATAGTTCATCATTATTAAATGTTTCACAGAAGATATGGCAGATGTTCTCAAACTGTGAAATGAGTGAAGCTTTGGAAATGATTTTGTCATTCACTTTTGGCAGGGCAAAAATTTCAATCTTCTTGATATTGGTAATAAACCCGATTACTTTTGTATCTGCTTCAGGATTTTCAAAGAAGCTTTGTCCCAGGATAGAAGAACAGGTTTGTGCCAGATTTTCAATTAAGCCGGCTTCTGCAAATTCATTGTTGTGAACAAAAACATTGTCTTCTTTTATTTCAAAGGAAGTCACTACTTTTTCTTTGGTCAGCTCCAGGATGAAATCTGCCATCAGCATCGGTTCGCGATGCGGTAAAAAGTTGTGTATATTAATGATATTCTCTTCCTTTATTTCCATTTCCAGTTTATTTTACAGCGGTTTTCATTTGAGATTTTGCAATCACTTCACCGTTCAGTTTGGTAACGATATCCACCAGGGTTACCCCCATAACTTCATTGAGGATGGTTACCTCAGACTTAAGTTGATCTCCTATTTTAGGCAATACTTCAGCTTCAAAAGATTTGATCGCTCCGATATATCCAGTAGGTGCGTCTTTCCCCAGCAGGTAATACTTGTATCCTGTATGCAGCGCAACACTTTGTGCCTGGTGCTCAATCAGTCCGGAAGCCTGAAATAATCCGTCCTGGATGAAGAGGTTATCTCCTTGTATTTCAAAACCTGACAAAAGATGGCTTTCAGAATACTCTGACAGCTCATGCACCATCACAAAAGGAAACCTTTGCGGAATAAGACTTTCTACAAAATCTTTATCGGATGTAGGCAGTTTATTTTCCATTAGCAAACGGTTAGTAATGCACACGAATAAGCAAATCTTCCACTTTCGGGAACGCAAAGAAGTACTTTTTCTCCTTTTTTCAATGTTCCTGAATTCATTAATTCTTCAAGGGCAATAAATATAGATCCTGCTCCGATGTTTCCTACTTCAGAAAGGTTATAGAACCATTTTTCTGCAGGGAAATCCATTCCTTTTTTCGCAAACTCTTCTTTCAGTCCGTCTTTAAAATATCCTGAAGAAATGTGAGCCAATACGTGGTCAATTTTTTCCGGATCTAAATTATGTTTGTCAAAAGAAGATCTTAAACTTTCGGCTCCTTTTACAAGGATATATTTATCAAGGATTTTAGTATCCTGTTTGATGGCAAAAATAGATTGCTTCAACCATTCATCAGAAGGGTAGTCTGCCCATGATTTCAGGCTTCCGTCTTCCAGTTTGTCACATCCGGCATACATACATGCTTCAATTTCGTGAGCATAAGAATAAAAGTCAATAAATTCTACCTTTAAAGAAATACTGTTTTCTCTGGGTTTGTTTTCCAAAAGGAAAGCTCCTGCTCCGTCAGAAAGCATCCATCTCAGAAACTCTCTTTTGAAAGCAACGATAGGTCTTTCTTCCAGTAACTTTAAGTTTTCAGCTTCGTGGTTGAATTTATCAGCAGTCATCCATGCAGACATTCTTTCGGAACCTGCACATACAGCATTGTCCTGTACTCCGGCTTTTACGGAAAGGAATCCGTAGTTCAGCGCATTCATTCCTGAGTTGCAAAGACCTGTTGAAGTATTAATTTCAATAGATTTTCCGATGTTCAGTTCACCATGTACCATAGAAGCGTGAGAAGGCTGGATCTGGTCTGGTGAAGTAGTTCCTACGGATAATAATTTCATATCTTCCTTTTTGAAGTTTTCATCAAAAAGGCCTTCGATTGCTTTGGCAGTAAGCTGCGCATTAGAGTGGGTAGGATTTCCTTCTGTGTCTAAAGCGTAGTATCGTGTCGTAATTTTATTATTTCTTAGGATAAGTGATTTTGCTTTGGATGGCGCATCATTGATAAGCCCAAGATAAGTCTCCATTTCATCATTCGCTACCGGCTCATTGGGTAAGTATTTTGATGCTTTTGTTATAAATACGTCGTACATTCTATTTTAAATTAATTCCTTGTAAATATCTTTTTTGTTTTTGTCTTTTAAACCAAAATATAGGGGTTGTAAGCAGGTGTAAAACCAAAACGACAGGTGAGATAATCCATATCGCTGCCATCAAATATACCTTAAAGAATTTTATCAGCAATGGACGTTTCTCTTTTTTCTTGATGATCAGATTAGACCATACTGTAAAAATTTTGTTTCCTACCTTCTCTACACGTACCAGAAACGCACGAATTTCAATGGCTCCATTCTTAACAAGATCCGGCTGTAAACTATTAAGGTCATTATTATTAAAATGTCTTTCAATAATCTCGCCATACTTTACGGAACCTGCAATTTCTTCATCAGAAACTCCTGCAGCAGGAAGCATTCCTGATTTTTCTTTCTGACCTGTTGTGAGCCATCGAAGGATGGTCAATACACTGGTGTAATTGTCATGTCTGTCTACCAGTGCAATATTCCCCACAAGTTTAGCCTGTAAATCTCTTAAGTATACCTTTAATTTCTCCTGGGAGAGCATCCACATATTTCTGGTTCCGGAGATAGTGACTACAGGAGTATCTTTAAGAATACGTTCTGCATAACCACTCTTTAAAAATGAAATAATAGGAATGGATGGTGTGAGATACCATACCTGATACCCAAAAAGAATAAGGTCGTACTTTTTGTTCAGAATTTCTTCTGAAGGAGGAAGGATTTCTTTAGGAATCTGTAAGTAAGATTCAGGAAAGGTGTTGAAAAATACATCGCCTGGCCAGGGAAAAGGAAAGTCTTCCTTTAGCTGAATGTTGTAATACGTAATGTCATAAGCATCCTTTTTTGCTTCAAAAGGCTGGGCTATGTTTCTCACGATATCTTCGAGTTGTCCGGTTTGTGAATAATATATGACAAGTATATTTTTCTTCATTAGTTTTCTTTAGCGTTTACAAAAATATGTTTTTCATATTTATTATTTAGTTTTAAATACTTTTAATGATTCAGAACTAAATTTTAATGCATAATTATCACTTTCAAATGAAGTGTTTTTTGTATTTACAAAAATGATTGTTTCGGGGAGATCCTGAATGTCATTGAATGTAAAATGATCATGTGAGACAATAAGTACATCAATCTTTTTGTTCACTTCCGAAAGATCTTTTATATACTGTATCTTTCTTCTTTTTACCAGATAGCTATGGGCAGCTGTTGCTCTTTTTTCATCATTTTTTATCAGAGAAAAAACTCTTCGGCTTGCCTGGTAAAGCGTTAATAAAGCATCTTTCTGTCCGAAATCATCCGCCATATGAAGGATGTTGGCTTCATGGGAAATATGCTTATTCATCTCGAAATATACTGATTTATTGGTATTGAAATCTTCTTTTACTTCTTTTACCACTTCGCTGTCCTTATACAGGTAGCTCAGGAATAATTTCTTTTTAAAATAATTTTCATCCTCAATCTCTTCTCTCAGTTTTGCAAATTCTTCTCTGAAATAGGCATTGATCTTCTTGGTTCTTTCAGAATAGTTTTTACCAAAACTGATGTCATCCTTGCTGATTCTGTTCCCCACTTTTACGGTAATACTTCCGTCATAGATTATAAAATCTCCTTTCGGTAATACCTCAGAGTTTCCGTGGATATAGAGTGGAAGAATATCCAGACCGAACTGCTCGGCAAGATAAAATGCGCCTTTATGGAATCTTTTCACATCATTGGTGTAAGAACGCTCTGCTTCAGGGAAAACAACCAGGGAATATCCTTGTTCAATTTTTTCCTTCAGTTTTTCCATTCCGTTCTCGATTCCCTGTGAAACAGGATAAAAGCCCAATGCCCGTACCAATTTCCCAAAAACAGGAGACTGATATACCCAGTCATTCACAAGGTAAATGATTTTATGGGTAGCCATTGCTATTGCCAGGGTATCAAGGAAAGACGTATGATTGGCAATAATGACAGCAGGTTTACTGAAGTCTTCCAATGTATTTTTAATGACCTTCTTCTTTACAAATGGATTGGAATAAAGGACAGAAGTTAAAAATCTGGCTAAAATAAGTTTGATAATATCCAGGGTTTTTCCTTTGGAATTTTTAACGAAGAAGCTTCCAAACGCTGAAAATATAAGACCTCCGATTCCATAGTATAAAAATGAGAAGATTGAAATAACCGAGAGTCTGAAGGTGATTGGTGAAAGTCCTTTTTTGGCCCGGTTGGTAATGAATAATCTGAACCAGAAAGGATATAATGTAGAGGTAATAATAATCACAGAAAACATTCCTATCAGAGCCACGAGTGCTAAAGAATGCAGAGCCGGATGCTTGGCAAATATCAAAGATCCGATAGACAGAATAGTCGTGAAAACGGCAAGAATAATGGATGTTCTGTAAGTGGGCAATTCATTTTTTCCTGTGGTATGTTCTTTTTGCATAGCCTGTGTCAGGAAAATACTGAAGTCATCCCCAACTCCAAATACAAGAGTGCATACAACGGTACTGAAGATATTTAATTCAAGTCCCAGGAAATAAAGAATTCCGGCTGTCACAATACCCGTCAGGACAATTGGGAACATGGTCAGGATTGTTAATTCAAAATTTCTGAAGAAAACAATGATTGTTAAAATGATCGCAAGAAGAGAATAATTAATCAAGGTATTGAAATCCCTTTTCAGGAGTCCAAGGAAATTCTCGTTCATCTGCTGGCGGTCAATGGCAATGGCATCATGTTTCTTCTCAATATCTTTGATGAAAGTATCCCGTTTATTTTCGTTCACTTTCACAACATTGGAAACGGTGTAAAAACCATTTTCGCTGCTCATGAATTCTGAAATCTGAAGTGCTTTCACCTTTTGATAGTCTTTTAGACTTAATGCAGTATAGTTTTTGTGCAAAGCTTCATTAAAACTGTCAAAAGCAGAACTGTTGAACCCGAATTTATTTCCGTTACCGACCAGCTCAGTAATGGTCTGATTCTTTTTCTGGTTATTCCAGAATTGGTTCCAGTGGTCTATCTTTTTTTGCTGGTCTTTTTCTGAAAGCACGATACTTCCGATAGAATTATAACTTAAAATTTTACCTTCTTTCTTCTCTTTTTCAAGGAAGCTGCTGAGTTCGGAATTTCTGGATAATGCCTCTTCTTCAGAATTTCCATAAGAAATAGTGTAGATTGATTTTGAAGTGATATCGGAAAGTTTCTGCAGTTTTGCTTCACTGATTTTTAATTCTTTTGGAATATAATTCAGATCACCAATATCTTCATTAAAGCCTACATGTCTGAATCCGAACAGGCAGGCAAGAATGATAATGGAACATCCTATGATTAAAGGTTTGTTTTTCTCATAAGGATAAGAGCCAATTCTATCGATAAAATTGGTATTGAGATGTTCTTTTTCTTTTGGTTTATAAAGTTGAGGAACAATAATTAATGCTGAGATTGAAGAAAGAATAACTGTAATGGCTGCAAAAAGGCCTAAATCTTTCAGTGCTTCAGAGCGTACAAAAACCAGGCACAGGAATGAAACGGCTGTCGTTGCACTGCTCAATACAATAGGTTGGGTGATTTCTTTGTAAAGCTCTTCAATATTGTTGTTGTGTTTGTAATGCGTCAGAATATGCAGGGCATAATCTATCGTAATCCCTATCAGAATAGCGCCTACACTTAATGAAATTGCAGAAATCTTATCTTTGATAAAATAAAGGATTAAGAGGGCAAGCAGTACCGAAAACACCGTGGGCAAAAACACAATGATGGGCGTAAAGATATTTCTGAAGTAATAGATCAGAAGGATCAAAAGTACCGTCATGGAAATGACTACCGTGTTCTGTATATCTTTTTTGATTTGTTTCGCATTGGCCACAGCAATCACCGGAGAACCGAAATAGCTGATCTCTGTTTTTCCTTTGAACTGTTTGTTGATATGGTCTTTGATGGAATTAAGCTGATCTATAAAAGCTTCATTTGCTTTTGTATCATTGCTTTTGTTCCTGGGGTCGATGAAAAGTAAGAGGTTTTTACCATCTTTGGTTACAATATAGCTGTCTTCGAGTTTGAAGTCTTTGCTGATATTTAAAGCATTTAATTTTTTGATTCCTAAAAAAGTAAGTCCCAAAGGATCTTTTTTAATAAACTCTTTGGTGACAAGACTTGTGGGAGAAACCAGTGAGATGTAATTGTTTTCTACCTGTTTTGCAATGCTGTCTTTCTGAAGTTTCCGGTCAATCTCTTTATAATCATTCTCATTAAGGAATAAAGGGAGGTTCTGGCTGACAAAGTCAAAGGTTTCAGAAATCTCATTATCATTCACTTTACCCTGAACAGAGCCGATATACTTTTGTAGAGGGTCAATTTTTTTGAGGAAAGTATCTGCGGTTTCGGAAAGCTGGAAGCTGTCTTCTCCGGATTTATTCTCTATAATAACAATAATTTTATCCGAAAAATTGAGCTGTTTAAGAACCTTTGCCGTAAGATCTGATTTTTCATTTTTAGGAATAATCTGATTGATGTCTTCCTCAAAATTGATCTTTGACGCAAAGAATAGGCATAAAACGGCAATTCCCAAAGCTGTCAGTACAGATAGGATTTTATTTCTGGAAATCAGATAATATAAAAATATAAAAAAGCGATGCATTGCATTTAAATCAAGTCTGCAAATTTAATTTTTTAAGCATTAGTTCAAAATAGTTAGCGATAAGTTTTGACTGAAAATCAATAAAATATTCTAGGAAGAATGAAAAAATATTCTACTTTTGCAAAAGTTCCCTTTTGAAAAAATGTATTTTCAACCACCATTATTATTAAAAAAATAAGAATCTGTTTTTAGATATGTTGAAAAGAAATGATGAAAAAATAAACGGATTTCTATTTGTAATAGTACTTCCGCTGCTGTTGTTTGCCATGTCTTATTATGGGTTTGAATCTTCCTATACAAGACTGAAAACATCAGAGACTACTCCTGACTTTTTATTTTCCTCCGTATATGCTTACAGAGTGATTCCTAATTATCTGAGTGTACAGATGACAGATCTGATGTACAGTCTGATTAACGGACCTCTTTCTTTCTTCAAAGATTTTCTATCAAAAAACGGAACCCCTTTTTACCATGGGCTTTTCCTGATGAACAGCGTGTTCTTTGTTTTATGTTCTTTGATTTTGAATGCCGTTTTTCAATTGAAGTCAATAGGGCTTCTGCTGAATCTTAATGCGAGAAGGATTATTCATCTCTTATCGGTGTTTTTCATTGTGATCACACAATATGCACCGACAAATTGTGATACTATTGCTCTATTCTGCTATCTGGCAGGTGTTTTTTTAACCCTGAAATATTTAGATACCAGAAAAAATATTTTCTTTTATATTCTCATTGGTCTCATCGGAGTTTCTACTCTGGTAAGAGAAACAGCCTGTTTGAACATTGCTTTTTTTGCCGCGGTATTTTTTAATATTGATGAGTTGAAAAAAGGAAATTATCAGGTAATCTGGAAAATTATACCATTGGTTGTTGCTTTTCTGATTCCTTATCTAGGATTGAGAGCATTACTTGTTCAGGACGAAACTACTTTTGTGGAAGGGTTCTATATTAACAGAAACTTTTCCAGTCCTTTCAATCTTGCAGGATTGGTCTTTGCATTAATTGTGATTTATTTTATATACAAGCTGTGTACAGAAGAAGAAAACAGGAGTGTTTTTGGAAAATATTTTTTCTTTTCCATTCCTTATCTTCTTATGATTACTTTAGTGGGTCTTTTCTGGGAAGTGAGGCTTTTCCTGCCTTTAATTCTGACGGGAATAATCACAGCATATCATCAGTTTAAAAAAACACCAGAGATTTAGCATGAGTTTACTACATCCATATTATTTAATTGCAATTGTCTATATGCTGTTTTTCAGTGTTCAGGAAGTGTATGGAAAGAAGGTTGATAAAAAGTGGTTCTGGTTCCTTGCTGTTTATTTTATTATTATTGTTGGTCTTAGAGACAGCGTAGGTCCGGATTACGGAAGTTACAAGGGAATTTATATTTACTCTGATACCAAAAGCTATTACAGTATCTTTATGAAGATGCTCCATATGGAAGGTACGGAAACCCTGGATGTGGAATGGCTGTATACTTTGATTAATAAGATACTTCTCAATTTTTTTGATGCTCCCTTTTATATGCTGACGCTGGTCATTGCCATTTTTGCGATGATCTTTAAAGTGGAATATACAGAAGACAATACTTTTTATCCCTTTACTTTTACGCTGTTTATGTTTATTCCTAACTTCTTTATCGGGGAGAGTGGTCAGATCAGACAAAACCTGGGAACTTTTATTGTTTATTTTGCGATACGGTATATTAAAGAGCGGAAATTCTGGCATTATCTATTTTTTATATTTATAGGATCTGGTATACACAGTGTTTGTTATTTATTCCTTCCGATGTATTGGCTGGCACGTGTTCCGTTAAACAAGACGATAATGCTGATTATGATTGTAGGCTCTGTCTTTTTATCTCCGTTTGAAATATATAGGAGTTTTGGGAGTTTCTTAGATGGGATGGCTTCTGATAGTACCTTGGTAGAAGGTTTCAATGGATATATGGATGAAACTGTACAACGATTGAATGGTGGTGTCGGGATTCCGGAGGCAATGATGGCGATCCTTACTTTCTTCCTTTTTGTTTTTGATTCTAAGATGAAAGAGGTGTATCCTTATTACGAATATCATAGAAACTATGCTGTAATTGGGATCTGTCTTTACTTTATTTTTAGAAATAATCCTATATTCTCGTCGAGACTTGCGGGGGCATTTATCGGATTCTCCTATATCATTATTCCTAATGCAATGTATGCTGTTTCCGGAAGGGTTAAAAATATCATTTACGCATTTATTATTTCACTGTTTGTCTTCAATTTTGTCGTCTTCTCCATCTTTAATAATATTAAGGCTGGAAGATTTTCGATAGATCTTTATAGAAACCATATTCTTCCATAGTATTTTGAACATTAAAATATAAAGGCAGCTTCAGGCTGTCTTTTTTTATGTGTGAGAATTCTGTTAAGGCTTGTTTTATTTATTAAGGTTTGTGTTGGATTATTAATAACATAATTTATATATTGTGTTGTTATTTATAATATAAATCACTTTTTGTTGAAGTAGGCTTAAAAATTGCATGTACTAATGACACTAAAACCTAAGGTATGAAAAGATTAGCTGGAAAATTAGCGGCAGTCATCTGCCTGATATTATTTGGAGTCAGTTCCAAAGGTAATATCAACGGAAATCTATGGTCCACCGAGAGTAGGGACTCATTGAAAAGACCATTGAATGAATTAATCCCCTCGTTCCTTCCGGACTGGAAAAAAGCTCCTAACAGTTATATTTTTGATCCCAATCAGAATAGCGAAGGATTGTTGGTTCCCGTAAAGAAAGCCTATGCAATGTGGGAAGGAGGCGGATATCTTAACGGAACCGGTATTCCGGCGGGTACAGTAACTGCAGATGTTTTATGGGAAGACGTTCATGGGCTTATAAAGTCCGGAGTAAACTATGCCCTTGAAATAATGGGAACAGGGCAGGATGCTAAGATAAAGGTTCCTGTCAACAAAGCGAAAAAGGGAAATGCTGTGATTGCTCTTAAAGTAAACGGCGAAATTTATTGGAGCTGGCATATCTGGGTAACGGATGATCCTACGAATGGAGTTACCTATAGAAGTTTCAACAACGTCAAAAGAATGAAATCAGACGGAACTACTGAAATTATTCCAGACTCCGATTGGAAATGGATGGATAGAAATCTGGGTGCCATCACAAGTTCTATCACGGCATCAGACTGGAACCGAAGTATCGGACTTCTTTATCAATGGGGACGAAAAGATCCTATTCCGCCATTGGTTACAAGAGGAAACGATTTCTACGAAGCTTCAGGATCTATAGGCAGAGTGAGGCATAGAGGGGCTAAAAATATGACCAATGCTGTAAGTATTGATGATCTCAGGAAGTTTGTTCTGCTTTCTGCTGCGGAGGTTACCAATAATATAAGGCTTTCTGTAAAAAATCCTTTGAGTCTTATCTATGTCAATAAAGATGATAATTCAGGTCAGGCTTACTATAATAATAATCTTAATCTTCCTGTCAATTGGTTTGGTAAATCTACTGCCTTGCCAAGTAACAGGCTTTCAGAACTCAATCTTTGGTCAGACAATGCACAAGGAAAAATTGAAAGCATTTACAATACAGATGAAAAAGCTAAACCTTATAGAGATAAATCTCCTTATGATCCATGTCCTAATGGATGGCGTATACCCTCAATGCTGGTGGCGAATCTGGCCTCTGGATCCTATGTAGATGATATAAGAATAGATTTTTCGCCTTTCGGGGTGAAAACCAATATGGCAAGAAATGTTTTTGAAGCCAATAAATATCATATCATAAAACCTACTGATGCAGGAATTCCAGCCTTTATGACAGGGTTTAGGATTTATCCCAATCTTGGCTTTGATCTATCTGCGGTAGGAGGATATAATATGGGGATTTTTCCCGGAAACGGACAGCTTATCAGAGGAGCCCATTTAGGACAATACAGTGATCAGCATCATATTGCATTGTGGACGGCTACTTTGACTCGATTGTTTGATGCTTCTCCGGCTGTTACGGTAAGAGGTCTTTCCATGATTCCGGATAAAACACAGCCTGATATTCCGGATGCCAATTATCCTAATATTAAAGGACGTTATTATTACTTTCCAATGTCCGGAATGTATACTTCAGATGCTAACGGCTGCAGATGTATAAAAGATCCTCTATACACCATTAATGATTATGATTTTCCAACAGAATATCTGCCAGTAGCCACAGAATTCAAAGAAGGTTTCAATAACCCGAATACGTATCAGGTTGTTAAAAGCGAAACAGCCACTATTATTGAAATTCCGGTAAGTAAAGCGTTTTCTGTACAAAGCCAGTTGCTGGGTAATCTTGAGATATTAAATCCTTCCAATTTTACTAATTTAAAAACCAATGTGCTATGGACTACCAATACCTCTCTTATCAGCAGAATTCTAATGGTGAATCCTTCACCTTCATCACTGCAGGATATTATTAATTCTAAAATATCTGTAGAAATTGCTCCTAATGAAAGTGGAAATGCTGTGGTAACATTGCACAATGGCGACGTATCTTCACCTGTATATTGGAGCTGGCATATCTGGGTTACAGATTCTCCTGTAGGATCTTATTCTTATGTTACAGAAGTCCCGGAAGCAGTTACAAATTATGTGAACTATGTCAACAAAGCTGATGTTGCATTACAGACGGTCTTTATGGATCGTAATCTCGGAGCAACAGATGCTTTTCCCAACATTGTCAATCCTCAGGCGCCCACTGCTGATGAGCTGTTAAAAATACGTGCCTCTACCGGACTGCATTATCAATGGGGTAGAAAAGATCCTATTCCTCCATTCCAGTATGCTGATAATAGAAGCTTTTATAATGTTTTTCTGGGAACTCCTGCTCCTAAAGGAACTGTTTCGTACACTACGCTTAATCAGTCTGAATATAACAATCTTTCAGGAAACTATATTGTACCTTATAACACGTATGCGACGTTATCAAATGTACAGTTAACGGATAAGCCAGCAGATAAAATCTCCAAAATATTATCCTATTCTGTGAAAAATCCTCTGGTATATATGATTCCAAGTACATGGGCTCCTTATAACAGTGCAACACCCAATTATACGAACGGTACAGACTGGCTGGCACAAGAGCCTAATTTAGCGCCTGACAGATGGGGAAGAGGAGGTAGCAAATCTCCTTTTGATCCTTGTCCTGAAGGATGGAGGATTCCTGATCTGACCAGTGTGGCTTTGGTTTCAGGTGCTGATTTCGGGCAAACTCCCTGGTATAAAAAAGATAAGAATGTGGCCACATCATATAGTATTGCGACTGATTATTTGGGAGCAAGAGTGAGAAATTCGGCCAATGCTACGATAGGGTATTTGTTTAACAATCCGGCTTATCCCATAGGAAACTACCCTGATTCCGGATCAAGAGGTTTCAGAAGTGTTATTGCCAATCAGACTTCACAGGGAACGTTCAATGTTCTCAACTTTCAGTATCCGGCTGTATGGACGGATGCTTTAAATTCAAATTACATTGGAAGGTCTATTAATGTTTTGTTTGATGCAGCTTCTACCACCAATAGGATAATGGTCTTTCATGATAATAATGATCCGTATTTCGGAACAGGATGCCGATGTGTGAAAATAGAATATGATGCCAATGGTAATGAAGAAGGTCCGGCCTCAAAAATGAATGCGATATCTAAAGAACCTAGACTGAGCAAAGTAAATTCTGAACTAAAAATTAAGAATAACAAGATCTCTTTATACCCAAGCCCTTTTTCTAGTATCCTTTACATCAGGGCTACGGTGGATAAAGAGTACAGTTTTCAGGTTTTTAATGCCCTCGGTCAGCTTGTGAAATCAGGACAGTTTGTCAATAACCAGGCAGATCTCTCTTCTTTAAGTGCAGGAGTATATTTAATAAGAATAAATAATTCAGAAGCAACTGTAAAAATTATAAAACAATAAATCGTAACAAAAGGGATTGAAAAGCAGAATGAGGTTTCTTGTTCTGCTTTTTTATACAGAGCATATTTCTTGCATCTATTATGGCTGGTGAAAAATTCTATATCATTCAGTGTTGATAATTGCATAACAGTCTAAAACCTATACTACAAAGGATTTGTTTCTTCAAAAAATGGATGCTGAAAGAGAGTGTAAACCACTTCGATTGTTAAATTAAACCCGTTTAACAAAAAGTATATAATAAAAAAGCTTTACTTTTGCAAAAATTTTTAGTTAGAATGTCGAAAAATTTAGTAATCGTAGAGTCCCCGGCAAAAGCAAAAACTATTCAAAAATATCTAGGAAAGGATTTTGAAGTAAAATCCAGTTTCGGACATATCCGGGATCTTCCTAAAAAAGGAATGGGGATAGACCTTACTACATTCAGTCCTGATTACGAAGTTTCAGCAGACAAAAAGAAATTGGTAACCGAATTAAAGGCGGCCGTAAAGAAAGCTGATATGGTATGGCTTGCTTCCGATGAGGACCGCGAAGGAGAAGCTATTGCATGGCATCTTGCGGATGAATTGAAGCTGAAGCCTGAAAACAGGAAAAGAATTGTTTTCCACGAGATTACCAAAAACGCCATTCTAAAAGCAATCGACAATCCAAGAGATATTGATCAGAACTTAGTGAATGCCCAGCAGGCAAGAAGAGTGCTGGACAGAATCGTAGGTTTTGAAATGTCACCCGTTTTATGGAAAAAAGTAAAACCGGGACTGTCTGCAGGTAGAGTACAGTCTGTAGCAGTAAGATTAATCGTTGAAAGAGAAAAAGAAATCCGTGAGTTTAAACCAAAAGCAAGCTTTAAACTTGACGGGATTTTCCTAAATAAAACAGAGCAGGAAATTGCTGCCAAGCTGAAAAAAGACTTTGAAAAGGAAGAAGAGGCAGAAAAATTCCTGGAGCAGGCGAAAACTACAGAATTTAAAGTTCTGAATGTAGAAACCAAGCCAGGTACACGTTCGGCTTCCGCTCCGTTTACAACTTCTACATTACAGCAGGAAGCTTCCTCAAGACTTGGATATAATGTAACCAATACCATGCGTCTGGCACAGAGGCTTTACGAAGAAGGGTTTATTACCTATATGAGAACAGACTCCGTAAACCTTTCCCAGGAAGCCATTGAAGGTGCTAAAAAACAAATCGTATCAGAATACGGAGCAGAATATTCTTCTCCAAGAAACTATACCACAAAATCTGCTTCAGCACAGGAAGCGCACGAAGCGATCCGTCCTACGGATTTTGGAGTAAAAACTGTAGCTGATGCACAATTAAACAGACTGTATCAATTAATTTATAAAAGAACACTGGCTTCTCAGATGGCTAATGCCAAAATTGAAAAGACAGTAATCGAAATAGGAAATGCGTCATTGCCACATCATTTTGAAGCACAGGGTGAGGTGATTATATTCGATGGTTTCCTGAAGGCTTACGGCATTGTAAAGACAGAAGAGGATGATGAAGAAAACAACGATAAGTTGTTGCCGAAAGTAACTGTAGGAGAAGTATTGAACTATAAAACAATTACTGCTACTGAAAAATTCACAAGACCAAGCGCAAGATATACTGAAGCCGGATTGGTGAGAAAACTTGAAGAATTAGGGATTGGGAGACCTTCTACTTATGCGCCTACAATTCAGACCATTCAGAACAGAGAGTATGTAGATAAAAGAGAAATCGAACCGCATACCCGTGAAGTGATCAAAATGTCTTTGACAAAAGATAAGATCAAAAAAGTAGTTCTTGAAGAAAAATTCGGAGGTGATAAAAATAAATTCATTCCTACAGATATTGGTGAAGTTGTAAATGACTTCTTAACAGATAACTTCAGAGAAATCCTTGACTACGGTTTCACAGCAAGAGTAGAAGAAAGTTTTGACGAAATTGCAAGTGGCGACCAGAAATGGAAGGAAATGATGACGAATTTCTACTCGAAATTCCACCCGAGAATTGAAGATGTAGAAGAAAATGCAGACCGCGCCACAGGAGACAGATTATTAGGAGTAGATCCAAAGACCGGTAAAAATGTTCATGCAAGAATCGGAAGATTTGGAGCAATGATCCAGATTGGAGAAACGGATGATGAGGAGAAACCAATCTTTGCTTCATTAATGACAGGCCAGAATATCGCAACCATCACTTTTGAAGAAGCATTGGAACTGTTCAAGTTGCCTTTTGATTTAAGTGAAGTTGACGGACAGCCGGTTTCTGTAGGAGTAGGAAGATTTGGACCTTATGTGAAATGGGGAGAAACGTATATCAGTATTCCGAAAGGTGAAGATCCGCTTTCTGTAGATCAGAAACGTGCCGAGGAAATCATCAATGAAAAGAAAATTGCTGATGCTCCTATTGCAACGTATAAAGGAGAACCTGTAACAAAAGGAACAGGAAGATTCGGACCATTTATCAAGTATAAAGATATTTTCGTAAACGTTCCAAAGAGATATGATTTTGAAAATCTTTCTCAAAGCGATATCAATGAACTGATTGATGCTAAACTGGAAAAAGAAGCCAACCGATACATCCAGCAGTGGGAAAAAGAAAAAATTTCCATTGAAAACGGAAGATGGGGACCTTTCATCAAATTCGGAAAGGCCATGTTCAAAATTCCTAAGAAAGCTGATGATACAAAATATGATGCCGAGGAATTAAAAGAACTTTCTTTAGATGAGGTTAAAAAATGGATTACAGATCAGGATCCTAAAGCTTTTGCAGAAAAGAAAAAACCTGCAGCTAAAAAAGCGACTACTACAAAGAAAACAACAGCAGCAAAGAAGCCTGCTGCCAAAAAGAAATAATAATCAGAGAAGATTGATAAAGCCGTTGACAGACTATGTTAATGGCTTTTTTTATTAAATCCTATTGTAAAGAAGATATTTCTCTCCTTATTATTTCTCATTAAATTTTTAACTTTGGCAACTTGAAAACTAATATAATAACCTGAAACATCATTTTAAAATTGAGTCTTATGTATAAAATTCTATCTATTTTAGGGCTTTTCATCACTTTGAATGCCTTTGCCCAGGAAAACCTGCTGGATACATCGTATGGTTTAAGCAGTGGATCTACGGATTTTGCATTTTATAATGGCAGTCAAATGTCCGGAGGATTGCAGATACAATCCACAACCCAACTTCCGGATGGAAAAGTTTTAGCCGTAGGCAGTAACTTTATTGCCCGTTTTACCGCCAATGGAGTATTAGATACTTCTTTTTCCAATGGGGCTGGATATAAACTTTTCTCTCAAGGGAACTATGGTAAGATAAAACCTGCCGGAGACGGTAATTATATTATCATGGATGGTGGGTATGGGGCTGTTCAGAAAATAGATGAAAATGGAAATTTTGTAAATGGCTTTACTCCTTTTAATCAGTCCGCATCCTATGCTGATATAGATATTGATCAGAATGGCAAAATTTATCTTCTGAAATATACTACTTCCAATGCCGGCTCAGATTTTAGCCTTGTACGTTTTTTACCAAACGGAACTCCGGATACTTCTTTTGGAAACGGAGGAACGCTTGCTTTAGGTCTTGCTTATAAATACAGGAGAGTTATTGTAAAAAATAACAATGAAATATTTATAGCAGGTCAGAAAATCGTTGCGGTGAGCGATCAGAGAATCGTTATTACAAAACTTCAGCCTGACGGAAACCTTGATCCTTCTTTTGGCAATGCAGGAACTTTCCAGTATTCCTATGGTCAGAATATAGACGGGAGTGCTCACCTTATGTTTCTGGATAATGGGAAAATCTTAGGATTTACTTCCGGGAGTATTTGTAATGGGAATAATTGTTTTGGGCTTGTTACGTATCGTTTGAATGCAGATGGAACTTTAGATACTACATTTAAAAATACAGGAATAAGTGTTACTCCTGTTCAGTCTGATTCAACCCCGATGAAGGTGGCGCGCCTTGCAGACAATACATTTATGGTTTCAGGAACAGGCTGGTACAATACCTATGCTTTGAAGATAGATGAAAATGGCGATCTGGATAATTCCTTCGGGCTAAACGGTAAAATTATTACGCCGCAAATGCTGAACAAGAATGTATACAATAAAGGATTCGAATTGTATGGGAACTCCATTGTATTATTTGGAATCTACTCTATCTGGTATGGATCACAAACCAAATATGTAGGGACAGCCCGTAAATATTTTTTTAATACAAGCAGTCTGAAAACTTCAGAAGTACCGTTGCATAGCGTGAAGCTCTACCCAAATCCGGTTAAGGATTTTCTACATATTACTTCCGGTGAAAAAATAATGAGCTATGACATCTATGATACAAATGGGCGAATTGTATTACATCTGGAACCTAATCAATTACAGGATAAAATTAATGTAAGCAATCTGTCGTTGGGTATTTATTTTATTGATATTCAGATGGTAAAAGAAAGAGTGGTGTCAAAATTTATAAAAAATTAATTAAGAAATAATTCTATATCTTAATAAAAGTCTTCTTCAAGGAAGGCTTTTTTTGTATGTTTGTTACATCAAGCAATTAATCAATTATTACATTTCAAATTAAATATGGATTTCGAAGACTTTATCATTTCACCAAGAAATTTCAAAACAGAAAGCTGGCAGATAGGGAGTCGGATTACTAAGGATATTAAAGAAGACAGTATTGTTCTTTTATTTGTATCAGACTACAGAGGTGCCGGCGGCGATGCAGAAGTACAGGATTTTACGGCAGTAAGAAAAGAATTTTATAAGCTTTCCCAGATGGACTTCGAAATTCCTGTTGTAGATCTTGGGGATTTGGTTTCCGGGAAATCCGTGCAGGATACTCACTATATCTTGCAGGAAGTGCTGTCCGCATGTCATTATAAAAGAGCTATTCCAGTGATTATTGGAGGTTCCAATGACTTTGCTTTTTCATTATTTTCAGCATTGAATTTTCACAAGAAAAGCATCAATTATACCCAGATCAGTAATATTATTTCTCTTCAGCAGGGAGAAACAATCAATGAACATACTTTTTTAAGTAAGATTTTTGGAGCGAAGAATTTTTCCATTAAAAATTATCATCATCTGGGGTATCAGAAACATTTAAATGAAATGGATTCTGTAAGACTCATCAAAGAAGTAGAGTTTGATATTATCCGACTGGCTGAAATGATGAATTCCACAGAAAAAACAGAACCTTTCTTCAGAAAAGCAGATCTTGTTACCGTAAATTGTGATGCTGTTGAAAGTTTTAGTGAACCTTTTTCAATGAATCCACAGGTAAATGGTTTGAACAGAAGAGAAATCTGTGCCTATATGAAAGAAATCGGTTTGAGTGAAAACCTTACATCTGTAGGAATTTTTAATTATAATATTTACTCGGAAAACCAATTGAATCATCAGCTTTTAGCACAGATGCTGTGGTATTTGATCGAAGGAATCAATATCCAGCATACCCATCCGAAAGAAAGACATTATGAGCTGTTCTATGTTTTGATAGATGACAGACAATATGCATTCAGACGGGATACTTTCAGTAATTTATGGTATTTTGGTGAGGATGAAAATATAGAAAACTGCATTCCATGTTCCAGAAAAGATTTTGACGAAGCTAAAAAAGGCTGGCTGAATGCAAGACTGACGAAAATTTAATGTATGACAAATGTTCCCTCAAGAGTATCCATTATTGTTCCCGTTTATAATGTTGAAAATTATCTGACACAATGCCTTGATTCTCTGGTGAAGCAGAGTCTCTCTGATATTGAGATTATTGTAGTGAACGATGGAAGTAAGGATAACTCTGAAAAAATAATTAAAGAATTCGCACACCAATATCCTGAAAAAATAAAAGCTTTTACCAAAGAAAACGGAGGTTTAAGCGATGCCCGTAATTTTGGGATTGACAGAGCAGCCGGTGATTACGTCGGTTTTGTAGACAGTGATGATTATGTCACCGAAACCATGTTCGAGGAAATGTTTCTTTTAGCCGAAAAGCATCAGGCTAAAATGGTCATCTGTAATATCCAGAAAGTGGATGAAAACGGAAAGGTTATTCAAAAACTGACCCAGCTTCCCAATATGCCGGAGAAGATAACCCTTGAAGATAGCTTTTCCGTATTTTCGGATATCAGCTACTTTGCCTGCAATAAATTATTCAAAAAAGAACTTTTTAATCAGAGAAGATTTAAAAAAGGAGTTCATTTTGAAGATATTCAGCTTATTCCACAGCTTTTGCTGGAATGTGAAACCATTGCGCAGACTCAGAACTTCCATTATCAGTACCTCGAACGTACCGATTCTATTACAAAAACCCACACAGAAAAAGGACTTGATATCCTAAAAGCGGTGTCTGATGTAGAGAAAGTATTCAGAGAATCCCCCTATTCCCATAAAAATAAAGAATTGAAAAATTTTCAGATTTTTGAAGGAATTTACTCATTTTTGGCCTATCTGGCATATGTCAAAAAAGAAGAATTATTCTATAGTATGTCTGATCAGTTAGTCCTTTTTATGAAGGAAAGACAAATAAAAATTCAAGATATATTGAAGTATAGTCGTTTTGGTAAGAATTATCTTTTATCTTTGCCTTTGAAGAAAAAGATTTTTTATCTGTTATTTTTTGCCGGACAGAAAAGATTGATAAGAAAATTGATTTAGTAAACACAAATGTAAGTACTATTGTTTCGGTCAATAGAAAATGATAATGAAGTTCTTATACGTTCTGTTATGGTTTTTTATTTAGGAGATACAAGTGCTGAATAAGAAGAAAATGAAAAATTTTGAATTGTTCTTAAGCGGATCGGGAATACCTATTTTCTATATAAAAATAGGACTGGGTTTCGTGTTCTCCTTTTTAATTACTTTTTTTTCTATTCCTACCATTGTCAAGATTTCTAGAAGAAAGAATCTGATGGATGAGCCTGGAATAAGAAGCTCTCACCTTAGAGAAATTCCCAACCTGGGAGGAATTGCCATCTTTTATTCTATAGGAATCTGTGCCTCAATTTTTGCCTATGAATTATTTGATCTCTATAAATTCTTATTTGCCTCACTGATTATCCTGCTTTATGTAGGAGTAATGGATGATATTGTTGTCATGAGAGCCTATAAAAAACTTGTTGCACAAATTGTGGTGTCTTCATTGGTGGTTATTGGCTCAGATATTAGAATCAGAAGCTTATTTGGAATATTTGGCGTATATGAGCTGGAGTATTTTGTAAGCGTGATCTTCAGTATTGTAACGTTTATTATTCTGATTAATGCATTCAACCTGATTGATGGAATAGATGGCTTGGCAGGAGGATATTCTGTTATCTGCAGTGCTTTATTCGGAATCAGCTATTACCGTTTAGGAGAATATAATTATCCGCTGGTTGTGCTATCCATTATTATTATTGGAACAGTACTGGCATTTTTATATTACAATTTATCAAATTACCGGAACCGTAAAATATTTATGGGTGATACAGGTTCTATGCTGCTGGGCTTTTTATTAGCTTTTACCTCCATTTGTTTTATAGATATTTTTATCGATAAAAAACTGATAGATGTTCCAAGATATCACCTTCAGTCTGCTCCTGTAGTTGCTGTAGCCATTCTGATTCTTCCCATTGTAGATACATTAAATGTGATTGTGGTAAGGCTTTATAACAAAAAATCACCCTTTGATGCTGATAAAAACCATATCCATCATAAACTGCTAAAATTGAATCTTACCCATAGAAGATCTACTTTTTATATTATTCTTTTCTATTTAATGATTGTAGGAGTAGCTTATTATTTAAGACACATTGATATCAATCTTTTATTACTGGTGATTGTTTCACTGGGTTTTTTTGGTGCTTATTTACCAGATTTGCTATATCGATTAAGAAATAACAAAAATTAACAATTAAATATTACTTTTGTAAACAATATTATATATATGATGAAAAACTTTAAATATTTATTTTTAATATTCCCTCTTTTAGTTACCTCATGTATTACAACAAAGGATGTCAGATATCTGCAGCCCAGTGAGAGTCTCGTAATTAATGAAGAAGGGCTTGTTCCCTACAACATCCCTGTGTACAGGATTACCAAAAATGATATCCTTAACCTTAATATTGTGACCACTCCAAAAGGAGATGCCGCGCAGTTTTATTCATCTTACAATTCCTCCGGGGGAATTGGAACTGGAGCTGGAACTGCAATAAGTCCTGCCATGTCAGGTGGTGGTTCTGGAGGAGGAACAATTGGTTCTAATTCTGGTGCCAGCAGAGGAGGAAATATGAATTTCTATTTTAATGGACTGAAAGTTGACTCCAATGGGGATGTCAATGTCTTTGGAATTGGATATGTAAAAGCAGAAGGAAGAACATTAGAAGATATCAGGAAAGAAATTCAGGATAAAGTAAATGAAAATTTCCAGGAAGGTAAATCTGAGGTACGACTGAATACGGATGGGATTACTTATTATATTCTTGGTGACGTAGAAACTACGGGTCTTTCAGGAGAGAAAGTTGCCCATAAAAATACCCTTACCATTACTGAGGCTTTAGCCATTAATGGCGGACTGAATAGAACGATCGACAAGAAAGAGATCGTGATCCACAGAAAACTTCCCGAAGGAATCAAAATTGCTAAAATAGATCTTACCCGCGAAGATCTTATGAATTCTCCCTTCTATTATGTACAGAACGGAGATGAAATCTACCTGAACACAAGAGCAAAAAGCTTGAATGGATTCGGAAAAGATCCTATCCAGACTTTAACTACAGGAGTTTCGGTAATTACAACGGCATTGTCTATTTATTTACTTCTTAAAAATCTTTAGTCATGATTCCAGAAAGAGTAACCGCTGCAGAGAAGAATAATTCTCAGAAAGAAAAGTATGGATCGTTTGCGTTATTTGATTTAGAGCACTTTTTAAGAAGAATCCTTAAAAACTGGTACTGGTTTGTATTTATGTTTTTGATCGGATATGCTCTTGCATGGGGATACAGTAAATACTATGCACAAAATATTTATGCATCAGATTTATCATTAAGTACTTCCAGTAAGGGATCTGAGTTTTTACCAACACAGTCTAATCAGTCTATCAACTTCATCTGGGGAGATACTGGAAATCAGGATGGACTTTATCTGAAGAAAATGCTTTTATCCAGATCACACAACGAATTTTTGGTGAAAGAACTGGATCTTTTTGTTAATTATTCTACTAAGGGACTGATAAAATCCACTTACCTTGATAAAGATGATTCACCGGTCTTTCTTCAGATTGATAAAAAACATCTTCAACAGATTAATTATCCTATTACGCTGATACCCAAAGGAGATGGAGCATATCAAGTGGTTTTACCTGAAGAAGGAGAATCTACAAACCTGTATAGCTATGAGGTAGAAGGCTTTCAGAGTATCAATCCATACAGCAGACCCGCTGATAAAATCATTAAAATCAATGAGTGGTACAATTCTCCTAACCTGAGATTCAGACTTCTTAAAAATCCTGTTCCTGCTAAAATCCAGTTAGATAATATCATTGTAAACCTGAACTCTGTCAATGAGAGTGTTAATGAAATTGTTTCCACTACAGGCGTTGATTTTGATAAAGAAATCAGATCCATTATGATTATTACCAAAAAAGGATATAATCTTAACGGGACGGTTAATTTCCTCAATAAATCTGTTGCAGAACTACAAAAAAAGAGATTAGCAGACAAAAATATTATTAATAAGAATACAGATATCTTTTTAAAAGACAATCTGGATAATATCCGTAAAAAACTTGATTCAAGTGCGAACGTGCTGAATTATTTAAAAACTTCGGAAAAGCTTTATAACATTAAAGACCGTGATGAAAAATCTCTGGAGAAAATAAAAGATTTAGAAGCTAAAAAAGCCGATATCATAAGTAAAATCAACTCTCTAAACAATATCAAAAACACCCTGCAGTCTCAAAATTTTGATAAAATGATTGGGACCAATGCAGCAGGTTTTGAAGATGGATTGTTTTCAGCAACGGTTTCTGAACTTAAAGCTCTGTATACCAAAAAAGCAGAAATGGCTTCTATTTATAAACCGTCATCAGAGCCGATGAGAGAAATCAACAGGCTTATTGATGAGGCAAGAATGGGATCATCCAACAGCTTAAGAGGATATTATAACAGATATTATGATGAAATCAATAAAATTGATCGTGATATTTCAGGAGCCAACTCAGATTTAGCTTCTTATCCTGAAAAAGAAAGAAAGTATCTGGACGCAGAGAGAGGATATAATATGATTGAGGCCACTTACAATAGTCTTTTGGGAAGACAGAGTGATACTAAGATGAGAATGGCAACCAATCAATCTGATATTACAGTGATTGACCCTGCTAAAAATCTGGGGCAAAGAGCTATAGGACCTAATGTAAAGTTAGCAAAGACTGCCATTATCTCTGGATTAATGCTGCTTCCATTACTGTTTATTTTTGTAGGTGAAGTATTGGATAGTAAAATAAGAAATATCAAAGAACTCTTAGGTGCTACGAAAATTCCACTGCTTGGGGTAATAGGAAATAACAGCAATGAAAATATGCTTACCGTTCTCGAGCAGCCGAAATCATCTGTATCAGAGGCTTTCAGGGGAATAAGAGCCAATATGAGATTCTTGATGGAAAATGAAAGTGAAAAAGGTAAAGTTATTTTGATTACATCATCCATTGGAGGAGAAGGAAAAACTTATATTTCTATCAATCTGGCATCTGTAATAGGATTAAGTGACAAAAAAACAATCTTATTAGGCATGGACCTTAGAAAGCCAAAAATCTTTGGAGACTTTAAAATTGATAACAAATACGGTATTTCAAACTACCTTACAGGAGAAGTAAGTATTGACCAGATTATTAATAAAACCAAGATTCCTAATCTTGATGTTGCTACTTCAGGTCCTATCCCGCCAAACCCTTCTGAACTTTTAATGAGCCAGAGAAATATCAGGTTTATAGAAGAACTTAAAGAAAAATACGATTTCATTATTATAGATTCACCACCTGTAGGTCTTGTGGCTGATTCATATGAACTCATGAAGCATTCTGATGCTAATCTCTATGTAGTACGTCATGAATACACAGAAAAGTATATGCTGAAAATGATTACTGAAAAGTATCATAATGATGAAGTTAATAATTTAGGGCTTGTTTATAATGACTATAATACAAAACAAGGTTACGGATATGGCTACGGTTATGGCTACGGATATGGCTATGGTTATGGTTATTTTGATGAAGATAAAAATTATAAAGAGCCGTTACTGATAAGGATCAGAAATAAAGTACAGGTATTATTCAACAAAAAATAAAGCATTAAACCCTCATTTAATGGGGGTTTTTTCATATTTAGAGTATTTTCATTCTATGAAAAAAAGAATATTTTTGCCACTTTGCCGTTTACTTTATAACAAATTATGTTTTTTTGTTTATTTTTAACTAAACATTAAGATTATCATTAATATAAAAATGTTTTATATTTGCAAAAATTAAATTTTAAAATAACCATAAATCCATATTCTTTTATGAATAAAAAATTATTGTTTAGCTTCCTTGCCTTCCTTGGAGTGGTAAGTGTTAAAGCACAAAGAAACGAATTGGGAGTTCGTCTAGGTATGAGTAACCTAGTGGGAGATGTAGGAAGGACAAATTATATTTTACAGAAGCCGTTGGATTTAAGCAGAGCGTCAGATTGGGGCATCCCATTTTATGGTGGTTTATTATACAGATTTAATTTTAACCCGCATCAGACTGTTAGATTGGATTTAGGATATAACCAGATTCAGTTTAGTGATAAAGCGGCGAAAGAAGATTATAGAAGAAATAGAAACTCATACGGAAAAAATAATGTGTATGAGGCGAGTTTAATGTTTGAGTATAACTTTTTCCCAGTAAATAATGAGCAGATCAGCATGCTGAGCCCTTACATCTTCGGAGGTGTAGGTGCTTTGATGTTTGACGCTCCTAAAGCAACCCTTGTGAATGATTTCAGAAGAGATGCGGATGGTGTAGCACAGGCTCCAATCAATGAATTGGATTTCACAACTACAACAGACTATTCATTAGGGAAAAAAGTAACAATGCATATTCCTTTTGGGGTTGGTTTGAAGTATAAATTCAACCATTCATGGGCTATATTTGCAGAAGCTACATTCAGATATACATTGACGGATCAGTTGGATTATAGTAAGATCCTTTCCAAAGATGTAAAAACTTCTTTTAATGCTGATATTTTGGACCCTGCTACAGGTGGTTCATTATTACAGTCAGGAAATTACTATGCAGTTTCTAAAGAAAGAGAAGCAGAGTTTATTAAAAAGAGAAATATTGGAGATGACAGATCCAACGACTGGATAAATACTTTCAGTTTAGGACTGACATATTCGTTCGGAAGACCTCCATGTTATTGTGAATAATATGTCGTTGATAAAAGAAAAAATAAATTCTGAGAATTTACCAAAACACGTAGCCATCATTATGGATGGTAATGGAAGATGGGCAAAATCTCGTGGCGAAGAAAGAACCTTCGGTCACAAAAATGCCATTAATGCAGTAAGAAATGCCATTAATGCATGTAATGAGATTGATATCCCTTATTTAACACTGTATACATTCTCTTCAGAAAATTGGAATCGCCCAAGTGAAGAAGTGAATACCCTTATGAATCTGTTGGTAGAGACCCTGCTTCTGGAAGCAGAAGAGATCTTCAGCAAAGGATTAAGAATGCATGTTATAGGGAATCTTGAAAAACTGCCTACATTAGTGAAAGAGCAGTTGGAACGTGTGGTAGAACTTACAAAAGAAAACACAAAAGGAAACCTTGTATTGGCTATAAGCTATGGCTCACAAAATGAAATACTGGAAGCCGTAAAAAGTATAAGTTCTGATGTAAAAGAAGGAAAAGTAGAGATAGAAAATATTAACGAAAGTCTATTTGAAAACTATCTTTATACAAAAGATTTTCCTCCTGTAGATTTACTGATCAGAACCAGCGGCGAAATAAGGATAAGCAACTTCCTGCTTTGGCAGATTGCTTATGCAGAATTGCAGTTTTTAAATGTTCTGTGGCCGGATTTCACCAAAGACATTTTCTTCCAATGTATTGTTGATTATCAAAACAAAGAAAGAAGATATGGTTTAACCGGTGAGCAGGTAAATGGCCAATAAAATTTTAAGAAAAGAAAGACTCGATAAAATGAAGTTTAGACTATTACCCATCATTATGTTTGCTGCTTCTGCACATTTTTATGGACAAGTAACTCCACAAGACAGCACAAAAGTAAATAATGCTGTACATGCAGAAAATGAGGCAGGAACTTATACACTTAAAGACATCGTTGTAGATGGGGTAAAAAAATATACACCAGCTCAGATCTTAAGATTTACGGGCCTTACAAAAGGAGAGAGTGTAGACATTCCGGGACAGAAAATCAGCAACGCTGTAAAAAAACTTTGGGATACCCAATCTTTTTCTGAAGTGGAAGTTTATGTTCAAAGCATTGAAGGACAGACGATCGTTCTGAAATTTTACCTGCAGGATCTGAAAGAACTTGGAGAAGTGAAATTTGCAGGAAAAGGAATCGGTAAATCTAAAAGTGAGAAACTGGCAAAGGATAACAACCTTAAACCAGGAACTAAGATCACTCAGAACTTGGTTTCAAGCCTTAAAACCAATGTCCCTAAAGACTACATTAAAAAAGGTTTTGCTGATGCTAAAATCACGATTCAGGATAAAGTAAATGCAGGAGATCCTGCTTTAGTAGACTGGACAATCAATGTAGATAAGGGTAAAAGAATTAAAATCGACCATATTGAATTTGAAGGAAATGAAAATGTAACCGACAGAAAGCTTAGAAATAATGCTTTCAAAGAAACGAAACAAAAACGTTTTGGGATCGGTGGTATTTTAAAATCCTCAAAATTCATTGAAGATAAATATCAGGAAGATAAACAAAGCCTTATCAGTTATTACAACTCCCTTGGATATAGAGATGCTAAAATCGTTTCAGATTCTGTATGGAGAAACAAAAGAAATAACTACGAAATCAACGTAAAACTTAACGAGGGTAAAAAATATTATATCGGGGACGTTACGTTCACGGGAAATACGGTATACGCTACAGAATATTTACAAAGATTATTAGGATATAAAAAAGGTGATATTTACGATGCTGTAGGATTCAACAAAAAAGTTGGTGAAGACGGAGGAAAAGAAGATGATTCAGATATCAAATCTGTTTACATGAACAATGGTTATCTTTTCTCCAATGTAACACCTGTTGAAAAATCAGTATCAGGAGATGCCGTAAACCTTGAAGTTAGAATTAACGAAGGAGAACAGGCTACCTGGAATAAAGTAACATGGCAGGGGAACACTACAACCCATGACCACGTGATTCTTAGAGCTTTAAGAACGAAGCCGGGAGAGCTATTCAAGAAAACGGAAATTAAAAGAACCTATTTCGATTTAGCAGGGATGTCATTCTTTGACCCTCAGCAGATCGGTCAGGATATTCAGCCAAATCAGGTGGATAATACCGTAGATATCAACTGGAAACTTGTAGAAAAAGGATCTTCTCAGGTCCAGTTACAGGCAGGTTACGGTGGTAACAGCTTTATCGGTACTTTAGGATTGACATTTAATAACTTCTCATTAAAGAACTTCCTTAAGTTTAAAGACTTCAAACCTGTGCCTCAGGGAGACGGACAAACGTTCTCTATTCAGGTTCAGGCAGGACAGTACTTCCAGAACTATGGAGTATCATTTACAGAACCTTGGTTATTTGGTACAAGACCAACAGCTCTTTCTGTAAGTTTGAACAACTCCAGAGTAAGATATACAGATCAGTACGGAGCTGCTCAGAAATTGAACATCTTCTCCGCTTCAGTAGGATTAAACAGACTATTGAACTGGCCGGATGATTATTTCTCACTTTACACAGGATTACAGTTCCAGAAGTATGACTTCAATAACTACCCATTCCAGTTTGGAGATACTACAGAAACGAATGGTACTGCCAATAACTTCAGTGTCAACCTGGGATTGAGCAGAAACTCTGCAGGTATTGACCCGATTTTCCCAACAATGGGATCCAATATTGAGCTTTCAGCAAAACTGACTCCTCCATACTCATTGTTTAAGAAGAAAGATTACTCCACCATGTCAGCTATTGACAAATATAAGTGGATGGAATTCTATAAAATCAAGTTTAAAGCAGATGTTTACAATGAGATCATTGGAAAATTGGTCTTGAGATCTTCCGCAGAAATGGGATTCATGGATGGATATAACAGCCAATTAGGTGCTCCGCCATTTGAAAGATTCTACATGGGAGGTACAGGTCTTTTCGGAGGTAGATATGACGGTAGAGAATTAATCCCTTTAAGAGGTTATGAAAATGCAAGTACAGAAGGAGGACAGGCAGATGATATTACGCAGAAAGGTGGAGGTACAATCTATAACAGATTTACTTTAGAATTAAGATACCCAATCTCTATGAGCCAGACTGCAAAAATCTACGCTTTGACATTCGCAGAAGGTGGTAATGTATGGAATTCATGGAGTTCTTACAGCCCATTCCAGCTGAAAAGATCAGTCGGAGTCGGGGTAAGAGTGTATATGGGAGCATTTGGATTGATCGGATTCGACTTTGCACTTGGTCTTGATAAGACAATTTCAGGTGATAAGTCTGGATGGAGAAACCACTTCTTGATGAACCAAACATTATAATTACAAATATGAAGCACTTTAAAATAATTTTCACATTCGCATTCCTTTTGCTTTTTGGGTTAAACAACGCCCAGAAAATCGGAGTAGTGGATACGGATGAAATTTTGAATAAATTACCTCAGTATAAAGAAGCTGAAGCAAGATTAAACTCTCAGATCGATACCTGGGAATCCGAACTTCAAAATCTTCAGACTGAATATGAAAGAAAAAAGGCTGCTTTTGAAAGTGAAAAAGTTTTATTGATAGGTGACCAGCTTAAACTTAGAGAAAAAGAAGTTACAGACCTTGATAAAAATATTAAAACGACAACAAGCTTACGTTTTGGAGCTAATGGTGAGATCACAAAACTGAGAACAAATCTGGTTCAGCCTTTTCAGGATCAGATCTGGGGAGCTATCAAAACAATGTCCGAAAAAAATGGCTTGGGCATAGTTCTTGATAAAAGCAATAACATTAGTGTTATTTTCCTTCAGTCAAAATATGATTACACAGAAAAAGTATTGTCTATCCTGTTAAAAGGAACAGATAAGAAGAAAAAAACAAATAGCAAAGGAAAAAAATAATAAGAAAATTAACTTTTGCTATATTTTAAAATCTAAAAACAAATTAAATTATTTATTTACCAGTTATGAAAAAATTAAGTGTATTATTTGCAGCAGTAATGATGGTTGTATCTGTAGGTATGGCAAAAGCTCAAAAAATTGCTACTTTAGATGTAATGGGAGTTCTTAACGCTATGCCGGAGAAAAAGAAAGCAGATGCTGATCTTAAAACATTCTTAGATACTAAACAAGCTGAGATTAAGAAAAAAGCTGACGCAGCTCAAACTAAATATCAGCAATATCAAACTGAAGCTCCTAAGAAAACAGCTGACGAAAACACAGCAAGAGAAGCAGAAATGAAAAAATTAGCTGAAGAAATCCAGCAAATGCAGGACAAAGCTCAAAAAGATCTACAAGCTAAGCAAGATGTAGCTTTCGGTCCTATTGAGAAAAAGCTAAATGATGCAGTAGAAAAAGTAGCTAAAGCTAATGGATATGACTATATTATGGATGCAAACTCAACAGCATTCCTTTATAAAGCAGGACCAGACGCAACTGCAGCTGTGAAGAAAGAATTAGGAATTCAATAATTTCAGCAAATTAACAAAGATTTATAAAACTAACCACCTCTTTTAGAGGTGGTTTTTTTATTTTTGCGGAATGGAAAAAGAAGTATCAACTACGGTCAAAGTTAGGTTTAGTGACTGTGATCCGATCGGACATCTGAATAATGTAAAATATCTTGATTATATGTTCAATGCTAGAGAAGATCATGTAGAAACATTTTATGGGTTTACCTATGAAGAATATACCAAGAAAACCGGCTGTACCTGGATTGCTATTCAAAATGAAATAGCCTATTTAAAAGAAGTAAGGTATAATACACAGGTAGTCATCAGCAGTAAAACCATCGATGTACAGGATAGAACAGCAAAAGTTGAAATTCTGATGAAAAGTCTGGATGAAAAGACAATTCATGCTGTACTTTGGGTGACCGTTATCTATTTTAATGTTAAAACAAGAAAATCTGAAGTTCATCCTCAGGATATCAAAGAGATTTTTGATAAGTTTTATGTAGATCTTATCCAAAAAGACTTCCAGTCTAGAGTGAAGTTCTTAAGATCTCAGAATGCCAAAAATTCTTAACCCCATTTCTTATTGAAGGTTCCAACTTAAAAATTAATAATAAACAAATGAAAAAAATAGCAGTAATAGGTAGTAACGGACAATTAGGAAACTGCATAAAAAAAATAGCTCCTGACTTTGAACACCAATATGAATTCTTATTTACAGATTCATCCATTTTAGATGTTACCAATGAAGAGCAGGTGAATGATTTCTTTTATGATAACAAACCTGATTATTGCATCAACGCTTCTGCATACACAGCCGTTGACCTGGCAGAAAAGGAAAAGGAAAAAGCTTTTGCGGTAAATGCTGATGGAGTAGCTCACCTTGCTCAGGCATGTACAGATTATAAATCTGTTCTTATCCACGTTTCTACAGACTATGTTTTTGATGGTACTACAAATCTTCCGTACTCTGAAGATGATTTTACTAATCCGATAGGAGTATATGGAGCATCAAAGAGAGAAGGAGAGGAGCGTGCTCTGGAAATCAATCCAAAAACAATCATCCTGAGAACTTCATGGCTGTACTCTGAGTTTAATAAAAACTTTGTGAAAACAATGTTGAATCTTTTCTCTCAAAAAGAAGAGTTGGGAATCGTTGCTGATCAGTTTGGACAGCCAACCAATGCAAACGATTTGGCAGAAGCAATTATGGAGATCATCGAAACTCCACAAAAGACCTATGGAATTTTCCACTTCTCAAACTATCCGGAGACAACCTGGTTTGAATTTGCCAAAAAAATTGCTGAATTTTCAAAATCATCAGTAAAATTAAATCCGTTGACAACCGAGCAGTATCCAACACCTGCCAAAAGACCTGTGAGAAGTACCATGTCTTTGGATAAAATAGAAGAAGTCTACAAAATAGAACCCAAACATTGGGAAAATAGCCTTGAAGAATGTGTTGATATACTTTCAAACCCATAATATATATATGAAAAATATTGCAATACTCTTTTCCTTATTATGTATCCAGCTGTGGAGTGCACAAAATGTCTATATGACGAAAGTCGAAAAAACAAATGACAACTCAGATAAATTCTTCTATAGGAAAGAATCCGCCGGAGATGCTGTTTATTTAGGAGAAGTAGAAGTACAGGGCTTTTCAAAAGATGATGCAGCTGTCTTTTCCTTAGTATATAAAAAAGCAAAAGAGATTGGTGCCAATACATTTGAATTAAAACCCTTTGAAAATGTAGATGGTACCCCTCAGGCATTCAATGCTGCCAATTATAAAATTGCGTTATATTATACGCCTAAAGAAAAACTGGTAACTAAGCATGGAGAGATGTATATATTTGCTTCCTCTGAAAAAGATCAGAAAATAAGTATCAATCGTAAAGATTACACCATTTCTCCCAGATCATTTTTAAAATTAAAATTTATGCCGGGAGAAATCTATACCATCTCAACCAAGAAACTTTTAGGATCTACAGTAAAAGTTCAGCCAAAAGTCAATGATGATGATATTTATTTTCAGGTTTCCTCTTTAAAAGTGAAGCCGGATAACTCAGGAGTAGGAGGTTTAAACCTTAAATCCGGAGATATCATTGGTCTGGAGAAGTCTTATGCAGAATTTTTGAGCGTGATCTATAAAGAAAGTAAGCCTTAAATATCACTTATAATAACAATCTCGCTGGTTTTACTTTATATGAAATTAAATTGAGTGGATTTTGTTTGAAATTTTTCTCACTTTGTATCAGTGGCTTATGTTCAAATATTACGAGGATATGACATTTATGTTAAATAAAGTTGTTTGCGTTGCAATAAGTTGTTATCTTTGCCCCACTGAAAAACGAGAGTAGCTCAGTAGCGCAGAAGAGCTTTTAGATAAGCAGAGACAATATGATACTTCAAAAAGAGACAAACAAAAAACTTTAATTTTTTTATTAAAAAGAGTTGCGGGTTTTAAAAAGAGTTTGTATCTTTGCAGTCCCAATTAGAGGGAGCGCAGGAGTAGATTGATTGAGGGTTTAGAGAGATTAAGGTTACTTAAAAAACTTTAAAATTTTCTTTTAAAACATTTGGTCATTAAGAAATAAAGTTTTACTTTTGCACTCGCAAATACGGAGCGACACTGACAGAGAGATTGCTTCGTTGAAAAGCGAAAGATATAAAGATCATTGACATACAATATAACAACCAAGTAAGGAAAAACTAAAGCGTTAAAAAACTTTGAGTGAGTCAGACAAACATACAATGGAGAGTTTGATCCTGGCTCAGGATGAACGCTAGCGGGAGGCCTAACACATGCAAGCCGAGCGGTATAGATCTTTCGGGATCTAGAGAGCGGCGTACGGGTGCGGAACACGTGTGCAACCTGCCTTTATCTGGGGGATAGCCTTTCGAAAGGAAGATTAATACCCCATAATATTTTGAATGGCATCATTTAAAATTGAAAACTCCGGTGGATAGAGATGGGCACGCGCAAGATTAGATAGTTGGTGAGGTAACGGCTCACCAAGTCTGCGATCTTTAGGGGGCCTGAGAGGGTGATCCCCCACACTGGTACTGAGACACGGACCAGACTCCTACGGGAGGCAGCAGTGAGGAATATTGGACAATGGGTGAGAGCCTGATCCAGCCATCCCGCGTGAAGGACGACGGCCCTATGGGTTGTAAACTTCTTTTGTATAGGGATAAACCTTTCCACGTGTGGGAAGCTGAAGGTACTATACGAATAAGCACCGGCTAACTCCGTGCCAGCAGCCGCGGTAATACGGAGGGTGCAAGCGTTATCCGGATTTATTGGGTTTAAAGGGTCCGTAGGCGGATCTGTAAGTCAGTGGTGAAATCTCACAGCTTAACTGTGAAACTGCCATTGATACTGCAGGTCTTGAGTGTTATTGAAGTAGCTGGAATAAGTAGTGTAGCGGTGAAATGCATAGATATTACTTAGAACACCAATTGCGAAGGCAGGTTACTAAGCAACAACTGACGCTGATGGACGAAAGCGTGGGGAGCGAACAGGATTAGATACCCTGGTAGTCCACGCCGTAAACGATGCTAACTCGTTTTTGGAGCGCAAGCTTCAGAGACTAAGCGAAAGTGATAAGTTAGCCACCTGGGGAGTACGTTCGCAAGAATGAAACTCAAAGGAATTGACGGGGGCCCGCACAAGCGGTGGATTATGTGGTTTAATTCGATGATACGCGAGGAACCTTACCAAGGCTTAAATGGGAAATGACAGGTTTAGAAATAGACTTTTCTTCGGACATTTTTCAAGGTGCTGCATGGTTGTCGTCAGCTCGTGCCGTGAGGTGTTAGGTTAAGTCCTGCAACGAGCGCAACCCCTGTCACTAGTTGCCATCATTAAGTTGGGGACTCTAGTGAGACTGCCTACGCAAGTAGAGAGGAAGGTGGGGATGACGTCAAATCATCACGGCCCTTACGCCTTGGGCCACACACGTAATACAATGGCCAGTACAGAGGGCAGCTACACAGCGATGTGATGCAAATCTCGAAAGCTGGTCTCAGTTCGGATTGGAGTCTGCAACTCGACTCTATGAAGCTGGAATCGCTAGTAATCGCGCATCAGCCATGGCGCGGTGAATACGTTCCCGGGCCTTGTACACACCGCCCGTCAAGCCATGGAAGTCTGGGGTACCTGAAGTCGGTGACCGTAATAGGAGCTGCCTAGGGTAAAACAGGTAACTAGGGCTAAGTCGTAACAAGGTAGCCGTACCGGAAGGTGCGGCTGGAACATCTCATTTTAGAGCGTCTTAGGACGATAAACAAAATTAGTATCGCAAGATACAGCACTTACTTAAAGTTCAAGCTTTAGTTTTTTGTTTGGTTGCTATATAAAAATACAAAACCCACTAGAAATTAGTAAAGGGATAGAGAGATTTTAGATTATAAATTATAGATTTTAGATTTAAGAATCATTTAAAATTTTCAATTTAAAATTTAAAATTAATAATGAAGTCTCGTAGCTCAGCTGGTTAGAGCGCTACACTGATAATGTAGAGGTCGGCAGTTCGAGCCTGCCCGAGACTACTAATTGAAGGGATTATAGATTATAAATTATAGATTTTAGATTATAACGCATGTTTGATTTAAAATTTATAATCTAGAATTTACAATTTCTACTAGAGGGGAATTAGCTCAGCTGGCTAGAGCGCCTGCCTTGCACGCAGGAGGTCAAGGGTTCGACTCCCTTATTCTCCACAGTTTTGGAAGCTTAATTTAAAAGTTACGGATAGAGCCAAAAACAATATCTGTTCATTAAGCAGACAAGAAGACATTAAGATCATTGACATTAACGGTAAAGACATCACAAAGAGATAACCGAGCACTTTCGAGTGCCGAGTTTATAAAAATATCGATAGACGAGAGTTTATCAAAAAATACTGAACTAATTTAAATATTAGGAAAGAAATCGTTAAGGGCGTATGGCGGATGCCTAGGCTTTCAGAGGCGACGAAGGACGTGGTAAGCTGCGAAAAGCTGCGGGGATTGGCACACACGAATTGATCCGCAGATGTCCGAATGGGGCAACCCGGCTGGTTGAAGACCAGTCACCTCTTAGGAGGAGCAAACCCGGAGAACTGAAACATCTAAGTACCCGGAGGAAAAGAAATCGAAGAGATTCCGTAAGTAGTGGCGAGCGAAAGCGGATTAGCCCAAAAGTCTTTATATGTTTAGAGGAATGTTCTGGAAAGAACAATCATAGAAGGTGATAATCCTGTACTCGAAAGGCATATTTGGATGATAAATGAGTAGGGCGGGACACGTGAAATCCTGTCTGAATATGGGGGGACCATCCTCCAAGGCTAAATACTCCTGAAAGACCGATAGTGAACAAGTACTGTGAAGGAAAGGTGAAAAGCACTTCGAATAGAAGGGTGAAATAGAACCTGAAACCGTACGCCTACAAGCGGTCGGAGCACCTATATGGTGTGACGGCGTGCCTTTTGCATAATGAGCCTACGAGTTAATTTTACTAGCGAGGTTAAGGTATTAAGTACCGGAGCCGGAGCGAAAGCGAGTCTGAATAGGGCGTATAGTTAGTAGGATTAGACGCGAAACCTTGTGATCTACCCATGGGCAGGTTGAAGCTCTGGTAACACAGAGTGGAGGACCGAACCGGTTGACGTTGAAAAGTCTTCGGATGACCTGTGGGTAGGGGTGAAAGGCCAATCAAACTGGGAGATAGCTCGTACTCTCCGAAATGCATTTAGGTGCAGCGTCGTATATAAGTTTATTAGAGGTAGAGCTACTGATTGGATGCGGGGGTTTCATCGCCTACCAATTCCTGACAAACTCCGAATGCTAATAAATGTTCTACGGCAGTGAGGGCATGGGTGCTAAGGTCCATGTCCGAGAGGGAAAGAACCCAGACCAACAGCTAAGGTCCCAAAATATATGTTAAGTTGAAGCAACGCGGTTGGACTGCATTGACAGCTAGGATGTTGGCTTGGAAGCAGCCATTCATTTAAAGAGTGCGTAACAGCTCACTAGTCGAGCGGTCCGGCATGGATAATAATCGGGCATAAACATATTACCGAAGCTATGGATTTGTATTTTAGATACATCTGGTAGGAGAGCATTCTATTTGCGCCGAAGCAGTACTGTGAGGTATTGTAGGCATAAGTAACGATAAAGCGGGCGAGAAACCCGCTCACCGAAAGACTAAGGTTTCCTCAGCCATGCTAATCAGCTGAGGGTTAGTCGGGACCTAACGCGAACCCGAAAGGGGTAGTGGATGGACAATGGGTTAATATTCCCATACTTGCTCACACTAAAAAGGGGACGGAGTGCCGTACTTACTGGAGACTGACGGAATAGTCAAGGCCTAGCCTTCGGGCGAAGCTGCTGTAGGGAAAGTGCTTCCAAGAAAAGCCGAAGTGAAGCAACCCGTACCAAAACCGACACAGGTAGTCGAGGAGAGAATCCTAAGGTGCTAGAGTGAATCATGGTTAAGGAACTAGGCAAAATAGTCTCGTAACTTCGGGAGAAGAGACGCCATCAGCAATGGTGGCCGCAGTAAAGAGCCCAGGCGACTGTTTATCAAAAACACAGGACTCTGCAAAATCGAAAGATGCAGTATAGGGTCTGACACCTGCCCGGTGCTGGGGTGAAGATGCCGATTACCCGCAATGGGACGAAAAGACCCTGTGAACCTTTACTATAACTTCGTATTGACTTTGAGTAAGTAATGTGTAGGATAGGTGGGAGGCTTTGAAGCAGGCACGCTAGTGTTTGTGGAGCCAACGTTGAAATACCACCCTTTACTTACTTGGAGCCTAACTTCTTTTAGAAGGACATTGCGTGGTGGGTAGTTTGACTGGGGTGGTCGCCTCCAAAAGAGTAACGGAGGCTTTCAAAGGTACCCTCAGCACGCTTGGTAACCGTGCGTAGAGTGTAATGGCATAAGGGTGCTTGACTGTGAGACCTACAAGTCGATCAGGTGCGAAAGCAGGACATAGTGATCCGGTGGTTCCGTATGGAAGGGCCATCGCTCATAGGATAAAAGGTACTCCGGGGATAACAGGCTAGTCTCCCCCAAGAGCTCACATCGACGGGGAGGTTCGGCACCTCGATGTCGGCTCGTCACATCCTGGGGCTGGAGAAGGTCCCAAGGGTTGGGCTGTTCGCCCATTAAAGTGGCACGCGAGCTGGGTTCAGAACGTCGTGAGACAGTTCGGTCTCTATCTATTGCGGGCGTTAGATGTTTGAGAGGGCTTGATTCTAGTACGAGAGGACCGAATTGAACAAACCTCTGGTGTATCAGTTGTACCGCCAGGTGCACTGCTGAGTAGCTACGTTTGGAAGAGATAAGCACTGAAAGCATATAAGTGCGAAACTCGCCTCAAGATGAGACATCTTTTAAGGGTCGTTGGAGATGACGACGTTGATAGGCTATAGGTGTAAAGACAGTAATGTCATAGCCAAGTAGTACTAATTACCCGTAGATTTATAGCCTGATATGGCGCACGGAAGTGCAGCAAGGTTACCTCTTTGTGAAAGTTTTTATCGCTTAAAACAGATATCAGAGATTAGATCTCAGATCTCAGACAAATTCGTCTGACATCTGCTGTCTTACATCTGACATCTTATATACAACCTTTAGGGTGGTTTTAGCGGTGGGGCTCACCTGTTCCCATTCCGAACACAGAAGTTAAGCCCACCAGCGCCGATGGTACTGCTAACGCGGGAGAGTAGGCCGCCGCCAGTTTTTATTTTATTTTTAAAAATCCTTTATCTGATGATAAAGGATTTTTTTGTTATATACTATACCCATAGCTACCTGCTTGCCGTACAAATACCTTCACCCCAACACAATTGTCATCCGTAGGAGTCTAAACAATACATATTCTATTTTATCCCTTTTTTCAGTTACCAGATACTAATTATGGCTAACCAAATTTTGAATTTTACTTAATCGTTTAAGTATCATAAGCTTTAGAAAGATTAGATTGCTTTTACTAGTGTATTTAGCATAAATAATTAATGATTGTATATTAATTTAATAATAATTACGTTTATTTGTTAAAATATCCTGTGATATTATTAAATATATACCAAATCTAATTTTTATGAAAAAAACCATTTTTAAGGTTGGGCTGCTCCAATCCTTATTCTGTTTCTATGGATTGTATGCACAAAGTGATTCAACTAAAACGTCAAAGATTGACGAAGTAGTTGTAACAGCTTATGGTGTAAAAAAAGAAAAAAAAGCGCTTGGATATTCTTTCCAGGATGTAAAAGGCCAAACCCTTGTTGATGCCAAAGAAAATAACATGACCAATGCATTGGTAGGAAAGGTTGCCGGATTACAAGTAATTAAAGGAAGTTTTGGACCTGGTTCTTCTTCTAAAATTAATCTACGGGGGTTTAATTCTTTTACTGGGGATAATCAGCCTCTTATTGTGGTGGATGGAGTTCCGCTAAGTAATAGCCTGGGATCAAAGGTTAGACAGAATGGAAAAGACTTTAATAATGATTTCTGGAATCCGGATCTTGATATGGGAAATGGTTTAAGTGATATTAACCCGGATGATATTGAAAGTCTTTCTGTTTTAAAAGGTGGTGCAGCTTCTGCCCTTTACGGTTCCAGAGGTGGAAATGGTGTTATTTTGATTACAACAAAAACCGGTAAAAGAAAAGGTGGATTAGGAATTACCTATTCTACAAGCTTAGGTTTCGAAAATATTTTTATGAAACCTGATTTGCAACATAGTTTTGCACAAGGTAGTAATGGTTTATCCAATCCTGTTGGAGTTGACAATACTACTTCTTGGGGACCATCTTTTGAGGGATCTAATATGACGGTTTATGATAACTTAAAAAACTTTTTTAAGACAGGAACAAATTCACAGCATACACTGAGCTTTCAGGAGAACTTAGGCGAAGGGTCAAGCTTGTACACTTCTGCTAATTATTTAAATAGTAACAGCCAGATTCCTAATTCAAAATACGAAAGGTTCAACTTTATGGCTAAAATGAATTCTAATTTTGGAGCTAATAAAAGATGGACGAGTGAGGTGAAAGCCCAGTATATGAGTATTAAGGGAACAAACAGACCTTCCGGAGGGCAAGGCGATGGAAATTACTATCCGAAAATACTTTTAATGCCTCAAAATATTGATGTAAGAGACTATCGTGATGGGCAGATGCAAAATGAGGTTACTTCGCGCTGGATCACTTCAAATGGAATTAACCCTTATTGGACCGCCTATAATGCATTGAATGCCGATAAAAAAGATAGGTTTTTATTGAATGGTTATCTCAAATATCAATTTAATAATTGGCTGAGCGCAGATGTAAGGTTAGGAACGGATTTCTATTCTTTAAATACGGATGCAAGGGTTTGGACAGGATCTTCACGTAATAATTCTTATACTACCGGTCAGGAAAAGTTTTATGAGAATAATTATATCATAAGCCTTAATGCTAAAAAAGACAATATTATTGGCAAATGGGGCGGATCGCTTTCTGTGTATGGACAGATGATGGAAAGCAGGGATAAAGCTTTATATTTTACTACACAAAATCTCATTCTTGCTAACGTTTTCAGCACTTCTAATACAAGTGATCTTGCTTCTGTTACAACAACTGAAGTTGATATGTGGAAAAAAATTAATTCAGTCTTTGCTGCTGCTGAAATTAATTATGACGGATATTGGTTTCTGAATGCTACCGCAAGAAATGACTGGTCCTCTACGTTGAATATTAATAACAGATCTTATTTTTATTCCTCTGTGAGTACCTCATTAGTTTTAACAGATATGCTGAAGAAATTAAATGGGACGAGTTCGAATGTTTTAACATTTGCTAAGCTTCGTGCAGCCTATGCCGTTGTAGGGAACTCTTTACCTCCTCAAAGCTTGTACAACACATATATTGCTTCCACTGATCCAAACGGACATATTGTACTTGCAAGAAATAAAATACTTTTTAATTCAAATTTACATGCAGAAAAACTTAAAACTTTTGAAGTCGGTGCAGATATGAAGTTTTTTGACAGAGTGTCTCTGGATGTAAGTTATTTCAATAATAATGCAACTGATCAGCTTATAGCTATTCCGATAAATCCACTTTCCGGATATGAAAGAATGATGATTAATTCAGGTGGACTGCACAATAAAGGATTTGAATTCGTATTGAATACAGATATTTTTAAGAAGGAAAATTTTGCGTGGAATGTAAATGCTAATTTATCAACTTTAAAAAGTAACATCGATAAAATTGATGGGAATATCTCAAAATATCCTTTAGCAGGTTTTGATAACGTTGCCTTCTTCGCTGAAGTGGGAAAACCTTATGGGGCAATTTATGGAACGAAATTCCTGAGAGTAGAAGATACCGGCAGCGCTCATTACGGAAAATTGATTGTGGATCAAAACGGATTGCCGCAGGCTACTCCTGATCAATATTATCTTGGAGATCAGACTCCGAGGGCTTTGTTTGGTTTTACCAACAGCTTTGTATATAAAAATATCGGGCTTTCATTTTTAATTGACGGAAGAATCGGAGGGAAATTTTTCTCTGCAACACAAGCGGCGTTACAAGCGAATGGACTTGCTGCGGACACTGCACCTGGAGGAAAACGAGATAATATGATTTTGGATGCAGTAGTGCAGGGAAGCGGCGGTTATACAGCAAATACCAAAGAGATCACTCAACAGGATTATTGGGGAGCTGTAACAGCTGGAAACTTAGGAATTACAGAACAAAATATTTATGATGCTACCAATATTCGTTTAAGAAATATTCAGCTGACGTATAATTTCCCTAAAAGTATTTTCCAAAAATTGGCCCTGCAAAGTGCTAAAGTTGCTTTTACGGCCAATAATGTATGGATGATCTACAGTAAAGCAAAAGGAATTGATCCGGAATCTGTATTCGCCATTAATTCTAATGCTACAGGATTTGAGAACCTTGCTTTTCCTACTTCAAGATCTTATTTATTTACAATCACTTTAGGCTTTTAATTAAAAACTGACTCAATGAAAAAATATATCTTATCATTTTTTACCATCGGTTTAGTATGTGCTTCATGTAATGATTTTGAAGACATCAATAATAATCCGTTTGCTGTAGACTCTAATAAAGCAGAACCTGAATATTTATTAAACAACTCAATTCTCGGTGCCCAGCAGGATCCTAATATTGCAGAACGTGTTTTTGTTTTATATTGGAAAACGGCATCCAGACAGCATTTAACAACAGGAATTGCGGGGGGAACCTACGATGATTCCTGGACTTCCGAATATTGGAAATACGCTTCCGATTGGCTCAATAATGCAAATGCGGCTATTCAATTAGCAAATGAAAAAAAATCAATCGGGCAAGGAAAACCTTATTACGACAATATTATTCAGGTTTCCAGAATTTGGAGAGCTTATTTAATGAGCGAATTTTCGGATAATTTCGGACCTCAACCTATTCAGGCTTTTCAGGGAACGAATCCTACTTTTAATTCTGAAAAAGAAGTGTATTATTTTATTTTAGAAGAATTAAAAGATGCAGCCGCAAAAATGGACACCAACCAAGGAGTACCATCAAATGCTAATGCCTATGATATGGTTTATGGGTTTAATTGGGCTCAATGGGTAAAGTATGCCAACTCTATGAGGATGAGAATTGCCATGAGAATTGCTGAAGTAGATCCTTCAAAAGCAAAAACAGAATTTGAAGCAGCAGCTAATTCAAATAAGTTTATCGCTACAAGTGCAGATAATTTTAAAGTGGCTGAAAAACCAGGATGGGACGCCTTAACAGGGGTAATGTCAAGAGAATGGAACTCCCAAATCTTGTCAGGAACACTTAACAATTTATACGTTGGTTTAGGAGGAGTAAGTTCCACAGACCAATTACCTGCAGCTCAGCATACGGCGGTTAAAGCATCTGACTATATTGGAATAAAATATGATCAGCAGTTTACAACAATGACCAACGATCCAAGTGCAGGATATTGGTTGGATGGTCTACCCAATAAAATCGATCCGAGAGCGTATAAAACGTTCTATATTCCAGGAGATCTTACAAGTCCGGTTTATTCATTATATCCTACTTATACCAATCAGGCAACTACCAATCATGGAGATCTTACGTTTGCAGATAATTCGACGATAACAGTAAACACAGTCAATACCTGGAATGCCTACACCATCGGAAATTGGGGAGTAAAAGGACAGAGAAACGGATTGAGAAATGTAGTTGGATGTATGCCGGCTTTGGGTAAGCAGTATCGCGAAAGTAAGAATTCAAGAATATTTTTTGCAAGCTGGGAGACGTATTTCCTTTTGGCGGAAGCCGCATTGAAAGGCTGGTCGGTTCCAATGAGTGATGAAGCTGCCTATAACAAGGGGATTCAGGAAAGTTTTGTTTATAATGAAGTTTCGCAATTCTATGGTCAATATATTACTTCAACAGATTATAACCGTGATGGAACTTCTGTTTCTTATAGTCATATTACAGAACCCGGGGTGAGCCATACTATGAAATATAAAGATCCTGCAACCGGGAACTTGGTTTCTGTAGACATTAAATACCCTGTGAATACCATTTATAAGAATGGATCGGTAAAGAATGATAAACTCACAAAGATTATTACCCAGAAATACATTGCCAATATGCCTTGGCTACCGTTAGAATCCTGGAGCGATCAGAGAAGACTTGGGTTACCATTTTTTGAAAATCCTGCAGTAGAAACACCTTTGGTAAATCTTCCTAATCTGACTTCAGGGAATTATATGACGAATTCCATTCAGAATTTCCCTCAGAGATTAAGATATCCAAGTACTTTCAGAAACACGGATCAGCCCGGATACGATAAGGCTGTACAATTACTTGGAGGTGCTGATGCTGTGCTGACTCCTCTTTGGTGGGCCAAACATTAATTAATTTTAAATACCATAAAAAAACAATCCTTTTCTTACTTTGAAAAGGATTGTTTTTATAGATAAATATGGATTGAATGTTTCTTTACAGAGATTGTTGAATTAATTATGATGCAAGGATCAGGATGGCTTTGGCGTATTCTTTAATTTGCTCCTATGGTAAAAACGACTTGTGTACTATAAGCTGCAGCAGGAATCGTCACAGAAACTCCACCTATTTCCAATTGTACACTAATAGCGGAATAATTTACACTGTTGCCAACACCTAAAACACCACTAAAGGTAATTGTTGAAAGTGTTACGGCCGTCGCTTGTGGTATTTCAATATAACTAAGGCCACCGTTAATAGTTGCTGTACACAGTACACAAAGACCATTGATTGTTGCCGTTCCTCCACTCCTTTTTGCATAAAGTTTCAGGGAACTGTTCCAGGAAGTTGGAACATGCTGCATACTGATTTTTGCTCCGGAGCTGCCCAGTAAATTTAGAAAAGACCCTGGTAAAAAACCTGATAATGTTAACAGACTGGGATTGTCATAAGTTCCGGTATAGTTATTTCCAGCTTCTGTAATGGTAGGTACGCTGGCTGTCCAGCTGGTTCCGGCAATATTTATGGTTTGCCCTTCAAGAAAACTTCCCATTATTAAAGCAATAATGTATAGATATCTTTTTAAGAACTGTTCTTTGAGAAAGGGACTTTTGACTTTCATTTTCTAATTTTATTCTGTGATGGTATAAGTGATGACAATTGCTGTATTGGCCTGTGCCTGTAAATTGGCATACGTATTTGTGGCCAATGAAATAGTAAGGGCATGGCCGTTATTAGCTCCATTTCCTGTATATGCTCCTCCGATACCGCTAATAATAGTTGTGGGAGTTGTGGTGAGAATAACCTGTCCTGAAGATGTTCCCCGTGTTCCACCTCCGGCTCCGGAAGCTGCCGCTGCCTGAATCCTTATATTCACGCCTGCGATAAGTTTATTTACTGAGGCCGTAATTCTTCGGGTAAGCCCTCCGGAAGTAATGGCGGAAGTATAATTGACCCATTTTGATGTATTGGGAGTGGGAGTTCCCAGGGCATTTCCAGCTTCAGTAGGAGGTGTGAAATTTAATGTAATGCTTCCTGTTGGCTCAATATCCATTAACGTTACCACAGGCAATGTTAAGCTGACAGTAGTACTCGCCGTGGTTTGGGAGTAGATTGAACCGGATATCATAACCGATGCTATTAATACTAGGGAACGGATCAGAATCATCTCTTCTTTTTTATTTCATTATATCCTACTTTCAAGGATTCCTGTTGGTATTTGATCTCTATCTGCTGCTTGACAACATTGATGCTTAATTTCTTTGTTTCTAAAGGTTTTAAAGTAAAAAGAAATTTATCTGTCGAAATTTTATAGCGCTTATCCAATCCATTGCGGTACACTTTAACGGTCCAGTCTCCCGGGCGGAGATAAGTGAAATCAAAATCTTCTCCGATATAACATATCTTCCGAAAAGTCTGATCATTATTGGTGGCTTCCACAATAATGCTTTCTCTTTTCTTCTTTCCTTTTAGCGTTTGTATCTGCGCTAAATCTATCTGATCTTTCTCTCCCGTATCCAGAAACTGAATATGTCCCTGAACATTGGCAGCTGTGGTTAATCCGAAATTGAAAGTATTATCCTTATTCACCAGGGAAAGGGCTGCAGGAAAAGTTTGGGTTGGAATATCATTAATTTCCGTAGTTGAACGATCTATTTCAAGGAAATAATTCCCCGGAATAACATTTTTAAATATATAATTCCCCTCTTTATCCGTAATGGACAGATAACTTCCCAGGATTAATCTAATTCCTTCCGTTCTTTTGATCCCTAAATTGCTGATATTTCCTGACAGCGAAATATATTCCGCAGTTTTCTGTACCGGAATATGAGGACGCCATGTATAACGCATGGAGAAAATGAAATCTTTATTCCCAATTTCTCCTCTTTGCAATGAATATCTTCCCGAAAGGTCAAGTTCATTTCCGGGAAATAACTGCTGATGAAAAAGAAGTTCAAACAGATTTCTGTCTTTAAAATATTCTTCAGGCATATAATTGTTCTGATAAAAGATGCTTAAGCTGGTCTTATCAGAAAACTGGCTGAAGATTCTTGCTCCGTAATAAAAATTTTTCTGATTTTGAAGCTGGTACCTTGAGCTTATGGCATAACTTCCGAAGATGTTAAAGGTTGTTCTGAATTTTTGAAATGAAAGATTTGCAGAATAAAAACTTGAATTACCATTAAATCCTGTCAGATAATTATCTGTTTTACCGAATTGCCCATCCAGATTTACCTGAAACATTCCTACCTGCTGATTAACACTCACCTTGAAGTAACGTTCATAATAATCAAACTGTTTAGGTTCTAAACGATCTTTATAGGTTTGATACCCATTCGTAAGAATGACGAAACCGGTAGGCAGATATTTGTACTGTACTCCATATTGCAAATATTTTCTGTAAGGTGCTGCCAGTAAAAGGGTATCTCTTTGGAAATTTTTGGCATCCTGCATATAATTGGCAAATACACTGATCTTTTTGGTAACATTATAGTAAATATTACCATTGATGGTATTGGTATTGGTAAAATATCCGGCAAAATCAGGACTGGCTCTCATGTACATTAAGCCTGCATTCAACTTTTTAAAAACAGCATCAGCCTGTAATAAATAAGCTGTTCCATCTGTTTTTTGTGTAGTGCTGTAGGCCAGCTCTCCGGAAATGTTTATATTTTTTGAAACCTTGAATTTTCCTTTAGCATAAGGAAGATGAGCATCAGAGTCTAGCCTGACATCTGTATAACGGATTTCTCCCTGCCGCGGAGTTTTGTAAAGATATCCTACAGTAATTTCAGACTCTTTTCTGATTTTAAAAGCGGAATAGAAATTAAATTCATCTTTGATATCTCTGAAAAACCTTGGATGATTATAGAAGCCCCCAAAGCTCACTTTATTAAAATCATAACGAATCTCCGCTCCACGACCATACCTTGCAAACTCCGTAAGATAAGATGAAGAATACGATTTATCACCAAGATGAATATACAATTGATCCCGTTTATAGTTCACAAAATATTCTTCATATTGGGTGAATGTGTTGAGCTCTACAGGATTGTGGGTGACAGCTCTGAACTCAATCTGATTTTTGTTGTCTTTATCAAGTGTTCCTTTACCGTAGATTTCCCCCTGAAAACCATCGTTATACACTCCCATATTCTGCATTCCGATGAAAGATAAGGAGAGGGCAACAGGAAGTCTGTGATAAATATCTTTTTCAGAGGGTTTTGCTGATATCACCTGGGTACTTACATAGACATCCTGATTTTCTTTAGGGTTACCCTTCGAATATACGAAAAGGTTTAGATTCTGAAATTCATTTTGAGCGAGTTCAGGACTTGTTACTTTATGAATAGTGACAGTCTTTGATTCATTAGGGGCCAGCACTAATGATGACTCATGATCAACGATTGCATTTTTGCTTTCCAGTACAATGTTTTCGGTTACATTCCCATTATTTTTGATAAGGAAAGAAGCCAGGATGGTTTCCCCGGCTCTTATGAATTCAGGAGTATTCAATGGGGTAACCAAAAGATTTCTGTTTCCGGAAACGATGATTTTTGAATTTTTCGTAAACGATATTCCATTATTACGATCGGTAATATTCAATATGACAGAATAAGTACCCTGTCCGGTTTCTGTTCCCACACGTAAGGGAACCAGGTATACCGAGGTCTCATGAGGAGGAATCTGAAATTCTCCTTTTGCTAAAATAGGATTGATAGACGGACTTGATGTACTAACTGAAATATCATATGTTTTGGTTTCAGCTGAATTATTTTCTAAAGTGAAGGGAACAGAAGTAGACATTCCCGGCATTAAACTATCTTTTTTACTGATCAATCGGTTGGATTGCTCTTGAGAAAAAATAAATACCGGGAATAATGTTATGATAATAAATAAAGTCCAAGTTCTAATCATTTTTTACTTCTAGTTCCACATTGAGTGCAAAAGCATTCTCCTCTTCATCGGTCGCTATGATCGCTGCTTTGTATTGAGCAGGGGGTAATTTGCTGATATCAATGTAAAATGTTTTGGAGGTGCCTGGGAGCAGCCCCATTGTTAAACTTGAATAAGTACCCACCTTTTCACCCGTTTTACGATTGTAAATTTCAATGGAAGCTGTAGGTTTACAGTAAAGATTACCGTTATTGGCTATTGCTACCTTTGCGGTTTGTTTTCCCTCCATTTTTTCCACCTTTACACTTTCAAACTTAAGGTCCGGTTTGGCCTTTTCTGTTTCAAAATCTGTAATAACCTGAATGGCATATCGTATAATAGAAGTGATACTCACTCCTGGTTTGCTGTCGCTGGGTTTTATCTCTTCTACGGGTTCTACAATAATTACGCTCCAATAGCTTCCGGGATCCATGGCCTGATTGGGAACTGTTATTTCATAGAATATTTCAGTCTTTTCTTTACCTTTAAGCGTAACAAGATTGGTATTGAGTTTTAGCCACTCGCCGTTACTGCGTGTATTGGTATGTAATGCTGTATAATTGGTCGTTCCGTCCGCATGGTAGGTATAATCCTGTAAAAATATTTTTACACTTTGAGGAGTACTGCCTGTGTTTTCAATGGCAACTTTTCCTTTATAAACCTTTCCGTTTTCTATTTTATAAGAATGCGTAAGCCCGTTGAGAATCACAATACCGGCATGTAAAAAGCTGAACTGCAAAATCAGGGTGATCAAAAGAAGGATACGCTTTATCATGATATAAAGTTTGGAGTTAAATCATTAATAATACAAAGCCAGGAAGAAACTGAATAACAGTTTCTTCTTGTTTTTGAAACGCAGAATAGAATTTTAATTAAATTCTAATTATCTGATATTGTATAAGTAACGGTAGCAGCAACAGTAGCTGTAGCCTGTAAATCTGCGTACGCTGCTACACCTCCAGGACCACTTCCTGCAGCAAGTGCATAGGTAAGATTGTGACCGTTATTAGCTCCATTTCCTGTATAAGCACTTCCAATACCAGAAATAATAGTCTGGTCAGTACTAGTTAATGTAAGCAGACCTGCAGAAGTTCCTAATGTACCTGCTCCAGCTCCGGTGGCAGCTGCCGCTGTTACATTAAGATCTACTCCAGGAATGATAGCGTTCATTTTTACGCTTACGTTACGGGTAGGATCTGCCACAGATTTAATAGAAGAATAATTAAGCCACAAAGTAGTGTTGGCTGCAGATGGAAGAATGGGATTTCCTGCTTCCGTAGGAGCTGTAAACCCAAGAGTAATGTTTTTTGTGGCAGATGGTTCAATATCTACCAATGCAACTTCGGGAATAGAAATGGTAACCGTATGGTTATCTGTAGCGAGGTCTTGCGCGCTCAGATTCCCGGATAGAGCCAATGCAAATAAAGACGCTGCAATAGTTAAATTTAGTTTTTTCATGATGCAAGTAATTAGTTAAGTGAATATAACAAAATTCAGAATAATTTGAGAAAAATATATTATAATTTTTATATTAACAATTATTTATCGTATGTAATGCATTATACTTAAAATATATTTTAACACAATAAGTCAAAAAAACCTGTACAAATTTGTACAGGTTTTTTATTAATATTAAAAGAAATTTTTATGCCCAATGCGGATCAGAAACAGAGACTTTTCCGGTCTCTATACGTCCGGCAAAGTGCCACAGATGCTCGTTTGATGTTATTTTCAAATCATACCATCCTTTAAATTTATCAAGATCAATAATTATTTTTTCTTCAGGTTTTTGTACAGAAATTGTTTTTTTATTTTTTGTGTACAAATCTTCCAGATGAATGGAGAAATTTTTCTTTTTGGTATTTCTTATCGTCAGTTCCACTTGGTTTTTAGCGGTCATATTCTCTAAAATTATCTCCATTTCCGGTGAAATACTTCCCTGAAATTTCCTAAAAAAGCCATTGGGACCGAAAATTTCATAATCATAAGCTCCGGAATGTACAGCATGGGATAACTTTTGCATGGAATATAGGGCATATGAAAAATGATAATCCTTACTGTCGAATTGAGTCCTGTCATACACCAAAAGCGGAACACCATTCTCTTTTAAATTGGACATTTTTATCTGTTCGCCTTCTAAATTGACATGGAAATGATACGGCAGTGGATGAGATGGTTTCAATCCTCTTTCCTGAATTTCAAGCAAAGTGTTTTTAAGTTCATTTTCAGCATACCATTTCAGATGAGGAACCGGTTTATTTTTGGCGGCATTGATGGTTTTAGCATACTCTTTCTGATTCAGATAATCCATCTGTGGCGCTTTTACGCTGGTAGAATTGAAGGCAGAGGTGAGATCACCACATACCGCTCTTCTCCAGTCACTGATATTGTCAACATGCACATCCTTTTTGAATTTTTTCATGATAAATTTCTCCAGAAACTGCAGTACAGAAGTGTGATCCGATACTTCGGAATTTACAAACCCTCCTTTCGTCCATGGGGAAGCGATGATCATTGGAACCCTGTAACCCAATCCAACGGTTCCTTCAATTTTTTCATAATTTTTTAAAGAAGGATTGCTCATGTATTCCTGAGATTGATCCACATATTCCACGCCTTCTTTTCCGTTCATATCCACAGGCTGGCTTGGGTTCATGGGTGGAGCGAAAGGCAGAACATGATCAAAATATCCGTCATTTTCATCATAATTGATGATGAATATGGTTTTTTTCCAGGTTTCAGGATCTTTGGTCAAAATATTCAGAACTTCAGAAATATACCATGCTCCGTACCAAGGTGATCCCGGATGGTCTGAAAAATGTTCAGGAGCTACCAGCCATGAAACCAGCGGAAGTTTTTTCTCTTCCACATCTTTACGGAACTGGAACAGGACATCACCCTCAGGAACAACCAGTCTTTCTCCATTTTCATCCTTTCCGATTTCCAGTTTCCAGTAATCAGGATCATTAGAGTTGGTGGTAAATGCTTTTTCGTGAAGGTTTTTTTCTTCTTTAGAAAGTTTGGAATAATTATCCGGATGATATTTTACCTGATCTTCCTGAACCTCAGCCATCATGGCTTCCAGTCTTTTTTTCTGATTAGGATTTTTTTCAATTTCCTGCTTCAGATAGGCTATGATATTGGGGATATTCTGATAATATCCTTTTGAAAACTTAACATTGAATTTTGAAAACCACTCAATCGGGTTATCTGTAAAATTACTTAACCAGGCTTCCTGCTCGCCAGACATTCCTTTCGGAAGACTGATTTCATTCTGATAAATTCTCCACGAAACATTCTGCTCTTCCAAAATTTCAGGGAAACTCTTCCATTTTGCCTGTCTTGCTTTATCATAATCAATGTTTTCATTCACAACATTGGCTTTTACCTTACCGCTTTGTTGTTCTCTCAACGTTCCGGACCAAAGAAATAATCTGTTGGGAGTTGTTCCGGTAAGTGAAGAGCAGAAATACTGATCGAATATGGTAAATGCATCCGCCAGCTGATAGTAAAAAGGAAGGTCTTCACGGTTATAATACCCTAATGTAAGCGGTATATTTTTATAATCTTTATTTCCTGATGCTTTAGCCTGAAGCCACTGATCGTATTTTCCTTTGTTCAGTGCTTTCTGCTGATCGGCCCATGAGTGAGGCAGTGAGCTCATCCATGTAGATTTTGTATTTCTTAAATCCAGTCGGGCAGGAGATGCATATTTTCCATCATCATTCTTTTGAAAAAATACGGAATGTCTATCCTGCTTTACAAATGCTCTTTTATCCAAAAAACCTCTCACTCCTTTGAGTGCCCCAAAAGCATGATCAAATGAACGGTTTTCCTGCATCAGGATTACGACATGTTCTGCATCATAAAATGTAGACTGTGCAGCCGGATCAATAGCTAAAGCTTTTAAAATGGAAGGATGGAGAACACTTGAAGTTCCTAATCCTGCTAATAAAAGACTTGATTTTTCTAAAAATTCTCTTCTGTTCATGTTCAATCGTAATAAGAAAGAAACCGCAAGTTAATAGGATTTTCCTGCGATTTCTTTGTTTTATATAAAAAATAATCAGTTTTTTACTGTAACCACCAAGGTTTGGAATTGATATTGTCATTTCCTCCGTACTGGGCTGCCAAAGCAGTTTTTAGATTAGTACTGTTATAGCTGTATTCAGATTGTGGATATCTGAACCTGAAAGGAGCCGCCACTCCTGCTTTTAAAGGATAGTTTGGATAACCCGTTCTCAGATAGTCATAATAAGAAGTCCATTGTGCCTGATGGAACATGGTCATGTATTTTTGAGTCATGATTTTTTCAAGCTGTGTCTGCAGAGGATCAGCATTATTGTAAACTACCAAAGGAGTCGCCAGATATTGGTTGATATCAAATCCTGAGAAATATTGTCCCGGATTTTTTACATACGTTTGATAAAAACTGAAACTTGCCTTAATTGCATTATCATAATGGGTTTTTGCAGATCCGGAAATCCAGCCTCTTGCCGCAGCTTCAGCCAGGATAAACTCAAGTTCTGAATAGCTTAATACAGACGCAGGTTCGTTAGTAGGATCTTTATAAAAACGGTCATTTACTTTAGAGATATTTTTTGCCGTGATCAGTGCTGCATTGTCAGAATATGGGGAAGTAGGATTTCCGCCGTTATATCCTGTATAATCTGTGATGGCTTTTCCGGCTTCTTTTGCTCCTGTAGTCTGTGCTGCAAAAGTAAATAAACGGGGATCATGCCTGTCTTTGAACATATTGATAAAGTAATCTGCCATATATAAACTGGAACCATATCCGCTGTTGTTAAACATAGTATATCGGCTGTCTGCTGCATCGGCAAATTTAAGCTCACCATTATCTGCAATAGAAGTCATCAAAGACTGGCTCCCTGCAATAGAAGTAAATTCTGTAGCAATATTATAATTTCCTACTGTCGTTTTTTTCGAAAGTGTGATTAAAACTTTTAGACGGAATGAGTTGATCAGTTTTTTCCACTTTAAAGCATCACCGTTATATACAATGTCACCTTCAATTTTGTCGTTGGTATTAATAAGATCATTAGCTTCTTTTAATTCTGATAAAATTCCGGACATAATTGCTTCCTGCGTGTCATACTTAGGCTGTGTAATGCCTGATTCACCCTTTGCCGCTTCAGAATAGGGAGCACTTCCCACTTTTAAACTGATATTGAAGAAGTGATAGGCTCTCAAAAATTTACCAATGGCAAGATAATTTTTATTTCCTCTTTTCTCTGCTTCCTGCATCATTTTTCCTGTATTCAGAAGTCCTTTGGTATAGACTTCAAAAGAAGCATCATTCCATTTCATATACTGGTAAGAATTTTCACCATCAGTACCAATCATCATTCTTGAGGCATACATATTATCACCATTTACCTGGAATGTATATTTTTCAACGAAGGTCAGTAGATATTTAGGATCAATGCTGGCCTGGTCATTAGGGTTTTCATTGATTTTATCAAGGTTGGATTCACATGATGCCAATGTCAGAAGTCCTGCAGCAAAGATGCTCTTTATTAACCCTTTTGCTGTTTTACCTTTTATCCCTTTTACTATATTACTATTATTTTTCATTGTCTTGACGTACTTTTTAGTTAAAACTTAAGATTAAATCCGATTCCGAACCATCGGCTGGACGGATCCTGAATGTCATTGGTGATATCTTCTTTTCTTCCGCTTCTGATCTGGAAATCAGGATCGGAGTAAAGGTTCTTTGATTTTTTCCACATCGCCAGGTTATACGCTGAAATATTAGCGGTGAAACCTTTTACCATTCCTTTTGGATTCAGTAATGAAGAGAAATCATATTCCAGAACTACAGATCTAAGCTTGATGAAGGTTCTGTCGAAAACGTTGGCAAACTCCTCACTTTCGTCCTGCGTTACTCTTGCCTGGTATGGATAATTCTGTGCCCAGTCCTGGAAACTTATCGCTTTGGTGTGTGGAGTATAAAGGCCGGTAGCCGGATTGTAATTAACTCCATCCGGTACAAAATAATAGGTTCCCGGATTAGCATACTCAAGATCTCTGTAGGCTACAGAATTTGGATGCTTTCCGCCCCACCACATTTTTTCTACTACCTGTGACCTCATCACACCTCCGATGCTTCCGTCAATTCCTATATTTAAACTAAATTTCTTGTATTTGAATGTGTTGTTGAAGCCGAAAGTCCAGTCCGGATTGAAGTGTCCCAGGTTGCTTGGTGTATTGGCTCTTGTAGGCATTCCTGAATTGGCATCAAGGATAACTTTTCCGTCCGGAGACTTTTGCCAGGTATAGTCATAATAACTGTCCATTCTTTCCCCTAACTTAATATTATTATAGTTCGGCATATTGTCATAAATGGAAGTCAGTTTTTGTTCGTAAGTACTCCAGTTGATCAGGGTTTTCCAGGTAAAATCGGCAGTTTTTACAGGAACCATACCCAGGGAAACTTCAAATCCTTTTGTGGTGTATTCGTTTCCGTTTACATATTGGGAGGTGAAACCTGATGACTCTGCCGCCGGGAACTGAAGAATATTATTATAGTCTAATGTTCTGAAATAAGTGGCGTCTAAGGTAATTCTGTTATTCAGGAAACCTGCACTTAAACCTAATTCATAGGACTTTGTCTGCTCCGGTTTCAAAGAGTTTTCTATATTCAGAGTCGTTGGATAATAATACGTAGGATTTCCGTTGAAAGTGATTCCCTGATTATTCAGATAATAATTTCTGATGGAATAAGGCTGGAAGTCATAGGCTACTTTTGCCCATGAAGCGGAAAGTTTCAACATGTTGATAGATTCCGGCAATTTTACCAGGTTTGAAATCACAGCACTGATGGAAGCCGAAGGGTAGAAGTAAGATCTGTTGGCTTTAGGAAGCGTGGAAGACCAGTCGTTACGTCCTGAAATATTGATGAAGAAAGCATTATACAACCCGATATCAATCGTTGAATAGGCACTGTAAATCAGTTTTTCCTTCAGATAAGTGTAATTTTTCAGCGCTCCGATTGAATTTTCAAAGGTGTATACTTCAGGAATTTTCAATCCATCTGTAGACCTTTCATTGTTATTGTTTTTATAATAAAAAGCTGAAGCTCCGGCATTGATTGTAAAATCAAAGTTTTCGGATATTTTTTTCTTATAAGTTGCCAGTACATCATAGTTGAGGTTCCATGTTTTATTATCTTTCAAAATATAACCTCCACTTCTTGGCGCACTGTAATTGAAATAGGAATAAGGACTCAATACTTCCGTTTTGCTGTGGTTTTCCACAAGAGATATTTTCCCTTTTACCGAAAGATCCTGTGTAGCTTTATATTCTAAACCTGTCTGTGCATTGATGATATTGGTTCTGTTCTGATTCTTATAATATTCCGCTCCGAACCATGGGTTATTGTACCATGCATAGTTCCAGTTGGCCTGTGCCCTTCCTTCTCTTCCGGGAATCCACATGTGGTTTTTCAGTGCATTGCCGTCTACGTCACCTCCCATCCATATCAAAATGGTGTACATGTGTCCGCTTGGGTTGTAATCGTAGTTGGGAATATTAGGGGTAAAAGCCTGGTTGAAATTGAATTTCGTATCAAAAATTAATTTATCTCCAAGATGATTTTCAGAGGAGAAATTAATTCCGTACTTCTGAAGATAGGAATTCGGAACTCTGTCATCATAATTCATGAAATTTCCGGAGAATCTGTATACATCTTTGTTATTTCTATAGCTGATCGCAAAGTTGTTATTATTGATCACCGCAGGTTTTAAGAAAGTATTTAAATTGTCATGATATTTCCAGTCGATCGGAACTCTTTCATATCTTGATTTGTCGTCATACTGAGTTCCTGTCACTGCTCCGTACCATGGAACTACCTGTCCTGTTACTTTATCTCTGATGGGGCTGTTCCATTGGGCTATCTGTAAACCGGGAACAAATTTTGGCCCCCAGATCATATCTCCGTCATTAACTCCGCCATCAGCTCCGTCCCAGAATTCATATTTTCCGTGAGAACCGTTACCATATTCAGTCTGGGTTTTTGGAAGATTCGTAAATCCTGCCGTAATCATGGTATTCTGAGAAAATTCTACAGAGAAGCCTTTCTTCTTAGCGGTTTTCGTTGTAATTAACACTGCACCGTAACGACCTCTCGAACCATACAGAGCTGAAGCGGTAGCTCCCTTCAGTACGTTAATATTTTCAATATTATTAGGATCTAAATTCTGGAAAACTTCCTTTTCTACAATCACGCCGTCAATAACAAAAACCAGATTGGAGTTTCCTCTCAATGTAAACTGTGGTGCCTGCTGCATTCCCGTCGGATTGGAAACATTCAAACCAGCTACCTGTCCGGAGAATAGATTTCCAATACTTGGAGTGGTGATTGTTTCAAACTGTTTTGTTCCTACTTCCTGAGTGGAATACCCGATTTTTTCTTTCTTCTTGGCAATACCTAATGCGGTGATGACAACGCCTTCAATCTGCTTTTCGTTTGGCTTTTTTAAGACAACAGAATACTGTTTTTTTGAAGAAACCTCAACGGTATAAACAGAAAAATCAGGAGCAAAAAACTCAAGAATGTCTTTGGGGTTTGCAGAAATGGTGAAATTACCATTTTGATCTGTAGTAGCAGTCTTTCCTGTATTTTTATCAGTGATGTTTACACCGGAAACACTAGAGCCATTTTCTGATTTTACATTTCCGGAAATATTGATTTCCTGTGCGGAAAAATATAGAGGAAGTAAAAAAACGGCAAAAGTAGCTAGAGTCTTCTTCATTTTTTTTGAAGGCAAATTTAGGAGAGCACTGTTACCTGTACTTTAATGATGTATTAAAATAAAAATACGATTTAATATTTTTTAACATGAAGAATTAATAGAAAAGTAAAATGGGAAATATCCTTTATGTATGGATTTTTGCTTTATTATACTATAAAAGGTAGGAAGCTGGGAGAGGGAAGCTGGAAGTCGCTATCGTGTTATAAATTTCTGAGCAGTCAATGTTAATCTTTACAATAAAAATCACAGGATAGTAAAACCGGGACATCAATAACTTCGATCTTCCAGCTTCCCTCTTCCTTTCTTTTTTAGAACCTGCTCAGGATTCCCCAGTGAATTTTGATATCATTAAATTTAAAAGGATTTCCAAATTCGTTACCATTAGACAGCTGGAAACTCATCAAACCGATAGGAATGAAGAAATTGAAACCGAGCCCGACACTGTAGAGCTTAGGTTTTACCTTGAGGGATTTATTATTGAGCTGTCCATATTGTCCAAAGAAATCGAAGAATGCCTGATTGCCGATCAGATAGCGGTATTCCAGACTTCCGTAGTAGTAGAAATCGGCAGCAAGAGAGTTTTCATTAAATCCCCGCATGGAATTCCAGCCTCCAAAACGGTATAATTCATTCGCAGAGAATTCTATTTTAGAATCCATCATTGCTCCTTCTCCCTTGATGTTCAGAAAGTGGTTTCCTGAAATGTGATAGTTATGTTCTCCAAAGAAATAAAACTGGTTTTGATTGGCTTTAATATTATCCTTAGAGTAGGTGGTTGTTAAAAAATCATATCCGGCATTGATCCTTGTCTTATAAAGGAAAAGATCAATATCGGTGGGCTCTGTCATTTCATACCATATCCCGATTCCCTTTTTGTTGTAGTCTTTTCCCTGAACGTATAAGGTATCAATAATTGTTGAGCTTTCCAGGGTTGCTCTTAAACCTATTTTGTTCCGGTTGTTGATATGATAATAAAAGGCTGGAAGGAATTTTACATTGGCAAAAGTAGAATCCTGACGATAGATGTTTACTTTTGTATCCATTCCGACATTCGATTTGAACAGGTACGGAATGTCCACCCGAAGATCAAAATTCTGTCCTTTATCCGGGTTTCTCTGCCAGTATAAATTAACAGTTTCAAAACCATTGAACATATTCCTGAAATTGACATTCATCGTTCCGTTTAAGGTAAACTTGGAAGTTTTGTCATTCCCAAATCCGATGACCCCGTCAAAAGTATTGGTTTTCTTCTTTTCCAAAAACAGGTAAATACTGGTAGAATCTTTCGTAAATAATGTTTGTGGCTGCCGTTCAAGTGTTAGAAAAGGATGGCTCTGAAAGGTTTTATTAATAGCTAAAAGGTTTTTGTCATCATAATTTTTACCTTTAAATTCCTTTTCAAGATTTTTGATGAATCTTTTAGGAACTTTTTCATATCCTTTGACAACAAATCCGTTGATCGATCTTTTATCATTTTTATTGATGTCAAGTTCTACAATAGGATAACCATTTTTCTGCCCTTTATATTTAGATTTGATTCTGCTGAAAGAATAACCTTCATCAATATAGGCTTTGTTGATACTTTTCTTGGTAGAATCTAAGTTCTTAGTAAAAAAATCTTTCTGAATTTTCAGTTTCTGAACAAGAGAATCCGTAAGATTGACATAGGTTTGATTAAAATTCTTCCCTTTGTCATAGAAAATTTCAGTGCTGTCACCCTTTATTTTTACGTCTTTCAGTTGGGTGAAGAAATAATTACTTTGGGCTAATGAATCCAGAAATTTGACTGCAGAGGTTGAATCTTTTACTTTTTTTCTGATTTTAGTTTCCGTATCAATCAGCCAATATTGTTTCTTCTGCGCTTGTGTAAAAACGCAGAACAGTACAAAAAATATTTTTAAAAACAGTTTCAATCCCAAATGTATCTATACCAGGCAAACGATAGAATTAAGTGTAGTAAAACTTAAAGCGAAGCTTATCTTGACCATTCTTTATAACTTAATTCCTCTTAATGGTTTAAAATTTTATATTATTAAATAACTTTCTATACAACTGAAACTAATCCAGTTTATTATACTTCTTCATTAAATTCTCATAAGTTCCCTGCGGAAGAATCCATTTCAACGGAACCCCTATTTTCTGCCCGAATTTACCAAAATAATAATGAGCTTTCCATTTATTTTTTGCTAAAAGCTTTTCAATGTATTCTGCTACTTCCAATGGATCAGTTCCGTCATTCACATGAGAATTCATCAACGCATATACTTTGTCAAAAACATTTTTATAAGGTTGGGAAACCTGTGCTATCACTCTGTTGTCTGCAATATTGGTTTTAATATCTCCCAAATGCAGAGAGCATACTTCAATATTCCATGGATAAACTTCATACCTCATTGCTTCAGTTACTTTATCCAATGCTGATTTTGATGCTGAGTAAAATCCGCGGAAAGGCAGCCCCATTTCACTTCCGATACTGGAAACATTGATGATTTTTCCAAATTTGTGCTCACGCATTTTCGGAAGAACAGCACTCATCATCTGGACAGGTCCGGCAAGATTAAGGCTGAAAAGCTTCAGAATGTCTTCCTTCGTAGAGTCTTCTACTGCTCCTACCATACCCATTCCGGCATTATTAATTAAAACATCAATTCTGGTTTCTGTTTTTAAAACCTCAGCGATGGCATTCTGAACAGCTGTGTTATCAGTAACATCTGTAGGGATGGATCTGAAGTACTCACTTTCCGTATGCTTTCTGCTTAATCCGTATACTTGATGTCCTTTTTTACCAAAATATTCGGCCAATGCAAACCCGATTCCTGATGAGGTTCCTGTAATAATGATGGTCATTGAATTCGTATGATTTTTAATGTTTTAATTTCCCTTCTGATACTCACCAGACTGTTTTTAATGGTCTGGGTCCAAAAGTAAAATCTATTTTCAGCAAATGTAAAAAAAGAAAAATGAACTTTGATATGGATAAAGCTTTAAAGTTGGATGTATTCCCTAACTGATTTAAAATATTTAGAAATAATCCATCAATCTTGGAAAAGTTATTATATTTTAACTCCGGTAAAATTTAGTAATTAATTACGTTTAAATTAATGATGAAAAAAGAACTGCTAATATTATTCATACTCAATTTTAGCTTTTATTGTACAGGACAAGAAATTAAAATTCCGGAGAATTTCATTGAACATTCTATTCCAAAAGTAGAATCTCCGGAATGGTTCGTTCTTATTCATTCTAAAGACTGTTATGCTGTCAAAAAAGATAATGGGAGATTGATTGTGGAGAAAACCAGCTATTATAAAAAAGATTCTGAATTGGAAATTGAAGATGGAACATTGATTGGAGAAAATAAAGGAGAATTTGGGGGAGCACTATACTTCCAGCCTAAAGAAAATAGAGAAAAAATTGAAATAAAATTTGGAAACATTGTTGATATTTTCAGATTTCAGAATAAGATCTATTTCACAGAAGGCTCAGGTATATGGGGAAGTTTGTATGAATTAAAAAAAGATTCAGCTTTCACTTATAATAAAATCGAATCCTTTGGGGATGCCTTGGAAGCTTTAACGATATTCAATGACAGTATTTATATTGCTTCTTTTCATGGCTTTTATAAAGTAGTGGATCAAAAAGCGATACTCCTTTTCAGGAAACGGTTTTGGGAAGGACTGTATCCAAACTCTGTAGTGGTATTCGATGAGGAAAATATTTTTATGGGAATACGAAGTGGAATTGTTAAGTTGAATCTTGTGAAAAAAACAGTTAACTTTTATACAGAAAAAGAAGTATAGTGTGTGTTTTAAGAATTAGATTCTTAAAAATATTTTTCGCTCAAACCGCTGTATGTGTTTTTTTATTCCTATTATGTAATAAATTTAAGACAAACTTAATATTAATTCATCATTCATCATTGGAAGAATGATTACTTTTAATTACATATATTTCTGAAAAACAGGTATTTAATTTTGTTTTGTGGTATACAGGATCTGAAAAAAGCTAAAATTTCTTAATAAAAACATAAGAAAACCTTAATGAGTGGTGGGAGCGTGCTGTTCTAATTTTGCACCTAATCAAAAAGGAGATCATGAATGTATTTAAAATCCCTGTGTCCGTAACTTATTTCACGGGAAGGGTATTACTTATTGGTGCAATATCAGCTTCACCGATGTTCCTCGCACAGAAAAAAGACAGCTTAAAAGAAAAATCCATCGACGAGATTGTGGTTGTTGGATACGGAACTCAGAAAAAAAGTAAAGTTTCCGGCGCCGTTTCGGAGGCTTCACTGGATAAGCTAACTTCCAGATCATTGTCTGGAGTAGGAGAAGTTCTTCAGGGGAAAGCTCCCGGAGTAACTGTAGTGAACGAAGGTGGAGATCCTAACGGAGCGCCTAAGGTAAATATTCGTGGGCTGGGAGGAATCAATGGAGAAACTCCTCTTTATGTAGTAGATGGAGTAGTTTTCAACGGAACACCATCTATTAATCCAAATGATATTCAGGATATCTCTGTCCTTAAAGATGCTTCTGCAGCTATTTACGGAGCAAGATCTTCAGGAGGGGTTATTCTTATTACCACTAAGAGAGGGAAAAAAGGAAATCTTACGGTAGATTTTGATGTTAAATACGGGGTAAACGAAGCATGGAGACTGAAAGAATCTCTGAATGCAGCTGAATTCCAGGATGTAATGTACAAAGCCTATGAAAATGCAGGTAAACTGGGAAGCCTACCGATAGCTTTTAATCCCAATCAATATCCGGACGGAAGAATAACGAGAACAGACTGGATGAAAGAAATTTTCAGAACAGGAACGATTCAGGAATATAACGTTAATCTGAGTGGAGGAAGTGAAAAATCCAGATATTTTGTGGGAATGAACCACAGAAGTCTGGAAGGAATTTTATTGAATACGCAGGCAAAACGATACAACTTCAGAGTGAATTCTGAACATAAAGTAAAAGACTGGCTGACCATCGGAGAAAATATGTATTATAATTACTCAGACGGAAATACAGCCGATACCAAAAGTGGGTATACAGGTGCTTTAGTGGCTGCCATGTATTATCCACCGAATGTTCCGGTATATACTCCAAGCGGTGCTTTTTCCGGATTACCCATTGATGTGGCAGGAGGATATGGAGATATGATCAACCCGGTTGCTTATCTTCAAAGAATCAGTATCAGGAATCCTACCCATGAGATTTTAATTAATCCTTATGCGGAAATTACATTGGCAAAAAATTTAAAATTCCGTTCCAATTTCTCACAGACTTTTAAATTGGGTACTGTAAAAAACTTTACCTACAGGGTACTGGAGGTTGGGAAAATTTTTGATACCAACAATCTGGAATATCAATCCAATAATTCATCCACAGCACTTGCAGAACAGTTGCTGACTTACAAAATAACTGCAGGCCAACATAATTTTGATTTCCTTGGAGGATTTACTTTCCAGAAAACAATTGATGATGGTTTTGTAGCAAAATCTTATGACTTCCGAAGTGAAGCTGAGGTTTTCCAGCATCTACAGAATGCTGCAGATACCAATAAAGATGTTTCGAGTTACAGATTCAAGCAATCTTTGGTTTCTTATCTGGCGAGAGTAAACTATGATTATGCCGGAAAGTATATCGTAAGTGTATTGGGAAGACGTGATGGTTCTTCACTCGTAGCAAAACAAAACAGATTTGCTAATTACTATGCGGTTTCCGGTGCCTGGGTAGTTTCGAAAGAAAACTTCATGCAGGATATTTCATGGCTTTCAAGTCTGAAATTGAGAGGAAGTTATGGTATTCTGGGTAACCTTGGAGGGATTTCTCCTCAGGCGGTAAATCCATTAATGACCAGAGATAATAATGTTATTTTCGGACAGGATCCTTCTCAGAATATTGCTTATTATGCTACCACGCGTCCCAATCCGGATCTTAAGTGGGGAAAATCTGAGCAGACCAACTTCGGAGTAGATGCTTCATTCCTTCATAACAGCCTCTCCTTACAGTTCGATTACTTCGTAAAGAATTCTAAAGATCAGATCTTCAATGTAAGCTTACCAAGTACGGCAACTTATAATAATCAGTATGTAAATGCAGGATTATTCCAGGATAAAGGGTATGAACTGGGGATTAATTATAACAAGGTAGTTTCTGGTGATTTTACTTTCTCAGTGGGAGCTACTATGAGTCAACTAAAAAATACGGTGAAGCAATTAGCTAATGTAGATGAGATCTTTATCAATGATAATGGAGTAAGAGGCGTTTTGAAACCAACCCGTGTGAAAGTAGGTGATCCTCTCTATTCTTTCTATGGTTACAAGACGGGAGGCATTTTCCAGACCCAGGAAGAAATCAATAATTATAAAGATGCCAACGGTAATCTTATTCAGCCCAATGCAAAACCTGGAGATATTAAATTCCTGAAGAAAGAAGGTAACACAGGAGTGCTTAATAATAATGATTTTGTCAATCTGGGAAGTCCATATCCTAAGTTTTCTTATGGTTTTTCTTATAACATGACATGGAAAAATTTTGATCTTAACTTATTCTTCCAGGGAGTATACGGAAATAAAATATTCAATGGAATGAAGTTCATTTCCTTGAATCCGGGTGGAACAGGGCAGAACTACAATATGGACAGAGATATCCTGAATGCATGGACTCCTCAGAATACCAATACTGATATTCCAAGACTGGTACACGGAGACCCGAGTGGTAATTATTCCAAAGTATCAGATTTCTATGTGGAAGACGGATCTTACTTAAGACTGAAGAACCTTACCATCGGTTATTCATTACCAAAAGAATTGTACAGCAGGCTGGATGTAAACAAAGTAAGAGTGTATGTGACTTCAAATAACCTGTTTACGATAACAAAATATACAGGATTTGATCCTGAAGTAGGAATGAATTCTTATGGTGTAGATACCGGAAGATATCCTCAGGCACGTTCATTCATCTTTGGAGTGGAGATCGGATTATAATTTTTAACCAACAAAAAGTAAAGAAATGAAATTTTTCAATAAAATATTTTTAATCTCAGGAATATCCGTAATGCTTTTATCGTGTACAGGAGAGCTGGATGTTCAGCCTGAAGGAACTCCTACGGAAGCCAGTTTCTGGAAAACGGAAAATGACCTTATTACCGGAGCAAATGCGATGTATAAACCATTATTTGACGGTGAATTTTATGGAAGAGGTCTTTTCTGGTTTATCAATGCCAGCGATGATATGGTAACCGGGAGAGCGAAAAGTGAGGCGGATAATGCGAAGAACTTCAGCAGCAATTATATCGCAGCAGGTGACCTTGAAACCCAATGGAACAAAAGATTTAATGTAATCGGAGTGGCTAATCGTGTGATCCGTAACGTTGATAATATTCAAACTTCACAAGCTACCAAAAATAAATATCTTGGAGAGGCTTTGTTCATGAGCAGCAGAATGTATTTTGAACTGGCCTATTCTTACGGAAATGAAAAAGCGGGAATTCCTATTATTGACCGCTCAAAAGATCCAGACCCCAACCCAATTCCAAGAGCGGCAAACGTGATGGAAAATTACACCTACATTGTGAATGACCTGAAAAGAGCAGCAGAATTATTACCTACTCAGGCTGAACTTCCAGCAAAAGACTACGGAAGACCTCATAAAGCAGCTGCATGGGCGCTTTTGGCAAAAGTATATCTTTTTATGAAAGACTGGAAGAATGCAGAATTCTGGGCTAATGAAGTAATGACGAAAGGAAACAGAGCTTTGTTAGGAAATTTTGCTGATGTTTTCAAAGCGGAAAATAACTACAGCTCAGAATACATCTGGTCTATTCCGGGAACTCCTAAGTTTACTGCCTGGGGAAGTATCCTTCCGGGGGTAATGCTTGAAAACAAAGGTTGGGGAGAATATAACGGATGGGGATATTTCCAACCGACTAAGGAACTTTTTGATGAATATGAAACCGGAGATCTTAGAAGAAGTGCTACCATTCTGAAAATAGGCGACAAGTTTACCTTCAACGGAAAAGAAAGAACATATGCTTCTTCTAATTCCCTTACCGGATATCAGTTTAATAAATATATGGATGCCTTCAAATATCAGTTAAACAGTGGCCATGTAAGTGCCAACGGAGATTATCCATGTACAGACCTTGCCGTTCCGATCATGCGTTATGCTGAGGTAATCCTTATCAAAGCGGAAGCAATGCTGATGCAGGGGAAATCTGCGGATCAGGAAATCAATATGATCAGAGTACGTGCAGGTTTAACTCCGAAAAACGGATGTACCATGGCTGATCTGAAACATGAAAGACGTTGTGAACTGGCAGGTGAATGGGCAGACAGACACAGAGACCTTGTACGTTGGGGAGATGCGCAGGCAGCATATGCTAAACCTCTGCACGGGATCAATGGACAGGTAGTCTGGGCAGCAAGAAACTTTAATCCAGCTGTACATAATGTTTGGGCAGTTCCGCAGGCTGAAATCGTAAACAGTCATGGAATCATTAAACAAAATGAAGGCTGGTAAAATTTTAATCTTTTATATATAAGCCACTATATCATTGCAGATGCTTCTGTGATGATATAGTTTTTTTTCACAGGTACAGAGGTAGATCGCTCCATGGTCTATAAAAAATAATAAGGATATACGATGAAACTATCAAAAATATGGGCTGTATTAGCCCTGGCTGTTTTTTCTGAAAATCAGGCACAGAATTATTTACATTACAATGTAGGAAATGCGCATTCACATAATGATTATATGCAGGAAATCCCTTTTTGGCAGGCTTACTATGCTCAATTTGGATCTATCGAAGCTGATGTTTTTCTGGTAAAGGACAAACTTTGGGTAGCCCATACTGAAAAAGAACTTTCTGCAGACCGAACGCTGGAAAATCTTTATCTCGATCCTATTTCAAAACAGATTAAACTGAACAAAGGGAATATTTATCCTGATGCCAATAAAAAGCTTCAGTTGCTGATTGATATTAAGCAGGATTATAAAACATCATTGGCTGCTTTGATTACTACATTAAATAAATATCCTGAGATTACAGGAAATCCGGGAATTAAAATTGTAATTACCGGAGGAAGACCTCAACCGGCAGATTTTAACAACTATCCCAATTATCTTTACTTCGATGGAGATCTTGATAAAAGCTATTCTTCAGATCAGCTGAAAAGAATCGGAATGTTCAGTGCAGATCTTCCGGGATTGGTAAAATGGAATGGAAAAGGAATTCCTAGAGATGAGGAAACGGCAAAGATTAAAACTGCTGTTGAAAAAGCACATTCTCAGCAAAAGCCAATGCGTTTTTACGGAGCTCCGGATTTTCCTAATGCATGGGTGAATCTTATGGATTTAGGGGTGGACTATATCAATACCGATCATATTCCGGATCTTAAAAAATTCATGAATACTATTCCAAAGAACTTTTATAAGAATACAAAGGAATACACTACTTATACTCCGACTTATCAATCAGACGGTGTTGAGCAAAAAGTAAAGAATGTGATCCTTCTTATTCCGGACGGAACTTCTTTGCCACAATATTACGCTGCCTTTACGGCCAACAAAGGGAAACTGAATGTTTTCAACATGAAATCCACAGGGCTGTCCAAAACCAATTCATCCAACGCTTATATTACGGATTCGGCGCCGGGATCTACGGCATTTGCAACAGGAGTAAAAACCAAAAATACATTTGTAGGAGTTGATAATATGGGAAAAGCACTTGCACAAATCCCTGATATTATTGCTGAGAAAGGAATGGTTTCCGGATTAATTTCTACAGGAGATGTTACAGATGCTACTCCCGCAGATTTTTATGCCCACTCGGACAACAGAAACAGTTCAGAACCTATTCTGAAAGATTTTGCGGCTTCAAAAACAAAAATCCTGATCGGTGGTCCTACAAGTGGATTGTCTCAGGAAAATCTGCAGAAATTCAAAGAAGCAAAAATCGATTTGTATCAGGATCTGAAATCTGTAATTAAAATTAATAACCGAACCCTGATTATTGATCCCTTGGCTTCACAAAGAATAACCAACGGAAGAGGAAACTGGCTTGCCGATGCTTTTGATCTTACTCTAAATGATTTAAAGAATAATAAAAACGGATTCTTTATGATGGTGGAAGCTTCACAGACTGATGGAGGAGGGCATAGCAATAACATAGAACAGTTAGTTACAGAATTACTGGATTTCGATCATGTTGTGGGGAAAGCAATGAAATTTGCTGATGAAAATAAAGAAACTTTGGTAATTGTGCTGGGAGATCATGAAACAGGAGGATTAACCCTTTTGGACGGTAGTCTGAAAGAAGGCTGGGTATTTGGTAATTTCAGTACCAATGATCATACTTCTATTCCGTCAAGTGTTTTTGCTTACGGACCCAACTCCAAAGAATTCACAGGATTGTTTGAAAATACTGAGATTTTCAATAAAATCATGGCAGCCTACGGAATACAGAAATAACTTTTGATTTTAATACTTTTACTTTTACAAAGAGAGACTGTTTCGTTTTTGAAACAGTCTTTTTTTGCGTGTTTAATTTAGAAATCCCACAGATTTCACAGATTAAGCAGATGTTTGTGGATAATCTGTGTTATCTGTGAAATCTGAGGGAAATAGAAGCAGAGAAAAATTCAAAAAGGCTGCCCCAAAAAGAGAGACAGCCTATGAATATATCTAACAAATAATAAATTAGAAATTGGTCTTAACAATCAATTCAGACAATTCAGCATTCACAAAATCAATCGGCATTACCCCGAAAGATCCTTTAGTATTGGTTTGGAAGAATGTTTTAAGTCTTGGATTGATATTGTTGGATACCGTAGGAATACTTGGAATTCCGAAGATTCCTGGTTTATAACCGCTGGTGAAATTCACGAAAAGCTTACTATTCGTATCATTTTTAGCCTCATTAAGAAGACTTGAAATTCCATTCCACTTATCATCATTGTTGGTTACTTTATAATAATCCTGAACTTTTAGCTGCACTCCGGAATTGTTGATGTCAAAAGTGGTATTGTCTGCCCATGGAGAAGCATTAATCCCTTTAGTTGTTCCCGCAGAGAATCTTCTTAATAATTTGATCTTTCCTCTTACAGAACCTAACGTAGGAATGTTTGCTCCAAGATCCCATTTAGAAGGATTTTTCTGTACATAAGCATCAAAAGTCTGTTCAAAACTTCTGGTGGTATTGGAAGCATCATATTCTTCTTTTACAGACATGATGATTGTTTCAGATGGATGGCTGTTAAGGAAGGCATAACACGCATTCAATACATCATCAAAATTCAGATTTTGGTAAATCGCTCCGTGATGAATGGTGAAAGCATTGTCAATATGTCTGCAACGGATATCCAGGAAACGAACTCCTGCATTCAGTTGTTCTGCAATGCTGAGGTCTTGGGTTTTAGCCGTACCTGATACAACAGGGGCATCTACACGTGCTCCGGAATCATGAGTTCCGGGAATTGAGATTTTTGAAATTGAAATATTGTCCTGAAGACCAGACATCCAGCTATTCATTTCGATAGGAGCTAAAGAAGTCCTGCCCGCTTTTGAGAAAGAAGCTAAATTGTTTTCATTAGAGTCTTTTTCCAGCATACTGTCGTTTGAACAGGAAAAAAAGATGGATGCAGTAACAAGCCCAAGAGTAATGGCTGTGAAACGCTTCATGTTTTGTTTGAACATAGTTTTTTTATTTTTTAAGGTAGCTTAAAAATAAGAATATATCAAAACATGAGGAGTTAATTTAACTTTAAGAGATGATTAAGTTGGTATAAAGTCTGGAAGCTAGAAGCTGGAGGATGGAAGAGGAGAAGTTGTTAATAGTTAAAGAGTACTCCGATTTTAAAGAGAAAGTATTTACAATAAAAGCTGTTATCATAGATTAACCGTCAAACAGTAACCTCCAGCACCCAGCTTCATGCTTCCATCCTAAAACACAAAATCATCCTTTGACCCGGGAATTTTGAATTTGTGGTCTCCTATAAAGAAATCATTCATTTTAATAAGTGCCGGGAATTTATGAGAAAACTCTTTGTGTGAGTTTTCAGGTACTTTGGTATCGTCATCACAGGATGAATATTCTCTGTCAACAATCACTTGGCCTGTAGAAAAATTGATTTCATTCGTAAAACTGAAATCACAGGTGTCTTCAAAATGATCATGAGATCCTATCAGATAGAAATCTCCGTTTTGAAACCTGAAAGTATGTTTGTATTTCTGGGTATGCCTTGAATTGGTAAAAAAAGATTGGGCAATATGAAGGCTGCCATTTTTAATATTGATCTCAAGACTGTTGTCGGAAGGATAGAAACCTGTTCCACTGGAGAAAAGCAGAGTAGAATTTTCTTTCCATATTTTCAGGTTACCATTTTCATTTTTCAGAATATAAAATATCCTTTTGTAATCAGCTGTTCCCTCCAGGTTTTGTGTGTCTGATACCTTTATATCGGTATTAAATACGAGTATAAGTTCATCCTTTCCGTCTTTGTCAAGATCACCTTTGGTTTCAGTAATCTTTGTATATCCTTTCGGAACTGAAAAATTTTTCAGATTCTGAGCAGATAAGCTTGTCGCAGATAAAACAACCAAAAAGGAAAAGAAATGTTTCATCATTATTATATTTAATCTGTTTAAACTTTTGTTTTTGAAACATTAAGATTGTATTAAGGCGTTAAGTATTAAGATAAGCTTAAAATCAGAATGATTCATCTTAACTATACTTTATTTCTTAAATCCTTCTTAATGGTTTTAATATAAAGTGAATTTTTTTTCATTTGTCTAAACAACTTCATTGTGAAAATGTGGTAACCCGAAATTAAAATAATTTTCAAATTACCACACTTTATAGTATTATAATTAATGTGTCAGGATACTTTCAAGGTCTTCCCAAAACACCGGATAAGATTTTTCTACAACATCTTCATCCTCTATATTGAGTTCTTTAATCAGGCAGAACGGCGCAAAACTCATTGCCATTCTGTGATCCTGATAGGTTTTAATAGAAATATTGTCTTCCGGTTCTCCGAAACTGATTGATTTAATCGTTAAATCTGTAATTTCTGTTTCAGTACCCAGTTTTTTAAGCTCATTATATAAAGCAAGAAGTCTGTCTGTTTCTTTTACTCTTAATGTTCCCAATCCGGAAATATCAAAAGGAATTTTTAAAGCGGCGGCTGTTACACAAAGAGTTTGTGCAATATCCGGACAGTTATTCATATCCAGGATAATTTTTTCCGGAAACACAAAATCAGGCTGAGGTTCCAGCGTGAGTTGATGTTCATTTTCAGAGAATGTAGTTTTGATTCCGAAGAACTTTTCATAGATATTGGCAATGGCTGAATCTCCCTGTGTTGACTCTTTGTAAAAACTTTTCAGGTGAATCGTTTTTCTTCCCAGCGCACAGATAGAATAGAAGTAAGAAGCCGAACTCCAGTCACTTTCCACTTCATAATGCACTGCAGCAGAATCATTAGGAGTGAAAGGCTCTACTTTAATTGTGTTCCCTTCAAAACTGCTTTGGATACCAAATTTTGTCAGAATGTCAAGAGTCATTTCAATATAAGACCTTGAAGTAACATCTCCTACAAGATTAATCATCAGCCCGTTTTCTAGTTTTCCGGCAACAAGAAGCAGGGAGGTGATAAACTGGCTTGAAATATTGGCAGGAACATTTACTGAAGTCTGGGTAATCTTTCTTCCTTTAATTTTCAAAGGCGGAAATCCTTCATTCTCCATGTATTCAATTTCTACTCCAAGATCCCTCAAAGCACTTACAAGATTCTTGATGGGTCTTTCTTTCATTCTGCCTGAGCCGGTAAGTATTGTTGTCTTACCTTCCTGAATAGAATAATAAGAAGTAAGGAAACGCATTGCCGTTCCCGCATGATGGATGTCTACCACTTCCGTATCCTCAGATAATGCTTTTTTCAACAATTGCGTATCCTGAGAATTGGATAGATTTCCAATTTTTATATTGCTGAACAGGCTTTCCAGAATCAATAAACGATTCGAAATACTTTTCGAACCGCTGATCTGTACCGTTTTATTTTCTAATAATTTTGATTTTTCTAGCTTCTTCATTATGATCTACATGATATTTAAAAAATGATGAGTTACAAATCCATGAGTAATTCATAACTCATCATTGATAATTATTTCAATTTTTCGTTATTCTGATGCCGGTCTTTATCCCGGTCAGTTTTGATTTTCATTTTTCTGTCGAAAGCATCCTGCAGATTAACTCCGGTTTGATTGGCCAGACACAGCGTTACAAAAAGTACATCTGCCAGTTCTTCACCGAGATCTTTATTCTTATCGCTTTCCTTTTCGCTTTGTTCACCATATCTTCTGGCAATAATTCGGGCTACTTCACCTACCTCTTCTGTCAGCATCGCCATATTGGTCAGCTCATTAAAATATCTTACCCCAATGGTTTTGATCCATTCATCTACCTGCTGTTGCAACTGCGTAATTTCCATTATTGATAAGCTCCTAAAGTGGGATTAGTGGTTCTGGATACCCCTACAATATCAGTAGGTACGGTTGCAGCTACAGCTGTATTTCCTTTTCCAATAGCTGGAGAACCCGTTTTTACTCTTAGATTCATTTTAGCCATAAAATAATTGACAAACTGAGGCTCAGCATTCTTTACCGTTTGGATTACATTCGGATTGTTATCAAACGTGAAACCGGCTCCTGTGGCACTGGTATATTTGATTAATGAATTCTGAAGTAAGAATTCAAACTGCTGTCCTGGAGTTTGTTCAAAATGTACAGCATCATCCCTGTCAGAATATACAATACTGTTTTTTATATCAAGCAGCTGCAAAGCTCCCTGTTGGGTCTGTCCGGCATCATTTTTCCACTCATTGGCAGCAAAAATTCCTGCTCTGTCAAAAGAACTCATCGTTTTAGAATAATTGGCAATCGTAGCATGGGTATAGCTATGCTTTCCTCCAAGGAAAATTCCTACACAGGATAAACCACAATTGTTCATCACCAGATTGTTGGCATTCACGGTAGAACCCACTGCATAAATTCCATATTCAAAGAAAGTATGAATAAATGAATTGGTAATTGTAGCGTTGGTTTGCTTCATATCAAGCCCTCTTGTACCTCCGAAAAGCCTGGCATGGTTCATCTTAAGGATAGAATTGGCTTCCATTTTAATAGAATTCCAGTTTTTAGGAATCGTATCATAATAAGGATCGTTTCTGTCACCACGAAGAATAACCTGATCGGTCTGGGTTCCGTTGATATTTAAAACCGCTCCGGAAGAAATTTTCATTCCGCTGTTTTTATGGAAATATACTTTAGTTCCGGCATTTATATCAAGGGTTATATTAGGATTAACCGTAAGATTTCCGTAGATGATCTTTGCTTTATTATTATTCCACGTGGTAGAATTGGTAATCACATTCGGATTGCCTGGTGTCTGGATAAAAAATTCAGCATCCTGAACCACAGAGAATAATGTTACGTGCTGTTGCCCGCCAGGACTTGTGAAAAGAACTTTGTCTTCTGCAATAGCTTCAGGTCCGGTAGCTTCAGGGGCAATTTCAACAAAAATGTAAAGACTGTCCTTTTTTCTCAAAGGCACATTTTTAAAATCATATCCCGGTTTTCCATCCACATTGATTCTATATAATGATGCAGCTCCTTTTTCAAGATTTACTCTTGGGATCAGGATATCTTTATCTTCATTATTATATACTTTTACAACATAGGTTTCTGAACGTACCTGATGATATACTGTGTCACAGAATACCGTGTCTCTTGAAAAACGAAGTTCCTGTGTAGGACTGTCAAACGTAATGTCATCCTTATTACATGATACAGCTACAAGTAACATCCAGAAGGAAAAAGCCAGTAATAATTTGAATTTCATTGAAATTAAAGTTTAAGTAAGTTCCAAATTTAACGAAAATACTTTGAATTTCTTATCAATAAAAAAATATTGAATTCAGTATTTGGAATTTAGAAAAAATGTTGTATTTTTGCAACCTAAAATTTAGCAGAGAAATATCCATTACTATTTCGAAAGCAAACTTAATTTTTTTAAAAATAGTATTATGAAAAACGGAATCCACCCAGAAAATTATAGACTTGTTGTTTTCAAAGATATGAGTAACGACGAGGTGTTTCTTTGCAAGTCTACTGCAGAAACAAAAGACACTATCGAGTACGAAGGACAAGAATACCCATTAATCAAAATGGAAATCTCTTCAACTTCTCACCCTTTCTACACTGGTAAAGTAAAACTAGTTGACACTGCAGGTAGAGTTGATAAGTTCATGAACAAATACAAAAAATTCGCTAAGTAATTTTTTGTACAATTAAAATATTAAAGTCTTCCAATTTTTGGGAGACTTTTTTTATTGTAAATTTGTTAACCTTGAATTTTAAACCTTAAACTTAAAACTGAATGATGCAATTAGTATTTTCAGACGCGCAATATTGGGAAGACTTTCTTCCGCTTACTTTTACACGCCCGGTTGCAACAATGCGATGCGGAATCCTTACATTTTCTGAAAGATGGCAGAAAATCCTCGAAAACGCTGAAGTAAGCTACTTCACAGAAATGTATCTTCAGGATAAATTTAAAAGTCCTGAGGAAAAAGAAAGTCTCTTTTTGGTTCCGAATTTCCTTCCAACAGAAACTGTAATTCAACAGATAAAGGATCTTAAGCTAGGGGAAGCTTTAGTGTATGAGGACGAATTAATCGCCGCAAAAATCAATATGAAAGGTTTTTCCCTGAATCAGATTGAAAAAATGACGGATATTAAGGAAGATCTTATTTTCTTTAAAAGACCAAAAGATTTATTTACCTATAATCATCAGGCGATTGATTTTGATTTTGATCTGCTTACTAAAGGAAGAACTTCACAGGAATTGTCTTCAACCAATGGTTTCCTGGGTGATAAAAAAGATCTGTTTATTGAAGAAGGTGCGGAAATAGAATTCTCAACCCTGAATACAAAAACCGGAAAAATTTATATCGGGAAAAATGCAGAAGTAATGGAAGGCTGCCACCTGCGCGGGCCTATCACGCTTGGAGAAGATTCTAAGTTCAATCTGGGAGCTAAAATTTATGGTGCTACCACTATCGGTCCTCACTGTAAAGTAGGAGGAGAAGTGAACAACATTATCATCTTTGGATATACGAGTAAAGGACATGAAGGTTTCATCGGAAATTCCGTCATAGGAGAGTGGTGTAATTTTGGTGCTGATACCAATTCTTCCAATCTTAAAAATAACTACAGCCACGTAAAGCTATGGAACTACCGAACAAAAGCATTTGAAGATACAGGTTTGCAGTTTGCAGGGCTGATTATGGGAGATCATTCCAAAACAGCAATCAACACTCAGTTGAATACCGGAACTGTGATTGGAGTGGCTTCCAATATTTTCAAACCTGGTTTTCCACCCAACCTTGTGGAAAATTTTTCATGGGGCGGATTGAAAGATGATGAAAGATTCAGGCTGGATAAAGTATATGAAGTGGCAGAGAGAGCCATGGCAAGGAGAAAAGTTCCTTTAACAGAGGAGGATAAAGCGATTCTGAAACATATTTTTGATACGTATTAATTCGATAATAATAAAAAACTTCAATCTTTTTTGAAGTTTTTTTATTTTTGATGTAATAGATCTGTAACGGCAATTGTCTTACCTATAAGAAACAAAACTCATGACCCAAGAAACTTTCAAGAATACGGTGTTTATTCTCAAAGACGAGATGTATCGTTTTGCGAAGCGGTTTGTCATGAGCAGTGATGAAGCAGAAGATGTAGTGCAGGATCTCATGATGAAGTTTTGGCAGAAGAGGGATGAGCTTGAGCAATTCGGGAATTTTAAATCCTATGCGCTGAAATCTGTCCGTAATGAATGCCTGAACCGCCTGAAGCATCATGATGTAAAGATCGGTTTTGCGGATATGCAGCTTCATCGATCGGAGCTCTACAGTATGGAAGTTGATAACCTTAAGGAACATATTGTAGGATTTATCAATCAGCTCCCCGAAAAACAAAAGTTGGTCATCCACTTGAAAGATGTAGAAGAATATGATGTTTCCGAAATTTCTGAAATGCTGGAAATGGAGGAAAATGCAGTAAGGGTAAACCTGATGCGTGCGAGACAAAAAGTAAAAGAACAAATCTCACAACTGATGAGCTATGAACAAAGATCAATTACAAGATAAATACAACGAAGTCTTCCGGGATATTAAGGAAGAAAAAATGGACTGGAGTTTTGAAGACTTTCTTCAGACTGCAGAAGGTGCGGAACCTGAACAGAATACTGCGCCTGTTATTCCGTTGGAAGAAAAGAAAAAGCCCTCCTTTCCTAAATGGTTCTGGATGGCCGCCAGTGTAATGCTGATTTTCGGGGCTGGATTTTTCCTGAATCAGTATAATACCGATGTTCAGGACAGAGAAAAACTGGTAAAAGATGAAATCTTAAAGCAAAAGTCCGGCTTTATTGAAGAAAACAGTGATCATCAGGAACAGGTAGCCGTTAATCATACCGACTCTATTTCCGGTGTGAAAAAAGATTCTGTTTTTCAGGATAATCAGGTAGCAGAAAAAGATGTACTGGATGAGATTCTGCCAAAAAGAGGACGACTTAAAAAAGAAAGAAGACCTAAATATGTAGACAACTCTTCCTACCAGAACAACAGAAATATAAATGATTCTGCTGCAACCTATAATGACTCCTATGTCATTGTGAACGGAAAAAGAATCACCAGTGAAAAAGAAGCCATAGATGTTGCCAAATACTCCTTTATGAAATTAGGAAGTGAGTTTAAAAAAACAGTAGCGTCTTCTCAAAAAAATGAAAATCTTGACAGCGAATATTAAAAATCAGATCAATCCCATGAAAAAAATATTTTTTATAATAGCCATTATGCTAACCAGCTTTGCAAACTATTCTGCACAGACTGAGAAATTGGACAAGCTTTTTCAGGATTTTGAAAAAAACGGAAGAGTAACATCAATCAACATTAAGAAGCCAATGTTCAAACTATTGAATACCATTGATGTTGATGATGCCTATATCGGAAAAATAAAACCTATATTGAATGAAGTAGACGGGCTTAAAATTTTGATAATCCCTAAAATTACCTTTCCGGATCGTTTAAAAGATGAGAATCTTGCCAATATAAAAATGAACGAAGATAAAACGGCAAGAGTAAACAATGCATTGAAATCTTTGAACTTTAATGAGCTGATGTCAATGAGCAGTGATGGAACTTCCATGAAATTCCTTGCTGAAGAAGAAAAAGATAATTATTTGGAAAATCTGGTTTTCAATGTTGATTCCAAAGAAGAAAATATCATTTTTATTCTTAACGGAAAAATGAAACTATCAGATGTTAATAAGATCATTAATTCCGGTGAGACAACAACTTCTTCCGTTACAACTTCTGTAAGAAACAGCCTTACTTCAGACAATACATCTTCTTATCTGAATGGAGATAACAGAAATGTAGGAGAGTTCTCAAAAATTGATGCCAGTGTAGGCGTAAACGTTACCTTCAAACAGGAAAATACAAGAAGCGTAAAAGTAATTGCTGATGCAGATAAACTTCAATACGTGATCACGAAAGTGGAAGGCGGGGTGCTGAAAATATATGTTGACAATAAAGGGGTAAGAAACCTGAGATTTAAAAATCTGAATGTCAATGTCTCTGCTCCTGATCTTCATAGCATAAAAACTTCATCCGGAAGTGTTTTCACAGCTGTGAATCCTGTTAATGAGAATAGCATGGAGATTGATGCGGAATCTGGTTCTATTATTAAAGGAGCTTTCAATGTAAAACAAGCTGCCGCTGTTACAGTGAGCTCTGGTGCTGTTTTGAATGTTGAACTTAACACGGAGAAACTAGCATTGGATACTTCAAGCGGAGCAAGTGTGAGCTTATCAGGAGAAGCTGTTTCCGCAGTAATTGATATAAGCAGTGGAGCGTCTTGTAAGGCTGATGATCTTAAAATTGCAACTGCGGTGGCAGAATCTACTTCAGGAGCAAGCCTTTCTTTGCTGGTTACTGATAAACTGAAAGTAAGTGTTTCGTCAGGAGCCTCTGTAAAACTAAAAGGAAATCCCGAAGTGGACGCTAAAGTAGATAAAATCTCGGGAGGAAGCTTCAGACAAATCAAATAAAAAAACTAAACTATGAAGGCTCTTAAACACATTTTTCTCATTGTTTTGACAATAGGATGGCTTCAGTCATGCATTGTTTCAGAAAAACCGAATATAGATTTTTTCCAGAATTCAAAATATGATTTCAAGGAAGCTCAGTTTGCAAGTATCAATGTACCCATGGTTCTGGCTAAATCTTATATTAAGAAGGCCTTGAGAGAGGATGGAGAAAGTGAAGAGACCATTGATCTGGTAAGGAAGGCTTCTAAAATAAAAGTACTTACCGTAACTAACGGAAGTAATGAAATGCTAAACGATTATGCCCGATTTTTGAATGATAATCATTACGAAGAATGGGCCACCATAAAACATGATGGAGAGCATATTAACATAAGGGTAAAACAAGATGGGGATGCTATCAAAAATATGCTGATCACGGTAGGTTCGAGTAAGAATGAAATGGTCTTTGTAGATGTGAAAGGAAATTTTACCGCGAATGATATTTCAAAAATGATTAATTCTGTTTCTGATAAATAATCATACTATCTCAAACATTCAAAGCATGGAAAAATTAATAAGAGAAGTTCGCATCCTTAAAATCTATGCCGTTATATTTACCATACTGTGTGGCTTTTTTTTTCATGCCTTTAAAAACCAGTCTTCCAAATTATACGTATATAAAAATAATCAGACTCCTATTGAGAATCTGGACGAAAATGGAAACCCTTTAAAATAGACCTTTGTGTTCACTATTTAACATATAACCAAAGTAGTTTCATACTTATTCAATTATTTTGTACAGTAACCGTTCTGATAAAGAACGGTTTTTTCGATTTAAGTTATTGATTATTAATTTTTATTTAAACTATTAAAAAGGATTTTCATATCTCACTAAAATAACCTAATTTTGCAAAGAAAGTAAAGATGTCTATTCATAACAAAATTGTAGAGACAGCCATCACTTTCGATGACGTTCTTCTAGTCCCTTCTTATTCAGAAGTTTTACCTAACCAGGTTTCATTAAAATCAAGACTTACCGACAAAATCACGCTGAATGTTCCGATAGTTTCCGCTGCGATGGACACTGTTACTGAAGCTGATCTGGCAATTGCTTTGGCAAGAGTTGGAGGGTTGGGCTTTATCCACAAAAACATGACGATCGCTGAGCAGGCTGCTCAGGTAAACCGTGTAAAGCGTTCAGAAAACGGAATGATCTCTGATCCGGTTACCTTATCTAAAGATCATACTTTAGGAGAAGCCAAAGATCTTATGTCAAGATATAAGATTTCTGGTCTTCCGGTAGTAGATGATAATAATGTTCTAATTGGAATTATTACCAACAGAGATGTAAAATATCAGGAAAATCTTGGTATGAAAGTAGAGGAGATTATGACCAAAGATAATCTGATCACTTCAGACAAAGATACCAACCTTGAAAAGGCAAAAGAAATCCTTCTTAAGAACAGAGTCGAAAAACTTCCTATCGTAGATAAAGATAATAAACTTGTAGGCTTAATTACCATTAAGGATATCGACAATCAGTTAGAGTATCCTAATGCTAATAAAGATGAAAATGGTCGTCTTATCGTTGGAGCAGGAGTAGGAGTAGGAGAAGATACATTGACAAGAATTGAGGCTTTGGTACAGGCAGGAGTTGATATCGTAGCCATTGATTCAGCACACGGTCATTCTAGAGGAGTTTTAGATAAAATTTCAGAAATCAGAAAAGCATATCCGGACCTTGATATTGTAGGAGGAAATATCGTAACTGCAGATGCTGCTAAAGATCTTATTGCAGCTGGAGCAAACGTATTAAAAGTAGGTGTAGGACCTGGATCTATCTGTACAACCAGAGTAGTTGCCGGAGTAGGAGTTCCTCAGCTATCTGCTATCTATAACGTGTACGAATATGCAAAATCTCAAAATGTAACCGTAATTGGTGATGGAGGAATTAAACTTTCCGGAGATATCGTTAAAGCAATAGCTAGTGGAGCAGGAGCTGTAATGTTAGGTTCTCTTTTAGCTGGTACAGATGAAGCTCCGGGAGAAGAAATTATCTTCCAGGGAAGAAAATTCAAATCTTACCAGGGAATGGGAAGCCTTTCTGCAATGAAGAGAGGTGGTAAAGAGAGATATTTCCAAAGTGAAGCTAAGAAATTCGTTCCGGAAGGAATTGAAGGAAGAGTTCCGCACAAAGGAAAACTGGAAGATGTTATTTTCCAGTTGACAGGAGGTTTGAGAGCTGGTATGGGATATTGTGGGGCAAAAGATATTGAAACACTTCAAAAAGATTCCAAACTGGTAATGATTACAGGAAGCGGATTGAAAGAATCTCACCCGCATGATGTAATTATCACACAAGAAGCTCCAAATTATTCTTTATAGAATGATATGGAATTAAAAATAGAAAAACCGCACAATTTGTGCGGTTTTTTTTATTCTATAATGTTGCTTTAATGTTTTGATTGATAGAGTGATAATCTTGTGTTTTGTTTTATTGTATTGTTTGTTTTTATGGTTATTTATTTGTGATAATATAAATAAAATAAGTTCTGTTTGTAATGGTGTTAATTTTATTTTCGTTTAAAATGTAACAATAATGGTTTTTTTTCTACTAACTGTAATAAAATTTTAAATTTTGTGCGGGTTTTCAGTTATAGTTTTAGCTGATTGAAACATAAGATTGAAAAATTTACAACCTATTTAAATTATTGAAATGAAGAAAACTATCCTTTGTGGGACATTGCTACTATCCCTTTCAGTATCAGCACAGCAAAAAAAAGATTGGTGTGACTTTGATAATGAACAGAGAGTACACCAAAAGCAGAATGCGGAAATTGATGAAATGGTTCGTAATATCCGTAACAAAATTATTAGCAGTAATCAAAATGCGGCTGCTAAAAATGGAAGTGCATACAAAATTGTAAATGGAGTTTACGAGATTCCTGTAGTAGTGCACGTAATAGCGCCTACAGGAGCTGCTATTGGCACAGCTTACAATAAAAGTGATGCACAAATTCAGGCGTGGTTGGATCATTGTAATCAAATGTATGCGGGGACTTATCAGTGGGCTCAGGGAATTCCTGCAGATTTTGGTAATGCGGCTACAATGCCGATTAAATTGGTATTAGCTAAAAGAGACCCAAGTTGTAATGCTACTACAGGTATTGTTAGATATAACGGGGGAACTCTTGCAGGATACGATACTTATGGAGTAAAGCGTAACGGAGCTAATGGAGTTACAACAGCACAGGTAAAAACAATTGCTCCTCACTGGCCGGAAGCATCTTACTTCAATATTTATATTATGAATAAAGTAGATGGCGGTGGTACTTATGGTATCATGGGATGGGCAGGATTACCTCAAAATCCTGATTCTTCTTATGAATCCTTTATGAAATCTTTTGTAGTTACACTACCGGATGATATTACTCTGGCACACGAATTTGGACATAGTATGGGATTACTTCATACTTTTGGAAATGTAAACCCGGATGCACCACAAGGAGATACAACTACTACTTTCTGTCCACCCACTACTGGTAACTGTGAGAATGATGATGATCAGGTTTGTGATACCGAAAGATCAAGAAGCTTGCTGAACGATCCGGCACCTACCAATAACGATATGAATTATTGTTCAGGGGTGAACTATCAGGGAGTACAGTATAACATGATGAACTATACCAATCCAATTGCATTTAAATTTACTAATGGGCAACATGATAGAGCAGCTCTTTATTTCTTCTTGATGAAAGGAGGGTTAAGTACTTCATTAGGAGCAACAGCACCTTCTGTAGGAGCAGCTATTGGAACTCCTATTGCAGCTGCATGTAATCCAACAGGTATTACTACGCCAAGTAATTATTTCGTAGGCCCAACTTTAGTGAAACTGGGAAATATCAATAATGCATCAACAGGATATTGGCAGAGTGCTGCTAATTTCTATGAAGATTATACAGGAGCAAGCTGCCTAAGAGCAACATCAACTGAACTTTCTGCAACGGGAACTCATAATCTTCAAGTGAATGTATCAGATTCAAATAATGATATAAGAATATGGATTGATTATAATAATAACGGAACGTTTGAAGCTTCTGAACTTGTAGGTTCGGCTGATAATATTATTGCAGATCCTGTTACTTTAGTAGGGACTTACAGTACTACCATTACAGCACCGGCTTCAGTAGTATTGAATACTCCTCTAAGAATGAGAGTCCTTGTAGATGATGAGAATTCTAACATGACTCCTTGTGGACAATTAAAGTACGGACAGGTTGAAGATTATACGGTAAAATTTGTTACCAATTTAGCAACAAGTGAAGTGAAAGCTGATAATGGCGATTTAACTATTTATCCTAACCCGGTAGCTACCGGAGATAAAATCTTCATTAAAGCTAAAAATGGTAAAAACCTAAAAGTATCTATTTCTGATATGTCCGGAAGATTGGTATCAAGCCCATCTGTAACTGAAGAAGGAAGTGGTGTTTTCAAAGTAGACCAGCAATTGGAAAAAGGAGTTTATATGATTCAGGTTTCTAATGGAAAAGACAGCAAGTCTTCTAAACTGATCATTAAATAAACAGATCATCATTTAAATAAATCAAATGTCTCCATTTCAATGGGGACATTTTTTATTCAATCCTTTTGTATTTAAATCTGGGCTTAATCACTTTGTTAAGAAATTGTCCCTTGGATTTTGCCTTTCCAAACTTTTCAATAATAACAGGAGGTACTTTAAAGTAATCATAAACCGCTCCTGACTGATATATAATTCTCAATATTTCAGTATCCGGAAAATAGATGAAATGATTTACAACACTTGATGGCATATTCTAATGGATACAAAAAATGTTCCTTGCCATGAAAAAGTAAAGCTTCCGGAAATTCCGAAAGCTTCAGTAATTAATTTCTTAAAATAAAATACTGTTCTATTTTTTCACGACTTTAAATTGATGGGTCTGACAATTTCTGGAAGTTATTTTTAATATATATCCTCCAGAAACAAGCTGTGATACATCAATCTTTGAATCAAACATTTCTGATTTTACAAGACGCCCGTCAATATTATAAATTTGGATGGATAACCCGTCATCAATACCGGAAATTCTTATGAAATCAGCCACTGGATTAGGAAAGATCTGAATTTTATTTTTCGAAAGATCCGAAGTTCCTAGTGTTGTGTTCTGTACATCACCCGTCATGGTAGAATTTACCGCAGTAAGGCTTCCTCCACATTGGCCGTTAGTCATTGTGGTATTTTCAACCCAGGTTCCAACACTATTACCAGGAGGAATCGGTAAGGAATTATTGCCTGTTGAGTTATAATAAATCAGATAAGGAGTCGTAAAAGTTCCGTTTCCTTCATCACCAAGAAATTCCCATCTTGTAAGCGTGTTGTTCCATTGAATTTTAAATTCACAGGTACCTAATCCACTACAATCCTGCCCGCCATCAATAGGAGTAGTCATATAAATGTTCTTGCTAAAGGCATCTACTCCGGTTTTGTTAAAGACGTAAGTATTAGGCGGGCTATCAAACAGATTTGGACATCCACTGAAAGTTATTGTCTGCGTAAAAGCTGAGCTTCCCATAGCAAGACATACTAAGTAAAGAATTTTCATAACGATTAGTTTTGTGATGGAAAGACTCCTGCTAAGGCAATGATGCATTTCAGGGTAATAAAAGGAGGTCTGTTTTCATGAGGTTGATTTCCGCCGGTGTTTCCTACCATTGTGTTTTTCATCGTAGTATTAGCCGCTGCATCGGAATACTCTTTGTCAAGAACTTTGGTGTCCGCCGGAAGGCTGTTGGTAGGTGAGTTTTGATTCCCTTCCGCTGTTACTGCATTTATTGTGTGATTATGGGCTGGCATTTGTGTTATCAGTAATGTTACACTTTCAGCTCCGCCGGTTTCTCCCATAGTATAGTTCGTTGCCCCTCCCGGAGCTTGTCCGTTATGAACGAGTACTCTTCCTCTCATATCAGGTAAGGCAAATGTAGTGGTTCCATTCCCTCCATAAGTGGTTCCTAGCAATGAAAAAAGTGCTTGGTTTTGTGCGATAGGCAGGAGCTGCCCATTACATTCTGCCCAATATTTTGGAGCAAAATTATACGGTACAAAGGCTATTTGCCCTAAAAATGGTTCTGATGCCTGAGCTTTTAGAGCAGGAGCAGATACACTGCATATCAGCAGCATACATGCAAAAAGTAAGTTTTTCATGATAATAAGGATTTTATGTAATATAAAATTAGAAAATATTTCGCATAAAATTCTTTATTAAAAGAAAAACCTTTCACAATTATGTAAAAGGTTAGATTTTATTTATTGAAAAATATATTATTATAGATTTTTTCTCTAATGTTTAAGGTCGGTTAGAATATTGAGTCATCATTTTATTTTTTCAAATTATCTTTAAAATCATCGATCCTGAAATCAGTCAGAGCATTTCCTTTTTCAATTTTTTCTTTAGAATACAATCTGAAATCATTTTCTGTTTTTTCTAAAAGATAGTCATAAGGCCCTATATGGGAGATCAATTTTACCAGAACCGGAGAAATCTCAAGACAGATAAACAATCCCATGATAAAAGCTGCTGCGAGACCAATGATTGCAGAATTCTTACCCAGTTCATCCAATGCCTGAAGTCTTGCTGCAAAGCCATTGAACTTATCTTCAAAAGTTTCTGTAGATTTTCTTTCAGTTTCCAGGTTGGTATATACCTTGGATATTTCTTTATCTAAATATTCCAGTCTTGGAGAAGCCTGCTTTTGGAAGTTTTCAAGATCCTGTTTACGCTGCTCTTTTAGTTCCTGTTTACGTTTCGCATTCGGTCCGTACCCCTCTTTTCCACTGGTGAGGCCAGATTGTTTTCCCAGAATTTCTTTTTCAAGTTCTACAGAAGCAGAGTCATATGCTTTCTGATATTGAGCTATTTTTCCTGAGATCTGTTGCTTTTCTGTCTCAAAAGGTCCGCTCTGCTGAAGAATCCTTCCGTTCATTTCTCCCTGGAGTTGTTTTTTGTTCCTTTGGATAATGGTATTCAGCTGTTTGTTGACTTCCTTCTCAAAAATTTTAAGTTCTAAAGGCTTAGAAATAATAATTCCTAGAAAGGTAGCAAGGATAAGACGAGGAATAGCCATCAGAATCTGATTCCACCATGTTCCCGTTTTTTTGATGGAAGAAACAATATAGCGGTCAAGATTGAAAATCATCAATCCCCACAGAATTCCAAATCCTACTGATGCCCAAATGTTGTCGAATACCGTATACATGGCGTAGCCTGCAGACAAAGTGGCGAACACTGCAGTGAAAAGTACAATCCCTCCAATCCCGGAAAATTTATTCCATTCACTCGGAGTCTTTCTTAAAATATGGATGTTCCCGCCTGAACATACCATCAGAAATTTTTGGAACCAGTTTATTTTATGAGTCCCTTGATTTATAGTTTGTTGGTTTGTTTTCATAACTGAAAATTTATACAAAGGTAGTACTAAAAATCATACCAATGTAAAAGATAGTATTATGTTTTACCAAGTAACTATGTGGATTTGTATAAAATGCTGTTTTTAAGAAGGTTAAAATTTCTTTTGAAAATTTTCAAAGAAAAGATCGAAATTACTTCAATCTATCCGGATTCTGCTTCAGAAAACTCTCCCAGCCGGAATACGATTTGGTATCCGTGATGGTTCCGGAATTAAAATGATGGCATACTGCAACGGCAAGACCATCGGAAGCATCTAAATATTTTGTAGGGAATTCTTTTAATTTAAGAAGGTTTTGAAGCATACCTGCTACCTGTTCCTTGCTGGCATTTCCGTTTCCGGTGATGGCCATCTTGATTTTTTTTGGAGAATATTCAGTAATAGGAATGTTTCTGTAAAGACTGGCAGCCATTGCAACTCCCTGAGCTCGCCCAAGCTTCAGCATACTTTGCACGTTTTTTCCATAGAAAGGAGCCTCAAGAGCCACCTCATCAGGATGAAATTCGTCGATAAGAGACAGGGTTCTTTCAAAAATATATTTAAGCTTAGTTTCGTGATTGGGATATTTTTTTAAGATCAGTTCATGAATAGAAACCAGCTCCATTTTTCCTTTCTTTACGGAGATGATACCAAATCCCATTATTGCTGTTCCCGGGTCAATTCCTAAAATTATTTTCTCTGAAGTCATTGCTCCAAAGATAGGACTTTCTAAGTTTTAAGTATAAAAAAGTATTGGCAATGATTTTTATTTTTATTTAAAAGTTTAGTACCTTTAAACAAAAATGATTATGAAAAATGTATTTAGTGTACTTATTGTTCCTGCTTTTCTGTTATGCAGCTTCCAAAAGGAAAGTAGTTTAATTCAAAGTAAGCATTCGGAGATTGTCACAAAAAAAAGTGACCGGATTATTTATTTGTTTTTCAAGGCAGATAAAGATCAGGCAGGAAATGCAAAAATCACGCTCCAGAGTACTAAAATTGCAGATGGCAGATTGAAACATATGCCTTCTTTTGAAAGAGATAACATTCGTAAGGGAGATCTTATTATCACACTGACTGGATCTGGTGGGAAAGAAGTGGGAAAACAACTTGTGAAAGATCCTTTTAATCCTGAACTGGAAGTGTATGAAAAAGAAGGAATTTCCAGACATCAGGCTGCTCTTCAAAATACAGAGTTCAGTACCCGTTTTTCTTATTCTGAAAATGTACAGTCAGTAAAAATAGAAAAAGCAACAGATGATGGTGTGCAAGTATTATTAACACAAAAACTATAATTATGAAAAAAACTTTATTATCCCTTTTAATAGGAAGCAGTTGTTTTGCACAGACATTCGAGACCGTTCCTCTTTTACAGAACGGAGACAACAGTAAGAGAGTTGTGATAGCCGTTTTAGGAGACGGATTTACCTCTGCACAGCAAACTGCTTTTACGACATCAGCCCAGAATACAATCAATTATCTTTTCACAAAAAGTCCTTATACAGAATATAAGAATTACTTTAATGCTTATGCTGTAAAAGTAATTTCAACAGAATCGGGAGTAAAGCATCCCGGGACTGCAACGGATGTTACTGAGCCTGTAATCCCTGTAACCAATCCTAACAATTATCTTGGCTCTACTTTCGATGTAGGAGTTCACAGATGTATATACAGTAATACAACCAATAAAGTAGGACAGGTGCTGGCAGCGAATATTCCTGATTATGATATCACCTATGTACTGGGTAATTCTACAGAATATGGAGGCTGCGGTGGAACCTATGCTTTTGCTTCATTAAATGGTTCTTCCAATGAAATCGTAGTACATGAGTTAGGCCATTCCTTTGGAAAATTAGCCGATGAATACTGGTTCTCAGGTTCACTTGAATCTCCAAATAAAACCCAAAATTCCAATCCTGCAACAATCAAATGGAAAAACTGGGTAGGATTGAATGGAGTAGGGGTATATGCTCATGCTGAAAGCCCAACCTGGTTTCGTCCGCACCAGAGTTGTGAGATGAGATATCTTAATCAACAATTCTGTTCTGTATGTAAGGAGGCAATTATTGAGAGAATTCATAGTTTAGTTTCTCCAGTAGATTCGTATACTCCTGCCAATAATACTTCAGTGGATGCTACATCAAATGTTACTTTCACAGTCAATGAAATTCTTCCTATTCCCAATACACTGGTTAATTCCTGGAGTCTGAATGGAACCGCTTTGGGGGAAACAGGAAATAGTGTTACGATTACTCCGGCACAACTCAATAATGGAAATAATACGTTGACATTTTCAGTAGTAGATAATAATCCACTCTTAAAAGTGGATAACCACAGTACGCTTCATGTTACCAATGTTTCCTGGACTCTGAGTAAATCCACGCTTAAACTTTCAGAAGTAAAAGCTGAAGAGCGTCGTTTCAGTATTTATCCTAATCCGACAAATGGAGAATTTTTCATTAAAGGGAAACAGGAGTTTTCAAAGAATATAAATGTGGAAGTGTATGATGCTTCCGGAAAACTTATTCCATCCAGATTTGAACTGAATGACTCTGCTATAAAGGTTGATATTAAAAACTATCCGGCAGGTACTTACCTGTTGAATGTAAAAGAAAATAAAAACCTGATTATTTCTCAGAAGATCATTAAAGAATAAATTGAACAAAAACCGGCTCCAGCAGCCGGTTTTATTTTTCCAGATTTTTCTCTGCTATAGGTACCCATTGCCCATCATGGCGGAGAAGCAGTATTTTGTCAACTAAGAATTTAGTTCTGTATTCCTTTGTTTCATACTTTTCCCAGGCTTTAAGATAATTTTCCCAGGTCAGATCTCTGAATCCCACAGTCATATGAGGGTGAAAAGAATATTGAACAAAATTAAAGCATTCCTTTACCCTATGATAAAGCTCTGTTAAATGAGTATTTTCTTTAGGTTGAATATAGAGTACAGGATTTTTAGGATTAGGAAAACTTCCAAAGCCATCCAGTTCTATTTCAAATGGGGTGATTTCTGTATTAATCTTCTGAAAAGCAATATGAATATCGTCTTCCATTTCAATTTCTCTGGAAAAGGGAGGAAATAGGGTAATGTGGGCTTCATTTTTCAAAGCTTTGGAGTTGGCATAATTGGTTGCCATATCCTCTTTAAAGATTTTTATTTCTTCAATAATCTCCTGAGGAGGATAAACAGCGATGAAGTACATTTTTTTCATATAGCAATTTAAAAAGTTTTTATATTAAATTTATATACATAAGAAAATTATGCATAAGTTTGCAATGTATATAAGCCCTGCTATGAAAAAGAATAGTCTTTATAAAGGTACTCTTCAGAATATTATTTTGAAACTTCTTTCAAAGGAAGTTAAAATGTATGGGTATCAAATCACCCAAAGAGCGAAAGAGCTTACTCAGGGTGAACTTGAAATGACGGAAGGCGCACTTTATCCATTGCTGCACAAATTAGAAAATGATGGAATGATCACTTCCGAAATTCAGAAGATTAATGGAAGAGATAGGAAATATTACCTGCTGACTGAAAAAGGAATAAAACAACAGACAGAACAGGAAACTGAGATGAAAAGCTATTTACTCAACCTACAGACAATATTCAATGTATGATCACCGAAGCACAGGAAAATAAAATTACAGATTATCTGGTAGCTCAGGAGCTTTCCTTAGATATTTTGGTAGAGATCAGAGATCATATGATGAGTCAGATTTCAGATATTCAGTTCAATGAAAATATCAGTTTTGAAGAAGCCTTCCTAAAAGTGAAAGCATCCTGGAACGGAGAATTTAAAATGGTTAATTACCTGCTGTTTTACCCTACTAAAATTCCTTTCATTGCTAAAAGAATTATCCAGGAGAAATATAGTGGTCTTTTCAAAAAATCTTTGATGGTAGGGACTCTGGCTTTTGCTGTTAATCTATTGCTGATTTTTATGGCAGGAAATCAAGAGGTATATAAAATACTTTTCAGGCTTCTTAATGGATCATTTGTATTGACAACACTATTGATATGGATTTTTAATTATAAAATCTGGAAATATATAAAGGCTGATTTTAAATACAGAGGGAAATGCCTTTACACCATGTATCAGCAGAATCTGGGATTAATGGTTATTGGGGCCAGTTCCATGACGCAAGTGGCATTGAAAAGCGGGGATTATGTCTATCAGTTTTTCAGACAACAAAACTATACGGATATTGTTGGGGTTCTGATGACTCTAATTCTTCCTTTTGTATTACAGGTAGCTCTTTCTTTTGCCATCTTCAATTTTCTTGAGCATAAAAAGAATTTAATAAAAATGCAGGAATTCCTGAAGCCGGCATAGTGAAAACTAATGTTTTAATCTAAGCTGTGTAAGCGTGTTTTCAAGGTGATCTGTGATCTTTTTTACTTCAATGTGAGGCCTGAAGATCACTCCTTTTCCTCTTTCTTCGTCTGCAATATTAGACAGAATAATCACAGACGTTTTGGTGTCCGGATAATAGATATTTAATGAAGGGGAACCTTTTACATAACCACTGTGGAAATAAGAATTGGGCTGGCCGATATTAAGCATAATTCCGTATGCGTAACCCATTTTTCCAAAGATAGCATGACGTCTTTCTGCACTTTTAGCCATAAAGAGTTTCAGGGTTTCCGGTTTTAAAATTTTTCCACCATACAATGCATTATTCCACGAATGAAGATCCTGAATGGTAGATAATATTCCACCGGCAGGTGTTCCGATTTCTTGTCCGCCTAATCTTTTCGGCATATTGGGAACCTCTGAGAACTTAGCAGGTGTTCCAAGATAAGCGCTGGCAAAATGAGTTCCTTTAAAAATATCTCCGGTCGATGAATGTCTCATTCCTGCTTTTTTAAAGAGTTCCTGAACATTTTCATGATATGATTTTCCGGAAACTTTTTCTACAATCTTTCCAAGGGTATTGAATCCGTCATTAGAGTAGAAAAAATCTGAACCGCTCTTAAACATCAGCTTCCCACCCATTAGATTCAGTCCTGAAGTATGATTTAACAACTGGTGAATTGTAATATTTTCATATTCTCTGATCTGAAATTCTTTCAGGTATTTTGATGCTTTATCCGTCACATTAAGCTTTCCCTGTTCCATCTGGAGTAAGACTAAAACAGCGGTGAACTGCTTGCTTACAGATCCTATTGCAAAAACGGTATTGCTGTCAATCTTAGTTTTTCTTTTAAAATCTGAATATCCGTTTTCTCTTCTGTAAAGAGGAAGGGAATCTTTAAAAACGGCAATACTTCCATTGAAATGATACTTCTTGAAAGCGGAATCAATCTGTTGTTCTAAAAGGGTCTTCTGAAATGCAGCAATGGTAGAATCAACAATTGCTTTTTTATCAACAGGGACAGCTTTTGGAACCTCAGTTGTTGTACAGGAAAATAAAAAGCAGAATAGGGTTAGGAATACTAAATTTTTGATCACAGGTGTTGTATTTTTTTAATGATGATTGATATTCTTAAAGATACTAAAATATCCTGAAGAGCATTAAGGGAAGCAAATTGCGTGCTAAGATAGGTTGGCAGATCAAGTTAATGTGGATTTACTCAACCTTTGTATAACATTTTATAGTTATAGCTGAAAGTATTGCCGAAAGAATATTACATTGAAAAAGCCTGTGGAAGAAATTCACAGGCTTATTTTACTACCAGATCACTGAACCAGAAAATATATTCCCCATCTTCTTCTTCAGGAGTTGTTTTAGGTTTAGGATAAGTTTTTTTGACTGTTTCCCCAATTTCAAAATGAACGGGATTTTTGAAAATCGGGCCATCAAAAGTAAAAGTATGAAACTCTCCGTTTTCTCCGCATGGATCTACATTTTCAGGAAGATCATCAATGAATTTCTGATCAATAATTCGTCCTGCAAAGCTTTTATCCAGATAAGTTCCATTAACGCAGGTAACAATAGTTTTAAAGCCAAGCTCTAAAAATTCATGGATGAGGTGGGATGTGTTTTGTTTCCATAGGGGAAATACGGCTTTCATACCAATAGCGTTTAATTGTTCTTCTCTGTATTTTCGCAGATCTTCCAGGAAGATGTCACCAAAAATTGAATGAGCGATCCCCTGAGCTTTAATCTCAGCCATTGTTTTACTCATAATTTGCTGGTATTCTTCCATGGAGGGCTCTTTGGGAAGTTCCATTGTAAGTAATGGGATTCCCAGACTTTCTGCCTGCTTTTCTAAAAGGGAAACGTGAACTCCATGCATGGAAATCCTCTGAAACTCCTGATTGATACTGGTAAGCAGAGTGGTGACCTCGTATTGATCCTCTTGTAATATTTTATAAAGAGCGAGGGCAGAATCTTTTCCGCTGCTCCAGTTGAATAAAGCTTTTGGTTTCATTGTAAAAATAAATCCATCAAAAATAAGAATTTAAGGACGGTTAAAAATTAAATTGAATCATGAAAATAGTATTTCATGTTTTATTGACAATTAAAATAAAAACCTCAAAGAAATCCTTTGAGGTTTAATTTATAAAAAATGTAGGTCCAATTAAGGATTACATATTTCTTCTGTATTTACCACCCACTTCAAATAAAGCATTGGTGATCTGTCCCAGAGAGCAGTATTTTACGGCATCCATCATCACTTCAAATAAGTTTTGCTGGTTAATGGCTGCATGCTGAAGTTCTCTTAAAGCTTCTTCAGACTTATTTTCATTGGCCTGCTGGAAATTATGAAGAGATTCAATCTGTGCCTGTTTTTCCTCTTCTGTAGAACGGATAACTTCTCCTGGTAAAACGGTTGGTGAACCATCTTTTCCTAAGAAAGTATTCACTCCAATGATCGGATATTCACCTGTATGTTTCAGCCATTCGTAATGCATAGATTCTTCCTGGATTTTTGAACGCTGGTACATGGTTTCCATCGCTCCAAGAACACCGCCTCTTTCCGTGATTCTGTCGAATTCAGTATAAACAGCTTCTTCTACAAGATCCGTTAATTCTTCAATGATGAATGATCCCTGAAGCGGATTCTCGTTTTTAGCCAATCCTAATTCTTTATTGATGATCAGCTGGATAGCCATTGCTCTTCTTACAGATTGCTCAGTAGGCGTTGTAATTGCTTCATCATACGCATTGGTGTGAAGTGAATTACAGTTATCATAGATTGCATAAAGCGCCTGAAGAGTAGTTCTGATATCGTTGAAATCAATTTCCTGAGCGTGAAGAGAACGTCCTGAAGTCTGGATGTGGTATTTCAGCATCTGGCTTCTTTCGTCAGCTCCGTATTTTAATTTCATGGCTTTTGCCCAGATTCTTCGTGCCACACGCCCGATTACTGAATATTCAGGGTCAATACCATTGGAGAAGAAGAAAGATAAGTTCGGTGCAAAGTCATTGATATCCATTCCACGGCTTAAGTAATATTCCACATAAGTGAAACCATTGGCCAATGTGAATGCCAATTGGGAAACCGGATTAGCTCCTGCTTCAGCAATATGATATCCTGAAATGGAAACAGAGTAGAAGTTTCTTACTTTTTCTCTGATGAAATATTCCTGAACATCACCCATCAGTCTCAATGCAAATTCTGTAGAGAAAATACATGTATTCTGAGCCTGGTCTTCTTTTAAGATATCAGCCTGAACAGTACCACGAACAGTAGCAATCGTTTTAGCTTTGATTTCCGCATATACCTCTGCCGGAATTACTTCATCACCTGTTAATCCTAAAAGCTGTAGCCCTAAGCCATTGTTGGATGGAGGAAGTGCACCATTATATTTTGGTCTTTCTAAACCTTTGTTGTCAAATTTCTCTTTCAGTTTAGCTTCTACTTTAGCCTCTAAACCATTTTCTTTGATATATTTTTCAACATTCTGGTCGATGGCTGCATTCATAAAGAAAGCCAGCAGCATCGGCGCAGGGCCGTTGATAGTCATTGAAACTGAAGTTAAAGCATTCACAAGATCAAATCCTGAATATAGCTTTTTAGCATCATCAAGTGTAGCAATAGAAACTCCTGCATTTCCAATTTTACCATAAATATCTGGTGGTAAAGCAGGATCCTGACCGTATAATGTTACAGAGTCAAATGCTGTAGATAAACGTTTTGCAGGCATTTCTGCAGAAACATAGTGAAATCTCCTGTTGGTTCTTTCAGGACCTCCTTCTCCTGCAAACATCCTTGTAGGATCTTCACCGGTTCTTTTAAACGGATAAATACCTGCTGTATAAGGGAAACTTCCCGGTAGATTTTCCTGTCCTTTCCATTGGATCAGATCTCCCCAGTCATTGTACTTTGGTAATGCAATTTTTGGAATTCTTAAGTGAGATAAAGATTCTGTGGAAGTTTCAACTTTAATTTCTTTTCCTCTTACATAATAAGAATAAAACTCTGCATGGAAAGCTTTTTTCGTGTCATCCCATGTTTTCAGAAAATCAATATTATCCTGTTGAAGTTCTTTTTCAGCCTTTTGATACTCAGCTTCTAAAACTTCATTGGAAATGATATTTTTTACGCCTTCAATATGATACATTTTTCTGGCCAGTTCAGCCTGCTTTTCAATATTGATATCGTATTGCTTGTTGTTTTCAACAATTTCAGAAAGGTAACGAACTCTTTTCGGAGGAATAATGGTTACTTCTTCTGTAATTTCCTGTTCTACAAAAGTCTTTAGATTCAGTTCAGAGAATTTATCATTTACTTTTGAAACGAGTCTGTTGTATAATTCAGTGGTTCCATGATCATTAAACTGAGATGCTTTCGTTGCATACACAGGCATATCATCTAATGGGCTTTCCCATAATAAATGGTTTCTCTGGAACTGTTTTCTTACCGCCTGAAGAGCATCCAATGCACCACGTTTGTCAGATTTATTTAATGCTACAAGATCTGCATAATCTAGCATGTCAATTTTTTCTAACTGGGTAGAAGCTCCATATTCAGGAGTCATTACATACATAGAAACGTCTGCAAAATCTGAAACTTCTGAACCAGACTGTCCAATTCCTGAAGTTTCAAGGATAATTACGTCCGGATGTGCCAGTTTCAGTACATTCAATGCAGAATGAATAAATGGCGAAACAGAAACGTTGTTTTCTCTGGTTGCCATAGAACGCATATAAACTCTAGGATCATTAATCGCGTTCATACGGATTCTGTCTCCCAATAAAGCACCTCCGGTTTTCTTTTTCGAAGGGTCAATGGAAATAATGGCGATTTTTTTATCCGTATTTGAACGTAAGAAACGTCTTACCAATTCGTCTGTTAACGAAGATTTACCAGCTCCTCCCGTACCTGTAATACCAATGATTGGAATTGTTAAATCTTGAGATTTTTCGTCAATAGCTTTTACAAGCTCAGGTTTTTCTTCTGAAAAGTTTTCAACGGCTGAGATGATTTGTGCAATGCTGGACGGGTTTTCAAAACTGATATCGTCAAGATCTTTAGCCGTAACATCTTTTCCTGTTGCAAAATCCGATCTGTGTACCAAATCGTCAATCATTCCCTGAAGCCCCAGTTCACGGCCGTCATCCGGAGAATAAATTCTATCGATTCCGTAAGACATAAGGTCTTTGATTTCTTCCGGAAGGATTACCCCGCCACCGCCACCAAAAATTTTGATCTGCGGTGAGTTTTTTTCTCTCAAAAGGTCATAGATATATTTGAAATATTCGTTGTGACCTCCCTGATATGAAGTTAATGCAATAGCATTCGCATCTTCCTGGATCGCTGTATTTACAACTTCCTCTGCCGATTTATCGTGTCCTAAATGGATCACTTCGCATCCTGTTCCCTGAATAACACGACGCATAATATTGATCGCAGCATCATGCCCATCAAATAATGAGGCAGCAGTTACGATTCTTACCTTGTTGGTTGGAGTATATTTTTGGGTTTCCATAAAAATTCTAGAAAGTTTCTAAGTTCTCAAATATAGTAATAAAATGAAAACCCTGAATGGTGTATTAGTGTTTTGATTTACAGTGTTTTATAATAATTATTTTTTTGGCCTGATAGACTTTGTTGGAGGTCAGGTCTGTATTTTACAGATTATTACGCTATTCTGTAAAAATGTAAATGTCAGCAGATTTTGATCTGCTGACATTTTTTTATTGTTTTTACACTGAAGTTTGGTTTTTATTTCAATAAAGCGTTCTGTTTTATTTTTTTTCTGAAAAAAGTGTTTTTCTCTTGCTGTCCAGTCCCCAGTTTAATCCTAGAAATGAAATGAGGTTGTTCTTATCCCCGTAATTTTTTCCAAATGCAGCATTGATGTACACACTGTCAGACACTTTATAGTTGATGATTCCATTGGAGCGGTAGGTATTGTCCAGATCACTGCTTCTGTAAATGAATTCATAGCCAATAGAGAATTTATTGTATACGAGTTCTATTTTTCCACCAAAATCATAATTGTTGGTTTGGCTGAATCCGTTAGCAACATCATAAACTGTTTTATCCTGCATATATCTGGCAACAGCATAGAAATTCAATCTTTTTTCAATTTTTGAAACGTCTGTGGCGGAGGTTTCTTTAATGGTTACTTTTGATTGATCATTATTTTGACCTTCATCTTTCTTAGAATCTCTTGTTCTTTCAAGGTTGATTCCGGAACTCATGGTCATCCAGAATCCCAATTTCCCAAATTGATTATTTTTGAACTGGTTATCTAAAAAGAAAGTACTGTAGGCTGATGCCACATCTAATTGAAAAGCTGGTTTTTCGTCAAGGTATTTTTTATATTTTTCAGTTTCGGTTTTGTAATAATCCGTGGCAAACTCCTCTAATGCTTTTGCAAGTTTTTCTTGTATTTCATCTGGTTTGGCATTGGATGCAATGATGCTGTTGTATTTTTCTGACTTTTCAAATTCCCTTTGGATATCGGTTAATTCCTTTGAGATATTCGTGTTTGAGGTTGTGATAGCCTCTATATTTTTTTTATTTCTTACTTTAAATACGGTGGTTCGTAAAGAAAAAGATACCGAAGGATTTTCCGTATCGAGGTCTTCAATTTTATAATTTCTCAGAAAGGCAAATGAGACAGAAACGTTTTTTGCTTCACTGAAAATGTTATTCTTATACTCATAGGTATTATCTGATTTTTTAATGCTTTTAATGCCGGCATACTTCAATGCATCCATCTCCGTCAGAGGAAATAAATGAGTAGGAGTAAGTTCTACTGCATAGGCATTGGGAAGACCTTCATTTTCACTAAATGAATTAACAATACTGGTCATGAAAGCCTTTTTTGATTTTGGGGTTTCCAAATCAGAACTTGCTAAACCAAGAAGCATCACACTGGGCGCATTGGAAAGCTCCAGTTTGTTTAACTCTGCACTAATTTCTTTGTTTTGAGAAAATAGTAGGGTAGATCCAGCGGTCAGAGCTGCTAATAATATCTTTTTCATAGCTCAATTTTTATGTATTTATAAACCCCATAGATAAATCTGTCAGCTAAATCTTCAGTCGTTTTACCTTCGAAAGGATTAAAATGAAAGTTCTTGCCGGGAATTTGAGGAAATTCAAATTTTATTCTGCAGGTATTGATTAAAATCTGCAGATGATTCACCTGCATATTGATATTAAAAGAGGTCGCGAAAAGTAAATTATCAGAGGTTAAAGCTGATTTTGGAATGGTAAAAGAAAATTTACCGTCACTTAAATTGTTGTCATCGATCCTCATTCCATTGATGATAAAATGGGGGTCTCCAAATTGTGTACTGGCGCTGATTATGACATTTACTTCAATAGTACTTTCTTGAAGGTCAGTAAGCTTTACTGTTTTTTGGGAAATCTTTTTCATGTCTATTAATTTTGGTTTGTGTATTTTTTTTCTTCAAAATCAGGTCTCTCATGTTGGATGTCTGTAAAACGGTATGAGGGAATTCCAGCTTTTGATTTTATTTCAAATTTATCATTTGCAATGTTTGTTGTCAATTACCTTTTTAGGTGATATTGTTTCAGTGGTGCTGTCTGGATTTTTCCGGGACCCAATCTTTATCCACTCATGAAAAGCAACCTTTAATTCAATAATTAAATCTTTGTAAGGATTCTGCACCCAATTAAATTCTCTATTTTTGCAGAATATTTTTACAGACATGCAAAAAGCTCTGATGTATTTCGCTTTAGGAACTGTAGTAAGCTTCCTGATTAATTATTTCTTTTTAAGTTCACAAAATATCGGACTGGATATTTACTATGCCTTTGCCTTTGGTTCTGCCTGGGGAATTGCTTATTATCTGGATACTCCTGATTTTACACTACCTAAAAAAATGGGTCTTTCATTTGTAGCCATGGCCATTCTGGTTCTTATTGGGGCTTTGATTTTTAACCTTGAACTGGCAATTCCATCTATCTTAAAATTTTCAACAGTTTTTGTTGCCTATTACTTATTTGCAAGCTTCAGAGGAAATAAATCCTTGAGAAATTAGTGAAGCATAATAAAACTGAGATACATCAGTATCATAAACATCAGAATCAATCCGATATAATTTATAATAAATAATAAAGATCCTTTCAGAATACTTATTCTTTTTTTTGTTTCATACACCCTGTGATGGGCGACAAAAAAATAGATTGTCATATAGAGGCCCAGTCCCATACAGGCTAGAACATATAATAAGGTAAGTAAATTGTTGCCCGGCAGAAAGCTTGTAATCCTTTCACCTACTATAAATACAAGTATTGCTAATAAAAGGAATGAAAAATAGTGAAGGGTAAAAATTCCATGGTCAAAGTACCACCATTTCTTCTTGTTATGGAACAGCCATAAAAAGAATGCGAATATGGGCAGATAAACGAAGAGTGCTTTGGGAATGGTATGAATGAAGTTCTCTTTATATTTTTCCCAGATCTGATGTTTGCTATATCCTTCTTCCTTTAGTGAAAACGCTTTTTTTGCCAGAGGTCTCATTAATGAATAGATCCCTGTTTTATCTTTTGCGAGTATAGAATCATACTGTTTTATGGTATTAGCATTCATAATGGATGCATCTTTAGCATCGAATGTATTGTCAAAAATTTCAGTCTTTTCTTGAGTGGCTTTAATTTTTGTCGTATCCAACGCCTTTAAAGTATCCAATGCCTTTTGGGTGTTTGTTGCCGCTTCGTGCGACAGAACACCTTCTTTTTGTAAATCTTTTACAATATCTTTTGAAATTTCTTTCGGATTTTTTGCTTTTGTTTCCTTTTTAATGTGGCTGGGCCTTTCGGCTTCTTCTTTGGCGTGAGGCAAAATATTGGGAAGGAAAAATGTAAGGAAACTTATAAATATATACAGTTTTACAGGAGCCACATACAATTGTCTTTTACCAGCCAGATATTCTTTGGTAAGTAATCCGGGGCGGGTAAATAAATACTGTATAGTTCTCCAGAACTGTCCGTCATAATGGGTGAAATCCTCAATGAAATGAGTGAAGAGAAAATGAAAAGGTTGTCGGCTTTCAATATTTTCCTGTCCACAGTGTGGGCAGAACCTTTCTTCAACCTGGTGCCCGCAGTTCAGGCAGGTCTTATCTTCTCTTAGTTTTCCGTGGCTCATGGATTATGGAATATGATTAACGCAAATATAATTATTTCAATGAAATTATAATTATATTAACGTGTTTTACGGAAATCTTTAAAGTAAATTTAATAAAAGAAAGAGTCGAGGGAATAAACTCTTTGCTGTTTCATTGGTGTTTTTAGAATCTTCGAAGTGTTTTTTTCATCGGCTCATGAGTTCGCAAGATTTATGCCAAAATTGTAATTAGTGTTAAAATCTATTGATACAGGGCCGTACAACCCAGATTATATAGATTAAATAAAATATGTTTTTGGGTTACGAAAATAATTTGTACCTTTGCACACCCTTTTAGGGGTAAATTATGTTTAATCTTTAACTAAAACGTGTGAATACATTAAGTTACAAAACTGTTTCAGCGAACAAAGCTACTGCTAATAAAGAATGGGTTGTGGTAGACGCTGAAGGACAGCCGTTAGGTAGATTAGCTTCTACGGTTGCAAAGATTTTGAGAGGTAAGCACAAAACGAACTACACACCTCACGTAGATTGTGGTGATAACGTAATCGTTTTGAATGCTGGGAAAATTACACTTTCCGGAAACAAGTGGGCTGATAAGACTTATATCTGGCATACAGGATATCCTGGTGGACAGAAGTCTATGACTGCGGCTGAACTTCAAAAGAAAGATTCTTTAAAGGTATTAGAGAAATCTGTAAAAGGTATGTTACCTAAAAACAGATTAGGATCTGCTATCCTTAAGAACCTTTATTTATATGAAGGAACTGAGCACAAACATGAAGCTCAACAGCCAAAAACAATTAATGTTAACGAATTTAAATAATTAATTATGTCTATAGTTCACAAAATCGGAAGAAGAAAGACTTCTGTAGCGAGAGTTTATGTAAAACCAGGTTCTGGTGTTATTACAGTAAACGGTAAAGATGCTAAAGAATATTTCTCTACAGACGTGATGGTTTACAAATTAAACCAACCGTTTATCCTTTCTGAGACTGTTGGTCAGTATGACGTTACCGTGAACGTATTCGGTGGTGGTAATACAGGTCAGGCAGAAGCTATCAGATTAGGTATTTCAAGAGCTTTATGCGAAATCAACGCTGAGTTCAGGTTAGCATTGAAGCCAGCTGGTTTACTTACAAGAGACGCAAGAATGGTGGAAAGAAAGAAGCCAGGTCAGAAAAAAGCAAGAAAGAGATTCCAATTCTCAAAACGTTAATATCAAGATTCAAGATATCAGACACAAGATGCAAGACTTTGCTCTCAGATCTTGGCTCCTGGTTCTTGGTTCTATTTTATCTAAACAAAAAAATTGCCCGTTACGTTTAGCATCCAAACGCTTCTCCCATCTAAAGAAGTTGTTGATTGTTTAAAAGACGGAAAGTAAACTAACAAAAACAGAAAACATGGCAAAAGCAAATGTAAAAGACCTTTTAGAGGCTGGCGTACACTTCGGTCACATGACTAGAAAGTGGAATCCAAATATGGCTCCATACATTTTTATGGAGAAGAACGGTATTCACATTGTAGACTTACATAAAACAGCAGTTAAATTAGATGAAGCTTGCAGCGCTTTAGAGAAATTAACTTCTGCAGGTAAAAAAGTTCTTTTCGTAGCTACTAAGAAGCAAGCGAAAGAAGTAGTTGCAAAACACGCTTCTGAACTTAATATGCCTTATATTACAGAAAGATGGCCAGGAGGTATGTTAACGAACTTCGTTACAATCAGAAAGGCTGTAAAGAAGATGAATGCTATCGATAAAATGAAAAAAGACGGTACATTCGAAACTTTATCTAAAAAAGAAAGATTACAAGTTGACAGACAAAGAGCTAACCTAGAGAAGAACTTAGGTTCTATCGCTGACATGGTGAGACTTCCATCTGCTGTATTTGTAGTTGATATATTAAGAGAACACATCGCGGTAACTGAAGCTAAGAAACTAGGTATTCCAGTTTTCGGTATCGTTGATACAAACTCTGACCCTAGAAAAGTTGATTTCGTTATCCCAGGAAACGATGATGCTTCTAAGTCTATTGATATGATCCTTAGCGTAGTTTCTGAATCTATCAAAGAAGGTCAGTCTCAAAGAAAAGCTGATAAAGAAAAATCTAAAGAAGAAGGAGAAAAAGTATCTGCTGATACAGATGCTGATTTCGATGCAGAATAATTAAAGATTTTCTTTAATATAGGAAAAACGCTGGATTTCGATCCAGCGTTTTTTTATGGTTTATACAGTTGCCTGCAAGTCATTTGGTAAGTTTTATTAAAGATAAAAACCCACAGAAATCTGCGGGTTATATTTTAGTTTGAAAGCTTTATAGAATAAGAAGTTGTGACAAACTTTGTAGACTGATAAGTAGAATTACAAAGCATACCCGATAATCTGTAATTTTGATTTTTCGGTACCATTGTATACCCTATTTTTCCGGCACCAATGGGAATTTTCTTGAAAAAATTATTCCCGCTCACTGTAAGCACCATATTGCATGGAGATTTGTTTTCTACGGAAACAGAGGTTTTGGGATTTTTAGGATCATCACTGTTAAGAAGATCATTGAGTACATCAGCTGTTTCAGGCTTATACGTCTTTATAAGCTCATTGTATTCTCTTTCTGTATTCGCTCTGTTCCCTGTATTGTTAGCAGGATAAGGGTAGGAGGTTCTTCCCGGATAGCCTCCGTAGTTTACATTACAGCTGGCAATAATCAAAGAAGTTCCGATAAAAACGAATAGTTTTTTCATCCTATTTTATTTTTTGACTTTTGTTTTTTCAGCGACTTTTCCTTTATCGGTTCCTTTTGGGCTGATTTCAGCTCAGCGTCGCCCGGTTTTGGATTGTCTATCGTTACAAATATACTTTTTTTAATGTCTTTCCTAGACGAATATTTCACATCACAGATATTGCTGTTAAGGGTATAGGAATCCTTATTGAGAACAATGAAATTTTCTGCATGAGCAGGAACAGCAAGGTTGTAAAATTCTTTTCCTTCAATCCGTAATACAATATTACAGTCAGAATTATTTTTGAACAAGAGAATTGCTTCCTTGCGGCTGATATCCTCATTAAACATTGCATTCAGTACATTCACTGTTTTTTGTTTATGTTCAGCAGCTGTTTCAGTGATAAGTTTCCTAAATTCTTCAGCATCATCCGAATTAGGATTTCTCATAGCCCCTTTAGGAATATCTGTAATGACAGGTCTGGTTTCCATAGGTTTGGCAGTACGGGCTCCTTTTGTCCATTCGGAGTTTTTTAAAGCAATGAGCTTAGGTTTCAGCACGCTCTTTTTAGGATCGTCAGGGTGTGCGTTCTTCAGGTATTCTTCAATTTCTTTGATGTTTGTGCTTTTTAAAATGTCTTTACTGCTTTTTTGAGCTTGTGTAAAGCTGGGGATAAGAAATGTGAAGAATAAAATCGTTAAAAATTTTTTTTTCATCAAGTTGGTTTAATTCATCAGCTTATCCGGAATTTGATGTAAGTAATAGTTTTTCCTTTCGCTGAGAATAGCTCTTCATAATACGTTTTGATATCTCTCAAATGTTCCGTATTAGGATCGTATTCTGGTGCCCCATAGATATCATGGTGAGCAGAAATGATTTCATACCCTGCACCCTGTAAATATCCCAGTGTATACCCATGCAGGAACTCTGAATCTGTTTTCAGGTGAATGATGCCTCCTGGCTTCAGGAATTTTTTATAGCGGTCTAAAAAGTCCGGATGTGTTAATCTGTGTTTTGTTCTTTTATATTTTATTTGGGGATCCGGGAATGTAATCCATATTTCGTCTACTTCATTTTCAGCAAAGAAATAATCAACAAGTTCGATCTGAGTTCTTAAAAAAGCTACATTATTCATGTTGTTTTCTACCGCTTCTTTCGCTCCAAACCAGAATCTTGCCCCTTTAATATCTACTCCGATAAAGTTTTTTTCAGGAAATGTTTTTGCGAGTCCTACAGAATATTCTCCCTTTCCACACCCTAATTCCAATACAACCGGATTGTCATTTTTAAAGAAATTATCTCTCCATTTTCCTTTAAGTTCAAAGCCTTTTAAAGCGTCTTCTCTTGTAGGTTGGATTACATTTGGTAATATTTTGTTTTCTGCAAATCTTGCTAATTTATTCTTGCCCATTGAATTATAAAATGAGTGCAAAAATACTAAAAATTTATGGAGAATCTCTGTCTTTTGGAGGTAAAAGACAGAGTGATAATTCGTTTCTGATTGAGCTTAGTGACTTCCTAAGGCCACCATAATGGGTCTTTCTATTGTTTTTTGTGATGCATACTGTGCTCCGCAAACTAAACTCGAGAAAAGATACTGACCTTTTTCCACCACAATAGAACCTTCTCCCTGAGCCGGAACTGCGAGTCTGTATTTGGTGATTCCCACACCTTCCATTCTGACAATGATATTACAGTCTGATTTATTTTGAATCATGACAATGCATTCTTTAGCATTAGGATCATTATCAAATAGGGAATTTAAGATTTTTACGGTCCTGTTTTTATGTTCTACAGGAGAAACTGCCATCAGCATGTTGAATTCTTCTGCTTCAGCGTTGGGAACTGCGGTATTAGCAGCGGCATTTACAACATATGTATTTTGGGCACTGCTTGGGGTATATACTGTGGTAGATTGTTTGGCAGCAAGTTCAGCCTTATATTTTGCAATCTGTTTTTGTTTGATGATAGCATTCATTTCATCAAAAGTAATCTTGGTAGAAGGTCTTCTTCTCAGCATGGCAAGCATTTCCTGCATATCTTTTACCTTCTGATCGGCAGGGTGTGCATTTTTGATGTATTCTTTCATCATTTCCATTACCCTTGGTTTCAGAACGGATCTTCGGGGGTCATCAGGATGGGCATCTCGCAAAAAGGCATTGATCTCGTAGATATTCTTACTTTTCAGAATATTACTGTAGTCTTTACCTTGTTTTTGGGCAGAGACCATAAAAAATAACATACATCCAAGAAGTAAAAGTACTTTTTTCATTAATTCATATTAAGTTAGAAATTGGTGTTTCACTCTTAATTTGCGTTCAGGTTGCTTAGTTTTTATTTGATAACGAATATCTCGTGTTTTTATTTTAAACACTTGTTTGTGAGATAAAATTAAACATATTTTTGAATATTGAAGAAGAATATGTTGTAAAAGTTGAATAATTCGTATTGCAGATGCTTTGGTAAACTATAGCGGGTGTTTTTCGGTCATTTAACAAAAAAATAACCCGTGTAAAGTACACGAGTTATTCAATATTTTAAGTTATTTCTTTTCGAAATTTCTAATTACTGCTTACAACTTCCTGAAGATGCGAGCTTCTAAGCCTTTTCTGATAAATAGGAAGATATTTTTCAATAGGAATTTTTATCGCTTCAAAGTTGCCCGCCAATACATAAGCCTGGATATTTTCTGAAGTATAAACAAACTGAAGGAAGTTATCAATTAAATTTTCAGGGATCTTAAATTTTGTAAAATAATCTTTACCCAGATAATTTTTAATCTGAGCTACAGAACTGTTCATCCTTTCATAGGCCTGATAACGTTGTTTTTTCTTTCGTTCTCCGGAGAGAATATCATAGATACTTTCAAGGCTAAAGGTAAGTCCTCCATCCCGCAGTCCGGCAACAGGAAGCTCCGGAGGTGTTCCGTCACCTTTTGGCTCAGGAAGACCAATTACTTTTTTAAGAGCATGTGCTTTATCTTCCTTTCTTAAAGAGTTCACGTCATACCGAAGATTTCCGGTAGGCTTGAATCTGCTAAGAACAATTTCCTGGATTTCGTAATATGCTATTTTCAGCTCAACCAGATTTTTTTGTTCCATGGATTGAGGAGTCAGCTTAATATCTTTTCTTTCTGTAACGATAGAGGTAAAACGGATCACATCCCCGACATTGGCAGGAATATTAAAATTACCATTGTAGTCCGTAAGAACGGTTTTTTGTGTATTCAGGTTAGTGACATAAACCTGATTGAGATATAAAATTGAGTTGTCTCTCAGAAATACCTCTCCGGAATATATTTGTGCATTAATTTTTGCCAGAAAAACCAATAGCAGCAGAGTAAACAGTTTCTTCATATAATGCGCAAAATTACATAGAAATAAAGCAATTTTGTGTAATTAGATGAAGAATAGTGGTTAAAGTTATATTAAACTTTGGGATTTAATTGTTAAGGAGTGTTAGAAACTTGCCATTCATTTAAAAAATCGAAAATTTAAATAAAAAATCGGAAGAAAGAGTAGAGTTCTTTCTTCCGGTTTTCTGTTGTTATCTGTGTTTTACCAGCAACCAGCTTGTATATTTTACCACGAGGCTGGAACCATATTCGGTCCACGTGATGAAATACCAATAATTAGCTGTAGGAACATATCTTCCACCGACTCTTCCATCCCAGGTGTATCTGTTTTCAGGAGTACCTCTGAAGACTTCTGCACCATATCTGTCAAAGATCCTGAATATAAGATTCTCATTTTTCATTAAAGCAGAATAGTCTATCACTTCATTATGACCGTCTCCATTTGGAGTAATGGTGTTGATCAGATTAATAATAGCAAATGGCTTTTTAACATCCTCACACATTTTAGAGTCTCTTACAAATATGTTGTGTGCACCTCTAGGTACATTGTAGAAAATATTGGAACTCTGCCATACCACGCCATCTAAAGAATATTCATAAGGAGGTGTACCGCCGCTTGCCCCAATTTTTACTGTTGTTCCATCAATTTCAATAGACGTAATGATAGGAAGAGGCAATTCTGTTACGTTTACATATTGTTTGTAAACACAACCATTGAAGGTTAGTTCCACCCAATAGCTTCCTGGGCCAACATTTGTGATGGAAGGCGTTGTAGCTCCTGTACTCCATAAGTACTTTTCAAAACCAGGCCCTGCATTCAGTGTGGTAGTGGTTTTCGGACAGATAGCTTTATCTTTTAATAGGTCAGATTTTTTAGGAACTTTAATATTGATTTTAAGAGTACCTACTTCCGGACAAACTCCATTTTTTTCAAAACGGATATAATAAGTCTGAGAACCTGTAATGTTAACAGGTGAGGCAACGATATTTACATTGTTCTGAGCATCTGCTAAAGTTGCATGAAAAGTAAAAGTAACATTTGGATCTAATGTAAACTGAGGAATAAACTGGGCCAGGTTGACACTTTTTATTCCATCCAGGTCATCGTCACAAGTAGTTTCTGTAACGGTTTTTGTAATTAATGTTATTTTGGCTCCGATACTGAATTGTAAAGGTTTGATTACAGAAGGGCAGCCATCCGGAGAATCTACTCTGATGTAAATTGTTGTGGCTGCTGTATAGCTCCAGTTGTTAGGGAGATTATTGTTATTTCCGGCGTTAGCATCAGCCAGGTTTGCGTAATATCTTACACTCGGAAAATAATTTGGATTATTAAGTACAATAGGGGTGATATTGGAGAGTAGGACGGTAACCGTTCCATCCAGATTATCATCACAGAAAACACCATTGTAGTTGTCCAGTACAATTGCTTTGTTAAAAAGTGATAACGTTATTTGTGCAATATTTTTACAGCCAATATGGTCATTAACAACCGCATATATGATTGTTCCGTTAGTTGCAGTATAGGCAGTTGGGTTAGTAATCAATGCTGCTGCATTTTCATTCTGAGCATCCAATAGGGTAGGATAATAAGTAATGGTAACAGGAGAGTTGCTGGTAACATTTGCTGTCGTCAGGTTGAAGGTTCCCTGCCCATTGATATCACAGGCAGATAATGTTGCATTCATAACCGTTAGAGCCTGAATATTCAGGGTAACAGTTACTGTTTCACAATCCGGGAAGTCAGGGTCGTCTCCGCAGAATGTATAAGTGAATGTATCTGTTCCCGTTGTACCCAGAGTATTTACAGTATAAGTAATAATACCGGTTGTAGGGTTTACAACAGCTGTACCCAATGAAGGTGCTGTGGTAACAGCTACAGTGCTGGGGCTGGGAGTCTGTGATGAACTGCTGAATGCAGGAATTATAGTTTTAACATTACATACGTTATATGATGCATTGGTAAGTTTTGTACAGTTCAGAACTTTAAATTGTTCAGTAACCAGAGGTGCGCAACTTCCCATTGTTACAGAGCATGTGTAATATCCTGATAATGTAGGGGTGATTGATGAAGTGGTGGCTCCCGGAACAATAACGCCGTTTCTATACCATTGATAGGTATCATAAATAAAAGGATCTACAGTAAGACTCATTCCTGGAATACAGCCGCCTCCGGATTGTAAAATAACAGGTTGTGTAGGAAAGCCGGCAAAAAAGCCTCCATATCCTACAGCATCACTGCCGGCAGTGATACCAGCCATAATGGCTCTATTTGAAGCTATAGTAATCGTGCCTGTTACATTGGGAATACCATAGGTAACCCAATTCGTTGTACCTGTCATATTGTAAGGGCCGGTTATTGCAGGAGGATTAGCTCCATTTACTGTAATAATAGCGCCACGTTCTGTAATGATGTTAAGTTTTGTAGGTATATTCAGTACTCCTCCGGGATTACCAATGGAATGAACAAAATTTTCATCAATAAGTCCAAGTTCATTAATTTGCTTTGGCAGGTAACAGTTCAAAGCAGGAATATAATTAAATCCACCGGTGGCCGTTTCATTTCCTGGATTTGAAACTCCTGCTAAAGTTTGGTAGACATAAGCATTTTTTGATGTTTTGAGATATAAGTTATAATGTCCGTTGCCCTGAAGGATATATTTTGAGTCAGGAATGACAAAATATTTTCCTGCATTAAGGGTTACTATAGGTGGAATTTCATCGTTTACAAAAATTTGAGTATTATCTTCAGTAGCAATTACAATAGCCCCTTCCATATGGGAGCCAATAGAACCGTTACCTTTTACAAGGGCAAATTCATTTCCAAGCCTGTTGACAGGTACTGCCTGATCCATTAAAATATCTGAACCAGCTGGATGATTTCCTGCATATTGACCATTAAAATTTCCATTGGTGATATTGATGGGTTTGGTTGAAGTAATTTTAGCCCCAATAAAACCATCAAAGTTTGCTGTTATGTTTCCAATTCCATCAATAATGTAGGATTGTCCTTTATTTAAAGTGAAAGTCATTGTAGGATTGGTTGCCCCGGTGGTTCCATTTGAAAACTGAACGTTAGGACTGTACCCGGAAATAGTAACACTGGTATTATCTTCAGTTGCCAGTACACTGGTCATGAAATTCAGAATGGAATTGCTCACTGTAATAGGAGTGACAGCTGCGTAAAACTTCAGTCCTGTGGAAGAAATTCCTTTGGAAGTAATAATTTCTCCATGGTTGAACACTGAGAATCTTAAATTGGCGTAAAAAGGGAATTCTGCCTTAAGGTATAATCCTTTTGTTGTAGGGGTAAATAAATCCGCCTGCAGTTTGGTAATAATATAAGTCCTTAAGACATCAAATTTCTGAGGGTTATTTTTGCTGATATTTACTGTTCCAATCAGAACATTATTATTGTAAATGCTTACAGGAAAAGGAGTTGTTCTGTTAGTAGATAAATAAAGTTTCTGATAAGGATTGGGAGCGCCTGTTCTGTCTATCATTGGAGCAAACCAATGCTCTCGATCCAACTGGGAAAAAGCAGAGGTGAAAATACAAAGCATAAACAGAAAACATAAAATTTTTTTCATTCAGCGGTGGTCTTTATCACAAATTTAGTGATAAAAAGTATTGTATGGTTGAAAACATAATAAAAAATTATGATTTCGGAATCGTGGTTAAAAAAAAATTAAGTTTGTATTATTTTTTTCTGTAGTTAACATAATCTAGTAAATAAATTTAATCAGAAAGCTTAAAAAAATAAGCCACGATCATTTGATCGTGGCTTATTAAATATAGTTTTAAACTAATTATTACTCTCTGTTTTTAACAAGAATCCAACCTGTATATTTTATTGGAGTCTTTTCTTTGTTGGACTCATTCCAGCTGATATGATACCAGTATGTTCCTGTTCCAAGTTTTTTATCAAAGTGTTTTCCGTCCCATCTGTAGCTGTTGAATCTGTTTCCGGTGAATACCATATTTCCATATCTGTCATACACTACAAAGCTTAGGTTTTCTTTATATGCCAGTTCACTGTAATCGATATAATCATTTACATTATCTCCATTAGGGGTGATGGCATTTAATAGATTAGGAATAGTAACTTCTACTGCAATAGGAGTACAGTTATAGGCATCTTTTACGTAGAAAGTGTGTTGCCCTCTTGTTAAACCTGTAAAAGTACTTGAATCCTGCCAGTTTGCAGTTCCGTCTACAGCATATTTATAAGGTGCTTTACCACCGCTTACAATTACTGTTGCTGTATTATTATTGATTTCAATGGTTTGGATTACCGGATCTTCAACTTTTTTAACTTTAACAGTCTGTGTAAGGAAACATCCATTCTTACCAAGAACTACAGTATATTCTCCAACACCTACATCTCTGATACCTGAAGTGGTAGCTCCTGTGCTCCATAGGTAGGAATCATATCCAGGGCCAGCGTCCAGGTTCGTTTTTGCATCCATACAGATGTACTGATCTACAAGGATAGGTGACTTTTTGATTGGAAGTACAATTAATTCAATTTTAGCATTTGCTGTACATCCTTCAGCAGTCGTTACTTTCACATATACAAATCCTCCGGTGGAAGGGAAGTTTTCTGGTTGTGTGATTTCATTGATTCCTGCGGTAAGATCATTCAGTGTACGGTAGTATTTTTTTGTAACAGCATTATAGTCTGTTACCTTAGCTTTTGTAAGGTCAAAGTAAGCGTAAGGATCCACATCATACCAACAAGCCTTAATAGAAGCATCTGTTACGATGAATGGTACTACAGTAAGGTTTAAGGTCACCTGCTCACAATCTGTAAATTCAACTGAATTTCCACAGAATTTATAAACGATTTTGTCTGGTCCTAAATATCCAGGATTTGGTGTATAAGTGATTGTTCCGTTTGGATTCACTACAGCAGTTCCTTTTGTAGGAGGCGTTAAAATTACTACTGTACTTGGAACCACTGTTTGAGTGGAAGAAGTAAACGTAGGCGTAATTATTTTAGTAGAACAAGCATTAAGAGCTTGAGTCGTTTCTTTTAAACAGTTTTGTACTTTATAGATTGGAGTAGTCACTGGAGGACATGTTCCCATGGTTACTCTTACCGTATAATTTCCTGATTGTGTAGGAGTGTAAGTATAACTTGTAGCACCTGGAATGGCAACTCCGTCACGGTACCATTGGTATGTTTCATATCCGTCATCTACTTCAAGAATAATTCCCGGAACACACTCACCTGTTTTTTTTGCAATTACTGGAATTGATGAGAATCCGGCAAAGTAACCTCCATATCCTGCAGAACTAAATCCTCCGTTGATACCAGCTGTTACAGCTTTTGTAGAGGTTATTTTAATGTTTCCAACAACTCCGGTGATTCCATAGGTTACCCAGTTAGCATTTCCTGCCAATGGATAGGGACCGTCTGTAGGTGCTACAGGGTTATCATTTACCATTACAGTAGCCCCGGTCTCTGTTAAGATATTTAATTTTACGATGATATCCTGAACTGCACTGGCTCCCCCTGAACCGATTGGCATTTCATTAATCTTTCCGATTTCATCAATCTTTCTTGGAAGGAAGCAGTTCAATGGCGGTATATAGTTGAATCCATTAGTTGCCTCACTATTCCCTACCCCTACAAACTGATAAAGGTATACGTTTTTAGTTGTTGAAATAAACATGTTAGAATGCCCGTTAGTACCTTGTGCTACATAACTGGTTTCATTAATTCTATACCATTCTCCGGCAGCTAGTGTTGCAACAGAAGTTCCGACACCATTTAGATAAACATCAGTATTATCTTCTGTAGCAATGATAAGACCTCCTTCCATGTTCTGGCTAGGAATTGTAGATCTTGTTTTAACGATAGCAAATGTATTTCCAAGTCTTTCAACCGGTACTGATTGATCCAGAACCGGGTCACTTCCTGATGGAGAAGTAGAGAAGTTACCATTGCAGCTTCCGTTGGTAAGGGTTACGGGTTTATCAGAAACTATTTTTGCACCGATAAATCCTGTTTTATTTGCAGATTCTGTGCCTGCTCCGGCAAGAATTACAGATTGTCCTTTTTGTAATGTAAAGGTCTGGGAATTACCTGTAGGAGTACCATTAATGAAAACAACTCCGGAAGTAGGGTTCCATGATGCTGTTACAGTAGTATTGTCCTCAGTTGCCATAATACCTGCGGTAAAGTTCTGAATACTGGTGGTATTGGTATTGGGAGCAGTTGCTACGAAGAATGTTTTTCCGATTCCAGCTTTTCCTTTACTGGTAATTACTTCCCCGTGAACACTTTGGGCAAGTCTTAAACTACAGTAAAAAGGTTTTACTGCTTTTAAATACAGTCCTTTATTACCAACAGTGAATGCTTCTGTAGTGGTCGTTCCACTAATAAGGCTATTGGTAACCTTATAGGTTTGCGGATTACCTTTACTAATGGTAACCGTAGTTATTACAGCATTGTTATTGTAAATGGTTACATCAAATGGGGTGTCTGAATCAGTAGACAGATAGATCATGTTGGTATAACTGTTACCGCCATAACTATCATAGTAAGGAGCAATCCAATGCTCTGTATCCCTTTGTGCAAAGAGTGTATTAATTGTCAAAAAAATTAATACCAGACTGAGTAGAAATCTTTTCATGTGTATGGAATTAGGATTTCTACAAAAATAAAATAAAAAATGAAATACTTTTAATAAAATTTAAATAAATGTTAAAAAAGTGTTTTCAATTTTTAATTAAAAGCGATTCTGGGTATGAAACTGGTAATTAATGTTGTGCTCGGCCAGGATGGTTATTTGTCAATATTTGCCATGAAAATTTAGCCCGCTTGAATTGTTAATATTTTCACTTGTTTAATCTCTTGTTGGTGAATAGTGTTGATGGTTACGGGTTTATGTTAATAAAAAATCCCGGTGAAATTCACCGGGATTCTATATCTTTTGAAAAAGTCAGCTTATAGGCTTACTCTTACAAATCCTGTTACTTTTAGGTCTGCATTTACAGATTTTACGTAATCAGCAACTGAGATACTTCCGTCTTTAATGAAGTCCTGGTGTACCAAAGTGTTGTCTTTGTAGAATCTCTGCATTTTACCTTTAAGGATATTATCGATAATGTTTGCAGGCTTACCTTCTTCAGTAAGTTTGTGTCTTTCGATCTCTAATTCTTTATCAATAGTCTCCTGAGAAACTCTTGTTTCGTCCAAAGCGATTGGGTTCATAGCAGCAACCTGCATAGAAACAGCTTTAGCAGCTTCATCAGCTCCATCTACTTTAGCAGAAAGAGAAGAGATTGCAGCGATTTTGTTTCCAGCGTGGATGTAAGCTCCTAAGAAATCTCCCTGGATTCTTTCGAAAGATCCGATTTCGATTTTCTCACCGATAACTCCTGTTTGCTCTACTAATTTCTCAGCAACAGTCATTCCGTGGAAGTCAGTAGCTAAAAGCTCCTCTTTAGTAGCAGCGAAGATTGCCATCTCAGCTAATTCGTAAGCTAGCTCGATGAAAGCTTCGTTTTTAGCAACGAAGTCAGTTTCGCAGTTTAGAGAGATTACTACACCTAAAGTGTTGTCTTCATTTACTCTTGCGATTACTGCACCTTCAGCAGATTCTCTGTCAGCTCTGTTAGCAGCAACTTTTTGTCCTTTTTTTCTAAGGATATCTACCGCTTTTTCGAAGTCTCCTTCAGCTTCAACTAGAGCTTTCTTGCAGTCCATCATACCTGCACCTGTTTGGTTTCTCAATTTTGCTACGTCTGCAGCAGCTGGTGTATAAGACATAATATCTATTATTTTTTTATTTAAGATTAGTATTAATTTTTAGCTTAAATTTAGAGCAGTGCAAAGATAATGATTTTAATGATAAACTAAAAAATGACTTTTCACGTTATTAATATATTTAATACTATTTTAAAGATTTGATTAATGAAAAAAATCTTCTTTCTCCTATTTATATGCATTTTCTCACTTGGTTTTTCCCAAAAAAAGAAAAAAACAAAATCTAAAGCTGTTGTTGAAAAAGAAACCGTAATTATCTATACAGAACAGGAAGCTGAGATTTCAAAAGAAGCCAGAGTGATTGCCGGATTTTTGAAACAGAATCCTGGACATGCTAAAACGGACTATTTCAAAAGAAAACTTATTGATATTATTATGGCAGATAATTCACCAGAAGCAAAACCTACCATTAAACCTATCAGTAAAGAGAAAATTGAAAATATTGTAAAAAATAATGAACTGAACAGTGGTAAAACGGTTGCCACAAATAAAACTTATACTGCTAATGGTAAGCCTGTTTCTAATAATACAGCGGCTGCTATTGAAGCGTTAAAAGAAGAAAGAAGAACCACCTTTGCCTCGGTAGGTTCTGCGGCAAAAAGTGCAGGTACATCCACAGCGTCTAAATCTGAACCAAGTGAGGAAGGTAAAAGAAGAGCCGCCATGCTTACCCATCTGTTTAATAATGATATCAACAAGAGTGAAGCATATGTTAATATTAAAAACAGATCAGCATGTAATCTTATCGTAAAAATAAGTGGCAAAAAATATTATAATTTGACGGTTCCGGCAAAAGGGGAGAACTTTATTCTGGTTGATAAAGGGGAATATGTAATGACAACATCCGTGTGTGATGCAAAATATTCTTCTTTGAAAAAGATTACCCAGGATATTGAAATTGCACTGAATGTTGCAGAATAGAATACAATAGAAGAAAACTAAAGAAAGAAGGTTAAGAAGAAATTCTTAACCTTTTTATTTTTTATCCTTTAAACTGACCCATCGCAATGAATTTATCCTGTCTCTGGGTTTCAAGCTCCTGTCCTGTAAATTTGGAGAAAGCTTTGATATTTTGTAAAATTGAATTTTTCAAATTCAAATAGGTGGTTTCCTGGTCATATTGAGCTCCACCAAGGGGTTCCTCAATGATTCCGTCGATGAACTTTTCTCTTAAGGCATCTGCGGGAGTAAGATTTAATGCATTGGCTGCATCTTCTTTATGATCCCAGTTTCTCCATAAGATAGAAGAACAGCTTTCAGGTGCAATTACTGTATACCATGTGTTTTCCAGCATATATACTTTATTTCCAACACCTATTCCTAAGGCTCCACCACTGGCACCTTCTCCGATAATGTAAGTGAAGATTGGGGTTTTCAGCTGAACCATTTCAAAAATATTTCTTGCAATTGCCTCTCCTTGCCCTCTTTCTTCAGCTTCCAGTCCCGGATAAGCTCCCGGTGTATCTACTAAAGTTACCACAGGGATATTGAATTTTTCAGCAAGCTTCATTAGTCTTAAAGCTTTTCTGTATCCTTCCGGATTTGGCATTCCAAATCTTCTATGCTGTCTTTCTTTTGTCGTTCTTCCTTTTTGAGTACCAATGATCATTACTTTTTGACCATCAAGGGTAATCAATCCTCCAATCATTGCCGGATCATCAGCGAAATTTCTGTCTCCATGAAGTTCTAAGAAACTACCTTTGTCTGCCATTCCGTTGATGTAGTCCAATGTATACGGACGATCTGGGTGACGGGACAGTTGTACTCTTTGCCAAGGTGTAAGATTTCCATAGATTTCTTTTTTCTTTTCTAAAATCTTATCCTCAATCTGGCTGCATGCTAATTTTACATCAACACCACTTTCTTCTCCTACTAAAGAACACGTCTGGTATTGGTCCATCAATTCTTTGATAGGAAGTTCGAAACTTAAATATTCCATTTCTTGAAGTAAATTAAATCTTTCAAATGTATGAAAAATTATGGTTATTCTATTTAAAATTATTTATAGCATTGTTTATTCTGGAGGTACTTTCCTCTTTGCCAAGGGTTTCCAGAATGTCTGGTACATCCGGACCTTTCAATTCTCCTACTAAAGATAATCGCAACGGCATCATCACCTTCCCCATACCTAATCCTTTGTTTTCAGCGAAATCATGCATTGTTTGTTTCAATGTTTCAGCAACAAAGTCTGTAGATTCAAATGCAGCTGCCAGTTCTGCTAAAATTGCAGATGTTTCTTCATTCCAGGCTTTTTTTGAAGCTTTTTCGTCATAGGAAACCGGAGCTTCGAAGAAAAATTTTCCGTTTTCATAGATGTCTTTCGGAAAAGTTGCTCTTTCTTTCATAAGGTGAATTACCTTTAAAAGTTTTTCATCAGAAGCGCCTGAAAGATCAAGATCTGTATTTTTAAGGATATGAAGTAGCTCCTGGTCAGATTTCATCTGGATATACTGATGGTTGAACCACTCAGACTTCTCTTTACTGAATCTTGCGCCTGCCTTATGTACTTTATGAAGATCAAATTCTTTAATCATCTCTTCCAATGGAAGAATTTCTTTATCATCAGCAGGAGACCATCCTAATAATGCAACCATATTGATAAAGGCATCAGGAAGATAGCCGTTTTCTCTATATCCTTTGGAAACTACTCCTGTAGCTGGATCCTTGAAGTCAAGCGGGAATACCGGGAAACCGAATTTATCTCCGTCTCTTTTGCTCAGTTTTCCTTTTCCTTCAGGTTTTAAAATTAAAGAAAGGTGGGCAAACTGTGGTGCTTCCCATTGCATTGCTTCATACAGTAATGTGTGAAGTCCTAAGGAAGGCAGCCATTCTTCTCCACGGATTACGTGAGAGATTTCCATTTCATGATCATCAATAATATTGGCAAAATGATAGGTTGGCATTCCGTCATTCTTTACCAGTACTTTATCATCTAAAGTATTGGTGTTTACTGAAAACTTTCCACGGATGATGTCTTCAAGATTCAAGACTCTGTCAACAGGCATTTTAAATCTTACCACATAAGGAGTCTTTTCATCCAATAATTTTTGAACTTCCTCTTCAGAAAGAGCAAGACTGTTTTTTAAACGGTTTCTGGTTTTATTGTCATATGAAAAAACATCACCTTTTGCTTCGTACTCTGCACGAATTACATCCAGTTCTTCTGCCGTATCAAAAGCAATATAAGCATAATCGGTCTTTAGAATCTGTTCAGTATATCGGTCGTAGATATCTCTTCTTTCAGACTGTCTGTAAGGAGCAAATTTTCCTCCTTTTTTAGGACTCTCATCAGGGATAATTCCGCACCATTCCAATGCTTCCTCAATATATTCTTCAGCACCCTCTACATATCTGGCAGTATCTGTATCTTCAATTCTTAATACAAATTCTCCACCTTTATTTTTAGCAAAAAGATAATCATATAATGCGGTTCTTACGCCTCCCAAATGTAATGGTCCTGTAGGACTTGGAGCAAAACGTACTCTTACTTTCTCCATTTCAATTTTAATTTTTGCAAATTTACTTAAAATTATGCGTTTAAGAGATGATTTATGACCTGGTATTGGTTTTTTGAGTCTAACTTTTTTATTTATTTCTTTAAATATTCTTCAAATACCGCTTTCAACTCCCTCGTATTATATTTTCAAATAATATTTTTAATCAAAGAATTATAATCTGTAAATATTCTTGTTATGGAAATTGGGTTCATAAAGGGGAATTATTAAATTGATTTCAGTATTCTGTTTGTAGTGTGGCTAAGTTTGTTTGTGTAATTTATTTTGCTTGTTAAATCACTAATTAGTGATCATGTGGGCTTTTATTAAAAGTGTTTTAATCGACTGTTAATTTCACTAATAAATGATATATGTCAGTTGTTGTTTCATATTTCACATAGTATTGAAGTTTATATTTGTTGAGAATTTTAAAACAATACTATGAAAAAACAAATTGTATTTTGCTTCAGTACAGCGCTGATGCTTTTCATGGGGTCATGCTCTTCGGAAGACCTGAATAATGAAGCGAGTCCTGATGGTCAGGCAAAAGCTAGTCGTTTGTCAGCAGCAAAATTTGCAGGAGATGGCATCTACGATGTCTTAGGGCATGGGTTTGATGCAGCAGGGGAATATGCCAATGCTAATTCTGCAGGATTTAAAGTGATTGATATCGATCGTTTCAAGACTGAGCAGGCAGCAAGATTAGTCTCTGAAAATGCAAATACCCAACAATATATTGAAGAATATGGAGAGAATGCGGAAACATATTCTAAAATGGTTTCTACCAAAGTAGATGCTACTGCAGGAATTCCTTTATTCAAAAAAACATTGTCAGTAGGTTTTAATTCAGCAGTTACGACCAATCATAAATTTGATGCAAAATATATTTATGGTAGCTACAACCTTTTAATCAAGCAGAAAAGATTAAGATTCAATGCTACAACAGATATGCTGGCAGATTATGTAACTCCGGAATTTGCACAGGACTTGCAGACAAAAACTCCACAGCAGATTGTACAGGACTACGGAACTCACGTAATGGTTGATATTTATACAGGAGCTAAAATGGATATTATGTTCCAGTCTGAAACCACTAACGAAAGCCGTGACCGTGCTGCAAGAATCGGGGTAAAAATCGGAATGCTTAAAATTTTTGATGTTGATGTACAGAATGATGTCAATACATCAGAATCATCAATGAATTACTCTAGAAAATTATCCTACAGAACAAGAGGAGGAGATCCTTCAAAAGGTTTGGTAGGAGAAGTAAATCTTGATCAGACTACTTCAAAAGTTAATATTGCAAACTGGCAAAATAGTTCTACCCCTAACAATTCAGTGTTGGTAGAATTTGGAAACAATGGCCTTGTTCTTATCTACAACCTTGTAAAAGATGCTGCAAAAAAAGCACAGCTTAAGGCCTACGTAGATCAGTATTTAATTGATAACCAGATTTCACTGGAGTATAATACAACAATGTTATATGGTTACCAAAACCAACCAGACAGTAATCATTACTTTACGTTTAATACAAACCTTCAGCCATCTTCTTACTGGACAAATGAAGGACCTACATTTAAAGTGTTTCAGTATAAGGCACCAAATACAGTTCCTATTTACTGCTATAAAAGTACTTCAGGAGCAGATCATTACTTTACGCAGGCAAGCACATTACAGCCATCTTCATATTGGAATATTTATATGGGGGTAGCATTCTATGCTTATAAAGATCCTGGAGCCGGAAGGATTCCTGTATACAGCTATAAAGCTAAAAACGGATCAGATCATTATCTTTCAGTATCTCCTAATTTAGGTCCTGTGAGCTATTGGAATACCAGAGAAGGTATCGCTTTCTATATTCCAGCTAATTAATTTTGGATTTATATAAATCAATTTGGTTATACATTGAAGTGAAGTCAGATATTCTGGCTTCGCTTTTTATTTGAAATTAAATACAGTAGATGTAAATGTTGTAAAGTTGGTATTGATATTTGTTTATGAATATTTAATTCTCTGACTTGTGATGATTGGGTTGTTTATTAATGGACTTTTAAGCATATATTAACTTCACTTTATAATGATATATATCATTGTGTAACTATTTTTTCACTCATTGTTGAATATTATCTTTGCAAAAACTTTTAAATAACCCATGAAAAAACAAATGTTATTTTGCTTCAGTAGTTTACTGATGCTTTGTATGAGTTCATGTTCTACGGAAGAACTGAATAGCGAAGGAGCTCCTGGAAGTTCTGCTAAAAACAACCGATTATCAGCAGCAAAATTTGCAGGAGACGGAATTTATGATGTGCTTGGACACGGCTACAATGCTGCAGGCGAATATGCGAATGCCAATTCTGCAGGATTTAAAGTTGTTGATATTGATCGTTTCAAAGCTGAGCAGACGGCCAGGCTGGTTTCTGAAAATACCAACACTCAGGAGTACGTTGAAGAATATGGAGAGAATGCGGAAACTTATTCCAAAATGGTATCTACCAAAGTAGATGTTACTGCAGGAATTCCTTTATTCAAAAAAACGCTTTCAGTAGGATTTAATTCTGCAATTACCACCAATCATAAATTTGATGCAAAATATATCTATGGCAGCTACAATCTTTTAATCAAGCAGAAAAGATTAAGATTTAATGCCACAACAGATATGTTAGCGGATTATATTACCCCGGAGTTTGCCCAGGATTTACAAACAAAATCATCACAACAAATTGTACAGGACTACGGAACTCACGTAATGGTTGACATCTATACGGGCGCAAAAATGGATATCATATTCCAGTCAGAAACAAGAAATGAAAGCCGTGACCGTGCTGCAAGAGTGGGGATAAAATTAGGAATGTCTAAAATTTTTGATGTTGAAGTTCAGAATGATGTCAATACTTCAGAATCATCCATGAACTTTTCTAAAAAACTATCATACAGAACAAGAGGGGGAGATCCTTCCAAAGGTCTTATTGGAGAGCTGAATCTTGACCAAAACACTCCGAAGATCAATATCGCAAACTGGCAAAACAGTTCTACACCAAATAATTCAGTATTAGTAGATTTTGGAAATAATGGATTGGTATTTATTTTTGATCTTGTAAAAGACCCTGTTAAAAAAGCAGAACTTAAATCATACGTAATTCAGTACCTGATTGATAATAAAGTAATGTTGGATTATATCCCGGTGCCGATTTATGGATTCTATAGTGGTTCAGAAAGAGATCATCTTCTTTCTACATGGTCTGGAACTCCTAATACCTATCAGGCGGAGGGAGAGCAGTTTAAAGCATATAGCTATAAAGCACCGAATACAGTCCCTGTATATCAGTTTTATAGTGCAAATGACAAGGATCATTACTATTCTACTTATCAGGGTACACCTTGGAATTATGTATATGAAGGAATTGCGTTCTATGCAACAATGGATAGTACACAGAGACCTATTTATCAGTTCTATAGCGGAAGTGAAAGAGATCATTACTACAGTACCTATCCGGGAACGCCTAATAAGTATGTTGCAGAGGGTATTCCTTTCTATGCTTATTACTAATAAATATTGATATTTTTACAGCAAAGCCGTCTCAGATATGAGGCGGTTTTTTATATACCCAGGAGCAAAAATGAGTATTCGGGAAATATTTCCGTTGATAGGAGAAACACTGAAAGAATATTTCGGGCAGGCTTATTATTAAAAATGTATTTTTGTAGATTATAAATTGAGTTTATCAATGAAGAAAGCAATATGTCTTTTTATTGTAGGAGATAAGTACTGGAAAATGTACAATAAAAATAGAGCAAGTTTTGAAAACTATGCTAAAAAATGTGGGGCAGATTTAAAGATTATTGATAAAACTATAGATGAAACTTTTCATCGTCCGCTTCTGGCTCAAAAACTGCTGATTCCTGCAGAAACAAGAGATTATGATATGGTTCTTTTTATGGACCTTGATATTATTATTTCCGATAAAGCACCTTCTATTTTTGATTATCTTCCGGAAGACAAATATTTCGGGGCAATTCTGGATCCGAGAGGAACTGAAGAATTCAACAAAACCTGGGGCCATATTCCAAGAATACTGGAAGAGACCAGTGAAATGTATTTTACTGACCGACATTTTGAGCCCAATCCTTTATTGCAGGGAAGTATCAATGGAGGAGTATTTATTTTCAGACCGAAGAAAGTAGCAGATATCTTTAAAGAATACTATTTTTCAGACCATAACCAAGGGGAGCTGAACAGCTTTGAAGAAACACCATTTGCGTATTTTTCACAGATTAATAATTGGTTTGAGGCTTTACCACCTGCATTCAATGTTCAGGTTTTATATAAAATAAAAGGAACAGAGAAAGGGAAGGAAGTTGAATATGATGAAAAAAAACTTCCGCAATTTTTCAGGAAATATTATTATAAAAAAACAGGAAGCTGTTTTTATCCTACAAGGAAGTATAAAAATTACGTAAAACAAATCATTGCCGAAAATTACTTTACCCATTTTTCTGGCAACTATCCTATAATCTACAATTAAATTATGAGCTTACTTTCACGCTTTTCCAGTAAATTTATATCTGTTTCTTACGGAATCACCGTCAATGATGAAGCTCAGGAACTTAAAAAATTATTAGATATTCTTATTCCTTTGATCGGTCAGAATGATGAGATCATTGTTCTTCAGGATATTACCAATAAAAATAAAGAAGTGACAGCGCTGCTTGCTCATTATGATAATATTGTAAAACTTGAGGCAAGACTGGATGGAGATTTTGCAACCTTCAAAAACAGATTAATTGAAAAGGCAAACGGCCAGTATCTCTTCCAGATTGATGCAGATGAATATCCTACTGAGCATTTTATCAAAACATTGAAGCCCTATCTTAAAAAGGAAAGAAGTGTTGAGGTATTCTACGTTCCCCGAATCAATACTGTAGAGGGAATTACAGAAGAATATGTACAGCAAATGGGCTGGAATATGAATAAAGAAGGCTATATCAATTTCCCTGATTATCAGGCGAGAATTGTAAAGAATAATAAAAAGATCTTCTGGAAAAATAAAGTGCATGAAGTTTTATTTGGAAATAAAAACTTTACGGAAATTCCTGCAAAATATGAACTGTCATTGATTCATAAAAAGAATTTCGAGAAGCAAAAAAAACAGAATAGTTTTTATGAAACATTGGAAGATTAATTATTTGAATTATTAGAAAATAAAAATGGCAGATTTAGGAATTAACGTTTTTGGATTTATTAATGGTGAATTTGGTATTGCGGAAGCCACAAGGCTCAATTGTAAAGCCATACAGAGCGCAGGCATGCCTATCAGCCTGATCAACTATGATGTGAGAACCAATCATAACAATAATGACCAGACGTTTACTCAGTTTTCCCATAAAGCAGAATATCCTATTAATTTAATTCAGGTTTCACCCTCTGTTTCGGAAATTTCAAATTTCTTCGAATATTTTGACTATTCTTTTTTTGAAAGAAAATATAATATTCTTTATATGGCCTGGGAATCAGAGACTATTCCTGAGGATTACCTTCTGAATATTAATCTTTTCGATGAGGTATGGACGCCTTCAGAGTATTGTAAAAAATGTATTGAAAAATATATAGCATCTCCTGTAAAAGTAATTCCACATCCGATTGATATTCATCTGAAAGAGACGCAAGATCCTGATGCTTTGAATTTTTATAACGAAGATTACTTTAATTTTTTATTCATCTTTGATTATAACAGTTCCATACAGCGGAAGAATGTTCTCAACCTGATTAAGGTTTTCAGAGACACATTTGACGGAAAAGACAATAATGCTTTTTTAACCGTTAAAACCTCTAAATCAGATAAGTTTTCTTTAGAAAAACAACAGATAAACGAGGCAATCGGTGACTCGGCGAAGATTAAAGTAGTAGAAAAGATTTTTGATAAAAATGCACTGAACTATGTGATCAGTAACTGTGACAGCTATATTTCTCTTCACAGATCTGAAGGTTTTGGACTTACTATGGCAGAGGCCATGTATTTTGGGAAACCTGTTATTGCTACCGCGTATTCTGGAAATCTGGAGTTTATGAATTCTGAAAACAGTTTTCTCGTAAGTGCAGAAAAAGTTTCTTACGGTTCAGACGACCTTAATTATGATTCTAATACCATCTGGTCTGAACCTTCACTGGATAAAGCTTCTGAATATCTGAAAAAAATATATCAGGGCGGGGAAGATGTGAAAGTGAAATCTGAGAATGCACGCAAAACAATTACTCATGATTTCTCTCTTGAAGGAGTAGGAAAATTGATCAGAGAAAGATCAGAAGAGCTTATTTCTGGAGGTAAAATTCAGCAAAGCAGATCAGCATTAATAAAATTATATGCCGATAGTTTATTTCTGAGAAAAGACCTTAGAATTTATAAAAAAAGCAAACCCATTCAGTGGATATATGGAGTCAAAATGTATTTAAGAAACAGAAAACAAAAGAAATAATTTACGATACAATGAAAGAGCGATGGATTCAGATAAATCCATCGCTCTTTTTATTTTTTACCTTTTACTTTCTTTAAAAAGATATTTACTTTTTTCCTGATTTTATTGTAGAGTGTTTTTTCCAGGTAATTCACTCTGCCACTCAATCGGTCTATTTCGGCAAGATAAAACACATTTCCTGCACTATTTTCTGTGCTGCTTTCTTTTTTATCCATCTGGTCGATAAAAGACAGTCGTATTTGAAGCAGATTTCCTATAGATTCAAGAGAAAAATGATCTCTGATCTGAGCCTCTGCACTTTCTTTAACAGCGTGTAAAGACCCGAAATTATTCTTTATATACAAAAGCTTTTGGGTGGCATCCTGCAAATCAGGTTTTGCCAAAGTGAGCCCTTCAGCAATTAATCCTTTTGTATTGGAAGTTTTAATAAAACTATACTGAACAAGGAAGCTGTTGTTCACATTCATAAAATCCAGATTCCCGGAGTATCCTGTTCCTACAACAATTTTCCCGTAAGACATCGCTTCAGCCATTGTCAGTCCGAATCCTTCGGAGCCATGCAGCGAGATCAGAACATCAGATTTCTGAATAAGGGAATGCAGCTTTTCTTTCGAGAAATGTTCATTAATAATGATAATATTCGAAATGCCTGCATATTTTTCCACTACTTTTTGTGCATCCTTACTTCTTTCGAGATTATGGGTCTTGACAATTAAAACACTTTCAGGATCATCTTTAAAGACATTAATAAACGCTTCAATAGTCGCTTCAGGGTTTTTTCTGATCGTTGTACTTAAGGAATCAAAAATAGTAATATATACCTTTGAGCCAGGCTTAATATTATATTCTTCAAAATTAAATTCATCAGAAGGAGCCAGCTTTTGAATAGGATGAGAAAATCTCATCACAGGAATTCCCGTATATTTTGTGAAAATATTGACACAAAAATCACTAGGAACCCATAACTCGTCAAAAATATTCAGAAACTCAACCGTTTTATCCGAAACTTCGGGAAATTCCCAGGCCCAATATACAATGTTGTAATGACCTGCAAGATTGATATCCTGATTTTTTGAGAAAAACTCGTGAGTCACATTACTGTTAATGTGAAAAATATTAATTAAGGCATCTGATGGGGTGTCGCTTTTAGATTTTTCAAGAGTATCACTTGAATAGCTGATGCGGTTTACTTTAATCCCTGCATTTTCCATAGCAGCAGCATTAAGCCTTGTGGCCTCTGCAATGCCAAAATTTCCATCAAAAAAACCGTGATAGTTTACGCTTAATGACATGTTTTATAATGTTTTAAGTTTTTCTTTTACTTCTTCGGGTGAAAATGCTCTCAGACTGTCTACGGAATTTTTACTTAAAATATTCCAAAGCTCTTCATTATTATTCAGCTGAATAATTGCTTCCGCAAAACTATTTTCATCGTTGGCAATGAGAACATTTTTTTTATCGGTAAGCTTCATTCCTTCGGCACCAATATCCGTAGTAACCACTGGGAAAAAGTATTCAAAAGCCTGTCCGATTTTTCCTTTAACACCAGCCCCAAATCTTAAAGGGGCTACCATAATTTTCGAATTCATAAAATGCTCCTCAATACTTTCCACAAAGCCTAAAAATTTAAACTTAGGATATAGTTTAAGATCCAGCTTTTCTGCAACATTTCCGATGATGATTACTTCCAGCTCAGGATTGGTTTTCCAGACAATGGGCATTATTTTTTCGTATAAAAACTTTACTGCATCAATATTCGGTTCATGGATAGATCCGATAAAGGTAATTCCTTTACTTTCATTGAAATTTTTTCTTTCAGAAATATCAATTTTAGGATAATGAATATTAGATATGGTAATGATCTTATTTTTATCCGCATACTGGCTCATAATCTCTTTTTCCTTATCAGAGATGGCAATAATATAATCCAGCTGTGGGGCAACAACAGTTTCCAGACGGAAAAAGTGTTTGTAATTTTTCTTCAAAGAAATACGGGTTGGCTCCAGTTCGATGGCTCTTTTAAACCTTAAAAAATGAATATCTACCATGTCATAAATGAATTTGGCAGAAGGTAAAACGGATTTCATTTTTTTATAAAAAAGATTCAGAGCCAGAGGCCCATTGAACCAAACATAATCTACCTTTTAAAAGAAGACAGGAAGTCATAAATATTCTTATACTTATTATTTTCTATATAAACGATAACATTGTGCTGCTGGTAAAATTTTACATAAGAATTATCTTCAAAAATATGGGGCGCAAATAATATGCAGTTATATCCTAATTCTTGGTAAATAAATATAAGTTCTTTCAGTCTGTTGGCTCCGGATTCTTTATCATGGGCCGGGAAATCTCTGGATGCAAACAGGATTGTTTTTTGGGAAGCGTCATACTGGTTAATGTTGACTATATCCTTAGACTGAAGGTTTTTGAGTTTTTCTTTTCTTTCGATGTGCTTTTTTATTTTTTTTAAGATTCCCATTTGTCAGTTTTTAGTATCCAGTTCAAAAACTTTATTCACCCAACTATCCAAAGTGTATCTGTAGTAGATTTCTTCCGGAATTTTTTCGTAAGGTCTTTCAAAAAAAGATTTGTCAAGATTACTAATATTTTTGTTTAAAATCAAAATATTATTGGGATTGTAAAAATCATAGGTTTTAATGGCTTCATTATCAGTAATGATTTTCTTTTCCAGAGACATGGCTTCAAAAACTCTGAAGCTGAGTCCATATTGTCCTTCCCGCATGAGATCCAGTAAAACTTTTGAGTTTTTATAATATTTTGGAAGATCATTGTGCGGAATCTTTTTAATACTGAAAATCAGGAAAAGATTCTTAGGTACTGTCATGAAAATATTGGTCAGCTGATGCTTCCAGGATTTTTTTCCGATGATCATAATCTGGAATTTTAATCCCTGTTCAATCAGTTTCTTAGCTAGTAATTTTATTAGTGAAACCCTTCTGTTATCATAAGATGTGATATAAAAAAGGTCCATTTCAGGCTTTTGAGTTTCTTTTGAACAGTGCGGAAGGTAAATGTAATTCGTTAATTTTTCAAAACCGTGTTTTTTAACATCAATATAGTCAAAGGAAAATACCTTGTCAAAAAGATACAGTTTATCTTCTACAGGAACTCTTTCAAGATTATCATAAAGATAGGTAACCAGACGGTCTGTATACTTGCGGATTTTTTTAAGGGTAGAAAGATCAAATGTATCAGGATTCATCACTAATATTTGATCCTGATGCCCTAGTTTTTCAAGAGAATCCAGTACATATTTCTGTCTTTTTTCAGTCTTAAGATTCTTGTTTAAAAAAGTTTTGCTTAAAGCATTTACAGCTCTTTCATTGAAGTTGGAATGAGTAACGGTACTGATCTTTATATGATGAGCGTCAATACCACGTTTGCATAATGTCTCAACAATATACTTATCATAATCCCAAAAATCATAACTAATGATACAAATCTTCATTCAACTAATTTTGCTCTTTTTTTAATGATTCATAGGTTTCGTAGACGCTTAAAGACTGCAGATAAGATAACTGATAGCCTTCTTTTCCGTCTAAAATACCAAGTCTCATTATATAGGCTTTAAAGAATTTAAAAGCTGTTTTAAGATATTGAACTAAAACATTGTACTTTTTTCCTTTAGCAGCCATTTCTTTCCCCTTTAAAACTCCGTAATGAATCATTTTCTTTTTGTAAGATTCATAATCTGAAACGGAGTAATGGAGTAATTTATTTTTTAAAATTCCAATGGTTCCATTAACCTCCAGAGTTTCATGTACCTTTTTTCCTGCCATATAGATGGCCTTCGATTTTCTGAAGAGTCTGAAATTTTTATCAGACTGAGTTCCTGAAAAATGAATCGGTTTCTGGGCAAAAAAGAATTTCCTGTAAAAATAATAGGCATCCTTTTGCTCGGGTTTATTTAGCTCATCGATAATTTCCTGCTTCAGGGCCGGTGTAATTCTTTCATCACCATCTAAAAATAAAACCCAGTCGTTTGTTGCAGCTTTCAGAGCCAGATTTCTTTGCTTTGTAAAGTCTTCAAATTTATTTTGAATCACCTTTACATTAGAGAATTTCTTCGCAATTTCTACAGTTTTATCCGTACTAAAAGAGTCTACTACTATTATTTCATCACAAAAATCAAAAGACTCAAGGATATCCTGTATATTTTTTTCTTCATTATATGTTATGATTAAACCACTTATATTCATCACAACGATTTGTTTGATAGAGGAGTATGTGAATACTTCCTTATAATTGTTTTTTAAAATAGTTTTAATCTGCCAAAGATAAGTTTTAATTTGAATTTTATAATCGAATCTTTGCCTTTTATATCAATTCTACACAGCTCGTATGGGCGCTGGGTAGGGTAATAATTTACTTTATTTCCAATTCTTACTGCAAATTCAATTCCTATTTTTTTTAAAATGGAAAAAAAAGTTAATTTATCTTCTTTTTTTTGTGGATATTTTCCATAAGGATACGCCAAAACCTTTGAATACTTGATGTTGTGGGCATCGAGGATTTCCATATTTTTTTTTAGATCTTTTTCTATAAAATCAATAGAAACGTTTTTTAAGTTTTCATGGGCATGACTGTGAAGGGCAATCTCAAAATATTTTTTATCCAGACTTCTGATTTCGTCAAAGGTCATCATGGAATAATTGTTATATCCCTTTTCAATAAATCCGGTTGGAATAAAAATAGTAGCTTTCAGATCATACTTTTCCAGTAAGGACGGCAGATATTCAAGATTATTTTTGTACCCATCATCAAAAGTAATGATAATATTTTTCTTTGATGAAATGGTAAGCTCAGAAAAAAAACGTGGAGTATATTTTTTACGGCTTAGATAGGAAAACTGCTGTTCAAGGTTCTTTACACTGACTGTAAGATCTTCATGGCTTTCTTTTTCAACCTGATGGTACATAAGAATGACAAGTCTGTTATGCGGAAAAGCAAACAGATAGAGACGGAAATATACGACGATAAATACCGCCAATAAAACAGGAATAATATACAGGATCATACTATTTTACCGTATTTTTTTCAAGTTCCTGGAGTCTTATTTTTTCACGCAATTTAATATATTTCAAAAAAGTGTAATAGGACATCGTTTTAGCAATATAATACCCTGGAAATCCATCCAGAAAACCCAGTTTGAAAATAAAAACCTTGATAAATTCAAACATTGGGCTTACAATGATTTTAAATCTATTGATTTTTTTTCCTCTTTCAAACATTTTTTCAGCCATCATATCGGAATATTTATTGATTTTCGAGACATGATGGTGAATGCTTTTGTAAGTATAATGATTCAGTTTTCCCTCGAGAAGGCCTACTTTTTCATAGGTCATCAAAAATTCATGAACTTTATCATGAGAATATGCTGCATATTCTTTTCTGAACAGCCTTTCACGGCATACATTTCCCCAACCTCCATGTTTGATCAGGTGAGTCCCTAAATGATTGTTGAATGCAGCCTTGTACACATTGAATTCTGTACTTGCTGAAGAAACGATCTTCTGTATAGATCTTTTCAGATTTTCATCAGGAACTTCGTCAGCATCCAGAAACAGGATCCATTCATGGGAACATAAATTAAGGGCATGGTTTTTTTGTTCACCATACCCGTTAAATTTTTTCTCAAAGAATTGTACCTGCGGATATTTTTGAGTGCAGATTTCTTTTGTCCTGTCTGTTGAAAAGCTATCAACAATGATAATTTCATCAGCTATATCTATTAATGAATCTAGAAGTCTTACGATATTTTCTTCTTCATTATAAGTGATGATTGCAAGGGAGAGAGCCATTTATTTATACTCAAGAATAGTCTTTTCAATAATCTTCACGCAATCCAGTAACTGCTCTTCAGTAATTACCAATGGTGGTGCCAGTCTGATGATGTTACCGTGGGTAGGTTTTGCCAGCAATCCGTTTTCTTTTAATTTCAGGCAAAGATTCCATGCAGTAGAACTTTCGGGAGTATCGTTGATCAGAATAGCATTTAAAAGTCCTTTTCCTCTTACTTTGGTAATAAGGTCTGACTTTTCAATCAGTTTTTCAATTTCAGATCTGAAAAGTTTTCCTAATTCTTCAGCTCTTTCAGATAATTTTTCTTCAGCCACAACATCTAGTGCTGCTACTGCAACTGCACATGCAATAGGGTTTCCTCCAAATGTAGAACCGTGTTGTCCAGGTTTGATCACATTCATGATGTTGTCATTCGCTAAAACAGCAGATACTGGATACATTCCTCCGGAAAGGGCTTTTCCTAAAATTAAAATATCCGGTTGTACATCTTCATGGTGACATGCAATAAGCTTTCCTGTTCTTGCAATACCAGTCTGAACTTCATCAGCAATGAATAAAACGTTGTACTTTTTACATAGTTCAGCAGCATTTTTAAGGAAGTTTTCATCCGGAACATATACTCCGGCTTCCCCTTGAATGGGTTCTACAAGGAATGCTGCAATATTTGCTGCTTCTCTGCTAAGAACTTCTTCCAGCGCTGCAATATCGTTGTAAGGAATTTTGATAAATCCTGGTGTAAAAGGGCCATAATTTTGGTTGGCATCCGGATCGTTAGAGAAAGAAACAATGGTTGTTGTTCTTCCGTGGAAATTGTTTTCGCAAACGATAATTTTCGCTGCATTTTCTGAAATTCCTTTTACTTCATAACTCCATTTTCGGGCTAGTTTTACAGCTGTTTCTACTGCTTCAGCTCCGGAGTTCATAGGTAAAACCTTATCAAATCCAAAAAGAGTTGTTATTTTCTGTTCATATTCTCCTAATTTAGAGTTGTAGAATGCTCTTGAAGTTAGAGCCAGTTTTTGTGCCTGTTCTACCAATGCTCCTATAATCTTAGGGTGAGAATGTCCTTGGTTCACAGCAGAATATGCTGAAAGAAAATCATAGTACCTTTTACCTTCCACATCCCAAACGAAAACACCTTCTCCGCGATCCAGAACTACTGGAAGTGGGTGGTAATTATGCGCTCCATGTTTGTCTTCAAGGTCAATAAAATACTGCGAGTTTTTTGTTTGTTCTGCTGTTGACATATATTTTGGTTTTCAACAAATTTACGCAATATTAATGATATGCATAAACAAATGCCTAGTGACGTTTTGGGGTATAATTGAAGGATATTTTAGGGCGGAATAATGTGGTATTGGAAAATATTTTCTCTGTTCGCAGACGGTTATAGGTATTATATCTTTATCGTGATGAAATTTTATTTTCTGTATGAGTATCAATTTTTATGAATGAACAGGAATAGATACAGGAGTGGCTTCTCTGAGATTTTTAACGGAAATTTTAAACTGATCAGCTAAAAACAAAAACTGCCTCAAAAAGAGGCAGTTTCATTTTTATTTTAAAATAATCTTAGTGATTATCATATTTTCTGTCCATTACAAAATCCTCCATGAATTTTGTAGTATAGTTTCCTGCAAGATAATCTTCATTATCCATCAGTTGTCTGTGGAAAGGAATGGTTGTTTTTACTCCCTCAATATAGAATTCCTCAAGAGCACGTCTCATTTTTGCAATGGCTTCTTCACGGGTCTGAGCCGTAGTGATAAGCTTAGCAATCATTGAATCGTAGTTAGAAGGAATACTGTATCCGGAATATACATGAGTGTCTACTCTGATTCCGTGTCCGCCAGGGATATTTAATCCTGTGATTTTTCCTGGAGATGGTCTGAAGTCTGCATAAGGATCTTCTGCGTTGATTCTACATTCGATTGAATGTAATTTAGGGTAATAATTGATTCCTGAAATAGGAGTTCCTGCAGCAAGAAGAATTTGTTCTCTGATCAGGTCATAATCAATTACCTGTTCAGTAATAGGGTGCTCTACCTGGATTCTTGTATTCATTTCCATGAAATAGAAATTTCTGTGCTTGTCTACAAGGAATTCAATAGTTCCCACACCTTCATATCCAATGAATTCAGCAGCTTTTACAGCAGCGTCACCCATTTTCTCACGAAGCTCATCTGTCATGAAAGGAGAAGGCGTTTCTTCAGTTAATTTCTGATTTCTTCTCTGTACAGAACAGTCTCTTTCAGAAAGGTGGCAAGCTTTACCGAATTGGTCACCCGCAACCTGAATTTCAATGTGTCTAGGCTCTTCAATCAGTTTCTCCATATACATACCTCCGTTTCCAAAGGCAGCTACAGCTTCCTGAATAGCAGATTCCCAGTGATCTTTAAGGTCTTCAGCTTTCCAAACCGCTCTCATCCCTTTTCCACCACCACCGGCAGTTGCTTTGATCATTACCGGATATCCTGTTTCTTCCGCTACTTTTACAGCATGTTCGTAAGATTCGATCAATCCGTCAGAACCAGGTACACATGGTACACCTGCTGCTTTCATGGTTGCTTTAGCATTAGCTTTATCACCCATTTTTTCAATCTGCTCAGGAGAAGCACCGATAAATTTGATACCGTTTTTCTGGCAGATTCTTGAGAAGTTAGCGTTTTCAGATAAGAATCCGTAACCTGGGTGAATAGCGTCAGCATTGGTAATCTCTGCTGCAGCAATAATGTTAGGGATTTTAAGATAGGAGTCTTTACTCATTGCAGGGCCAATACATACCGCTTCATCAGCAAATCTTACGTGAAGACTGTCTTTATCAGCAGTAGAGTATACCGCAACAGTTTTGATCCCCATTTCTTTACAAGTACGTAAAATACGCATTGCAATTTCGCCACGATTGGCTATTAATATTTTTTTGAACATCTCTCCGAAATTTTAAATTATAAATTTTGAATTTTAAATTATTTTAAATGAAAAAAGATTCATCTAAAATTTATAATCTTTAATCTAAAATTCCTTAAGATGGATCTACTAAGAATAAAGGTTGGTCATACTCTACAGGAGTAGCATCGTCAACTAAAATTTTAACAATTTTTCCGCTGATTTCAGATTCAATCTGGTTGAATAGTTTCATTGCCTCAATAACACAAACTACTTTACCAACAGAAACATCATCACCTACATTTACAAATACATCTTTATCAGGAGATGGTTTTCTATAGAAAGTACCAATCATTGGAGACTTGATCGTTACATATTTGCTGTCATCAGATGCAGCTTCAGCTTTCTCAGCAGCAGGTGCAGCAGCCTGAGTTGCAACAGGTGCCGGAGCAGCTACTGCTTGTGGAGCAGTGTGGTATACTGCAGGTTGTGCATAAACAGTATCGCTTCCAGCTAATGGAGTTTTAATAGTGATTTCGAAATCTTTAGTCTTGTATTTCACTTCTGAAACTTCAGCTTTAGATACAAACTTGATAAGATTTTGTATGTCTTTAATGTCCATAAATTTGATATTTGATTTTGGGTCAAAGATACCAAAAAAACGTAAAAAACAACAAAAAACCGCCAAATTTTATCAAAATTGAGCGGTTTTTGTATTAAAATGAGGCTTTTTCAATGAAAAGCGACTCTTAGTTTTCTTCAGTAGCAGCTACTTCTTTTTCCAATACTACTTTACCTCTGTAGTAAAGTTTTCCTTCATGCCAGTGAGCTCTGTGGTATAGGTGAAGCTCTCCTGTTGTTGCATCTTTAGCTAATTGAGGAACTACAGCTTTGTAGTGAGTTCTTCTCTTATCTCTTCTTGTGGACGATTGTCTTCTCTTTGGATGTGCCATTTTCTAATAACTTTTTTAATTGATGAGCGATGAGATTCATCATCTCATCATATTTAAATTATTCTATTTAATTATTGTCTTTTAATTTTCTTAAAGCATCCCATCTAGGGTCACTTTCATGTTCTTCTTCTTCAGTTACCTCAATATCTTTAGGACTGAACTGGTCAAGAATTTTAAGATCTTCATCACTTACATTGGGTGAAATCTTTTTCATCGGGATAGAAAGCATTACATTTTCATAAATCAAATGTGCTACATTGAAAGCATGCTCTGCGGTAGGAATAGTAATAACATCTTCATTGCTGTCATCATATTCTTCCCCGAAATTCACCAAAATTTTGATTTCATTTTCAATAGGATAGTCAAAATCTTCATTTGTGATATCACAAACTAACTCAACCCATCCATTAATTTTAATCTCAAATTCCAGAAAAGTAGTGTGTTTATCAAGTGATACCTTCACTTCTATTCTAGGATTTGTAAATTCCTGCTCAGTGTCAAATAATTGAAAGAACGTATTATCTATCTCAAACTTGAACTCGTGTCTTCCGTTTTTAAGTCCGGAAAAGCTTACGTCATAGTTTCTTAACTTGTCCATAAAATGAGTGTGCAAAAATATGCATTTTTTTTATAATAACAAATAAAATCTGAAACAAATTAATTTAAAATTTGTTTTAAAGATTTATGCTTCAGTTTCCTCTGGTAGATCTTCGTCTATTCCGTTGTCTACAGTTATTTTTCTAGGCTGCAGGCGGTCGCTCATCAGTTCTCTGTATTCACTTCTGTTTTTGAAAACTTTGATAGCCGTGAAGATCGCTTCTGTGAAACTTTGTTCATCAGCGATGTTTTTTCCTGCGATATCATAAGCAACTCCGTGATCGGGAGATGTTCTGATAAAAGGAAGTCCTGCGGTATAATTTACTCCTTCTTCGTACGCTAATGTTTTGAAAGGAGCCAGCCCCTGATCATGATACATTGCGAGTACGGCATCGAAATTTTTGTATTTGTTCGGTTGGAAAAAGCTGTCTGCAGGGAAAGGTCCGAATGCCAATATTCCGTTGTCAGAAAGTTCTTTAATAGTCGGGCTGATAATTTCAATTTCTTCATTTCCGATAACACCGCCGTCTCCTGCGTGAGGATTTAACCCCAATACTGCAATTTTAGGCTTTTGAATACAGAAATCCTCTATAAGAGTCTGATTTAATACCCTGATCTGTTTCTTTATTTTTTCCTTGGAAATATTTTCAGCTACCTGAGCAATAGGAATATGATGGGTGGAAACAGCTACTTTAAGATCTTCAGTAACAAGGAACATCAATCCCTTTTTGCTGAATTTCTCTTCAAAATATCCAGTGTGTCCGGCGTGTTTAAAGCCCATTTTTACCATCTCATCTTTGTTGATAGGAGCAGTTACCAGTACATCAATATCTCCTTTCATCAAAGCTTCAGTAGCTGCTTCTAAAGAATCAATCGCCATTTTTGTGGATTCTTCAGTAGGAACTCCCAATTCTACATTCACGTTTTCTTTGGTAAGGTTAACCATATTGAGTTTTCCTACCTGTGCCTGTGAGGCCTCGTTAACATAGTTGAAGTTAAGATTCAGCTTAAAAATATTTTTCTGATAAGTGAATAATTTTCCCGAACCAAAAATTACAGGAGTGAAAAAATCTGTAATAGTTTTGTCTTTCAGAGACTTCATGATGATCTCCGGGCCGATGCCATTGAAATCACCGATTGAAATTCCTACTCGTACTTTATGGTTTTTTGGGCTCATTTTGATTATCTTTGAAGATTATAATTTACAAATTTAGCAAAAAATAATATGTTCACAGGAATTATTGAAGCAGTTGGTGTTATTGAGAAGATTGAAGAAAAAGGAAGCAATATAGATTTCACGCTGACATGCCCCTTTACAAACGAACTTAAAATTGATCAGAGCCTTGCACACAACGGCTGTTGCCTTACAGTTGTGGAGATAAAAGACCATCATTATGTGGTTACAGCGATTAATGAAACACTGGAAAAGACCAATCTTGGAAAATGGGAATTGGGAACCGTTGTGAATCTTGAGCGTTGTATGAAGATGGATGGAAGACTGGATGGTCATATTGTTCAGGGACATGTTGATAAAACCGGTGAAGTGGTGAGTATTGAAAATAAAGACGGAAGTTATTTTATTACCATGAAATATGAAAATGACGGAAGTTTTGTGACGGTACCTCAGGGGTCAATTACAGTAAACGGGATCAGTCTTACGGTTGCTAAAAGCGAAGACGATCAGTTTTCCGTAGCCATTATTCCTTATACCTGGGAATTTACGAATATGAAACATTTGAAAATTGGTGATACAGTAAACCTGGAATTTGATATTATTGGTAAGTATATTGCTAGGTTAATTAAAAAGTAGAATGTCAATAAACAAGTATAAAGGATATAGCTTAAGGAATCGGGTATTCTTCGGTTTCTTACTGGTATGTTTTTTAAGTGTCGTTGCTACATCTCTTGTTCCTTACTTTGTGCTGAGAAATCATTCTTTGCAGCAGAGTAATATCGATATGCAGGACAAGACCAATGCGGTAATGCGGTATCTGGATTATGCGGTAAGTCAGACACTTATAGAAACAAAAGATCTTCCGGAAGTTTTAGGGAATAAAATCTTTGAAATAGCGGATATCAACCAGCATGATATTTTTATTTATGATCTGAAAGGACACTATTTGCTTTCCAATAAAGATGAAGGTTTAGTTGAGCAGAAAACAATTCCTATAGAGATTATCAATAAAATCCTGTCTACTGATGCAAGAGTAGATATGATTAATTATGATGCCGCTAAAGATGCTAAGCTTACTTCTTCCTATCTTTTGTTGAAAAACAATGAGCTTGAACCCATCGGAATTGTTTATATCCCTTTATACCACAATGAATCTGCTTATCTTGAAGTTCTTCATCAGTATGTAAAATATATTCTTTTAGTCGATATATTCCTTATTCTTTTTAGTATATGGATCAGTTGGGTTACCTCTAACAGCCTTGCGAAAACCATTACGAAATTTTCTGATATGATTACCCGTATTACATTGTTTGAAAATGAAATGCGTCCTATCAGGTACTATAAAAATGATGAACTTAATGCTTTGGCAAGAGCCTATAACAGGATGATTCTGCAGATTCAGGATCAGAAAGAAAGACTTAGATTCAAAGCATCTGAAGAAGCGTGGAGAGAGATGGCTAAGCAGGTGGCTCATGAGGTGAAAAACCCATTGACTCCAATGAAGCTGACCATTCAAAATTTTGAAAGAAAATTTGATCCTGAAGATCCAAATATCAGAGAGAGAGTAAAACAGATGAGTAAAACGATCGTAGATCAGATTGATCTGATTGCTACGGTAGCCTCGGCATTCTCAGAATTTGCAAAACTTCCTGAAAAAAATAATGAAGTTATTAATCTGAATACTGAAGTTGAAGACATTCTCCGTGTATTTAATGATGACAGTATTTTCATGCATGCGAACAAGACGAATATTATGATCAATATGGACAGAATTTATCTTTCCAGGATTATAACCAACCTTGTTACCAATGCGAAACAGGCAGAAAGTGATGAAAGAAAACTGATCATTAATGTAGATGTGGAACAGCACCAGAGGCGAGTGATTATTTCTGTTCAGGATAACGGAATAGGAATTCCGGAAAATATGTACGAAAGAATCTTTGAACCGAATTTTACTTCTAAAAGCAGTGGAATGGGGCTGGGGTTGTCTATGGTGAGAAAAATGATTGAAGATTATAAAGGAGAGATCTCTGTGAAATCTGAAATAGGAAAGGGGTCTACCTTCATTATTACACTGCCTACCAATTTATAGTGAAACCTTTTATATTTAAGCAATTTAAAATTGAGCAGTCTAAAGACGTCTTCCGTGTAGGAACAGACGGGGTTTTGCTTGGAGCTTTAGCTAGTGTTGAAAGTGCTTCCAGTGTTTTGGAAGTGGGAACGGGTACAGGCTTAATTTCTCTTATGCTGGCCCAGAGAAATCCTCATGCTGAATTTTTGGGACTTGATATTAATGAAGATGCAGCAAGGCTTACCAGACTTAATTTTGAAAGCTCTCCTTTTCATACAAGGTTGCAAAACAGACATCAGGATTTTAAAACTTTTGAAACGAAAGAACAGTTTGATCTTATTGTTTCCAATCCTCCATATTTCGAAGAATCAGGATCTGAAAAAGATAAAATTGCCCGTCAGACGGTTGAGTTAAACTTCATGCAGCTGATATCCAAAGCATCTCAGCTTTTATCAAAAGGTGGGATTTTTTCTGTCATTATTCCTGTTGAAGCGGGAGAACTTTTTGTTTCAATTGGGAAAGAAAATAATCTGTTTCTGATCCGAAGAGTGCATATCAAAGGAATTGAAAATTCAAAAGCAAAAAGGCTGATTCTGGAGTTTTCATCAGAAGAAAAAGACATTGACGAATCGGACTTTATTATAGAAAAAAGTCCGAGACAATACTCGGACCCATATCTTGAACTCACCAAAGAGTTTCATGTTTTTAAGTGAAGAAGTTAGAAATTAGACTTTAGAAGTTAGTTATTTCTGAACTCTTTATTTTTTTATTCTTATTCGAATAACTCAGATGTATCCAATACAGAAACTTTTCCGTCTTCACATCTGATGGCTTCACCAGGGAAGTTTTGAATCATATGATAATCATGTGTTGCCATTACCACTGCAGCGCCATTTTCAAGAGCTACCTGCTTTAACAGGGTCATAATTTCGTTGGAAGTTTCTGGGTCAAGGTTTCCTGTAGGCTCATCGGCTAAGATAAGATCAGGGTGGTTAAGAAGAGCTCTTGCGATGGCAATACGTTGCTGCTCTCCTCCGGAAAGTTCGTGAGGCATTTTGTGCTTTTTGCTTTTCATGTTCACGCTTCCTAAAACCTCATTGATACGGTCTTCTATTTTTACTTTGTCATTCCATCCAGTAGCTTCAAGAACAAACTTCAGGTTCTTTTCAACTGTTCTGTCAGAAAGTAACTGGAAATCCTGGAATACGATTCCTAGCTTTCTTCTAAGGTTGGGAATATCAGATGGTTTTAGTTTTGCCAGGTCAAATCCTACCACAGCTCCGTGTCCTGATGCCAATGGAATATGTCCGTAAAGCGTTTTCAGAAGAGAACTTTTTCCGGAACCTGTTTTTCCAATAAGATAACAGAATCTACCTTTTTTAATGTTAAGATTTACATCAGAAAGGACAGTGAAGTTTTTTTGGGCAATCTTTGCGTTTTGTAAACTTATGATGTTTTCTCCGGAGATATTTGTATGTGGCATAATTTAATTTTAAAGACTATTTCTAACAAAAATATTTCAACTTTTAAAAATAGAAAAAGATGTTGATACAGCCTAAATTTTAGTAAATTTTAACAACAAAAAATGCCTGAAAAGGAACTTCTCAAGCATGTTTTGTATATGATAATGTAGAATTATCTCTTAGCGCGTGATGCACTTACAGTTAAACTCTTTCTGCCTTTAGCTCTTCTCGCAGCCAAAACTCTTCTTCCATTTGGCGTAGACATTCTTTCTCTGAAACCGTGTTTGTTTCTTTTCTTTCTTTCTGATGGCTGGAATGTTCTTTTACTCATTACTATATGTTTAAATCGTAATTAATCTATTAATTTTCAGGTTGCAAAGATATATAAATTTTTATAAGTTACAAATTTTATATATCTTTTTTTAAAATTAAATGTTGCGTTTTTCAGTCGGGTATTGGCAAACCCTCATGGAAAAACCATTTTCCGGTACAAAAATAATATTTAAATGATTTATATAAAAGCTCTATCTTTGAAAACTTTAATTTTAACGAAAAATAAACACCGGATGTTTACACCAGCAGAACTTTTAGATATCAATACATTACTTACCCAGGAGAGCAAAATAGTTATCCTTACCCATTACAATCCGGATGGAGATGCTATTGGGTCAAGCTTGGGATTGAAACATTATCTGAAAGCAAAAGGAATTCATGCAGAGGTTATCGTCCCTAATGATTTTCCTAAGTTTCTGAAATGGATGCCGGAATCTAAAAAAGTTATCATTGCTGAGTACAAAAGAAAACTGGCTTCTGATATGATTGCAGGAGCAGATGTAATTTTCTGCCTGGATTTTAATTCTCCTTCAAGAATCGGATTGTTGGGAGACTGGTTGGTAAAAGCTCCGGGAAAGAAAATTCTTATTGACCACCATCAGCAGCCGGAAAAATTTGATTTCGTTTATTCCGATACGGTAATTCCTGCCACTTCACAGATGATCTATCATTTTATTGAGGCAATGAATGATGAAAAACTAGTGAATCAGGATATGGCGGAATGTCTTTATACCGGAATTATGACGGATACCGGAGGTTTCCGTTTTCGTTCTACAAGTGCTGCCACGCACAGAATTATTGCCAATCTTATTGAACATGGAGCAGATCCTGCCATGATCACCTCTAATACATGGGATACCAACACCGTTTCCCGACTGCATTTACTTGCTTTGGTTCTGGGAAGAATTGAGGTAGTGAATGAGGGAACAGTAGCTGTATTAAGCCTTACAAGAAACGAGCTTAAAGAATTTGGATTCCAGAAGGGAGATACGGAAGGATTTGTTAATTATGGTTTAAGCATTGCCGGAGTGAAAATGTCTGCATTCTTTATGGAAGATCTGTATGAGGATTTTGTTAAAATTTCATTCAGAAGTAAAGATGATGTGGATGTGAACCAATTCTCAAGAAAATATTTTAATGGTGGAGGGCACATCAATGCTGCCGGAGGGAAATCTTTGGATTCTTTAGCCGGAACTATCGTGAACTTTAAAGCTAAAGTAAAAGAGGAAGGGTTATAATGGGATGAAAAGCTGAAATAGCTTATCCATTCCCGGTTTCTTAAACTTATTAACTTTTGCGAAACCCTTTTTCTTCAAGTTCCAGACAGGTATATTCGTAGACCTGCTGAAACATTTCATCCATATACCTTTTGTTGAAAAGACTGTACTTCGTCATTTTAGGCGGATCTAAAAATATATTGCAGTATTTCGCTTTAGAATACACGGATTTTGCGATGGCCAAATGGAGAATCCTGTCAAATTCTTTCATAAGACTCATTTTATTGAGTTCATCATAGCTGATCGAGTTCACATGGGATGCAATCAGGAAGTTGCATTTGTCCATAATAGGCTCAATGGGAAGATTGTCAAGAACGCCGCCATCCACATAAATTTTCTCACCAATTCTTACCGGAGGAAGGATAAAAGGAACACTGGAAGAAGCCAGCAACGGACCGAAAAGTTCTCCTTCAGAAAAAAAGTCAACAATACCATGAGTCATCTCTGTGGCTGCAACATACATAGGGATTTCCAAAATACTGAAATTGTCTTCCGGGAAATAATCTTTGAAAAGTTTTAAAATAAAATTAGAACTGAAAATTCCATTTTTTGATAATTTTAAAGCTGATCTGGAGAAAAAAGAGGTTTGTCTCACAATTTCCATCATCTCATCCGGGGTTTTTCCAAAAGAATAAAAAGCACCAATGATAGATCCTGCACTTGTTCCGGAGATAATGTGCGGCTTCAGGTTGTATTCTTCCAGCGCTTTCAGTACAGCAATATGGGCAATTCCACGCATTCCTCCGCCTGAAAGTGTAAGTCCGATAACCGGTGGTGCCGGTGGTTTCTTTTTTTTGAATGAGAATAAAGCCATTACAAAAATTATCCTCTACTAATATACAGGATTTTTTATTAAACACGGCTTTAATATATGATGAAAACAATGTTATAAGACCAGCTTCTTAGGGAGGTTATGAAGAAGTTCTGTATTGATGATTTCAGCACAGATACCAGGTTTTTCCCAATGCCCGTTGTGTCCGCAGTCCAGGATGTAAGATTTTATATTTGTTCTGTCCGGAAGATGCTTAATCATGAGATCGGTTTTTACAGCATTGTCATGTTTCCCTGCCAATACTAGAATTTTTGCTTCCAGATTTTCCAGAATATGTTTTTTGTCTGTTCTTTCTACCATGCCTTTTACACAGGCAAGTGCTCCCATATTGTTGGTGGAAAGTGCAGTTTCAAGAGCGGTTTCAATTTTGCCTTCCAGGATATCTCTTTCATTCGGATTGAATAAGTTGGGAATTCCGGCTCTGGCATAGTGGGCAAATGCATCCTTTATAATTCTGTAGCTTTTGATACGCTGTTGTTTTTTCTCTTCATCATCCGGAAAGTAAGTAGAGAAAAATAACGTTAAAGTTTTTAAAGAACTGGGATATTTTTCAGCAAAGGCAAGTGAAGTATAGCCTCCCATGGAATGTCCCAGAAGGTGAACTTTTTCTAAATTCTGATGGTCTAAAACTTTTTTTACTTCCTCAGCCATCAATTCCATGGTGTGAACTTCAGCCAGAATTTCAGACTGTCCGTGGCCGGGAAGGTCAATTTTGAGCAGTGAAAAATCTTTAGAAAGATGAGACTCCATATCGCTCCAGATGGTCAGGTTTTCCATAAATCCGTGCAGAAGTACTAAAGTTTCTTTTCCGTTTCCTTTTCTTTCAAAGTTCAGCATGATTCTAAAATTTAGAAGGTTAAAAATAATACAGCAGGTTGCGTGCTGCGGATCTGTTTCTCCTTTCAAATTTAGTCAAAAAAAGAGCATTTTTACAATGCTCTTCGTCTTTTATTGAGTTAATTCCTTGTAAATCTTTGTTTCCCAAGGCTTGATATCTGTTACGCCATATCGTTCCTTTTTGGAAATAGCAAGATTGTCCAGCATGTCTACAAAATTCTTATAATTGGCTTCATCTGTTGGTTTTACAATAACAGTGAAGTTGTTCGGAACCGGAGCATTTTTATAGGCTTCAGCAATGATTTTTGAAATTTTTATTCCACTGAAATCAGTTTCATTAAGGGTTCCTGTATTTAAATCTTTAGCATTGCTTTGATGATAAAATACACGGTTGTCTTTTCCAAGGATAAAGGTAATCTGATTTTTATCTCCTATTACCGGAATATTCTTAGGATGAGGGTTAGGATCTTTTGCCGGTAATCCCAGATCCATTACGTTGGGTTTTGTAAAATTGGTGGTGAACATAAAGAATGTGATGAGCAGGAATCCCAGATCTACCATAGGAGTCATATCTACTCTGATCATTTTTTTCTTTTGTTTGCTGCCTTGTTTTTCTTGTGCAATTACTTCTGCCATGATTAATGTTTTTAAATGTTAAACGGTATTTTTTTGAATAATTCTTACAAAACACATGCCTTGTTTGTGAAGTAATCAATAGATTCATGAATTTATTGATTGTTTTGTGCTGAATTTGAAAAAAAATACTATTTCTTTTACTACATTTATGATATTGAGTTTGAATGGCTGAAATATTCACAAACGGCTTACCTGTTTACTGTTATTTTCTTTGAAAGAATAATTCCGTTTCTATTTTTTATCTGTACCATGTAAATTCCTTCAGAGAATGTATTGGTATTGATTTTTATTTTTTTCTCATTATACTTTTGAGAGAATATTTTTCTTCCCGACATATCTGTAATGGTAATAGTGCTTTCCTTGGGCAGATGATCCAAGTAGAAAAAGTCTTTTGCCGGATTGGGGTAGAGGTTAGGTTTATGCTGTTGGTTTTCTGAAATGCCCAGCTGTTCCGGACTTAATTTTACTACCCATGCATCGATCAGGCCATGATGTCCGGTAACGTCTCCACTTGTAGACCCTGTACTTCCTGAAACAATATACCCGTTATCAGCGGTCAGTTCAACCGCAGTTAAGTACTCGACATCCGGACCTCCCAGTGTTTTCTCCCACTTCAGATTTCCGCTGCTGTCCAGTTTTATGATCCAGTAGTCCAGATTACCGTGATGATTGGTTACCTGACCGTTGTTGGAAGCTGTCCAGCCTGCAACAATATAATCCCATTCGGGAGTCTGCCGAATAGTTATTGCATTGTCATGAAAACTTCCTCCAAAATATTTATCCCACTCGATGGTTCCGTTATTGCTTAGTTTTATGACCCAATAATCGGGAAGTCCGCTTTCAAGATTTGAAGGATTAAAAGAAGTGCCCACGGCAATATATCCGCCATCAAAAGTCTGTTGCGCATAATACCCTATATTATCGCCAATATTGCCCAACGTTTTTTGCCATTGCATATTTCCTCCGGAATCAAGTTTTACTACCCAAAAATCATTGCTTCCATAGCTTACAGTAATATCACCATCCGTAGACACGGTGGTTCCTGCAATAATATATCCGCCATCAAAAGTCTGCTGCACAGAATTAACCTGCTCACTGCTGCTTCCGCCCAGCGATTTCTGCCATTGTATATTTCCGTTATTATCTAATTTTACAATCCAGTAATCTCCTCCTCCGTGATTTCCGCTCACATCACCGTCATCAGAACCTGATGATCCGGCTACAATATATCCTCCTTCAGAAGTCTGCTGAATAGATTGTGCCATATCCATACCACTTCCCCCGAGTGATTTCTGCCATTGCATATCCCCGTTGGCATCAAGTTTTACAATCCAGTAATCATAATTTCCATGATTTCCTGTGACATCTCCATCACCGGAATTGGATGATCCGGCAATAATATACCCTCCATCGGTAGTCTGACGGATAGATTGTGCAGCATCAACATTGCTTCCTCCTAACGATTTTTGCCATTGTATACCTCCCGCAGAATTCAATTTTACGATCCAGTAATCACCTCCTCCATGATTTCCACTTACATCGCCATCATTGGACATAGAATGTCCGGCTACAATGTATCCTCCGTCGGAGGTTTGCTGAACGGCATTGGCAGATTCACCATGGGTGCCTCCCAACGCTTTTTGCCATTCTATGGAAGGGGCAGACTGGGCTGCTAATACGGAATAGATAAGAAATAAAAAAGTAGATGTTAAATATCTCATATGTATTTGAATTGGTGATAGTTATTCAAATATAATTAATTTTAGACTACGTTTGGTGTTTTATTGTTTATTTAATTCATGAAAATAAAAAACTCACACGGTAAAGTGTGAGTTTTTTAATGATATGTAAATAAATTATTTATTCTTTTTATAGAAGTTCACTCCGCATTCCAGGAATTTTTTGAAATCCTCTTTCGGCATGTATCCTGAAACAGGAGTATTAATTACTTTTCCGTCAGGAGTGATTAAAACATAGTGAGGCTGGGAATTATTGTTAAAGTTCACCTGTTGGAATAAACTCCATCTGTCCCCAATTGTTTTTACCTTTTTGATCTGTCCGTCCCCAAGGTCAATTTTGGTTTTCTGATCCTCAGGAAGCTCTTCTTTATCATCTACATAGAGAGAAGCCAGTACTACGTCATTCTGTAGGATAGGCAAGATGTCCGGTTCACTCCAAACAAACTCCTCCATTTTTCTACAGTTTTCACATCCGTACCCGGTGAAGTCAATTAAGATCGGTTTATCTTCTTTTTTAGCCAGTTCTATTGCTTTGAAGAAGTCGTGTTCCGGATGCATTCCTAAAATTCCGTCTTTTTCATCATGGAAATAACTTACATTCAGAGGAGGTAAAATTCCGCTTAATAACTGAAGCTTCGGACGATCAGACGGGATTAAACCTTGTACCAGGTAGATGACAAAACCGATTCCCAATACACCCAATACCTTTCTTGTGATTGAGATTTTAGGCTTTTTATCATCATGTGGGAATCTGATCAATCCTAATAAATATAATGCTAATCCTAAGGCAATAATGATCCAGATTGCAATGAAAAGCTCTCTTTTTAAGAAGAAGGTTTTAGAAACAAGATCTGCTTTAGATAAAAACTTCAATGCTAATGCCAGTTCTACGAACCCTAACACCACTTTTACGGTATTCATCCATCCTCCTGATTTCGGAAGACTTTGCAATGCCTGCGGGAATAAAGCCAGTAAACCAAAAATAATTGCCCATGCCAGCCCGAATCCTGCCAAAGCAAAGGTTAGCAGCATAGGAACATTTGTGGAACCTGTTACTGCACTTCCCAGTAAACTTCCTAAAATAGGTCCTGTACATGAGAAAGAAACAATCACCAGCGTTAATGCCATGAAGAAAATACCGATAATTCCTCCTGCCTCTTCCGCTTTAGAAGATTTGTTGGCAATAGAACTCGGTAGTGTGATATCATAATACCCGAAGAAACTTCCGGCAAAGAAGATGAATATGATAAAGAAAGCAATATTCAGCCATACACTGGTGGAAATCTCGTTGAAGACATTTCCGGCAATCCCATCAATAATGTGGAAAGGAATACTCAGTAAAACGAAAATAAGAAGGATGAAAAACCCATAAATAAGAGCATCTCTTTTTCCTTTTGCTTTATTCTTGCTTCCTTTGGTAAAGAATGAAACAGTCAGTGGAATCATTGGGAAAACGCATGGAGTAAGCAAAGCGATTAATCCCCCGATAAACCCAAGGAATAAATACGTCCAGTAGTTTTCATCCACTTTGGTAGAAGCTGTACCACAATCCGTCAATGGTTTTTTGAAATCAATACTTTCAATTTTCAGTTGTTTAGGATCCAGTTTAGAAGTTTCTATGATCGTAGCTTCTGTTTTTGCAGGATTTTCAGTTATTGTCTCAACTGTTTTTACAGAATCTTTTGCAGGAACCGCTTCCTCAGTTGCGGTCTCTTCCGTTGCCCCTTTGGGAGTAACTTTTTGATTGAATTCTAAGGTGTTGGGAGCCAGACAAACTCTGTCGTCACAGGTCTGATACGTAATCTCAGAAGTGACATCCGCAGGTTTTGTCGGATCTTTTAATTTAAATTTTTGCTTAAATCCAGCAGAATTGGAGTAGAAAACAATTGTTCCTCCAAACGCTTCAGAAAATTCTTCATGTTTTTTCCCGACCTCGGTAAATTTTCCAATCAGCTCAATGTTTTTTCCGGTAACTTTATATTCGGTAGGAATACCTGTATCTTCCGGTAAATCTTTGGAGTAAATATGCCATCCGCTTTCCATGGTAGCATTCAATACCGCTTCGTACTGATTGTTTCCAAGATCGTTGATGGTAAATTTAAACTTTACGGGATTTTTTATCTGCGCATTAATTCCTGTCGCTAAAAAGAGTAGAATTAATAAAAACCAATTTCTAAATTTCATTGTTCCTTTCATTAAAAATTTTGAGACTCCACTTTGTCTTCTCATTCTTTGTATATCTTCTATTCTGTCTGAAATGATGATCCCCAATGGAGAATCATTGCTGTCAGTCAGTATCCAGATTTTTTGCCTCGCTAAAATAGATAATTTTTCGTCCCTAAAAAACTTAGAAACTTTCTTTTTTTAAGCCTGATGTCTGAAATATTCTGTCTTCCGCCTTGATGGCAAGAGACGTGTCACTTATTTTATCCTTCAAAATGATTATTGATTTTGTCAATTTTATCAATTTTGTTGATTGAGGATTATGATTAGCATCTTTTGCCAATACAAAAACTTTCTGTTAAAATCAATTCAGGTTCTTTAAAATATCTTCTACAGACGCTCTCTTTTTATAGTCTGTATCAAAATGCCTCCATGTAATTTCTTTACTTTCATTAAGGATGAAGGTTGCCGAAACAGGAAGTCTTCCGGAATGATCTGACCTGCTGTCAGCAAAATCCTCCTTTAATTTTGAGTTGTATAGGTTAAGCGTTTCACTGTCAGGAGTGTAAAGAACATCGAATGCTTCTGCAATTTTATATCCCTCATCATATAGAACGGTATAGTCTGTCTTTGTTTTGTTAATGGTCTTTTCTATAAATTCAGGTTTTTCAGGAGAGATAATAACAAGTCTTGCATTTTTCGATTTCAGTTCAGGAGACAGCTTTTGTAATGTTTCAATGTATTTGTTACAATAAGGGCACCATTGCCCGCGGATAAAAACGATCACCAGTTTTTGATTTTCTTTGGATGAAGAAAATGTATTTCCCACATGGTCTTTTGCATTGAAATTATCAATTTTATCTCCAACCATTTTTCCTTTTACCTGATCTAAAGTTTTGCCGGATTGAGACATCTTTTTCCCCAGCACTGAAGTTCCCACTCCTAAAAACTGTTCAGCATTATAATATCCGAAATCATATTGAACCAGTTTTCCTTTTGGATCCAGGAATAAAAAAGAAGGATAGTTTACGACTTTAAACTCTTTGGCCAGATTTATCCCTTCTTTTTCTGCATCCAGGGCAATATTAACAAAATTTTTGTTGAACATTTCTCCGATTCTGGGATCGGTAAAGGTGTTTTTTGCCATGAGCTTACAAGGTCCGCACCATGTGGTGAACAGATCAATGAAGATCAGTTTATTCTCTTTTGCTGCGATTTTTTTCGCAGCCTCCAAATCAATTTTTTGAAAATTGATGCCTGCACTTTGTGCTCTCAATGAAATTCCTACTATTATAAGAAGGCTCAATACAATTTTTTTGAACATATATTCTTTTCTTATAATGTTCCTTGAAAAAAAAAAAATCACCCACAAACTCTAAATTTTTATGTAAGTATTTGATTATCAGATGGAAAAAATACTTTTGTTTTTAACCTTTTTAATTTGCTCTACACATTTATACTTTTGATTCTGAGCATTATGTTTGCTGGAATATTGATATTTATCCTGGATTTCTTCAATACTTTTGTTTTCAATAAAAATGTCATGAATCAGATTCTGACAATGTGAAGAAATAGACTTAATATAACCAACCAGTTTTTCCCAGTAATACCTTTCATTTTCAATGGCAGTACTTATTTCCTCCTGATGTTCCATAAAATAGCTTTCCGGAGACTCCACATAGAAATTTTTGTTTTTTAGTTTTTTAAACCAAAGATTTTTTACAATTCCGATAATATAATTTCCCAGACAGGTTTGAACTTTGAAGTCATCAGCATTGAGCTTTTCGTAAAGAATCAGTAATGCATCCTGGAAAATATCTTCTGCATCTTCCAGATTACCTTTATTCTTGAGAATAAAATTTTTAGTATAACCGAAATACTGTTGGTATAAAATTCCAAAAGCTATATTGCTGTCTTTCTTAAAATCATCAACAGCTAACGAATTAGTTGTTTTTCTGTCCACTTTACAGTTATCTTTTTTTGCGTAGTTCTGTCTGCCTGATATCTGCGATCCTGTCTAAGGGGGATGACTCCCAAAATATGGTTTCCTGAATCACAGAGTAACCAGATCTTTTCCTTGATCAATGCAGATAATTTTTCGTCCCTAAAAAATTTAGAAACTTTCTTTTTCCCTGAAAACCCTGCCGGATAAAATTCATCTCCATCCTGTTGTTTTCTCAGAAGGAGAGGGAATTGAAGTTTTTCAGCATCAAAGTCCCATTCAAATCTTTTACCGATCCCGTCAATGTTTTCAATAGCATTTACGAGGTCAATGCAGATTTGGTTTTTGGAAAAATCAAAATTTTTGATCAGTACTATTTCTTCCGGAGTTTCCTGTTCTTCGCTTTTATCAATGAAAATAAGTTCATCACGGTTGACAATCAACTGGTATTCTTTTGAAAAGAAAGAACTGTTGTTTTCTGCTGTAAAAATTTTGGGGATTTCTTCCTCCTGACTGAATCCGTATTTTTTTAAGATTTCAAATTTTACGAAATCACTTTCCTGATCCAGCTTTTCCTTTGATAGGATTTTATAGTTTTGGTTAAATATCGTGAGTTGATTTTCTATCTCCTGAATCTGTTTATGGACAAAATTTTTAGTCTGATTGAGATACAAAGAACTTTTCCTGAAGTTTTCCAGAAAGTGGTCGTTGGTTTCCATAAGCATCGGAACAATCTTATTCCTGATCTTATTTCTCAGATAATCATCCTTTTTGTTAGAAAGATCTTCCCGGAATTCGATGCTATTCTCTTCAGCAAACTGATAAATTTCTTTTTTGGAAAAGTCTAAAAGAGGGCGAAGTATGGCATTATCATTCGATGGAATTCCGCTTAGTCCATTGATTCCTGCGGCTTTGGAAAGATTAATGATGAAAGTTTCCAGCTGATCATTGAGGTGATGGGCTGTAACAAGAAATTCCAGGTTTTCTTTTCTCTGGATTTCTTTAAAAAAGGTATACCGGAGCTCTCTTGCCCAAAGCTGGATAGAATTTTCCGGTTTCTGATCTTTTGCTGAAACTTCATACAAATGAAATTTTATATGATTTTTCTCACAAAAATCCTGCACTGTTTTCTGATCCAGGTCTGAATCATGACCACGTAGTTTATAATTGATATGAGCTACCTGAAACCGGAATTTTGAACCCTGAATTTCCTGCCCGAAATCCCTGAACAAAGAGGCTAAAACCATAGAGTCCGCACCTCCGCTTACCGCCAGAAGAAACGTGTGGTTTTCCGGTTCGTATACGAGATTTTTTAATTGGTTGATAAAGGTTAATTTTTTCAACATATATGTTGAGAATTTCTTTTATGCAAAGATAACCGATATAATTCAATTGAATTTTCCTAACTTTGAGTAGTCTAAAAATGATTATTTATGAAGATTTTAAAAGTTTTAGCAGTTTCTGCAATGGCGCTGGGGATGACATCTTGTGTCAGCAAAAAGCAGTATGATGCTTTGAGCACAAACTATAAGCAGTGTATTGAAAATATTGGAGAAAGACAAAGAGAAATTCAGGATTTGAAATCTCAGAACTCTGCATTGTCAGGTGAAAACAACTTGTTGAAAAGTCAGCATGATGCTTTAAAATCATCTCTTGATGCATGTTTATCCAATACAGGAAAAAGTTCTGCTAACATTGATAAACTGGTAGGTGAAATCAATGCTTCCAATTCTTATATCAAGCAATTAATCTCAAGCAATGCTAAGAATGACAGCTTGAACCTTGCATTGTCTAACAAACTGAAAAGATCTTTGGATAATGTATCAGATGAAGATGTACAGGTAAAAGTATTGAAAGGAGTAGTAATGATCTCTCTTTCAGACAAAATGCTATACAAAACAGGAGACTACAATATTTTACCTGCAGCTCAGGAAGTGTTAGGTAAAGTAGCAAAAGTAATCAACGATTACGATAAATACTCCGTATTAATTGAAGGTAACACCGATAACGCTCCGTTGAACTCTCCAAATCTTCCAAGAGACAACTGGGATCTTTCTGCATTGAGAGGTACTTCTGTGGCTAAAGTTCTTCAGACTCAGTTTGGAGTAGATCCGGCAAGAATTACGGCTGGAGGACGTTCTGAATACAATCCGAAAGCTACTAATATGAGCGTTTCAGGAAGATCGGAAAACAGAAGAACAGAAATCATCATTATGCCTAAGCTTGATGAGTTTATGAAACTGATGGATATCGCTCCTAAGAAATAATGATTAAACCATATATCAAAATAAATCCCGAAGCAATTCGGGATTTGTTTTTTTATGAGCTAACCTGTTTTGGGATATACTCCACAGAAATTTTTTTCTTTGAAGAAGAGACTTCCTTTTTTGCATACTGTTCAAAATAAAAATTGGTGATATTCCAGACGATCATAATAGCTGAAAAATAATATAAATTGAGAACAAGTGCAATTCCTATATGCATGGAGACTGTAAGGAAAAGCCATGTCTTTTGTGTTGGTTTATACCAGATGAAAAATGGATAGCACATTTCAATGATAATCGTACTCCATCCGATGAAGCTTAAAATATAAGAATGTTCTGTAAGCCAGCTGAAATCAATATTCAGATCCCTGTTAGAGTAGGGAAGATGAATAGCTTTCCAGATAGACTCTCCATTCCACCAGTTAAAACCTAAAGCTTTGTCCAATCCTGAAAAAAAATAGGCCATAGAAATATGAATCTGAAATAATCTTTTAACCGGCATAATGTTGATATCTCCAGTTGTTCTGCTGAACACAAGATTCCTAAGGGAGAAATGCTGGTCAGCAGGAAAAAGAATCAGGTAAAATAAAGACATGCTTGTGAAAAAATCTGCACCATACGCAAAGAAAGAACTTCCTTTCAATAGTGCTATCTGCAGTATAAGTAATAAAAAGGCAGAAATTCTGGAATAAAACCCGGTGATGATAAAGATACATAATGTGATGAATGATATTTTGGTGATCACAATTGTTGTGCTTTCTTCAATACCATAGTTTTGTAAAAAGCTGACCATTTTAGGGAAGGTAATCAGCCAGTCTGGAGTGAAAACACCCATGATATCTTGTGGAATGATACTGCTGCTTGAAAATAATGTATCAAAATCCGGCAGCACTGCAATAAATTGTAAAAGGATAACAGCTCCTATGGCAACCCGGAAGAAGCTTAAGAATTCCGTTTTATTATCCTGTCTGAAAAAGAAGTTTTCAACTTTCGCATAGAGTATATTCAGTTTTTTCATGGCTCTAATGTTTGAATTCATCAATAAGAATCAGATTTTCATTCGTTTTTCCCTGTTTGAAATCTGCAATAGTAGGATAGTCGTACAGGTAGAGGCGCGTTGTGACGCTTGCTGCTTTTGGATTTTCCTTCATGACATGTGCTGCGATCTGTCTGATAATAATATCCAGATACTGATAATATTTGCTGTCATAGTTTTTTTTGTCAGAGATTTTATCAAGAAACATATTGAAAACAGTGGTATATCTTACTCTGCTTTCTTTGTTTTTAAAATGAGGCAGATTTTTTTGTTCAAGGATATTTCCCTGCTGATCTTTCAATTCAAAGCTCATTACAAAATCACTGGCAACATTAGGAGCGTAGAAACCATATCCTGTATCAAAACCAGTATAAGAAGTAAATATATTAACGGGTTTCGACTGGGCAATGTTTTCCGAAATACTATAAGCCAGCGGTTTTTCATAGTTTTTGTTTTCATAATAAAAACCGTAATAGCCATCAAATGTTCCTTTCAGACCAATAACAAAGACCACCAGCAGAATAATAAAAATTCCGGATAACTGAAGTTTTCTTTTCATGGTAAAAGATTTAGAAAAGGCTGTCTTTAGGCTAAAAACAGCCTTTTGAGGTTATTTGTAATTGAGCAATACATTATTAAGTTTTACATTGATTCTGGGATCAATAGCTGTATTGACTTTGTAAGATTTCATGATCACATTGGTTAGGTTCTTTCTTCCCATTGTTGGCGGGCAAATGGTGTATTCTTCGGCACCTCTTACCGTTAATTTACTTAAAGATGAAATGTCCTTCTGACTTAATAATGCAGCGTTGGTAGCAACCTGATTGTTTTGAATAGCATAATAATCTGCTCCAAGTTCTTTAGCTCCATATTTTTTCAGAATTCCTTCTACTTTAGCTCTTAAATCACCATATTTTTTCCAGTCGATATTGGCTTTCATTAAGCATCCACGGATCACATACTGTCTGTTGATTTTGTAAATAATAAAATTAGTTCCCAAACTATTCTGATGAAGTTTTTGCAGGCTTAATAAACTCTTCATGTCTTCATCAGAAATTTTTTTGACATCTTTCAGAATGTAATTATTGTCTACAATGTAATTGCCTTTCTCTTTGTAAAAAGACATTTCCTGAGGTTTTAGCTGGGAAAATATAATAACAAGTCCCACTATTGCTCCAATTAAAAATAAAGTCTTTGTTTTCATGTGGTTGTTTTTAAAATATCCCTACTCTGTTTTAGGATTTTCGGGTTCCTCCTTTATTTGAATGTTTCATGGTTGGAAAACTTCTATCAAAGGTAGAGGCATAGCAGTAGTAATACACAGGTGTTTTTCCTGTTTTTTATAAGGATTTTGACTTTTGAAGTGAATCTGAAGAAGATTATTTTTCAGAAATAATGTCTATTCATGAGCATTTCAGGCAATGAGATATTACTTAAAACATAAATTCTGAAGACGTGTAGATAGAACTTAGCAAAGTTCTGTTGAATAAACTGTAGTGAAATAGGCTCCCGTAAGGAAATTAAGAAGGTTAATCCGGAGCTCGGGCAGAATGATTGGTGTAATGGGAAGAAGAAACAATCTTGATGTAAAGCAAAAATAAATCCCGAAGGTGGCCGGGATTTATTTTTTAATCAAATTAATTCTTCTTTTTTCAAGAGCGAAATAATTCGTTGCAAAAATGAAGTGGATATTTCTTTCTTAGTTTTTGCTGCAGAAGAATCAGTTCTACTTTTCAGTACAACTTTTTTGTGATTCTCATGGTTAGTTTGTGTCTCTCCTGCAATCATCTTGTTTTCTCTTAGTGTTTTTACCCCTTATTCTTATTGCAAACTTACAACGGATACCACAAAAACACCATCCGTATTTTCCCGGTATTTCATATGGGGTTTTCCCGGTATGATGTATTTTTTTTTATTTCTAACCAATTATTAGCGTATAATTAGTTGGTTAACAAAAGAATGTGTATATTTAAATCCCTTTAAAAGGAAATAAAAAAGAGGTGTCCGAAAATCTTAAAGAGTAGGAAATTAATACTAAACAAAATAATTATGAAAAATTCAAAAAAACTTTCAAGAGAAGAAATGAAAACTGTACAAGGTGCTATTAGAGGATGTAATCCACAGATCTTTTGTACCAGCCCACAAACAGAGTGTTGCCCGGGATGGGTTTGTGCTGGTATAAGACAATATTGTATAGCAGTATAATGATTTTTTACATAAAATTTAGATATGGCTAAGAAAAAGAGAGGGATTAATTTCTCTCTTTTTTTGTATCTTCTTGTTGAATTTAAAAACTAGCTTTAAAATCCTTAAATTTGTTTAAATTAAAATGGTATGAGTTTTTTTGAAGAAAAGAATCCTGAAATGGATAGATATTTGGAAGCACACGCTTCTTCAGAATCCGAAATTCTGAAAAAGCTGAGAAGAGAGACTTATCAGAAAACGACACAGCCTCATATGATTTCCGGGTATCAGCAGGGAAGATTACTGACTATTATTTCCCAGATGCTGCAGCCGAAAAGTATTCTTGAAATAGGAACATTCACGGGATATGCTACCTTATGTCTGGCATCAGGATTAGCAAAAGACGGAAAAATTACTACGCTGGACGTTAACGAAGACCTGGCCTATCTTCCCAGAAAATATTTCGAGTCTAGTGAATATGCCGGTCAGATTGATTTTAAACTTCAGGATGCCAAAGAATATTTAAAAGAAACAGATGAATTTTTTGATCTGATTTTTGTAGATGCCGATAAGGAAAACTACGCCGAATATTTCAGACTGATTAAACCCCATACAAAATCCGGAACAGTAATCCTTTTTGATAATGTGCTATGGTATGGAAAAGTTTTGGAGGAAAACCCAAAGCTGAAATCTACGCAGTCTATTCAGGAATTAAATGATTTAGCGGCAAAAGACGAAGATTTTGAAAATCTTATTTTACCTTTGCGTGATGGAGTTAATTTTCTTCGCAGAAAGTAATTAAAATATCCAAAGATTACGACATTTAAAGAAAGTACAGATGGTATTTTTAATCTTTAAATTATTCAATCTTTAAATTGAGAGTTAATGAATAAAGGAATTTGTATTGTTACAGTAGCACCCGTTCGTGCAGAAAATTCTGACAGAGCTGAAATTGTTACGGAAATATTGTTTGGTGAAAGTGCAGATATTTTGGAAGTAGATAAAAACTGGACCAAAATAAAAATGCATTATGATGGCTATGAAGGATGGATGGATACCAAACAGCTGAAACCAGTGACAGATGAAGAGCTAGCTAATAGAAAAGTGACTGTTGTTACCGAAGATTTTTCTTCTGTACTGATGAACGATGGAAAAACTTTACTTTCTATGGGATCAGAAGTAGAGTTTCCGGTGGTTGCTTCCAGAAGAAGTCATGATGTGCGTGAAAGTATTGCATTGACGGCGAAAGAATTCCTTAATGTACCTTATCTGTGGGGTGGCAAAAGCTTTTTTGCAGTAGACTGCTCCGGATTTACCCAACTGGTTTATAAAATCCATAATATTAAAATACCGAGAGATGCATCACAGCAGGCTGAGGTGGGAGAACCGCTTACTTTCATAGAAGAAACACAGCCGGGAGATCTTGCTTTCTTTGAAAATGCAGAAGGAAAAATTATTCACGTAGGAATTATGCTGGATAATCAAAAGATCATCCATGCTTCCGGGAAAGTAAGAATTGATACACTGGATTCCACAGGGATTTTCAATAAAGAAATGAATAAGCATACTCATAAACTGAGAGTGCTGAAAAGTGTAATCTAATCCTAATTCAATCTTATCTGAAATGGAAAATATTCTTTTTACAATTTTTGATATTTTTAATTTTGGATTAGTCGTTTTTCTGTGGTGGTTTACCCTGAAAAATTATAATACTTTGCCGGAGAGAATTCCTGTACATTTTGATATGGAAGGGAAAGCGGATGGATTTGGAGGAAGAATATATGCCTTTCTGATGCCTGTATTGGTTCTGGGATTATATGCTCTGTTTGTCTATGGTATGAGACATCCCGAAGACACTAATTTCCCAGTAGAGATTACAGCTCAGAATATGAATGCTCAGTTTTTAGTTATGAAAATTGGATTGAGAATTCTTTTTTTGCTGCTGGCAGTTATTTTTATGAATATTCAGGACTATATGTTCAGATCTGCTGTTGATGATCAGGCTAAACCGAGAATTACATTTGCCACCATCTTTTTATCTGTTGTTTTATTTACTCCTGCATTACTTTTTATCGCCCATCTATTCAAATGATACACTCTAAAGATAATTCAGAACATTACACCTGGGGAAACCGATGTGACAGCTGGATCCTTAAAAATACACAAAGCTTGTCCGTAAAGCAGGAGAAGATGCCTGCAGGAACTTCAGAAAAATTGCACTTTCATAAAGTGGCAGAACAGTTTTTTTATATTCTGAAAGGAGAAGCGGTATTTTACATTAATGAAGAAAAATTCTTGATTGGTCAGGGAGAATCTATATCCATTGAAGCAGGATCAAAACATTTTATCTCCAATGAATCCACTGAAGAAATTGAGTTTTTAGTCATATCCAATCCTCCTACGGATCATGACAGAATTGAAATTAAAGAATAATAAAATGGCTTTTCTCTACAATATATTTATCAGTTTCCTTACTTTCGGAATGAAGTGTTTTGCATTGATTAATGATAAAACTAAAAAAGGCGTTGAAGGAAGAGGAGAATCTTTAAGTAAAGTGAAATCTGCATTTTCAAAGACCGATAAAGTGATTTGGATGCATGCTGCAAGTCTGGGCGAATATGAACAGGGATTACCTGTGCTGGAGAAGCTTAAAGAAAATTTCCCCCAACACAAAGTTCTGGTGACTTTCTTTTCACCCTCAGGATATGAGAATGTTGTTAAAAAGAAACATATTGCAGATGTTATCTGTTATTTACCATTCGATAAAAAAAGCACGGTAAGAGAATTTATAGGTCAGTTTAATACTGAACTATTTTTTACGGTTAAGTATGATTATTGGTACAATCTCCTTGCCGAACTGAAAAATCAAGGAGTGAAGATTTATGTGATTTCTGCATTGTTTTATGAAAGACAATCTTTCTTTACCTCCTATGGGAAATGGTTTGTAAAGCAGCTTCAGAAAAATGTAGACTGGTTTTTTCATCAGACTCAGTTTTCATTGGCTTTGGCGAAAAGTGTAGGGTTGATAAAATCTTCTGTAACGGGAGATACAAGGTTTGACAGAGTGAAACAGCTTCGCGAAAGAGATAATCACGTAGATTTCATTGCAGACTTTAAAGGGGAGCGTAAAGTAGTTGTTTTTGGCAGTTCATGGCAGGCAGAAGAGAAAATAGCAGAAGTCCTTTCCCGGAAAAATAACACGGCGAAACTTATTATAGCACCTCACGATCTGAAAAGAGTAGAGCATTTGAAAAATATATTTCCGGATGCTTTACTGTACAGCGAAATACAACGCTCCCAACCTTCAATGTTCAATGCTCAGATTATGATTATTGACAGCATTGGTCTATTGTCAAAACTATACTCTTATGCAGATGTAGCGGTTGTAGGAGGAGGATTTCATGATGCCGGACTTCATAATATTCTGGAGGCCGCAACCTTTAACGTTCCTGTAATTTTTGGGAATCATTACAAAAAGAATCCGGAGGCTGACGACCTTATCTCAGCCAATGGTGGAAAGGCCTTTCCTGACGAATATACAGCCGCAGAATTTGTTTTATTTCTTATCAATGAAGAGAACAGAGAAGAACTTATCTCGATGTCTCAAAATGCCGGAAAATTTGTTGATGAGAAACCTGATTCTACCAAGATGATTCTTCAGAAAATTTTATCTTAAGAATCCCTGGCTTTTAATGTCTTTCATCATCTGGTCGATGTTATCTGGAATCCTGTCGCATTCCAGCCAATTGAAGTCAAGACCATTGTTAATACAAAGTTTCTGAAGATAGTGATTTTCTAAAAGTTTATTCTGAGTATCACGAAGGTATTCATCAATTTCCATCCAGTAATCTTCATCCAGTTTCTTTATCAGAATCAGAGATTTAAATACTTTATTGATGATATAAATATAAAGCTTGTAAACATTGTCGAATCTTTGTCTGCTGAGGTCACTGTTGTTTTCCAATACCTTATTGATGAGAAGAAGATTCAAAGAAACCTCCCCGAATTTATCCGTAGTAATTTTTACATGTTCTGTAATTTCAGCACTTATTTTTCGAACGATCGTCAGAAAATATTTGGCATTTCCCACATATTTTGATGCTAAAAGAACCTGTTCTTCCACATGATCTTCCATGGAATTTCTCTTATCATCCGTAGTTTCCGGATCAATAAGTTCGAAGTAGAGTTTTTTAGATAATAATTTATCCTTTCTCAGGAGTCTGAAAATAAGTTTGTCCTTTTCGGGACCGGAAAAAGCACTCAGAGCGGCTTTGAACTCTTTTGAATATTCCATTAATTGAAAATTTTCGAATATTTCAGGAATCCGTTTAACGCCCAGTTAGCCGTATAATACAATGATTTTACTGTTGAGAATCCCATGAAATCTTTATAGACAAGATATTGATCTTTGATGATGTTTTTTTTATTTCTGGAAACACTGTTTTCACGCATTCTGTATTTGGCCATCGTCTTTTTTACCGGGTAGCCTTTAGGAATTACTTTCAACAAATTCAGCCACATGACATGATCTTCACGCTTACTTTTCACTGGAAAGAAAAATTTTCCGACTCTTTTGGTGTCATAAATGGTGGAAACCGGCGCCAGTCTGCAGGTTTTAAGTAAATTCGAAAAAGTAACAATTTTGTCGGCTTCGAAATCTTTTAAAATCGGTTCCATTGTATATTCATCGCATCTTGAGTAGTTGCAATATGCCAGTTCTGCATTATTTTCCTGAAGAAAAGTAATCATGCTTTCCAGGTATTCGGGATACCACAAATCATCGGAGTCGAGAAATGCAATATATCTTCCATTAGCTCTTTCAAGACTTTTATTTCGGGCATTTCCGGCTCCTCCATTTTGCTCCAATATCTGTAGTTTTATTCTGGGATCATTATATTTTCTAATGATCTCAACTGTATTATCTTTAGAAAGGTCATCAGTAATCAGCCATTCCCAGTTTTCGTAGCTTTGGTTAAGAACAGACTGTATGGTTTCCTCAATAAATTCTGCAGAATTATAACAGGGAGTGATAATGGAGACAAGATCTTTCATTTATGCTTTTTGAATTGTAAAATTATAAAAATCTTTTTTCATAAAGGTGCCACGAGCTTACCCCTACAGCAATAACTACCAACATGCATACCAGAGCCATTACAAACGGATTGTAATCCTCAAACAATCCTAAGGTCTGGAAAGTTCTGATAATTGGGAAGTGAAAAATGTAAATTCCGTAGGTGAAATCACCATATTTTCCGAAATTATTTAAGAATTTGAATGAATAGGCGATATACATAACGATAACACCAATCATCATTGGAGAAAAAAGCTGAATTTTTAAGTATAAATCAATCCAAACGGTAGCAAGAGCGATGATGAAAATGAGATTTTTATGTTTGATAAATTGATCGAAATTAAAGTAAATCAGCATTCCTGGGATAAAATAGGATAATGTTCCGGGAAGCTGCTTGGCCAGTGAAATTTTATTTAATGACTCAAAATAATTTAAATAAACAAGGGACAAAAAGTATAAAATAACCAAACTTATATTTCTGTATTTATTCTTCTTTCCGAAAAGTAAAAACAACAAAGGGACAGCGAAATAGTAGCACATTTCTATTTTTAATGTCCAAAGAGCGCCATTTACAGCTTGATTTCCAAAAACTCCGGGAAGCCAGGGTGCTTTGAAATTTAAAAATAATGAATTCCAGAAAAGGTATTTGTAAACTTGTGTATTGCTAAAATATTCAGTGAAAGAATAAGTACTTACCAAACTTAGTAAAATAGCACATAAAAAAATAACCAATAAGTAAGCGGGAACAATTCTTTTGATTCTCTTTTTTAAATAACTTTTCAGGCTTGAAGACCTTTCATAACTCCTTGCTATTAGAAATCCGCTGACTGCAAAGAAGCCGAAAACAGCAATTTCTATAGGGCTGTACTCAAAAATTTTAAGATCAGGAGAATTACTGAGGGTGCCAAGATGTCCGAGAAAGACAATAAAGGCAAGGAGAACGCGTATAAAATCAAAATTGTTTTTCGTAATATCCTGCATTTGTATTTTCTTTCTTGCAAAAATAACTTTTTTAATAAAATGAATGGTGCTCATGTATTCATTATTTGTTAAATAGAGGGGAAATGAGGTCTGGCTGTTTTAAAATATATATAAATAAACGTCAATGAAATAATTTTTCATAAAAAATAGTAATATAAATCAAAAAAATTATAATTTTAGCGCTTGAAAAAATTGATCTATGAAGAAATTAGCATTACTATTTGCAGGTTTGTCTTTGTTTGTTGCAGCTACTGGCTGTAGCGATAACAATGATACTGTTCTGGAAGCTCCTCTTGTTGGGACATGGCAACCGTTAAAAGAAGTAGTTACCACTGTAGAAGTTGGTGAAGACCCGGTTTCTAACACGATTACTTATACTGACTGTCAGAAACAGACAAGATGGTGGTTCAGCCCTGATTCCAAAGGTGGGAAAACGAACTGGGGAGATACTGCTACCCCTGGTCAGTGTGCTATTCTTTCAGATATAAAATTTAATTATACCTATAACAAGGAAGGAAAAGACGTTCAGATGAAAATTCAGGGAATAGTAGAACCGCAAAATGCAAAAGTTATTACTTTGGATGCCAATACGCTCAATCTTGCAGTAAGAGAAGAGACTCAGGATCCTACTATATTCCAAACTAGAACTTATACATTTAAAAGAGTTCCTCAATAATAATATACTTCAGGACATAAAAATAGATCTCATCCCAGGATGAGATTTTTTTGTTGAGGGTAAATGGTAATTCATCATAAATTCAATTTCTATTTACTTTAAAATCATTAATTTTGTGAATCTTATTAAAAAGAAAAATAATTCAGTCTAACATATAACATATATATAAAGTGTTTTACGATCATCAGCAGATAGAAAAAAAGTGGCAGAAATACTGGGAGGAAAATCAAACCTATAAAACCTCTAATAATACAGATAAACCCAAGTTTTATGTACTCGATATGTTTCCGTATCCATCCGGAGCAGGACTTCACGTAGGTCACCCGCTGGGATATATTGCCTCGGATATCTATGCGAGATATAAAAGACATCAGGGATTTAATGTTCTTCACCCGGTAGGATATGACAGCTTTGGACTTCCTGCTGAACAGTATGCTATCCAGACAGGACAGCATCCAGCTATTACTACAGAACAGAATATCAACAGATACGAAGAGCAGCTGAGAAAAATCGGTTTCTCATTCGACTGGAGCAGAGAAGTAAGAACTTCAGATGCTTCTTATTATAAATGGACACAATGGATTTTTATCCAGTTGTATCACTCATGGTATAATAAAAATACAGACAAGGCAGAAGCTATTGATTCTTTGATTAAGCATTTTGAAGAAAAAGGAACAGAAGGATTACATGCTAATCAGAATGACGAATTAAATTTCACAGCAGAAGAATGGAAAATTGCTTCTGATCTTGATAAAGAAGATATCCTGTTAAACTATCGTCTTTCTTACAGAGCTGAAACCACTGTAAACTGGTGTCCTGCATTAGGAACAGTATTGGCCAATGATGAAGTGAAAGACGGTAAGTCCGAAAGAGGAGGATTCCCAGTTTTCCAAAAGAAAATGATGCAGTGGAGCATGAGAATCTCTGCATACTCTGAAAGATTATTACAAGGATTAAGTACATTAGACTGGCCACAGCCATTGAAAGACTCTCAGGAATACTGGATTGGAAAATCTCAGGGAGCACAGGTTCAGTTTCAGGTAGAAGGTCATGACGAAATTGTTGAGGTGTTTACTACAAGACCTGATACCATCTTTGGAGCTACTTTCATGGTATTGGCTCCGGAAAATCCTTTGGTAGAAACCATTACTACGGATGCTCAAAAAGTAGAAGTAGATACTTATATTGAAGAAACTTCCAAAAAAACAGAGAGAGACAGAATGTCTGACGTGAAAAACGTGAGCGGTGCTTTCACAGGAAGTTATGCAATCAATCCGTTCAGCAACGAAAAAATGCCGATCTATATTTCAGACTATGTATTGATGGGATATGGAACAGGTGCTGTGATGGCAGTTCCGGCACATGACGAACGTGATCATAGATTTGCAAAGAAATTCAACCTTGAAATTAAAAAAGTTGTAGAAACTGAAGAAGACGTTCAGGAAAAATCTTTTGATTCCAAAGACTCCGTTTGTGTAAACTCTGATTTCTTAAACGGATTGAATTATAATGAGGCAAAGTCAAAAATAATTTCAGAGATCGAAACGAAAGGAATCGGTCATGGAACTACAAATTACAGACAGCGTGATGCTATTTTCTCAAGACAGCGTTATTGGGGAGAACCTGTTCCTATATATTATAAGGATGGGATGCCTTACACATTGCCTACTTCTGCTTTACCATTGGAACTTCCTGAAGTTGAAAAATATTTACCTACAGAAGACGGAGATCCGCCATTAGGAAATGCAAAAGAATTTGCATGGGATGAAGCTAACCAGAAGGTAGTTGCTACAGAACTGGTGGATGATAAAACAATTTTCCCGTTAGAATTATCTACCATGCCAGGTTGGGCAGGAAGCTCGTGGTATTTCCTGAGATATATGGATCCGCAAAATGACGGAGAATTCTGTGCAAAGAATCTTTCAGATTATTGGGGACAGGTAGACCTATATATAGGAGGAAGCGAACACGCAACCGGACACTTGTTATATTCCCGTTTCTGGAACATGTTCTTAAAAGACAGAGGATATATCAATCATGATGAGCCATTCCAGAAATTGATCAACCAGGGGATGATCTTAGGAATGAGTGCATTTGTATACAGAATTGACGGAACTAATCAATATGTATCTAAAAATTTAGCTAAAGATTACCAGACTCAGCAGATTCACGTAGACGTATCCTTATTAAAAGGTACCTCAGACGAATTGGATACTGAAGCTTTCAAAGCATGGAGACCGGATTATGCTAATGCAGAATTTATTCTTGAAGATGGAAAATACATCACAGACCGTGAAGTAGAAAAAATGTCCAAGTCAAAATATAACGTAGTAAATCCTGATGATATCTGTGAAGAGTACGGAGCGGATGGGCTAAGATTATATGAAATGTTCTTAGGACCATTGGAGCAATCCAAGCCTTGGAATACACAAGGGCTAAGCGGAGTGTACGGTTTCCTTAAAAAATTCTGGAACCTGTATTTCAATGGAGAAGTATTTGAAGTTTCAGACGAAGAACCTTCAAAAGCAGAATACAAAGTTTTACATACCTTAATAAAGAAGGTCGTATATGATATTGAAAATTTCTCTTTCAATACCTCTGTATCTTCATTTATGATTGCGGTGAACGAGCTTCAGAAAATAAAATGCAACAAGCGCAATATTTTAGAACCACTGGCCGTTATCATTTCTCCGTATGCTCCTCACATCTGTGAAGAACTATGGAGTTTATTAGGACACGATACATCGATAGAATTTGAAGGATTCCCTGCATTAAATGAAGATTATCTGGTTGAAGACGAAATTGAGTATCCGGTAAGCGTAAATGGTAAAATGAAGTTCAAAATTTCACTTTCAGCTCAATTATCTGCTAAGGAAGTGGAAGATTTGGTGATTTCGAACGAGAAAATGCAACAGATTTTGGAGGGTAAAACCCCTAAAAAAATCATTGTAGTCCCTCACCGTATTGTGAATATCGTAATTTAAAAAAAAATTAACATTGGGAAATTAAAAAAAATGGGTGTCTTATTTTTTTGATTTTTTAATTCAAATGTTAAATTTGGAAAAAATAAATAAAATAATTTAAAATAATTACTATTTCGAAATCGTATTAAATTTTCTTTATCAAAAAAAAGCAAAATGTTTAATTAAGACTCTTGCATTTTAATTAATTTTGCCTTTAATTTACACCCTGTAAAATTTTAAAACAATATAATTTAGTTAAATATGGAAATGAATGTTTCAAAAAATGATGAGCAAGTAGTTGCTAGAAAGGCAGGAGGTTTAAATCCAGCTGTTATTATTCCTATTCTATTTGCTATAGGAGTATGTATTTATTTATTCGTTCTTGGTAGCCCAGGAAACTTTAAAGATGCAGATAAACTAGGAAGTGGTTCTGTAGCTTTTTCAAGTGTTGAAGGAAAAGACATTCACCCAGAATCGTTTTTAGGTATTATCTACAAAGGAGGGGTTATCGTACCAATCTTGATTACTTTCATGATTACTGTAATCGTTTTCTCTTTTGAAAGATATTTCGTTCTTGGTAAAGCAGCTGGAAAAGGAAACTTAGACAACTTCGTTGTTCAAGTAAGAAGCTTACTAAACCAAAACAAAATTGACGAAGCTATCGAAGAGTGTGACAGACAACAAGGTTCTGTTGGTAACGTAGTAAAAGAAGGTCTTACTACTTACAAAGCACTTTCTCACGATACTACATTAAATAAAGAGCAGAAAATGGTAGCTCTTAACAAAGCTATCGAAGAAGCTACTACTCTTGAGATGCCAATGCTTGAGAAAAACATGATGATCCTTTCTACTTTAGGTACTGTTGCAACGCTAATCGCACTTCTTGGTACTGTAATCGGGATGATCAAAGCATTCTTTGCATTAGGTTCAGGAGGTGGTACTCCAGATGCTGCTGCTCTATCTACAGGTATCTCTGAAGCCTTGATCAACACGGCATTAGGTATTGGTACTTCAGCAATCGCTATTATCCTTTATAACTTCTTTACATCTAAAATTGATGGATTAACTTACAAGATCGACGAGATCTCTATGAGTATCCAACAATCTTTTGCTGAATTCAACTAAGAATTAGCAGGATATTTGCATTAGCAATTAAAAGAAGTTTAATTAAAAATATTTTATAATAATGGCGAGAGTCAAACCTAAAAGACATGGAGTCGTAACGGACATGACCGCAATGTGTGACGTTGCGTTCCTACTTCTTACGTTCTTTATCTTGACCACTCAGTTTAAAAAACCTGACGTGGAGCAGATCAAACCGCCATCTTCAATTTCGGAAAAATTGCTTCCTGATGCTAGTTTAATGACTATCAACGCTACTCCGGATGGGAAATTCTATTTCCAACCAGTAGACAATGCATCAGAAAGACTTGCTCTTTTGGATAAAATGGGACAAAAGTATGGTATTACTTTTGACAACAATCAAAAAGCAGCTTTCCAGAAAGTTCAGGCAATTGGAGTTCCAATGAACCAGCTTAAAGGGTACTTGGATATGCCTGCAGATGAGCAGAAAAATTATAAGAGTCCATCAGGTATTCCTATGGACAGTACAAATAAACAATTAATTGATTGGGTAAAAGAAAGTTTGAGCGTTAACCCTGACTACAAGTTAGCTATTAAAGGTGACGTTACAACTCAATACCCTAAAGTTAAAAGTCTATTTGAGGGTTTAAGAGATATTGATTTTCTTAAATTTTGGTTGATTACATCACAAGAAGGTAAACCATAATAATATCATTAGAAATGGCAGAAGTACAAGTACAAGAAAAAGGCGGAAAGGGCGGCAAAGTTCGCTCCAAGAAGCAAAATACCAGAGTCGATATGACTCCTATGGTGGACTTGGGTTTTCTATTGATTACCTTCTTTATGTTCACAACTACATTCAGTAAACCGAATGTGATGGATTTGGGTCTTCCGGCTAAACCGAAAGATGAAAAACAAAAACCACCTCCAACAGAAATTAAACTTTCTAACTCAATTTCTATTTTATTAGGGAAAAATAACAGAGTTTTTTGGCACCAACAGGATGCTACTTCATTGAATGATCAGACTCTTATGGAAACTACTCTTGATAGAGAAGGAATTAGAAAAGTAATTCAGCAGGCAAAATCTAGAGCTGCAGATCAAACGAAATTTACCGTGATCATTAAGCCAACTGATGATGCTATATATAAGAACTTTGTTGATATTCTTGACGAAATGGCAATTACCAAAAGTGAGCAGTACGGTGTTACTGATGTGAAGCCTTGGGAAAAAGCTATTTATGATAAGAAAGTAGGAGGTGCTGCTGCACCAGCTGCTACAAAGTAATTTAACCATAAAATTGTATATCTAATCTATGGCAGATGAAAATGTATACGGTCAGAATCTTACTTTAGACGAGATCGTATTTGAAAATAGAAACAAGGAATATGGTGCCTATGATATTAGACATCAGTATCCGAGACTTTTAACAAAGTCTTTTATCATCGGAACAGCTTTATTCCTTTTGGCAGCTTTGTCTCCGTTCATCTATCTTACGATTAAAAATCTTACAGCTCCGCCTAAACAAGAAGTAAAGGCAGACCTTGTAGATATTATCGAAGAAGAACCAATTATCGAGCAGCCTAAAGACGAAGAACCACCACCACCTCCTCCTCCAAAAGAAGAAGAGAAAATTGAGGTGATTCAGAACGTAGTTCCTGAGCCTGTAAAAGCTCCGAAAATTGAAACTCCACCTCCACCAATTTCTAAGCAGTTGGAAACTACAACTGGTTTGAACAATCAGGAGGGGGTAAAGGCTCCAGCTTATACGCCACCGCCGCCACCACCATCTACAGGTACTAAAGCTAGTACAGCAGAGGTAAAAGCAAATAACCCTAACGAGATCTATAAAGATGTTGACCAGTCTGCAGAATATCCTGGAGGTATGGGAGCATTAAGAAAATTCTTAGGAGATAACTTTGATACTTCTCTAATGGAAGGAGGTGAAGGAACGCTTAAAACTAAGCTTAAGTTCGTTGTAGAAAAAGACGGAACTGTTTCAAATGTTACTATTGAAGAGAAATCTCCAAATGGCGACTTCAACAGTGAAGCTATGCGTGTAGTTAAGAAACTTAAAAAATGGACTCCTGCGAAGAGAAACGGGGAGAGCGTTAGATCTTACTATAGCGTACCATTTACTATGAACTTTGAATAAGACTTATTTATTCAAAATATAAATAAAAAGAGAAGCATATGCTTCTCTTTTTATTTTTTTTGGTATTTTTGTTACATGATGTTCAATTGGTTATCCCTGGTTACGGGATTGTTTTATATCGTTTTAGGAATTGTAGTGATTGTCTACAAATTCTTCTTTACTAATTTAGAACCTGCTATTGCTTATCCATTGGGAGTAGTGCTGGTTATTTATGGTATTTTCAGAATTTACAGGGCGATCTCAAGAATTAAAAAATCGAGAAATGAAGAATAGTTTTAAGCTTGCAGTAGTTTTTGCTTTGAGCATAATGCTTGCAGGCTGCAAAAAGGAGAAAAACGCTCCTTCCTATCACAAAGGTGATCTAACAATTTTCACTGACGAATCTTTTCAAAGCGTTACAGAGGCATTAGCTGAAGGCTATATGATCAACTATCCGGACACTCACATCAAAGTAGAAACCAAGAAAGAAGATTTAGGACTTCTTGATCTTCTTAAAGGAAGTGCTAAAGCAGTGGTAATGTCCAGAAATCTTAACCCAGAAGAAATAAAAACATATGAGGAAAGAACAGACTTAAAGTTTCTTCCTTCCAAATTTGCTGCAGATGCGGTCGTATTTGTTGTTCCTAAAGATTCTCCAAAAGAAAGTATTTCTATGGAGGAAATTAACAGTGGGCTGATGTCTGATAAAAAAGAATTTATCTTCGACGGAACCAATTCAAGTAATTTGAATTTTGTTGCTGAAAAACTTAAAAAACAACCAAAAGACCTTAAATTTTCCATTATTCCGGGAAATCAACAGATTATCGAGGAATTAGGAAAATATCCGAATAAAATTGGCGTTGTTGGACTTAATACTTTTAGCCGTCCTTATGATAAAACTTCAGAAAGGTTGAGAGATATGGTGAAAGTTCTTCCTGTGGTTGAGAAAGGAAAATCTTACACAGCAGATTTCGATGGACTTCGTACCATGGAATATCCGTTTACAAGAGTACTTTATTTCCTTATTAACGAGGGTAATTTTAATATTGCCAATGGATTTATAAGGTTTTCATGTACCCATTTAGGCCAAAAGATTGTACAGAAAGAAGGTCTGCAGCCTTATAATATATATAAGAGAGAGGTACAAATGCGTTAAAAAAATTAAATTCACAATTTATCCCTAATAAAATATTGATTTGGTCTGAAAATTGTGTAGAATATAACTCAATTATTAGAAAATATAAAATGAAAGATATAATGAATATGAATGTAAAGAAGATTGCTTTTGGAGCAGCCGTGGTATTTTTTACCGGTTTTGCCTCTGCACAGACATTGCAGGATGGTATTAACAGTATAGACAGTGATAAATTTGCGCAGGCAAAAACAAATTTCACTGAAATGATCGCTAAAGAGCCTACAGCTGATAACTACTTCTATTTAGGAAATACTTTCTTAAGACAAGGAGAGCCAGACTATGCTAAAGCAACTGAAAATTTCAACAAAGGTTTAGCTGCTGACAGTAAAAGCTATCTAAACAAAATTGGTTTAGCTGCTGTTAAATTAGGTAAAGGAGATAAAAATGCCATTGCTGAAATTCAAAAAGTAGTTACTGATTCAAGAGAAAAAGATGCTGAAGTTCTGTTCAGAGCAGCAGAAGCTTTAACTTTATTTGAGAAAAACAGTTCACCAGATCTAGCTATTCAGTTTTTGACTAAAGCGATTGAGAAAGCTCAGAAAAAAGGTGTTCCTGCACACTATTACTATACATTAGGAGATGCTTACAGATTAAAGAGAATGCCGGGAGAGGCTATGTCTGCTTATGATAAAGCATTACCTAGTGCTAAAAATAAAGCTTCCGTTTATACAAGAATGGCAACTTTATGGATGGCAGCACAACAATGGCAGCAAGCTAAACAAAACATTGATAAAGCTATTGGGGTAGATGCTACTTATGCTCCTGCATATAAAGCGTTGGCTGGTTATGATATCAGATACCAACAAAATGCAAAAGCAACTCAGGATCTTATCAACTATACAAAATATGCTGACGAAGATCCATATACTCAATTAGAAATTGCTAAGTTATACTTCACGAATGAAGATTATGCAAACTCTAAAATGGTATTGGATAAAATCTTTGATAAAATAGATGATCCTATTAAGTTCAAATTAAGAGCTTATCAGGCGTATGCAGATAAAAACTATACTGATGCCAAGCAGAATATGGATACTTTCGTTTCTCAGGCTGAAAAAACAAGAGTACAGCCTGCTGACCAAGGTCTACAAGGACTTATCGCTGCAGGTTTAGCAAAAGATGAAAAAGATGCTGCTAAGAAAACAGCTTTAATGACGGAAGCTCAACAGAAAGTTGCTATTGCAAAAGCTGCTAAAGATGAGACCATGAAATGGGATCTTGAATTAGCTAACATCGCAGGTGGCGGTGGTGTATCTCAATCAGAAGTTGATAAAGGACCTACTAACCCTGCAATTGAAGCATTGAAAAAGCAGGTAGCGGCAAACAACCAGGATTCTGATGCTCTATTTAAATTAGCAACAGCTTACCAGGATATTAAAAACTGGAACGGAGCAATTCTTACATGGCAAAAAATGTCAGCTCTTCTTCCTGACTGGGCTCCTGCATATTACAGCCAGGGGTATTCTTACCAGCAAGCTGGAAACAATGATGCGGCAAAATTGGCTTATGAAAAATTCATCAGTACAGTAAAACCAGCTGATCAGGAGGCTAACAAGCAGACACTTGCTTACGCTTACTTCGCGGTAGCTTATATGAGTAAAGATTCTGATGTGGCAAAAGCAAAAGATTATGTAGCTAAATCTTTACAGCTAGATCCTACTTATCAGGATGCTGTAAAATTAAATGCAGAAATCAATAAGTAATTTAAATTTTAAATTATAGATATTAAAACTTCCCATTCGTAATGTTTGGGAAGTTTTTATTTTAAATCCTATCTTTGAATTTATGAAAACTGATATACTTGCTTTTGGAGCCCATCCTGATGATGTAGAGCTGGGATGCGGAGGAACTATTGCTAAAATGGTTTCTGAAGGAAAAAAATGTGTGGTTGTAGATCTTACAAGAGGAGAACTGGGAACAAGAGGAACTGATGAAACCAGAAAGGCAGAAGCAGCTGATGCTGCCAAAATTTTAGGACTTTCCGCCAGAGAGAATCTGGGAATGAAAGATGGTTTCTTGGTAAATTCTGAAGAGTACCAAATGAGGATCGTAAAAATGATTCGCAAATACCGTCCGGAAATCGTGTTAGCCAACGCAATTGATGATAGACATCCAGACCATGCAAAAGGAGCGAAATTAGTGTCGGATGCGTGCTTTTTGTCCGGACTGAGAAAAATTGAAACGGTATTAGATGGAGAGAATCAGGAAGTATGGAGACCTAAACATGTTTTTCACTATATCCAATGGAAAGATATCAAACCGGAATTTGTAATTGACATTTCAGAACATCTTAATACAAAACTAGAAGCTTGCATGGCCTACAAAACTCAGTTTTATGACCCTACTTCTAAAGAACCTGAGACTCCGATTACCACAAAAGACTTTTATGAGAGCTTAACATACCGAGCACAGGATTTAGGCCGATTATCGGGAGTTACTTATGCTGAGGGCTTTACGTCTGAGAAATTAATTTCTTTGAAAAATTTTGATGGAATTGTTTGGTAGTTGAGGAAAATGTTCTATATTTGCACTCACAAAACGGTGATTGTAGCTCAGTTGGTTAGAGCGTCGGATTGTGGTTCCGAAGGTCGGGGGTTCGAGACCCCTCATTCACCCAAAGAAAGTACACTTTTTACAGTGTACTTTTTTATTTTATGTCTGTTTCAAAAAATACAGACACTTCTTTTTTCATCTCTTTCCAAAATTTTTTCTCCGTCATACGTATATAATTCTTAAGCCAGTGTACAAAAATGGTTCTTATTAAGTTCTTTAAAATAAATTTAAAGATTAGTATTGAAACTTTTATATTTGTTTTGCCAGAATCACGGGAAATAACTCCCTTTAAATGATTTCAAAATCAAAACTATTACTATGAAAAAAATCTTTACAATTCTCACTTTATTATTGGTTCTACAATCTTATGCCCAATCTTACTATAAAAATCTATTTGATAGTAAGGGATATGCTGTCGTACCTAGTAATTCAACGAGCCCAGACCAACTAGAATTTTCGTGGATCGTGTCTGCTCATATGGAAGCATTGGTAATGATGTATGAAAAAACACATGATCCTAAATATGCTAATGCTTTAATAGGAAGTATGGGTAATGTGATTGATAGAAGAGATGATCTTAGAGATCAGCTGCAACCACCACAAGCAGGTGTAAGTAATATATCTGATTACCGAGGAGTTTCTGGTGCTGCATGGTCGACTGATCATTATAATACAAACCAAGGTGATGGAAAAACTTATGCTCATGTGGTACATAGTGCTAATATAACTTATCCAATGGCCAAGTTTGCAGCGATTATTAAAGAGAATAGCTTACTTCAAAATATTCTGTATCAATCAGCAGGGCGTTATAATAATATGACTTTTATCGCTATTGCTGATGACCTTATACAAAAAGTAATCGAAACGCTTCATTATCATGAAGGTCAATGGTTTACTGAATCTGGTAATATAGGCTATTATAAAGAACGGAATGATAATCCGCCAATAGATAACGATGGTGAAATTTTACCTTTTAATATGCAAAGTGCAATGGGAAGAGTATTGGTACAGATGTATAGGGCAACAGATAACCAGGATTACCTTACACAACTTACCCAAATTGCTAATTTTTTAAAAGCAAATACCTCTTTTAATACTAATCTGGGGTCCAATAGCTGGACATATTGGAAAGTAAGTACTTTGCGGGAAGATATTTCTCATGGTGGTTTAACTGTATCTTTTCCCTATGAGTGCCGTAAATATAATATTTCTAACGGGGGAGCACTTATTTATACAGATTCAGATATGCAAGCGTATGCTAATACCCTAACGAAAGATATTTATAAGGCTCCTTTGTATATAAATAATGGAGTGAACTATTCTCTGATACCCTGGAATTTAAAATATGGAACTCCTAGTGGTGTAGATCTAAGTACTTATACTTGTTTCCAATGGGCAGGTTTATCTGAATACGATAAAAAAATATATCAGCTACTTGCTGAAATACAGACTGCAGAAAAATATTATATGCCTTTACAACCTGAAAACTTCCCTTTAGTAGTTGCCTATCTAGCTTATTATGAAAATTTGATTGTACCTGTAAATACGGAACATGGATGGGGAGAGGGTTCAGACTGGAGAGGAGTTGCAAGCGGTAATTTTGATGGAGATGATGCTAATGAATTTGTTGTCATCAGAAATTATGATGGAATGATAGGTACTATGGAACCTTTTGAGAAAAAATTTCATTCCGTTACAAATGACAAATATTATAATAATCAATATGATTGGAAAGGTATAGCAGCCGGAGATTTTTTTGGGGATAATAAAAGTGAAATTATAACACTAAGCAATCATTCTGATCCTGTTAATAATGGTGTTTATATTTTAAAAATTGAAAATAATACTATTGTTGAACATACAAAATCTATAGGGTGGAATGCACAATCTGATTGGGTAGGAGCAGCTGCTGGAAATTTTATTACCGGCGGGAAGGATGATTTTATTGCTGTCAAAAATTTAAATAAAGAAGTACTTGTTTTTAATTTTAACGGAACTACTCCTCAATTGGTTCATACTAACACTCTGAATCTACCGGTAAATTCTAAAATTACAGCAGTAGCATCAGGTAATCTTGACGGTGTTGGTAAGGATGAGATTGTTTTGCTTGTTGATGCTGAAGATGCTGCTTATAATGGAATACATGTTTACAGTGTGGGCGATAATGGTGTAATGACAAAAATAACCCAATCTACAGGAGGGGGCTTAGCTTTAGAATGGAGAGGATTAGCTGTAGGAAATCTTGATGGTAATGGAGCGGATGAAATTATTGCTCACAGAAATTTTGATGGAGAATATGCAGTCTATAAATTAAATGGGAATACTTTGGCTAGTGGAGATGTTGAAAAATTTCCTATGCTCCAAACCAAAAATAATATAATGTGTTTCGGCAATTTTGATACCAGTTCACAAAATGAGGAACTGGTTACTCTCAGAAAAGATGGAGGTATCGTTATGTTTTCTGCCACAAAAGTTATCAGAGGTAGCTCTAATAGCAATAAGAATTCAAATGATCCTTGTCAGAATGAGCTTCCCAATGAGTTATTTAGTTTTCTCAAGCCTGTCACCTTTGATGAGCAGACAGTAAGGTAAATATTAAAAATATAAATAACATAAAGTTTTTAGGGTTCTAAAATTCCTATTATGGTTCATAAGTACACTTGAAAAAGTGTTCTTATTAATTTTTATACAACTTGTTAATCGGGTAATAAAATTAGTAACAGGGAAAGAAAACCTTTATATTTGTTTCTACTAAAATCATGAAAAAGAATCTTTGAATCATCCTGAATCAAAAAGTACCTAATATGAAGAATCTTTTTACTATAATTATTGTACTAGCTGCATTAAAATCTTATTCTCAATCAAAACCTCAATCTTATTATCAAACGTTATTTGATGACAAAGGGTATGATAAATCAATACGGTATTCAACGGATGAAAACAGGCTTGAGTTCTCATGGGGATTGCCCGCTCAAATGGAAGCGTTGGTATTAATGTACGAAAAGACAGGTGAAAAAAAATATGCAGAAACATTAATCAAGTGTATAGGAAACGTAATTGACCGAAGAGACGATCTCAGAGGACAGTTACAGGGATTGAGAAAAGTTTCCGATTATAGGGGGGTATCGGGTGCTGTTTGGTCTACCAATCATTATAACGAAATAGCTGACTCGGGATCTCCTTATGCCCATTTGGTACATAGTGCTAATATACTGTATCCCATGGCTAAATTTGTGGCAATAGTTAAAACGAAAGGTTCTGATGTCCAAAATTTGATTTCAGATCCACAGGGACGCTATGGTAAACAAACATATAAACGTATTGCTGATGATATCATACAAAAAATTAACGAAACACTTAACTTTCATGAAGATCAGTGGCAAACAGAATCTGGTGGTATAGGTTATTATAGAGAAAGAGATAATAACCCTCCTATAAAATATGCAGGCAAAATCTTACCTTTTAATATGCAAAGTTCGATTGGAAGGGTGTTTGTCCAGATGTATAGAGCGACATCTCAAGATAAATATCTCACAAAATTGATTGGATTGTCAAATTTTTTAAAATCAAATACTTTTTTCAATAAGAATTTACAATCTAATATTTGGAAATATTGGGGAAATACAGACTTGTATGAAGATATTCCCCATGCTGGTTTAACTGTAAGTTTTCCCTATGAATGCTATAAGTATAATATTTTGTACAAAGGAAAACCTATATACTCACTTTCAGATATTCAATACTATATCAATACGTTTATGAAAGATATATACCAGTTTCCTTTATCTGTAAATATGGGCGTAAATTACAATAAAGAATCTTGGAATATTAAGTCTAATAGTAAAATCGGAGACTCACCTTATGGTAATTATATTAACTATATGTGGCTTTATCTTTCGGAATATGATAAAAGGCTTTATCAAATAATTGCTGATTTGCTGGCTGCTAAGAACTACTATGAGAAAATACAGGTAGAAGGTTCTTTTTTAACAGTGGCACTCTTAGCTAATTTTGAAAATCTGATAGTACCCGTAAATACAGACCATAGTTGGAATAAAACTTCTGATTGGCAGGGAATAGCGAGTGGTAATTTTGACGATGATAACGAAGATGAGTTTGTTGTTATTAGAAATTCTGATGGTATGATAGGTGTTAGAGAACCTTATAATAAAGAATTTCGTTCAGTGACAAATAATAAATATTACAATGGACAATATAATTGGAAAGGGATAGCTGCCGGTGATTTTTTTGATGATAATAAAAGTGAAATTATAGCATTAAGTGATCATGCTGATATCAAATATAATGGACTTTATGTTTTAAAAGTTGAAAACAAGGATATTATTGAAAAAGTAAAATTTACAGGATTAAGTCCTAAAGCGGATTGGGTAGGAGTAGTTGCTGGGAACTTTATTAGCGGAGGTAAAGATGAGTGTATAGTCGTAGGAAATTCTAATAAAGAAGTATTAGTGTATAAATTCAATGGAACGAATCTTCAGATTGTTCATATTAATACTCTCAATCTTCCCAAAAATTCCAAAATTACAGCAGTGGCCGCGGGTAATCTGAATAATGATTTAAAGGATGAGATTGTCCTTGCAATAGATTCACCGGATGCTGTGCACAATGGGATATATGTTTACAGTATAGATGATAAAGGAATCGTAACAAAAATTGCACAATCACTAGGCAACGCTCGTGTTGAATGGAAAGGATTAGCTGTTGGAGATATTAATGGAGACGGGATTAATGAAATTATTGCCCATAAGAATTCTGATGGAGAATATTTAGTTTATAAGTTGACTAAAAATGGTCTGTCTACTATTGGCTCTGAAAGCTTTCCGATATTACAGACTAAAGATAATATCATGTGTTTGGGTAATTTTAATTCTCAATTTAAAAATGATGAATTAATTACCCTGCGAAATGATGGAGGGGTTGTTTTATTTTCTGCTGCAAAAATCATCCGGAATACTAATAATTCAACAGGCTTACAAAAAAAATAAAATCACTGCCAAACTATAAAAAGTGTTAATAAAAGATCCTGTTTTAGCGCATAAAAAAAGCATCTTTTTCAGATGCTTGTGTTTTTAGATATTCTTTTTTTAAACTTCGTCGTCAGAATCAATTGTGAATGATTTGCTTTTGAAGTCTTTATCATGTTTTTCTGAAATTACATCCTCACCCTTTTCATTAATGATGAAATCTGTGGACTCATTAAACATCTCCTGGAAACTCTTAAAATCTTCCTTGTAAAGGTAAATTTTATGCTTCTCGAATGTAGCTTCCCCATTCTCTCCGAAATTCTTCTTACTCTCAGTAATTGTAAGATAATAATCTCCTGCTTTCGTCTCGCGCACATCAAAGAAATAAGTTCTTCTCCCTGCTTTTAACACCTTCGTGAAAATCTCATTTTCATGGCGTTCCTTGTATTCACTCATTGTTAGATATTTTTTAATCTTGTTAAGAACAAATATAAAAGAATTCTTTTAATCACAAAATTTTTTTTATGATTTATTTAACAATTGAGAACGAAATGGCTAAGCAGTTACAGAATTGGCAATTTCGGTAAGGTTGATAATTTGATGGGCTTTTTGAGCGCTAGACTCTCTGTGTGTGATAATTATGGAAGTCGCATTACTGATTTTTTTATCAATATTTTCCAGAATATTCTGCTCCGTTTCAGTGTCTAATGCAGACAAGGAATCATCAAAAATAATGATATTAGGATCCTTAATTAAGGCTCTTGCGATACAAATTCTTTGCTTTTGTCCCCCGGAAAGCATAACTCCCCGTTCACCTACAAGTGTTTTATATTCATCTTTAAACTCCACAATATTTTTGTGAACATCGGCAATATTTGCGTACTCTACCACTTTCTCATGAGAAGGATTATCAATCGCAAAACCAATATTATTTTCGATAGAATCAGAGAATAGATAGCTCTCCTGAGGAATATATCCGATAAAGTTTCTGTAGTTGTACAGATTATGATCTTTCAGATTTTTGCCATCAATCAGGATCTCTCCTTCACTAGGATCAATCAGTCTGCATAAAAGCAAGGCAATCGTTGATTTTCCGCTTCCGGTTTTACCCATAATAGCTAATGATTCTCCGGCTTTTACAATAAAACTTAAATTATCTAGCGCTTTGATTCCTGTATTAGGATATACATAAGAAACGTTTCTGAATTCTATATCTCCTTTGATAGGATAATTTTCAAAATTGGTATTAACAATCTCAGACTTTTTATCCATAAATTCATTGATCCTCTGCATCGATGCTTCAGCTCTCTGATTGACAGAAGTTACCCATCCTACCATGGAGAAAGGGAAAATCAGGGTGTTGATATACATGAAGAAATCTGCAATCTTACCGATACTCAATTCCCCTGCAATATATTTGGATCCTCCAATCCAGATGACCGCTACGTTTAATAATCCGATGACAAAAAGAATAATAGTAAAGAAATACGCTTCTGTTTTGGCAAGATCTAATGCTTTATTTTGATAATCTGTGACTTTTATCCCGTAGTTTTTCTCAATGTATTTTTCTCTCGCGAAAAATTTCACCACCCGAATTCCGGAAAAACTATCCTGTACAAAAGTGGAAATTGCAGACTGGCTTTTCTGCATGATCTTCGACTTTTTATTAATGATCGAACTTACTTTATAAATGGCATAAGATAAAATCGGAAGCGGAAGTAAAGTCCACATCGTCATAGAAGCATCTGTTTTTACCATGTAAATAGCTGTAATCAATACCAGGACGATCAAATTAGCTACATACATCACTCCGGGACCAAGGTACATTCTTACTGCCACAACATCTTCACTCAATCTGTTCATCAGATCTCCGATGGTGGTCTGCTTATAATCCGTTAAAGATAAATCCTGATAATGTCTGTAGATTTTATTTTTAAGTTCATATTCTATTCTTCTGGAAGCTACAATAATGGTCTGCCTCATCATGAAAGTGAAGAATCCGGTCAGAAGTGAACAGCCTACAATAATTCCAACATAGATCAAAACCTGATTGTTAAAGCCAAGGTTTCCGTTTTTTGTAAGCTCATCCACAGATTTTCCTACAAACTGTACTTTATATATATTGAAGAAATTACTGGCAATAATAAATAGTACCCCCCAAAACAATAGTATTTTGTGTTTCCAAAAATAGGGGTTTAAGGTTTTAAGCGCTTTCATATAGTTTGGCAAAATTACAAAAATGTCATCACACTACGAATTTCATCAATTTTAAATTTTGTATCTTTGCACCCATAAAAAAGCTCTTTGAATGTTAGGAAGACGACAAATCCGTGAAAAAGTAGTACAGACAGTGTATTCATACTACCAAAATCCTGTAAAGTTTGATGTTTTAGAGAAAAACATGTTTGCTGGTATAGAGAAAATCTATTATCTATACATTTACCAGCTCAATTTTTTGGTGGCTCTTAAAGAATTGGCAGAACACCAGATCGAAATTGGGAAGAACAAATATCTTAAAACTGATTCTGACATTAATCCTAACCAAAAATTCATCAACAACCAGGTATTGCTTAAACTGGAAGAAAATCCTGAAAGATTGTTTTTTACAGGTCAGCATAAGCAGTTGAAATGGGATATGCATGATGATCTATTGGTAAAAACTTTCCAAAGAATTACTGCTGGAAAGCGTTATCAGGATTTCATGAAAGAAGATGGATACTCTTTTGAAGAAGATCAGAAGTTTATCGGAAAATTATTTTTAAGATATATTGCTGAAAATGAAGATTTTCATGATTATCTTGGAGATAAAGAACTTTCATGGTATGATGATATCCACATTGCCAACTCCATGGTACAAAAAACGATCGGTTTTCTGAGAGAAGATGAAGAAAGCAGAACTTTGATCAAAATGATTAAAGATGAAGAAGATAAAACATTCGCTGCAAAATTGTTGAGAGATACTCTGAACAACTGGGAAAACAACGAAAAGAAGCTGGAAGAAAGATTGGAAAACTGGGATCTGGAAAGAGTTTCTTTAATGGATAAAGTAATTTTGTCTACAGCCATTGCAGAGCTTGATAACTTTGCTTTTACCCCTTCAAGAGTGATCATTAATGAATATATTGAAATTGCAAAAGTATTTGCTACAGACCGTTCCAATATCTTCATCAATGGTATTTTAGATAAATATTGTAAAGATCAAAATAGAATATAAAATGAAAAAGACGTTATCAATTATCGCCTTGTCTATTATAGGCTTTGGGTTAGTTTCATGTAAAAAGGAAAACAAAGAAACTCAAAGCACTGAAACTGCAACTACTGATTCTGCAGCTGTTGCGGCTCCGGTAACCACTGATTCTGCGGCAGCGCCTGTAGCGGGTGAAGCAGCTGCTCCGGTTTCTAATGAGCCATCTACTTCTGTAGCTTTATCTGAAAACAGCTTCGATTTTGGAAAAATCAAAAAAGGAGATAAAGTAGAGCACGTATATGAAATTACCAACACAGGGAAAAACCCATTGATCATTTCTGAAGTGAAGCCAGGATGCGGATGTACAGCGCCAGACTTTACAAAAGAACCGATTATGCCGGGTAAAAAAGGAAAAGTTACTTTGCATTTTGATTCTTCAAGCTTTGACGGAAACGTTCAGAAGTATGCAGATGTTTTTGCAAACGTAGAAAAAGCTCCAATCAGATTAACTTTCACAGCAAACATTCAACCATAATATTTACAATATGTTGACACTATTTTTACAGGCAGCAGGTGGATCATCACCAATGATGCTGATCATGATGGGGGTAATGTTTGTAGGATTTTATTTCCTGATGATCAGACCTCAGATGAGAAAACAGAAGCAGGAGAAAAATTTTCAGGAAAACCTTAAAGTAGGAACAAGAGTAGTTCTTACATCAGGTCTTCACGGAAGAATTGCTCAGGTTCAGGATGACGGTTTTGTTATCGAAACATTATCCGGAAAACTGAAATTCGAAAAAGCAGCAGTTTCAAGAGAAATGACAGAAGCTCGTTTTGGAGATAAAGCAAAATCTACTGATAAAACAGAAGACAAAAAAGAAACAGCAACTGAAGAAAAAAATAATTCAGTCTGAAAATATTTGCTGCAAAAAAAAAACCCGCAGAAAAAAAAAAAAAATAATCCATTGTAAAATTTTTGGCGGGGTGGGGTAAATGATGGCCACCCGCCGCAGCTTTTTTATAGGGTTTTTATAGATTGATGGAATTAGTGGCTAATAAAATTTATCTTTGTCCAATGAATCAAAACACAAATAAAACCGTTCTTATTCTTGGCGCTAATTCAGATGTAGCAAAACAATGTATGATACAATATACTGAAAAAGGATTTTCAGTTATTGCTGCTTCCCGAAATACAACATCTTTGGACGATTTTATTGATTCAAACAATCTGAACCGCTCACTAATTTCTGTTTTATACTTTGATGCTGCAGATTTTGACTCTCATCATGATTTTTATTCCAGCCTTTCTGTAAAACCTCATATTGTAGTATATGCTGCAGGCTTTTTAATAGACAATCAAAAAGCTTTGACTGATTTTAAAGGTGCCAAACAAATGATGGAAGTCAATTATATGGGTGGGGTGTCAATCCTGAGCATTATGGCAATGGATAAAACCAATTCAAACCTGGAAAGAATCATTGGGCTCTCTTCACTGTCCGGAGTAAGAGGAAGAAAAAGTAATTTTGTGTATGGAAGTACAAAAGCCGCATTTACCCAGTTTTTGGCCGGATTAAGACAGGAGTTAGCTTCCCGTAACATCATTGTCAATGCTTTGGTTATTGGTTATATCAGAACAAAGATTAATGAAGGATTGGAATTGAATGAATCCTTGATTATGGAACCGGATTATGTGGCCAAATTTATTGTTAATGCAGGAAACTCCTTTACCATTGTTCCAAATTTTAAATGGAAGATTATCTACCATATTCTTAGACTTTTACCGGAAAGCCTGGCCGCAAAATTACCTTAAGTAATGTTCATTAACATTATTTTTCTTTGATGAATACCACACTTCGGTATCGTTTTTGTAATTCTATGACCTGAAAATTATTTCTTCCTGCAAGATTCAATTTCTGAATGATTATTGAGTAAAGCAGAAACAATCTGTTCTGCTGTCAATCTATTTTAATCTATAATATTTTTACTTTCACTAGGCTGGTGTAAGGTGAATTTCTTTTTGAACCGGAATATACTTTTGTTCAATTTCATTTTAAGTCTTGCAGAAGATGTTAATATCTATTGACATAAAAATAATAAAACACATACATACGTACAAAAATGGACGATTTAGAATTGAACAACATTCAACAACACTGGGATACCTTAATTTCTTCAGCCATTTCATGGGCACCGAGAATTTTTACTGCAATTATTTCTGCATTATTAATTTATCTTATTGGGTCATGGATGATCAGAATGATTAAGAAACTGGTGGAGAAAGCTTTCAAAAAAAGAAATATGGAAGCTTCTCTACAGCATTTTCTTTTAAATATTATCAACTGGGGGCTTAATATTCTTTTGTTTATTGTTGTCGTAACACAGTTGGGAGTACAGACTTCTGCATTTGTCGCAATGATTGGTGCTGCAGGTTTGGCTATAGGTTTAGCTTTGCAGGGATCTCTGACAAATTTTGCAGGTGGAATATTAATTTTACTATTAAAACCTTTTAAAATCGGGGATTTTATTTCTACCAATTCCGGAGTTTCAGGGACGGTAGATGCAATAGATATTTTTCATACAAAACTAATCACTCCACAAAACCAACTCATCGTTATTCCAAACGGAGTAGTTTCAAATAATAGTATTACCAATTTTACGCAATTAGGAACAAGAAGAACATCATTGGATATAGGGGTTGCCTATGATGCAGATCTAAGACAAACCAAAGATATTTTAATGAATGTTATTAAAAGTAATCAATATGCGCTTGAAACACCTGCGCCGCAAGTAGTGGTGACTCAGCTGGGAGATAGCGCTGTCAATTTATCCATAAGAGTGAGCGCTTCCACTGAAAACTTCTGGGCAATGAATGAAGAATTAATCATCGGTTGTAAAGAAGCTCTCGATAAAGCGGGAATAGGAATTCCTTTTCCACAACGAGATATTCACGTTTACAATCAATAATTATATTTAATTTTTTTTAAAGCTCCTGCATTGTACTAATGTAGGAGCTTTTGTTTTAAAATGGCTCTACAGGTTTTTACTTCTCTTTTTTAGAATATTGATGAAGAAAATCTAAGAGAATTTTATATTCATTTTCCTTAAACTCTGGTTCTGTAAAAATGAAATTGATCTTATTATTAACCATATTTAAAATAAGATATTGATCTATAATTTTGTAATGAGTTTTGTCCCAGACACAGTTGATGGTATGGAATGGGTTTTTAACAGTGATACTCTCCTTATTAAGTGTTACAAAACTGATTTCATCATCTTTTCTTCTTAGGTTTTCAATTTGTTCTTCTATTAAGTTGAAGGTTTTATTTTTAGTAGTGAAATATTGATATAACAGGAAGAAAATATATCCTATAAATAAAAAACTTCCATATTTAAAAATGATGGAAACAGAACCTAGATTAAGAGATTTTAAGGGGAGAAATCCCAGTGCAAGAAATAGCAGAGCATATATGACCGCTTTTTTTAGTTCAACGAACTGCTTTTTCCATATATACCGAAAGAAAAATTTTTGATTTTCCCTTTCAGTATCTTCATTGAAATATAATGGTAATTTGACTGCTTCCTCCATGATTAAAAGTTTTGCGGGCAAAAATAGAGAAATTAATCAATATTCTGCAGCAGTTCCAAAGCCTTTATCATATCAATTCCCTTACCCAAAACCGGTTTGAACAGGTCTCCTTTCTCTTTTATTCTGTCAAGAGCATTGTTAATCGTAAAATCTGTTGGTTTCAGCCCAAACTTTAATTCATCCCAATCCAAAGGCATAGAAACGGAGGCACCTTTTTTAGGCCTCAGACTGTAAGCACTTGCCAAAGTCTGGCCCGTTCTGTTCTGAAGGTAATCGAGATAAATTTTTTTGTTATCCCTTTTTTGAAGGCTTCTTTCTAACGTTGTAATCTTAGGCAGCTTATCATTCACCTGCTTCATGAGAATATGAGCAAAATCTTTTACCTGGTCAAAATCATATTTGCCACCCATCGGGATATAAATGTGAATTCCCGTACTCCCTGAAGTTTTGCAGTAGCCTTTTATTTTAATTGATTTTAAAACTTCATTCACCTGAAGAGCCGTTTCGATTACTTCATCAAATGTATTCTTTGAGGAAGGATCCAGGTCTAAAACCAGATAATCAGGATGTTCAAGATCGGGTAAAGAACTGTTCCATGGATTGAGGTCAATACAGCCTAAATTATTGAGATATGCTAATGTTGCTTTGTCATTACAATAAATATAATCAATGTATTTATCATTCGATTCAGAATATACCTGTGTGGTTTTTATCCATTCAGGAATATGATCTCCTGCATCTTTCTGATAAAAACTTTGTTCCTCAATTCCATTGGGAAATCGATTGAGAGAAAGGGGACGGTTTTTTAAATAAGGCAGAATATAACGTGCTATAGATTGATAAAAGTCTATGACATCTCCTTTCGTAATATTTTCTTCAGGAAAATAAACTTTATCCTGATTCGTAAGTTTTACAAGATGCTTATCTAAAGTGATCTCTTTTTCTTTCTCAGTAACCTCCGTTTTTTTTGATGCAGTTTTTGATTTCATTTCTTTGGGTTTTTCGGTGAAGGATGATTCTTTAAGATCTTCCGGACTTTTGTCTTCTCTGATTTGCATGAAAACAGGATGTCTGAAGATTCCGTCGCGGGTAATTTCAGAATATTTTATTTCACAAACCAGTTCAGGTTTTATCCATGTTACCGGCATGTTGGTTTTGGGAACTGTTTCGAAAGGTGAAGATTTTACAATTAATTTCTGAAACCTTTTATAGAGCTCTTTCAGGGAATTATTATTAAATCCTGTTCCTGTATGGCCACAGTAAGTAAGTTGGGAATTGATATATTTTCCTAAAATCAATGCTCCGAAACTTTCCCGTGTGCCTCTGGGCTCAGTAAAACCGCAAATAATAACCTCATCAGTATTGGAGAATTTTATTTTAAGCCAGTCAGCGGTTCTGTGATTTTCACTGTAGGTGCTGTCTGCTCGTTTCGCAATCATACCTTCCAGCTGCATTTTTTTCATCTGAGCAAAAAATTCAATACCCTTTTCCGGAATATGATCACAATATGTAATACTGCCAGTTTCTGTCAGAGCTTCCTTTAAGAGTTCTTTCCGCTGAATAAGAGGAAGATCTTCTGTAGAATGGCCATTAAGCCAAAGAAGATCAAAAACCTGATAAACAAGAGCTGTGCTGGGATTATCCCCGATTTGTTGTAAAAGCTGGAAATTAGGCTTTCCCTGTTCGTCATAGGCTACAACTTCGCCGTCCAGAATCATATGATGTTTCTGTTTTTCGAGCTCCGATGCTATTTTTTCGAATTTGGATAAAAATGAAATTCCGTTGCGGGAATAGAAGAGTGGAGTATCTTTACTGAGATCTGCAATAGCTCTGTAGCCGTCCCATTTTATTTCAAAGATCCAGTCTTTATCATTGAAGGCTTCCTCTGAAAGCTTAGCCAGCATAGGTTTGATGAAAGACTTCAGTTTTTTTTCGTTGGTTAAAGAATTAAAACTTCTGAAAGGTATGTCAGATGTTATGACTTCTTTTTTTCTTTTATTTTTAGGCTTTTTTTTTCCTCTAAAAATTTTGTGACCAGAGATTTTTTGGAAGTATTTTCTTCAGCATCGTAAGGGGCTTCTGCAAATTCATCTTTATGTTTGATGAGCAGCCATGAATGATCCTCTGTATTTTTCATTTTAACCAAAGCAAATTCACCTTTTAATTTTTTGCCATGTAAAATAAACTTTAAAGAACCTGCATGTAACTCCTTCAGAAGTTCTTTTTCATCTGTAAGTTTAGAATTTTCTTCCAGAGGTTCATAAGTTCCGCTGTCCCAGATTTCCACTTGTCCGGCTCCGTAATTTCCTTCAGGAATATTTCCTTCAAAATCTTTATAATCGTAAGGATGATCTTCCACCATCATGGCCAGACGTTTGTCTTTTGGATCTAATGACGGACCTTTTGGAACTGCCCAGCTTTTCAGGACACCTTCCATTTCAAGCCGGAAGTCATAATGAAGTCTGGAAGCAGCGTGTCTCTGAATCACAAAAATAAGTTTGTCTTTACTTTTCTTGGTTTTTCCTTTTGGTTCGCTGGTTTCATCGAACTTCCTTTTACTATTATAATCTTTAAGAGCCATTATGATGCGGATTTGGATTTAGATGTATTCAGGCTGGCTTTTAACTGTGCCATCAGGTCAATCACTTTACCTTCTTTTGCAGGCTGTGCTTTTTTAGCTTTTATATTTTTGCCTTTCGCTTTCTGCTTAATGATCTTCATCAGTTCATCAGAATAGGTGTCTTTGTACATCGCAGGATCAAATTCCTGAGAAAGTTGCTCGATGAGGTTAACCGCCATTTTAAGTTCTGCAGGTTTCGGGGCTTTTTGAGCGGGAATTTTTAAATCTTTATAATCCCTTATTTCCTGATCAAACCTCAAACGGTTGAGAACGAGGATGTCATCTTTGTACGGACGGATCATTCCAATGGCTTCCGTTTCACGGAGTACAAATGTTCCGATTCCCACCATAGCTGTTTTTTCAAGAGCTTTCAGTAAAAGCCTGTAGGCATTTTCTCCATTTTTCTGAGGCTCCAGATAGTAGGGGTTTTCAAAATACACACTGTCTACTTCCACCTCTTTTACAAACTGGTCAATAGAGAGTATTTTTGACTTTTCAGGGCTTGCAGCTTCGTAATCTTCCTCATCAAGAACGATATATTTGTCGTCCATGAGATAACCTTTGACGATGTTTTCCCATTTAACTTCTTTTCCTGTGTTTTCATTCACTCTTTTAAACCGTATATTGGAAAAATCAGATTTGTCGAGCATATCGAGATCCAATTTTGTGGTTTCCGTTGCCGAATAAATTTTAACAGGAATGTTCACTAAACCGAAGCCAATGGCGCCATTCCAAATTGCTTTCATTGTCTTACGTTTTTAAAAATCAAGCAATTAACATGCCGTTGAACACCTGTGTGGTACCTTTAGATGGCTTTGTTGCCAAATGACAATTGTTTTTAGCGCTGACTTTTATATCTTTATCTTTCCGCAATCTGTGGATACAATACAACATGGAAGAACTTTTTAATTATATCAAAAAATTCGGGTCACTGAATCCTCAGGATGAGCTTTTAATTGCTGAAGGCATTCAGGAAGTCACTGTAAAAAAAGGAGAACCTTTTGTAGAAGCAGGAAAGGTGAGCCAAAGAATTGCTTTTGTGAAAAAAGGAGTATTCCGGTCTTTGTATTATAATAAACAGGGTGATGATTTTACCAGGTATTTCATCTATGAAGGAAGATTTATCGGAGATTTTCAGGGCTTTACAGATCAGCTGCCTGCGCATGAAGATATTGAAGCTATTACCGATGCTGTACTTTTGGTGATGGATCTTCAGTATTTTAAAATCCTGGAACAGAAAATTGCGGTGTGGCCGGTTTTATTTGCCAGAATTCATGCCTTTGTGGTGGAAAACAAGTTAAAGGTAGCCAGTATCATGCTGAATCAGGATGCGAAATCACGGTACATTCATTTTTTAAACCATTATCCCGGACTTGCCAACAGAGTTCCACAGTCTATGCTGGCTTCCTATCTTGGGGTTACTCCTTCTTCATTAAGCCGGATCAGAAGAAATATAGTCTAGAACTATCAATAATGAATGATGAATGATCATTGATAGATGATACTAATGAGTGCGCAGGAACAACAGACTTTGTAAATTTGGCTAACATCTAACATCTAACATCTAACATCTAGCATCTAGCATCTAGCATCTAACATCTAACTTCTAATTAAACCTTTTTTGTCAAATGGCAATGGTCTTTCTATTTGACTGTCATAGCTTTGCCCTATAAAAATTAAAGTACGAATATGGATATTGTATTAGGATTACAATGGGGTGATGAAGGAAAAGGAAAGTTTATTGATCTTATCAGTGAAAGTTATGACATTACAGCGCGTTTTAACGGCGGATCTAACGCTGGGCACAGCATAGAAAGAAATGGCCGCAGAATTACGCTTAAAATGATCCCTTCGGGAATCTTTATGAAAGGAGTGCAGAACGTTATCGGTACGGGAACGGTTCTGGATCCGGTGAGCTTTAAAAAAGAGATTATAAACCTTCAGGCATTTGATGAGACTGTTCAGCCGGAAAATAATATCGTTATTTCATTGAAAGCTCACTTTGTACTTCCTACCCATAAGCTTCTGGATATTTTTATGGAGGAGAGTTCTGATTATACTACCATTGGAACAACTAAAAACGGGATTGCTCAGGCCTATGCAAATAAAATTTTAAGACAGAATGTAAGAATAGGAGATATGTTTGCTCCGGACTTTGAAAGCAGGGTAAAACATATTTTAGCAAGAGATTACAAAATGCTTGCTGAGGGAAATATAGAGTTACCTTCTTTAGAGGATATCAGTAATGAGTTTTTTGAAGCAGTCGATTTTCTGAAGAGATTTAAGTGTACAGAAACCGAAATATATTTAAACAATGCTTTGGCTGAAGGAAAAACAATATTGGCTGAAGGATCTCAGGCAGCCATGCTTGATATTGACCACGGAACCTATCCTTATGTAACTTCTTCTTCCACAACAGCTTCAGGAGCAAGCAGTGGGTTAGGTGTTTCACCGAAAAAGATCGGTGAAATATTTGGAATTGCTAAAGCATATTGTACGAGAGTAGGGAACGGAGTTTTCCCAACAGAGTTGTTTGATGAATTAGGAGAAGAGATCAGAACTAAAGGGAATGAGTTTGGTTCCAATACAGGACGTCCGAGAAGAACTGGCTGGCTGGATTTGCCTGCTTTAAAATACGCCGTAATGATCAACGGAGTGACGCAGCTGGTTCTGACGAAGGCAGATGTTTTAAGCGGATTGAAATCTGTAGCTGTTTGTACCCACTATGAACTGGAAGATGGAAAAACAGTAACGGCTTCAGGGATACTTCCGGAAAATGGACAGCCTGTACTGAAATGGATGAACGGCTGGAATGCTGATTTTTCTACAATGAAAAGCTCTTCAGAATTACCACAGGAGTTAATTGAATTTTTATCATTTTTGGAAGCTGAATTGGGGATTCCTGTGGCTTATCTTTCAACAGGTCCGGGAAGAAATGAGATGTTGAAATTAATCTAATAAATAGTTATCAAATAGAGAAAGAGGTTAGGAAGTGTATTTCCTAACCTCTTTTTTATTTGTATAGAGAGGTTTAGTTAACTTTTGTAAGAATAAAGCGTTGTTTTGTAGAAGGCTGAACCGTTTGATCCGTAGTACCGATTACAATAGGAGTAAGATTAGTTGTTGCTCCATTCTTTACTTCTAATCTCAGTGCTGGCGCATTCTTAGGAGCAAATCCAAAACCATTATTTCCCAGATTGAATAATAACCATTTCTGAGAATCTGCATTAGAATTGGTTCTTAATTCAACAGCTGTTCCATTCGTTGTTCCGTTACTTTTTACGGTTAATACTTTTGCAGGATCCAATATAGATTTGATGATATAATACCCATGATCTGATTTGCTGAAAGTAAATCTCTGGTTATTCCCTGTAGAAGCTGAATACAGAATGATGCTGGTGCCGTCTGTAGTGGAACTTCCGGAAATGTCTAAATTTTTATCACTCGCTAAAGCCGTTGTCATGGTATAAGTTCCGTTGATTGCAGAAGAGGCATTAACAGGTCCATACAAATGGTTTATTCCAGCATAGTCACCTGCAGATAATCCTGTCCTTTGCTTGGTAAATGTAGATCCGTCCAGCTTGGTCATTACAGGCTGGCTTGCATCTATAGCAAAGTCTGTAGACTGATACATCATGACTGACCCGAAATCAAACGCCCCATGTCCTGCATAATCATTATAAAGATTGAAATTATGACGGCTTCCTTCCACAGCTTTGTTAACATCTACAATGATGTACTGATCTCTATCTGGGCGGCACTGCTCATGCATGATTCCCATTGAGTGCATTATTTCGTGAGCGATAATGGCGGGATAAGTAATATTATAAATTTTAATGCCATTAACCCTGTTTTTTTGCCATCCAAGGGGAGAACTGTTGGTTGTTGTATAAGTAAAAGTGATATATTCTGTTTGATTAGTGCGTTCAACAAACTGTACACTGGTTTGAGAAGAAATCATATCAAACGCTTTGTTGATATTGGTCAGGAAAGTATTGTAATTCTGAGTACTCAGACTTCCCTGGCTGGGTAATGTATAATAAACGGTTGCATTCGGCCATGTCTTAATAAAGGAACTTACAATGGTACTTTTTTCAACGGTTGACATTTCAGAATTGGCCTGCATCTTTAATTTGTCAAACTGCTCAGGGCTAATCGTAATATCATCGGCGTAAAAATATTCACCGTTTACTTCATTGACATACGTGTAATTTCCGTTGATTAAGAATTTGTGAATCTTTGCATTGTCTAGCTTTGTTGTGGTTTGATCCATTGAATCTGCCTGTGCATTTTCAATATCCGACCTACATGAATTCAGTGCCAAAACAAGGCATCCTGATAATAGTAATAGTTTACTTTTCATATTATTTAATATTGGTTTGGTGATTAAGTTTTAAATATGAACAGCTATATTATCATCATGCGCAAAAGATGTTAAAACACATCAATCCCTAAGTTTGATTAAGTCTTCATTATAATTCAGCTGTGTGTGGTAAATATATCAATAAAAGTTATTATTTAAATATAACATAATATATTGATTGTTTTGTTGTGTTTTTATTTGAAAAATGTATTTGTTTCGTTAAATAATTTATTTTGATTTAATTTTTACTACTTATTTTCAAATCTAATTATTTCACGAATATTTGATATAGTGATTAAAACTCCACATTACACTCACGTAAAGTTTATTCTATTAACAAATTAATAAGACATGGTTGAATTTATACAGTCATGGCAGTCAAAGTATGATTTTCTTTTTTTAAGTAATATTGTCGATATAGAGCATGGGAATTGTAGGGTAAATGGAAGATCTCTGTAAATGATGATATAAAAAAAGCGGGGCAAAACCCCGCTTTATATTTATGCTTTTAAATTCAATTGTAATTCTAATTCGTCGAGTTGTGCATCAGCAATCGAAGCCGGTGCATCAATCATTACATCTCGTCCTGAATTGTTCTTAGGGAATGCGATATAATCTCTGATTACTTCATTTCCATCAAGAATGGCTACCAAACGGTCAAATCCGAATGCTAAACCACCATGTGGCGGCGCTCCATATTTGAACGCATTCATTAGGAATCCAAACTGAGCTTCTGCTTCTTCTCTGGTGAATCCTAATAAATCAAACATTTTAGACTGAAGATCTCTGTCAAAAATTCTGATAGATCCTCCTCCGATTTCATTTCCGTTAAGAACCATATCATAAGCATTGGCTCTTGCTTTTCCAGGATCCGTTTCCAATAAGTGAATATCTTCTGGTTTTGGAGAGGTGAAAGGGTGGTGCATTGCATGGTATCTTTCAGTATCTTCATCCCATTCCAATAGAGGGAAGTCAACTACCCAAAGTGGAGCAAACTCATTTCCTTTTCTTAATCCCAAACGGTTTCCAAGCTCCATTCTTAATGCAGAAAGCTGAGCTCTTACTTTATTCTCATTTCCGGAAAGAATCAACATTAAGTCTCCTTCTTTAGCTCCGAATTTTTCGATGATTTTTGCTAAATCTTCTTCGTTGTAGAATTTGTTCACCGATGAGGTTTTCACTCCATCATTCTGGAATTTTGCCCAAACCATTCCTGAAGCTCCAATCTGAGGACGTTTTACCCAATCAACAAGTTCGTCAATTTGCTTTCTTGTATATTCTGCACAACCTTCTACATTGATTCCGACAACCAGTTCTGCGTCATCAAATATTTTAAAGTCTTTCCCTTTTACCAGCTCATTCAGTTCTACGAACTCCATCCCGAAACGAATATCCGGTTTGTCATTTCCGTATTTTCTCATTGCATCCGCGAAAGTCATTCTTGGGAAGTTTCCGAATTCCTGGCCTGTAATATCTTTTAAAAGAGTTTTAGTCATTCCTTCGAATACGTTCATCACATCTTCCTGCTCTACAAAAGCCATTTCACAGTCGATCTGTGTAAATTCCGGCTGTCTGTCAGCTCTCAAATCCTCATCACGGAAACATTTTACAATCTGGAAGTATTTATCCATTCCACCTACCATCAAAAGCTGCTTGAAAGTCTGTGGAGACTGTGGTAATGCATAAAACTGCCCCGGATTCATTCTGCTTGGTACCACGAAGTCTCTTGCGCCTTCCGGAGTGGACTTGATCAAAACAGGGGTTTCCACTTCAATGAAACCTTCTTCAGATAAATAATTTCTTACTTTCTGTGCCATTTTATGGCGGAAGATCAGTTTATCTTTTACTGGATTTCTTCTGATATCCAGGTAACGGTATTTCATTCTTAATTCTTCACCACCGTCTGTTTCATCCTCAATAGTGAAAGGAGGAAGCTGAGAGTCGTTCAGAATAGTCAGTTTTTCTACCAGAATTTCAATTTCCCCGGTTGGAATATTAGGGTTTTTACTTACTCTTTCAATAACTCTTCCGGTAGCCTGAATCACAAATTCACGGCCCAGTTTTTTAGCTTCTTCCATCAATTGTGCAGAAGAACGCTCCTGGTCAAAAACCAGCTGGGTAATTCCGTAACGATCTCGTAGATCTACCCAAATCATAAATCCTTTATCACGGATAGTCTGTACCCATCCTGATAGTGTAACTTCTTCATTCAGATTTTTCAGAGATAGCTCTCCGTTGGTGTGTGATCGAAACATAATTATTTGTTTAAAGTTCAATGTTTAAGGTTCATTTTTGAACCTTGAATTTTTCGTTGGCAAAGATAAGATTTTTGCAGGTTTTATAAATAAAAAAAACTTCCTTTCGGAAGTTTCATATATTGTTTTTAGATTTTTTAATTTCTATTACCACCTTTTGCGATCAGAATTCTCTTTATTTCTTCAGTACCTTTTGTTTCATCAGCTACTTCAAGAGGTGTTTTGTTCTGACATTTTTTGTTGACGTTGGCTTTGTTGTCCAAAAGGAAGTTGATAATGTTCTTTCTATCAGACATAACACTGAAACCAAGAGGTGAATAAAGTATATCTCCTACAAGGAAACATTTGTTGTAATCTCCCGGGGCAAACTGTTTTTTAAATGTTGCTATATCATCAGAATAAATGGCTTTCATCTTTTCCTGAGTCATTTTCTGAGCAGATAACATACTGCCAGACAGTAACATTCCAAATAGAAAGGTAGTAGAGATTATTTTTTTCATAAGAATAATTTTTAAGAATATACAAATCTAAATTAAATTTTATTACCAATTGATAAGTTTTGGCAATAAATGTTATTTGATTAAGCGGTCTATTCTTTTAATTATTGTAAAATCGTAAAACTGGTTTTGGGAAATAAGGGGAACTTATTCTAAAAGCTTAATCATTTCAGGTTTTTCATACTTTCGGGCATAATCTAAAGCAGTGTAGCCTGCTGAGGTTTTTATGTCTTTTTTTGCCCCGTTGTCCAGAAGTTTTTTTGCTAATTCTGTATTGCCATATTTTGCCGCAAACATTAATGGTGTTTTTCCATCACAGATTTTGTTTAGATCAGCTTTTTCATCAATCAGTTTTTGGAAAATCTCCTTGCTGTTCATTTTAATGGCCAGTGCTAATAAAGTATAAGCGTTATTTTCGATTTGATAACACGCATTGATGTTTTCCTTATTGATTAAACCTGCAAAGTAGGCAGTGTTGTCATATTTTAGCATTTGCTTATGCTCATTAGTTAATTCCTGAGCGGTTACAGAGGTCACGGATAACATTCCTAATGCTAGAAAGATAGTTTTAAGGGTTTGGTGTAATTGCATATTGTAGTTTTTATGGTTTAAATTCTAAGATATCTCCGGGTTGGCAATCCAGTGCAGTGCAGATTGCTTCTAAGGTGGAAATTTTTAAAGCCTTGGCTTTTCCGTTTTTTAAAATGGAGAGATTTGCTTGGGTAATTCCTATTTTTTCGGCCAATTCCTGGGACTGCATTTTCCGTTTGGCAAGCATTACATCAATGTTGATAATGATCGGCATGATTATATAGTTAATTCGTTTTCTGTTTGTAATTCATATCCCTTTTTGAAAAATTCTATAATAAAAAATATAATGATTCCCAATGTGAAGTGAAGCACGATGAATAGAGGATCTATGCTATAGATAGATTGATCCATACAATATAAAACGATACTATAGATAGGGATAAAGACGATGTTAAGTGTAGCGAATATCTTTAAATCATGGATGACTTTTATATTAAAAATAAGATCAGTACTCATCCCTTTGAATATTCTGAACAAATAAAAAGTAAAAACACTGTAAAATCCCACAAAAAAGATAATGGAAACAAAGGTATACAGGGTATAACTACCTTTGATTACAGCACCCGTTAATGGCATTTCGAATTGGAACGTTAAAGAATCAGTTGCAGTTTTTCTTATTTCATTATCGAAATTTCCGGTTTTAAAAGTTTCTGAGAAAAACGGTGTTCCCTGATGTAAATTACTGTAAACAATGACAAATCCCAAAATGATATATCCGAGGTATAGAAGCTGAGCGACGGAGCCTGCCAATAAAATTTTACTTAGCAGAGTAGAAACAGATTTTTCACCAATTAATTTCATGCGATATTATTTTTAGTTGTTGTAAATGTATAAAAATTTATCGTATTACGATAAACTTTTATTGCAAAATTAATTTTACAATATTTTTAACTGAATTTTGATAGCAACGGTCATGATTCAAAAAATGATTAAAACTTTTCATATGCCAACTTTTAATTGCTTTTGAATGAATACTTTTGCTAATAAACCAGGAGAGTCATGACAAAATATATTCAGTTTTTGAAAAAAGCATTCAGCGGCGAAGAAACAGATTTTACAAAAGTGAATATCAGAAGCGCTGTGCTGCTTTTAGCAATTCCCATGATGTTGGAGATGGCTATGGAATCTGTATTTGCTCTTGTTGATCTCTATTTTGTTGGTCACCTGAAAGAAAGTGGTTTTGCCATTCAGACGGTAGGCCTTACCGAATCTGTACTTTCTGTGATGTATTCTATTGCGATCGGTATGAGTATGGCGGCAACGGCTTTAGTGGCAAGAAGAATCGGGGAGAAAAACCCGGAACAGGCTTCCAGAAGTGCAGCGCAGGTATTGCTCGTTTCCTTCGCTATTACTTTTGTTTTAAGCTTACTTGGAGTGATCTATGCTGAAGAAATTTTGATTCTGATGGGCTCAAAACCTGAAGCGGCAGCTTATGGAAAGAATTTCACCAGAATTATGATGGGAAGCAGTACCATTATTATGCTTTTATTTTTAATCAATGGTATTTTCAGAGGAGCAGGAAATGCGATGATTGCGATGAAAAGTTTATGGATAGCCAATATTGCTAATATTATTCTCTGCCCGATTCTGATAAAAGGCTTAGGACCAGTTCAGGCTTTGGGATTAACAGGTGCTGCTTTGGCCACAACGATAGGCCGTAGCATAGGGGTGATTTATCAGTTGTATCATCTCTTAGTAGCCGATACGCAGATTCGCATAAAGATTCCTTATTTTAAACCGAATTATGAACTCATCCAATCCGTAATAAAAATTGCAACTCCCGGAATTTTTCAGTTTGTTATTGCATCATGCAGCTGGATTTTTCTTGCAGAACTCGTGGCAACAACTGGTGGTGAGAATGCATCAGCAGGTTATCAGACCGCTTTAAGGCTTATGATGTTTTTTATGCTTCCTGCATGGGGACTGAGTAATGCTGCTTCTACGTTGGTAGGACAAAATATGGGAGCCAATGAAATGTTGAGAGCAGAACAGTCTGTAATGAAAACCGTGAAATATAATGTCATCTTTATGCTGGTGGTCAGTCTGATCTTCCTTTTTATGGGGAATTTTTTAGTGGGCTTCTTCACGCAGGAAATGGCCATTAAAGATTTTGCTAAAAATGCTCTTCAGATTATGAGCACTGGATTTATCTTTTATGGAATCGGTATGGTAATGATCAATGCATTCAATGGGGCAGGAGATACCTGGACTCCTACTTGGGTTAATCTTTTTGGATTCTGGCTGTTTCAGATTCCTTTAGCCTATTTTTTATCCAAATATTTTGACATGGGGCCGAAAGGCGTTTTTATTTCAATTCCGGCGGCAGAAACTTTAATTACCATTGTTGCTTTTATCTTGTTTAAAAAAGGGAAATGGAAAACGATAAAGGTTTAAAAGGCTGGGAGCTGGAAGCTGGATGATGGAAGTGATGATGGTCTGAAATATCTAAAACGGTTTTTATTAGCAAACATTGGAGTGTAGATTTTTTTTAAAGGAAAACGATAAAGGTTTAAAAGGCTGGGAGCTGGAAGCTGGATGATGGAAGTAATGAAGGTCTGAGATATTAAAAACGGTGTTTAACGGTAATCATTATAGTGTAGATTTTGATATGATAGCAGAGAAATTGAAAACAGCAACCTGATGTAACTTCCAGCCTCCTTCTCCCAGCTCCCAGCTATTAATAAAACTTTAACAGCTTTATTAATTGGATTTTAGCGTTGGGTTTTATAAATTCGTAGTACAACAAATACATAATACTATGGGAAAAGGAGACAAAAAATCAAGAAGAGGAAAAATTAATTCCGGAAGTTATGGAAAAAGAAGACCTAAAAAGGCTTCAAAATCTTTTGCAGCTTCTGAAGAAAAATCTAAGAAGTAATCAAAATAAAAAAGACCGAAGATCATGTCTCCGGTCTTTTTTTATGAAAATTAAATTAATTATTTACCTCCAAGAATATTACCAAGGATGCTGCCTAAGCCGCCACCGCCTTGTTGTTGGTTTCCACCACCACTCAATACACTTCCCAGTATATCGTTCAGAGGATTTCCTGATGATTGGGCTTGTCCGCCACCTCCCAAAACACTTCCAAGAATGTCATTTAAAGGATTAGACTGCTGAGCCTGAGCCTGATTAGAAGCATTTCCAAGAATTCCTCCTAAAAGATCACCCAAACCGCCTGCGCCTACATTATTTTGTTGCTTTTGCTGGCCGATATAACCCATTACAACAGGGGCAAGCATCGCAAGAATAGGACCTATTTTGTCTATTGAAATTCCTGTGTTTTGTGACAGCTGGTTTTCAACAGTACTTTTTTGTCCGCCGAAAATATGATCAAGAATAGATCCTCCTTCAGCCTGTCTTGCTTCAATTTGTGAGGCATCATCTAAAATACTTCCGTTATGGTCTTTATCTAAAGCACTATTTAAAGCTTCTGCTTCTTTAGCATCCTGAGATTTATTTCTAAGATAAGAAATGATAAGAGGAGTAGCTACTGCTAATAGGGCAATTACCTGGTTTTTGCTGATTCCGAATTTGTTTTCAGCCTGTTCTGCAACCTGGTTGCCCGTGTTCCCTGTAAGTAGGTCAATTAAACTCATTTTTTGTGTTTGTTAGTATTAAGTAAACCAAAGTTATCAAAAAATATGCCTCATAAAATGACCGCCTTTCATAATTATTGTTAAAGTTTTCTGATCTGTTCTTCCGTGTAACCTTTGCTCTTTAAAAGCTTTATATATTCTATCGCACTGATGGTCATCCATTCAATAGGTTCAGGTGCCTGCTTCTTATCAATGGTGAACTCCAAAATACCGACATTGTTATTCATCCATGGAAGTGCATAATAATTCAGTCCTCCTTTATACTCCTTAAACGTGTGAAATTCTTTTCCTTTTTCCGTCAATAATATGACTTTATACACTAGAAGGTATCCAACAGGAATCAACAGGCATACCCATGAAAATTTTCGTAGACTGGTATACTTTGTTGAGGAAAGGCCGTACCCGATGGATAAGGCAAAAATTATATTGAACGGTAGGAAAAATACGTAATTATCTGATACAGCATAAAAGGTTGAAAACCCGTATACGCATACTGCTCCTACTGTAAAAACAAAAAACATTTTTCTATTTGTCTTATACAATAAGAGAATTCCTGCTATTCCAAAATAGGTAAACAGGTTGAAATTATATAAAAGGTATCCCAAAGATTGAAAAAAATCTTTTACATATTGAAGGGTGTCTTTTTTCAAAGAATCTTCTACCCAGGTTCCCTGATCAGAACTATAAGGCGATTTAAAAGGAAGTCCCTGGGAAATATTCAGAACGAATAAAGAACTGAATAATGCAGCAAAAATCAATAGCGAAACCACTGCGTATTTTTTTTCATTTCTGAAGTAAAATAAGAAGACAGCCAAAGCAGGGATCAGAAGAATATTCTGAATATGCACCCATAAACTGATTCCTAAAAAGAGGCTGCTCAACAGGATGTAGATTCTTTTCTTTTCAGTAAAACTTTTGATCATTGAAAAAAAGAAAAGACTTACCCAAAGAGAATTATAAGTATATACTTCTACGATCTCTGCATTTCTCCAGAAGGTAAAGCTAAAACCAAAAACAAAAGCAGCTGTAAGAGATGCCCATTCTGTCTTTGAAATGCTTTTTACCGTGAGATAAATTACAGAAACCGTAGCGGCACCTGAAGAAACAACCAAAAACCTGCTTGCTTCAATAGCATTAATGCCTGCCAGGTTTTTGATAAAAATAACGGTGTTGATGTAGAGAAAGTGGCTTGTTGCCGTAGCCGTTGTTTCCCATATACCTTTTTCTGCGCTGAACACAAAACCTACACAATCGGCAAAAGGAATTTTTGAAAAACTTCCGAAATAATAGATTCCAAGAAAAATAATAAACAAAAATACTGCTGATAAATATTTGTTCATATTAGTTCTTTATGATAGGAACATTCGAACAAGCTTCTCCGAACATCAGAGATTTTACAATGGGTTTTAATTGTTCTACCAATTCAATATAGGCATTTTCAGGGATTTCTTTATCGGAACAGCCTTTTACAAGCACTCTTTTTCCTCTCATTTCCTCAAAATCATGAGTCTGGATGGCATTGTGCATTAAAATAACTTCCAGGTCTTCGCGGTTTCCAAAAACGATTTTCTTTGCAACTTCTGTAAGCTTCGCTGTTAAAACAAAATAAGCCCAAAGCGGAATAATAGTATCTACAGAATTGTAAATGTATATATAGGTGTCTCTATATTGTTCCGTATCGATGGCGTCAACCTTTTCACGGAAATCTTTTTCTTTAAGGATCATTTCCTGAAAAAGAAAATCTTTAAGGTCAATACCTTTTCTTTCCCCTTTTGGAAGTAAAGTGGTAAGGTCAAAATTGATAAGGCCGCTTTCTGCAACTTTATTCCGGATTTCAAATTCTTCTGACATTTTTTATCATTATCTTTGAACAAATTTACGAATTAAGATCATATCAATCTTAATTTGTTCTCTATCCTTACTATAGAAATGAAGTATTATATTATTGCAGGTGAAGCTTCTGGTGACTTACATGGAAGTAACCTGATGAAAGCCTTAAAACAAAAGGATTCCAATGCAGAATTCAGATTTTGGGGTGGCGACCTCATGAAAGCTCAGGGCGGAACATTGGTAAAACATTACCGTGACCTTGCCTTTATGGGATTCCTGGAAGTGGTGATGAATCTCCGTACCATTCTGAATAATATTAAATTCTGTAAAGAGGATATTCAAAAGAACAGACCTGACGTTTTGATTTTGGTAGATTATCCGGGTTTCAACCTGAGAATTGCCAGATTTGCCAAAGAGCTTGGAATCAAGGTGGTGTATTATATTTCACCACAGCTTTGGGCCTGGAAAGAAGGCCGCGTAGAAATTATCAAAAAATATGTGGATGAAATGATGGTCATTCTTCCTTTCGAAGAAGATTTTTACATAAAACATGGAGTTCATTCCCATTTTGTAGGTCATCCTTTGCTGGATGCTATTTCGGATTTACAGGAAATCAGTATTGAAAAATTCAAATCTAAGCATGGACTGAACGAAAAAGAAATCATTGCATTATTACCGGGTTCCAGAGAACAGGAGGTGGAAAAAATGCTTGAAATAATGCTTTCTGTAAGACCACACTTTAAAAATTATCAGTTTGTAATTGCCGGAGCACCCAGTCTTCCAAAAGAATTTTACGAGAAATATGTGGATGATAATGTTCATTTTGTTTCCAATAAAACCTATGACCTGCTCAGATGCTCAAAAGCAGCTCTTGTTACATCAGGAACAGCCACTCTGGAAACGGCATTATTGAATATCCCTGAAGTAGTCTGTTATCGCGGAAGTAAAATTTCTTATGCTATTGCTAAAAGATTAGTGAAAAACATCAATTATATTTCGCTGGTTAATCTGATTATGGATAGAGAAGTGGTAAAAGAATTGATTCAAAATGATCTGAATACTAAAAACCTGGTAGAAGAACTCAACAAGATTTTAACAGGAGAAAAAAGAGAACAGGTTCTGAATGACTATGATCTTCTGAGAGAAAAGCTTGGCGGAAAAGGAGCCAGCGACCATGCCGCTGAGGTAATATTAAACGTATAGCCTCATCCCAAATCTTTTGAAAAATTAATCTACCTTTTACCTATGAATTATTGTACCCGTTTCCTGTTATTACTGACATTTACCTTATTTTTCTCCCATAGTTTTGCCCAGCAGAACAACAGAGATAAAGCTCAGATATTTTATTACGGCTGGTATGGAAATCCATCAACAGACGGAAGTTATCAACACTGGAATCATGAAATTCTTCCTCACTGGAGCAATCCGAAGTGGAACAATATGGGACATCACCAGGGAGGAGATGATATCGGGGCTAATTTTTATCCGGCACTTGGAAATTATAGTTCCAACGACACGAAGATCATTGAAAAACATATGAAAATGATCAAAGAGTCCGGAGCAGGCGTAGTGGTGGTAAGCTGGCTGGGAAAAGATTCATACACGGATAAAAGTCTTATCAATTATCTGGATATTGCAGATCGTTTTGATTTGAAAATAGCGTTTCACATTGAACCGTTTTATAAAAATACATCAGAATTAAAGGAGCAGCTTTCCTACCTTATAAAAACATATTCCAATCACCATGCTTTCTATAAAAAAGACGGAAAACCTCTGTTGTATGTATACGACAGCTATAAAATCCCTAAAGAAGAATGGGCAAAAATGCTGTCTGAAAATGGCGAGAAAACAATCCGAAATACAGAATTAGATGCTCTTTATATCGGACTGTGGGTTGAAAAAGATGATGCGAAATTTTTTGAATCGTCCGGATTTGACGGTTTCTATACCTATTTTGCCAGCGAAGGTTTTGTATACGGAAGCACAACCGCCAATTGGAATTTTATGGCCAAATATGCTAAAGATCATCATCTGATTTTTATTCCTTGTGTAGGTCCTGGGTATTCAGATACAAGAATCCGTCCATGGAACGAAGCAAATTTCAAAAGCCGAAACAATGGGAAGTATTATGAAAACATGTTTGATGCTGCCATAAAAGTAAACCCTGATTTCATCGGGATCACCTCATTCAATGAATGGCATGAAGGAACCCAGATAGAACCTGCTGTTCCTAAAAAAGCGGGAGATTTTAAATATGAAGATTATGGGAAAGATCCGTTGTTTTATATCAAAGAAACTAAGCGTTTGACGGATAAATTTTTGAAAAAGAAATAGTATACTTTCAATCCTGAATTTTACCATAAAAAATTAAGTGCCCCGTTGATGTTTTTTGATGCATAACGGGGCTTTTTTTAGTCAGTTTAGAGATCATATCTCATGAATTAATTATCTACTTTACCCTGATAATTAATGGAAATTGCACAAGCAGCCTCTTCTTATTCTGGCCGTATGTTTTATTCTTGGGATTCTTTTTCAGGATAAAATAGTGTTGACGAAATCTTTCGTTTATGGGATTGCTGCAATCTGTTTAGTTCTGTTTGTTTCAATCTGTTTTCATTCTTACTTTCTGCACAAAACCAAATTTATCGGGCTTGTGCTTTTGTTCTTTGGTGCTGGGATTATCCTTCATTTTTATAATGCTTATTCTGCGGATGATAGGGTTCTGGTAGGGAAAAAAGAAACGGTTACTTTTAAGATCGCTCAGAAATTAAATTCTTCTGGAAAATATAGAAAATACGAAGGTGCGGCACAGGTGGGAAATACACGTTTCAATTCCATTTTTTATGTTCCAAAAGACAGAAAAGAGCTGGATTTTATCCACTATTATAAAGCTGAAGCGTATGTAACACAAGCAAAGACGGCCCAATATGATTTTCAGTTTGATTATGCCAGATATCTGAAGCGAAAACATATTGATTATCAAATTTATATTTCAAAAGAAATTGTATCTGCAGAACGGAATGAGGTAACGCTGGCGGATAAAATGCGGCAATATAGACTTATGGTTCTTCATAAAATTGATACAACCGGAATGTCAGGTAAGACCAAAGAGTTTTTAAAAGGGATTATTCTGGCAGACCGTACAGAGATTGATGCAGATACTGTAAAAGATTTCAATAAATCCGGGCTGGTTCATTTTTTGGCTATTTCCGGAACCCATATTGTGGTTATCTTCGGGATATTTTATTTTTTGCTGATCCGTTTTACTCCCTTACCATTCAGAAAATATACGGTGATTGCAAGCTTGGTTTTTATCTGGCTGTTTGCTGCTTTTATTGGATTTGGAAATTCAGTGTTGCGATCCTGCATCATGCTCAGTGTTTATTTTGTTTTTGTATTGCTTCAGCGGAAACCGGATTTGCTTCATTCATTGGCTTTATCTGCTTTCTTTATTTTAATTGGTGATACCCAGCAACTTTTTGACGTGGGTTTTCAGCTTAGCTTTATGGCTGTTTTGGGGATTTATTGGTTGAATCAGCCTCTGTTGAAACATTTTCCAAAACAGGATAACTATATTAAAAAACTCCTGTTTAATACCATTACAATATCTTTATCAGCACAATTGGCAACCCTTCCTTTGGTCTTGTATTATTTTCATCAGTTTTCATTCATATCAATCATTGCCAATTTTGTTGTTGTTCCTTTTTCCGAACTCATTATTGTTTTCTCCTTTATAATGACTGCCCTTGTTTCTTTTGGAATTGATTTTGAATTTCTGAATGAGATATATGATTATATTATCCTGATTCTATTGAAAATAATCCACAGTTTTGCTGAGATTGACCTTTTATTCTTTGAAAATATTCCAATGAATATCCTGGAAGTTCTTTCGGTGTCTGCTGTAGTTTATTTATTAAGACCGGTTATCTTAAAGTTTAATTTTAAAAATCTTATGAGGCTGATAATGGCGGCCATCATTTTTTTGATAATAAGAACGGGAAGCACAGCTTTTGAACATCAGAAAGAAGAGATATTGGTTCATCATTTTAATAAAAACAAAATTTTTTCAGTAAAAAATGGGGATAGAGTATGTTTCTGGATTTCGGATATGGAAAATATGGCAGAGATTTTACAGTATATAATAAATCCCTATTGTGCCTCCAGGAGAGTAGATCATTTTGAGGTAAAAACCTTGTCATCCTCCGTTCAAAAAGTAGTTTTCAGAGATAAGATTTACGATCTGAAATGATGGTTCTTAATTTAGGCGTTTTCCTGTATTTATAAAGGGTGGAATTCTTATTTAGAAACATTACAAACTGCCTAATTGTGAGATTTCTCACTTTTCGATATTGTTAAACTTTCTTAATTTTGTAGAAATTCAAATTTAAACTTATATGGCAGGTTTAACGAGTTCTACGATAGGTAGAAAATATGCTATGGCATTATCAGCTCTATTTTTGCTGATTTTTCTTATACTGCATTTGACGACCAATTTGTTATCAGTTCTGAACAAAGATGCATTCAATACAGCATCTGACTTTATGGGCTATAATCCTTTTGTGCAGTTCTTAATGCAGCCTATTCTTGGTTTTGCAGTAATTTTCCATTTCGTAATGGGATTTGTGCTTGAAATCAAGAATAATAAAGCGCGTCCGGTAAAGTACGCAGCAAACAACGCATCAGTGAATTCTTCATGGATGTCCAGAAATATGATTATTTCCGGAGCTGTTATCTTAGCTTTCTTAGCGCTTCACTTATATGATTTCTGGTTGCATGAAATTAATTACAAGTATGTAGAAGGATTAACTCCTGATGCAGAACGTTTCTGGCCTGAACTTCATGAGAAGTTTGCTGATCTTTGGAGAGTGGCTCTATATGTAATTTCTTTTGTTCTACTAGGATTACACTTAGCTCACGGATTCCAGTCTTCATTCCAGTCTATTGGAGCAAGACATCCAAAATACACGCCGGTGATCAAAGCTTTCGGGACATGGTATTCAGTCCTTATCCCAGCAGGATTCATCATCGTAGCAGTTTTCCATTTTATAACTCAATAATATCAATATACTAGTATGAGTAAATTAGATTCAAGAATTCCAGCGGGTCCTCTTAAAGACAAGTGGAAAAATCATAAAGACCATATGAACCTTGTTGCACCAAACAACAGAGATAAGATTGATATTATTGTTGTAGGTACAGGTTTGGCAGGAGGTTCTGCAGCAGCTACACTGGCTGAGCAAGGATATAATGTAAAAGCATTCTGCTACCAGGATTCTCCAAGAAGAGCACACTCTATTGCAGCTCAGGGAGGGATCAACGCTGCTAAAAACTATCAGGGAGACGGTGACTCTACTTACAGATTATTCTATGATACCATCAAAGGTGGTGACTATAGAGCAAGAGAGGCTAACGTTTACAGACTTGCTGAAGTTTCTGCAAATATTATTGACCAGTGTGTTTCCCAAGGGGTTCCTTTCGGGAGAGATTACGGCGGTCAGCTAGATAACCGTTCATTTGGTGGAGTTCAGGTAAAAAGAACTTTCTATGCAAAAGGACAAACAGGACAGCAGTTATTATTAGGTGCATACTCTTCAATGAGCCGCCAGATCGGTAAAGGAAGAATCAAAATGTACAACCGTCATGAAATGCTTGACCTTGTAATTGTAGATGGAAAAGCAAGAGGAATCATCGCAAGAAACCTTGTAACAGGTGAGATCGAAAGACACTCTGCTCACGCTGTAGTAATTGCTTCAGGAGGATACGGAAACGTATATTTCCTTTCTACCAACGCAATGGGATCAAACGTTTCTGCAGCTTGGAAGATTCATAAGAAAGGAGCGTACTTTGCAAACCCTTGCTACGTACAGATTCACCCGACTTGTATTCCTGTTCACGGAACACAACAGTCTAAACTGACTTTGATGTCTGAATCATTAAGAAACTCAGGAAGAATCTGGGTTCCTAAGAAAATTGAAGATTCAATAGCCATCAGAGAAGGTAAATTAAGACCGGAAAATATTAAAGAAGAAGATAGAGATTATTATTTAGAAAGAAGATATCCTGCATTCGGTAACCTTGTACCTAGAGACGTTGCTTCCAGAGCTGCTAAGGAAAGATGTGATGCTGGATTCGGTATTGAAAATAATGATACTCAGGAAGGTGTTTACCTGGATTTCTCTACAGAGATCATGAAGAAAGGTAAAGAATCCGCTATCGAAAAACATATTCATAATCCTACAGATCAGCAGATCTATGATTTAGGTAAGAGCTGGGTAGAGGAGAAATACGGTAACTTATTCGTTATGTACGAAAAAATTACTGCTGATGATCCTTACAAAACTCCAATGAAGATTTATCCTGCAGTTCACTATACAATGGGTGGTGTATGGGTGGATTATAACCTTCAGTCTACCATTCCTGGATGTTTCGTAATCGGTGAAGCTAACTTCTCTGACCACGGAGCTAACAGACTTGGAGCTTCTGCATTGATGCAGGGTCTTGCTGACGGATATTTCGTACTTCCTTACACGATTGCAGATTACCTTTCTGCAGACATCAGAACGGGAGCTATTCCTACCAATTCAGGAGCGTTTGACGAAGCTGAAAAAGGAATTAAAGAAAAAATTGACTTCTTCTTGAATAACAAAGGAACTCATTCTGTAGACCACTTCCATAAGCAATTAGGAAACATTATGTGGAACAAAGTTGGAATGGGAAGAACGCCTGAAGGATTGAGAGAAGCAATCAAGGAAATTGAAGAAGTAAGAAACGATTTCTGGAAAAATGTAAAAGTACCAGGAGAAGGAGAAGGAATGAACACTGAGCTTGAAAAAGCATTCAGAGTAGCAGACTTCCTTGAACTTGGACAATTAATGGCTATCGATGCACTACATAGAAATGAATCTTGTGGTGGACATTTCCGTGAAGACCATTCAACTACGGACGGAGAAGCGGAAAGAGATGACGTAAACTACAAATACGTCGGAGCTTGGGAATATCAAGGAAACGATATCAACGCGGAAGTGTTGCATAAAGAAGAATTGATATACGACAACATCGAGGTTAAAACTAGAAGTTATAAATAATCTCCAACCTATAAATATAACATTATGAGTGCAAAAAAAGGCTTACATCTTACGCTGAAAATTTGGAGACAAAAAAATAGTAAAACTAAAGGTCAGTTTGAGACCTATAAAATATCAGATGTATCTACGGATTCTTCATTTTTGGAGATGCTGGATATTCTGAACGAAAACTTAATTAACGAAGGTAAAGAGCCTATCGCTTTCGACCACGACTGTCGTGAAGGAATTTGCGGTATGTGTTCTCTTTATATCAATGGTAGAGCTCACGGGCCTGATACTGGTATTACCACTTGTCAGCTTCACATGAGAATGTTCAAAGACGGTGAAACGATCGTTATTGAACCTTGGAGAAGTGCTGCTTTCCCTGTTATCAAAGACTTGATGGTAGACAGAAGCGCATTCGACAGAGTAATGGCAGCCGGAGGTTTCATTTCTGTGAATACTTCAGGTAATACCTTGGATGCTAATGCTATTCCGGTTCCTAAAGAAGATGCAGATAAAGCAATGGATGCTGCAGCTTGTATCGGATGTGGAGCTTGTGTGGCAACATGTAAAAACGGATCTGCAATGCTATTCGTAGGAGCTAAGGTTTCTCAGTATGCATTACTTCCACAAGGTAGAGTAGAAGCTAAGAGAAGAGTTCTGAACATGGTGAAAGCTATGGACGAAGAAGGATTCGGAAACTGTTCAAACACCGGAGCATGTGAAGTAGAATGTCCAAAAGGTATTTCTCTTGAAAACATTGCAAGAATGAACAGAGAATACATGGCTGCTCTTGCAGATCGAGGATAGAATTGATTCAAATACATAAAAAATCGCCTTCATTTTTGGAGGCGATTTTTTTATGAAAGGGATGACCCTGTTAAAGTTTGTTAACTTATTGATAGATCTTCGTCATTCTTTATTTATTAAGTATATATTTGAAGGGTAATAGAATGGTTTTTTTAAAAACTTTCCAATACTTTTTACCTGTAAAAAGATAGGATTCAATAATTAGAATCTCCCTTTTGAACGGTAATAATAAAATTTTTAAAAAAAATAATTAGTGTGAATTAGCAAGCCCTAAAAAGCGTATTTTTGTGTAATATTAAAAATTGAAATGAAAAAATATCTTTTATTGTTTATCATCACATTCTTTGTGATGTCTTGTTCAAAAAAAGTAGAAGTAAAAGGGAAAATTACAGGAAGCTCACCATTAGAAAGAATTGAATTTGTAGAAGCTTCAGGAGTAGGAACCCTGCCTTTAATTAATATAGGTCTGGATAAAGACGGAAACTTTTCAGGAAATTTTGATGCTCCTAAAGATGGAATGTACGTAATTAACTATGCAGGCAGACAAAGCCTGATCTATCTTGAAGGAGGACAAACTGTGAATATTTCTGGAAACGGAACTACTTTCCCAAATGAATATGTAATTACCGGAGATGCTAAAAAGAATAATGATTTCCTTACGGCAAGTATGAAGTTTTTAGCAGACTATGGCAGCAAAGTTAATTTACCTGTATTAATGGGTGGAGATGAAGCTGCATTTTTGAAAGGAATGCATAAAATTGAAGCAGATATTAATAAAAATGTAGATGATCTTGCCAAGAAAAATAACCCTAGCAAAGGATTATTAGAGTGGAAGAAAAACGACGTGAAAGTAACTATTCTTAACTTACTTGCCAATTATGAAATGGGGCACGGTCCAATGTCTGGAAACCCTTCTTACAAAGCTTCCAAGGCTTTTAAAGATTATGAAACTCAGTTAGAGACAGATAAAGATGCAATGGTGAAAACGATTCCTCTTTACAGACAATATCTTCTTGTAAAAATGACTCCTGATTTCCAGAAGTATGCTGAAGCAAACAGCAAAGGAAAAACAGGAATTACAACTTCTGAGATGTTTGCTCAGTATTTAAAAACAAAGAAAGACTTATCTCAGACTGCAAAAGATTATCTTCTTGCTTTTGTAATGGCTCAGGCTGATATTCATCCAACAACTCCGGTTGCCAATATCGACAAGATTAAAAAGATTATCGATTCAGATATTAAAGATGCTACGATTAAAAGTGATCTTTTAAAAATGCAGGTAGCGATTACAGGTCTTAAAATCGGAGATGCAGCTCCTGAAGCAGCTTTAGCAAAACAAGACGGAAAAGCTTATAAACTTTCTGAAAACAAAGGAAAACCTTATATGTTATTCTTCTATGCTTCATGGAATCCTTACATCAGCGAAGCTACGGTACCTGTACTAAAGGAAGTAGTAAACTTCTACAAGTCTAAAATGAATTTTGTATTTGTAAACGTTGATGATACAAAAGACCAGTTCATTAAAACAAGTAACTCCTTATTAAAAGGAATTCAGGGAGTAAATGTTTATGGAGAAGGAGGTTTGAACTCAGATATCGCTAAGAAATATGGTGTATACGGATTCAAGTTACCTTGCTTTGTAATCATTGATAAAGATGGTAAAATTGCCAGCAGATCTTTTGTAAACCTGGGTGAGCAGGAATTAGTAACGATTCTTGATAAACAAACAGGTCTTTCAGCTCCAAAAGTAGAGCCGAATATGCAAACGCAGCCGCAATTACAGCTTGATCCTTCTGCAATGCAGCAAGCTCCACAGCCCGCAAATCCACAGCCGGCTCCAACAAAATAATAAACTTTAACACAGTATAGAAACCTTATCTTCGGATAAGGTTTTTTTTATTGTATTTTTGCAAACTGGAACGTAAAAGTTTCAATTAGGAAAATAGAAAATTTTAGAATGAGTAGGAAGAAAAAAAGAGATTTAATTCTTGAAAATATAAAGCTATTGACTGCCGGAGCAAAAGGCGTGGCAATCGGAAGAACAGAAGAAGGAAAAGCTGTGATGGTTTCAGGAGCAATACCAGGTGATATTGTGAACGTAAAAGTGAAGAAAGCGAAGTCAAAATATTATGAAGGCGAAGCTATTGAAGTACTTGAAAAATCGCCCTACAGGGTTGATCCTAAATGCGTCCATTTCGGAACCTGCGGAGGATGCAAATGGCAGAATATGAGCTATGAAAAACAGCTCGATTTTAAACAGGAAGAAGTATATAATAATATCAAAAGAATCGGAGGAATTGATGACTTTGAAACCGTGTCAATTCTAGGATCTGAAGAACAGTATTTTTATAGAAACAAAATGGAGTTTTCCTTCTCCAATGCAAGATGGCTTACTCAGTATGAAATCAGTTCCGAAGAGAATTTCGGAAGTAGAGATGCCCTGGGATTCCATATCCCGGGAATGTGGAGTAAGATTCTTGATCTGAAAGAGTGCTTTCTTCAGGAAGATCCTTCCAATGCAATAAGACTTGCTGTAAAAGAATATGGAGTAAATAATGGTCTGGACTTCTTTGATGTAAGAAATCAGGAAGGGTTTTTAAGAACCTTGATGATGAGACAGAACTCTAAAGGAGAATGGATGGTTCTTTTCCAGCTTTACAGAGAAGAAAAAGAAAACAGAGAGAAGCTTTTTGAATTCTTATTGGAAAAATTTCCGCAGATTAAAACATTGGTATATGCCATTAATCCTAAGCAGAATGATTCTATTTATGATTTAAATATTAATGTGTATTTCGGAGAAGGTTACCTTATGGAAGAAATGGACGGACTGAAGTTTAAGATAGGACCGAAATCATTCTTCCAGACCAACTACAAGCAGGCATTGGAATTATACAGAAAAACACTTGAGTTTGCTGATCTGAAAGGAGATGAAGTGGTATATGACCTTTATACAGGAACAGGAACAATTGCACAATATGTAGCAAGAAATGCAAAACAGGTTATTGGAATAGAATCTGTACAGGAAGCAATAGATGCGGCGATAGAACATGCTGCATTGAACGGTTTAACAAATACAACGTTCTATTGTGGAGATATGAAAGATATTTTCAATGATGAATTCATGGCAAACCATCCTAAAGCAGATGTATTGATCACAGATCCACCAAGAGACGGAATGCACCAGAAGGTAGTAGAGCAAATCTTAAAACTTTCACCTGAAAAAGTAGTTTACGTAAGCTGTAATTCTGCTACTCAGGCAAGAGACCTTGCTTTGATGAAAGATCACTATAATTTAGTAAAGATCTTGCCAGTAGATATGTTCCCGCAGACACACCATGTTGAGAACATTGCGTTGTTGATTAAAAAATAAATTTATTTAAATTTGAATTTCAAATCTTAATATGAAATATTTTAAATTTCTCATAGCAATCTGTCTTTTAGGAATGCTTTTTTCCTGTGGAGGAGATGATGATATTTGCGAAAGCGGAGAAGGAACTCCAAGAATGAAGGTAGCTTTCAGATCACTGGATTCTGGAAAAGATAGAACTCTGGATTCACTCTATGTTGCGGTAGATTATGGTGCAGGAAAAGTAGATCTGGGAGGACTTGCAAAGATTGATTCAAGGTTGATTCCTCTACGGGTAGACAATTCGCCCTATACAGATGTTTATTTTAAACTTACCAATAAAGGGGTAGAGTCTAAAGTAAGGATTAATTATACTACGAAGTCAACGTATGTGTCTCCAGGATGTGGGATCAAAAAAACTTATGAGAATTTAAGTTCAGAATTATTAACTCCTAATCCAGTTCTGAAGCTGGAAGCCGGACAAAATCAGATAGAGAATGAAGACAAGACTAATCTTTACCTTTCTTTTTAGTTTATTTGGAATAATAAGCTGGGCACAGGATAAAAAAAAGGAAGCAGAGAAGAAGGTTCACGAAAAATATGAACCCAATTTTATGGTTGGCCTTGATGTATTGAATACAGGAGCCGGATTTTTTTCGGACAGAAAATTGTACCAGGGATTTATTTCCTCAAAAATCAGAGGAAATATTCATGCTATTGCAGAAGCCGGTTTTGAAAAAAACATATATCAGAAGAATGGGTATGATGCTAAGGCAAGCGGCCCTTTCGTTAAGTTGGGTGCATTTTATATGCTGGCAAAAGATTCCGAAAATGAATTCAACGGATTTTATGCTGGTGGAAAAGCTGCCGGATCATTCTATAATCAGGAATATATGGCTGTCCCCGTTCGCGGATTTGGGGGAAGTAATTCCTCTGAAGCGTTTCCTTCATCCTCACAAACTTCTTTTTGGCTGGAAGGAACAATAGGAGGCAGGGTGCAGTTATTCAGTTCCAACTTCTATATAGATGTGAATCTTCAGCCAAGATACATGGTATATACTTCTAAGCAGGATGATATCTCTCCGATGATTGTTCCCGGTTTTGGAAGAAGTTCTTCAAAATTCAATATGGGATTTGCATGGAATATTGCTTATAAGTTCTAGAAATATAAATCCTTTATCTTTAAAATATATAAAATACAAACTTTAGAATGTTCTAAAGTTTGTATTTTTTTTAATAGATGTGCTTATTAGATGTATAATATTAAAAAATATTAACTTATTTTATCTGTGTGAGTTATAAAATAGCTATATTTGGCGGAAATTATAATTGTGTTTTAATTTATGAAAAGAGTATTTACTGCTTTAATGTTTACTTTTATAGGAGGCGCAGTGTTCGGCCAATGGACACCCACTTCTCTTAAAAAAGGAGACGATAACAAAAGAAGTACAGGATTTAGAGTAGATCAATCCAATGTAAGAGGTAACGGGTACTATAAGTTAGACCTGAACTTACTGAGATCTCAGCTGAAGAATGCACAGGAAATGGGATCTAATTCCACTCCTGTAGTAATTTCTCTTCCTACGATGAGCGGGAAGATTGAAAGGTTTAATGTGTACAGTTTTCCAGTAGTTGTAAAAGAACTGGCGGACAAGTATGAATTGGGATCTTATGTTGGATCAAGTGTCGATGACCCTACCAAATTTTTAAGATTCAGTATTGCTCCTAATGATTTTCAGTCGATGATCATTCATGGAGATAAGTATGAATTTATTGACCCTGCCTCTGCAGATAAAACAGTGTATGCTGTTCATCCTAAAACAAAAAAGGAAAAGAATGGTTTCTTATGTTCTACAGAAGAATCTCCTGCTGCTAAAAAGGAAATAGATGCTTTATTAAAAAATGGGCAGTCATTCTCTAATCAGGCAACAACTTTTAACAAAAGTTCTGATAAGAAATACAGAACAATGAGATTGGCAATGTCTGTTACTGGTGAGTATACCCAATACTTTATGGGACTTGCTGGTGTACCTGCTACAGCTACAGATGACCAAAAAAGAGCTCCTGCACTTGTTGCCATCAACAATACTTTAACCAGAGTAAATGGAGTTTTTGAAAAAGATTTTGCATTGCATTTGAATTTGCAGAATTTTCCTAATGTAATTTATATTGATCCGGCTACCGATCCATATGCTGCTGCATCAACAGGTGCTGGAGGTGCATGGAATACACAGCTACAGGGTGCTTTGACAGCCAATGTAGGAAATGAAAACTATGATATCGGACACTTATTCGGTAAATCAGGAGGTGGAGGAAACGCCGGATGTATCGGGTGTGTATGTATTAATCCTACCACTTCGGTTCCTAAAGGAAAAGGTTCAGGATTTACTTCTCCAGCAAACGGAATTCCATCAGGAGATAGCTTTGATATTGACTACGTTGCCCATGAGATGGGTCACCAGTTAGGAGCTAACCATACTTTCTCTCACAATCTTGAAGGAAGTGGTGTGAATATGGAACCAGGTTCAGGAACTACCATTATGGGATACGCAGGTATTACAGGTCCTGATACAGATGTTCAGGCTAATTCTGATCCTTATTTCCATAAAGCAAGTATCGGTCAGGTACAAGCTAACTTAATTGCAAAAACTTGTGACGTAGAAACTACAATTACCAATAACCCTCCGGTAATTGCTGATCTTCCAACATATACAATACCAAAAGGGACTGCTTTTGCTTTAACAGGTAGTGCTACAGATCCTGAAAATGATCCAATGACTTATTCTTGGGAAGAGGTGGATGACGCTTCAGTTTCTATTGATAAGTATAACTTAGGAAATACAATGTCTGGAGCTTCTTTCAGATCTGCTGCTCCAAACGCAAGCCCAACAAGATACTTCCCGAAATTTGCTTCTGTAATGAGTGGAGTACTAAATAATGCAAATAATACTTGGGAGGCTGTATCTACTACAGCAAGAACTACAAATTTTGCATTAACTGTAAGAGATAACAATTCTAACGTAGCTCAACAGCAGTCAGCTTTTAAAGTTCAGACAATTGTTGTAGGAGATAATGGTCCTTTCAGATTAGCTAACCAATATGCTGATGTGAATACTCCAACTCCGGTTCAGTGGATTGTTGCAAATACTAACGCAGCTCCTTATAATGTTGCTAACGTAAAGATTGACTATACTACAGATAACGGAACAACCTGGACTGTATTATCAGCTTCAACTCCTAACGACGGATCTGAAAACTTTACTTTCCCTTCTTCATTGAACGGTCAGACTATTAAAGTAAGAATTTCTTCAATAGGAAATGTTTTCTATGCTGTAGGTCCTGTTAGTATCGCTCCTCTATCTGCATGTAGCAGTGCGGCGCCAACTAACGTAGTGGTGAGCAACATTACTGTATCTTCAGGAAGTGTATCATGGATGTCTTATACTGGAGCTACTTATAAAGTACGTTACAGAAAAGTAGGTTCAACTGTATGGACTGAGGCGGATACAACAGTTCCTTCAATCAACTTAAGTAACTTAATTGATGGTACAACTTATGAAGTTCAGGTAGCTTTAGTTTGTGGTACTACGGTAGGAACATATTCAACTTCTGTAAACTTCAGTACACCTGCACTTACTTATTGTACAGCTTCTACAGGAAGTGCAAACTATGAGTATATTGCCAATGTAACTCTTGCCAATGTAAATAATACTTCTGCAAACAGTACATATACAAACTATACTACGAATTCAGCTCTTCAGATTAACTTAACAAAAGGAAATACTTATCCTATGTCTGTTACTGTTGGTAACCCTGATATTGCAGATTATGATGCTGTAGCAGCATTTATTGACTTTAACAAGGATGGTATTTTCAGTGATTCAGAAAGAGTATTGAATTATCCTGTAACATTAACGCAGCCATCAACGGTGATCAATGCAAATGTTGCAATTCCAAGTAATGCTGTAGAAGGACAGCCATTAAGAATGAGAGTGGTAGCATTCTATGTTGGAGCTGGTACTGGAAACGGAAATGTTGGTTTATCATTACCTTCAGATTATGTATGTGGAGATCTTTTCGATTACGGAGAAGTTGAAGACTATAACGTAGTTATTACAGGTAACCTTGCTACTTCTGAAAATGCTGTTAAAAATAATGGTATTCAGATTTATCCAAATCCTGCAACGGATGTTCTAAACGTTACTAAAGTTTCAGATAAAGCAACTTATAAAATTTATAGTGCTGCCGGACAATTAGTAGATAGAGGAAATATCAATAGTGGAAAGGTAAATGTTTCAACTTTAGTTAAAGGTGGATACGTAATTACAATAGATGATAAAGGAATTGAACAATTCAAATCTAAATTTATCAAGAAATAAAGATAACCTTTAAATATTAGTAAATCCCCGGGAAGTCCCGGGGATTTCTTTATTTAGAGCATAAGTGGAAAAAATATTGTTTTTTTTCAGAAAAAACCCAAATGCACTTATAAATTAATAATAAAAAATGATTAGATTTGTGTGATTAATATTATAATGAAAACATTATGAAGAAACTCTTTACCTCTTTAATTCTGTTTCTCTGTTTGATTTGTACAGGCTTTGTATCCAAAGTCTCGGCTCAGGCAGGGCAGATCGGGACAGGAACGGGTACCTCTGTGTATCTCCCCATACGTTCCTATTATGGGTATAGTTATTCTCAGCAGATTTATACTGCTGCGGAGCTTACGACGGCCATAGGTACGTCGAACTATATCACGGCCATAAAGTTTTATTCCACTACCGTTTCAACTTCTCAGGATGTGTATAAGGATTGGGTGGTATATATGGGTAATACAACCCAGAATGCCTTTACGTCCAATACAAACTGGGTTCCGTTAGGTTCTTTAACTCAGGTGTTTGCCGGAACTTTACCTAACTTAACAAACGGAAACTGGGTAACTCTTCAATTGGCTACACCGTTTTTATGGAACGGAACAGACAACCTGGTAGTTGCTGTAAATGAAAAAACTCCAGGCTATTCATCTTCGCCAGGTACGGCTTGGGGATCTTATAATGCAGGGGCAAACCGAGGTATCATCTATTATGAAGATACTACAAACCCGGATCCTGCTGCACCCCCTTCTGCAAAAGACAGACTTGCAGATATTCCTAGAATACAATTGGAAAGCCATCCGCTACCGGCTTGTTCAACAGCTCCACCTACTAATATCACGGTTTCAAACCTGACAACAACTTCAGCTAATGTAGGTTGGTATCTTTCTGCAGGAGCTACGTATGTGGTAAGGTACAGACCTGTATCAGGAGGCGCCTGGACAACAATCAATGTTACAACTCCTTTGGTTGGAAACCAGCTTATTACGGGATTAACCGAACAAACTCAGTATGAAGTTCAGGTAGCTACGATTTGCGGTGGTACTCAGGGAGCATTCTCTTCCAGTGTAAACTTTACAACTCCGGCACTTACTTATTGTGCGTCCGGTGCTACGAGTACTTTTATTGATGGATATATCAACCAGGTTTCTGTTAATGCACAAGGTGCTCCGTCCATGACTAGCAACTCTGATCAGAGTGGTTATACAGATTACAGTACAGATCCTACAAGAGTCGTTACTTTGGTAAGAGGAGGTAGTGCTACTGTTTCTGTTTCAAAGACCTGGCCAGGTTATCAATATAGCTTCTTAACAGGAGTTTGGATTGATTTTAACCGTAATGGTGTTTTTGAAACAAATGAAAGAGTACTTACTTCTCCAAGTAATACAACAACTCCGGTTACCGCTACATTTACAGTACCAGGTGTTGCTGGTGGTGTTTACACTGGAAACCTGACTACAAAAATGCGTGTTGTATTAAACGAATACAGCCCTATTAATGCTTGTGGAACATACTCTTATGGTGAAACTGAAGACTATGCTGTTAAGTTTATAGACTTATCACCTTGTTCTACAGCGCCGCCTTCTAATATTATGGTAAATAACGTAACTCCTTCTTCTGCTAATGTTACTTGGACATCAGCTACAGGAGCTACTTATATCGTAAGATACAGAGTTTCTCCTTCCGGAGCATGGCAGCAGATTGCAGTCAATACCCCATTAATCAGTAATCAAATACTTTCAGGATTATTGGAGCAGACTACATATGAAGTACAGGTAGCTACTGTTTGTGGAGGAACAACTGGAGCATTCTCATCAAGTGTTACTTTTACAACGCCAGCTCTTACTTATTGTACAGCAGGTCCTACAGGTAATACTGCAACAAGTGGATATATTAATAATGTAACTGTTACTCCTACGAATACTCCTATCATGTTGAGTAATTCCGGATCTGACAATTATAAAGATTATACAACAGATGCTACAAGAGTAGTTATCTTTGAAAGAGGTTCAGCCAATAATAAAATTTCTGTCAACAAATACTGGCCAGGTTCTCCTACTTCATACGGAGTTTCAGCTTGGGTAGACTTTAACAGAAACGGAACATTTGAAACCAGTGAGAGAATTCTTAATACTACCTATAACACAACTACTCCGGTAACGGCTACTTTTGCAGTGCCTACCGTTGCAAGTGGTAATGTATATACAGGAACTCTTCCTACCCGTATGCGTGTAGTAATGAGATATTTTGATAATGCTAATCCTTGTGGTACATTCACTCAGGGAGAAGTAGAAGATTATGCAGTAAAATTTGTAGATCCTCAAAACTGTACAACGGCTGCTCCGACAAATATTACCGTAAACAATATTGGGGCAACTACGGCAACAGTATCATGGGTTGCTACTGCTGGAGCTACTTATAACATTAGATGGAGAACAACTCCTGGAGGTGTTTGGCAAACAGCAACTGTTCCTGCAGGTCAGAACTACTATGGAATTACTGGTCTTAATGAGCAGACGAATTATGAAGTTCAGGTTTCAACAACTTGTAACGGTTCTACAGGAGCTTATTCAGGATCAGTAACATTTACAACACCACCATTGTCTTACTGTCAAATGACTGGTACAGGAACGAATGACCATATTTCGAATGTAACAGTTACCTCTTCGAATCTTGGAGTTCCACCAATGAATAATACTTCAGTACAGACAAATTATATCAGCTATACTACTCCGGAGACTCTTATTACTTTAGATGTAAATTCTCAAAATAATAAAATCTCTGTAGCAAAAGGATGGACAGGCGCAACAGGTAATGACGCTGTAACAGCTTGGATTGACTTTGACAGAAACGGACAGTTTACAGATGCTGAGAGAATCTTAATTTCTCCGGCTAACACAACTACTCCGGTTACAGCTACTTTTGCTGTTCCTTCAACTGCTTATACAGGACCATTGACAACTACAATGAGAGTTGTACTGAAGCGTACAAGTGCTCCTACAATGTGCCAGAATGCAGTGGATGGAGAAGTTGAAGATTACAGAGTTAGAATCAGACCTTGTAGCAATGCAACTCCTAACGCACCAACATTTACTACAACGCATACAACAGCTACTGTTACCATCACAGGAGCAGGAGTGAGCTATGTAGTAAGATACAGAGTTCAGGGAACAACAGCCTGGACAGAAGTATATGCTTCAGCACAATTGGGTAACCTTCCGTTAGTTATTAATGGATTGACACCAGCTACTACTTATGAAGTAGAGGTAGCAGCAATTTGTGGAGATATCGTGGGAACGGCAACTCCTATCAAAACATTTACTACGAGATGTGATCCTACTCCTCCAAATGTAACGGTAAGTAACATTACTCCAACAACAGCATTGATTACATGGGCTCCGCTAGCAGCAAGCTCTACGTATACGATGAGATGGAGAAAAGTAGGGACTACTACTTGGAATATTGTGAGTTTACCAGCAGCTCCTGCAAATACTTATGTATTAGGAAGTGCAACTCCTTTAGATCCATATACTACATATGAAGTTCAGATTGCAAACCAGTGTAACGGAGAAACAACATTGAATCCATATTCTAACCCTAAAGTATTTACTACAGAAAGAATATGTGAAATTCCTCCTCCAGGATTAACAATTACTCAATTGCTTCCAACATCGGCAGCGATTCAGTGGGATCCTTTCCCAGGAGCGACATACGTTCTTAGATACAGAAAAGTAGGAATTCCAAGCTGGACAGAAGTACCTTCATTAGTTAATAATCTTGTATTAACAGGACTTACAGAATTAACGAAATATGAGATGCAGGTAGTCAATATCTGTAACGGTACACCAGGAAACTATACTCCTCCATATTACTTTACAACACCTACAGTAATTTACTGTAAAATGAAAGCAGAAAGTTCTACAGGAGAGCATATTTCTAAAGTTACTGTGAAGCCTACAGGTAAGAAAACAATGGAGAATGAATCCGGAGCTTCTACCTATACAGATTATACAGGAGTACCTAAGACATTCATCGAGATGATTCAGGGATCAACTGACAATGAGATCATCATCGAGAAGAAATGGACAGGAACTACTTACAACGAAGGAATCGCAGTATGGATTGACTTCAACAGAAATGGAGAGTTTGATATCAACGAAAGAGTATTCACTTCTTCACCGAATTCAAACAGCCCTGTATCTGGTAAATTCAATGTCCCTGCAGATGCTTTTGTAAGTATGACAGACTATAAGTATGTAGTGATGAGAGTAGCCATGTCAAGAGATGGTATCCCTGTAAACTGTACTGACTTCAAAAACGGAGAAGTAGAGGATTACACGGTAAGAATCTCTAAACCGATCGTTGCTAATCCGATTGATCAGACAAGTGTTATGATTTATCCTAACCCGGTAAGCTCAGTATTGTTTGTGAAAAATGTTAGCAAGAGAGCTAAATATAAGATCTACAATGCTGCAGGACAGGTAATCGCTGACGGTATCTTATTAAACAACCAGATCAACGTAAGCAGATTGATTAACGGTGTTTATGTGATTGATATCGATGATAACGGTAATACTGCCCAAAAGAAATTTATCAAAGAATAAATCATTTAAATTTCAGATAGAATAAGCCTCCAGAAATGGAGGCTTATTTTTTGCAAAAGAATCTTGGTTGAATTCTTACCTAAGAAATAATTTTTAGCAGAAAAAAACTCGTTAGAAAAGCTTCTAACGAGTTTTATTTATTCAATACTGAAGATCACTTTCTCAGTCTGTTCTTTTAATTCTTCCAGATTGGTATTGTTGTAGATGATACAATCTGCCATTTTAATTTTATCCCTTTCAGGCATTTGTTTTTCCATGACAGTTTCTACCTCGCGGTAGGTTTTCTGATCTCTATCCATTACCCTTTTGATCCTGATGTTATCCTCAGCTGTTACCAAAAGAGATTTGTAACATTGTCTGTTGAGCTTCAGCTCAAACAATAGTGCTGTTTCTTTGAAAACTAAATATTTGCTTTGTTTCTTTACCCAGTCTTCAAAATCAACCCTTACGGCAGGGTGTATGATTTCGTTTAATTGCTGAAGGAGATCTCTGTTATTAAAAACTTTATCAGCAACAAATTTTCTGTCATACAATCCATTTTCATCATAAGATTCTTCACCAAGAAGTTCTTTGATTTTTATTTTCAGATCTTCGCTTTCATTAACGATAGCTTTAGCTCTGTCATCGGAATAATAGACCGGAAAACCGAATTCCTCTATAAAGCGTGCTACTGTGGTTTTTCCTGAGCCTATTCCTCCGGTTAAACCAATGATCTTGGGTGCTGGTTCCGGTTCTGTCTGTTGTGTTTCTGAATGTAATTCTTCCATGATTCAAAATTAATATCCAAAAACATCATTAAAGCTAAACGTTTCATCAAGCCTTACTCCTTTGTCTGTCATTTTAAGACTTGCAAGCTCGTTATGCGCATCATGCTCAAAGAACAGTAAATATTCGTTGTCTACACATTGCTTAAGGAATTTGCCTTTTTCTTCCATTGTTAAAAGAGGTCTGGTATCATATCCCATCACATACACCGGGTTGATATGTCCTGCAGTAGGAATAAGGTCGGCGGCAAAGACAACTGTTTTTTCCTGGTATTGAATGACCGGTAGCATCTGTTTTTCGGTATGTCCGTCTACAAAGATGACATCCATTTTCAGGTCCGGAGCAAAGCCGTAATTTCCGGTGGTAGGAAGAGGCAAAAAGTTAAGTTGTCCGCTTTCCTGCATCGGCATAATATTTTCCTTCAGGAAGCTTGCTTTTTCTCTTGCATTAGGTTCTGTTGCCCACTGCCAGTGATTTTCATTAGTCCAGAAATGGGCATTTTTGAAGGCTGGTCTGTATCCGGTTCTGTCATCATTCCATTCTATAGCACCGCCACAGTGGTCGAAGTGAAGATGCGTAAGGAATACATCCGTAATATCCTCCTTTACAAAGCCGTATTTTTTAAGATTTTTATCTAGAGTATCGTCTCCCCAAAGAGAGTAGTGTCCGAAAAATTTATCATCCTGTTTGTTACCAAGGCCACAGTCTACCAGGATCAGTTTTTTCCCGTCTTCAATAAGCAGGGAGCGGGTTCCCAATTCGATCAGGTTTTTTTCGTCTGCCGGGTTAGTTTTTTCCCACAGACTCTTCGGGACGACTCCGAACATAGCACCGCCGTCCAGTTTAAATTTTCCACATTGTATTGGATATAACTTCATATGTATATTTTGATTATTTTTTTATTTGTTTCATTTTCTCCGCAATCTTTCTTGCGTTATCATCAGCTTGTTCAAGTTGGCTGACAATGTTGTTGAAATCCGTCTCTTTTCTGTTCTGAGAAAGCTTTTGTTTGATAAATATTTCGGTTGGAATAACTTTAATCCCAAAAGCTCCCTTCATTTCCTTTTCCACAAAGGCATTGCCCATATCTTTCACCATCATTGGACATTGCTGGAAGCTTTCATATTTGGATGTCAATTTATCCAAATGGGCATACAGCTCATCATGATCCATTACTTCAACTTTTCCGTGAATCTGTACTGCCTCATAATTCCAGGTGGAAACATTAATATGATCATACCAGCTGCTGGATATGTACGTGTGGGCACCTAGAAAATCACAAAGAACTTCATCCCCGTTTTGTAAGGTTTTTGCCTGTGGGTTAGCTCTCGAAATATGAGTTTCAATATAAGCATTTTCCGGATCATCCTCATTAAGCATCATCATAGAATGGGTCGCTCTTATCTTATCAACAGAAGAGATCAGTAAAGCAAAAGAATTTTCTTTGATGATCTCTCTCATCAAATGGTAATCTTCGCTTTTATATAATTTGGGAATAAACATAAACTAAAAATTCTTGTTAACCTTACACTAAAATCCCTGAACTTTAAACTCAAAACTTTGAATTAGAATAGTTCTCCCGGATTTTTAGGTCTTGTAATATTCAAATGCTTGTAAGCCTTATCTGTAACTTCTCTTCCTCTCGGGGTTCTGATAATAAATCCTTCCTGAATCAAAAACGGCTCATACACTTCTTCCAGTGTTTCCGGATTTTCAGCAATGGATGTGGCAAGCGCAGAAATACCTACCGGTTTTCCCTTAAAATTTTCAATCATGACACGCATGATCTTATTGTCCATTTCATCCAGACCAAATTCATCCACATTCAAAGAATCCAGTGCATATTTTGTGATCTTAATCTCAATTTCACCATTTCCTTTGATCTCAGCAAAATCACGTACCCTTCTCAATAATGCATTGGCAATCCTTGGCGTTCCACGGCTTCTTCTTGCAATTTCTATGGCGGCATCTTCATAAATAACAACTCCCAAAACCCTTGCACTTCTCTGAATAATCATTGATAAAAGCTCAACAGAGTAATACTCCAGCCTGCTTTGAATCCCGAATCGGGCAAGCATTGGTTTGGTAAGCATACCACTTCTTGTAGTGGCTCCCACCAGGGTAAACGGATTCAGTCCGATCTGTACACTTCTGGCATTGGGACCTGTTTCCAGCATGATGTCAATCTTGTAATCTTCCATTGCAGAATACAAATATTCCTCTACAACAGGAGAAAGACGGTGAATTTCATCAATGAAAAGAACATCATTTTCTTCCAGATTAGTCAATAAACCAGCCAAGCTACCTGGTTTGTCCAATACAGGACCAGAAGTAATCTTACAGTTTACTCCAAGCTCATTAGCGATAATATTGGCCAACGTAGTTTTACCAAGCCCTGGCGGACCGTGTAATAAAACATGATCTAGTGCTCCGCCACGTCTTTTTGCAGCGGTAACAAAAACTTCAAGGTTCTCCAGCGTTTTTCTCTGTCCCGCAAAATCTTTAAAGCTCTGGGGACGGATCTGTTCTTCCTGCATCAGCTCCTCTCGTGAGTAGTTTTCCTTATCTGGATGTAAAAAATCTGGCATTAATTCATTTCATTTACTTCAAAGATAGCAAATTTCGACTAAGGTTGAAGGGCAGATTGAGAAAACGTTAAGATTGATACAGAGGTTTTAGCCAGGGTTGAAAATGAGAACACCTAAGATTTAAATATTTGGGATATTTTAAGTATTTTTGAGAGGAGAAATTATTAATAAAAATTAATAAAATTTTGACTGTTTAGCAGACAGGTGTTGATTGAAGAACTAATCAGCCTGAATCTAAACATCGAATTAACTTTAGACTAATGAAATTAATAGGACCATTTAAGCAGGTGGTGACACTTGCTAACTTACCCTTAAGAGGAAAACTTTCCGATGAGCAGCTGGAAATTATTGTAGACGGAGGAATTGTAGTAGATCAGAATACCATCCGGAAAGTTGGAAATTTCGAAACATTAAAAACAGAAAATCCTACCATAGAAATTGAACAGATAGAGGGAGAACAGATTGCTCTTCCTGCTTTTGTAGATTCACATACCCATATTTGTTTCGGAGGAAACCGTGCGAATGATTTTGCCATGCGTAATGCAGGGAAAACTTATCTGGAAATCGCCGAGAGTGGTGGTGGAATCTGGAGTTCTGTACAGCACACAAGAAATGCTTCAGAAGAAGAATTGCTGAAAACTTTAGTGGAAAGAATCAACTTCTTGGTTGAGCTGGGAATTACGACAATTGAGGTGAAAAGTGGTTACGGACTGGATGTGGAAAATGAACTGAAAATGCTTAGAATTATTAAAAAAGCCCAGAACGAAACTAAAGCAACCCTAGTTCCTACCTGTCTTTCAGCCCACTTAAAACCAAGAGATTTTGAAGGGAGCAATCCTGAATATCTGGAATATATCATCACCGAAATTTTACCAAAAGTAAAAGAAGAAGGATTGGCAAACAGAGTAGATATTTTTATTGAAAAGTCTGCTTTTCAGCCTGAGGAAAGTAAGGATTTCTTACTTAAAGCAAAAGCACTAGGTTTTGAAATTACCGTTCATGCCGATCAGTTTACCCCTGGAAGTTCAAAAATTGCAGTAGAAGTGGGAGCGAAGTCTGCAGACCATTTAGAAGCAACCATTGATGAAGATATTCAATTTCTGGCTGAATCTGATACTGTGGCAACAGCTCTTCCGGGAGCGAGCCTGGGTTTGGGTGAGAAATTTACTCCGGCAAGAAAATTACTGGATGCAGGAGCTATTGTAGCCATTGCAAGTGACTGGAATCCGGGATCAGCCCCTATGGGAAATTTAATTACCCAGGCGTCTATTTTAGCCACTTTCCAGAAACTGACTACAGCTGAAGTATTGGCAGGGATGACTTTCCGTGCTGCTTATGCATTGAATCTTGAAGATAGAGGGCAGTTGGAAGCCGGAAAAAAAGCTGATTTTGTGACTTTCAAAACCAATAATTTCCAGAATGTACTGTATAATCAGGGAAGCTTAAAAGCAGAAAATGTGTACATTGACGGAAATCTGATGTAAAATTATAAATTAACCATATTTGTTCTTCCATCAGCATGTTTCCCATATGAGTTGATGGAAGGGCAGACAATAGGCAAATGACTGAATAATGAGTAATATTTGGCAAGGCAGATTGGACGGAGAAGAACTTCTCTATCACAGATTATTTCAAAGAGTAAAAGAAGAACATAATTACGACAACATCTCTACAGGTGACTTTGCGTTGCATGGTTTTGCTGTAGATGAAGGAGTAAGAAGAAATAAAGGCCGTCAGGGAGCGAAAGATGCTCCTGATGTGATCCGAAAAAATATGTCTAATTTTCCGGTGATCCTTCCTGACTTTTCAATGCTGGATTTTGGAAACGTTACCTGTGAAGACGGAAATCTGGAAAATACTCAGAATAATCTTGCCAAAAATGTTTCAAAAGTACTTTTAAAAGGAGGAAAATCCCTTGTGCTGGGTGGAGGCCATGAAGTGACATATGCCCATTATTTAGGGGTTAAAACAGCTTTTCCTGAACAAAAAATTGGTATTATTAATATTGATGCCCATTTTGATAACAGGCAGCCGGAAAAAGGAGTAGGACCGAGTTCTGGCACCGGATTCTGGCAGATTGCCCAGGAAGGACCCATCAATTCTTTGCATATTGGAATTCAGAGAAACTCCAATACATTAAAGCTTTTTGATACGGCTCATCAGTATGGGATGAAATATATTCTTGCTGACGAATTATTTTTTGAAAATCTTACATCCATCTATCAGCGTATCGATGAATTGCTGGACAGTGTAGATTATGCCTATCTTACCATTTGTATGGACGTCTTTAATGCATCCATTGCTCCCGGAGTATCGGCAGCAGCATATAATGGTATCTTTGCGGATACTGCTTTTATGCATTTTTACAGACATATCTTAAAAAATAAAAAATTGCTGGCACTGGATGTAGCAGAAGTGAATCCTTCTTTCGATATTCAGGACAGAACAGCAAGACTTGCAGCATGTCTTGTGAATGAATGGCTAATGATTTAAGATAAAGCTATATTCTTCCGATAGAGAAAATCATTATTTTATTGACCCTTAAGGAATGGAATTTGCTGATTTCACCGTGCTTTTAAAATAAAAGCGCTCATAAATTCATTAGCTGAATTTAAAACAGAAATTTATATTATGGAACAATTAATTGAAAGCAAGCTTATTAAAGCAGATAAAGCGTTTTCAGTGTGGAGAAAAGTGCCGTTTGAGGAAAGGCAGAAGTTAATTGCAAAAGCAGCGGAAATTTTAAAGAATAATTCGGAGAAATTTGGGAGAATAATTACAACAGAAATGAACAAACCTATTTCAGAATCTATTGCTGAAGTAGAAAAGTGTGCTTTAATGATGAATTATTATGCAAACGCTGAGAATATTTTAAAACCTGAGAAAGTAGAATCAGAATTTGCTTATTCTGAAGTTCACTATGCTCCCAAAGGAGTAATTTTAGGCGTAATGCCCTGGAATTTTCCTTTTTGGCAGGTATTAAGATTTGCTACTCCTGCAATTTTGGCTGGAAATACAGTGGTTTTAAAGCATGCATCAATTTGTTTCGGAAGTGGAAATGCCATTGTTGATGTTCTTCTGGAAGCAGGTTTTCCTGAAGGTATTTTTCAAAACCTTGAAGTAGGACACAAAGCTGTAAAGGAAATCCTTGAACACGATGCTGTAAGGGGAGTGAGCTTAACAGGAAGTGGAAAAGCAGGTGGAGAAGTGGCTTCAATAGCCGGATTAAATATCAAAAAATCTTTGCTTGAACTGGGTGGTAGTGATTCTTTTATCATTTTTGATGATGCAGACCTGGAAGATGCAGCAAAAGCGGGAGTGAAATCAAGACTTCAAAACTGTGGACAAACCTGTACTGCAGCCAAAAGATTTATCATTGATGAAAAGATCGAGGATCAGTTTTTACCAATATTTATTGAAGAATATAAAAAATATGAAATTGGAGATCCTTTAAATAAAGAAACGAAATTAGCAGGAATGGCTAGACCTGATCTTGCTGATGAGTTGGAAGCGCAGTTCAACAGAGCGCTGGAAAATGGTGCCGAAATTATCATTCCTTTGGAAAGAGTTTCTGAAAATGAGTTTAAACCTGGTTTAATCAGAGTTCAGGAGGGAAATCCAATTTTGAAGGAAGAGCTTTTCGGACCTCTTGGAATGATTATGATAGCAAAAAATCAGGAAGAAGCTTTGCAGATGGCGAATGATATTCCTTTCGGACTTTCTAATTCTGTTTGGACGAAAAATAAAGAACGTCAGTTATTCTTCATTGAAAACCTTGAGTCAGGAACTGTCAATATCAATCGTATGACGAGTTCTGATCCGCGTTTTCCATTTGGAGGAACAAAAGCTTCAGGATATGGAACAGAATTGTCCCTGTTGGCTTTAAAAGAATTTGTAACAGCTAAGACTATTGTAGGTAATTAGATTGTGCCGTAGTATATTGTACAATGTAAAAAGTACAATGTATTCATGAGCCAATTTTATAATATAAAAAAACTCCCGGAAATCAATTTCCAGGAGTTTTTTATGTTTTGACAAAAAGTAATTTTGCTTATACTGTCGTCAATCTCAGCGTATTCGTTTTTCCACCTTCGTATGATGGAGTAGCGTTGATATTGATTACAAAGTCTCCGGTTTCAATATAACCGTAGTTATGAGTCAGCATATTTACCTGGATAATCGTTTCATCAGTAGATTTCTTCATATCATAATAGTATGCGTGAACACCCCAAAGAAGGTTCAGCATGGTAATAACCCTTTTGTTACCACTATATACAATGATGTGAGAGTTTGGTCTGTGGGCTGCAAGCTGGAAAGCAGTGTATCCAGAGTGAGTAAGCGTTACAATAGCAGAAACGTTTGTTGTTTTAGCAATTCTTACCGCTGCAAGGCAAACCCTGTTGGTAATGAATCTCTCATCAATACAGTTATAATCTTTTTCGATAGGCTCATTTTTATGTTGGTAAAAATGAGTGGTTTCGATATTCTTTACAATTTTGGCCATGTTTTCCACAACCTGTACCGGATATCTCCCTACAGAAGTTTCTCCCGAAAGCATTACGGCATCTGCACCATCCAATACAGAGTTGGCAACGTCATTTACTTCCGCTCTGGTTGGTGTTAAGCTGTTGATCATCGTTTCCATCATCTGGGTAGCGATAATCACCGGCTTAGAATAGAATCTTGCTTTTTCTACCAGGTTTTTCTGGATCGCAGGAACTTCTTCCATTGGAACTTCTACTCCAAGGTCTCCACGAGCTACCATTAATCCATCACATTCAAGAAGAATTTCTTCAATATTTTTAACCCCTTCAGGCTTTTCAATCTTTGCAATAATCGGAGTCTTGAATTTACCATTTGGATGCGCTTTAATAAGCTCCTTCAAGTCGATAATATCCTGAGCATGACGAACAAATGATAAGGCAATCCAGTCAACTTCCATGTCAAGCATGAAATTAGCATCCTGAATATCCTTTTCTGTCAATGCAGGAAGAGAAACATTTGTATTAGGTAAATTAACTCCTTTTTTAGAGCTTAACGGTCCCCCTTGAATGGTTTTTGCTTTTACCGTATCTATTTCATTGGTTTCAGTAACCTCCAACATAAGTTTTCCATCGTCAATTAGGATTCTTTCTCCTACTTTTACGTCTTGTGGAAACTGTTGGTAAGTCATGTACACTTTCGTGGAATCTCCCTCCATCTTTTCATTGGTGAAGGTAAGAATATCACCTGGATTCAGATAAGATCCTTCCTTTACAACTCCTACTCTCAGCTTAGGACCCTGAAGATCTCCCAAGATTCCCACTGAATAACCATACTCGCTGTTTAGCTCTCTAATTATTTCAATATTTTTTCGAACTAAGTCGTAATCTGCATGGGAAAAATTTATTCTGAAAATATCAACACCCGCTTTCATTAAATCTAACATTACCTCCTTCGACGATGAAGCAGGCCCTAGTGTTGCGATAATTTTTGTCTTCTTTAAATACTTATTCATAATACTGGATAATTTGATAAAGTTCTTCATCAGAACTCAGTGTATAATCTTGAATTGGAAACACAAGATTTTCAGGGAGCAAAATTACGGAAAAATCAGGAAACTGTTCCGAACTATGCAGAATATATTCCACATCTACCTGATTATTTAATAAAAATTTAATGTTTTCTTCTTCTGTAAAGAGTTCTGTCTGAATTTTTTTTTGCTTACTTTCAGAAGATTTATTTGAAATGAAGGTAAAACAGGTCTTTGAAAACTTGTGGTAGGCTTCAAATCTTGGAAAAAGATAATCATAATATCCCCCATGAAAGACAAGATCTTTCTTTCTTGAAAAATTGAGGTCGTTTGTTTGATTTATTTTATAGAAAAACTCGTGAGCAGGTACATCTTTGGCTAATCTTACCAATCCTATGGCAATATCTTCAAATTCTATATCATCAAGATCATAAAGTTTTTGAATTTCCAAGTATATTTTCTTTTTTATTTAAAATATAAAATGCCCTATGTGCTGCTTTTTCCTCTGCTTTCTTCTTAGAAGTCTCAGTTGCATTCGCAATCTTTTCATCTCCCAGCCACACATGACATCTGAATACGACAGATTTATTTGCCTGTATTTCCTCGCAGGTTTCGTACTTTATGTTAACCTTCTTCTTTTGGCTCCATTCAAGAAGGAGACCTTTGTAGCTTACAATTTTGTTTTCAAGCTTATTGATCTCAGAAGGGGTCAGCAATTTTTCCAAGATGATCCTTTTGCAGGCATCATAATGGAAGTCTAAATAAACGGCACCGATTAAGGCCTCGAATAAATTTCCGGAGATATTCTCTCCCAAAGCGGAAGAACTGTTTTGCTTTTGCAAAAGGTTGGTAAGCTTGAGATCTTCTCCTAATTTATTGAGATTTTTCCTATTAACAATCTTAGATTTCATTTGTGTCAGATATCCCTCATTAGCCTGAGGATACGTCTGGAACAAATGACAAGAAATAATTGTACCCAAAACAGAATCTCCCAAAAATTCAAGCCTTTCGTAATTGCTGTCTTGATTTTTAGAAGAATTTTTTAAAGAAAAAGCTTCGCGGTAAAGAGCTATATTTTGAACCTCGGTACCCAATACTTTACTAAGCTCGGTACTGAGAAAATATTCTCTCTCCGTTAATTGTCTTTTTCTTTTTTTGAGAAGGAATTTAGAAAAGTATTTCTGTAACTCCATTCATTGAATTTAGATTTTCTTAAATAGAACGCAAGCGTTATGCCCGCCAAATCCAAAAGTATTGCTCATGGCTACTTTTACATCTTTCTTCACAGCTGTATTAAACGTAAAGTTTAGTCTGCTGTCAATATTTTCATCATCAGTAAAATGGTTGATGGTAGGAGGAACAGTACCATGAATAATAGTTCCCAATGCAGCGATAGCTTCAATAACTCCGGCAGCCCCTAAAAGGTGTCCTGTCATTGATTTTGTAGAATTAATCTGAATGTCATAAGCGTGCTCGCCTAATAATCTTGAGATAGCATTGGATTCTGCGATGTCTCCTAATGGAGTAGAAGTACCATGCATGTTGATATGATCTACTTCATCAGCAGTTAAACCTGCATCTTCCAGGCAGCTCTTCATTACCAGATAAGCACCAAGGCCTTCAGGATGCGGAGCGGTCATGTGATGTGCATCAGCACTTAAACCACCTCCTAATAATTCTGCATAAATTGTAGCACCACGTTTTACAGCGTGCTCATATTCTTCAAGAATGATACAGCCGGCTCCTTCACCCAATACAAATCCATCTCTGTTTTTATCAAAAGGTCTTGAAGCAGTTTTAGGGTCATCATTTCTTGTAGAAAGTGCCATCATTGCGTTGAATCCACCGACACCACTTGCTGTAACGGCAGCTTCAGAGCCTCCGCACACAATAACGTCTGCTTTTCCTAATTGGATCAGCATTTTGGAATCAATTATAGCATTTGCTGAAGATGCACATGCAGATACAGTCGTGTAGTTAGGTCCGTGGAAACCGTATTCAATTGAGATATGTCCAGGAGTGATATCCGCAATCATTTTTGGGATAAAGAAAGGGTTAAATCTCGGAATTTCCGTATTGGCCCATCCTAACACTTCAGTTTCAAAAGTCTCTAATCCTCCGATTCCGGATCCCCAGATTACACCAACTCTGTTTTTATCTACATTGCCTTCAATAATTCCGGAATGCGCTACTGCTTCTCTTGCAGCAACAAGTCCCAATTGAGTGTTTCGGTCCATTTTTTTAGCCTCTTTCTTATCGAAATGCTGTAACGGATCGAAATTTTTCACCTCGCAAGCGAACTTTGTTTTAAAGTTTGTGGCATCAAAAAGAGTAATCGGAGCGGCACCGCTCTCACCTTTCACAAGATTTTCCCAGTATTCTTTTGCATTATTTCCTATTGGCGTTATTGCTCCAAATCCGGTTACAACTACTCTTTTTAATTCCATAAACTTTGTTTAATTTCTTTTTTGTTGAAGAATATTATTTATTTACTACTTCTTCGATGTAAGCGATAGCGTGTCCTACAGTAGTAATTTTTTCAGCTTGGTCATCAGGGATCTGAATGTTAAATTCTTTTTCAAATTCCATGATTAACTCAACTGTATCTAGTGAATCAGCTCCTAAATCGTTAGTGAAGCTAGCTTCAGGAGTTACTTCTGTTTCTTCAACGTCAAGCTTATCAGCGATGATAGCTTTTACTCTTGATGCAATGTCTGACATAGTAAATTATTTTTTTAATTGTTAGATGGTGCAAATATATAAAATTCTTTACGATAAAACATTTTTTTAGTCTTTTTTGTGGACCGGAAGCTTTCATTTTAGATTGTTTAGCTTTAGTCTTTTAGTTTTCAGTGGGTTATATTTTGATGAAACGGTAAAAGGATAAAGTGCTTCAAATTTAGAAAGTTTGAGATCAAGCAGAATTCTCCTTTCTTATCAATAAAACTAATGTATGAACTTTAAAATTGGCTTTTGATTGAGAATTTTTTATAGTCTGATCCCTACTTTCCAATCTTTTTGATGAGAAATGAATAGAAGCCTAACCTTCTTGAGTTTGATTAATCCTTTTCTTTAGTATAGTAAACAGGTACAGAAAAATCGGGAACTCTTACCATTACCCTGTCATTCTTTTTTTGTACGCTAAACTCATTGAGTCCAATATATTCGTTGCTATTGTTAAAATGACAATGCTAAAAGAGGATTAATAAAATGTGCTTTTTAGTTTTGATAAGATGGTAGTATTAGTTTGTTGATAAAATACTATTCTCTTTATCAGGACTGTGTAGTGTAAATATATTAATTTGTTGATTAGATATTTTAATTTAGATTTGAGGATAGATGACTTCTGATCAATAAGTTTGAAATATTGAGATTGTTACTAGAAAGAACAATTTACTATAGAATTAATAATGTTAAAAATTTTGTCTAGTAACACATTTGATAAGTGTTTTCCATCTTTTGCAGATAAACTTGTTTTCAAACCAAAATCGATATTTATTATAACAGCTATTCTGCCAGGGTTCGGATTTTAAATGAGTGAGTCCGTTTTTATTTTACCTAAGTCTTTACTTTAATCTTGTGGGCTTCTGCCTTTAATGTTCATGTGCAATGTTCCGTAGTTGCCATTTTACTTTTGTTTTTACTCGTTTTTACCCCTGATTTTATAAATTATTTCTATGAGCATTGATATAATTATTTTATGTTTCTGTAATTTTTTTTTATTAAAAATAATTTTCAGTTAAGCATACTATTCCCGATACCTTCACTGATCCATCATGGGATTAAATTTTAATTCACATAAATGAGAGTACGTTTATTATATATTCATATTATTGTGTTTTTTATTAAAAAAAAACTCACAAAGCGTTGATAAGTTTGATTTTTTTTTAATACTTTTAAAAAAGTTTTGCTTTAGACAAATTTTTAACCATGATTGAGTGCACGCAGTTTAAATTAGAAATGGGAGTTAAAGGAAACTAAACAAACATTACAAAATATTAATTTTTTACACTATGAAATTAGAAAGTTTAAAAAGCGAGAAATTTGGTAAATATTCAAAAAACACTTTGGAAATCACTGAATTAATTAAAGGAGGTCTAGCTGGTAATACAAGCACATCAAGTTCTGTGACAAACGAAAGTACTTTTGATACTGATAGCGCATGTCCAGATTGTGAAAAAGATCCAAATGGAGGAACAAGTGTTGGCTTAGAGCCAGGCTTTGGTCTTGGTAGATCAGCAAAATAATTTTTAAATTATCCAGCCTTAAATATTTAACTTATTTAATACAGTTAGTATTTAAGGCTTTTTATTTCTAATAGTAAAAAAATTCAAGTTGAAAAAAACTATTTTAATATTAAGTCAGAAATCTGATATCTCTACCAATAGAGTAATTGATTATCTGATCGCTTCCCAAAAAGATTTTTATAGGGTAAATGTAGATTCTGACAGGCTTGTTGATGTGCGCTTAGATTTTGAAGAAGGAGAGGTTACAAAATTCATACTTTATTTTGAAAACAAAGCACCTCTGGATTTAAATGATGTTTATTCATGCTGGTATAGGAGAGGAGGCATTCCCATGTTTCCTTTACCGGAAATGAAAGATATATACGAGCTGTTTAAAAGTGAAAAGATATCGCTTAAATCAAGAGAACATTTGTACGCAGAGTCCCGTGAATTACACGAATATATCCATTGGTATCTGGAGACCCATATTGAGAAGACTATTGGAAGCCAGTCAAGTGCCCATATCAATAAACTGAAACAGCTTACCGTTGCGAATAGCTGCGGGCTGCCCATACCTGAAACTAAGATTTTAACAAATTTTAAAAATACTTCCAAAGCTACACTTATCACAAAAAGTATCCAAGATATTCTTCATGCTCAGGATGACATAAACAGATATATGTATTTTACTGAAGATGTTCCTGCAGATGATATCAATGATTCTATTCAATTTTATCCTAGTTTATTCCAGCATAAGATTGAAAAAGAATATGAAATTAGAATTTTTTATCTCCATGGAACTTGTTATAGCATGGCTATTTTTAGTCAGGCAGATGCTAAGACTCAAACTGATTTCCGAAAATATAATTTCGATAGACCTAACCGGAATGTTCCCTACAAATTACCTGTTGATGTAGAAGAAAAAATAGTTTCATTCATGCATAAGATTAATTTGAATTGTGGTTCATTGGATTTAATATATACAAAAGGACAGTATTATTTTTTAGAAGTAAATCCTGTGGGGCAGTTTGGAGCGGTTTCCCAAGCGTGTTCATACAATCTTGAATCAAAAATAGCAGAATATCTATCTAACTAATTTGAAAATGACAAAACTACCATACATATATAAATATTTAACTAAAATAAAATTAAATATTGACAAGAAAAGACAGGAGGCATTTCCCGTGGATGCTTATGACAGCACATATTGTGTGCCTGAGGGAGGTGCCAACAAACCGATCAGTAAAATTATTGATTTAAAAAAATTAAATGAAGACATAAACCAGAAAACTAAATGATGGATTATACAATTTTAAAGGATAAATTTTTACAACTGTATTCAGTATGTCTTATGACAAAAGGAGTGAAAAGATCCGTGATAGTAGACACTCAAAGAGAAGAATGGTATCATATCCCAAATTCTTTACATACAATTCTTCTCAACTATAATAATCAAAAATTAGAAAAGCTGTTCGGAGATTTCAAAGGGGAAGAAGAGATTTTAATGGAGTACTTGGATTTTTTATATGAAAATGATCTGATATTTTATGCTGAGTCAGCTGACTGTTTTCCGCCGTTGGGTGATTATATTGAAAGTCCTTCAATCATTGAAAGTGCTATTATTGATTTTGATAGTACATCACAAAATTTACAGCATCTTGAGGAAATCTTTTCTGATCTGGAATTGCTGGGATGTAAAAATTGTCAATTCAGATTTTTTCATTCTCCTTCAAAAGCAGAAATAATTAAAATTGTAACCCTTCTTGGCAACTCAAGGATTACTTCTTTAGATTTTATAATCAAGTATGATGAATCATATAATGTTGATTTTTTAATAGAATTAACCAAGCAAAATTTAAGAATTAAAAGTGTTTTTGTTCATTCCACACCCTTTAGCAGGATAGAAATTATTAACGCTGAATATTTTTCTTACATGGGGAATGTGGTTTTTATTATGCAGGAAATTAAAGATGAGACTCATTGCGGGAAAATCTCTCCGGAATATTTTACCACAAACTTTAGAATGTTTAATGAATCATTAAAATACAATTCGTGCCTGTATAAGAAAATTGGTGTTGATACGAATGGAAATATTAAAAACTGTCCAACATTAGCCTCTTCTTTTGGTAATATAAAGCAAGACAGATTAACTGAAATTGTAATTAAAGAATCATTTACTGACATTTGGAATATTAATAAAAATCAACTGAGCGTTTGTAAAGATTGTGAATATAGAAACGTATGCAGCGATTGCAGAGGCTTTTTAGATGAAAGCCAGATTCATAATGCAAAGCCGGTTTTATGTGGTTATGATCCTTACAATAATGTCTGGCAGGAATAATGAAAAGAGTTGTACTTAATTTTATTTTTAAAGATGAAGAGCATGTTATCGAACGGATGTTAAACAGCAACTTACACTTCGCTGATTTGATAGTGTGTGTCGATACAGGGTCCACAGATAATACAGTAGATGTTATTAAGAAATGGGCAGAAATCAATAAAAAACAATTATTTATATTTTATAGAACTTTTGATTATTTTGATAATAGCCGGAATTTTGCTTTAAATAAATTAAAAGAGGTTGTTAGTACACTGGGTTGGGATGAAACAAGAACTTATGGATATTGGCTGGATTGTGATGAAGTTGTAACGGATAATGGCTTTGATAAAAATACGCTGACAGAAGATTCGTATCTGTGTAAAGTACATCTGAATGGGGACATATTTTCAAGGTTAACCTTTTTCAGGTTAGATTTACCCTTCTTTTGGTATGGACCTGTACACGAATATTTAAAGTGTGACTCGAAGTTTACGTGTGCCGTGATTGAAAACTTTGAAATCAATGTTTATAACGATGGTAACTCGTGGCAAAATAATTTAACAGAAAAATACTTAAATCACGCCAATATTTTAGAAAAGCATCTGCAAAAAAATGATATAACAGATGCTGCCAGATGGCTTTTTTATCTGGCGCAAAGCTACTATTTTTCAGCTTTGTTTACATTTAATAATGACGACCGTATCTGCAAATTAAACAAGGCGTTAAAAGTATATAGAGAAAGGGTTGCAATGACAGCCGATGGGTACAGTGAAGAAATATTTTATTCTCAATATATCATAGGACGCATTTCATACTTATTAGAGAAGGATTGGGATGTTGTTCTAAACGAATATACAAAAGCCGATGATATTGATCCGATAAGAGCTGAGACTACTTACAAAATCATTTGTCATTATTATGACAACGATAATTATACTTCAGCTTATGAATATTCGAAAAAGTCTTTAAAACTGTATCATGGTAAAAATCCATTTCCTCAAAGGTTATTATTTGTTGAACTCGAATTATATAATTGGAAATTGTTGTACAAGCATTTGAAAATTTGTGTAAAAATAAACCACATAGATGAAGCAAAGATTACTGTTGAAGAGCTCAATAATCTGGTAGATGAAAGTCCGGAATGGTTTAATTCGGAAGACCTTAACGATATCAGAGAAGTTAATCAATTTCTCACGCATTTTTAGTGCTGCCGATGTTACGTCAAACCCCATAAAAGAGTGCTGGCATCTATTTTAAAAATCAATTTATTCCAGTTTGTATTATATTTAGATTATAAATGAAATTCCACAGATTTATTATACGGTAGCGAGATATAAGGTTTTGATTTGTATTATGATACATAAAATGTGAAAACGATTTCTCCTACTTTAAAATTATTTCTTAAAAACCACCAAATCATTATGTTAAACCGAATATTTTTTCTTCTCCTGATGAGCTGCTTTTTTACTTCAGCACAAACTCATCGTTTTATTTATGAATTACAATTCAAAATAGACTCAACCTCTACTGATTATATTAAAACCAATATGGTATTGGATATTAACCCTAAGGACGTCAAATTCTATGAATATAAATTTCTTAGAATGGATTCCATCAATAAGGCTAATCAGAACTACCGCTTTCGAACCTGGGGTTTTCAAAATATTATTACGAGGGAACGAAATTCCTTCAAAAACAAAAATTTCGAAAATCTGGATGACTTGTTTGTGTATCAAACAGATGATTCAATGAAGTGGAATTTAAGCAATGAAACCAAAATGGCGGATAAATATCTTCTACAAAAAGCCACGACATTTTTTGGAGGAAGACTGTGGACGGCATGGTTTTGTAAAGAGATTCCTTACAATGAAGGACCTTATAAATTTAGAGGATTGCCAGGATTAATATTTCAAATTTATGATTCAAAAAGTCAGTTCAAGTATAACATGCTGCAGTCGAAGTCATTAGATGTGACCTATGATACAACAGGGTTTATAGAGGGCTATGCAGGTACTAAACCTTTAGAAGTAAGTGAGGAAATGGTTCAGAAAAAAAAATTAGAAAGATTTAATGAGCCTTTCAAGGATTTTATGTTACAGTTTGATAAGCAGCCCGATGCACAGTATTTTTACAGAGGTACACAAATTACAAGTAAAGACCAGTTGAAAACATTTGAGAAGCAAGCGCAAGAAACAATGATGAAAGAAAATAACCCTATTGAAGTTAACAAAGTCATTCATTACTCTAAAAAATAATTCAGGCATAAAGAATTTATGTCCTGTCTAAAGGGAATTGTGTTACTAGCTATTTACTTTATTTCAGTAAAATTCCAGACAATGCAATAAAGATTTATTGGGCAGTAAAGCCATTCTTCAATGTGAAATTAATTTTTCAAAATATAATAGACAAATTGGACCCAATAAGTCATGCTGATCAAGCAGTCCGCATTTCATTTCCATGATTTATTGTTAGCCAAATTATTAATTTGTAATAAATACTAAATGAAATTTTTTTTAAATGCTTTTTAATTATTACGGCTATGATGTCTAATCTTTTGTCTTCGCAAAATGGATCTGTGTTAAGTGATACTTTAGTAAATACAAAGAATGCTAAAATAATTGTTGATCTGCCTGTTCCTAAAAATTCTTCGGCAAAGAATAAAAAATATCCGGTGTTTTTCATTTTAGATTCTCAGGAAAAGAACATTGTTGATATAGTGAAATCAAATATATCTTATTTGCAGAACTTTGGTAAAGAAATACCTGAAGTCATATTCGTAAGAGTGGAGATATATGATCGGTCTAAGTTGTATTTTGGTGAAGGGGTAAACGAGCTAGCAGAGATGCTCCAAAAAACGATTATTCATCTTAACAAATATAATGCATTGAATTATAATGTAATTCTAGGTCATTCTAATTCCGCATCATTTGTTTTAGACCTTGCAAACGATATCAATTTGAGCAAGTTGTTTCAGGTGTATATTGCGTATTCTCCATCTAAAACTGTTGATAAATTAAATATCCCATCACAAGATGTAAACTTATATTTATCACATGGTGGTATCGGACAATATGAAAATTCGTTTAAAGAGGAAACTGTTGCCTATAAAGGGAAGATTGATAGCATCAATAGCTCTAAGTTTAAGTTGAAATATGATTATTTTCCAACGGCAAATCATAATACAATAATTCCTATGTCTATTTATAATTCAATAAATTACGCTTTTGATCCGTGGATTATAAGCAGTTTGGAAACTGAGTTTATGGTAAATAATAAGTACGATATTTTAAAAAATTTAAAAACAAAGTATCATATATTAGAACATATCACAAATGTAAGCCACGAAATATCTCCCAATGAATATGTGTATATAGCCAATCTGTATTATGGTATCGAAGATTTTAGTAAAGCTATATCGGTGACTGATGAGGCTCTGGCTGGTACCTCGCCAAAAGATTCTGATTATTATAAGATTTATTAGAACAGAGCTTTATATTATTTTGAAATTGAAGATATCTCAAAAGCCAAAGAAAATATAACTCTGGCAAAAAAATATATAACTAAAGAAACTGATGAGTATAACTATACATATCCAATGATAGTATATTATGATAAATTTTTAGATATTTATATTACTATTGCAAACAATGCTGATAGAGAAAAAAAAATAATTAAACTTCTTGAGTTAATTAAGGATGAAAAGAAAATTAGTAATAACAATCTTCTGGTAAATTTTATTAAAAAACATTTGCTGGAAATGAAAAAGTAGATTAGAAAAATGTTTAAAACTACCTTTCCCTTCTACAGGCAGCCTGATGCAAAAGACTGTGGCCCTACTTGTTTGCGGATAATAGCCAAATACTTCGGCAAAACACTCTCCATAGAACAGATACGTCTTCTTTCAGAGACGACCCGGGAAGGAAGCAGCCTCAAGGGAATAAGTACAGCTGCAGAACAGATTGGTTTTAAAACTATGGCAGTGAAAATCAGCTGCGATATGTTGGTTGATGATCCTCCATTACCATGCATTCTCCATTGGGATAAAAATCATTTTGTTGTTTTATACAAAATAGAAGAAAAGAATAAAAAATATTATTTCCATATCTCGGACCCGGGATTTGGCATTCTTAAATATGAACAAGCAGAATTTCTCAAGCGTTGGATTGATGAAGACGCCACTGAAAAAACTGAGGAAGGGGTTGTCTTATTTTTAGAAACCACGCCTGATTTTTTAAAAAAACATCTCGATAAACAAGAAAATAAAGCCAGTCTTAAGTTTCTGTCTCAATATCTGTTTGAATACAAACTGCTGGTAGGGCAATTAGTTATAGGACTTTTAGCAGGAAGTTTGCTTTCACTTATTTTTCCGTTTCTTACCCAAAGCATTGTAGATGTGGGGATACAAAACCGCGATTTAAACTTTATTTATATCGTTTTGCTTGCGCAGATTATGCTTTTTTTAGGGAAAACGGGAATAGAAATTACCCGCAGTTGGATTCTCCTCCATCTTTCTACACGAATCAATATTTCTATAATTTCCGAATTCTTCATTAAGCTGATGAAGCTGCCTATCAGTTTCTTTGATACAAGGATGACAGGAGATATTATGCAGAGGATTAATGATCACCACAGAATAGAACAGCTTCTCACAACTTCTTCATTAAATACATTGTTTTCATTAGTCAATCTGATAATTTTCAGTATTGTTTTACTGTATTACGATTACAGACTTTTTATCGTGTATCTGATAGGTGCCATCTTATATGTTACCTGGATCACTTTTTTCCTTAATAAAAGAGAAAAGCTGGATTATAAAAGATTTTCCCAGATTTCTCATGAACAAAGCAAAGTAATTGAACTCATTAATGGCATGCAGGAAATAAAAATGCACAATGCCGAAAAGAAAAAGCGTTGGGATTGGGAAGGTTTGCAGGCCAAATTATTCGATATAAGAATTGAGTCTCTTTCATTGGAACAATGGCAATCTGTTGGTGGGAATTTCATCAATCAAATGAAAGATATTTTAGTAAGTTTTTTATCTGCAAAATTGGTTTTGGATGGCAGTCTTACTTTGGGTATGATGCTGTCAGTACAGTATATTGTAGGACAGTTAAATAGTCCGTTATTGCAGCTAATCGATTTTATTAAACAAAGTCAGGATGCTAAGATTTCTTTAGAGAGATTAGGGGAAATACATGAAAAAGAAGATGAGGAAGTTGCCGACGAGAAATATGTCACAGAAATTCCGAAAAAGGACATTGAAATTAAAGACATATCTTTTAGATATGTTGGCACGAAACAATATGTTTTCAAAAATTTAAATCTGGTTATCCCTTATCAAAAAACAACTGCAATCGTTGGGGCTAGTGGGAGCGGGAAAACTACTCTTTTGAAACTGATTATGAAATTTTATGAACCAGAAACAGGAGAAATAAAAATTGATAATACCGATTTGAAAAACATTTCGCCCAGATTTTGGCGGGAGCATTGTGGAGTTGTTATGCAAGATGGATATGTTTTTAACGATTCAATTGAAGAAAATATTGCTGTAGGAGAAGAAAATATAGATCAGAAAAAATTGTTGAAAGCAGTAGAGATTGCTAATATTAAAGATTTTATTGATGAACTACCTCTCGGCTATAATACTCGAATAGGCAATGAAGGAATAGGAATAAGCGGGGGGCAAAAGCAAAGACTCTTTATTGCAAGAGCTATTTATAAATCTCCCGAATATATTTTCTTTGATGAAGCTACTTCAGCACTGGATGCCAATAATGAAAGGATAATAATGAGAAATCTGGAACAGTTTTTCAAGGGTAGGACAGCAATCGTTATTGCACATCGGCTTTCTACAGTAAAAAATGCTGACAAAATTATTGTTTTGGATAAAGGATGTGTGGTAGAAGAAGGGAATCATGCTGAATTAGTTGCTAAGAGAGGCGAATATTATAGACTTGTAAAAAACCAATTAGAACTTGGAAGCTAAAAAAAATATATCAGACAAGCTTAAACTTCATTCAGAAAGTGTACAAAAGATACTTTCTACATCGCCTCATTGGATGATTCGATGGGGAAATACTATAGTTTTTATTGTTTTACTCCTTATTATATTGATGAGTTATTTTATCAAATATCCGGAATATATCCGGGCGCCTATTATTGTTACCTCACAAAATCGTCCTGAAAAAATAATGGAAGGAGACACTGCAGTACCTACTTTACCAAAAGAAGAGAGGTTTGTAGGGAAGATGGATATCCCAATAGAAGATTCTCTTAAGGTTACATCGGGTCAAAAAGTTTTGATAAAATTTGACAATTATCCCCAGCAGGAATATGGAGTAGTAGAGGGAAAGGTGCAAAAGATAACTGAGGCTTCTGGTAAAACTGGAAAGTATTATGTAAATGTTATGCTACCTAAAGGCTTAACAATTTCTAATGACAAAAACTTTCACTTTGATCAGGAACTGAAGGGAGATGCTGAAATTATAACAAAAGATGTCAGATTAATTGAAAGATTCTTTCATAAAATCAGATAGTAAGTCATTGCTTATCCTCATTATATTGTCAAAAAATCAATCTATTTCAGACTATTTGACGAGTAGGGGAAGTAGACGATTAGCGCCGTTAAAAACTTTTTATACAGTAAGTGAAAACAAAAAAACCTTAAATTATTTATGTTGAATAATTTAAGGTTTTGTTTTGTGGAGTTGGAGGGTTCCGAACTATCTCTTTAAATCTCTTTATTTATCAACCTTTTTAAAAGATGAGGCTTCTGCTACTCACCGAATTACTCACTTTGAAAATGTAGGTTTTTGATTCGTTTTGTATGTCAAATATAATAACTTCCATTGTATTTTAATGCATATATATTAAAGTTTTATGGAAGATTTGAAATATCTTCAAGCACTAATATGGTAAGTATCGTGAAAAAATCGAAAATTACAAAAGGGTTTTATTGTTATCTGTGGTTTGCCTAGTTTTCCCAATGAGAATTGTTAAATGTCTCTTTGGAATTAGTTCCGATTCATTTATATATAAAGTCTACTTAAAACAGTGCATCAAATACTATTTTTTCTATGTTATTACACATCTTCTAAGTTAAACAATTTTAAAGAGATATTATTAGAAATTACATTTATTTTTTTTGATCCACCTTTTCTTAATATATTTGTTTTAAATCTAAAATTAGAAAATTATAAGAGTAGCCTGAAAATACATATAAAAATATTGCGTTAAGCAGTTCATTTTCTTCGTTCAAATACTGGAAATATTATCACTAAAGAATTATGACTGTAAGATGCGCCCTCTCGGGGCGTGTTTTGCTCATTTCTTTAGTAGGCTATTCCAGTAGCCTGAACGGAGGGTGATGTCAATTCACGCTCTTTTTATTGTTAAGAAAAATATCCGTAAAAATACGGGAAGAAAAAGAGTGTAAATACCTATATGTATTTCTTCTAATTTTCTTAGAATTACAAATAATGAAAATAAAAGATTTTACGTCAAGTTTTGACGTTAATCTGATTTAGTTTTGTAAAGTAGAATATTGAGTGATCACTATTGGGTGATTTTAAAAAGACTTATTTTTGCAGTTATCACAATATACAATGAAAAATTTTTATTTAAAATCCTTTTTCCTCTGTTTAAGCTCCTTAGGATTCGCTCAGATTCCTAAGTTACCAACTATGGAAAATCCCAATCCCTCTACATTTCAGAATTATTCTGACCAGAGCTTTATAAATCCCAAAAGGAACAGTACAACTCCCGTAGTTCCCCAGAACTACAATAATAATATAAGAACTCCCCAAGCATATCAACAGGATGTAAAAAGGGCGCAGGAAGATATCAGGCGGTTTGAACAGGAACAGGCAGAAGCCGAAAGAGCTGTATTTTACAGCAGGGTAAAGGCGTTGGAAGATTCCGGATATAATCTGCCCTCACTTTCAGGAAAGGCAGGAACAAATGCCTATTATGATGCCTTTGATAAACTTTCAGCTCTTGATTCTGAGAACTATTCAACAACTGAAGCTAATTTTATCGTAGAGAATGCTTTTTATGGGGGTAAACAAAATTTTAAGCAGTTTAAAGCCGGAATAGAACAGACTGCAAAGCAGGTACTTCAGAAAATGAGAGCTGACAAGCTCGATACTGAAGACAACACCATGAAAAACATTGCCCTGTTTAAGCACTTTTCTAAAAATTATAAATATGATTTTGACGATTATTTCGGAGCGAAAGACTGGACTAAAATGTTTACTACAAAGCTCATGAAAACAGGAAAGGGGCAATGCCACTCAATGCCCTTATTGTATCTGATGATCGCTGAGCAAATGGGCGCACAGGCTTCTCTCGCTACTGCCCCGAACCACACCTATATTAAATTTTTAGATAGTGAGGATCAGTGGCAGAACATCGAGCTGACGAACGGAATTTTTACAACAAATTCCATGATTTTGGAGTCCGGATATATCGGCTCAGAAGCCTTGCAAAATAACTTGTACATGAACAGTCTGAGTAAAAAGGAACTCATGTCACAATTTTATGCTGATCTGGCGAACGGCTACATTCATAAATACGGAATGGATGAATTTGTAGGCAAAACATTAGATAAATCTCTGGAATACTCCCCGAATAATATGTACGCCAATCTGCTTAAATCCATGTATCAACAAGCAAGATTTAAGCACGTTACCGATAATTTAGGGATTAAAAACGCAGAAAATCCGGAAGAACTCCAAAGCATACGTTATTTCCCTAAAGCGGTGGAACTTCTTCAGGAAACTAAAGCACAATTCGACAGGATTGATAATTTAGGATTCAAATTCATGTCAAGCTCTGCTTATTCGGAATGGCTCGGCAATATGGGAAGGGAAGCCAACAGACAGCAGAGCGAAGAAATTGCGGAAAAAATAAAGCAAATGAATGCTGAAAAGCAGAGAAAAAAACAAGAGGAACTGAAAAAAGCACAGGAAGAAAAAAGACGGATTGAAGAGAAGAAAAAGAAAGAAGAGGAAGAAAGACGAAGACTATTTTATCTTAAAACATAATGAATTAATATCTATGAAAAATTTATTACCATTCACAATATTTATTTGGTTGCTCTGTTCTGGAACAACCAAAGCTCAAAGCAACCAATTTTATAATGATGCCTACCAGACCATTGACAATATGCTCGAAGACAGGCAGAAATACAGCTTTAAAGATGCTGTTTTCAGCGTGGAAGAAGCCTATTATCAGGGGAAACTTGATACTACGGCACTCAATAAAGAAATTAAATTTTTAAAGAGTTTTGCACAGAGTATTTTAAAAAGCAGGGATTTGGAATATAAAGAAGTTGACAAGGAAAAGGTTAGCAAGTATTCTGCGGTTTACTTTATTATGTGCCGTTCTCTTCCGGTAGCGGTAAAAGATACAGTTATTCAGTACAAGCCTTTTGAATATGATTTTACAGATGTTTTCGGGCATAACGACCTCCCTAACCTGTTTGTATCTAAATTATTGGCTACACATAAAGGTAATTGTAATTCTATGCCGTATCTATACAAAATTTTAGCAGAAGAATTGGGCGTAGATGCCAATTTAGCATTAGCTCCCAATCATGTGTATATCAAACATCAAATTAAATCTATCGGATGGTTTAATACCGAGCTTACAAGCGGTATTTTTCCAGAAGACGGTTGGCTAATGGCCTCTGGGTATATTCATTTGGATGCCATTAAAAATGGGGTGTTTATGAAAGCTCTTAATAACAAGGAAAGCCTTGCCTTATGTCTTTTTGATCTCGCTCAGGCATATAACAGAAGCTATCCCCAAAACGATGGAGAGTTTGTTTTAAAGGCGGTAAACAGAGCGGTAGAAGTTTATCCCAATTTTGCTAAGGCTCTAATTTTAAGAGCCGAAACCCATAAAAAACAATTTGAAAATATTATGTTTAAAATGAACCTGAGCAAAGATGTTCCAGAAAACATTAAAATTGCTCAGAAAGATCCAAAAGCTTTGGAGCTGATGGAACTCATGAAAAAAGAATACGGTCACATTTATGATCTTGGTTACAGGCAAATGCCCGAAGAAATGTATCTGGAATGGCTTGTATCGTTAAAAACAGAGAGAAATAAATATGAGAATAAAAAATTATTAAATAACTTTAGCAAATAATCACAATCATGAAAAAATTATTTTACTTTATCTTTTTCCTGCTGATAGGATTTTCCCATGCTCAGGTAAAAAGTAAGACTACTCAAAAGCCCGAAAAGCCTTATGTAAATCCTGTAAAGCTCACTAAGGAAGAGAGGTCACGCCCATATATGAGCGAGGTTCTGAAGTCCAGAGATTCACTCACTCCACAGGAAGCCGAAAGAAGAAGAAAAAATATTGAGCTGGCTAACCCTTTTAAAAAGTACGGTTTTTATCCTAAAATTGCGACTTTAAGCAAAGGAAAATATTTAGAGGTACACGATATTGATAGCATTATTAGTATCGGTTCTGTACGCTTTAACCGAAAAACGAGAGATATTATTGAGTTTAAGGAAATTGACCTGAGCGATCCGGATGCTCAGCCGTATCTCGATACCGCAGGGCGTTGGTTTTCACCTGATCCTCTGAGTGAAGAGTTTTCAAGCTGGACACCTTACAATTTTGCTTTTAATAATCCCATTAAAAATATTGATCCTGATGGAAGAGCAGCATTTGATTGGGTACATAATCGAGAAACAAATAGTGTCTATTGGAATCCTAATGCTACAAGTCAGGCTTCTGCTGGAGCTAATGAAACTTATTTAGGGAAGTCAGGAACTTATACAACAGAGAATGGTAGTACTACATATCTATACTCTAATGGTGATAGTTATGGTTACACTAATAACTCTTTAATTGGAAGTTTGGGAATTGCGCCTAATTTAGATCCTTTAATTCATGGAGGGGATCTTGCACCTATGATGAGCGTAGCAGCTTTTGGACTTCCTAGTGATGGTTCTTATATAAGAGAAACCCCTTCATTAAATACGCAAGAAGGGGCATTTGCAAATCCTTCAGCTCAGTTAGCATCCACAATGTTAACAGCCATGCAAGAAGCTCCATTAGCTATCGGAGGAGAAATTGCAGTTGCAAAAATTGGACAGGCATTTAATTATTTAACTAAAGGAGGCCCTACTTTTGCAGAATATAGAGCAGCCTATTGGGCAAATAACACTAAACCAGTTTTAGAGGCACTTGAAAATCCATTGACTGGACAGACTTGGAAACAAACAATGGAATTACACCATAGGTTTATCCCGCAAAGGGCAAAATGGGCTCCTAATTGGCTTTTAAACAATAAAGTTAACCTCCAGCCAGTAAATAGTTTAGAACATGCTATAGCAGACCCTTATAGAGCTAGATTTGCGCCTAAATGGGTAAAAGAAACATACAACTTAAAATGGAAATAATATGTTTGGATTATTTAAAAAAAATAATAAGATTAATTTCTTTACAGAAAAAGAGGTATTCTTTTTTAGAGAAATTATTAAATTTCTACCAATCAGATATCATTATATTCTTAAGCAAATCAATACAGAATTTCTAATAAGTTTTAAGCCTAATGATTTAAATTTTAAAGATTGGTACAGTGTCCAGCTAAATGCTAATTTAGAAAAAGAATATAATAAATCTAAGTTAGGATATTTTCAGTTACAGAATATTTTAATATTCAATAAGAAAAGTGGAAAGAAAGAGAAAATTGTGCTTTCTTTTCTTGAAGGGCTATTTATTGGTTTTTTCCTTGAAGATATAAAATTTGAGAATTATATATTAAATGAATATGATACATCTAATTTAAGAGAAAAGCACTTTAAAAATGATAATGATAAGGTAGAACTTTTGGAGATTATAGGAAAACTAGACAAACAGAAAGAAGCAAAATTTGATATTGAAGATACTTTCAAAATAGAACTGCCTGAAGGAGATTTTTATACAATAAAAAATTTAAAGGATGGAAACTATTTGGCTGTAGATAAAAAAGGAATAGTTTATGAACTTATTCATGATCCATATAGTGTGATAAAAAAAGCTGAGAATATACATGTTTATGAAAATTAAAATTTTAGCAAACATTTTATCCGAATTATTAATACTTAATGGATTTAAGAAAAAAGGCAATTATTGGGTTATTGATGGAAATGAATTAACAAAGGTTGTTCATTTGCAAAAGTCTCAATTTAGCAATTCATTTTATATAAATTATGGTTATATTATTAATTCTATTCCATTGGATGGTTTGACCATGCACGTTTTTCAGCAAGTTTCATCATTGGAAGAAAAAGAGAAAAATAGAATTGTGCAATTACTTAATTTGGATATTGATATTTCTGATTCAGTAAGAATTGAGGAACTAAATAATATTCTCAAAATTAAACTTGTTGATAAGATGAATAGTATAAGTTCAGAAGATGATTTAAAAAAAATGATAGAGAATTTTGCCCAGGCACAACTTAATATGATTCCGTCATCTGTAAAAAATCATTTTAAAATAATTGTATAAATCCTTTACTGCTCAAATGGTATTAAGTGAGTGGAGAAATGAAAACTGAAATTAAAATCATCAAACACAGAATAAATTTATTAAAATGAAGAAATTATTATTTATTGGTGCTTTAATCCTAAGCATTTTATTTATATTGAGTGTTACAATAAATTCTCAAAAAATCAAATTATCTAATTTTAAATTTGTTGTTTATGATATTGAAAACAAAACTATCTCAATATCTTCATATTCAACATTAGATAAAAACGGAATACTTAGGGTATACTTAAAAAAATATAATGACACTATTTTTTATAAATACCAGCTCACTAAAGAGGAGATTGAAAAAGTAAATAAGTTATCTTCCAGCAAATTGCAAAATTTCGTAAACCAAAAGCAGTTAGAAAATAGTAGTTATTATGCCGGAAGCAGAAATTTCATCAATTTCAAAATTAAAAATAAGGATGAAAGACTATGTTTTATTCAGCCTTTCATGAGTTCTGAATTTAGCGAAATTATGGATTTACTGACTGAAAAAATATACAAACAAGACGAAACAGCAATAACATCAGGATTTAAAATTGATTTTGAAGCAATAAAAAATGATATTCTAAAGCAAAATGAAATAGATAATTATCTGCCACAAAAACAATTACCTCCACCGCCTATGAGAAAATCTAATTAAAAAATGCAAAAAAAACTATTATTAGCCATAATTTCAATAATACTTTTGAGTTGTTCAAATACTGAAAACAATAATTCTATGGGAATATTCGGAAATTTTTTGGAAAATCACAATCAGACAAAGAAATATCCAGTCAATCTAATTTTAGCAATATTGAAAAGACGGCTGAAATGTTAGATGAAAATATTTTTTGGAGTATAGTTGATAATTCATTAAAAAAAAGCAATGGTCAAAAAAATCAAGAGGCTTTTTTAATAAAGGAAATTGAGAAATTAACCCCTAAAGAAATTATTGGCTTTCGTTTAAGAACAGACAAATTGCTGTATGACACTTATAATTCAAAAATGTGGTGTGCAGGATATATTATGAATGGTGGATGTTCGGATGATGGATTTGAATATTTTAGAAATTGGGTTATTTCAAGAGGAAAAGATGTCTATTATAAAGCGAAAGAAAATCCAGACACCCTTATAAGTCAAAAAGAAAATGGTGAGGATGAAATGTTTGACTTTGAAAGTTTTTGGTATGTTGCATTAGAAGCATTTAATAAAAAGACAGGGAAAAACTTATATGATTTTATTGACTATGAAAATTTTAAAACAACCGAAGAAAATTATCCTCAGTTTGAATTTGATTGGAAAGAAGAAAACCCTGAAAGTATGAAAAAACTTTGTCCTCAATTATTTGAACACTTTTGGAATTAAAAATATTACTTGAGTATAAAGTATGCCATATTACATTAGAATATTAGGTAAATCAGACCATAAAATTCATCTTGATGAAATTATTAGTCTATTGAAAGATCATGGTTTATCCGCTAAATTTAGTATTTATAAAAATGAGACTCCAGATAATTGGACTGTTATTGACGTATCGAATTTGAATGACGAGTATCTAATGCAAATTGAGCGTAATACACTAATGAAGGGGTTGGCAAAGAAGAAATTGAAGAATTTAGAGAAGAGATTTTAGAATATAAGCCAGTTTCCGCCTCTAAATGGCTCTACAAATATTTAGACAAAGTAAAAGTTATTTATGCTTTTCAGCTTCTTAATGCATCAATGAAAGAAGAAAATTTTTCTATTGTTGAAACTATCAAATCTGTTATTTGGAGTAAAGTTGGTGGAATTTTTCAGGCAGATAATGAAGGATTTTCAAATGAGAATGGTTATCATATTCTTTGGCAATTCTCAGAAGATGTCACAGGAGAATGGAATATGGCAGTTAAAAACTTTTTTGGAGGATGGACTAACTTTACAATGGATTTAGGCGATGAAATACAGAGAAAAGAATTTTTAGCAGGTAAAGTCCCCAATAATGCGAAAAAACTATGACCAATAATCCTTATTTGACTTTTAAAAATGATGAACTGGCAAAATCAAAAATTTTAGCCAAAGAACTAAATATTTCTGAAACTGATTTTATTAATATACAATTTTGGTTTGACTTATTACTATTGAAACATGAAGAAGCAACGAGCAACCATGAAGAGCAATTAATGACAGAAAAAGAATTAGAAGCCAAATTTAACGAGCTTATTTCATCAGAAATCGAAAGGAAAAGTTATAAATATATTCTTCCAAAATTATTGAATTACAATAATGAATTCAACGGTGCTTTTTTAAGATCACTTTATGTTGCAAGGTTGGGATTTTTACTTAGAGAGAATTTGATACCCAAACTTGTTAATGATAAGAAATTAGTTTATTCACCAGAAGATTTTTTCAATGTTACCATTTATCTCAAAGATAATTATTTTGTTTCTCCCAACAGCAACTTTTTAGAAGATATACTGAAAATAGAAAATGTTCGTGGTATTTTTAAACAAGCTACTACCAAAGTTAAGTTTGAAACTTTAAAAAATATATTACACATTATATACCAGAAAACCTATCATCATGATATTATCTGTTTTAAAAAGATTTTGAAATTAGTATCAGAAACCGATTCCGAATTAATTGGCTATTTAAAGAACTTCCAAGTAGAAAATAAACAAGGTTGCTATAAGATTATTAACGATATTTTGAATTTGGATTTGTTTAAAAATAATTGGAATGACTTTGAGATAAAAATTCAGTTAATTAGTTTTTTCGATACTGCCAGAGGTGCTAATCCTACCTCCAGTTGGAATAATAAATTTCAAGAACTATCCGCAATTATTGATAAAAAAAAGTCTTTAGAAATTGTACATGCCGTTTTGAAAAATGGAAACTGTAGAATTTATGAATTTGATTATGGAGCGCAATGGGGTGATGATACAGCAAAACGATTTTTAAAATCTGCACAGTGGATAAAAGATATTTTGTAATGAATAATAGTGCAAAAATCGAAGAAAATTGGGCTTATCAATACAATTTATATAAGGCAAAATATACTTTATGGTATTTTAACGAACTTATTAAAATTGGGTTTTCAGGATATAATTCTGTTAAGTTTAAAAATAATGAAGATGTTTATGTATGGTTAGAAAATGTTAAAATTGAAGGTAACTATTATTCGGGTAACTTGGCTGAAAATGGAAATTCTCAGAAGATTTTAATAAATGATGTAATAGATTGGATGATTATTGAAAAGGGAAGACTAATAGGAGGTTATACCATAAGACATTATAGAGATACTCTTGATGATGAATCAAAAATGAACTTTGATATTGATTTTGGAGTAAAAATTGATGATGGAAATGACTTTTTTAAACTGGATTTGACTACACCTGAAGGAGCTATAATTAAAATTGAAAATTATTACTCAAATAAAGATTTAAAAGGTGTCATTTCTTGTAAAGATTTTCAAATGGAAGCAGAAAATTTATTGAAGGAAAAAGGCGCAATAATTACCGCAGAGACAAAAAATAAAATAGCAGAAGCTCTAAAATCATCTTTGGTTGAAACTTTTCAATCAAACGAATTTCCAAATTTCGAAAATATAGAAAGGTGTTTTACTCTTGTGGAAGAAAAACAGAATCAGCGATTAATTGAAGAAAAAGTTATCTATCAAAACGGAAACTTTACATTCAATAAATTATGGGTATGGCGATCTAAAGACGGGGATTGGAAAGTATTAAATCTTTTTGAATGATGAATAAAGACTATTTAGAAAAACAACTAAAAATTTGCATGAAATATTCTCAAATATCAGATTTGGTTGAATTAGATACGCTAATTGCATTGGGCAGAAATTTTAATCCCAACATTCAAATAAATGGATTAAGACATCCTCGAACAGAAACATTAAATGGTTGGTATATTTGGTCAGGAGAATATTCAGATGCATTTGATTTTTTTCAGCCTTCACACGCACATCATTTATTGGAAAATGCTTCTTTTGTTATATCATATTTAGGACTTCCGGCAGGAAATCGTTTTCTGATAGATAATAAAGGCTATGAAGATGTATGGTTCGATGAAAATTTATTAAACATATAATGACTGAATATCATGTTATTTTTGAAGTTCTAAAAATTGAACGGGAATTAGAACAAGGCTCTACAATACAAATAGGTGAAAGGTTTGTAGGGATTTATTATCCTGATAATAAAGAAATTCATTTTACCGATGATAACGGCCAAGAGTGGATTTTTTACGATGGCGATACATGCAGTATTATCAGCAAGATTTAGCTGACCTTTAAGAAAGGGTATTGAAAAAGGCGATTTATATTCATCCAAAATCAACTGAACACTGGTCAATTTTAACAGATTGTACAATTTTATATTTTAGAAGAATTAGAGAGCAATTTACTCTCTAATTCTTTTATCATTATTCCCATAAAATGCTTGCAGTCTATTAACAAATAACAAAATGGTTGAAATGTAATTATGGAATTTACTAACTTTTTTTAAGCATTTCTTCTCTGAATTTACTAACATCTCTTTCCGAAAGCTTATCATAAATTTCAGCAAAATCAATCATTGTATAACCCATTGACTCAACAATAAGAACAATAGTTGCCATCGTTGACCTTTTCTTTCCGCTAAAAGCACCATTTACTGTAGCTTTGGTCAGTTCTGAATTAGAGTTTGCAGCTATTTTATCATAACTATTGACTATGTCCACACTACCATTCGATTTCGCTGAGGAACTCTTATTGTTACTTAGCATTTTACGCAAAGTAATTGCAGTTTTTATAATTATAATTTTTTCACTTTCTTTAATCATAAATGCAATTAAGCACATAATGAAAAATATTTTGGTATAGTTTTGTATACCAAGATATTTTTTCTTATCTTTGTGAAAGAAGTTACTTAATTGTAATTTTGCGAAACTTCAAAAAATATTAGAAGCTATTCGCTTAGAATCTTGTATCAGAAAACTGGCACTTTTCATTTTACCACAAGACAATAAGCAGATTGCTCACGTTCTAAGCGTGGGCTCTCTTATTCGTGGTAAAGGGTATGCCAGTACCTCTGATACGGTAGGTAGAGTTCCACGCTGTTTTTTTCAATGATGTCCGCCTTCTCTACATTTCTCTAAGCTGCTTTTACTATAAAGATTAGATAGGATACAATGGCAGTGCATCCATTGGAGCTTTACAGTTCACACTCGAGGTTAATTTCATTCATATTAATTCTTTATGATGTGTTTAGGTTGGAGGTTTTGTAATCTCCCAAAACCTCCTCCTAGACAATATTTAAAAACACAATGAAACCATAAAAGACCATCAAATGAAAATAAGCAGCACCTATTATAATGATACTTAGTTATCTTTTTGTTACAGAACAATAAGAAATAAAAAAGCCCTTTCCTTTAAAGTTTGCAGACCGTAGAGAAAGAGCTGTCGTTTAACGAATTAAACTTTTCAAATTTATGAAAAAATCCTATACCAGCATAGGGCACGTTTCATGTGTCCTTATGCTGACGGTAGCAGGCGTCTCTTTTCATGCACAGGTACAGAGCAATTCTGATACTATTTCCCGAAAGAATACCCCTGAAGCTTCCGTACTCAGGAAAAAGACCGATACCTTATCCCCTTCAGGTAAGCCCGCATCAGAAAAAGTGAGCCATATTGAAGAAGTGGTACTGAATGCAGGGTATTATAAGGTCAAAGATAAGGAACGCACGGGAAGCATTGCCAAAGTTTCAGCTAAGGATATCGAAAACCAGCCTGTCACCAATGTGCTATCCGCAGCTCAGGGAAGAATGTCAGGAGTAAGCATTACCCAGAATACCGGAACCCCGGGAGGCGGATTCGATATCCAGATCAGGGGAAAGAACAGTATCCGCCGTGAAGGGAATGAACCCTTATATATTATCGACGGAGTTCCCCAGGCTTCCGAGACCCCTTCGCTGTATTCCACTAAAATCCTTCCGTGGTCCTCTATCAATCCCCTGAATGCCATCAATCCGAATGATATTGAGAGCTTTGAGATTTTAAAAGATGCTGATGCAACAGCCATTTACGGATCAAGAGGAGCCAACGGGGTGATCATTGTAACCACTAAAAGAGGAAAGAAAGGACGATCTGAGCTCAAGCTTAATACCTCGTATTCCTTAAGCAGGATTACTAGGCCTATGGAAATGATGAACACGGAGCAGTACATCAGTATGCGTCGTCAGGCATTCCAGAATGATAATGTAGCCTATCCTGCTACCATGTATGACATCAATGGAACCTGGGATCAATCCCGATACACCGACTGGCAGAAAGAACTGATCGGAAGCATGGCAGATGCCTACGGCGTTCAGTTGTCCATGAGTGGCGGCTCTGAAAACTTTTCTTACCAGATCAGCTATGGCCATAATGAGCAGACCACTGTTTTGCCGGCTGACTTCAAATATAAAACCAATAACATCAATGCCAATTTCAGTTATCTTACTCCCGACAGGAGAATGGAATTTAGCATGGTAAATACCTTTTCTTTTCAGCAGAACAATGTGCAGAATGATGACCTTACCTTGAAAAGCATTATGCTGAGTCCCAATGCTCCGGCACTTTATACTGCAGATGGGAGCATCAACTGGGAGAACGGAACATTTAACAATCCGGTGGCTTCGCTTCTGAGCGAGTACTCCAATAAGACCGCCTTTTTTAATAACGGCCTTAATGTGTCCTATAAGCTGTTTCCTTTCCTTTCATTAAAAATGAACGCCGGAATCAGCTATCAGAATTTCGAAGAACGTTCGATAAAGCCCCATACGATTAATAATCCTTCTTTTGGACAGACCAGCATGAATTCCACCTCTTCCCGGAATAACCAGGTGAACTTTTCCTATATCCTCGAACCCCAACTGGTGGGCGCTTACAAAACCGGAAATCACCAGTTTGAATTCTTGCTGGGAGCAACTCTGCAAAAAACACAATCAGAGCAGGGAGCTATTCAGGGAAAAGGCTTTGAGAGCAATGCTTTGATTGATAATATTGGAGCCGCCAGCGTAAAGACCATTTCTGATCAGGTTCGGAGCCAGTATAACTATACGGCAGTTTTTGCCCGTTTTAATTATCAACTGAAGAAAAGATATATTGTGAACCTTACCGGAAGGCGTGACGGTTCTAGCCGATTTGGTGCCAATAACCGTTTCGGGAACTTTGGAGCAATAGGCGCGGCATGGCTTTTCTCGGAAGAGCCCTTTCTGAAAGAGGTAAAATGGCTGAGCATGGGTAAACTCAGAGGAAGCATGGGAACTACAGGAAACGATAAGATAGGAGATTACCAATATCTCAATACCTATATTATTTCATCGGGTATCTATAACGGGCAGACCGGTTTAAATCCGGCGCGGCTGTATAACCCTGATTTCAGCTGGGAGAAGACTCTGAAAAAAGAATTGACCCTGGAAGTAGGACTCTGGAACGGACGCTTTAATTTTTCAGGTGCCTACTATGAAAACACCTCTTCCAATCAGCTGGTAGGAATTCCCCTTCCAGCCACCACGGGCTTTCCTTCCGTACAATCCAATCTTCCGGCAAAGATCAGGAATACAGGCTGGGAATTTGATACCTCGGTTCAGGTTTTAAGAAAAGGAAAATTCAGGTACGAGACCTCTTTTAACCTGAGCATTCCGAAGAATACGCTTGTAGAATTTCCGAATCTCGAAGGTTCTACCTATTCCAATCAGTATATGATCGGATACCCTACGACTATTGCCAAAGTCTACCAGTATGAAGGCATAGACCCTGCAACCGGACTCTACAAGTTTACAGATTTCAATGGTGACGGAAAGATTACCTCCCCTGATGATAATAAAGCAGTGGAAAAGCTGGGTGTCCGCTTTTTTGGCGGATGGTCGAATAATCTGAGGTTCGGCAATTGGTCTGCTTCTTTTTTATGGCAGTTTGTAAAACAGAGAAACTGGAATTACAACCGCCAGATGCTTCTGCCCGGAGCACTCAGTAATCAGCCTGTAGAAGTATTGGACGCATGGTCTCCATCTAACCCGGGAGGCAGCTATATGGAATATTCAGCAGGGTACAACCCCCAGAAGCTTTCCCTGCACGGGTTCTTCCAGAACTCCACGGCAGCAGTCAGTGATGCTTCCTATATCAGGCTGAAGAATGTACAGCTGAACTACCGCATTCCCATGCAAAAGATGGGCATCAAAGAAGCTATGATCTATGTGCAGGGACAAAACCTTCTAACCATCACCAATTATTTTGGAATGGATCCCGAGTTTTATCTGGTAGGTTACCTGCCACCCCTCAAGACCTACTCATTAGGATTCCAGGTGACTTTTTAGCGATAAGATTGATGATTTTATGTGTAATAACTCCTAGCAACTAACAACAATGAAAAATTTTATAAACCCTATAATAGCGTTTCTTTTGATGCTTTATGCCGCTTTAAGCGCAGTATCGTGTGAGAAATTTATAGAAACAGATTTTCCGAATAACCAACTGGCCACAGAACAGGTATTTGAAGATGAAAAAACCGCAGATGCCGCGCTTGCGGGACTGTACGCAGGACTATGGACAGGTTCCGTGATCAGTGGCACCACAGACGGCTCCGGTGCTTTACTGGGAAATTATACCGATGATATTACCTGTGTTTTTACCAGTGCCGGAAACGGAATCCTGGATATCTACCATAATCAGCCGCTGGCTACCAATGCTACCGTGAGCCAGGTATGGACGACGGCTTATCAGCAGGTGTATATGGCCAACAGCATCATAGAAGGCGTGGAAAAATCCAAAAGCCTTTCCTTAGCAGCAAAAAGCAGGATAAAGGGAGAAGCAATGCTCATCCGCTCCCTTATCTACTATTACCTGTACCAGATGTACGGGGAGATTCCATATACTGCTACGACAGATTATGTGTATAACTCAACTTTAAGCAGGATGCCTAAGGCTGAATTCCTGTCAAGGCTGGAGGCCGATATTTCGGAAGCGGTGAACCTTTTGCCTCTAGCATACCGAAATGCAGAAAGGATTTATGTGAACAAAGCGACAGGCTTGGTTTTACAGGCTAAAATGAAAATGATGCTGGGGAAATGGCAGGAAACAGAAGCCATTTGCCAAACGGTCATCCAGAATACTGACTATGTTTTTCAAAATGACCTTTCCAAAGTATTTCAGAAAGCAGGAAAGCATATTATCTGGCAGCTAAAGCCCAAGAACAATACTGATCCGACAAGCGAAGCCGTACTGTATAACTTTGTGGGTGCGCCCACCTCATTTGTTTTGAACCCTGACCTAATCGCTTCTTTTTCAAGTACCGATCTTCGAAGACAAAACTATTTCACCCCGGTGGTATTTGGCTCACAAACTAATTATAAGCAGACCAAATATAAGGTGACTACTGCTACCAATACAACAGAATATTCTATCATCTACAGGCTGGAGGATGTGTACCTGATGCTGGCAGAAACTTTAACCATGCAGAACAAAACAGCAGAGGCAGTTCCTTTGATCAATCAGACAAGACAAAGGGCGGGGCTAACACCTCTCAATACCTCTATTTCACAGGTTCAGGCGATGGAAGAAATAAAAAATGAAAGAAGAAAAGAATTTTTTGCAGAACACGGAAGCCGGTTTATTGACCTTAAAAGATGGGGACAGCTGGATCTTTTACAAACGGTAAAGCCTAACTGGAAAACGACCAATCAATATTTACCACTCCCACAAAAAGAAATGCTTTTAAACAATCACTTAACACCGCAAAATGATGGATATTAAGGCGTCACATATTGATTGTATCACTTTCAAATCTTTCCGAAGACGAAATTCCTATGCGGTCTTATGGATATTATGGATATTATGGATATTTCTTCTTATTATCATGCCGCAAAACCTTTCAGCCCAGCGGTATGAGCATTTGGAAAAGCTGGTTAAGGATACCGAAGAAATGAAATTTCCTCAGGCTTCTGATAACGGCAAATGGCTGGCATGGTACATTTTCGCTTCTGACGGGACAAAGAAAATGATGCTGCGAAGTACAGTGGATAAAGACTATAGACAAGAAAGAAAAAATATTGATTTTATTATGTTTGTGGAGAGTCATCTCGCGATACAGGCAAAAGATACTCTAGAGTATCTTAATCCCGAAACAGGAAAATTCCGTTTTTTTTATCATGTAAAAAAATGCATCTACAATAAACAGCAGAATACTCTTATGGTACTGTATACCGAAAAAGAAGGAAACAAGCTGGAAGTTTATGATCTTGATACGAACCTGAGGCAAACCATTTCCGGTATTCAGCATATCTATTCCGAAGGTGATGAGACCATCGCTAAAAAGAGAACAGGTGATCTGAATGAAGCTTTGATTTTGAATAAAGGGATCTTTGAAGGGATCTTTTCAACCCATGATGAGCTGAGCAATATTTTGCCTTCCGGCATGAAACAGAAAGGCTTCATTATTCAAGCCGGAAAGAAAGGAAAAACCAAATTATGCTATATTTCTCAGGATAAAAAACAATATATGTTTGATGGAAGCGGGTATGATGGCTATGATCAGATGATGTTGAATCCTTCCCGTTCTGATAATAGTATTGTCCTTAAATTAGGAAAGAAAATCCCCCCTTCAAAAGGAATGGTTGATATCTGGTACGCAGCGGACTTCGACCTTAAGAAACATGCAAAAGCGGTAACTGAATACATCCAGGTGAACTGGGAGCCGGTGAGCGGAAAGCAGGCTCTAATGACTCGCCCCGGGTATTTCGGAGAAACTGCTATCGGCAATTCACGTTACCTGATGTATGAAACCGATAAACAGCAGGTTGATAAAATGGATAAAGCTGGCGGAAATAGCTTTGACAGACTGTATCTCTGGAATGCGATAACCGATACATATACCCTGATTACGGACCTGCGGAAACAGATGGTAATCTCACCATCCGGTCAGTACCTGTTAATTCAGAAGGAAAACAACTGGCAGCTGTATAATACGGTAACTTTGAGGATGGAAGATGTTAAGATTCCCGCTGCCATGATTCCTTACTTTACTTCGGAGAAAGAAGTTCTATGGGTAGGAGGAAACAGGATCTCTGAATATAATCTGGTCACTAAGAAAGTGAAAGAAGGATTTACTGCAAGTGATGATTCAAAAATCGAGCTGGTGGATTTTACAAGAATCAGTACGGAATTAGGATACGGTAGAGACTTCAGGACAACAGATATCAAAAAGAGCTTGCTGTTAAAAATCAGCAATCCGAAGACCAACCATACTGCCTATGCCGGTTTAAGAAACAGAAGGCTGCATATGATCCAACCACAAACTTCTGATGAGATCACGCAATTTAAAAGAATGAATCAGGGTGAAAATTACTACTGGATCGAAGAAAACTATAATAAACGGCCAAGGCTTGTAGTAAAGAAAGAGAAGGAAAGTCCCAAAGCTCTCTATGTTTCAGATCAGAATAATCAGAAATTTGAACAGGCAGAGTTGATTCAAATTTCTTACAAAGGCTCGGATGGAGAAACCATAAGCGGTGCTTTGTATATGCCGCTCGGTTATGACCACTCAAAAAAATACCCCATTGTTATCCATGTGTATGAGAAGCAGGATTATATGACCAAAAGATTTCTGCGACCTTCCTTCTCGAATCCCACAGGGCTGAATATCCCACTGTTGATGGAGGAAGGCTTCGCCGTACTGCTTGCAGATATCTCGCAATCTGACAAAGGAGCAGGAATTTCAGCACTGGAAAGCATTAATAATGCCTTAGACGAATTACAGAAAATCAGGAATGTGGATATGGCTAGGATTGGACTTATGGGGCAGTCTTTTGGCGGGTATGAAACCAACTTTATTGCAGGGCATTCGAACCGTTTTGCAGCGTATGTCTCCGGATCAGCAGTTTCTGATGTGGTAAGAACCTACTATGCGTATAATTATCATTTTAATGCTCCCGACTATTACAGGTATGAAGGGCGCCAATACTGGTTTAAAGCTACCCTTGCGGAAAATCCGGAAAAATACATTAAAAATAACCCGATAATGTCTGCCCAGAATGTCAGCGCACCCATGCTGCTCTGGACAGGAACAGATGATGGAAATGTCAGCCCTGAAGGAACCAAATCCATGTTTATTGCCTTGAGAAAATACCGGAAGCCGGTTATTGCCTTGTTTTATGATAAAGAAGGCCACAGTTTAAGCAGGGCAGAAGGACAGAAAGACCTGACCCTGAAAATTCTGGATTGGTTTAATTATCATTTGAAGAATGAAAAAAATATCCCCTGGATACAGAAATACACAAAGGGTGCTCAATAAAGCGCACCCTTCTTTTAGTAGTTAGTAATAACTAACAGTTAAGGAATTCTGAATAATTCTGTTTCGCAACTGGATTCATACAGGTCATGGACACCAGAAGCGTCACTTACTGTACAGACAATACCAGTATTATCTGTCGTACAAAGCTGACTTGTCATGACACAAGGCTGTTCCGGATTTTCAAGATCAATTTTCCATCCAGGAATATCAGCTTTTTTAGTCTCTGATGCTACATTGGTAGCATACGCACTGCCTGCTCCGATTAACAGGATAGCCAATGGCAATGCGATTTTTCTCATTTTTTTCATTGTTATAAATTTATTATTGGTGCCTACTCTTTGTACAGGTTTTCGGCTTCCCCTGAAATGAAATGTTGAGTGATGTTTTGCGCAAAACGATATCTGATCAGTTCATTTTCTATCATTACATACAATTGGTTTCCCTGTATAGTAAATTGTACACGTTGCTCCTTATTTCTGTTGGGAATACTGATACTGCCAAGGTATTTTTGCTCTTGAATAGAATAAAGATCAAGTATAATTGCTTTATTACCCCTGTCTTTTTCCAGCTTTCCTTTGCGGTCCGACTCCACAAACAGAACCCCTTTATAGGCAATTGACCTTTTGTTAACCACCAAAGGATTGTTAAGTTTTCTGCTGCCATCGGCTAAGTGGGAAAGACCTAGCCGTGGAATGCTGACGGTATCAATAGTCCTGAATACATGTTTTGATTTAATATTTCGATCAGTAACTACAAACATGTTTTTATAATGGTAAACATAAACAACCTTACCTGTAAAAGGATCATAATTTAATTGTCCATCGGGCTCAAAAAAACCTTCTTTATGCTTTTCCAAAAGCTGTGGATTAAACCTTACAGAATCCTTGCTCCCTTTACTGATAATCCCCAGACTCTGAATCTGCTTTTTGCGGTGGAAAGCACCTATGAGAAAGTGATTATAATCAATTCGTTCGATTTTCCTGAAATAAGTTTTTCCAATATTTTGTTCAGTGAGCTTATTGCTCCCGGTTGTTCCTTCAAAAATGATCGGGATTGTTCCGTCATACAATGTGATAAGACTGTCTGTAACTTCAAGCAGGGGAGACCTGAAATTAATGTCTGTGCGGCCGAGTTGCAGATTTCTTCGTTCCATTCCCGTAAAATTGGTAATCTTTGTGAGTGAGAACGGCGCTGTGTAATTCCCAAGATATAGGGTGTCGCCTGAAAAGCCGGCAAAATAATAGGAGTTCAGTTTTAAATCATAAGTCCCATTTTTAAGGATAGGATGCTGTAAAAATCTTCTTTGAAAACCATTATCTTTCTTAAGAATATATTCTGACTTTTGATACATGATGAGCATTCCGGTAATACAGAGCCCTGCTGTGATCAGAAGGCTGAAGAAGAGCTTCCCCTGTTTTTTGTGGTTTACATAGGTGTCTATACTAAGAGCAACTATGACAACCACAACGCATATTATGTTAAAAATGAGATGTGTTTGCCAATCCATTTTTTCAAGAATCCCACCGCAGGAACAGGGAATAAACTCACTATAATTGAGGATAAGATAAATATAGATACTAAAGAGAACCATCAGTATGTAGGAACTGTACAATCCAATAAATCTCGTTTTATCAAATATCAAAAAGAAACAGACCAATAGTTCAAGGAAAAGTATTCCATAGGTAATTATTATAGCGTAAGCACTTAACAATGGAGACTGGGCAATCTGCACCTGAAAATTTTCAAAATCAAATATTTTGCTGATGGCTGCGTAGCAAAACAACAGGATAAAAAAATAAGCAATCCATATCGGAAATTGTGTTAGTTTCTTTTTCATAATAAGATTTTAACAATGGTATAATAATATCCAGAATACTTTTACGCCACAATAGGTAGGCATAGCAGATTTTTCATTTACCGGGATGGTAGTAGTAAGAGGTCCTATGGTTTTCCATATTCCACTAACGGGACAGGCCATTCCCGATTCAATGATGAGTTGCACCTGAGTCTCCATGTTGGTTCAAAATTTGGTTACTTACTGGTTTTCCAGTTGTCCCGGTCCTTTGGCGGATCTTTTTCACTGGTTTCCAATTCATTTTCAAGTTGAGTACTGTCTGCTTTTAAGACCATTCTTTCAGTCGTAAGAACAGGCATCTCCGGATAAGGAATCTGCGGAAGGCTTTCTTCACGACAGGATGAAATAACAAATGAAAGTAAAATTCCTGCAACAATATGCAGTATTAATATTTTGGTTTTCATGATTTTGGGATTAAATAATTAACAATCCCGGCCGGTAGTTTTTTAGAATTCTGAAAGCGAATTTAGAGCATGAATTTTTCGAAAAAAAAGGGTGATGGATTCGATTTATAAATTTTCAGGATCCGATTTATAAATCGGATCCTCGTTTATTAACGAGTTAATTGATTGTAAGTCAGATAGTTTGATTGTATTCGTAATGCATGATTCCTAAAGTGTAGAAATAATTTTTTGCTTGATTCATTTTGCTTAATTTTGAATCATATTTATAATATAATTAACATTATTCTGTTAAATTATTTTTATTTTGAAAATAATATTCTGTTTTTGTGTTTTATTTTGCTTTTTGGTTAATGGTCAGAGATATTCTGATTACAGGGTACGTTATGATAATTTTGAAGAAAACGATGAACGTGCTCTTGAGTTTGTCAATATCTATATTAAAGAGGCGAAAGCATTTAAAAATTATAAGGAACTGACCCAGGCATATCGGGACGCCGTGAGCTTTTCGAGAAATAAAAAAATAGAATATGCAGATAGTGCTGTATGGGCTGCTTCCCAAACAAATGACCCCGATCTTATCGGAAATTCCTATCTAACAAAAGGAAGTGTTTACTACTTTACCTACAGAAAATATCAGAAGGCTCTTGATCAGTATCTGCAGGCTTGGCAATATTTAGACAAAAGTAAAGATCCCTATTTGTATCATAAGAATATGTACCATATAGGAGTTGTCAAAAGTTATCTAGGATATTATGAAGAAGCCTTTACACTTTTTTCAAAGTGCCGATCTTATTATAGAGATACAAGCGTTCCCACAGATTTTCCCAATCTTCGATACAATATGAAGAAGGGATATTTGAACAGCCTTCATCAGATGGGTATCTGTCTGTTTTATCAATCAAAAATAAATGAGGTTTCCGATCTTATTAATGAAGGATTGGAGGCTTCGGCCGAGGATAAAAATTTTTATATAGAAAGAAGCTATTTTTATAAGCTGAGTGGGATTCTAGACTACCTAAGAGAAAATGACCGAGAGGCATTGTCGAATTTTAATATTGCTTTGGCAGGCATTGAAAAGAAAAGTGATTTTACCAATGCATCGCTGATCTATTTTTTAAAAGGTAAAATTCTATTAAGAAATCACAATGAAAATGAAGGTATTAATTATTTAGAAAAAGTAGATAGTATATTTCTGGGACGAAATTTTGCACATCCTTCAGTAAGGGAAGCGTTTGAGCTGCTTATCACACATTACAAAGATAAAAATGATAACAAGAAAGAATTGTATTATACCAAACAATTACTGCGGTTTGACCGGATGATGCATAATGATTTTAAATACCTTTCAGGAAAAATCATTAAAGAATATGATACCAATGACTTGCTTACATCCAAAAAAAGACTGGAATCTTCAGCTTTTTACGGATATGTTATTGCAGGAATTTCTTTCGGTGCTTTGCTCGTAATATCCGCAAGGTATTATAAGGTAAGAAAAGGTGCTAAAAAGTACCAAATTGTTAACGACCCGATTTTAGAAAAAGAAGTCCATGAAGACACAGTTTCAATAAAACATTCCAAGTTGCCTGAGAATCTGACAAACGAAATATTGGAAAAGCTCGAAATTATGGAGCGAAACAAATTTTATTTAGAAAAAAGGCTTACTCAAAATCAGCTCGCGAAAAGGCTAAAAACGAATACTGCTTATTTATCGGCGGTTATAAATGAATATAAAGGAGCTAATTTTAATACGTACATCAATAGGTTACGGATCGACTATGCTAAAGAAATGCTAAGAACCAATGTGCAATGGAGGAAGTATTCCATTGATACGATAGCCGATGAATGCGGATTTTCCACAAGACCCAAATTTTCTACATTTTTTATTGAATTAACAGCTTTAACGCCTTCAGAATATATTCAAAAAATCAATGATGAGTTTGGTGATTCATAATTTTATTGGGTTTCATGCTGTGTAATTTATCATTAAACATTTGTTATAATTCTTTAAAATTCATACTTATTATTTAAAATATGCATGCCAATTCGTTTTTTAAAAAGTGTAAGCGATTAGAGACTAGTTTAGGGAAAAAGCTTGAACAGATTAGTTTTGCTCAAAAAAATAATCCTATTGATTTATATGAGAGATCATTGATGGAAATTGATTCTGTAATAAGAATCATTAAACAGGAGGTAAGCTTATATCAGTTTTCAACGGTTGCCGACGAAGTTTATTTCTTCAAGGACATCAAGCCCGTTTTCATCTCGCAGTTTATTTATTTTTCAAAGCTTTTATCAATTGAGGCGGCCAAACCAAATGCAGGAGAATTAAGCCTGAAAGAATATTTTGAATGCGAATTGGAAGTGTTGAAAAATTTTTATGAAAACCACATCGATTTTTATGAGTACTATAGACGTAGAGCCACCTATCTTGATCAAAAATATTTCGTCCGGAATCAGTTTGATCTGAAAACGAAAATAGAAGCCGGTCTTTATGATTATGATGAAAAATTTGCCACCTCACATGACCACCTTATTTCCCAAATTATGGCTAATGATCGATTGGAAAAATATCTTTTGAAATCCATTGCAGAAATTAATGTGTATGTATACGAAAAGATAACCGATAAATCCCCGCTGCAATGGTCTGCGTCAAAATCTGCTTTGGTGGAACTTCTATATGCGCTCCACAATACCCGTTCATTTAATGGTGGCAATATTGAGTTTAGTGAGATTATTAAATTTACTGAAAAGTCACTCAATATTAACCTGGGAAACTTTTATAAGACACTTCATGAGATAAAAAGCAGAAAAACCAACCCTACTAAATTCCTTCAGCTGCTTAGTGATCATTTGAATCAATCATTCCAAGATGGTGATCAATAGCCATTTTTCCCTGTTTGTACACAATAAATCATATTATTAGTACTTTTCCCACAATTTCTTTATTGATAAGGGGTATATAAAAATCTTTCGGTAGTACCGAAGACCTACCGAAAGAAATCCCGCATGATTCCCAAAATTTGTCAAATAAAATAATTTTTGAAATCATGACAGTATCCATTATCACAAAAGAAGACCTCCAGCAATTTAAGATTGAGCTGCTGGATGATATTAAAGCCCTGCTTCAGGTAAGAACGACAGAACAAAAATTATGGCTTCGTACTTCGGAGGTCAAAAAACTTCTGAATATTTCTTCCGGGACCTTACAGAATCTTAGAATCAACGGAACCCTTTCTTATACGAAGATAGGGGGGATCTTGTATTATAATTACAAAGACATTGAGAAGTTGCTTACAGATTCTAAATAATCACAGAAAACAGGAAATCATGAATCAGACCAAAGATATCATCAATTTTTTTGCGCATGTGATTAAAGATAACCGGTTACATCCATCCCATATCAGTATTTATGTTGCGCTTTTTCAGTGCTGGAGCATGAACCGGTTTCAAAGCCCCTTTCGTATTTATCGTGGTGAGGTCATGAGATTGGGTAAGGTAAAATCCCTTGGAACCTATCATAAGTGTATTAAAGAACTACATCTGGCAGGATTCATTATGTATTCCCCCAGTTACGACCCTTATATTGGAAGCCTGGTTGATATTGTTGACTTTGAGGAATCTGGAATTTCTGTACATAAAGCATTCCCGGAGCAAGAATTATTACTACCAAAAGAAAACAACTTTTCTGCACCTGAATTTCATGAAGTAGAATTATATTTTAATGAACGTGATCTACCTTCTGCTCAGGCATATGGGTTTTATTCCTTTTATGATTCTCAGGGTTGGAAATTAAGTGACGGGAAATTAATGAACTGCTGGCAGGCTGCTGCAAGGAATTGGATTTCTAAGGAAAAAAAAGGTAGCTAAAATTAATAAGAGAAAGAAAATGAAAAAGATAGATCCGCAAACACCCCTTTGGAAACTGACGGTTGAGGAATTTTTGGAAATTATCAAAAACTTTGGTTCGGAAAACAGGCATGAATACGGACTGAAAGGATTAGCCAAAGTTCTGGGCTGTTCTGTTTCAAAAGCTTCGGAAATCAAATCCTCCGGAATGTTGGATGAAGCCATTATACAAAAGGGCAAAATTATCATCATTGATAAGCAAAAAGTATTAGAGCTTTTTGCCCGGAAGTAGCGATGTATTATCAGGAACTTATACAAAAGTTTTGGGAATCTGGCCCAAAAGCGCAACTGGGTACCACTGCTATTGCAATATACCTGTATTTGCTGAAATTAGCGAACGATAATAACAGATATGATGTTACTGTTTCCGACGTAGCGATTGGTAATACACTAGGACTAACAAGAAAAACGGTAAAATCTGCAAAAGAAGCGCTGCTCAACTCAGGGCTGGTCCGGTACGAAAGTAAAAATGGGTACTCCTGTTCTTACAGAATAGTGCCAGATTATTCTTTATCAATCCAAAAGGATGAAAAAGACCAAAAGGCAAAAAGAAAAAATAACCTTCGGATTCCGGTAATAGAAAAAAATGAAAATTTGCCATTGGATGGTTTACCCGTCATCAATACTCCCGAAACTACAGAACAGAAAGAGAAGGCATCCTTTGATAATAGGCATCCTTTTAAAATAATAGCCAACATCCCTTCTTTGGAAGAATTTATAGACTATGCTAAAACGCTGAGCGGCTATGAAGAATCTATGCATTCCGCTATTAAGGAGAGGTACGCTTTATGGGCAAATAGTAACTGGTGCAATAATTTAGGAAAACCGATAACCAACTGGAAATCCTCACTGAAAAATCTTTTGCCCTATATAAAAAACAGGAATGATAACGGACAATTGTCTTTAGATTCAATCCCTGTTATTAAACCTCCAAAATGATCCTTTAATGAACATAAGTATTGATGTTTATCTATTTAAAATTTTAAAACGATAAAAAATGAAACTATCAGATATAAAGCCAGGACAAAAAGTAAGCCTCAATGGCATTATCGCCGAGTATCAAGGAATTCAAAAAGTTAGAATACCCAATTTCGGGAAAGTGGAGAAAAGAGTTTTCAGAGCTGATGAAACAGGAGATTACCTGTATTATAATCTTATCGATGGTTCAAAAACATTAAAAAGTGAGAAAATTAAATTGCTGTAGGTCTTGCAAAGAATAGAGTTCTGTTAGAATAACAAAGTTAAAAGCACTTAAAATATAAAGTATGGCTATTCCGGAAAAAGATGTAAGGCTTGTCAGGAGAATATTTGAAGATAAAGATGAGAGAATTCCCGAAAGAATACGCTTGGGCAATCATTTTGTGGACGATTTTATTTTTGAAGATCAGGAGGCGGCTGATATTCCCATCAATGCGCTTCGTGTTATTTTTAATATTATCTCGATTATCAGTAGTGAGCAGTTCCGCCCTGAAGACCGTCCAAAGCAGCTCTCTTTATTTGATGAAGAATTTGAAACTGAAAATAATATTTTTGCCTCTATTAAAATCCGGAACAGCAAAATCTCTCCGAGTGGCTCAACCAAACAGGTTGTAGAAGCCTATGAGTTTCTTGCCCGGTTCAAAATGGGCTGGTATAAATCCGTAAACTCAAAAGGAAAAGAGATTAGAACATTCGGTGGGCTTATTTCCACACCAAGTTATGACCAAAGGGGATATACTTCCTTTCTTATCAGCAGCTACTGGCTGAAAAAGCTGATGATTATACCTGAATATAACTACATCCTTTACAATCTGGTGTATAATATCAGAAACAACAAGCACATTATTTTTGCCATCTGGCTTTCAAAACTTCCTGAAGATGGAACCATGATAAAACTTTCGTCACTGAACAAAAAGTTTGGACTGAACTATAAAACCGCGAATGATTTTTGTTTCAAGTTCCTCAAAACTGCAAAAATAAATTTCAACAAGTACAATACCCTTTCATTCAATTATCATTACAAAGGCGATTCTATTTTCATTCATCCTTTTTACAATAAAATGGTAAGCGGTACCAATATGTCGGAGCACACAGCGGAGAAATCAAGAATTGCAAAGAGACTCTATTATTTTCAGAAAAGGTATGGTCTGGGACAACGCGAAATACTCCAGTTTTCCTACCAATACAAAACTATTCCGCAAACTCGTCAACTTATAGAAAAGGCTTTTGGCGAATTTATAAGGATGAACAGGCTGGAAGGAATGAAATCCACGAATTATCAGGGAACGGCTTTTTTAAACAAAATGCAGGCGCTTATTATACAATTCTACAGGGAAACAAAAATGGGGGAAATACTGCCCAATGGTTATCCTGTGATTCTCTGATTTCGGAATTGCGCTCATTCGTATTTCGGATTTGTACTCATTCGGAATTCGGAATTGCACTCGCTGAAGTTAAGAAAATGTTAAAATTTAGATTTTTATGATGCTGATTTCGGAATTGCACTCATTGAGGGATGGCAAAGCCGATGAAAATGGTAGATACAGTAAAAATAAGTGGTGAGAACAAAGTTTAATTCGGAATTGCACTCATGCGGTAAAGGGCATCTTTTCGGAATTGCACTCATCTGTATTTCGGAATTGCACTCATTCTAAATTCGGAATTGCGCTCATTTGAAAATCATTGCAAACGCTTTGCGACAGGCAGATACCACGAACTATTAAAAGTTTATTTAAAAGATAATAAAAGTCTTTTTTTTATTAAAAGGAAAATCCAGGGTAAAAAATTGCTTTAAAAAGAAAAAAAATGAATTGCGAAAAAATCAAGCAAAAAGTCGGAATCCGGACGGTTTTAGAATCCTTCAATCTTTTTCCTGTGAAAGAAAACGGGAAAACAGCCTTTTATTTTGCGCTGGACAGGGACGAAAAGATTCCCAGTCTTTCTGTCGATTTTATTAAAAATAAAGCATTTGATTTTGGAACAGGAAAGAGTTATGATATCATTTCTATTGTTCAGCAGGTGAACAAATGTTCTGTTTCGGAAGCTTTGAAATACCTTAGAAAATTTGATTTTTCAATACAGGATCAACAACAAAAGGAAGAGATTACAACAGGGCCTCATTACAGGATATTGGAAGTAAAAAGAATTGGGCATCCTGTGTTAATTCAATACCTGAAATTAAGGAAAGTTTATCAGCAGATAGATATGGTTAGAGAACTGCATTACGAATTAAACGGGAAAATTATTTCGGAATTGCTTTTGAAAATAATTCAGGTGGTTTTGAAATCCGCAATCCGTATTCTAAAATCTGTTTAGGTAAAAAAGATGTGACTTTGATTCAGGGCGAACAAAATAATAAAGAAATCACGGTATTTGAGGGGTTTTTAGATTACCTGACTTTCAAAAATATAGAAAAAACTAAAAATTCTGATTATCTGATCCTTAATTCTACGGTAATGCTTTTCAAAGCAATGAAAAGGCTTAATGAATATGATAAAATTTACCTTTTTCTTGATAATGATTCTAATGGAAATATCACTAAAAACAAAATATTATCGAAATATAAACATGTAGAGGATTGTTCTCTAATTTATCGAGATTTTAAGGATCTTAATGAGTGGTTTTGCCAAGGATATATTGAGTGACAGGTTCTCTGAATGGTCATTTTTGTAAGTGAGTTTATTTAGAATCACTATATTTGAAATGAAAACTTTTCCAACAATCATCATTTTTTAAGTCTCCTTTACGAGGAGGCTTTTTTGCTGATTGTGAAGGTTATAAAGATGTTTTTAGTGTCAAATAATTTATGTAACCTCATTTTATTGGATACCACAAGTTCTTTATTATTCAGATTTATATACCTGATTTTTCAGCTTCTTCAACTAACAAAAATATAAAACCTTCAATAAAACCTGTTAATTTTTAAAATTCCAGTCTTGAATGTTGATGATGGTCTTAAGAAAATAAACTTCAAAATCACATCAACACAAGGAAAAATCCAATTATTCATTGTTGTTTTAGATCATTATCGGGTTAAATATCACCTATTCAATTCATATATATAACTGTGGTTTTTCACTTTTTACTGTAGCAAATGTAGTACAGGTCATTCACTCAAAAAAATCTTTTTGGGTTTCTACAAAAATTCTCTCCGCTTCGCTCCAACAATTTTTCCAGACACTCCTGAATCCTTCGGACAAAAAGATTTCGGAGCCTTCATTTCACTTTGTTCCATTTCGGTTTTAAGTGCCTGATCCTGTACTATGGTCATTTAGCAAAGAAAAAGTCGGAACCTCAGTTATACGAATCAAACAGTCGCTCTTTAACATAAGAATAATCAAACAAAAAAAAATAAATAATGCTTTTCCCATTGGAAAAGGTGAAAAGAAAGAAGCCGAGTGTCCTCGATACCGAATCAAATCACTCGAAAATTTACAACTGAAAAAAGTAATGATTAACAATTAAAACAAAATATTATGAACACAATTATCGGTAGAATTACCAGAAACGCAGAAATCAACACATTGAAAAACGACAGACAGGTCGTGAACTTTTCAGTAGCCATTAATGACAGCTACAAGACCAAGCAGGGGGAGCGCAGGGAGCTGACCACCTATTACAATTGTTCGTACTGGATAAGCCCGAATGTTGCCAAAATTCTTACCAAAGGAACGGTGGTAGAACTAACAGGCAGGGCAAGCTCAAGCGCATGGATAGGTAAAGATGGTGAAATCCGTTCAGGATTGAATTTTCATACTTCATACATTCAGGTTTATGGAGGTGGAAGAAATGTTGAAAGTGAACCGAAGCAAAATGCAACGCAAGAATCAAACAATCCTTTTGCAGGGGATACGGATGATGATTTACCATTTTAATAATTAAACCAAGATTATCTTAAAAAAACGTATGGAATCACAATATAATTTTCAGATGAAGTCCCGAAATGACCGAACAGAATGGGAGCAGGTAGCAATATACTTCAAAATCCATTGTGACAGGACAACAGCAATACACTATGCAAGAAGCTTGTCATTGAAATTTTGCAAGGAAATCCGATTGACACAGGGTGCAGACCCCTTGAAAACAAGTGGAACATATATTTATGAAAATCCCTGACTATGAAAACAAAATCAAAAAGCGAAGCCAAAAAACTGGCAAAAGCATATAGCTACAACAAAGATTACGCAGATGTACCTGTATATGTTATTTATTGTAGCCGAACAGAAAAATATTATGTAGAAACGAACAGCTTAATACGGTCTTGGGAAAGACTTATCGGCTACTATATCAATGGAGTTTTTACCTCCGAAAAAAAATAATTCGTAACAATTCGTAACAATTTAATATAAAAAAAATGAAACAATCAGATAAACCAACTTCATATTTACTCATAAAATCGAGTACGAATAGTGAATGGGATGCTTGCGACTTTGCTATTATCAATATTACAGGGGAGTGGAAACAAACCCAAAAGAAGCGCCTTGAAGTTATAAAAGTCATTGAAAATGATGAAGATATAAAGTCGCTAAACTATTTCGATACCCATGTGGAATTCTTTAGATTTTCGAAAGTATATTATCCTGTGGTTGAAGAGTGGCTCTCTGAGAGAAACAGAGTTTTCATTGAATTGGAGAAAGAGGATTTAAAAGAACTGAAACAGCCTAAAAATAGTCTGTGTCATTACCAGATGCAGATATCTAAGGATGGAAATGCCATTTATAAAGCCTATGGAAAGCATACGGAAGAAGAATTTAGGACGGTGGAGTTTTCATTATGGGAACTTATAGGCTTCAATACTCATTTAGTAATTAATCCATAACCCAACAAATTATGCAAACCAATTTTTTCAATCAGATAGCCAAAATGGATATTAATAGTAAATTGATACTAACCATTGCCAAAGCAAACGAAAGCCAAATAGTGGCTTCCATATTAGTACAAAATGATGGATGTGGAGATAAAGCAAAAAATATCATTCCTCCTCTTAACCTCAAAGGAACGGCAGACGAACTTGATGCCGAATTTTTTGAACACATTAAAGCACCATTAAAAACCGCTTCGGGACTGATGGTCGGTATGGAAAGCTTTATGAAGCAATTAGAGGAAGCCAAAAAACAGTCGGCAATGGAAAAGGAAAAATCCGACAAAGAGAAAAAAGAGAAAGAAGCCAAAGAGAAAAAGTACAAAGATGCTTTTGAGAAAGCCGAAGAACTCGAAAAGGAAGGAAACTACAAAGGGGCATGGTCAGCACTTCCAAAGGCTTCGGAATATCCCGACTATGCAGAAACTATCCGCAAAAAACAGGATGAATATGAAAGACACTTTGCCCCAAGCCTGTTTAATACCGAAAGTGTAGAAAATATCGAACAAAAGCAGGAACAAGAGCATGAAGAGGAACAAGAACAGGAACAAAATTTTCAACCTTAAAAATCAACAATTATGTTACTCGCCACCCAATTAGAAAGAGTTTTTATACTGAAAGATAACGGACAGGAAATCCGATTGACAGACCCAGAACCTAAATGGAGCGTAGAAGCGGTCATGAATTTTTACGCCAATACGTATCCGATTTTAACGACTGCAAAAATATCTGCACCACAAATCAGGAATGATACGGTAGAATACCGTTTTGAAAGTGTAATGGGAACGAAAGGCTGATACATTATTATGGTTGGGTTTTCAGTAAATCAGTTGTAAACCCAACCACTATTTACTAAATATCAATCACTAAATTATGATGAATGCAACAAAAAATCATATCGGGAAAAATACAGCTTCCCGAACAACAAAAACAAAAGCAACTGCACAAACAGTTGGGCGAGTTTGCCCACTGGATGCAAAGACCAAAGGATGCAGGAGAAATAGAGAAAGACAAAATGAAAGCAGTACCGATAGTCATGCTACCCATGCTTTTCTAAAATGTTCATTTCTGCCTAAGCTGAAAGACACACCATCCATACTGGATGAAAAGAAAACAGCCAAAATGGAAAGGGACTTTTATCATTCCCTTTCCCAATTGGCTGAACATTACGGAATCATACCTGCACCGTCAAAACACTTAGGTTTTCCTTACAATATTGCTTTTGCTTTAGAGGATATCAAGAAGCAGTTAAAAATTAAAATAAAGAATTGGGAGAAAATCCGTTTAGTGCAGGACAAAAAGAAAACGTATTTGTTGAGTGAGGAAAGATATAATACCGGAGCTACATTATACTACATTCCAATCGTTCCATTGTACCGATTATCTAAAAATCCCAATTATAAACAGGCTACGCAACTTTTGCAGTCCGTTTGCTCATACCTGTATCACATCGCAAATGTCCCTTATTATAGACAGCAGGAAAGCTACCTGTGCTGGATGTATGAAATGATCTCGGAGTGGATTATTTATGATGATAATGAAGATACTCCTGAATATTTACGTGAAATAAAACAAAGTGAATGGATTGGTAACTATATGGAGCAAAAAATATTCAATCATGAGAATTTAGCCCGATTTAAAGAACGGATTAATCGTTTTGAGAACAAAGATTCCTTTGAAACCGATTGCCTCCTTTTAGCCTGTGATACCCTTGCCCTCTATGAAATGTTTCCTAATGCCACTATTTACGGAAATATTCAACAGGACAAAAGAAATACAGATAACGAGGACTATCATGAAAGAACCATCACAATGGAAAAATATATTTCATTCTGTGCAGAGGATAAAGGAATATTGTTTCAGGCTTTATTTGATTCCGTTAATGCAGAATTTCAGGAATGTGCTGAAATAGAAGAACCATCCACCCAAAAAAGATTTGACGGAACAAATATCAGTAATGATAACCTTGATTTTGAAAACAGCATTTTCCCCTTAATTGAACAATTAATTGACCTATTAAACAGTATTTAAAAAAAATATATTATGAAAGATATAACCGATCACTTCGGAACACTGTATCATCCTGTTTCAGCACTGGTCATTTATCAGACTAATGACGATCATAACGGTGACACCTACGTGGAGCATTTTGATATGGATAAAGACGGAAATCCCATTAATGCTCATCCTTTAAGCGAAAGGGAAGCTAAAATATTGGCAAAGTCCCTTACTGCGGAAAAAGAAAAAAGCAAAGCATTCCTGAAACCTGAAAGTATTCTGCCCACCAATGTTTTATACATCAACCCGACTGAAAAAGGCTCGGTAATATGGTACACCAAAGCCAAAAAAACAAAGCTCTTTTTCACAGAATCACTTGGAATTCCCAATGGTACAGCAAATATTCCTGCTATGCTGTGGGTGGCATCAAAGCAAAATCTTACCGTATTTGCCCTTACTTCCGACAGAAGACCCACAGAAAAAACAGTTTTACACCATGCTCCTTTTTTCAATGTCTATGAAAACGGAAGTGTCTGTATGGGAACAGTCAATGTGGATATTAAAAACTCGGCTTCGGTTGAAGAATTTATTAAGGCTTGGGAAAGCTATTTTTTTAACAGCAGATTCAGCCATTTAAACCATAATCCTACCAATGGCAACTGTGTAAGCATTTGGAAAGATCTTATTGATACTGATAAAACCTTCCCGAAAGAAATATTAAAAAAGACCAATAAAACCCTTAAAAACATACTACCATGACAAGCGAAAAAACAAAAGTTCATTTTACAGACAATTACCTGATTAATCCGACCAACCCTGTAACCATTAACCTGATCGGTGCAGGGGGAACAGGCTCAAAAGTATTGACAGCATTAATGGAAATGAATCACAGCCTGATTCAATTGGGACATGCAGGGTTACAAGTGCGACTTTGGGATGATGATCTTATTACCGATGCTAATTTAGGGAGACAGCGTTTTGCAGAATCGGAAGCAGGATTATACAAGTCCGTTGCCTTAATCAACCGTGCTAACCGCTGGATGGGAACAAACTGGAAAGCAGAAACACAAAAATTTAAAAAGAGTGAATCAGAAAAATTTTCTGAAAATATTCTTTCAAATATTTATATTTCCTGTGTTGACAATGTGAGTGCAAGGTTTGAAATTGCGGATATATTAAAAAGTTTGAATAATGGCAGGTATTATGCTAACCGTCCGTTATATTCCTTAGATTTTGGAAACAGCAAAAATACAGGTCAAACAATATTGACAACCATTGGAACAATCAAACAGCCTAATTCACAGAAATATGAAACAGTGGATCATTTACCTTTTATCACCGATGAGTTCGGGGACTTGTTAAAGCAGTCCGAAGAGTCGGACGATACACCAAGCTGTTCACTGGCAGAAGCACTGGAAAAGCAGGACTTATTTATCAATTCAACACTGGCACAGATGGGAAGCTCTCTGCTTTGGAATCTGTTCCGTAACGGATTAACCGAAAACAGGGGATTTTTTCTGAATTTGAAAAATTTTCATTCACAGCCAATTAGACTATAAAAATAGTTTCTGAATTTATAATAAGACAAGCAGTTTTCATCATAAGACCTTTAAAATATTCAACTATGGGAACCTACACAATCACCTATTTGAAAAAAGCTGAAATGGCAAAAGAAGTCAATATACTTTTGAAAGAAAAATATAATCTAACATACGAACATTACAACTGAGTAGATTACGGGATTTTCTACTCGCAGGAAATGTTTGACGAAGATCTTAGGTTTATGAATGAAGATCAGGAAGGCAGGGCTAATCTTCCACATTATCAGCGCCCGATTAGCAGAGAAACTTATTATTCGCTTCTATTCGGGCCTAAAAATTGTTTCGGAGATATAGGAACAGCCTGTATTAAAATCTCCTGTATATCCGAAAAGGATATAGAAACAATCAAAGCCCTGCAAGAATTTTCGATAACACCCGAGTTTAAAAAGTATATCCATGTCAGAAAATCGAAAAACCTTGAGAGATTACTCAGACAGGATTTGTAACATACATTTATAAAATCTGTTTTGGGGGCCGTCTTACAACTCGTGAAAACGGCCTTTTTTATGAAATTTTCCTGTATCCCTATACGAGAAGGGTTTTCGTTTAAACGATTCTCAACCTATATCATTTAGTTGTGATACGTCTTCTTTTTATTCACCAGTCAAATCAAAATTTGGGCGGCAAAAATGCATTTCCTCCCTTTGGTCGGAAACGCATTTTTGCGGAAAGCGGTGCAACCCTATTTCTAAAACATTGCCGCATTTTAGCAGAGTATGTTTTTGAAAAAAGGTTGCGAGATTGATTTATAGCAATTAATTTCAAATTAATAAATTATTTTTTAATCGGACAGTTTTTGAGAATGAAGCAAAACATTCCTTAGCACCATCGGATTTGCAATGAAATATGAGTGAGTCATTCCCCCAGTAGTAACAATTAAGCTTCCAAAATTTAATGTTTTACCTAAAAAGCTTTGGTGTAATTGCATTCCTTCAAGCTTATTTAACGAAAGATCGGAACGTGTTTTTCCTAATATCCCCGTGGTAAACGAAAGATGATTATCCGTAACGTAGATTTTGGTATTCTTATTCCGAATAACAGCGATGATCCCTTTGATAAAAAGAAAAATAAGAAACAGGGAAATCATGCCGATAAATCCCAACATAAATTTGTATCCGAGCAATAGAAAATAGAGAACTCCCACAGAACCGATTACTATAAAGAAAACAGGAATAACATAAGAAATCCAGTGAACTCTGGCTTCATAATTCACAGATTCGGCTGAAGTTTTAAAATCAGTAAGTAAGTCTTTCATGGTCAAAGCTTTTCTTAAAATAAGACTATCCCAATTTAGTGAAAAATAATGAAAAACTATTGAAGATTACCTAAAATTTAGTTAAGGAAAAATCATGTAGCAAAAACGCAATTCCTTCTTTTGGTCGGAAACGCATTTTTGTGAGAAAATGGAGCAACCCCATTCAAAAACATCTTGTTCTTTTCCATCGGTTGTTTTCGAAAAAGTTTGCGAGCCGTTAATTTTATTTAAATGAAAGCTGATAATTGAAGTCAATTTCAAGTTTTGTTTTTTCATCCAAATTATCATATCTTTTTTTTATCAGTGGGAATTTATTGGTAATGTTTTTAATCATGATGCTGGTCATCAAATAAGAATAAAATAACATTAAATAAAGGGTTTCTTTCATATGCTCATGATCCATAAGATGTTTGGTCTCTTTTAATTGAAGTGCTAAAATTCCTTCGGAATGAGCGTAAACAGATGCCATAAAATAAAGATTTGTAAACGCTCCTTCTTCACTAAATTTTGATTCCTTGAAAATAGTATCCCAGCTTTTAAATAGCTTCCCGGTACCCTTATTTAACAAGCCTTTTTGTTCCTTTTCTGTTAAATTTTTAAAATACTTATTGTCTTGGATACTTTTCTTGAATTCATTAATGGATTTTTGTTCATTTTCAATTTTTTCCTTATCAAGCGGTTCTGAGTTGGAAAATACGGTTGACCGTTGCATCAAGGATGACATAATCCATGCCTCAAACCTTAATTTTTGTTCCTCATCAGATTCTGGATTTACATATAAATGCTGATACATTAATAAAGACTCATATTGAGATCGGACAATGGTCATAATAGATGAAATATCCAGAAATTTGATATGAGGAGCTTTATTATCATAAAAGCTTGAATGAACCGAGTGTCCTTTGGCTAAATCAAGGAGACTTAAATTCTGAAGATGAAATTTGATAACCAGCTGCTCAGAATAGACATCTTTTTCATCGAGCTTTATGTCTTGTTCAGCTAAAATTTCGTGCAGGTATATTAAAACATCAGATATATTGAATAATCTTTTTTAATTTCATCAATGTTTCTGCTTTCATACAGATGGTAGAATTCTAAAATTGCGGATAGATCTTTGTTCATAAATTCAAATATATGCAATCATTATAATAAAGTTGAACGTAAGAGTGATAAAGTTTGCGCAATGTCATACGGATATTGTTGTAGATTTCGAAAGACTTTTCTTTATCTGGTGAATATCGGGATCAGGAATAAGGGTGTTTTTTCCATTTATTTAAAGGTAATTTAAATTTTATATTGTATTCAAAAATAAAATCGTAATATTGCAATATAATAATTTATTATGGGTGCAACCAAAACAGATCACTTTACAGATCATCAAAATCAAATTGCAGTAATTGCAAAAGCATTAGGACATCCCGCAAGAATTGCCATCATAGAGTATTTATTAAAAGTTAACACCTGTATTACTGGAGATATAGTCAATGAACTACCATTGGCACAGCCTACAGTTTCACAGCATTTAAAAGAATTGAAAAACGCGGGTCTCATTAAAGGTACTATAGAAGGTAACTCAGTATGTTATTGCATTGATGAAAATACTTTTGATATCCTAAAAGAATATTTTTCAAAAATCATTTTTACAGTGACAAATCAGAAATGCTGTTAAGGCGTTTTTTTACTCAATAATATCGCAATATTGCATTATAACTATAAAATTTAAAACAATGAAACTATCAGAAATCAAAGAAATTCTGCCAACATTAGAAAATGTTGAATTTCAATTAGAGAACGGAACATTTGTGCCTGAACATTTCCATGTTACAGAGGTAGGGCAGATCAATAAAAAGTTTATTGACTGTGGAGGTGTGATCCGTAATGAAAAGACCGTGAACTTTCAGCTATGGAATGCTGATGATTATGAACATCGTTTGAAACCAGGAAAACTGTTGAACATCATCAGGCTTTCTGAAGACAAATTAGGAATAGAGGATACCGAAATTGAAGTAGAATATCAAAGTGATACTATAGGTAAATATAATCTGGAGTTTAATGGGAAAACATTCGTGTTGAAAAGTAAGACTACGGCCTGCCTTGCTCAAGATGCCTGCGGCATACCGTCCGAAAAACAGAAGAAAAATCTTTCGGAACTTGCAGTAAACCAAAATACATCATGCACTCCGGGAAGTGGCTGCTGCTAGGAACCGAAAAAAGCAAAAAACTGGAAAAAATAATATACAATGAGAATTGCATTATTCAGTGATATTCATGCCAACCTTCCTGCTCTGGAAGCCTTCTTTGGAGATGTAGAGAAAAGAAATCCCGACAGTATGTATTGTCTTGGAGATTTGGTCGGCTATAACATTTGGCCAAACGAAGTGGTGAGCGAAATCCGCAAAAGGAAAATCCCTACCATTGCCGGAAACTATGATTTTGGTATCGGGCGGATGAGCAATGATTGCGGATGTGCCTATAAGACCGATAGCGAGAAAGACAATGGAAGTATTTCTATTTCTTTTACTAATTCCATAATGAATGATGAGGAAAGGGCTTACCTGCGTACACTTCCTGCCCATATCAAAGTAGAGTTCCAGCTCAATGAAGATAAGCTCAATCTGCTTCTGGTACACGGAAGCCCACGAAAGATTAACGAATATCTTTTTGAGGATCGTGAAGAGAAGAGTATGCTCCGAATTATGGAACAGGCCGATGCGGACATTTTATGCTTTGGGCATACGCATAAACCCTATCACCGTATTTTAAATTCGGGAACTGATGGGAAAGACCATTTCCGCCATGCCGTTAATATAGGTTCGGTAGGTAAGCCAAAAGACAATGATGTCAGAGGCGGTTATGTAATGCTTACCATCAATGAAAAAAGTTCCGTCCTAGACAAAGACAGCATTAAGGTAGAATTTATCCGTTTCGATTATGATATTGAAAAAGCGGCAAAAGGTGTGGAAGAAAGCCCCTTGCCCAATGAGTACGGAGAAAATTTAAGAAGAGGATATTAATTATAGGCATCAGATATGAATGAAAATATTTTAAAGACAATTCAGTTGTTCTCAACAGATAACATTTCTGAAGAAAGAAAAACATTTTTACAGCCGTTGGCAGATTTCATAAAAAGCAAAATAGAAGCTGATCAAGCGATTTATTTAAACTTCATCTGCACCCATAACAGCCGAAGAAGCCATCTATCCCAGATTTGGGCACAGGCTATGGCCTATCATTTTGGCATAAAAAACGTGTTTTGCTATTCAGGCGGAACAGAAGCCACTGCTATGTTTCCGAAAGTGGCAGAGATATTGAGTAGTCAGGGTTTTGATATCCAGAAACTGAGCGAAACCGAAAACCCTGTTTATGCAGTAAAATATGCACCCAACGAAGCCCCTGTTATCTGCTTTTCTAAAGAATACAACCATAAATTTAATCCCAAAAACAGATTTGCTGCGATTATGACCTGTGACAATGCCGATGAAGGCTGCCCGCTGGTCATCGGAGCAGAAGCAAGATTCCCCGTTAAATATACTGATCCTAAAGTTTCGGATAATACTCCACAACAGGCACAGGTGTATACTGAAAGAAGCTTGCAGATCGGCACAGAAATGTTTTATGTTTTTTCACAGATATATTAAATAGAATGGAAATAAAAGAAATAAAAAAAGAGCATTTTCCTGAAATAGCAGAAATATACAGACAGGGGCTTGAAACAGGCAATGCGACTTTTGAAACCTCGGTTCCTTTATGGGAAAAATGGGATAAGGGAAAATTAAAGCACAGCCGCCTAGCTGCTGTCATTGATGGCGTTGTTGTTGGCTGGGTAGCACTTTCTGCGGTAAGTGACAGATGTGTTTATGGTGGTGTTGCAGAAGTGAGTATCTATATTTCCAACGATCATAAGGGAAAAGGTATCGGAAGAGCGTTAATGTCAAAACTGGTCGAAGAAAGTGAAGTGAATGGGATATGGACACTGCAAAGTGGGATGTTCCCGGAGAATGAAGCAACGATAGTGCTTCATCAACGCTTGGGTTTTAGAATAGTCGGTTTCCGTGAGAAAATAGGAAAACTGGGAGACATCTGGCGCGACACGATTATTATGGAAAGAAGAAGTAAAACAATAGGAATAAATTAAAATAGTATGCAGCCAAAATTAAAATTTCTTGACAGATACCTTACCCTGTGGATATTTCTTGCTATGGGACTCGGTATAGGACTGGGATATTTTTTTCCGAATATTTCAAAAGTTACCAATGCTTTATCCGTGGGTACGACCAATATTCCATTGGCAATAGGTTTAATTTTAATGATGTATCCTCCATTAGCTAAGGTTGATTATTCTTTGCTCCCAATATCACTCAGGGATAAAAAGGTAATTGGCATATCACTACTGCAGAACTGGATCATCGGTCCCATATTGATGTTTATACTGGCTATTCTTTTTTTAAGGAATGAGCCTGATTATATGATTGGCTTAATACTTATTGGTTTGGCCCGATGTATTGCCATGGTGGTTGTTTGGAATGATCTCGCTAAAGGAAACAGGGAATATGCTGCATTATTAGTCGCATTGAACAGTATTTTTCAGGTGTTTACTTACAGCTTCTTGGTTTGGTTATTCATTAACATATTGCCCGGTAAATTAGGTCTTGCTAATTTCAACGTCAGTGTTTCGATGAAGGACGTCACCGAAAGTGTACTCATCTATTTGGGTATTCCTTTTCTGGCCGGATTCCTGAGCCGATATATCTTAGTTAAATCAAAAAGTATAGAATGGTATAATAGAAAATTTGTCCCTAGAATATCGCCGATAACACTGTACGCTTTATTATTCACGATTATTTTAATGTTTAGTCTTAAAGGTGAAAAAATCGTGGAACTGCCAATGGATGTGGTGAAAGTAGCAATACCACTGATCGTGTACTTTGTACTGATGTTTTTCGTGAGCTTCTTTGTAAACAAATCAATGAAGGTTCCATACGACAAAAACGCATCTATCGCATTTACAGCCACAGGAAACAATTTTGAACTGGCAATCGCGGTAGCCATAGCAGTTTTTGGCATTCACTCCCCGCAGGCGTTCGTTGGTGTTATCGGGCCACTGGTGGAAGTTCCAGTATTGATACTATTGGTAAGAGCTAGTTTTTGGTTAAAGAAAATATATTACAATTAAAAAAAATCTTAAAAAAATGACATGGCGGATCATTTACCTTTTATCACCAATTAATTTGGAAAGTTGCTAAAGGGAATCCAAGAGTCCGATGATACGCCTAGTTGTTCACTGGCAGAAGCACTGGAAAAGCAGGATTTGTTTATTAATTCAACATTGGCATATATGGGAAGCTCTTTGCTATGGAGCTTATTTCGTAAAGGATTGACAGAAAACAGGGGATTTTTTCTGAATTTGAAAAATTTTCATTCTCAACCGATAAAACCCGCATAATCTCTGCCGCCTGAGAAAATTCGGGCGGGCAACCTCATTTCTAAAACATTGCCGCATTTTAGCAGAGTATGTTTTTGAAAAAAGGTTGCGAGCTGAATATTTGAGAATTGGACATAAAAAATTTATTTAAAGAATTAATCCCAATGCTCATTGTTGTTTTACAATTTTAGTAGATTTGCCGGTAACTGATAATAGCACTACATATGATTTACAGTGTACCAACCAAAAAAGGCTTAGGCATTGAAATATGGGGGACCCGTGATGACCTCGAATATTTATATGATATTATTTCAAAATTTTGGGGAAATGAATCTTTTTTTCATTTTAAAGGCTATGAAGATAAAAATAAGCTTATAAGTAGTTTTTCCTATGAAATCCGAAAGGCTTCTTATGGGAGCAGGCTGCAAAGAACTCATGGACATTTCACTTTTGAAGAAATTCCATATTTAGGCTTTGAAATTTCCTGGGCACATATTTTATTTTGTATATCTGCTCTCAGGTACAATATGAAAATGGTTGACACAACAAAACAGGATGTTTCCATGTTTCTACATCTTGAATATTGGATTGAGCATTCAATGAACAGTTATGATCCGGTTGGAGCAAAAAAACTGCTCCCTTTTCTTGAAGATGGAATTTATGCAGGAAACGAATACCTTTATTTATATATGAGGCATATAAATGCCAGCTTTTTTGAAATGAAAGGGGGAAAAATTTCATTCAGAAGATTAGCTGAATTGATGAAAACATCCACTTTTTTATCAAAAGAGTATGAAAATTTTCTGAACTTTCTGAAGTCTGAAGCTAAAAAACATAATTGTGCTATTGAAGAATTGGAATTAAGTGATGATGATGCTATATATGAGATTGAATGGTAAGGCATTCATTTCCCAATATTAACACCCAAAATAACTATGACTAATATATCTTTACAATCGTTAATAGAGAATTTGAATAAAAATGATGAATCAGAAAGTCTCATTTATCGAAAATCCTTAAGCACTACTGTAGACCTTGCTAAAGTCTGGGGAAATAGGCCCAAACCTACTGATAGCATAACATCTTCTGACGGACCGGATACATTTTATTTTATAAAGAATAATGAAAATTCATATGTAGCTGCTGTTTATGATATGAAGAAAGATCTGCACTGGTTTGTATTACCGGAATACAGAGGAAAGGGACATCTTACAAATGCAATGAAAGATACAATTCTCCCGCACCTATTTTTAAGCAGACAAGAACAGCGAATTACTATTGATGCAGGACAGATCGATTTTAATTTTAATGCTTCAGAGAAAGTGGCATTAAACCTTGGTTTCTCGCCAAAAAACGATACTGAATATTTTCTGTCAAAAGAAGGATATTCAACCTATAATACTGATTTTCAAAAGACCATAGGCTTTTCAGAAGACAGAATCCAGGAATTAAGAAAACAAATCAATTATTTAAGCAGAAGTTTATGGGCAATCCAAACTGAAGTTGAAATGAAGCTTGGAATAACAGATTACTCAGAAGATTTGGCTGATTTAGTCCACGAAATAAGAAGCCATACATGGAAGTTGGAAGATGCATGGTGGCAAAGTAAGGATGTCAATAATTAATCAATATTATCCAGTTCAAGTTTTACTCTATCTGCCTCAATAAGCTGTTTTAGCTCATTTTCATCGGGCAGGTATGTCCTGTATTTACTTGCAAAAAGCTTTTTATTTTCTGACAGTACTGAATATTTTACAACCGTTTCATCTTTTTCGGTACACAGAATTATTCCGATAGTAGGATTATCATCAGCATTCTTTTTCAGGTCATTGTACATTCTTACATACATATCCATCTGACCAATAGCTTCATGCGTAAGTTTGTGTGTTTTCAGATCCACAAGAATAAAGCATTTGAGATAATAATTATAAAATACAAGATCGATGAAAAAATCAGAAGTATCCGTTACAATATGCTGCTGTCTTGCTACAAAAGCAAATCCTTTTCCAAGCTCCATTAAAAATTGCTGGAGATGGGTAATAAGGGCAGATTCTATTTGGGTTTCCGTTTGAGAGGTATCAGACGGCAGTCCTAAAAACTCAAAAATGTAGGGATCTTTAATAAAGTGTGAGGTTTCTCTACTGTCATTTTCCGGAAATTTTAGCAATCTTCCCAGATATTGACTATCAATATTTCGTTGCAGAGTGCGTGTATTCCAGTTCCCTTCGATAGAATGGAGCATATACTGTAATCTGTGTTCAGGGCTTTCAATCCGGCTGATTATTCTGTAATGAGTCCAGCTCAATTCGGTACGCACTGCGTTCCAAATTGGGAATGAATTGAAAAAAGCCCTCATATTATTAAGGTTTCGATCGTTAAATCCTTTTCCAAATTCCAAAGTCAGCTGATTGGCAAGGTTTTTCAGTGTAGATTTTCCATATTGGGCACGGCTTTGTCCATTTTGTTCCTCTTCAATAATAAGCTTACCTATTTCCCAGTACATTTTTAATACTATTGCATTAGTATTTCTGTAAACCGCAGACTTTGCATCAATAATAATTTGTGCAATCGAATTGTATAAAGTACCGGAGTTTTGAGGTTTTTCTGCCATTTTTCAAAGATACAAAACTTGTTTTTTCAATTCCATATTAATTAATGGACTTTTTTAGACTTTATGAAAAATTTTTGACATCCGAAGTTTTCCAATAGTGCAAGTACTGCTTGCACAAATCATATGATATCATTCCTTAAAGGAGTAAAATAGTAACAGGTTAAAGCTGAACCTGCGTAAAAATTACCCATGTTTTATTCTAACCTGAGTAATTTTCACCCACCTTATTATAAGACCTGCATAAAAAAGTATCAGGTATATTCTGATCTTGAATATTAATTTGTCAAAGCTACAACCTGCGTAAAAATTACCCATGTTTTTTCCTAACCTGAGTAAATTTTACCCACCTTATTATAAGACCTGCATAAAAAAGTATCAGGTATATTCTGATCTTGAATATTAATTGTCAAAGCTGCAACCTGCGAAAAAATTACCCATGTTTTATTCTAACCTGAGTAAATTTTACCCACCCTATTACAGAACCTGTGTAAAAATGTATCAGGTTATATTATTATCCTGAGTAAAATGGATACAGGTCAGTGTATTCTCCCTATTTCAATATTTGCAATATTTTTTTCTTTCAACAGCAAAAAACATATAAATGAGATCAATATTTGATTACTAATGTTTTATGATTTTGTGTGGATGCTTTTCAGAGTTCTGAAAAAAGTGAGCGACTTAATAGAGCAAGATGTGTCTTTGTATATACAAACTTTTCAAGTTGTATCTCCAAAGACGATCTTGCCTTTTTTTGCAAAAAGGAGAAAAAACAGCGGAACTTGTTTTTTTGTTTTGGGGAAAATCAGGAGCAATATTCCAAAATAGCCCAGTATATTCTTTTTTAATCCTCACATATTCCAGATAAGCCCAGCACGTTCTTATTTAGCCCACGCCCTATGAATACTATTGTTTTCACGATTTTTATGCCCCAATTTTGCAGAAGAAATTTTAATCAGAAAGCAAAATGAAAACACAGATTTATTTTTCTGTTATTTATCAGAGAGGAAATATTAACCCTTACTTGCCAAGAAGCGCAGAGCTGTTTAAATCGGATAAAGCTTCACTAAAGTTATTTTACCATAGGATAAATTGAAAATGGAAAGAGGAAAAGAAGACTTGATTATTATAAGAATTCAAAAATCCAGAAAAGACAACTGGAAGAAAATCTGCTCAGAAAAGCAAATCTCCCTGACGAGTCTAATTATCCATTCGGTAGAAAACAGGATTTTGGATGATGAGAGGCGGAAAGTTTTGAATTTCATTGAAGAGCAGGACAACATTTTTGTAAAGATAGAAACGAACATCAATCAGGTAGCCCGGTATGTCAATACAATGAAAGCCATAACCTCTTCGGAAGTAGGCTATTTCAACAGGCAGTTAAGTCAAATTATTGAGTTAAAAAAAGAACAGAATAGCATTTTTAAAAAGATCTATTCCATGATTGGAAAATAAAACAAACAGCAAATTTAATGATATGCAGAAATTAATATGCAGTCTCGCAGGATTATTTTTCCTTCTTGCAGCTGGAAATATTCAGGGTCAGGTCGGTGTTAATACCACCAGCCCCGCAGCAACCCTTGATGTTATCGGCAATACGGATAAAAGCAAAGCGTTGGATGGCATTATTGCTCCAAGAGTGAAAGGAAGTGAGTTGGCTTCCTATACGTACACAGCTTTGCAAAAAGGGGCATTGGTCTATGTGACCGAAGCAGCACCGGTACTTTCTGGTCAGGTTGCCCATATCAAAAGTCCTAATACCTATTACTATTTCGACGGTTCGGCATGGGAGCCGCTTTATGGGAGCTTATATGATGTAGTTGAAAGAGGAAACTTTGCCCCGAGATATATTTCGTTTACTGGAAGCTCCATCACAAAGCAAGGTACAACAGATGCTGCCTTAGGAATGAATCCGCAGACCTATTCGATGTATTTTGGAAATATGAACCAGATGCACACGGGAACGTATAATCTTTCTTACGGATACGGAGCCCTGCAGAAGCTCTCCACTGCTTCAGGGAATGTCGCCTTTGGAAGCTACAGTTTGAATGGAGTAACAACCGGAGCATACAATACCTTTGTCGGCCATATTTCAGGATATGATCTTTCCAATGCCGGAAAAATTATTACGGGAAATGTGAACGTAGGACTTGGAAATGCAACCCTGGCAAAACTGACTTCCGGATATAAGAATATAGCAATAGGCCAGTCGGCCCTGAACAGTTTGAATACCGGAAGCTATAATACCATTATAGGTCAGTCTTCGGGGCAGTTTATTACGACGGAAAGCAAAAATGTAATGCTCGGGGCGCAGGCCGGAGGCTATGTCCGGGGAGAAAACAATGTATTTATCGGAACAGGAGCCGGGCACAGCAATACGGTAAATAGTGTAGAAACAGTAAACAACAGGCTGGTCATACACAGCAATGCAAGCCTGGTTCCGTCCGAAGCTATCGGAACAGAGAACGCCGTTGACCTGAGCGCTTCCTGGACCAATGGCTTGATCATCGGGGACTTTGCCGAACGATGGCTAAAATTCAATGGGACACTGAATCTTAATCCCACCTATCATATGGTACCGCAATCAGATACTTCTTATATCCTGAAAGTCGTTGCAAAACCGGACGGAAAACTGGGATTAATTAACGACAATGTGGCTGCCTTCATATCCATTCTCGAGACAGCAACCCCGGCACAAAAAATACAGATCAAGCAAATTTTAGGCATATAAAATAAGTGGAAGAAACCTTAAAGTATAATCCGTAAGTAGGCGGCTAATATAACCATAAAATTGATCGTAAAAATTATGGAACCTGCGGGTTCCGGCTTTCCCGGAGTACAGTATAATGATAAAAAGGTAGAGAAGGGGAGTGGAGAACTGATGCTGATGAAAAATTTTCCTTCCATCGTTAATGAAAACAGCAGTCAGCAGGAGGTCCGGGAATATTTAAGATCCATCTCAAATATTGAAAGGGTAAAAAAGCCGCAGTTCCACGCCGCGATTTCCACGAAGTTCCGGGAACATACCAAAGAAGAGCTTACCAATATCGCAGAAAATTTTATGGATGAGCTGGGGTACGGAAAGCAGCCTTTTATTGTGGTGTTCCATAATGATACGGAAAATAACCATACACACATTGTTTCAACCCGTGTCAGTAAACAGACCGGAAAGAAAATTAATGACAGTTATGAAAAGCTTAAGGCACAGCAGGCATTAAGCCGTACCATGGAAAAGCTGTATGGACTAAGTATACAGGAGCAAATAGAAAAATTACTGGGTTACCGATACAATTCTATTAAACAACTTGAACTGCTTTTAGAAAGAGACGGATTCCGGCTTTCTCCCAATAGGAATGATGAGGGTGCTTTAGATATACTAAAAAACGGAGTCTGGGAAAAAACCATTAACGCCGCCGAGCTCAACTTCAGCAGTCAAAAAAAAGATTCCAGGGCATGGCAGTTAAGGGCGATTCTCTTAAAATACAAAGAACTGCACTCTTGCAAGGTATTCAGGATCGAAGACCACAGGGCTCAGGAAGGTGTATTACCTGAAGAAAAGCACAACGAGAACTGGAAGCCGAAAATTGAATTTGAGAGTGAGCTTCAGAAAAAATTGAGGGATGTTTTCGGGATTGATGTTGTATTCCATACTTCTGACAAAGTAAAAACTGCTGTAGAACTCAAACCTTTCGGATATACCTTGATTGACCATAAGACAGGATCAGTGTATAAAGGAAGTGAGATTATGAAAATGAATGAATTGTTTGAGTTCACTTACGATACCATAGACAAAAGGCTTTTTGAAAGCTTAAAAGATTATAACATAGCAGATGAGGCTGCTAAGCAGGTTTTACAAGATCATTTGAAACGCCAGAATCCTGACCATGTGCCAAAAGATTTTATGCTTTTTGAAACTAAAAAAAGGAAGAATAAAGAAATATTTGGCTTAGTGAGGAATGAGGTAAAGCAATATCTCAGAACACATAACGCAAAAGATGTTCACATTATAAAGCCCGAAGACGGTAAATTTTATGTGATCCACTCAAAATTACACTACGTAGGGGAACTTGAGCAGCTGATCGGCGAAAAAGATTATCAAAGATTCCTGAATCCGGGTGACAACCAACAGCAGGTTTCAGTAAACCAGAGTGAAAAGCTTTCAAAAGAGCTGAACAGAAGCATCAATGATTTGATTTTTCAATTCAGCAGATCCTCAGGAGGATCAGGAAAAGACCCCGGAGAAGAGGAGCGTAAGAAAAGAAGAAAAAAGAGAAAATAGAGGCAGTGGTTATCAGTTGATCGCCCATAAAAATCAACCAACACCTTTAAAACCGATAAGCATTAACCAACAGCTAACAATCAAACTATGATTATCACTTTTGCCACCCAGAAGGGCGGAGCGGGAAAGACCACTCTTGCCATTGCCTTTGCCAATTACCTTTGTGAGGTTTCCGAGAGGAAAATCAAGGCGTATGATTTTGACTTTCAGAAATCTTTTTTCAACAAATGGAAAGAGGACGAAAATTCAGAGCTGCCTAGGCTTTATGAAGTGGAGCTCATTGGAGACGATGAAGAAGAACAGCCTTTTGCCGATCTGGAAAAAATTATAGGCCTTAAGGAAAGCGAAGATATATACCTGTTTGATTTGGCAGGCACGCTGGACCAAAAATACAGTGACCTACTCATTTACAGTGATTTTATCATCATCCCTTTCGAATACTCCGATGTATCGGTAAAATCGACCCTGGTATTCAAAAACCTGCTGGGCCTACTCGAAAGTGAAGCAGAGCGGATCTTCATCCGTTCCAAATATGACAAAGGCTATAAATATCTCAATCAAAGGGAGATGGATATCGAGATCTCAAAATACGGAACCCTGATTGTAAGCCCTGTATACAAAAGGAATTGTTTACAAAGCATTAATACGAGGAAGCTTACCTACGAGCAGCGATACGCTATAAAAAAGCCATTCAATGAAATCATTGAACAAATCAGTGAAGCATTACAAATCACCCTGTAAGGCTGATTCCAAAGAAAAAACAAAATAAAAAATATGATAAAGTATTCACTCATCCTGTTAGCAGCTTATTTCCTGTATTATGCCGGAAATATCCTGTACGACCTTTTTTTAAAAAAAGAAAAGATCACTCACGTCGATCTGACTGAAGAATTTTCAATAGGCGGTTTTGCACAAACTGATGCTGAACCTCCAAGCCGGATTGGTATTGAAGATGTTGAAAACCTCAGTACCCCCAAATCCTTTTTAAAAAAGGATCTTGAATTCCAAAAACCATCTTCTACCGACCAGCAGCCGGATCTGGAAGAGATGAGAAAGCGATTTGAAGCGGAGCAGGATATTGACGATATGCCCGCACCAGTGAACGATACCAAAACAGCACCAGCAGAAAAGAGCCCATCCGATAACACAAGTCATCTTCAGGATATGCCCAACAAAGCAGAAGAGCATTCCAAATGGGAAAAGACTAAGCCTAAAAAATCCCATTGGAAAGAACTCCTGAATTTATCGGAGACCACCGTGCAGATGGTGGCTAACTACGATGGCCAAAAGGTCTACCACTCCGTCATCTAAGCAGTAAGAAACCCTTCAAATTGACCAAATATCATCCTATCAACTGATACGGATAGCATACCCCTTATGCCAATTTCTAAGCACAAAATTTAATTCTAAACCAATAATTAATCATTATGAACAACAATGTAAAACGCCATGTGGCAGTAAAAAAGATATTGACTGCCTGTATGATTCTCCTTGCTGTCACTCCCATATTTGCCCAGGGCGGAGCAACAGCCATCTCTAATGCAGCCAATGACATTAAGGACTACTGGGATCCCATCAAGCTGATTCTGAAAGCCGTGGGCGGATTGGTCGGCTTTATCGGAGGTCTTCGAGTGTATAACAAATGGACTAATGGAGATCAGGATGTTAACAAAGAAATCCTGGGCTATGGAGGAGCCATGATCTTTCTGATTGTCGTTCCGGAATTCGTAACCTCATTCTTTGCGTAAGCTATGGGATTCTACCTCTACAAGGGGCTCAAAAAACCCCTTGTATTCTTCGGACTCAAGGGAAAATATATTTTCTATGCAGTGGGTGTTATCGGAGCCGGAGTCGTAGCCGCACTCATCTTATCCAGGTTCGGATTACTGGGTTCCTTACTGGGCCTTGTAGCCACCGGAGGCGGTGTTTACCTCATTTTCAAAAGACAGGATACCCGTGGCCTTTATGATAAGACTAAAAACTTCGGTCAGATTTTCATATTTCCTAAAAGGTTGGACAATAAAAAATTTTTACAGCATGGCAACAACAAAAAAACAAGCATTTAACATTCCTTTCATCGGGTATGATTATGGAAAAGATCACCATTGGGATTTTGATGTTCTTTTCGGGCAGTATGGAAACCCCATCATTGGCATCAGAATCAGGAATATGGTGGAACAATATTCGGCAGATCCGGACAATTATCTGAACTTCCATACGGTGTTGAACCAGGTCGTATCTATCATCGGAGAAGGGAGAGTTGTTCAGAAGCTTGATATTTTCTCAAAAAAGAAATATTCAGCCGAACCTTCCAAGGAGTTCCTCCAACAGAAATATTCCGAGCATTTTGACGGCAGGCTTTTTAAGACCATTGAAACCGTCTTGCTGTTTACGGATATTATTCATGATAAAAATAAAAAAACAGGCCGGTCAGCGACCGGTGGCAATATAACAGAAAAAAGTTATAAAGAACTCCGGGACAAATGCCAGAAGGTGTTTATGCTGTTGAGGCAAAGTGACTGTGAACCGGAGTTCTTATTTGAGAAAGATTTTGAGTATTATATTTCCGGAGCATTATCCATGCAGTTTTCGGGTACCCCGGTTTTTGACAATATCAGAAGTACCAATGAATACCTGCAAATCGGAAACCGATTCGTTAAAAATATTTCCTATGTCGATGTGGAAAACATTGACCTGCCCTCTGAAATAGAACCTTATTCCATACTGGGAGGAAACGGAGCTGCCGCAGAAACGGCAGTGGATAATTTTACCTTTATTAATGAACTGGAAGATTATGAAACCATTATCTACAACCAGGTCATTACCATTCCCCATCAGGCACAGCAGCAAAGGGAACTGGATAAAAAGAAGAAAAAGCACGAAGGAGCAGCGAACAATTCGCCTTCCAATGCCATTATTGCCGAAGAAATCCAGAGCCTTCTCCATCATATTGCCATAGAAGGCCAGCTTATTGTTAATGCCCATTTTTCCCTACTATTTTCAACAAATACGCTGGAAGAAATGGAAGGGACACAGTCCCTGATTGAAAATAAGCTGTTTACCAAGGGGATTATTGTCTCCAGGAATGCCTACAACCAGCTGGAGCTTTTCCGGGCTGCTTTACCGGGCAATGCCACGGAACTCAGGGAGTATGATTTATTTATGACCACAAGCGAAGCGGCGCTTTGTTTTTTTTTTAAAGAAAGCTACCCCGTGAATGAAGAAAGTAGTTTCTACCTCAGATTTACCGACCGGCAGGGCGTTCCCCTAAAAGTTGACCCCTCGGATTTACCGATGAAAACCGGAAGAATTAATAACCGTAACAAGTTTGTGCTGGGTCCCAGCGGTTCAGGCAAGAGCTTTTTAATGAATAATATCGTGGAACAGTACCTCACCTACAATTACGACGTGGTTATCGTGGATACCGGAGATTCCTACTCGGGAACCTGCCAGTATAAAGGTGGAAGATACATCCAGTATACGGAAGAAAAACCCATTACGATGAATCCTTTCCTGATGGATAAAAAAGAATTTAATATTGAAAAAATAGAGTTTTTGACCAACCTGATCTTTTTGATCTGGCAAGGTCCTGATGCGACGATGTCCTCAGCACAAAAATCCATATTGGATAATGTCCTGATGTCGTATTATCACGGGTATTTTAATTCTGGAACGAAGTGGTACGAAAATAAAACCTCGGAAGAGCTCATTCTTTATTTAAGCAAATATAATATTCATGAAGAAGACGTCTATGCAGCATACGAAGAACAGTCCAGAGGACAACATACCTATTATGATATTCTGGGAATTGCTTTCGATGCCGGCTTTGATGAAGTGAAAGAAGCCTTTAGAAAACTCGCTATTGAATACCATCCGGATAAAAATCTGAATAATCCTGATTATGACAGCGAGAAATTCTATACAATCTATGAGGCTTATGAAACCCTGAGTGATCAGGAAAAACGCAAAGCCTATAATGAGACTCAGCTGATTCTCATTCAGGCTAATGAAATCATGCAGCAGCCCAAAAATGCTGAAGAATGGAATGAGTCGTTCAGGAAAGTCATCATCAAAAAAATTAAGGAGCTGGAAGAAAAGCTTGTTATAAAAGAACTTTCCTTCAACGGGTTCTATGAGTACTGTGACAAATTCCTCCCTATTTATCTGGGTAATAAAAAGCATAAAATCACGGAAAGGGAATTTAACCTAAGAACATTCCTGTTCGTACTGAAGGATTTTTACAAAGGCGGAAGATACGGGACCACCCTCAATGAAAGTGCAGACAATACGCTGTTTAGCGAACCTTTTATCGTCTTCGAGATTGATAATGTGAAAGATAATCCAAAACTTTTCCCCATTGTAACACTTATCATTATGGATACGTTCATCCAGAAGATGAGACTGAGGAAAGATCGTCGAAAAGCCCTAATTGTGGAAGAGGCGTGGAAGGCGATTGCGAGTAAGCTGATGGGTGGATACCTATTGTATCTGTACAAAACGGTACGGAAATTCTGGGGCGAGGCGGTGGTAGTTACCCAGGAACTGGATGATATCATCGGAAATGCCGTCGTAAAAGACAGCATCATTAACAATTCCGATACGTTTATTCTGCTGGATCAGACCAAATTCAAAGACAATTTTGATCGGATAGCGTCTCTATTATCTCTGAATAAAGTAGAACAGAACAAGATTTTCACGATCAACAATCTCAACAATAAATTCGGGCGAAGCCGCTTTAAGGAGTTTTATCTCAAACGAGGTTCTAAAGGAGAAGTATACGGCAACGAAGTGGCCCTTGAGCAATATCTGACCTATACCACAGAAAAGCCTGAAAAGTCGGCCATTGAATACTACGTTGAGCAGTACGGAAACTACGATAAAGCCTTAGAAATTTTTGTAGAACAGGTGAAAAGCTTCGGGGATGATATGGGAAGCATGGTTTCCTTAGTGAACCTCTATCAGAAGCCTTTGGATTCAAAAGTCCTTGCATTCTACCACGGATTTAAGAACCGGAAGGCAAACCAGGGTAAAAATATTTTCAAAATCATTACCCAGGAATTGGAAGATTATAACATCAGCCTTTCGGAATTAATTAACAGACAAACCCATGCATATGAAAACGTTTAGTTTATTTTTTTTAGGATTTGGAAGTTTAGTATATGCCCAAAATACCTACATAGACCCTACCGTAACGGCAGCAATGATCCTGTATTCGGAAAACCTGAAAGCCAAGCAGAATGAAGTCATCGATGAAACTTCCAAGCTGAAAGATGCGCAGACCTGGGTAGGAACCCAGATGGTAGCCGCCAATGATATCCAGAATAAAATACTCAAAGGTTTGAAAGAAGTTTCAGGAACCCTGCAAAACGGAATTCAGGTAAAGGAAATTTATACGGAACTCAATAAATGCTACGGGTATTCTTCTGATGTCGCTCAGTTAGCTTCTGCTCATCCCCAATATGCCATTTTCGGGGTTAAAGCCTCGCAAAAAACCTATGAGCAAAGCCTGAAAATCGTAACGGATCTATCAGATATCCTGGCCTCAGGAGAGCTGAACCTCGCTACGGCAGGAGACCGCTATAAGATACTGCATAATATCTCGGGAAACGTAAAAAATCTAAAGCTGTGGCTGTTGGCTATTAAGCTGCGATTGGAAAAAGCCAACAGACTGGGATTCTGGAACTCTATTAATCCCTTTGCGGGCTACATCAATACCGACAAAGCCATTGTTGAAGACATTATGAACCGGTACAAACGGAATTTTTAAAATCAAATAATGAAAAAGAAATTTTTTTTAAGCGTATTCATTCCGATGGTTTACATCATAATCACTTCTTCCGGAGGCAGCTCTACGCCCGCCTGGCAGAAAGAAAATGTTTCCTTTCCGATGATGGACCTGGAAATAAATGCTACGATGAAAGAACATGACAGGCAAAAGGAAATGCGGCAAAACCAGACGCTGAATGCCGGTATTGAAACGGTCAATAAAAACGAATGGAACAGCTTTAAGGATAAGGTTGTTAAAATACAGGACAGATTAAGGATTGTTTCATTTGCCTTGCAGGCGGTTCCAACAGGAGTGGCGATGAGCAGGGAGATTGGTAAGATCACTCAAAACCAGGCTGCCATTATTGATGAAATCAGCACCGCACCTTACTCCATTGCAGCGGTCCTGCCTTCCGGAGTACAGTATGTAGATGATTTACAAATGGTACTCCGCTTAATCACCGGAATTATCCTCTCTTACGGAGCGATCAATCAAATGGAAAAATCGGAACGCAAGATTTTATTGGACTATGCACTGGGTGAAGTCAAAACCCTGAGCAGGAATTCAACCCATATGCTGCTCAAGATACGGGACATTAAAGCCAAAGTACTGCGTAATAAAAGAGCTTTCCAGTATTACGTCAACAGGGATAAACAAGTGGTGGAGAATATTATGAAGAACATTAAATCATTTTAAAAATGAAATCGAAGATTCTGCATAGCCAATACATTTCACATATACCATAATAAAAAAAATAAGGATATGAACAAAAAAATACTAACCCTCGGAATTGTACTGCTTTCTACGATTTGCATAAAAAGCCAGCAGATCGTGATCAATGACAAGCTGCTGTCCCAGATTACCGTTAATCATGGCGTTCGATTAGGGAGTGAGCAGGCTTTTTTAGACTCTTATGAAAAGCAAAATGAGCTGTATAACGAGATCAAAAATAAAACGGCCCAGGTGATTGCCATTCAGGAATATATCTACCAGCAGCTTAAAAATGTTAATTCGGCCCTTACGCAAGGTAAAAAGCTTATCTACCTCTATCAGTATTTAGGAAAAATCGTAAGCAACTCCCAAACCATGCTGGATTTATCCATGCAACATCCGGAATATGCCGTACTGGTTTCAAAGTATTATACGGCCATAGGACAGCAGGCAATAAAGCTCCAACAGGAGGTCACGCAGGATATCCTGAATGAAAACAAAGATTTTCTGATGGATGCTATGGATCGGGAAATGCTCATTGAAAAGGTACTGACAAGGGTCAGGAATATCAACGGCAATATTCTCTATATCATTTTACGGCTACAGAACGCCAAGAAGATCCCCTATCTCTATCAGGTCCCTGTACTTAGGAATTACATCAATATCGACAGAGCCATTGTCAGTGACATTATTCAGAAATACAAATACATTTTTAATTAAAACAATGGAAAATTTACTTATAAAATTAATCAGGCTGCACTTATTGCTTGTAGTCACCGCCGTATCCGCACAATTAAGTGTAAAACGGCTCAATGACCCTGCTATTGTCGCGCAGCACAAGCGGATGGTTTTTGAAAGCTGGGGAGACTGGCGACCTTACCCCAAATATTTTCTGGGCGTTCAGACCAATTTCGCCTATGCCACGGTATGGGGAATGTGGGCACCCAAAATCAATAGGGATTATAAAGACGGAGACGACATTAGGCCCCTGAAACCTACAGGAGTACAGAACCAGCGATTTGCAGAAGTGAAATATGAAGAGGAAGAAGCCGAAAAAATAAAGGCTGCTTCCGATACCATCTATAAAAGGAGTGTCCAGGACTTCGCCCATTGGACTTCTGCTACCGTAGATGCCGATCCGCTTTGGCTTTTGTATTACAAACGGATGCTCAAACCCATTACTGAATTTCCTGATACCCCGCAGAATTTTATGGAATGGAGGCTCAAAGACCAGGAGACCTATGAAACACTTAATAGTATAGGGACCCTAAAAAGGCTTCAGCAGGAGCTGGATATGATCAAGGAAAAATATTCGATGTCCCGGTCTATGGATATGCCAAGGGGAAAGCGCTTTCTGATGTACCATGAAACCCTTTTGCGTTGGAGAAAATTTGCTCAGGAATTAAGGAAACATAATAACAAAACGACCCTTCTTCTGGATTATAAAAATATCCTGAAAAATCATTCTTCATATGCTTTGCCTACAGCCTGGAGTCCGTCGTCGGACGGGCAGGTCGTTCAAAATATTATGAATCAATACAAACACCGATATTAAAATGAATAAAGCAGTAACCTTATGCTGTTGCCTTCTGGCTCTTTTATTGCCGGTAATGGGCTTTGCCCAGACCGATGGTGATTACAGCAATTTACTTCAGTTCCTGAAAGGCGACGGAGCTTTTGAGAAATGGTTCATGGAGGTATTTACCAAGCTGGACACCAGTATTCAGGATAATGCCAGTGATGCCGCATTGGTGGGAAAAGCCATTGGCGGATTAGGGGCTTTGATGTACCTCGGATACATGGGATGGCAGATGGCTGCCGGAGACCGGGAGTGGGAGATTACCCCGATGTTGAAACCAATTCTGATCGGATTCACGCTGATCTACTGGACGGGATTTGTCAATCTGATACAGGCTCCCTTTGAAGCTATCGCAGAGCCGGGAATCAGCATTTTCAGTGATATAGAGTCTGAGGTAAATGATCTTCGGGTGCAGCGCTTTAAAAAACAACAGCAATTGCTCGATGCCATCATCAAGCTCAAAGCAGATGAAGATGCCAAGCAGGAGGTCATTGAGAATACCGGAAAAGATGCCGATGATTCGTGGTTTGATATCAGCGAGGGACTGGATAAACTCATCCAGCCCATCAAGGAGTGGCAGATCAGGATGCAGTTCCAGATGCAAAAATTAGTGGCTGAAGTGATTGAGTTTATCTGCCTTTCCATTTTGAGAATTTGTGTCTACCTGATTTTCTTTATTCAGAAGATCTGGGCGTACATCCTTATTATATTAGGCCCGATTGCGGTGGGTATGGCTCTTGTTCCGGGATTTGAAAGTTCCCTGTACAACTGGGTTTCCAAATTTATTAACATCAATCTCTACACCTTTGTGGCTTATACCATCATCAACATTGGGCAGCAGCTGATCGCTTCCGGCTATATGATGGAAATAGAAAGATATGATACCCTTTTAACGAATGGAACAGTTACCAATTTGGATGCCCTACTGGTCTATGTCAGTAATTCGGGAATGATTTATAACCAACTTTTTACGTGCGTAGCTTATATCGTCACCGGAATCGGGGTTTTGATGACCCCTACGATTGCAGATACCATTGTGTCAGCAGGAGGAGCCGGAGCCATGACCAAAATGAAAAGTGCCATAGGCAAAATGGCGGGCAGTGCTAAAACTGCTGTTCTGGCTGTTAAAACCGGAGGTGCTTCTGTGGCTGCAACAGCTGCCAAGTCTGCTGCGGCAGGTTCTGCATCGGGGAGAGTTCAGCAGGCAATGAAAAACGGGAAATAGGATTTCCTGCCATTTTAATTCAAAATCTTAATAAAAATGCTTATCAAAAATATAGAACAAAGAATCAAGGTGAATAAGATAGTTTCACTTTCAGCCATTGCCTTTGCCGTTTTTATTGTCATTGCGGGATTTTTCTTCGCCTATAAAATGATTGAAGATTCCAGAAAATCCATTTATATCCTGGATAATGGTGTCCCGGTTTTGGCCAAGCAGATGGATGTTTTACTCAACAGGCCCGTTGAATACAAAGCCCAGATTGAACTCTTTCATCGGTTATTTTTCACATTGGCGCCTGACGATACCTATATCAAGGATAATATCCAGAAATCATTGTATCTCATCGATGACAGCGGAAAGAAAGAATATACCAACCTTAGGGAAAAAGGCTTTTATAACCAGATCATTGCTTCAAGTTCGATGGTAAGCATTCATACCGATTCGGTTAAGCTTGATATGGAACAAAAGAAATTCGCCTTTTTCGGAAAACAGATGATTACAAGAAAATCATCCGTAATTACCAGAAAGCTTATCACTGAAGGTTTCTTTGAGGATATTATCCGAAGTCCCAATAACCCGCATGGAGTGATCCTTAAAAACTGGCGCATCCTTGATAATGAAGAAATTTCAAACCAAACCAAAAATTCGTACTAACAATGAATACTTCATTCAAACAAGTCGGACAGAAATGCCTGCAATGGATTGTCCATCACCCTAAAAAGTTTTTTGCCTATTCGATGATTTTTTTGTCAGTGTCATTCATAGGTTCTCTGATCCAGGGAATTTTCTTTCCCAGCGAGACAGTATTTACCATTAAACCACCTGTCCTTTATTCCAAAAGCCAGAAGGAACAGACCCCTACTGTAAACAACGAAAAAGAGATGAAAAAGATTGTGGAAGAGCTTAAAATTTTAAAAGTGAAAAGAGACCGAAAACAATTACAGAAAGGGGACAGCCTGAGGATTGAATATTTGTTTAACCAATTTCAAAAATTAAAAACTCAATGAAAAAACTCGATTTCAAACAGAAGAAATACATCCTGCCCCTTTTGGCACTGCCGTTTCTGCTGCTTTTTATCTATGTAGGAACCCAGTTCGCCAAAGAAAAACAGCCCAAAGAGAAGCCCAAAGAACTCTCCATTTCCCTTGGTGAGTCGCAGGATTCGATTATGAGTAAGAATGATGCCTATGACGCATTTTTCAAAAAAGAAGATAACAGAACGATGCTCGAGGGGCTGGGCAAAGAAAAGGACAGCCTGCTCAGCTACGAAGACCAGCTGTCATTAGCGCAGAAAAGAAAAATAGATTCGCTCAAAGCGGTGTCCGGAAGACAAAACGGGTATCAGTCGAAAGGAAATTTATCTTCTTACTATAATCCGAAACAACAACAAAATGACGACCGGGATTACAAACGGTCTTCAGAAATTATCCGGATGCTGAACGATAAATCTTATGGCAAACCGGAAAGTGACTATGCTTCAGAGCCTTCAAAAGCAACTCCTCACACTCCTCAACAAAACCCTGATCCGGTCAAATACCTGAAACAGCAGATGCTGGTGATGGATTCTTTGGAAAAAGCAAGAGACCCGGAATACCAAAGTAAACTGGCAGCTGAGGAAAAGCTGAAAATGAGTAAGGAAAAAATGGAAGAATTTCTGAATTCTACCTTCAATGTCAGTAAATCCGGTATCAATAGCGAGTTCAATGCTTTCTACAAAGAAAAGGAAAACAGCTTTATCAAAGCGGTCATTGATGAAAACAACAAAGGGTATTTGGGAAGCCGGATTCGGTTCAGGTTACTGGAAGACATATATGTGGGGAACAAAAAGCTCAGTAAAGGGTCTTTACTCTATGGGCAGATTTCAGGATTTGCGATGCAAAGGGTTAATCTCAGTATCGTATCCGTATTCACTAAAGGAGAAATTTATCCGGTCAACTTATCGGTTTACGATGTCGATGGAAGCAAAGGGCTCTATGTTCCGGAGAGTATTTTCCGGGATATGATCCGGGAAATGGGAAGCAATTCCGTACAGGGAACACAGATGGATATGGGCGGACAGGGATTTTTTACCAGTATTGGCTCTAAACTGTTTACATCCACTTCCAAGTCCATTGCTAACCTGATTAAAACCAACAAAGCCAAATTGAAATACAACTCTTATGTATTTCTGATTGACGAAAAACAACTGAAAGATTCACAAAACCAACAAAAAAAATAAAAAAATGAAAGCCATATTGTACACATTACTGATTTTCATAACACAGCTTTTTACGGCGCAAACAGCAACCAAAGAACAGCTCATTTCGGATTTACCGGAACTAGAAATTACTGAAGGAATCAGCCTTCATATTATTTCTCCGGAACCTATCCAGTATGTGGATCTGTCCACTAAGCAACTCACGGGAGACTTACCTTCAAGCCAGATTGCACGGATTAAAATTGTAGAAAGAGATTCGGTAACCAAGACACAAGAATCAGGATATGGACCCCAAGAAAAATGGAAGCCGAACCTCGGCATTATCACGGTGGTGGGGCAGTCTTTTATTGCACAGTACAAAGCTGTTTACAGAAATTCTGAAAACCTGAATACCATTACTAATATTCATATTCAGCCGGAGGAAATGCAGCCCATAGAATTTGATAAAATGGCTTTCTCCAATCTTGAGCTGAGAAAATTTGCGATGGACATTATTCAGAAAAAATCAGAAAAAAATCCGATTCGGGAAGAGAAAAACCTGGGGCTCAGTGTTCAGCTCAATAATGTCTATGTCATCAGTGACTATATATTCCTGGATATGACCTTTAAAAACAATTCCAACTTAAGTTATGATATAGAAGCTTTGAAATTCTCCGTAGAAGATAAAAAGATCCATAAGGCGACCAACAATCAGAGTGTTGAAATAACTCCAGTGTTTCAGCTGAACCCTCAAAAGCATTTCAGGAAGAATTTCAGGAATATTTATGTGTTCAAAAAATTCACTTTCCCGAATTCTAAGGTGATGATGATCCGCCTGATCGAAGAACAGCTCTCAGGAAGAACCATCGAAATGAAGATCAACTACTCTGATATCCTTAAAGCCGATACATTTTAAATAATTGATACTATGGACAATTTTATAACTATCGCAATTATAGTATATGGACTAATGCTAATTGCAACTGTATACTGCTGTGTTGGTCTCATCATTTTTGGAAAAAAATGGAACCAATATGCAAAGGATTATGAGCAATTATTAATCCTTAAAAATGAGTTTGAGAAAATGTCTGAAGAGGAAAGTTACTCCTGTATGATCGATAGGGTTAAAAAAAGAGGATATGAAGTTATTGACCAATTGAATGTGTTGAAGGCTGATCTTGTTAAAATACTGGAACATCATGAAAAATTGCAACGGCAGAAGCAGCATGATAACCAGGCTGAGAAGGAGCCATCACTGGACAATTTTTTTGAACACTATTCCTAATGCAAGAACAACAACATCAGATCAGGATTTACGGCTTCCTTCAGAAGGCGGTATATGCCGTTGTGGCGTTGGATTGTGCTTCACTATTTTATCTGCATGCCAATATTCCGGTGGTTTCCAACTTATTGAAGAATTTTTCCAGAATGAGCTTCATTTATCCTCCTGTCAATGCTAAACTGGCGACACTACTATTGATAGGATTAGTGGCTGTAGGAACAAAAGCTAAGAAAAAGAAAGACCTTCATATCGCTATGGAAATAGTAGTTCCTATGGTATTGGGACTCCTGATGATGTTTTCCTCTCTGGTTTGGGAGCGTGAAGCCGGAAATCCTTCACTTCCTAAAATATTTCCCGGAATGAGTCTTTACCAGGTGGTGTATGCTTTTTTATCGTTTTTGGGAGCGGTTGTTCTTCAAATGGGAGCTGACAGCATCTCTAAGCTGATGCAGCAGAAAATGGGAAAAGACCGATGGAATGTCGAGGAAGAATCTTTTGACCAGAACCAGGAATTAGTAGAATCCGACATGATGATTAATATTCCTTATTTATTCCGGTATAAAGGGAAAAGCAATAAAGGCTGGATGAATATTAATCCTTTCCGGGGGACGATGGTGATTGGTGTGCCAGGTTCCGGTAAATCTTTTGGAGTGATCAATCCCGCGATCAGGCAGATGATAGCTAAAGGATTTTGTCTGATAATTTACGATTTTAAGTTTCCCGACCTGGCGCAGATCGCTTATTACCACTATTTATTCAAAAAAAGTAAGGAATCAGGTTATAATTACAATTTTTATGTTATTAACCTCAATGAAGTTGAGAAATCCAAAAGGGTGAACCCGTTCGCCAAAAAATATGTGCAGACATTAGCAGAAGCACAGGAAATGGCTGAGGCTATGGTGTCTTCTTTACAAAAAGGCAGTACCAGTTCCGGAGGTGGGGCTGACCAGTTCTTCACCCAATCAGCGATCAATTTCCTTTCATCCTGCATTTATTTTTTTGCAACCCACGAAAACGGAAAGTACTCGGATCTGCCTCACATCCTTTCCTTTATGAACCGAAGCTACAAGGAAATTTTTGATACCCTTTTTGGACACGAAGAATTGTATTCTTTATTATCGCCTTTTAAATCCGCCTATGATAACAAAGCTTTTGACCAATTGGAAGGGCAGGTAGGAACATTGAAAATATTCCTTTCCAGACTGGCTACCAAAGAAAGCTTTTGGGTGTTTTCGGGAGATGAAGTGGAACTCAAAATAACAGACAGGAACAATCCTTCCATTGTTATTTTAGCGTCAGACCCGGGAACTCAGGACATCAACTCTGCTTTGTATTCTTCGGTGCTTAACAGGACTTTAAGACTGATCAACTCCAAAGGTAATCTTCCGGGAGGTATTATTGCTGATGAATTTCCTACGATTTACATCCATAAAATTGATAATGTCGTTGCTACGGCAAGAAGCAACAGGGTTGCTGTAATGCTAGGGCTTCAGGAGCTTCCACAGCTTCGCCAGTTTTATAAGAAAGAAGTTGCAGATACCATTTCTGCCATTGTCGGAAATATCCTGTCCGGCTCTGCAAGGGATAAGAATACCTTGGATTGGCTCGAAAAATTATTTGGAAAAATAAAGCAGAAGTCGTATTCCCAATCCATCTCCCAGCAAGGTACGACCACCAGTATCAATGAGAAAATGGACCATATGATTCCAGCCGGAAAAATTGCAGCACTTAAAACCGGAGAAATGGTGGGGATGATCGCCCAGGGAGAAGAAAATGATACCGAAGAATACAAAACCTCTGCTGTGAACGGTAAAATAAACCTGGATATGAAAAGTATTAAAAAAGAGGAAGCAGAACTTCCGTCCATGCCTTCCTATTACTCCTTTGTGGATAGGGCAGGAGTTAACCGCAAAGAAGAAGTCCTAATGACCAACTTCAGGAAAATCAATAAGGAAGTTGAATTAATTGTCAGAGAATCAGTAAAAGCATAATCATATGAAGAGTAAAATAATTAGCAACCGAATTTACAAGATGGTGGTCTTCATGCTTCTGTTGGTAAACAGTTTTACGTTTGCCCAATTCAATACCATAATGCCTGCACAGCCTCAAAAGCCCCAAAGTCAATCCCATGTTGAATTTACAAAAGAAGAGAAACCTATTGATCCCAAAAATGGGAAAAATTTCTGGAAAAAAATATTCAATACGACAACAAGGTCGGATTTAAAAAATGAATTGGATTCTTTAAAAATACTGTTAAAAAAGTACAAGCATACCAATAATTCTGGAAAAGAGAGCTTTCAAAAAATTAAAGATTCTTTGCTATTGGCCACCAAGCGTAGAGCCGAACAACAAATGGATCTTTTAGAAAATCAAAGTTCCCCGGCTTTATATGACTTTGTGGAGGAGCCTAAAGAATCTTTATCAAAAGTTGTAATGCCTTTGGCGGGTAAGATGGCGATCACTTCTTCTTACGGGACACGGGTTCATCCCATTTCCGGAAACCGGAAAATGCACAATGGTATTGACCTGAAAGCATATTATGAAAATGTATATGCAGTCATGGACGGAGTCGTAACGGCAGTGGGGCGGTCAGCGACCGGAGGCAATTATATCAAGATCCTCCACTATGGCCGATTTGAGACAAGCTACCTGCATCTTTCAGAGATTTATTATCGGACCGGAGAGTTCGTGAAAGCCGGATTTATCTTGGGAAGAAGCGGGAATACCGGGAATTCTACAGGGCCTCACCTGCATTTTTCGGTGAAAGAATTCGGACAAAGCATTAACCCTACTCATTTTTTAAATGATTTAATAAAAGCCACTCATCTCATGGCAACCTATCATAATACTGAGACAGCAACATACAACCCCTACTAAATACATTAACAATGAAAAACAGCAATTTACCCACAGACGAACTGAAAAAATATGGAATTATTGGTGAAGACCATACATTTTCCAAAAAACTAAGCGCAGAAGATATTCAGAGATTCCTACAGGGATACACCATTGTCGCTGACAACGATAAGAACAGGGCAACCTTTCAGCTCACGGATAATAATACCAGGCTGAAGGTTATCTTCCTGGAAAGAGACAAAAGCATCTCGGAAATTCTTAAAAACAGTGAAACGAGAATCGAATACTCCGATATAAAGAAATTCTCAAATAAATTGCCACCGGAGGTTTCGGCGATAGAAAAGAAAGCTTTTATTTTCGATCAGGACACCGGCAAAGTAGCCGAGTTTGATTTCATCAGGCATACCACGGAGTTGACTGCTATTATTGCTGATCTAAGAGATGCAACTGAAACCGGGCGATATAAAATAGAATTGCAAAAACTGAAAAATTTCCTTCAGGATAAAATTGACCAATATCCCGAGATCGCTAAAGAAATTACCAATGATCTGAATATTATCTCCAAAGAGATAAGTACAGTTGATGGAGTTCTTGCCAGGCAGCATAATGATTCTCAAAAACAAGAGAAATCTGATATCAGGTTGAATGTAAACGACCCGGATCTTTATCAAGATGTCAACCAGATGAGAGAAGAAGAGGAGCAGGAGCAAGAAGAAAAGCGAAGGTTTAGAAGATAGTCCTATGGATGCCTCTGATAAACTATTTCAGAATATATAAAATCTCAAAATAAAATTTTAAAATGGATTTATTTGAAGATTATGAGCTTCTTCCGGAAGAATTGAAAGCAGTCTGTGATAAATGGCAGCAAAAATCAGCATACTGGGGGCTTGATTATAATGATTGTGAGATTTTTCAGAAAGAATGCGAAGCTATTGGCTATACGTTTGATTACGGACTGGATGCAGAACCATTTGATTTGCGACCCATCAATTTAGGGCAACAATTACAAGACCATATTACGAACAATCAAAATCCAGGCATTATGCGAACAACAAATGATCTAAGCTGGTATGATAAGAATATTACTCCTCTAACCCGGGCTTATAAAGATTTTGTAAAAGAAAAAGAAAATACATCACCTGAACATTTTTTTCAGGATGGTGAGAGAGTCTTTACGGTGAGAGAAATCAAGTTTTTAGAGATTCTTGGGTATAAAAATTCTAAAAATGACATGAATGTTTCTTATCCTGAAAGTAGAGAATCAGTACCCAGTGAAGAAAAAATAAAAAATATCAGGAATGAACTTGTTAAAGATAATCTGAGTTTTTATCCCGGTACTCGAAATGTTATACAAGAGAATTTAGGTAGTGTAGAGAACAGAGAATCGAAGCTTGATGAACTCAAGGATATGCTTACTCAATATTATGAAAATGAGCAGGAAAGTATGTTTGATTTTACCCATCCGAAATCTATTAAGACGTTGGAGCTGGCATTATTTCTTCAAAATGCAGATGAACAGTTAAGAAAGGAAGTTCTGACATACATTTTTACAGAACCACCACTACAGCCTGATTTTTACGACTTCAGAGATGAGTCTTATGATAGGGGAGAATCTTCTTATGAGAAAGCAAAGGAATCCTATAAGCTAAAGATAGAAAAATATAATCTTTTTTTAGAAAATGCATATTTAGTTTTTGACAGGTACAATTTTGATATTCATATGATCCATGATTCCAATGTCGAAAGAAGACCGGATGCATTCAAAGCCTTACTGTATGACCTTTCTAATCGGTTTTCTGCTGAAACTAAAGCAACAATTAAAGCCATTAATACAGATCAGTCAGTAATTCATGCTAATAATGATAGGAAAATGTATGAAATAACATCGTCCCTTCAAATGGAAAAAAATAATCCCCATGTGGAAACTACCATCGAAGGGTATAGCAGCAGTGAATTAATGAATCTGTCAGATGGCGAATTAGAAAATCTATTAAAGCTAAAGAAAGACCAGTATAAAATAGAACAAGTGAACGATGATATCATTGCTATGTCTTTTATTGATAGTGAAATAAAAAGACTTCTGGCCCTGATTCATCATAAATCAATTAATAACAATCAAAATCCCAACATTATGGAAACAACAAAAGAATTCGATCAGGTTCAATACCTAAAAGACCAGTTAAAATACCTTGGTTTTGGAGAAGCAGAAGAACTTCACAAAGACCTGGAAAAAGGTATTGAGTCTAGCAAACAGCAGTTTGAAATCAAGACATACTCCGACAAAGCATTGCCCGGAAATACCGTAGATTTTATTTTAAAATTCAACAAAAGCGAAAAAGGAGGTGTTTTCTTTAATTCCTACCAGGCAACGTTGAAAAATGAAAAAAATGAAAGCTTTTCCCACAATTTTTATGTGAGTAAAGAAAGCACCTTTACTGCTAAAGAGGCTGTTAATCTTCTGGAAGGACGTTCTGTGAAAATAGAATTTCACAATCCGAAAACAGACCAGTTGGAGCCTGCTTTTGTCAAGCTCGACTTTAAAGAGCCTAAAACAGAAAAAGGAAATTATAATTTCCAGAATTTTTATAAAAACTATGGTATTGATACCGCTGAAATTGTAGAAAAGTCCAATCTGGTCTTTGATAAGCCTGAATATAAGGAGAATACGATAAAATCTTTGGAAAAAGGCAACGTGGTTAAGGTGAAGTTTGAATTGGATGAAGGGGTTATAGAGGGAAAAGCGGTTCTTAATCCCCAGTACAAAAATCTGAACCTGTATGATCAGGATATGAACAGGATCAATACCAACAAGCCTTTACAGGGTTTGGAAGATGAGAGAGAACATGATAAAGCCAATGTAAGAGAGCAAAGCATCAAACGATAAAATTTCCTACCTATTATCTGAAAGCGGTAAGTCTGATGATGATTTGCCGCTTTTTTAAAATCTACCCATATGAAAATAAGTTTAATACTGCCATACTTGCTTTTTCTTTTCACTATCAGTTCCTGTCACAAAGAAATCAAATCCGAGAAAGGCGGAATTGATTTGATTTCCAATGTCTATTTTAATGCGTCCAAGGGGCTGGACAACATGCAGAGTTTTCATGTATCGAAAATAAATTATTCTCAGGATCAGCTTATAGAATATGTTCCTGACCTTTCATTTCCTGAAATTAACAGACAGGTGTATTATATCAGGGATTCACTCTGTTATCCCATTGACCTCATGGAGCGTAATCTCATCTTTTCTGATCTTTCCAGGAAACAACAGCCTTTTCTGGTTTGGAAAAAGAAAGAAGGAGCTGTGTTTTCAAAAGAATGGATTCCCAACTACAGGAACAGAAGAAATCTGCCAGACACGGTTTTATTCCATAAGAAATACAAACGTTTTGAGATTAATTCTCCCTGGACGTACACAAGATTTTATATCTATCCGACAGACACTATTTTACCTTATTCGCTGTACAGACATGCCGAAAAGGATTATCATGGACGGTTGGAACGTATTGATTCTTACAATAAAAAAGAGGACGTTTTTGTAACGCTTCAATTACTGCCCAGAAAAAACTGGGATGATACTGCGAAAGAACTTTTTGAATTTAATCATTTTGAAAAAAAACGGGAAAGTGAATGAAAATCAGCTAGCATATAATATCGATGATATTTCCGTAATAGAAGGGAATAAAAATGAACTGATTGTTTTTAACAGCAGTAAGGACAGGCATTCATTCCTGGAACTGCTGAAATTAAATAATCAGAATAATAACAGAACCCTTGTTGCCATTCATTCCGGTGCAAATACCAAAAAGTTTATTAACAGGTATCAGAACTATGAGGGGAAAATATTCCTTTGCCTGGATGGAGATCGGACAGGAAATATGATGACCCTGAAAATCCTTAATGAATTAAACGGGAAAAATATAAAGGACATTCGTCCCTTATATGGAATCTCAGAAAACGGTAATCAAAGCCTAAGTGAGTATTTAGAAAACAAACTAGATCTTCAAAATAAAAATACTATTTTAGTCGAACCAAAAAATTCAGAAGATGCAAACCTTAATAATAAACGAAACGGAATTCCCAACACTCAGTACGTGGGATCCGAACTTTCTGAACGAAATTCTGGAAAGCCTCTCCAAAGCAGCCAATCCGAGCAAAACGGAAATCACCCGGGAGGACAAGCTATGGGCAGCCACCATGCTGGAAATGGATTTGAAGGCACAAAGCGGAGCGATTCTGGAAACAGAGGAACAAGAGAAAGATCCAATGACAGAGCACAACCGCAGAATGATGAAGAAAATGAAGGAAGAAAACATTCCGTGGGCGGAATCGTATCCGGGAGAACTTTATCCAATAGATCAGGATTAGATTTATCCAATAAAAATAATGAGGATTTAGATATTCTCATTTCAAAGTATAGAGGTCAGAAGCTGACCAACGAGCAAGTTGCAGAAGTGGTTTCCGCAGCTTGCTTTGTTTCGGGGAATCACAAAATTTCTCTAAATGAAAATCTTAGCCCTACTGATGAACTGAAAGATATTTGTAGGCAGTTCAAAAGCGGTGGAACAGCGAAAGAAGGCAGAGGGATTTTAGATGAATACTACACCGATTCAAGGATTGTGGATGCCGTCCGCAATTTAATCAAAGACCGATTTAAAAGCCGTCAGGAAATTTCAATATTGGAACCCAGTGTAGGAACAGGAAACTTTCTCCATGCTGCAAAAGATTTGGGTATAAAAACCAGTATTACGGCTTTTGAAATCAACGAAACCACAGCCAGAATAGCAAAAATCCTTCATCCCGAAGCTGATATCCATCTTCGTTCCTTTGAAACGGAATTTATTGATGAGAAAGGTGGCAAAAAAGGATTTTCCGAAAAATATGATCTGGTTATTGGTAACCCACCTTACGGAGAACATCGGGGATTATATAAAGGTTTGGGTGAAGAGCCGAAAATCTCAAAATATGAAGATTATTTTGTCAAACGTTCTTTAGATTCCTTAAAACCCGGTGGCATTTTGGCGATGGTACTGCCTTCGGGCTGGCTCAACCGTCAAAACCAATTGAACAATGCCGAATTAATGAAGGGATACCGCTTGCCCAGCGGTGCTTTTGCCGGAACTGCCATTGGTACGGATATTATTATTCTAAGAAAAGACCCTCAGAAAATTTCCACAGATATTTCCAGCTATTTTGAAATTAATCCGGAAAAAATTCTGGGTGAAACCCGGCAGAAAACCAATCGGTTTGGACGTCAGGAAAACTATATTCACGGAAATTTAGAGGATGCTTTAATAAGAATTGACCAGCTGAGAGGCAAAAAAGAAACCGAAAGAATCGGGAATCTTTTTGAAGATTTATTCCTGGAAGCTGAAGAAGAACCTAAAATCATCTTAAAAAATAATGAAACGGAGACCCACCAGGAGGGTATTGTAGATTCTGAGCCTGGTGAGATAAATCTTACTGAAGTCCAGGAAAAGGTTGAACAGGTACTTTCATCACTTAATTCTGTAAAATTCAAATCTCCGGCCGTTATAAAGGAGATTGAGAAGTATGCTAAGATTCAATCCCAAATTGCCAGCGAGCCAAAGAAATTCGATCAAAGCCTAATTGATGAAATCCTCCAAAAAGCGAAGAAAATTATTCAGTCTCAAAATGAAAAAACTACAGAGTATAGAATTCAGACCAAACCGGAGCTTAAAAAAGGAGTTCTAAAGTATCAATTCCTCAAATCCGATGATATTGTAAATACATCACTTCAAAACAGCTCTGAGCTTTCAAACGAACAGGTCGAAGCTTTCAGGGAGACCTCATATGACGGAACTTTACATAATCGAGGAAAGCACTATCAATTTGCCAACTATATAGACGGAAAATGGGTACATGATTTTTACTATGCCGAAGGGAATATTTGTGCAAAGTTGGAACAATTGGAAAGAGACTTTGCAGATAAATATGCTATTGGGGGAACGGAAAATCAATACGAAAAGCAAAAATTCTTATTAGAAAGCGTTTTACCCAAGCCTAAATCCCTTGATGAAATTTATATCAGCCCTAACCATGAATTCATTCATCAGTTTAATTTAGGGACTATTGAAAGGTTACGATATAATTCAATTACAAAAAGCACAGAGCCGGTCATTGAAAATTATACACTAGCAGAGAAATTTAAGGATTTTGTAAGCAGTTTACCCAGCGATGCCTTTGCGGGGTCATCGTCATGGGAAGTCCGAGGCTTTGTGGATAATGAAACCGTTACGGGAAGCGATAAAGAAAGAAATGCTCTCGTCCGTGAAAGGAGAAAAGCTGCTGCTAACGATTTGTTTTATAAATTTTTGAGAGAAGAGTTATCGGATGAACTAAGACAGCGTTTCGTAAATGACTTTAACAGAAACTATAATAATATCCATGTTCCTGATTATTCCAAGTTTCCGCTGTTCTCTAAAATTCATCTTAATTTCAAAGGAAGAGAACTAAAACTAACGGAAGTTCAGAAAGCTGGAATCGGAAGACAAACCACAAAAGGAGTTGGATTATTAGCTCACGAGGTTGGTTTTGGGAAAACTTTATCCGGAATCTTATCTATGCACGAAGCTATGGAGCGTGGAAATGCAAAAAGACCTTTAATTGTTATTCCCAACGAGAGTATTCTCAAACAATGGGTGGAAACAATTTTTGAAACCATTCCTCATGCGAAAGTGAATATACTGGGAAACCTGGGTAAAGACTATGATCTCTCAAAGTTTGATAATAAGGACGGAGAGATTACCATAGTTACCTATGAAGGCTTTAATAATATCGGTTTTTCTGAAAATATTACCCAGGAGCTGGCTTCCCGATTTTCTTACATTTCAGAAAGTGAACTAAAAAGTGTTAATTCCATTAGCGAAAGGGATTTTCAGAAAGAACTGGAGAAAGAAAAAGAACTGGAGGGAAAAATGAAACGTGGTAAAATCTATGATTGGGAAGATTTTGGCTTTGACCATCTTACTTATGATGAAGTCCATAATGCCAATCATATCGTAGGGAAGGTTAGAGTAGAAGACCGTAGATTTGCTTCGGATTTCAGGAGCCAAAACCAGCAGACCTCAAAACTGGGAATCAATACCTGGATGGCGGCGCAATACATTCAGGATAAGAATGATGGCAGGAATGTTACACTGCTTTCTGCTACCCCTTTTACAAACAAGCCTTTGGAGTATTATTCCATTTTATCCCTGATCGCTAATAAACGCTTGGAAGAGTCCGGTTACTTCAATGTCAATACATTTTTTGAAACCTTTATGGAGGCAGATAATGATATGGAAATTGATGCTAAAGGTGATGTGAAATTCAAAGCGAATGTCCGTAGGTTTAAGAATAATTCTTTGTTTCAGCAGCTGCTTTCTGAATTCATTGACATCAAAGGAGAAGAAGACAACCCAGAATTGAAGCGTCCCAACAAAATCAATAAAGAATACAAGATTGAACAGAATGACCTGACGAAAGAGCAATATGATTTGCTTAATGAAAGCTTTAGTGAAACGGAGAAAGGAGCGATTCTTACCCATATCCTTAATGCAAGGTTGATTGCCATTTCTCCGTATTTGTCACCTTATTATGATGGAGAAGAGCCTTCTCTGCAGGAATTTATAGAGAACTCTCCGAAGCTAAGGCAGATGATGGAGCTGATCCGGCAGAATAAAAAAGACATTCCGGATTCAGGACAGATTATTTATTCAGAACTAGCAGTTGCAGAATTTCCTAAATTGAAAGAATATCTTGTACAGAAAATTGGTTATAAACCTGAAGAGATTGGAATCATTACCGGAGCAACAAGTAAACCTAACAGGTTAAAAATCCAGGATGATTTTAATTCTGGGAAGATTAAAATTATTATAGGCAGCGAAGCCATTCAGGAAGGAATGAACCTTCAGGAAAACACAACCGATCTTTATCTGCTTTCTTTACCGTATAATTTTACTTCTTTACGACAGGTGGAAGGAAGAATATGGAGACAAGGGAATAAAAATGAAAATGTGCGAGTCAATTTTATGCTAACCAATGACAGTATTGATGTCTTTATGCTTCAAAAATTGCAGGCTAAACAGGCACGATATTTAGAAGCCATGAAAAAAGGGGCGGATGTATTGGATGTTTCGGATATCAGTACCCAGGAGCTCAAGACATCAATCATTACCAATCCGGAAACAAGGACTAATATTGAGATTGAACTGATGAAAAAACGGATTGAAAGTGAGAAAAACAAACACCTTGCGGATAGTGCCTTTGTATTAAGGAAATACGAGGATTTTATCAAAGTTCAGGAGGGAGTGACCAAAGCAGAGTATAGTTATAACAGGATTTTAGGGTATTCTAAAGAAGAAGGAGAGGACTCAGAATATTGGAAAAACCAGCTTCCGTCGTATCAAAAAACGATTGATCTCGCAAAAGATGAGGTTCAAAAAGCAATCCAGAATTTAGCTGAAAAAGGAGTGAATGTTACAGAAATTGAGAAGCAAACAAGGGCTACAGAGGATAAAATAGCGGAGCTGGATAAAAAACTGGAAGAGCTTCCGGAGATAAAAGATAATTTAATTACTCAATATACGGAGGAAAAAGCAAAGCAACTCAAAATGAATGAGCTTATAAATTATGTAAAAGAAAGAGCAGATGAAAATTTAATTCTGCATAATGCTTTACTGAAAGTAAATACTGCTGATTATATGGCGATTAAAAATTCTGTCGACGTAATACTATTACCGAGAGAAAGCATAAATCTGGAAAATGTATCGACTGTGGGAAGAAAAAGATAGTGTTAAATATGTAGAGATTCTTTCACTTCATCTTTTTTCAGGTAATTAAGTTTCCTTGTTTCCAAAATCAATATAAAACAATTTACCAGCTAACGACCTTTTGGAGTTTCTTTCACAATAGCATTTCTAATTCTGATATTAGTTTATTCAGCTTTTTACCCGAGGCACAGGTGTGAATTAGGAGGAATAGTTGTTTGCTAATTGGATGAAAAAAAAGAAGAAAGGCGGTAGAAAAATTTAAAGTACTTTTCTCTCTAAAAGTTTGTTTAATCTATTTTTGTTCACTATTTTTGAATGTTCATTCCTGCTGAACGCTTAATTTTATTGAACAAGAAAATGTATAGAGATAATGATTTTGTTTATGAAGCTGTTGCTTCATTAGAAGAAATAACAGGCCTTCCTATTGCCATTGAAAGTTTTAGGGAAGGCTATGATGTAGTGCTTCAAATCAATGAACAAACATTTTATTGTATTGCAAAGAAAAATGCAAAAAATGCAAATTATGGAATCATTATGTCTAGTTTGAAAGAAATTAATCATGCAAAAAGCAATGTAGTCATTGCTGACTACTTAACTAAAAAAACAGCATTAGAGCTTAAAGAAAATAACATCAATTACTTAGATGCTTCCGGAAATGCTTTTTTAAAAGCTAACAACTTCTTTATATATATAGAAGGTAAGAAAGGAAAAATAAATAAAAAAACTAATCAAACCCGAGCATTTCAAGAAGCGGGATTAAAACTACTACTACTACTTGTCTCTAATCCTGAAACACTACAATTTTCCTATAGAGAATTGGCAGAAAAAACAGGGATTGCTTTAGGATCTGTAAGTAATATTTTAAAAGAATTAGAAGAAAGCCACTACTTGTTAAAAACAAGAAACAAAAGAGTTCTAAAAAATCAGGATGAAATAATTGAGCGATGGGTAATAGCATATAATGAGCTTTTAAAGCCTCGCACTTTTAAAAGAAAAATGCGGGCTTTAGGAAATGAGTTTAATACAAATAATATTATAAATAATAATATGAAACTCTATTGCGGAGGCGAGCCTGGTGGTGAACTTTTAACCGGACATTTAAAACCAAAGGATTATATTATATATACAGACGAAGAGATAAGCAAAGTTGCAAAAGATTTGAAACTTGTTCCGGACGAAGCAGGAAACATTGAATTGTATAGCAGATTCTGGACAGATAGTCTTTATTTAAAAAATGAAAATGCTGCTCCTCCTTTGGTTGTATATGCAGATTTATTAGGAACCGGTAATAATAGAAATATAGAAACGGCTAAAATTATTCTAGAGAATGGATTATAACATATCAAGTGAAAAACTGGAGCATCCATTATTAAAAAAATTGTTGACAGAATTAATCCCTGTATTTCAAAAATTGGAAATCAAATTTTTCGTCATCGGAGCAACTGCAAGGGATATCATTATGGAACTTCACGGAGAAAGATCTGGTAGAAGAACTCAAGACATAGATATTGCCATAGCTGTGGATAAATGGGAGGAATTCAAAACTATTGAATACGAAATAACGCAACTGCCTGATTTTAAAAAAGATCCAAAACAGCAACAACGGTTTTTATATCTAAATGATTTTCAATTAGATATAGTTCCGTATGGTGGGATTACAACTGCTGAAGACAAAATATTCTGGCCGCCTGACCAGTCTTTTGCAATGACCGTATTGGGTTTTGAAGAAGCAGAAAAGGATTTGGTCAGGGTTAAGATAGATGACACATTGGAGATTGATATTGTTTCATTGGCAGGAATTTTTATTTTGAAATTGGTTGCTTGGAAAGACAGGCATCATAAAGGTAATAAAGACGCGGATGATATGGGATTTATTCTATTGAACTATCTCAATATTCACGAAGAAAGAGCCGCAGCGGAGTATTACGAAGAAGTGTATGATATAAAAAATTTTACTATAACAAAAGCTGGAGCAGCTCTATTAGGTATAGATATCAATATGCTCTTATCTGACAATGAAGATAACAAAGCAAAATTAAAAGCGATTATGGAGAAAGAAATAAATGCAAAAGAAGACAGTATTTTATTCAATCAAATACTAGAAACAAATCATATCAAATTTGAAGACATACTATGTTGCTTTCAAATTCTTAACCAGAAAATAAAATAATGGGAATCAATAATACAATAGAACAAATATTAGAAGACAATCAAGTGATGTGTATTCTTACGGAAAAACCGAGAAAAGCAACATCACAGGAAAATAACCTACAGTCCATAATCCGTATGCTTAACGAAGAGTATGGTTTTGATCTGACCGATATGGAACGGGATTTTAATATTATTTATACCGATCCGGATACCGGAAAAAATAAAAAACAAAAGATTGAACTCGTTATTTTTGAAAAAGGGAAATCACACGAACAAGATCAAATTATCCGAATTGCTATTGTACAGGACGAAAAGATAAAGGAAAACGACAAGAAAAAAGGCGTAACTATTACGTTGGAGAATGCTTTGGCTGCCGCTGATAATTGTGAATTCGGATTATGGACAAACGGCACGGATATCAAGTATTTACAAAAAGAAGATGACGAGATAGGTTTTGATTATACTTTTACCGATTTATCTGATTTCCCGGGATTGGGCGAAACCCTAGATGATTTAAACCGTGGAGACCGTTCGCATAGCCGTAAGCCTGCAAACGATTCGTTAATCAAAGTTTTTAAGCGTTCGCACGATTATATTTATGGAAATGAAGGTCGGAAGAAAGATGCGTTTTGGCAATTGCTCTATCTTATTTTCTGTAAATTGTATGATGAGAAAAGACGTTTTATGCCTCAGCCAGACGGTATTTCTTATCGTCGTTATTTTTGGGTGGGTGTAAAAGAACAAAATACTGTTGAAGGTAGAAAAGCCGTTGCAGAAAGAATTAAGAAAATTTTTGAAGAATTAAAAACAGAAGGCACTTTTTCGGATGTATTTGATGGGAATGAAGCAATAGAATTAACCGACAAAGGAATTGCATTTATTGCAGGGGAATTGGCAAAATACTCCTTCCTTGATGCTTCTGTAGATGTAAAAGGTTTAGCTTATGAAACCATTGTAAGTAATACCCTGAAACAAGAAGCTGGTCAGTTTTTCACACCTCGCAACATCATCAAAGCGATGGTAGAAATGATGAATCCAAATGAAAATACACGAGTGTTGGATCCTGCCTGCGGTTCGGGAGGTTTTTTGGTCATGGTATTGGATCATGTTCGCAAACAAATAGCAGAAAAACTATATCCAGAAATTACGGATGAAGTATTACTTGCTGCAAAATATAACACCTACGAAGTAAACGAAAGAGTTCGCGAATATGCAGAAAACAGCATATTCGGTTTTGATTTTGATCCGGATTTAAAGAAAGCGGCTCGAATGAATATGGTAATGGCAGGTGACGGACACGCTAATATTTTTCACGTCAATTCTTTGGCTTATCCTAACTGGGAGCATCCTACAGAAATTGAGAAAATTGAAAAAGCAATCAATCGGAGTTTAAAGGCAATGAAAGATAATGAGGGTATTTACGGTAATAGTGCCAGAGGGAAATTTGACATCATATTTACCAATCCTCCATTTGGAGCAAAAGTAAAGGTCGATGAAGATATTGCGATTCATTATGAATTATCCAAATATTCTAATGCCCCAGAAGTGTTGTTTATAGAAGCCTGTTACAATTTTTTGAAAGAAGACGGAAAAATGGCTATCGTATTGCCAGATGGTATTTTAGGTAATCCCAATACCTTGCCTGTTAGAGAATGGATATTAGATAAGTTCAAAATATTAGCTTCGGTAGATTTAGCTGTGGAGGCATTTCTCCCACAAGTTGGCGTACAAGCCTCTCTTTTGTTCTTACAAAAGAAATCTGCCAATGAAAGAAATATTGCCCACGAAGGAGAAGAAGATTATGACGTATTTATGGCAATAGCCGAAAAGTTAGGAAAAGACCGAAGAGGTAATCCAATCTATTTACGAGATGAAGATGGAGCTGAAATTATTTTCCCGGTGGAGAATAAATATGTAGCCTATCGACCGGAAGATGGGAAGCCAATTGTAAAAACTCGTGTTGAAAAACAACGGCTGTTGGATGATGATTTGCCTAAAATTTCAAAAGCATATTTAGAATTTTTAAAATAGATAAAATGGAAGTAAGTCAGGTAAAATCCAGAATAATTATAGGTAACTCTCATATTCTTAAACCAAGCTATCATATGAATTATGGTAAGATAAGAATAGAGAAAGCAATCTATAATGAATTTCCTTTTGATAGTTTAGGAAATGTGTCTGCTTCTGTTTTTACGGGAGGTATATTCAAAAGAATGTTTGTTGATGATACAAAATATGGATATCCATATATTTCTGCGCAACATATGATGAATACAAACCCTCTTGATGTAGCGAAGATAATTTCTAAGAAATATACACCAAGACAGGAAGAAATGAGTCTGAAAGAAGGTCAGATTTTGGTGAGTTGTGCTGGAACAGTAGGTAATGTGAGACTTATAACAAAAGATTTAGAAGGCGTAATAGGTTCTCAAGATATTATTCGAGTAAATCCAGATGATACAAAATTACCTTATGGCTATCTATATGCTTATTTAGCTTCAAAAACAGCCTACAATTATATGCAATCATATATTTACGGTTCCGTTGTTCCCCGAATTGAGCCTAATACATTATCTAGGTTACCTATTCCTATCTTATCAGAAGAAAAACAACAGCAAATTCATCAGCTTATAGTGGAGGCATCTGAATTAAGAGTTGAAGCGAATAGATTGTTGAATAAAGTTGAAGCCTTTTTAAAGAAAAGCCTTGATTTGCCGAATTTAGAAAAAGAGGATTACGAGTATTTCGGTAATCATGCTATTGGAAGAGATGTTTCAACTTTTGTTAGAAAGGCCAAAGAAATTACTTCTATTTCTATCAATGCATTTAACTATTCAAAGAGAATTGAGAAAATTATTAATACAATTCAAAAAAAGAAATATTTGAATTTAGAGAATTGCTTAAATCAAAATAAATTCTTTTCCACAGGTTCATTTAGGCGTTTAGAAACAAACTCCATAAATGGGATCAAACTACTTAATCAGTCTGATATTTTTGATATTCACAAGAAAGGGAAAGTATTATCTCGCCATTTTGTGGGAAATGTCAAGTTGGTTGAATATGGAGAAGTTCTAATAGCAGGAGTTGGAACTTTGGGAGAAGGAGAGACTTTTTGTAGAGCAATTTTTGCAAACGAAGAATTAGAGAGCCAATTAATTTCAGGAGAATTTATAAGAATGAAAACTAATGAAGAAATTCCTTCAGGATACTTGTTTGCTTGGCTTAATTCTGATTACGGCTTCCGATTGATTAGATCAACGCAAACTGGCACAAAACTTTGCAGACCAATCCCAAACCTATTGGCAAAAATACCTGTCCCGCTAATGGATATAGATCAAATGAATTATATAGACAAGAATGTTCGTAAAGCTCACACAGACTTTTACGAAGCTATTGTCAAAGAAAACCAAGCCATTGCTTTAATAGAAAAAGAAATTGACCTATGGCAAGTATCATAAAACCGCCTTATTTCGAATCGGTCGTTAATGCCGGGGAAAAGAGATTGCTAGATTATCTGGAGATACATCTTCCGGATAATTACTATTTAATCCCAAATGTGGAGATTGCTTCTACCAATCCCAAAAATAATCGTATCCAATACTGGGAATACGATTTACTTGTGGTAGCTCCGCATGGTATTTACAATATTGAAAACAAAGATTGGAAAGGGCGTATTGAAGGAGATGACCATTATTGGTATCTGAATGATAGACAAATGCCTAATCCGCTAAAAACAGGTAGGCAAAAAACAGCGATATTAGCATCCAAACTTAAAGAAGCCAACTTTGCTTGGGGAAAAGCGTGGATTCAAAATATGCTTACCTTTTCTTTTGACAATACTTATCCTCCTATTATTTCCCACGAAGCACAAAAGCTTACCTTTGGATTAAACAAGAAATTGACTCATTTTATTACCGATCCGTACAGCATTGGCAAATCAGAAGATGATATTGCTGACATTCAACAAGAAATAATGCAATTCTTAATCGGTCAGCAATCCAAGAAATCTCCAGAACAAAAAAGAGAAATTGAAGGTTATGAAGTGTTGGAAATCATTCAGCAGGAACCAAATTTTACGGAATATTTGGTAAAACCAAAAGGTGTTACTTCGGTACGTCGTAGAATTAAAGAATATGCTTTGCAGGTAAGCGGTTTATCTGCCGAAGAACTGAAGAAACGGGAAGATAAAATCAAGAACCAATATCACGCACTCAATAAGTTAAAAGCGAAACCATTTATCCTGAATGTAGAGTTTCGCATCGACGAGGTCAATCATCTCTTCTATGAAATTTCTGATTTTTTGGAAGAAAACTCCTTACGTTCAGAAGCTCGTGTCAAAACCTTTACATTCAAAGAAAAGATTGATATCATTAACAATGTAATTGTGGCATTAAAAGAAGCCCATAAAGAGAGTATTTTTCATAGAGATATCAATCCGGATAATATTTATTTGAGTAGTGGTTATGCTTATCTGGGTAATTTTGGTAAATCTTATTTCATTGATCACAGTGAAGAAGGATATACCGTTATGCCAACCATCAATCAAAATAACGCAACAGCTTATCATCCTTTGGAACTGACTGTGAATGATGCCAGTGCGGTTTCGGATATTTATTCATTAGGGGTTTTGATCTATTGGTTGTTTACGGACAAAGAACCATTCAAAACGCCTTACGATTTGGATAAAATGGGTGGTAAACTGAAAGCAGATTTACTCCCAACATACATCAATCCCAACTTGCCTAAATGGATTGATGAAATCTGCTCACAAACCATTTTAACAGATGACTTAAAACGAATTGAAAGTGTAGAAACCTTACAAGATATTATCGCCAATGCCATAGAAAGCAAATCTATTGCAGATGCATCACCTGTGATTGCTACTGTTGTAAAACCATCAACTTTTGAGGAGTTAAAAGAAGGTGATTCTATTGGCAGTTATTCAATTCACAAAGTATTGGGTAAAGGAGGTTATTCTAAAGTATTTAAAGTTAAACATCGTATTCAAGACGTTTATTATGCTTTGAAACTCTTTAATGAAAGTGTAAACTTCAGTTCTGTAAAAGATGAATACGAGGCATTGGTGAAATTGAATCATCCCAATATAGTAAAATTCAAATGGAATGATGAAGCCGCTTCGGGGCAGTTTTTTACTGTAATGGAATATTTGGATGGGGAGAATCTAAGTGATTATGCTCGTACAGATGCCAAACTTCCTATTCATAAGATATATCAAGTGGGTAAAGAGATTCTTTCTGCTTTGGTAGATATGCAATCTAAAGAAAAACCTGTTATACACCGAGATATCAAACCGCAAAATATCATTTGGGATAAGGGAGAACGCTTTGTCTTAGTAGATTTTAATGTAGCTTCTTCTACTTTGAAAAATAGTGAATTTGTTGGAACAATTCCCTATTTAGCGCCCGATCAAATCATTGATAACTATAAGGTAAATTGGGATTTATCTACAGATACTTTTGCACTCGGCGTAACTTTGTATGAGTTGCTTTGTAAACAATATCCGTGGCATCCTTCAAAAACACCTATGGCAAGTAGGCAGCCGAATAATCCTAAAGAAATTGAACATCGAATATCGGATAAGTTTGCTTCCTTTTTATTGAAAGCTATTGCTACCGATGCTTCACAACGCTTTCAAAGTGCACGGGAAATGTTCGATGCATTGATTGCCATTGAAGATCAGATTTTAGAAGATATTGCACCGGAAACGAAATCAAAAGATACGACGACTATAACAACCGATGTTGATATTATTCAATATATCAACTCATTGTATAGCCAATCGAAATATGGAAATTTTGGAACAAGAGTAAACAGCAATGCGCATCAATTGGATGAACAGACGTACACACCTACCAAGCTGGATAAAAGTCTTATTCCGGCTATTGTAGATGGACAGTACAAACTGCTTATTATTACGGGAAATGCAGGAGACGGTAAGACTGCATTTATTAAGAAGATCGAACAACACCCTTCCGTAAAAGATGTTGAACATTTTGCGCATCATAATGGAGCGAGATTTAAAATAAATGGCATAAGTTATGAAAGTAACTATGACGGTTCTCAAGATGAAGAAAACAAAATAAATAATGACGTTTTAGAAAAATTCTTTCAACCTTTTGAAGATATTAAGCAGTACACTCAAGTAGCAGAAGGGCGTATCATTGCGATAAATGAGGGACGCTTAGTCGAGTTTTTAAAGACTTCTAATAAGCATCATAAATTGGCTAAGTTAATCGAAGATTACTTTTACGAAGAAGGTCATACAGAACTTCCAGAAGGTATAATGATTGTCAATTTGAATCTTCGTTCTGTGGTTGCGGATGATTCGGGGGAAGGTAGTTTATTTAAAAATCAAGTAAAAGCATTGACACAAAAATCACTGTGGGCAAAATGTGAAACTTGTGAATTAGCAAAAGATTGTTTTATTAAGTACAATGTTGATACCTTAAACGATTCGGCTTCTGGAGAAACAGTCATCAATCGTTTAGAATGGTTGATCAGAACCGTTAGTTTAAAACGCGAATTGCATATCACAATGCGTGATATACGCTCTTTTATAGCCTTTATGCTTACTCGTGATGTTTCTTGTGAAGAAATATCGCAGATAGAATTGTTAAAAGGTTCAAACCCTGAAAAATATTGGCAATATTATTATTTCAATATCACCAATCCTATTTTGGAAGATAATGGAAATAAGGATCGCCTAATAAAGCTTTTAAGAGAAACAGAGGTTGGCGAAGTTGCGATTCCACATTTGGACAGAGAGTTGTTTTTTAGTAATCATAATCCAAAAGACTATGTTGTATTTGCGGAAAGAGAATCTAATTTATTAGATAGTTTTAACGAACAAAAAAACTTTATTCCAGCACATGAGCAGACTCCAGAATTGATTCAAACGATAAGGGAAAAGCATAAAGCGTTTGTTAGGCATCATTATTTTGAAGGAAAAACAAGTTGGTTTAAGGAAGATATCTCTACAGAAGAAACTACTGAAAAACTGACTAATAAAGGTTTAAAGCCTTCGTATTTATTACGTTTACCTTACAAATCTATTTTTGACTTCGTTTCTATATTGTCCCAATCTACAATCGAAGAAACAACAAAACAGGTAATTTCAAGAGCGGTCTCTTTAAACGAGGGATGTGATAATGATTCGTTGGATAAAGAAAATCTAATTCTTGCTTCGACCGATGTAAAAGATGTTCGAGGAAAATCTTTTAAAATGTTTCCCTTAGGCGATTTTGAACTGATAGTAAATCGCACAGACCATTTGATTAAATATCTGGAATACGAACCGGATAGCTTAATTTTTAGGCATAAAATAAATAAACATATTGAGTTAGCTATTTCATTAGATTTGTATGAAATGCTTTACTTTATTAAGAAAGGTTTTAGCCCTTCGTTGAATGATTTGCGAGGTAAATTCATTGAATTGATTGTGTTTAAAAACCTATTAGAGAATCTGAATTACGATGAGATTGTAGTAACACCAGATAATCTTCTATTTTATTCGATCAAAAAGAATCATAACAAAATCGCTATTAAAAAATTAACCTATTAACTATGGCAATCAAACTAAACAAACAGGAAAGTACATTTAGAAATGAACTCCTTTTTACGGCTGATGCCAAAACGATTAGAATAGATAATACCTTGGTCAATCTTTTTATGCTTTTAAAGCATGAAGGCATTCGTCCTAAACAACGAACAAGAAGGGGTGACAGTGTTTTTATTGAACTTGATAAACTAAAAAACATTTTCCAAAAACTGGAAGAAAGTAATGAATTGGAAGGTTTTAAAGAAAATCCCGAAGCGGTAGAGCTTTGGTTACGTACCAATCTTGTCAATATGGTAAACCGTGGGAATTCTGAAAAAGAAAAAATATCTTCGTTAAGACCTATCCATCTTGAAAGTTATCGGGTAAGAAATGTTCCCAATACAAGAGATTATTTTACAGCAGATCAAGTTTACCTGATGTTAGGACAAAACCCAATTGTAAAAGAAGATCTTCGGAATTTTTTAGCTGAGGGATGGGATAAAACAACCAACACATTACTTCAATCAAAAGAATTGGACGTAGATAGTTTGGGAATTTTATATTTGATAAAGAATGTGAATCCTGGCTTTATGGAGAGTAACACAACGCTCAATAAAGTAAAACCTCTTTTAATAGAACAAGCAGAATTATTTTGCGATGATGTTCGAAGATTGTTGGTGTATAAATCCAAAATCCCGAGAAATATTTTGATTGATTATCTGAAAACAATTACTTCATTTCACCTCGCTTTGTATATAAATAAAGTCATTTATTTATTGCCAAAAATGATTGAGGTGGGAACAAAAGATGTTGTTGATGATTGGAATATTGTGATTGATGCTACAGACGATTTTGAAAGTAAAGTTTCTTCTATTGCAATAGCTGAAGCGGAAAAAACATATAATTCACTATACAAATACATCAAAGCTACATTTAAAATTAATAGTATTATCCAAAAACTAAAGTTAGACGAATCCAATTCGGATAGCATAGAAAAAGCGTTGGAAGTTCTTAAAAATGAGTTGAATCAATACGAAACGAAGTTTGAGGCGTATTGGGATATCGTCTATAATGAGCAAGACGAAGATGATAAAGACTTACTCGCCGAAATGGTAAAATATGAAACGACCTATTTTGATAGATACGTTGAATTACTTTTAAAAGTGAGAGGAAAACGCTTACATAAGGATCACATAGAATTATTAGACAGTTTATCACAAAAAAATAGCGAAAGAGGATTTTTAGCTCAAGGAAGAAGTAAAAAATATCCTCGAAGATATATGCTTGGAACCAGATTATTAGAAGCTTTGGTTCAAATACAGGTTTTGCATTTGGAAGGCGATAAGTTTATTACTCAAAGCTTGTCTATTGAAGAATTGATGAATAATCTGAAAGAACGTTATGGATTAATTATAAATGGATTAGAGGAAGAACGTTTTCAAAACACGGATCTTCATACTCACTTAGCGTTTAAAGAAAATGTAGAAGCCTTTAAAATAAAATTGAGGCAGATAGGCTTTTATAATGATTTAAGTGATGCATACATCCTGCAAAAAATAAGGCCTCGTTACGAACTATCATAATTAAAAAATAATGAACGTCAATATTTTAACACGTTACTATCAATACATCATCGAACTAATTGTAGAACTATACAAAAATGAGTTCGAGAATGCTAAACCGGGACATTGTATGAAAATTACAGGTCTGGGGAATGAGCAATTATTTTCGCTTTGGGAAGTTATTGCAACACATTTCAAGAACTTAGATACTTATATTGTTGATGAAACACAACAAGGTAATTATTATATTTCTGCAACGAAACTAATCGAATTGCGAAATCAGCAGAAAAAACCATTGCTTATTCTTGTTCCTTCAAATAGCAGAACCGCTGCAGAAGATTCTTATGGCAATGCTACGTTTAAAGAAATTTCTTTGGAACGCATAGAGCCTATTTTAGCTGCCAAACTTCAGAATAAAATTCCAGAGGAGCTGTCTGCATTTGTTCGCACCGTGATTAACTATATTGGTAACTCTAATCGAACAAGCTTGTTGAGCTATCTTTTAGCATTAGAAATGGAGTTATTTACAAAAGAAAGTATTGGGCGAAATCTGTTTTATTTAGACTTGTTGCCAGATCTTAAATTGGTTGAAGACGAGAATCTGATTCGTTCAAGACTTAATCTAAATATTACAAGTTGTAATATACTTGCATCTTTTAATAAACCTGTTTATGACCGAGTTGATGAGCTTCAAATAAAAAAAGATTCACTTCAAAAAGATTTTATACAGTTATTCAAAGATGAAGAGGATATTACTTCATTGAATAGGCTTGTAGCGTTAATTGGAGAAAAATACCCCAAATTATGGTTTGATAAATGGGAAATTCCAAGTCTTAATTTTAAAGAAGTAAAATTGGAAATTGTTGAAATTCGATCAACAGATTTTACTATTGAGGAAGGTAAAAAAGTTCTTCTATCTGATGGGACTTCTAACCCAAAAGTTACTATTCGTTTTAAAACTACACCTGAACCAAAAGATATTGAAGAATTGAAATACTTCAGGGTTGTTTTAATGGCTGTGGATGGTTTTTCAGGTCAAGAAATAATCACGATTAGAAAATTAAAAAATACAAATGCTAAACAAGCCTATCGAGAAGCTAAAATAGAACTCAATGCGAATAATATTGAGGAAGGTTCATATTTTTTTAAAGTATTAGCGGAAGATGAATTGGGGAATGTTTTAAATGTAAATGATGATTTTTATGAAGATTCGATACAACGAGAGTGGGAAGAGAATGAATTTTCTCCTGAAAGTAAAAAAGAACTTCGTTATAAATTGAAATGCGATTCGGAGGATTTCGACTATGCAGTTGACAGTAATACCGAAAAAGAAGAAACAATACGTAAAGATAAGTTGAACAATGTTCTTCAAGCATTTTTCAAATACAATATTGATGGTCTGAGACAAGACACTGTTATAAATAGTCCTACTCCAAGCGATCAATCTAACACTTGGCTAAATGATGATAAACTTAAATTATCATCTATCTTTCATATCAATTATTCAAATAAGCATAATTATCAAATTATGTTGTCATCAAAGCTAAGATTGATAGAAAATGAGATTCTGAATAATAGTCAACACTTTGGTTTTACGAACGTGACCATTAGTAATAATAACACTACGCTGGGATTACAAAATATTGAATACAGGATTAGTAGTTTGACAGATATAGCTCCAAAGAAGTTATTAGAATCACGAAAAGTTGTTTTTGAGAAAATCAAAAACTCAAATAATTCTGAGAACGGTGTGTTGGAAACTACAAATCTTTACGATTTAAAAGAGGATATTAATGCCTATTTAGAACATTACAATAATTGGTTAGTAAATCTTAATAAAAAGATTGAAAAATCCGAAGTTTCAGAAGAAGACAAGGAAAATATCAAGCTTCTTTACGCAGAAGTCCAGTTTTTGGATACGGTAAAAATTAAAACAAAATTACCAACTGAAGGTTCTGTTTCTGCGGTTTTATTATCGCCACTTCACCCACTTAGGTTGACTTGGTTTATGAATCTTATTGACCAATTCGAGGAATGGTTTAATAAGACACTTCAATATAATGACCATATCAAGGAATGGCAATCTTTGGAAAACTTATTTTTAGGAGAATTGATTCCGAGCAACAATCCATTGGTATTAGTTGATCCCAGTCAATTAATGAACTATGAATACCTTGGAGAACTAAGTTTCGGCTGGGGAATTTATATTAATGTATTTACACTGAATCCAAATGATTCGCTTGTTCCTATTTCACATCAATTAAAACACTATTTTAAACATTTATTGAATATTGATCCTGGAAATATCGTTCATAATGATGTTAGTAAAACATTAGTAATTAAACATCTAAAGAATTTTTTAATACAACATCCATATACAGATATGCTAATCATTAATTTATTTAATGTTGGTGATGCTGAGGTGTTTGCTGATGCATTTGTAGATGTGAGTAAGTATCCTGAATACTACAATACCAAGTTTGAAGTTCGAATTTTTGTAGGACAAGAATCATTGATTGAACACGGATTGGCTTTAAAAGCTTTACTTAATCCTGAAACAAACATTAGTGAAGAAGCCGAACTATTTTCTCAGCCTTCAAAAAATAGATTGTTTCCTAAATTGAGATTTTCTATTAACAATATCAATGATTTTGTACAAAATCCAGAGATTTACAATGCTCATATTAGTTTTTTAGTCAATCCATTTGCAACAAAAATCACTTTATACAAACCGTACAGATTCTATAAATCTGCTTATCTGAACAGCTTAATTATTGACCCAGCAACTGATGTTGAAATCATTCAGGAGCCTGAAAAAATAACTTGGAATAATTATGTCAAAATTGAAAATACAAAAGAAAATCTGATTAATAAACTTTACAATTCGTATCAGGTTTTTACGTCAGGTTCTTTGGCTTTCCATGCTACAGAGGCTGTTCCTGCTACACAATTAAGTTTGACGAACAGAGATCAAGTGTTATTAGCACATTTACACGAATATTCGGATTGGGTAATTACATTTGATAAAAACTTAGGTCCTCAAGTTTTTGATCAGCCTTCTGAAAATGGGAAAATTCCTTTTCTATTAGACTATGTTCCTGGCGAAGAAGTGTCGGGTATTTCCTCTTATCTTACCACTAAGCCTTCAAGTGAGATAATAGGATTATTAAGTCCTCATTTTGAATCTTTCGGATTAAATATGGAAAGTGCTGAAAGCCGAAGTAAGATCCAAACTATTCTTGAAGATTTAAGAGCAATCAGTAGTTCTTTGGTATTGCAACTAAACTCTTCAAAAAACAAAGCTTTTGAAGCTATAGGTACCGCTTTTTCTAAAAGAGTTTTGGAGAAAAAAGGTTTGTTGGAGAATGCATTTCTTATTCCGATTGATTTGCATCAAAATCTTTTTGAGAGCCTGAATACAAACTCTAAAAGTCGTGCAGACAATTTGTTTATTACGATAAACAAGGAGAAAAGAGAAATAAAAATAGCTGTTTTAGAAATAAAATGTAGAAGTTCTTTAGGAATAGCAGAACGAGAAGAATTAAAGACGAGAATGATTGAGCAAATTGATAATACAATTGCTACAATCAAATATCACTTTGATCCAAATGATTACAAGAGTAATGATCGTTTAGACCGTGAAATAAAAAACAAGGAATTAAAATCGTTATTCAGCTTTTATATTGAAAGAGCTTATAGATATAATTATCTGTCTGAAAATGCTTATAATAGCTATATTGATTTTATTCAAACTCTTAATAATGGATTTGAAATAAAATTCATCCGATTAGGATTTATCTTCGACTTTTCTTTTGAACAAAAACATCAAAAGCAAAATTTCGATGACAATACAACCATTTTTACTTTTGGTCATAAACTAATAAGTGATATTTTAGATCCGGATTCTGATTTGAATACTAAGAGATTGGAGGATACAGAACTTAATAAAGAATTGGTTTCTGCATTCGAATCTAACAACAAGTTAAAGCCATTTATACAGAAGTTTAAGTCAAAACTTAAGGTATCTTCTGACGAACAGAAAAAAGGCAATCAAGACATTCAGGACTCAACTGAAAAGGACGTAGAAGACTCTTTTGAAAAGGATAATAACGAATCTACAATTGACCGACCAACAGAATCTAACGAAGAGGAAAAGAGTAATCAAGTTGTTCCCGAAAAGAATGACACAACTTACAATACACCTGAATTTGATATTATTGTAGGAAAAAATAGCGTTTCTAATCAGTTTGGAATTATCGGTACATCAATACATAACAAAAAAATTGCTATAGATCTGTCCGAAACCAATACCATAAGTTTATTTGGAGTTCAAGGTGGAGGAAAAAGTTATACAATCGGTACGATTAGCGAAATGGTGTTAAAGCAATTTTCGAACATCAATAAGCTTCCTTCTCCTTTAGCGGGCGTTATATTCCATTATAGTGAAAGTATGGACTACGAACCGGAATTTACTTCGATGATTAATGCTAATACTAACCCAACTGAGTTAGAGAAATTAAAAGAATTATATAGTGCTGAACCAGATAAGATAGAAGATGTTGTTATATTAACTCCTTCGGATAAAGTTGACGAGCGTAGAGAAGAATTTCCATCGATTCAGGTTGAACCTATAGCCTTTAACTCTAAAGAGCTGAATGTTCAAGACTGGATGTTTTTATTAGGTGCAGTGGGAAACGACTCATCATATATTAAACAATTGAAATTTATGATGAAAGAACAACGTCGAAATATTACGTTGGAAGGATTAAGAGAAAGTGTGGAGACATCTGAACTACTTTCAAACACTCAAAAATCTTTAGCTAGGCAGAAACTTAGTTTTGCCCAAGAATATATTGATGATAGTTTCTTTCTTAAAGGAGTTTTGAAACCGGGGAGATTAGTCATTGTAGATTTACGAGATGAGTTTATTGTTAAGGACGAAGCGTTAGGGTTATTTGTGATTATGCTTAATATTTTTTCAGGGGTAAAAACTTTTAATGACAAGCATTTTAACAAGTTCATTGTTTTTGACGAAGCTCATAAATATATGGACAATAAGGACTTGACCAATAATATAGTTACAGCAATTCGAGAAATGAGGCACAAAGGAGTCAGTATAATGATTGCTAGTCAAGATCCACCAAGCTTACCAAATGAAATCATTGAATTAAGCAGTATTGTATTACTCCATAAGTTTAACTCTCCACAATGGTTAAAGCATATTCAAAAATCCTTGACTCAATTGAATAGTTTGACTTCTGCTGATATGAGTGTCTTGAAACCTGGTGAAGGCTTCCTATGGGCTTCCAAAGCATCTGAACAAAGTATAACAACAAAGCCGGTAAAAATAAGTACAAGACCAAGAGTTACTAATCACGGAGGAGCAACAAAAAAGGCCACAGGAAACTAATGAAAATGCAACAGATAACAGGAACAGGAAAAAGAGAAAGTAATCAAGATTTTATCTGCATTGACAAGTTAGAGTCTGGTGCTTCTTTTTTTCTTATTGCTGACGGTATGGGTGGTTATGATAGAGGAGATGAAGCTGCAAAGATTGTTTCTGAGAACATCTTTACATTCCTCAATTATGCTGACAACATCAATGAACAAAATATACAGCAAGCTGTTCAAAAAGCCAATTTGGCGATCAAACAATTCAATATCAAAAATAATATTAAATCTGGTGCTACGATAGGCGGTATTATTGTAAATAAAAATATCTCCCATTTTTTTTGGGTTGGAGACGTAATGGTTTACCTAGTAAGTAAGGATAAAGTTTTGTTTCAGACCAAGAGTCATACACTAATAAATAGCCTATTAGAATCCGACAGCATAAAAGAAGAGAAATCTTTAGAGCGATATAAACATATCGTAACTAGATCTATATCAGGAAAACCTTCTGAATCTAGTATCGGATATCAGTCCATCCGGTTTTCAGAAGATGACATTTTTATTATTTGTTCAGATGGGGTGCATAATACTATTTCTGTCGAACAGATACTTGAATATATTAAGAAAGGAAATGGCTTGCAAGAACTAGAAAGCCAATTTCTCAAAGAGGCACAAGATAATTATTCTGTTGTTACCATTGCATTTTAGGCATCCATCGATATGACTCATCGTTCATTAATTTGAATGGAATGTTATCAGCTTAATATTAGTCTGATAACGCTGCGTTTATACAAGTAATATCCCTTGTGTATTTGTGATGAGCTAAAGTGTAGAATCTTGAAAAATTGACCATAGTAATCTGTTCAAAAAAAAGGAAACACATTTAAAAAGAAAATAAAAAAAGACGATAAACACTGTTTACTTATCAGTCATTTTAATCTTTTGATTTTCCTTATAAAATTTAGTATTCAACCAATACAACTTTTTCCTGAAAACTTTAAAATAAAAAAGGACTCAGATTATGAAAATCCAAGCCTAACTTTTTAGCTTACACACTTTGTGGAAAAGTGTTTCTTCCAATTTAAATGCTTTTATTGCAATTGGAGGAAGAGTGGCAGTACTATGGTTTACATCTTCAACACACTTCTTTTTTTTCTTTTATCAATATTTTTTTTAATACCAGCATATCCTCTCCAATTTTTTTATCTTGTATTTTAGCATAATGCTGCGTCATTCGAATGTTGGCATGACCAAGCATTTTACTTACGGTCTCTAAAGGTACACCATTATTGAGGGTAACCGTAGTAGCAAATGTATGTCTTGCCGTGTGAAAAGTAATATCAAAATCAATTTCACATAAGTCTCCAATCTCTTTTAAATACCCATTCATCTTTTGATTGCTTAGTACCGGTAAAACAGTATTTTCATTTACACATTTCGGATGATTTTCATATCTACTTAAAATTTCCTGTGCTTCTGGTAGCAGGGGTATACTGGCTTCGACCTTTGTTTTAACCCTTTTAGTTTTTATCCATAACCCTGTATCAATTCCTTTTGTTATTTTATCTCTAGTAAGATTCTTGGCATCAATATAGGCTAAACCAGTAAAACAGCAGAATACGAAAATATCACGGACTACTCTTAATCTGTCAGAATTAAAATTCTTTTCACGGATTTTTTGTAGCTGAATATCAGTTAAGAATCTGACATCTACGCTTTCTATTTTAGATTTATAACCTATAAAGGGGTTTTTGCTAATCCATTCATTGTTGAGACAAATATTGATTATTTTTTGAAAATTTCTAATGTATTTTACAGCAGAATTATTGGAGCAGTTTCTAACAGTACGTAGGTAAAACTCATAATCTGCAACGAATCCGGGATTAATATGACGGACATCAATATCACTGAGATTAAATTTCCATTTCAAAAATGCCTGAGTATGTCGTAATGATGTTTCATACCGTTTCCACGTTCCTTTAGAAAATTCTCTATCTATAAGTTCCTTTACCTTTGAGTTGTGATCTTTAAAAGCTTCAATAAGAGTAACTTTTTTTTCTTCAATTCCTAAATATTTATTTCGAAGATTTTCACAAGTTATCTCTTTGCCTTCGTTATACAAGGAATTATAGCATTCAAATAATTTAGCTCTGAAGCTTTCCAGTAAGGAGTTTAATTGTTTACCATTGGGACTATTACCTGATACCTTTCCTAATTTTATACTCCATTGAGGAGTTTTTACCGTTTGTCCTGTTGAAATTTCCGTTCGTCTTCCGGCAACAGTGATTCTCATGTAAATTGTTGATAATTCAGGGTTGTTTTTTGCCTTTTTGGCATAAAACAGTAAGCTGTAGGTTTGCATAACATTTTAATTTTAAAGGTTAATAATATTGCTGAACCTTTAAACCTACAAGATGTTCAATCATTGAACAGGCTGATGAATAAGCTGTTTAATGAGAATTCGGTGAGTCAAAATGCTGCCTAAAGACGACTCACCGAATGACTCACGTTCGATTTGTATTTCTTTGGTATATTTTGATAACTCAAAAAATAAAAAAGCCCTTAAATACTAGGATTTAAAGGCTTTTAGATTAATTTGGTTTCCCACCTGGTGGAGTTGGAGGGATTCGAACCCTCGTCCAAACAAGCAATACATAAGCTTTCTACATGCTTATTCTAACATTGGTTTTCGATTGAAAGCAGAGGATAGACACCCAACTTCCAACTTATCTTCTAAATTTTTCGAGCTTTAGCCAAAGCTTCTAAAGCCTTATTCCCGCATTCCTATATCCCAGAATCAAACGCCGCAGAACAGAGCATTTGTGGAATATCTTGCTTCCCTACTGAAATCTTCGGGAAAACGCTTGATCTACTATACTTCGATATTAAGCTGCAAGAGCGAACTCTTCGTTGCCAGTTAAAATTTTGTAGCAAGGGATTATAGAGATCGCGCTACGGTTCTCTGCATGCTTACTTACCCATTGGTCTTGCTGTCGAAACCAGTCAACCCCATGAATAAAGTGAATGCAAAGATAATGCTTTTTGTTTATATTTCATTAATATGAACGATTTTAATGAAAATTATGGTGTATGATGACCAATTTGAAGCCATTTAGATTTAAATTTTGAATCATTGTGGATAACATAAATATTATGAGTTAATGGCTTTTAATAATAGGTTTTTAAGATGACTTTAGATAATGAAGTGATTGTTTATGGTAATATATTTTGTGTTGTAAGAAAAATTGCCTAGTTTTGCAATCCAAAATGAGATGTAAAATATGTTAATAATTCCAGTAAAAGATGGTGAATCCATCGACAGAGCTTTAAAAAAATACAAGAGAAAATTTGATAAAACAGGAACTGTTCGTCAATTAAGATCTAGACAAGCTTTTATCAAGCCTTCTGTAACTTTGAGACAATCTAAGTTAAAAGCTGCTTACAAACAAAGAGCGCTTAGCAAAGAAGAGCAGGCTTAAGATTTTTTCTTAACCATATATTAATTCACTTCTTAAATTCTTATATTTGAGGAGTGAATTTTTATTTTTATACCTATGATGCTGGAAAAGTTTTTAGAATACTTACAATTCGAAAAAAGATATTCTCCTCATACTATTACAAGCTACAAAAAAGACCTTGAAGACTTTTCCCATTTCTTTCTCCGAACAGAATCTTCCGACAATTTAGCCAAAGCAGACAAGAAAATTATCAGAAATTTTATTGTTGAACTGAGCGAAAATAATATTTCCAAAAGAAGTATCAATCGAAAACTATCTTCTCTCCGCAGTTTTTATCTTTTCCTTTTAAAAATAGGAGAAATTAAAGTTTCCCCAACAGAAGGAATCTCTTCTCTGAAGTTTTATGCTGAAAAACAGATTCCTATATCTAAAGAGGAAATGACAGACCTTAATGAAAGAATCTTCCAACAGGTGCATGATCTGCTTGAAGAATGCATTATGGAGGTTCTTTATCAGACCGGAATGCGTAAAGCCGAACTTTGTGGCCTGATATTTGAGAATGTTGACTTATATGGAAATGAATTAAAAGTAATAGGAAAGGGGAATAAGCAAAGAGTAATCCCTATTTCCAACGAATTGTCTGAACTCCTTAAAAGTTATCTGGAAATAAGAAATCCACAGACAGAATTTAAATCATATTTTTTCGTCAATAAGAAAGGGAAAAAACTCAACGAAAAATTTGTTTATGTGGTAGTTAATAAGTACCTTAGTCTTGTAACAACGAAAGAAAAAAGAAGTCCTCATATCCTTCGGCATAGCTTTGCTACACACGTTTTGGATAATGGGGCGGAGATCTCCAAAGTGAAAAAAATATTAGGGCATTCCAGTCTTGCCAGTACTCAAGTCTATACGAATGCTAATATTGAACAATTGAAAAAAGTGTTTAATCAGGCTCATCCTCGAGCATCAAAAAAAGAAGAATTATGAAGATTTCAGTTCAATCAATTGGTTTAACACCACACGAACCACTAGAGTCACACATCGACAAAAAAGTAAGCAAATTGGATACCTTTTATGACAAAATTCAAGATTGTAAGGTATTTTTAAAAGTAGAAAATAACGCTGATAAAGCGAATAAAACAGCTGAGATTATTTTGGCGGTTCCGGGAGACGATATCGTAGTAAAGAAGACATCTGCGAGTTTTGAAGAAAGTTTGGACCTTTGTGTTGATACAGCTAAAAAGCTATTAATCAAGAAAAAAGAAATGGCATAGGAAAAAAAGTTAAAAAAAGTTTATAAAATATTTGAGAATTCAAAAAATCCGTTCTATATTTGCACTCGCAAAAAAGGAACAGCGATCTTTTGAATTCTTTTTTATATTTGCCTCCATAGCTCAGTTGGCCAGAGCACGTGATTTGTAATCTCGGGGTCGTGGGTTCGAATCCCTCTGGAGGCTCATAAAATATAAACTTTTTGGGGAGATTCCAGAGTGGCTAAATGGGACTGACTGTAACTCAGTTGCTTCGGCTTCGTAGGTTCGAATCCTGCTCTCCCCACTTTATATTTTTATAAAAAAAACTTGCAAGATTAAATAAGTTTTCTTAGTTTTGCACAGCGTTTACCAATGGTTTTGGAAACAAAATTGCGGAAGTAGCTCAGTTGGTAGAGCGTCAGCCTTCCAAGCTGAATGTCGCGGGTTCGACCCCCGTCTTCCGCTCAATAAAATCACACAATAAAAGTGATTTTTTTTAACACTGAAACGTGTAGAGTAGAGTTTCTCAATCACTTTCAGTCTTTTATTAAAATGCCTCCATAGCTCAGTTGGCCAGAGCACGTGATTTGTAATCTCGGGGTCGTGGGTTCGAATCCCTCTGGAGGCTCATTTTAATATAAAATATCTGGGGAGATTCCAGAGTGGCTAAATGGGACTGACTGTAACTCAGTTGCTTCGGCTTCGTAGGTTCGAATCCTGCTCTCCCCACATTTTATATTAATAAAAAACTTGCAAGATTAAATAAGTTTTCTTAGTTTTGCACAGCGTTTACCAATAATTTTGGAAACAAAATTGCGGAAGTAGCTCAGTTGGTAGAGCGTCAGCCTTCCAAGCTGAATGTCGCGGGTTCGACCCCCGTCTTCCGCTCAACAAAAAATCATGCTACTCAGTATGATTTTTTTAGTTGATGCCGACTTAGCTCAGCGGTAGAGTGCTTCCTTGGTAAGGAAGAGGTCACGGGTTCAAGTCCCGTAGTTGGCTCTCGATTTTCCCGAATTTCTTCGGGATTTTTTTTTACCCAATTTTTACACTCAAAAGAAATTCATTTGTTGATCTGGGCATTTTACCGTTAAGCATCTGTTTAGATAACTTCCAAAATAATGTGACTCCAATCTTTCATAAGTTTTTTTGATCTGTAAGGAATATATATTGGCGGTCATGAAAACTTTTACTTCACCTTTAGAATCACAATCGTAAAATTTTCGTTAAATTCGTGTAAAATAAATTTTTGATGAATATTCTTTTATTGGAAGATGATCTCATTCTGTCTGCAGAACTTTGCAGATTTTTAGAATCAAATAATTTTAACTGTGATAAGATCTATGACGGAGAGACTTTTCTTCGCCAGATAAAAAACAATACTTACGATTTGTATCTGCTGGATATTAATGTTCCTAAAATAAATGGACTTGATGTATGCCAGACGATCCGTTCTTTTGATAAAAATACCCCAATCATTATCATTTCGGCGTACGGAGATATCTCTGATAAAAAAGATGCCTTCACCAGGCTGGCAGATGATTATCTTGTAAAGCCTTTCCAGTTTGAAGAACTTCTTTTAAGAATCAATTCACTGCTGAGACGAAAAGCTCCTTCTGATAATTCAGATCAGGATATTCTCAGAATTGATGATCTTATCATTAATAAAACAGAACAGAAAGTGTATCGTGGAGGAAATGAAATCACCCTTACCCTAAAAGAATTTCAGCTGTTGGTTTATCTTGCGGAAGCGCAGGGAAGAACCGTTTCCAAGCAGCAGATCACAGAACATGTCTGGGAACATAATTTTAATACCAATACCAACACGGTAGAAGTTTATATCAATTTCCTGAGGAAAAAAATTGATAAAGATTTTAAAATAAAACTCATCCATACCCGTTCAGGTTTCGGATACTACCTAAGCCCATTATAAATGTCTTTAAAAAGGAAGATAGCTTTAACGATCAGTATCGCCTTTTCATTGCTTTTTGGAATGGTGATGGCGGTAATTTATTTATCTTTTAATGATTTCAGAAGGGATGAGTTTAAAGAACGATTCAGGCAGAGGCTTGAGTTTACGTCTCATTTCATCTCAAAATCTAAAGACTTTGAAGAGGAAGCTCCCGTTTTTTTCAATGAAAACTCTGACAATATTCTTTTGAATGAAAAGATTTTAATTTTCAACGAAAAAAAAGAATTGATCTACAGTACCATCAAAGACCGGAATGTCATCTGGGACAGTGCAATGCTTAAAGAGTTGGATAAGAAAAAGATTATCTATACAGAAAAGACGGTTCCGGAGATCTATGCTGCGCTCAGAAACATTAATGGGGAAAACTATTATATTCTTACGAGTGCCTTTGATACCAACGGGAAATCCAAGTTGGGATATCTTAAATATCTTTTGATCACGGCTTATGTGATGAGCACCATGCTTATTGGTTTTTTCAGTTATTATTTTGTAGAAAAGTTTCTACGTCCGCTGGAAGACCTGAATAAAGAAATTTCTGAAGTTACGGCTCACAAACTAACCACACAGATTCCTGTGGAACAATCCAATGATGAAGTAAGTGTTCTTGCAAAATCTTTTAATACGATGATCGGAAGGCTGGATGATGTATTTCAGTCGCAAAAGGATTTTACGGCAAGTGCTTCCCATGAGATCAGAACACCTATAACAAGAATGGCGTTTCAGCTGGAGAATCTGATTAAATTTGAGGAACATTCCCCGGAAACCCTTTCTTCTCTAAAACAGATTCAGCGGGATGTATACCAGCTATCGGATCTTACGAATTCACTTTTACTGCTTACGAAATTTGATAAAGAAAATATTCAGAGTATTTATGAGGAAGTAAGGATTGATGAAGTTATTTTCGAAGCCTTTGAAGCGGTAGAGAAAAGTTATCCACAACTTAAGCTGGACTTCCTGATTAATGAAGATAATTCTGAGAATGCTTTTCTGATGATCAAAGGAATTCAATCACTATTGGTGATTGTCTTTATTAATCTCTTTAAAAATGCGGCTGTATATTCGGACAATACTGAAGTAAACGTATTAATAACTGAAACGAATGACAATCTTTTTGTAGAAGTCATTTCCCATGGAAATACAATTCCCGAAGAAGAACAAGCTAAATTGTTTGAAGCTTTTACGCGAGGAAATAATGCTCAGAATATAGCAGGATCCGGGTTAGGTCTTAGAATTGTCAAAAGAATCCTGGAATACCACGATGCAGATATTAAGTACTCTTCACCTGAGGATTGCATGAATAAGTTTACATTATTTTTTAAAAAATACAATTAAAGGCAACTGGTTACGAAAACGATTGCTTTTTTGTTAAACTCTGGATTAAGTTTTTTACTATAAAATTCAATGATTGGAGAAAAATATATTATTTTCATCTGCCGATTTTTACCATAAACGTCCTGTTTAAGCCCATGTTAATATTTTTTTAAGCGTCATTTAAGTATCTTTTAATCGCATCAAAGCAATTTTGTATTTTAAAAAGAAAAATAATGAACAGAATTGCAGTGCTGTGCCTCGCCATTTCCTCATTCATGGCAGCACAACAGCAGATGTCTCTTTTGGAATGCGAAGAAGCCTTTCAGAAGAACAACCTCCAGCTGCTCGCCGAACAATATAACATCAATATGGCTGATGCGGATATTCTGCAGGCTAAAATCTGGGAATTACCTCAATTAAGCGGACAGTTTAATGCTTACAACCCTCAGGATAAAAAGTTTTTTGATGTAGGACATTCCAAAGGAGCAGGCATTACTCAATTGATTTATATGGGAGGCAAAAAGAAAAACGAAATTGCTTTTGCCAAATCCAATAAAGAGCTTGCCCAGCTTCAGTTTTCACAATTGCTGGTGGATCTAAGATCTCAGCTCCGTTCTGCCTATTTCAACCTTTACTATGAAAAACTGAAACTGGAGAATACCAACAGGCAGCTGGGGTATATGAATGATCTTTTAAATGCCTATCGTGCACAATCAGCAAAAGGAAATGTTTCCCTTAAAGATGCTGTAAGACTACAGAGTATTGTGATCCAGCTGAATCATGATAAACTGGAAATCAATAAAAATATCCTTGATTTTGAACAGAATCTAAAAGTTTTGACAGGAACTTCGGAAGAGATAGAGCCTGTGATGTCTGAAACTGAAGCTAAAGATGCGCTGGCAGCCCAGCCTTTTGGTGATGAAGAAGAACTGAAAAGTAAAGCTCTGGAAAATAATGCAGATTACAGATACAATTTAAAACTTATTGATAACAGTAAGCTGTATGCCCAGTGGCAGAAATCAATGAATGTACCGGATGTTACTGTAGGTGCTGCATGGGACCAGGCAGGCGGAACTTTTAATAATGAAGCGAATCTGACATTGGGAATTCCTTTGCCATTATGGAAAGCAAATCAGGGTAATGTGGTAAAAGCAAATTATGCCATTCAGCAGAACCAGAAAAATGCAGATTTTCAGAAACTGACTCTTGAAACGAAAGTTCAGTCTGCTTATAAAACATGGAAAGCTCAGTATGACCAGCTTCTGGATGTGAAAACTACGGATCTTCAGAATATGGAACTTGTCTACAACGGAATGCTGAACAATTTCAGAAAAGGAAATGTCAACCTGATTGAATTCACGGACTTTATGGATAGTTACCGAGAAACAGCTCTTCAGATCTATGATATGAAAAATGAAATCATGCAATCTGCGGAGCAGCTTAATCAACTCATACAAACGAAAATCTTCTATTAAAATCATGAAAACATATATTATCCCCGCATTGATGGTCGTTTCATTATTGGCCTGTTCAAAAAAAGAGGAAGAGAAAAATATTCACGCTAAAAAAGGATTTGAGCTTAGCAACACAATGTTGAGTTCTATTTCCCTTGCAAAAGTTGAGAGAAAGAATATAGAAGATGAATATAGCTTTTACGGAAAAATCTCTGCCGACAAAAACAGTTATATAGATGTTTACCCGCTGGTAGGAGGAAATGTGATGAGGGTAAATGTTGAACTGGGAGACTACGTAAGAAAAGGGCAGGTGCTGGCAACGATCAGAAGTACTGAGCTTGCAGAAATTCAAAAGGATGTAAGCGATGCCAAAACAGATCTGGTAGTAGCAAAAAATAATCTTCGCGTTGCCAAAGAGTTGTACGAAGGAAAACTAAATACAGAAAGAGATGTTCTGGAAGCTAAAAGCCAACTTCAAAAAGCAGAAGACCAATTGCAGAGAGCTGCTGCAGTAAGTACGGTTTATAATGTGAAAACCGGAAATATATACAGTGTAGTAGCACCCATCAACGGTTATATTGTTCAGAAAAGTATCAATAAAGACATGCAGCTGAGAAGTGACAGAAGTGATAATATTTTTGATGTTGCCAATACCACCAATGTTTGGGCAATCATGAATGTGAACGAATCTGATATTGATAAGATCAGTCTTGGAATGAAGGCTCAGGTATCCACTCTCTCTTATCCGGATAAAGTTTTTGACGGGAAAATTGATAAAATATTCAAAATTATTGATCCGCAGACCAATGCTATGCAGGCAAGAGTTGTCCTGGATAATGCCAACGGATTGCTAATTCCCGATAGTAAAGCCACTATAAAAGTTTCCAGCCTTGAAAGCAGTACCACCTTGGCGATCCCTTCCAAAGCTGTGATTTTTGATGATAATAAAAGCTTTGTCGTGATTTTTAAATCCAGAACAGATGTGAAAATCCGAGAGATAAAAGTATTAAAACAGGTAGGTGACGTTACCTATATTGCAGACGGTCTGAAAGAAGGGGAAGAAGTGATAACCAACAACCAGCTGCTGATATACCGCTCGCTGAACAGCTAGTCTTATTAAACCATTAAGAATATCTATGTTTTTCTTTAACGGCTTTTTTAGGTCATCAATTTATCTATCATGAATAAATTCATTAAAAATATAATTGCTTTTTCATTAAAAAATAAAGCATTTACCTTTATCTGGGTTGCGATTTTAGCCATCTCCGGTTTTATAAGTTTTAAAAATATGCCTATTGAAGCTTTTCCGGATGTAACCAATACCCAGATTGTCATCATTACCCAATGGAATGGGCGTAGTGCAGAAGAAGTAGAACGTTTTGTCACTACACCCATCGAATTGGCGATGAGCCCGGTTCAGAAAAAAACAAGTGTGAGAAGTACCACCATGTTTGGGCTTTCCATTGTTAAAATTCTGTTTGACGACGGGGTGGATGATACTTTTGCCAGAAATCAGGTTAATAACCAATTAAGAACCATTAGCCTTCCTGATGAGGTAGACCCTGAAGTACAGCCACCCTACGGGCCTACCGGAGAGATTTTCAGATATACGCTGGAAAGTAAAACAAAAGATTCCCGGGCATTGCTTACCCTGCAAAACTGGGTGATAGACCGTTCTTTAAGAGGGGTTCCCGGTGTTGCTGATATCAATGTTTTTGGAGGACAGGATAAAGTTTTTGAACTGAGTATCGATCCCAGAGCCTTGGATAAATATAATCTTACTCCGCTTCAGGTATATGATGCGGTCACCAAAAGCAATCTGAATGTAGGAGGTGATGTCATTGAAAAAAATGGGCAGGCCTATGTAGTAAGAGGAATAGGATTAGTGAAATCAGTGGCTGATATTGGAAATATTACCATTCAGAATGACAGTGGAAACCCTGTTTTGGTGAAAAATGTAGCAGAAGTTCATGAAAGCTCCATGCCCAGGGTAGGACAGGCTGCCCTGAATCATCATGATGATACCGTGGAAGGAATCGTTGTCATGAGAAAAGGAGAGAATCCAAGAGAAGTTTTGGTGGGAGTAAAGGCAAAAATTAAAGAGCTTAACGAAAAAATACTTCCAAAAGATGTCAAAATGGTTACTTTCTACGACCGTGATAATCTGATGGACTTTACTACTCATACCGTGATGCACAACCTTATTGAAGGAATTGTATTGGTAACCGTAATTGTACTCATCTTTATGGCAGACTGGAGGACAACTTTGATTGTTTCCATCATCATTCCTTTATCTTTACTGTTTGCATTTTTATGTTTAAAACTGGCCGGAATGAGTGCCAACCTGCTTTCGCTGGGAGCCGTAGACTTTGGGATTATCATTGACGGAGCCGTCGTCATGGTAGAAGGCCTCTTCGTGATGCTGGATCATAAAGCGAAACGGTACGGTACCGAGAAATTTAATAAGCTGGCAAAAGGAGGCTGGATCAAACAAACCGGTACCGGATTAGGAAAAGCAATATTCTTTTCAAAATTAATTATCATTACGTCCCTGATTCCTATTTTCTCATTCCAGAAAGTGGAAGGAAAAATGTTCTCTCCTTTGGCTTTTACGTTGGGATTTGCACTAATAGGAGCCTTGATATTTACGCTGACACTGGTTCCTGTTCTTTCCCATATTCTTTTGAATAAAAATGTAAGAGAAAAAAATAACCCGTTTGTTAATTTCTGGGACAGAATTGTTTTGAAAGGCTTTAATCTAACATTTAAGCATAAAAAAACGAGTATGATCGTGGCGATTTCCTTTCTGGCTTTGACTTTATTCTCCGGAAAATTTTTAGGAACAGAATTCCTGCCACAGTTGAATGAAGGTTCATTATGGATCACCGCAGAAATGCCAATGAGTTCCTCGTTAAAAGAATCTTTGAAAACAGCAGATCTTTTAAAGAAAGACATTATGAGCTTTTCCGAAGTAACAGATGTTCTCGCACAGACAGGAAGAAGTAATGACGGAACAGACCCTAATGGATTTGGATTCGTACAGTTTGCTGTGAATCTTAAACCAAGAGAAGAATGGAAACGTAAGATCACTTATGACGAATTAATCAACGAAATAGACAAAAAACTCAGAAGTTATCAGGGAATTACATTTAACTATTCCCAGCCGATTTCGGATAACGTAGCAGAAGCCGTAGCAGGTTTTAAAGCAGAAAATGGAATTAAAATTTATGGTGATAATCTGGAAACCCTGGACAAGCTAGCCAATGAGGTTTTATTGAAGATTAAAGATGTAAACGGAGTAAAAGATCCCGGAATTATTAAAAATATCGGGCAGCCGGAAGTAAGCGTAGTACTTGACAGAGATAAAATGGCAGCTTACGGAGTAATGCCGGCAGATGCACAGGCAGTACTGGAAATGGCTTTTGGTGGAAAAACGGCTTCAGAAATGTTTGATGGAGAAAGGAAGTTTCCGATCCGTCTTCGTTATTCTCAGGAATACAGAACCAATGAAAATGATATTGCAGCTCTGATGGTGCCTACACAGGATGGAGCAAAAATTCCTTTAAAAGAAATAAGTACCATCGTTAAAGATAACGGAGCCGCATTTATTTACAGAGACAATATCAAACGATATATTGGCGTTAAATTTTCAATTCGTGACAGAGATTTGGGAAGTACTATTGCGGATGCCCAGAAAAAGGTAGAAACGATTGAACTTCCGGACGGCTATTCTGTAGGATGGACGGGCCAGTTTGAAAATCAGCAGCGCGCCTCGCACCGATTAGCGCAGGTAGTACCAGTGAGTATCCTGATGATTTTCTTCCTTTTGTTTATTCTGTTTGGAAATATGAAAGATTCTCTTCTGGTATTAGCGAATGTTCCTTTTGCTTTAATAGGAGGAATTATTGCATTGCATGTTACCGGAATCAACTTTGGAATCTCTGCCGGGGTAGGGATGATTGCCCTTCTGGGAATTTGTATCCAGAACGGGGTGATTCTTATTACAGAATTCCATCAGAATGTTAAAGATGGGATGGATATAGACACCGCCATCTTAAATGGAGTGAAATCCAGAACCAGACCTGTTATTATGACAGCACTCATGGCTTCCATCGGGCTTATGCCGGCGGCATTGTCTACAGGGATCGGATCAGAATCCCAGAAACCTCTGGCAATTGTCATTATCGGAGGACTGATTACTGCAACAGTGCTTACCCTGCTTATTTTCCCAATTATCTTCTGGATCTTCAACAGAACAAAAAAGCTCGGTAATATTTAAATTATCTTTCATTTATATTAGTCAGCAGCGCGGAAAACAAAGTTTTCCGCGCTGCTCCATTATTGAAATAAAATAGGATGAGCTTAAAATCCTAGCCCTACTGTAAAAGCTTTTACAGAATTAGGGTAATCAGAGACTGATGTAGCAGCTCCTGTTGTTGTATTAATGGTATAAATTTTTGTAGAGGAACCTACTGATGCCATTAAATATGCTTTTTGGCTCATACTTCCAATATCAAAACCATTAGCATTGGTAATATTAATTCCTAGAGAACCTGTTTCTACTAAAGTTCCATTGTTAGGAGGGTTTTGCTGATATAATTTATCCGTATTATGATCAATCACAAATAAGGTTGTTGAGGTAGCTCCGGCAAAGTTGTTGGTATAAGCAGCTGCGCTTATCATGGGAGTTCCAGGATTCAGTGTAAGATCTGCAGCAGCAATTGTTCCATCATTAGGATTGAGACGGAGATTTTGTCCTGTATTGCTTACTACTCTTATTCTGTCAACTGTTGGATTGAAGTCAAATCCGAAATCCGTGCCGGAAAGTAAGGTAGAAAATGGAGATGCTCCCACAGCAGTAGCGGCACCTGTGCCCAAATTGATAGTGTAGATTCTGCTTGAGCTTCCCAATGCATACAATTGTCCATTTACAGGACGGAAATCTATTCCTAAAATATTTTCACCGCTTTGTAACCCTGCTATTGTTTTGGAAACAGGCATCGGGCTGTTGGGATTGAAAATCTGAAGATTATTTGAATTGTCAACAGCATAGGCTACCGGTTCTGTAGGAATCGCCAGATCAATAATTGCCTGTTGAAGAGAACCTATTGAAGTTGCTTTTCCATTATTCAGATCCAGAATATGTAGTTTATCATTGAAAGCTAACAATGCAGTATTGTTATCAAATTTAATATCAAAAGAAGCTTGTCCGGTAAAAGTAGTTCCCAGGTTCCCTACCTCTATTAAACTGCCATTATTGGGAGGGTCTTGTTTATATAATTTTCCTAATGCCGGATCAATGTCATATAAAATAGTTGTAGTAGCACCTGCTTTACTGTTGGTATAAGCTATCCCTGTTATAGAGGGATTCCCTGTTCCATTAATATTAGAATCAGTAGCTGCAACAGCACCTGTTTCCGGATGCAGACGTAGATTTTGACCAGTATTGCTTACCAAACGGATTCTATCAACGGCAGGATTGAAATCAATAGAAGCAATTGTTCCGGAAATCAAAGGAGCAAACGCTGTTGTGCTTACAGCTCTTGCTGAAGCATTGGTGGTATTGATTATATATAATTTACTGGCATTTGATACTGCATACAATTCTCCTGTGGCAGGTCTGAAATCTATACTTAACAATTTTTCTCCCGAAGGAACACCTGTTACAATTGTTTTTGAAGTGAAGGCTTTCGGATTGTTGGAATTAAAATAAACAAGTTCATTCATGGCTGTTATTCCATATACCATAAGATCCGGACCCTGAGGCATGTTCTCTGACATAGGGTTTTCATCTGAATTGTCACATGAAAATAGTGCTGCAATCGTGAACAAAGCCAAACACATGTGTAATAGTTTTCTCATAATATTAATTTTAGTTGTTACTATATCTACGAGAAAAAAAGCAAGATGGATTTAAGAATATAAGGATTGTCTGAATATTTTTTTATCGCTTATTATATTCATAATTAGCTAGATAGTTTATATTTTTTAATAAAACGTTTCTAATGATTTTTTTCAATCCGGAAAAATGTGTAAATTTGCAGTCTCAATACGTTGAAATATAAGGTTTGTCCTTCACTGGATGAGAATATTGAAAGTTTTTTTAATAAAAAGTTTTTGGTATTTAAAAATTCATTATATTTGCACACCGAAAATTTGAAAAACAATAAATAAATAATTTTAAATCATGGCAAAGGAAACGTTTAATCGTAACAAACCACACTTGAACATTGGTACTATTGGTCACGTTGACCATGGTAAAACTACTCTTACAGCTGCTATTTCTGCTGTATTAGCTAGCAAAGGTCTTGCTGAGAAAAAAGACTTCTCTGCAATTGACTCTGCTCCAGAAGAAAAAGAAAGAGGTATTACTATCAATACTGCTCACATCGAATACGAAACTGAAAAAAGACATTATGCTCACGTTGACTGTCCAGGTCACGCCGACTATGTTAAGAACATGGTAACAGGTGCTGCTCAGATGGATGGAGCTATCGTAGTATGTGCTGCAACTGACGGTCCTATGCCTCAGACTAGAGAACATATCCTACTTTGCCGTCAGGTAAACGTACCTAGAATCGTTGTTTTCATGAACAAAGTTGACATGGTAGACGATCCTGAGTTGTTAGAGCTTGTTGAAATGGAACTTAGAGACTTATTGTCTACTTACGAATTTGACGGAGATAACTCTCCAGTAATTCAAGGTTCTGCTCTAGGTGCTCTTACAGCTGCTACTGCATCTCCTGCTAACACAGAAGATAAGTGGTTCAAAAGCGTAGAAGAATTAATGGATGCTGTTGATACTTGGATCGAGCAACCACCAAGAGATACTGATAAGCCATTCTTGATGCCAATCGAAGACGTATTCTCTATTACAGGTAGAGGTACTGTAGCAACTGGTAGAATCGAGGCTGGTGTTATCAACACTGGTGATCCAGTTGATATCGTAGGTATGGGTGATGAAAAATTAACTTCTACTATTACAGGAGTTGAGATGTTCAGAAAGATCCTAGATAGAGGTGAAGCTGGAGATAACGTAGGTCTATTGTTGAGAGGTATTGAAAAAACTGACATCAAGAGAGGTATGGTTATCGCTAAGAAAGATTCAGTTAAGCCACACAAGAAATTCAAAGCTTCTGTTTATATCCTTTCTAAAGAAGAAGGTGGACGTCACACTCCATTCCACAACAAGTACCGTCCTCAGTTCTACGTAAGAACTACTGACGTTACAGGTGAGATCTTCTTACCAGAAGGTGTAGAAATGGTAATGCCTGGTGATAACTTAGAGATCACTGTAGAATTGTTACAACCAATCGCTCTTAACGTAGGTCTTAGATTTGCGATCAGAGAAGGAGGTAGAACAGTTGGTTCAGGTCAGGTTACTGAAATCATAGACTAATCATCTTAAAAATATAAAAAGCTTCCGTAAGGAATTTCTTTACGGAGCTTTTAATCTACGGGCATCGTCCAATGGTAGGATACCGGTCTCCAAAACCGTTGATCAGGGTTCGAATCCTTGTGCCCGTGCAAATATAAATTATGAGTTCATTTGTCGATTTTTTAAAAGGTTCTTATAACGAATTCAGACATAAAGTTGAATGGCCAAAATGGGCTGACCTACAGTCTTCTACAATTGTAGTGACTATTGCGACAGTTATTCTGGCTTTATTTACCTTTGGAGTTGATGAATTGTTTTCAAAAGCAATCAGCAACATAATAGGAATGCTAATCAACTTGTTCAATTAATAATTAAGTATTTTCCATAATGAGCGAATTGAAATGGTATGTGCTGAAAGCTATCAGCGGACAGGAAAATAAAGTGAAAAACTATATTGAGACAGAAATCAAACGTCTAGGGTTTGAACAGTACGTTACTCAAGTGGTTATTCCTATGGAAAAGGTGATCCAAATTAGAAACGGTAAAAAAGTTCCTAAAGAGAGACCTTACTATCCTGGCTACTTGATGATTGAAGCTGACCTGATGGGAGAGATTCCTCACGCTATTAAGAATATTCCTGGAGTTATTTCTTTCTTAAGTTTGACAAAAGGTGGTGATCCTGTTCCAATGAGAAAATCAGAGGTTAACAGAATGCTTGGAAGAATGGATGAACTTTCAGAATTTGCAAGCGATGTTGAGATTCCTTATGTAGTAGGTGAAAACGTTAAAGTGATCGATGGTCCTTTCAACGGATTCAATGGTACAGTTGAGAAGATTCTTGAAGACAAAAAGAAAATTGAAGTTTCTGTATTGATCTTCGGGAGAAAAACTCCAATGGAACTAAGCTACATGCAAGTAGAAAAAGTATAATAATTACTTATAAAATATAAAAAAGACTGCTATTAAGCGGTCTTTTTGCTTTACACCATTTCTGTTAATTTATAGACCGGTGTAAATTAACGATTATGAAGAAATGTATTTTTGTATGATTTTTCATAATTATTTTTCTTCTATTCTTTAATTCTCAATTTCTGTTAGTTACGCCTGCAAAGAGCTTCCCTTTAATTTAATAATCACCATATTGGGAATAGATTTGTTTTTGCAGATCGAAGTCCTTTCCTTATGCTTAATTCACTTTCAGATGGCATACTTCTTGCAACAACATGGTAACTAATCCAAAAATTTTATATTTTTTTATTTTATACACTGCTTGCAGTTGTATGGAGCATTTATGCTTTTAATAAAAAAAGTAAAACCTGAATTAGTAAAACACAAGTCTTATATAAACACATAACCCAATGACAAAAATTATTTCGATGATCATTCTAGTGAGTGTATCAATGCTCACGAGTGCGCAGGTTGGTATCAATACTGCTACACCGGAAAAGGAACTTACCGTGAACGGTACAATGAAGACATCAGGAATTGTTTTCAAGCAGCCCATGGAGAAACTGAAAGCGGACGAGAATTACACTTTCATTATTAAATCTCCGGCTCCGGAAAACAAAATTACAGCGTACAATGATTCTTTTGTACCTAATTCACCGGCTCCAATTAATCTTATTCAGTTTAAAATTACCTGCGACCCTTCAGACAAGGATTGGGTAAATCAGTTTGACACAAAGATCAATTCCAACAAGTTTTTGGTCGTGATCTCTTCTTTTGGATTTACACAGCCTACAAGAACTTATACAGCAGACTGGGTGACCCCAATGCCTCAGATCTTTGCGTATTCTTCGGGAGGAACATGGAAGCTTAAGGCGGATTACCAGGGATTTGCTCCTGATAACTCTTTTCCAACAGGAGTCTGGACACTGAACTTATTGGTATTTGACAGATCATATGCCAAAGATTTTACTACTACACAAAACCTTAATGCTTCAACTACGGGTGCTGCAGCAGCTCCTTTAATTCAATAAAACATAAACTATATGAAAAAAATTATTGCGATACTCTTTACGGGTTTTGCCGCTTTAAGCATGCGTGCCCAAGTAGGAATCAATACTAAAACACCTAAAGGTACCCTGGATGTTGAAGGAGAGACATTAGTAGAATCCTATTTAATAGATACTGAAAATACAAAGGCAAGCGGAAATTATCTTCTTCTTACCCGTTCAAAAGATACTTCACCGGTAGGTAAGGTGAAGCTGTTGGATATAACGCTCCGTAATGTAGCACCTGTAAATATGTATAATGTTGTATTGAAAAATGTAAGACAAGATGAAGTGGTAAACCTCAATACAGGATTAGATGCGGGTAAATATGTTGTGGCTATTACAGGTGCTGTTTTTACAGGAGCGGTTTCAGCAGCGAATACCACCACCAATCCCAAATCATATGGTTCTTATGCAACTGAAATTACTCAGGTAACCAGCGGTGGTATAAAATATCATGCTATTAATTTGGCTTTTAAAGGAGCAGGAACTGTTTCTTCCCAAAATGGTACCTGGACACTTACCTTAAATGTCTTTGAAAAATCATTGGTTAAAGACTGGGGAACTTTCAATGGTTCTGTTTCAGCATCCGCTTCACCTGCTTATTCAGGAGTTTCAAATAATACACCTCTAGGACTTCAATAAAAAAACTATGAAAAGAAAAATTTATATCACAATAATCATGTGTCTGGGGATATTTTTGAATGCCCAGAAAGGAAAAGTAGGAGTGAATACAGCTAACCCTACGGAAACACTTGATGTTAACGGAAAAACATATACGAATTCTCTATATCTAAGAAATCCGGGAGAACCTACCATGACGGGAGGTAGCTTTTTAGCCACTTCACAAAATGGTTTACAATTGTATGATCCTTCTTTGGAAAGCAGCGGACTTTTCAATTACCTTAAGCTTACGCTTACAGGAGTATCGGGAACAGGAATTGCAGATTATGATACCAAAATTGATGCAAACAATTTTTTGGTTATCCTTCACAACTACTCATTCAAACTGAATGATGGAACTACCAACGTAATGCTTGATTATGGAGACAATGGTGTGAATGATAATAAGCAGGGATCACCAGATGTTGTTGCTTTCAAAAGTAACGGGACATGGCATGTAAGAGCAAGATTTACAGACAGCAGAATTCTTGCAGTGAGTTCATCCACTCCATCCAGAACTTATAACAACTTTACGGTTGATCTTTATCTGATGGCCTATAGAAGACTGATTGAAAAACAGAATATCAGCGACATCAATGCTGACCTGGGAGGAAATGATGGTTCTACCCAGACGATTAACAAACCCGCAGGTTTTTAATTAATATTTCCTGTTAAAAATATATCAAACGGTCATTGGAATTCCCTGACCGTTTTTGTTTTGGTGATGGTCATGATTTATTTTTTTTTCTTTAAAACTTTTTAAAAATCAGCAATTTCCGTTTGCTATTTCAAAAATATTTTATACTTTTGCAGTCCAAAAAGTAGGTTTATCATAAGTGAGTAGGATAACCTGCTGAATAATAAATGCTTCCAAACTCATTAATTATTCAAATTTAAAAAACAAACAATGGCTAAGAAAGTCTTTAAAATGGTAAAGCTTCAGGTGAAAGGTGGCGCAGCTAACCCTTCTCCACCAGTAGGTCCAGCATTGGGTTCTGCAGGTGTGAACATCATGGAGTTTTGTAAGCAATTTAACGGAAGAACCCAAGATAAGCCAGGGCAAGTTTTACCTGTAGTAATTACAGTATACGAAGACAAATCTTTTGAATTCGTTATTAAAACTCCACCTGCAGCAATCCAGTTAATGGATGCAGCTAAAATCAAGGGAGGTTCTGGTGAACCAAACAGAAACAAAGTAGGTTCTGTAACTTGGGAACAAGTAAAGAAAATCGCTGAAGATAAAATGGCGGATCTTAACTGTTTTACATTGGACTCTGCTCTTTCTATGGTTGCAGGTACTGCTAGATCTATGGGATTAAGAGTAACAGGAACTAAACCAACTAACGCTTAAAACCTAAAGAAATGGCAAAATTAACTAAAAAGCAAAAGGAAGCTTTAAGCAAAGTAGAAAAAGGAAGAATCTATAACCTTGAAGAAGGTTCAGCTCTTGTAAAAGAAGTGAACACTACAAAGTTTGATGCTTCAGTAGATATCGCTGTAAGATTAGGTGTAGACCCAAGAAAAGCAAACCAAATGGTAAGAGGTGTTGTATCTCTTCCTCACGGTACTGGTAAAGATGTTAAAGTATTAGCTCTTGTAACTCCAGATAAAGAAGCAGAAGCTAAAGCTGCTGGTGCTGACTATGTAGGTCTAGACGAATATTTACAAAAAATCAAAGACGGTTGGACAGATGTTGACGTTATCGTTACTATGCCAGCTGTAATGGGTAAATTAGGTCCATTAGGTAGAGTATTAGGTCCAAGAGGTTTAATGCCAAACCCTAAATCAGGAACTGTAACAATGGAAATTGGTAAAGCAGTAACTGAAGTAAAAGCAGGTAAAATTGATTTCAAAGTAGACAAGTATGGTATCATCCACGCTGGTATTGGTAAAGTATCTTTCGATGCTGCTAAGATCAAAGAAAATGCGCAGGAATTGATCTCTACATTGATCAAAATGAAGCCAACTGCTGCTAAAGGAACTTATGTAAAAAGCATTTATTTGTCTTCTACAATGAGCCCTGGTATTGCAATTGATACAAAATCTGTTAACTAATATTTAATCCTAAGACAATGACAAAAGACCAAAAAGTTGTAGCAATACAAGAGATCAAAGACTTGCTTCAGGATGCAAAAGTAGTATACGTAGCAGATCTAAATGGTTTGAACGCTGCTAAATCTTCAGATTTCAGAAGACAGGCTTTCAAGCAAAATATCAAAGTAAAAGTAGTAAAAAATACACTTTTACAAAAAGCAATGGAGCAAATTGAAGGAGTAGACTACTCTGAAATGTTTGAAACTTTCAAAGGTAACTCTGCTTTAATGATTGCTGAGACAGCTAACGCTCCTGCAAAATTAATCAAAGATTTTAGAAAGAAAGACGAGAAGCCGGCTTTGAAGTCTGCTTTTGTTCAAGAAACTTTCTATGTTGGTGACAACAACCTTGATACTCTAGTAAGCATCAAGTCTAGAGAAGAAATGATCGGTGAAATCATCGGATTACTTCAGTCTCCAATCCAAAGAGTTGTTTCTGCTCTTCAAAACAAATCTGAAACTGTAGAAGCTCAAGCTGAAGAAGCTGCTGCTCCTGTGGTAGAAGAAACTCCTGCTGCTGAAGCTCCAGAAGCTCCTGCTGCAGAAAGCACTGACGAAACGCCAGCTGCTGAATAATTACTCTCAAAAAATTAAATAAATAATCAACAAAAACATTACAACAATGTCAGATTTAAAAAATTTAGCTGAAACGCTAGTAAACCTAACTGTAAAAGACGTAAACGAATTAGCTGCTATCCTTAAGGATGAGTACGGAATTGAGCCAGCTGCTGCTGCTGTAGTTGTTGCTGCAGGTGGTGCAGGTGAAGCTGCTGAAGAAAAGACTGAATTCGACGTAATTCTTAAGTCTGCAGGTGCTTCTAAATTAGCTATCGTTAAATTAGTAAAAGATTTAACTGGTGCTGGTCTTAAAGAAGCTAAAGATATCGTAGATGGTGCTCCTGCTCCAATCAAGCAAGGTGTTTCTAAAGACGAAGCTGAAGCTCTTAAGAAGCAATTAGAAGAAGCTGGTGCTGAAGTAGAATTGAAATAATTCAATTTTATTATAAATATAGAAGCCCGGGCATTTGCCCGGGCTTTTTTTGGTATGTAAGTCTTTGTAAATTCATGTCTTATTTCATAATTGTATTTTAATATTGTTGACTCTTGTTTGTATATATTTTATTATGATTGGCTATTTTTCAAAAATTAACATAATATTTTACTTTAATTTGGTTATTTGTTTATTTTGTGTGAATTTTTATTAATAAAACGTTGTTTTGATTGAAAAAATATTATATTTGTATCGAAAAAAACACAACATAATTGGATAGAAATTACTTTCTTTCCTACGGCCATAAGATTACTCTTTTGTTGCTTTTGGCGGCTGTAGGAAAAATAAACGCTAAGTTTATATCTGTTAAGATGATAAAACCTGAGTTATCATACCGTACAGATATTAATACCTACCTGCAGCCCTACTTAGCTGATGTTTCAATTCATTTGCGTGCTGAAACAGAAAATCATTTGACAGCTATCAGTAAATTGCCTGTCTATCAAAAGGAAGCTTATGTATTCTTTGACAAAGATTCCCAATATAATCTCTGTTTCTTTAACAACACCCATCTTCATTTATCTTTCCCCGGCAACATAAAACTTGTAGCCCTATCCAATACATGGAATCATTCATACCGGAACTATAAAGAGAGTATTTTTCTGGCATTTAAAGAAGTTAAAAAGTTCTACAGTAATTCCATTAAACTTGTAGACGGTTTTAAGTTTATCATAAAGATTCCTGATAAACCAATCCATTCCCTTTCTGATACTATTTCTTACAATTTTTAACGCTTTCTTACAGTACAATCTGTCATTTCATTTAGTATTTAAATGAGAACGCCCGAAAATTGCCCTTTCAAAAAAACACATACACATAAAAACAGCAAACATCATTACAAATGAAAAACAAATTATTAACCATCGCTCTTTTATCAGTTGGCTTGTCCACATTCGCTCAGGTAGGGATTAATACCAATCAAGCTCAGGCAACCTTTGATATCGTAGGATCACCTTCCAATACCAGTAAGTTTGACGGAGTTATTGCTCCAAGGCTTACAGGGGTACAATTAAAAGCTAAAAATTATACGACAGCTCAAACAGGAGCCATAGTATATGTTTCATCAGCCGAAACAGCACCTACAGGACAAACTGTAGATGTCGTTTCTCCAGGTTACTATTATTTTGACGGTACCAAATGGAATAGCTTAAGCGGAAGCTGGCGAACAGTAGGAAATACCGGAACAACAGCAACAACTGCTGCTTTAGGAACAGACATTGGGAGTGGAAATTACTTAGGAACAAATGACGGTCAGAACTTAGTCTTGGCTACCCAGAAAAATGTAAAAGGAATTCTGGATATAAACGGAACTCTACAGGGAGGTAATTCTAATTCTGCCACAGGTCCCTATGCTTCAGTAACTTGGGGCTCAAATAATACCCTTACAAACAGTACCTCTTCAAATGTGGCGCTGGGAAAAGACAATGTAGTCTCTGCGCAGGGGAATTTTCCGGCTGTAGCCATTGGATTAAGCAATACAGCGAATAATGGTGCTAAAGTAATAGGGAATAATAACAGTGCAACAGGAGCCAATAATTTAGTCTTTGGAAATCTGAATACAGTAACGGGATTGACGGGGCTGACTGTTGGGAATAATCATACAAATAATGGCGGAATTGCCATTGGGAGTGGAAACACAACATCTACAAACAATGTAGCTGTTGGTTCTGCCAATACAGCAAGCGGTACAGAAGCTTTTGCGATAGGATTTTCGGGACAGGCAGCTGCGGGACAAATGGTTTATGCCAACAAAGTACACGTTTTCTTCAATAAAGGAAATGGAACAGATACCATAGTAGGAATCAATATGACTCCTACTGCAGCAACTTCTACAGGTGCTGCGATTCAGATGAAAGGAATTGCTTCCGGTGCTAATGCTACGTGTACTACGGCTGAGGAAGGTGCAATCCGTTATAATACAACGGCTAAAGTACATGAAGGCTGTAATGGTAGCAATTGGAAAGCCCTTTACAATTAATAAAAACACAAACCTTAAAAAAATAAAAAATGACCAGAAAATTATTCGAAAAGCTAGCTGCGATGCTCATGACATTGATGATGTCGGCAGTACTGTTTGCGCAGCAGGGCTATGAACCAATCCGAGGAATGGGTGTAGAGGCAAAGCCTGTCAACAATTCAGGGATTTGTCTTGCGTGCTATAACGGAAGTATGAATCCTGTAGTAGATGCCAGTCTTGATAACAGTGTAAGTATGGGAAATTTCGCTTCTCTGTTAAGTGGAAACGGAATATCTGTAAAAAATAAAAATACAACATATCCTGCGGGATATATTACCGGATTCAATGTAGACCTGGGAACAAGTTTTATTACGGTGGATCTTCTGAGCTCTTTGAGGATCAGTACCTATAAAAATGGAGTTCTTCAGGAAACAACAACCAGCAGTACACTTTTGTCGGTACCTGCATTCGGGGGAAGCAAAAACAGAATATTCCTGCACTTCAAGACTTCAAAAGAATTTGATGAAGTAAGATTGTACCAAACCAATGTTCTTTCTGTATTCAGTGCTATGAATGTATATTATGCATTTGCATTTGACCCTGCAAAAGTGCCAACGGATAATAATGGTATTTGCGATGACATTATTGCTGGAAGTGGTGTGGATGGAAATGTATCCGGAAGCAGCAGTTTCCTGGCTCCGCTTTCTTATGTTCAGAATAAAGAAAGAATTGGAGATGGAAATAAAAACTCTTATGGATCAATCGTATTGCCGATAGGGTTACTAGGATCTTATTCAGTAGGAGTTCTCGATAAAAATCAGGTATATCCTGCAGGGAACAGAACCGGTTTTGTAATAGAGCCTGATGATCAGGGAAAACTCCTAAGTGCTGAGTTTTTAAAAAATATTACCATAGAAACGTATCTTTTCGGTCAGCTTCAGGACTCAAAACAACTGTCTGACGGAGGAGGCCTGATTAATATTAAAGTGTTGGGATATGGTTCAGGAAAACAGAAAGTTACATTAACCAGTACTAAGCCTTTCAATGAAGTAAGATTGAAAATTACCCAAACACTAGGGTTTAATTTAGGAGCGATGAAAGTATATTATGCTTTTGAAGAACCTGTTTCCTGCGATTGTGATGATAAAATCCAGACAAGCGGTTCTGCTGTACCTGGGAATTTGGTTACAGGTCCTGCATGGACATCAGGTCCGGGTTTCCTTGGCCTTATTTTAGCTAAAATGACCAATCCGGAAGCGATTGTAGATAATAATCCATCCAATTATGCAACAGCTACTGTTCCGGCTGCGTCTATATTTAGTCTTTTCTCTGCATTTGCAACGGTAAGCAGCAATTCAGTACTTCCTGTCAATACAATGGCTGGATTTACGGTAGAAAAAGCAGGAAATCTTCTTGGAGTAAGTGTTCTGGAAAATATCACCGTGACATTGTATAACGGAAATACTTTGACTGATACCTTTACAAGTTCGGGAAGCCTTATCAGCGGGAACTTCTTCACTACTAACTCAAATAAATTCTATGTTGGAGGAAAAGCTACAAAACCTTTCAACCGTATCAAGATTACGTTCAATAGCGGAACAGCGATTCGTATTCCTCAAAATTATTATATCTACAATGCTTTTGCGAGCAGAGATGATGATAACGATGGTGTTCCGAACTGCTTTGATCAGTGCCAGGGAGGAGATGACAGCATAGATAATAACGGAAACGGAATTCCTGATTGTGCAGAAGGCTGTACGGCGGTAAATGACAAATCTCCTGCACTGGATACAGATGGAGATGGTATTGTAGATGCCTGTGATTTGGATTCTGATAATGACGGGATTCCGGATGCGGTAGAGGATTTTGATAACAATGGTAAGTTTCAGGATGATGATAACGAAGGAGATATCCTTTTGACACCAGTATTAGGAGATTCTGTTCCTAATTATCTTGATCTGGATTCCGATAATGATGGTATCTTGGATTTATTTGAATCTGGAATTCCAACATCTGTAATCAATCAGATCGATGCAGATCGAAACGGCGTTATTGATGCGAATGTTCCGGTAGGTAAAAACGGAATTGCAGATATTCTGGAAACATCACCTGATTCAGGCGTACTGAAATATCCAATCAAAAATACAGATGGTGATGATAAACCGGACTTCCTGGATATTACGTCCAATGGTTCAGATCCGGACCTTTATCAGATCGGAAAAGCAAACCTTGATACGTTAGGAGGAGGATTTATCTCTACGATCAACGATAAAGATAAAGATGGAATTCAGGCTGTGGTAGATACAGATCTTGTGAAAAGAGGATCTCCGGGCTCACCGCTTTCACCTTATGCTTCGTTGCTGAAAAATGCATCCAACACCGCTGCTAAGATCACTACTGCTGAAATTACTGAAGCGGCCAATGATGTGAAAGTATATCCAAACCCGGTAAAAGCAGGAGAAATCCTTAGCATTACATCAGCGGAAGAAGGAACATATACTTTATTCTCAGCACAGGGTCAGGTTGTTAAGACAGGTAAATTCAATGCCGGTACTGGTATTGATACCTCTTCACTTCCAACAGGGCTGTATATGATAAAAATAGAAACTAAATCGAAAATAAAATCTTATAAGGTTATTGTGAAATAATCATAAGATTAGCTTGTGTTGTGGAGGGACTGCTCATTTTGGGCAGTCTCTCTTATTTTTAAGAGTCTCAAAATGAGAGGATTTATTTGTTATTGTGGATAACTTTTTGTATCTTTGCCCCTCTTTTGGCGCGAAAAATTGTTTGTAAATTTATAAAATACTGAAAATCAACTCTTTCATTGTGTAAAACATGAAAGGGATTTCGTGTGTATAGATATTGCGGTAATATAGCCTCAAAAGTAATAAAAATATTTTGCATTACGCTGTGAAAAGATATACCAGTGTTGCAGTTAGAAAGAGCCAAGTACAGCGTTAAAAGAGTTCTAAGGTCCTTCGTGAGCGCCAAAAACACTTTTACCTTTTGCTTTTACCTTGTTTCTTGTTCTTTTCTGATATTTTTTAATGAATCAAAATATTTTTTAACCCTTTCTTAAAAGTTTTATGAGTAAAACAAAATCAACAACTCAAGGAAATCCGAGAATTAATTTCTCATCAGCGAAAGGAAAAATTATCACTCCAGACTTTTTGGATATCCAAATTGAGTCTTTCAGAGAATTTTTCCAGCTTGATACACTTCCTGAAGCCAGAAAGACAGAAGCTCTTTACAAGACTTTCCAAGAGAATTTCCCAATTACGGATTCAAGAAACCAATTCGTATTAGAATTCTTAGACTATCTGGTAGATTCTCCACGTTATTCAATTGATGAGTGTGTGGAAAGAGGACTTACTTATTCAGTTCCTCTAAAAGCTAGACTTAAATTGTATTGTACTGACCCGGAACACGAAGATTTCCAAACTGTGGTTCAGGATGTATATTTAGGTCCGGTTCCTTATATGACGCCAAGTGGGTCTTTCATTATCAATGGTGCTGAAAGAGTTATCGTTACGCAGCTTCACCGTTCACCTGGTGTATTCTTCGGACAGACTTACCACGCGAACGGGACCAAACTTTACTATTCAAGAATTATCCCTTTCAAAGGATCTTGGATGGAATTTACAACAGATATCAACAGCGTAATGTACGCGTATATCGACCGTAAGAAAAAATTACCATTAACAACTTTATTAAGAGCTATCGGATACGAATCTGATAAAGATATCCTTCAAATCTTCGACCTTGCTGAAGAAGTGAAAGTTTCTAAAGCTGCCCTTAAAAAAGTGGAAGGGAGAACATTGGCTGCGAGAGTATTGAACACTTGGTTCGAAGATTTCGTAGACGAAGATACAGGTGAAGTAGTTTCTATCGAAAGAAACGAGATCATCCTGGATAGAGAAACAATCCTTGAAAAAGAACACTTAGATCTTATCCTGGATGCTGGAGTGAAATCTATCTTGATTCACAAAGAAAACAGCAACGAATTCTCAATCATTCAGAATACATTACAAAAAGACCCTACTAACTCTGAAAAAGAAGCGGTAGAGTATATTTATCGTCAGTTAAGAAACGCAGATCCACCAGATGAGGAAACGGCAAGAGGAATCATTGAAAAATTATTCTTCTCTGAGCAGAGATACTCTTTAGGTGAAGTAGGACGTTACAGACTAAACAAAAAGTTAAGTCTAAACATCCCAACTACAACCGAAGTTCTTACAAAGGAAGATATCATTGCAATCGTAAGACACTTAATTGAGTTAGTAAACTCAAAAACGGATGTGGATGATATTGACCACTTATCAAACAGAAGAATTAAAACTGTTGGTGAGCAATTGGCAGGACAGTTCGGTGTAGGTCTTTCAAGAATTGCAAGAACAATCAAGGAAAGAATGAACGTTAGAGATAACGAAATCTTTACTCCGCTTGATCTTGTAAATGCTAAGACATTAACATCTGTAATCAACTCATTCTTCGGTACCAACCAGCTTTCTCAGTTCATGGACCAAACCAACCCTCTATCAGAGATCACTCACAAGAGAAGATTATCTGCACTAGGGCCTGGTGGTTTATCAAGAGAAAGAGCAGGTTTCGAGGTTCGTGACGTTCACCATACTCACTACGGAAGAATTTGTCCGATTGAAACTCCGGAAGGACCAAACATCGGTTTGATTTCATCTCTAGGGATCTATGCTAAAATCAACAACCTAGGTTTCATTGAAACTCCATATAGAAAAGTAGACGGTGGTAAGATTGATCTTAACGCTGATCCTATCTATCTAAATGCAGAAGACGAAGAAGACAAGGTAATTGCTCAGGCAAACGTTGAATTGAGCGATAACGGTGATTTCTTAACAGACAGAATTATTGCAAGATTAGATGGTGACTACCCGGTAGTTGAACCAGCTCAGGTGAACCTTATCGATGTAGCACCAAACCAGATTTCTGGTATTTCTGCTTCATTAATTCCATTCTTGGAACATGATGATGCGAACCGTGCATTGATGGGATCTAACATGATGCGTCAGGCCGTTCCTCTATTGAAGCCACAGGCTCCAATCGTGGGTACAGGGCTTGAGCAACAAGTTGCAAGAGATTCAAGAATCTTAATTAATGCTGAAGGTACAGGTACTGTAGAGTATGTAGATGCTGACAAGATTACCATCAAATACGAAAGAAGCGAAGACGAAGATTTAGTACAATTTGAGTCTGCTACTAAAACATACAAACTTACTAAGTTCAGAAAAACTAACCAGAGTACAACCATTACCCTAAGACCAAACGTAAGAGTAGGTGATGTAGTGGAGAAAGGACAGGTACTTTGCGACGGTTATGCTACTGAAAAAGGAGAATTAGCTCTTGGTAGAAACTTAGTGGTAGCGTTCATGCCTTGGAAAGGATACAACTTTGAGGATGCAATTGTAATCAACGAAAAAGTTGTACGTGAAGACTGGTTTACTTCAATCCACGTAGATGAGTACTCTCTTGAAGTTCGTGATACCAAACTAGGTATGGAAGAGCTTACAGCAGATATTCCAAACGTATCTGAAGAAGCTACTAAAGATCTTGACGAGAACGGTATGATCAGAATCGGTGCTGAAGTGAAACCTGGAGATATCATGATTGGTAAAATTACTCCAAAAGGTGAATCTGACCCGACTCCTGAAGAAAAACTTCTTAGAGCAATCTTCGGTGATAAAGCTGGTGATGTGAAGGATGCTTCATTGAAAGCTGACTCTTCATTAAGAGGAGTTGTTATCAACAAGAAATTGTTCTCTAGAAACATTAAAGACAAAAAGAAAAGAACTGAAGAAAAACTTAGACTTGAAGAAATTGAAAACACTTACAAGGCTAAATTTGATGAGTTGAGAAATACTTTAATTGAAAAATTAAATACACTGGTAAGCGGTAAAACTTCTCAAGGGGTACAAAATGACCTTGACGAAGAAATCATCGGTAAAGGTGTGAAATTTACTCACAAGTTATTAACTTCAGTTGAAGATTATGTAAATGTTAGCGGTGCAGACTGGACAGTTGACGCTGATAAAAATGAATTGATCAAACAATTAATTCACAATTACAAAATCAAATATAACGACATCCAGGGAGTTAAAAACCGTGAGAAATTTGCAATTTCAATCGGAGATGAGCTTCCGGCAGGGATCATGAAGTTGGCTAAAGTTTACATCGCTAAGAAACGTAAACTGAATGTAGGAGATAAGATGGCAGGACGTCACGGTAACAAAGGTATCGTTTCAAGAATCGTTCGTGAAGAAGATATGCCATTCCTGGAAGATGGAACACCAGTAGATATCGTATTGAATCCACTAGGGGTACCTTCTCGTATGAACATCGGTCAGATCTACGAAACCGTTCTTGGATGGGCTGGTAGAAAATTAGGATTGAAGTTCGCTACGCCAATCTTTGATGGAGCAAGTCTTGATCAGATTACTGAATATACTGAGAAAGCAGGTCTTCCTAAATTCGGTCACACTCACCTTTATGATGGTGGTACCGGAGAAAGATTTACTCAGGCTGCGACAGTAGGTATCATTTACATGTTGAAACTAGGACACATGGTAGATGATAAGATGCACGCACGTTCTATTGGTCCTTACTCATTGATTACTCAGCAGCCGTTAGGAGGTAAAGCTCAGTTCGGAGGTCAGAGATTCGGAGAGATGGAGGTTTGGGCACTTGAAGCATTCGGTGCATCTAACATCCTGAGAGAGATCCTTACTGTGAAGTCGGATGACGTGATTGGTAGAGCAAAAACTTATGAAGCAATTGCGAAAGGTGAATCTATGCCTGAACCAGGTATTCCAGAATCATTCAACGTATTACTTCACGAGTTACAAGGTCTTGGATTAGACGTAAGATTGGAGGAGTAAGATATCAGATGTCAGACACAAGATGTCAGACTATGGCACTCTAAAAATTTTATAATCCTTGAATTTGGAATGATGATTTCGTCTGAAATCTGAAATCTGAAATCTAAAATCTAAAAAAAATTATGTCAAATAAAAATAAATCAAGTAGATTTAATAAAATAACCATCGGTTTAGCTTCACCTGAGTCTATTTTGCAAGACTCAAGAGGAGAGGTTCTAAAGCCGGAAACTATTAACTACAGAACTCACAAGCCTGAAAGAGACGGGCTATTCTGTGAGAAAATCTTTGGTCCTGTAAAGGATTACGAATGTGCTTGTGGTAAATACAAGAGAATTCGTTACAAAGGGATTGTGTGTGACCGTTGTGGAGTAGAAGTTACTGAGAAAAAAGTAAGAAGAGAGAGAATCGGGCACATCAACCTTGTAGTTCCAATTGCACACATCTGGTATTTCCGTTCATTACCAAACAAAATCGGATACCTTTTAGGAATTCCTTCTAAGAAATTAGACATGATCATCTACTACGAAAGATATGTAGTGATTCAGCAGGGTATTGCTAAAAAATTAGACGGTTCTGATTTTGAAAATATGGAATTCCTTACAGAAGAAGAGTACCTTGATATCATGGAAACTCTTCCTGTAGAAAACCAGTATCTTGATGATTCTGATCCAAATAAATTCATCGCCAGAATGGGTGCTGAAGCTGTTGAAGATCTATTAAAAAGAATTGATCTTGATGCATTGTCTTTCGACTTGAGACACAAAGCTCACAACGAAGGTTCAAAACAAAGAAGAACTGAAGCACTGAAAAGATTGAACGTTGTAGAAGCATTAAGAGGTGCTAATACAAGAATGATCAACAGACCAGAGTGGATGATCATGCGTGTACTTCCTGTTATCCCACCAGAATTAAGACCATTAGTTCCATTGGATGGAGGACGTTTCGCAACTTCTGACTTGAATGACCTTTATAGAAGAGTTATTATCAGAAATAACCGTTTGAAAAGATTATTGGAGATCAAAGCTCCTGAAGTAATCTTGAGAAACGAGAAGCGTATGCTTCAGGAATCAGTAGATTCATTATTCGATAACACAAGAAAATCTTCTGCAGTAAAATCTGAATCAAACAGACCATTGAAATCACTTTCTGATTCATTGAAAGGTAAGCAAGGTCGTTTCCGTCAGAACCTACTGGGGAAAAGGGTTGACTACTCTGCGCGTTCGGTAATTGTTGTAGGTCCAAACTTACAGCTTCACGAATGTGGTATTCCTAAAGATATGGCAGCTGAACTTTACAAACCATTCATCATTAGAAAACTAATTGAAAGAGGTATTGTAAAAACAGTAAAATCTGCAAAGAGAATTATCGACAGAAAAGAACCGGTAGTTTATGATATCCTTGAAAACGTGATGAAAGGTCACCCTGTTCTATTGAACAGAGCACCTACTCTTCACAGATTGGGTATTCAGGCTTTCCAACCTAAGATGATCGAAGGTAAAGCAATCCAGCTACACCCGTTAGTAACTACGGCCTTCAATGCCGATTTCGATGGTGACCAGATGGCAGTACACTTGCCATTAGGACCAGAAGCGATCCTTGAAGCTCAGTTATTGATGTTAGGTTCTCAAAACATCTTGAACCCTGCAAACGGTTCTCCAATTACAGTACCATCTCAGGACATGGTTCTTGGTCTTTATTTCATGACTAAAGAATTAAGCTCTACTGAGACGATGAAAGTAAAAGGAGAAGGTCTTGCATTCTATTCTCCTGAAGAAGCGGAAATCGCTTATGCTGAAGGTAGAGTATCTTTAAATGCTAAAGTAAGATGTAGACTGCCTATCAAAGAAGATGGTGAAATCGTTACAAGATTGATCGAAACTTCTGTAGGTAGAATCCTGTTCAACCAGATTGTACCTAAGCAGGTAGGATATATCAATGAACTTCTTACGAAAAAATCATTGAGAAACGTTATCGGTAAGATCCTTGCTGATACAGATTTCCCTACAACTGTGAAGTTCCTGGATGCAATGAAAGACTTAGGGTATTCAAACGCATTCAAAGGAGGTCTTTCTTTCTCACTAGGGGATATTGTAGTTCCTGTTGAGAAAAAGCAGATGATTGCTACTTCTATTGAAACTGTAGACGAAATTAGAGCTAACTATAACATGGGTCTAATTACAGATACAGAACGTTATAACCAGGTAATCGACGTTTGGACAAATACCAACGCTGGATTAACTGAAATGATCATGAGCAGAATGAAAGTTGACCAAGGTGGATTTAACTCTGTATACATGATGCTTGACTCTGGAGCGAGGGGTTCTAAAGAACAGATCCGTCAGTTATCAGGGATGAGAGGTTTGATGGCAAAACCGCAGAAAGCCGGATCTACCGGAGCGGAGATCATCGAAAACCCGATCCTTGCAAACTTTAAGGAAGGTCTTTCGATTCTAGAGTACTTTATCTCTACCCACGGTGCTCGTAAGGGTCTTGCGGATACCGCTCTTAAGACAGCCGATGCTGGTTACTTAACGAGAAGATTGGTAGACGTTGCACAGGATGTTATCGTTACAGAAGATGACTGTGGAACGCTGAGAGGTACAGAAGTTACTGCACTTAAGAAAAATGACGAGATCGTTGAAAGAATCTCTGAAAGAATCTTAGGTAGAGTTTCCCTTCATAATATCTATGATCCGGAATCTGACGAGCTTATTGCGAGTGCAGATCAGGTAATCATCGAAGAATTAGCTAAGAGAATTGAAGAAGCAGGATTAGAAGCTGTTGAAGTTCGTTCACCATTAACTTGTGAAGCTAAGAAAGGTATCTGTGCAAAATGTTATGGTAGAAACCTGGCAACAGGTAAAGTAATTCACATGGGTGAAGCGGTAGGTGTAATTGCAGCACAGTCAATTGGGGAACCAGGTACTCAGCTTACGTTGAGAACTTTCCACCAAGGGGGTACTGCAGGAAACGTATCAGAAAATCCATCTATCGTTGCAAGAAGAGATGGTATCGTTGAAATGGACGAAGTAAGAACAATTACTTCTGAAGATGAAAACGGTAATACAGCTGAGGTTGTAGTTTCTCGTTCAACAGAATTCAGATTAGTTGCTGATAATGAGTCAAGAACTCCATTAATGGTAGCTAACGTACCTTACGGATCTATATTATCTGTGAAACCAGGTGATAAAGTGAAGAAAGGAGATACAATCTGTAGATGGGATCCATATAACGCGGTTATCATTGCTGAAACTTCAGGTAAGGTAGAATACGAGGATATCATCCAGGGTATTTCATTCCAGCTTGAAATTGACGAACAAACAGGATTTGAAGAGAAAGTAATCTCTGAATCTAGAAATAAGAAAGCCGTACCTACCTTGAAAGTGGTAGACTCTAAAGGTATTGAGCAAAAAGCTTACAACTTACCGGTAGGAGCCCACTTAATGGTTAACGATGGTGAAAAAATTAAGGCGGGTAAAGTCTTAATCAAGATCCCAAGAAAATCTGCAAAAGCAGGGGATATCACCGGAGGTCTTCCGAGAGTTACCGAATTATTCGAAGCAAGAAACCCTTCAAACCCAGCGGTTGTTACTGAAATCGACGGGGTAGTTTCTTACGGAAAAATCAAGAGAGGTAACCGTGAACTTATTGTTGAGGCTAAAACTGGAGAAAGAAAAATCTATTTGGTAAAACTTTCTAACCAGATTCTTGTTCAGGAGAATGACTTCGTAAGAGCAGGTTCTCCACTTTCTGACGGTTCTATTACACCGGAAGATATCTTAAGAATTAAAGGTCCAACTGCCGTTCAGGAATACTTAGTAAACGAAATTCAGGAAGTTTACCGTCTACAGGGGGTAAAAATTGACGACAAGCACTTCGAAATTATCGTAAGACAGATGATGACGAAAGTATCTATCGTTGATGGAGGTGATACTCAGTTCCTTGAAGGAGCTCTTGAGCACAAGTATGATTTCTTGGAAGAAAACAACAGAGTATTCGGTCTTAAAGTAGTTGTAGATGCTGGTGATTCTAAAGAATTCAGCCCAGGTCAGATGATTAACGCAAGAGAATTAAGAGACGAAAACTCTAAATTAAGACGTGAAGATCAAAACTTGGTAGAAGTAAGAGAAGCTCTTCCTGCTACAGCAACACCTGTATTACAAGGTATTACCAGAGCAGCCCTTCAGACTAAGTCATTCATGTCTGCAGCATCGTTCCAGGAAACAACTAAGGTTCTTAACGAAGCAGCAGTTGCTGGTAAGGTAGATAATCTTGGAGGTCTTAAAGAAAATGTAATTGTAGGACACAGAATCCCTGCAGGTACAGGTCTTAAAGAGTACCAGAACGTTATTGTTGGTTCTAAGAAAGAATTCGAAGACCTTAACTAAAATTAATGATTTGAAATTTGGGATTTGAAATTATTTTTATATTTTCACAATCTCAAATTTCGAATTTTAAAAACATAATTTATAACAATGGACAACAATCAAAATCCACAAGACGGAAACATCAACATCGAATTAAACGAAATGGTAGCTGCTGGTATCTATGCTAACCTAGCTTTAGTAAACCACTCTCCATCTGAATTTGTAGTAGACTTTATTCAGTTGATGCCAGGTGTTCAGCAAGCTAAAGTAAGATCAAGAGTAATTCTTGCTCCACTTCACGCTAAAAGAGTATTAAACGCTCTTCAACAGAACATCGCTAACTACGAGCAGCAGTTCGGAGAAATCAAAGAAGTTGAGCCTTTCGTATTAGGAGGAAACAACGTTCAAGCGTAAGATTTCTTTTACAATAATATAAAGAATGCCCTGGTTTTCCAGGGCATTTTTTTATTCTACCCCCTAAGTAAAGGAGATTAAAATCTTTTTAATTGTTAATTTTCTTTAATAAGGTAAAAATATATAGTAACGATATAGCAATTTTATATCTTTGTTTAAGAAAAAGCAGAAAATATAAGATATGATTGATAACTCGTTCGCTGTAAGTAAATTTGGCTTTCTGGGCACTGATTTTTTATCCGAGCTCGAAAAGCATGCTGTTGCCATTGATATAAAAGCAAAAACTGAAATCATAAGAGAAGGACAGAAGAATAAGTTTGTTCCTTTCTTAATAAAAGGATCTATCAAGGTTTTTACCCTTAATGATGGAAGAGAACTCATCTACTATTATATTAAACCTAAAGATAGTTGCCTTATGACGTTTTCTTCTATTTTGACGGATTATATCAGCAGAGTATATGCCGTAGCAGAAGAAGACTCAAAAGCTATTCTCATCCCTGTTTCCATAATGCATGAATGGCTGATTAAATTTCCGGAAATCAATAAACTGTTTTATCATGAATATGACCGCAGATTTTCAGAAGTTATGAATATGGTAAATGATGCCGTATTTCACAGGCTTGACAAGAGAGTGCTGAATTATATTAAACAGCAGATTTCAACCACAGGAAGCAACCCTATTAAGATCACCCATCGCGAAATTGCCAACAGTTTGGGAACTTCCAGAGAAGTTGTGAGCAGAGTTTTGAAAAAAATTGAAAGCGAAGGTGAAATCGCTCAGACCAAAGAAGGAATAAAAGTTCCTGTAAATGAAAATGTTAGGATGATCTAATTTTATTTGTTTGAATTGTTTATTTCTATCATTGATAAAAACAATTTGAGTGGTGACTTTTATCACCTATTTTTGAATTGAGAACTCGATAAGTTTGTTATATCATAATTTAATTCAAATTGTATATGACAAAAACTCTCTTATTTTTGTCGGTATTTTCTTCAGGTCTTGTCTTTGCACAGGAAGATCTGTTGAAAGATATTGACACGGTGAAAACCAACACAGAAACCTCACAACCCGCCTTCAAAGCTCTTCAGATTGTTACAGGGCAATCTACAAAACTGGCTGCCAAAAAAGAATGGTACATTATCGTTGCCCATAGATTTGGAGATATAAGCGCAGGATTTAAAGACTTTTTTGGCCTGGATCATGCTTCCACCAAATTAGGTGTTATCTATGGCATCTCAGATGCAGTATCTGTAAGCCTTTCCAGAGAAACGAATATGAAAACGTTTGAAGGAGCAGTGAAATACAGACTGGTAAAACAAAGTGAAAACTTTCCGGTGGATATTGTGGGGTACAATGTAATGGGTGCCAATACTGAACTGGATAAAGATACGTATCCACACCTGAAATTCAATGACAGGCTTTCTTATCTTACACAGGCATTAATCTCGAGAAGGTTCAGTGATAAGCTTTCCGTACAGCTTACCCCTTCCTTCGTTCACAAAAATCTTTACGAACCTACTATTGAAAACAAAAACCAGTTTCTGGCAGGTTTGGGAGGACGCTACAAAATCTCAAAAAGAGTTTCTCTGAATGCAGAGTACTTTGTGAATTTTGACGATCACAGTTTTTATAAAAATCCTTTATCATTAGGGGTGGATATAGAAACAGGAGGACACGTGTTCCAGCTTTTACTAACAAACTCCCAGATAAATTCAGATATCGGATATCTTACCAATGCCACAGGAGCATGGGGAAAGGGACATATTTTCTTTGGGTTTAATCTTTATAGAGTTTTTTAATATGAAAAAGCTAACATCCTTATTGATATTGTCATCAGCAATCATACTGATGGCTTGTGACAGCAGAACTTATGAAGAGATTTCTGACAACACACCAATCACTGCTCCGGTAAAATATACAGCAGACGTAAAACCCATTGTGGATAACAATTGCATAGGCTGTCATTCTGCAGGAAGTTTTAAACCATTTGTTACTTATGATCAGGTAAAAAACAATATAGACGGAATTCTGGATCGTATCCAAAGGCCTAACGGTGATCCCGGGAAAATGCCACAGGGAGGATCTTTATCTGCTACCCAGATCAATATTTTCATCAAGTGGAAAGCTGACGGATTAAATGAAAATTAAAAAAAAATTGATATGAAAAAATTAGCATTATTAAGCGTATTACTCTTTTCTGCAGGGTATGCTTCAGCACAAAAATACAGTTCTAAAACAGGAAAAGTGACTTTTGAAGCTTCGGTTCCTTTGTTTGATGATATTTTTGCCCAGGATGACAATAATATTGTGATTCTGAACGCAGACAATGGGGAGATGGCATCAGTTTCAACGGTTAAAAACTTTCATTTTAAAACAAAATTAATGGAAGAGCATTTCAATGAAAGCTATGCAGAATCTGCAAAATATCCGAAAACAACTTTCAAAGGGAAAATAGTCAACTTTGATAAAACAAAACTTACGGCAAGTCCTCAGAAATATACCGTTCAGGGAACGTTAAACTTTCACGGTGTAGACAAAGCTGTTGCTTCTGCAGCCACTCTATATGCAAAAGACGGAAAAATCTATATGCAGGGTGGATTTATGGCCAGACCTGCTGATTATAAAGTTACCATTCCTAAAATGGTGACTAAGAAAGTGGCTGAAAATGTCAATATTGAATACAACTATATAATGGTGAAACAATGAGACCGCTAATCTTACTATTTGGACTGTTCCTGAGCTCATTGATCTCTGCTCAGGAAAAGGCAAAATCAATTTTTGATATTGCCAGAAGAGGAACCGTAACTGAAGTTCAGGAGTTGATGAAACAAAATCCGGATATCATTAATCAAACTAATGAGAACGGATTTTCACCTCTTATTTTAGCATGTTACAGAGGAAATACAGGCGTTGCAGATTTTCTGATTGATAACGTAAAAGATGTCAACTACAAAAGCCGTGAAGGAACAGCACTTGCCGGTCTTGCTATTAAATACAACAAAGATCTGGTAGAACACCTGTTAAAGAAAAAAGCGGATCCCAATATTGCGGATGCTACGGGATACACTCCTTTATTCTGGGCTGTAAAATCCGGAAATAAAGAACTGATAGAGCAGCTGCTTAGATATAAAGCAGATAAAACAAAAAAAGATTCAATGGGAATGACTCCTTTTGAATATGCATTGCAAACCAACAACAAAGAAATTATTAACCTTTTTAAAAATTGATATGAAAAAAACTTTACTAGTACTTAGTTTAGCTCTTGCTAATTTTGCATGGGCACAGTTTTCGTCAGGCGTTGTAAATCTACCCAGTACAGCTATGACGGTGAAATTAGATACGACTCCAACCGGAGTAACGATTACGGTAACAGGTGACAGCAACTCTATGTTGGGAATAGGTTTTGGAACTGTAGGAATGGCTCCAGGTTCAGACGGGTTTATTTATAATACATCGGCGAACAGAGATTATACATTTATTGGGATGACAACACCTAATGCAGATGCTTCTCAGGACTGGACGGAAACTTCCAATACCATTTCCGGAAGTACAAGAACTGTAGTGGCAACAAGATCCCTTTCAGGTGGGGCAGGAGATTTTGCGATTGCCAATGCTGCCGGAACAATCAATATCTTTTATTCCCGTAAAAGTACCGGAACTTCTTTAGGATATCATGATGCAGGAAGAGGATATGCTTCTTTAACCATGACAGCAGCGAGTTTATCTACTAACGAAATTGCTTCCAATAGCAAGAAGGTAAATCTTTACCCGAATCCTGCGAAATCAACGGTAAACTTCAAAAACTTTGATAAAATTAGAAGTGTTGATATCTATGAAGCAACCGGAAGAAAGATAAAATCAGTGAAACCGGAGGGTGAAAGTATCAATGTTGAAGACCTGAAGTCAGGAAGCTACTATCTTGAAATTCAGCTTAAAGATGGAACTACATCTTACGAAAAACTGATTAAAGAATAATTTTTAGAAAAAGCACACCTAAATATTTAGCAATGATACCTCTGATTTTTCAGGGGTGTCATTTTTTGTTAAGTATTAATTCTAGGGAGTTTGCTGAGAAAATTTTTATATTTGTGTAATATCTGGATACCTATGAAAGTTACTTTTGAAAAATACAATCCTTTCTGGAAAAAACAGTTTGAAACCATCAAAAAAGAACTCGAGAACTGTATAGGTTTTTTGAATCCGGAAATTGAACATATTGGCAGCACATCTGTGGAAGGTTTATCTGCAAAACCAGTTATTGATATTATGATTGGGGTAAAGGATGAAAAAGAACTTGATAAAGTTCCTCCTTTACTGGAAGGAAAAGATTATGTCTATTACGAAAAGTATAATGAAGATATGCCATATCGCCGTTTCTTTATTAAACTTACAGATCATGCCCATGCATTAGGATTTCCTGATGTAATTTATTCAAAGGATGAAATTCCTGAGAGAATTCACAATCATCAGCTCCGTATTGCTCATATTCACGTTATTCCAACTTCTTCAGAACACTGGCTTCGCCATTTGGCTTTCAGGGATTATCTTCGTACTCATCCGGAGGTAAAGGAAGAATATCAAAAACTGAAAGAGGAATTGAGTAAAAAAGAATGGTTTGACGGGAATGATTATAATCAGGAAAAAGACCCATTTATAAAAAGAGAAGAACGTAACGCCATCCAATGGTATTTGAATCAACAGAGTAAAGCATAATTACTATATAAATTTTAAATATTTATGGAATTTAAAACCTTAACCAATATTACAATTGATGAGCTTTTATCAGTATTCAACCATTCATTTTCTGATTATGTAGTCCCATTTCATTTAACCAAAGACGTGCTTGTTGCTAAAATAGCTGCCGAAAAATTGGATATGAATCTTTCTGCCGGAGCATTTGAAAATGGAAAATTGGTAGGCTTTATTCTTCAGGCTGAAAAAGTTGAAAATGGTGAAAAGATTATCTACAACGGAGGTACAGGAGTTGTTCCGGAAAGTAGAGGCAAAGGATTGGTGAGAAAAATGTACGATTTTATTATTCCCATTTTAAAAGAAAGAAATGCCAATACATTACTGCTTGAAGTTATTGAAGGAAATCAGCCTGCAATCAGAGCTTATGAAAACTTAGGATTCAGCATTGTCAGAAGGCTGCTTTGCTTTAATGGAAACATCAAGCATGGAGAAGAAAATACCGGAGTAGTGATAAAAGATCTCAAAGACTTTCAATGGGATGTGTTATGTTCTTTTTGGGATATTGAACCTTCCTGGCAGGGATCTGTATTCGTATTAGAGCCAATGCCGGAAAACTATATCACTTTAGGAGCTTATGATGGAGATCAGCTGGCTGGATATATCGTTTATGGTCCTGCCGCAAAAAAAATATATCAGTTTGCCGTAGATAAGAAGTATAGAAACCGTGGAATTGGGACAATGCTTTTTAATGCTATTAGAGAAAAAAATAACGGACAGACAATAGCCTTGAATAATGTAGATGACTCCTCAGAAAACACCAGTAAATTCCTTAGCGAAAAAATAGGACTGAACAATTGGTTGTCACAATTTGAAATGAAAAGATCTATTTAACAGGGAGTAATTTTGACTCAGAAAAAATAAGAAGGTTTTAATATACTTTTAATCTCTTAAACTTTTCGGGGAGAAGTATAGGATGTAACTTTGCCGAAAATTTTTAAATAATGAAGCGAGGAATCCATTTTTTACTGCTGCTAATTTCCTTTACAGCTTTTGCACAACAGGTCAATATTGATACAGCCCAGGTTGTTATACCGGGAAGACAAAACAGTACGGAAGCCCAGGCAAAGCCTTACGTAATTATGATATCTACGGATGGTTTCCGTTATGACTATGCCCAAAAATACAATGCTGAAAATCTTTTGAAGCTGGCTAATGGAGGTGTAAAGGCTGAAGCAATGATTCCAAGCTATCCCAGTATTACTTTTCCCAACCACTGGAGTTTAATCACCGGACTTTATCCTTCTCACCATGGCCTGATTGATAACTTTTTCTACGATTACAAGAGAAAGGAAGGCTATGCAATGAGCAACAAAAAAAATGCTGAGGACGGAAGCTGGTATGGAGGAACTCCGCTTTGGGGACTTGCTGAAAAACAGGGAATGATCTCAGCTTCTTTAATGTGGGTGGGATCTGCCAGCGATGCAGGAGGAATAAGACCTACTTACTATTATCCGTATCACGAGAAATTTACTCCTTCTGAAAAAGTAGGAAAAGTTGTAAACTGGCTGAAATTACCGGAAGATAAAAGACCTCACTTTATTTCATTATATTTTCCGGAAGTGGATGGAAGCGGACATCATTATGGTCCGGATACCAAAGAAACGGAAAATGCTGTTCATCTGATAGATCAGGCCATTGGTGACCTTGTTCAGAAAGTAAATGATTTAGGATTAAAGAATGTCAACTTTATTTTTGTTTCAGACCACGGAATGATCAAAGTAGATGGAGGTACACCTTTGGAAATTCCGGCTGTTCTTTTGGATAAAAACAGATTTGATATTTACAATTCCCAGACTTTGCTGAGAGTTTACGTTAAAAATCCGGAAGAGGTAAAAGCGGTTTATAAAGAACTTAAAGCTAACAAAACAGATGATTACGAAGTATATCTGGATAAAAAACTGCCTAGATATCTGCACTTTGCCACAAGAGATGATCAGTACCACAGAATAGGGCAGATTCTTCTGATTCCAAAAGCTCCTAAAATCTTCCTGGAAAAAGGCAAGAAAACCTCTGTTGGAAAGCACGGTTACAATCCTAAAGTAGTTCCGGAAATGAAAGCTACTTTCTTTGCCTGGGGACCGGAATTTAAAAATAATCTGGTGATCGACGAATTTGCCAATATCAATGTTTATCCTTTGGTTGCTGAGGTTTTAGGATTAAAAATAGATCAGCCCATTGACGGAAAATTGAACGTTTTAAAAGAAACCCTGAAAGAGAAAAAATAATCTTAAACTTAAGATGTCATATTAAAAATAGAATCGGCGCACCAAAGGTGCGCCGATTCTATTTTTCTCAATCTTGAAAAGACAAAAGAAATTAGAATTTAGAAGAAAACTCCTTCGCAAAATCTTCTAGCTTGATGTTTCCTGTTACGGGAGAACCATGATCAATAAAATCTTTTTGTACCACACCGGTTCTTATTCCTCGTCCCATTTCAACATACAGTTTGGCCATATCTTCCGGTAAACCTGCCTGAAGCATTCCGTTTAAAGACTCTTCATCAGAGAATTCTACCCATGGAAGTTCAGGCTTATTAACAGAAGTTCCCAGAACCTTCGCAAAATCAGAAGCTTTTCTTACATCACTTACAATATATCTGATTGTATTGGTATTTCCGTCTTTTACCAGTTCTTCAGCGGCTGCTTTGGCAATATCATTGGGATGTACCACCGGTACTTCAATACCTGCAGGATAATTACCTCCAATAATTCCTGCATTTTGAATTAAAGGAATATCATTGAAAAAATTATTATAAAAATATCCGGCTCTTAAAAAAGTAAAAGAGGTATTTTCCACTTCATTATATAATTTTTCAATATTGTGAAGACCTGCAATAGGGCCATTTTCTACCGGTGATTCTGCTCCTACACTGCTTAGCATTACAGCTTTTTTTACATTGGCATTTTTTAAAGCTTCAGCATAATTTTTTCCTGCATTGGTCGTGTTTTCTACAATCTTATCCGGGCTGATAGCCGGAGGTGTCATGACAAAAATAGCATCAGCTCCATCAAATGTTTGCGTTAAAAAATTGACGTCTGTAATAGATCCTATAGCTGGCGTTGCTCCCAGAGATTCAATATCCTGTTTTCTGGCATCGCTGCTGCTTACTACTGTAATATTGTGTCCTTCGGCAATTAATTGTTGTGCTAATGGTTTAGCTACGTTTCCCAGTGATCCTGTGATTATAATTTTCATATGTAAATATTTTTTTATTTCTGAGAACAAAGTTATATTTGTACTTACTTTTATACAAGTACTTACCCTAAAGTATGTAGATATGACAGCGATCAAAGAAAGTTCAACCATTCAGGAGAATAAAAAAACAGTGCAGGATTGTCCTGTAATGTATGTTATGGAAAGAATTGGCGGGTTCTGGAAACCAATCATCCTGTTTAATCTTTCCACAGGAGAAAAAAGATACAGCGAATTGAAAAAAGCAATTCCTGCCGTAACGGAAAAAATGCTCATCCAGCATCTAAAACAGCTTGAAGCTGACGGGTTAATTATCAGAACAGCAAAACCTGTAGTGCCGCCTCATGTGACTTATACACTGAGTGAAGCGGGTAATGAACTGGCTCCCGTTATTGATGCCATGGCAGCATGGGCTTTTCAGGACATGGAAAGAAATGATAACCAATGTGCCGAAGGAAACAGATATATAAAAAATCAGGATCAGAATACTTTTAGCCAAAATCTGAAAAAATAAAACAGGCTCTTCGATCTGAAGAGCCTGTTTCTGTTAATATTCTATAGAAGAATTATAAAGACTGCATATCAATCACGAAACGGTATCTCACATCACTTTTCAACATTCTTTCATATGCCTCGTTGATGTCCTGCATTTTGATCATTTCAATTTCTGAAACGATATTGTGCTCCCCACAGAAATCAAGTAATTCCTGAGTTTCAGCAATACCACCGATCACTGAACCTGCTACAGATTTTCTTCCCATAATCATCGGAACCGTATTAAGGATAGGCTCTAAACCTCCAAGATATCCCACAAGAACATGGGTTCCGTTGATATTTAAAGTGGCTACATACGGATTTACATCATGTACATAAGGAACAGTATCAATGATCACATCGAATTTCCCTTTTACAGAATCCATTTGTGCGTCATCAGTAGAAATAATAACATGATCAGCTCCCAGTTGTTTAGCATCATCGGTTTTTCCCGGAGTTCTGGAGAATAAAGTAACTTCAGCTCCCAGTCCTTTTGCTAATTTAATAGCCATGTGGCCCAGACCTCCCAAACCTACAACAGCTACTTTAGAACCAGGACCTACATTCCAGTGTTTCAAAGGTGACCATGTGGTAATACCTGCACAAAGGAGAGGTGCTACACCAGCAAGGTCAAGATTTTCAGGTACTTTTAAAACGTGGTGGGAATCAACAACTACTTTTTGAGAATATCCGCCAAAAGTATGACCTCCCAAATGCTTGTCTTTTCCATTGTATGTTCCTGTGAAACCATTCAGGCAATATTGCTCAAGATCATGCTGGCAGCTGTCACAATGTCCGCACGAATCTACAATACATCCTACTCCAGCAAGATCACCCACTTTAAATTTGGAAACCTCGCTTCCTACTTTTGTGATTCTTCCCACGATTTCATGTCCCGGAACTACAGGATACAAAGATCCGCCCCAGTCGTTTCTTGCTGTATGAAGGTCAGAGTGGCATACCCCGCAGTATAGAATTTCAATCTCTACATCTTTTAAGGTTACTTCTCTTCTTTCAATATTCATTTCTTTCAGATCTGCTGTGGTAGACTCTGCACCATAAGCTTTTACTGTGATTGTACTCATTTTATATTCAGTTTATTTAGGTTGATAAATTATTATATTCTTCATCTGTTACAGGCTGCAGCCATTCTACGATTCCGTGTTGGGTATTAGGATTGATGGCAATATGGGTAAACGCACTATCAGGAGCTGCTCCATGCCAGTGGATAACATCCGGAGGGATATTAACAACATCTCCAGGGTTTAAAACCTGTGCTGGTTTTCCTTTTTCCTGATAAAATCCTGTTCCTGAGGTCACGATTAAAATCTGTCCGCCTCCATGAGAATGCCAGTTGTTTCTGCATCCTGCTTCGAAAATCACATTTCCGATCTGACAGTTCAAATTGTCTTCATTGGGTTTAAGGATATGAACCCACGCTGTTCCGCCGGAAAAATAATCTGGGGAAGCCTTTTCTCCTTTTGGAAAAATGTTGGTATTAAAAGTTTCCATAACGGTACAAAAGTCGAAACTTTCACTTAAACCAGACTTATACAGATTACCGAATTACTTACCAATTTTACAGACCTCATTTTAATTACAAATGAAAGTGGTAATTTTGAATAGTAATAAAAATATACTTCATGGAAAATCAGGAGGTTGAAATCTATAATACGGTCTCGGAATATAATAAAATGGCCAATCATGAAACGCTGCACCCTTTGGTGAGTGTGATTGATTTTTCCAAATCCGATCCTATTTGTCAGTATAAAAGAAAATTTGGGTTTTATACCGTTTTCCTGAAAGATGTAATGTGCGGAGACATGCAGTATGGAAAACACAGCTATGACTACCAGGAAGGGACATTGGTTTTTATTGCTCCGGGGCAGACCTATGGAATTTATAATAAAGACAGACATGTTCAGCCTGCAGGATTCGCATTAATTTTTCATCCGGATTTAATAAAAGGAACCAACTTAGGGAAGAATATCAAAGACTATTCGTTTTTCTCTTATGATGTACATGAAGCGCTCCACCTCTCTGAAAAAGAAAGAGAAGTTGTGCTGGATTGTTTTAAAAATATAAAACTGGAACTGGAGCAGGCTATTGATAAACACAGCAAATCTTTAATTGTTAATAATATTGAACTGTTCCTGAATTACTGCATGCGTTTTTATGACCGCCAGTTCATTACAAGAGATCATATCAACCAGGGAGTTATTGGGAAATTTGAAAATCTTGTAGATGATTATTTAAAATCCGAAAATCCCAAAAATATTGGTTTCCCTATGGTGAATTACTTTGCAGAAAAACTGAATCTTTCTGCCAATTATTTCGGAGATCTGATCAAAAAAGAACTGGGAATTTCCGCTCAGGAATTTATTCACAACAAACTTATTGATATCGCCAAAGAACAGATTCTGGATCAGGCAAAAACAATCAGCGAAATTTCTTATGATTTAGGCTTTAAATATCCACAACATTTTACAAGACTTTTTAAAACCAAAGTGGGAATTTCTCCAAGTGAGTATAAAATCCTGAACTAATTCTTTTAACACGAATAACACTAATTATTTCACAAATAACACCATAATAATTAGTGGACATTAGCGTTTTCATTAGTGCAATTTGTGTTTAAATTATTTTTGGATTTTTTAAACACGGATAACACTGATTATGTCACATATAACACTATGATAATTAGTGGACATTAGTGTTTTCATTTGTGCAATTTGTGTTTAAACTATTTTTAGATTCTTAACATGAATAACACCATAATAATTCATAAAATTTGTGTTTAAATAATTAAATTTAGAGAGAAAAGTTTTCACCATTCTAAAGATGACACCAAATCAGCAGAACACTACTATTTTCGAGACTCGCTTCGGGAGAATTATTGCATTAAAAGAAGATGGAATAATCAGAATTAAAAGTATTCGCTATGCCTGTTCTGAAAGGTTTCAAAAACCTGTTTCTCTAGAATATTCTTCATCATCATTTATTACTTCTCCTGAAAAAACTCCGGTTTGTCCACAGTCTTTGAGTCCGCTTGTGGAAAAAATGATAGGAGCAACTCCTGTTGAAAGTTTCGAGGCTGATGAAGCTACGCAATACCTTTCCATAACCCGTCCGGAAATCATATCTGAAAATGAAAAATTACCTGTTGTAGTCTGGATTCATGGAGGTTCTCATGAAATTGGCTGTGGTGATCTTGCTACTGCCGATCCTGCCGAATGGGTGAAAGAACAACATATCATCGTAGTTACGGTTTCCTATCGTTTGGGGCTTTTTGGCTTCCTGGGAGGAAATGAAAAAAGACCTGCGAATCTTGGACTGCTGGATATGATGGAAGCATTGAGATGGATTAAAAAATATATCGCAGAGCTAGGAGGTGATGAAAATAATATTACCCTTCTCGGCCAGTCTTCAGGAGGTGATGCCATTGCCCATCTTATGATCTCAGAAGGAATAGAAGATTTATTTCAGCGGGTGATTATTCAGAGTGCTCCGTTGGGGCTTCGTCATAAAAGACAGAAAATGTCTGCGGAATTTCTGAAAAAAACAGAAGTATTGAAAGATGAAACCGATGTTCTAAAAATGATGGATGAGTACGGAAAATTTTTACCGTCAGTGATGAAGTATGGTTTGAAAGCGGCAATGCCCTTTGGTACCCAATATGGATTCTTCCCCTTATGTAAAGAAGAAGAGTCGTTGGACATGTGGAAAAAGAATGCTCCAAAATATGACATACTGATAGGGTTAAATAATGACGAAACTGCATTTTACCTTAAAACTTCCGAGGCTTTAAACAAATATTTCGGAAAAGGATTGGGCTTAAAAATTATGGATAAAACGGTTGAAAAAACTACAGAATTGATTTACGGAACTCCGGCAAAACAGTTTGCTCAGAATATTTCTGACGCCGGAGGAAATGTTTATCTCTTCAGAATTCATTCAAAATTGAAAGACAACCCTATCGGAGCACCACATTGTATTGATCTTCCTTTGATTTTTGGAAATGAATCAGCCTGGAAATCATCCGAACTGCTGAAAGATATTCCATGGAGCCGTATTCATGAGCATGGTGAAAAATTAAGAGCTCTCTGGGCGGAATTTGCCCGCACCGGAAAAATCGCTGACACCTCCGAAAGACCAGAAATTCTGGAACTCAGAAAAATGTAGTTATACAGCAAGCTTATAACATCTCTAATCTTAACAATTATCCCAACTGAAGGCATAAACATTCCCATCCTTTGGAGGGGGGCAAAAATTCAAAGAATTTTTGACGGGGTGGTTATCACTCTTTTAATATCTGTTTGTTTTTATATGAATTATGTATGCTTATTCGTGTGATTGATGTGTATTATTTATTCATAATTATAAATTTTAATGTATATTTAATAACTAAACCATAAAAAATAATCATTATGAAAACGAAAAAAGAGTTCAAAGTAAGAAAACTTAACCGTGAGGAATTGAAGACTTTAAAAGCCGGAGATTTAAACTGGGGCAAAGTGTGCTGTACTTCCAACGAAGACGGACAATGTTGCGAGTGGGCCATAGATATCTGGAATTGCCGATATATTTATTGTTAATTTTCTATTGAAAGAAAGCCTTGTCAAGGTTTTAAACCTTGACAAGGCTCTTATTCAGGAATCCAGACGCTTACATTTCCTGCCGGAACAGGGAAATTTCCCCAGCCGTTTTCATCAATGATCACTTTATCTTTACATCTTTTCAAAAGGTCTTTAAATTTTTTTCCGGCATACAGTGTTCCCATTTCCATAGGTTTATGGTAAGACTCTTTATTGCTTAGAACAACAGCACATCCGGTATGTTGATCATCTCCTGTACGTATCCAGCCAAGGCAGTTGGCATCCTCAAAATAATCATGTTGTTCACCATAAGCATGATCTTTTCTTGCTTTTAATAGCGCCTCAATGCCATCTACTTTAGGCATGAAAATTTCCTGATCATTACCTTCTCTGTCTTTATCCACATAATGAGCTCCATAGAGGTCGGGATAAAATACACATGGATAACCATCTTTTCTCAACAAAATAAGGGCATAGGCAATAGGTTTAAACCATGGTTCTACAGGAGCTTCAAGATCCTGCAGAGGTTGTGTGTCATGATTTGCAACTAAACTTACAGCATGCATAGGATCTGCCTGAGTAAGGGTTTCATCAAAAATTCTTCGGAGATCATAAGAACCGCCTTCTTTTGAGGCATTGTGAAAATTGTTCTGCAGGGAGCTGTCAAAAAGACTCATGCAGCCTTCCGTCACTTCAATATATTTTTGAAGCAGATGAAGATATCCCGGAGCCCAGTATTCTCCTACAGCGAAAATATTTTTTCCGGAATTGGAACGAAGCAGAGAAAGCCACTCTTTATAAAAATCAAAAGAAATATGTTTTAAAGCATCCAGTCTTACTCCATCAAAATCTGTCTGATCAAAATACCATTTTGCCCAATTGTTCAATTCTTCCCGCACAAAAGGATTCCGGTGTTCAATATCATTATACATCAGATAATCGTAATTTCCTTTCTCGTCATCAATCATTTCCTCCCAGTCATTTCCATATTCGGACTGTATTTTATAGATATGAGAATCCATCCCTTCCGCATAATCCACACCGCTGAAACAGGTAAAGTTCCATTCAAAATCAGAATATTTTTTTCCTCTTCCGGGAAAGGTGAATTTGGTATATGATTCTATTTCGATGATATCGGAAATTACTTTTTCCCTGTTTTCCTCATCTACTTTTACGACCTTGAATTTTTCCAGTTCATCACCGCCTGCTTTATGTCCCAGAACAATGTCTACAATGACTTCTATATTTTGTTTCTTTAAAGCTTTAATGGCTTTTGTATAATCGTTTTTAGTCCCGTATTTGGTAGGAATGGTTCCTTTTTGATCAAATTCTCCAAGATCATACAGGTCATAGGCATCATATCCAATGGAATAACCGCCATTTGTCCCTTTGTAGGCAGGAGGAAACCATACAGAAGTAATCCCAAGTTTTGCTAAATATCTGGCCTGTTTTTCGGCTTCTTTCCACAATTTTCCGTCTCCTTCAGAATACCAGTGAAAAAATTGGATCATGGTTGGGTTCATAGATTTGCTGATTTGATCAATACAAGTTAGCAAAAAAATATGACCTATTCATTTTCAAATTCTTCAAACGGAATTTTTAGTTGAACGGAAACCTGCTTTTTTTCTTCTGTATTCAGTTGAGAGAGAGACAATCCGAGCAAGCGTACAGCTTTATCGAAGGGACGAAGTTCCCAGAGCTTTTTTCCGGTATTGAAATATTGTTCCGGAGATGAAAAATAATCTTCTCTGGTTATACTTCTTGTAAAAAGAGAGAAATCTTTATATTTTATTTTTAAGGTTAAAGTTCTTCCGAGAATATTATTTTTCTGTAATCTTTGATGGATTTCCTCTGCAAGGCTTTCCAGCTTTTCATTGATCTGTTGCTCATCCAAAAGATCTTCAAAAAAAGTTCTTTCCACAGCCACACTTTTTTGGATCCGATGAGGTTTTACTTCAGAAGTATGAATCCCACGTACCACATTATAATAATGCTGACCAGATTTTCCAAAGAGCCTTACCAGATCTTCAAGTGATCTCTTCTTTAAATCTTTTCCTTTATAAATACCTAAACTAAACATTTTATTAGCCGTAACTTTGCCAACACCATAAAATTTTTCCACCGGAAGCTCTTCCAGAAAATGCTCCATTTTGTCAGGATGAATGGTTTTCTGGCCATTCGGTTTATTAATATCAGAAGCTACTTTAGCTAAAAATTTATTGACTGAAATTCCTGCAGAAGCGGTAAGTCCCGTCTGTTCAAAAATTTTCTGACGAATTTCTTTGGCAATCAGATTGGCAGATTCCATACCTTTTTTATTTTCAGTGACATCCAGATAGGCTTCGTCCAGAGATAAAGGTTCTACCAGATCTGTATATTCATAGAAAATTTCCCGGATTTTTTTTGAAATTTCTTTATACCGGGCAAATCGGGGAGGAACAAAAATAAGCTGAGGGCATTTTTCTTTGGCTGTTTTACTAGGCATTGCAGAGCGAACACCATATTTTCTGGCTTCATAGCTTGCTGCTGCAACGACCCCGCGATGCTGGCCTCCTACAGCAATCGGCTTGCCTTTCAATGTAGGATTATCATGCTGCTCCACAGAAGCATAGAATGCATCCATATCCACATGAATAATTTTACGAAGCGGCAAAGAAAAATCCATATACAAAGATATGGATTCCTTTATTTATAGAAGGAAGCTAGAAGCTGGAAGAGGGAAGTTAATATTACTCGATAAGGAAATTAAAGAACTGCTCACTAAATAATAAAAAACGAAGTAGTAATTAATAACGCGTCAATAACTTCCAGCTTCCAGCTCCCGCCTTCCATCATCAATTCTTCAGTCTCATGGTGAGAAGATGAGGTTCAAAACCTGCCTTTTCATAAGCTTTGATAGCAGATTCATTTTGAGCATATACATCAAGTCTTACCTCACTGATTCTTCTTGATTTTGACCAGGAAATGAGTTCATCGGTAATTACTTTATTGATTCCTTTCCCTCTATGCTCCGGCTTTACATACATAAAACCCAGATAAGAATACTTTTCAAATTGGTTGTAATATTTTTCTGACTTTTTAATCAGAGCATATCCGGATGCAAAGACTTCATTATTCTCTTCAGCAACAATGACAGTTGCGTCAGGAGATTGGATCAGAAATTTTAAATCATAATAATGGATCTCTCCTTCAATAAGTGTACTGTTGAAAGGTCTTTCAGCGGTAATCACTCCCTGTTCAAATTCTAAAAGAATTTCTAAATCCTTTTCTGTAGCTTCTCTTGTGATCATGGTGTTAAATAAATAAAATTTTAAAACTCATTGAAACCTATGATTTTCAATGAGTTTTTATGTTTTTTCAGATTAAAATAAATGACAATTATTTTAAAAGCTTGTCAATGGTTTGCTGAAGTTCTGGGTCTTCGGGGGAAATTGCATAATATTTTGCAATAGAAGATTTCTGATCAATAACCATATATCTGGGAATCCAGTTAAGATCCACATAATTGTTAAAATCATTTTTCCAGCCTGTAGAAAACCAATAATTTTCTTTGTTTTTCATATCAAATCTTTCAAGACTTTTTTCAAACCCTTCTTTTGAACGATCTAATGATAGAAATACGAAATCAATATTCTTGTTATTTTCTTCTAATTCCTTAGCTTTTGGAAGGGCATTTAAACAATCTCTGCACCATCCTGCCCAAAAATCAATGACTAAAACTTTTCCTTTATGCTGATTTAGAATCTGCTGAATGGTAATGGCTTTTCCTTCTTCATCTTCCAGTTTTTGCTGTAAAGCTTCTTTTGAAAATCCTGTTTTAAGGGTAGCAGGGACTTTTTGTGAATAGCTTATCCCAAAAATACCCATCATAAAAATTAATATCAACTTTCTCATCTTGAACAATTTCATTTGTACAAATCTAAACAATGAATTGCAATCTGAGATTGATTTCTGGGGAATTAGGAAAAATTTATAATATTGATGGCTTCTATAGGATAAACCACCCCGTCAAAAATTATTTAAATTTTTACCACCCCTCCACAGAAAGGGAATATTGCGTCTTCAGTTGTAATATTGAGCTGTGCTATTTACTGGTAGTTTTTAATCAGTCCTTTGACAACGGAAATTACATTCGGCATTGCTTTGTTGGCGGCATTCAAAACTTCTTCGTGAGAAACGGCAAACGCTACATCGGGACCGCCAAGATCTGTAATTACGGAAATACAGAAAACATCCATTTCCATATGTCTGGCAACGATGACTTCTGGTACCGTGCTCATTCCTACCATATCCCCACCAATAGCTTTAATCATTCCGTATTCAGCCGGAGTTTCAAAAGTAGGTCCTTGCAGGGCAACGTAAACTCCCTGATGAATTTTAATGTCATGTTCTGCTGCTGCCTGTTCAGCCACAGCAATCATTTTTTTGTTGTAAGGCTCACTCATGTCCACAAAACGTGGTCCAAGTTCATCTATATTTTTTCCGCGAAGAGGATGCTCAGGCATCATATTGATGTGATCTTTCAGAATGACAATATCTGCAACGCTGTAAGCAGGATTTACTCCTCCACAGGCATTGGAAAGAATAAGATTTTGAATTCCCAGCAGATGAAAAACTCTTATCGGGAAAGTAACGGTTTCCATTGAATGTCCTTCATAATAATGGAAACGGCCGCTCATCATCAGTACTTTTTTCCCTTCCAATATTCCATAAATCAGTTTTCCGGTGTGTCCAGCCACTGTAGTTTGTGGAAAATGAGGAATGTCTTTGTACTCTAAAATATGGATTGGTTCTACTTCATTTTGTAATTTTCCCAGTCCGGATCCTAAAACAACCGCAAAATCAGGAGTTTCCTGAATAATATTTTTAATAAAATCCGCGGTCTCTTTAATTTTTTCTAACATAATCCAAGATGATTTGATTGAATTCTTCTTTCTTATCAATAAGTACATTGATAGGCCAGTAGTAAACAATTTCTCTAAGATAGTCAAAAGTTTTCAGACGTACGTAATCTTTCTCTGTGGTTAATATCAGTTTATATTCTCCTAGTTTTTTGTATTCGGCAAGGATTTTTTTAATGTCATCATCGGTGAAATTATGATGATCCCTGAATTTTAAATGCTTCACCCTTTTTGAGAATTTTGCCAGATGTTCCAGAAGTGGTTTTGGATTAGCAATTCCGGTAATCAGTAAAATATCATAATAATTCAGGTTGTTATCCGGAAGCATTTTATCTTTTCCGTATACATTTTCGTCATAACCAATGGATGAAAAGAAGACTTTCTGCCCATAGGAAGGTCTTATTCTTGAAATATAATACCTTTTTGTTTCCTCTGTCAGTTCATCAGGACATTTACTGACCATGATGATATTGGCTCTTTTATATCCAGCTCTCGATTCTCTGAGGTCTCCGGCAGGAAGCACATAATCTTTAAAAAAAGGATCGTTAAAATCAGTCATCAGAATATTGAATCCAGCCTTAATAGCTCTGTGCTGCATGGCATCATCCAATACAAGAACCTGAAGATCCATATCATCAATTACTTTTTTAGCTCCGGGAACACGTTCTTCCGAAACGGCAATAACAAAACGGTTTTTAAAACGCTCAAAAAGCTGCATGGCTTCATCACCCACCATTTTGTAGTTGCTTTCGTAATTGGTTACTTCATAACCTTTGGTCAGCCTTCCATAGCCTCGTGAAAGCACACCGGTTCTGTAATGTTTGGATAAGAACTGGGCAAGATACATCACCATAGGTGACTTCCCGCTTCCGCCCACAGAAAGGTTTCCGACATTGATTATCGGTGTTTTGAATTTTGTCGACTTAAAAACTCCCAGATCATACATTGTGTTCCGGATACCCGTTACCAAATGATAACCAAGGGAAAAAGGATAAAGGTACCATCTTTTCATACGATTGCAAAAATAGGAATTTTCGTAAGCATTTGGTGCAACATTCTCAAAGACTTTTCAACAAATATTTCGTTAAATTAAAGTATTTTTGTGGAGTTATTACAATACATTGAGATACTTTATTGAATTTTCTTACAACGGGAAGAATTATTTCGGCTATCAGATACAGCCGGATGCCATTTCTGTGCAGGAAGAACTGGAAAAAGCGCTGTCTACAGTTTTGCGCGAAGAGATTAAAACTACAGGAGCGGGAAGAACTGATACCGGGGTTCATGCCAAAAAGATATTTGCCCATTTTGATACGGAAAAAGAACTGGATGATCAGCTTACACGCAGGCTGAACAGTTTTCTTCCGCCTGATATTTCCATTAAAAGGATTTTTCCGGTAAAAGATGATTTTCATGCCCGTTTTGATGCGACTTACAGAACCTACGAATATTATATCTCACTGGAAAAAAATCCGTTTACCCAGGAATCTGCATGGCAGCACTGGAAAAGATCTCTGGATATTGTCGCAATGAACGAAGCCTGTAAGATTCTTTTTGAATATGAAGATTTTACCAGTTTTGCCAAATTAAAAACCGACAACAAAACTAATATCTGTAAAATGTACAAAGCAGAATGGGAGCAAAACGGAACAGAGCTGAAATTCACAGTTTCTGCCAACCGTTTTCTTAGAAATATGGTTCGTGCTATTGTCGGAACGATGGTGGAAATTGGTACAGGAAAGCTGAAACCGGAAGATCTCCGTAAAGTAATTGAAGATAAAAACCGCAATGCAGCAGGTACTTCAGCTCCGGGACACGGGCTGTATCTGGTGGATGTGGGATACGATTTTAAATAAAAACTAAAAACAAAATACTCATCATGTTATCAATTTTTATTCTTATTGGTGCCTACCGATATTATGCACAATTAGCCGAAAGATTTGGAAAAACAAAATGGCAATACGGTGTTTTGGCTATTGGAATTTATCTGGGAACCCAGATTGTGTTAGGGATGAGTTACGGTGTGTATTTGGGAATAACAGATCCTGAATCCGTAGATAATGTAAATTATACAGGATTTTCGGGAGTGAATATGGTCGGCTGGTTAATCTCTATTCTTGCTGTTTGGGGAGTTTATAAATTTCTTGAAAATAAATTTCTAAAAGAAAAACCAGCAAAATCAGTCATTGAAATTGAAGAAATAGGAAAGACGATTGATCAGTAAAAATTGTTTGGCCTGTGGTTAACTTTTTCAAAGGAAACAGTCCGTTTTTAGGATCGAAAGATTGGTGTCACAAAGCTTTTTTTAATAATTATTCTAAAGAAGAAAGTGATACATTGTATGAAAAGGTTGCCGCTCCCGAAAGTAGAAAACTGGCAAGAGATCCTTTACTCAAAGCTTCTGCTAAATCAGATCTAAAGAAACCTCATCAGCCATTATTGTTCATTGCAGGCTCTAATAATAAAATTTTTCCTGCTGAATTTTCAAAAAAAATTGCGGGAACTTATAAAGATTCCGACAGTATTGTAGATTTTAAAGAATTTGCAGGCAGAAGTCACTTTATCTGTGGAGAAAAAAATTGGGAAGCAGCAGCAGAATATGTTCTGGGCTGGATACAAAAGAACGCTTAATATATTCATATTGTAAATGGTAGGTATCTGAAATTTTCTATGACGATTTGCAAAAGTTGTAAAGGCAGTCCGGTTATAAAGTCTTATTTTTGCATAGAATTTTATTTTAATTCTTTCTTTCGATTCGTACAATGAAAAAACAAGATACCTGGGGAATTATAAAAAGGCTGTTCTTTATCGGAATGAAATTTCGTTCATGGTTCATCCTTACCCTTATAATTTCTATATTCCTTTCTATCGTTTCTACTTACAGGCCTTATCTTACAATGCAGGTGGTGGATAATGACATTACAAAGCTCCATGATAAAGCTTTGATGATGAAGCATATCTATATCCTTGTAGGATTGGTATTTGCAGAAACTATTTTAAACTTTTTCCTGGTTTATTTTTCAAATTTTATCTCGCAGAATGTAATCAGAGATATCAGAGAGCGGCTCTATGCCAAACTGATTTATTTCAAGACTTCATTTTTTGATAAAACTCCTATCGGACAGCTGGTAACGCGTGCCGTAGGAGATGTGGAAACTATTGCGACTGTCTATACCGATGGTTTCCTGATGGTATTCGGGGATATTCTGAGAATTCTGTTTGTATTAGTCATGATGTTCAGTACCAATGTTCATCTGAGTTATATTACACTGGCTATTTTACCTTTGATGGTAATGATTACAAGATTCTTTCAGAAAAGACTTAAGAAAGCATTTGGGGATGAAAGAAACTGGACATCCAATCAGAACTCTTTTGTTCAGGAAAGGCTTGCCGGAATGCCGATTATTCAGGTATTCAACAGACAGGAATCTGAGTTTAAGAAATTTGATGATATCAATATTACACTGAAAGGAGCATTACTGAGAACTGTATTTATATTCTCATTGTTCTTTCCGGTAGTAGAACTTATTTCGTCATTGTTTATAGGATTTATCCTTTTTTATGGAGGTTATATTACCATCAGTGCCGGAGTAGTGATTGCATTTATCCAGTATATTTCAATGCTGATCCGCCCTTTGAGACAGATTGCAGACCGCTTTAATAATATCCAGCGAGGAATTGTAGGAGCGGAAAGAGTATTGGGATTGATGGATGAAGAAAACTCAATGCCGAATAACGGAACAGTGAAGAAAGACCACTTTGCCGGAAAAATTGAATTCCAGAAAGTACATTTTGCCTATGATGAAAAACAGGAAGTACTGAAAGGGATAGATTTTAAGGTGAATCCGGGAGAAACGGTAGCTATCGTTGGGGCAACGGGTGCCGGGAAATCTACCATCATCAGCTTGATCACAAGATTGTATGATATCAATTCCGGGAATATTCTGATTGATGATGTGGATTTAAAAGATTATGAGCTTTATAACCTGAGAAGCCATATCGGAGTGGTATTGCAGGATGTTTTCCTTTTCCACGGAAGTATTTTTGAAAACCTTGCTTTTGGAGATGACAGTATCACGCTTGAAAAAATAAAAGCTGGTGCCAGAGAGATTGAGGTGGATCAGTTTATTCAGCAGCTTCCTGGCGGATATGATTATGTAGTGAGTGAAAGAGGTTCATCCATTTCTTTAGGGCAGAGACAGCTGTTGTCTTTCCTGAGAGCTTATTTGTCAGATCCGAAAATTTTAATTCTGGATGAAGCAACATCTTCCATTGATCACGAAAGTGAAAAGCTGATTCAGAGAGCTACAGAAAAAATTACTAAAAACAGAACATCCATTATTATTGCCCACAGACTTTCCACCATTGAAAAAGCGGATAAGATCATTGTAATGGAACACGGTAAAATTGTAGAAGAAGGAAAGCACCTTGAGCTTCTGGATAGAAACGGATATTACGCCACTCTTTACAAAGCTCAGCTTCGTCATGAAGTGGAAGTGGAAGAAGAAAAAGAATCATAATTTGAAGAACTGTTTCAAAGTTTAGATAAACAAAAAAGAGAGTCATTACCGACTCTCTTTTTTATATTTAAATAAAAATATATACAATTCATTAATGCTTTTTAAAACAGCAGAACACAAAATTCTGAACGGTCTCAAAAGGGGTTGTGTGATCTTCGGTAATACATTGTAACTTTTTAAAACTTTTTTCAAATTTTTCTGTTAATGATTCCTCATCATACTGCTGAATATCCAATCCGCTGCATTTGGTGGGACCATTTTTAGAAAAAGTTCCAATGATCATAAAGTTATCCACATTTTTTTCTGCAATATCTACATATTTTGAAACATTTTCCGGTGTTGTCAGGAAATGAAAAGCAGCCCTGTCATGCCAGATATCATAAACTTCAGTAGGTTCAAAATCGGTAATGTCTGTAGCAATCCATTTTACTTTACCGGCAGCATTTCCCAGTCTTTCCTGTGCTTTTTCCAGAGCTTTGGCGGAAATATCCAGCACGGTAATATTTTCATAGCCTTCCTCAAGAAGAAAATCAACAAGGTTGCTGTCTCCGCCGCCGATATCAATGATGCGGGCATCTTTTCCCAATCCGGAAGATTTTATAAAATCAAGAGAGGTTTGAGGTTTTTTCTGAGTCCAGCTTACCTGATCAGGATTTTTGGTCTCATATACATTTTCCCAGTGGTTTTTGTTGTCAGAAGAAATCATGATTCTTTTAATTGATTATTGATCTCTTCAAATTTATTAATTAATTCGTCAAGTTTCCCTTGTTGTTTCTTTATGGTTCTGGGTCTTAAATAAAACCAGTTAAAGGCTACCCATAAAGAGGTTACTGAATAAGTCAAAACAGCAGAACCAAGAGTCATTTTTGAAGTATATTCATACATATAAAAGCATATTCCCAGAAACAGCATGATAAAATACAAGTTAAGTATGGTGGTCTGCATGAATTTTTGCTTGCTTTTTACCTGATATAAACTTTGTAGATATTCATGGTTAGATTGAGTCTGATCAATTTTGTAAAATATCATAAACATTTTGTTATAGGCCAATAGAAAGATAGCCATACCCAGAACTACAAGCACGATTCCGATTTTTGTTGTGATCATTTCCGGCTGATAACGATACCAGATGAAAAGAATTACTAATGAAGTAGCGATTAATCCAATATTAGCAAAGATGAGCCGGCGCAGATTCTGGTTTCTGAATTTTTTTAGCTTTCCAAGAAGCTCCTCCAGATTAGGTTTGTTGGAAGTCTGCTGCTTCCATATATTTTTGAAATCAATATTAGTAGCCATTTTCTTTAAACTTTTGCGTTAATTTTTCTTTTATCCTGTGAATCTTTACCCTGATGTTGGATTCTGAAAGTCCTACGATATGAGCTATTTCAGTCTGTTTTATCTCTTCCAGTTCCAATGAAATAATAATTCTGTCTGTTTCAGGCAGCTCCGAAATAAACTGATACAGCATTTGTATCTGAGGTTCCATAGATTCCTGCTTTTTCTCTTCCAAATTAATGGGCAGATCAGTTTTGGTAAACTTCTTTTCCTTTTCAATCTGTCTGAGGCAGTTATTAGAGGCAATTCTGAAGATCCATGTTCCTATGCTGGATTCATTCCTGAATTTCGGGAGCTGCTGCCATACAATGATAAATGTTTCCTGAGCAAGATCCTGAGCAATGTTGGTGTCGTTCACATATCCCATGCATAAACGGAATATCCTTTGCCAGTAGAGTTCGTATATCTCTTCAAAAACCATTATTTCGCAGATAAAAAGTGAGTAAGCTGATTAAAATACCAATCCTTATCATCATACATAATGAAATGCAATCCTTTTGAAGCGTACTGCATATTGGCATTTTTTAAATTTTTGTATTGTCCTTCAATGGTTGGCTTAAGATTGACAAAAAAAGACTCCAAAAGAATAAGAGAAGGACATTGTATATTTTTTATTTTGTCTCTGAGGTCGGTATTGGAAAAATCACAATACATTTTAGCAAAAGTTTTTCGGTCAGATTTCATACTCCAGCTGATTACAGTTTCCTGCATAGAACTATCTGCCAGAAGACGTGGCATAGCCTGAGTCTGCATTTTACGGAACTGTTCATCATTCATAGCGGTTAACTGAGTAATGACAGGAGTACAGTCGTTGTTTTCTTTTGAGGTAAAATTAGGATCAGCCATTGCTGCCAGGCAGGGAAGAGTGTCTACGATTACAATTTTACCTACAAGCTCAGGATAATCAGCTGCAATAGCCAAAGCCAGGCCGCCTCCCATACTATGCCCAATAATGATGGGTTGGTCAATTTTATTATCCCTGATATAAGCAGCAATTCCTTTTTCCCAATCTTTAAAGCTGGCGTCTGCCTGTGGTTGAGTTCCGGCAAATCCGGACATTGTTAAAGTATAACAGGTGAAGTTTTTTTCAAATCTTGCAGTGGTTTCGTTCCATACATCTCCTGAAGAGGCAAATCCCGGAATGAAAATTAATGACTGATTCCCTTTTCCAGTTTTTTTAACTTCAAACGGATAGGTAGTTTCCTGACCGAATATATTGCATACCGCTAAAAAAAATAACATGATGATAAGAAGGAATGTAAATTTTTTCATGATTTCTAAAGTTTTAAAGTTTATTTGTCTTTTAGAGACGAACCTTCAAAAAATGTTACACAAAATTTATTTATTTTTTTGGAAAAATATTTCTCCTTCTCCGGAACCCTTATTATTAGGGGGAAATCACATGAAATTTATTTAAAAAAAATGATAGCTGCTATTTTTGAATTATAAAATATAGGAATTAAATACTCCAATATTCTTCCATAGAATCGGCTGATATCAAAATAAAATCCTGGAATTTTATATTTGTCTTTTTCAAACTCCTGATAGTCACATTTCCCTTTTATACTTTGTGATTTTGTTTCCATTTGAAATCTGTTTAAAAGAACATACTCATCTGTTACGGAAATGACATGAAAGCCTGTCTCACATTTCAGCCCGTCACCGGAAGTTAGAATGGCGTTTAATAGTCCGTGGAAATTTCCTGCAATTTTTTCAGCAGTGACATCATCTTTATTCAAATGATACAGATAAGCAAGATAATTCATAGCGCGCAGATCCAAAGGATTTTCATCCAAAGCATCCAGAAATAGCTGGATTCCTTTAGAAAGATCTTTTTGCGAAATACCTTCTCCACGATAATATTTGGCAACCTCTTCAGCCCTCTTGCCTGTTTTATAAGGTTCATACCCTTTTTGAAACGTGTAACCGAAATAAAGATGACGATATTGATTGCTGGTAAGAAGGGTATCGTTCTGTTTTAATCTTTTTAAAAGCTTCGGATAATAGAACTCTGAATTTTTATCCTCAATATTTTTTTGAATGGCAGCATAATCCGGTGCTTTGAATTCCATTTTTTGACCATGCAGGAAACTAAGCAGTAGTAAAAAGAATAAAGAGAAAAATGCTTTAATATTCATAGTTTGTATAAGGTTGTTATATTTTTTTATGATCGTAAAAATACGGAATATGTATCAATCGGTTAATATCGATTGGCTATTTGTAAAAAAAATAATAAAATATTATCAAAGTGTTACTTTGTGTTAATAAATTTACTAACTTTATTCGGAATTTGAGATGTTACCCCTAACATTTGAAGGGGTAAATGGAATTTTTAACTAAAAAACTAAAAATATTAATGAGCAGTAGTATCCAAGATGAATTTAAAGTCTTCAAAGACGAATTGAGAAAGTTGAATATCGAAGTACAGAAAGTTGTAAAAGTAGGAAACGGGAGTATGGATTTCCATGAGGTTTTCTACAAATCGCCGAGGTATGAAGAGGTAAAGAGCATCTATGTCCAGCGCCATAATCTGGACAGTATGATTGAAAAATTTAAACAGGCTTATCATTAAAAAATAGAACGTTCGCCGCAGATTCTCTGCGGCGAACGTTTTTTATAAATTACAGGAATATCAATCCTGATCAAGTGTAGAATTCTTTTTAGTATCTTTCATTCCTATATAAACGACCAGAGAAAAAAGAATACATCCGGTAATATACCAGTAAAAGTATTCTTCTGAACCAATCTTTTTAAACCAAAGGGCAATATATTCTGCTGTTCCTCCAAATATAGCCACTGTAATCGCATAAGGCAGACCCACACCAAGTGCCCTGATTTCGGAAGGAAAAAGTTCTGCTTTTACCACTGCATTGATGGAGGTGTATCCACTTACAATAATTAATGCTGCCATAATCAGAAAAAATGCACTCCATATTGAAGTAGTTGTACTCAATGCTGTAAGAAGAGGAACCGTACACAGCGTTCCCAGAATACCAAATCCTAAAAGAAGCGGCCTTCTTCCAATCTTGTCAGACAGTCCTCCAAATACAGGCTGAAGGCATGCGAAAATAAATAGTGAAATAAAAGAAACCAGTGTAGACTCTTCCTTGGTAAGATGTACTGTATTCACCAGGAATTTCTGCATATAGGTGGTGTAGGTATAAAATGCCAATGTTCCTCCTAAAGTAAGGCCTACAACGGTAAGCAGGGCTCTAGGATGTTTCAGAAGCTCTTTTACAGTTCCTTTTTTCTTTTCGCTGATTTCTTTTTTATTTTCAAAAGCTTCCGTTTCATGAAGGTTGGCTCTTAGGTATAATGCAATGATAGAAAGCATAGCCCCAATTACAAAAGGAATTCTCCAGCCCCAATCTTCAAGCTGAGCTTCAGTCAGAAGTAATTTTTGTAAAATAAGCTGAATTCCCAGTGCTATAAGCTGTCCGCCAATCAGAGTGACATATTGAAAGCTTGAATAAAATCCTCTTCTGTCCTGTGTTGCCATTTCGCTGAGGTAGGTTGCAGAGACTCCGTATTCACCGCCAACACTCAACCCCTGAAGTAGTCTTGCCAATAAAAGTAATAAAGGAGCCAGAATACCTATAGATTTATAAGTGGGCGTAAGAGCTATCAGTAAAGACCCAAAAGACATAAGAAGAACAGAAAGAGTCATCGCTTTTTTTCTTCCGATCTTATCCGCAATGCTACCGAACAGCCATCCACCGATAGGACGCATAAGAAAGCCTACAGCAAATATTCCTGCAGTATTCATCAGTTGGGCATTCAGGTCAGAATCCGGGAAAAATGAATGGGAAAAATAAATGGCAAAGGCAGCATACGCATACCAGTCATACCATTCCACAAGGTTTCCGATAGATCCGCCTATGATGGCTTTAATTCTTTGAGCGGTAGTAATAGTGGACGAATTCATCATGATATTTTCCAGAAAGTTTTGTTAATTATAACGTCCAAGATACAAATTTCAGAAAAAAATAAACCGCTCTGGAAAAGAACGGTTGGTATACATAAAGGATTGTATTTTTTAAAATCTATACCCAATGGAAAGTCCGCTTCGGAAACCCGCCCAAGGGCCGTCCACTTTTATTCTGGCGCCATTGGCATTCGTTTCTACCGTATATTTTACAAATGGAATATCCAGATTTTCAATTTCTTTTTTTAGCTGAGCCTGCATATCAGGAGTCAGTACATAATCTGAAGTCATGGTAAAATCTCCCTTTCCGCTTCCATAATGAGCTCCTGCGATCCAAAAATCCAGTACAAGATTCTGGCTTCTGGTTAGAAAGAATTGTACGCCGACCATTAATCCGCCACTGTTCCCTTTCGTATCTCCCTGTCCTTTAAGTGGTACCTGATATGTGACTCCATTCGGACCGTTATAATCATAATAAAAATCAAAAGCATTGGATGTTACACTTGAATAACGGTAGTAGGGAGCAAAATAAAATCCTTTTCCATAGCCTTTTCCGATATAAAACCTCGGCTCAATAGTGAAATTGGTCGCTTTTACCCTAAGATTCTGGAATCTTTTCTCATCTTCATCTTTCAGAAAGGCATTGATAAAAGGCACTTTCCCTTCCGGCATAGTTCCGAAACCAATATTCACGGAAAACCATTGGTTGACTGCCCGTTCATAAGACAGGTTGATATTTCGGAATGCATAAGCCGTGACATTGGTCTTGATGATATTCATCTTCTCTGCTGAACTGTTCTGAATTTCCTGAGCCCCCAATACAGAAAACAGGAAGCACGGAATTAATATGAATACTTTTTTCATGACTCTATATTTTGTGATGTAAAAAAATACCAGCAAAAAACGGGCTGGATTTAACATAATAACTAAAATTTTGAAGAAAACTTATTCATTGCTTTTTAATTGATCTGCCATTATAAATGTAACAAACATGAGGGATTGATTGTTTTAATGGTATAATTCATCTTCAGACATGAAAAAAACTATATATACCATCTTTTTTATTTGCGGCACTTTTATGTTTTCACAAGAGACGAAAAATGATACGGCTGATGCTGTGGCCAGCAAAGAAATTCAGGAAGTTATTTTGAAATCACAACGTAAAAAGCTGTTTGCAGACAAAGCTGTTTATACTTTTGACAAAGAAGCTCTGGAAAAAGCCCGATACGCAAAAGATCTTCTTCGTACACTTCCGGAATTGCAGCTGGATCCGGTAGCAAATACCATTACCAGTACGAAAGGAGGAACTACACTGTTCCTTATTAACGGTATTGAAGCTACAGATATGCAGATCCGGAGTGTTGCACCCAGTGAGGTGGTAAAGGTAGAGTATTATGACATTCCGCCTGCAAGATGGGCAACGAGAGCAGATACGGTAGTTAATATTCTTACAAAATCTACAGAAACAGGATATGTTTTCGGAGCTGATATTTCTACTGCTTTAAATACCGGGTTTGTGAATAGCTCGGCCTACGCGAATTATACAAAAGGAAAAAATAATTTCGGACTGGAATATTCTTTGAATCTGAGAGATTATAATGACAGAAGGGTAAACAGTATCTACGACTATCAGCTGAACGGAAAACATTACCGTTCTGATGAAAACAGAACAGATCATTTCGGATATACTTTCCAGAATATTGCTTTGCGTTATACAAGACTTGTTCCCGATAATTATGCTTTTCAGGCTAAACTGAATATGGATATTTTCAACAGGTTTTCAAAAGGAGTGGGGCAGAGTGTCTTTACTGAAGATAACCTGAGGGAAGAGCACAGTATGTTTAAAAATAATGGCTCAGACTATGTAATTCCGAAGTTGGATCTTTATTATTCAAAAAAAATTAGTGAAAAAGATGAGTTGAGTATTAATGTGGTGGGTTCTTATTATACTACAAATACTACAGAAACAGCCAAAGAATGGGTGGTAGGTTCGGGATTGTCTGTGTATGATAATGATATGATGCTGAAAGCCAAACAGACGAGTATGGTGGGAGAGCTTGCTCATACACATGATTTCAAAGCAGGAAAACTTTCATCCGGATATCGTATTTCAAGGTCTTCTATTTCCAATGATCTGAATAACCTTGCCGGATATTCTCAATACAGTGTCAATTATCTGGAACAGTATTTTTATACCGAATTTGCAGGAAAAGTGAATCAATTCAGTTACCGCATCGGAGCTGGTCTTACGAATATCCATAACAAAAGTGCAGAGAATACTTTTGATGAATGGACTTTTACTCCGAAGGTGATTTTAGCTTATCAGGTTAAAGGTAATCAGAATCTTCGTTTTACCGCAAGCTACAATCCAGTGAGTCCATGGAGTAATGCTTTGAGTAGTAATGTGGTACAGCTGGCTCCTAATATTGTTCAGAGAGGAAACCCTTTTTTAGAATCACAACAGGTTTTTTCTAATAACCTGACCTATTCTTTTAATAATAAATATTTTGATTTTAATGCAGGTTTGTTTTACAGGTATACCAACCGTGTGATTAACCAGTATTATGTTCAGGATGATATATTGGGAGGATATGCACTGACTTATGAAAACGGGAAGAACGGACAGCGATACGGAATACAGCTGACAGGATCTTATAAACCCTTTGGGAACAGCTTATTTGTTGTAAAAGCTGTAATCACCCCAACTTCTGAAACCGTAAGGACAAGTACAGGTGCTTTGATAAAAAATGATTATTTAGGAAACTATTTTTCGCTTTCATCAGAATATAAATCTTTCTCAGTGCAGTATCAGTTCAATATTCCGGTATATAGCCTTAATGGAGCTTTCCTGAATACAAATGAAAACCAGAATAATGTTTTTGTAAGCTATAAGCATCAAGACTGGACGTTTTCCACAGGTATGTACTGGATAGGAATGCCTTCTGAATATAAAACGAAAAGTTTACCGGAAAGTTTGGTTGATTATAAAATTCATACACAGATTATGAACAACAAATCCATGTTTGTATTAGGATTAAGCTATGATTTCTCTAAAGGGAAAAAAACAGAGATTCAGCGAAAGCTTAATAATGAAACTGCTCCTGCTGCAACCTTTTAAATGCAAGTTTGAATGTTAATAAGAAATCCCCGCTCATTGGTAGGAGCGGGGATTTTGTTTTATTATTTCTTGATGAATTTTGTATTCTTTGTTTCTGCAGCATTTTTTCCACTGACCTCAATGAAATAAGATGCTGGCGGAAGGTCTGAAATCTGTATGTTTCCAGATTTTACCTCTGAAGTTTTAACCAGTTTTCCATCCAGACTGTAAATGTTAGCTTTAGAGTAATTATCTGTATTTCCCTTGAAACCGATAAAGTCCTGTGCAGGATTTGGATAAACTACTAAGTTTTCTTTTTTCGCAGCATTGTTTACGGCAAGGAATGTTTCACTTAATGCAAATGTAGTTTTTACATTCTGATTGATGCTCAACAATGGAATGCTGATATTTCCGCTTGTAGAATTAAGCAGTGCATATCTGTGAGAAGCATCGTAATAAGAATATGCTATATTGGTAATTGTTCCGATAGGGTTAGAATAAGTAACATCCAGAGCTGAATAGAGATTGAAATTCTGTGTGAATTTTACTCTCAGAACATTATTGTATGTTTGATTTCCTATAATTAAAGTTCCATATGCATCAGAAATAGCAGTCATTGTACCACTGAATAATCCGCTGGCAGAAGATGAGGAAAAAGTACCTTTCGCGGTATCGTTCTGTGTTGGTCCGTACGTTGTTGGATAATTAATATGAGTACCATTATCCACACTAAAATTTAAAGTTGCCTGTGTGTTTACAATTCCTGTAATTTCCAGTTTAGTAGTTGACGCTTTGTAATAAACGGTTGTTCCTCCATCTACCATTTTAAGAGTAGAACCCGGGAACGTTGCTATTTCAGTAGAAGTAGGAGTGGAATAGGTTGTTTGTGACGCAGCTCCCATCGTAAGTCCTCCATTTGAAAATGTTGCGTTTGGTCCTGTTGCAGAGTTGTTTACGGTACCGGCTGTATTGTTATAATTGATAACGTTTCCGGAAATAGGATCATTGGATGCTTTTGTAAGCGTGATCTGCGCAGACATCATGGCAGACGCTCCTAGTAAAAGGAGTAAAGATTTTTTCATAGTCAGAATTTTTTGTTAAAAATAATTAAAAAATAGTATTCAAATATTAATTTTATTTGTTTTTTGTTAAATTTTTAATAAAAACGCCTGCTGATCATATCAGCAGGCGGCTCTGTGCGTTAAAAATCTTTAAGTTTAGTTGCTCATTACCATTTTACGGTAAGCATAAATATCTTCGATGGTCACCACGCTCATTCCTTTTTTGATGGCAAAGTCCACAATTTCAGGAAGTCTTGCCATAGAACCGTCTTCATTGGTCAGTTCACAAAGTACGGCATCATCACCCAGATTGGCCATTTTTACAAGGTCTACACTGCCTTCAGTGTGCCCGCGTCTTTCAAATACACCACCTTCTCTGGCAATCAGGGGGAAAACATGACCGGGGCTTGCAATATGCTCTGCTTCTGCATCTGATGCTACCGCTGTTCTGATTGTTGTTACACGGTCTCTTGCTGAAACACCTGATTCCACACCTTCTCTGGCTTCAATGGAAATTGTGAATGCCGTTTGATTTTTTGAATTGTTGTTTTCCACCATTGGACGAAGGTTGAGGTGGCGGCTTTTTTCCTCAGAAATACATAAGCAGACAATGCCGCTGCATTCGCGGATCAAAAGTGCCATATCCTGTTCTGTAATAGTGGAAGCGGGAAAGATGATATCGCCTTCGTTTTCGCGGTTTTCATCATCTACTAATAGAATACCTTTTCCCTTTTGTAATGTTTGAAGTGCTTTTTCTACACGTTCTCTGGAGGTAGCTCCGAATTGTTCTAATAATTTTTCCATGTTATTTTACTTTTAAAAGTTAAAATAGTCTTCGGTACATGGAAATGAAATACGACACAACAAGAGTCCATAAGGAATCTTATTGATCATCTCATTTTCTTCTCCCATCCAGACTTTAACTGTCGGTTCCGGAATTTCACCAGATCAGTCCCTTCAAAAGAAAGGAGTCGCGGACTGTAACCGCCGGTAGGGAATTTCACCCTGCCCCGAAGAAAACTTATACTAAGTTTTGCTGTATGTTGTAATTTAAATTTTTATTTCATTGAATAGTTTTAACGCACAGACCGCTAATTTCGGGAAGTTTTTTGAATTGGAGAAGATATTTTTCAGATTTATAAATTTGTAAAGGAGTATTTATTTTTAAACAGCTCTTAATATTTTTTCCATCTTCTTTCCTTTCGCCAGTTCATCAATCATTTTGTCCAGATACCGGATATTTCTCATCAGTTCATCTTCAATTTCTTCCACACGATATCCACAAATGACTCCTTTAATTAATGAAACATTGGGATTCAGCTGTGGAGCCTGTTCAAAAAATGTTTTGAAGTCAGTTTTATGATCCAGTATTTCCTGCAGTTTTTTTTCGTCATATCCCGTCAGCCAGAATATGATTTCATGTACCTCTTCTTTGGTGCGTCCCTTTTTTTCGGCTTTTTGAATATAATGCGGGTAAACGCTGGAGAATGCTGTTGCGAAAATTCTGGTATTTTGCATGGTAAATATTAGATTAGTTTTTTGATAACGTTATCAAGAATAGTATTGAATTCAGTTGGCTTTTCCAACATAGGATAATGTCCAACTCCTTCAATGGTCACGTAGTCATAGTTTTTCAGATATTTTCGATTGGCTTCCGCATCGGTAGGAGAAGCATCCGAATTGATGGCGATCACTGGTACCTGAACCTGCTTTGCAATTGTATTCGTATCAGCTTTGTATAGCGGTCTGAGTACATTGATTGCCAGTTCAGGGTCATTCTGAAGAAATTCGTGCTGGAGTCTTTCCTTTACGTCAGAAGGAGTTTGTTCGGCAAACAGATATTGCGGCAGGATGTTTTCCACAGTATATTTAAAATCGGTTCTGTACTGTGATAAAACATCTTCAGTCTGTTCTTCCGTATAAGATTCATCTAAATTTTTCAGGGTATCAATCAGAATTAACGCTTTCGCCTGTGGGATTTTCAATGAAGCCTCAAGCACATAAGCTCCGGACATAGAATGTCCTACAAGTATAATTTCATTTGAATGAACAGCATCAGCAACCGCTTTAATGTCATCGGCATATCTTGTGATTGTCCATTCCTGTCTGGAAGAATCAGATTTTCCATGTCCTGCAAGATCCATTTGTACAATATGATACTGGCTGCTGAAATATTTCTGCTGGTCTTCCCACCATTCGGTATTGCCCAGCCATCCGTGGATGAAGATCAATGTTGTATTCCCTTTTCCGGATTCTTTATAATGAATTTTCTGACCGTCTGATGATATTGCAAATTTTTCCATATATAATTGTAAGTATTGGTGTATTATAAACCAAATTTACAAAATCACAGTGATCCTATATGAATGAGATTAGTGGATAAATCAAGATCCCTGTTAAAAAATGTTGGTAAGTTATCCACAGAACTTATCAACATGATTTTCTATTGTGGAAATTTCACGAAAATTTATATTTATAGTAAAGTAAAGAAATACAGTTTGTTACGGTGCGATTTTTCAATGATGGGAAAAGTTATCCATAGTTTATCCACAGGGGTAAATAGATACATGTAAAGTTATCCACAAATATTTAAAAATGTGGATAACTGGATGTTTTTAATGCAAATTGTTTGAAATCAGTTGTTTAATTGTATTTCTGTGATGATGCTGATATTTTACCTCAGACTATCCACAAACCCGTTGATTTTATTACTGATCTTTATAAATATTCCAAAAATTGAAATCGGTCATGGGAGCGTCTGTTATTCCGATATTTCTTCCCATCGTTACAATTTGCCCTCTATGGTATGTTCCGTGGAGAATGGCATGCTGGATATATTCGTATTTGGAAAAATCAGACTGAAACCATTGGGATTCTATCTTTACATTTTTTAAAAGATCTTCTTCAGACAGACTTTCCACATAATCTACCAGCTTTTGTGAATTGTTTTTTATGGCATTGAAAACATCTTCTTTGCTGGTGGTTTCTGTTGTTTTTGTAAAATCAAAATCATTGTTTTCAGAAATATGGCTCCACCAGTATTCTTGTGTTTGCCAGATATGGTGTAGCGTTTTTAAAATAGTCGGGAAGCTTGAAATTATTTCCTGGTTGAGTTGTTCATCAGACTTTGTGGATAACCAGTCGATGTATTTATTGACTACCCAATTGTTGTACTGTGCACTTTTGCTGACTAATGTTTTTAGGCTCATATGATTAATGTTTAGTTGGTGTAAAGGTGAATGTTATAAACCGAAATGCCTGTTTTTATCCGTGTTTTCAGGATTAATGAGTGCTTTGTTACTGTATGTTGCCGCTTCAAAATCACTGATATTTACAGAAAGAAAAGAAATATCAGGCAGTAATTCTGAAAGTCGGGTACAGATTTGTTTTGAGAGATCAGCTTTTTGTTCCGTACTGCGTCCCTGCATGATATATCCAAACACATGCAGAAAATTTTTTTTGCCATTGCCTAATCTGTAATACTGATAGGGTTGAATTCTGACTTTAATATCGTTGGGCGCAAAAAGGCCTGTTGCATGGGCCACTTCATAAATAGCATCCATTAACTCATCAGGAGTCTTCTGATGAATAATATCCTGTGAACAATTTATAATAAAATGAGGCATAGATTATATTTTGTGGTTTGATTTTGTGTAAGATAAAAGTAATAAAAAATATCAACGGATATCTAAAATAAAAACCGTTCTGTTTTTAGAACGGTTTGAAAATATGTATTTTTTACTTTGTGGATGCAGGTTTTATTGAACAGATTTTTTTATGCTGTATTGTGGTTGCACTGCATGGGTCATGTCGAGAACAATATCATACATTCCTTCTTCCTTGATGGGAAAATCATAGGCATCAAAGGCAATACTTTTATCATCATTGTTCAGTCCCAAACTGTATCCCCAGTCGTTATTAAATCTGAATTTAAGATTACCCTTATTCAGTTTATAATTTCTCAGAAAATAAATATTGGGGTTTTTAAGATCAGTCTGTAGCGGAATGTCTTTTCCGTCCCAGCCGTTAGGAGTCGCATTTCCTATAATTCCCCAGGTAAGATTATGGGTATTCCTTTTGGCTGTTTTCACTGTTCCATCCCAAAAATGAATAACAAGAGTCTCTATTTTTCCATTTTGATCCGGCTGGAATGTACAGGTGAATTTTTCATCAAGCTGAAATGATGTTTTACTTTTTGGTAACAGCGCATTTCTTGGGTAACTGCCTTCTTTGAAAACCAGTCGTCCATCAGAACTTTTTATGTAGAAGTTTGAGTTTTCTGTAGAATAAACACCTTCCAGCTTTTTTAAATCCTCTGCACTCACTTTTGCAATGGCTGGAATGCGATAAGGTTTATTATACAATATTTTTTCTGCCAAAGGAAGAATAAAATCGGTGTGTGACAGTTCTGAATTTGAGATAACAATCAGACAAATATCATCTTCAAGGACTCTATAGTATCTGCTTCTGTAGCCAGGTCCGCCGCCATCATGACCCATTCTTTTTTTGTCAAAAACAGTTGAAATCTGGAAACCTAAACCATAATGATCCTTAAGATAGGGTGTGAAAGCTTTTTCTAAGGTTTCTTTTTTCAGGAGGGTGTAGTTCTTGAGCGCTTCATTGAATTTGAACAAATCTTCTACGGTAGAATACATTGCTCCTGCGCCAAAAGGGTGATCTGTTTTAAAACGTAATGCTTCGTTTGACAGGTTATCAGATAAAAATTCATATCCGAATGCTTTATTTTCATCGGTAACGTTGTTGAAATGAAATCCGCTGTGATCCATTTTCAGAGGTTTCAGGATATTATTTTCTATGACTTCATCATAATTCAGACCTGTAACTTTTTTAATAATATAGCCAAGAATATAATATCCGGAATTGGAGTAATCCCAATCCTTACCAGGGGAAAAATTCAGAGGTTTTGCAGAAATATATTGTAAAAATGTTTCTTCATCTACAGTATATTCAGAGTTGGTATCATTGGGAATTCCTGAAGTATGAGATAACAGATTGGCAATGGTAATACTGTCGCCCTTCGGAAAGTCAGGGTAATATTTGGACAGCTTGTCATTCAGAGATAATTTTCCCTGTTCTTCCAGCTGAAAAATAACTGTTGCGGTGAACATTTTTGTGGTGGAGAAAACCCTGTAGAGGCTGTTATTGGTATTTTTCTCTTTTTTAGGAGCATTTCTGTAGCCGTAGCTTTTTTCAAAAATGATTTTTCCTTTTTCAGCAATCAGAACAGAACCATTGAACAATCCTGCCTTTTCATACGTTGAGAATAGTTCTTCCAGTTTTTTAGATTTCTGTGAAAAAAGGGGATGTACTGCAAGCAATAAAGCGATACAGGTTAAAATAGATCTCATGTAATTTTTTAAATAAGACACTTTTAAGTGTGATAATATTACATGGAATTTGAAAACTATTTTATTACTACTTATCTAAAGAGGATTCTACTTAATTTGAATTAATGTTTTAACCCCATAAATCATAATCATGGATGCTTTTCCCGTTTCAATAAAATATCTTATGATTTTTCCATGCTCAACAATAATTTTTCCAAAAGTGAGTTTCTCATTTCCGTGTCCTTTAAAATTTCCGTACAGCTCATTTTTTGCATGCATAATGAGACCGGATTCTAAGACTCCGTTTTCGGATGTGATGAGTTTTTGTGTCGTCAGAATACTATAATTATTGGAGTCAATGATGGTCGAACAAATTAGAAGTTCTTCATCATTAATTTCTACATATAGGTCAGGATATGTATTGAAAAATGATTGGTTGTCTTCATGAAATTTTGTCCATTGAAAGGCGTCGTAAGGTTTAATGGTACTTCTTTTTATTTTTGAAATACAGATACGGTGCTTGGATTGATCGGTCTTTTTTATCATAACTCTTGTTTTAATTTTAAAGATGACTGGCATAAGTAAGAATGTTTATTATAGTACTTTTCTTTCATACAATTTTGCCTTCTTAAGTCCGAAATTATTAATTCTTATTGTCGGCGAATCCTCTTCACAATTTGGCAGATTATCATAAAGCTGATCAGTTAATTTTACTATTCCGGGTGTTACCGCATGATCAAATTCATAGTTTTTTTCATTAGTGGTAATTTCCAATCCAGACTGCCTTTTACCAAATGGAGAGGGAATACTGAAGGAATGTACGGAAACAATTTCATCCCATTTTATATATTCTGTTAGGCTATTTTGTTTAAAATAGAAGCCATCATTTGTATATTGAAATATTCCATCATCTTTATGCAGTCTGTCCATTTCTTTTTCAAATGAATCATAATCTTTTTCTTCGTCAGGGGAATAGAGTTTGGCTACTGAAAATATAAGCACAACAAAACACAGAAAGATAATGACAAATGAAATTTTTTTGTCGTCAAAAACGGGATAGTAAAACAAAGTGAGAATGAGAATGAAACTGGTGGCTGCGATGATCTTTTTCATATTATAATTTTTCAAAGTACTTCCCTTTGAACTGATATCGAATTCTTTTATCTGTAACTCTGGAATCATCCCGAATTAATGGGATACTGATGATTTTCTTTTTAGCATCATATTGATTAGTTTTATTTTTTATTTTTTAACTGAAATACATTTCCTTCAGGATCTGTTCCGTCACAAAGCAGGAAAGGATAATTCTCAAAGGTTTTAATTTCTCTCATGCGGATGTTTTTTGAGACCAACTCATTTCTTGCAGATTCTATATCAACATCAATTTCAAAAACAATTTTAGTATTGTTGTCAAACACATGGCCTTCTTCTATTTGATCAAGATACTGATCTCCGATTTTGTGTAACCCGATATGAACACCTCCAGCATCAAGCAAAACCCATATTGGATCTTCTTCTATCACTTTCAGATTAAAATTTTCTACATAAAAATGGGCGAGCAACGAAACATTTTTTACATACAGAATAATGGTACTAAAGCGAGCATTCATCTTGTATTAATTTTGAGTCTGTGGTTCGTAAATAAGCTGTACTACACCGGATCTGAATACATTGGTTTTAATTAATTTTAAATTTAATCTTTCTTTCAAATCTTCAAAAAGAGGTTTTCCTTTCCCCAGAGCGACCGGATGAACGGATATCCTATAGGTGTCAATAAGATTGTTCTGAATAAAAGTTTTAATAAGACTTGCTCCTCCATACAGCCAGATATCTTTTCCGCCCTGATTTTTTATTTCTGAAACTTTTTCTGCAATGTCAGAACTGATAAAAACAGCATTTTCATCTTCTCTGCTTTGACTGGAAAAGACAAATTTATTTTTTGAATGAACTTCTTCCCAAACTTTTTGTTCTTCCGGATCTGTATTTTCTTCCGGCTGATAATTTCCCCAGGCATCATAGCTTACCCTTCCGTAAAAAATAGTGTCTATTCCGGAAAGAAATCCATTAAAATCCATATCATCATCCATGATACACCAATCGGTTTCTCCGTTGGGTCCTTCGATAAATCCGTCTAATGTAGTGGCAAGGTCTAGTATTATTTTTTTCATTTTTTTAAGATAGGTATGAGTTGGAAATAACGATAAAGATAGGGATGTTTTGCTTTTTTTACTAAAAATAAGGTTTGTATTATTCTTTGATTTTCAACACTTAAATAAATATTTAACTCAAAGCCATTGAGGCAATTATTATAATCAATAAAATACTTACGTACAGAAAGCTTGTTCCTCCTTTTTTGCTCAAATATTTTTTTTGCTGTTCATATTCCGGAAATTTTTCTTCTGCTTTTTCTATTGTTTTCTTTGCTTTGTTGAGGTAAAGAAGATTTCCCCAAAAACCTATAATAATAAGCATGAAAATTGTAATAATATAGCCAACCAGTTTGGTTTGCTCCACTCCAATTATTGGGGCTAAGAAAAATTTTTCAAAGCAGCCTTCAACAAAGAAGAATGAGTAAATGAGTATGGCTTCCAGATACATTCTTCTATAGAGAAACCAGAATACGCCAAAGAAAAAAGCAGCATAGTTAAAGGTGAATTTTTTTCCTTTTTCAAAAAGATTTAATTTTTCAAGATAATATGGACTACTTTCCTGAAAGAAATTTTCATATTGTTGAATTGGGTTCATAGTTAAATTCATAAAATTTTATGTTGGTTGAAATAATATAGGTATATTGGTTTTCACATGATTTTCACAACAAACAATCTCCTGTCATTCATGTCAATGCCGAGTTTTTCTGCGTAACAAAATTAGTGCTATCAGAAGCATAATAATCACAAAAGTGGCTATGTAAATAATAACTTTATATTTATTATTTTGTTGGTTAAGTGATGATATTTCTATTTTTTGCTCATTGACCTTTCTATCGGATTGATTGGAGTCGTCCACAATCAAATCTGTAAGTTCAGCATGATGGGATGTATCGGAATTTTCAGATAATTTTTTATACTGAGAACTTAAAGATTCCAGTTCTTGTAATTCTGCAGAAGAAAGTTCGTCTAATCTTTTTTGTACAAAACAATGATCGGAGAGGAGCAATCCGGTATCTTTTTCCTCATAGGCGAAAATCAGATATTTTCCTTTTTGGGTAAAAAGAACATTACATGAATGAAGTGGAGATCCGAAAATGGTAGCAGTCTGCTGATAGAACTCTCCATAATCATTTGATTTGTAGACTTTATTTATTTTGACTTTGCTCAGAATGTTTTGGACAGTTTTGAATCCTGAAGGCACTTCTGAGATATCATATACTTCACCAATCAATACAAAGTCAGCATTTTCGAACGAAGATTTTAAAGTGGGTTCTCCATTACATTTGCAGGCTAAAACTTTTAAAGAAAATAATAAAAGGGAGAGTAAAAAAACTTTGAATTTCATGGGGTTTATTTTTTTCTTAATTGAAGAAATTTTATAGTTGCAAAAGTAAATCCCCATACTGTAAATCCAATGAGAATAATAAATAGATCAATATTCGTAAAAGAAAAATTTGCAATCGGCCATTCTAATCCAAAATAAGTAACAGTTATAAAGTAAATAATATGGTAGATCAGGAGGGATATTGTAAGACTGAGCTGCTTTTGAATACTAATGATTGAAGTTAGAATTGTTGAGACAGCTAAGGAAATACCTGATATGGTCATAACTCCAATAGGAATCATTGCAACATCTCCACTGGGAAGCTTCAGTAGTTTTATAAATTCACCGGAAATAAGAGTGTTTAGAATTCCGATTACCAGGAAAATTCCAATTATTTGTAAAATTTTCAACTTGATATTTTTATTCTTCTATACATTAAATAGTTCGATGATTTTTTGATACATATTATTCATATATTCATCTTGAGGAGCACAGTTGCCATTGCTCATTTTTAATAAACTGTTTTTCTTCACTGCATAAATAATTATACCACTTCCATCTGTACACGTAGTAGGAACTTCATAATTATTGTTAAGCCAAAAATGATTTTCAGACAATAGCTTCATGAATTGTACATATTGTTTTTGGGTTAAATTTTTCTGTACAAGAATTTTAAATCTTGAATCTATTTTTTCACCTGTTTTCTGATCATATTGACTTGTATATATTTTCTTTTTGACAAGAATATATTTATGTCCTGTTTTTTCTATTCTGAGTAAATAATTTTCTCGAAATGCAGACCATTTGAAAAACTGATAGACTTCATTATTTTCTTTAATGGTCGACTTATCAATGCATTCTAAAGGTTTCTCTTTAAGTTCTTCAGATAAGTATTTACATATATTATCATTATTATCCTGAGCTGACAGAAAAATAAATGGAAATAATATGAGTAGAGTGAGTATTTTTTTCATCGGTTTTTATAATAATAAAATCGTTCTTACAACGGCTTTAAATATATTGTAAATGTAAATCTATCGGTAAGGCAGATTGATTTCTTCAATTTTTGCTCTCAAATCTCCAATGGTATACGCTTCCGGGTTACACGGGATTTGCGGAATATTATGGGCTGACAGGAAATCATTCAAATCATCACAATCTTGGAGAATATTAAATTCTTTATTGTCTAAATCTAAAACAATTCCTTTAGTTTTTCCATTGATAGAATTGGCAAGAGGACTTAATGCCCCTAAGAATGCTTTAGACCATAAGCCTTTCATATTTTCTTCAAAATAAATGAATCTTCCATAATTCAGGACTTTACAAAATCTTGAATATTGGTCAGGATCATATCCTTTGTCGTCCCTGTTGGTATATTTTCTATAGGTCTGAAAATACATTTCACCTTTATGCGAAACGGCTAGCGGAAATTTAACCCTTTTATTCTTTTGCTTAAAGTAAAAAAGAGCCTTTTCCGGCAGAGCAAGAGAATCACATTTTTCACAAACTTTGAAATAGACTTCTTCGGTGGAAGAAGGTTTTTTATTTAAAACATCTTCCAGTGTCATATAAACGCCTTCCGGAAAATCTCCTTTTTTGATGGATGGATATTCTTTCTCTTGTCCGGTTACTATACCGGAAATAAAAAGAAGAGAAAATAAAATAAACAGTTTCATGGTTTTGTTTTTTCTAAGAGACTAAATTACAAATAAGTGAATAGGGAAATAGAATAAAAGATCGTTTATTCTGTGTCATTATAAGAATTGACCTTATAAACCAGCTGAAATTTCACTGTATTTTTCTTGGAATTGGGATATTTTTCTTCATTGACCTGTTTTTCGAATTCTTTCATAATTTCCAGATCCAGATCATCTTTAACTGCATATTGGATGTCATTCTTCTTTTTTCCTAATTCAAATTGAACCATTATTTTTCCTTCTTTCGTAGAGTTTTTGAACAGGCTCTCAAAGATTCTGTTGGTCTTTTCTATAATAGTCTGAATATCCTCAATGGAAAAATTGGCCTGTATTTCAGGCTCACTGCTTAAGAAGAGTACTTTTTCAAGTTTTGTTTCCTTGTTTCCCTTATCGGTCATGTACACTTCATTACCATTTCTATACTTTTTGAAAGTTCCCTCCGTTGTATAAGTTCCGTTATCAATGGGATTGTTGTAAGCATTTTTATTGGGAAACTCATCAAGCCAGAATAATTTCAGCTTTTCTTTTAGGAAATTTACGATGTATTCATGATTTTCGGTTTGCAGAATGAATAAAGGCTCCTGGATGTCAAACGAAATGGTGGACCAATAATATTTTAATTCATCTTCATTGGCCTTTCTGATCTTATAATTTCCAGAAACTTCTTTTTTAAATTCATTCCATATCTTTTTTGAGTCATCCAGTTTCTTTGCCATTTTTCCTTCAATTTCTATATCATCTATGTGGAAAATCAAACTGTCAGGTATCGTTTTTAAGCTTTCAATATTTTTAAATCTTTTCCAAAGAGTTGGACCTATAATTAAGTTTTTTCCCAATAGATCATTATTGAGTGTATTGGTAAGGCTCTCAGTAAGCATTTTTTTTGCTTTCTCATTTGTTTTATCATCAGCATAGTGATAAACCACACCGGAAGGAATGGTGATTTTCTCTGTGATTTGTGCCTTGACAGCATTGACAATTAATAAAAGGAGTAGAAGTATTTTTATTTTCATGGGTTGTTTTTAATTGGGGTAAAATACAAAAAAGAGGATCCGGATTTTATGTACTCCAAATATTATTTTCTGAACTTTAATGTTTGAATTGCTTGTAAAAGTTCTATCTGACTTTCTTTCTTCAAATTTGTGCCATATAGATTGAATCCGATTTTTCCTATTGATTCAGTCTTGAGGCTGTCGATATAAATTCCCGTCATTCCTTTTCCCACTTGTTTGGGCTCTACTATTTTGGCCTTGTACCCATTAATTTTTTTATAGGTTATTTTACTTTTGACAAAATCTTCTCTATTTGAATTTTTATCAATGATAATAAATGCTATTGTATCAGCCTGTGGATTCACAGTCAGAAGTTCGTTGACATCTTTTCTGCTAATAATCGTGATATTTTCTTCTAATGAATAGAAATAAGGTCCATAATCGTAGAAAATCGAATCATTATTTTTTGTGACGATAATTCCGGCATTACTATCATAAGCATCCATTTTCAGTTTGCTCCAGTCTTTAGGAGCCTGAAATGCAAAACTTCGAAAATCCATGAATTTTGTTTTCTGAGAATTCTCAGAACAACTCAATACTATATAGGACGCGAAAATGAATAAGGACGTTTTTTTCATGGCTTTATTGGAGCATGTTTTATAAAGGATTATTATTCCTTTTTAACTGTATTTTATTTTTTGTAAATCCTATTAATACATTGTGTTCAATATTATATACGGTAGAATCTGTTTTTAAAATTATTTTTCCGCTTTCATAAGTGCAAATTCCTTCCTGAAATATCCAGGAACTTCCCGGATTCTCATATTCTGTGATTGTAAATGTATTATTGGGTTTATGAATGTCAATATGATAATTTTTTGTATTGTGAGGAAAGCTATAGCTGATCCAAATTCGATTTTGGTGTCTTCTGATAGCATTTAACCAAAGAAAACTGGCAATTACAACTGCAACAACAGAATTGATGATAAACAGCAGCGATAAGTTTCTTTTCTTTGTTATCCACAAAATACCTCCTGCCAGCAGATTACTGAAAAATAATACGGGGTAAATTATTACAACTGCAATTGAAATGCTAGGATCTGGATCAATATTGTAGAACCAGGTCCAGATAAGGAGAAAATCAATGATGGATAAAATTAAAATTTGCAGGATCCATTTCATTTTTTTTATTTTAAAACAAAGGTTCCCCGTTCAAATCCGTGGTCAGCACTTCACTCATATAATCAAAAAAAGGACGCATGGCAAGTAAGGTTTGCAGTGCTTCTTTTTGAAAATTGTCAGATAAGACTTCCTTATCGGTAAACTTCCGCATCACCAGAAACTGCTTTTTTCTGATCAAATCTATAGCCGGATGATTTTTATCAAAACCTCGTGGGGCTGTTTTTACAGCGTCACCTTTAAGTTCTCCAAAATATTGTATAAAAGTTCTGTCAGAGATAATTTTTTCAATTTCTGTACTGCTGATTTCAAATTCTTTACGGATACGAAGTAAATCTTTGGCTTCCGGACCCCAAAAACCGCCGCCTACAAAACTGTTACCCGGTTCCAGCTGAATATAATATCCGCCTCTCAGCATAGGTTTTGAACGGGAATATCCCACTCCGAAATAGGGTTTATACGGCGTCTTGTCTTTGGAAAAACGAACGTCATTATAAATCCTGAAAATATGGATTCCCTTGAGCTGATCATGCTCCTGAAGGGTATTATAAATGTGGGTAAAAAAAACTTTGTTTTCTTTTACAATGGTGTCGTATTCAGATTTGTGTTGAGCAAACCATTCACGATTATTGTTTTCTTTTAAATGGGTAAGGAATTCAAATGCTTTTTTCATGTTGTTATTTAGAGAAGTTATGCTTGTTTCCATTGCAGTTCAATATATTTTGTACAGTTGTTTTTCATATCATCATATCCATCAAGTAAAATGGCTGAACCTCCTTTTTTTACTACTTCCTGTACTATTTTATAAGTTTCTTTCGCTCCCTCAGGAACCAGACCTACTAAATCAAAAACAATATTATTTGTCTTTGAAAGCGTTGCATATAAAGTTAATAATTGTCTTGGGGTACCTGTAATACTATTTACTTTTATTTTTTTGTTTATCCATTCCGTTTCATAAATTTTTGCTGCATAGGGACTGGCTGGGTTGGTGTTCTTTCTTAAATATTTTCCCACCGTCATAGGATAAAAAATGTCTCTGAAATTTGATTCTCTGAAATGTTCAGCAAAAGTCATCTTTTTATGGATGATAACACTTTCATGGTTTGTTTTACCACATAATAGATCTTTAAGAAACATTTCCGTTTCATAAAAGTGTGGTCCGTGGAAAAGATTTATAATAATAATTTCCCCTTCATTGAGTGTAAATGGAGGAACGTAAAACAGGTCTGTTTGTATTCCTTTGTTTTCAATGAGTATTGGGGCGTTTTTTATCCAGCCAAGCTTGTTAAATAATAGTTCTTCATATTCTTTATTCCCCTTAATAGCTTTAATAAGATTTTCAGCATTGTCCGGGATATTAGTGATATGATTGAGCTTGTTTCCATATTGTAACTTATAATGATAAAGCTCAATTAAATTGGATGTGTTATTGGCTCTTTCTAAAATAGTATGATGCAATTGGTCTGCTTCGCTATTTCCTTGTGGCTTTAGCCAATATATCAAATTAGAAATCCCTATACGCTCGATGATGTCTCCTTTGCTGAATTGATCAACAAGGTAATTGGCAACAGCTTTAGTTCCAAATGCATTCAGACAAGGTATCAGAAATATTCTGTTGAAACTAGGATCTTTATAATGTATTGCTGTTGTTAATAGAGACTCAAATAGCTCTCTGCTGAAGCTGTTGTATAAATAAAGTAAGTCAGCAACAAAATATTTGCCGGGCATTTCAGAATCACTTTGAAGAAAATTTAGTAATTCAACTGTTTGTTGATCGGATAAATTCTGATTATTGGCTTTGAATTCAGTCAAGGCTTCATTTTCCCGTTCATAATCAGGATCAAAGTATTTGCCAATGATTTTATATTTTTCGCGGGCAACTTTAATTTCCATAGTTTGTTTCTGGCTAAAGAGCTTAATGTATTGGTTCGAGTGGGAAAATTTTAAACTAAAATCAGTTGTTAACTACCCAATTTTTTTGTTCCAAAATGAGCTTGTATCAATTTTCTTTTTTTCAGCATGGCGAAGTAAAAAAATATCACTTGCAATTCCTTTTGATAAATTATCTCTCCAAAATATAATATCATTGCCAAACATTGAAAGTACATGTTCTTCATGATCCAGTATTAAAAACCGATGTCCTAAATAAGGGATAATTGGAGGAACATTTTGGTTCTTCAAAATATCTTCTGTCACACGATTGGCTTCCATTATCCATTCAATTCTTGCTTTTATGAGGGGAATGTCCTCAGGATATGAATAAAAGGTAGGACCAAAATCAATTTCTCCTTCACCCCCATTATTATCTATTCCCGGTTTATCAAGTCCGTTCATCGTCCGGTAATAGTTCTTTAATGACTCCGGAAAAGTGATGTTCAGTTGCTTCTGAAAATCTTCCAATTCAGACTCTGACAATCCTTTTTTCCATGTACTGCCTTCCTGAATCTGGAATCCCCAACATTCCATCAGATCTACTTTCTGCCAATATTTTTCACTTTTCTTTTTTATCCATTGAAAACTTGAAATTGAATTGTCCAGTTTTTTAAATTGTCTTTTTTTCATTTACAAAAGAATTTATTTATTCTATTCACGGTTACTCCATTTTGATGACCTCCAATTGCCTCAAAAGCTTCATTTGTTCTGTCCTGATTTAGAAAGCTGGAACATGTTGAGGAGAAAGTGACATTTTTACTCGTTCTCAAAAGTAAAACCATTTTCCTTATCCATTTGTTCACGTTCTTTTTGTGATATTCTTTTTCTTAAAACCCTGGTAGTATAGCCTCCTTTTACAATATTTTTATCAATATACATCCAGTCTGTAATATTGCGTTGATCAATCTCAATAGTATCTCCCAGTTTTACTTCTGTTGTTGAAATGGGATCTCCGTCTACAATTCCATAGAATTTATCACCAGAATATTGAACTGCGCTTATCCAGATATGTTCACCTCCGGAATCACCAGTGGTAAATCTTTCTTTCAGTGCAAAGTTGTAATAATCAGGGTTTGGGCTTTGTATTGCTTCTTTGAACTTGTATAATGATTTCTGGGCATTTTCTATGGCTGTATTCATTTCATGGTCTTCTCCTTGCAGAATATGAATATCAGGTTCATTGTCTCTTTTTACAACTTCATCTTTTCTTTGACAGCTTACTGCTATAAGGCCTAAAAGTAGGTAGATTGGATATTTAAAATGCATTATTTAATCTGATCGTTTTAATTTACATTTCTTAATTATTAGTCATTGGTCTTATTATCCATCAATCTTTGTTTCTAACTTTCTGATAACAAATTGTTTTCTAGTAAGTAGTGGGTCATTATTTTCAGGAAATACCGGCATTTTTTTAAATAATCTTTATCTGGTAATACATTATCGGTGTTATTTAAATAAGTGTTTGCTCTGTTGATAAATACTCCGGCTCCTTCAAATTCTTTGCTGATGAATAATGTTCCAATTAAGGAAATATAGGAAACAAATTTATATTCACTGTGGTTTCTACGTAAATATTGAGGAGGCATCTTTTTGTTCATCTCCTGAAAATAGGAAATGATTCCGATATCTTTCAGGTATTTTTCCTTCTCAATGACAAACCAGTCGTCCACTATTTCGCCATCAAAATCCATTTCAAGATCATAATATCCAATGGGTTCCAGGTTTTTAAGATAGATTTCATTTTCCACACAAAGACTTATTCTTGCACGGATAATAGGTTCCTGGTATTGCTGTTCAATCAGGTATTGGTATCCCTCAAATACAAAAGTAATTTCGTGACGGGCAAAGCCTCCTATCAGTTCTTCAGGATCTTCTGAGAGTATTTTGTGGAGCGTATGAAATGCTTCATTTTTAAGATGAAATTTTTCAGCTCTTTCGGTGAGTAATGTTTGAAGTTCCTGAGCGTTCATATCATGATTATTAGTCCCCAAATCTACGAATAACAAGAAAATATTTGTGGATAAAAAAACTGTCTAAGCTAAAGATTGACATCAATACAGAATATCTGCATCTGAATTGATAAGAAAGATTGCTTCAGAAAAAGTATCCGCTATCTTCACAGGTATTTCATGCGTATTTTTAAATATCCCTTTTTTCCCTTTTACAAAACCGATATGGTGGGAGTTAATCAGATAGTCTGCAAATACAATGAAGCTCTTATCACTTTCGTTATGGTATTCTTCGAGAATTCTTGCTAAGGGCCAGATGGAAAACATATTCTTTGTCCAGTCCCAATCTGCAAAGCCATCCAGCTTTAAATAAAATTCTTTACAATCATCCGGAAACTGAAAGTCAAGGATTTCTTCGACAGCTTTTATATCTTCTGTTGTTGCGGGTGGGCTAAGCTTTATATTTTCACTTATCCATGTTTCTTTAATTGTATCGATTCGGAGTTGTATCATAATGATAAGAGATGCGGGTATTTTCCACCTTTTGAACTCATTTATATAAGTTTATTTTATTTTTTTTAGTCTTTTGATTTAAAGAGGGGAGGCTCAGGATAAATGTTTTTACTTTTAAACTCAAAACTTCGTTGTGTCTCCGTTAATTTTAATGTTTTTTTTGTTTGATAGATCCAATGGGCAAAACTGCTTAATGATTGGGGTGCATTCAGACTATGAACTTTTATAGTTTTCCTTATTTTACCTTTTCTAATAAAGAAATTATAATATTCCCCATCCTGATACTTTTCAAAATATAAGGTGTCTAAACTTTTGAAATCTATCTTCGAAATAAAGCTATCCAGTTTTAATTTTTGACTTTTATTCAGGACTGAAAGATAGCTGGTTTTGTTTTTTGGTAATTGGTTGTTTTCCGGAGCCCAATTTTCATACAAAAAAATCGAATCATTTTTATGGCTGAATTTTATTGAGAAATCTGTCTCAAAACTATTGCCATAAGAAAAATCAAATTCATCAAATTCTTGTTTTTTACACCCCAAAAATAAAATTAAAATAAATAAAATGAGAACTCTGTTTTTCATGATTATTTACTGATTCTTAGTTTTAGTCTTTCAAAAACCTTTTTTGTGAAGTAAAATTCTATTGCGAATAATGAGTAAAAAAATAGAACTGAAAATATAGCCAATTCAAGATCCCCCGGGAAATCAGGATCAATAATTTTTTTTATGATAGCCCATAAAAATAGTAAGGTGAGAATTGAAAACCAAAAGTATCCCAAAAAGCTTAGTCTTAATTTAGGATTTTGAAGGTCATTCTTTTTAAAAACAATAATGAGAATAGGAAGGATTGATGTGATAGGATTTTTTATTCTGGCAACCTCAATTCTATTTTTAAATTCCCTGCCATAGAATAATTTTCCATCAGTAGCCAACGAAGCTGTGTTGGCTAAATCCAGTATCATTGAGCTTCTTTTTGAATTCTTTCTAACTGCCTCATCTATTTTAGCACTGCTAAAATTTAAATTCATTGTAATCATTGTATTTTTTAATGGATGATTGTAAGGTATGATTATCTGAAAATTTTAATCTGCTGCAAAACCCCTTTCTCATCTTTAAAACTAAAAATATAAGTTCCCTTTTGTACTCTGGATAAATCTATATTTCTGTTGTAATAGGCAAAACCTTTGTGTATTTCCTTTCCATCTGTGGAGTAAACGGTAAATTCAAACTGATTGCTGTTATTTTTATTACTGATCACAAAACCGTCTTTTTGTGCATTAGTATAGACTCTTGTTTTAGTTTCATAATTTTCATTGGCTGCGTTTGAAGAGAGTGCATTTTCACTAATATCAGCTGCTTGTATACTTTTAATCGCTGATTTGGTGATAGATGTCGTACTTCCGCCGATAATGTATAAAGTATTGTTATGTACCTCTGCTGCAGCATGTCTTCTGGGAATCATGTTGGATGACAACTGATGGAATTTATTGGTTGTTGTATCAAAATAGGCCAGAAAAGTTTGATTATTATAGCCTCCTGCAATAAAGATCTTATTACCGGATACGGCTAATGAGTGTCCCGATATCCCGGCGGGCATCGTATATTGATCCGTCCAGAGATTCGTGTTGAGGTCGTAAACATTGATCAGGCGGGATGAGGTACCGTTAAAACCACCAATGACATAAAGCTTGTCATTCACAATTTTGCCCTTTGTTTCTCTGGCTGTGGGCATATCGGGTAATGGATGCCATGTATCGGAAGCAATATCATAATACTGGAATCTGTTAGAAAATACAGTGGTTTTCGCTCCGTTGAGTCCGCTGCCCCCAAACACATATATTTTGCCGTTATGAATGGCAGAACCTGCATTTCCTGTGTAGAAACGATTAACAGCTCCCTTCGTTATGGTATTGGTTGCAAGATCCAGAATTTCAAGATGGCTGTTTCCCCAACCGTTAAAAATATAAATTTTATTATGGTAAGTCTCCGAATTAGCAAATTTTTTGGAAAGCAGAGTAGTATTGAGAACACTCCATTTGTTATCCGTAATATTATATTTCTCAATATAATTGGCGTTAGCTCCCTTGTCCTGATACCCGTTGCTCACATAGATATTGTCATCCACAATTACACTGGCTGTGGCCCCTCTGCCTGTAGACATATCTTTAAGGTTCTTAAAATGAAGGGTTTGTGTATGGGCTAGTATTGATCCTAAAAATGAAAGGAATAATAATTTTGTTTTCAATGGTATAAAGTTTAGTGTTTTTGTTTTATAGGTGTAAAGTCAGGAGTTATAAGGTTGTGTACAAATACATCAGGATTTTCCTTCCTTAATGTATTCCAGATAATCCTGTTCTAAATTATTAATTTCTTCAATTAAAAAATCATAAATATTTCCTTCAAATACTTCATGATCTTCCTCGTCGTATTTGTCATACTCAATTTTTATGATTCCGTTGTCGGTATATGCCCTGTAGAGATTTCCACTGCGCTTGAAAAACAGTTGTCCCAATGGCTTTTCTTTATACTCAAGGGCTTCCTGATGTTTTTCTTCAAATCCCATCCAGGAAGGCATTTCTTCATCCTGCGAAAGTCCGTACACAAAAAATCCATATCCGAATTTCCAGCTTGGAAGAACATCAAATTCCTGGGGACGTTTCCAGATCTCTTCTTTCACTTCAAATAGTAAGGACCCGAAAGAGGTCAGAAAATCCTTAACATCTTCACTGAAGATAAATCCTGTGCTTTCTTCATATTTTCTGATTTGTTCTTCAGTTGCAGGATGGGCCACGGAGCCCATCACGAAAAAATCATCATTTAATTTCTTTTTCCTATCCCAGAATTCTTCTTTTGTTGCCATATTTTGTTTTGGTGTTACGTCGTCAGCATTGATCAGATCGTTATTGAAACAAAGATAAGAGAAAGTTTGGGGATAAAAATTAGTGCGGTGGTGGATTTTATTTTATTTCTGCAACGTCGGGAGACTTTTTGGAGCGAGGTTACTATCTTCTACATGGTACAAATTCATGTTAGCAACAGTTATTATTTTAATTGAATTTCAATCTTTTTATCTTCCATAAATAATTTTATCCAATTCGGATTTTCATTATTTTTTGGAATACATTCGATTAAACTTTTATTATTTTTATAATTTTCTATAGCTTTTTTCCCAAACTTGATTTTCATTTCATAAATTTCATCACCACCATATCCAATCCAGGCTTTTGTTATGATTTGCTTGCTGTTTTCAATAGTATGATAAAGTAAAGATTTTGAGTCTTCTGGTAAATGACTTATACCATCACACCAAAAATTCTTAGCATAATATTTTATCTTTTCATTTTCAATGTTGTTAAAATCCAGAGACCATTCTAAGTGACTGCAAAATTCTATATTAAACACGGGTTCATTAAGATTATAATTAAAAGCACCGCAATTGGGACATTCAACATATTCTCCATTCAATTCTTCAAACTCACATTCTGCACATCTGCCATTTCTATTGTTTAAATGTTGAATAATGATTTTTGCTTCCTTTTTATCTACATTGAATTCGTCAATTAATTTTTTTTCAGTAAATACTTTTAAATCGTTTTGCATCAAAATATAAAGATCAAGCTTTTGTTCTTCAGAAAAGTTTAGAGTAATCACTTCATTTTTACATTTGTTGCAATTCATTTTCATTCTTAATTTGTTTTTTGTTACAAACATCCAAATTTAGATATTAAATTAACATCAGAGAGTGTCTATAGAGATAGAACTGGAAAAATAGCTGTCAATCAGTGATATCCTTTTATTTTCTGTAAAATAACAGCATCATTCTTATTCGTATTCTTTTCTATGAGGAGATCTAAAATCTCTCCATATAATGCCCTTTGCTTTTCATTGGGAGCGTTCATAGGGTTGATTTGAACTAATTTTCCATTGGAGTATACAATGATAATGTTTGTTGACATCCCATCCATTGCGGGTTTTAAATCTTTATCATTAAAATCTTCTGAAGTGAAGGAACCTGATATTCGTTGAATTCGGTCGATATCATTTTGTGAGAGTGTAATTTTAAAAGGTTGCAGTTGCGGCCTTTCATTAAGGTATTCCAGATGTTCTTTCTCTTCTTCGGCACTCCATTTTTCTCCATTTTCCTTTGATGGAGGCGGAGGTGATGGTGGGTTATAAGAAACTGGGCTGTAAAAAATCAAATATTTTTCATTAAAATTTAAGATGGTTTCAGCAGGAAGATGAAACGTAGGGTAGTATCCTATTTTGATCAGAACAGCCTTAGGTTTTTCAATTTTGTGATCACCATTTTTCTTATTACAGGAGAATAAAATTATAAGACAAAATAATAACAGTGTGAAATTTTTCATGGTATTCAAATATACATAGATGATTTTAAAATCAGAATACATACAATTCTGTTTTTCATTAAGTGAGTTCTCCGGAAGTCTCAAACGTTTATGTTTGTCATCAAACGAATTCTCCGGAAGTTAAAAACAACTTTGTTTGTAATCTCCCGAGGCCTCCGGAAGTCTTATACAAGTTGCGGGAAACAAAACAGGATGCTGTATAGCTTTGTTTTATTAATGTTCTTCTGTTCATAACAATATTCTTAATCACAATAAATTGCCAAACGTATTTGATCAAATCCACCTTTTCCTCTGAAACGAAATAAGTAGGCGTTCAGATTTTTACTTTGCCATTTTATATCATCCCTTACCATTTCCTCTTTAGATTTTTCTAAATCTTCATATACTTCAAGGGATGGTTTTCCAAGATTTTCAGTTATATATTTTTTTATTTCGTGGAATTTTTCGTTAAACATTTCATTCGAAGTTTCAATTTTTTCATTTTCATTCCATTCATAAGACTTGAATTTGATTTGCTCATCTTTTGTGAAAAAATAATCTACTTTAAGGATGAAGTTGTTTTCGTTTCTTTGATATGATCTGGGAATTTCAAACTTATATTTTTGAAAAGCGGGATAGATATCTTCTCCAATTCCCCAAAAATATCCGAGAGTAATATCTTTTGATTCTTTATCCATTTCTTCTTTTTTAATTTCACTGAAGCTTTTAAAGGAAAGATCAATTTCACTTTGAACAGGAACGTTACCATATTTATTTAATGAACAACTGTAAGAAATTAAAATAATAATAAGAAAGAGAATTCTTGATTTCATGAGAATTTATATTGTATGATCGTATAACTGAAAAAAAGCGTCGGGGAAGTGTTGAATATTATTTGGTATAATCCCCTGCAACAATAGATTTTTCCATTGTACTTACAATCTCCGAAACAGGAATCGTAAATATCCCGGCATTGCCATTATCAAACTCCTTCTTCCAGTAAGAATATCCGTTCATTTCAAGGGAATCTGGTTTTTTGCCGGTCTCATTTTTCAGACTGGTGACACTTTTATCCAAAGCTTCTTCTGATATGGGAATATGTGTGAATTTGTCTGCAAAACCTGTGGTACTACTGGTATCTTTAATCTTCAAACCACTGATGGAAATATGAATTACCTTTCCGGTTTCAGGGTATTCCTCAATCTTTAAAATTGTAAGCGTTGAGTTTTTTTCTGTGGGGCGGGTTTTGTAATTCCATTCCTGGCCAACATTGTATTGGTCTTTTTTTGTGCAACCGGAAAATAGTAAGAGTATTCCTACTATTAAAGTATAGAGTTTCATGAAGGGTTGGTTATTAGTTTTTGTTTTTTATTTCAAATAAGTTTGTTCAAGAAGTTTAACCGATTCCGTTTCAGTTAAGGGATTCTTCTTATCTGTATTATTGGTTAGATTGAATGAAATCAGATTGTTGTTTCTAACGGCATACAGTAAATAGGAAGTAAGGTCCTTACTAACATCCTGAGATTTATCTTTTATGATAATTTTCCAGATGATATAATTTTTTTCTTCGTTTCGCTTTACTTCAGAAACTTCTGCTTTCACTCCATTGGAAGATGCCCAGTAATCATATTCCCATTGGTAAAATGCATTCAGCAATTCTTTTTCCGTTATACCTTCTTTATAAAACTCAAATTTCTCAGGTTTTCTTACTGAAATCAGCAGATTTATTTTTTCGTCTTTATTGCTTAGGTGAAATTGTCCGGATGATTTCAGTTGATTTTTATATTCCCATTTTCCAGGAACCTCAAATAATTCTCCATTGATCTGAAAAGGAGTCTTCTTTTGGGCAAATGAAAAGGTGGAAACCAGAAGAAGAATAAAGATGGAGAAAAGTTTAATGTTTAATTTCATTTTGAGTATAAGTTTCTTGAACTATTGGTTATTAGTTTTGTTTTTAATCAGGAACAAATATAAGTAAAAGCTGGGGATAGAAAATGAAGGTGTAGAGGTATTTTAGTTGGGGTAATTATAAAAAAATCCGAAGTCTCCCGACTTCGGATTTTTGTTTTTTATGATGGTGCAAAGTCTCCAGACTTTTCGGAGCTTGGGGTTCGCCCCACTATTGCAAAACCGATGTTATCAGAAATTTTTCCTATTGTTCATATTCTTTTAAAATTCTAATAACAGTTTCTTTGTTAAATGTTGATGTATTTTCAATTTTTGAAGATAATTCAGGTTTTGAAGAGGTAATTTCTTTCAGTTTATTTTTCATACTATTGAATGTGCCAACATTTACTTCTTGATTTTTTTCATTGATGAAATGGTCTGTTATCTGAACGCTTCCATCATATGCGTTATTGTAATATTCTCTAAACCATTTAATTTTTCCATCATAAAAGTTCTCCTGCAAAGATTTATATTCAGAACCTCTATTCACAAATCTTCTTTCGTTTCCGTTATAATCTTTAATCGTCATTTCTTTTAGGAGTTGGAAATAGATGTATTCTTTTTTTCCTGTCTTATCATAAATTTGAAGAAATTTGTTTATTGAAGTTTCATTTAGAAATCCATAAATTATATTTTTTTGACCTCTAATTTTTCCATCAATCGTTTTATCGTTAATGAAAGTGATTTTCGCATCCATCACATTTTTTTCTTGGATATTTACGTTTTGAGTAGAGTAATCTTCAAGTGGCTTCAATTCACTCATCTGATTCCAAACTTTTACGCAGCTTGTAAGTAAAAGTACAGATGATAAAATAATAATTGGTTTTAATTTCATAAGTTTTGCTTGATAAGCGATGTATATGATAAAATTTCTGCTAACGTTTCGGGTATTGCTGTAGTTTCGGGACATCCGAAGCACAATCCGTGCAAAATTACAAAGATTTCTGAAACAAATAGTTCTACTGATAACATTCAATCCCGAATTACAGTAATACCCTGCTACCGCACGAAGCCTTTTGTGTGGTAGAGGGCAGTCGGGGTATTTTAGATGTGGGATATAGAGAATCCGAAGTGGGGGACTTCGGATTCTATTTTTTTGGAAAGCACAAAGTCGGGAGACTTTGCGGAGCTGGGTTTCTTGAACTATTGGTTATTAGTTTTGTTTTTATTTCTGAATCAACTGCTCCAGTCTGGCCATCATCTCATCTTTTTCTTTCAGCATTCTTTCGTACAGCGCAATTTTTTCTTCGTGTACTTTGATTAATTGATCCACAGGATTAAGTGTAGAATTATAGAAAATAGAAGCTGGTTGCTGGCAGTTATCGAAAGTGTTAGAAATAATATTGATTGCCTGTTCCTCATCAAAATTCTGAAAAGCTTCCACAGGAATTTTTAATACCTCAGAAATTCTTTTCAATAAAGGATCTTCAATAGTTTCTTTCTGCTCCAAAAGCGAAATCTTCTTCTGGTTCCAGTCTTCCCCAAGATCAAAAGCTAAAGCCTCCTGCTTGATGCCCAACATCTCACGAAAACGCTTGATATTTCTCCCCTGATGTATTTTTTTGTTTTGCATATTTGTGTACGTTATAGAAACAAATATAAGTAAAAGTTGGGGGATAGGAAATGGGGGAGTGAGGGTATATTTAATTAAGATTCTATTTTTTCTGTATAAGCAAAATAGTTAACAGAAAATCCTTTATTATACCTAATATAAGGAGAATACTTATTAGAAATAATATTAATTAATTGACAATAACTTTGCCTCCATTTATAATCTTTTCTGTCATAAAATTTTGGAGATATGTATACATTTTCAAGATTGTTTATTATGTGAAATGATAAATATTTCTGAAACTCAAGTTCGGTAGAAATATTATCCAATTCGTCTAAATATTTTATCGCTAATAAATCCTCTGGAAATGCTGCTAAAATAATAACTGTCCTCTCTGCAAAGGGTAAGACTGTTGTGAAAATATCTGAATATGAAATATCTGCCTTCTCACTTAAATTAAATGGATCACCATTTTTGAAATGCCCTGGAGTTGTTACACCAGCACATGCAACTGGACATCGATATGGATATTCATAACAATAATATTCTAACTCTTCATAGCTTTTATTTATCAGCATTTCATCTAAACGTTTTTTTGGAATTTCTAAGTCGTGAAGTGCTAATTTTACACCTTGAGTTACCTTTTCTACGTCTCCTCCGTAAAATTTATTTAAAAATTTAAGTACTTCTGGTTCTGAAGATGTAAAAAGTTTGTATTCTTCATATTTCCTATGATAAGAGTGAGAAAATGACCTATAAGTATGCAAAAAGCAATGTAGATTATTATTAATATCAGTAGCTTCAGGATCATTCTCAATTTCTTTAAAAAGCTCCGTGTCATGAAAATCACAAAAGCCATAAAATGTTGAAGCATCCCTTCTTCCAATTGGTTTAAGGTCTAAAAAACCATACTTCTTATTTATTTGCCTTTCAGTGTGACAATATATGAAGGAATTTCCATTGATTGTTTTTTCCAATAATTTTAATGAACCTTGTCGTTGCAAGCTATGAGCACTCTTTATCGGTAAACGGCATTCATCTTTTAATGGATGTGAACAATCTTTAATTGTTGCACCTTGGGAAATTAATGAAGTAAGTCTATTTAATTCTTTCTGTTGTTCTATAAATTCTGATTGTTCCATAATTTCATGAAAATCTACCGTTTTTATATTTCTATGTACAAAGCAATTGGATCAATTACATATTCATAATCCAATTTCCCAACAAAAGTATTTTCAAGGTTACTTAATTGCTTTATCATATTAAACATTGCTTCTTTCAAATTTGGATCTTCGTTATTGATCTTCAAACTTTCAAACATTTCTTCTTTTTTTTCTTTTGTCATTTTTTGAGTTACAATTCCAAATAAGGTAAATTCTTTTTCAGATTCTCGAGAGTATTTTTTAACAATATTATTTTCACTTTCTTTCAAATTATTCCTGTTTAATTGAGCACTAAAAAGGCTTACTTTATCTGAATTTGAAAGGGGCAATTGAACTTCAAATTGTCTATGGTAACCATATTGGATTAAATATTCCATGTTTTTTAAGTAGTCATCATCTAGATTTAACCCCTCGTCTATCAAAACTTTTTTAAAAGAAGCTTTATTTTTTAAAGTATGGATGGCATTAGATTTTTGATTTCTATCTTTTATATTTTTAAAATCTTCTTGAGCTTCTTTCATTAACTCATCGTATTTTGCTTTTAGTGTTATAAAACCTAAAGCTCCTCCCATTCGGTTAAAACTTGATATAGTTTTCTCCATTGTCTCTAAATCATTAAAGACTACATTTGATGTAATTTTTATAAAACTATAATCAGGAATTTTATCTAATTCCGTTGAAATATTTGATTTGTTAATCTCTAAAACTCTGTCATCCTTTTGCAGTGCTTCCTCAAATAAATTATATGAAAAATCATGAAGAAATTTTTTTCTGTATAATTTGTGTCCTTCTCAATAATATCAGCTAGAACTCTTCCGCTAAAAAATGGTCCTTTTTGTTCTTCCTTTTCTTTTGTATTTGTATTTTCTGATTTTAAAATATACTCTGTTAATCCTTCAAAAATTTGTGAAGAAATAGAATACATTTTATAATTATCTAAATAGATAAATGATCTAATTTTTTTCATTTTTTTCCGTTCTAAATACTCCTGATAATATTTTTTCCTTGTATCAATTATTGTTTTAATTGAGAGTGTTAAGCCTAAAATAGAAACAATAGAGGTTACAATAATTAATATAGTATTCATTGCTGTAAAGTATTTAGGCGATTATAAATTGAATAACTAAATATAAAGGTTATTACAGATAGGATAACTGAGCAACATTTAACAACGGTTTTATCTAAATCTTTATTTACTTTAAAATCTGAATAGGTGACAATGGCTAAAATTGCAGAAAATAAAATTAGAAAAACAATAGCAAAACCGATATTTCTAGACTTCCATATTTTATCCTGTAGATTTTTATCTTCCAGTTCATTAATTACAGAAAGATTTAATATTAATCCAAAACTGATAAAATCAACTTCATTTATCCAATAATCAAGACTTCCTAGTTTATCAAAAAGAGCGATAATAGTTCTAATTAAAAAAGGAATTAATCCAATAATAACTGTGTAAATTAACCATTTTGTTTTAATCATATAATAATTGATTTTATTCTGAAAAAAATAGGAAGTATATTTCTTCAAAAGCTTCATTTTCACTTTTGAAGATTAAGTATTTCATTTCCTTATTTTTTATTGCCTACCCAATTAACAAACCTGGTTCTTTACTGCTGAAAAACCAAATATCCGTTCCTTTTCATATTTAATATTTCATATTATTGAGTTTTAAATTTCCGTGATCTCTTCATCCAAAGAAATCATATATTCATTTCTTGGTGAAGTTTTTATAGGGGCTGAATTACTAAAAAGTTGTGAAAGGCTGTCCTTAAATTTTTCAGCATCTTCTATTGACTCAGCATAAAATTCAAATTTTGCAAGAATCTTTGCTTGTGATTTTTCACTTATTGGAAAAAGCTGTTTAATAATAAATACATGTTTTTTCATAGTTTTTTTTTAAATTAAGAATTATCTATAATAATATTTTGACCAATTTAAGGTTTAAAGATAATATCTCCTTACGGGAAACCATAAAATAAAAAAAACGCCCTACAAAAGCAGAGCGGTTAGTATATTAAATTTGTCTTAGCGACACGCTATTACATCATTCCTGGCATTCCACCACCCATTGGCATAGCTGGTTCAGCGCTCTTCACTTCAGTGATAACGCATTCTGTTGTTAGAAGCATTCCGGAAACAGAAGCTAGGTTTTCAATTTTATAATATTAATGAGAATTTGCTTTTTTGAGTTTTTTAGCTTCAGAGTTTGTTAATCTTTTATTGTTTCACCAGATTGAATACTTTTTCATATTTGAGAAAATTATTTTAAGTGACCTGTAAATGCAAAAGTGACTTCATCACTTTTTCTCCTATTAACCTCCATAGGTAGGCGATATTTATCCGTAAATTCATTTAACCATTGAAAAATTTTTATCATAATATCTGCGGATTGGCGAACGTCATATTCTACATTTTTAATTGTATTATCTGCATTTGTACTTATTATTTTACAATCACATAGACATACTGTTAATAATCTTATACCCGTAAGTTTAATAAACTCTTTTCTCATGTCCAGGAAGTATCCCCAGTATTTAAAATCTTCAAACACTTTAGCAATCCAATTTCTTACCTCCTCAATTTCATAAATTTCTCTTGAATCATGATTGTACCCATCGATAAAAAAAGATAGTTTCCCTTCTGATTTTTTTATTATTTCATCATTAATTGTTAATTTTTTTAACAAATCTGTAAGACCAGAAGTATCCATGTTGAGAATTTCTTTTTGGCTTATATTTAAGAGTATCACATCACTTTTTTTAATTCTTCATTAATTTTCCATTGATATTCAATTTGTGGCATATAATCTATAACGTCACCTGCAATTTCTAACAAATCTTTTTTAGATGATATTCCTAATATGTTTCTACTAGGTATTAATAAAGACCAACCAGTCTTAGTATCAGATGTTTTATCAATATCAAAATATTCCCAATAAATTTTTTTTTCTTGTAAATCAATAATGAAAATTATAATCGGAATATCTAAGTTTGTATAATAATTCAGGTGCTTGTTCTCTCCATAGAAAGTCCATCCAGTAGTAGTTTTTGTTTTAAAAAATGATTCCCCTGTTTTTATCTGGATAGCGATGGATTTTCCTGTTACACTATTTTCCTCACCTATAATATCTATATATCCATCAATTCCAAAATCATTTTCTAAATGATTTTCCCTAAACATCCAATTAAGTTCATGTTCTATTACATACCTTGCTAGTGATACTCCTTTATCACCAATTGATCTTTGATTATTATATTTTGGAAAGTTGTTCATTGTAAGTATTTATTAGTTTTAGTAAATTAAGTGAAATTTGGATTTATAAATTAAATAATATATATAATTCAACGGCAGTAATAAAAAAATAATCCATTAAAAAGAGAAGTTGTATCTTATAATCTTCACTATGGTATAGAATCAAATTTAAATATTATAAATTGAGAATAGTTTCTACATATTACGATTTGTAAATGGTGTATATTATTTAATTAAATTTTGCTAATTTAAAATGTTAAATAAAGATTTCCTTACGGGAAACCATATTTAACTGAAAAAACAATAAAAAACCGCCCTACAACGTAGAACGGTTAGTATATTAAATTGTCTTAGCGACACGCTGTTACATCATTCCTGGCATTCCACCACCCATTGGCATAGCTGGTTCAGCGCTCTTTACTTCAGTGATTACACATTCAGTTGTAAGAAGCATTCCAGATACAGAAGCTGCGTTTTCAAGGGCAACTCTTGTTACTTTAGTTGGGTCAATGATTCCTGCTTCAAGCATGTGAACATACTCGTCAGTTTTCGCATTGTATCCGAAGTCTCCTGTTCCTTCTGCTACTTTAGCAACAATTACAGAACCTTCTCCACCTGCGTTAGCAACGATTTGTCTTAATGGCTCTTCGATCGCTCTTTTCACGATTTTGATCCCTGTAGTTTCGTCAGAATTGATTCCTGTAAGGCTTTCTAAAGCAGAGATCGCTCTTACTAAAGCAACACCACCACCTGCAACGATACCTTCTTCTACAGCCGCTCTTGTAGCGTGTAATGCATCATCTACTCTGTCTTTTTTCTCTTTCATTTCTACTTCAGAAGCAGCACCTACATAAAGAACAGCAACACCACCAGCTAACTTAGCTAATCTTTCCTGAAGTTTTTCTCTGTCGTAGTCAGAAGTTGTAGTTTCCATCTGAGCTTTGATCTGAGCTACTCTTCCTTTAATTTTTGCTTCGTCACCACCACCGTTTACAACAGTAGTGTTGTCTTTGTCGATCGTTACTTTCTCAGCAGTTCCAAGCATATCTAAAGAGATGTTTTCCATTGTGAAACCTTGCTCTTCAGAGATCACCTGTCCACCTGTAAGGATTGCGATATCTTCTAACATTGCTTTTCTTCTGTCTCCGAATCCCGGAGCTTTTACAGCTGCAATTTTAAGAGAACCTCTTAGTTTGTTTACTACCAAAGTAGCTAAAGCTTCACCTTCCACTTCTTCAGAGATGATCAATAGAGACTTACCACCTTGTGCAATTGGCTCAAGAACCGGTAACAATTCTTTCATTGAAGAGATTTTCTTCTCTACTAAAAGGATATATGGGTTTTCTAGTTCAGCTAACATTTTCTCAGGGTTAGTCACGAAGTATGGTGACTGGTATCCTCTGTCGAACTGCATACCTTCTACAACATCAACTGTTGTATCAATACCTTTAGCTTCTTCTACAGTGATTACACCTTCTTTTCCAACTTTTCCGAAAGCTTCAGCGATTAATGCACCGATAGTCTCATCATTGTTAGCAGATACAGAAGCAACTTGCTTTACTTTATCTGTAGAATCTCCAACAGCCTGAGACTGCGCTTTAAGGTTTTCAACAACTGCAGTTACAGCTTTGTCGATCCCTCTTTTAAGATCCATTGGGTTAGCACCTGCAGCTACGTTCTTAAGACCTTCTCTTACGATAGCCTGTGCCAATACAGTAGCGGTAGTAGTACCGTCTCCTGCGATATCATTAGTTTTGGAAGCTACTTCTTTTACCATTTGAGCTCCCATATTTTCTACTCTGTCTTCAAGTTCGATTTCTTTTGCAACAGACACACCATCCTTAGTTACGTGTGGAGCACCGAAAGATTTTTCGATCACTACGTTTCTACCTTTAGGACCTAAAGTTACCTTTACTGCATTAGCCAATGCATCTACCCCTCTCTTTAGAGCGTCTCTTGATTCAATATCGAATTTTATTTCTTTTGCCATTTTGATTAGATATTAGATGTTAGATGTCAGATATTAGACAGCTAACAAAAGTTTTTTAATTTGATTTTTTTAATCTGAAATCTGATGTCTGTGATCTTAAATCTTAGCCAATAATTCCTAATAAATCAGCTTCTCTTACGATTAAATAATCTTTACCTTCCAGCTTCAATTCAGCTCCTGAATATTTTCCATAAAGAACTTTGTCACCTACCTGAACTGTTGTAGGCTCATCTTTCTTACCAGGGCCTACTGCCACTACAGTACCTTCTTGCGGCTTTTCCTTTGCAGTGTCCGGGATGATAATACCTGAAGCTGTTTTAGTTTCTGCTGCGATTGGCTCTACCAGAACTCTGTCTGCCAATGGTTTAAAGTTTACTGACATAATATATTTATTTTTTAATTATTTCTGTGTTGTAATTCTCTAAATGTATGCCATGAGACCATGGTGGCTGAAATGGCAGACTTTTATTTCCGAATGTGAAAATTTGGCAGAAAAATTATTTTTTGCGGGCTGGAAATCCAACAAGATAACTGGTCACTACAGGAATTACAAACAAAAGAACGGTAATGGCGGAAACTAAAATTTCCATGGTATGGCTGCCTAGAAATTGAGCGAATGCGGTGGCAGGGTAGAAGTGCTCAAATAAAGATAAACTTAGTTTAATTCCTAAAATAGCAATCACAATAAATGCGGCAGTTTCCAGGAAAGGAAATACCTGCATAAGGCGGACAAACCACTGCGCTATAAATCTCATCGCTAAAATCCCTATAAATACGCCGAGGGTAATCAGAAGTAAATTATCAGAGAAAGCAACTGCCGCAAAAACATTATCTATAGAAAAAGCAAGGTCCATTACTTCTACAATCGCAACGGTTGCCCAGAATTGCCCCAGCAGCCCGATGGAATTTTTATACAGCCAGCTGGATTCCTTGTCAGGACTTTCGTCTGCACTTTCTTCATCGTTTTTATTTTTCATCTTTTTGATCAGCCAGTCCAGAGAAATATAGATCAGGTATAATCCTCCCAGTGGTTTCAGCCACCAAACGGAAATCAGTACAGACGCAAAAATAAGAGCAAGTCCCCGAAATAGATAAGCACCCAGGATTCCATATTTCAAAGCTCTTTTTCTTTGATGTTTGGGCAGATCCATTACGATGGTGGCCAATACTGCGGCGTTGTCCACAGAAAGGAGACTTTCAATCAGGATGAGATTGCCGATAATGGCTAAAGATTTTGCAGGGTTTTGTAAGATGTCATTGAAAAGGAGGGTAAAATCAGGAAATGTCATTTTTTAAGGGAATAGAATGTTGATTAAGTTTTGAAATAATGGCAGCAGAAACTGAAATGCCTATGAAATTGGTAACCGATCTGGCTTCATTCATAAAGCGGTCTACGCTGTATAAAAGGGCAAGATCTGTGGTGGGGATTTTTCCAAAACGGCTTAAGGTAAACATCAGGGCAAGAAAACCGGATCCCGGTACCCCTGAAGCTGTTTTTGAAGCAATGGAAATGGTGATAAAAAGCCAGAAATAATCTTTTATGGTAAGAGGAATATTATAAAACTGGATCAGGAAAATACATGAAATTGAAAGGTAGATACAAGCTCCGGCCAGATTAAAATTGTATCCTAGAGGAATAATAAGGCGGAGAATTTTCCGGTCATAACCCTGTGATTCCATTTTATCAAAGATCATTGGGAAGGCGGTCTTTGATGAAGACGTTGCGATAACAAGAATGATTTCTTCTTTGATGCTGATTAAAAAATCCCAAAGGTTAATTTTAAAATAAGCTGTTACAACCCCTAATATCCCGAAGATGAAAAATACACAGGTAAGATATACTGTGGCAACAATCTTACTTAACGGGAGTAAAGTATTAATTCCGTATACAGAAATTCCGTAAGCGATATTAGAGAAAATGACTATCGGGAGAAACAGGTACACATACTTGATGAGTTTGAAAAACAAGTTCCTTCCTACGTCTATAGCTTTAAGAATGTTATTTTTTTTCTTTGAAAGGCCAATTACAACTCCCGCAGATATGGAGAGTAAAAGAAAAAGTACATAGTTGCTGATATGTAATGGATTCGTAGTCCTGGTTAGAAATCTTTCAGGTAACGCCTTGTGTGAAGAAAGAATAATCCCTGTATTGGCTCCCGGTTTTAAAAGAAGACCGGATCCGATCCCCAATACAATACTGATGGAGGTGATGATTATAAAATACAGAACCATCTGACTTACAATTTTAAAAGCATTTTTGGTGCTGAAAATATAGCTTACTCCATACGTTACAGCAATAAAAATTACCGGAATAATCAAAACCTCAAGAAGCATGAAAAAGTAACTGCTTACCGTTTCCAGATGCTTACTGATTTCCGGAAAATAATAACCGGTTAATGCTCCACAAATGATTGCTGTGAACACATAAAGCGTAAGATTTCTTAAATAAGAGTCTGTAAATGTTTTTTGCTTGGCAGTTTTCATCATTCTAGTTTTAGGATAAGATTACAGAATTCAAAGATATAACCTCATATAATACCAAGAACCAAAGCACCCAGCAACATTACGATGGATGATCCTATAGCCCACTTTAAGGTAAATTTCAAGTGGTCAGAGAATTCAACACCTGCCAGTGAAACCAGCAGATAAGTGGAAGGAACCAGAGGACTCAATAAATGAGAAGCCTGTCCTACAAGACTGGCACGTCCCAAAATATCAGGTGGAATATTCAGCTGGCTGCCTGTAGCTGTAATGACTGGAAGGATTCCAAAATAATAAGCATCATTGGTAAGGAAAAAGGTAAGCGGTACACTGAATATGGCGGTGATAATGTTCAGATAGCCACCCCAGGTTTTTGGAACGATACTGATGATACTATTTCCCATAGAACTCATAATTCCGGTACCATTCAGAATACCTGTGAAAATTCCTGCACCGAAGATCATTCCCGCCACAGATAAAGCATTTCCGGCATGTTTTGAAATAATCTTCTGCTGGTCTTTCAGTTTAGGATAATTGATCACGGAAGCAATACAGAAAGCAATCATAAAAGCAACTCCCAAAGGAATAATGTCAAGAATCATCACACAAAGCAAAATAATGGTCAGGATCAGATTGATAATAATAAGTTTCGGACGTCTTAATGCGGGGTCATTTTCGCCAGCAATATCCTGTCCGCTGTATTTGGTGTATTTACCATGTTTGCTGATTCTTTTTTTCTCTCTGACTCCTAAAATATAGGCAACAAAGAATACCCATACCAGCCCGATCAGCATTACCGGAATCATAGGAACAAAAATTTCAGTATGTCCCAGTTTTAGAGAACTCATTACTCTGGCAGTTGGTCCTCCCCATGGTAAAATATTCATAATTCCGCCGGCTAGCATGATGATACAGGTCAGAACTAAAGGGTTCATGCCCTGTTTTTTATAAAGCGGGAGTAATGCTGCCACCACAATAATGTAAGTGGAAGAGCCATCTCCGTCTAAAGAAACAAGTGTGGTGAGAAGGGCAGTCCCGATGGTTGTTTTTACCGGATTATCTCCTACAGCCTTTAGTATGGCATTCACAAGAGGTTCAAAAAGCCCGGTATCAATCATCAGACTGAAATACAGGATGGCAAAAATCAGCATAACCCCCGTAAGTGCTATTTCTTTTACTCCATCTTTCATCATTTTCCCCAGGTCAGGCCCGAATCCTGCCACCACAGCGATAAGTACAGGTACAAGGACTAAAGCCGTAAGCGGGGTCATCTTTTTGTTCATGATGAGGATCATGAAGATGAAAATCATTAAAAAACCAAGAAATGTAAGCATAATATAGTATAATGTTAGTGAGGTTATTGTTGTTTCTTTTTTCTCCAGTCAAAGCTGTTTCTGAAGCCTATGAATCCGTAATTGCTTGTTTTTCCGGTTTCCATCTGATTGATAAAGGCGAGTTCCAAAGCAGAATTTTTCCCTACTTTTATTCCAAGGCCTGCAGTAATACGATTGCTGTCGAAAGGCTCTGTTTTATCAATATTCATTCTTATTTCATTTTTAAGAATACCATAGAGTTTTTCTTTTTCTCCTTTTTTATTGAAAGGAATTCTCACAGAGATCAGGTATCGGATTCTTACCTCGAATTCATCAGGGTTACTGATAAAGCGTTCTTCCACTCTAAGCCGGTTGGATATTGAGGTTCTGCCAATGTAGTAATCAGCGGTTACCTGTTGAAATGGCCTTTTTTCGTAGCGAATCTTTTTAGAATCGTCAGCATTATAAGATTCAAGAATCAAAAACATCGCTCCTGCGGCAGGTCTTATATTTTCTGCCACTTCATAGTCTACATAAGCATTCACAAGGAAAAGTCTTGTGTCGTAAGCCAGGTCAAAGGAACGGTATTGCGTAAGTGCAGTTAAAGTACTTTTATCAGTAATCTTTGCAGACATCAGGTACTGAAACCACATATTATAATTGTCTTTACTCTGACTGTATAAAAGACCATTTACCAGGCAAAATGATAAAATAAGCGTTAATTTTATATTAAGTTTCATGAAATATTTGATTAATATTGCGGTTTCTCAAATATATTTATTCGAAAGAGCGGGCCCGGATTTTTTCAATCAATGACAGTTTTTCTCAACGAACTGCATTTTGAGACAAAAAGATTATATATTTGATGCGTTTCAAAATAAGGTATGGATTATGTTTTTAATCATTAATTTTATTATTATATTATTGATTATCAGGATTTTATTTAGCGGTAAGATTCTGGAAAGCCTTATGAAGTACCGTTGGAAATTTTTGTTGAGGTTTCAGCATATTTTTTTCCTTTTTATCTTCATTTTGATGACTTATTTCACCGAAAACTACTTCCTGGATTCAACTCAGTTGGTGATAAGCATTATTTTGAATACAATTTTCAATGTTGGGATTTATTATCTGGTGTACTATTATCTGGTTCCCCGGTTTTATTTATCCAATAAGTATCCGGAGTTTATTCTCTATGCTTTAATCTGCTTTTTGGTTTCCAGCCTTTTCAGGATTTTGTGGGAGCCTGCTGTTTTTCAGATGGATTTCAGTGGAAAGGGCTATCACGTTGGGTTTCTGTACAATGTGTACATTTCACAGGGAATCATCATTCTGGTGGGATCTTTTTTGGGAATTACCAAAGACAAATTTTTAATAGAACAGGATGTGATCACTCTTGGAGAAGAGAAAGATCAGCTGTATCTTGATTTGCTGAAGTCTAAACTGAATCCTCATTTTTTGCTGAATACCCTTAATAATATATACGCGAACAGTTTTACCCATTCGGAGAAGACCTCAGATTCTATTTTGCAGCTGAGTAAACTTCTGAAGTATATTATTTATGACAGCGGAAAAGAAAAAGTAACCGTTTCCCAGGAATTTTCTTCATTGAAAGCGCTTGCTGCGTTGTACCAGCTTAAATATAATAATCAGCTTGATATTGTCATGGATATTGAAGAGCAGGAAGAATTTGACGTTGCTGAAATCCCGTCTGCTGTGCTTCTTACTTTATTTGAAAATGCTTTAAAACACTCAGCAATAGGAGAGGATGCTCATGGTTTTATAAAATTATTCTGTAATATTGAGCGCTCTGAATTGTATTTTGAAATTATAAATTCTGTAGGGAAAGATAGAATTCATGCAGCTGAATCTAATTATCACGGATTGGGTAATGAGGCAATTATTCATATCTTGGAAAAATTTTATCCTGATCAGTATGAGTTTTATTCCGGACCGAAAGAACATGATCAATATAAAATTGCTTTAACAATTACTATCAATGGCTAACCTGACTATCGTTAATGTGGATGATGAATATCCTGCATTGCAGCTTGTAAAACAATATTGTGATCAGCTTGAAGATGTTGAATTGCTGGCTTCCTTTCAAAAACCGGAAGAAGCGCTGGCTTTTCTGAAAACCAACAAAGTGGATCTGGTGGTTTTCGATATCAATATGCCTGGAATCAATGGGGTAGAGCTTTTACAGCAGCTTCCCGATCCTCCGCTGTGTATTTTTCTGACGCTGGAAACAAAATATGCAGTGAAAGCATTTGAACTGGATGTTGTACATTATCTTATAAAGCCTGTGGATTTTGATACTTTTAGAAAAGCGGTGAATAAAGCAAGAGATTTTGTTCAGTTTAAAAACTCGGCAAACAATCATCATCAGGAAGACTATATTATGTTCAAATCCAATTATGTGATGAATAAGGTTTTTCTCAAAGATATTCTCTGGATACAGGGATTCGGGGAATATATTGTGCTGATGACCCCTTTGAAAAAGTATATGATTCTGGAGAGAATGTCAAATTTTGAGGAAAAATTTCAGCATTTCGGTTTTATCAGAATTCACAAGTCTTATATTGTATTATCAGAACATATCAATTCGTATAATTCCAGTCATGTTTTTCTGAAAAACGGAGAAGAGCTTCCGTTGGGAAGAACCTATAAAAAGAATGTGAAAGCATATTTAAACTAAAAAGATTGTTTCAAAACCCAATAACTTGACTTTTGAAACAATCTTTTTTTTAACTGTTATCTGATGATAGAACTATGGGCAATATTGTCCAGGTCCAATCCAAAGAATACACTGTCCTTTGTAATTGTACTCACAGCAAACGCGTCCTGCTGCTCCGCCGTTGATCGATTTCTGAGCGTCTCTGCTCAATAATTTAGCATTTTTCATAGTTATTAATATTTTGATTTGTACGTTCCTGAACATTTAAAGTCAATCAGGACTTTGACACTTGGTGTAAAATAAGAGAATCAAAGATAGTAATTTTCCTTATGATGTGATATATTTTATTGATATTTTTTTTAAATAAAATTTTGATTATCAGTTGATAATGGTTTTTCTTCAATGGTAATAGATATACTTCAGGTTGAGAATGTAAACAGAGAAAGCCGGAAACTTCCGGCTTTCTTCAAAATTGTTATGAGATGATAGAACTAAGGACAGTTTTGTCCAGGCCCGATCCATAAAGTACATTTTCCATTATCGTCGCGTTCGCAACATACCAATCTGGCAGCAATTCCGCCTTTGATTGTTTTTTGAGCATCTCTGCTTAGTAATCTGGCATTTTTCATAAGTAATATTTTGATTTGTACGTTCCTGAGCATTTAAAGTCAATCAGGCTTTTGACATTTGGTGTTTATGGTGATTCAAATATAAAACTTTTTAAGCCAGATTGTTATATTTTTTATAGACGAAAAACAGGTGTTGGTGTTTGGTTTTCAATAATTTACTGAGTTATTTCCAAAGACATTTTTCTTCCTGCCATATCCATATCCTGTTTTACAATTTTTCTTGTTGCAGGGTCAATATAATAGGTTGTGGTAGCTGTTTTGTTGCTGATATCATCATTTGTTTTGACTACCCAAACCGGTTTTCCTTTATATTCTGCTTTTTGAGTATCCAGAATATAGGCTTTCATTATTCCTTTTTTCTCAGATTTTGGATTGTAATCGAAAATAGAAATCTCAGCAGTGTAATTTTCTTTCAAAGGAAGATAGCGTATCAGCATTGCATAGCTGCTGCTATCAAAATAATGTACAGCGGGGATTTCAATGATATCTTTTTTCTGAGATTTTTTATCCAGATAATATCCGGTGACTTTATCTTTCCCAGACTTGAGAACCGTATCTCTGTTTATATTGTAAGAAGAATGATAAATAGGGGTGAAATTCGATATTTTCACAAGGGTAGAATCTGTCCATTTTGCATCAGGAGCCTGTTTCATTTGTACAGTTGTTCTGATCAGAAGATCTGTTTTGTTTAGTTTTTTTGTCTCGGTGGTAATGCGTCCTATTTCTATTTTTGTTCCTGCATTTTCTGCAAACCATAGAGCTTCGGAAGTTTCATCTTGTATTAATTTTGGATTGATTCCAGCATTTTCTGGCGTAAGCAGTTTTTGAGAAAAAAAATTAGCACTACTTAGTATTAAAAGGAAAAGAATAGTTCTCATGATCTTTTTAATAATAAGTAGTGCTGTATTTGTTAAAAGTTACAACGTTTTGTTTTTTAACTCTTTCCTGAAGCCTGCATTGGATTAACCTTTCCGGTTGAGCCTCCTCTTACAGTTCCTCCTTTCTGTTTTTGTTTAAAAAGTTGGAATTTTGAAGTTTCGCTGCCAGATCCGGCACTGCTCCAAACATTATTAGTGGTATCAATATCAGCCGTTTCTCTCATTGGATCAAGCTGAATAGATTTTAATTTTTTGTCGAAATAATACGTCTTGGAAATCTTTTGCTCATTCAATCTCCAGATCTGAGCCGCAGATTTATCATATAATTTTGATCCGTCTTCAAAAGTGAATTCAAGGATGATCGGCATTACCAGTCCGCCTTTATTCACAAAGTCTATCTGATAGCCTGTAATATTTTTGAATTTCTCTTTATCCTTAGCATCTAAAGGAAGATTGGCTGCTGGTTTTACAGTGTATTCCTTATTATTATCTACCTTTTCCTGGCCTCTGTCGTATCTGTAATAGAAGTCCTGAAGATCTTTATCTCCGTCTACATGGAATTTGATATTCTTATCTTCTCTGTTTCTGATTTTTGAAAGGTCTTCGAAACTGTTAACCAAAGGTTTTTCAACCTGATATTTTACTTCTGCAGCTGCTTTTGGATCAGATTCAAGATTAGGAACAGCTACCGTTACCTTATCAATAGCGATATCTACAGGATCTGTACCGTAGAACCAGCCTCTCCAGAACCAATCAAGGTCTTCACCGCTGGCATCTTCCATGGTGCGGAATAAATCTGCAGGTTCAGGATGTTTGAATGCCCATCTTTTAGCATACGTTTTAAATGCTTTGTCGAAAAGCTCTCTTCCCATGATTGTTTCACGAAGAATATTCAGTCCTGTAGCAGGTTTTGAATACGCATTCGGTCCATACTGAACAATATTTTCTGAATTACTCATGATAGGCTCCAGCTGATCTTTCGGGAGTTTCATGTAGTCAACGATCGTCCATGCCGGTCCTCTTTTAGACGGGAATTTGTTATCCCACTTCTCTTCTGTAAGATATTCAGTAAATGTATTCAAACCTTCGTCCATCCATGCCCACTGTCTTTCATCAGAATTGATGATCATCGGGAAAAAGTTGTGACCAACCTCATGGATAATTACACCGATCATCCCGTTTTTAGTTCCTTCAGAATATGTTCCGTCTTTCTCAGTTCTCCCGAAATTAAAACAGATCATCGGATATTCCATTCCATTAGATGCTTCTACAGACTGTGCTACAGGATATGGATAAGGAATGGTAAATTCTGAATAGGTTTTAATGGTGTGCGCTACAGCTTTTGTTGAAAACTTTCTGTAAAGGCCATAAGATTCTTTTGGATAAAAACTCATTGCCATTACCTTGTTGTTGTTTTCAGGGATCGTTACACGCATTCCGTCCCAGACAAATTTTCTGGAAGAAGTCCATGCAAAATCACGAACATCCTTTGCTTCAAAAATCCATGTTTTTCTTTGCTTTGAATGATTTTTCTCTGCTTTTTTAGCTTCATCCAATGTTACAATTTCGATGGGTTCCGCTGCATTTTCAGATTTTCTGTATCTTGATAACTGATCAGCTGTTAATACCTGATCGTAGTTTTTACATTCTCCGGTTCCTCCTACAATATGATCGGCAGGAACATCCATAGAAACTTTAAAATCTCCGAAAACCAAAGCAAATTCACCTCTTCCGGTAAACTGATGGTTCTGCCATCCCTGAAAGTCGCTATACACGCACATTCTTGGATACCATTGTGTTATTGTATACAGATCATTACCATCCTCCGGGAAGTTTTCGTAACCGCCGCGGCCTCCCATCTTTATTCTGTTAGAGATATTGTAATTCCAGTCTACTTTGAAAACGAATTTTTCTCCCTTTTTCAAAACTTTGGGAAGATCAATACGCATCATGGTTTTGTTAACGGTATACTTCAAAGGATTCCCTGAAGCATCAGTCACTTTTTCAAGATTTACTCCATAGCCATTATCTTTCACAGGAAGCTCAGAAATTTTAAGCTGCTGATCTGTAGTGGAAGGACGAAGAACAGATGAAGCGTCATATCCGGCATTTCTGATATTTGAGTGTTCGTTTTCATCAAGCTGCAACCAGATATAATCCAGCTCATCCGGAGAATTGTTGTAGTACGTAACTGTTTCCGAACCTTTCAGATTTCTTTTATCCTCATCCAGATAAGCGGAAATGTTATAGTCGGCTCTGTTTTGCCAGTATCCGTGTCCGGGAGCTCCTGAAGCTGTTCTGTAAATATTGGGTGTTGGTAGAATCGTTCCCAGCTGCTCAAACTTGTTGCCATGGTTGCTGCCTGGGTTATTCTGAATATTTTGTGCGGTGAAACCTGTATATGCAAATACAGAAAGTGAAAGTATAACAACTTTTAGTTTCATAACCGAAATGATTTATTAATGATCAAAGATAGGAATTAGCTGCTGAAATAATAAAAATATTTAACTTTTAAAACGGAATTCTTTCCAGAGTCATTTTCAGGGATAAAGCAAATACCCCGGAAGAAACAAAAAGAATCCAGTCTTTTTTATTCACTTTAAAAAGATTGAGCGAAATAAACAGGATGATTAAAATCGCAGCAACAATTACAATCTGGCCAAGCTCAAGACCTATATTGAAACCCAATAGCGGTAAAGCAATACCTTGACTTTTTGCAATCATTACTCTTGCTGTATTGGCGAATCCCATTCCGTGAACAAGTCCAAAGATTAATGCGAGGTAGTAATTGGCCCGCATCAAGGTTTGTTTCTGATTTTTCATGATAATATTATCCAAAGAAGTCAGAACAATGGTTAAAGGAATTAAAAACTCAACCCAGTCAGAAGGAACTCTGAAAACATCCAGAATACTCAAAGCTAATGTAATGGAATGTCCTATCGTAAATGCAGTCACCAGAATCAGGATTTTTTTCCAGTCACTGTAGGAATAAACAGCGATCAATGCCAGTACAAAAAGCTGATGATCCAGAGCATCCAGAGAAATAATATGTTCCCATCCAAGGTTTAAATAAAAAAGGAAATCCTGCATTTTGATTAAAAAATTTTATGTTTTGAATATATTGTTAAAGTGGGGTTGGTTTTATTGTTTGGTTTAATTTTCACGCTTGATTTTTATTAATAATTTATACTATTTATGTATTGAATAAAAATTGTATAATTGTATTGCATAAAAATGAAATATGGATATTAAAAAATTATTTTCTACAAATGTAAACATTCCACCTGGAGGAGCGAAGCTTCTTAGAAATGCTACAGCAGCCTTTTTGGGATTATATTCCTACGCTTTTTACGGTCAGGTACAGAAATTGGACTCCCGGTTTGATATTTTATTGAAAAATAAAGAAAATATTACCAATGGAAGAGCCGTAAAAGAGTTGGAACGTCCCGATATGAAACTTGACCAGCATCTGGTAGTGACTTCAAAGGGAGCTCAGACTATGTATTCATGTATTATCTATACGAAAGAGCCTGAAAAACTGAAGGCTGATGGTTTCCTGATCCAAAGTCAGCTGCCAACATTTTCTACTGCTCTGGTCTCCATGGATGATCTTGAACGGCTTACGAAACTTCCTTATGTAACTTCAGTAATGGCTCCTGAGTTTGACGAACTTCATAATGATGTGAGCAGAGCTCAGTCCGGAGCAAGTCTTTTGCAGGATGGAGTTTTCAATAACACAGCTTATAACGGAACTGGTGTTTTAGTCGGAATTTATGATAGTGGAATAGACTGGAAACATCCGGACTTCAGAAAAGCCAATGATCAGACCAAAAGCAGAATTGTTTCCATCTGGGATCAGACACTCACAGCACAAGCAGGAGAGACAACCCCTACAGGATTTTCAACAGGTGTAGAGTATACAAGAGCACAGATTGAAGATGAGTTGGATGGAACACCAACAGGATTTGTGCGTGAAAATGATACCAACGGACACGGAACTCACGTTTCGGGGACGGCAGCCGGCAATGGCTCTGCATTTACGGATAAAAGACATAAAGGATTTTCATCTGATGCAGATATTGTATTTGTAAAAGGTGGCAACGGATCTTTTCCTACAACAAATACCATTAATGCTTTAACCTATTTTAAAAACGTAGCAACAGCGCTTAATAAACCTATTGTTGTCAATATGAGTATTGGCGGACAGGGAACTGCTCATGACGGAACTTCCAGCCATGAGGTAGCGGTGAACAATTTTACCACTTCAGGACCTGGTAGAGTAGTGGTTATTTCTGCAGGTAATGATTATGGAGCCAATCTTCATAGGAAATTTGATATTGCGGCTGGTGCGGCACAGACGTATGCCTTTACCGTTTCAAGCAATACTTCTGCAACTTCAGTATTTTCATTTATTATGTATGCCAATGATAATACTCCTGTTACAGCAAAACTAACTACTCCGGACGGACAACAGTATACACAGAATATAAGCACAACTACTGCTCACAGTATATTGGGAGGAGGGCTTACAGCAACAATGTATAACTACTGGGGGAATGATAACAACAAGCGGTATGTTCAGATGGTGATAACCAGAACTTCCGGAACTACAAACGTTCAGGGAAATTATACCTTAGAAATTACCAATAACGGAACCCAGCAGATTACTACACATGGCTGGTTGTACAGCCAGGGAGTGAGTACGACTTTGCAAAATGGTGATAATGAATATATTGTAGGGTCTCCCGGGAATGCTTCTAATGCCATTACTGTAGCTTCATATTTAGGAAGAACAAGCTGGTACAGCGGAACGAGCGGTTATTATACCCTTACTCCACAGGAATCCATATCATCATTCAGTGCGCAAGGGCCACGAGTAGATGGGGTTCAAAAACCGGAGATTGCGGCTTCCGGCCAGAATGTGATTTCAACCAGATCGGCTGATTCTTCTCCCGGAGCTACAGATATTATTGCAGGAACCAACTATTATGTGAAAAACCAGGGAACCAGTATGTCTTCACCAGGAGTAGCAGGAGCAGTAGGATTATTGCTTCAGGCCAATCCCGCATTAACAGCAGCACAGGTGAAAGCCCGTCTTACAGCTAACGCAAGAATGGATGGGGCAACCGGTACTGTTCCGAATATGAGATGGGGATATGGTAAATTAGATATTTATAAAGCCGTTACCGATGAACTGGGATGTGTGAAATCTAATTTTGAAACAGTAGGGTATGATGAACCTTATATCATTGCCAATACAGAATCAAATTATTATTTTGATAATATAGCTCTTGCTGTCAGATATACCCCAACATTAACAGGAAAACTGGGAGGATTTTCGTTTTTAACGGGAACTTCACTTCCTTCTGATATTCCGGTGGATATTCAAATCAGAAAAGTGGATGCCAATGGGAATCCCGGGGATATTATAGCTACTAAAACGATTACTTCGTGGCTTAATAATACACAGAGATTTACCTGGAACTATGTGAGTCTTTCCGATCTGAATATACAGATGGTTACCGGAAAAGATTTTTATATTGTGGTCAATGGTTTGGGAGGAAGAATCGCCATGAAGGCTGAAAATGCAGTAGTTAATAACAGATCTAAAACATCTACAGATGGTACAGCATGGACTTCAAGAACATTTGACTTTAAAATGAGGGCTGTAGTGTATGAAAATGTAGCTGAAGTGAAGAATTTAGCAACTTCCAACCAGACGAAAGCCAGCACGGTAGCCAATGGATATAACTATTTTACAAATACCTGCCAGCTTATAGCAAGAGTAGAAAAAGAAGCAGCAAGTACCGTAACAGGAAATGTAACCTCAAAAGTATGGGTGGATAATGCACAGCCCAACTATGTGGCAAGAAGATATGAAATCAATTCGGATGCAAACACTACGACTGCAACCGGTAAAGTAACTTTATACTTTAAGCAGAGTGATTTCGATGCTTATAATCTTACCAATGGAGTGAAATTACCAACTTCACCTACCGATGTTGCCAATAAAGCCAATCTTCTTATTGAAAAATACACAGGAACAAGTACCACAGGTACAGTAGCTTCTTTTGGAGGAACTGCAGCGATTATCACCCCTGATATTGCAGATATTATCTGGAATGATACCTACCAATACTGGGAAGTGAGCTTCCAGACGACAGGTTTTGGCGGATATTTTGTTAAAACAGGTACAACACTGGGAACAGCAGATGTTAAGATCAATGCAGAGGTGAATATCACTCCGAATCCTGCGAAAGATTTTGTGAATGTAGTGTTGGGCAGACACTCTAAAGGAGCAGTGACTATTTATGATGCTTCAGGAAAACTGGTTAAAACAGCAAATGTCAACACCAACGCAGGTAAAATTGATGTTTCAGCACTGGTAAGAGGAACTTATCTGTTCACCATTGTATTGGAGGATAATACGAAAATTACGAAAAAGGTGATTAAAGAATAAAAATTCAGTAATCAATTTCAATTAAAAAAGCAGCAGTTTCTATAACTGTTGCTTTTTTTATATTTGCTTAAAATAAAATTCATGTCACGTAAGTTTTTTTGGGGATTCCTTGTATTGATAACCATCGTCTTTCAGAGTTTTGTAAGCGATGAGGCTGTTCATCCCTACCATGTAGGCTCTGTGGAAATTAATTATAATTCAAAATCCAGAACATTTGAAGTGACAGGAAGGTTTTTCCTTGATGATATGGAAAATGGCTTAGGGAAAAAATATGGAGGTGCTTTTCATTTTAATGACGAACAATACAAAGCAAAATTGAATGATGCCCTGCAAAAATATTGTTCAGAATATTTCAAATTAAAAGTTGACAATAGATTTTTGAAGGTCAACTACATAGGGTATGAAGAAGACCAGGAATCGGTAAATGTATTTCTGGAATCTGAAACTGTATCCACTCCCAAAAAAGTAGAAACTGCGGTAAGCTTTCTGTATAACCTTTTTGATGATCAGATCAATATTGTCCATATTATTGTGAATGGAGAAAGAAGAAGCGAAAAACTTACTTATCCTAACCGTTATCTTTATAAGCAATTTTAAACCTATTATAAAGCTCTAAAAGACAAGTAGAATTACAATTCGGTTTAGATTATTTTCGTTTGATGCAAAGATTTAACCTGTTGTGTGATGTTCTTAAGGGAGCAAAGGTAGAATCAACTTCATTGATTCCTTCTAAGCTTATTCATATCCATTCAGCTTAGTCAGCGACTTTGTCGCTTTCTTAGCTCACTTCTGATAAGCTATTTGACATGAACTTTGTGTTTTAACCAATTCGAAAATATTAATTTTCCAGCTGAATCAAGGTATTGATACCTTTTGCATGGGCGAGCAGATCAGGAAAAAAATCATCATAGCATTGCTGAAGACGCTCTTTATTCTTTAAAAAAGCTTCAAAAACAGGAATGTCCTTATCAAGATATTTTGCTTTATTAAGTACATTCTGAATACTGAATTTAATTCCCCAGTCTTCACGATAATTATAAAGCCAGTTATCATGCTCCATTTTAACAAGCATTTTTTTGAAGTTTTCGGGCAGCCACTGTTCATTGGCATTCAAAATACGGTACACTCGAAGGGAATGAGCTTTCCAGCCATCAAGCGTATGTAAAGAAAAATCGTTGGCTACAAAATGATCCATAGAAACATCTACAAATGCACCTGCGTACAATCTTACCAAAGGAGCAAACACTTTTTTGGCTTCATGAATGGCAGGGTGGGAATCTGTAAAAGTATCAATAGCTCTGTGCAGGGTAATTCCGTCCTGAATATCTTTCGGGAAAGAAAAACGATCCCTGTTGCGGATAAAATCTTCAAGAAACTGCCCCACGATCTGTCCGTCGGTAAAAGAAAGAAAAGAATGCGCCAGATAATTCATAATTTAAAGGTATGAATTAAATGTGAATGTTTGATAAAAGTGAATAGTGAATAGTGAATCCGCTTCGCTTGTGAATTTTTTATCCACATTCCAATTGACAATTTACTTGCTTGCAAAATTGACCATTGGCAGTTTCCCCTATAGTGAGTTCGCTTCGCTTGTGAATTTTTTTATCTACATCCTCATTGACCATTACCTTGCGAAGCAAAATTGACCATTCACATTAAAAAAGTCTCTCGTGAAAATCCTCAATTTTGCTCACTTCTTCAATCTTTATTCCAAATTTTCTCTTCGGAATTTTATTAAGATTCGAAACGAATATTTTTTCATATCCCAACTTTTCAGCTTCAGTAATTCTTTGTTCTACCTGGGCTATAGGACGTATTTCTCCACTCAGACCAATTTCTCCGGCAAAGCAGTAATGTTCCGAAATGGCAATGTCTTCATTGGAGGAAAGAACAGAAGCAATGACCGCTAAATCCAGTGCCGGATCATCTGTTTTTATCCCTCCGGTAATATTCAGGAAAACATCTTTTGCTCCCAATTGAAAACCTGCTCTTTTTTCCAGTACAGCCAAAAGCATATTGAGCCTTTTTGAATCAAAACCGGTGCAGCTTCTTTGAGGAGTACCATAAACAGCTGTGCTTACCAATGCCTGAATCTCAAGAAGCATAGGCCTGTTTCCTTCCAGTGTTACGGCAACGGAGTTTCCGGACAGTTCTTCAAATTTTTTGGTGATCAGAATTTCAGAAGGATTTTTAATCTCTTTCAATCCCTGGGAGACCATTTCATAAATACCAATTTCGGCAGTAGAACCAAAACGGTTTTTATTGGCTCTCAACAATCTGAAAAGGTGATTCCGGTCTCCATCGAAATTCAGAACCACGTCTACCATATGCTCCAGGACTTTTGGGCCGGCAATTTGACCGTCTTTGGTGATGTGGCCTACAAGGAAAACCGGAGTATTATTTTCTTTGGCATATTTGATAATCTCATTGGAACATTCCCGGATTTGAGAGACGGTTCCGGGAGAGCTTTCTATCAGTTGAGACTGCAGCGTCTGAATGGAATCAATGATCATGAAATCCGGTTCCAGTTTTTTTGCTTCATGAAGAATTTTCTCCAATGACGTTTCTGTAAAAAGGAAACAGTTCGGATTTTGAATATCCGTAAGCCTGTCTGCTCTCATTTTAATCTGAGATGCACTTTCTTCCCCGGAAACATAGAAGATTTTTTTCTTCATTTTCAATGCAAGCTGAAGCAGAAGGGTAGATTTCCCGATTCCCGGTTCGCCACCAATCAAAGTAACGGAGCCTAAAACAATTCCACCTCCTAAAACGCGGTTCAGTTCTTCGGAAGGTGTTTTTATTCTCGGTTCCTCGCTTGTTTCCACTTCAACAATATTGATGACATGTTGTTTTGTTTTTGAGAAAGGAGGATTTTTGTGAGAAGGTTTTTCAACAACCTCTTCTACTAAGGTATTCCACTCCCCACAGTTTTTACATTGTCCCAGCCATTGAGGATACTGTGTTCCACAGTTTTGACAGAAATATGCTGTTTTCAGTTTTGCCATACTGCGAAGGTATAAAAAAGCATTTTTTTTTCAGAATCTAATTGAACTTAATATTAAAAACTAATCCATGCATGGTAGAAATATCTTTCATATATTAGCCTCATTCAATTAAAATATTAATGTAAAATATCATTACAATGAAAAAAGTATTTTTATCTTTCGTGTTTGTGTTTTTAAGTGTTGTTGCCTTTGCACAAGGTACGTGGGATGTAGACCATATGCATTCTTCCATCAATTTTAATATTAAACATATGGGAATTAGCTTTGTACAGGGAAGATTCGATAAGTTTGACGGAAGGATGGCGAGTAGTGGGGCAAATCTGGATAATGCTGATTTAAGCTTTTCTATAAGTGCTTCCACCATTAATACCGGAGTAGATATGAGAGACAGACATCTTATAAGTGAAGAGTTTTTCGATGTGGCGAAATATCCTGCCATTGAATTTAAGAGCTCTTCCGTTACAAAAGATAAAAACAACAACTATATTGTTAAAGGAAAACTGACGATCAAGGGAGTGGAGAAAGATATTACGGCTCCGGTTACCTTCGGTGGGATTACAAAAAATAAAGACGGAAAACAAATTATGGGGATTCAGACCAAGTTTACTGTAAACCGTCTGGATTATGGAATCAAATATGATCCTACAGGAGCAGGTATTGCAAAAGATGTTGAAGTAACCGCTTACTTTGAACTGGTGAAGCAATAATATTCAACCCATAAAATATAAAAAGGTTTTCCGTTCTAATGGAAAACCTTTTTTGTTTATAAAAACCGGTCAGAGAATCTGCGGGAATGGAAAATAGTATTAATCTGAAACGTTTACTTTTCCGGAAGAAACAGTGAAAATTCCAAAATCATCAATCAGCATATTTTCTTTCTGAATGGTATTAAAAGCCATCATTCTGTCCAGCTCCTTCTGTGAGCGTCTTCTCATAATCCAGTCTTTGTTCTGATGGTTATTCAGTACATAGGCAATCATTTTCAGCTGAGGATGCCATGGTTGTCCGGTGTAAATGATGAAGGCATTCTTTTCCGAAATAGAATTCACGCCCTGAATTGCTTTACTTGCCATTTCATTATCTCCAAAAAGTTCAAAAATCCCCGATACAATGGTGATATTAGGCTTGAAATTCAGTTTTTGATAGGTTTGCGGATCAAAACAGTCAAAATTGGTAAATCTGATCGTCTGATAATTCTTTTCTTTAATCACCTTTTCCCCGATTTCAATATTGGATTTTACAAATTCGTTGATAACGATTTCTGCGTCCGGATATTTTTCTTTGATATCGAACAAATAATTTCCTGTTCCGCCTGCAATATCCAATATTTTCACTGGTCTGCCCTGTTGTTTTAGTGTTTTGATATTTTGTTCCAAAAGCTGCAGCAAATGTTGTTTTCTGATGCGGATTCCCTTCCAGCCGATTGCATTGAGGTAGTTTTTATCCATCATTTTTCCAAACCCGAATTTGCCTTTGGGTTGATTCTGATATACATAATCCAGCGAAGCTCCGGAATCGAAGCCGTATTTCAGACCAATGGCCATTCCATTGCTTAGTTTCCCGATTTTTCCTAAAGAAAATTTCTGCATTTTAAAATTCAGATTATTTCCGACATTATTTTGCAGATCGTTATATTCTTTTATGGAAAAAGGGTCAGGAGAAAGAGAGTTTTGCTTCGTTGCTCTGTTGAAGCATTTTTCAGCAAAATCCACAATTTTATCGTATACTTTTTCCTTTCCGGTATCGAATAAAATCCCATGGAAGAAATCAGGCAGCACTTCATAATGTTTCAAATCTGTATCCAGTTTTTCATGGAATATTTTCTGATCTTTATTGAAAACCACATGATCTTTTTCTGCAGCCAGAATTAAAGTCGGAGTATCTATAGCTTCAGCATCTTCTACCAGACGTTTTCCTGCTTTTGCCAGATCAATAAGAAGTTTTGCATCAATAGACCTTGAGATCAGAGGATCTGTATCATATGCTTTTTGCTGTTCAGGATCATGAGTCAGCATTTTGGATTTTACATAGCTTTTAATGATCAGCCCTTTCTTAAGCTTTGTTCCTAACGTAATCATTTCATTAGCAAGAGGAACAATGAGGTTGATTTTAAAAGCTGGAGCCAAAAGAGCCATTCCTGCAATAGAAGGAGCAAAATCATGAGCCCATGCAGAAGCTACCACTCCGCCTATACTATTGGCTACAACAAAAATGTCTGCCGTTTTTATATCGTATTGGGAATTGATAAATTGAGAGAAAGCATCTAAATCTCTTACATAATCCATAAAAACAGATGAGGTTTGGGTTTTCGTATACCCATGCCCACGAAGATCAAATGCGAAGATATTGTATTTTGAAAACTGGGGAGATTGTGCAATATCATTTAGTCTTTCAGAATGTTCATGTCCACGGTGGATCATGATGATACTCTTCTGCTGAGGTTGATAATTCCACTCACGATAAAAAATTTCACTGTTGTCAAAACTTGTAAAATGTCCGCTGTTCATAGATTAAAATTTTTTCAGAAAATCCTCCAGATAAGTAGGTATGACCGCATGCTTATTGTGGGTTTTCATCATGGTTATTGCTTCTGTAAGAGGTAAAGATAGAATATTTTTGATTACTAAAATTCCGATTGCCGAACTTCTTGTGAATCCCATTGTGCAATGGATCAGAATCTTGCCGTCCTGCGGAAGTTGCTGATAATATTCTGTGATTTCAGTAACCAGCTTTTGGGTTTCAGAACTATCAAATGTTCCAATGTCCAGAAAAGGAAAAGAATGATAAACTGCTGTATCTTTTATGATAGAGAGTTCTTCTATTTCAGCTGACAGGTCATACACAAATGTTGCTTTATTAATTCCGAAATCTTGTATGCTTTCACGATCAGGTCTAGATGAAATATATAATTGGGGAATAATTTCCAGGGGAGTTCTGTTTTTCCGGAAAAACCTCCAAAATATCCTGTAAATTAACAGATATGGGATATAGAAAATCTTTTTTATCCATGGAATATGTCCTGCTTTATTTTTTAAAAAGAAGATGTTGTTTTTCTGATAATGATACCCAATCAGAATAATCATCAACCCTGGCCAAAGAAATAACAACCCTGTTTCTCCGATGAATTGATTAGCCAGAAATGCGATTAAAATAATACACCATCCTGATAAAAAATAGAGGTTGGCGATATGAAAATTTCTATACAGAAAATTATTTTTTTGATAAGGAAAGATGATAAAACAAAAATGGGCAAGAATACTTCCGGTTATGACATCAATGAAATGATGCTGATACGTTGTCAACGTAGAAATTCCCAGGATAATAAGCCAAAGCATTACGAATGATCTTCCTTTTTTTAAATTCCTGAAAACAGACCAGAAAATAAAAGCATAGGCAATATGAAGGGACGGAGCCTGATTGAAAGGAGAATCAAATACTTTTAAAAACTGAAAAGAATATCCCAGAACCAAGTCGTTGATTTCAGGTTTGGCCAAGGAAAATTTTAAGGGAAATAATAAGAAGCAAATTCCGGCAACAACCGTTACGAAGAGCATACGCTGTGTTAAAACTTTAAGCTGCTCTTTATTTTGACAGAAAAAAAATACCAGACAGAAAAAGATTCCGCTGGTCATATAAGGAATAATGCTCCACGGAATAAATGGAATGTACTTTTCAAAATTAAAGACGAAGGACGGAACATCAGTCAGTTTTGAAATATACCATGCTGTAAAATTGTAAACCATCATAAATACAATGGAACACAGAATCAAGGCGTACAGCTTTCGTTGTATTGTCAGTCGTTTTTCATCCATTGGGCTTTTCTGAACATGATGATATTTAATAAAGAAGAAGGAAGTAGGGATAAAGATTTCATCATCCACTTCATTTTTGTTGGGAAAATAATAAGCTTTTTTTGTTTTTCTATGGCTTCTGAGATAATGGAAACTGCAGTTTCTACCTCCGTAAGGAATGGTTTTTTACTTAAGTCATTTTGGTTAAGCTGCCTTAATTTTTCGGTATCAATATATCCCGGAGCAATTGTAGTGACGGAAATTCCGAAAGGTTTCAGTGCGCGGTGATACGCATCGGCAATCTGTATTACAGAACGTTTTGTCTTCGTATAAAGACTGGAATTTTCATATTCCAATATCCCTGAAACAGAAGCAATCACGGCAATACTTCCTTTTTTCTGATTTTTCATTACTTTTCTTGCTGCCTCGAAAAAATTAACGGTTCCCAGAATATTGGTCTGGAGCATTTCTTCAGCCTCTTCGTACGAAATTCTTCCTGCTACATCTTCTGCATAGCTTCCTGCACAGTTAATGAAAATGTCAAGTTCATTTTTATCCACAAGAAAAGACTGTAATGTGGATAACAGGGCGTTGATGTCACAAACATCTGTCTGAAAAGCCTTTATATCTTTAGAATCATTCTCCGGGATTTTGGTAAGATCTCTTCCACAGATTCCTACGCAGTATCCTTTAGAAAGATAGTGTCTGGCCAGTGCATAGCCAATACCCGAAGTTCCGCCTGCGATAAAAACGTTCATGAGTGTTTTGTGGTTTTCAATTCTATGTAAAAATAGATTTTAAAAGTGAAAATAAGGTGAATGTTTTTAACGATTGAAACATTAAGATTTTTTTAAGATGTTTAGAATATGAAGATGTGCTTTGCTTTAAGCTTAAAAATCAGGATGATTCATCTTAACTCTGCTATTTTTCTTAAACTTTATTAATGGTTTTAGTATAATTTATAAAACGAAGATATTCAATAAGCACGGGCTTTAGCCCGTGATCACAATAGGTTGCATTTCCATTGGCTTTAGCCGAAACTTAAAACTATGTGTTAAAAACCACCCCGTCAAAAATTCTTTGAATTTTCGCCACCCCTCCGGAGGAGGGGAATTTTCCCGTCTTCAGTTGGAGGATTTGTCATCACTTTCTAATAGTTTTTATTGTCTGATCAAATCCATATTGCCATTGTATTTCCATGTCTTTCACAAATTGTTGGTAACTTTTAGGAAACGAAAAACTGATTTCAAATTTTCTCCAGTCAATTCCTTTTTTCAGATAATGTCCTTCCAGTTCCTGTTTTATGTTGATGGTATCAATTTGGAGGCCTGATAAAAGTTGGTTTGTCTCTGCAAGTCTTTCATTTCCACTGAATCCAAGGACAGAACGTACAAGAGCTTCTTCCACGGGATTGTATGTTTGTTTTTTTTCGGTAATGATTTCCTGTGCGAGGTGCTGACTTAATTCTGCAGGAACAAGATCTATAGCTCCGCCAGCAAAATATTTCCCCTGAAGAAATGCAGGTTCTACATAAAACATATCGGAAATAGAAGCTCGGGTACTTTCAAGCATGGAAAGGGTAGTAACTATTTTGAGCGTTTCTTCAACAGCACTGTTTTTTAAGCTTTCAGAATGACTGACAATTTGTTCAGGGTAAATCTTCTTTGCTGTTTCCGGATCTGTGAAGATTGTTTTTTGATATAATTTTTTTTCATTTCTTTTTTGTCCACATTCTTTTGGGGTAAAAAGAATCTCGGAACCCATAATTAGGGTAGGTATTTCTTTTGAAAACTGAACATTTTTGATGGCTGGAAAACATTTGGATAGATCTTGGGGCATTTCAACAAGATATCGGTTGAAAACATCTTCAATGAATGGGGCTTTTCTTTTATCCAGAAGTTTTTTTAGTGAGAAAAATCCGATTTGTGAAAGTTTTCTCTGCTTTGTCAATACAGTTCCTGAAACAAACTGAAAATATTCTTCAGATGTCAGGTATTCTTTCCGGGAAAGATGATCAGGAAAAGCATTGATGATTGTCGCTGCAAATGATCCACCACAGGAAGCAATCAGGAGATCCGGTTTAAGATCCAGTTCTTCCAGTGCAGCGAAGATTCCGAGATAAATCATCAGCCTTGTTCCGCCTCCTGAAAAAATAACAGCTCTTTTAAATTTTTCTTCCATGGCATTAATTTTTTATCAGAAGAGGAAATAACCAAAAGAATAAAGGCGCATTAAAAACCAGGCTGTCCATTCTGTCAAGAAGACCACCATGTCCGGGAAGCAGGCTTCCGGTATCTTTTACGCCGGTTTTTCTTTTTACATAAGACATGAAGATATCACCGAAAAATCCTGAAATTCCCAGAACAAGTCCTAAAATAGAATTGGTTACCATATTTGTTGTAAGCAGAAAATGCCCTAAGATGTTACTCAGGATAATCGTAATAAAAATACCACCAATAAGCCCTTCCAGTGTTTTGTTGGGACTGATTTGAGGCGTTATTTTATGTTTCCCGAAAAACTTTCCCATCAGATATTGAAATACATCGTTCAGTTCAGTCACTACTACAATGAAGATAATGGCATTCAACCCATCAAAACGATTTCTTATCCATAGCAAATTCGGAAAAGCGATAAGGCATATTAATAAGGCAATGGAAATTCCGTATATCTGTTTTACGGAGGAACCTTTCAGTACAGAACGGCATACAATAAGGATTGTTATAAGGAAACTGTACAAAAGGTAAACGTCAGTATTCAAAAAATAGAGCAGGAAAAACTGTAAAACACTTATGAAAATTGAAGGAGCAAGTGGAGAATCATAAATTTTGAACATCCTTGAAAATTCAAAAAAACATTGAAAGCTTATCCATGAAACCAAAATGGTCATAGCAAGAGGATGTGAAACTCCCAGCGCAAAAACAATAATGATGTAGATCCATGTTTTTACCCGTAAAGGAACATCTGCAAATTTATTTTCTTCAGGCTTCATTCAGAGATCTCTTAAGGCGTGTATAGGTACTGATCAGGAGTAAAACAATGATAATTCCAAAAATGTATGGGGAAACAACGGTAATGTTTACTTCGAAAAGGGTGAGTAAACCATACAATCCAAGGATAAGGGCACGGTCACTTTTTCCCATAGGTCCGTCATAACGGCGTTCCTTTCCTACGATTTTTCCCATTACTCCTGCAAATTCATTAATGATGCTAAGAACGATGAAGACAACGATAAGATATAAACTCTCAGGCTGAAACTTAAGAAGAGGAAAAAATATAATGACATCGGAAACAATATCACCCACTTCATTCAAAACCTCTCCGAGTTTGCTGGTCTGATTGAATTTTCTGGCCATCATTCCGTCCAAAGCATTTAAAGCCATTCTCAGAAGCAATCCCACGGGAAGACTTAATAAGAACCATTTCGAAATATCCGCATTCCAGAACAGTATCCCAATAACCACGGATAAGAGAATAGAACTGATCGTAATCTGATTGGCTGTAATTTTATTTCTATGAAAAAATAACAAAACAGGAGTGAGGAGCTGCTGGAATTTTGGTTTTAGTTTATATACGGAAATCATGATGGTTATAGCTTTGTTTCATTTGCTTATACCAAATATAGATAAAAATTTTTATCAGGTTTTATGATTGTTTGAAGGATGTTTTACCATTTTCAAAATGTAAAAGATTGCTTTGTATTTCTTTTTCCCCTAACTTTGCACAAACCTAATCTAATGAGTAAAAAGAATACAAAGTACATCTTTGTGACAGGAGGTGTAACTTCATCTTTGGGAAAGGGAATCGTTTCTGCTTCTCTGGGACTTCTACTAAAATCACGTGGCTTTAATGTAACGATCCAAAAATTAGATCCTTATATCAATATCGACCCAGGAACTTTGAATCCTTATGAGCACGGAGAGTGCTATGTAACTGAAGATGGTGCGGAGACGGATCTGGATTTAGGCCATTATGAGCGTTATCTTGATGCTCCTACATCCCAAAACAACAACGTTACTACAGGAAAAATTTACCAGACTGTAATCGAAAAAGAAAGAAAAGGAGATTTCCTTGGAAAAACAGTTCAGGTAATTCCTCATATTACTAACGAAATCAAACGTAGAATTAAAATCCTTTCAAAACAGAACTACGATATCATCATTACTGAAATCGGAGGAACGGTAGGGGATATTGAATCTTTACCATACATTGAAACTGTTCGCCAGCTGAAATGGGAATTGGGAGAGCGTAATTCTATGGTAATCCACCTGACTTTATTGCCTTACCTGGCTTCAAGTGGAGAATTAAAAACAAAACCATCCCAGCACTCTGTTCGTCAGTTGATGGAAAGCGGGATTATGGCTGATGTTTTAGTATGTAGAACAGAACACAAAATTCCTAAAGATCAGAGAGCAAAACTGGCTCAGTTCTGCAACGTTCCTTTAGATAATGTTATCGAATGTAAAGATCTTGAAACGATCTATGAAGTTCCAATGTATCTTCAGAAGCAGAATTTCGATGATGTAGTATTGAAAGAACTTGATCTGAAGAGTGATAAAGATGCTGATCTAAAAGACTGGAAGAGTTTCCTTAAAAAATTCCAAAATCCAAAGAAAACTGTTGAAATTGCATTAGTTGGAAAATATATTTCCCTTCAGGATTCTTATATTTCTATTGCTGAAGCATTCAAACATGCAGGAGCTGACCTTGAAACTGAAGTAAAAGTAAGATGGGTATACAGTGGAGATATCACGGAGGAAAATATCAAAGATACTCTGAAAGGAGTAAATGGTATCCTTGTAGCTCCAGGTTTCGGAGACAGAGGGATTGAAGGAAAAGTTCTTACGGCAAAATATGCGAGAGAAAATAAAATTCCGATGTTGGGAATCTGTTTAGGAATGCAGATTATGACGATTGAATTTGCAAGAAATGTTTTAGGACATACAAAAGCAAACTCTATGGAATTTGATACAGCAACTCCAGATCCTGTAATTTCCTTGATGGAAGAACAGAAAAATGTGGTAGATAAAGGTGGAACAATGCGTCTGGGAGCATGGAAGTGTTCTTTGAAAAATGGTTCTAAGCTTTATGATATCTACGGAAGCAAAAATATCTCTGAAAGACACCGTCACCGTTATGAATTCAACAGTGATTATCTTCAGGAGTTTGAAAAGAACGGTTTCCTTGCTACAGGTACCAATCCTGAAACTGGTTTGGTAGAAGCACTTGAACTACCTGATCATCCATTCTATGTGGGAGTTCAGTATCACCCGGAATATAAAAGTACGGTAGCGACACCGCATCCTTTATTCAGAGCTTTCATTAAGGCTTGCGAAAAGAAATAAGGTAAAATTTTATCATAAACGTCTACACATAAACTCAGGCTGATTATTCTCAGCTTGAGTTTATTATATAGTAACAACGTAAAGCATAGAGTTTTGATAAAAAAACAGTATTTTTGTCAGCTCAAATTACGTACACCAGTACGTACATTTTAAATTTAAAATTTTAATATAAAATAAAATGCAACAAAACAACGGAATCGATAAGAAGCAAATGATTAGTTTCGCGGTTTTATGCCTTGTTCTCTTCGGTTTTATGTTCTATTTCCAGAACAAACAAACGAAAGAAGCGGAGTTGAAAGCTCAGGAGCAGAAAACGGAACAGGCTAAAAATGCCGTAAAGCAAACTCAGGCAAACAATATCAATCCAAATGTAACTCCTAACGCAATCCAGACCGCAAGTCTTGGAAATAATGAACTGAAACTTGAATTTTCAAGCTTAGGAGGACAGGTTTCCAAAGTAGAGCTTTTAAAATATAAAGCCTACAACCACAAAACAGACAATGCTGATCAGCCACTTTATCTGATCACTAAGAATAATTCAAACTACGGTTTTCAGTTTAAAGATAAAACAGGAAAGATTGTTAATACTAAAGATTTAGTTTTCTCACCTTCTGTGAACGGAAATGCTGTAACCTTAACTGCAGATTATAATGGTGCTGTAATTCAATTCATTTACACACTACTTCCAAAATATACCCTTGATTTTAAAGTAAGAACTCAGGGACTTTCCAAAATTACTTCCGATAATAAAGCAGATTTCATCTGGGATTACAATGTAAGAAACTTAGAGAAAGGTAGAGCTCAGGAGCAATCTCACTCAGAATTTTCTTATGCTTTCAATAATTATAAAGACTATGATTATGATGGAAGAACAACGATGGAAGAAGAAAAGGAGACTCTTAACTGGATTGGGGTAAAGCAGCAGTTCTTCACTTCAGTAATTGAAGCGAAAAACGGATTCACCCAAAGTAAAGGAAACCAGGAAAATGTTGAAGAAGGTGAATATTTGAAGAAACTCAACTATGAAGGCTTCGTTCAGATGACAGGAAGTGAGCTGAACCAGGACTTTACATGGTATTTTATGCCATTGGATTTACCTTTGCTTAAATCCTATGATAAAAACTTTGATGAAATCCTTCCGCTAGGTTGGTCATTCATCGGAGCGATGAACCGTTATTTCTTCATGTGGTTATATGGTATTATTGCTGCGTGGGGATTATCAGCAGGTTGGGTAATTTTCGTAATGACAATCATTGTGAAACTAATCCTTTCACCCATTATGTATAAGCAGCATAAATTGAGTGCGATGATGAAGGTAATCCGTCCGGAAATTGATGAGGTAAACGCTAAGTTTAAGGATGCAGATCCGATGAAGAAACAGCAGGCTACAATGGAAGTGTACAGAAAAGCGGGAGTAAACCAGATGGCGGGATGTTTACCGGCATTAGTTCAGATTCCTATCTTCTATGCATTATTCCGCTTCTTCCCGAACTTTATTGATCTTAGAGGGCAAGGCTTCTGGTTTGCAAAGGATTTGACAGCCTATGATGATTTGATCAAGCTTCCGTTCAAAGTTCCTTTCCTTGGAGATCACTTAAGTATTTTTGCATTAGCTTGTACCGTTGTTATTTTAATCTATACTGTAATGACTTCAGGAAATATGCAGCAGCCTCAACAGGAAGGAATGCCAAATATGAAGGTATTAATGTACATCTTCCCGGTTACATTCTTATTCTTCCTTAACACTTCGGCTTCAGGACTTTCATGGTATTATTTTGTATCGAATGCGATTAACATCTTAATCATCCTTGTTATTAAATATGTGATTTTGGATGAAAAGAAAATCCATGCTCAGATTCAGTCTAACAAGGAAAAACCAAAAGCAGAAGGTAAATTCCAGAAGAGAATGAGAGAGATGATGGAGAAGGCTCAGGAGCAGCAAAAGACTCAGGAGCAACAAAGAAGTAAAAAGAAATAATTTTCTTAATTATATCTTAAAAAAGAGAAGCAATACAGTATTGCTTCTCTTTTTTTATAATAATTTTTATTTAGAAAGATTTTAAATTTCTAATTGTCATATGCGAATTTAATAATTGAAAATGAGAGGTTTTCAATCATATTTCAGCCTGAAAGATTGTCTGTGATGGACTGTTGGACCATGTTTTATAAGGGCTTCCTGGTGTTTTTTTGTGGCATAGCCAAAATTGGTATCCCAGCCGTATTCCGGATGTTCTTCATGAAGCTGGATCATTAATTGGTCTCTGTAATTTTTGGCAAGAATGGAAGCTGCAGCAATAGATAAAACTTTGGAATCTCCCTTAATGATACATTGGTGAGGAATATAATTATAGGGATGGAATTTATTCCCGTCTACCAAAATAAGTTCCGGTGTAATACTCAGTTTGTCCAGTGCACGATGCATGGCATGAATGCTTGCATTGAGGATATTATGTTCATCAATAAAGGATGGGGGAAGTTCTGCAATAGCATAGCTTTTTACATTGTCTTTGATATAATGGTCCAGCTCCATCCGGGTTTTAAATGTTAATTTTTTTGAATCATTCACCAGATTTTGTTTGAAGTCATCATCTAAAATTACCGCTGCTGCTACTACCGGACCGCTTAAACATCCTCTTCCTACTTCATCACATCCGGCTTCAATGTAAAGGTTTGACCAGTTTTTTATTAGCTCCATGAATTGTTTCTATAAATGCAAAAATATAAAATTTTGCAGGAAGTGATTTTGTGTGTTTTTTACTGTTTTTATTGTTATAACAAGTATAATTTACTGTTTTTAATTTTTTTTATTGGGGTTGCTAATTGTATGTGTTTTTCATATTGATGAAATAATGTATATTTTTTTAATTAGTTGTTAGTTTTGGCATGTGTTAAATGCTTTTGTTTTTGTTAATTATAAAATTTTAACATTTTCTTTGGTTATTTTGTGAAAGTTTCACATATTTGTAATCTGTAAAAATAATTGAATTTGATATGAAGAAATTAACTGCGAGTGTTTTCGCGGTGGTACTGTCGTCGTCATTTATGATGGTATCAGCCCAAAACACGAAAGATACTCTAAAAACCAAAAATATAGAGGAGATAGTTGTTACCGGAGCCTTAGGTATCAAAAGAAAGGCTGATGCGATAACAAATACACAGCAAGTTGTAACGACAAAAGAACTGAATCAGGCGTCAGCACCAACTGCTGTACAGGCATTGACGGGTAAGGTTTCAGGTTTACAAATCAATTTGACAAACAATGGTGTGGATCCTAGCTATAGAGTTGTCTTAAGAGGTGCTAAATCTATCACGGGTAATAACCAAGCGTTAATTGTAATTGATAACGTTATTTCATCTGCTGACATCTTACAGCAGATACCACCAGAAGCAATCGAAAACATCAACGTAATTAAAGGTTTACAAGGAGCAGCTCTTTATGGGCAGCAAGGGGTGAACGGGGTAATTATTGTGACGACAAAAAGAGGAACAAAATCTGAGAAACTTCAGATGACGTTCAATTCGTCTATTGATATCTCTAATGTTTTCATGCTTCCAAAAGTTCAGCAGAAGTACGGTAAAGGAGTTCAGGATGAAGGATGGAGTGATGTGGATTACGGTGGTACAAACTATGTGCCATGGGAAAACATGTCTTGGGGAGCTGCTTATGACAATCCGGCTATCGGAGGAACAATGATGCCTTCAGGTCTTCCACAGGCTGATGGTTCATTTATTTATGAAAAATATGCTCCAGTGAAGAATTTCATGAATAAATTCTTTTCAACAGGAGTATTAACCCAAAACGGAATTACAGCAACAGCAGGTGGATCTGATTCATATGTGTCCTTCTCTGCTAACAGAACAGAAAATAATTTCGTAGTTGAGGGTGATAAATTAAGACAAAACAGTTTTATTTTTAAAGCTGGAAAGAAAATAGGAAAATTGAAAATTGATGGTAACATCAACTATATCAATAGAATAATATCCACTACAAACTCATCATTATATGATGATATTCTTCAAACTCCAACTAATAACAACATTAAACTGTATAGAAATAGTGGAATTGAAGGGTATTACACAGGATATGCTGTAAACCCATACTGGACAATTGATCACGAAAGATATGACAGACGTAGTGATTACTTTAGTGCTATCCTTGGTTTAGATTATGAATTGAATAAGAACATCAACATTACGTATAACGGAAACGTTACGACTAGAGGGATGACTTATACAAGACATAATGATGGTGCTATTTTTACTAATACATATAACCTTCCTGGAGCATCCATCGACGGAGTTACTTTTGGTGATTTAGGAAATGGTGATATCACTTCTTGGTTCTATGAAAGTACTTCTAAAGAAAGAAATTACTATGGTGACTTAATGATTAACTTTGATTATGAGTTAACTGATAAAATCGGATTGAAGTTTAACATTGGTAATAACATCCAGGACAGAACTTACAATGTAACATCTGTAGGAGGTAATAATTTAGATATTCCAGGTTGGTATCACATTAAAAATGTACTTAATCCAGATCCTTTCTCTAGTGCTAATCTTGATAACTATCAGACAAACAGTAGAATTATTGCAGGATTTGCGAATTTAGATTTAAGCTATAATGATTATTTATTCTTAAACTCTACATTTAGAATTGAGCAGTCTTCAGTATTGTCAACAAGACCTTATAGCACAGGAAAAAGAACAAACCCGGTTTATCCTTATTATTCGGTAGGTTTGTCTTTTGTGCCAACTAAAGCATTTGCTAACTTAAAAGGAGATATTCTTAACTACGCAAAAATTACCGGATCATATACAAGAGTAGGTAACACAACTGCAGTAGATCCTTACAGAACAGATGAAATCGGAGTATTCCCGACAGGGTTCCCATTTAACGGATTAAGTTCATATATTAATAATCAAACGCCTACATCGGTAGATATTAAACCTGAATTTGTTAATACTTTAGATTTCGGAATGTCTCTAGGATTCCTGAAAGATAGAATCAGATTAGATGCTTCTGTTTACCAATCTACAACTGATGACTTAATTACTGCAAGAACTGCATCAAGTACATCTGGATTAACAAGTATTCTTGATAATGTGGGTAAAATGAGACTAAGAGGTCTTGAACTTGATTTAGGAATAACGCCAATTAAAACAAGTGATTTTACTTGGGATATGAAGGTGTCTTACTCTACATATAGATCTAAAGTATTGGAATTAGCTGATGGAGCTGATGAAGTATCTTTATTAAGCAGTACTTCAGCAGCAGTAGGTATCTTTGCTGTGAAAGGTTCTGATTTCCCGGTTATCAAAGGAAGCGCATTCCAGAGAGACGATCAGGGAAGAATCATTGTTGACTCTAAAGGAAATCCTTTAACAACAAGTAATCTTCAGGTTTTAGGAAGAGCAACTCCTGATTATATTCTTGGATTCTCTACAAACATTAAGTATAAAGGATTTACTTTATCTGCGATGGGAGATTTTAGAAAAGGGGGTAAATTTGTATCCTTTACGAAAAACTTACTTGCATTTACAGGAGGTTTAGAGGAGTCAGCTGAGTTTGACAGAACTCAAGGATATGTTGTTCCTAATTCAGTACAGAATACAGGAACTGCTGCTAACCCGATTTACACTCCAAATAATACGCCAGTAGGAGGTGCAGGAACGTATACAAACGTTACTAACTATTTCTCAAGTAGTGCGTATAGAGCTGTAGGTGAAAACCTGGTAGTTGATGCAACTGCATTGAAGATTAGAGAAATTGCGTTAAGTTATGATATACCAAGATCAGTATTAAGCTCAACTTTCTTGAACTCATTAACAATTGGTGTTTATTCAAGAAACCCATTCTTTAAGTACGCAGATAATAACAGAAACTATGCTGATCCGGAAACTGCAAGTACAACAGGGAATGCTGCAGGTTTTGCTTATACAACGCAGTATCCATCAACTAGAAGCTTTGGATTTAACCTTAAAGCATCTTTCTAAAATTTAATTAATTATTACTTGAAAATGAAAAAATTTAAATATACAATACTTGGTTTAATCGTTACCTCAATGACGTTGACTTCATGTGATCATTATCTGGATATTAATGAAAATCCAAATAATATTCATGCGGAAGCTATTACACCAACTTTATTATTTCCTGGTGCTGTTGCTCAGACTTACAGAACACAAGCTACATGGATGAATAGATTTGGAGGGCTTATGATGAACTCTTATGCTGGTAACTCTTATTCTTTTGGAGCTCCATTTGGTAACGAATATACATTAAATGTAGATAGTTCTTTTTATCCACAGATCTGGGATGGGATTTATAGAAACGTAAGCAACTTTGTTGCTATTGAGAAGTTTGATAATTCTAACCATAAATATGATAATTATGTAGCTGCTGCAAAAGTGATGAAAGCATTTTATATGCAGACTATTGTAGACTTGTATGGTGATGCTCCTTATAGCCAGGCATTTATGGGGCAGGCTAATGCAACTCCAAAATACGATAATGATGAGGAAATCTACAGATCATTAATTCTTGGCTTGAATGATGCAATTACCCTTATTGAAAATGACAACGCTGCTGCTCTTGAACTAGGTGCTACTGATATTGTTTTCCAGGGAACAATGGATAACTGGAAGCGTCTTGCGAATACTGTAAAACTAAGAATGCTGGTTAGAATGTCTAAAGTAACGGGTTCTATGGCTGCTTTTAGAGATCAGCAACTTCAAACTTTAGCAGGAGCAAAATTTGTTGAAAAAGATGTTTTAGTAAATCCTGGATACAGTGCTGCTAATGATGATCAGCAGAACCCTTTTTATGGATACTATGTAAGAAACAGCTCTAATTCTCAGCTGCAGAACTATACATTATTTACAGCATCTGAACATATTGCTACTTGTCTTAATGGTAACCCTTATAATATGACAGATAATGTTTATCAGAAGTTCAATAATATCAAAGATGGTAGAAGAGGAAGAATGTTCTCTTTAGTTACCTATAATGGTCAACCAGTTGTAAAAGGAGTTAGACAAGGTGCTACACCAGGACAGCCTGGAGCTCCGACTGATCTTACAACGGTTTCGAGATTTGGCAATGGTTGGATATTTGGAAATGGAACCCCTGGTAATACTGCTCAGCTGACAGCTGTTGGGTCTGCAAAATCTGGTGTTTTAATGACCCGTTCAGAGAGTGAGTTTCTTCAGGCTGAAGCAGCGGTTAGATACCCAGGTATTCTCTCATTGAATGGTCAGGAGAATTTCGAAAATGGTATCAAAGCATCTTTTGACTATTTATATGCAACGAATGCTGACTTTATTACATACAAAGCAGCAATCCAAGCAAAAGTAGGTTTAGGATGGATTGGTACTAACGATAATAAGATTGAAGCGATCATGACTCAAAAATGGTTAGCTACTGCTGGAATTAACCCTACGGAATCATTTATTGATTATAACAGAACTGGTTTCCCGGTTACTCCTATGGCAACAACTTCAGCGAAGCCTAATAAACCATACAGATTGATGTATCCGTCATCTGAATATGTAGCTAACTCAGCGAACGTTCCTCAGATTTCAAATGCTCAGTGTTTTACTAAGAACCAAACGACTCCATTCTGGAATCAGAACTAATTTTTTATAAAACAATTTTAATATATTTTACCGCCTTCGGGCGGTTTTTTTTGTTTTAAAAAGCAAAAGTTTCTTTATTTAGGAAAATATGCACAACATAGCATCTGTAATGGATATAGATATTTTTTCTCTTTTTTCGATTTTCAAGTTATTGACATTCAGTTTATTTAACTTCTTTAGGAGTGTAAATTATTATAGATTCTATCAATTTAAATGATTGTTATTATTTCTTAAAAAAAAATAAGTTTTAAATGAGGGGTTTTTGTTAAATGTTTTATTTTTAACTTATTTTAATAATTTATTGATTGTTTTTATTCTAAAATATTGAATAAGTTTCAATTTTTCTACATTTTTCTTTGTGGTATTAAGAAAGTTTTACAAATTTGTACAGTCACAAAAATTAATTTGATATGAAGAAACTAACAGCAAGTCTTCTTGTTTTAGTAGTATCTTCTTCTATAGCTGTTGCCAATGCCCAGCAAAAGAATGATACTGTTAAAACAAAAGAAATTGAGGGTGTGGTAGTAACCGCACTCGGGATTAAAAGAGAGAAAAAATCTCTTGGTTATGCTTCTGAAGAAGTAAAAGCAGCAGAGTTAACTGGTGGAACTACCAATACAGGTAACGTAGCATCTCTTCTTTCAGGTAAGGTAGCCGGACTACAGGTAAATACAAATAACAACTTTGGCGGGTCTGCCAACCTTTTGATCAGAGGATACAAATCATTAAACGGAGGTTCTCCACTTATTGTAATTGATGGTTCCCCTGTAAATAATACAACTGTAACAACAGGAGCTCCTTTCGATTATGGTAATTTCTTATCAGATATCAACCAGGAAGATATTGAATCAATCAACGTACTAAAGGGTGCAGCAGCATCTGCTTTATACGGAGAAAGAGGAAGTGATGGGGTTATCCTTATTGTGACCAAAAGTGGTAGAGGGAATAATGACGGAAGCTGGGGAGTTACTTTAAACTCAGGAATTACGGCTGGTTTTATTGATAAATCTACATTCCCTAAATATCAGACAAAATATGGAGCTGGATATGGAGGTGAATCTTGGAATGAAGATCCCGGGCCTGGAGGATATAATTATGCTAACTTCGGGGATGATGCATCTTATGGTCCTGTGTTTAATCCTAATTCATTGGTTTATCAATGGGATTCATTTGATCCTTCTTCTCCAAACTATGGTAAAGCAACACCTTGGGTAGCCGCTAAAAACGGACCTATTAAATTCTTTGAAACACCAGTCACATACGTTAATACACTTACCATTGAAAAAGGAAATAAAACTTCAAATCTTTCCTTATCCTATTCCAATATGCTTTCCAATGGTCTGATGCCTAATTCAGAATTAAGAAAAAATACAATTTCTGCAAAATTTAGCCATGATTTTACAGATAAACTCCACGCTTCAGTCTTTACTACATTAACATTACAAGGTACAAGAGGACGTAATGAAACAGGGTATTCAGATAATATTGTTTCTGGTTTTAGACAATGGTGGCAAACCAATGTGGATGTAGCTGCATTAAGAAATGCTTACCAAAACAATGGCAACAGTAATTTCAGCTGGAACAGAACCTCTGCAACTGATGGAACTCCTCAGTATTGGAATAACCCTTATTTCCAAAGATACCAGAGTTATCAGTCAGATGATAGAACAAGAATCTTTAGCTATGCACAATTAAAGTACGACGTTTCCAAAAACTTTGGTATTACCGGGAAATTATCTTATGATGATCTGCAGATGGTTGTAGAAGAAAGATTAATGAACGGATCATTGCCACAGGTATTTGGTGCTTCAGGTCTTAATGTAGGCTCTGGGTATGCAAGAACAAATGTTAAAAATTCAGAAATGAATTTTGACTTATTTGCTAACTATAAATTTGATATTACTCCTGACTTAAATGTTAGTGGTATTTTTGGAGGGAACGTTAGACGAAACCTTATTGACAATATTTATATGAGTACGGAAGGAGGCTTGTCTAAACCAGGACTGTTTGCAATTTCCAACTCAATAAGAACTATACTCCCACCTGATGAAAATTATGCAAAATGGGTTACTTCCAGTTTATATGCAACAGCATCATTTGGATATAAGAACTTCTTATTTGTAGATGGTACTTATCGTGTAGACCAATCGTCTAACTTGCCAAAAGGAAATAATAGCTATGATTATTATTCAGCAACAGGATCCCTTATTTTATCAGAATTCGTAAAGCAACCATGGCTTAGCTTCTGGAAAGTAAGAGGGAACTACGCAGAGGTAGGTTCTTCAACATCTAACTACAGATTAGCAAATACATTTAAAGCAAGAGGAGAAGGATTGTTTGATCAGCCTTATTTCCTTGCGAATCCTAATTTGAAACCTCAAAGGTCTAAAGAAACCGAATTTGGTATGGAGGCTCAGTTCTTCAAAAATAGATTAGGATTTGATATCGCTATTTATAAGACCAAAACGATTGATCAGATTATCAATTTGCCCGTATCTTCAGCTACAGGATACCGAACATTCTTAGTAAATGCCGGACAAATTGATAATAAAGGTATCGAAGTTCAGTTGAATGGTACTCCATTCAAATCAGAGAACTTTACCTGGGATGTTAATGTGAACTGGTCTAAGAACGAAAATAAAGTTATTGCTCTAAACGGTAATTCACAGAATTATCTAATGGCAACGTATCAGAATGGAGTGTCTTTGAATGCTCGTGTAGGTGAAGCTTTTGGAGCGTTGGTAGGATCAGATTATCAATATGATGCCAATGGTAACAAAATTGTAGATCCGGTGAGCGGAAATTATCTTAGAAATAACAACCAGGTTATTGGAAATATTACCCCAGACTGGGTAGGAGGTATAAGAAACAGTTTCCGTTATAAAGATTTCTCTTTAAGTTTCCTTATTGATGTAAAACAGGGAGGAGATGTATATTCGCCGGATATGGCCTATGGTACAGCCACTGGTTTATATGAAGAGACCGCTTATTATAGAGAAAGTGGAGTGATCAATCCGGGAGTGAATCCTAATGGAAATGTCAATACTACTGTTGCAGGTGACCCAACCTCTGCTGGTAGTGTAGACGGGTATGGTGTTATGCCAAACAAGAGATTCGTATATGACGCTTCTTATGTGAAATTAAGAGAAGCGAGTATAGGATATTCATTGCCGAAATCTATTTTAGCGAATACTTCTATTCGAGATGCAAAAATATCTATTGTAGGTAGAAATTTATGGATTATCCATAAGAATTTACCATACGCTGATCCGGAAGCTGGTACAGGTAACGGATTAGCTGCAAAAGGACAGTCTATCGGGGTGCTGCCTACGACTCGTGATATTGGAATAGATATAACTTTAAAATTCTAAAAAAATGAAAAAAATATTTTTAATTATAGGCTTAGCTTCATTATCATTAACTTTTACGTCTTGTGAAAGAGAGATTACTTCATTGAATGAAGATCCTAAGCACCCGACGGAAGTGCCTTCCGGAGTACTTTTTGCAAGTGCCGAACAGGTTTTACTGGATCAAATATTGAATGTTAATGTTAACCGTAATATTACCAGATTTTTTACTCAGCAATGGTCAGAAACAACCTATATTGATGAATCAAGATATGATATGGTATCACGACCGATTCCTAGAAACCATTACAATCGTATGATGGCTTCTTCTTCAGCTACAGTAAATTCTCCAGGAGTTCTTTCAGCATTGAGAGATGCCAGAAGGTTTCTTGATAACGAGGGAGTAAGTGGTGTTGCAAAAAACAATAATATTGCTATGATTGAATTGGTAAATGCTTATGCATGGGCCAATTTAGTAGATACATATGGAGATGTTCCTTATTTTGGAGCTCTTAAGGCAACTGCAGAAAATCCGGGAAATTCAGAAATTCCTTATGATGATGCAAAAACGATTTATCTTGATCTTATTAAAAGAATAGATGCAGCTCTTGCTATGATCGATACTTCAGGTACAGGATATTCCAATGATCTGATTTATAAAGGAGATATGTCAAAATGGAAAAAAATGGGTAATTCTTTGAAATTCAGACTGGCGGTTACCCTTGCTGATGTTGAACCTGCTTTAGCTAAAACTTATGCGGAAGCTGCTTATTCAGGTGGATTATTTACCGAGAAGTTAGATAACTTCGGATTACAGACTTTCCCTTCAGGTTTATTATCAAACCCTGTTTATCAGGATGTGATTCAGTCTGGTAGAAATGACTTTTTACCATCTGATGTCTTAATGAATTTTATGAATGGTAAAAATGACCCAAGAAGAGCCATTTGGTTTACCACTGTGGGAGGTGTATATATTGGAGGAAAATATGCTAAGCAAAACGTTTTCGGACAATATTCTCATTTTACGAATGCTATTTCAGGGGAAAATGCTCAGGGATTCTTGTTAGATTATACAGAAATTATGTTTTTAAGAGCTGAAGCTGCACAAAGAGGATTCAGTGTGGGAGGAGCTGCTGCCACTTTATATTCTGATGCAATTAGGGCTTCTATGACAGAATATGGTGTTAGTACTGCCAATGCTGAAGCTTATGTTTTGGCTAATCCATATGATGCTGCTAATTGGAAAAAATCAATTGGAGAGCAATCATGGGTAGCCATGTTTAATAAAGGTTTCCAGGCATGGAACTTTACAAGAAGATTAGACTTCCCGGTATTCGTAAACCCTTCAAACTCCAGAGTAGAAGCTGTTCCCATTAGAATGCGTTATTCCGACCAGGAATATCTTTTGAATGCAACTAACGTAAATGCAGCTGCAACAAAAATTGGAGGAGATAAAGTTTCCACGAAGATCTTCTGGGATAAATTTTAATGTGAATAATAATCCGGTTAATGATAATGATAACCGGATGTAGAAAATACTTAATTATGAAATATTTTATTGGAATTCTTTTATTAATGGGAGTTGCTTCATGTTCTAGTGATGATGATACTCATGTAGTAGCCAATAATGTAAGTATAAACGGAACCTGGCGACCATTTAAATATGAATTCAGAGGTAAAACTATTGCATTGAATGATTGTGAAGACAAAGGAGTCATCATGATTAATGCCGATTTCTCAGGAGCCTATGATCGATATGAATCAGGGATTTCAGGAAATTGTAATTTATCAGATTCTTTTGTAGGAAAATGGGCTTATGATAGTTTATATAATACACTTACAATCACTTATACAGATGCTGGAGTTACTAAAACAATGAAAAAAGTAGTACAGTCTTATTCTGATACTGAATTAAGAATTAATGACAACAGTAAAAACCTGGATAATACGCCTGGGAATGACGAGGCTGTCCTTGTTTTCAGAAAAGAATAAATATTCTTGTTTATGTATAAAAAACCGCCTTTTGGCGGTTTTTTTTATTTGTAATCGTTTTAATAAAGAATTTTGGGAATTAAATTTGGTTTTTGTATTTATATTGGTCACTTATTCAATGTGTTATGTGGTTTTGTTGAGAGGTGGATTTAAATGGCATCAATTGAAATATTGATGTTATTTTTTTTATTCAATTTTTTATTTTTAATGTTTTTTTTTAATTGTTTTATTGGTTTTTACTGGTTTTTTCTGTTGTATTTTTAACTTTTTCAAGTTTTACTTGTTGAATTGTTAATAAAAATACAATTTTGATGAGTAAAAATTAATTTGATATGAAGAAACTAACAATGAGTCTAATTGTCGTTGTATTATCTTCTTCCGTTGCTATTGTAAATGCCCAGCAGAAGAAAAAAGATACTACTACACAGACAAAAGAGATTGAAGGTGTGGTAGTAACTGCATTAGGTATTAAGAGAGAAAAGAAAGCTCTTGGATATTCCTCTCAGGAAGTAAAAGCTGATAAATTATTTGGTGGAACTACTAATACTGGAAATGTAGCTTCGCAGCTTTCTGGAAAGGTAGCTGGATTAAATGTTAATACCAATTCCAACTTTGGTGGCGCAACCAATTTAGTAATCAGAGGTGTTAAATCTCTGCAAGGAAGTAACCCATTAATTGTAATTGATGGATCTCCGGTAAATAATACTTCTACATTTTCAGGTAGTGCGAATGGAGGGTTTGATTTAGGGAATGCCTTATCCGATATCAACCAGGAAGATATTGAATCAATAAATGTACTGAAAGGAGCTGCTGCTTCTGCATTATATGGAGAAAGAGGCTTAAATGGGGTGATTGTAATTACAACCAAAAATGGCAAAGGTAAAGAAGATGGATCCTGGGGAGTTACATTATCATCGTCTGTACAAGCCGGTTTTATAGATAAATCTACATTCCCTACTTATCAAACCAGATATGGAGCCGGGTATGATCCATCTTTTTATTATGGGACGGGAGCAAATGGAATTAATAACGTGAATTTTGGTGAAGATGCTTCTTGGGGCCCGGAATATGATCCAAATAAATTGGTTTATCAATGGGATTCTTTTGATCCTACATCACCAAACTATGGTAAGGCAACACCGTGGGTAGCAGCCAAAAACGGACCTTTAAAATTTTTTGAAACCCCAATGTCGTATATAAATTCAATAGCTTTATCTAAGGGGAGTAAAGGATTTAATTTTAATTTAACTTATGATAATAATCTGTCTAATGGATTATTACCAAATTCGAATTTAAGAAAGAATACTTTATCTACTAAGATTAATTATGATTTGACATCTAAGTTACATGCTACAGTTTATTCAACCTTAACTGTGCAAGGTACAATTGGCCGTACTGAAACTGGATATAGTGATAACATTGTTACAGGATTCAGACAATGGTGGCAAACCAACGTGGATGTAGTTGCGTTACAAAATTCATATAATAACAATATTAACAATCCTACAGCCGCTAATAATTATGGAAATGTAACCTGGAATAGAAAATCTGCAGCTAATGGAACTCCTGCGTTTTGGAATAACCCATATTTTCAACGATACAAGAATTATGAATCTGATGATCGAACCAGAATATTTACTTATGCACAGTTAACTTATGATATTGATTCCCATGTAAATATTACAGGTAAATTTAGTTATGATAATACCAATTTACTTTTTGAAAGAAGATTGGCTGTAGGATCATATCCTCAGGCATTTGGGATTTCACAAAAAAGTGTAGGGTCAGGTTATGACAGATATGATTTGACAAGAAGAGAGATCAATTATGATCTTTTTGCCAACTATAAATATGATTTGCTTCCTTGGTTAAACATGAGTGGTATTGTTGGAGGGACAGTGCGTAGAAATAATGCAAGTTCAACCGAAGCATCAACAGAAGGGGGACTTATAAAAGCTGGGTTATATTCTTTGGATAATTCGTTAAAACCAGAATTAAATCCAGTAGAAAATGTTTCAACTATTCAAACGAATAGCCTGTATGCAACAGTCTCATTTGATTTTAATAAAATTTTCTATTTGGATGGAACATTCCGTAGAGATGTAAGTTCAACTCTTCCTAAACAGAATAATAAATATAATTATGGTTCTCTTTCCGGATCATTGATATTGTCAGAGCTGCTTAAATCTCAAAACTCTATTGTAAATTTCTGGAAAGTAAGAGGGAATTATGCTGAAGTAGGAGGTACTGCTGATCCATACCAATTGGCACCACAATATTTCACAGCGGGTTCATTCAATGGACAGATTGGAATATATAAACCTCAAACCACATTGCCTAATCCAGATCTTAAACCTCAAAGATCTAAAGAATTTGAATTTGGAACAGAAGTACACTTTTTAAAAGACAGAATTATATTAGATGCCGCTTATTATGATACTAAAACATCTAATCAGATTATTACACCTAATATATCTTCCGGATCAGGACAATTAGCGGCGGCAATCAATGCTGGACAAATTAATAACAAAGGAGTTGAAGTTCATTTAGGGATTACACCCATAAAAACACAAGATTTTTCTTGGGATGTAGATGCCAATTGGGCTAAAAATACAAGTAAAGTTGTGGCCTTGGAAGACGGTTTGAAAGTGTATCCATTAGTGGGTATGGTTGGAGCAACTATTGTTGCTTCTGTAGGAAATCCGTGGGGAGATATCTTCGGAACAGATTATGTTTACCTGAATGGACAAAAGGTTGTTGATCCCACTACAGGGCTATATTTAAAAGAAGATAATAGAGTTATTGGTAATACACAGCCAAAATGGACAGGAGGATTAAGAAACACATTCAGATATAAAAATATATCTCTTAGCTTCCTGATTGATGTAAGACATGGAGGTGACATCTTTTCATCAGATTTATATTATGGCTTAGCTAGTGGTTTGTATCCTGAAACGGCTGTGGATGGGTATAGAACAAATGGAGTTGTACTTCAGGGAGTGAATCCTAATGGTCAGGTAAATACCACCCAAGCTCAGGTAGATGTAGCAGGTTATGATATGAATCCAAATGATAGTTATGATAATGCACCAGGTAAACGATTTGTTTATGATGGCTCTTTTGTAAAATTAAGAGAAGCAAGTATTACATATTCGTTGCCTAAAACATTAATCGCTAATACTTTTATGAATGATGCTAAAATTTCATTAGTAGGAAGAAACTTATGGATTCTTCATAAAAATTTACCTTATGCAGATCCGGAAGCAACACAGATGGGAGGGTTATATTCTTATGGTTCATCTATAGGGGCTTTACCAACTACTAGAGAGGTAGGAATAAACTTCACATGTAAATTCTAAATATTAATATAATTTATAATTATTATGAATAACAAGATAAAAAATATATTATTATCAGGTACCTTGGTTTCATCATTGTTTATGATCAACTCTTGCCAGAGTGATGTCACACAGTTGAATGAAGATCCTAAACACCCGTCCGTAGTACCTTCAAGTAATTTGCTTGCTACAGGTCTATATCAAGCTTTTTATTATATGTATACTGGTAGTGTGAATTTCAATAATTACAGATTTTTTACACAGCAATGGACAGAAACAACTTATACCCAAGAAACCAATTATAATTTAATTACTAGAGCACAACCTAGATCTCATTTTAATAGAATGTATGTTTATGCTCTGAATAGTTTAAATCAGGCAATGAAAAACCTGCCTGCTGAACTAAATGCGGATGATAGTATTGTAAATAATAAATGGGCTACTTTAGAAATCTCCTCAATATTCGTATGGGAAAATATTGTTGATACTTATGGCAACGTACCATATACCCAGGCTTTACAGGCAGAAACAATTAAGTCTCCTAAATATGATGATGCCAAATCTATTTATCTGGACCTTATTAAAAGATTAGATATAGCAATATCAAAAATTGATGCAACCAAAACAAGTTATGAAACAGCCGATCTAGTTTATAAAGGGGATATGTCTAAATGGAAAAAATTAGCAAATTCTTTAAAATTAAGATTAGCTATAAATTTAGCTGATGTAGATCCTGCAACATCTAAATCCGTAGCTGAAGCTGCTATAGCTGCTGGAGTAATTGATTCTGAAGCTTCTTCATTTTCATTAACATTTGATGGGGCAACATTTTCAAATCCTTTATTCGATGATTTAGTGGCATCAAGTAGAAATGATTTTATTCCTTCTTCAGTACTAGTTACTCCAATGAATACAAATTTAGATCCTAGGCGAAATGCTTATTTCACTCCATTAACTAATGGTACATTTAAAGGAGGTATATATGGTTCTCAGAATTCATATTCGGGTAACTCTCATATAAACCCAAGCTTTACTGTAGCAAATGCGCCTGCAAAACTTTTTAGCTATACTGAAACTCAGTTTTTGAAAGCCGAAGCTTCAGCCAGAGGATATAATGTCGGCGATACAGCAGTAGCTTTATTTGCATCAGCATTGCAAACATCAATGACTGAAAATGGAGTTTCGTCCACAGATGCTGCTGCTTATATCGCTGCTCATCCATTAGATGCTGCAAACTGGAAAAAATCTATTGGATACGAATCTTGGATTGCTATGTGGAATAATCCTTTTTCTGCATGGAATTTTGTTAGAAGACTAGATTATCCGGTTCTTCAGACTCCACCCAACAGTCAGATAGGAGGTGTGCCCTATAGAATGTTATATTCCGATCAGGAGTATGTTGTAAACTTCGATAATGTTTCAGCAGCGGCTGCAGCAATAGGAGGAGATAAAGCAACGACCAAACTATTCTGGGATAAATTTTAACAAATACTTTTTAACATTTAATATATTTTGGCCGCCTTCGGGCGGTTTTTTTATTTCCGTATATTTGTAACTTGGATTTTGAGCGGAAACACACGGTAAAATGTTTCGGCGATAAGCATTAAAAAGAGAATTTAGAAACATGAATATTAAATATATTATAGAAGAAAAACTTTCGGAGGTCATTTTAAACGTATATCAGTTAAAAGACATCAAGCTGGAAGTTCAGGAAAATAAAACGGAATTTGAGGGAGATTTTACCATTGTCACTTTTCCGTTGGTAAAACAATTGAAAAAAAATCCTGAAAGCATCGGGATTGAATTAGGTGAAGCTTTGACAGAGCAGACGGAAATTTTTGAAAGCTTTAATGTGGTAAAAGGTTTCCTGAATGTTAAAGTTAAAAACCAATTGTTTGTAGACAACTTCAGATCAGTAACTAATAACTTCTCTACTATAGAAAAGAAAAATGCTACAGTGATGGTAGAATATTCTTCACCGAATACTAATAAACCATTGCACTTAGGGCATATCAGAAATAATTTATTAGGATTTTCAGTAGCTCAGATTTTAAAAGAAGCCGGATATGATGTGATTAAAACTCAGATCATCAACGATAGAGGAATTCATATCTGTAAATCTATGTTGGCCTGGGAAAAATTCGGAAACGGAGCAACTCCTGAAACAACCAATACAAAAGGAGACAAATTTGTAGGAAACTACTATGTAGAATTTGATAAAAACTACAAAAAAGAAATTGCAGATCTTGTAAACCAAGGTGTAGGAGAGGAGCAGGCGAAAAAAGATGCTCCGGTAATGAAAGAAGCTCAGAAAATGCTTTTGGATTGGGAAAATGGTGAAGAAACTGTAAGAGCACTTTGGGCAGAGATGAATTCATGGGTTTACAAAGGATTCAATGAAACCTATAAAAGATTAGGAGTTGATTTTGATCAGGTTCAATATGAAAGCAACACGTACATTTTAGGAAAAGATCTCATTCAGGCGGGATTAGATAAAGGAGTTTTGTATCAGAAAGAAGATGGTTCTGTTTGGTGTGACCTTACCGATGAGGGACTTGATCAGAAGCTATTGCTTCGTTCAGACGGTACATCAGTTTATATGACACAGGATCTTGGAACAGCCGTGGAGCGTTTCAAGCAAAATAATATCCAAAAGCTGATCTATACAGTAGGAAACGAACAGGATTACCACTTCCAGGTTTTATTTAAAATCCTGAAAAAATTAGGGTACGAATGGGCAGATCAGTTGTTCCACCTTTCTTATGGAATGGTAGAACTTCCTGAAGGTAAAATGAAATCCCGTGAAGGAACTGTAGTAGACGCAGATGATCTGATGCAGGAGATGTACGAAACGGCAAAATCTAAAGCTCAGGAGTTAGGAAAATTGGAAACTCTTTCAGAAGAAGATAAAGAAGCATCTTATGAAACAGTAGGATTGGGAGCATTGAAATATTTCATGCTTAAAGTAGATCCTAAGAAAAAAATGCTTTTCAATCCTGCAGAAAGTATTGATTTTAATGGAAATACAGGTCCGTTTATTCAATATACCTATGCACGTATTCAGTCGTTATTGTCTAAAGCGGGTGCTTTACAAACAGAGACTGCAGATATTGAATTGAATCAATCTGAAAAAGAATTGATTATGCAGTTGGCCAACTTTAAAACTGTAGTCGCTAAATCAGCGGAAACATTAAGCCCGGCTTTGGTTGCCAACTACGTTTACGATCTTGTTAAGGCATATAACTCTTTCTATCAGAATAATCCAATTCTGAATCAGGAAGATGAAAACTTAAAACAATTCCGCTTAAATATTTCAGATATCACAGCAAAGACGATCAAAAAATCGTTAGAGTTGCTGGGAATCGGAACAGTAAACAGAATGTAAAAACAGAAAGCCTCCTGAATTTCAGGAGGCTTTTTTATTATAGAGCTATTTAATACTAAGATTGTTTTGATTCCGAAGTTTCTGGATTTTTGGTCTCTTCTTGATTATCTTTCATCTGTTTCAAACTATCAGCGTACAGTTTGGCTGGAGTCCACCGTGCATGTTTGGAAAGAACAACTTTATATCCTTTTTTGTAAGTATAAACTTTGGTAAATTCTGCACCAAAGAATATCAGCATACAGGAGTAGTTGATCCACATCATAATCAGAATCACTGTTCCGGCAGCGCCAAAGGCTGAGGTAGGTTTTACCTGATTAAAATAAAGACTTAATAAAAATTTTCCCAGCGTAAATAAAACAGTAGTAAGAAAAGCTCCTTTCCATACCGGTTTCCAACTGACCAAAACATCCGGCAAAACTTTAAACATTAAAGCAAATAAGAGCATGACCAGGCCGAAACCTACAGCGAAATTCACGGTTTCTACCAGCATATACGTTTCAAAACCAAAATATTGGGTGATAATCGTATTAAACAGACTGATCAGAGAAGATAAAATCATGGTGATCATCAAAAGAAATCCCAGAATAAGAATCATCCCTAAAGAATTCGCTCTGTCCAGTAAAAATTTAAGCAACGCTTTCTTTGGAGCAGCTTCTACTTCCCAAAGTGTATTTAAAGAATGCTGAAGTTGAAAAAAGAGTGTAGTAGAACCAAAAACCAATGATCCCACTCCTACCGCTTTCATAAAAATATTCTTTTTATCAATAAGAGCACCTGCCAGCATGCCTTCAATGCTTTTAGCAACATCAGGTCCCATGATACCGCTGATCTGTGTGCTGATCTGCCCGCGGATGGCTTCTTCACCAAAGAAGTTTCCAAGGACCCAGATAATAATAATCAATAATCCCGGAATAGAAAAGATAGCATAATAGGCAAGACTTGCTGAATCTTTTGATGCAGTAGAATTGTTCCATTCAGTAAATGTATCTTTAAGAACTTCCCAGAAAAATTTAAGATTTTTGATCATATTAAAAAGGATATCCGATGGCAATATTAAAAACAAGGTTATCTTTTCTCCAGCTTGAGTCTCCAAAGTTTATTTTGTCGAAGGTCCATCTGTCTCCTTTCTGATAGTAAGGAACTCTCAATGGCATCGCAAGATCAAGTCTTAGAATCAGGATAGAAAAATCCAGTCTCAGACCTACTCCGGCTCCCACCGCAATTTCATTTAAAAAATCTTTGGAAAACTTTGCTCCCGGTCTGTCTTTGTCGTCGTGAAGCAGCCAGATATTTCCGGCATCTACAAAAACGGCAGCATTTAAAAATTTATAAAGATTGGCTCTGTACTCAGCATTTAATTCCAGTTTGATATCTCCGGACTGATCAAAGTAAATACTCGGATCTATTGTTCTCGGGTCAAAACTTCCCGGCCCTAATGTTCTTGCACGGAATGCTCTGATACTGTTACTCCCTCCTGAGAAAAACTGTTTAGAGAAAGGAATAAATTCTGAATTTCCATATGGATAAGCGATTCCTCCGATAAATCTCGTTGCCAGTGAAGATTTTTCAGTAAACTTATGATAGAATCGGAAATCATTTTCAATTTTTACATACTGGCTGAAAGGAATCCCAAATATTTTCTTCTCTTTGTCCTTTTTTACATCAGCTCCGGTAACCAGACCTGTAATATTTCCTGCAAGATCAAGCGTTCCTTTGTAGTAAAAGGTATTGGTTCTTGGCAGCATCGTATTGGTGTAGGTATAAGAATAGGTAGGACCGAAAATAAGCTGTTTGGCTACAACTCGTGCCATAGCAGGATTTTTGTCAGATTTAGCAAGATATTCTTCCGTGACATTGGCAGGAGAAACCAATGTAATATCAATCACTTTCAGATCATGTTCCTTTCTTGCATTTTCTTTCCACACATATCCGAATGATCCGGTGAAATTATTAAGCGTGTAATATTGTGTTCTGTTCTGGAATTCATATCCCAATGTAATATTTGTTCTGGGAACAAATTCACTGGACGAGTGAAAACGGAATGGCGCTACAATTCTCGGGATAGAAAGTTGTACGTTTGTTCCGGCACGGAAAATATTATTGGCATTTTGGGCACCTCCCATCTGGAAATCAAATGCTCCGTAGATGGCAGCTTTGAATTGCTCGGCACCACGGAAAAAGTTTCTGTGAGTCCAGTTAAGGTTCAGCTCACTACCTGCGTAGTTGGCAGAGTTCGTTCTTCCTAATGCTTCCAGGCGCAGCGACTGGACTTGTCTTGGGGTCAATAGGTAATACGCATCAAATTTATGGCTTAAAGAGTCAGATACGATGAACTCATTCTTTACAAATTTGAATACACCCAGACTGATTAATCGGTTCAGGGTAAGATTATGATTAGAGCGGTTGTAAAGATCTCCTTTTTTGAAATATAATGCTCTGTCAAAAATTTTCGGTTTGAATTTATGCTGAGGATCAATAACGTAAATGTCGTCGAAACGATATTTGGCAAGAGAATCTTTGTCCATCGGTATACTGTATTTACCATCTTTTACGTCCTGAATGTTGTAATTGGGAAATACAATAACATTATCAATGCTAAACTGCTGTGTGGCTAAATCAGGTGTATTGTCTTTCAGTTTTACATTAAGTTCCACCTTATGATTTTTGCTCACCGTACTGTCTGCCTGAACAATAATATTATCAGGATGGAAATAATAAAAACCTCTTTCTTTTAACCTGTTGTCAATTCTGTCTCTTTCAGCTTTGATAACATCCAGATCAAATGGTCTTCCGTTTTTAAGAAGCGTTTTATCAGTAAGGCTTTGAATTTCCTGATTAACCAGTGTAGAATCTTTCTGAAATTTTACGCCGTCAATCAGATATCTGGAACCTGGTCTTACCGTATAAATAACCTGAGCTTTTTTATTCTTTGAAACCGTATCATAAGAAGCTTTAGCATTGAAATACCCTTTATTTTCAGAATAATTCTCAATAATATCTTTATTGAACTCACGGTCTACATCGCCCAATAATACGGGCTTTTCACCCACTTTATATTTTAGCCAGTAATTAAAACCCTTATCCTTTTTAGGTTCCTTGGCTATATTATAGAAATACAGCTTTGGGCGCAGTCCTAAAAACGTAGAATTGGGCTTTGGAGTAAGATTGGCTTCCAAAGCAGCCTGAAGATCTTTTTTTTCTTTTTTGGAAATCGTACCATTCTCAATCTTTACTTTGGCTCCCGTGTAAAGCATCTGGCCTTCTTTCAAAAACCTGGTATTGCTGCACGAGACCACAGTGGATGCCATTCCGGAAACCAACAGATACTTACAATATATATGGAACTTATTACTCATTATTTAAATTCTACCACTTGGTTATTTTGATTTTTTTTAGGCTTCTTCTCTTTAGATTTCTGGAAAATCTCGCGGAATTTGTCATAATCCAATGTAATAATGAATCCGACTCCGGTTTCTATGATCTGCCCCTGAAGAGCCACCTGATACTCATCTTTACGGTAAGCTCGTAACATATACCTTCCATCTTTAGAAAGGCTGTAATCTACTGAAACATTACCCGCAATATTGGTCATATTTTCATTTTGACGGGCCTGACCTTCCAGTCCGAAATTACTTCCTACCGTTACTTTCAGTCGGTCATTCAATAATTTTTTACTGATATCTACATTCAGGTCAGTTCGCGTATTTTTTTCTCCGCTGGAATAATCTTCTGAAGAATCAAGACCAAAATTAAGATCTACTCCTTTGATCAGACCTGCTGCAAGATTGTTCAGCTGCTGAGAAAGAATTTTACTCACACTCTGTCTCGCCATGGTCTCTGCAGACATTCCGGCTCCACTTTCAAATGGATTTTCTCCGATAAAACGGTTCAGAAGAAGTAAGGCAAACACCTGCTTATTCAGCTCAGATTCCTGAGTTCTGATCTGGGCAAGCTTTTGATCTACAACATCTTTCACATTCGTAGATACAGAATTATTTTTTTCATCTGTAGTGATATCAAAAGAAAGCTGAGGTTTCAATAATTCCCCTTTCATTTTTAATAAAGCATTGAAAGGAACTCTCTGCTTAAACTGGTTCAATGTTGAAGCACTTTCTCCACTGATCTGCTGTTCTACAAGGTCAATAGGCGGAGCTTCTGTTTTATAAACGGCCGTAATATCCATTTGAGCCGTTGTAGGTTCACCGGTCCATGTGATGGTACTGCCTTTCTGGATGTCAAATTTACGTTTCAGGAAACTCACAGAAAGATCATAACTTCCTTTTTCCACTTCATATACTCCTACCAATGTGGTTTTTCCTGACGGATCTATTCCTCCGGTTAATTCTGCTTCACCCTGGAGCTGTACAAAATCACCATTGGCTTTATCAATGATCAGTGACAGTTTTGCTTCTTTGCTGACTTCAATATTAACACTCACATCCATCCCTTTGATACGGCTTTGCGCATTAAGAGAATCTGCTTTGATTGTTTTGTTTAAAACCACCTGATCCTGATCCACAAATTCTACAATACCATCTCTTTCCTGTAAAGTAGGGCTGGATTGAGGAAGAACAAAAGTGAAATCCGTATTGTCTGCCACGCTTAGTCTTCCATCTACTTTTGGAAGATCAAGGTTTCCGCGGATATGAAGTCCGGCATCAATAGCAAGAACACCATACATCATTGCATCATTGGATTTTTCTGAATTGACTACTTTAAAGTCTTTAGCATTCACATTCAGGTTAAAGGCAAAATCTCTGTAAGTCTGTGTCAGAACCTCTCCGTCTACAACAAGAGCATTTCCGTCTTTATCTTTAATTTTAAATTTATCAAACTCGATTCCCCGGTTCGTAAAATCTATTTCATCACTCAGGTGTCTGAAATCACTTCCCGTTTTGGCAATTTCCAATCCGGCATCATTGAATTTTACTTTTCCTAAAATATTAGGTTGAGCAGTAGTTCCGGTGATCTTTAAATTTCCTGAGAGATAACCTTCCGTATTGGTAATCGCATTCATTGAAAACCCTTGAATACTTTTCATCTGAAGCTGATTGATCGCCATATTCAGATCAAAAGTACTGGAAGAAGTATTGTAATCACCCAGGATTTTTACATCATTGTTATTTCCGGAAAGGGCAATATCTGCATTTAAAATCTTCGGTGAAGCATTGTTCACTTTTACCGCAAGATTTCCGACAGGGCTTCCATAGACGATTAAGTCTGAAATATTCAGATCCGAAGTGAAGGTCATATTTTTAGTCACATCACGAAGTTGTGCTGTCCCGTTGATGGTTCCTCTTGCCAGAACCGTATCTTTTTTGATAAGTTCCGTAATGGTTTCAATCTTGAAATCTTTCAACGAAATATTCAAAGGACTACTTGGGCTGCTGCTTTCCGACTGAACCGCGATTTCACTGTTTCCATTGGAGAGAATAAAATTATCAGCTAGAATTCCCTTATCACTGATCTGGATTTTGTTATTTTCTGCAACATTCCAATCCGTATAATTAAGTTTAAGTCCGTTCGGGTTCAGAGATATTTCGGTAATGTCATTCAGTGATTTTGCATTTCCGGCAATCAGGAATTGGGTTGCATCTTTCTCATCTTTTGTCGTAACATTGTAGCGAATGGTATTGTCAGCAACATCACCATCAATAGTAATTTTATTTAAAGAAAAGCTCGAGCTTTTTAATGCGGCAACATTAAGGCTGTACTGCAATGCCTGGTTTTCATTGGTGACTTTCAAGGCTCCTTTTTCAATGGTATTTTCACCATACAGTAACCTTGGAATTTGTCCGTCAATTTCAATTTTTTGAGAATCTGCATCGTAGTTTCCTGTCAGATTGATGGTTTCAAAATCTTTTAATTCCGGTACAAATTTTCTGATCAGATCATCATTTTTTACTTTGGCGGTAAAGGTAAAATGCTGCCCCGGATCAATTTTCTGGCTTTTATCCGGCTTCTGGAACTGATAATACTGATTCACAGTTTTCGTTAACGCACCAAAGATCTGGGTAAGCTTATATTTACCTTTCAGTTCAATATCTGCCACCTGAGAGTTAAAAACAATCTGGGTAGAATCCTGAGTAGATGAAGCTTTCAGATTGACTTCCTGTACGGGATAGACTTCTTTCGTATCGGAGAATGCAAAATCTTTAAGGTTTAAGTATCCGTTCAGGTTATTGGGATCTAAGCTGGTGAAATCTCCATCAATTTTTCCGGCAATAATCATCGGTTTTTCATAGAAACCAAGTTTGTTGACATCCAGTTTGATGACTTCTCCATTCACTTTTACCGTAGGATTTTTTTCATCATACACTCCGGAAGCAGTCAGCTGTAAACTGGCATTCGGATCTTTGGAATCTAAAATTACATGATATGCTCCTTTGTTGATCTTTCCGGTAAGGTTCATGTTTTGATAACGGTATCCTTTGTAAACGGCAGAAGCAACATACCCCTTTAAATCCGCTTTGGCATTTTTAAAATCAAAGCTTTCTCCTTTTGCGGCAATTTGCGCGGTGATTGGACCAATATCTTTATTCTGAATAATTTTTCCTACCTGTATTCCCTGAAGATTGGCTTTTACATCATAGAGTTCGTGATTCTTTCTTCGCATGTCTACCTGTGCGATGATGGCTGCATTTCCCAAAGTAGAGTAGAGGTTCAGATCTGTATTCACCACTTTGGTTGTTCCTTTTGCATTTCCTTTAATGCTGAAATGGGAAGGAAGCGAAATATTGGAAGGAATCGTATTTTTAGGAACAAGATTGAATACCGTTTTGGCACTGGAAGAAAATTCTCCGATTCTCAGATCATAATATAACTGATCAGGATTCATCGCATTTTTGATTTTCCCGGATGCCATTACCCTCAGCTGATCAAGCCCGGAAACTTTAAGATCCTGAATTAAAAGATCATTGACGCTTCCTTTTACGTTAGCATTTACATTGAGAACAGCGTTTGGATATTTGTTGAATGGAACCGTATTTCTTAAAGTTGGAACCAGGTTCAGAATATCAGAAAATCCTATTTTTGAATCTTTGATATTGGCTGAAATCTTTACAGCACCTAAGTTTGAGCTAAGCTGATCAATGGAGTTATAGTTTAAAATAACCTCATCACGCAATACTGTTTTCGGGGTTTGAAGATAAAGGTCTTTGAGATAAGCTTCCTTTTCTGCATACACGAAATCCGTATTGAATTTTTGGATATCCAGGCCTCTGTTTTCTTTGATTTCTGCAGAATTTACAGTTCCTGCAAAAGTATTGTTCTCCATTTTGAAGCTTCTTACCTCAACATTCATTTTTGAAAAATTAAGATGATTGAAGTCTATACCTTGTTTTGTTGGAGCAATAGCGGTATTGTTATAAGTTGCCTTTACATCATTCAAAACAAGTTTCCCTAAGAGAAGTTTCATGGCTTTATCCTGATCGGAAGCTTTGGAAATCTCAGATTCCTGTGTTTTTTTCGGATTGGCATTCTGAGCGGGAAGATAGAGATTGGCATTGATGTCTGCTCCGGAAAGAAATACATTGGCTACATGATAGGCATTGTTTTCCAGATCAAGTTTATTAACCTTTGTGCTCAGTTCTTTAAATATAACTTTTGCGAATGTTTTGGTATTTTCGTCACCGTAATCAATATCGAAATGAGTAAGTTTAATGCCTCTCAATCCAATATTCATCGGTTTCTTTTCATTGAGAGAATCTACTTTTTTCTCAACTTTTTGAGCAACTTCTTCTACAAGTCCCTGCTTTAACTTTAATTTTAATCCGTCAAGATTGATGTCATTAACTGCATATTTGTTTTTGCTGAGATCAAAAGTTTTGACTCTGGTATCAAATGACTTAAAATAGAGTTTGATGTCATTCTTTGACTGTTGGTCGTTGAAGGTTACTCCAATATCTTTTAAATTGATTTTATCAAGAGAAATAATAAAGGGCTTGGAAGGGCTTTCTTCTTTATCGCTGGACGCAAATGCATCAATAATATAATCAAAATTGAATTTGCCATCCGGTTTCCGTACCACATGAGCACGGGCACCTTCCATATTGACTGAAGTAATATCTGCTGTAGAATTAAGGAGTTTCAGCATGTGTAACCCTACATCCAGTTTCTTTACTGCCAGAAGGGTATCTACATCTTGCCCTTTGAGGTAGAGATTTTCCATGACAAGGCTGTTGGGAAATCCGATGTAAACTCTTTCGAGGCTTACCGGAGTTTTTATTTTTTTCTCCAGATAAACAATGAGCTTGTCTTTGATAAAGTTTTGGACGGCAGGAAGTCTTAAGCTTAGTATCAACAGGGTAAGAAGAACCAATATTGAAATAATGGTTATTGCAATACGCCTTAAAAGTTTTGTAGTGTTGATTTTCAGTTTCAAATGCGAAGTGGTTTCTAACAAAGATAATAATACTATTTTATTTGGTCCTTGTTGTGGTACACTTTTGCGAATGCAAAAATCCTGCCTTGGCTGTCTTTTTATGGAATTTCTAGTTTGTAGTTGTCAAGTGAATAGTTGAGTAAGACGGGTCAAGGCAGTGATTGTTATTTTAAAAAACGCCCCCTTTTTATCATTTTTTTAATGTTGAAAAGGTTAGTTAGCAAAAATGAAAATTCAAATGTTAGTAGTTGTAATGGGGGCGTGGCATGGTTTATATGATAGATAATAATTTTAATTGTTTCCGTTTTCCCATTTCACTTCTTCTCCCTGAGGAGCGGCACCACCTTGTGCCGTTGTGATAGGAGCGGTTTCCTGGTTGATATGATAAATGTAAGCGGCAATTTTTTCAGCATCTCTTCCGGTAATAGTTCCTTCTTTGATGAAAGGTCTCATGGTAGGATTGTTAGGAGAGCCGTTTTCAAGCATCCAGAAAACATTTTTAAATAAACTTTTTTCTTTAATATTGATCCAGTGGGTATCGGTAAGGTTAGGTCCTATGCCTCCTTTTCCACCGTCTCCATGGCAGGTAACACAATTCGTTTTGAAAAGTTCCTGTCCTTCTGCGATATTATCAGCACTGTATTTTGCCGATTCCAGATTAATCTGAGGTGCGGTTTTTTCATACTCTTCAATGGAAGCTAACATCGTTTTTGTTTCTTTGGTATATTCTGCATCCGGATGGGCATAATCTGTAAAAGAAAAGGCAAAAAGATACACGGCACAGAAGATACATCCGAACCAGAACAGACCGATCCACCATTTCGGAAGAGAATTGTCAAGCTCTGTAATTCCGTCAAAACCATGGTCGATAAGGATATCTTTTTCTTCCGTAGCAGTTTGTTTTTTGAAGGCAGAGTTCCATAATTTCTGGTAATACGGAACTTTTTTCTCTTCCAGGTATTGTTTTTTCTCTTCTTCAGATAATCTGTTGAAATTTTCATTTTCCACCAGATCTCCAATAGAATTCATAATCAGCAGAAGGATAACGGCGATTAATATCAGCGCCCAGAAAAAAGGAGAAGAAAAATATCCTGAATCTCCGGCGAACATTTCAAAGGCCATGATCGTTAAACCTATCGTTGTGGCGATATATATTGAAATTGGAGTTCTCGTTTTCATTGCAATTCAATTTTAAATGTTACTCTACGCTTGCGGTTTGTACCTGGGTTGTTTTAATGTCTGTACCTAATCTTTGCAGGTAAGCAATCATGGCTACAATTTCTCTTTGTTCCAGCGGTACATAGGCAGATCCTTTTGCTGTTTTTTCTTTTACCATCTGATCTTTTACGTCTGTTGCTTCAGCGTAAATTCTCTGTACAATTGCTTTTGACTGGTTATCCGCCCATTGGTTGGCAGAATCAATCTGTGCTTTTGTATAAGGAACATCAAAGACATTTTTCATCAGCTTCATTTTGTCTACCATTTCTGTTTTGTCCAGTTTATTGGTGATTAACCATGGGAAACGTGGCATAATGGAACCGGCAGAAGTAATTCTTGGGTTATACATATGTTTGAAGTGCCATGAATCCGGGTTTCTTCCTCCTTCTCTGTGTAAATCCGGTCCTGTTCTTTTAGATCCCCATAAGAATGGTCTGTCATATACGAATTCTCCTGCTTTGGAATACTGTCCGTTTTTTCCTTCAAATCTTACTACTTCATCACGGAAAGGTCTTATCATCTGAGAGTGGCACGCATTACAGCCTTCGCGGATATACAGATCTCTACCTTCCAGTTCCAATGGAGTATAAGGTTTTACTGCTGTAATGTTGGGAACACTTTGTTTAAGGGATAAGGTCGGGACAATTTCCACCAATCCACCGATTGCTACAGTGATGAAAGCTAATACAGAAAGGAGAGTAGGAGTTCTTTCCAACCATAAGTGCACTCCCTCGCCTTCTTTTCTTGAGCTTCCGATATTGGCTAATGCAGGAGCTTCCGCAGGAACTTCTTTCTGGAATGAACCAGCTTTAATTGTTTTGATAACATTGACCACCATTAAAATAGCTCCTGAAAGATAAAATACACCTCCTAAGAATCTCATTTTAAAGTAAGGTATGATTGCTGTAACAGTGTCCAGCCAGTTTTTCCATAACAAGGTTCCGTCCGGGTTAAATTGTTTCCACATCAATCCCTGTGTGAATCCCGCAATATACATCGGAACAGCATAGAAGATAATTCCTAATGTTCCCAGCCAGAAGTGCCAGTTGGCTAATTTTTTAGACCAAAGTGGTGTTCTCCACATGATTGGAACCAGGTAATATACCACTCCGAATGCCATGAAACCATTCCATCCAAGAGCTCCTAAGTGTACGTGACCAATAACCCAGTCGGTATAGTGACCAATTTTATTTAATGATTTTGTTGCTAATAAAGGTCCTTCGAAAGTAGCCATACCATAGCAGGTAATCGCCACGACAAAGAATTTTAGAATAGGATTTTCTCTTACTTTATCCCAGGCTCCTCTCAGGGTAAGAAGACCGTTCAGCATTCCTCCCCATGATGGAGCAATCAGCATGATAGAGAATCCTGTTCCCACAGCCTGAGCCCATGCCGGTAAAGCTGTATATTGCAGGTGGTGAGGCCCGGCCCAAAGGTATACGAAGATCAGCGACCAGAAGTGAATGATGGATAATTTGTATGAGAATACCGGTCGTTGAGCTGCTTTTGGCATAAAATAATACATCAGACCCAATACAGGGGTGGTTAATACGAATGCTACTGCATTGTGCCCATACCACCATTGTACTAATGCATCTTTTACACCTGCATATACAGAATAAGATTTCCAGCTTGTGAAAGATAACGGAACTTCCAGATTATTGAAGATGTGAAGCATTGCTACAGCGATCCAGGTTGCAAGATAGAACCATATAGCAACATATAAATGTCTCACTCTTCTTTTGGCAATAGTTCCGAACATATTGATTCCGAAAATGATCCAGGAAAAAGCAATTAAGATATCAATTGGCCATTCATGTTCAGCATATTCTTTAGAAGTATTGATTCCCATAAGGAATGTAATCACTACACTTACAATCATAAACTGCCAAGACCAGAAGTGAAGCCATGAAAGCGTGTCACTGTACATTCTGGTTTTAAGAAGCCTTTGCATACTGTAATAAGCACCACAGAAAAAGGAGTTACATACGAAAGCAAAAATTACCGCACTGGTATGAAGCATTCTGATTCTTCCGAAGCCCATGGCTCCCTGAGTGTTGATCAGTCCTTGAATATTACCCGAAGCCAAGCTTTTAATAGTTGTATCATCCGTACCGAATAAAAATTCAGGTAATTCAGGATAAAAAAGCATCAGTGCAGCTGTAAGCCCCAGCAGAAATCCTACAAGTCCGAATGCGATAGTCGCATAGAGGAATGCTCTGACAATATTATTGTCATAATTAAATTTTTGCGTCTCCATAAATTCCAATAGTGTTTACCGAAGTGATATTTTCTCTGAAAAAACCTTATTTTTAGGCCTTTTCTATATTGAAAATAAATATCATGTAACGTGTGTAATGTTTTGCCAAAGGTATTTATTAACTTTGTTAGAGGCTAATAGATAATCTTCTAAAATATACCGAAAACTACTAAAACAAAAACGATGAAAGTATGTGGACAAAATATCAGGAAAATACGTAGGAGCAGAGATCTTACGCAGGAATATATGGCTTTTGAAATGGGCATATCCCAAAAAGCATATTCCGATATTGAGAATTCCAAAGTGAAGATCAACCTGGAGATACTGACTAAAATATCGGATATTTTAGACATCAAGCCATCGGATATCTGTAGTATTTCGCATAAATGTGGTAATGATGCCTATGAAGATAAATATCAAAATCTTCTGGAGTACATGAAAAAGAATAATATTTCGATTCCGAAAGAATTGTTATAAGCTTTACCCTTTCCCTTTATATTACATTTTAACGCTCATAAAACAATGATCTCCCCGGACAGAAGGAGATCATGTTTTTTCGGACAAAAAAGACTGTGTTTCTAGCAGATGTCTTATGAGGCACTGACGGGAACAAGTGTTTAGTGTTTTCAAATTTATTATAATAGATATGTTATTCATAAATAATTATGTAGAGAAAAATTCACATAATTGTGGATAAATATTTACAATAGATTTGATTTTCTATAATATATTTGTCTTAAATATAACGCTGCCCTATTGAATGAAGCTTCTTTACTTTATTTCACTTTTGTTTTTTTTAAGTGTCAACGGGCAAAGCTATACTACCCAGTGGTACAACATGGACAATGGTTTACCTCAAAACAGCATCAAGGACATTGTAAAAGATAAGTATGGTTTTATATGGCTGTCTATGGAAGGCAGAATTGTACGGTATGATGGAAGTAATTTCGTTGAGTACAAAAATTTTAAACTTAAAAATTTAAGTTTTGGTGATTTCTCCGGAAACATCCAAAAAGACAGTATTGCTGTTTTTAATGCTTCTGAAAAAGATGTTCTGATGATTTCCCATAGAAGCCCCCATATTATATCTTCCCGACTGGTATCCAATTTCAGAAATAAAACAAACAATAAAATATACAAACAGATTTTTAAAAATAATTTCACGGTACGGTATGTTTCGATTGTAGATTAGTTTTTCATCCATTTAAATACAGGTTCTTATTATTTTGAAAAGAATGGAATTATCTATATTGAAAAGAAGAATAAGAAGAGGACGAAAATTGATCTTGCATTTTCGCAAAGCAGATTGAACCGATTGTTTGTTCATGGGGATTACGTTTTTGTTGCTGATGCTGAGAATAAAAAAATTCTTCAGCTCTATCAGGGGAAATATTCTTATATCAACGCACCATCTGTTTATACGGATCCGGAAACTAAAATTTACTGGCAGCAGATTACCGGACAGGTGTTCATGATCAGTCATGGTAAAATATACAGAAGTGAATTTTCAGATGGAAAATTGAAGCTTACTTATTTGCTGGAATATAAGGATATTAATAAAGATATTTCCGGTGCTATGTTTTACGATGAAGCAGCCCGAAAGTTATACATCGGGAGTTCTATTAACGGGCTTAAAATCCTAAGCTTATCCGATTTTTCAGTTTCCAGAAAGAACTTACCTTATCAGGATGAGGTTTGCTATGCTGCATTACCCTATGGAGATAATTCTGTCCTGACATCAGAAGGTATCAGGTACTATCAGAATACATCAGAAAGACTATATCCCGCTCCCCAATCTTATGATAAACGGTATATTTTGGAAGATAATGCCGGAAATCTGGTTTACAGGGAAAATAATTCCATTTATATCAGATATAAGAACAGCGGATTTACAAAATATGATTCCATTTCTTTTAAAAATAAGGAACTTGATGGTCTGTATAAAAGCGGAGCGCTTTATATGGCATCATTTGTCAGTGGAAAAGGGTCTTACCTCTACCTGTTTAAGAAAGACCATTTTAAAGAAATTGAAAGAATCATTCCCTGTAAAGATAATATAGATGCTGTTCTCCGATATGATAAAAATTTTCTCTATCTGGGAAGCAGCGGTGGAATATATGTGTATTCTCTTACCGCAAATAAAGTGGTGAAGCTTATCGGAAAAGGTCTTCCGGTAAAACAAATTATTAGGACAAAAGACGGAAATATCTGGTTTACCACATACAATAGAGGGCTTTACTTAATAAAAGATCAAAAGACAGTCAGGGTTCCGTCTGATAAAAATGACTTCCTGGCGAATGCCCATTATCTGTTGGAAGATAAGAATTCCAATCTGTGGATCCCGTCCAATAACGGATTGTTTAAAATCAATAAAAATCTACTTTTACACTATATAAAAGATCCGAAAGGAGATCTCACTTATTACCGATACACCAAAAAACAGGGACTTTTAAATAATGAATTCAACGGAAGTGCAAATCCCTGTGCCCACATTCTGAAAGATGGACAGTTTGTATTTCCTTCCATGGAGGGATTCGTATTTTTTAATCCTGAAAATGTCAAAACGTATTATCCCAAGCTTGAAGACATACATCTGGAAAGAGCAAAGATAAAAGGAAAGATGATTGAGGTTAAAGATAAACTCTTTCTGGAACGAGGGTATAAAAATGCAGAAATCTATATTGATGTTCCTTACTATTCCGATTTGGAAAATATTTATTTACAGGCTAAGCTTGACAATGAAGACAGTTCATGGATAAATATTAAAAGTGATAAAACATTCCGGTTGGCCAATATAGATCCTGGAACCTACAATCTTTTCGTTCGGTTTCTGTCTTCCGAAACAGGGAAATTTATGTATAAAACAATTCCTGTAGAGGTAGAAGCCTATTTTTATCAGACGTTTATCTTTAAAATACTGATCGCTGGGATTATTATCTTCATTGTTTTGGTGATTGTACAGATCAGAACCAATTTTTTAAGACTGAAAAATAAAGTGCTGAAAAATACCCTTGTTCATAAAGACAAAGAACTTCTCGAAACGAATAACAAACTTAAAAACGAGTCCGACTATCAAAAAAAACTGGTAGAAAGCATCAGTCATGATATTACCACACCTGTGAAATTTATTGCCCTCCTTTCTCAGGAACTCAATCAGTCTCAGGACTTGAAGACACAGAAAAAATATTTTGACAGTATTTACAAAACTTCCGAACAGCTGTATAAATTTACTTTAAGACTTAAAGAATACACAGAACTGTACAAGCAGGAAAATACAGCCAATGAAGAATACTCTATTTACGATCTGATTGAAACCAAAAGATTACTGTTTGAAGAAATTGCAGCGCAGAAAAATACATTTATCTACAACTTTTGTGATCACCAGTTGAGAACACGGCTCAATAAAAACATTCTCCTAGCAGTTTTCCACAATATCATAGATAATGCGGTTAAAAATACTTCAGACGGAGAAATTACCATCACATCAGCTTCCACAGTGTCCCATTTGGAAATCAATATCTCAGATACAGGGAACGGAATGTCTGAGGAACAGAGAATTTACTATTCTGGGCTCTTTAAGAAAAAGGAAAAGGATGAACATATGATTTTCAAAAACTATGGATTAGGTCTTCATATGGTTGTGCAGCTGCTCATGAAGATTAATTCCGAAATGACTTTTCATAAAAATACTCCGAAAGGAACCACCATTAAAATCTTTATTAAAATATGACGAAAAAAATACTCATTGCAGATGATCATCATGTGGTAAGAATTGGAACCGCGATGATTTTGGAGAAAAATTTTAACCATTTTGAGGTCGATTTTGCAGAAACCTATGATGAGGTAAAACAGAAAATACAATCGGAAAAATATGATCTGGTTATTCTTGATATTGAACTTCCGGGAAGTATTCTCAAATCAATGGTGAAAGAGATCAAAGTAATTGCTGAAGACACACTCATCTTAATATTTACATCCTACAAAGAAAATATTGCGTTGCAATACATTGAAGAAGGAGCAAACGGTTTTTTGAATAAGCAAAGTGATCCCGAAAATTTTGTCAAAGCCGTTGAGGCGCTCTTTAAAGATGGACAGTATTACACTCCGGAGATATTGAGTGAATTGCTGAAAGGAAATAAAAAACGAAAAGCCATTGAGAATTTATCAGAGAGAGAACTGCAGGTTTTTAATCTTCTGGCAAAAGGAAATGGTAATCTTGAAATTGCCAATGCTCTTGATATTGAAGAATCTACTGTAGGAACTTATAAAAGAAGGGTTTATCAAAAATTAAAGATCACCAATCTTGTTGAATTGCTGGAAATCTACAGCGAAATTCATTAATACAACTTCTTTAATTTTGTTAAAGAGATGAAACTGCTGAAAAGAAATTTTTGCAAATTGTTGGACATTTCTACGAAAAAGAATTTTAAAACCAATTGCAATAAAAAAGATCAACGATTTTATATTTACACTCAGAAAAGGCCTTGGCAAATTGTTAAGGTTTTTTCTTGTCCCCTGAATTACAAATTGTCAATTTGCCCCATGGAATGTGAATTTCTCTGAAAAGTTTTTATATATTTAGCGACCGAATAATTCATTCAATGAGCAACGAAAATAAAACAGGACAAAACGAGACTTTAGTTAGAGGATTAACAAACCGACACATACAATTAATTGCCCTTGGAGGTGCCATAGGAACAGGGTTATTTCTAGGAATCGGACCTGCTGCAGTACTGGCAGGACCATCCGTAATCTTAGGCTATGCCCTGGCTGGAATTATCGCCTTTTTTATTATGCGTCAGCTCGGTGAAATGGTCGTTCAGGAACCCGTATCAGGAAGTTTTAGCTACTTTGCCTACAAATATTGGGGAAATTTCCCTGGATTTGCTTCCGGATGGAACTACTGGATTCTCTATATTCTGGTAAGTATGGCCGAACTCACGGCAATCGGGCATTATATCCACTTTTGGTGGCCGGAAATACCACTTTGGGTTTCCAGTTTATTCTTTTTTATAGTCATCAATGCCCTTAATCTGGCTTCTGTAAAGGTTTATGGAGAAACAGAATTCTGGTTTTCCATCATAAAAGTTGTTGCTATTATTGCGATGATTATCTTTGGAGTATACCTTTTAATCAGTGGTACTGGAGGAGAAAAAGCTACGATCACCAATCTGTGGAATGATGGCGGATTCTTCCCGAAAGGATTATTTAATAAAACAGAAAGCGGATATTCGGGATTATTTGCGGCAATGGCGATGATCATGTTCTCATTTGGGGGACTTGAGCTTATCGGGATTACTGCTGCAGAAGCAAAAAATCCGGAAAAAACAATTCCACAGGCTACCAATCAGGTGATCTATAGAATTCTTATTTTCTATGTAGGTGCTTTAGTGATCTTATTTTCATTAAGTCCGTGGAGAGATATTACAGAAGGATCCAGTCCGTTTGTAATGGTATTTCAAAATCTGAATGGTCTTGAATTCAGTCTTTTTGGAAAGGTTGTACAGTTCAATACATTAATTGCGAATGTTCTTAACCTGATTGTTTTGACAGCTGCTTTGTCCGTGTACAACAGTAGTGTTTACAGTAACAGCAGAATGCTTTTCGGATTAGCTCAGCAGGGAAATGCTCCGAAATTCCTGAAAAAACTGAACAAAAACTCAGTTCCTACCAATGCAATCATTATTTCTTCATGTTTTGCCGGGATCTGTATTATCATCAATAAATTAGTACCGGAAAAAGCTTTTGAATATCTGATGGCTTTGGTTGTATCTACGTTGATTATCAACTGGCTGATGATATGCTACACCCATTTGAAGTTTAAAAAATCTATAAATGCAGAAGGTGTTCAATCAAAATTCCCCTCTATATTTTACCCGATTTCCAACTATATCTGTATTGCATTTTTGGTTTTGATTCTTGGGCTGATGAGTATCACAGGAATGGAAATTCAGGTGATCCTGATTCCGATATGGATTGGCTTTTTGTTCGTAATGTATAAATTATACAAACCAAAATAAGAATATAACAACTCATTAAGATGGGTTTGGAAGAGGTGAAAATCATACGGTTTTCACCTCTTTTGTTTTTATTTTCTGTAAATTAGATAGGAAATAAGAGCACCTGTCTTTTATTTTCTCTGTATGAAAAGAATGTCAATTTAGGACAAGATTTGGTTTTTTGAGAGATGTAATTTTGCACCTGTAAATCATCATAATGATGAAGCTGCAATGTAAAACTTAAAAAAACAAATAGAATGAAAAATATATTTCTCCTCATCTTATTACTTCCTTTTTATGCCCAGTCACAAATTTCTATACAGGCATATGGCGGAAATAAAGAGACGGAACTTCTTGGGATTTATAATAAAGATTTCAGTGGAAAATGGAATTATTTTGCTTCAGGAACCATGAGCTACGATTATCAGTCAGGAAAAGTAACCCCGAACTTTATCAGAATATTAATTATGGAATTATAAAGAACCTGGGTGTTTCTGCGGGAGTCCATATTTCAGACAAAGATATTATGCCGTCTGTAGGGCTGGCATATGGAAAAGAAAATGATGTTTTTGCCATCAATGTATTTCCTGCATTTACCTATTCTACTGAAGCAAAAGAATTCGGGCTTGGGCTTTATACCTTATTGGAGTACACTCCCAAAATCAATGAGCGGCTTAATCTTTACAGCATGTTGATTGTAGAATCCGATTTCAGTTTTAAAGAACATCAGTCCAGTAGTCAGATTATCCGTTTAGGAATAGAAAATAAGAAAAAAATGCAATTGGGTATAGGAAGCAATATTTCCCAAACAGGAAGCAGTTTTGACACCGATATCAATTTCGGGGTATTTATAGGAAAGAAATTTTAATGATATGAAAAAATTATTCACACTCACTTTTGTATTGAGTTTTATACTAAGTATGGCACAGACAGACTATCATTTTCCAGAGGAATCTTCACGACATGAAGGAACATGGCTGCAGTGGCCGCATCACTATCAACATGGAATCACTTACCGTAAAAGGGTAGAGCAGACATGGGTAGATATGACAAAAGCCCTTCAGTACGGCGAGAAAGTTCACATTATTGCCTATAATGATGAAGAAAAAAACAGAATTATCCGTCTTTTGGAGGAAAATAAAGTTCCGATGAAGAACGTTGATTTTAAGGTTTATCCTACCGATGATGTATGGATCAGAGATAACGGACCTATTTTCGTAAAAGACAACAAAGGAAATGTTCTTATTGAAGATTGGGGATTTAATGGATGGGGTGAGAAATTTGATTTTGAAAACTGTGATGAAATTCCACAAAAGATAGGGGCAGACCTTGGAGTAAAAGTAATCAACCTGAATGAAGAAATGGTTAACGAAGGAGGTTCTGTAGAAACTGATGGGAATGGTGTTTTAATGGCTTGCAAAAGCTCTGTAATCAGCCAGAAAAAAGGAGCTGTCAGAAACAAAGACATCACGCAGGAGGAAGCAGAAGAAATGTTTGAAACTTATTATGGAGTATCCAAAGTAATCTGGCTGGAAGGAGTGACAGGCCTGGATGTTACCGATATGCATATTGATGGTTTTATGAAGTTTATTAACCATAATACCCTGCTTACCATGAAAGATGATGATCTTCTTGAGCTGGGACTTTCTGAAAAAGATGTCAATACCCTTTATACTGCAACCAATGTCAACGGAAAAGAATATAAAAAAGTCTACGTACCAGCTACCAAAAATAAAGTGAAAACAGCATACGGAAAGCAGTTGGAAGAAAAAGGCTCCTATGTTAATTATTACGTAGCCAACACCGTTGTATTGGTTCCGAATTATGGAGATCCTAATGATAAAATTGCCAATAAGATTATTCAGGATCAATATCCGGATCGAAAAGTAATAGGAATAGATGTAAGAAACCTATATGAAAACGGAGGAATGGTGCATTGTGTAACCCAGCAGCAGCCTGCCGGAAATCTGGTAAGATAAATTTAAAGAATATTGAAATTAATTTTTTGTAGATCAGATGAAGTCAATTGAATAAATGGCTTCATTTGATTCTTGTAAAAACAATTCACGGAATCTGAAAGGTTCCTCGGTTATTTTTCGTAAATTGGTAAGAGGATATATTTCAAATTCAGGTGAAAATTATAATCTGTTTGAAATACCTGCGGATAAGCCGAAAACCGTTACAAAAAAGTAGGCAGGACCAAAAAAGACACCTATGGCCAATTTATTTCAAACCCTTACCAACACTGTAAAACATTGGTACATCCCATTAATCTTTGGAATTCTTTTCCTTATCTGTGGTTTTTATGTATTCAGTGTACCCCTTGCAACGTATGTTACACTTTCTATTTTTTTCAGTGTTTCATTTTTATTTTCAGGAATTACTGAAATATTTTTTTCCTTGCAAAACAGTAAATCCTTACAGGGATGGGGCTGGTTTCTTGTAAGTGGATTATTAACAACTGCAATAGGGGTTTATCTTATTGCAAACCCTCAGATTTCTATGACAGTACTTCCTTTTGTGATAGGATTTACTTTGCTGTTTCGCTCCTTTCAATTATTAGGATTTGCCTTCGATCTGAAAAGCATGAGAATTATGAGTTGGGGAAATGTAGCGCTGGCCAGTGTAGGAGGAATCATTTTTTCTCTGTTGCTGATATTTAATCCGGTGTTTACAGGAATTTCGTTAGTAACCCTTACAGGCGTTTCTTTCATTTTCATGGGAATTGCTTCCATTATGCTCGCTCTGGATTTAAGGAAAGTCAAAAAGATTCCGGGAAAAATAAGCCAGGAATTAAGAGACAGAATCAAATCGATACAGGAAGAGATTGATGATCTTAAAAAATAATAAACGAATAAATCTAAATATAAAAGGCCTTGCAAAGGGTCTTTTTGTATTTTTAGAGAATAAAAGAACTGCTAAAACAAAAGTGAAAGAAAGGTCATAGATCTTAATGATCATTAAAAAAATATCTGAATGGAAACCAAAAAGGTGAAATTAAATATCGCAGAGTTAAAAAAGCTTCTCAATATTCTACTTGTGCATTTAAATAAACAGAATGATACAGCTTGTGTAGAATTTGAGAAAGATTTATACTGGAATATAACAGACGAAGAATTATATGATCCTTATAAAGATCCAGTAGATCTCACGATAGGAAGCTTAGTAGAAGATTGGGCATTTTTACAGAAAGTTGTGAAAGATAAGCGGGAGATCTTAGACCATGATTTGTCTAAATTAGGATCTATTCTAAAATTCCTGGGAAGTAGAAGATTATTGATAAATAATGAATCTTATTATAAACAAAAACCATCCTTAAAAAAGGATGGTTTGTAGACCCACAGGGATTCGAACCCCGACTGACGGTACCAAAAACCGGAGTGCTACCGTTACACTATAGGTCTGCTTTATTTTGGTGATGCAAATTTATATTTTTTTCTTATTTACAAATATCTTCTTTCAATTTTCTGCTGTTTACCTTAAAAAAAATAGACTTTTACTCCCATAACAATTGATGGATGGATAAAAACAAAAACCATCCTTTTTAAGGATGGTTTGTAGTCAAAGCGAACAAATGCTGAACCAAATAGTTGAAGACCTTATAGTTCTATCAAAGCTAACATCATAAAAACATATTTGTAATTATAGTATTATTCTAACTGATTCGTTATTATATTCGGTCGTATTTTGAGCATATTAATTAATTTCTTCTGTTTTCACCTCAATATCAATTTCTTCAAAATCATCAGGAGTTTCCTGAATGGGTTCTTGAAGCTTAATTCCATCAAGATAATAAGTCGTTCCCAAATAGATTTCATCGCCAAAAACAACTCCATCTGTTTTTCTTTTAAAGCATTTCCCAGGATCCGCTTTAATTATATTGTCTGTCTGTGTCATATTTTATTATTATGTTATCGGATAAATTTTTGCGGCAAAATAGCTCCAGTTGGTTGCCGTTTTATAAGCAGAAACGCTTTCTGCAGGAACATGAATTTCTACTTTATCAATAATAATCCCATCAGAAACGAGATTTGTACCTACCAAAATAGGAGGTGTAGTTGCCAATACTTTTACTACTACTTTTTTAACACTGGTTTGACCACCAGCTGCAATCAGATGCATGCAGCCATTTGCCATATAATTAATAGAAGCGGGAAATATAATAGTTATTTCACTTTCACCCGTTCTTAATTTTAGTCTTAAACCAAATGAATCTATTCTTTCCAGACTTGTACATCCTGTAAGATCAATAAAATTAGTAACATAATCTTCAACATTTGGATTGTTTATATTCGTGGTAAGCATTTCCGGAAATATTCGCGTGATATAAGGGAGATTGTACTTACCAGCTTTGGGATACTTGTAGGTAAACGAATATGCATCGTAAATCTTAACATTTTTAAACAAATTAATGTCTAGGTATTTTCCCATAATTGGGGAAATACCCAATTCTTCAACGTTATCAAAGTTGCCATTTATAACACTTGTTTCGTATAATTGAAAGGCATTTCTCCCTATTTTCTTGATATTGGGTGGAAAAGTTATACTTAGCAATGAGTTGTTGTCAAATGCATGATCTCCAATAGTTTCTACATTTGTAAAAAATCTAAATTCATCAAAACTTCCACCTAAGAATGTTTCTGAATTAATAAAAGGATTAAAACTACTGGCAGGTATATCAGTAACAGATCTTGCCTCTGAAAAGCTTAATTCACCATCACCATTAGTATCATAGGCTTTTAATAATGCAGTTTTTCTTGTTATATCCGAAATCTGAATAAAATTGGTAATGTTTGTATAAGTAAAATGAAAGTCGGGCCAATTAGCTTCCATGAAATCTTTATCTTCTTGATAAATATTAGTAAAAGTCCATTTTCCTTCAACGATAGAATGTGGGGCTGTATTACCTAAATCATCAACTCCTTTAGCATTTATAAGTGGAAAGAAATTTTCGCTAGAAGTACTACTTCCATTTAGATTATTAATTCTCACTCTGCTCAAATTTTTAAGATTTGAAACAATATCATTAACATTAATTAAAGGACAATCCTTAATTACAAGAGTTTTTATAGAACTTGCCGTAAAAGTTAAATTAGAATTTTTAATAAATTTTTGATTATCTAATATTAAAGTATTTGCTGTATTTGGCAAAATTAAAGAAAAGAGCAACCCGCCTTTAGGTAGCAATACAGAGGTTATTCCTGTTCCTGCAGCAGAAATATTTTTAATACTTGTACAAGCAGTTAAATCTATTGACTGTTTTAAATTTGGGCAATTTGAAATATCTAATTCTTCTAAAATTGTATTATTACCAATAAACAAGTTTCTCAAGTTTTGATTTGAATAACCGGAAATTTGACTTCCTATTCGTAATTTTGACAAATTCGTCGCTTTTGAAACATCTAAAGTACCCAGATACTTTCCTGACAAATCTCCAAGATCTTTAATTGCAGATGCACCATAAATAATGGTTTCTGTATCGTTAAAAGTAATAGCCGGAGCTTGAACTAAAGATGCAACATTTTTTCTAAGCCTCGCACGGTTGATATAGGAACCAAATTTAATTTTAGTGTATCCGTCTTTTTGAGCCGTTAGTAAAAAATTAGCATTGGGAGCAACTACAGGCGTACCCGAAGGTGTATAAAGTCGCATCGTGATATAATCAGATGAGAAAGTAGACGTGTCATACTTTCCGTCCATATATCTGAATCTATTTAATAACCAATAATTCCTGTGCGATTTTCTTGAGCCTTGTGCGGTGTATAAGTAACTTCCGTTCCCGGCAATAACCAAAGGATCTATATATTTATATTTCGCATCTTCATTGAAAATACTTTCCGCCCATTTGTCAGATTCTAATGTGTTGAAATAAGTATTACACTTATCATAAGTCAGAATTCCTGAAGTTCTCATTTGCTGGTATAATGCGGTAATTTCAGTATCAAAAGCAACTTCAACCAGTTTCCAAAGCTCTGAAAGCGCGCCATTCCAGACAAAACCACTTCCTACTTGGTCGTGAGCTTCCACCCAATAATCATACACATTGTGGCCCTCGTTATTAAGACCTAAAACCGTGTCGTTATCATAAAATATAAGATACCAACGGTTGTTTCCTTGCGCATCCGGATACATCGCAAACATTTGATTTTTAGCGCGCTGATCAACCATTGCAAAAAACTCAGTGAATACATAATAAAACAGTAAAAATTGAATATTAAAATGATCTTGAGCCTCGGCTTTGAATTTTGCAGGATTATTTTTGCAACTCACAATCCATGTATGCAAAGCTTCAAGATTCGATGTATCTTCATTATCTTCCGGATATCTTCCCTCAAAATCATTCTTCCATAAATGCTTACCATTTCCGTCTACACTTTGAAAATCTGTAGCAATAAATAATGTATTATCTGACGTATTGTTTAAAAATTCCCAACATTCCTGACCCCCTGTAAAACCTGTTGTTGCTTCATTAGACTTATCATTATTAAAATTATATTTTCCTAAGAAAATACGCTCCGAATCTGGTGTCGCTCTGTGAAATATAAGCATTGGAAACCCATCCATCGTAGTACGGATATCAGGATTAATTAATTGTGGTGGAACTAAATAACCCAATTGATTCAAGGAATCTTGTGCAAGTCTCGCCAAACCAATATTGTGAGAACCAGAAGACTCCATAAAATCGGCTTTAAAAGTAAATGTCTTTTCCGCCAATGAATTATCACGAAGCTTGTATTTTGAAGAATTTATTTCACCATTTTTAAAACCTCCATTAAATTTGATTTTAAAGTTTTTTCGGGGATAATATTGTGATGATGTACCCTGAACATCAATACTCGCATTTACATAAGAAAACGATTTTGTAGAATCTTGAGCATTTTCATACTCTCCAACAATTGTTTTTTTATCGCCTTTATAAGTTGGCAGATCTCCAACAATGGTTAAGCATGGAATTGATTGTAAACATTTATCGTAGGACAAATTTCCGAAGGCATCGTACAATTTATTTCTCTCGTAAATATTGACTTTTTCAACCAGGTTATCCATGTCAGCGATGTAATTTGACAACATCTGATCCGCGTTTAGATTATTATTATAAACCCTGATATTGTATAGATTAATAGTACAATCACTGCTTCCAATGGTAATGTTTTGAGGAGCTTGTTGTAAAAAGCTGTCTAATGAATTATACTGATATAATGAAGATATAATTCCATTGATATACACAAATACCAATCTTTGATCTGCAACCTTTGTAACGACTACACTTACACGGATCCTTTCCTCTTCTTTAAAAAATATGGAAGTACCGTCCTGCTCAGAACTGAACGAAAACGAATTTGAGGTAGCAACAAATCCAACATTTCCATTTTTACAAGAAAAAATAGTACTGTCACTGTTTTTTATATCTGAAGTTGAAAATTCAAATTCTAATGTTTTACCACCTGTTTTAAAATCATTTTCAAAAATCTTGAAAGGAATCTCAACCCTTGCATTTCCGCTCACTTTAAGTGCCACAGAACCCTTTGAATCCTGAACCCATCCATTGGTGCTGAAATCAAAATCAGTAAGAGTACATGACAGGTTTTTGTATTTCCACTCGTTTTTGTTAATCTCTGAATTGCTTCTGTTTCGACTGCTTAAAAATAATTCCAGGCCTAACGTTTCGGCTTCAACCTGAATATCAAACGCTGTTACAACTACTGAAGTATTTTTCGTGACATTGCCACATTTAAAAGTTACAGTGTGTGCACCTGAGTCCATAAATGTATAGGTGAACTTCTGCAAACTTCTATTTACTACCAATTCTGAAACCTTCAATCCGTCGACCAAAATCTCAACATCGCTATAATTTGATGATGGTGAATACACCAGATATTCAATCGAAGCTGGAGCATATTGATTAGCGGCAACATTATTTGCTGAAGAAACCAGAGGCGTTAAATTACCAGCAACAACACTGATGATATCTGTAAATAAGTGATTGCTTTCAATGATCTCTCCTGACAAATCAGCGGTCATATACACCTCTAAAATATGAACTCCGTGAGACTGTGCTGGAATTTCATAAAGAAGCTCTTTGTTATTTATTGAAGTAACTACTGGTGGAAGATCTGATCCATTTAATTTGAAATGAATCGTCTTCTCTACATTCCCGGTTGGAATATATCGAAAAATGATTGGTCCCGAATTAATAGTGGTCTTGTCGTAGGTAGTACTTAAAGCAAGTGCTATTGTTTGAATATCATATTTTAATTTCCTATTATTACCATAACTATCGGTGATACTGAGCGTTATTGTATTATCTCCCGCCAAAATATATGACGTAATATCTATCTCATTGACTCCCTGATTAATGTTTTTATTAAATAGAATCGTATTTCCCTTTAAAATACTCGCAGTTCCTCCGCCAGTCACACTACCATCAACGCTGTCGATGGATGACCACGAAAAAACTATTTTAACTTCGCTTCCAAATGATTTTATGAATGATGCAGGTATTTCAGATTTTGCGCGGAAAACAATTCCATTGGCTCCTCCGGTTCCTCCACCAGTTCCATATTCACTTTCTGACTTTTCTCCTAACGCTGAATATGCAATCTGTTTAATGATTTTTCCCTCTTCATTTTTAATGAAGAACATCACGGGATAAATGAAGTTATCTGCAACTTCTTTATCTGATCTTTCATAATTTGTAAAATAAATTCTTCCTGTATATCTCATTTTAATCTTCTTGTGTTAAATCAATAAAACCATCTGTTCCACCTCCTGGCATATTAACCTCCAGAACAGACCAAACCAAACCGTCATAGGAAATTATCCCGAAATTTTCAACCTTAACTCCTGAAGCATTTTCGTAGACTCCACTCCCTGCCCAAAACCATTTTGCTGATCCAGGCTTAACAATAATATGATCAGTAGGCCTTAAAATTCCTCCAAAGGAAGAATTTGCTCCTGAACCTTTAAGCAATTCTATCTGCTCCCTGTTTTCTTTGATGTAGTCTACGATTTTCTGAAGCTTATCAAGATTATCATCATTCGAAGTTAGTATTTCGTTGATTTTTGCAGTCAGCTCAAGCATTTCATTATCTTTTGCCTGAAGTATATTTACAATTTCCCCGATTTGCTCCTTTGTATAGACATTTCCGGTCTCTTCACCATCGTCTATAGTGGCTGCCAGTTTGATCTTTAATTTTTCTTTCCATTCTTCTACATTGCTAGCAGTAAGATTGGATGCATTAAGTCTTGCGAGCACTAAATGGTGTGCGCTTTCATCTTGCAGATGATTTGTAAAAGTTGTGCTGGATACCGTTTTTTGAAAAGTTTCATTTAAACCCGTTACCTCATCCATCCTGATATTTTCATCTAAATGACGGAATGAAGAAAAGGTCTGTTGAAACTGATTTTCTGTGGGTATATCACCCTTTTCAAACCAGCTAAATATTGTTTTTAATGGTACTTTCATTATTATTGAAAATTAGTTTTTATAAAATTGATGATTTGAGGGAAAGTTGGTTCCTGATAGACTTATTGTCGTTAAATAGAAGTCTATTTCTTTTGGGTAATTATTGATTTTCGCCCTCTTTTATCGTACTGTCAATTAGTGAATTATTAATATGGTTGCAACTTAGAAAACATATATTTTCGCAATGTTTTTTGTAATTTATTTTAAATCAACTACATTCTTTTACATTTTTTCTATACTGTTTTTCTTGGCATTTTTTTTTTGATTCCAATGATCATTCACATTCTTTAGAGTGCAAATTTCATTGTTTTTTGGTCCTTATAAAAGTTTTTTGACCTCACTATTCTGTAGTTGCAGTAACACGTATTTTTAACAGAGATAAGACGGTGTGAATTAATAATCAATTCACGATAAATGGACTCGTGAATATTGTAATCGCAGCTATATATTTTTATTGGGAAGTGATTTGAAATAAGGAACCAGATTTGAGTTTGATCATTTTTTTGATAAAGCCACCTATTTTTATCCAGCTCTAAGTTTTTATCCTTTTTTATTTTTCAAAAGAGAACAAAAAACAAAAACCACTCTTAAAAAAAAGAGTGGTTTGTAGACCCACAGGGATTCGAACCCCGAATGACGGTACCAAAAACCGGAGTGTTACCGTTACACTATAGGTCTGTTTTATTTTGGTGGTGCAAATTTACAGCTTTTTTCTTTATATACAAGAACTTTTTGATTTTTTTTTTAAATTTACTGTAGAATTTATTTACAGAAAACATGCTGATAGACTTCAATAATCTCAATACTAATAAATTATCATTCGATACGGAATTTGAAAAGAAAGTGAAAATTTTTCTGGAAGAATGGTTTTCAGAAAAAACAGAAGTAAATGTTCAGACTTCAGGCTCTACCGGAGTTCCGAAAATTTTTGAAATTGAGAAAAAGAAAATGATCAATTCCGCAGTAATGACCTGTAATTTTCTGGGATTAAAAGAAGGTGATAGTGCATTACTTTGCCTGCCTGTAGAATACATCTCAGGAAAAATGATGATTGTCCGTTCCATAGAAAGAAAATTAAAATTAAAAATTGCTGAACCTTCTTTAAAACCGGTGGAAAATCTGGATGAAGAAATAGACTTTTGTGCTATGACACCTCTTCAGGTAGAAAACTCTCTGGAAAAGCTTCATCTGATTAAAAACCTGATCATTGGAGGGGCTGCCGTCTCAGAAAGTCTGAAAAGTAAAATTCTGCAAATGAATCTTAGTTCTTCAAATCGTATTTTTGAAACCTATGGAATGTCTGAAACCCTTTCCCATATTGGCTTAAAACAATTGATGCCGGAACAGGAAGACTATTTCACTGTTTTTGAAAATGTGTCTATTTCTTTAGATGACAGAGGTTGCCTGAAGATCTTTGCTCCCAATGTAAATGCTGCTGAACTGCAAACTAATGATTTAGTTGATATTAGAAATGAAAAACAGTTTAAATTCCTTGGAAGAATTGACAATGTGATTAACTCAGGAGGAGCAAAAATTTTCCCGGAAACACTGGAGACATTGGTGAAAAAAGAACTTCCGAATGAAGCGGTGTTTATGGGTCTACCTGATGAAAGTTTGGGTCAGAAACTGATATTGATTATAGAAGGAAATAAATCTGATGAGGTGATCAAAAAAGTGATGGAAATCCCTTTTGATAAAAATTTCCATAAACCAAAAGAAATTATCTTCATCAGTGAAATTCCGAGAACTCCTAACGGGAAAGTAAACAGAATGGAACTGTATAAAAGCATCAACATAAACCTCTAGTCACCAAAAAATGAAAGACTTTTCAAAAGAACTCAGTTTCAAAACTTCCCGCAGCAGTGGTGCAGGAGGACAGAATGTCAACAAAGTGGAAACTGCTGTTACCGTGCTTTGGAAAGTAAGTGCATCAGAAGTTTTTAGTGAAGATGAAAAAATACTGATTCATAATAAACTGAAAAACAGAATTAATATTGAAGGCTTTTTATTCCTGACGGTTTCCGAAAGCAGAACCCAGCTGATGAATAAAAATAAAGCCATTGAAAAAATAATTGAAATCGTAAACAAAGCACTCATTGTTCCCAAAAAGAGAACGGCAACAAAACCCTCAAAAGCGCAGAAGCAAAAAAGGCTGGATGGCAAGAAAAAACTTTCAGATAAAAAAGAAAACAGACGCTTCAGGTTTTAACTTGTTTCTCTCACAGAAAGCATTATTTTGCGAAAACTTTTAAAACCATGATCAAAAAATTAATCTTAGTTGGAGTATTCTCAATCTCCATTATGTCTTTCGCTCAGAAATTTTCCATAAGACCTTCCGTTGGGTACGCATGGAGAACTGCAAAAACAATTTCCGGACTTAGTAAGGAAGAAAAAGAATATGTAAAAGACCTGAAAAATGGATTGAACTTTGATATTGCTGCCCATTATGAAGTGAAAAATGGTCTTGCATTCGGATTAAAATATTCTAATTACAGTGCATCCAGTGACGGATTTCTGCTTGGTTATGTAAATGGAATGCCCGTGTCTGTTCCTGTAACGACAAAGGATAATATTACATTTTTCGGTTTCTCCGGGCTTATTTCAAATAATCATTTGGCGACAAGACATAAAATATTTGCAGATGTAGCGTTGGGAGTAATGTCTTATACCACAAAAACAGGAGATGTAAAAGGTACAGGAACTACTTTCGGGGCAGAAGTTGATCTTGGGTATCAGTATCAGGTTAGCAAGAATTTTCTGATTGGCCCAAAAGTAGGTTTAAGCGGTGGAACCCTAAATAAAATGAAGTATAACGGAGTCACTTATAAATTTGATGGTGATCAAAAAGAAGGTTTGCACAGAGTTTCTTTAAGTGCAGCCGCCACATTCTGTTTTTAAGCAGTATCTTTGTTAGAGTTAATAATAATTGATAATGACAGCAACAATCTTTTTATCTGCAGAACGCCGCCGGTCAGGATTGCTGCTGTCTTTACTTTATCTTCACACAGATTCTTTTCTGAAAAGTTCTAAGGACTTCATCCTATAAGCCCTGTCAGGATCCAAGACAGGGAATCAATTCGGATTTTATGTATTACTTTTTTGCAGTTTTCTATAGAAGAAGGCTGTTCTACACCTGGATTCTACATTGGATCATCAGGGAATAACTGCATTTAATTTTAAAAAATTGAAGAAAATGTCCAATCATATTATTGTAACCACCGGAATTTATGATGCTATAAAAGATACACTCAGAAGAAAAAAAGTGAGCATCGAAGAAGAAAAGAGATTAACTGAAGAACTTAGAAAGGCAAAACAGGTTTTGAGAAGAGATCTTCCTGCCGATATTGTAACCGTTGACAGAAAAGTAACCTTAAAAGACCATACATTAGATTTTGAGCATGAATATATATTTGTGCCTTCTACCAAACAAAAGCTAAAAAAGAATAAACATTCTATCCTTTCGGATATTGCCCTGGCAGTCGTTGGATATAAAGTAGGAGATGTGATAGACTGGCCTTTCAGAGACGGAGAAAGGAAAATCGAGATTCTGAAAGTGGAAACCTGGGAAGGATAACCCTTTGTTGAATATTATTAAGTTAAATTACAATAGGAAAGCGTGGCTCATTTGAGCTGCGCTTTTTTATAGCAATGTGTTGGAAAACGTAAGGGCGCAAATTTTTTAAATACTAAATAGTTGTAGGTGCAAGGATTTTATCTTCGATGAAATTTTATACTGTATAATTTATCTCACGTTGATTTTGCAGATCATATAAAAACCTGTGTGATCTGTGAGAAAATGATACTTTCCCTTGCTGAAAATCTTAGATTTCTCTGTATCTTAAATATTCATAAAGCTTTAAAATCCTTTGTGTCCTTGCGTTTTCCAACAACTTATACCTTCCTCATTTAACAAATGATAAAAAAATACTTCTCTATGATACTTTCTTCAAGTGCTTTGACTGCATTCCGTTTTTAAGTTTTATCTTTGCAAAAATTAAAAAAATGAGCAAACCAATTTCTGAATTTATAGAGAAATATTACCTGCACTTCAATGCAGCTGCATTGGTGGATGCATCTAAAGGGTATGTTGCCCATCTTAAAGATGGCGGGAAAATGATGATCACTTTAGCTGGAGCAATGTCTACTGCTGAATTGGGTAAAATTCTTGCAGAAATGATCCGTCAGGGGAAAGTAGATTTTATCTCTTGTACAGGGGCGAATCTTGAAGAAGATTTAATGAACCTTGTGGCACACTCTCACTATGAAAGAGTTCCTCATTACAGAGATTTAACGGCTCAGGATGAGTGGGATCTTTTAGAAAGAGGTTTAAATAGAGTTACTGATACATGTATTCCTGAAGAAGAAGCTTTCAGAAGATTACAAAAACATATCGTAGAGATTTGGAAAGACGCAGAAGCTAAAGGAGAAAGATATTTCCCTCACGAATTCATGTACAAAATGATCCTTTCAGGAGTATTGGAGCAGTACTATGAAATTCCTAGAGAAAATTCTTGGATGATTGCTGCGGCAGAAGCTAATTTACCAATCGTAGTTCCGGGATGGGAAGATTCTACAATGGGGAACATCTTCGCTTCTTACTGTATCAAAGGAGAGCTTACAGCAACTACAATGAAATCAGGAATTGAATATATGACTTATCTTGCGGACTGGTATACTAAAAACTCTGCAGGAAAAGGAGTTGGATTCTTCCAGATTGGTGGAGGTATCGCAGGAGATTTTCCTATTTGTGTAGTTCCAATGTTGTACCAGGATATGGAAATGCATGACATTCCTTTCTGGTCTTATTTCTGCCAGATTTCTGATTCTACAACATCTTACGGTTCCTATTCAGGAGCTGTTCCAAATGAAAAAATCACTTGGGGTAAATTGGATATCACTACACCGAAATTTATCGTTGAAAGTGATGCAACAATCTGTGCACCATTAATGTTCTCTTATATCTTAGAAAACGCTTAAGAATAAACATCTCATCAGAGGTTACAATATCAGCGCTTCAATTTATTTGGAGCGCTTTTTTATTTTAGTATTTAGAAATAGATTTGTTTTAATAGCTCAAACTATTTAAACCATTAAGAAAAATTAAAAGAATAAGAAAAATTAAGTTTCATCTTTGATGAAAAATAAAGCACACAGCTAAAAAATAGCTTTAGCTATTCTCTTAATACCCTTAAAAACTTAAATGATCTTAACGGTTCAAATAAATAATGATATACAATTTTATCTCAGATAAAATTCTTACGTCTTTGCGTTTCCCAAAATTCAACACCAAAATCTGTGAAAATCTGTGTCATCTGCGGGAAAAACATTCACACAAATCCAGAAAAATCAATCCAAAGAATTCACCAGCACAAAATAACGATACGCCAGAATTCCCTTTTCAACCTTAGTCAGATGATTAGGATCTTTCTTACTCAGCTTCGGAAGAACTTTTTTATTAACGGCATTCAGCAGCCTGAAAAATGATTTTTTCATATCTTTATCTTTTAATGAAACATCATCGAATTTGATAGAGTTCAAAAATGATGCAAAAAGAGAATACTCAGCTATGGAAGAAATTTTCAAACAACAGGTTTACGAAGTGGCAAGACTTATTCCGAAAGGGAGAGTGTCTACTTATGGAGCCATAGCAAAGGCTGTTGGCTATCCAAATCATTCCAGGCATGTAGGAAAAGCAATGGGTGGATGTCCGAAAGATGTTCCTGCCCACCGTGTGATTTCCAGCTCAGGAGTATTATCTGTCCCGGAATTCCAGCCTAAACTGGAAGCAGAAGGAATCACTGTGGAAAATCTTAGAATAAAAAATTTTAAAAAACTGTTCTGGGATCCATTGACTGAATTGTAAATTTCAAAGGATTTAAATCAAAGAATTTTTTAACGCAAAGATTTTCTCCGTATTCTGTAATATTTTTAAGAGAGCAAAAAAGGGAATCAATTCCATTGATTCTTTCTAAGCGAACGCATTACCACACAGCTTCATCAACGACAAAGTCGGAATTCTTTGCTTCCTGAAATAAAACATTCGAATCATTAGTTCTCTGCGTTAAAAAAAACTAGCATGCATTAATACAGAAAAAATGTCACTCCATAGCTTAATATGAGTGACATCTATATTTTTACAGTTTCAAACCGTATTATTTTCTTCCTTTTGGGAGACCTTTCAGTTCATCTTTCAGTCTTTCATTTTCCTCTTTTAATAAAGCGATATAACCTTGAAGGTTTTCAATAATAGATCCTGGAATATTACTATAATTATTCTGACTATTAATTGTCCCAGCAGAAGTACCAGAATTGTCATTAAACACAGGATGATCATTATTAACAACAAGCGTTGCTTCATCCTCTTCATAAATGTCCTCAAACGGTACATCCAGAAAACGGGCAAGTTTGTCCCATTCATCTTTTACAATCCTTACATCACCACTTTCTTTTCTGCTGTAATTTGATACATCCGTTGCGATGAAGTCAGCTACCTGTTGTTGAGTGTAGCCTTTTTGCTTTCTGATGAGACGTAATTTTTCTTTTTGCATGACCGACATTTTATACAAAAATGGCAAAAAAGCAGAATCTATACAATAGAAAACAGAAAAAATGTAGAGCAAAGCAATGAAAGCGAATAGAAAAGGCGGAAAAGCTTTATAATATTAATCTTGTTGTGTTAATTGATGATGATTTTTAAGATTGTTTTTGTTTTGTTGGAAAAGCGCAAAGGCGCAAGGATTTCTATTTTTAAACTGTTGTAAGACACAAGAACATTTCGACCTCGCTCAATGTAAGATTTTCAGCAAGAATAATGGATAACGACTTAGCAGGATACAATTTTATCGGAGATAAAATCCTTGCGCCTTAAAACACATAGTATATAAAAAAATAGCGTCTTTGCGTTTCCAAAAAAACTCTCCACAAACATCTGTGGAAATTTAAGATTTTCAAAAAACTTAAGTGCTCTTCCCAACAGTATGATAATTAATTAATAAAACCTTAAGTGTCCAAAATCTTTTGTGGCTTTTGTGGTTAAAAAAAATAAAAAAAGACTGCTTCAAAATGAAACAGTCTCTTGTGTATTATTTTTCAAGTTGCTTATAGCTTCTCTGTATAAAATCTGTCAGGTCTTTTCCTTTCAGTAAATTTTGTGAAAGTTTGGCAAGATCCAGCGCATATTTGATCAGGCTTTCTTTCTCCTCAGCATTCTCCGTTTTTAAAATCTGATTAGAAAGTTCACTGTTGGAGTTCACCACAAGATTATACATCTCCGGGAAACCTCCCATTCCGAACATTCCTCCTCCGCCTGTTGCCTGCATTTCTTTCATTCTTCTCATAAATTCTGGCTGTGTAATAGTGAACGGAGCATCATTACTGTCAAGGTCTTCAAGCTGAACCGTAAATTTAGAATCCTGAATAGCCTCTTCTACATTCTTTTTCAAAGATTCTTTTTCAGTTTCGTTCAATTTTGAAATTACCGGCTCATCTTTTTTGATAAGATTATTTACATGATCTGCATCTACTCTTGCAAATGAAATATTTTCTTTTGAAGTTTCCAGTTTTTGAATCACGTGTGAAATAATAGGAGAGTCCAATAATAGAACTTCATACCCTTTATCTCTCGCAGACTGAATGTAGCTGTGCTGTTCATCAGCATTCGTTGCATACAGTACCACAAGTTTATTGTCTTTGTCTGTTTGTATAGGCTTGATTTTCTCTACCAATTCATCCCAAAGGAAGTATTTCCCATCTGTTGTAGGATATAATGTGAATTTGTCTGCTTTTTCAGCAAATTTCTCTTCCGTAACAATTCCGTACTCGATAACGACTTTAATATCATTCCATTTTTGCTCGTAGTCTTCACGGTTTTCATTGATTAAAGAAGCCATTTTGTCGGCAACCTTTTTCGTGATGTAAGATGAAATTTTCTTTACGGCACCATCTGCCTGTAGATAAGAACGGGAAACATTCAATGGGATATCCGGAGAATCAATTACTCCTCTCAGAAGCATCAGGAAGTCTGGAACAATTCCTTTTACTTCGTCTGTTACGAATACCTGGTTTTGGTATAATTGAATTTTATCCTTGTCGATATTTAAATTGTTGCTCAGTTTCGGGAAGAACAGAACTCCTGTAAGGTTGAAAGGATAATCAACATTCAGGTGGATGTTGAATAATGGTTCTTCAAACTGCATAGGATATAGTTCGTGGTAGAACTTCATATAATCCTCATTGGTCAATTCGCTTGGAGCAATTGTCCATGCCGGTACCGGATTGTTGATGATATTGTCTACCTCTTCGGTTTCAGCTACAGCATCTTCAGGAGCATCTTCTGGTAAAGGAAGTGTATGTGTTTTTGTTCCGAATTTAATTGGAACAGGCATGAATTTGTTATACTTTAATAACAGTTCACGGATCTTTCCTTCTTCTAAAAACTCTACAGAATCTTCAGCGATGTGAAGGATGATCTCTGTACCTCTGTCTGTTTTGTCTGTAGTTTCTTCAAGAGTGAATTCCGGGCTTCCATCGCAGATCCAACGTACTGCAGGTTCATCTTTATAAGATTTTGTAAGGATTTCCACCTTCTCAGCCACCATGAAAGCAGAGTAGAATCCAAGACCGAAATGCCCGATAATCCCTGAATCTTTTGCAGAATCTTTATATTTTTCCAAAAACTCTTCAGCTCCTGAAAAAGCAACCTGGTTGATGTATTTTTCAACTTCCTCACTGGTCATCCCAATACCTTGGTCGATAATGCGTAATGTTTTCTGCTCTTTATCAATCTTAACTTCAAGTTTTGGATTTCCATATTCCACTTTTGCTTCCCCAATGCTTGTTAAATGTTTTAATTTTAAAGTAGCATCAGTCGCATTAGAGATTAATTCTCTCAAGAATATTTCGTGGTCACTGTAAAGAAACTTTTTAATAAGTGGGAAAATGTTTTCCACAGATACATTAATATTTCCTTTAGTCATCATATTTTATATTTTAATTATTCCACATACTTCTCAAAAAAAATACCACCATGAGGAATGTGACAGAATGACATTTTTTTAGCCTGAAATGTATTCATCATGCGAATTTGTCGAAGAAATACCTTATTTTTAATTCTTAAAATATTTTAAAAATGAAGTTGAAATGTACAGTTTTTATTCTGCTCATCATGACCTCCTGGATTTATGCGCAGAAAAAGCCTTTAGACCATTCTGTTTATGACAGCTGGCAAAATATCGGCTCGAGAAAAATCTCAAATGATGGAAAATGGGTTGCTTACTCTGTGGATGCTCAGGAAGGAAATTCTAACCTTTCTTTATATTCCGTTAAAAATAAAACCTCAAAGAAGTTTGCAAGAGCCACAAAAGTGGATTTTACAAATGATTCCAGGTTTGCTGTTTTTCAAATCCGTCCCCAGTATAAAGATATAAAAGCGGTAAAAGATAAAAAGCTTAAAAAAAATAAATTAACGAAAGACAGTCTTGCCATCGTTGATTTTTTTAATGATAAAACGGAGAAAATTCCTAATGTAAAATCTTTTAAAGTTCCTGAAAAAGCAGGTTCTTACGTTGCTTATCTTCTTGAAAATACAAAAGATAAATCTTCGGATGATGCTTCTGATAAAGAAGATGGAGACGAAAATAAGGATGAAGATAAGAATGTAAAGCCATTGCAGCTGGTTGTACGAAATCTTTTGGATGGAAAAAGTACAACCTACGATAATGTAATACGCTACGAGTTCAGTGAAAATGGAAAGCAGCTTGCTTTTGTGACTAAAAAGCCGGAAGAGAAACCTAAAAAGGATAAAAAAGAAGGTAAGGATTCGGAAGATGAAAAATCTGCAGATAAAAAGGACACAGACAAATCCAAGCCAAAGAAATATGCATTTCAAGCCGTACAGGTAGTGGATCTGCAGAAAGGAACAGTCCATACAATTTCTGAAATGGAAGGTGATTTTTCACAATTGTCTTTTGACGAAGAAGGAAATCAATTGGCTTATGTGGGAACTTCTTCAGCACAGAATGATTTGGTGAAATCATATCAGTTGTATTACTTTAATTTTAAAGGAAACAAAAAAGAAATTGTTACCAATGAAAATACAAACATGAAAAAAGGGTGGGTGATTTCTGAAAATCGTTCGCTTATTTTCAGTAAAAACGGAAAACAACTGTATTTTGGGGTGAGTCCAAAGCCTATCGCAAAAGATACGGCGATGATTGCAAACGACCATGCTGTGGTAGATATCTGGAATTATAGGGATGACTATCTGCAAACGGTGCAGTTAAAAGAATTGAAAAATGATCTGAAGAAATCTTACGCTGCAGTAATGCAAACGGAAAAACCGGATTTCTTTAGAAATATTGATGGTGAAGACTTAGATACATTAAGGCTGGTAAACGAAGGAAATGCTGAATTTGCGATGGGTATCACCAGTATCAATAACCGTATTTCTTCACAATGGGAAGGCTCAATCAAGAAGACCTATTTTCTGATTGATAATAAAACAGGGGAAAGAACAGAAGTCATTAAAAATCTGGATGGATCGGTTGCAGTATCTCCGCTTGGGAATTTTGTGGTGATTTTTGACAGAGAAAAAGGGAAGTGGCTGAGCTACAATGTGAAAACAAAACAAACACTTCCGCTGAATTCAGGATTACCTGTTTCTTTCGTTGACGAAGAATTTGATATGCCGGATTTTCCAAGTTCTTATGGTATTGCATCCTGGACAGATAAAGATGAATCTGTGATTATCAAAGACCGTTACGACCTTTGGGAGTTCTTTCTGAATGGTTCCAAAAAACCGAGAAATATAACCAATGGTTTTGGACGTAAACATAAAATAACATTTGAAACATACGTCTTAGATAAAGATATTAAAAGTTTGAACAGAAAATCATCAATCTATTTATCTGCATTTGATAATACATCCAAGGCGAACGGAATTTTCAAAACCTCTATTCAGTCGAATTCTGATCCTGTAAAAATTCAGATGGAAAACGTATGGGGATACAGAAGTCTTCAGAAAGCAAAAAATGCTGAAGAATATATTTTAGTAAAAGAATCTTACACGGATTCTCCAAATATTTTTTCGACATCAGATTTTTCAGAACAGCAAAAACTGAGCAATACAAATCCGCAGCAAAACCTGTATAACTGGGGAACAGATGAATTGGTAAACTGGACGACACCAAAAGGAAATACCTCTACCGGAATTTTATACAAACCGGAAGATTTCAATCCGAATAAAAAGTATCCTATGATTGTTTATTTCTATGAAAAGCTTTCGGATAACTTAAACCGTTATGTGGCACCTGCTCCGACACCTTCAAGATTAAATATCTCTTATTTTGTGAGCAACGGTTATCTGGTTTTCACCCCTGATATTTCTTATACAGATGGATTTCCAGGAGAATCTGCCATGGAGTATATTAATTCCGGAGTTGAAAAGTTGAAGCAAAATTCCTGGGTAGATGCTGCTAAAATCGGAATTCAGGGACAAAGCTGGGGAGGTTATCAGGTAGCGTATCTTATTGCTCATACCAATATGTATGCAGCAGCATGGAGTGGTGCTCCTGTTGTTAATATGACTTCAGCATATGGAGGAATCCGATGGACTTCAGGGATGAACAGACAGTTTCAGTATGAGAAATCTCAAAGCAGATTAGGAAAGAATTTATGGGAAGCACCGGATCTTTACATTAAAAATTCACCACTTTTTACGATTGATAAAGTAAAAACTCCAGTGGTTATTATGAGTAATGATAAAGATGGAGCAGTACCTTGGTATCAGGGAATTGAAATGTTTACAGCATTACGCCGCCTCGGAAAACCAGTATGGCTTCTGAATTATAATGGTGATGATCATAACCTCATCAAACGTCAGAACAGAAAAGATATCCAAATTCGCGAACAGCAGTTTTTTGATTATTATCTTAAAGGAGCTAAAGCTCCGGTCTGGATGACGAAAGGTATTCCAGCCACCCAGAAAGGAAAAGATTGGGGATTTGAGCTTACAGATGATAAACCTAATTAATAAAAAAAACCGGCGGAGCCAAAGGCTCCGCCGGGGGTTTTTATTTCAAAATAAATTCCAGAAAGACAAAGCAGAAACTGACACAATGGCATTTTTTTTATGATGAGTCTGTTGATCGCTTTTATTATATTTACCGCCAATTATAAATAACAGTATGGGAATCTTTGATTTTTTTAAGAAAAAGAATAACAGTCAGGAAAATGTGAGTACTCCGGTTCAGGAAATGGAAATGCCAGAGGAAAAGATCGTAGAGGAAACAGTAGAAGAGGTGGCGGAAACAATTCCGGAAATCACTTTACAGCCAGTAACAGAGCCGAAAGTAAATGAAGAGTATGAAAACATCAGAGTTTATAATGATTATATCGTCTATTCTATTGCACTTCAGTTAAGAGGTGAATATACTCCTCTTTCAGCTTTTGAAAAAGAAAATGGTGAGGTAGAAGGATTTGCTTATATGGTAACAGAGGATGCCTATGCGCTTTCTCCACAACAGGCGATCACGCAGATGGAAGAAAAATTTGAAAGTGAGCTTCAGGAAGGAAAGATTAAATCTTATATGATCCTGTACCATTCTCAGTTTGATAATAATGGGAATCATACTCCGGCAATCCAGGAAGGAGAGTTCAAAGGAATTTCACTTGCTTATCATTTTGCAGGAGCGGATAAAGCGAAAACAGGACTTCCATATATTTTTGAAAACCAAAATGTCACTTATAAAGGTTTCGCAGAGTTTTCTCACGAAGAAAATAATGAGATCATGAATCATCAGTTGGTTGAAGGCAGAAATTATTTCCAGCATACAGAAGGTGTTGCAGCTCCTGAAATGACTAATGAAGCAGGAATTATTATCAGAAAATCAAATGTTCATAATCTTATGAATACATGGAGCGGAATTTTTGGTCATCAGAATTTTCAGACTAAAGATTACGGTCAGTATCTGAATGCTATTCTAATGCACTCTGAGTCTTCTGATCAGTCAGATGATATTAAAAGTAAAACGGAATTTGAAGGGGTAAGATTTAAAACTATTTTAACGGAGGAGCTAAGTATTATCGTTCCGGAAGTGAAAACTGATTATACTTTGGATTTTGAAACGAGATCAATCAGAGAATGGGAAAATGCTTTGAATTTACAGGCGATTGTAGCAGGGCCTGCAAGAGATACTTTCGGAGTATGGTTTTTTGCTACGGATTATGCTGAAAATAGAAACAGATACATGACACAGCTTCATCTGAAGGTAAATGTTAGTGGAATTGTTCTTATCCTTGATGTTCATACCAATACTGATTTACCAGATGGAACCAAAATGAGTGAAGATTTCACAACCTATGTACCAAGCCAGGATCTTCCTAACTATGCATGTTTTGACTTTATTGCTCAGCTGGTAGACTTTAAGGAAACAGAATTGCTTGATGATGGAAGTGTTAAAGGATATATTCTTAAACTGAAGCTGATCACGAATGAAGAAAATGAAGATTTCTTTACCATTGATGCTTTTGTGAATAAAGAAAACATGAGACTGGAAACACTTACAAAAGGAATGAAAGTGACCGGAGCACTTCAGTTGCAAGGTAAAATTGCTGAATAATTTTAAAAATATAAAAACTTAAAGAGGTTGTTCTAAGGAATGACCTCTTTTTTATTGTAAAAACTGAGAGATTATTTTAACGCAAAGGAATAAGAGATTCGAAAGTTTATTTCAGGAAGCAAAGAATTTCGACTTTGTCGCTGATTAAGCTTTGTGATTATACATTAGCTTAGTAAGAATCAATGAAATTGATTCCATCCTTTGCTCTATTAAAAATATTACAGTATACAAATGAAAGCTTTGCGTTAAAAAAACAGAATCATTTAAAAACAAAAAGGCAATCCTAAGACTGCCTTTTCTATTATTTTCTGAAAAATTATTTATTTTTCATTTCTTCTTTGATCTTGTTTTCCAATTCCTCGGAAAGATCAGGATTGTCTTTTAAAACATCTTTTACAGCATCACGTCCCTGACCAAGTTTAGTCTCTTCGTAGCTGAACCAAGAACCGCTTTTCTTTACAATTCCCATATCTACTGCAGTATCAAGAATTTCACCTACTTTAGAAACTCCTTCACCATACATGATATCAAATTCTGCCTGTTTGAAAGGAGGTGCTACTTTATTTTTCACAATCTTCACTTTCACACGGCTACCGATAGCTTCATCACCTTGTTTGATCGGTGCACTTGCTTTTCTGATATCAATTCTTACAGAAGCGTAGAACTTAAGAGCATTACCTCCGGTAGTTGTTTCAGGATTTCCAAACATTACACCAATCTTTTCTCTCAACTGGTTGATGAAGATCACTGTACATTTAGTTCTTGAAATCGTAGCCGTAAGTTTTCTTAATGCCTGAGACATCAATCTTGCGTGAAGACCCATTTTAGAATCTCCCATTTCACCTTCGATCTCTGCTTTTGGGGTAAGAGCAGCCACAGAGTCAATTACAACGATATCAATAGCTCCTGAACGGATTAAGTTATCTGCAATTTCTAAAGCTTGTTCTCCATTGTCAGGTTGAGAAATGATCAGGTTTTCAAGATCAATTCCTAATTTCGCAGCATAAGTTCTGTCGAAAGCATGCTCTGCATCAATGAATGCAGCAATACCACCTGCTTTTTGAGCTTCAGCAATAGCATGAAGGGTTAATGTTGTTTTACCTGAAGATTCAGGACCATATATTTCAATGATTCTTCCTTTTGGATATCCGCCTATACCTAGTGCAATATCTAATCCTAAAGAACCGGAAGGAATTACTTCTATTGTATTGTCGATAGATTCATCACCTAAAGTCATTACTGTTCCCTTTCCATATGTTTTATCTAGCTTGTCAAGCACTAATGCGAGTGCTTTTTTCTTATCATCAATGTTACTCATCGCTATTAAAATAATTTCTCAAAAATACATAATTTAAATATCAAAAGCTAATATTATTTATCCGTGAAAGCTGTTTTTAGAGTTAAAAAATGATAAATTTTTACTACTGATCTTATTCATTACGAAGCATATGTGGAATGTGGTATCTAAATTGTTTTTACTAAATAAGAGTAGCTGTTTTTTATTGGAAATCGCAAAGGCGCTATTTATGTATAATACTTTTGTTTTAAGACGCAAAAATTTTATCTCCGATAAAATTGAATGCTGCATATCTTAACCTCTCACAGATTATGCAAATTACAATGGTGCTAATGAAAATCTTCATAATCTACTTCATCTGCGAAAATTTCATCTAAAATTATATACTTTCCCTTGCTGAAAATCTTCGATTTTCTTGCGCCTTAAAAAGTACCATAATGTCTAAAAATCTTTGCAACTTTGCGATTTCCAACCAAAAAAACCTTTAATGAAAATTTGAATTTTTGGTGATATTCAGATAATCTTCCAATACTTTTATCTGATCTTTATTTCCTCTTTGTATTCTGGCATCACGACTTACTAAACTGTCATATATTTTATTGAAGAGTATTTTCGATTTTGGAAACATCGTTTTATAAGGAACATCCGGGATTTGTAATCTTTTACAAACTTCATTATCCAGCAGAAACCAGGTGCAGCAGATGTGCAGGTATCTTAAATTTTTCCTTTGGAATTCAAATTTTAAAATAGGATTTTCCAGAGATTCATCCAGCAGAGAATGAGCCAGCAGAACAGAATCTTTATCCGAGGGCGGCTGAACAGAGGTCCATAAATAAAAATATTCTGTAGCCTGTTTCTTGTCATCAGGAAGAAGCTGTTCCGGAATTCCCAAAAGATAGCCTACATATTTCCAAAGGTGGAAAATTCCCTGCTCCTCTTCAATAGAAAAACGATTGCCAAGTTTATGAAGACTATGAAGAAAGACAAGACTGAATCCGATATACGTTGCCATCATATCCCACGAATTGATAGGTTCTCCCCAGTTTTCAGTATCCCAGTCTTTATAATGTTTTTTTATGGAAAGTCTGGCGTAGGAGTGGATCAAACGGGTTTTTATCGCAAACTCATAGCCTTTTGCGTGAATTTCAAGGGCATTGTAGCGGGTAGCATTCACCCAGAAATCCAACGTTTCCGAAAGACGTTTTACGGCTCCTTTTTTCAATGCTTCTGTGACAATCAATGGCTTGTTGAGATAGGCGTAGTCGTAACCACCGATCAGACAATAATCTCTCAGGGAGATCAAAGAATCGAGGTTACTTCTCATACACAGTTCAGCACCACTTTTGAGAAGGTTATAATCCAGCCATTCGGGAACTTTTTGAGTTTGGGTGAAAAGCTTTTTTACACTTTCAGGAACTGCCTCTGTTTCCGAAACTCCATTTCTAATATACTGTTCAATTTCCCTGGAAGCCTCATGAAATTTTTTAGTGAAATAAACCTCTTTTACCACTTCATCACCGATTTCATCCACATGATGAAAATAGGGCGCAAATTTTTCAAACTTTTCAAAATTCACCTCTGCTCCGGAAAATTCAATAAGGAGTTTTCCGTTCCCACTTTCCCAAAAGTTTCTGAAGTGAGGAGCATCTTTAAATCGAGGTTGTATCATGTTCATTCCTTTATCTATAAAAGTACAAGTTTTATGCTGAAGTTTTCCGGTGAGATTTATCAGCTATTCAGGAGAAATTTTTAGAAAAAATACCACAAACGGGTAATTTACTTGTATTTATAGAATTTGAAACTTTGTGTAAAGCAAAATTAATAATCATGAAAACTTATTTATTATTACTGTTCGTTCTTCTAAGTATGAAATTGTTTTCTCAATTTTCATTTTCAAACTTAAATAGTGGTACTTCTTTACGGGAAAATACAGATACAATTAATTGGTTTCCTGCTAAATTTAATGACAAAGATAGCAAAACGGCTAAAGATTTTTTTGAAGGTAAGGATTCGACGCGATTATTTCAAAATAATAATGTTGTTTATAATACTCATCTTAAAAATTTTTCTCTTAATTCAGAAGTGGTGAATGATTATTTTAGAGCAATTAGAGTAGGTATTGGCTTTCAACTTAATAGTACAGTAAGTGAGACTGATGATATGACTACAGATGAAATGAAAAAAGATCAATTGATTTCATCTCTTCAAAATGGTGGAGGGAACTTATTTATCAATGCTAAATATCCAATTCTTGCAATTGGGAGGAATGATGATTCTTTTGGATTGAAGGCTTATATATATCATAATACAGGTATTGAGCTTACAAGGATAAACACTGCAGATAGTGATTTTGTTTTAACCCATAATACAGGAATAGTATTAGGAGGATTTGGAATGGGAATAAAGAAAAATATCTCAATCTTCTTTCAAACTAAAGCATCTCTACTTTATGGTAATTCAAAGTATAATAAAATTTTATCAGTTGATGAGAATTTTAAAAATATTCTTCCAATGGTAAATATAGGTGCGGGGATAAACTTCTTGAATATGTATACTGTAAAATTAGATTTTTATCCTGTAGGCAAATATTTTAAAGATAACTTTCCTGCAACAATATCTTTTGTTATAACTCCAAAAAAAGATAATAAAACGGTAAAGTAAAAGGAAGAATCTAGTAAACATAGAACAAACAAAAAAACCTTCCAATGGGGAAGGTTTTATATTACTCATTGCTTATCGCTTATTACTCATTATAAAGAAGCAGCGTGTACAAGCATATCCACTAACTTGTTAGAGTAACCCATTTCGTTGTCATACCAAGAAACAAGTTTCACGAAGTTTGGAGAAAGCATGATACCAGCATCTTTGTCGAAGATAGAAGTTCTCTTATCTCCTACGAAGTCCTGAGATACTACAGCATCTTCAGTATATCCTAGGATACCTTTCAATTCACCTTCAGAAGCAGCTTTGATTACTGAACAGATGTCTTCATAAGAAGCAGCTTTTTCAATTCTTACTGTTAAATCTACTACAGAAACGTCAACAGTTGGTACTCTGAAAGACATACCTGTTAGTTTTCCGTTTAGTGAAGGGATTACTTTTCCTACTGCTTTAGCAGCACCTGTAGAAGAAGGGATGATGTTGTTTAGAGCAGCTCTACCACCTCTCCAGTCTTTTACTGAAGGACCGTCAACAGTTTTCTGAGTCGCTGTTGTAGCATGTACAGTTGTCATTAAACCTTCTACGATTCCGAAGTTATCGTGGATTACTTTAGCTAAAGGAGCTAAACAGTTTGTAGTACAAGAAGCGTTTGATAAAATTTTGATATCATCAGTAAGTTCCTTGTGGTTTACCCCCATTACGAACATTGGAGTATCATCTTTAGAAGGAGCAGAAAGGATTACTTTCTTAGCACCAGCGTTGATGTGAGCCTGAGCAGTATCTTTAGATAAGAAAAGACCTGTAGATTCTACGATATAGTCAGCACCAATTTCATTCCACTTTAGGTTGTTAGGATCTCTTTCAGCAGTTACTCTGATTCTTTTCCCGTTTACTACAAGATCATTTCCTTCTACAGAAACTTCACCTGGGAAAATACCATGTACAGAGTCATATTTTAACATGTAAGCCATGTATTCTGCATTAATAAGGTCATTGATTCCTACAACTTCAATGTTGTCTCTTTCAGTCATTGCTCTGAAAACAAGACGTCCAATTCTACCAAAACCGTTGATACCTACTTTAATTGTTGACATAATAGTTTGTTTTTATTAGATTATAAAAATAATTAGATTGCTAAGATTTTTGAAATCAGTAAAAGATCTTCATTGATTTCGTTATGTTTTTTAATGGCTTCTTCAATAGGCGTATACGTAAGATCGTTGGAACGCATTCCGGCCATTACATTCGTTTGTCCTTCCATTAATCCTGTTACAGCGCCGTAGCCTAATCTGCTTGCCAAAACTCTGTCTGCACAGCTTGGAGAACCTCCTCTCTGCATATGTCCCAAAATCGCTACACGAATGTCATAATCAGGGAAGGTAAGTTTTGTTTTTTCAGCAAGTTCATATACATTGGCTAGTTTTTCACCTTCTGCTACAACCACAATGCTTGATGCTTTTCCGGTTTTTTCTGCGTCTCTGAATTTTGCGAAAAGCTCATCAATACTGTCTTTTTTCTCAGGAATTAAAATATCCAGAGCTCCGGTTGCCAATCCACTGTTTAAAGCAATAAAACCTGCATCACGACCCATCACTTCCACAAAGAAAACTCTGTTGTGAGACGTTGCGGTGTCACGGATTTTATCAATGGCATCCATTGCAGTATTCAAAGCAGTATCGTATCCGATGGTGTTATCTGTTCCGAAAATATCGTTGTCGATTGTTCCCGGGATACCGATTACTCTGATTCCGAATTCTTCATTAAAGATTTTTGCACCGGTGAAAGTTCCGTCTCCACCAATACAAACCAATCCGTCTATTCCAAGCTTTATGCAATTGTCATAAGCTTTCTGACGGCCTTCTTTCGTTCTGAACTCAGCGGATCTGGCAGATTTAAGAATCGTTCCACCCTGGTTGATTATATTTTTTACGGAACGGGCTCCCATTTTCAGGAAATCATTGTTGATAAGACCGTTGTAGCCTTCTCTCACTCCGTAGCATTCGATATTATAGTAATTGGCGGTTCTTACTACCGCTCTTAATGCCGCATTCATACCCGGAGAGTCACCCCCTGAAGTAAGAACTGCAATCTTTTTTACAGCACTCTCTTTCATCAAGTAAAAAATTTCGAACACAAATTTACAAAAACAAGTTCAGATTATCGTAGTAACTTTCCAATAGTTTTGAATATAAATTATTAAAAGCTTCTGAAGTTTGTAGGTTTAAAAAAATATCGTGCAGTTTTTGTTTCTTCAGCATGGATGTCAAGATCGTACCAGGGCGTAAAATAGGGATTAAACGGATTAGAAAGCACATGAACCGACTGAGCTGGGGTAAATCCTTCACTTAATAAATACAATCTTTCCCCTTTTTGATTTTTGCAAACTCCGGTAATGAAAACAATATGTCCGGGACTGCCTGGTGTGATCAGAATATCTCCCGTTTTCAGATCAGAATTTCTTGTAACGGGCTTTGTTTCTTTATTTAATGAAATTGTTCCTGCGTAATTGAAAATAAGATCCAGGTAATTTCTGAAACTCCCATAAGAATCATCAAAAGCTGCTGTTTTTCTAAAGCTGACCGAATTTCCGCTGACAAAAGCTCTCGTTCCGTTTTTATAATCGTTCCAGCTGAGAAGATCACCACTGGTAAAATGAAACTTGATTTCGTTAAATTTTTTCGCCTTATAAAGATATTCAGCTCTCATTCGGATTGCCGCATCAGCACATTGCTGGAGATCTTTATTTCCCGTATCAATATCAAAAACAGCTTCATGAAGATGCTGGGTAGAAATAGGAGTACCATCATATTTTAAAATTGGACTGTCATAAGGTTTCAGCTTAAAATTTTCAATAAAATATCCGTAAGAATCTGGTTTTTCGTCTATCCACTCATATCCTTCCGGTGGAGAAAATCTTTCCCGGATGGTATTTTTATCCTTATGAATCTTTAGAGAATTTTCAGCAATTAAATGTTCGTTATGATCCGGTTCAGCCAGTAAACGGTCTGACAGTTTTTCTTTTGTACAGCCTGTGAGAAAGAGAAATGCTGTAATTCCTGTGATAATTTTTTTCATGCGTTTTTAGTTGATACAAAGATCATTTTTTTTAGATATCTGGCAATAAGGATTTTGAAAATATGAAGATTTGAAACCTGCTTTACCCCTTTTCTTTTTCCGGAATTAAAAGTTTTCCCCAATCATTCAATTGCCAGAGGATTTCCACCAGCTTTTCACCAAGTTCCGTTAAAGTGTATTCAACCCTTGGGGGAAGTTCATTAAAAGACTGTTTCGTTAAAATACCATCTTCCACCATTTCAGTCAGCTGCTGATTCAGAACTCTTCGGTCCACTTTTGCAATACCACGCAAAAATTCACTGGGACGTTTTTTCCCTTCATTGATCTGCCAGACAATAGGAATTTTCCATTTTCCGCTGATGGTATTGACTGCAACTTCCAACGGGCAGATTTTATTTTCTTCAGCTCTTTCCTTTGTTTCCATAAAATTGACTTTTTTATCCCTATGGGTGAAAAATATGCGCTATTGTTTTTGTCTGTTTACTTTCAGACTTTTGTAAAGATAATCATTAAAAACAGCATGTCAGAAAAACGAAAAGGTGCCCGCTCCATCAAAGATATTCCACCAGATATCTTAGAACAACTGAACAAAGGTGAAATTGAAACTGCCAATCTTACGGAATGGCTGGCGGTAGATCAAAGGCTGTTGTTGGAAAATCTTCTTCAGCAGAATCACCGTACAGAATATTTGAAACCCATTTTAGAAAATGTAGATCAACTGAAAAAACAAACGGTTAATACCATCAATGAAACCATTGGCATTGGTTTGCTTCATTGGGCTGAAAATAATAAAGATGAAGAATTTCTGCTGAAGCTATCAACCCATCCGGCAGATCTGGTGCGATGCTGGGCTGCTTATACGATCGGAAGAAACCGTAATTTGACATTCACAGAGAAATTAAACAAAATCCAGCCGTTTGCTTCTGATACCCATTTTGGAGTGAGGGAAATATGCTGGATGACCGTACGTCCGGATATTTCAAAAAATCTTGTCGAAAGCTTATCTGTTTTATCAGAATGGACTCAGCATGACAATGAAAATGTGAGACGCTTTGCCAGTGAATCTACCAGACCAAGAGGAGTGTGGTGTGAACATATTGATGCTTTAAAACAAAATCCTGGGCTAGGACTGGAAATCTTAGAACCTTTACGATCCGATTCTTCCCGCTATGTGCAGGATAGTGTCGGTAATTGGCTGAATGATGCAAGTAAATCACAACCCGAGTTCGTGGTGGAAATCTGTGATGAATGGCTTCGGGAAAGTCCCACAAAAGAAACGCAGTATATCGTCAAAAAAGCATTGCGAACGATTAAAAAGTAAAAGTTATCCACAAATTTGAAATGTTGATTTCAATTCTTGTTGCATAAATAACGGGTTTTCATTTATTTATATAAGATTCCCATATTCCTTATTCTTTTAGAAATGCCTTAATCTGCTTAGTTTTTAAGGAAAGAACTGTTTTGAAATATTTTCAATGTTAACGGTATGTTAACTGTAAAAAGTTATCCACAATATGAGTTTTTGATTAATGTGGATTCTATCAGTCACTAAATTAATAGTTTAAATAAAAATTAAAAAATGAGGACTTGAAATTCCCTCTTTTCTTCGCCGAAAAAAAAGTTATCCACAATATGGAATTTCAGACTACCATTTTTCAGTCAGATACTTCCAATATCTTTTCGGAACATGCTGAATATGCAGTTTCATATTCTTTCGTTCCACAATATTTGTTTTGGTAAAATAGCGTTGCCAAAGTACCTGATAACTCTTTTCCTCATCATGAAATTTCTGCTGATACTGATGGAAATCCAGTTTCTCATCGGGATAGAAAAAATCACAGTTCTCCAGGTCGTAAAGAATTCCATAGTTTCTTCTCAGATCATAGATCATCCATTTCTGATCCTGATACCGGTCATTAAAATGTTTTCTTATTAATGGAAGAACATTAAAGTCAGGATCTATTTTGGAAAAGAAGACTTCATCTTTCATTTTTTCAAAACGGACAAATGCGGTCATTCTATGCCTTTCCCTGTCTACTGATTTCCCGATTTTAGAGATTTTCAAAATATCAGAATCAGCAAAATTTTCAAGGATATTTACTTCGGGATGCTTCATAGATTGTCTTACCGCAGACAAGATGAGGTTTTCAAGATGGGGCTCTTCTGATAAAAAAACTTTTAAAAGTTTATAAACGCCCTGTTTTCCGATATTCTGTTCCAGTTTGTTCAGAACTCTTTCAGATTTTTCTGTCTGGGTAATAACTTCATGGATCTCAGCAAAAATATTTTCCTGGTGAAATCTTTCTCTACTTGTGATCTCTACATCTTTATAACGGTATTCGAAAACTTCAAATATCGCAGTGAAAAGTCCGTCGAAACTGCCATCGTAGAGTAGGGTTGTCATATATTTAATTTAAAAATTTATTTGTGTTTGTCATTCTGAATGAAATAAAATGAAATGAAGAATCTGGTTAATTGAAGAGATTCTTCCTTCGTCAGAATGACAGTAGTGTTGTATTATAAATTTGTTATCATTCATGAAAATATTAGTGTGACTTGTGTTTAATATCAGGATCAAAATAAAGTCAGCTGTTGTGAAAACTGATTATGAAATTTGGATGAGCTTCCCCCAATCAGCAGCTTTCTGAAGTTTTTATCCGTTAAATATCTTAGGTAAGCATTCCCTGCATTGAAATCAATAAAATATTTCGCCCGGTTTACAGCAGCACCCAATTTTTTCAAATGATCCATTGTTAAAACCTGGAAACGTCTTGCACTGACAATTTTCTGGGCTGTTTTCACTCCAATTCCCGGAATTCTTAAAATCATCTGATATTCGGCGGTCTGAAGATTAATAGGAAATTGATGAAGGTTTCGCAATGCCCAGCTTAATTTGGGATCTACTTCCAGATCAAGGAAGGGCATATTCGGATCCAAAATCTCTTCTGCTTTAAAACCATAAAACCGCATCAGCCAGTCAGACTGATACAATCGGTTTTCACGAAGCATAGGAACTTCTGTCGTTAAAGAAGGCAGTCTCTGATCTTCCAGAACCGGAACATATCCGGAATAATAAACCCTTTTCAGATTAAAATTTTTATAAAAATGATCGGCAACTTTGATGATCTGAAGGTCGTTTTCATTGGTTGCTCCAACGATCATCTGCGTAGACTGTCCTGCTGGAGCAAACTTGGGAACTTTTTTCAGAACTTTCTTTTCATCCTTATATTGAATGATTCCTTTTTGAATATACCGCATTGGGCTGATCATATCCTGTCTGTTTTTTTCAGGTGCCAATAATTTTAATCCGCTTTCTGTAGGGATTTCAATGTTTACTGATAAACGATCTGCATACAAAGCGGCTTCCTGCATCAGGCCGTCACTCGCTCCCGGAATAGATTTAAGATGAATATAGCCGTTAAAGTTCTCTTCCAGCCGAAGTTTTTTGGCAACTCTTACAAGTCGCTCCATCGTTGTATCTGCATTTTTGAAAATTCCTGAACTCAGAAATAAACCTTCAATATAGTTTCTGCGATAAAAATTGATGGTGAGATCTACCACTTCTTCCACTGTAAATGCAGCTCTTTTAATATCATTGGAGCTTCTGGAAACACAGTAAGCACAATCGTAAATACAATGATTGGTCAATAGAATTTTAAGCAAAGAAACACATCTGCCATCTTCTGTATAGGTATGACAAATCCCACTTGCGGAACTGTCTCCCAAAGCTCCCTTTTTATTCTTTCTCGTTCCTCCGCTTGATGAACAGGAAACGTCATACTTCGCTGCATCAGCAAGGATTTCAAGCTTTTCTTTCAGGCGGTCAAAATTCATACTTTTAAATGATTGATATGTTTTGTATCGGAATTATATTTAAATATTGTTCAAATTTAGTTCCAAAATTGATAAATGTCAATCTTTTTTCATAGAAGTTATCAACAAAAAAGAGTCTCAAAATCATTATATTTACGGCTCATTAAAGTTTATATCATGAATCATAAACCAATCGAAGGTTTTTCCAAGCTTCCAAAGCAGGGGAAAATCGAATGGCTCGTAAACGAATATCTTGAAGGAAACCAGGAATATCAAAATATATTAAAACAATATTGGAACGATGATGCAGATCTTCAGAAACTTCATGAAGAGTTTTCTGAAAATACCATCTCCAATTTTTATATGCCGTACGGAATTGCTCCGAACTTTTTAATCGATGGAAAACTATTGGCTCTTCCAATGGCTGTTGAAGAAAGTTCTGTAGTAGCAGCAGCTTCCAAAGCCGCTAAATTCTGGATCGACAAAGGTGGTTTTAAGACTACCATTATCAATACAGAAAAGTTGGGACACACCCACTTTATTTTTAATGTAGAGCCTCATAAATTATTACATTTCTTTAATTTCAGTTTAAAGAAAAAACTTCTCGAATCAACGGAAGATATTACAGCCAACATGAGAAAACGTGGTGGTGGTATTTTAAATATCAGCCTGGTTGATAAAACTGCAGAAATGCCCAATTACTACCAGTTGAAAGCAAGTTTTGATACGGTAGATTCAATGGGGGCAAACTTTATCAACTCATGTCTTGAGCAGTTCGGGAAAACATTAAGACAGGAAGTGGCAACCAGTGAAGATTTTACCCAAGAAGAAAAAAATTCTTTACAGATTGTAATGAATATCCTTTCCAACTTTACGCCTGACTGTATTGTGAGAGCTGAGGTTTCATGTAAAATGGAAGATTTAAAAGACGATAGTGGAATTTCTCCTGAAGAATTTGCTTCTAAATTCAAACAGGCAGTTACCATTGCAGAAATTGAACCTTACCGTGCAACAACCCATAATAAAGGAGTAATGAACGGAGTAGATGCTGTTGTGATTGCTACCGGAAATGATTTCAGAGCTACTGAAGCCTGTGCACATGCGTATGCAGCGAGAGACGGACAGTACAGATCTTTAACCCACTGTACAACAGATAACGGAGTTTTCAGATTCTGGATTGATCTTCCTATTTCTGTAGGAGTTGTAGGAGGGCTTACCAATCTTCATCCTTTGGTAAAATTCTCGTTAGCACTTCTTGGAAAACCTTCCGCACAGGAATTGATGAGTATTCTTGCTGTTTCAGGTCTTGCACAAAACTTTGGAGCATTACGTTCTCTGGTTACTACAGGAATTCAGAAAGGTCATATGAAAATGCACTTACTGAATATTCTGAACCAATTGGGAGCTACAGAGGAGGAAAAGCAGCATTTTGTGACTTATTTTAAAGATAAGACGGTGAGCCATCATGAGGTGATCAATGAATTTAACAGAATGAGAGAAAACTAATGTTACAGATCATTTTGCCCATTGTATTCCTTCTTTTTGGATTTTTTCTGAAGAAAACAAACAATGAAGGTTTCAGAAGTTCCAAGAGATTTGCCAATATGTTTATCATACTGGGAATTTCTACATTGGTTGCCAAGTTTATTTTAATGTATCTAAAATCAAAATAGTGAAAAAGAGTATTGTATTTTTCTTACTGATTTCCGGGTTAAGTTTTTCGCAACAGCAAAAAGTGAAAATAAGTAATCTGCAGCCGAAAACTGAAGATACCGTTTTTCCGGTTGTTTCTTATCCTGAAAATCCGAGAGTAGAAAATAAAATCAATACATTTCTGCAGGTAGATCAGCTGGAATATGTTCCCGGATCTGGTGGAAACCCTTTTAAACTGGCTTCTACAGCAACCAATTCCTATTCAAACTATGTTTATTTTTATAGTTGGGACAAGATTGAAACTCCTAAAAATATTCTGAGTATTGCAATAAATGGTGAAGCTTCTGGTGCATATCCGGAAGAGTTTGCAGACTGGAAAAATTTCGATGTGAGAACCGGAAACTATATCAACCCTGAAGATTTATTTCAGGCAGGGAGTTTTAAAACGGTCAATGGTTTAATTCAAAAGAAAATTCAAAAAAGAGTCGGTGATTTTTTAACCCAACTAAAATCTGAAAAAAATCCTTCAGAAGAAACTCAGGATCAGATTGCTCTGTATGAAGATTGTTTCATGGAGTATACTTTGAATGGCATCAAATATTTTTTTGGAAAGGATAAACTGACTTTTGTTGCCGGAAGATGTTCCAACCATGCTATGCGGGCGCTGGATGATCTGGGAAGTCACGAGATAGAATTTTCTTACAAAGAGCTTGACAAATATTGGAGTTCTTATGCTAAAAACCTGATTTCCGGATCTGAAAAGACAGAGATAACAAGTCTTAATAATAAATTGTATAAGGGAAAGATCGATGGAAAGTATTCCATTACTGTTTTGATCAATCAGGTATATGATGATGGTTCTTTCTCTGCAAAATACTGGTATGAGAAAAATAAAAAACTGATTGAGTGGAACGGAAAGATAAAAGGTAATCATATCTCTATTATAGAAAACGATTATTATAGCGAAGAAACCAACCAGTGGGTTTTCAAAGCCTTGGTGGAAGCAGATTTGCAAGGCAGGAAAATCATCGGAACCTGGCAGGATGAGAAAACAAAAAAATATTTAACCCTAGAATTAGAAGAGTTATAAAATGAAAACAATTACTTTAGTTTTTGGAGCAGTTTACGGAATGGTGTCTGTAATCCTGGGTGCATTCGGAGCACATGCTTTAAAGAAAATATTAGCTGTGGAAAGACTGGAAAGTTTTGAAACAGGAGTGAGATATCAGATGTATGCAGCTTTTTTCCTGCTGATCATTGGTTATATTTTAAAATTTGAAACTTCTGCTGAAAAGTGGACTTCCATTTTAATGATTGCAGGAACCCTTTTATTCTCAGTGAGCATCTATTTCCTGAGCATGCAGGATTATCTTGGAATGAATCTTAAATTCCTAGGCCCTATCACTCCGCTTGGAGGTTTAATGATGATCTTAAGCTGGGGAATGCTGATCTTTTATTTTGCTAAAAACAGAATTTAGGAATGAAGATTAACAGAAGAAGACGGTTAATACGAACATTCAATCTTTTAGATCAACCTATCAGATTCAATCCGTTTGTGTTCAGCCGCACTTTTTTTATGTGGGCTGTCACAGGCCTTGTAGGCGGTATTATTGCCGGAGGATATTGGATCGTTCTGGAACATTTTACAGAATTTTTAGCTGAGTTTCAAGGTTGGCAAGTTATTCCAACCATGGCGATCTGTGGTTTGCTGGCCGGGCTGGTAATCCATTTTATAGGTGATCCCGGAGAAATTCATTTGATCGTTAACAACATCAGATTCAATAAAGGAAAACTGGAACCGAAGAATAATCCTTCGATGATCCTTTCTTCTCTTTTTTGTGTTGCATCAGGTGGAAGTTTGGGTCCTGAAGCTCCTTTGGTGCAGGTTACAGGATCTACGGGAACCTGGCTGGGAAAAATTTTCAGACTGAAGGGAGAAGAACTGCGTTCTTTGAGTATTGCCGGGATGGCTTCCGGTTTTACAGCATTATTTGGTGCTCCGCTTGGAGGAAGTCTTTTTTCCTTGGAAATTTTGCATCATAAACATGCTGTAGAGTATTATAAAGCCATTATTCCTGCGTTGGTAGCAAGCTGTTTCAGCTATCTGATGTTTGCTTTGATTATCCATTTAGGAATTGGAGCAACCTGGGATCTGAAAGCATATCATTATACCGGAGTGTATGATTTTCTTTATGCTACATTGTTCGGAATTGTAGGAACTCTTTTCGGGTGGATTTTCATTTTTGTCGTTAAGTTTTTCAAGAAAGTTTTCGAATACAGAGCGTTCCCGATATATATTAAAACACTCGTAGGAGGAATTATTTTAGGAATCATTGCCTATAATTTTCCTATTACAAGATACTTTGGGCACAACGAGATCAATCAGCTGATCGGAGGAAACTTCGGATTGAATTTTTTAATCCTGATTCTGGTCTTTAAAATACTGGCTATTGCCATTACTGTAACTTCCGGATGGAGAGGTGGATTTATCATTCCTTTGTTTTTTGTAGGAACTACATTAGGATTAATTATTCACAATTTGTTTCCAAACGTAGATACCACATTAGCCATTGTAAGCTGTATGGCGGCGATCAATGCCTGCGTAACAAGAACACCGATGAGTACTACAATTATTCTGGGAACCCTAACGGGATTTACTTATTTTGTGCCAATATTATTTGCCAGCCTTACCGGATATTTCCTGGCTCCGAAAATTCCGTTTATCGGATCTCAGTCTGAGAAATTGTCGGAAGAATAGGGGAAATGGAGTGATATGTTAAAAATCAAGTCCATCAGACTTTAAATTTTAAGTCAATAAACTTGAACTTCCGTGTCTTTTTAGTAAATTTGTCAACCTTTAAATATTAAAATAAAATAATAAAAATAATATGAATCTTCACGAGTATCAATCAAAAGAGATTTTATCAAAGTATGGAGTAGCTATCCAACGTGGTTTCGTTGCAAACAACGTAGAAGAAGCTGTAGCAGCTGCTGAAAAATTGACTGCTGAAACCGGAGCACAGGCTTGGGTTGTAAAAGCACAGATTCACGCAGGTGGTCGTGGTAAAGGTGGGGGTGTTAAGTTTTCTCCAAACATGGATAAACTTAAAGAAAACGCTCAGAATATCATCGGAATGCAGTTGGTAACTCCTCAAACTTCTGCTGAAGGTAAAAAAGTACACTCTGTTTTGGTTGCAGAAGATGTTTATTATCCTGGAGAATCTGAAACTAAAGAATTTTATGTTTCTATTCTTTTAGATAGAGCTGAAGGAAAAAATACAATCGTATATTCTACTGAAGGTGGTATGGATATTGAGCACGTTGCAGAAGTAACTCCTCATTTGATCCACAACGAATTGATTGACCCGGCAATCGGTCTTCAAGGATTCCAGGCTAGAAAAATTGCTTTCAACCTAGGTCTTGAAGGTAATGCATTCAAAGAATTTGTGAAATTTATTTCATCTCTTTACAATGCATATACAGGAATTGATGCTTCTCTTTTCGAAATCAACCCGGTATTAAAAACTTCTGATAACAAAATTATCGCTGTAGATGCTAAAGTAACTTTAGATGACAACTCATTGTTCCGTCACAAAGATTTAGCTGAGCTTAGAGATACTAGAGAAGAAGATCCAATGGATGTAGAAGCTGGTGAAGCTGGTCTTAACTTCGTAAAATTGGATGGTAACGTTGCTTGTATGGTAAACGGAGCTGGTCTTGCAATGGCAACTATGGATATCATCAAATTATCAGGTGGTAACCCGGCAAACTTCCTTGACGTAGGAGGTACTGCAGATGCTCAGAGAGTACAGACTGCTTTCGGAATCATCTTAAGAGATCCAAACGTAAAAGCAATCTTGATCAACATCTTCGGAGGTATCGTAAGATGTGACAGAGTTGCTCAGGGTGTTGTAGATGCTTACAAAGCTATGGGTAGCCTTCCGGTTCCATTGATCGTAAGATTACAGGGAACTAACGCTGTAGAAGCTAAAAAATTAATTGACGAGTCTGGTCTTCCGGTACACTCTGCAATTACTTTAGAAGAAGCTGCAAACAAAGTAAAAGAAGTTTTAGCTTAATCTGAAATTTTCAAATAAATAAAAACCGTTCCTTTCTGGAGCGGTTTTTTTGTTATTATTTTGAGTGGTAATCGTTGAATTAACAGGATTTATTTCCTGAATTCTTCCAGCCGGTAAAGATCCAGAACATTGGGTGCAATTTTTAAATCTGGCCTGAAAATCAATATTCCTTTCACAAAATTTTTGAGTAACAAATTTCCATTGGTAATAACGGTGTCAATATTTAAATTGACAGTCTTCCGGGTAGCTTTTTTTAATTCAGGCTCAAAGAAATAGATACATAAACCAGGAGCAGATTCATCATACTCTGTCAATAATACATCATATTGATCAGTTTCCGGATTGGGGTGAAGTTCAGCATAGGTTATGGAATGTACAATGTTCCGGTTGCAGTAATGATGAATTCCTTTTTCATCAACAATAATATGAGTGGTCATATTTTTTTCATTTTTCTGGAAGAGCATCCAGATACAAAAACATAGGATTGCTATAAAAAGGGCAATGAGAACAATTTTTATTTCTCCTGAGATTTCTTTTGCATTAAATGCCAATATAGCCATTATGATAATGGATAAAGGAGTCATAATTAAAAACGCTATGCCAACCACTTTTATCAATAAAGAAAGCCTTTTTGAAGTTTTTGATTCAATAGGGTGGAATGAATTGGATTGTGATGGCATTGTTTTATAGATTAAGATCTTTACATAAAAGTAAGAAATTATACGGTAATAAACTGAATATAAAACGGTTATAATGCATAATCTAATTCGATCAGTAAGCCAGAATATAAAAGCATTTATTTGTCATGATTTTCTGGAGGAAGAGATTCCCCATTGGTAATGCTGATACTGGTTGGTGTTACCAACTGAACTTTGTCCAAATCAAAACGTTCTTTAATTCCTAAATAGGCCTTACTTCTTATTTGAGCAAGGTTAGCTCCTACTTTTATCCAGAATTTCACTTGCAGGTTAAATGCCCCTTGTTTAAGGTCTGTAAAGATCACCTCTATAGTATCTAACTTATCCACATTATCAAGGTTTTTAATCACATCAAGAATTCCTTTCTGTGCTTTGCTGATATCTTCATCAGCAGGAATTTCAAAATTTAAAATAATCCTGCGTTGTGGGGAAGCGGTAATATTATAAAACGGAGCATTGAAGACAACCTGATTGGGAATGTAGGCTTTCTTACCGTCATCAGTAAGCAGTTTTGTGGTTAAAAACCCAATTTCCTGTACCGTTCCGGAATGAGCTCCAATTGTGATATAATCTCCTACTTTATAGGCCTTATCAATGCCAATCAGCATTCCGGAGAAAATACTTGACACAAGATCTTTCAAGGCAACCCCTGCAATAACCCCTGCCACTCCTAAGCTTCCGATAAATTTCCAAAGAAAACCACTGAAACCCATTATTTCCAGAGAAATAAATGTTCCCATCAGCATAATCAGGAATCTGAATACACTGATTAAGGCTACTAAAGAACTCTCTTTTTTGCTTTTCGGGAAAAATTGATGGAATAATTTTACGGCTCCTTTGCTTAAATATTTACTGCTAATAAGAAAAAAGGTAAATACTAAAATTCCGACAATCAGCTTTGGAGTTAGTTCCGCAAATGTTACATACCAATTTTCCAATACTTTATAAACAAGATCTACATACCTGAGCCCGGTTTTCTCCATGAATAAAAATTTTAATTAAAGATATAAATTTTCAACAAAAAATTTGCCAGTTCCAAAAAGTCTACTAAATTTGTAGACTATAAAGAATGAACATTATGTCAATCAAATTAGGAGATACAGCACCCAACTTTCAGGCAGAATCATCTGTAGGGGATATCAATTTTTATAATTATCTGGGAGATTCCTGGGGAATTCTGTTTTCGCATCCTGCAGATTATACGCCCGTATGCACTACAGAATTGGGGTATACAGCTAAGCTGCAGTCTGAATTTGATAAAAGAGGCACTAAAGTGATCGCTCTGAGTGTAGATGGAGTAGAGGATCATCAAAACTGGGTGAAAGATGTTAATGAGACACAGAATACCCATGTTTTGTTTCCCATTATTGCTGATAAAGACAGAAAGGTTTCGGAGCTGTATGATTTTATTCATCCCAATGCTTCCGCTACGGCTACTGTACGTTCTCTTTTGATTATTGATCCTTCCAAAAAAGTAAGACTGATTATTACCTATCCGGCCTCTACAGGAAGAAATTTTGATGAGATCCTTAGAGTGCTGGATTCTTTACAGCTGGTAGATAATTATAGGGTGGCTACTCCTGTTAACTGGGAAAATGGGGAAGATGTTATTATACCGCCTACCATTTCTACGGAAGAAGCCAGGGAAATTTTTCCAAAAGGGGTAACGGAAATAAAGCCGTATCTAAGATATACCCCACAACCGAATACATGATTTATTTGATTTTTTATAGTTTAGTTTTAATTTGTACGAAAAGCGCCCCGAAATTAAATTCCGGGGCGCTTTCATTTTATAATTATGTATTGTAAATCGATCGATTACTTAACATCGTTGATGATTTGTTTACCTTTAGAAGTTGGTAAATAAATGCTAAATCCTACATTGAAAGTTAAAGTAGAAGTTAATCCCTCGCTACCAAATCCAGCAACACCATTATATTTTACTAAACCTTCAACACCGATATTTGGTGTAATGAAGTATGAATAACCAGGACCTGCTCCAAAATCTAAACCTGTAGTAGAGTTAGATCCTTCAGTAGAAGTACCTCCAACACCTACATTACCTTCGAAGAACCATCTTCCGTGGTGTAATAAGTTATCTACTCCTTTTTCTCCTGGAGAAACATAATATCTACCTAAAGCTCCAACTTTATATACAAAATTGGTAGGCGATCCATTTGTTACTTTATTAAATCCTAAATCTACATATCCTCCTACTGCTACATTGTCTTGAATAAAATAAGCTGCTTTTGGCTGTAGTGAAATATTATATCCACCGCCTGTATTTAAACCAAAATTACTGGCTACGATGCTACTTCCTACCATCCAATTACCTTTCTGAATCTGAGCGTTTGCAGTTGCTGTTAAGCCTGCTACGGCTAATATCCCTGTTAAAATAAGTTTTTTCATAATTTATTATTTTAATAATTAAATGTTTATTATTCACGAATTATAGAAAAAACAATAAATGTGCCAGACTCTTAATTTTACGTAATTTCTCTAAATAAACGTTAAGATTTCCAGGATGATACATTTTGGTTTTTTAACATATTTTCTGCGGATTTCGTAACGATAAATAAAATAAAACAAGCGTTTTGAAATGAAAATGATAAAAATAGATATGAGGACATTAATGTTCAAAACTGTTGTTTTTTCTTTATCCAGCTTTCATATTATTTAAATAAATAAAAGAATTACAGAAATAATAAGTCCTGCAATGGTAAACTTAATTCCGCGTTTGAATGCTTTTGTCTTAGGATTAAACATCCAGAAACTGGAGATCACGAAAAAGAAAAGAGAAACCCCAAAAAATACGCTTAAAGGCGATATCGCATCTTTAGACTGTGATTTGTGAAGAGAAACCATTTTGTCTAATACGAAAGGTAATTCCTTTTTTGAGTACTTGGCTTTTCCGGTGGCACTGTCATAAGTTCCCTGTTTAAAATAAAGAACACTTCCTTCCGTTTTTTCCACTTCCAGGCCTTTCATCTTCAGTTCTTTTTTGAGTTCTTTTTCTGTAAGATGAGCTGCGATGTTTTTTTCATATTTCTTTTCGCTTTTCAGAAAATCAGTGTCTCTGTACACCAGAAGAATTCCACTTAATGAATATACAGCCATAATTCCGGCAAGGAAATATCCCAGATAACGGTGGGTAATTCTCATGAAGCTTCTTGTGTCTTTAATCTTATCCATATCTTATTGTTTTGTTTTTGTTTTAAAATTTCAAAAGTGGAAACTGCAAAAATGCAATCTCCACTTTTAATGAAAGAATTATTATATAAAGAATTCTAGAGTCTGTATGTTAATGTGAAATAGTAGTTTCTAGGGGTGATAGGGTTCACTGAATAATTCTCGTGAACATTGTAGTTTACAACATCAAACAGGTTGCCCACTTTTCCTTGAATAGAGAATTTTTTCCACTCGTAGCCTACAGATAAAGAAACCGTTGTGTAATCTTTTAGATCAAACATTCTACTTACGTTGTTTCTGCTTGTATTTGTAGATTTTGAATCATTCCATCCAGCGATTCTGTCTCCGATGTAATAAATTCCGGCACCGATTTTTAACCCTTTTACGTAGTTTGTAAATTTATAGAAAACCGAAGCATTCGCTGTTGTAGCCGGTGTTCTTACCAATCTTTGGTTTTCAACATATCCTTTTTCCGGAGTGTCTGTGTACACAGAATTATTATAAGAAAAACCTCCGATAATAGATAAGTTTTCTGTAGGATTTCCAGTAATATCTAGTTCCACACCACGGCTTCTCATATTTCCTGCAAATTCTTTAAGATTGGTATCTGTTGAATTTACTGGTGCTCCGTTTGGAGCAGAAGCGAACCAGTAGGTTTGATAGTAATTGTTGTACATGATCTGGTAAGCCGTTAAGTTAACCGCTAAAGCATTATTCCAGAAATTCTTTTTAACTCCAATCTCGTATTGGTCAACTGTTGAAGGTTTTATGCTTTGTCTTGATAAAGTAGTTAACTGATTTTGAACATCAGTAACAGATTGGTTGGTATTTACGGTACCAAACTGATCTGAAGTATATCCTGCATTTGAAGCAAATGAATTAGTATAAGTTGCAAACACCGAAAGGTTTTCATTTGGAGCATACACCAAACCTACTTTTGGAGAAAATGCATTGTCAGAGGTTGACGAATTTGCTACTTCAATTTTATCATTTAATGTAAAACGAGTGGTCAGTGTAGGCATGTTTTCGATATAAGACCATCTTAGACCAGCAATCACTTTTAATTGCTTTGTTAAGCTGATAAAATCTTGTGCATAGATCCCGATTCTTCTTGTATTGATTCTATTTCTTGTACTAAGAGTAGAATTTGGCATATCAATACTTCCCCATGTTGAAGGATCATCTAAATAGAGAAGGTTTTTAGGCGCTGTAATATTATAAGCATAAGCATCTGCCTGGCTATAATCAGCATCTGAACCAATTAAAACTTTATGGTTGATGCTTCCTGTATTGAATTCACCATTGATATTTACTTGTGCAGAAGTATAATTTTGTTCGTTGTAAGTTCTACCAAAAGGTCTTTTCCAGGATAATCTGTTGGGATCTACAGTTGCATCTTTAGTTTCATATATCCATTGTACTCTTTCAGAAGAAAAATAATCTTTAGTATAGTTTTGGTAAGAAGCAGTAGCGTTCAAAGACCATCTTTCGTTAAACTGATGATTAAAGGTTACATTCGTAGAAGCTTGCTGTACATTTTGATATTGCCAGTCGGTTCCGAAGAAAGTGTTTCTGGAAACTGCGTCATTCAATCTGTAGCTTTGGTCTTTTTCAGTAATAGACCCAATTCCGAAATCCGGAGTGAAATTATTTTTAAGATAATCTGCCTCAACAATTAATTGAGACTTATCACTTAAATTAAATAAAAATGAAGGGTTAAAGTAGTACTTCTCTGATTCTACAACATCTCTGAAGCTTTCGGCATGCTCATATGCTCCATTTATTCTGAATGCAACGTTTTTAGATAAAGGTCCATAGATGTCAACAGTTGGCTTATAAGAATTCCAGCTTCCTCCATTTAATCCGATGCTTCCACCAAAATTGAATTTAGGTTTTTTGGTAATCATATTGATAACACCACCTGCGGCTGTATTACCAAAAAGCATGGCGTTGGCTCCCTTTAAAACTTCTACTCTTTCAAGACCACTTACTTCAGGGAAAACGCCGCTATTTATTCTTGAACCATTTTTAAAAATGTTATCATTTCCTAAAATGAAACCACGTCCACCAAAGCTGTCCTGAGAATTTCCTCTGGATGAAGTGATATACAGACCGTTTACATTCTGAAGAACATCACTCAATTGTTTTGCCTGCTGCTGCTCAATAATTTCGTGGGTAACAATAGCAATAGGCTGTGGATTTTCCATTACCGTCAGATTTGATTTTGTCGATAATGCTCTTGCCTGGTTAGGATTTCCCGTTTTATGAAGATTAATATCCTCAATAGTCTGAGTTCTGATGGTATCTGCCTCAGCATTTTTCATCTGAGAACTCACTGAAACAGCGATGAATAGAAGACCTAAAGAAAGTAATTGTCTTTTCATTTTATTTTTATGTAGAACAGTTTTAAATAAGGCGCAAATGTAAGTATTTGTTTAGAATAGATAAAAATAATTTTATGATTTAAATCATATTTCAGAGTTGGTGAGATGGATTGTTTCTATAGCGCCTTTAGGCTAAGGGATAGAGAAATTTTTATGAATATATTTGTTAAAAATTATAATATGCAATTGGTAAAAGCAGGGCTTTGTGCCTTTGGAATGAGCGGAAAAGTATTCCATGCTCCCTTTTTAAAGGAACATCCGGGATTTTTTATGTCTGCCGTGGTAGAAAGAAGTAAGGAAGATTCAAAAGAAAAATATCCGGAAGCAACCATTTACCGTTCTGTGGAGGAAATGCTTCAGCAGGCAGATGTAGAGCTGGTGATTATCAATACTCCTGTTCAGACCCATTATGAATATGCAAAAAAAGCGTTGGAGGCCGGTAAAAATATTATTGTGGAAAAACCTTTTACAGTAAATGTTTCTGAGGCTGAAGAGCTGGTTCAATTGGCTGAGGAAAAAGGATTGTTCCTAAGTGTATATCAAAACCGAAGATTCGACCGTGATTTTTTACAGGTTCAAAAGGTTTTAGCTGATGGGAAATTAGGAAATATAAAAGAAACAGAGATTCGTTTTGACAGATTCCGTACGACTCCAAGTGGAAAACAGCATAAAGAAAGCCCGGATCAGGTAGGCTCAGGATCACTTCACGATTTGGGAGCACATCTGGTAGATCAGGCTGTACTGTATTTTGGGTATCCTGAAAAGCTTTTTGCAGATGTATTTTCGATGAAAGGAAGCGAATTTGCGAATGATTATTTTGAAATTCTGTTATTCTACAAAAATGATCTGAGAGTGAGATTGAAAACATCGGTTTTCAGTAAAGAAGGCCATTATGCTTATACCATTCACGGAGATCGAGGAACTTTCCTGCAGGAAAGAACAGATAATCAGGAAAACGAATTGGTAGCAGGCGCTATTCCTGTGTATGGAAAAGAATGGACGCAGCCTTTGAAAGAATCTGATGGAATATTGAATTTCCTGAATGAAAACTCTGAAACAGAAAGAATTCTAACTTCAACTGAAGCCGGAAACTACATGGATTATTACCAGCAGATCTATGAACATATTGTTTTTGGATACGCCTTACCATCTCCGGGAAGAGAAGTTATTCAGAATATGAAAATCATTGACGCTTCTCTGAAAAGTGCAAAAGAAGAAAGAATAATTGAATTATAAATTATAAATGATGAGTTGTGAATTATGAATGAATTCAAAGAATTAGAGAGTTTTAGGGTTGGAGAGTTTGAGTGTAAATGAATTGGAAACCTCTAATCACGATTACTATTAACTTTTAAACCTTAAACCTTAAACCTTGAATTCATTCATAATTCATCATTATTAAAGGAGTTCCTGAAGCTCCAGCCATCTCATTTCATGGTTCTCCAGTTTTTCTGAAACAGTTTCCAGTTCCGAAGAAAGTTTGGCTATTTTTTCATAATCAGCTTCGTTGTTGAGATTGTCCAGAATTTTGGTGCGCTGTTCTTCCAGTGCAGGCATTTCTTTTTCAATCGTTTCCAGTTCTCTTTGTTCTTTAAAAGTTAGTTTTCTTTTAGAATGGGAAGGCTGAGTACTCTCTGCTGAAGAAACTGCTTCTTTTACAGGCTCAGGTTTTACAGCTGTATTTTTTTCTAATGCTTCCTCGCGGCTTCTTGCTTCTCTGTATTCTGAGAAGTTTCCAACAAAATCTCTGATTTTTCCTTCTCCCTCAAAAGCCAGAACGTGATCTACAATTCTGTCCATAAAATACCTGTCGTGGGAAACGATAATCAAAGATCCCTGGAATTGCTGAAGGAAATTTTCTAAAACCGTCAACGTAGGAAGATCCAGATCATTCGTAGGCTCATCAAAAATCAAAAAGTTAGGATTTTGATACAAAATATACATCAGGTGAAGTCTTCTTTTTTCCCCTCCCGAAAGTTTAGAAATGGGAGAATATTGAGTCTGATCATCAAATAAGAACAATCTTAAAAACTGTGAAGCAGATAAACTCTTTCCATTAGCTAGCGGATAAAATTCTGCAATTTCCTTGATGAAATCAATGACACGCTCATCCTCTTTATAAGCAAGACCTTTTTGTGAGAAATAACCGAAAGAAATAGTTTCTCCTGTTTCAATTTCTCCTTTATCAGCCTTTTCAAGACCTTGAATAATATTAAGCAGGGTAGATTTTCCCGCACCATTCTTTCCAATGATTCCCACCTTTTCTCCACGCTGAAACTGGTAGCTGAAATCTTTTAAAAGAACTTTAGGTCCAAAGCTTTTATCAATATTTTTGAGTTCAAGAATTTTATTTCCCAGACGCTTCATTTCAAAATCCAGCTCAAGCCCGTCTTTTCTGGTGTCGGTTTTGGCTACCTTTTCAGTTTCGTAGAACGCATCGATTCTGCTTTTTGATTTTGTAGTTCTGGCTTTTGGCTGTCTTCGCATCCATTCCAGTTCCTTTCTGTAAAGGTTGTTTGCCTTATCAATCGTAGCATTAAGATTCTCTTCGCGGATCATCTTATTCTCAAGATAAGTAGCATACGAACCGTTGTGAAAATAAAGATTCTGATCTTCCATTTCCCAGATTATATCACAAACACTGTCAAGGAAATATCGGTCGTGAGTAACAAGCAATAGCGTGATTTTTGCCTTATTCAGATAGTTTTCAAGCCATTCCACCATGTTTACATCAAGGTGGTTGGTTGGTTCGTCCATGATAAGAAGAGTGTGTCTGTGCTCGGCTCTTGTCTCTGTTAAAAGTTTAGCCAGAGCTACACGTTTGATCTGTCCTCCGGAAAGAGTTCCCATTTTAGCATCCAGATCAGTAATTTTAAGCTGGGAAAGAATCTGTTTCATTTCATTTTCCAGATCCCATGCTTTATGAACTTCCATATCCGCTAATGCTTTCTCAATAAAATCATGATCTGTGGAATGAAGTGACTGATGATAGTTTTTAAGCGCAAGGATAGGTTCTGAATCAAGAGCCATCATAAATTCTTCAATGCTGAGCTTAGGATCAAAGTTGATTTCCTGGTCAAATAATACTACCTGGATATCTTTGTTGATAATCACAGTTCCGCTGTCTGCAATTTCCTTACCCATTAATATTTTCAGAAGGGTAGATTTTCCACTTCCGTTTTTGGCAACAATAGCTATTTTATCTCCTTCATTAATATGAAAAGAAATGTCTTTAAACAAAACTTTGATGCCGTAAGATTTGGTGAGATTTTCTGCAGAAACGTAATTCATTGGGAATTAATGGTTTGATTTTAATTTTGAATTGAACCGCAAAAATACGAAAATGTAGCCTAAAACTTCCCGGAAGCTCTTTTATAAAAATGAATATTTATAATTTTTTAATAAACTGTGCTCCTTATCTGAAAAAACTAATTAGTAAATTTGATCAACACAATGAAATTTAAATTGTAAATAGTAATACATAACACAAAACCTGATTGAAGTAATGAAAAAAGTTATTGTCGACATGGATGGGGTAATGGCGGATGTATATCATCAGCTGGTACAATTTGAAAAAAGAGATACAGGAAAAGAAATTGAAATCAGTGATTTGACTGGTAAGCCTGAAATAGAGTCTTTTCCAAACGGGAAAAAACATGTAAATGAGGTAGGTTTTTTCAGAACCTTACCTGTGATGAAAGGAAGCCGTGAGGCAATAGAATATCTGAATAATAAATATGATCTGTATATTGTATCTGCAGGAATGGAATTTCCGAACAGCTTAAGAGAAAAATATGATTGGCTGGCAGAACATTTTCCGTTCATCACATGGGAGCAGATTGTTCTTTGCGGAAGTAAAAAAGTGGTTGCCGGAGATGTTATGATAGATGATTATCCAAAAAATTTAGATCATTTTTCAGGGCAGAGATTGATATTTACCCAGCCTCATAATGAACTGATAGAAAATGATACTTATGAAAGAGTTCATTCCTGGGAAGAAATTATGAGTATCCTTTAAAATTTTAAAGCTGGAAGAAGGAGGGTGGAGATTGGAAGGGATGACATCATTTCATTAACTCCCATCTTCCTGTTTCTAGCTTCCTTTCTTATTTTATTTCTAATCCAGTGTCAGTCTTTTCAACGACCACGAATTACCATTATAAATATCAAGATCCACTTTCGCATTGATCCCATGAACAATTCCGTTTTCTGTAAACTGCCAGAAATCCCACTCATCGTCGGGAGAAGGAGACGGAACATCATTGTAATTGGCAAGCCATAAAGGATAGCCTTCAAACTCACCTTTCAGAAAATCTTTATAATAATGATAATAGGTATAGATGATAGGTTTTTCGCCATAGGCTTCTTCTACGATTTTACACCATACTTTCAGGTCTTCAATCAGTTTTTTATTGGTTTTACGCTTTGGGATTTTTTCAATATCAAGAATGGGAGGAAGGTCTCCACTCTCCAGTTTTACATTTTTTAAAAAATTATTTGCCTGGATCACAGGATCTTCATCAGCTCTGTAAAAATGGTAGGCACCACGGATGAGATTATGTTTTTTAGCACTTTCCCAGAACTCATCAAAATGCTTATCTGCACTTCGGTTTCCCATGGTGGCGCGCATGACAACATATTCTAACGGGATTGTTTTATTTCCAATACTCAGACTGTCCCATTTGATATCTTCCCGGTTCTGATAATGAGAAACATCAAAGCCATAGGTTTTATCAAGATTGCTGGCTAGGATTCTCTGAATTCTTGCCGCTTCCTTTTCACTGTTATGAAGTTTTTTATGCTTAAATTTATTAAAGTACAATGCATAATAGTAGCTTACAGACTGTTTTAAATAAAATCCTGTTCCCACCAATGCTACGATTAATATGCCCAATATCACCCATCTTCGGAAAAAATACTTCTTCCGTCTGGATTTATGGACTTGTTTGGCAGTTTTTTTGGTGTACTTTTTTGGTGTCATAAAGTTTTGCAAAACTAACTTTTTTCACTGCTAAATGCTAAAATAAAATCAGTAAATTTGTGTATTATGGAAACACGCGAAAAAATCATCATTATTGGAGGAGGATTTGCGGGGCTGCAGCTTGCAAAAACATTGAATAACAAGAATAAAAAGGTCATTGTTCTCGATCGGATGAACCACCATATGTTTCAGCCGCTTTTTTATCAGGTAGCCTCAGGGAGGATAGAACCTTCCAACATTTCTTTTCCCTTCAGAAAGATTTTTCAGCAGTCCAGAAACACCCAGTTTCGTATGACAGAGGTGAAAGAAATAGATCCTGCCAATCATAAAGTGATTACCGACGAAGCAGAATTTACCTATGATAAACTCATCATTGCAACAGGGTGTAAAACTAATTTTTTCGGAAACAAAGATCTGGAAGGAAAAGCTTTCGGAATGAAAAATACCCAGGAAGCCATCAGCATCAGAAATCATGTTTTGATGACCTTTGAAAAACTGATTATTGAAAAAAGCCGAAGTGATGACGGTAACTGGAACATCGTTATCGTAGGAAGCGGTCCAACAGGAGTAGAGCTGGCAGGAGCTTTTGCTGAAATGAAAAAAGACATCCTTCCAAGAGATTATCCTTATATGAACTTTGATCATCTGAAGATTATTCTGGTAAGTTCTACAGAAAAACCTCTTGCTGTAATGAGCAGTGAAGCTCAGGAGAAATCCGAAAAATATCTTAAAGATCTTGGGGTCACTTTTATGAGCGGAGAAGTAGTGACAGATTATGACGGAGATAAAGTTCATTTGAAAAGTGGAAAAGAAATTCCTTCCAATAATGTCATCTGGGCAGCCGGAGTTACAGGAAATGTGGTAGGAGGTTTTCCGGAAGACAAATTAGTAAGAAACAGATATATTGTAGATCGATATAATAAAATACAGGGTTACGATAATATTTATGCTATCGGGGATATTGCCTATATGGAAACTCCTAAATATCCACAGGGACATCCTCAGGTAGCCAACGTAGCTATTAATCAGGCAAAAAATTTAGGTAAAAATCTTTTAAAGAAAAGTCAGGAAGAGTGGAAAGAATATGAATATGATGACAAAGGCTCATTGGCAACAATTGGGAAGCACAGAGCTGTTGTGGATCTGCCATTTATAAAATTCCAGGGATTTCTTGCGTGGTATTTCTGGATGTTTCTCCATTTAATGCTAATTTTGAGCGTTCGAAATAAGCTGGCCATATTCTTCAACTGGATGTGGAGCTATATCAACAAAGATTCTTCTTTAAGATTAATTATTATACCTACTAAGAAAAACGGAACATTACAATGAGAATTGACATAATAAGCGTACTTCCGGAATTGATGGAAAGTCCGTTCAAAACTTCTATTTTGAAAAGAGCGATGGATAAAGGGCTGGTAGAAGTACATTTTCATCAATTGAGAGACTGGGCGATTAATAAGCACAGACAAATTGATGACGAGCCTTACGGAGGCGGTGCAGGAATGGTAATGATGGTGGAGCCACTGGATAAATGTATTTCAGAGCTTAAATCTCAAAGAAATTATGATGAAGTTATCTATCTGACTCCGGATGGTGTTACTTTGAACCAAAAAATTGCCAATTCACTTTCCATCAAAGAGAATCTGATGTTTCTTTGTGGGCATTATAAAGGAATAGACCAGAGAGTAAGAGATCTTCATATTACCAAAGAAATTTCAATTGGAGACTACGTTCTTACAGGCGGAGAGCTGGCAGCCTGTGTGCTTGCAGATTCAATCATCAGATTGCTTCCTGGTGTTTTAAATGATGAACAGAGTGCTTTAACAGACAGTTTTCAGGATGATCTTCTTTCACCGCCTATCTATACAAGACCCGAAAGTTATAAAGGTCTGGAAGTTCCCAGAATCCTGTTGAGTGGGAATTCCGGAAAAATTGAAGAATGGCGTCATGATGAAGCCGTAAGAATTACAAAGGAAAAACGTCCCGATTTACTGTAAACAAATTGTCAGCATTTATCTAATGCTGATCTGCGTATTTAATTCCATTTATAATAGGTGAATGGAATAATATTTGTTGTAAGTTTAATAGGTGTGAAAAACATTAACACTTCTTATTTTAAATTGAAAATTTATTTCTATTATTCCGGATTTTGTATATTATCTCAATTTTGACTAATATACTAAAACTCTCTAATAATTGAAAAATTAATTTATTATCGCTGATTTCATTGGTATTTTTTACTATATTTGAAATGTTTTCTATGAGGAATTGATTTGTTGTTTTAAGGATAAATCGAGGAAATTTGGAAAAAAAATAATAAATTTACATCTTAAAGTAAAAAGAACATAATAAATTAAAAGTATAGAAATTAGTGTAGATGGAGCTGTTCTCTTTTTATAATGTTGAAAATTTATTTTTACCCGATCCGAAACCTGTCCACAAATTAGATCCTACCCGGTCAGGATTAAGGAATTGGGATGAAAAGAGATATAGAAATAAGCTTTTCAAAATCTCTCACGTATTTCAGTTGATGAAGGAGGAAAATGATGTATTGCCATTTGTAATAGGATTATCTGAAGTTTCCGGAAGGAAAGTTTTGGAAGATCTTGTAGAAATGGAACCCTTTAATTCGGAATATGGAATTGTACATTATAATTCCATGGACGAAAGAAAAGTGGATGTAGCCATGTTATATGATAAAAATAAAGTAGAGGTAATAGATTCAGAAACCATTACTTTCTTTTTTGAAATAGTAAATAAAAACACAGAAAATTACGACACAACCAGAGACGTACTTTTTTCAAAAATTAAATATAAAGGGGAAATTATTAATGTCTTTATCGCCCATCTTCCCTCTAAACGCGAAAAAGATATCAATAAGCCTAAAAGAGCCTTTATATTGAATGAAGTCCGGGAACGGATTATGAAAATAGTGGACGCAGATAAAGAGCACGTTATATTGTGTGGTGATTTTAACGAAAACCCGGATGATGAAAATTTAGTACAGATTCTCTATGACAATGACCATGAGAAGGTTTTAGTGAACCCTTTTCAGCAATTGTTTTCTACAAGAAATTATTCTACTTTTCATTATAAATCTGGATTGTTGTATGATCAGATCATTATGTCAAGATCTTTACTTGATAATAAGACGCTGGCTTTTCAGGATGCCCATATATTTAATTCTGAAAAAATCCGCAGCAGAACCAGAAATTTTGAAGGACGGCCTTTCCGAACATATGCTGGTACACGGTATTTAGGAGGATATAGCGATCACTTTCCGGTTTTTGTAAAATTTAAAAATTTACATTAAAAAACATAAATAATAAAAAAGTAGAAAATGAAAAATTCGAGCAACACAAGCTACCATTTAGATTCTATTGACAAAGAAATCATCTACATGTTGATGGACAATGCTAAAACATCTTTAGCCCACATTTCAAAAAATGTTGGAATTTCCACAACTGCAGTGCATCAAAGAATCAAAAAACTCGAACATGCAGGAGTTATTGAAAATTCAATATCATTTCTTAACCCTAAGAAAATTGGATATAAAGTGATTTCCTACATCGGGGTATTTCTGGATCAGCCAAGCCATTATCCGGAAGTGGTAAAATCTCTGCATGATATCAATGAGGTAGTGGAGGCCCACTATACCACAGGGAATTATACTATTTTCCTGAAAGTTCTTTGTAAAGACAATGATCATTTAATGCAGATTCTTAGCAAGCTTCAAAAGCTGAAGGGAGTAACAAGAACAGAAACTTTTATATCTTTGGAACAAGGTATTTACAGACAACTGAAAGTATAACGATATGAACATAGCCCAATATTTGGATTCAACTTACCTGAAAACACCAGAACAATCAGGTATTTCCCACGAAGAAACACTTCAAAAAGATAAAGAACTTGCTCAGGAAGCAATAGATAATGGTATTTTTGCCGTGATGATTCGACCGGATTACGTATCTGAGATCAAAAAATATATCCAGGAAAGAAATTCAAATGTTGTAGTAGGAACAGTAATAGGTTTCCACGAAGGAACGTATTCTATTGATGAGAAACTTGCAGAAGCTTCAAAAGCAATAGAAGACGGAGCAGATGAACTGGATTTTGTTATTAATTATACAGCTTATCTACAGGGAAATATTGAACTGGTAAGAGAAGAATTTGTAAAATGTACAAAATTATCTCTTGAGCATCATAAAATTGCAAAATGGATTATTGAAATCGCAGCATTGACTGATGAACAAATTGCAGATCTTACTAAAAATATTTCTACCTGGGCAGAAGAGAATTTTTCTGAAAATGAACTGTCGAAAATTTTTGTTAAGTCATCAACAGGATTTTACCAAACTGCCGAAGGAAAGCCTAATGGAGCAACCTTTGAAGGAATCACCATTATGCTCAATAATGCTGGGAAACTTCCTGTAAAAGCAGCTGGAGGAGTAAGAACTCCTGAAGATGCTGAGAAAATGATTAAAATGGGAGTTAAAAGAATTGGAACCTCTTCAGCGCTGGGATTAATTAAAAACGAAACTTCATCAGAAGGATATTAATATAATTAGATTCTAAATAAAAATACCATCAGTTTTACTGATGGTTTTATTTTTATAGCTGAGCCTGGTATTCTTCGTAGAACTGCTGAGTCTCTTTGATCAGACTGTTCATTTCTTCCATAGTGAAAACTTCCAGGAATTTTTTTCTAAATTCCTTGAAATGAGGAATCCCTCTGAAATAATTGCTGTAATGCTGTCTCATTTCAACCAATCCCAATCTTTCTCCTTTCCATTCAGCACTCCATTCTGCATGTTGGCGAACAGCCAGTAATCGGTCTGAAATTGTAGGTTCAGGTAAATGTTCTCCAGTTTTAAAGAAATGTTTGATTTCGTTAAATATCCATGGATATCCAATAGCAGCACGCCCGATCATGATACCGTCACATGCATACTTTTGTTTATATTCTAATGCCTTTTCAGCAGAATCTATATCACCATTTCCAAAAATTGGAATCTCAATATTGGGATTTTGTTTAATTCTTGAAATATGTTCCCAGTCTGCTTCACCCTTATACATCTGTGCACGGGTTCTTGCGTGTATCGTAAGAGCTTTGATTCCGGTTTCCTGCAGACGTTCTGCCACTTCATCAATATTAATGCTGGTACTGTCCCATCCTAAACGGGTTTTTACCGTTACAGGCAGGTGAGTAGAGCTTACCACGGCTTTGGTAAGGCGAACCATCAGATCAATATCTTTCAGTACACCAGCTCCTGCTCCTTTGCAGACAACTTTTTTTACCGGGCAGCCAAAATTAATATCTACAAGATCCGGGTTTACCGTTTCAACAATTCTTGCGGACATAGCCATTGCTTCTTCATCTCCACCAAAAATCTGTATCCCCACTGGTCTTTCATAATCGAAAATATCCAGCTTCTTACGACTCTTGATAGCGTCACGAATTAACCCTTCGGAAGAAATAAATTCCGAATACATTAAATCTGCACCGTGCATTTTACACAAACGTCTGAACGGAGGATCACTTACGTCTTCCATTGGAGCCAGCAAAAGTGGAAATTCCGGCAGTTCTATGTTGCCTATTTTTATCATGGTGCAAATTTACGAAATTCTTAAAAAACAATATTTTTTAAATTAAAATATGGTATTGCGTTTTGCTTGTGTTGTTTTGTTTAAGGGATTTTATGATATTCTGTTTAATTTTTATTTAATATATTTAACTGATTATCAATGTTTATTGAATTTTATTGATAATTATTTTTTATATTTAGTATAATAAAAATTAGTGTCATGAGAAAAATTCTATTTTATTTGATGGCAATTTTAGTTTCATCAAATTTTTATTCACAAGTAAATATTTCTGCTACGGCAGGAACAGCTACAGGAACCTATACTACGTTAAAGGGCGCATTTGATGCTATTAACGCAGGAACACATCAGGGGGCAATTACAATCAGTATCACAGCAAACACAACGGAAACGGCAACAGCCAGTCTGAATGCCAGTGGCGGAGCAACAAGTTATACTTCTGTTGCTATAAAACCTGCCACAGGAGTTACGGCAACTATTTCCGGGGATATTGCCAGTGCGCCTTTAGTGAGAATACAGGGGAGTAATATTACCCTGGACGGAAGCAATGCAGCTTCAGGAACGACAAGAGATCTTACCCTTACCAACACTTCTACTACAGCACCGCAGGTCCTTACATTCATAGCGGCTTCTGCAGCTGCAGCCAATACTAATATTATGGTTAAAAACCTTAATATTATCAACGGAATGAATAATTCTTCAGCTTTGGTAATGTATGACGGAGCAGCAACACCTACGGGAGGCTTCTTTAACAATGTTACTATTCAGAATAATGCTGTGAAGAAAGCTTATATGGGAATTTATTTATTTGCTGCTACAGCTGCTGGTAATGGAGCTAATACATTGGTTACGGGTAATGATATAAGTGCTTCGGGAGCAGATGCCAACCGTCTTGGAGGAATTTATGTTCAGGGTGCAGATGGAGTAACAGTAAGTAATAACACATTAGGTAACTTTGAAACGACCAATGCTGAAATTAAAAGAGGGATCTGGTTTGCTACAGCAACAGTCAATTCTTCAATTATTTCAAATACCATAACCAATCTTGGGTATACCGGAACGGGTGCGGGAGGAGCTTCCGGAATAACGATCACCTCAGGGAGTACAGGAGCCTCTGCTGTAGCCAATATTATGGTAAGCGGAAATACGATTTCCAATTTTAATTCCAGTGGAACAGGGACTCTTTTTGCAGGTATTTATGCAGGAGGTACATTGACAACCGGAATGACCATTATTAATAATAAAATAAATGGAGTTAAAAATACTAATGTCTCAGGGTACGGAGCCCAGGGAATTTATCTGTCCACAACAAGTCTTATCTCCAATACATTAGTGGCCAACAATATCGTCAGTGGTGTGGCCGGTTATGGATATGCAACAACAGGAGGAGTAAATGATAATGGAAACGGGATTGTTGTCGCTGCAGGAGGCGGATATAAACTTTATTATAATACCGTTGTCATGAATGTCAGCCAGACTGTTGCAGGAAGACCCTCTGCTTTAAATATTACAAGTGGAGTAACCGGTGCAGGAGGTATTGATATCAGAAATAATCTTTTTGTCAATACCCAGACTCAGGCAGGCGACAGATACGCTATTTATGCGGGAGCCGCCAGCAGTGTTTTTTCTACTATTAATTATAATAATTTCTATTCTTCCGGTACCAATCTTGGGTATATTGGAGGATTGGCAAAAGCCACCCTTGCTGATATCCAGGCGGGATTCGGAGGAAATGTAAACTCATTGAATGTGCTGCCGGTATTCGTATCAGCAACTGATTTCCATTTGTCAGCCACAGGGAATGCAGCTCTTGATAATAAGGGAACTCCGGTAGTTGAAGTAACACTGGATGCAGATGGCAATACAAGAAATGCTTTAACACCGGATCTCGGAAGTTTTGAATTTACAGCAGCCGTATTGGCAGTAAATGAAACTGCGAAAAAGAATACAGTGAATGTTTATCCGAATCCTGTTGTGGATTACCTATATATCAATAATGACAGTAGAATTAAAGATATTGAAGTGTATAATGTTTCAGGCCAGAGAATTCTCAGCGAAACCATTAACGCTGAAAAAGGCTCTGTAGATTTGAGACGTGCTGCTGCAGGAGTTTATATTTTAAAAGTGAATACAGAAAAAGGATCACAGTCTTTAAAAATTATTAAAAAATAATATATACCCTAATAATCAGAAAAATCCCCAATAGCAATAATATTGGGGATTTTTTATTGTATAAAGTAACCATCATAATTAGAAGCTTGCTTTTACCTGCATACTTCCGATATGAATGGTCCGGTCACCTGAGTTTCTTCCTTCGTAATTAAGATTCAGCTGGATAAAGGAGTTGATAGCCTGTTGGATGAATACACTCCATACCTGATTTTTCCCAGGCTTAAGCCCATCCAGCATCTGGTTTCCTACAATACTGAAATTGTTTCCGGTAAAATTGTTGCTGATGAACGAGAAATTTCCACGGATAGACGTTTTTCTACGCTCCCATTGGATGGTTCCTGTAATATCAAAAGCTTTAAGAAGTTCTTCACCATCCAATCTTTGTTTCTGGCGGAAAGCAGAAGATAATTCAGCCTGAATAGCATCTGTGAACTTATAAGTTGCTTTAGGCTTGGTTTCAAAATTAGTGAGACGATAATCTCTTGTTTTAAATAATTGTGAAGAGTTTTGGATATCATGAACTGAGTTTTCCCAGTCTACTCTGAATTCTTTATTGAACCAGTATCCCACATTCAGGAAATGAGAAGTCTGCTCACGTTCTTCATTACTGAAATTGGCATTAATGAGATTGTCATTGGTAATGAACCTGTAATTTCCATTCCAGCCTGACTTGTCGGTTGGGTTAAACTGTACAGAAGCAAGAATATTCTGATTTTTAAGGATCTGATCACTATTCTTTTCAAAAGGATTCAGAACAAGCACTTTTTCTTTTTTATAGAAAGAGTTTTGAGAGTTTAATGAAATATTGAAATTCCATCGTTTTAAAAATCCGTTCTCAGAATTGAAAACAATTGCCGGATTAACAAATAAAGCCAGCTGTAATTTATTTTTATTGGAAGGAATATATCTTACAGAATTAGTGTATACACGGATATATTGTGCAAGATCAGAATACTCAGCGATTTCAAATTCGTCCAGCTGCTGCACTCCATCTCCGTTATAATCGGTCCATTTATAAACCCCCTGTCCATCTGTTACTTTAATATATTGAAATTCCCTCTGGGCTTCCTGGCCGTTCCCCAGTTCATAGAAAGCCTGAAGACGCATTCCATTTCTGAAAAGCTGTTGATTGTATAAGATGTTTCCAACAACAAAATCATTATTACGGGTTACTTCACCTTCTGCACCTGCGTAGAAGAATTTTCGGTAGTGGATTAAAGCATTTAGGGAGGTTCTTTCTGTTTTGATAATCTGACTTTCAGCCATAATTCCCAAAATATTGTTCATATTCTGAAGCCTGTTGTCGCGTACCGAGTCATTATCTCTCATGTATACTTTTGCCAGCAACTTAGTTCTTGTACTGTCACCGATTTTCTTTTGCAAAAAGATTTCCTTCCAGCTGAAACTCGTGACATCCATAAGTTGGGTGTCATTGTATTTCTTCTCGTTATGTTCCATGCTTCCCCCAACGGCCCAGCTTCCTTTTTTGCCGGTAAACTCTGTTGAAACTCCACCACGGATGAACTTCGTGTCCTGAAGGGTGGCAGTTGTATTCAGATAAGATAAATTACCCTTGGTAAAGAACTTTCCTGTAAGCCAGCCAAAGTCCAGGTCATTTTTGATCCCTTTATAAGAATTTTGCTCATTCAAATAATTGACACGGTAATTTAAGGTGGATTTATTATTCCATTTATTCAGGAAACTGAAGATAAACCTGTTTTGGGTCTTCTTATTAAATTCCTGGGTAAGGTTAAAGTCTCTGGAGAATTCGACATCATTGATACGGTCAAGGATATGAAACTGCCTGTCTATATATTGGTATTCAAAACTAGGTGTTCCTTTCCATGCATTTTTCGTGAAACTCTTATTTCCGAAAATACGCCATGCATATCCCATATTCTGATCAGAATCTTTTGATGAAAATAAATTGACATCATAGTTACTCAACGAGATATCAGCTCCTATTTTTCCTTCATTCAGTAAATATTCTGAGTTCAGAGAGTATACCTGTGACTTCTGAGGAGACGGAAGTTTTCTTACCGCTCTGTAATCTCCGGCATTAGGACCTACATATTCAAAAACACGTCCGTTATTGGTGGTTTGTGCTATTTTATAATCCCCCAGATTAGCCCCGAAATACGTAAAAGAAACCTGGTACAGCGTTAAGCTTGAATCAGTAGAATACTCATAGAAAGTTCCGGCAGGATTTAATTTATATAAAATTTTATTCACATCATACTCCGTTACCACCCCTGAAGGAGCATACATCAAATCCGGATTGTTTCCTGCATCTGCAAGAATCTGTTCATCTTCTTTGGAAAGACTTAAAGACAGAGGAGCATTCTTATTGTCATTTTCCATGAACCAGTTTAAGCCTACTTTGAATTTCTCTCTCTGATGTTCAAGCTTTCCTGTAAACAGATATCTTGAATAATTCCTGTTGGCATAGTTATAGGAAATCGTTATGAAATTCTGCTGGAAAATAGGACGGAAACTGGTAAAGGTAACTTCACCGGTATTATAATTGATAATATAATCCTGGTTTTCACCACGCTTCATCAGGATTCCATCAATGAAGACCTGTTCAGAACCGGAGATCAGTGTGATAAACTGTTCCCCATTCTTACCTGTCAGACGGTAAGGTCCCTGATTTCCTTCAACCCCCTGAAAACGGATTCTGTGAAATTCACTTCGTGCAACACCTGCAGAGATATCTACCAATGTTTTGTTTTCCTTCCCGAATTCTGTCTGGAACTGAAGCCCCATGCTTCGTCTCTGGTATTTGGCAAAATAATTCTTAGATTCTACAAGGTCAAGATGTCCGGCTCTGAGGATGGATTTTTCCTTAATATTAAGCTGCATGTAGATTTTGTCAAACTCCTCCAGCGTTTGCGTATAACCATCAGCCTGAATAGGCAGGTTGTGATCCGAAATACTGGCTAAAATCGTAACATCTTTGGATAAGCGTCCTGAAATCTGAAGATCCATTGAACTTTGCACAGACTGGCCCTGATTGTTACCAAAAGTAATCCCTCTGATGATAGAACCTTTTGAATTAAGTTCTCCTAAAAATCGTTTTTTATCATTCTTTGCCAGTACAGCCTCATCGATAACGATTTTGTTGTGCGTTCTTATGAAATCAAGGGTGTCTTTTGCAAAGATATCCTGCTCAAGCCTTGCCGCAAGAATACTGTCTCGTTTAATGCTGTCTTCAGGCACGTTGGGATTTTTCCATGAAAATACCTGAGCATTTCCTGAAAATATGCCTAAGAAGAATACAATTAGAAGGATATAATTCCGCAAGCCCTGAAAAATAATTGGTAAAAGTAACTAAAAAATGTTAATCGTAATAGCTTAACTATTATTAACAGAAACTTAACCTGTTTATTGTGTCAAAAAAAATAAAACGATGTACTTTTATCAAGGAAATTATTAATTATAAAAATATTAAATCATGAAAAAATTTTATTCTCTTTTTGCAACGGTGATGATGAGTGCAGTTGCTTTGGCACAAACAACATACCTTTGGGACGGTACTTCTGTAAATCCTGTTTCGGGTACAAATGCTAATATTTCAAATGTAGCATTTGCAGCTACCCAGGGAAATAATAACGGTACTACGAATTTAATTACCGCTACATCTGTGTCTTCAGGTTATACAGGAGCAAGCGGATCCAGTAATTTTGGTGCTGCGGCTTTTAAAGAGGCTCTTTCTACTGCTGCAAGTACTTATTTTAGTGTTACTGTTACTCCTGTTGCGGGTAATAAAGTAACATTGAATTCTTTAAGTCTAGGGTCCAGAGGTACCTCTACCGGACCGGGAAAGATTACAGTATATTCCAGTATTGATAATTATGCTACTGCAATAGGTACTGTAAATGTTAACAACAACAGTACATGGACATTGAATAGCATCACTTTTTCAGGAACTAATTTAGTAGGTGCGGAATCTGCTCCGGTTACTTTAAGAATCTATGGAAGCGACAGCCCTGGTACGGGAACTCCATCTTTAGGTACTGCCAACTGGAGAATAGATGATATTTCTTTAATGGTTACTTCATCTACTGCTTCTCTAGCTGTTATTGATGCTAAAAACGTAAAATCAGGAAACTTTGTAAAGAATTCTTTCGTTAAAAATAACGAGATTGTTTTCGGATCTGATGTAAAAGATGTGAAAGTTTTCAATATGTTCGGACAGCTTGTAAAAGAAGCTTCTGTAAAACAAAATGAAACGGTAAGTGTTGCTGAACTGGCAAAAGGGAACTATATCATAACAGGTACAGTGAACAACCAAGCGGTTTCTCAAAAAGTTCTTAAAGACTAATTTCTTTTAGATAAAAATACAGACAGCCACTTCATTGAAGTGGCTGTTTTTTATATAATTATTACTGGTTTTGAGATTTTTGTATCCTATATATTTCTTAATTTGGTGGTATTGTTTTTGATGTTTTATTATTGATCTATTTCTTTAAAATTATTACGATGAAAAAAATCTTTACTCTTGTTGGACTTACGTTATTAACTTCTTTTTCAAATGCCCAGATTGTGATTAATGAAATCTATGGTGGGAATGCAAGTTCTGGTGCTGTATTGAAGAATAATTATATTGTCCTTAAAAATATCGGAACTACTTTGGTTTCTTTAACGGGAGCAAGCATTCAATATGCTCCGGCGATAGGTGCTTTTACCGAATATCATACACTGCCTGACTTTACTTTAGGCCCTGAAGAAACTTATCTGATTCAGGAGTCAGCAATTGAAGGAGGCGTGGAAAATCTACCCACACCGGATTTTATTGCCACTACAATCACTAATTTTGATGGAACTCCCAATAAATCTTCCGGGATGAGAATCTCCAGCGTATCAGGAAAAGTTGCTTTGGCCGGAAATATATTGCAGGTGACGGGACCTTCCGCATCCAATGTACTGGATTTTGTAGGATACGGATCAAATGCAGATCAGTTTAAAGGAGATGGGCCGGCTCCTTCTCCCACTACAACAACGGCTATTAAAAGAACGATGGTTGGAAGTAATGATAATATGGCAGACTTTTCCCTTGAAGGCAGTGTGAAATCTGGTTTTGTACAGAATCCTTTTATAAAAGACAGTAAAGTAGTGTTCGGAACCGAGGTGAAAGATGTGAAAGTTTACGATACATTCAGACAGGTTGTTAAAAAATCCCCTACAAAATTAGCTTCAACTCTTGACATTGCAGAACTTCCAAAAGGAACTTATATTGTCACAGGAACCATTAATAATATTCCGATCTCACAGAAAATTATAAAAGATTAGTTTTTTAATAAAGAAGAACAGCTCATTAATGAACTGTTCTTTTATTTTTTATTACCATAAGTTTAATACCAACCTCTTCTTGCAGCATTAATAATGGAACCAAGATTAAGAATCAATGTATATCTGATACGCTTTCCATAATCTTTGAAGGATGGTTCAAAACCTAAAGAAGATTGTATCGGGAAATAAACTTCCAGAAAATCAGGAATGATTCTTACTTTAACTCCGGTATCCCATATGAATTTGGCAGGAAGATCTTTGTTTTTATAAACACCGGCATCAGCATACACATGGAATATTTTCCAGACGCTTGAATCCACGTTGGCAGAAGTGATCCATTGGTTTACTGTTCCCGGAAGAAAAGATTTAAAACCTCCATCAGCTAATATAAACTGTTGGGAAAGAAGGCCGCTGCTGGCACTTTCTCCTAAAAGCGTATAAGAGAATGAATAGTTGGAAACCCTGGAAATTCCATAGTCGAAAAGGTTATTTCGGGTGTTGTTTCTTAAAAAATATCCGGCAAATAAACGTAAGCTCAGTTTTTGCTTAGGAGCAAATTCCCATCTGTAGAAACCTTCAGCCGTTATTTTATTAAAGTCTTCCATTCCCTGCGTACTTAGACTAAAGCTTTTTTCATGAATCATCTGGTTGTCACTATAGCCATAGCCGATACTCCAGAGATTATACTTGCTATAATCATTATTAGCGATCATTTTAGGACTCAGATCCCTTTCAAAATAATTATAGGAAATCCCTAGACCTCTGCTTACAGTACTTCTCGGGTTCTTCCTGAAGTTGATAGAAGAAGATATTGAGGTTTTTCTGTAGGCAAGATCATAATCATAATGAAAATAAGAACCTGAAAGTCCGAATGTTAAACTTCGGATAATGCTTTCTGCAGGTAGAATAGAATAGGAGACTGCTCCAGAACCCGTCAGTTTTCCTGTTCCGGTACTATAAGTGGGAGTAACCGAATACAAAAATTTCTGATCAAAGAAAGACTGGTTTTTTAAATTGATTCCCAAAAGAAATTTATCATACGTATTGTTAAAACGTACCCTTGGGCTGAGGTAAACTTCATTGTATTCCGGGTTTGGAATATCTTTTATTAATTTTAGTTTAATTTTTTTTGCATTGGAAAACAGGCCTTTTGCATACAGAAAATTATCTCTGTAATTGGATTCAGGGAAAATATATCCGCTGTTTAGAGTGACTTTATAAATATTTTCTGATGCGGGAAGAGAAAGGCTGGTGATACGTTCATTTTCTTCGGTATCTATCCAATAGGCCTTCTTTTCTCCTTCTCTGGTTTCTGTTTCCAGCTTTACCGGAATGGAAATATCGGTATTCTTTACAATTTTTATTTGTAGAGAATCATTTTCTTTTCTAATATTTTTTAGTTTAAAATCAACACGGTTCTTTTGTTTGAAAAAGTTGGAGAGATAGGCTGTTGATTTATTATTTTCTGAAAGAGCGGTCAGGAATTCTTCAGGATTGATTTTTTTTCCGGAATTCTGAGAAATATAATTTTTTACAATCCCATTGAAGTTATCGTATCCCATTTTGTCAGCCGAATAGTTGAAAAGGCTTCCTGTTTCAAAGCTGCTGATGGCCATGTCATTGAAATTACTCAAAACAGGGAAGTGTTCATCAATCTTCTGATCAAGATTTTGCAGCATGATGTACTGATAGGAAAGTCCATAACGATCCAGAAGTTTTACTTTGGATGCATGGAATAATTTTAAAGGTTTGAGCCCAAATATTCTGGTTTCGGGTAGCGTTCCTAAAAGTTTTGTATCAGCATAGAATTTTTTGAGATACTGAATTTCCAGATAAGATTTTAACCCATTTTTAAACCAGTGGTCTTTTTCCTTATCCGCAATAACGTTTTCATTAAGAATTTTCTTGGCTATGATTCCAAAATAATCCAGATCTGTTTTTTCAGTATCGGTAAACAAACGGAATCTGAATTTCCAGAAAGTAATATCATTATTTCCGAAAAAGTCTTCTTTAGCTCTGAATTTATCTGAAATAAAAATACTTTTCGGAAGAACCCCGATGCGTTCCTTAAGGAATTTTAAATGTAAGGGAAGATAAAACTCCAGATTTTGTTTTTCTTCCGGTTTCAGATTATACCCAAATTTGATTTCGATTTCCTCTCCGTCAACATTGGTTTTTATGGAAGGAAAACCGGTTGAAGAAATTAAAAATTCAGGATCGGAATCAAGGTATCCCTTAAATGAATTCATCTGTACCTGTGGAAGATTACCTTCTACAAAATTATTAACAGGAATATCAAAGTTGATGGTCCAGAAAGTGTTGAAACTTACCTGTTCTTCAATATCGTGGTAGTTTCTTTTAGAAATATTGTCCGGATCAAAATGATCCGGAACAATAAAGAAATATTTTAATACAGTATTCTGAGCGGATGTTCCGTATCCCGTAAATGTTTTATCGGGAAGCTGCATCCTGTACTGCAACTGTAATGTGACGCTCTCGCCAGGTTTTAATACATTTTTCAGAGGAATAAAAATATTTTCATCTGAAAGTGTATTGACGGGAATTACTTCATTTTCAGAACTTTTAATGTTCAGTTCAAGAAGTTTTCCCAATTGATCGCTCTTCGCAAAATGCAAATCATTATTTCGGTCTTCCAGTTTTCGGTAGACTAAAGAAGTTCCCCGTTTATTGTACGCGGAAACCCAATTCAGGAGTTTTACGGTTTGCAGGTCTTTCCCGGAATGATTGTAGTAAACAATTTCCTGGCTGACATCAAGGTTCTTTTTGTCAGGAGACAGTTTCGTTTCAACGTATATACTGTCTGTCTGTGCAGAAACCTGTACAACTCCCCATAACAAAATAAGGCAAATGCTGATCTTTTTCAAATATTCGTGATAAAGCCCAAATATAACTTATTTTGTATATACTTTATAGGATTTTAACCCTGAATTGCTTTTTTTTCCAAAGAATTAATATATGCATTCCATCCTTCTGTTTTATAAGTGATTGCAGACGCTTCAGGATCGTTGGATTTGTAGATTCCTCTTCCTACGATAATAAAATCTGTATGCAAGGTCTTGAAAACATGTTCTGGTGTGTTGTACTGCTGTCCTTTACCATCTCCTGAATCTGCAAGGTTTACCCCTGGAGTGAACAATAAAAGTTCTTCAGGAATTTTATTCTGAGATACACCACCAATAACATTAGGATGCGATAATGCTACTTTTAAAGCTTCTTCACGATAGCTTGCTGTTGTTAAAGCTCCTTTGGAAGACATTCCAACAATAGCTACTACCCCTACATTGCTGAAGCAGTCTAAGGATTCAAAACCTCCGATTACCTGAGAGGTTACAAAATCTGCCCAATTTGTAATTTTGAAAACTCCACTGGTAAACTGAAGTTCCTGTGTATTTCCAATGTCAGCAAATTTTCTGTCTTCCATCAATAAGAACTGGTGTTTTGCAGCAATAGCTTTTAGAGGAGTGATTGTTTTTTCATATTCGAAATCAGAAATAATATCGATATGCGTTTTTAAAGCAACAATATGCGGACCTACCTTTTCAGCCAGCTCCAATAACTCCTGAGTGGTAGTAACATCAGCAGAAGCAATAAGGTTTGATTTTTTTGCTAAAGCTGTTTCCAGTAATTTTTTTGAAACAGAATGTTGGGTAACCTGAAGTTTCTGCTCATAAGAAGATCTTGTTTCTTCTTCGAACTGAATATGATTCCCCTGAAGGAAGTCCTGGATTCTTTTTACCTCTTCATCAGACAATTCACCCGTTTCCTGAAGAATACCACATACTTCAGAAATATTGAAAAGAGTGTGCACTCTAAATCCTTTGCTTTCCAGTAATTGTTTTCCTCCCTGCTCTCTGTCCAGTACCACAACGATATCCGAAACTTTAAGATCCTCCTGTTCTATTTCAGGAATGGTTTCTAATAAAGACTTTCCTGAAGTGATCACATCTTCTACCAAAAGACAGTTTTGCCCTTTCTGGTAAATTCCTTCAATCAGTTTTTTTGTTCCGTAGCTTTTCGCTTCTTTTCTTTTAATAATTAATGGAATATAGCTTTCCAAAGACATTGCAGTAGCCATAGGAAGGGCAGCATAAGGAACTCCACAGATTAAATCAAAATTATCTAATGGAAGCATTTCCAATAAATAATTAGCCAGATTTTTTAAAATTTTAGGATCTGAAGCCAAAGGTCTCAGGTCTACATAAAAAGGACTTTCGATACCACTTTTCAGGGTAAACCTTCCGAATTTAATGATTCCTAGTTTGTAGCACTCTAAGAAGAATTCTTTTTTACTTTCCATTATTTTTTATTAGATATTGCAAATTTAAGGAATTGAAATACGGCTTATAAATTTATCGCTCATTTGTAAATAAAAAACCACCCCGGAGTAAGCAGGATGGTGTGAAAAATATAATAAACTATTTATTTTACGATTTCAGCATCAATGACTTGGGCACCACTGTATTTTTGCTGAGCTTCCCATAATAAAAACTTGTCAACCTCTTTGATGAGCTTAGGAATAGTCAGTGACAATACTGCCAGGTCATCCATGACTCCAAGTACCGGTATCACAAATTCAGGAAGAAGGTCAATAGGAGAGAGCACATATAAAATTCCCAGTAAAGGAAGAATAATGTCTATGGATTTCATAGGATAGATTCCTTTTCTCCACATTCTGACCATTCTGAAAATATCAGGGATCTTTTTTATAAAGCCCTTATGATTGATGGCTTCTTTTGCAAGATTTAATTTTGAATATTTCATTTTGTGTTTGGATTAATAAATTTTTAAATGCTATAAAATTCGCAAATCCTGTACCAACAAATTATAAAATTTAGTTAAAATATTATTTGATAATATTATCAATAAACTGATGCACAGTCTCTGTGTTCCAGTCTTTTGTGGCATCCTCTTTAATAAGGATTCTTCCGTGTTTATCCAGTAGGAAAGTGGTGGGAAATACCTTGGGAAGAATTTTCTCAGAAATAGGACTTTGAGCAATATAGACAGGAACGGTATAGTTATTTTCTTTCAAAAACTTTCTTACATCTTCCTCTTTATCATTCATGGCAATCAATACAAAATCTACATGATCTTTTCTGGTGTCATACAATTTCTGAATGGAAGGCCATTCTTTTCTGCAAGGTGGGCACCATGTTCCCCAGAAGTTAAGGAAAACACCTTTGTCCTTAAAGTTTTTAAGATTGGTGCTGGGTGCATTGATTCCTTTAAGTTCTACATCATAATCCTCTTCACTGATATGAACAGCGCTTTCGATAGTGGCTACCGGAAAGAATGTATCCTTTAGGAAATTTCTAATTCCCGGAACAAAAGCAACAATACCTATGATCGCTATTATTATAATATAAATGATACTCTTTTTCATCTCTCTTTTTTATAGAAGATCTAAAATTTCCTGAACAGCATCTTTCCCTCTGTTTTTAGCATAATAAATCTGCAGATCATTATAAAATGTGTCTTTTGGATACGCTTCGGGATCAGCTTTATACTTCATCAGCAGTTCATATCCATATTTGGGACGTGGGCCCCAAGAATTTTTTACATTCAGGTCTTTATCAAGGATAATTACTTTAGGAATAGACTCTGTACCATTGGTTAGAAACTGGTTGATTAAACTTTTATCACTGTCTCTCAGGAAGACTCTTACCTCATTATGTCCTTCAAAAAATCTGAAAAGAGCAGGCACTGTTGCACTTGCATCTCCGCACCATGCTTCAGAAATGATTAAAATCTTTCCGTCAAAGTTTTTGGCAGCGAGTTCTTGCAGCTGATCTTCGTCCGGAACGTATTTTTTCACTGTTCTGTCCATTCTCTGAAGACCCAGCTCATAATATTGTTTATAGTCAGCTTCCTGTTGGTTAGCAGGATTCTCTAATCTTTCTTTTGCAATCTGAAGATACTCTTCAAATGAAATTCCTTTATCCCAGTAATTTTTCATTACCAAAGCTATTTATGTTAAAAATTATTGATATTTCTTGTTTTGTTGATCAAAAACAGGTCTGCCAGCACAAATGCAGCAAGACTTTCCACTACAGGAACCGCTCTTGGAACTACACAAGGATCGTGACGTCCTTTTCCTTCTACGATTACCGGGTTTCCGTCTTTATCGATACTGTCCTGAGGTCTCAGAATAGTTGCTACAGGTTTGAATGCTACACGGAAATAGATGTCCATTCCATTGGAAATTCCACCCTGGATACCTCCGGAAAGGTTAGATTTCGTAGTGAAATCTGTATTGAAAGCATCATTGTGCTCTTTTCCCGTCATTTTAGCCCCACAGAAACCGCTTCCGTATTCAAAACCTTTGCAGGCATTGATATTCAGCATTGCTTTTGCAAGTTCAGCCTGAAGTTTGGAAAATATAGGCTCACCAATTCCTACAGGAACATTTTTAATTACACAAGTGATTGTTCCTCCGATAGTGTTACCCTCTTTTTTGATTTCTTTGATTCTTGAAATCATTTTTTCAGCAGTTTCAGCATCAGGACAACGAACATCATTGCTTTCTGTTTGAGAAAAATCTAAAGCCTGATAAGGTTTTTCACAGAAAATATCACCTACGGAAGATACATAAGCATTGATCTCAATGTTGGGTAAAAGTTGTTTGGCAAGTGCCCCGGCTACTACCCAGTTCATTGTTTCTCTGGCAGAAGATTTCCCTCCTCCACGGTGATCTCTGAAACCAAATTTCTGGTCATAGGTGAAATCAGCATGACTTGGACGATATGCACCTGCAATATGGTCATAATCTTTTGATTTCTGATTTTCGTTTTCAATGATAAAACCAATTGGCGTACCTGTTGTTTTCCCATCAAAGATTCCCGAAAGAAACTTTACTGTGTCACTTTCTTTTCTTTGTGTAACGATTGCTGACTGGCCGGGTTTTCTTCGGTTCAATTCATACTGAACTTTATCGAGATCTACCGCTAAACCTGCCGGAAAATTATTGATGATACCGCCATAAGCCACTCCGTGACTTTCTCCAAATGTTGTAAGACTAAGAAGATTACCTAATGTGTTGAACATGATACAAAATTACCTTTTTTTCTTCAGATAATAAAGTTTCTGGATTTGTTCTATTTATCAGTGTTTTTGATATTATTGATAACCTTTTGGGCTTCCCTTTTTTCTTCAGGTGTCATTTTTTTCCAGATAAATCCTTTTTTGATATCATTTTTGTCCAAAAGCTGGGGAAAAATACCTGCTTTCACATCATCAGCAATATAGAAAGTAGTTACAGCCGGAATTGTAGTCTCAAAACTATAAGGGTAATTATGGGAAACATTAAATTGAAGATTTCCGACTTTAAATGTGTCAAACTGCTGATTTTCATAGGTTTAAGGTTTGAGGATCTGTTCTTTTTGTAATCCGTTCATAAAACTTCCCACCCGAAAACTTGGGATATATTTTTGAATAATTTCTGGAAAAGATAATATTGAAATGAAAAATAGGCTGAGAGCAGAAAAAACAACAATGGATTTTTTTTTGTCAAAATATTCGTGAAACATGACAAAGAATATCACGAAAAAAACATCGATAAAAAATCTGTATTGAGCTGAAAAAGCAAGGATTAATATGCTTTTAATTAATAATGAGATGCAGATCAGCGTGATGAGTTTTCTTTTTTTTATCCAGGCAAATACAGAAAAAATAATTAAGCTCAGCACAAATAGAATATTAATTTTGGATTTGATTCCTTCAAGAGAAAACCAATTCCTAATATAATCAGCCGTTGAAAATTTTTGAATTTCCTCATAGGTATACTGCATGTCATAGGTCTTCATGACTGCAAATTGTGAAGAAGTATTTAAAATTTCCGGATTGGGTTTCCAGGATAGTCCCAGATCGCCTATTGCTACAGGAAAGATAGGATATCCGAATGTCCAGATATTTTTAGTGAAAAATAAAAAGAGAATTGCTCCTCCCAAAAGAAGTTGTTTAAAGTTACTTTTAAAAATAAAAAGAGAGACTAAGAAAGCCAGGATAGGAAGCCATATCATGGTAGGTTTTATAGCAAAAACAAAAACCGAAAAGGCAAAAAGGATAATGGTATTCCTATTTCCGGCAATAAGTTCATTTAAAATAATCAATGAGAAAACTATAACCGGAAGGTCAGGGCTTGGAGATTGTGAAAATAGCAGTAATACCGGAAGGAAACAAAGATGGATCCAGTTTTTTCTTTCAATAATATAAAATGTATAGATCATCAGGAGAACCGTGTTGATTCTTAAAAACGGATCGGAAAAATTTGAAAATCCAGCCTGAAAAATATGCCAGAGAGACATTTGTCCTAAGGTGAGGTCTACATTGGAAATACCCTTTATCAGCCCATATTCTGTAAGCCATTTCAATGTGGGAATATAATATCCGAAATGATCTAATATATAAGGGTAAAAGGAACCCGCGAAGATAATGGTCAGAGAAATTAAATTTAATACTGTAAAATCTTTTTTTGAAAATTGATGAAATTCCTGATAGAGTTTATTTTTAAAGAAAAAGAATAGTCCCAATAGGATGGAAGGCACTTCTACATTTATATTTAAGGGTACGAAAAAAGAGGTAAGTGTCCATATCAGTGTTATTCCTATGATTCCGGATATCATTTTCCAGGAGATGCCTTGAAATAAAATTCCCCATATATTTTCCATGATTTTTCCCCAACCCATCAGGACGGGAATGATGAAAATAGAAGAAAATAGAATCAATACCATAAAAAAAGATTGCTTAAAAGTAAGCAATCTTTATATTCTATCATTAAAAATATTTATTAACGAGGTTGTACCCTTCCGTCTTTTCTATCCTGTGATCTACCAATGGTATATCCTGTAGCGCCTCCTACAACACCACCAATTACGGCTCCCAGTCCTCTGTTTTTCTTAGCAATAAGGGCTCCGGCAGCAGCTCCACCTACAGTACCAATGACCGTTCCTTTCGCAGCTTTACTCCATCCTTTTTTCTGAGTAGTTCCCTGTGAAGTACCACTTCCGTTGTTGGCATAACTTCCGTTGCTGCTTCCTCCAGAATTGGAATTGGAGCTTCTGTCTCTATATACTGTTCGTGTTTCTCTGATCACCTGTGGTTTTGAATTATTTTCAGCAGTAGCTTTAGCTTTTTTACTTTCTGATATACTATCTGCTTTTTTCTGAGCTTCATATACCAGCTTTTCTTTCTCAATAGCCAGTTTTTGCTTTTCTATTTCAAGTTGTCTGGCCTGAAATTCAAGTTTCTGTACTTCCAGTGATTTTTCAGCAACGCTGTCATCTTTCTTGCAGGCTGTCATTAAAAAAACAGACAAAAAACCTGCTAATACTATCTTTCTCATAATTCAAATTTTAATAAGATAAAGCCAAAACGACTTTAATTTTAGTTTTATTTTCAATTATGAAGCCAAATTTTAGTTAACGAGTGTTAAAAATGAGAATAAAAAGGAAAATGATTTTTAATGATGATGAATTTTATGTTATTAATGCGGGGTTTAAGCTGTATTTGTAAATTTAAATTCATTGATAGTTTTTCTTAAATTCATATAAGTTGAGTATTTTTGAATACCAAATTACTTTTTAATATGAAAAAATCAATTTTTACAGTATCAGCATTTATTGGACTGCTGGCTGTCACAACATCGTTTACCTCTAAGGAAATAACAGAGACCCATAAAGGCTGTTCAGAAATAACTGATAAGACCCCAACAACTCAGACTTATAAGATTCGTTATGGCCTTCTTTCAAAAAATGGAACAAAAATTCTTTCGGGAAATTATGATGTAGGAAGTTTTCTTGCTGAAAATATGGCTACAGGAGAAGTGTATGATACGTATTATGGTGGTGGATTTCAGTCTGTTCCCCAATATTATGACGGACTTCCTGCAGGAACCTATACTTTTTCTGCAATGCAGGGACAGGGAGGCTGGGTAGGATATGGAACGGTAGTTGCCACAGTTTCTGATGCACAGGTGGATTCTGAGGGTTATATTACAATATATATTCCGATCATTTGGGAGGAATAAGCCTTGTGAGCGAACAAATATTTAGCTAAATTTACCCATTCCAGTAATGAAGATTTTTAATAATTAAAATAATTATACATAGTTGTTGTTTTGTTTAATTGATTTTACATTCAATGTGAATCGTCTGAACATTTTAATAATGTAAATTATATTTTGATTTATCTTCAGGGTGCAGTTTGATTCTTATAGAAAGTATTCATTCTTCTGTTCCGATATTGTATTATTTTTTCTGCTTAGAAAATGTAATGTAATGGTCATGCTGAATAATTCCACAATATTCTGTTTGGATTTTTCTAAATAGATTTTTTTCATCATTTGTGTTTTTTAGGCCTCCGCAAGGAGGCCGTTTCTTTTTTGATGGTTTTTATGATTTTGCGCATAGGATACTTGTTCAAAAACCTATACTTTTATGAGAAACATTTTCATTCCATATTTTATTAAAAATGCTACTCAAAGTAGAGTAGCATTTTTTGTTTATATATTATCTAAAGTAACTTTTATTTTGCTGATCAGACGGTGCATTTTGTTGGTCTGGTAATTCAGAAGTTCATAAATTTCATTTGAACTGGTGAAAATTTCAGGAACAGCTTTATGATTAATCGTTTTGAGTCCCCGTCTTTTCATGGTATCATGGATCACTCTTGCAAATGATTCTTTTGCGCTTTGTTTTGCTTTATCCTGAGAAATTCCATTGGAGTGAAGCCTGTAAAGATACAAAGGTTCCTTGAGGTATTTTACTTCTCCCTGTTCCAGTATTTTCAGATAAAGATCCTGGTCTACTGCATTTTTCAGGTTTGTATTAATTCCTGCAGTTCTTAAATAAACTTTTCTTTTAAAGGTAAAAAGATGGGCAAACTGAATGGGACAGTTGAAGAAATAGCGATTGTTATAAATCTGCTTCGTACCCGCGTATACTTTTTCCGGAACAAGATTTTCATTACATATCATCATTTGAGAGTATACGGCGGCCAGATCATCTCTGTTCATAAATTCCAGCGCCACTTTTTCCAGTGCTTCCGGATAAAGAGCATCATCCGGATCCAGATAAGCACATAAATCACCCTGAGCATATTTCATACAATTGGCCTTGGTAGATCCACAGCCTTCATTAACTGAATGATGATACAGTTTAAAACGGGAATCATCTTTTATCAGAGACTGTATGATTTCAACCGAATTATCTGTAGAGGCATCATCAATAATAATCGCTTCCCAGTTTTCATAGGTTTGATTGATTAATGAATCATAGCACTCCTTGAAATAATTTCCATTATTATAGTTGGCTATAAGTATAGAGAAATTTATCACGTCATTTTGAATTAATAATGTAAAATTATAAAATAATATATGGGAAAAATATAATCTCAATCATTATATATATAGTTTTTTTTTCTTATATTCTCCCAACTGTAAGAGCAAGATATTTTTTAGATGCATTGATCAAAATAGCAGCAATACATTATTTACCTGCAACGATGACAAGAATATACACAAAGGGGTTTTATTATTGTCTTTTTTTGAGAAATAAAGCTGATAGTCCGGAAATCCTGTATTTAAAAGAAATAATAATTTTATGATTATACTCATAAAATAAAAAAAAAGACTGGTATATCTTTGACTAAGAATTAAAAGATAAAATAATTTTTATCTCTGATATAAAATTTTTTTTCATCATTTGTGTTTTTTGAGGTATCCATTTCTGGGGGCTTTTTATATATGAAAGAAAATGCTATAGAACTGTAAATTCCAAATGATATTTTTCCTTTAGCATCATGAAATTTTTTATTAAAAATTTTTTGTGCCATAATGGTTTTCCATGTTAGTGGATGGAGGGAATTATAGAAAAAAGTGTGTCAATTTGTTTAGTGAATTTTCTTTTTTGTGGCTGATTGGTATTTTAAAAAATTTTTATGTCCTGAATGTAAATTTTATTTTATTAAAATGTAAATTATTTTTTTTTTAATACTTTTGCCGGAGCGTTATATTTATCTGAACTTATTATAGATAATTATGAAGTCGTTTTTAAAGTATCATTAAAATTGATTTAAAATGCTGAATTGGTTAAAATGGTGCCATAAAAAGAAATTAACTTTTTTTCTTGAAATTGTTATTCTTGGCACGATTTTTCAATATAGAAATGTAACTCATGTTTAATTTGAGTTTTCATGGTTATTAGTTTTTATCCTCGGAATTTCCGGGGATTTTTTTTTATTCCCATATGACGCTGCTCATAAAAGTATGTTGGATGAATCCTCTATTTTTGAACAAGATAATTTTCTATCCATCATTACTTTTTTACATTATTTATCAAGCTCTTCTTTGAATGGGAAGGGCTTTTTTATATCATTAAAAATGGAACAATCACATGATGAATAAGAAACCATAAAGATTAAATAGCAAGTGGAAAAGCACTGTTAGAATAAAACTGTATTGATGGGTGTGCTGATGGTAATAAACATAAAGATTATTTAAAATAATACCTCCAAAAAATGTCATAACAATATACAACCTATTATAATAATGCATGGATGCGAAAATAATACTCATTATGATTATACAAATTGCTTGATTATTGATCTTTATCCATTTATTTAAAATCAAATAGGGGAGATACTGAAATAAAAAAGTTTCCAGAAAAGGCGCGATGAATATGGCAATGAAGTTGAGTTCGTCTTTCGAAACATTGATGGGTGTATTCTGATGTACATCAAAATGAAAATAGACATCATTTATATAATTAAAAAAATATCCATTCAAAAGGGCAAATACAAATGAAATGAAGAAGAAGATTATGTTTTTTTTCATGAGTAATAGGATTGATAAAAAGAGAATGGGATATAAAAAATAATGAGACTAAAAACAAAAAAACCTCTAAATAACTTAGAGGTTTTTTCTGAGGTACCTAGCGGATTCGAACCGCTGTAGATGGTGTTGCAGACCACTGCCTAGCCGCTCGGCCAAAGTACCATTTTTACCATTTTTGAGGTGTGCAAATATAGCGAAATTTCTTTATGAACAAAAGTTTTTAAGCAATTTCTTTCTTTCCAAGGTCTTCTATTTCGCTTTTTGCTTGAATTTCAGCGTAATAATTTTTAACATTAATTACCCTCGTATCACTCCAGCTGTCATGCCATCCGTTTACACCCAGAAATGAAAGCCCATCGAAAGGAACTATTCTGGAAAGGCTTCTGTACATCATTTGCTGGGTAGTAGGTTTTGTACCATCTGTACTGATTACTTTGGTGCCTGTAATATATTTTGCAACGGTTCTGCCTCCTAAATAGTTTTCCATCAGAAAGTAATAAAGAAAATAATTGAAATTTCCAATAAATAGCTGCCATACTATATTTCCATTACTATAGTAGTAGAAAAACTCCATTGAAGTTACTTCATAAAGAAAATAAGCAAGAATAGAAAGGATATAATTAATAGCGTATAGCATTATAAAATCGAGAAAATAATTGGCAAGCCTAATCCCTGACGAGGCTTTATTGTATTCAACAACATTTAGAATTCTTTTCATGGTTCGGTTATTAGTTTTTTAGTTTAGTTTTATCTGAAGTTTTAGAATCCGTTGACAAGCAGTTTTAGTGAAGCGTTGGTATCAATAACGGCTGTAATGCCAGTATTGCTGAGTAGTATTTTGCTGGGCTTCAGGTTGAATACTTTTCCGTTCATTTTTAATCCCTTATAGTATTCTTTATTGAAGGCTTCTTCAATACTTTTTCTTGAAGTTTCTTCCAGTTCCTGGGTGGGAATTCCATATTCCTCTTCAATCATTTTTACAATTTTTCCCTGGAATAGGAGCGAAGCCGTTTTTTGCAGGATATTGGTCGTTTTCAGTTTAAATTTCGTTTCCGATAAAACAATTTTTCTTTTTGTTTCATCGTATACCGGAATTCCTGAAATGATGGAAGTTCCTTTAATATAGCCATCGGTTTGAGCTTCAATGACCACTCTGTTATCAACACCATAGACTCTGATGTCCGTTATTTTTACTTTAGAATCACGTACGTCAAATTCTTTATTCAGAAAGGTTTTTCTTGCCATATTACTCGCTTCTGTAAATGGAATATTGGCCGTAGTCTGTAAAATGAATTTGTCTGCAACAGTAGGAGTGGTGTTAAAATTGGCAACACTGGTCACTGGTGAAGAAGCTGTAGGTTTATTTCCTGTAAAAGTTTCAGAAAATATATCAACACCAAGGGTTGCATTGATCTGGTTTCCATAAAACTTTAAAGGGGTAATATTAACTCCTACAGGGCTTACTTTAAGCCATGTATTATATTCTTCTGAAATATTAAAGGGCTGCAGAAAAGTATTCCATGCCATTAAAGCATATTGCTGGAAATTCAGTTGTGTCGCCATTTGCTGATCTATCGTTTTACAGAATTTTTCCTGTTGTTCCTTTAGACTTTTTTCAACAATAGAGGTAATAGGAATCTGTATTCTTCCATAATCAAGTACCGGCTTGGTTACCCATCTGAAACCATTGGGCCGGGTATTCGTAGTAATGGTCCAGTTATTTTTAAAAGTAACGGTTGTATTGAAAGACATTACTGTTTCAAAAGTGGTATTCTGATACGTATATACTCCCAAAGTACCGATCCCTTTTTCTGCCCATATTTTTAAAGGAACTTCAATCAGTAAATTCTGGCTGGTTCCTCCTACAAGGCGGATAGGTCTGGTTTTCCATACTTTCACTTTAAATTGGTCATTGTTATTATCAGTATAGGAATCATCCTGATAAACCAGATCTTTCACAGAAGCGTTGATCATATTGCTCAGTTCCGAAAGAGGAATCGTCACAGGCATGGTAATGCTGGACTTTATCTTTGGAAAAGTGTATGCTGCCAGTTGATTCTCAACACCCGTCTGACCGAAAGCACTGATCCCTGCAGCTAAAAATAATATTTTAACGAATTTCAATTTGTATGTTTTTTAATGAAACGAAAATAAGCAATTTAATTTTCCGGTTTAAAGCTCTTTTCAAGCTCTATGCTGGCACCTTTCATTTCTCCCTGCATGGGTGGAGCTGTTTTGGTGATTTTTAATTTAATATAATCAACCTGTGGAAAGCTGTCATGAATTTTTGTGATGATTCTTCCTGCTACATGTTCCAGTAATTTGGATTTTATTTTCATTTCCTGGTGGAGAATATCATTGATGTCTGCATAACTGATAGTGTCATGCAAATCATCAGATTCTGCTGCTTTCCACAGATCGGTATGAAGTTCTGCATTCAGAATATAATAGGTCCCGATAATATTTTCTTCAGGAAGTACACCATGGTACGCATATATTCGTACATCTTCAAGATATATTTTGCTCATTGCTTCAGATTTTATGAAGCAAAAATCGTCTTAATTCTTCAAAATCTGAATTTATTTCTACAGTTTTTTTCTCCTTTTTCATCAGCTCATTTAAAGATTCCGGAATTTCAATCTGAGTATGAATAGCATTTTCCACAGCATCAGGGAATTTTACCGGATGTGCAGTTCCCAGAATATATCCTTTTTGATCAGGATTTTCCTGCAGATACTGTTCCATTGCGGCAAAAGCAACAGCACTGTGAGGTTCCAGAATATATCCGTATTTCTCATAAACTTCTGTTATAGTACTCATCGTTTTATCATCATCAATAGAATAAGCTGATATTTTATTTTTTAAAGTTTCAAAGTGGTGCCCGAAAAGTTCAAGGATTCTTACAAAATTGCTTGGATTTCCAACATCCATAGCATTGGATAGGGTAGCAACTGCTTTTTGTGGCTGGTAATTCTGAGTAATAAAATAATCAGGAACTACGTGATTGGCATTACAGGCAGCAATAAAATGACTGGCAGGCAGCCCTCTGAAATGAGCAAGCAGTCCGGCGCAGATATTTCCAAAATTACCACTTGGAACACAGATTACCGGTTGTTCCTTATGATGCTGAAGCCATTGTTTCAATGCTATTAAATAATAAATCTGTTGAGGAAGCCATCTTGCAACGTTAATAGAATTGGCAGAGGTCAGAAATAATTGATTGTTGATTTCTTCATCTGAAAAAGCTTGTTTTACAAGATTTTGACAGTCATCAAAACTGCCATTTACTTCTAATGCTGAAATATTTTCTCCTAATGCAGTCAATTGCTTTTCCTGAACCGGACTTACCCTGTTTTTAGGATAGAGAATTACTACATTGATTTGTGGAATTTTATAAAATCCATGCGCAACAGCACCGCCGGTATCTCCTGAAGTAGCTACAAGAACGGTGACTTTTTTCTTTTGATTTTTAAGAAAATAAGACAGACAACGGCTCATGAATCTTGCTCCAATATCTTTAAATGCAAGAGTAGGCCCATGAAACAATTCCAGTATAGATATCTGCTCATTGATTTTTACCAAAGGAATTTCAAAGCTGACGGTTTCTGCAACAATCTCTTTTAATACTTCTGAAGGAATTTCATCTCCCACAAAATCTCTCATGCATTGATAAGCAATTTCTTCATTGGAATACTGCTGAAGATTTTGAATAAATTCTTCAGTAAACTGAGGTGTGGTTTCAGGGAAAAACAATCCTTTTTCTTTTCCCTGACCTTTTATTGTTGCTCCTCTGAAGTCAATGTTTTCCAGATGGTCTTTTAAATTATAATATTTCATTTCTGTTTTTTGTGATTAAACTTCTTCAACGATTTGTATGCCTGACGAATTTATTTTTGAAACGTATACAAAGCTTTCTATTTCAATTTCAGTGTAGACTGATTTCATCATCCGGGCAATTTTTTCTGCAGTTTCTTTTTGTTCAGACAACATAAAAATGGATGGCCCTGAACCTGAAATTCCGCCTCCCAATGCACCTGATTGCAGACTTTTTGCTTTGATTTCGTCAAATTTCGGAATCAGAATACTGCGGATAGGTTCTATGATAACATCATTAAGACTCCGGCCAATCAAAGGGAAATCATTTTTCTGAATTCCTGCTACAAGCCCTGCAATATTCCCCCATTGTTCAACAGCACTTTTTAAGGTGATATTTTTCTTTAGAATCTGTCTTGCATCTGAAGTTTTGACTTCCACCTGCGGATGTACAGCGGTTACAAATAAATCTGGGCTGTTCAGGGAAACAATATCTATAGGATGAGTTGATTTTACCAGTGTAATTCCACCATAGATGCATGGAGCGATATTATCCGCATGGCGTACTCCTGAAGCCAGCTCCTCTCCAAACATCGCAAAATGAACCAGTTCTTCTTTTGAGAGTTTATTTCCCAATAATAGATTGGCTCCAAAGGCAGCTCCGGCGGCACTTGCCGCACTGGAGCCGAGCCCGCTTCCAGGCTTTATATGTTTACGGATAATGACTTCAAAGCCGTTTTTCAGATTAAAATATTCCTGAATTTTTAACAGGACAATACCTGCTACATTTCTGGAAGGCTCTTCAGGAAGCCCGAAGGCATCAATATGTTTTATAATAATTTCAGGGGTTTCCAATAATCTGAATTCCATCTCATCATAAGGATCATGGACGGCCATTCCTAAAATATCAAATCCGCAAACCAGATTGGCCACAGTGGCCGGAACTTTTAATTTTACTTTTTTCATAATTGTATTTTTAAATAGAACGAATAATATCTGCAAAAACTCCACTTGCCGTTACCTCAGCTCCGGCACCGGCTCCTTTTACCACTAAAGGTTGTTCTGAATATCTGAGGGTTTTAAAAATGACAATATTGTCTTTGCCATAAAGGTGAAAAAGATCACTATCCGGAGCAATATGCTGTAAACCGACTTTTGCTTTTCCATCTTCAAATTTTGCAACGTATTTTACTATTTTGCCTTCGTTTTTTGCTTTGTTTAGCAAGTTTTTAAAATGCTCTTCATACGCTGTAAGTTTTTCGTAAAAACTGTCAACGCTTCCCTGCATACATTCTTCAGGTAGAAAACCTGTGTTTTCAATGGTATCAAACTGAAGCGGATATCCTGCCTCTCTTGCCAGAATTAAAATTTTCCTTGCTACATCTGTTCCGGACAGGTCAAGCCTTGGATCCGGTTCAGTGTATCCTTCTTTCTGAGCCTGTGCCACTACTTCAGAAAATGTTCTGCTGCCGTCATATTCATTAAATACAAAATTCAATGTTCCACTCAATACAGCCTGAATAGACTGGATTTGGTCTCCGCTTTTGATGAGGTCATTGATTGTTCCTATTACCGGCAGCCCTGCTCCTACATTGGTTTCAAAATAAAAATTACAGTTATGATTTCTTGCTGTATCTTTTAACGCTTTATATTTTTTATAATCTGAAGAGGCTGCAATTTTATTACAGGCCACAATATTTACACTTCTTTTTAATAAGCTTTCATACACTTCAGGAATGTCTGAACTTGCAGTAACATCAACGAAAACAGAATTTCTAAGGTTTCTGCGGATAATTTCATCAGCAAAATCTCTGGGAGAGGCTTTTTCACCTTGCTGGCTCCAGATAAGATAGTTTTCCTTTGACATTCCCTGATCTGAAAATATCATATGACGACTGTTGGAAATTCCTGCAATTCTAAGGTTAATTAAAAAATTTTCTTTTAAATAATCATTTTGGTCATAGATCTGTTGAATCAGCTTAGATCCTACATTCCCTGTACCACAGATATAAAGATGGATCTGTTTTATTTCAGATTCAAAAAATTCTTCATGAAGGACATTCACTGCTTTTTTACTGTCTTTTTCTGAAATGACAATGCTGATATTTCTTTCTGAAGATCCCTGAGCAATCGCTCTTATATTGATTCCGTTATTTCCGAGGCATCCGAACATTTTTGCACTCACACCACTTCTGCTTTTCATACTTTCTCCTACCAGAGCGACAATGGAAAGTCCTGTTTCAATATTTACTGCATAGACTCTTTTCAGGTTGATATCATCGGCAAAAGAAGAATTGATTGCATGTTCAGCCCGTAACGCTTCTTTTTCTTCAATAGCAATAGTGATAGAATGTTCTGAAGATCCTTGTGTAATAAGAATGACATTAATTTTTTCATGGCTTAAACATTGAAAAAGCTTTGAAGAAATACCCGGAATTCCTACCATACCGCTTCCTTCCAATGTAAGGAGAGCAATACTGTTCATATTGGAAATACCTACGGCAATCTGTTTTTCATTGTCTGAAGATTTCAGTTGATGAGAGATTAAAGTTCCCTGTGCATCCGGATCAAAAGTATTTTTGATCATCAGGTTTATATTTTTTACCATCACAGGCTGAATGGAAGGTGGATAAAGCACTTTTGCCCCGAAATGAGACAGTTCCATCGCCTCATGATAAGAGATTTCTGAAATAGGTTTAGCATTGGAAGCAAGGCGAGGATCAGCAGTCATCATTCCGCTTACATCGGTCCAGATCTGAAGTTCTTCTGCATCAATGGCAGCCGCAATAATAGAAGCGGTGTAATCAGAACCTCCTCTTCCTAGTGTTGTTGCATTATTTTTTTCGTCTTGAGCTATGAAACCTGGACCTACAATGATATGGTTTTGATTTTCATTCAGGAAATTGATGATATTTTTTTCGGTAGAGTCAAAATCTACTTTTGCGTGAGTGAAATTACTATCCGTTCTGATCAGCTCTGCAGAATTCATCCATACACAATCTAATCCTTCATGCTGAAGCTTTGCTGCTATGATTTTTGATGACAGAAATTCTCCATAACAAGCAATTTTATCTTTAATTCTGTCTGTCAATTCACCAAGGACAGCGATTCCATTGCAGAGATCTTCGATATCGTTGAAGTGTTTTTTTACAAAACTTAACCATGAGCTCTGTTCTGTGATTGGGAATAGTTCTTTTACCAGACTGATATGTTTTTCTTCAAGATTCTGAACAATATGAATATAGTTTTCATCTTTTACGGAAGCATATTCTGCGGCTTTGATCAACTGATCAGTAACGCCATGCAGAGCTGATACAATGACAACAATTTTACTTTTTAAAGACTCTCTTTTTATGATTTTTTTCACCAGTAAGATATTCTGAGAATGGGCGACTGATGTTCCGCCGAATTTTAAAACTTTCATCAATTATTTTTTTGAAGTTGGGCAAATAGAAATGATTACTCTTTAAAAAAGAGTACGGGTACCGGAAATAATATGTGAAAATCTACCCCGTTATGGGGTAATTGTTGTAGTTGTGAATGTAGAAACAGAAGATATGCCTGAAATAAGTGATTTCAGGGCAGAAATATCAGATATGTTTCTTAGAAAATTCATTGTAACAAGACAAATGTACAAATTATTTTGGAACAGCCAAGTTTTTAACATAATAAAATATATTTCCTTTTCAGGAGATATATTTGGTATAATTGATTAAAAATGTTACATTTAGAATGTTAACTAATAACGAAATAATCATGAAAAATTTAAAGAAATTAAACCGCCAACATCTGAAATCAATGAATGGAGGAGATGTGAATAACTGTTTTGAAAACTGCCCTGCCGGACCTTACGGACCTGGTCAACCAAGATCATGTGCTGATTACCATGCTTTACCGGACTGTTGTAAAGGAAGAGTCCTTGTGAGCTTTGAATGTTTTGATCCTCATTTATAAAAATGGGTTGAAATCAGATTCAGGAAAATAATCTACTTAAAAATCAAAATTTAATTAAAACGACTATGAAAAATTTAAAGAAATTAAACAGAAAAGAACTTGAAAAATTAAATGGAGCAGCAGGTCCGTCAAGATGTGCAGGATGCCCGCAACATGCTACTTTCGGAGATGGTCCTGAATATCAGTACCCATGTTCTGCTTATCAGGGACTTCCGGATTATTGCAAGATGTGTGTTCTGGTAAGTATGGAATGTGTGGACGGAGGAGTTTCTTAAAAGATAATTTGACTTTTATGAAAAATTTGAAAAGATTAAACAGAAGAGATTTGGAACAGATGAAAGGTGCTGGTGTATCAAGATGTGATGGCTGTCCTACCCACCTGGTTTTTGGGCCGGGTTCATCCAGTGATCCTTCGTGCGAGGCATATTGGACATTGTCCGAGAACTGCAGAATGTGTGTACTTGTAAGCGCAGATTGTTTTGTTGCAGTTCCTGCAGACTAAAATAAAAAGGGCTGTCTCAAAAAGTAAATTTTTTCAGAGACAGCCTCTTTGTTTATTTTATGCTTTTTGAAAGATCAAGCATGGCTTCAATAGGTTTCAATGCCTTTAATCTTAATTCTTCGTCGATAAGAATTTCAGGAAGTTCATACTTCATACATAAATACAATTTTTCCATTGTATTACGTTTCATGTAGAAACATTCTGAGCAGTTACAGCTTTCATCAAAAACCAATGCAGGAATCAGTTCCTTGTGAGGAGCACGTTTTCTCATTTCGTGAAGAATCCCTTCTTCTGTAGCAATAATGAATTTCTGACAGTCATCTTGTTCTACATAGTTCAGCAGGGCAGAAGTGGAACCAATAAAGTGAGCCAGTTTCAAAACAGCTTCTTCACTTTCAGGATGTGCAATGAGTTTAGCATCCGGATTGTCTGCTAACTGTTGAGCAATTCTTTCCATTGAAAATGCTTCGTGTACTACACAGCTTCCGTCCCAAAGGATCATGTCACGTCCCGTTTTCTTAGATAAATATCTTCCAAGGTTTTTATCCGGTGCGAAGATGATGGGTCTGTCTTTCGGAAGGGCTTCGATTACTGTTTCAGCATTTGAACTTGTTACGATGATATCACTTTCTGCTTTAGTTTCTGCGTTACAGTTGATGTAAGTGGCAATTAAAGCATTCGGATGCTGTTCACGCATTTTTCTTAATCCTTCTCCGGAACAACCGTCTGCCAGAGAGCATCCGGCCATGGTATCAGGAAGAACTACTTTTTTAGTTGGGTTCAGAATTTTAGCGGCTTCTGCCATGAAATGTACTCCGCAGAATACGATCATATCAGCATTCGTATCTTTTGCCTGTCTTGCAAGCTGTAGAGAATCCCCCAGGAAATCAGCAATATCCTGAATTTCTCCCGGCTGGTAATAATGGGCCAGAATAACAGCATTCTTTTCCTCTTTCAATTTAAGAATGGCTTTCACCAGTTCTTCTCCCTGAGGAATAGCAATATCTTTTATATCCAGAAATCCTCTGACAGGAATTGCAGATTTAGCTTTTTCTAATGTTTCGGTACTCATATCAACCTCAATTTTTTCTTTATAGAAGTTAGAGATTAGAAACTAGAGGTTAGTACAAAATGAGGATAATTTTCCTGACACTAAAAAAACTAACTTCTAATTTCTAACTTCTAGTTTCTTTCTATAAAACTTTTTATTAAACTTTCTATTTCTTTTTTAGCTGCATCAAGATCTTCATTGATCACGATCTTATCAAACTCGCTGGCGTAGGTCATTTCTTCTTCTGCCTTGGCAACACGGGTTTTGATGGTTTCTGCATCATCTGTGTTTCTGGAGATCAATCTTCGTTCCAATTCTTCAATGGAAGGGGGTTCTATAAAAATAGAAAGTGCTTTTTTACCAAAATATTTTTTTAAAGAGATGCCTCCTTTTACATCTACATCAAAAATAACAACTTTTCCCTGATTCCAGATTTTTTCTACTTCAGATTTTAAAGTACCGTAATATTTATCAGTGTATACTTCTTCATATTCTACAAAAGCTTCTTCAGAAATTTTCTGTCTGAATTCATCAGGTGTCAGAAAATGATAATCCACTGCATGAATTTCACTTCCTCTTGGCTGTCTTGTAGTACATGAGATTGAAAATGCCAATTCGGGAAATGTTTCCAGTGAATGCTTTACCAATGTAGTTTTTCCGCTCCCTGATGGTGCTGAAAATATAATTACTTTATCCATTTTTTACAATTTCGGGTTACGGGTTTCGAGTTGCGGAGTCCATTGTTGGGAATGACAATCACGCATCTCGTAACGCGCATCTATCTTACAATACGTTTAACGTTTGTTCTTTAATTTTTTCCAGGTCATCTTTCATCATTACTACCAGTTTCTGGATTTCTGCATGATTGGCTTTAGAACCTAGTGTATTGATTTCTCTTCCGATTTCCTGAGAAATGAAGCCCAGTTTTTTTCCATTGAAAGACTCATTATCCATTACTTCTTTATAATATTTTAAGTGCTGGGTAAGTCTTACCTTTTCTTCAGAAATATCAAGTTTTTCAGTAAAATAAGCCATTTCCTGATAGAAACGTGTTTCATCAACGTTTTCAAATTCTTTTAAAGATTTCTGATAACGCTCTTTCACGCTTACAATTCTTTCTTCTTCAAAAGGAATTACTTCGCCAAGATATTTGTCGATATTCTGGATATTCCTGTTCAATTCTTCATGTAAAATGCTGCCTTCAGTTTTTCTGAATTCTTCGAATTTGTTAATAGCATTATTAACAATTTTAGCCAAAGCTTCCCATTCACCATCAGTCAATTCATCTGGTCTTGATGTAATGGCATCAGGAAGTCTCACCGCCATTTTAAGGTATTCGAAATCTGGACCGTCAGAAGCTATATTTTTAAGTTCTTTGATATAAGAGTCAATTAAGTTTTTATTAATTTTTACATCATTGGACTCTTCAAGATTCTCAATATTAACGTAGCAGTCTACTTTTCCACGGATAATTCTATCGTTAAGAATTTTTCTGATTTCAAATTCTTTTTCTTTATAACGTAAAGGAATTTTGATATTCAAATCAAAGCTCTTGCTGTTCAGAGATTTAATATCTATTGTAATTTTTTTTCCTTCAAAAACATCTTCGGCTCTACCGAATCCGGTCATTGATAAAATCATAGTTTTTTATTGTTTTACAAAGATAATCATTTAAGTCTATAGTTTGGCTAATGTTGAATGGCTGGAAGATGGAGGTAGGAAGCAGGAAGATTGTGATAGATCTAATTTTAACTTCCAGCCTCCAGCTTCCATCTTCCAGCAAATTAAATAAACTCGTTTTCGTAAATTAGCGCCGTGAAAAAGAAAAATTTAATTTCTGTAGTGGGACCCACCGGAATTGGTAAAACGAGATTGGCAATTGATTTGGCTCAGCATTTCAATACGGAGATTATTTCATGTGATTCCCGCCAGTTTTTTAAAGAAATGAAAATAGGAACAGCGGCACCTTCTGAAGAAGAACTGGCGGGTGCCCCTCATCATTTTATCGGAAATCTTTCAGTGGAAGAATATTATTCTATCGGGCAGTACGAAGAAGATGCGCTTCAAAAACTTAATGAACTTTTTACCACTCATGACACTGTTATTCTTGTCGGTGGAAGTATGATGTATGAAAAAGCGGTAATAGAAGGTTTACATGATCTTCCGGAAGCGAACGCTGAAAATCAGGAGAAACTTCAGACTATGATGGAGCAGGAGGGGATAGAAAAGCTTCAGGATATTTTAAAAGAACTGGATCCGGAATATTTCAATGTGGTAGATATTCACAATCATCGCAGGCTGTTGAGAGCAATCGATATTATCTGGCAAACGGATAAAAAATATTCTGAACATATTTCGGTTTCCCAGAATGGCAGAGATTTCAATGTGATCCGTATCGGAATTGAAGCGCCAAGAGAAGAACTGTATGACAGAATTAATCGCAGAGTAGATATGATGATGGAAAGTGGCTTGCTGGATGAGGTAAAAGATCTTGAAAAATTCAAAGAACTTACAGCTTTAAATACGGTCGGATATGCGGAACTTTTCAAGTATTTTGACGGAGAGTGGGATCTTGATTTTGCGGTTTCAGAAATTAAAAAAAATAGCCGCAGGTATGCGAAACGTCAGCTGACGTGGTACAGAAAGGCGGATGATATTCATTATTTACCACTCGGGTATTCTCAAAAGGATTTTGAAGACTTGCTGAAATGGATTGCTGAGCAGTTTGAGAAATAAATTAAACGCGTGTTTGTCATTCTGACGAAGGAAGAATCTCATTACGACTAATAGATTCTTCACTCCACTTTGTTCCATTCAGAATGACAATGCAGTCTTATAGAACAAAAAATGCGGCTCTAAAAAGAACCGCACCTTAACAAATATAATTTAATTTACTACTTCCAACCGCCGCCTAGCGCTCTGTATAAATCTACAATGCTGCTTAATCTCTGTCTTTTAATGGAAGCCAGATTCAACTCTGCCTGTAGGGAATTCCCTTGTGCTGTAATCACTTCCAGGTAATTGGCTGAACCTCCTTTGTAAAGAAGTTGTGCACTTTTAATTCCGTCTTTCAGTGTAGTGGTCTGCTCAGAGGCTTTTTGTTCCTGAATTTTTAAGTTTTCATTGGAAACCAAAGCATCTGAAATTTCACCTACTGCATTCAGTACCGATTGGCGGAATGCCAGAACATTTTTCTCTCTCTGAATTTTTGCTACTTCCAGATCTGTTTTTAATTGTCTTTTCTGGAAAATAGGCTGGGTAAGTCCTCCTAAAACTGATCCGAATAACGAAGCCGGAATCTGGAACCAGTTATCAAATTTGAATGAATTTACCCCTCCGTTAGCGGTAATCTTCAATGCAGGATACATATTAGCCTGGGCAATACCTACCATCGCATTGGATTCTAATAGAACCAATTCCTGCTGACGAACATCCGGCCTGCGGCTTACCATAGCTGCCGGAAGTCCTGCTGTTATGTTTTGAGGTAAAGAAGTATCAGACATTTCAATGGTTCTGTTTACTTTATTAGGCAGTTCTCCTGTCAAAATGCTCAGTGCATTTTCCTGAATGGCGATATTCTGCTCCAGTTGGGCAATCAAAAGTTCTGTTGCCTGTTTCTGTGCGGCTGCCTGCTGAACTCCTAAAGAGGTATTATCACCACTTTCCCACATTTTTTGGGTGATCAATAGGGTGTTGCTGCTCAGTTCCAGATTAGATTTTGCAATAGCCAATTGTCTGTCAAGCATTAATAAATTATAATATCCTTGTGCAATAGCTGCTACTACCTGAGTCTGAACTGCTTTTGAACCCTCATAAGTCTGAAGGTACTGCATTCTTGAAACTTCCTGCTGGTTTTTGATTTTTCCCCAGATGTCTGCTTCCCATGAAAGGTTGAAGGCTGCGTTATAATCTTCAACATGGCTTGAACCTAAAAATAAATTTAAGCTTTGTCCGTTCATGCTGTTTTTGGAAGGTCTTGAAATCTGTCCGCTTACTCCGAATCCAACGTCCGGATATTGCATATATTTTGCCTGTTTCAGTTTTTCCTGTGAAGCAGTTACCTGTTTCAGGGCAATCTGAAGGTCATAATTATTTTTAATTCCTTTTTCAATCAGTTCCTGTAAAATAGGATCGCTGAAGAACTGTTTCCACTCCAGGTTGGCTATACTGGCGGTGTCTGCAGTTGCGGTGTACTGGAACTTTTCCGGGAGAGGAAGCTCGGGTTCCGTGTATGCCAGTTTAGACACACACGAAACAGAGCCGATGGCCAGCACAAATGTTAGAATAATATTTTTTACTCGTTTCATAGTTTTTAAACTTTTAATTGAATCCAAAACTTAGAGAGGTTTCTGTAGAGGCAAAAATTGTCTTTAGTAGGAGAAAATAATTAGCTTTTTTAAACCATTAAGATCAGGCAGGTAAATAGGTAAACCTATGATCTTAAAATTTTCTCTAAGTTTTTGTAATTCATTTTTTATTAGTGTGTAGCAGCTAAAAGTTCTTCCTCCATTTGTTTTTTCAGAAGTCTTTTCTTTTTTCTGCTTGGCATTTTTTCATGCAGATACTGGAATATTACATACATCACCGGAATGATAAAAATCCCGAATATTACTCCTGTAAGCATTCCTCCTACTGTACTATAACCGATAGAGTGGTTTCCTTTTGAAGATGCACCCTGCGTCCATACCAGCGGAAGCATTCCCACGATGAAGGCAAAAGAGGTCATTAAGATCGGTCTTAGACGTAATCTTGATGCCTGAAGAGCAGATTCAATTAATGTTTTCCCTGCTTTTCTTCTCTGTACAGCGAACTCTACAATCAGGATGGCATTTTTCGCCAATAGTCCTACGAGCATGATCAATCCTACCTGAACATAAATATTGTTATCAATTCCGGCTAATCCTGTGAAGGCAAATACTCCAAAAATCCCTGTAGGAATCGTAAGAATAATAGCAAACGGAAGAATATAACTTTCATATTGTGCTGCCAGTAAGAAGTAAACAAACAGAATACTTAAGAAGAAAATAAAGGCAGTCTGTCCGCTTGTTTTAATTTCCTCACGGGTAATCCCTGTCCATTCATATCCATAACCTCTTGGTAATGACTGTTGCGCAACTTCTTCTACCGCTTTGATGGCATCTCCGGTACTGTAACCAGGTTTTGGAGTTCCGTTAATTGTTACTGCGTTGAAAAGGTTATTTCTTGTTACTGTTTCAGGACCGAAAGATCTTTTTAACGTAACCAGTGTTTTTGCTGGTACCATTTCTCCGGATTTATTTTTTACATAAATTCCTTCCAGTGAATTAACATCTGTACGATAAGGAATATCTGCCTGTGCCATTACTCTGTAATACTTTCCGAATCTGTTGAAGTCTGATACAAAGCTACTTCCGAAATAAATCTGCATAGTCTGCATCAGTTCTGTTACAGAAACACCCAGCTGGTTGGCTTTATCAGTATCCACATCAATGGTATATTGAGGGTTTCCTGCGGCATATGTGGTAAAGGCAAAAGCAATTTCAGGTCTTTTCATCAGCTCTCCAATGAACTGTTGAGTGGTTGTACCCAATTGTTCAAAAGAACCGTTCGTTTTATCCTGAAGCATGAATTCAAATCCGGAAACGTTACCGAAACCTTGTACAGTAGGGAAGTTGAAGAAAAATGCATTGGCATCTTTTACCTGGCTTACCTTACCTGTTAATGTTGCTGCAATCTGATCAGGATCTTTCATTTCACCACGCTTGTCATAATCTTTAAGTTTAATGAAACCCGCAGAATAGGGAGAAGCGTTGGCATTACTGATGAAGTTCATCCCATCTGCTACCCAAAGGTGGTTGGTTGCTTTTTCTCCGTTGATAATTTTATCAATTTGTGCGGTTGCTCTGTGTGTTCTTTCCAGTGAACTTCCCGGAGGAGTATTCACTGCATAAAGTACGAATCCCTGGTCTTCAGTAGGAATAAATCCTGACGGTGCTTTTTTGATCAAAAATACACTTGCAGCTGTAATGACAACAAGGCCTCCTATCGCAACCCATTTGTTTTTAATTAAAAACTTAAGGCTATAGATATATTTTCTCGTCATGCTGTTGAAGCTGGCATTAAAAGCATTGAAGAATCTTGCTCCAAAACCTTTTTTATGACCATGCTCACCGTGTTCTCCCTGAGGATCATTTAAGAACATCGCACATAATGCAGGACTCAAGGTTAATGCATTCACTGCTGAAATTAAAATTGCAATCGCTAGTGTGAAGGCAAACTGTCTGTAGAAAACTCCTGCAGGTCCCTGCATGAAACCAACCGGAATAAACACGGCACACATTACCAGTGTGATGGAAATAATGGCTCCAGAAATTTCACTCATTGAGTGCATCGTTGCATGCTCTACAGGCATTCCTGTCTGTTCCATTTTAGAATGGACGGCTTCCACTACTACAATGGCATCATCCACTACAATACCAATGGCGAGTACCAATGCAAATAAGGTAAGCATGTTGATACTGAAACCAAATAACTGCAGGAAGAAGAATGTTCCGATAATCGCTACCGGTACGGCAATAGCCGGAATTAATGTAGATCTGAAATCCTGAAGGAAGATAAATACTACAATAAATACCAAGACGAAAGCAATAACAAGCGTTTCTACAACCTGATGAATCGAAGCATCCAAAAAGTCTTTGGAATTATACATAATAATAGGCTTCACTCCTTTTGGAAGGGTAGTTTCCATTACTTTCACCTGCTGTTCAATTTCGGTCAGGATCTCATTGGCATTGGAACCTGCGGTTTGTAAGATGGCAAATCCGGCAACCGGTTTTCCGTCTACTCTGTTGGTGGCAGTATATGTATAAGATCCGAATTCTACTCGAGCAACATCTTTTAATCTTAAGAAAGAACCATCACTGTTCGCTTTGATCGCGATGTTTTCATAATCTTCATTCTTATTCAGTTTCCCTTTGTATTTAAGGATATATTCGTAAGTTTCCTTACTTCCCTGTCCAAGACGACCAGGAGCGGCTTCAAGGTTGTGATCTTTAATCGCTCCCAAAACTTCCTGAGGAGAAAGGTTATTGGATGCCAGACGATCCGGTTTCAGCCAGATTCTCATGGAATAATCCCTTGTACCGAATACCTGAGCCTGTGCAACTCCCGGGATACGCTGTATCTGTGGAATTACGTTGATCTTCAGATAATTTTGAAGGAATAATTCATCGTATTGTTTTTCATTTTCACTGGTTAATCCCATGAACATGATCATACTGTTCTGCACTTTCTGGGTTGAAATCCCGGCCTGTACTACTTCCTGAGGCAGCTGGCTCATTGCTTTCGATACACGGTTCTGTACGTTTACCGCCGCATTATCAGCATCTGCTCCCTGCTTGAAGTATACACTAAGTGTCATGGTACCGTCATTACTGGAGTTAGAAGTCATGTAGGTCATATTTTCCACACCGTTCACTGCTTCCTCAATAGGAGTAGCTACCGAACGTGCAACAACCTCAGCATTCGCTCCAGGATAGAATGCCGTTACCTGAACGCTTGGAGGAGCGATATCCGGAAAGAGGGCAATCGGTAAATTAAAGAGAGACAAAGCTCCCAATAATAAGAGTATTATGGAGATGACCGTTGAAAGGACCGGTCTTTCTATAAATTGTTTTAACATAAGAAGTTTATTTTTTTAGTCTTCTGTATTGGGAAAAGGGACTATAATGGTTTTGCTTTTAATAAGCTGTCAGAAGAAATATTTTTCGGCTTAATGGAAGCACCATCTTTCAAGTTTCCAATTCCTGTGAATACTATTTTTTCTCCACGGGAAAGTCCTTCTGAAATAAAGTAATAGCTCTCTGTTTTCCCCGCTATTTTAATAGGTCTTCCCATTACTTTTTTATCCTTATCCATCACATATACATAGGTTTTATCCTGAATTTCAAATGTGGATTCCTGAGGAATTACTACGGCATTTGAGATCAGCTGAGGCATACGCACTCTTCCTGTGTTTCCGGTTCTTAAAGTTCCGTTGGCATTAGGGAAAACAGCACGTACACTGATGGCTCCGGTAGTTTTATCAAACTGTCCGTCTACAATACTTAATCTTCCTTTTTCAGGGTAAGTACTGTTATCAGCAATGACAAGATCTACCATTGGCATATTTTTAAGCTTTTCTTCTAAACTTGCTCCCGGATATTTATTCTGGAATGCAATGAAGTCAAGTTCACTTAAAGAGAAATACGCGTAGATTTCACTGATATCAGATAATAAGGTTAATGGATTTACATCTGTTCTGGAGATCAGACTTCCTTTTTTGTAAGGAATTCTTCCAATATAACCGCTTACAGGAGCTGTAATCGTTGTAAATCCTACGTTGATTCTTGCACTTCCTACAGAGGCTTTGGCTTGTGAAGCAGCGGCAACAGCGGCATCATAATTGGCTTTTGCTGTTTTAAGTTGTACATCAGAAACTACTTTTGCAGCAACCAGTGGCTGAAGTCTTTCTACTTCCACTCTTGCTTTTTGGATATTGGCATTCGCAGCCTGAAAATTAGCCTGGGCCATATTCATCTGCTCACCGTAGCTTCTTGAATCTATTTTAAATAACGGTTGTCCTGCTCTTACATAAGCGCCTTCTTCCACATAGATTCTATCCAGATATCCGTCTACCTGAGATCTGATTTCTACGTTGTTTTTCCCTTCCAAAGCAGTTGGGAATTCCTGATATGTAGTTGCGGGTGATGTAATAACGGTATAAACCGGAAGTTCTGGAGCTGGAGGTGCGGCATTGGTTCCTTCTGCGGCTTTTGTGCAGCTCTGTAAAAGAATTATACTTGCAATAAGTACAATAAACCTTGTTTTTCCAGGTATTTTCATTTTGGTTTAATTTTTTTAATGAAATGTTAGAGGTAAGTAAAGTGTTTTAATAAATGCTGTATTTTTTCCTAACAGTGTTAATAATTAGTTCAAAAAAAATTACAGAATTTTTAATGTCCGATAAAGTCGATAGTTTCCATAATTGAAAATTGTTTTTAATGTATTTAAGTATATAATGAGGTGTAAGGTGTGTTAATTTTACTAACAGTGTTAATTCGTAAGCAAAAAATGATTACTTTTAACAACTGAATTCTATGAATGGTTTCATAAATGATTGAGTTTTTAATCAGGAATAACAGAAGAATTTAAATTAATTCGGTGTTAAGTTTCCTAACGGTGTTAATTTTTAATTCAAAAAAAATTTACAAAGACTTAATGAAAGCCGAAACGGTTTCGTCCAATGTAGTCTTATTCATTGTTGCAGGAATATCAGCTGTACGCATCATCATAATAGAGATCATTCCGTGTACCGCAGAAAACAGAGCATGAGACATATGGCAGGCATTGTCCGGATTGGATCCGTTTTTCTTGATAATCTCATAAGTACATTCATAGATAAGCTCCTGAAATGATGAGAATTCCTTTTTCATCTGACCTTTTCCGCAACACTGCATTCCAAGACCAAACATAAGCTGGTAATATTCCTTATTTTTAAAAGCAAAGTTCCAGTAAGCATCCACAATAGCAACAAGCTGCTCTTCCGGAGTATCGTGTTTCTGCTGAGCTTTTAATAATTCTATATGTAACTTGTGGAAGCCATCTAAAGAAATTTCAAATAGGATAGCTTCTTTATTTTCAAAATAATCATATACAACAGGCGCACTATACTCAATAGCATCAGCTATCTTACGCATAGAAAGCGAACCCCAGCCTTCAGTTTTAGCCAACGTAAAAGCAGCCTGCAAAATATTTGCACGGATGGATTCTTTTTCTCGTTGACGGCGTTCATGTAGACCCATGATATTTATTTACTAACAGCGTTAGCAAAACTACAAACTTTTTGATATAAGTTCCAAAGGATATTGTAAGTTTTATAGATTTGCTGACTATTTAAAGAAAATAAATCAAAGGCTGGAAGCTGGAAGAATGGGGGCTGGAAGTTATTTCAGGGGTAAATAAATTTAATAATAGAATTTGACTATAACTATTTTTGAACGCTTACTATCTTCCCGCCTCCAGCTTCCCGCTTCCTTACTCTACCAAAAATAAAATGCATGTTTCAGAACTCGGCTCAATTAACAAAAGAAATAATTATCTTTGCCGATAAAGAAATAAGGATATGAATACTCCCTCAAATATGCTGGCATTAGGAACAAAGGCTCCGTTCTTTGAACTTCCTAACCCGTCAAAAACGAATGAACTTCAGTCTTTGGACGAACTGAAAGGAGAAAAAGGTACTTTGGTGATCTTTATGTGTAACCACTGCCCGTTTGTTCTGCATGTGATTGACAAGATCAATGAATTATACGAAGATTACAACGAGCGTGGAATTGAATTCATCGCCATTAATGCGAATGACATTGAAAAATATCCGGCAGATTCTCCGGAAAAAATGATTGAATTCCAAATCGAGAGAAGATTTGATTTTCCATATTTATTTGATGAAAGTCAGGCTGTAGCAAAAGCTTATGATGCTGCATGTACACCTGATTTTTATTTCTTTGATGACAAACTTGACCTTGTATACAGAGGGCAAATGGATGATTCGAGACCGGGAAATAATAAAGATGTAACCGGTGAAGATTTAATCATAGCTTTTGAAAATCTTTTAGCTGGAGAAGCTCAGGAAGAAATCCAGAGACCAAGCATGGGGTGTAATATCAAATGGAAATAATTGCTGGTTGCTGGTTTATTTAGTTACTGGTTTTACTCAATAATACAAAGCTGCTCTTTTTAGAGTGGCTTTTTTGTTGATTGCAACATATACTTGCAGTTTATTCACACACTTTGTCACTCTGTAAGAGTCTCTGCATATCTTTTATTGTAAATTATTACAAAATTTGAATTAAGCCTGGATTCCTACGGGAATGACAAATACGAGATATGGTCTATCCACAAACCTTGTCACTCCGTAGGAGTTTCTTTACACTATCAAAAACTCACCTTACTTTTAACCTCTTTTTCAACCTTTAAATCTATATTGACTTTATTGTGAGAGTAGTTCTTGATAAACTCTGAAGGCGTTTTCCCTGTATATTTTTTGAACATCCTATTAAAATAGGTGACATTATTAAAGCCGCATTGATAACTGCATTCTGAAATAGATCTGTCCTGTGCCATCAAAAGACATGCTTTATTAATTCTGTAGCGGTTTACAAACTCTGTAAACGTAATCTGGGTGGCTTTTTTAAAGAAATTACAGAAAGCAGGTAAAGTCAGATTAGCAAGTTTGGCTACCTGTTCAATATCAATTTCCTTATCGTAATGATGTTCTACATAGGTGAAGATATTTTCAAGACGGGTTTTGTTTTTTGAAATGATGGTGTAAGGCATAATTTCCTTATTTAAAAGTTCATAATCCTCGCATTTCGAAAGCTCGAAAAGAATTTCAAGCAATAGTAAATATCTTTTATAACCTTCAGATTCCAGCATCAGTTTCAGTTTGGGAAGCATTATTTTTTTTACTTTATGATGAAAATGGATTCCGTATTTTGAAAGCTCCAACAGGTTTTTGATGGATCGTGCTTCTACTTCCTGCTGGGGAAACTGAAGGATTTCTTCCTTGAACTGAAGTACAATTTCCTCATGTGGATCAATAGAATTCAGTCCAAATCCGGAGTGGGGAATATTGGACCCGATTAATACCAGATCTCCATTCGTATAATTACTTTTATGGTAGCCTACATGGCGGGTTCCGTTCCCGGAAATGACACATACCAGCTCAATTTCGGGATGATAATGATACTCCCATTTAAATTCTGAAATAGGGGAATTATTATGAATGGTACGGAACGAGCTCTTTTCATTTGGGATCACCCTTTCAAAAGTAACTTTCATTTAATTAATCATATTTAATTACTAAAAATACTAAATATATTAATATAGTTCAAATATTGATTTACTGTGTTAAATTATCGTTAACAGAAATGCTTCTATCTTAGCCGACAAGAAATAACCTGAATGAAAAATATTAACATCAAGGCCGTTTTATTTTTAAACTATTTTGTCTTCGCAATTCTTCTGAATTCTGTAGGAACAGTTATTCTACAGGTACAGCAGAATTTTGGGATTTCAAAATCTTCGGCCAGTGTTCTGGAAGGTTTCAAAGATCTTCCAATCGCCATATGTTCATTCATTCTGGCTTCATTTCTTCCTAAAATAGGAATCAAAAAATCAATGCTGACTGCCTTACTCCTGGTAAGCTGTATGTGTTTTGTAATGCCGTTTACCAATGATTTCTGGGTATTTAAATTATTATTTGCCACGGTAGGAGTTTCCTTTGCACTGATCAAAATATCAGTTTTTACTTCTATTGGATTAGTAACGGAAACAGATAAAGAACATTCCAGCTTCATGGGATTTCTGGAAGGCTTTTTTATGATTGGTGTATTGGCGGGAAATGTCTTATTCAGTTTATATATTGATGATCACAATCCGAAATCTACCGAATGGCTGAATGTGTATTGGGTGCTGGGAGCACTTTCAAGTTTATCTTTTTTATTCCTGTTCTTTTCAAAACTCAATGAGCAGGAAGCTAAAAGTGAGAAAACAGATCTTTTGGGAGATTTAAAAAACAGCGCAAGCCTGTTCAGTTATAAAAAAGTGTTGTGCTTCTTATTATGTGCTTTCCTTTTTGTATTGGTAGAGCAAAGTTTTCAGACATGGACTCCTACTTTTTATAAAGAGATTTTAAAAGTGCCTACCTCAATGAGTATTCAGGCAGGAGCGGTTTTGGCAGGAGCTTTTGCGTTGGGAAGATTTTTATCGGGATTCTTCTCCAAAAAATTCAGCTGGATCTATGTTGTTTCTTTTTGTGTAGTAGGTTTTGGTATTAGTTTACTGCTGGTTTTACCACTGACACATAATATTACTATTGATAAGAATACAAACTGGACGAATGCTCCTCTGGTTGTCTATTTATTTCCTTTAATGGGAGGTTTGCTGGCACCTATTTATCCGAGCATTAATTCTGTAATTCTGGCATCTATTCCCAAATATTTACACAGTGCCATGTCAGGATTGATTGTTGTTTTCTCAGCAATCGGGGGAACTATAGGTTCTATCATTACCGGTTTTGTGTTTCAGGAGTTTAGTGGACAACAGGCATTTTACCTTTCCCTGATTCCGCTTTCATTACTGATCACCTCAGCGGTTTTCATGAATAAATTAAAAATTAATCCTAAAAAATAACAATGAGTAATCAGCTTTACATAAACGAAATTCAAAGTCTGTTTGATGATGTACAGAGATCTGAAATTTTTGAAGATCAGAAAATGATGACGGATGCAGTTCCTCTGTTTCCCATTGCAAAGATTAATGAAGATTATGAACAAACAAAAAATACTGAAGGTTTTGACCTGAAAGATTTTGTGATGACTCATTTTGACTTTTTGGGAGCAAGAGTTTCCGTACACAGAGAAAAACAACTTCCTATTGGCGAACATATTGAGAAATTATGGGATGAATTAACCCGTACAGCCTATGAAGAAAAAGGAACACTTTTAAAATTACCCAAACCTTACATCGTTCCTGGAGGTCGTTTTAATGAGTTTTTCTATTGGGACAGCTATTTTATTATGCTTGGGCTAAAAGCTTCCGGCAGAGTAGAAATGATGAAGAACATTATTGAGAACTGTTCTTATCTGATTCAAAACGTAGGATTTGTTCCCAATGCCAGCAGAACTCATTTCCTGAGCAGATCACAGCCTCCCTATTTTTCATTAATGCTGGATCTCCTTTTTGAAACTACAAATGACGAAGGAATTTATACAGAATACCATGACACTTTGGAAAAAGAATATGCTTTCTGGATGAATGGTGAAGAATGGCTTGAAAACAATTCCAGTGTAAAAAGAGTAGTGAGAACTGCAGACGGAGATATTCTGAACCGTTATTACGATGCAGAAAATGCACCTCGCCCTGAAAGTTACCTGATCGATATTGAAGATCATGAAAAAACTTCAGGAGATGAATTTTACAGAAATATAAGAAGTGCCTGTGAATCCGGCTGGGATTTTTCCAGCAGATGGTTCGCAGACGGAGAAAATATACAGACGATAGAAACGCTGAACCTTGCACAGGTTGATCTGAACTGTCTTTTATGGCATTTGGAAACAACTTTGGCGAAATCATCAGCGCTTCACAATCTGAGTGAAAAAGAAAATTATTTTTCAGAAAGAGCAGCAAGCCGAAGACAGATGATCAATAAATATTTCTGGGATGGAAATACTAACAATTATAAAGATTATCACACTAAAAAAAACACAAAAACACCGTCTGAACATATTGCTGCTCTTTATCCTTTATTCCTGGGAATTGCAGACCATACACAAGCTGAAGCGGTGGCTAAAACGGTTGCTGAAAAATTTCTTTATAAAGGCGGGCTTGTCACCACAACCAAAAACTCAGGACAGCAATGGGATCTTCCCAATGCATGGGCTCCTTATCAATGGCTGGGCTTTAAAGCAATGAAAAATTATGGCTTTAACGAGCTGGCAGAAAAAATTAAAGACAACTGGTGTTCAAACGTAGAAAGAGTCTACAAAAACACCGGAAAACTGATGGAAAAATACAATGCATTAGACACAGAAACAATAGCAGGCGGCGGGGAATACCCCAATCAGGATGGATTCGGTTGGACCAATGGAGTGTATTTACAATTACAACAAAACTGAAACTAACAATAAAAAATATGGCTATGAAAAAAAAATCGATCTTTTTAATTGCCGCAACAGCTACGTTATATTTTAATAATGCTTATGCCCAGGAAACTCCGCAGGATTCTGCAAAAGTTTCTTCTATAGATCAGATTGTTATTACCGGAAATTCAAACCCGAAGAAAAAAATAGAATCCAGTACTGCAATTTCTACATTCAGTTCCAAAGAAATCCAGAAGCAGAATCCAATCAGTGCTGCTGCTTTATTACAGAGAGTTCCAGGGTTTGCCGTGGAAACTTCAGGAGGTGAAGTAGGAAACAACCTTTTTGCAAGAGGGATTCCTTCTGCAGGAGCCTATGAATTTGTACAGGTACAGGAAGATGGGCTTCCGGTTTTTGAAGATGGTGCGCTTCAGTTTGCCAATGCGGATAACTTTTTCCGTGTAGATAATTCCGTGAATCGTATGGAAGCCTTGAGAGGAGGTTCCGGATCTATTTACGCCACGAATTCTCCCGGTGGTCTGATCAACTTTATTACCAGAGAAGGAACCAATGATTTTAGAGGTACAGCAAAATTGGAAACAAGTACCTATGGATTAATGCGTACCGATGTTAACGTAGGTGGAGCATTGGTTCAGGATAAATTGTTTTTCAATGTCGGAGGTTTTTACAGAACAGATGACGGAATCAGAAAAACAGGTTTCAAAGCCAATAATGGAGGACAAATCAGAATGAATCTTAAATATGTCTTTGATAAAGGCTATGTAAAAGTGTATTACAAAAAACTGGATGACAGAAATACATTCTTCCTTCCTATTCCATTGGTACAAAACGGAAATAAACTGAAAGGATTCCAGGGGTTTGATCCCAACTATGGAACGTATAGTTACAGAGCAATCAGCCAGCTGAATATTCCACAGGCCGGAGGCGGGTTTTTCAACAGAAATCTTGAAGACGGAATCCATCCGAAAGTAGATGTATTAGGTGCTGAGTTTAAATATGATCTTGGAAATAATTTCACGGTTTTAAACAAAACCCGATATACGGATATCAATATGAACTATACGGGGATTTTCCCGGCAGGAGGACCAAAACTTGCTTCTAAATACGCCACAGATGCTGTGAAAGACGGCGGGCTTGGAATGAGCAATTATCAGTATTCTCTGGTAAGCAACGGAGCCGTTGTAAATCCTGAGTACGTACAAAAATTAGGATTCTGGGCGATTGACAAGCAGATGAATAACTTTGTGAATGATTTACAGTTCAATTATAAATTTGATAAAGGAAATGTTACGGCAGGTTTTTACAAATCCAACTGGAAATCTCAGCAATATTGGAACTGGAGCAATATTCTGACCACAGCAACAGACAGACCTGAGCTTTTAAATCTGGTAAACCCTTCTATGAGCCCTACAGATGATGGGTATTCTAAAACCTATAATGGGGTGATGGATATGACATTCCTGCAAAGAAGAACACAAACTCAGGGAAGTTTGAATGACCTTTATGTAAACTTAGATTACAATATTACCGATGCTTTAAGTGTGAACGGAGGTCTTCGTTACAGCCATGATTATTACAAAGGAAATTTTGCCAATACAACAACTTCCAATTTAAATAACTCAGGGTTAACAACAGATGGAACTCACGGTTTCAACACAACAACTGCTGATGATAATATGAGTGTACTGGGAAATAAATTTACTTACTGGAATTTTAACGTAGATAAAGTTTCTTTCACATTAGCAGCGAATTATAAAATCAACAGAGAGAATGCAGTATATGCACGTTTTTCTAATGGTTTCAGATCTCCGAATGAGGAAGCGTACTACAATTATTTCTCCAACCCGACTCCTGATAAACCGTTAAAATCTGTAACCACCAATCAGTTGGAAGTAGGATATAAATACTACTCGCGTACCTTTGATATAGCCGTGATTCCGTTCTATTCTACCTTGAAGAACCTTTCATTTACAGATATTTTCTCTGATGGAAAATCTGAAAATACCTTTGCCAATACAGAAAACTATGGAGTTGAGGTAGAAGGGTATGCCCGCTTATTCAATAATATGTTGGAAGTTACCTTTAACGGAACAGTTCAGAGTCCAAAATATAAAAACCTTGAAGCCGGAAGTCTTCTGGAAGGAAATGTGGTGAGAAGAATGCCGAAGTTTTATTTTAATATTTCACCGGCTGTGAACATTACCAAGTCATGGAGAGCTTATGTAAGCATGAACTATTACGGAAAACGCTTCCAGGATGAGCTGAATGTACAGACTTTACCTTCTTTCACAGAATTTGGAGCAGGAATGTCTTATCAGTTAGGAAAAATACGTTTTGCAGTGGATGGTACCAATATCTTTAATACGATTGGTATTACAGAAGGAGATCCAAGAGCCGGATCACCCAATGGAGATGGAATCATCATGGCAAGACCTATTATGGGAGCAGCTGCCAGAGCTTCCATCACTTTAGATTTCTAAACTCTATTTCTTTATAACAACAAAACCGTCAGGCTTAGTCCTGACGGTTTTTATTTTTTATTCTTTCGCAGATTTGGGGAATTGAGCTGATTTCACTCTCAAATCCTCAGATTCTCTTACTTCAAAAACGGATTATACTGCTTCTCAAAACCAATGGATGTAGGATTTCCATGTCCTGAGAAAACCTGTGTTTCATTATCCAGAATGAAAAGCTTTGATTTAATTCCCTCAATCAGCTGATCATAATTTCCTTTATACAAATCTGTTCTTCCGATACTGCCTTCAAAAAGAACATCTCCTGAAATCATGAATTTCTGATTTTCATTATGGTAAACAACACTTCCCGGCGAATGTCCTGGGACATGATAAATTTTAAATTTCTCGCCATCTAAATCCAGTTCATCTCCTTCCTTGATATATTCTACATCTACTTTTACCGGATCTATCTGCATTCCGAATCTTACACCGCTCGCCTGAAGCATATCCAATACTTCCTGATCTTCCTGATGCATATTCACGGGGATATTGAATTTGTCAAAAGCCCACTGAAGTCCGAATACATGATCAATATGAGCGTGGGTCAAAAGAATTTTCTGAATCTTCAGCTCTTTCTCTGTAATAAAATGATCAATAGCTTGAGTTTCCTGAGCATTCATATTTCCCGGATCAATTAACCAGGCATTTTTATTTTCGTTATAGATGATGTAAGTATTTTCACTCGCAAAGTTGAATACGAAACCTTGAATCTGAAGCATATCTGAATATTTTTTATTCAAAAATACGATATTATTAAGAAAATGGCTATTTTTCGTTATCTTCGTCATAATGAAAACTTTGCGAATACTCTTACTTTCTTTGGGCGGACTGGTTTTTGGACAAAATATCCAAAGTGTTCAGTTGTTCAATCCTCAGACGAATGATGAAACTCCGGTAATTAAGATAGGAGAACAGTTGGTTCTGGGCTTTGATGATCTTACAAATGGCAGTCAGATCTACCGGTATACTTTTAAACATTATGACAGAAACTGGAATGAGGATAACCTGTTTTTTACAGAATTTGCAACCGGAAGTATGAATGCATTGCTGGATCAGTTTCAGTATTCTTTCAATACATTACAGGCCTATACTCATTATAAACTGGTTTTTCCGAATGATAAAATCCAGCTGAAGGTTTCAGGGAATTATGAGCTGATTGTTTATAAAGATTCTGCAGACCAGCCTCTTTTCAAAAAAAGGTTTTATCTGGTTGAGGATGTAACCTCTGTTGCTTTAAATATTTCAAGATTTGCAGATGCAAAAAATCCCAATATTAATCAAAGGGTAGAAGTGAATGTTTCTCCGAAAGGAGGAGATATTTCTTCCAATGTCAATTCAATCACCATGAATGTGATGCAGAATAACAACCCGAATATGGTGATTTCTAATCTTAAGCCAAGCAGCGTTTTAGGAAATCAGGTGCTTTTTCAGCAGACGAATCTTACGTTCCCGGGAGACAATGAGTTTTATTATTTCGATAATAAAAATATGAATATGGCAGCAGATATGGTGCGTGCCACTGAAATAAAAGATGATGTTAACCAGACTTATCTTCATCCGGTATGGGCATTTCCTTTGAATTACCAATACCAGCCGGATGTCAATGGAGCATGGTATTACAGGAGAAATGATCTGGGTCGGGAAAGAGATGCAGAAAGAGAAGCGGATTATTCATGGGTACATTTCTACCTGGATTCAGATCCTGTGGATAAAGAAATCTATGTGCTGGGAGGATTTAATAATTTTAAACCGGGCAAAGAAAATCAGATGCAATATGATCCTTCCACGAAACAGTATGTAGCCAAAATATTTCTGAAGCAAGGTTTCTATAACTACGTTTTGGTAACAAAAGAAGGAAATGGCGCTCTGAATTTTGGGGAAGTAAATGGTAACTTCTGGCAGACAGAAAACCTCTATCAGGCATTCCTTTATTATGCACCGTTCGGAAGAAATTATGATGGTCTTATGGGGTACGGAGAATTCAGAACCCCAATTGCCAATAAACGATAAGCAATGACTTGATATCATTTTTGTATAAAAAATATACATATAAAATAGGACTGTCTCTTAAGATAGTCCTTATTTTTTTGCCCATATTGAAATAAAATATGCTCTAAAATCTCAGAATAGGGTTATTTTTTTTAATTATAATGCACTACATAGTGAAAAAAATAATTCACAAAATTTTGATTTTAATTAATTATTTTAATGTAAAGTTTGTATTGCAGAAAAATTATCTTTAAAAAATTTTCTTTGTTTTAAAATCGTCATTGTGTTTTATTTATCGATTTATAATATCAATTGAATTTTATTCATTGTTTATATCATTTTATTGTGAAAAGTTTATAAATTCGTCACCACAACCAACCAAATATTATTATGAAAACGAAATTTATCTTAGTGGCAAGTGTTGCCGCCTGCTCATTTGTTTTTGGGCAAAACACACCATCAAAACTAATTCCGGGAAAAAGCGGATTACATGCCGAGTTTATGAGATTTGAAAAAAATGCTCCTGCCTATCAGGGGAACCCTGTTTTATTTGACGAAGCGTCTCAGAGACTTTCTCCGGGACAAGCTCGTAAACTAGGCTTGGAAAAGGATGCATTAGGTTTTGAAACCCAAAGATTTCAACAGACTGTTAATGATATTCCTGTAGAATACGGAATGATGGCAGTACAGACAAAAAACGGTAAAATTGTAGGACAGTCAGGAAAATGGGTTCTTAAACTTCCGAAAGAACTTGATAAAAATGCCAGCCTTGCTGAAAATGTTGCATTACAAAGTGCTTTGTCATTTGTGGGAGCAGAATCCTATAAATGGAAAAATAAAGAGGAGGAAGATTTTCTGAAAAAAGAAACGGGTGATCCCAATGCAAGCTTTGCCCCTAAAGGAGAATTAGTGTATTATTCAGATCCTGATGATGATAAGCTGAATGATCTGAGACTAGCTTATAAATTTGATATCTATGCTGAAAAACCATTAAGCAGACAATATGTTTTCGTAGATGCTAAAAATGGAAAAGTATTAGGTGTAGATGCCATTATTCATGAAGTGAACAGCCCGGGAACAGCCGTTACAGGATATAGCGGAACCCGTAGCATCACTACAGATTCTTATAACGGAAGCTACCGATTAAGAGAAACAGGAAGAAATGCAGGAACATCTGTAGAAACTTATAACCTTAAAAAGGGAACCAGCTATGCTTCTGCTGTAGACTTTACAGATACGGACAATAACTGGAATAATGTTAATACCAATAAAGATCAATACGCTACCGATGCCCATTGGGGAGCCGAAATGACAGTGGATTATTTTTATACAAAATATGGACGTAAGAGTATCGATAATAATAACTTCGCTATAAAATCATATGTTCATTATTCCAGCAACTATTTTAATGCATTTTGGGATGGTTCCAGAATGACTTATGGAGATGGAAGCTCTACAACAAACGGTGGAAAACCTTTAACAGCAATAGATGTTTGCGGTCACGAAATTACACATGGACTCACTTCTAAAACGGCTAACCTTGTCTATCAGAGAGAACCCGGAGCATTAAATGAAGGCTTTTCAGATATCTTCGGAAATACCATTGAACGTTGGGCAAGACCTACACAGGCAAGCTGGACATTGGGAGAAGATTTCAATTATGTGATCCGAAATATGGCTAATCCTAACGCATACAGCCAGCCTGATACTTATCTGGGAACGTATTGGAAAACAACAACAACTTCCGGTTGTGTAACTCCAAGCCAATCTAATGATTATTGTGGAGTTCATACCAACTCAGGAGTCCTTAACTTCTGGTATTATCTACTGGTTACAGGAGGTTCCGGTACTAATGACAAAGGCTTTGCTTATAATGTTTCAGCAATCGGGCTGGATAAAGCAGGAGCTATTGCTTACAGAACATTAACGACTTATCTTACTTCTTCTTCTACTTATGCAAGTGCAAGAACCTATTCTATTCAGGCAGCTACCGATTTATACGGAGCAACCAGCAATGAAGTGACTCAGGTTAAAAATGCCTGGAACGCTGTAGGTGTAGGAGGTGGAACTTCTCCGGCAGGAAAAGTAGCCGCAGCAGAGACAGCTCTGTATACTATCAGTCCAAATCCTGCAACTGATAGATTCACCATCAACTTTGAAGGTAAATCAGGAAAAGGAATTGTAGAATTGGTAAGTCTTACAGGTAAGAAAGAAATTTCTGAAAAAGTAGAAATTACCGATGGAGTAAACAGACTTAATATCCAGCTTCCTTCCAATATTCTTCCGGGAGTATATATTGTAATGGTAAACGGAGAGAAAGCAGGAAACCTGATTAAAAAGTAGCACCAAATTTTTTAATATATTCAACAAAAAGGCCGCAAGTTAATTCTTGTGGCCTTTTGTATATTTAGTGCAAAGTAAACTATACCAGATAGAAATCATTCAGTTTTTCTTCACAAAGGATTTTTACGACTTCAATCCAACGGTCTTCATCATTCAGACATGGAATATAGTGGAAATTTTCACCACCACCATGCATGAACTGTTCTTTCCCTTCCACAGAAATTTCTTCCAGGGTCTCAAGACAGTCCGAAACAAAAGCCGGGCAGACGATAGCCAGGTTTTTTATCCCTTTTTTGCCAATGGTTTCCAATGTTTCGTCGGTATATGGCTCAATCCATTTGTCTTTTCCTAATCTTGACTGGAAGGACACGATTGTTTTTTCTTTTGGCAAATCCAGTTTTTCGATAACACGCTGTGTCGTTTTATAACATTGATGACGGTAGCAGAACTGATGACTTGGATTATCATCTCTGGAACAACAGTCATTGAGGTTACATGTTTTGGTAGGATCCGTTTTATAAATATGTCTTTCCGGAACCCCATGATACGAAAACTGCAGGGCATCAAAATTTTCAGGAAGTTTTTCTTTAATACTTTCTGCCAGACAGTTGATGTAGATATCCCTGTTATAGAAAGGTTGAATATAATTGATCTTTACTTTTGGAAACTTCTTCTTTCTGACTTCTTCTGCTTTTTCAATCACTGTTTCCGTAGTACTCATCGCATATTGAGGATATAGAGGAAAAAGAACGATTTCAGTGATTCCCTGATCTACCAGTTTCTGAATACCGGTTTCAATACTCGGTTCTGCATACCTCATTCCGATTTCCACCGGAACATCTACCACTTTCTGAAGTTTTTTCTGAATTTGTTCAGTAATAACAATCAGTGGAGAACCTTTATCCGTCCAGACTGTTTTATAAGCTTCAGCAGATTTTGCGGGTCTTGTTTTCAGAATAATTCCCTGTACAAGAAGGGCACGGAAGATCCAGCGATAATCAATCACTTTTTCGTCCATCAAAAATTCATCAAGATATTCCTTTACGTCGTTTACAGAAGTTGATCTCGGTGATCCGAGGTTGACCAGTAAAATTCCTTTCTTATTCAATATTCTAATTTTTAATTATGAAACAGAAGTTGTAAAATCTGTTACTAATTCTGATACTTTAGCAAAGGTATTACTTTCCAGTAAGCCATTGCTGTCAAATTTGCCTTTTATCCCTTTTATTAATGCCTGATGTTTATCATCTGTTACAGCTCCGAGAGTCTTTAAAATCAATAATAACTCTTCATGGCCTTTTTCTCCATTGGCAGAAGCGGTGATCACAGCAACCGGTTTTTCAGAAAATACTGTTGTGGAAACACACCATTCCAACAGATTCTTTAATCTTCCGGGAATACTGAAAATATATTCCGGTGTAGAAAATAGTACGCCTGCTGAATTTTTAATGTCCTCTCTGATTTTCAGAACTTCTTCCGGAGTGTGAGCATCGGTTAATGCGGTATCAAAATGCGGAAGAACAGAAAGATCATCATACATCTTGAAATCTGCATGATCCATTTTTTTCAGTACCTGTTCCATCAGTTTCTGATTGCTGGAATTTTCAGAAGCACTTCCTATAATGATGACAATTTTCTTTTCGGGAGGCATTTCCACTGTTTTATCCGTTTACAGCTTCCACTCTTTCTACTAAATCAGGAACGAATTGTTTTAAAATATTTTCAATTCCGTTTTTCAAAGTAGCTGTAGAGCTTGGACAGCCAGAGCATGCACCCTGCAGAAGCATTTTTGCCGTTTTATTTTCCTGATCATATTCCATCAAAGAAATCTTTCCTCCATCATTTTCCACGGCAGGAGCTACATATTCATTTAAAATGTCAGAAATCTTCTGCTCATCTTCAGTATAATCTCTGTTGATGATTTTTTCAACAGGGTTTTCATGTTTCTGAGGTTCTATTTTTGAAATTTCACCTCCATTTTGAAGATATTCAGCAATAAGCGCACGAACAGTCATCATTACCTGATGCCATTCTACAGAATTATTTCTGGTTACCGCTACAAAGTTGTCAGAAATGAAAACTTCCGTTGCAAAATCAAATTCTTTAAAAATAGCCAGCGCCAAAGGAACTTCTTCAGCAGCTTCTTTCGATTTTACTTCCACAAAACCATCCATCAGCAGCTTGCTAGACACAAACTTCATTACATTGGGATTCGGAGTCATTTCAGCATAAATCTGATACATTTCTTTTTTCTTCTGAAGATAAATTCTTGGGTTTGCCAATAATTCATCCTCAATTACATTTTTCAGACTTTCAGCAACATGTTCCCATTCTATGGTATCTTGTTTTGCTACAGCTACAAAATTAGCCGTAATGAAAACTCTTTCCACAAAAGGATAATTGAAAAGTTCCTGTGCTAAAGGAATTTCTGAAATATCTGAATTTCTATCCAGTTCTAAAGACCCTGGGATGAGATTGTAATCTGCTACAAATTTCATCACTTTTGGGTTTTCAGTTGGTTCTATAAGTACGGTACGCATTTTTTCGTTAAATTTGAGATACAAAAATACGCATTAGAAGTTAGAAGCTGAAAATTGAGAGTTAGATTTTTGCTATCGCTGTAATTTAGAACTTAGATACAAGAAAAGATAACACATCATACATTCTCAAATTAGCTCATTTTCAAATTTTCAAATTAATATTATGGCACTTATAAAAGAACTTTTAGGAAAAGCACCACAGATTGGAGAGAATACTTTTTTAGCAGAAACAGCTACCATTATTGGCGATGTTGAGATGGGAAGAGATTGCAGTGTTTGGTATAATGCAGTGATCAGAGGAGATGTTAACTATATCAAAATGGGAGATAAGGTGAATGTTCAGGATAATGCAATGCTGCACTGTACCTATCAGAAATTCCCTTTGAATATCGGGAACAATGTTTCTATCGGGCATAACGCGATTGTTCATGGATGTACCATTAAAGATAATGTACTGATCGGAATGGGAGCGATTGTGATGGATGATTGTCTTGTAGAAGAGAATTCCATTGTAGGAGCGGGTTCTGTAGTAACTCAGGGAACTCACATAAAATCCGGAGAAGTTTGGGGTGGAGTTCCTGCAAAAAAAATCAAAGATATTAATGCTCAGTTACTGGAAGGAGAAGTGAACAGAATTGCAGATAACTATGTGAAATACTCATCGTGGTATAAGGAAAATGTGAAAGACCATCAATTTTAGGCTGTCAGGTGAATAGTGAATAGTCAATTCGCTGCGCTTGTCAATTTTTTTGGTGTTAAAAATTCACTATTCACTTGCGAAGCAAAATTCACCATTGATCTATTTAAAATAATATAAAAGCTCTGTTTTTGGACAGAGCTTTTTCGATTTGATATAGAACCTTTGCTTTATTGTTAGTTATTGTCCGGTGTGATCAGTCTTATCTTGCCATTGATACATTTGAGAGATGTAGGAGGCGTGATCATCATACAGTCAGACATAATATTATACTTTTCATTAAAAGCTTTCACTTTATCCGTATACTCATTCACTCTTGGTAAGAAAGTTTCTTCTATTTTTTTAGGATAGGCAATGTATTGCTGAGGCCCGCCACAGGATTTCGATCCCATGGGAGCAAATGTCCATTCATTGGCATCCGTACATTTTTCTCCTGACACTTCAGATTCGATGGAGGCTTTTAATCGGTCGAGCTGCGCCTGTTCATATTTCTGACTTTCTTCGTCAGCAGGTCTGTCTGCGATATCAATAGGAAGATTGGTATTGGCATTCTTTGATGTATTACATGAAACCAGGGTTATTGTAGTACATAATACTATTGCCGGGATATGAAAGAATAATTTTTTCACAATAAACTTTTTTCTTTTTATAAATTTTCAAAACTTATGCCAAGGTAAGAAATTCAAATTCATTTCCGTATTTTTGACAACGATGAACAATCATTTTTTTGACTTAATAGAATATACCAACAGAAGCGTTTTTTTAACCGGGAAAGCCGGAACAGGAAAAACGACATTTCTTAATGATTTTGTAAGGCGTACAAAGAAAAAGCATATTGTAGTAGCTCCTACGGGAATTGCTGCAATCAATGCGGGTGGAGTAACCATCCATTCTATGTTTGGACTGCCGCTAAGAACCTTTCTTCCCACCACAGAAAGGATAGATACCAGTTTGGCTAATAATATTGCTGACCTGATGCCCCATTTCAAATATCGTAAAGATAAACTGAAGCTTCTGAGAGAAGTAGAAATCATTATTATTGATGAGGTTTCAATGTTGAGGGCAGATGTTCTGGATATGATGGATTTTTCTTTGAGATTCATCAGAAGGAATAATCAAAGATTTGGAGGGGTACAGATGCTTTTTATCGGGGATTTGTTTCAGCTTCCTCCGGTAGTGAGGGATGAGCACATTTTGAAAATGTATTACAATTCACCCTTCTTTTTTGACAGCCATGCCATTAAAGAAATTCCCATTGTTACCATTGAGCTGACAAAAGTATACAGACAATCTGACGAAGAGTTTCTGGAAATTCTGAATGCGATCCGTGATGGAGATGTAGATAATATAGATTTTAATCATCTCAATGAAAGGTATGATCCTGATTTTGATATGGGGAAAGAGTCTTACGTTTATTTGTGTTCTCACAACAAAATGGCAGATGAAATCAACCAGGAAAAACTGACAGAAATTAAAGTTGATCCTCAGGTGTATGAAGCGAAATTGGTAGGTGATTTTAAAGAAAATCAGTTTCCGAACGAACAGTTTTTAGAACTGAAAATCGGAGCCCAGATCATGTTTATCCGAAATGACATTTCCGGTGAGAAGAAATATTTTAACGGAAAACTAGGCGAGGTTATCGGATTAGATGAAAATGAAATCCGTGTTGTACTGGACGAAAGCGAAAACGAAATTGTTGTAAAAAGAGAAACCTGGGAACAGAAAAAATATTTCCTTGATACGGATAAAAATATCCAGGAAGAAGTTTTAGGAAGTTTCGAGCAGTTTCCTATCAAATTAGCATGGGCGGTAACCATCCATAAAAGTCAGGGATTAACGTTTGATAAAGTGATTATTGATGCCGGAAAAAGTTTTACAGCCGGTCAGGTGTATGTGGCTTTATCCCGTTGCAGAACATTGGAAGGAATTGTGTTAAAATCAAAAATTACCCCTGAAGTTATTTTCAAGGATAACCGAATTTTACATTTCCATACAGATACTATTGCCAACGACCATGTTGAAGCCATCCTGAACCAGGAAAAATATGATTACAGCATCAGAAAAGTACTTCGTACATTAGATTGTACATGGTTTTTAAAAGAGGTAGAAGAATGGAACAACCTTTCGATCGTGACCAAAAATATCGATCATGTAAAGACCAAGCAGCTTTATCTGCAATTGAAACATGAAGCGGTAAATCTTGGGAAAATATTTGAAAAGCTGGAACGTATCATTTTTCAGAAGGTTAATAATTTTATTGAACAAAAAGAAGATTGGTCCGAAATTGAAAGCAAGTCAAAAGGAGCGGTTAATTTCTTTTTTACAGAAACCAGAAATAAAATTTTTGATCCTTTGAAGGAATTCTATGCTGAAATAAAAGGAGCGAAAGGTTTAAAACAATATAACGAAGAATTTAAAAGCTGGCTGGAGGATATTGAAGAATACCTGAACAGTTTAAGAGATATTTACCTTCTAGAAACGAAACTTTTAGATGAAAAAAATGATAAGGAAATCAATCTGAAAATAGCTAAAGTTCCGTCTCAGGTTTTAACTTTTCAGTTGTTTGAACAGGGAAAAACCATTGGGGAAATTGCTCTCGAAAGAGGGTTGGTAAAAGAAACGGTCATTGGCCATCTTGCCAAATTTGCAGAACAGGGATTGCTGGATATTGCAAGAGTCATTACTTCAGATAAAATCAAAGCGTTTGAAGAGGAGTTTTACAAAAACCCACACGAAACATTGACTGAGTGGAAGAATGCATTGCCCAACCACTTTGAATTCAATGAAATCAGGATTTTGATTAATCATTATAATTATAAGAAAGGGAAGAATTCATAAGAATTCTTCCCTTTTTGATGGTCACAAAAATTCTTTAAAATTAAGGATACATCGCATTGATGGTATTGATATCCCCGGTGGTAAAACCTGTTCTGTTATAAGTGAAATTTGAATTGTCTGCTCTTATAATCGTTGGCAGTCCGTTTTTAGAATAGGATGTTGGCCAATACATCATCACTGAATTAATATTGAAAGGCCCTATGTCTGTCCCGGAATTATAGATATTAAAATTATAAGCCTGCCCATTTTGAATATTGTTCCAAAGGATTTTTACATATTGATCTCTGTCTTTGCGGGTATGTTCGTGATAAAGACCTACCGTGTGGCCCATTTCATGAATTACGGATCCTACAGAAATATACTGATCCAAAGAAACCGTTTGTTTTCCGCCCCGATATCCGATATGAGCCCAGCCATCTGATCCGGATGAACTCCCAAAAATAAATTCAACATAGTTAGACTGATTGCTTCGGTAGATCCATTGAGTATTGGTTTTATTATTATACTCACTGATTGCGGAATTGATTTTATTAACGTTGATTGAACCCATATTGCTGGCTATTGTATAGTAAATTTTACCATTGGGCCATCTGGAATAACTGGCACCGCCTTTATTGAGTTCGCTGCCTTCTGACAATTGTTTGTCGGTAAGAACAATATCTCCCTGGAAAAAATTCATTCCGTTTTTTCTTTCATAGGTAATGTCCTGACCTCCAAATTTTCCTTTTTTTACATTGTCTGTGCTCAAGGCATTGGTTTGGGCTTCGGTGGTAATTTCCTCATTATTTTTGCTGCAAGAGGAAAATGTAGCTGCAATAAGAAAACTCATAAACACAGTTTTTCCTGTCAGCATCTGCTTATAAAACAGGCTGTTTGTTTTTTTGTTCATATTAAAGTTTTTAAAAATTTGGTATACGAATATAATGAATATCTCTCTTTTTGTTGAATTATTTTCGTTAAAATATACTTATTCGTATTATTTGTTTTAAAAATCACTTAAACAAAACCCTGTAAAATAAAAAAGGGTCCTGAAAATGTTCAAAACCCTTTATTTTTATTCGTTTAGCATATCTTGATTAACTCTGTAGCCAACGATTTTTATGTCTCCTTCTTTATTCTTTTCTAAAGTAAAAGATTCTTCTGTTTTCTTAGTCCCTCTTTTTACATTATACATGAAGAAATATTGACTTCGTGCGTTGTTTCCCTTCACAACCATTGTTTCCCATTTGGCAAGATTGTATTCTTCAACAGGACCAATCGCATTGACTGTATTCATAAGTTTTACAAGTTTTTCTTTATCGGTCACTTCAAAAAACTTCTCACCAAATAACTTATAAATATCATCCCGATTTTTTCCATAACGAAGTTCCCAATAAAATTTTATGGGAATTTTTTCACCATCTGTTTTGTCTGATTCTCTGTCTTTATAAAATTGATTGAAAGAGCAGCTTATTAAAAAGAATGATAAAAGCAGTAAATAAATATTTTTCCTTTAAATTTTAGTGTCTAAGATTAATTTTCTTCGGTTGTTATCATAAAAAGTAGCATGAAAACTTCTATCTCTGAATTCAGTTTCTGTATTTTCTATTTCATTAAATCTGCTTTTATCTGTTTTGGAGAATTCAACGATCTCAAAGTGATTTTTGTCTATGCTATTGAAATCTACCAATTTCAGATATTCATCCATAGAGTTTTTATCAAGCATAATTTTTCCGCCTCCAAACCAATGCCTGTCCTGTCCGTTTTTCTTAATACCGGATACCCAGTATTCTTCTCCGGTTTCTATATCAAAATAGTTGGCAATATATTCCGGTCTTTTCAATCTTTTGAAAGCTTTCCCGTTGCAGTAAATAGTTTGTCCGGACTTTGAAAATTCCACAAAACCAATCCATGCCGGCCCGCTATGTCCGAAGGATTTGTTTTCGATATACATTATTTTTGTCTTCATGTTATTAGTTATTAAATGATGTTGCAAGTTACCCAAAACCTCATAAGTAAAATCAAATAAACAAAAATTTTATTCCCATAGTTTTTCCCTGAACTGAGCCATTGTTTTTATTAATTACAAAAAGTAACTAATGCAGTTTTTATGTTTTAAATTTGTTTGGTTTTTAAAACCGACTTTAGAATTATGAAATTGACAAAGGAGATTCAGGATCAACTTTGAAAAAATTAACATCTCAATATGAAAAATTTTGAAATTTCTGTTTTAGATCTTGCCCCTGTAAAGCAAGGTAAAAGCATTCACGATACTTTTCAGGACAGCTTATCATTAGCCAATCACGCTGAAAATTTAGATTATAAAAGATTCTGGTTGGCAGAACATCACAATATGGAAAGTATTGCGAGTTCAGCTACTTCTGTTTTAATTGGTTTTATCGCCAATGGAACGAAAAAAATCAGAGTAGGTTCGGGAGGAATTATGCTTCCCAACCATAGTTCCCTGATCATTGCGGAACAGTTCGGAACCCTGGAATCTCTTTTCCCGGGAAGAATTGATCTGGGAGTAGGAAGAGCTCCGGGAACTGATGGATTAACAGCTCAGGCTTTAGGAAGAAATCCGGCTCTCATCAATGAACAATTTCCAAGACAAATCCTCGAACTGCAAAGATATTTTTCAAAAGAAAATTCAGAGGCCATGGTGCGGGCTATTCCAGGAGAAGGACTTGATATTCCGATTTATATTCTGGGATCAAGTACAGATAGTGCATGGCTGGCCGCAGAACTTGGGCTGCCTTATGCATTTGCAGGACATTTTGCTCCGGAGCAGATGGAAATGGCTTTTAAAATATACAGAGAACATTTTGAACCGTCAAAATATTTGGACAAACCTTATATCATTGCCTGTGTAAACGGGGTGGCAGCAGAAACATCGGAAGAAGCTCATAAAATATCTACTACTTTATTCCAGGCATTTATCAATATTGTAAGAAATGATAGAAAACCTTTTGCTCCGCCGGTGGATGATATGGATGAGATCTGGTCTCCCATGGAAAAATCTATGGTTTTACAAAAGCTGAGATATACGTTTATTGGGGATCAGGAGGAAGTTCAGGAAAAGCTTACAAATTTCCAGGAAAGATTTCAGGTGGATGAAATGATGATCAACTCACATATCTATGACCATCAGAAAAGATTGAGATCTTATGAGATTTTCAGAGAGGCAGCGAACTCTATCCAAAGCGTAATAAACCATTCATAATTAGTTGGGAGATGCTTATTTTTATGAGTATCTTTGCACAAATAAAAAGTAAAAATGTCCGATATTAAATTAAATACTATTCCAGAGGCCATTGAAGACCTTAAAAATGGTAAAATAATCATAGTAGTAGATGATGAAGACAGAGAAAATGAAGGCGATTTTCTTTGTGCGGCAGAGCTGACAACGCCGGAAATTATCAATTTTATGGCGCTTCACGGAAGAGGGCTGATCTGTATGCCGCTTCCTGAAAAAAGATGTGATGAGCTTGGCCTTGAAGTGATGGTAAGCAGAAGCAGCGATCCTAAAGAAACTGCTTTCACCGTATCGGTTGACCTTCTGGGTAACGGAACATCTACCGGAATTTCTGCAGGAGACAGAGCAAAGACTATTTTAGCGCTGATGGATGAAAAATCCAAACCTACAGATTTTATGAGACCTGGTCACATTTTCCCGCTTCGTGCAAGAAAAGGAGGAGTATTGAAAAGAGCCGGACATACCGAAGCAGCTATTGACCTTACTCATTTAGCAGGTTTAAAAGAAGGAGGAGTGATCTGTGAGATCATGAACGAAGATGGTACAATGTCTCGTTTGCCTGAACTTCATGCTTTTGCTCAAAAACACGATATGAAGATCGTTTCTATTGAAGATCTGATCCATTATCAGCTCAAAAAAGGAAATCTTGTAGAAAGACTTGAAGAGAAAAAAGTAAAAACACATTACGGTGAGTTTGATTTTTATGCCTTCAGAGAAACTTCTAATGATCAGATCCACTTTGCACTGACAAAAGGAGCCTGGACAGTAGATGAGCCTGTGTTGGTAAGAGTACAGTCATCAGATTCTTATTTCGATGTATTGACAAGATTAAATAACGGTGAAAAACCATTGTTGGAAAAAGTAACCAATATGGTAAATGAAGCTGGAAAAGGAGCAATTATTTTCATCAATAACGTTTCTAATTCTGAAAATACATTGAGAAAACTTCAGCAGTTCTTAAACTATCAGGATGGTCAGGAGCAGCATCCTACATTAGCGTACAATTACAGAGATTATGGAATTGGAACGCAGATTTTGAAGAATTTAGGAATCAATAAGTTTAAAGTAATCACTCAAAACCCTAATATCAAACCTCAGGTTGGAGGATATGATGTAGAGGTTACTGAGATGGTACAACTCTAATAAATGAATAGTCAATTGTGATTTTTTCACAATACATGACTGTTTACCATACAACATATAAGGTTTAGGATTTTTCTAAACCTTTTTTTATTTTTAAACGATGACTGAGCCATTAAAAAAACACATCCGGGAATATATTGATATCTCAGACGAAAAGCTGGAAAAATACTGCAGTGCTTTTAACCTTCGGAAAATAAAGAAGAAAGAATTCCTTTTAAAAGAAGGGGAGATCTGCGAATTTGAAGGATTTATACTGAGTGGATGCTTTAAAGTTTTTCATACCCATCATAATGCTGCCGAACAGATATTATATTTTGGAATTGAAAACTGGTGGGTTTCTGATATTGACAGTTTTATCAACCGCATTCCCTCAAAACTTAATATTCAGGCACTCGAGGATAGTGAGATTCTTCTTATTCCGAAAAAAGATAAAGAAAAACTGTATGCTGAAATGCCGGAAATTGAAAGATTGATGAGGCTTAAATTTCAGCAGTCAATTATAGCATTGCAACGAAGAATTATTGATAATCTAAGCAAGCCTTCAGAGGAAAGGTACGTAGAATTTTTAAGGGATTACCCGAAAACAGCACATCGTCTTACCAATATTCAGATTGCAGCTTATCTGGGGGTAACCCCGGAGTTTATAAGCAGAATACGCCAGAAAATTGTCAGTAAAAGCTGATGGTTAAAAATCGAAAAAGTCCCAAAAGTATCAACAGACAAACTTTTGGGACTTTATATTTGATAAGATATAAATCTTTAGATTAATGTGATTCCATCAAAATTTCGGAAACCGTTCAGAAAATCTTTAACCATCATTCTTTTTTTACCTTCCAGCTGAAGTTCCAGAGGATAGTAGATTCCGTCCTGGGTATAGATTTTAAATTCATTTTTTGAAATATCAAGAGTTCCTGCTGGTTTTCCGTGATCAGAAAGTTCAAACTTTCCTCCGAATATTTTTAATCCTTTTTCTTCGTTTTCAATCTTCAACGTGGTGAAAGCCGCAGGATAAGGTGACATTCCCAGAATAAACTGATGAATAGTTTTTGAAGGCTGTACCCAATTGATTCGGGTATCTTCCTTGAAAATTTTATAAGCATTTTTAGGATGTTCCACCTGAGGCTGAGGTTTTTCTTCAATCGTATTTTCAGCAAGGGCATCCAGCGTTTTTACAACAAGTCCTGCGCCCATCTCCATCAGTCTGTCGTGAAGGCTTCCTGCATTTTCATCAGGCAAAATTTCCATTTCCTGCTGAAGCAGAATATTACCTTCGTCAATTTTTTCATTGATAAAGAAAGTCGTAGCTCCGGATTTTTCCTCTCCATTGATAACGGCATAATTGATAGGGGCAGCACCTCTGTAATCCGGAAGTAGTGAAGCATGAAGATTGAATGTTCCCATTTTAGGCATTTCAAAAAGTACTTTAGGCATCATTCTGAAGGCAACGACTACAAAAACATCGGCATCCAGTTTTCTAAGTTCTTCTAAAAATTCCGGATTTCTTAACTTTTCCGGCTGGAAAACAGGAATATTATTTTCTTCTGCATAGATTTTTACCGGTGATTGGTGAATTTTTTGCCCACGTCCACTTGCTTTATCAGCTACAGTGACTACACCTACCACCTGATGGTGAGATTGATGGATTGCCTCCAAAGAAGTTTTTGCAAACTCAGGAGTCCCTAAAAAAACGACTTTCAATGATTTCATAATGCAAAGATAAGTTTTTGATCTGAGAGTCGGAAAGTGTTTAAGTTCGAGGGTAGGAGAGTTTCAGGGATAGAGTGAGTTCATCATGATTTTACCACAATACATTTACCATTCATTGCCCATTAACCATTACTCATTACTCATTACTCATGATTAAGCGCATACGTTCTGAAATTCAGCATTCTTACCTTTCCGGAATCTAAAAGAAAAATCAGATTTTCTAATATATTTTCTTTAGAGTGATAACTCAGCTGTATAGAAAGTTCTTCAATGGTTGCCGATTTTTTGGCCAATACATTGATAATCTGCTGGGAAATATTTTTTCCAAAAATGGATTGTTTGTTCTTTTCACAGACAGAGCACTGGCCACAGTTTTTTGAGTTCTTTTCACCAAAATAGGCTAAAATTAGTTTTATTTTACAGTAGTCGTTGTTTTCTACGTAAAATTTCATCTCTTCCCATTTCTGGATTTTGTTTCTCTGAATATGCTCAAATAACTTCCAGTAACCACTGTTTACCGCTCTTTCATCGCGAGGTTTCAGGAATTTGATACTGGATAGCGCTCCATCGATATATTCAAGATAATTCTTTTGCTGCATTTCCTTCAATCGTTCTTTGATCAAAGGGACGCTGACATTAATTTTATTGCTTACCTGTTGCTCACTGAACATTACTTTATGGGTCGTAATTCCGGATATGGTGCGGAAAAGAAGCTCTATAAAGTGAGCATCTTTTTGTGGTAACTGATCTATTTCGTCGGCTTTGATAAAAAGCTCAAGCGAAGACAGACTTTTATTATCATTGTAGTAAACAATTTCCTGATTGTGCAAAAAGTTGAGTACATTATTGATTTTCGCTTTCGAAAGCCTGGTAAAATTCTGTATACTAAGGCTATTCAACTGAAAAGTTTTTTCGGGAAGTTCAAACTCTGCTACCTGAAAAATAGAGTAGAGGTAACTAACAATCTTCAAAAACTCAGCTTTGTTGGGGGTTTGATTTTTTAAAACCTGATCAAAATTCAGGAGCTCCTGTTTGTTCCAGAGCATGAAGGCAAAACTGTCTTTTCCATCTCTTCCGGCCCTTCCGATTTCCTGATAATAATTTTCAATGGAGGCAGCAGGAGAGTAGTGTATGACAAATCGTACATTATCCTTGTCAATACCCATTCCAAAGGCATTGGTAGAAATAAGGACATGGTTGTCGCTGGTGTTCCAGAGATTCTGCCTTGCATTTTTTTCTTTAGTAGTTAAGCCTGCATGGAAATAATCCACATTTTTCAGCTGATTTTTCTTCAGAAATTCTGCCAGTAATTCAGCTTCTTTTCTGGTTCTTACATAGACAATTCCGGAGTCGTTGCTGTATTTTAAAATATCAAAAACACGCTGAAATTTATCAGATACTTCATCTGTAAAGATTTTGATATTCTCTCTTTTGAAACTTTTTTGAAAAACAAAAGGCTTTTTAAGTTCCAGTTTATTTTTAATTTCTTCCAGTACTTTGGGAGTAGCAGTTGCAGTCAGAGCAAGACAGGGAATCTCAGGGTTATTACTTCTGAATCCTTTTATATTCTGATAGCTGGGTCTGAAATCCTGCCCCCATTCTGAAATACAGTGCGCTTCATCAACGGCAATAAAGGATAACTGAATTTCCCCCATGTTTTGAATAAACTGAGTGTTGGTAAGTCTTTCAGGAGAAACATAGAGTAGTTTTGTAAGACCTTCTTTGCAGCGGTCATAAATAGTTTCAGCATCATATTCATCCAGTTCAGATGAAAGGTATTCTGCTTCTATACCACGGGATTTGAGCTGATTGACCTGATCTTTCATCAATGCCAGCAAAGGAGAAATTACGAGGCATGTTCCTTCTTTTAATAGGGCGGGCAATTGATAACATAAAGATTTCCCTGCTCCTGTAGGCAACAGAACCAGCGTGTCCTTTTCGTTGATGACAGCATTGATAATTTCTTCCTGAGAATCTCTGAAGTCTGTATAGCCCCAGAAATACTTAAGAGTATCATATTTTAGCTTTTGAAAATCCTGCGGAGAAATCATGGTGTAAAAATAAGGAAAGAATTAGACAAAAAAAGTCACGCAGGGCGTGACTTTCATATGATATATCAATATGTTTATTATTTAGCTTCGAAGTATACTCTTCTATTGGCTCTGTTTTTCCATTCAGGGCACTTCGTTGCTGGTTCACATTCAGGGTATTTAAGGTCTTTTTCACCTTTTCCTACTGCCTGTAGTTTACCATTTTGAACACCGTTTTTGATCAGATAGTTCTTAACGTTGTTTGCTCTTCTTTCAGATAGTTTTTGGTTGTAAGCGTCAGTACCTCTTGTATCCGTAGCTCCGATTACATTGTAAGAACCAGTTGAAGAATTAATATAGTTTACCGCATTATTTAAAATTGGAGTATTTGATGGTAAAATTCTGTCAGAATTTAAGTCAAATTCAATTCCTTCCAATTTAGTTTCTGTTTCTACTACAGGTCCTGTTGTTGCTACCGGACATCCGTTGTTTTCAACAGGTCCAGGAACCGTTACACACTTATCGTAAAGGTCAATAACTCCGTCTAAGTCAGTATCAAGGGCAACTCCGGCACCATCCACTCTTGCTCCTGCAGGAGTATCAAGCTGTCTGTCCCAATCGTCACATACCCCATCGTTATCAGCATCTCCTTTTTTACAAACTTCGATATCCTGGTTTTTATTAGCCAGTACATCAAGTTTATAATAGATTTCCTGAAGTGGGTCATGCCACATTAAGTGAGATTCGTGTTTTCCAAGTTTTACAGAAAGACCTAAAGTAGCATTAAAGAAGTTGTCAGAAACCTGCTCAGAACGCTTGTTGATAGCGCTGTACGCATCACCACCACCATCAAACTCATCATCACCGGTTACAACATACATTAATCTCCCTTCAATATCGATTCTTCTGTTCACTTTGAACTTCAGACCTGTACCAGCCTGCATGAATAAAGATCCTAATTGGAAAGGCTTAATCTCAGTCATCAATCTCTGTTTGTTATTCCCGTCTTTCTGGTATGCTCTGTAGGCAATAGTACCAATACCTGCATATCCATGAAGCGCCCATCTGTAAGGAGAGTGGTTATCAACTCTTCTTAATAGGTTAGAAAAATTAATGTCTCCTAAAATAGAGATTGCGTCATACTGAGTTCTAGCTCCTACTGCTGATGCATCTGGTGCTGCATTTTTAGTATTGAACCATCCTTGTCTGGTTTCACCTTTGTCATATTGTAAATTGATCCCAAAAGCATGGGTAATCGCTTTATCAATACTTACATAAGCTGAATATCCAAAAAGGTTTTTACCGTTACCATTTTTGATAGAGGTCAAATCCGCTGACTGAAGAAGTGGAACACCCACCCCGGCAGAAATGGACCAATCGTTAAATCTTTTAGATTGATTGGTGAATGGGGAAACATTAGCAGATCCCGAAGAAAATGTATTAGGATACTCTCCTTTTGAAACTGCCGTTGAGTCTTGTGCATACGTGGCAGAAGGAATTGCCAAAGCTAATGCAACAATTGCTAAACTTAATTTCATAGTGTTATTTTTTTAAGTTAAGTTATTTTAAATGATTTTTTACGCTAAAAAGTGATATTGCGTTAATTTTTTTCAGGAGAAACTCGTTGATTTCTAATATGTTTCATACAGTTGTCCTGAAAATAATGTTAAAGGTATGTAAAAAAATTCGTAGTAGAAAAAAAATAAACCGAAAAGAGTAATTCTTTTCGGTTTATAAAGTATTTGAAAATTTATTTCTTCTTTTTCTTAGCAGGAACTTTTTTTACTGCTTTTTTTACAGGAGCATCTTCATAGTCTTTCTTTTTAATAGAATCCCATTCTGAACTTTCTATAAATCTTACAGTAACTTTTCTGTCTGCCATTCTTTCAGCATCTGAAGCTGATGCAGGAATTGTTGCTTCAGCAGAGCCTACTCCTCTTGATTTCAGGACATTTTCATTAATGCCTCTGTTTTCCAGAGCTCCTACTACAGCAGCTGCTCTTTCTTTAGAGAGTCTTAGGTTGTACGCTGCACTTCCTTTGATATCTGTATGTCCTGTTAACAGATAGTTACCTCCGTTTTCTTTAATAATGGAAGCAGCCAGATCCAATTTTTCGTTAGATTCAGGTCTGATCGTTGCTTTATTAAAGTTGAAATAAATATCCTTAAGGGTTTTCTCTACTTCTACAGCAGTTTGTTTATTGTCTTTAACGATAGGACATCCGTTGTTTTCAACAGGTCCAGGAACAGTTACACACTTATCGTAAAGGTCAATAACCCCGTCTAGGTCAGTATCAAGTGCAACTCCGGCACCATCCACTCTTGCCCCTGCAGGAGTATCAAGCTGTCTGTCCCAATCGTCACATACCCCATCGTTATCAGCATCTCCTTTTTTACAAACTTCGATATCCTGATTTTTATTAGCCAGTACATCAAGTTTATAATAGATTTCCTGAAGTGGGTCATGCCACATTACATGGGATTCATGCTTACCTAATTTGAAGGAAAGACCTAAAGTAGCATTGAAGAAGTTGTCAGAAACCTGCTCAGAACGCTTGTTGATAGCGCTGTATGCATCACCACCACCATCAAATTCATCATCACCGGTTACAACATACATTAATCTGCCTTCAATATCGATTCTTCTGTTCACTTTGAACTTCAGACCTGTACCAGCCTGGAAGAACATAGAACCTAATTCGAAAGGCTTAATTTCAGTCATCAATCTCTGTTTGTTATTCCCATCTTTTTGGTATGCTCTGTAGGCAATAGTACCAATACCTGCATATCCATGAAGTGCCCATCTGTAAGTAGAGTGGTTATCAACTCTTCTTAATAGGTTAGAAAAATTAATGTCTCCTAAAATAGAGATTGCATCATACTGAGTTCTTGCTCCTACTGCTGATGCATCTGGTGCTGCATTTTTAGTATTGAACCATCCTTGTCTGGTTTCACCTCTGTCATACTGTAAATTGATCCCAAAAGCATGGGTAATCGCTTTATCAATACTTACATAAGCTGAATATCCAAAAAGGTTTTTACCATTACCATTTTTGATAGAGGTCAAATCCGCTGATTGAAGAAGCGGGACCCCTGCTCCTACTGAGATAGACCAATCATTAAATCTCTTGGATTGGCTGGTAAATGGGGTAACATTGGCAGATCCTGAAGAAAATGTATTTGGATATTTTCCGCTTGAATCTACAGTTGAGTCTTGTGCATAAGTAGCAGAGGGAATTGCCAAAGCTAATGCAACAATTGCTAAACTTAATTTCATCGTGTATTATTATTTGATTTCTTTTAGAAAAAAGAAGTTTAAGTTTTTTTAATTATTTAATTGGGCATCCGTTATTTTCAACAGGTCCTGGTACCGTCACGCACTTATCGTAAAGGTCGATAACTCCATCCAGATCCATATCTAAAGCAACTCCGGCACCATCTACTCTTGCTCCTGCAGGAGTATCAAGCTGTCTGTCCCAATCATCACATACTCCATCATTGTCTGCATCTCCTTTTTCGCAAACAACAAGGTCGGTACTTGCATTTTCAAGAACGCTGGTTCTGTAATAAGCTTCCTGAAGCGGATCATGCCATGCCAGGTGAGATTCTTGCTTTCCTAATTTGAAAGATAATCCTAAACTTACCGTCCAGGCATTATCAGATCTTCTGGAATTTAGCATATTATATTTTGAACCCGGAGTGGAAGGATCATAATCATTAGGATCAGCCCATCCGCCACCATCGAATTCATCATCACCACTGATAATGTACATGGTTCTTGCTTCAACATCAATAAGTTTCGAAACATTGTATTTTATTCCCAGACCTCCCTGATAGAAGATAGAGTTGATATCAATGTCTTGCTTAATGAATAAAGGGGTTCTTCTTGGGGTAGTACTCCATCTGAATTCATCATTGTCATGTAATGATGTTCTGAATCCCTGAACTCCAATACCCATATATCCGTGGAAAGCCCATCTGTATGGAGAATGATTGTCTACTCTTCTGAATAAATTTGAGAAGTTGATATCTCCTAATAAAGAGATGTTGTCAAATTGTGTTGTTGCAGTAGCTACTCCTGATTTTACACCTGCAGCACCGGGAAGTTGGGCTGTCTGTTTCGTTTCTCCTCTCATATACATAACGCTTAATGCGAATGCATGGGTGATTTGTTTGTCCACGCTTACATAAGCATTATACCCCCAATTGGTCTTATCCTTGCGGATAGATTTTAAATCAGAGTGTACCATGAATGCAGGACCTCCTCCGACTGAAATAGACCAGTCTCTGAAACGTCTGGCTTTGTTGTCGAAAGTTTGTACATTGGCGGAACCTGAGGAGAATGTATTAGGATACTCTGTGGAAGAGTTTACTGTAGTGCCGCTGTTCTGTGCGAAAGCTGCAATTGGCAATGATGTAGCCAATAATAATAAACCTAATTTCATACAATATGTTTTATGTTTTAAATAAAATCTTTCAATAATATTCTGGAAAAATCCCTTTCAAAAAGATGTTTTTTATGAGGGATTTCTAACCTTTCTGATTTAAAATTTAACTCATTATACTTAATGATATCAATGTCTATTATCCTGTCAGTATACCCTCCGAAGACTTTTGAATCATTAATTCTTCCCATCTCAACTTCTATATTCTTAATACAATCAAGCAGTTGGATTGGTGAAAGATGCGTGAATATTATTGCTGCAATATTACAAAAAATATTGGAACTGGCAAACTCTACGGGGTCAGACATTAAATATTCGCTGATTTGTGAAATGTTATTTCCGGCATCATTTATCTTCTTTAATGCAAGCTCTACATTTTTTTTTTGCTCTCCTAAGTTACTTCCTAGTAACAAAACGACCTTATGCTGCGACATATTGTAAAATTGATTGATTTATGAGAAGTTTCTTCAAAAATGTTTTGGCAAATATAGTAGCAATTATCATACTTTGCTCTCTATTTTTCATCTTTTTCATTATGATGATTGTGTTCAGTTCGATGGGAAATGATAAGTCGGTGGCGGTGAAAAAGAATTCGGTTCTTACGATTAATTTAAAAACAAATATAATCGATAGTCCCACTGAAGAAGAGATGGGGTTGTTCGGATTAGGCGCCCAAAATAAAAGTATCCTTATATATGATGCATTGGAGGCCATTAATAAAGCAAAAACTGATGATAATATTAAAGGAATCAGTATAGAAACTGATTATTTATCTGCGGGTCTTACTCAAATTGATGATTTGAGAAATGCTATTGAAGATTTCAAGAAAAGCGGAAAGTTTGTATATGCTTATGGAAACGGAGTATCACAGTCGGCCTATTATTTAGGATCTGTTGCTGATAAATATTATCTGCACCCGGCAGGAATGATAGAATTAAAAGGTCTTTCTACGGAGGTTACTTTCTTCAAAGATTTTGCTGACAAATATGGAATAGGAATTGAAGTGATCCGTCACGGTAAATTTAAGTCTGCAGTAGAACCTTTTTTAAGAAATGATATTTCTCCTGAAAATAAAGAACAGCTAAGCACTCTTTTGAATGATCTTTGGAAAAATACTTCCAATAAAATGGCTGCTTCAAGAAAGATTGATACGGCTCAGTTCAGAACGATTACAGATAGCTTATACGGAATGATTCCTGAACAAGGCGTAAAATATAAACTTGCGGATAAACTTATCCAGAAATCAGAATATGAAGATCTTCTTAAAACGAAGTTAAATGTAAAAGATAAAGAAAAGCTTAATAAAGTTTCTTTGGCAAGCTATATCAGTTCTTATGCAGATGATGATCAATCAGGTGAAAAAATAGCTGTGCTTTATGCTTCCGGATCTATCAATAATGGTGATGAATACAATGATATTCATTCTGAAAAATATGTAAAGTATATCAAAAAACTTCAGGAAGATGATAAAGTGAAAGCGGTTGTTTTCAGAATCAACTCTCCGGGAGGAAGTGCTAATGCTTCAGACGAAATCTTATTTGAATTGCAGCAGCTGAAAAAGAAAAAGCCACTGATTGTTTCTTTTGGTGACTATGCAGCATCAGGAGGATATTATGTAGCCATGGCAGCGGATAAAATTTATTCAGAGCCTAATACACTTACCGGTTCTATCGGAGTGTTCGGGGTGATGCCTTATTATAAAGATATTGCGGCGAAAAACGGAATCCGTGCAGATATTGTTTCTACCAATGCCAACTCTATGTATTATTCAGGATTAAACGGAGTAACCCCTTACGGAGTCAATATGATGACAAGAAGCGTAGAAGGTACCTATAAGAGATTTGTACATTTTGTGACTCAGAACAGAAAGAAAACTTTTGAACAGATTGATAATGTAGGTGGCGGTAGAGTATGGAGTGGTGTTCGTGCTAAAGAAATAGGATTAGTAGACGAATTGGGTACTTTGACAGATGCTGTGAAGTTTGCTGCGCAGAAAGCAGGATTAAAATCTTACCATGTAGAGGCTTTTCCTAAGAGAATGTCACCGTTTGAGCAAATCTTCAAAGATCTGAACGAGGAAGATGTTTCTGCAAGAATCATTAAAAATAAAATAGGGAAGTCCAACTATGAAATATTGCAGCAGATCACAGATAAAAAACTACAGTCTGAGGTGAAAATGGAAATGCCTTATCAGATTAGAATCAACAACTAAACTAAATTTTATATTGTATACAAAAATCCCGGACCTGAAATTTCAGATCCGGGATTTTATTTTTTATCAGCGTTAATATCAGCTTTTCTTTGTTGCCATTCCGTAAATCCAGAGGATAATTAAAGCGCCTCCAATTGAGAGAATCCAGCTTCTAGGATTCCAGAATGAAGTGACATCTCCCCAGTGTAGAATGTAAACTCCTATAGCTCCTCCTATAAACGCTCCCAGAATTCCCAGGATAATAGTGATAAGCCATCCTCCTCCCTGAGTTCCCGGCATGATCATTTTAGCGATAGCACCTGCAATAAGACCAAATAAGATCCATGTTAATATTCCCATAGTTGCAAATTTTTTTATTGTTAATATTTAAAAATGATTTGTTTACTAATATAAGGGAAAACATGATATAAATCATCTTTTCTTGAAGAATGAGTCTACAAATTCCGTACCATTAAAAAGCTGTAAATCCTGCATTTTTTCGCCTACACCAATATATTTAACCGGAATTTGGAATTGATCGGAGATACCAATTACAACACCTCCTTTGGCTGTTCCGTCCAGTTTGGTTACTGCTAATGCATTTACTTCTGTAGCAGCGGTAAACTGTTTTGCCTGTTCGAAAGCATTCTGTCCTGTAGAACCATCAAGTACCAGCAGGATCTCATGAGGGGCATCAGGAATTACTTTCTGCATTACTCTTTTGATCTTGGAAAGTTCGTTCATCAGGTTGATTTTATTGTGAAGTCTTCCTGCTGTATCGATGATTACTACATCCGCATTCTGTGCAACCGCACTTTGTACAGTGTCAAATGCTACGGAAGCAGGATCAGAGCCCATTTCCTGTTTTACAATAGGAACACCCACTCTTTCGCTCCAGATGACAAGCTGGTCTACAGCAGCCGCTCTGAAGGTATCAGCAGCACCAAGAACCACCTTTTTACCTTCTGATTTGAACTGATGAGCCAGTTTTCCTATAGTTGTTGTTTTGCCCACTCCGTTCACTCCTACAACCATGATGACATAAGGTTTTTTGGAAGTGTCGATATTTCCTGTACCGGCATGAGGATTTTCAAGCAATAATCCTGAAATCTCATCACGAAGAATTTTATCAAGCTCGTTAACGCTTACATATTTGTCTCTGGCAACACGTTCTTCAATTCTTCCTATGATTTTGATGGTAGTAGAGGCGCCTACATCGGAAGCAATCAGTACTTCTTCAAGATCATCAAGTACCTCATCATCTACTTTACTTTTGCCGACTACGGCTTTCGTCATTTTTTCAAAGAATCCCTGACTGGATTTTTCCAACCCTTTGTCTAAAGTTTCTTTTTCTTCTTTTTTGAAAATATTTTTAAACCAACTCATAGTTTTAGTTTATTCTTATTTATTTTTAATCACTGCTGTGGCTTCTACTTCTATAAGCACATCATCTCTGAAAAGCCTGCTCACTTCCACAAGGCTGCTTACAGGAGGATTTTGAAGATTGACATACAAATCCCTCACTTTTCTGAAATCAGCTGTTTTTTTGATATCTGTGGTGTAGATTACCAGTTTGATAATATCTTTTCCTGTGCCTCCATATTCTTTCAGGATGTTTTCAATATTTTTGAAAACCTGCTGTGCCTGATCTTCAATAGTATTTCCCACTAGGTTACCTTCCAGATCCAGAGGCACCTGTCCGGATAATAAAACCATTTTAGAACTGCCACAGTCAATACTTACTGACTGAGATAATCCTTTTATGTTGAAAACTTTCGGCGAACTTTTATATTCTACAGGGTTCATTGTTTTCTGACTGAATGAAAATAGAAAAGTTGCTGTACATAACAGAACAAGAATCTTTTTCATATTTTGCTGATTAATAATCTGGTGAGCAAAGATAGCAAAAAAACTACCCAAAAAATGAGTGTTTTTTTTACATTATCTATAAAATATAGACTATCTCACCACGTTAAGCCCGTTATATTGTGTATCTTTTTCTTATTTAAAATTATAGTTCTACCGTATCTCCAAGTCTTGCAATATTAAATCCATTGGCCAGAACCGTTTTGCTCTGTTGGCTATCCGGAATTAAAAGTTTGTTGGTGTGATTGAAGTGAATAAAGTAGATTTTCTTTTTTTCCTGAACCGGCAGGTTTTTAAAAAGCTCCATACTTTCCGTTACAAATGGATGGGGAATTTCTGAGATATCTCTGAAGCCTACTTCTTCAGCGTCATAAAACGTGGCGTCTAAAAATGCATAATCAACCTTTTTGATGAAATCTGTAATGCTGTGCTTCCATGTATTCCACTTATCAATATCGGGTATAAATAAAGCCTTCTTATGAGGTCCCTGAATTAAGTATCCTACTGTTTCGGAGTATTCATCCCGATGAGGCACTAAAATAGGAGTGATCTGAAGATGAGGATTTATTTGTAATGGCACTTCATTCTTCATTTCCCGGATCTCAATGTTTTTTAAATGAACCAATTGTGACCAGGGTCCGTTATTCTCAAAATATTTCTTAAGTATCGGCATAGCGTACACCGGAATATTTTTAGAATTCATACCTTCTCTTCCCAAAAACATCAAACCTGTATAATGGCCGATGTGGGCATGCGTGATAAAAATTCCATCCGGAGCTGTTTTTTCCAATGTCCCGGATTTTTCCTGTAATAATTGAAGTTGTGAAGTGAAATCAGGACTGCTATCGAAAATATAATTTTTTTGCAGATCGTAATCAATGACTCCCATTGATATAATTTTCCGATCTTGTCTGGGATGTTTCCAAAGATCAGCACAACAGCTTTTCTTACAGCCTGCCTGTGGTGAACCTGCATCCTGTACATTTCCAAGGACCGTTAAGACGACCCCTTTATTTGTATTTGTTTTAATACTTTGAGCCCAAATGGGACAGAAAATAATGGTGCCCAAAAGCAGCGTAAACAACGATTTCATTTGTATGTTTTTAAGCATAAAAATAACAAAAAAACTACTCACAAAATATGAGTAGTTTTTTATATTGTAAACAAAGTACAGATTATTTCTTTAAATAACCATCTACTTCGTCAGCATTCATTACTTTTTCTTCGAAAACGTAAGCTCCTGATTTAGAAGACTTAACCATTTTCACCACTTTAGTCATTTTTTTAGACCCAGTTTGTAGGGTTGCTACTACTTTCTTTGCCATGGTAAGTTATTATTTATAAATTACTTAATTTCTTTGTGAAGGGTAGATCTCTTAAGAACAGGATTGTATTTTTTCAATTCCAATCTCTCTGTAGTGTTCTTTTTATTTTTTGTAGAAATGTATCTAGACATTCCTGGCATACCACTTTCTTTGTGCTCTGTACATTCAAGGATTACTTGAACTCTATTTCCTTTTTTTGCCATGATTTATTAATTCTTTTTAATCAATCCGTTTCTAGTAGCTCTTTCAATAGCTTCCTCGATTCCAATCTTGTTAATCACTCTCAATCCATGAGCTGATACTTTCAGTGTAACGTGCTTATCTTGCTCCGGAAGGTAAAACTTCTTCTCTAATAAGTTAATTTCAAAACGACGCTTCGTTTTGTTATTAGCGTGAGAAACGTTGTTACCAACCATTGCACGCTTTCCTGTTATTTGGCAAATTCTTGACATATCTCGATGTTCTTATTTGTATAATATTTGAGAGTGCAAAATAACGAAGAATTTTTTAGATAGACAAATCTTTTAGAAAATATTTGCAAATAAGTGACTGATTAATAATCATGAATTTTTAAAATAGTAGAATCCTTGGGATACAGCAGTTAATCAGTGCTGATATATTTCATACAGGCTTTTTTTTAAGCAAAGAATTTAATATTCTATCTTTGTTTTTAATTAATCTAAATAAAAACAACTATGAGGAGGATTTATATTTTATGGTCTATGTTGCCTGTCAGTCTGATGGCCCAGAACTTTACTGAGGTGCAGACCAACATGAATAATTTTTATTATTCAGCAGCTGATATTGCTGATATAGACAACAATGGTACACTGGATATTGTACTCAATGGTGCGATTGATTCTGACGGTGATGGAAATGTAGACAGTACCTACAATGAAGTATATCAGAATAACGGGACTACTTTATTACCGTTTGCAGGATTAGGAGCAGATGTGACGCATCTGGGAGATATTAAGTTCATTGATTATAATAATGACGGGCTGATGGATATTGTTTCTACAGGACTCAGCTATTGGGATGTTGTTAATTATAAACAATACCGATTCAAAAATACCGGAACAGGATTTGTAAAAGAAGCAGAGTTACCTGGTAAAATATATGGTTCTCTGGAAGTTTTTGATTTTAATCATGACGGGAAACCTGATTATGCCATTAATGGAACTCAATATGCCCATGGAGGAGGTTTCGGAAATAGTTTAGATTATTATAAAAATACAGGGACTGATTTTGTTCTGACGGAAAACTGGGTGGATGGAACTCAGAGCGGAAGTTTTAAAGTGGTAGACCTTAATAATGATCATCTTCTGGATCTTGTGATTATCGGATCGGATATCAACGGGGATCCTGTATCCAAAGTATATATGAATCAGGCAGGGGTTCTGACCCATACCCAGGATCTTGCTCCCGTAGCAGTAGGGAAAATAGATTTTGCAGACTTTAATGCAGATGGTTTCCAGGATATTGTGGTGATTGGAAGGGATGCCAATGATGATGGGTATTTTGCCGTTTTAATGAATGATGGTACTGGTACACTGAATGCTCAGACCATTACGGTAGGGGATATTTCAGATGTGGCATTAAGTGTTGGTGATCTTAATAATGATGGGTATTACGACTTTATCATTTCCGGGAATGAAAACTATAATGCCGTTGTGAAAACGTATATCTATAATGCATCCAATAATACATTTAATGAAGGAATTGTAACGGGCATCCATGAACTTGGAGGTCCGGGGATGGTTCAGCTTTTTGATTTTAATAACGATCATCATCTGGATATATTACTGGGTGGATTCGACTGGGCTGCTTCTGATCTGCCTTCACTAACGAAAGTATTTAAAAATAATGCTACAGCGGCCAATGCAAAACCTGCTGCACCTACTCAGCTGAATATGACGAAAAATGGAAACAGGTTCAATTTTGCCTGGAGTGGTGCATCGGATGATAAAACTCCGGTGAATGCCTTACGTTATGAAATTACCGTAGGATCTACACAGGGAGCTCATGATATTGCTAAGTATGTAGTAACCACACCATCATGGTTTCTGGATCTTGATCCGTCCATTCAGAATATATACTGGAGTGTAAAATCTATTGATGCTTCAAAAGTGTATTCTGATGCTTCTGCTCAAAGTGTGCTGGGAACAGCGGATATCAAACCTGAAAAGCAACTTGTTATCTATCCTAATCCGGTATCAGATAAAGTGTATATCAAAGGCGAAAAAGTTTCAGAAGCTGAAATGTATTCGATGGACGGAAGAAAACTGAATATTAAGGTAAACGGAGATCAGTCTATTGATGTTTCTCATTTACCTAAAGGAGTATATTTATTAAAACTGAAGATAAAAAACGAAATAACCACCAGAAAACTTACGATTAAGTAATTGAATCAATTCTATCTTCTATCAATGAGAAAAGCCAGGCGTCCAGCTGGCTTTTCTTTTTTTTTATGTAAAAAATCTGCAGAATTTGCGAGTATTCTATTTTCCCGCTCATCGTGCAGATCACACAGATCTTGTGTTATTTGTGGAAAGATTTGCGCAATTCGTGTTTAAAGACTACGCTTTCTTTGTTTTCTTTTTGAACCATTCAATCAGGTAATAGAACAATAAAAATCCTAATGCAAATAGGGAAAATCTTGAAAGAATATCTCCGGCTCTGGTATAGAATGTCATGGTATCATAAAGATTTACCTTTGCGAATAAGGCTGTTTGGTCACCATAGAAAGTATCAGCAGTAATCTCTCCTTTAGCATTGATGTGTGCTGAAATCCCACTGTTGGCCGCACGGGCAATTTCTCTTCTGGTTTCAATAGCTCTTAATTTCGCGTAAGATAGAAGTTGTTTGTGTCCCTCTGTAACGCCCCACCAGGAATCGTTGGTCATAATTCCTAAGAAATTAGCTCCTTTTTTTACATAGTCTGTTACAAACTCCCCGTAAATACTTTCATAGCAGATAATCGGTGCCAGTTTTCCTTTATTGTAAGGGTTTGAAAAGGCAACTCTTTCTTTATCTGTTCCCAAAGAGGCTACGGTACCGCCAAGGTTCAGCATGGCATCTCCCAGCAATGGTTTTAAAACATTCATATAAGGGAATATTTCTACACCCGGCACCAGTTTTCCCTTGTGATAAACCTGAACTTTTTGGTTAGGAACCAGTTGAATCGCCGTATTATAGCTGCTTACCCAAACACCGCTATTGATCTGATAGGCTTCTTTAGGTAAATCAACCGGATTATAAAAAAAACGGTGGGAAGAAATTCCTGTAGCAAAAACAGATCCCGGATGATTGGATAAAAATCCTTTTATATTATTTAAAAGTAAACTCTTTTCAAACGCTGTTTCAGAAATAGATCCTCTGCCAGGAAGCGCTGTTTCGGGAGCAATATAGTAATCAATCTTACCTGTTGAGTTTTTTTCAGCAAGAGCCAATAAATCCTGTTCTATCGTCAGACTGTCTTTCGAATATTTTTCAGCATAAGGATCCAGATCCGGCTGGAGCATCAGAACGCTTACCTGCCCGACAGGCTTTTCATCAAAACTATTGTATTTGATCACTGAAATAATCATCGGTAAGATAATTAAAGCCCCTACGATAGCAGAGTTTTTAATCAGATCTTTTCTTTTTCTTCCGGCTTCCCAGGTTCTTACCGTATAGAATATTAAAACATTAACCAAAAGAATCCAGAAGCTTCCCCCTGTAGCACCTAATGTGTCATACCATTGGATCAGCTTTGGGTAGTCTGAAAATACATTCCCCAGGTTCAGCCATGGCCATGTCAGTTCCCATCCCAAATGAAACTTCTCAAAGCTCATCCAGATGGCAATTAAAAATCCTAATCCCCAATAGGTTCCCTGAGCATTTTTGTACCAGTGATAACATTGGAATACCAAAGAATATAAAAAAGAATTTACCAGTACCGGGAATAATACAGCCATCATAGAGTGGCTTCCGTCAGGGTTTTTTGAGCCATACAGCCATCCTGTAGTGACTACATTCCAGATCACAAAGCATAAGTAAGATAATCCGAAGACGACCCAGCTTTTCCTTTTGTAATCTGAGAATTTTGAAATTCCATGTTCCATCATCAGAAGAGGAACAAGGGCAAAAAATATAAAAAACGGAACTCCATAAGTTGGCCATGAAACCGACAGCAGCATTGCTGAAATAAGTGTAAGTAGAACGTATTTCATTAAATTATTTTAATACACAAATTTAATGTTTTTGAAATGAATATATTAGCAGTTCAATGTTAAAGAAAATATATAAAATCATTATTGTTCCCTATAGTCTGCTTTTGCTCTATCTGATGTTTTTAGGAATGGGCAGATTTCAGTACGAGGAAAATCTTATCACGGTAGAACCTGTTTTTTCTACGATAAAATTTATTCAGGGTCCACACAAGACGGTAGATATTGTGACGATTGTTTTGGGCAATATTATTATGTTTATTCCTTTTGGATTTCTGGGCTGGATGATTCCCGAGCTGAAAAAATTAAAGCCATTGATGTTTGGTTTTATCTCATGTATCTTAATTGTAGAAGCTCTTCAGTACTTTACAAGAATGGGAATATTTGAAGTAGATGATATTATCCTGAATACTTTTGGAGTGTATCTGGGATGGATATTGTGCAGCGCTATTGATAAGGTTTAATTATTAAGTTCCTTCGCACGTTTTTCGGCATTCAGAATTCCCTGTTTCAGAATTTCTTTGAAACTGTTTTCTTCAAACGTTTTTAAAGCAGCTTCAGTAGTTCCGCCTTTAGAAGCAACGTCTTTAATCAGTTCTTCAAGATTTTTGTCAGAATTATTAATCAGGTGATACGCTCCCAGCATGGTTTGTTTTACAAAAAGTTTGGAAAGGTTTTCTTCAATTCCCATTTCAACCCCTGCTTTAATCATGGCATCGATGATATAATAAAAATAGGCAGGACCACTTCCTGAAAGAGCTGTAACACCATCCAGAAGTTCCTCATCCTCAAGGTAAACCGATCTTCCGGTACTGTTCAATAATCTTTCTATACTGATTAATTGACTGAAAGAGATTCCGTTGGCCGCAGTATAGCCTGTAATTCCCATTCCCAAAAGGGTAGGAGAGTTCGGCATTGCTCTTACCACTAATGGATGATTCAGCGATTTCTGAATTTTTTCAATATTAATCCCTGCCATGATGGAGAGAACCATCTGGTTTTCTTTGAAGGTAAATTGAATATTTTGAGCAACGGCATGAAAATCCTGAGGCTTTACGGCAATAATGATTAAATCAGCATCGAGTTCCTGAATTTCTTCAAATGTAGAAATTTTAGATTGGGGAAATTCTTCAGCTATTTTGGAGATTTTTTCCTGACTTCTGATAATAAGATGAAGATGTTCAGGTTTGATCAGTTCGTATTTCAAAAAAGATTTTGAAAAAGAAAGTCCCATATTTCCGGCTCCAAGAATAGCTATTTTCATCACAAATTGTAATTTTTAAGCTAAAATAATGATTTTCCGGAGACTGGATATGAATTGGTTCTGAATTAATTTTTGTTGGGTAAGCGCAAAGGCGTAAAGATTTTGAATAATATGCTGTTTTAAGACGCGAGAAATCGGAGATTTTCAACAAGGGTGAGAATGAAATAAGATAAGGTTAATCCTTTTGTAGCCCAAAGATCGAATAGTATTAAATTTTATCGAAGATTAAATCCTTGCGCCTTAAAATAATAACAAAGAAAATAAAAGATCCTTGCGACTTTGCGTTTATCCAATACTTAAAGATAATAAGAAATAAAAAAAGACTGAATTCATATGAATCAGCCTTTATATTTTTTAGATTAAATAATATTCACTTCCCGTTCAAGTTCTATTCCGAACTTTTCTTTCACAGAATTGATGATCTCTGTAGAAAAATCAAAAATTTCCTTTCCGGTAGCCTTTCCTGTAGCGTTGATGATCACCAATGATTGAAGTTGGTGGGAAGCTGCATTTCCGATCTGCTTTCCTTTCCATCCACATTGCTCAATTAACCATCCTGCGGGTACTTTTACCATGTTTCCATTGGGATAACCCTGAATATTTTCAAATTGCTGTTTTAATGCTTCAAACTGAGCCAGAGGAATTGTCGGGTTCTTGAAAAAACTTCCGGCATTTCCGATTTTCTTAGGATCCGGCAGTTTGCTTTGTCTGATATGGATTACCGCTTTGGAAACATCCTGAATCGTAGGATTTTTAATGCCAAGATTTTCCAGTTCGGATTGGATGGCTCCATATTCGGTTTTGATACGATGTTCTTTTTGGGTAAGCTTAAAAGTGACTCCAAGAATAACATATCTGCCTTTTTCTTCCTGTTTGAAAATAGAATCCCTGTATCCGAATCTGCATTGTTCAAGACTGAAGGTTCTCAGTTCAAGATTTTCCAGATCCAATGCCTCACAGCTTACAAAAACGTCTTTGATCTCTGTTCCGTAAGCCCCGATATTCTGCATAGGAGAAGTTCCCACATTTCCAGGAATTAAAGACAGGTTTTCAAGTCCTCCATAATTTTTTTGCAGGCAGTACATCACAAATTCATGCCAGTTTTCACCTGCTTTTGCAGTTACTAATACTTCATTTTCACTGATGTGTTCTTCGGAAATTCCTTTTAAATTCAGTTGGATAGCAAGACCGTCAAAATCTTTGGTAAGAAGAATATTGCTCCCGCCTCCCAAAAAGAGAAGCTGAAGGGAATTCGTCTTCGAGAAAATGAGTGCCTCTTTTAATTCATCAATAGTACTGACTTCAGTAAAATAATGGGCTTTGGCTTCAACACCGAATGTGTTATAAGGTTTTAATGAAAAATTTTCCTGCATGTTTTATTTGTATTCTTTGGGAAGAATCTTGTCTAGTTGTTCTTTAAGTTGCTGTAGCTGTTTGTAATGTAAAGTATCTGCGTAGGCATTTACATAAATATGGGATTTTTTCGGAGTCCGGATCTGGAATGTTTCATCTATTCCGTCTACAGACTGTTGGCTGGGAGAACTTTTTATATGATCAAGATCTACAATATGGACTGATGATACAAGCTTTTTCCAGACTTCGGGATTGATAGCAGATGCCCATGCCTGATGGCTTTGTTGGGCCGTTATCCCTTTTTCTGCAAAAACAGAATCTTTTGTGACTTTGATAATTCTGTAATTTCCAAGGCTTCCCCCAATATCAGATACACTGATAAATGTAATTTCGTGTGGATTTCTATGGGGTGCCGACTGGTCAGTCTTTTTGGAATCACATGAAAAAAATGCCGACAGCAAAAGAATCGAAAACAGAATTTTCAGATGGAGTTTTTTTGTTGTCGGCATAGGATATATTTTACAGACTGAATTCTTCTCTGTACTTCTTTAAAGCTTCTTTAAGAATTTCAGCACTTCTTTTTAAATCTTCTTCTTTCAGAACATAGGCAATTCTCACCTGTTTCTTACCTAATTCAGGATTGCTGTAGAACCCTCCTGCAGGAGCAACCATGATAGTTTCGTTATTAAGAGCATATTTTTCAAGCAGCCACTGAGCAAACTTTTCAGTATCATCTACCGGAAGCTCTGCAACACAGTAGAAAGCACCTCTTGGTTTAGGGCAGATAACTCCAGGAATAGCATTTAAAAGATCTACCAATACATTTCTTCTGTGGGTATATTCTTCTCTTACTGCTCTGATATAAGGACCATCGTTCTGGTGTGCTGCTGTGGCTGCAATCTGTCCCAAAAGAACCGGGCTTAATCTTGCCTGTGCAAAAAGCATGGCTGCATTACGGATTTTGTTAGAGCGGGTCACCATACATCCGATTCTTACTCCACACATAGAGTAACGCTTGGATTCTGAATCAATGATGATACAGTTTTCCGCTAATTCAGGGAAATCAAGCATGGAGATCTGCTGCTTTCCGTCATATACATATTCTCTGTATACTTCATCAGAGATGATTACAATATCGTATTTCAGAGCAATTTCTGCAAGTTTCTGAAGCTCCTCACGCGTATAAAGATATCCGGTAGGGTTTCCAGGGTTACAGATAATGATTGCTCTTGTTTTTTCTGTAATTTTTTTCTCAAATTCCTCAACAGGAGGCAAAGCAAAACCTGTGTCAATTGTAGAAGGTACTGCTACTACATTCACATCAAATGTACTGGTGAAACCATTGTAGTTGGCATAGTAAGGCTCAGGAATAATCACTTCATCCCCTTCATCACATAGAGTAGAGATAGCAAAGTTCAGGGCTTCAGAACCTCCATTGGTAACAATAAAGTTGTCAGGGGTAAGATCTGAGAAACCTAATGAATGGTAGTATTCTGTAAGGGCTTTTCTGTATTCAATATTTCCTTCAGAAAGCGCATATTCCAATACTTTTAAATCGATGTTTTTTAAAGCATTTAATGCTGTTTCCGGAGTTTCAATATCAGGCTGTCCGATATTAAGGTGATATACTTTTATTCCTTTCTGTTTTGCTTGTAACGCAAAGGGAACCAGTTTTCTTACCGGCGATGGCGGCATATGCAGTGCTCTGTTTGAAATATTCGGCATTGTTCAAAAAATTTGTATGACAAAAATAGGATTTAATTTCTCAATAATAAAATTAAGAGTCAATTAAGAAATAGGAGAATGTTCTTTAATTTTTTTTTACTTCTGCTAATTTTTGTGTATGTTAAATATTAATATTTGATCTTTTTCGAAATTATTTTATTTTTTAATCAAAAAAAACTTTTTTGTATTGTTATTTTTACTAAATTTCGCCACAAATGTGATTAAAATGGCAATAAATTTATTTTCTAGAGTGGTACCTGCTGTCGCTCTGTTTTCAGCCAGTGTACTTATGGCTCAAAATTATCAGACCATGCCGATTGCTTCAGGCTTAACCGCTGATGTAATTGCAAACGGTATCGGTTCTTCAACAATTTCTACAAATAATGACGTAGATGGAGTTTCATACGCTTTTGTAGCGAAAGATTTTCAGCTGACTTCTACAAGTGCAGCGATTACGTATGGTATTCCTGTAGATGGGCTCATTAATTCTGTAGTGGGAACAACTCCCGGATTAAGCTTTCAACTGGCAAGTTTAAATGCAAATAATTCTCTAAGATTGGCTGCAACCAGTGATAACGGAACTTTGGCATTTACAACACCAAAGGCAGCGATCAAACTCTATATGCTTGCTGTAAGTGGAAGTGGTACTTCTACGGTAAGTGTAGTGGTTAATTTTACCGACGGCAGTTCGCAGACATTTTCAAGTATAAGTCTTTCAGACTGGTATAATGGATCTAATTTTGCGATACAGGGAATAGGAAGGATTAAAAAGCCGGGGGCTACTCCAGCCAGTGGTGATGATGTGCCTTCTCCTGAAGGGGGAACCAATCCGAGATTATATCAGGCTGAATTGGCAATAGATGCAGCAAATCAGGCAAAACTAGTACAAAGTGTAACCGTAACTAAAGTTAGTGGTTCAGGGATACCGAATATTTTTGCTTTTTCAGCAGATGCTTATTCTGATTGTGCACCTCCTGTATTGCAGGCAGTTTCCGGAATCACAGCAAACTCAGCTTTAGTTTCATGGACAGGCAGTGCTGCCAGCTATGATGTATACCACAGTACTTCCAGTACAATACCGGTAAGCTCAGTAACGCCTACTTATCCGGGGGTAACAGGTGCAAGTACAACTATTGGAGGTCTTAATTCCAATACAACCTATTATTATTGGGTGAGATCCAACTGTAATACTGCTACCAGCCAAAGTGTATGGTCTTTTGCGGGAACATTTAAAACAGCTTGTTCTACTTTCACTGTTCCATATACTGAAAACTTTGATACAACAAGTACAGGTTCCACTTCAAATACGAATGCTCCAAGCTGTTGGGCATATCTGGAGAGTGCCTCATTTGCAGGATATGGATATGTAGCAGCATCCAATAGCTATTCAGCTCCTAATTCTTATTATATGAATAATTCAAGTGGGACTACAGGCAGCCAAATGTTAGTGGCTCCTCCTACTATAAATCTTTCAGATGGTACGAAGCGCGTAAGATTTTATGCAAAAGCGGGGGGAAGTAATTATACATTATTAGTGGGAACACTTTCGAATCCTACAGATCCTGCTTCTTTTACACAGATTGGAGCACCTATGACCTTAACTACTACTCATACACAATATACCGTTAATATTCCTGCAGGTTCTGATTTGCAACTGGCATTTAAACATGGATTGGGAGGTTCTTCACGTTCTATTTATATTGATAATATTACGGTTCAGGATATTCCTTCTTGTCTTGAGCCAACTGCTGTTACATCATCAAACGTGACAATGAATACAGCAACGATCGGTTGGACGGCACCAGCTTCTGCTCCTGCCAACGGATATGAAGTATATTACAGTACAACGAATACTGCACCTGATGCATCTACTGTTTTGAACGCTTCCAACTCTGCAACTTCTGCTACGACTTCAGCACCGCTGAGCTCTCTATCTACTGATACGAATTACTATGCATGGGTAAGATCTGCATGTAGTGCCAGTGACAAAAGTATCTGGAGTGATGTTACAGCATTCAGAACAGGTTACTGTCTGCCTTCATCAACTTCACAGAACTCATGGCTGTCTGACTTCAGTTCTACCGGAGGATTGGTAAATATGACGTATTCATCCGGTTCAAGTGTTGCAGGTGGATATCAAAACTTAATAGCAAGCAATAACAAGATCATCAATGCTCCGGGATCTGACACTTCAGTGTCTTTCACTGCAGGAGGCCCTACATGTGGAATAGCAGTTTGGGTAGACTGGAATAATAATCTGACTTTTGAAGCTTCAGAAAGAATGTTTGTTACTAACACTTATATAACAAATGCTTCCGGAACTATTACGGTACCTGCGGGAACACCTCTTGGAAGTTATAGAATGAGAGTAGTAACTGATTATAACAGTACAGCACCATCAAACCCTTGTTCAGCGATCTCAAGAGGAGAATTCATTGATTTTACCTTTGAAGTAGCTACTTCATTATCAACTTCAGAAACCCATCTGAAGAAAAAAGAAGTGAATGTATATCCTAATCCTTTCAAAGATGTTCTTCATATTGCAGATATCAAAGATGTTAAATCTGTAACTGTTACAGATGTAGCGGGAAGAGTAGTGAAAACTATTGATAACCCAACTACAGAACTTCAATTAGCTGAATTGAATGCTGGTTTATATTTAGTAACAATGAACTTTAAAGATGGCTCAAAATCAACAGTAAAAGCCATTAAGAAATAAAATTTTTTGAGTTAATAATTTCTGTAGGCAGTTGCATTCGTGTGGCTGCCTTTTTTTATGATTTGTTTGAATAATAATCTAAAAATATTCGTATTTTAGAAAAAATTACCATATGCAGATTCAGTCAGTTTCCATAGAGGATTATATCTCAAAAATTCCTGAAGAAAGACAGGAAGCCTTCAAAAAGCTTTATGATACCGTGAATGACAACCTTCCTAAAGGTTTCGAAGAAGCCACAAATTACGGGATGATTGGTTGGGTCGTTCCTTTGGCAACATTTCCTGCCGGATATCACTGTGCGCCCGGGACACCGCTGCCATTCATCAATCTTGCTTCTCAGAAGAATTTTATAGCGCTGTATCATATGGGACTGTATTCCACACCGGAACTTCTCGACTGGTTTGTGGCAGAATATCCTAAACACTCCAAAAAAAAGCTGGATATGGGTAAATCATGCATACGTTTTAAAAAAGTAGATGATATTCCTTTTGAGCTGATTGCTGAACTCAGTAAAAAAATGACTGCTGATGATTGGATCAAAATTTATGAATCTCAGTATAAGAAATAAAAAAAGCTCTGAAATCTACTTGATTTCAGAGCTTTTTTTATGCTGGAAGCTGGAAGTCTGAAGCTGGAGGTAGTATTTGTATTTTAAAATCATTGATTATCGTTTGATGGTATATTTTTTTTGCATTAAAAAGTTAATTAAATGGTATGTATTTATTCATCGGCTTTCAGAAACTTCCATCCTCCAGCTTCCCTCTCCCTTTCTAAAAATGAATATCCCAGATTCCTGCTTTCCGTTCCAGCTCAATCAAAGCCGCGGCATTATCTGCAAGAGCCTGATAATAATCTTTCCGGACATTATTGTAAGTTCTTTGGGCATTCAGCACTTCCAGAATAGAGCTTTCTCCTCTTTTGTAGCTGTAGGTAATTCCTTCTAAGATGCTTTGTGCTTCTGAAAGCATTCCGTTTTGGAACTGTCTGAGCTGTTTCTGAGTTGCTGTATATTGCTGGTAGGCCTGCATCACTTCTGCTTTTATGCTTTGTTCGATTTGTTTGTATTCAACTTCTGCCTGAGAATGCGCCATTTCTGCAATCTTCAATCCTGCATTTCTTCTGTTGGAAAATTTCAAAGGAATACTGATACCCATTTTTACAGCATTTACGGTAGGAGAAGGGGCAATTTCGTTGGTTGCTTCTGTATGGCGTTCTGCTCCTGCACTGATGCCTAAGTCGATAATACGGTTGGCTTTTTCAAGATTGATCTGGCTTTTAGCTACTTCTGTATTTTGTCTTGCTGCCAATAAATCGGCTCTTTCATTCAAAGCCTGTAAGGTTAGATCGTCAATACTGAAATCCCTGTTGAAAGTATTGAAATCTCCGGCAACCTCTCTGCCTGTTATTTTGCTGTCGCCAAGAAATACTGATAAACTGGTGAGAGCCTGTTGTTCTGCACTCTCAGCCTGATATACTTCATTGAGTAAAGAAGCCGCTTCCAGTTTACTCTGTTTGGAAGTCACTAATGATATGGTTCCCAAACGATACCGGATACTGTCGGATTTTGCCAGCTGCTGCATATTTTTATAAGAATCCTGCTGTACTTCAAGCAAAGCTTTTGATTTTAAAGCATCAATGTATCCTAAACTGGCATCTGCACGAAGATTCCTGAAGAAATCCTGCAGTTGTATTTTGCTCAGTTCAGATTGGTTTCTGGCCAGATTTACCCGGGCTTTTCTTTTACCACCCAATTCAAGCGTCCAGCCGATTGATGTACCATAGACATAGCCCATATTTTGATTCACTCCATTATTGGTGGTTTCCATTTCCAATTGGGGATCAGGAAACATATTAGCGGTCTGAATGGCAGCCTCAGCCATACTTACATTGTATTTTTGAGAAGCATATCCAAGATTTTTATTTCCCACAAGACTCAGGTATTCTTCAAATTGCAAAAGCTCTTTTTCCTGTGCCTTTATCTCTGTAATACTAAACCATACTACAGATAATATGATAACATGAATTTTAATTTTCATCTGATTTCAAATTTTGTTTTTCGTGGCGGCGTTCAGCCATAAAATAAATAGCCGGCAGCACGAAAAGTGTTAAAATAGTAGAGAACATTAACCCGTAGACAATTACCGTTGCCAGTGGACGCTGTACATCCGAACCGATGCCTGTAGCCAGTGATGCCGGGAATAATCCAATTACAGCTACCGTTGCGGTCATCAATACAGGTCTGAAACGGTCTTTTGCTCCCTTGATGGCAGCCTGTTTCAGTTCATATCCTTTCTTGCGCAGATCGTTGATATGAGAAATCATAATAACTCCATTCTGAATGGCAACCCCGAACAATGCGATAAATCCTACTGCCGAAGATACATTCAGGGACATTCCCCGTATGTTGAGTGCCAGCATTCCGCCAAATAATGCCAGTGGAACAATAGACATCAGCACCAAAGCCTGTCTGAAATCTCCAAATGCACCATACAATAACAGGAACATAATTGCCAATGCCAGCGGAACAATAAACGCCAATCTGGAATAAGCTCTGTTTTGATTTTCAAACTGTCCGCCCCATTTGATCTGGTATTTCTCATGGTCATATTGGATGTCTTTTTCAATTTTATCCTGTGCTTTTTTCAAAAATGAAGAAAGATCCGTTCCTCTTAAATTCAGCTTAACGGTAAGGTGTCGTTTATTCATTTCCCGGGTAATGGTACTTTCACCAGTACTCAATTTCACTTCTGATACCTGAGATAAAGGAATTTTAGCTCCGGAAGCTGAGGTAAGCATCAGATTTCCGATTTTATCCGGAGTATCACGGCTGTCTTCCGTATAACGGCATGAAATATCATAGACTTTATTGCCAATAAAAATCTGGGAAATGGCTTTTCCTCCCAATGCCACTTCAATAAGGTCGGCAACATCAGCTACATTCAAGCCATATTGAGCAATTTTGTCTCTGTTGGCGATAATCTGCAGCTGAGGTAATGGAGGTTCCTGATCTATGGCAAGGTCTGCCGAACCCGGAATTTGGTTTAAAGTAGACAACACATTTTCGGCAATACGTCTGGTTTCTTTAAAATCTTCTCCATATACTTTTACCACCAGTTCACTGTGAGCTCCTGAGATTTTGTCCATTACTCCGTCAATCATAGGCTGTGAAAATCCTACGGTGAATCCAGGCATATCTTTATAATCTGCTGCGAGTTCTTTGATGAGGTCTGCTTTTGTTTTTCCTGCAGGCCATTCGCTGTAAGGTTTTATCCCGACTGAAACTTCAAAATGGGAAGCTGTCCATGGGTCGGTACCGTCATCATTTCGACCAGCCTGAACCATCATATAAGTAATTTCAGGATGTTTTAAAGTGCGGGCACGTAAGGTATCACTCATTTCTTTTGATTTAGCTAAAGAAATTCCGGGTGGCAGCTGTACCTGAAGCCAGATAGAACCTTCATCCAGCTCCGGAAGGAAGTCTTTTCCGACATTGTAGGACAGAATTCCGGCAGATACTAAGACTATTGTAATAGGAATCATGACTCTTTTGGGAGCCTGCATTATTTTTTCAATGCGCTTTCCATAGGCGGTACTTATTTTCTCCAGCCATTTATTGTGATAGATTTTCTGGGGTTTTCGATAGATTACATACGCTAATCCCGGAATCAGAAGTAATGCTACGGCGAGTGCTCCCAATAGGGCATATCCTACAGTAAAGGCCATGGGGGTAAATAATTTTTTTTCTACTCTTTCAAAAGCGAATAATGGAAGGTATGCTGTAATGATAATAATGGTTGAAAAGAAAATAGGTTTTGCCACTTCAATCACTCTTTGGGTTATCGTTTTTTCTTCCAGTGTTTCTTCAGAATTTTCTTCCCTTTTCTTCAGTATGGTTTCCAGCATGACAATAGCTCCGTCTACAATGATTCCAAAATCAATAGCTCCCAGTGAAAGCAGGTTGGCCGGAATATTGGTGAAATGCATTAATATAAAAGCAAATAATAAAGAAAGCGGAATGGTAATGGCTACCAGCAATGCTCCGCGCCAGCTCCCGAGAAATACAATCAGTACAATAATAACCAATACAATTCCTTCAGTAAGCGTATGGGAAACTGTTGTAAGCGTTGTTTTGACAAGGTCTGTTCTGTCCAGGAAAGGATGGATCTTTACACCGGGAGGCAGTGTTTCGTTATTCAGTTCTTCGATTGCTTCATGCACTCCTTCCAATACTTGTGAAGGGTTTTGCCCTCTCAGTAAAAGAACAATTCCTTCCACGCTTTCAGAATAATTACGTTTCCGGTCTGTGTAGCCAAGAATTCCTTTTCTTTCCAGGTTTCCGTATTTCAGAGTTCCCACATCATTCAGAAAAACAGGAACCCCGTTTTGTGTTTTTACCACAATTTTTCCAAGATCATTTAAATCTTTTACCAATCCTATTCCACGGATGACATAGGCTAGATTTCCACGGGGAAGCATACTTCCTCCGGCACTTACATTGTTTTTGGAAATCGTTTCTGTTACTTCTGACAGGGAAAGATTATACTGTTCAAGCTTATGTGGATCCAGCTCAATCTGAAACTGGGTGGTAATTCCCCCGAAATTCGTTACATCAGCAATTCCTGAAACCTGTTTGATCCTGGGAATGATGACAAATTTTTGCAAATCCGTCAATTCCCGAAGGCTGTGGTTGTTACTTTCGATAATATAACGATATACTTCGCCAATAGGAGAGGTGAGGGGATCTAATCCCGGTTGTGCACCATAAGGAAGATCCACATCTGTCAGTCTTTCCTGAATACGCTGGCGTGCCCAGTAATCATCTATGCCATCATCAAAAACTATAGTGATAATGGAAAGTCCGAAGGTACTTTTGCTGCGCATTACATGCATTCCCGGAAGACCGTTCAGTGATCTTTCTAAGGGAATGGTGATTTGCTGCTCTACTTCTTCAGCGGCCAGTCCAGGGACCTGTGTTACCACCTGGGAAGTTACGTCGGCAATATCAGGATAGGCTTCTATGGATAATCTGGTCCAGGAATAATATCCAAAGAACCCCAGTAAAAGGAAGAGGGCAAGCATGAGCCATCTCTTCTGTATAGAGATTGTAAGTAATTTTTTCATAGTTTCTGATTTCGCATCATTTTACATTATTTCGCATCAAGCATATAAATTCCTCCTTCCGTCATGATGGTTTCTCCGGGTTTTAATCCTGAAATGATTCTTACTGTTTTCTGGTCGGTTTCTCCTGTTGTCACTGAACGTTTCGCATATTGATGCTTTCCTGTTTTTACCCATACATATTGGGAATTGTCCTGTTGCATTAAAGCGGTTACGGGAATCATCACAGCTTTTTCAGGCGTTGTGGAAAAATTAACGGTAGCGTACATTCCCGGTTTGAGTTTTCTGTCCGGATTATCACATTCAATAAGGACTTTTATGCTTCGGGTATCTTCATCTACAATTTCATTGACGTGATATACTTTTCCTGTAATATTTCTGTCGGGATAGGCACTTACTTTTACAGAAACCTGATCTCCAGTATTCACAAAACGGATGTCTTTTTCCTTGACATCACCGGAAATCCAGACTTTTGATAATTCTGCGATAATCATTACAGGATCTGCATCTCCTTTCAGATACTGGCCGTTTACAATTTTATTGGAAATGATTTCTCCTTTGATGGGCGCTCTTACAATAAGAGGACTTCCTATTCCTCCGCCTTTGCTGTTATAGACCTTCAAAGCAGAAGAGGCATTGGAAAGAGATGTTTTTTTATTTTTAAAATCCGTGTCTGCTTCATCCAGTTCTTTCTGAATACCTACGCCGTGTTTCACAAGGTCCTGCTGGCGTCGGTAATTTTTTTCTGCAAGCTGTACATCATTCAATGCATCTGTATAATCCTTTTGAACCGAAAAATAATCGGAAGAAAGAATTTCAAAGAGCGGGCTTCCGGCAGAAACATTTTGTCCCAGCCGAATAAATGATTGGGTTATTCTTCCGGAAAACGGACTTGCAATTTCTGCGTAATGATTAGGGATCGCCTGGATTGTTCCGGCTGAGACTACACCATCGCTGTGTTCCTGTTCGGTAACAACCTGTGTTTTGATTTTTTTGAAAACAGGATTGTTTTCCGGGATGATAACCTGCTCGCCACGGGTTATTATTTCAGATTCTTTGTTTTGTTGAGGTGTATTGTCTTTACAGGAGACTACAAAGAGACTGATAAGAAATAAGATTACTTTTTTCATGACCTTAATAAAATTGAGTGCTATTGCTGATTGTTGCTTTTGTTTCGTTCTTTTTCTTGGTACTGACCAGTTTTTTGGTCCGGGCTTCCTTTTGTGAGGATAATGAGGGTCTCAGAAATATATTTGTAGAGACAATGAAGATTACAGTAATGAGTGCTTCTATAGGGTATCCGAGAGCACACAATGCGCCTATGGCTGCTGAGCACCATAAAGTGGCCGCCGTATTTAATCCTCTCACGGTAAGGCCGTCTTTCATGATCACTCCACCGCCAAGGAAGCCAATTCCGCTAACGATATAAGAGGTGATTCTTCCGGCTGCATCCCCACCAATTCTGATGGCAATCAATACGAATACTGCTGAGCCAATGCAAACCAAAGTGTTGGTTCGGAGGCCCGCATTTTTTTTGCGCCACTGTCTTTCGAAGCCTATTCCTGCTCCCAGGGTGAATGCGGTTAGTAAACGAAGGGTAAATTCAAATGTATTCATAACTTTTCCTGTTTTTACAAAGCTTTTCAGCTGTATAGAAAAGTGAATACAACTAAAGCTTTTAAGATTGATAATTAGGGTAAGGATCTGGGTCCATATGCTTTATTTTTTACTGTGCAAAAGTAGAAACGACTGCTTTTTTTTACCGTTAGAAAAGCTTTAGAATGTTATTAGAAAATCATTAGAAGAAAATTACTTTGTATTTTTTTGATGATTCTACAAGGAATAATTATTTATTATATCCTATTAATATGTGTAAACTGTACCCATGGTAAGAGATAAAATTTCAATACATTTGGAGGCTGGTTTTTGTATGATGAATTTCACCATTGGTCATACAAAATAAAAGCTTGTTTAATCCCTGAGATTTCCCTCCAAAACCTTTGAATTAGAAATGAAAAAATCAAACATAGCAATACCTGCTACATTGTTAGCCATTATATGTGTACAGGGTGGAGCTTCCATCGCGAAACAGCTTTTTCCTGCTATCGGAGCTATTGGTACGGTTACCTTAAGAATTGTACTTTCTGCTGTATTGCTTACTTTGATTAATCGTCCGAAATTTTTACAGTTTGACAGACAGAAATGGAAATACTGTGCGATATACGGAATAGGTTTGGCTGCGATGAATCTTATCTTCTATATGGCCATTCAAAGAATTCCACTAGGATTGGCTGTCACGGTGGAATTTGCTGGTCCGTTATTTCTTGCTTTAGCCTTGTCCCGAAAACTGCTGGATGTTGTGTGGGCGTTGCTGGCATGTGTCGGGATTTTACTGATTGTTCCATGGCAGAATGATCATGTAGATTTAATAGGACTTGGGCTTGCTTTTCTTGCGGGAATGTTCTGGGCAGTTTATATCATAATGGGCGGGAAGGTTTCCAAAATAATGGATGGAAAAGACGCGGTTACGACAGGAATGATATTCGCCAGCCTCGTAATTATTCCATTTACAATATGGGATGGCGCTGTTTTCAATCTTACTCCGAATATTTTTGTAAAAGGGCTTGGTGTGGCCATCCTTTCGAGTGCCTTACCTTTTTCGCTGGAGATTATGGCATTGAAAAGGCTTCCTGCAAAAACTTTTAGTATTCTGATGAGCCTTGAACCTGCATTTGCGGCACTTTCCGGATTGGTTTTCCTGGCTGAAGAATTATCTTTTTTACAATGGATTTCTATTGCATGCGTCATTGCAGCTAGTATAGGAACTACAGTTTTCAATAAGAAATCTCTTTCTCACGAGTAGAGGTATGAAGCTTTTAAACCATTAAGCTAATTAAGATTTTAAGGGAAGTTAAGATTCAAATAAATTTGAAAGAAGTTTTTGATTCATTAACTGATCATAAACTCCACGGTAAAAATAGTTTCATGATGATTTGATAGTACCGTAATTTTTGCATGGTGGAGCAAAATAATTTTCTCAGTAAGGAAAAGTCCTATTCCGTGGCCTTTTTCCTGTCTTGGAATCTCACTTCTGTAAAAAGGTTTAAAGATATGGGGTAAATCTTCCTGAGGAATACTATTTCCCGTATTGGTAAAGCGGATTTTAAGAACTTCTGAATGGGTTCTGACATCTATTGAACAAGTATGTTCCGGTGAATATTTACACGCATTGTCGATGAGATTATTAAAAGCAACCTGCAGAAGATATTCATTTCCCTGAATGATAAGCTGATGTTCTTCTAATGAATCTTCGATGTTTAATGAAACTTTATAGCCGGGATTTTCTTTTATTATTTTGGTGTAAGATTCCAGAAGAATTTCATCAAGGCGGATTTCTGAAAAGCTGATCTCGTTGGGATCATAGCTGGCTTTTGCAAGATCCATTAAGCTATTGGAAAGTTTTACCATATTGCGGGCATCTTCCAGTGCATATTGAATGGTTTCCTGATATTCTTCTTTGGATTTATCTTTTTCGGAGGCCAGTTCCAGTTCAGTAATAATGGCTGATAAAGGTGTTCTCAGTTCGTGTGAAATATTGGAGACAAAATGTTTTTGGGAATCAAAAGAATTTTCAAGCCTTTCCAGCATTCCGTTGAAGTTTTGGGCAAGCTCATTGAGTTCGTCTTTTTCTTTTGTTGTTTTCAGGCGCAGCTCTAGCTTTCCTGCAGTAATTTTTTTAATCTGAATGACCATTTCACTGAGTGGGCTCAATGCTTTTTTGGAAAGAAATATTCCTGCCAGATAAATCAGAATCAAAATACTGAAGAATGAAATAATACTGATGGTAAGAAGATGAGTCAAATATTCATATCCGTATTGATCATAAGCAGCAGCAGTTACAGCATACGATTTTCCTTCATAATGATACACCATCCCGATTACCTGCAAATTGTCTAAAAAGAAAGTGATTCTTTTTTTCTGGAATATCTGGGAAAGCATTTGCGGGGTTTCTTTCACATAGTCTACTTTGGCATCATCATGATAGATCAGTTGCTTATTGATATCATAAATGGCTACCTGAACCTCATTAAGCGTTCTGGTATTGTTCTTATAAAGCTTGTGCATTTCCTGTTCAGGAAGTGAGCTTCTGAAAAATAAATCAGCCTTGGCAATGGCTTCATTCTGAAGTTCGCTGTAAAAAGATTTCTCCCTGGCTTCTTTGGATGAATAATAAATCGAAAAGCTGTATATCCCTAAAAGCATTGCCGTAATTAAGGTGAAAAGCAGCGTAAGTCTGGTTCTTATTTTCATCCGGATATTTTTAGTTCATCTTCATGATTATTGTACAATGCCTGACTCGTAGTCTTTTTTCAGAATAAATCCCATACCGGCTTTGGTGTGGATAAGTTTGGCCTCAAAATCTTTATCAATTTTCTTTCGGAGATAATTAATATATACATCAATAAAATTGGTTCCTGTATCAAAATGGGTTTCCCATACTTTCTCTGCAATTTCACTTCGGGAAAGAACTCTTTCTGAATTTTCCAGCATGAATTTTAAGAGGTTAAATTCTTTCGGTGTTAATTTTATCGGGGTGTGATCACGGCTCACTGTTTTCTGCTCCAGATTCATTTCAATACCTTCATATGTAAGAATAAAAACTTTTTGCTGAAGCTGTTGCGAAAAACGTTTCAGGAGAACTTTAATTCTTGCTACCAGTTCTCTCATTTCAAAAGGTTTGGTCAGATAATCATCTGCTCCGGCATCAAATCCTTCCAGCTTGTCATCGGTAGTTCCCAATGCAGTAAGCATAATGACCGGAAGATGAGGTTTTAATGTTTTGATTTCATGGCAAAATTCAAGACCATCTTTTTTGGGTAATACAATATCGGTAACCACCAGATCAAAATGGGTCTGCATTGCCAGTTTCAGACCTGTAACTCCGTCGTAAGCCACTGTTACCTCAAATTCAGCTTCCTGAAATCCTTTTGCAATCAATTTTGAAAGCCTGTCATCGTCTTCAACTAATAAAATATGTGGCATAAGATTTTTGGAAATGTTTGGTGTGAAGAATAGATCAATATTCCCACAAATGTAATGAATTCTATTTTGTAATTTTGGCAGCGAAAGTATAATAGCATGTCTGAATTTAGAAAATTTTTTAGCCCAAAAATTAAAGAACTTATGGTTGCAGGACTTTTGTGCTGCTTAATGATCCTGTTGGTTCAGTGTAAAAATACTCATACTGGCAATGTACAGCTTAGAAATGGAGATCTTCTTTTTGTCACAGCAAAAGAATCCGGACTTTCCGGGGCGATTAATAATGTGACTCAAAAACAAAAAACAGCTTCATTTGATCATATAGGAATTCTTGAAAAAGAAGGGAACAGAATGTTTGTTCTGCATGCTGCGCCTAAAGGAGGTTCTCAGAAACAGGATTTCAATGATTTTATAAAAGATCAGAAAGAAGAAGGACAGGAGGTGATTGTCTATCGTCTAAAGCCCGAATACCAGAAAGCAATTCCTGAAGCTATTAAAAAGGCACATTCCATGCTTGGAAAGCCTTACAATTTCAATTATATTCTGGATGAAAATTCATATTACTGTTCAGATTTTGTGGAAAGAGCTTTTCGGGAAGAACATATTTTTAAACTGGAACCCATGACATTTATTGATCCTAAGACCGGAAAAACAAATGTATTCTGGGAAGAATTTTACACCAAAAAAAATCTGAAAGTCCCTGAAGGAGAGGCTGGTTGTAATCCTAATGGCCTTGCGGGTTCAGAGAAATTAGAAAGGATAAATACACTGTAAAATAGAGAGAGAAGCTTATAAGGCTTCTTTTTTTTATGTTAAATTTTTAAAAATATTAGTCTACTAATTTGGTGGACTAATATTTTTTTATATTTTTGTCACAGATTTAAATGCAGAGCGCGATATGATCTAAGAGTGTTTAACCAAAAAATGTTTAGCGATGATTACACCTAATCCAGGCCTGCAGGTTTTACAAAATAAAATAAACCTGCCTAAAAAAGAATTGTTATTGGAAATAGAGTTGAATGGGAAAATGAAATTTGAACATTTAATGAATACCATCTATAATCAATTAGGCATTTGCCATAGAGTGTTGTCTGCTAATGTAGAATACGTGAACGGATATAGTTTTGGTTCCGTACAGTTATATATTAATGTCAATTCAGAAGATTTTCAGCAGCTTGAATTCTATCTGAATAAAAATAAACTTATCAATACGACGGTAGAATATACCTGCAGAACCTATTTTTAAGTGAGATTCATATAGTTTTAATTACTCAAAGTGTCTGGTTTTTTACCGGGCACTTTTTATTTTTTTTACAAAAGCAGATGATAAACACATTAAAAAGATCAATCGTTAACCGGGACAAAATTCCCCTCCTCCGGAGGGGTGGCAAAAATTCAAAGAATTTTTGACGGGGTGGTAAAACAAAAAAAGCGCCCAGAATACCCTGAACGCTTTCGTATTATCAAATAAAATAATTTTAAATTCTTTCGATGTCAGCACCAATGGCTCTTAGTCTTCCATCAATATTTTCATATCCTCTGTCGATTTGTTCGATGTTGTGGATAATAGATTTTCCTTCTGCTGAAAGGGCTGCAATAAGAAGTGCATTTCCAGCTCTGATATCCGGGGAAACCATTGTTGTTCCTCTTAACGGAGCTTCCTGATTTAATCCGATTACCGTAGCTCTGTGCGGATCACATAAAATGATCTGAGCACCCATATCAATTAACTTATCCACAAAGAATAATCTGGATTCAAACATTTTCTGATGAACCAGGATACTTCCTTTTGCCTGTGTAGCTACCACTAAAATAATAGATAATAAATCCGGCGTAAATCCAGGCCATGGCGCATCCGAAATCGTAAGGATAGATCCGTCAATAAATTTCTGAATTTTATAATGTTCCTGAGCTGGAATGTAGATGTCATCACCACTTTGCTCAAGTTCGATTCCTAATTTTCTGAATGTATTCGGGATAACACCAAGCTGGTTCCAGTTTACATTTTTAATGGTAATTTCAGATTTTGTCATGGCTGCAAGACCAATCCAGGAACCAATTTCTACCATATCCGGAAGCATCGTGTGCTCAGTTCCTCTAAGGTATTCAACCCCTTCAATCGTCAAAAGGTTTGATCCGATTCCTGAGATATTAGCACCCATTCTGTTCAGCATTTTGCATAATTGCTGAAGGTAAGGTTCACACGCAGCGTTATAGATTCTTGTTTTTCCTTTTGCCAGAGCCGCTGCCATTACAATATTAGCTGTTCCGGTTACAGAAGCTTCTTCCAGTAAGATGAATTTTCCTTTCAGTTCTTTAGCTTTTAAAGAATAGAAATATTCCTCTTCATCATAATTGAATTCAGCACCTAATTCTACAAGTCCTTGAAAGTGAGTGTCTAATCTTCTCCTTCCGATTTTGTCTCCTCCCGGAGTCGGCATATAAGCCTCTCCATAACGCGCAAGCATTGGACCCATCAACATAATGGAACCACGTAATTTTGCTCCGTCTTTTTTGAACTCGTTAGATTTAATATAATCAAAATTAACCTGATCAGCTTTGAAAGTATAATCTCCCTGTCCGTTTTTAGTAATTTTTACCCCAAAATCTCCAAGAATTTCAATCAGTCTGTTGACATCATGGATATCAGGAATATTTTTGATTCTTACTTCTTCGTCCGTTAGGAGAACCGCACATAAAATTTGTAAAGCCTCATTTTTGGCTCCTTGTGGAGTTATTTCACCCTGCAGTCTTTTTCCTCCTCTTATCTGAAATGTTCCACTCATTATTTTCTGTTTTTATGATTGTTATTATGCCTTCTCTTGTTAGGCTGGTTATTATTTTTATTATTGCTGTTATTCCTGTTGTTATTGTTGTTATTTCGGTTGTTGTTATTATTATTGGTATAATAAATCTTACTTTTCTCAAGAGAATCTATTCCGGTAAGATCCAACCTGTTTTCAGACAGCTCTTTCAGGTGGCGGAAAATAACATCATCCGTCACATGTTCTTTATTATAGACATTATAAGACTTCTTCATATTGTTGGCAATCACTTCGATAAGGGCTTCTTTTTCATCACCCGTTTCCAGTTCGATTGCTTTTTCTATCAATTGAAGAATACTTTTTCCGTAGAACTTAAAGTCACCTTGAAGTTTTGGATATTCCATTCTTTTAGGTTTTTCTGCTAGCTGTTCCATCGTTGGGAACGGATAAGGAGAATCTACATCCAGATCATGATTAGCAAGAATAAAAAGATGGTCCCAAAGTTTATGTTTATAATTTTCCTCGTCGCGAAGTTGTGGGTTTCTCTGACCCATAAAATCGATGATTGCCATAGCCATTTCGTTCCTTTCCTCTTTGGTAGGAAGTTCTTTGCAGCGCTCAACCAACTGTTGTATAATTCTGCCATATTCTGGCATATGAAGCTGAGTTTTTTGGGTATTGTATTCCATAGTATGCAAATATATGGATTAAAAGAAAAATTGTTTCCAGAATCTTAAAAATTTATGATTTTTTAATGAAAAATTAAATGGCCTTTCTTCTTGATTTATTATATAAAATGAAAATATTTCCCATTCATTTGAATTTGTTTTTAATAAAATTGTATCTTGTTTAATAGATTGATAATTAATTATTACGATGAAAAAAACAAACTTTTTCCTTTCTCTGCTAGCTTTAGCGCTATTGAGCTCTTGCCAGAACAGAGATGAAATGATTACGGAACCAGCCAGGCAGCAAGAGGTTCATGACAAAACAGTACATGTAACGAATCATGACGGTCGGCCTTTCAGTACTGGAAATGAGTCCGGGTCTATGCAGGGTAAATTTGTAGCAAGTCCCGGCGGTGGAGTTCTGATGCAGGGCTTCTACTGGGATGTTCCGGAAGGAGGCAATTGGTGGAATACTGTTAAAGATAAATTAACGGCATGGTCCGATGCCGGAATTGGTGCTGTATGGTTACCTCCTGCATCAAAAGCACAGAACGGAGCCTATTCTATGGGATATGATCCTACAGATTATTATGATTTCGGAAATTTTAACCAGAATGGAAGCACAGAAACCCGCTTCGGATCAAGAACCGAACTGGAAGCATTGATTACCAAAGCACATGCTGAAAATATGCAGGTGTATGCAGATATTGTCATCAATCACAACAGTGGCGGGCAATCTGAAGCCAACCCTTTTACAGGGACTAACACCTGGACTAATTTTTCAGGCGTTGCATCAGGGAAATTTCAGAGAAATTATAATGATTTTTATAAAAATGCCTATGGAAATAATGATGAAGGAGCCTTTGGAGGTTTTCCGGATTTATGTCACGCCAATCCCCATGTACAGGACTGGCTTTGGGGAAGAGATGATTCTGTAGGTAAATATTATAAAAATGTGATGAAGTTCGATGGCTGGAGGTTTGATTACGTTAAAGGATTCGGCCCTTGGGTAGTGAATACCTGGAATTCCAATGTAGGAGGATTTTCTGTTGGAGAACTATGGGATTCCAATGTAAATACACTGGAGTGGTGGGCCAATAATGCCAACAGCTCTGTATTTGATTTTGCTGCGTATTATAAAATGGATGAAGCTTTTGATAACGGAAATTTAAACGTTCTGAATGATGATATGATGTGGAAAAGAAATCCCTACAAAGCAGTTACTTTTGTAGCCAATCATGATACAGACATCATTTACAATAAAATGCCGGCATATGCCTATATCTTAACCCATGAAGGGTATCCCACTATTTTTTACAGAGACTATGAAGAATGGTTAAATAAAGAAAGATTGAATAACCTGATCTGGATCCATAACAATAAAGCTACCGGAACTACTTCTATCCTGTATACCGATAATGATGAATATATTGCGAGACGTAACGGTTATAATGGAAATCCAGGACTTGTTGTTTATTTCAACACCTCCTCAAATTGGCAGGAAAGATGGGTGGAAACCAACTGGAGCAGCCAGCAGATCAAAGACTTCACCGGAAGTTCAAGCTGGTATCCGACAACACAAGGAGATAAGTGGGTGAAAATCCAGTGCCCGCCAAATTCTTATTCTGTGTGGTCGCTTAATTTATGAGTAATGAATGATAATTGATAATTGATAATTGATTAAGCTGGTAAAAGACTGTTTTTCAGTTTAATTTCCATTAAACATTAAACATTAAACATTAAACATTAAACAAAAGCAATTATGCGTCTTATTTGTCATTCCGTAGGAATCTCTACAATGCATTAATTTAATACTGTTGGAGACTTTTACGGAATGATATTTTAGAATAAGTTGAAAGAAATTTTTTGTCAGACAAAGAAAATTATACCTGAATAAATTTTTTCTTCTGATGCTGATCCGGCAGATAACATTTCTGATTAGCCAGTTTCATCCTGTTTCGGGAAATGATATCATATACTTTATCACTTAAAGATGAAGGAAGAATTTTCCCGACAAAGGAAAGTTTATAAACTCCTCCCAACAAATTAGCGATTTCCAGTACAGCTCTTGATTTGATCTGATAATACCTTCCAGGTTTCCACAGATACATGGTATTGAATATACGGGTTTCCAATCCTCTTTCAGACAAAAACTGCTGTCCGAAATCAGACTGAAGAGAAGCAAACATGAATTGGTCTCTCTTGTCGCGCTCCAAAATCCATTGCACCCAGAAATTACAAACTCCGCAATCTCCGTCAAAAAAAACAATATGTTTATTTTCCCAATTTTCCATGACTTTATTTATTAAACATGATCCCTCTCTCAGTGTCTTCTTTTACTTTTTTGAAATATTGAATAAGGTCTGTGCGTTGTTCATCCGAAAGTTTAGCGCTTTGATGTCCCAAATAATAGGATTCAAGCGGCATTTCCTTTTTCTCAACCATTTCTATACATTCTTCCAGTTTATGAAGTTGTCTTTTAGGTTCATATACTGCAAAGGTAGAAAAATTAAGATGTTTTCTGCCTTCATTGATGTGATTTTTTACCCACCATGAAACGGGAGATATTTTGCTGTACCAAGGGTACTTTGTTTCATTGGAATGACAATCATAACAAGAGGTTCTGAGAGTACGCGCAATTTTCTCCGGAGTATTTTTAATCTTCAAAAAATCCATGCCTGGGGTAGGTGGAGGATTTGTTGTATCAATGGGAAAAAACTGAATAATAATAAACGCAACAAGAATGACAACAATTATTTTTTTCATAGCAGATGTTCATGTTTGGTAACATAAAGATAAATAATTTATTTTTAGTGAGATAAAGCTGGTAGTTGGGCGATGGCAGCTGGAAGTACTTTTAGAAATTGTTGAAGTAGCGTGTTTTTTTTCATGAGGTTATTGAACTTCCTTCCTCCAGCATCCAGCTTCTTTTCCCCTTTAATTTCTTACGTTGAGTAATTCTAAATTGGCTTGTATCCCGCTGTTTTTATTTAAGTTAATCTGAAAAATGACTAACTTAATACCACAATTATGTCTCAGCGCAAAAGCTGTCGAAAATATTAATTTATAGTTTTTAACTATCGTTGAAATAAAAATTAATAGATTGTGTATATCACTCAAACGTTGTAGGTTTGTCATGTTCTTACAACAGAGAATTTAAATTAATCAACATAAAAAATAAAATAAACGACAATGGAAAAAGATTTGAATGACATCAGTAAATGCCCGTTTCATAACGGAACAATGAAGAAGAGTGTAGCAGGTGGTGGAACCCAAAATTCTGATTGGTGGCCTGATCAGCTTAGAGTAGATCTTCTGCGCCAGCATTCTTCCCTTTCTGATCCTATGGATAAGGATTTCGATTATGCTAAAGCATTTGAAAACCTTGATCTGGAGGCTGTAAAAAAGGACCTTCATGCATTAATGACAGATTCCCAGGATTGGTGGCCGGCAGACTTCGGTCATTATGGTCCTTTGTTTATCCGTATGGCATGGCACAGTGCAGGAACATATCGTGTAGGTGACGGAAGAGGTGGAGCAGGAGCAGGGCAGCAACGTTTTGCCCCATTAAACAGCTGGCCGGATAACGTGAGTCTTGATAAAGCAAGAAGATTACTGTGGCCAATTAAACAGAAATACGGCAGAAATATATCATGGGCAGACCTTTTGATCCTTACAGGGAATATCGCTCTTGAATCCATGGGCTTTAAAACATTCGGATTTGCGGGAGGACGTGCAGATGTCTGGGAACCGGATTCCGATGTATATTGGGGATCAGAAAAAACATGGCTGGGAGGCGATTTACGTTATGCCCACGGTTCGGAAGGTGTTGTAGAAGGTCACTCAGCAGTTCTTCCTACCGATGATAATGCAGATGGAGACATTCATTCAAGAAATCTTGAAAATCCATTGGCTGCCGTACAAATGGGGCTTATCTATGTGAATCCTGAAGGTCCGGACGGAAATCCTGATCCGATTGCAGCCGCTAAAGATATCCGTGATACTTTCGGACGTATGGCGATGAATGATGAAGAAACCGTTGCTTTGATTGCCGGAGGACATACTTTCGGTAAAACCCATGGAGCCGGACCTGCAGATCATGTAGGTAAAGAACCAGAAGGAGCAGGAATTGAACAACAGGGGCTTGGATGGTCTAGCAGTTATAAATCAGGAAGCGGAAGAGATGCTATTTCCAGCGGTCTTGAAGTAACATGGACTGAAACTCCGACTCAATGGAGTAATTATTTCTTTAAAAATCTTTTTGAAAATGAATGGGAACTGACAAAAAGCCCTGCCGGAGCTCACCAATGGGTAGCTAAGGATGGAGCAGATATTATCCCAGATGCATTTGATGCTGACAAAAAGCATAAACCAACAATGCTTACCACAGACCTTTCGTTGAGACTGGATCCTGTTTACGAAAAAATTTCAAGACATTTTTATGAAAATCCTGATGCGTTTGCCGATGCATTTGCAAGAGCATGGTTTAAACTTACGCACAGAGATATGGGACCGCGTGCCCGTTATCTGGGAACAGATGTACCACAGGAAGAACTGATCTGGCAGGATCCTATTCCTGAAGTAAACCACGAATTGGTGGACGGAAATGATGTGGAAGCATTAAAATCAGAAGTTTTAAATTTAGGATTGAGCAACGCTGAACTGATATCTACAGCATGGGCATCTGCTTCTACTTTCAGAGGAAGTGATAAGCGTGGTGGTGCCAATGGATCAAGAATCAGACTGGAGCCTCAAAGAAACTGGGAAGTGAATAACCCTTCACAATTAAATAAAGTACTAGGAGTATTGGAAGGAATTCAAAAAGAATTCAACGATTCTCAAAACGGAGGTAAAAAAATATCATTGGCCGATTTAATTGTACTGGCTGGTAATGCCGCAGTCGAAGTTGCTGCCAGAAATGCTGGTCAGGACGTAAAAGTTCCTTTTGCTCCGGGAAGAATGGATGCTTCTCAGGAACAGACGGATGTAGAATCTATGGGCTATCTTGAACCCATTGCTGACGGATTCCGTAACTATCTGAAAAGAAGATTTACAGTGTCTACAGAGTCTTTATTGATTGACAAAGCACAGTTGTTAACACTTACTGCCCCTGAACTGACAGTACTGATAGGAGGAATGCGTGCTTTGGATACTAACTTTGACGGTTCAAAGCATGGCGTGTTTACCAATCGTCCGGGAGCTCTTACCAACGATTTCTTTGTAAATCTTTTAGATATGGGAACACAGTGGAAAGCAATGTCGGATGACAGAGAATTATATATGGGAACAGACCGTTCAACAGGACAGCCAAAATGGACAGCAACCCGTGCTGATCTTGTTTTCGGTTCCAATTCTGAATTGAGAGCAATCGCAGAAGTATATGGAAGTGCCGATGCACAAGGAAAGTTTGTAAATGACTTTGTAGCAGCATGGACAAAAGTGATGAATCTGGACAGGTTTGATCTGGTTTAATAAATAAAAATGAAAATAAAAAAAGACAGCAGAAGTGCTGTCTTTTTTGTTTTACAAAATATCTTGTTGAACAATTCATAATGAGATAGAGTAAAAGATGAACAAAATATTTAACAGAAAAATATTATAGGGTATTTGTCGTATCTGTGAATAATTTAAATGTATTAAATATTGTAAATAAGATGTTTAAGTGATTTAAAAAAAATCACAATTAAAAAATTGTAGTTGATTTGAAACTATTTTACTTTCGTGATTGTAATGAGATAAAAAAAATTAAAGAAATATCATTGAAAAGTACTTATGAAAAGTTTACGAATTCGATATTATTACTTTAAAGTTTTTTATAAAAATATAATACGACAAGTATTGTCGCTTTGCAGGTATATCTTTGCTTTTGTTAAAGAAAGTTAATAAATTTCCTTTGGGGTAAATTTTAAAAGTTTTAATTTTGTAAGCATTAAAAAACATAACCATGAAACAATAATTAGACTCGATAATTTGTGTATTTCTATATACACAACAAATCATCAACATTTACTTAACATTAATAACACAAGTATGAAAAAACTCTACATGTGTGCATTATCTCTATGCACTATTACGGGCATATTTGCCCAGGAGGTACTTTGGCAGAAAGATATTAAATCCAATTCGCAGGATTTTCTAAGCCAGATTACAACAACAATTGACGGACAATATCTTGTCACAGGAAGTTCTATTCAAAGTGATAAACTCCAACAGAACAGCAGACAAAACAACGGTTATGATTTTCACCTTGTAAAACTGAATCAGCAGGGAGAGCAGGTTTTTGAAAAATATTTCTCTGGAAGCAATCACGACTATCTATCTTCAACAGTCACTACTCAGGACGGAGGGTTCCTTATTTCTGGCACCTCATATTCAGGTAAAGGTCTTGATAAAAAGGAGGATTCTAAAGGCGGATCAGACATTTGGCTCATCAGAATTAATGAATTTGGAGACGAGCTATGGCAGAAAACTATTGGATCAAGTTCTGATGAAGAAGCAAGAGCCGTAATTCAAACGACAGACCAGGGATTTTTTGTAGCTGGCAACGTGCAAAATTCTTCTAAAGGTTACGGCTCTAAAGATGTTATTGTTATAAGGTTAGACAAAGACGGAAAAGAACTCTCCCAATTCGTTTTTGGATCGAAAGGTTTAGACGAAGTCGAGAAGATGATTCCAACACGGGATGGTGGAGCATTACTCGGAATATATTCCAGAAGCGGTATCGGTGGTACTAAGAAAAGAGAAAACTATGGGGAAGGTGATTATTGGATTGTCAAGCTCTCAAAAGATGGAAAAGTAGAATGGGAGAAAAACTTTGGCGGAAAAGGCGATGATCATGTAAGAACAATGGCTTTAACAGCAACGGGTTATATCATTGGAGGAGAATCCAGATCAGAAAGATCAGGAAATAAGACTGTTGGAATTCAGGAGGGCACTGATTTATGGGTTATTGCTTTAGATCAAAACGGGAATGAAGAGTTCCAAAAATCCTACAGCTTTGGAAACAGGGATATTCTGATGGGAATGAGCGTGATTCAGTCTTCGGATGATAAGTCTACAAAAGGCGTTTTATTAGGTGGCTACACGCAGGCTGAGGGCAGAATACAAGCCGATGACGAGACATTTTGGCTATTATACATTGACCAGCAAGGGAACGAATCATGGAGAAAACATGTAAAAGGAGAATCTAGAAAAAAAGAAGAAAGGTTATCTGACTTAAAGCTCGACAAAGACGGTTCGATTCTGATGGCAGGAACGAGCGCAGAAGAGCTTGGAAAAGAAAATTGGAAGATTGTAAAGCTGGGAGATAAACAGGTTAATGATCTGATTGAAAGACAGGATATTAAGATCTATCCGAACCCAGTATCTGATTATGCTTATGTAGAAATCGGCTATGAATTCAAAGAAGCCACTATTCTACTGTATGATATGTCTGGAAGACAGCTACAAAACATCACGACTAAAAACAGAGTCACCAAGCTAAATACCCAGGCACTGATTCAGGGAGCTTATCTGGTGACCATCAAAACAGACACGGGTAAAACTGCCAATGCAAAACTTATAAAAAAATAAACACGATGAAAAAAATAAAGCTAAGTATCCTTTTACTAGGGGTGTGCTTGGGAACAACTGTTATTGCACAAGATAGACCATCAGAAAGTTTATCTTTAATAAACGGAGTAACTACAAATAATGATTTATATAATGGAACCTTAACTGTTGGAATTCCCCTTTATAAAATGCCTATTGGAAATCTGGAATTATCCAGTCAAATATCCAACACACCTATAGGGTTTGATCCCAAGTCTGATGAAAGTATTTTTGGAATGGGGTGGTACGGTAATCTCTTTGGACAAATTACAAGGGAGGTAAATAAAGATTTTCTTTTAACAAACTTTTTTGTGAATGATCCTGAAGTTGTAGGGATTATAGCAGGTCAGGAACTGAAAAATAGGGAAACCCAAGACTGTATTATCCAAAGCCAGGAATTTACTAGTGGATCACCTACTAAAAAGCAAATTTTAGAAAATCCTAACTCATATGTTAAAGCTGATTTCAAACCAGATAAATTTTATTTTGACTTTTTCGGATATAAAGGATATTTTGTATTTGATAACAAAGGTGTCCCTATGGTGTTTTGTGAGAATGCTAAATTACAAGTGTTAGGGCCAGGTTCTCTTGCTTCTAAATGTTACTCTGTAACAAGTCCAATCCCTTTTGACAATATAAATATTAACCAAATAAGGATCATTGATGATAAAGGGAATACTTTTTATTTTGGGGGTACATTTGATGCTTTAGATGTTAATTATTCCCAATATCGTAATACTGGTACATGGTACTCTTCCTTAGGAGCTAGAGGGTACAGCACATCTTCCAGAGCAGGTTATATTGTGTCGTGGTATCTAAAGGAAGTAAAGCTGGCTAATGGGGAAACTATAGTTGCTAATTATAAATCTGGAAATTCAAGTATACTTTCTCCGTTTCTTCAGAAAACATTAGTAAACCCTGGTGATTCCTTTCCGACTTCCTTTCCATCGCAGGCAGATCTAACTCAAGCCAATATTGATGTTACTCAATCCAGACAATTAATCCAGGGAAGTACAGAAACAATAATAGACATTCAGAACTATACCAAAAGGGCAATTCTTCAGAGTGTAGAAGTTCCAGGAAAAGAAATTAAAATCAATTATAACTATATAAAAGACACTAACAATCTTATCCACTTAAACAATATAAATGTTAATTATTTTGGAAAGACAGAAAATATTTTCTTTAATCAACTACCGTTAGGAGGAACAAATTACAGATATTTTATGGAATCGTTGTTAAAGAATGACCAGAAATACTCTTTTGAGTATTACAAAACTGATAACTTACCTAGTAAATATTGGAATGGAGTCAATAGCTATGGATTTTGGAATGGTACTCAATATTCAGGAATTGGAAGTAATAAAGATTATATTGATGCAACCTTATTGAAAAAAATTACCTACCCTACTAAGGGATATTCAATTTTTAATTATGAAAACAGTGATTATTCTAAGCAATATCGAACTTCAGATACAGCACCATTTAATTCTCAAGTAGTTGACTATAATCCTAATCCTGCTTATCCAACTATAAGTAGAATAGCTTCTAAATCTGATTTTGATGGGCAAAATACTTATATCACGAATTATACATATAAACTTGCCAACAATGCAAGCTCTGGAATAGAGTATGGAAGGAAAATAAAATTCAGCCAAGTAACTGAAAAAATTAGCAACAATGGATATACTGATTATTTTTTTAGTGACTTCAATACCAATCCTGATGTTAACTCTGTTAGAAGATATAATATAATTAATTATGTGCACTATGGGGGGAACAGGGAATATGAAAGGGGTAAATTACTTAAAAAGAAGATTTATAATTCTAATAACATACCACTCCAAGAGTATCAATATGAATATCAAAGCTTTCTAAAACCTGAAAACGAGTTGGTAGATCTTGAATTGATTAACTGTAATACTTGTAAGATATCCGATCAAAATTATTATGTTTATACTGAAATTTATGAAAACCACGTACAGAATGGTACACCTACAAGAAGTTATACAATGTATACTCCTGTTATTCCATATCTACTGAAGAAACAAAAAGTAATTGACTATCTTAATGGTAAGCAGGTTTCAGTAGAAACAGATACAAAGTATAAAGAGTCTAATATTTTTTGGCATCCTTACCCAGAAGAAGTACAATCTACAACATCCACAGGAACAAGCATCAAAAAATATATATACCCATATGAATTGAAGTCTTCATGTTCAGGTACTAGAGGATGTTCTGATGATAATACCATTGTAGGAGGGCAATTTGCCAGCTATTCGACAATGATTAATTCCAATATCTGGACTCCTGTTATAGAAATTGTAAAAAATGAGAACAACAAGTATTCTCTTCAGGAAAATCTATTTCATACCTGGCCAATTGTACCTAAAAAGATTAGGAGTTCCAAACTTAATGCTGATCTGGATTTTACAAACTATAAAATCAGCCTAGACAAAACTATAGATCAGATAAATTATGATGTAATAGATAATAGAGGTAATTATATTCAAACAACAGATAAATTAGGTATTCCAACAGTAACAATTTACGGATATAAGCAAAGCCTGCCTATTTTAAAGATTACAGGTCTTACTTATGGACAGCTTATGCAAACATTAGGGCAGTCAACGTCTTCTACTGATTATTTAAATCTTAGTATTGTGGCTAAATCTAATACAGATGTAGATACAGCTTCTGAACAGAGTTTAGTTGATGAATTAAATACAATAAGAAATAATCCTTCTTTAAAGAGTTATCCAATTACTACCTATACTTACGATCCCTTGATTGGAGTAACAAGTATTACCCCTCCTTCAGGACTTAGAGAGAATTACATCTACGATTCGGCAGGCAGACTTCAGAAAATAATAGATGTAAATGGACAGGCAGTGAAGGAAATGAAGTATAACTATAAAAACTAAACACGATGAAAAAAATAATAATACCAATAAGTGCTTTGTTTATAACAGGTACTCTGCAAGCACAGCTTACTACGCTTCCTAATACTGAAAATTATATTCAGACCAAAACTTATTTGGACTATACTGGCACTTCAGTTACAAAATCCTCAGAAACTGTGCAGTATTTTGATGGGCTGGGAAGACCAAAGCAAATAGTCAATGTAAAAGCATCACCATTAGGAAAAGATGTGGTTACTCCTATTGAATATGATCCGTTTGGAAGACAGGTAAAAGACTATCTTCCTGTTCCACAAGGGGGGACTTTAAACGGAGCTATTACTCTCAACCCTTTAAGTAATCTATCCAGTAGCCCTTATGGCAATGAAAAGATTTATTCTGAAAAAGAGCTGGAAAAGTCTCCTTTGGACAGAATTCTGGAACAAAAACAAGTGGGTAATGACTGGAATGGAAAATCCATAAAGTTTGGGTATGAAGTAAATTCTACAGAGGACAAAGTAAAAAAGTTTACCGTTACCTCCACCTGGGTAAATGATGCTACAGAATCAGGAATTAGTAATAGTGGAATGTATGATGGGACCAAATTGTATAAAAATATAGTAACTGATGAAGACGAAAACAAGACCATTGAATTTAAAAATGGTAAGGGGCAAACTATATTGATAAGGAAGGTAATCAGTGTTACCGAAAATGCAGATACGTATTATGTCTATAACGAATATGATCAGTTAGCATTTGTTATCCCCCCACTTTTATCTGGGTTGGCAAGTTGGGGAACTCTACAACGTGATGCTTTAGCTTATCAGTATCGTTATGATACAAAAGGCAGATTGGTGGGAAAGAAACTACCTGGTAAAGGGTGGGAATTTATGATCTATGACAAACAGGATAGGCTTGTAGGATCTCAGGATGCCGTATTAAGTGCAAAAGGGCAATGGCTATATACCCAGTATGATCAGTTTGGGAGGGTTGTTATTACAGGAATTGCTACGGGAGGAGACCGTAGTACAGAGCAGGTACTAGCCGACGGTTCAGGTAATATGACACGTACTGGTTCAGTGGTTTTTAACAGACAAGGAATGGATGTTTATTATGACCCTGGGGTTACCTATCCTCATGCCTCTAAATGGGTGGCTTTATTATCTGTAACTTATTACGACTCTTATCCTGCCTACAGCTTTAATCCTGCATTCCCTTCGGCTATTCAAGGAGAACCTGTCCTTTCTGAAACGCTAACCTCTGATGGGAGAAGTACTAAAGGACTTCCTGTGATCAGTGTAGTGAAGAATATTGAGGATGACAGTTGGACTAAAAATTATAGCTATTATGATAAGAAAGGAAGAGTAATTGGAAGTCATTCCATCAATCATTTGGGGGGATACACCCACAAAGAATCGAAACTTGATTTTGCAGGGGTTACGAAACAGACCGTAACCAAGCATAAAAGATTAACTACTGATACTGAAAGAGTCATTACAGAAACTTTTGATTATGACAATCAGAACAGGTTATTAGTACACAAACATCAGATAGACAGCAACCCAATAGAGATTTTAACCCAAAATACATATAATGAAATTTCCCAGATTACCAATAAGAAAGTGGGAGGAACGGATCTTGCGAATTCATTACAGTCTATAGATTATAAGTATAATATCAGGGGCTGGCTTACCAAGATCAATGATCCTGCAACTTTGAATGGTAAATTATTTGGATATGAGATTAAATATACTAATCCTGGGTACACTAATTTAGCATCAGGGAGGTATAATGGAAATATTGCAGAAGTAGATTGGAGAAACGCTTCGGAGGGTGCTTTGAAAAGATATTCTTATACCTATGATCCTCTTAACAGATTGAAGGATGCTATCTATACAGAACCTGGAGCTACTAACCCATATAATAATAATTTCAATGAAAACCTGACTTATGATTTGAATGGAAATATCATGACATTGAAGAGGAATGCTTATCCTGTATCGGGAACTACAGCCACTCAGGTAGATGATCTTGAATACAAGTACACAGGAAACCGTCTCAACCAGGTGATAGAACATTCCTCTAATACATCAGGATATGAGGGAGGAAACAACATCATTGCTTATGATCTTAATGGGAGTATGACTGACATGAAAGATAAAGGGATTCAATCCATAGCTTACAATCACCTTAGTCTGCCTAATGCTATTTCGATTCAGAGTTTTGATTATATGGACAGACCTATCAATACAGGAATATCACATCTGTACCGAGCTGATGGAGTAAAGCTTCGCAAAACAGTTTCACAGCAGTTTTATATGGGACTTCCTACTAATCGTATGACAGACTATTTGGATGATTTCCACTACTCATTTGAAGACAACGGAGGTATATGCTTGACATGTAAAACAGAGAATGCATTTGAAGTACAGGCTTACTCCAAAAAGCCACCGATTCTTCCTACAGCTCAGTGGAAATTAGAATTTGTACCTACCTCAGAAGGATTTTACAGTTTCGTAGAAAACCGCTATATTTACAACTACAAGGATCATTTAGGAAATGTAAGGATAACTTTTGCTAAAAATAATGCTGGAGTACTGGAAACTATAGACACCAATAATTATTATCCATTTGGATTAAACCATATTGGAGGATCTTCTAGTTCAAACTTTGGAGGGTATTATAACTATAAATTCGGAGGAAAGGAACTACAGGAAACAGGATGGAGTGATTTTGGAGCCAGAATGTATATTAGTGACTTGGGTAGATGGGGTGTTGTAGATCCGTTAGCTGAAAAGATGAGAAGATGGTCTCCATATAATTATGCATTTGATAATCCAATGAGATTTGTTGATCCTGATGGAAGAGCTCCAATGGATGAGTTTGATAAAAATGGAAGAAAGATTAGTAGTTTGGGAGGTAATAAAATTGATTTCTTTCATCAAGAAAATGGGGATACTAAAATTGTTAATAGACAAGATGGTTCCTCAAATACTATTAGAGGGGGAGAATCTATTATTAGAGATTATGAACAAAGATCAAAAGAAATAGGATGGTATTTTGGTATAACTACTGAGTTTTTATCAGGTAATGGTCCAACCTATAGTATGTTTAGTGATTTTAATAATTCTAATTATGGTCCGTTTGCATCTTTAGATAAAATGAGTTCTGCATATTCATCATTAGCAAGAAAAGATGTGTTAAATTCAAAGAATTCTAGAGGGAGAGTAAAAATGAATTATGGAGGTGCTAACCCAATAGCGGCAGGGCTTGATGGTTGGGAACAAATGTGGGGGAGATCAAATATATCATGGTATAAATTAGGGAATACAACTCTCTTTCTTATGACAGATTCTAAATCTGATGAGTCTTTATACTATAGGGTAGCAAATAGTCATGAAAGAGGAGAAGGATATGGTAGTTATCCTCATGGCAATACATACCAAACTTATATTTGGACAGAAACAACTAGTGAAATAAAGAGTAAAACAATAGAATTGAATACAAGACGAGAAAATAATAACCAGAAGCTACAACAACAGAGAGAAAATTCGATTGATATAATACAACCAAAATTTTAGTTCATGAAAATATTTATATATCTAATAATTTTCCTATTTATTTCTTGTAATACCATAAGGAAAGATGAAATATATGGAAAATATGTTCCAATTTCTTATAAAAATAATTTTGATACTTTGGTCATTTACAAAAATAATGAGTATGAAAGGAGGGTGTATGATAAGAATAAGAAATTATTATTAAATTATAAATCAACATATCAATTAGACAAATCGGATTTAATTAAATTTGATGATTTTTATTTAAATCTTGATAGAGACTTGATTAACATGCCTGAAGACGTTAAAGATATAGATATGTCTATGACTACAAGCTTTGAAAAAAAAGATAAAGATATTATAATGTGCTTTGGATATCACACAGGAGAAAATTGTTATAAGAAAATTGTAAAATAATCCCCCCACTGGTGCAAGCTTCTTCGCTTGTGTCACATTAGAATAACTAATAACCCCCGCTGCGCAAAGTCTCCACACATTGAGCTTATTAAATAAACTTACCCTCTGGTTTCCAAGGTAGGATAAATAACAACCCTTGCAAATATGGCAAGGGTTGTTTATAAATAAGGTTGGTTTCCTTTAATCAGATAAAAATGAACCTATCGCAATTGTGATGGGTTTTGACTTTCTAACAAGGTATAGAAGCTTGTAAAATTGACACTACTAATATTATTATCGATGAAATTCACCAACTATGACTCATTTTTGAAAATTTCCACACTCACAATTTGACTGCTATTCTAAATATTAATATCTCTATTACAAATTCTTTAAAATAATATTTCAGTGATTTTTTTGACAGTTTTATTTTATTGCGGTGGGTGGGGGATTTTTTACCCATTGTGATACTCAAACAAACTGTCAGATTTTTTTAGATTCTCAAATTATTATAATTGAGGGTAGGTAGGGTAAGTGAATTTCATAAACTATTAGAAATTTATAATAAATAATATTAAAACTCCACCCACCCCACCAAAACTCTCCACTAAAACAACTGTCAGAAAGCTATAATGCATTATTATTTGCATGGAAAAAGACAATGGTAAATCCCCACCCACAAAAGCACCCCCTCTGAATTTCTCTCAAAAAATCAAACAATCCTTTATAGTAGAATTTACAGCAATTTAGCACCAAAAAAATATTTTGAGTGCAGGGATGAATGGGACTAAGAATAGAACGACGGGTGTCAAATGAACTTTTTTACCTCCCCCCACCAACTGTCATACCTTTTCTCAAAAGTAAGTTTTCTTTTATTTGGTTTTTGTGGATCTGTTTTTATTTCCACTTACATTTTTTCTGCTTATACTCTTCAAACTATGTGTTTTATTAATATTTTTCTGACAGTTTTTTGTTGGTGGCGGTTTATGTTTAAAAATATTTTAAAAACTTTAATTTTTTAGTTGAAATCTCTGTCAATTGGCATGAATATTGACTTTATTAATGTATCAAACAGCTGTTTCAAGTTCTTTTTTCTATATAGATTTTTACAAAAACATATAAAAAATGCCTAGAAGTGCTACGAACACAACTAGGCTGTATCAATAAATTTTAACTCATCTAAAACTTATCGACATGACAAATTTACAAAATTGTCTTGATTCTTGCAGTATCTATGTAGGAACGTATTCAAAGTACAACAACGGGAGCTTATATGGCAAATGGTTAAACCTTTCGGATTATTCCGATTATGACGAACTACTTGAAACAATGAACGATCTGCATAAAGACGAACATGATCCTGAATTTATGTTTCAGGACTACGAACACTGTGAACTATTTGAAAAACTAGGATTAATCGGAGAAAGTTATTTATCAAATGAAATATTTGAAATAGCAGAGCAAATAAACGATTCTAGCTATAATCTTGAAATTTTCGAGGCTTATGTAGACTGTATTGGGAAAATGGATTTTTCAAGTATTTATGACGGTGTAGTAAGCTATTATATGGGTGAGTTTTCAGATAATGAAGTATTTGCTCAATATTTATTAGAAATGGATATTCCTGAAAGTCTGCCAAACTATATTTATATTGATTGGGAAGCCACTGCAAGAAATCTTATGTTTGATTATTTTGAGAGTAGCGGGCATTATTTCCGTAGCTAAAATACAATCAGATTCAAATAGGTTTAATCAAGTTCACTCAATGCGTTTTTTATAAAAACAGTGACCAAAATCGTGACCAAGTGACCGAAAGTGACCAAAATAAAAATGCAACTTGCTGAAAATTAGTTAGTTGCATTTGCTTGGTTGTAGACCCACAGGGATTCGAACCCCGACTGACGGTACCAAAAACCGGAGTGCTACCGTTACACTATAGGTCTGTTTCTATGCTGCGAAATTATAGAATTTATTTGAAATATGAAAATCTAAATTAAAGATTAGTTAACATAATGAGAGGGCGAATCCCTTTACTTATTGATATACAAATAATTATTTTTCAATAAAAATTTAAAAATAATCTGCTTTTATAAGGAGAATAGCTGCATTCCAGATATTTTCTGTTCAGTTTTAAAGTGAATGACTCTTATGAATTCTCCGATGAATAGAGCCTCTCAGCCTCCTTCTTCCCGCTTCCATACTTAAAGTGACGTTAAATAATAAAACCTTATCTTTGCAAAAAATTGGGCTCCAAAAGTTGGAGTAACCCATTAATAACATATCCTGAGCAAAGCAAAAGGATTATTAAACATTTTTTATGTCAAATATTGTCGCAATCGTTGGACGTCCCAACGTAGGAAAATCTACGCTTTTTAATCGTTTATTAGAAAGAAGAGAAGCTATTGTAGATTCTACAGCTGGTGTTACCAGAGACCGTCATTACGGAAAATCCGACTGGAATGGAGTAGACTTTACAGTAATTGATACCGGAGGTTATGATGTAGGTACAGATGATATCTTTGAAGAGGAAATCCGTAAGCAGGTACAATTGGCAGTGGATGAAGCAACTTCTATCATCTTCATGATGAATGTGGAAGAAGGACTTACTGATACAGACTACGAAATCTACAGACTTCTTAGAAGATCCAACAAGCCGATTTATATCGTTATCAACAAGGTAGATTCTGCAAAAGAAGAGCTTCCTGCAACTGAATTCTATCAGTTAGGAATTGATAAATATTACACACTTTCTTCAGCTACAGGTTCCGGGACAGGAGATTTGTTAGATGATATCATTAAAGATTTTCCCACTACAGAATATAAAGATCCTTTTGAAGGGCTTCCAAAAATCACTATTGCAGGCCGTCCAAACGTAGGGAAATCTACAATGACCAATGCTTTATTGGATGTTGAAAGAAATATCGTTACTGATATTGCGGGAACTACCAGAGACAGTATCCAGACTTTATATAATAAATTCGGACATGAGTTTGTATTGGTAGATACTGCAGGGATGAGAAGAAAGTCTAAGGTAAACGAAGACCTTGAGTTCTATTCTGTAATGAGATCTATCCGTTCTATTGAATATTCTGACGTGGTAATCATTATGGTAGATGCTACCCAGGGATGGGAATCTCAGGATATGAATATCTTCGGTTTAGCTCAGAAAAACAGAAAAGGAATTGTGATCCTTGTGAATAAATGGGATTTGATCGAAGACAAGCAGACCAATACGATGCGTGATTTCGAAAGATCAATCAAAGATAAAATTGGTCAGTTCCAGGATATTCCAATCTTATTCGTTTCAGCATTAACGAAGCAGAGAATCTTAAAAGCGGTAGAATTAGCCATGGAGGTTTACGAAGACCGTAAGAAGAAAATTAAAACTTCAAAACTAAATGAAGTAATGCTTCCGATCTTCGAACAGACACCACCACCGGCATTAAAAGGAAAATACATTAAAATCAAATATTGTGTACAGCTTCCTACGCCGTCACCACAGTTTGTATTCTTCTGTAACCTTCCACAATATGTGAAAGAACCTTATAAAAGATTTACTGAAAACCAGTTGAGAAAACAATTCGGGTTTACCGGAGTTCCTATTGAAGTGTATTTCAGACAAAAATAATGAGAACAAGTGTTCATCAGAAACTCCGGCAAGCAAAGCTTGCCGGAGTTTTTTATTGAATAAGAGCAGATTTTCTCCTCAAGCCCAAACTTTCAATTCGTTTTTTAGTTGTAATTTTGCAGCAATTAATATCAATTAACTGAAATTAAAAAAATAAATTTTCATGCTTACTATTTTATCGCAACACTTTTCTCTTGTCAATGAATGGATCAACGAACTTAGAAACGTTGACATCCAGCATGACCGAATGAGATTCAGAAGAAATATGGAAAGAATCGGGGAGATTGCCGCTTTTGAAATCAGTAAAGGACTGGAGTACAGAGAAGTTGAAATTCAAACTCCTTTAGATACAATAAAAAGCAGAGAAATTGCTGTGCAACCCGTTATTACAACTATCTTGAGAGCCGGAGTTCCATTATTCGAAGGAATCCTGAACTATCTTGACAGAGCAGACTGTGGTTTTGTAGCAGCCTACAGAAAACACGATGCCAATGATTATTTCTCTATCAAACAGGATTATCTGACTTGTCCGAGCATCGAGGGAAGACCTCTGATTGTGGCAGATCCCATGTTGGCAACAGGAGCCTCTTTAATTGAAGCAATCAAAGACTTATTAACCAACGGAAATCCGACCCAGCTTCATATTATTGCAGCAATTGCATCAAAACAAGGGGTAGAGACCATTCAGAATGCATATCCTGAAGCGCACATCTGGGTAGGAGCCATTGATGAACACTTGACTTCAAAAGGGTATATCACTCCAGGATTAGGAGATGCCGGAGACTTGAGCTACGGAGAAAAACTTCAGAGATAACTTAAGAAAGATTCCAGAAATCTTTTATTAAATTCAATAATAAATTAGGTCGTACTTTATCCATAGGATGCTTTGTGTCCGGAAGTACGGCCAATTTTCCGTTGGGAAGGCTTCTGTAAACTCTCATACTCTCTTCAATAGTGACCATATTATCTTTATCTCCCACCATAATTTGAGTTGGAGTAGTAATCGTAGCAAGATTGTTTTCCAAAGGAGGATTTTTACCTAAATCAATCATTAAACCAGCAATAGCAGGAAGAAGTTGTTTCCATTTTGCTCCGTGCTGTGATTCTAAAAGTTGGGCATACTGCGGAATTTTTTCAAGAATAACATCCGGATTAAGCATCTTACTTTCTTTCAAAGACTGTTCCTCAGTCCAGTCGAACTTTGTCCCCAGTGTTATAATAGAATTTATATTTTCAGGATTTTCCATTGCGTAGCAAAGGGCAACATAGCCTCCCATACTATGTCCGAAGATTGATACATCTGTTAAGTTATTCACTCTACAGTATTCGGAGAGTTCTTGGGTGTATTTTTCAATGGTAATGCCATCTGCAGGAAGTTCCTGATCTCCATGTCCTGAAAATAGAGGAGTGTGTACCGTAAAATATTGGGATAAAGTATTCAGATAAGGTTTGAAAATGTCGCTGTGACCTAGGGCTCCGTGCAGTAAAAGAAGATTTGGCATAGTGGTTTAGTTTCCGGAAAATTAGGAAAAAGAATTGAATGATGAAAATGGTTTGGGTAAGAGTGTGGGAGAGTTTTAGATTTGAGAATATTCTTGAATATAGCCCTGCGTCACGTACTCTGAATTTTTCACCCTATATCTTTCCTTCTTGAAACTCGAAATCCGTAACCCGAACCTCGAACCTCGAACCTCGAATCTCGTAACCCGCATCCCGCATCAAACATCCACAGCCATTACCAAAACACTCACTTTATTATTTCCTGCATTGAGAATCTCCCATGCTATAGACGAAACCGTATTTCCTGTAGTGAAAACATCATCAATCAAAAGAATATGCTTTCCGGTAATAGGTTGAGTGATGGAGAATGTATGGACAGATTCCAGCCTGTGTTGCTTATCCTTTAAAGCCTGTGCTTTTGAATAATGATTTCTTTTAATGAGTTGATGATTAAAAGGAATGTTGTAAAATGAAGATAAAGTTTCTGTGAATAAATGAAGTTGATTGTATCCGCGTTCCTTAAGTTTCTTGGGGTGAAGGGGCACGCTCACCAATAAATCAGGTTTTTCATCCTTGAATTTCAGGCGTTCGATAGTCCAGTCTGCAAGAATTTTTCCTGCCTTTTCCCTGCTTCTGTACTTTAGCTCATGAACAATCTGCCGGCTTAAGCCTTTCTCTTCAAACTTTATTAAAGCAAATGCGTTTTCAACCGGAAAAAATAAACTGCATTTTTCTTTGATCGGAGTATTTTCGAAATAATCATAATGGGTAAAATGAATCTGGGTAAGGCAAAGATCACATATCAAAAGTTCAGGATCAATGATTCTGTTGCAATGGATGCAACGGTTCGGAAACAATAAGTCTAATATCATAAGTGTGTTTTCACTAAGATAGGAAATAAAAGTCAATTAAGTCAATGGTGAATTTTACTTCGTAAGTGAATTGAAGGCGGAAAAGTTCATAAACGAATATTTCATAACAGTATTAAAAATTCACAAGCGAAGCGAATTGACGATTCACTATTCATCATTTAGTTTTGTATTGGCACTAATCAACTTTTGCTTCCCGAATGTAATAGTGAATAATTATTAAGGCTAATGTTCGCAATGTTTATTAATCTACCCCATTTATTTGTTCGCAAAGGCATTTCATTAAGCAGGTGGGCAGACTTTTCTTTGCTGAGTGAAACGCCCTAGCGCCCGAAAAAACTATAAAATATTAGAAAAACTTTGCGAACTCTGCGTTTAAGATTGAATCATATATTCCAAACCGAAAAAATTCACAAGCGAAGCGAATTGACGATTCACCATTCACCATTCATCCTTCACCCTTTAATTCTCAAACCTCTTCCTGATCTTCTCCACAGAGCTTTTCATACTCAGGTTAAAATGTTCCTTTTCCAGCCTTACCGGAGGCGCTTGTCTTACTTCACAATCGGCAATACTGCATGATTCACAGGTAACACCTACATTGATCGTTTTTAAAGAAGGAGACTTGATGAAACCTATTTTTTTGATCGTCTGAGTATTCAATAAAATCCCCAGACAATAACTCCTGTTGCTTCCATCCGAAAAAGGATTTCTCTGTGAGGTGGAAATAACCAGATAACTTATTCCCTGGTCTTTATAATGTGAGATCTGAGCATCTGTCAGGGTTTCATTTTCTTTTAAATCATCAAGATTTTTCACGGCAATCCATCTCCTGCAATAATGTTCGTTCATTGCGTTGGCATGAGGAGCTTGCTGATGGTTCAGGTGGAGCTCTTTTAAAATCTGAATTTTATCTGAATTTTTCTTTTTTACCAGACATAAGTAAAACAGATCTTTGATTCCCATTTCAGCCGAAAGAATATTGGTAAGCCGGTAATAAAAAGTTTCAGGAGAGCGGGTAAAGCTGTTGATAAGATTCTCGAAATGGTTAGGTTCCCATGTATTTTGCTGAAAGAATTCGGAAGTTTTTTCAATAACGGGTTGTTTTGAAATTAGCAGAGCTCCTGCGAAATAAGAAGCATAAAAGTTATTCAGAATTTCTTCAAAACTACCGAAATCAAGCCAGGAATAAGTGTTCGGACGGATCTTTAATTCCAGAACATTGAATCCAATTTCTTTTGCAAGGATAAAAGTTTTCTGATCCTTCTCTAGTTTTTGGTTCAATAGCAATAGTTTTTTCTCCGGAATAAAAAGTGACCGGAGATTATCCAGCGTTCCGTATTTTTCAAAATCTTCAGATTGAATGGTATAACTGAACTTTTCTATAAGAATTTTTTCCAGCACTTCAGATTTTAAATTTTTTCCGATTTGTAACTGGTTTTCCAGGATAAATACCCTTACTTTTTCCTCAATTTCCGGGAAATAATTATCGTACAACTCCTGGAATGATCTTAATACCGCAAAATAAAACCTTTCCTTTCCCAAATTATAATTCTGGGAAATTTCAATCAGCGCATTGATAAAAGCAGTTACTTTTTTAGGAGCATCACTGATAATGCTGATCAGATTGTTTTTATTGATCCCAAACAGTTCCAACGGAACTTCTTTAAAGAAATCAGACTGCAGAATTTCATTGAAAGGAGCAAGACTTTTATCAAGCTTGGTGGAAACCAGATCATCAAAAGTACAACTCAAAGCATCAGAAAGCTGAATGATTTTATCATGCTTGGGATATTTTTTTCCGTTTTCAATCTCGTTGAGGTAAGATTTTGATAATCCCGTCTTTACAGCAAGATCCTGCAGAGACCAGTTTTTCTTTTGTCTCTGCTGTTTCAGTTTTAGCCCGAAAACTGTTTTGATAAAGTCGCTTTCTGAATTCATTACTCAAATATAAATAAATAGATGCGATTATTCGCATAATAAATTTTAAATAAATTTAGCGAACGTTCGCTATTTGTGAAAATTTTTATTTATGTTTGTAACATCAAATCACAAAATCAATAAGTTATGGAAACTAAGACTCAATTAGAAATTAAGGCGCAGAAGCAGTTTGAGGAAATATTTACTCCTGATTTGGTAGATTTTCTGATTGCACTCCATCAGAATTTCAATCATAGAAGACTTGAACTTTTAGAAGAAAGAAAAAATATACAGGAGCATCTTGATGAAGGAAAACTTCCTGAATTCTTAAAAGAAACAGCAGAAATCCGAAACGGAAATTGGGTATGTGCTCCGCTTCCTGACGATATGCTGGACAGGAGAGTAGAAATTACAGGACCGGTGGACCGTAAGATGATTATCAATGCCCTGAATTCCGGAGCGTCTACATTTATGGCTGATTTCGAAGACAGCACTTCGCCGGTATGGGAAAACTGTATTCAGGGACAGATTAATCTTTCTGATGCGATTAACCGGACTATTGATTTTGTCAACGAAAAAGGAAAAGCGTATACTCTTCATGAAAAAACTGCGGTTTTACAGGTTCGTCCACGCGGTCTTCATCTTCCGGAGAAGCATATTGAAATCAATGGAGAGAAAACTTCCGGTTCACTGATTGATTTTGGAATGTATTTTTTCAGAAATGCAACACCGCTTTTGGAAAAAGGAAGTGCCCCTTATTTTTATCTTCCAAAATTGGAACATTATAAAGAAGCACGCTGGTGGAATGAGGTTTTTGTTTTTGCCCAAAACTATCTGGGAATTCCGGAAGGAACTATTAAAGCCACTGTTTTAATTGAAACCATTACTGCCTCATTTCAGATTGATGAAATTTTATTTGAATTAAAAGAACACAGTGCAGGGCTGAATTGTGGCAGATGGGATTATATTTTCTCTTACATTAAAAAGTTCAGAAATCTTCCTGAATTTATTGTTCCGGACAGAGATCAGGTGACCATGAGTTCTCCTTTTATGAGTGCTTATTCAAAAAGAGTGATAGAAATATGTCATAAAAGAAATGTACATGCTATCGGTGGAATGGCCGCGCAGATTCCTGTAAAAGATAATGATGAAGCTAATAATACCGCTTTTGAGAAAGTAAGAAATGATAAAGAACGGGAAGTAAAAAATGGTCATGACGGAACCTGGGTGGCACATCCGGCATTAGTGACTGTCGCTAAAGAAATTTTTGACCAATATATGCCTTCCAAAAATCAGATCGAGAAAAAATTTGAATACCATATAACGGAAAGCGACCTGTTGGAAATTCCCAAAGGAGAGATCACAGAGAAAGGCGTCCGAAAAAATATCAATGTAGGAATTCTTTACCTTGAAAGCTGGCTGATGGGAACGGGTGCTGCCGCCATTTATAATCTGATGGAAGATGCTGCTACTGCTGAGATTTCAAGAACCCAGATCTGGCAATGGCTAAAAAACGAAGCGGTACTGAGTGATGACAGAACATTAACCCGAAGTATGATTTTGCAGTGGGAAAAAGAAGAAATGGACAATATTGAAAAGTATGTGGGGGAATTTCGTTTCCAAAACGGGAAATTTAATCTTGCCAAAGAACTTTTCAATGAATTGATTTTTTCTGAAAAATTTGAAGAATTTCTGACCCTTAAAGCATATCCTTTTATTTAGTTGAAGAGATTCGAGTTAGAGAGTGGTAGAGTCTGAAAGTTTGAACTTTATATCCCGCATCTTGTACCCCGAACCTCGCATCCAAAAAACCTAATCAAACAAAATCCAAATATTATGAAAACAAGACAAGAACAAATCCAGGCTATTGAACAAGATTGGCTGACAAATCCACGCTGGAATGGGGTGAAAAGACCTTATACGGCAGAAGAAGTTTTGAAACTTCGCGGATCTTATACCATAGATTACACAATTGCTACAGAAATGTCCAAAAAATTCTGGGATAAATTAAATACCCAGGATTATGTGGCAGGACTTGGCGCATTGACAGGCAATCAGGCAGTACAGGAGGTAGATGCCGGATTGGAAGCTATTTATCTTTCAGGCTGGCAGGTAGCTGCAGATGCTAACTTATCAGGTGAAATGTATCCCGATCAGTCATTGTATCCTGCCAATTCAGTGCCTTCTGTTGTGAAGAAAATAAATAATGCTTTATTGAGAGCAGATCAGGTACAGTCTGTGAGCGGAACAGGAAATAAAGAATATCTGGTACCTATTATTGCAGACGCAGAAGCAGGTTTTGGAGGAAACCTGAATGCTTTTGAACTGATGAAACAAATGATTGAAGCCGGTGCAGCAGCCGTTCATTTTGAAGATCAGCTTTCTTCCGCAAAAAAATGTGGACACCTTGGAGGAAAAGTATTAGTACCCACTCAGGAAGCTATAAATAAACTGATTGCTGCTCGTCTGGCCTCTGATGTACTGGGAGTTCCGAGCCTTATTATTGCAAGAACAGATGCGGATGCTGCAGATTTACTGACTTCTGATATTGATGACAGAGATAAAAAATTTGTAACAGGAGAAAGAACTTCCGAAGGGTTTTATGTAGTGAAAAACGGAGTAGAACAGGGGATTGACAGAGGTTTGTCCTATGCTCCGTATGCAGACCTGATCTGGATGGAAACCTCAAATCCTGATCTGGAGCAGGCAAGAAGATTTGCAGAAGGAATTCATGCAAAATTCCCAGGAAAAATGTTGGCTTACAACTGTTCTCCTTCATTTAACTGGGCTGCAAGGCTGAGCGTAGAAGAAATGTCTACTTTCCGTGAGGAACTGGCTAAAATGGGATATAAATTTCAGTTTATTACGCTGGCAGGATTCCATGCGCTGAATACAGCTATGTTTGAACTGGCATTAGCATATAAAGAAAGAGGAATGGCGGGATATTCAGAGCTTCAGGAGCGTGAGTTTGCATTACAGCAGAAAGGATTCAGAGCAGTGAAGCATCAGTCTTTTGTAGGAACAGGGTATTTTGATGAAATACAGAATATTGTTACCAATGGCTCTTCAGCCACCGTAGCGATGAAAGATTCTACAGAAACCGCACAATTCCATTAGTCATTTTTTCCATATTTTTTTGATGTTAAACCTTCTCTGTTGTGGGAAGGTTTTTCTGTATTGATGGTGATTAAGTTAGGTTTTAAGTCTCATTCGGGGAATGAAATGATAAATGAAAAATCCCCATGATAAATAATGAAAATTTGAATTATATTTGAGGACGAAAAAAATATTAAAAATGAATTTAATCAAAGTACTTTTTATTACATTAGGATTAACACTTACTGCAAATGCTGCGAAAGCCCAACAGAAGATTGGAAGCGTGAATACTGATGAAATTTTTGCAAGTTTACCCGAAGCAAAAACTATAGGTACCACTATTGATAATTTAACTAAAACCAAGCAGACTGAAATTGAAAAACTGATTACTGAATATCAGAACAAACTGAAAGCGGCAAAAGATAAAGAGAAAACTCTGAGTGAAGCTAATAAAGAAGCGGTGACTAAAGAACTTATCGCTGCACAAACAGAACTGCAAGGTATTGGTAAGAAAATAGAAGAGGCCAGAGCACAGGCAGGTAAAGATATTGCTGCTAAACAAAGTGAATTGCTGACTCCTCTACAGCAAAAAGTAAGATCTGCTATTTCCTCTGCTGCCAAAGAAAGAGGCCTGAATTATATATTTGATGTGGCATCACAGGAATCTAATAATCTTGTTTACAACGATGGAAGTGAGGATATCACTGCTCTTGTGAAAAGTAAATTAGGAGCTACAGCAGCGCCTGCAAAACCTGCGGGGAAAAAATAAGAATTTCATTATACTGAATATTGTAACGGAATCATAACGTATGATTCCGTTTTTTTATGCACAAAAGTGTAGAGCCGGATGAAGACAGTTCTGTTTTAAAATGATAAATTTGAGTAAACTTTCAGGAGAATGAACTTAATGTACGAAAAACAGATACGAGTAACAGAAGAACATATTGATCAGAATAACCATGTGAATAATGTACAGTATGTGCACTGGGTGGAAGAAGTAGCCGCTGAGCACTGGGATCTTTTAAAACATAAAACCGAATATATCAACGATGCCTGGATGCTTCTGGATCATCATATTCAATATAAAAAGCAGGTTTATCTGAATGATATCATCACGGTAAGAACTTATCCCATGACTCCTGAGGGAGCCAGGCAGCCAAGGAAAGTTGAATTTTATTGCAATGATGAACTTGTAGTAGCCTCCAGTACACTCTGGATTTTGTTTGATCCTGAAACCAAGAAGATCAAACGTCTGGATCATGACTGGCTGGAAAAGTTTTTTTAGCAGTAAAAGATTAATTCAAAAACTAAATACACATGAAGCTCTTATATTCACTGGCACTACTGTTGGTAAGCATGGCTGGTTATAGTCAGGAAAATCCCTACTGGTTTACCGATGATATTAAAAAGAAGGTGGCAGACTCCACTCAAAGTCAGTCATGGAGAAGCCAGATGGCAGCAACGTATTATTCAATAGGCGGACAATATAAACCTGCACTGGAAAGTTGGGATATGACTTTTGGAAGGGTTAAAAAACTAAGTGCCACAGATAGCTTGAAGTTTACAAAATTAAATCCTGTTAAAGCAAAAGATTATATTTTGGAGAAAGCAGTCCATGAACAGATTGTTATCATTAATGAAGCTCATCACAATGCAAGCCACAGAAACTTTGCCTCTTCTTTACTTCAGGGTTTATATGACAGAGGATATCGGTATTTAGGAATTGAAACATTGGCGAATGACTCTTTAAACAGCAAAAAGTTTGCAACCCTCAGCAGTGGATATTATTCCAAAGAACCGGAATTTGGGAATTTTATTTATAATGCTCTGAAAATTGGGTTTACCCTTTTTCCATACGAGGCTGAAGGAAATAATAAAGAAAGGGAAATTGGAGAAGCACAAAATATCTTCAATTTTATGCAGAAAAATAAAGACGGGAAATATCTGATCTATTGCGGATATCAACATGCTTATGAAGGAATTCATAAATCATGGGAGAAAACAATGGCAGGAAGGCTTTCGGATTTAACAGGGATTAATCCGTTTACCATTGATCAGACTCAGTTTTCAGAAAAAGGCAATCTGAAGTATAATGAACCGCTTTTAAAATTGGTACGTAATACTGTTCCTGTTGTTTTAAAAGATGAAAACCAGGAAATATATAATGGTGAAGACAAAGATTTGTATACCGATATTAAAATCATTCATCCCGTTACACAATATAGTAAAGGCAGACCAGATTGGATGCTGAATAAAAACAGAAAATTTTATAAGATTCCGGTTTCTAAAGTTTCCAGCTATCCGGCTTTGGTGTTAGCATACAGAAAAGGAGAGTTTGAAAAAGAAGGAATTCCCGCTGATATCATTGAGCTTAATACTTCCAAAGACAACCGTTTTTTAATTCTGGATAAAGGAATTTATGATATTGTGATTAAAGACAGAGAGTACAAAATCATTAACAGATTTGAAAAAACGATAAAATAATATTTGAAATAGCTTGGTAGAAAAACGAGGTAATGAAAAGTAAGTTAAGAAAAATAACCATCAATGCTGTAGAATACTTGTATTCAGTTTCTGACCAATATCATTCCGAAACTAAAACTAATACTTTGACTGTAAAAGTTTTTTTTAAGGGACAAAAACAAACTCCTTTGATCATCAAATGTATGACTGTGGATGATTATATTATGGGACAGCCTTTAAAATCAGGGGTGAAGCTGAAGAATAAAATCACGTGTTCAGAAGATGATGTAAATCTCAATAAGCCACAATACATCAAACAGTTTATTTTATTGGGATTACAAAAAGGATGGTCGGGCTTCAATTCAATGGAAATACAAAACGGATTTGATTATTTGAATGAATTAGGTTTTGAAACAGACCTGTTAAAACCATAAACTCCAGATAACTTTTTCCTAATGTAATATAATAAGAAACACAGTTGTTTTAATAAGGAAACATCAAACAAACATCTCCATGAAATCATCTGTTTTAACTCTATTATTTTCAAGTTTTTTCTTTACGGGTTACAGCCAGACGGCAGAACAGTCAAAAGCTATTGATAACTATATAAAAAAGGTTATTCAAATCAATGAAATACCGGGAATAGCCATAGGAATCGTAACCGATAATAAAGTAACTTTTCAGAAATATTATGGAACAGAAACGCTGGAAAGTGATAAAAAAGTAGATTCCCATTCCATGTTCAGGGTATATTCTACTACAAAGCTGATGTCAAATATTGGCCTTTTTCAGCTTGTTGAACAAGGGAAAGTATCCCTGGAAGATAAAATTTCAAAATATATTGACAATGTACCAACAGACTGGCAAAATGTTCAGGTAAAAAATCTTGTTTCTCATTCTTCAGGACTGCCGGATTGGATTCGTTTCAGTGATATTTCCATAGATGCTCCCAATGCTGAAGTTATTGAGCGGTTATCAAAAGAAAAAATTGAATTTGAAACAGGGAGTGATTATAGATACAATCAGACAAATTACATGCTGATCGCCATGATTATTGAAAAAATAACGGGTGAGAAATTTGAAGACTATATCACAAAAAATCAGTTTTCAGACTCCCGACATCAAGTGGTATTCTCCTCTGATTCTATGGAGAAAATTCCGAACAGAATTGTAAAGTATATCTACAACAATGATACCCATCACTATGATAAATCCACCTTTGTGGAAGGAAGAAGAGCTCACTCTGCCAATGGATTGGCTATCACGCTGCCTGCTTTTTTAGAATGGAGTATCCATCTTAGTAAGAATGATTTCCTGAAATCTTCCACACAAGACCTGATGTGGAAACCTTTTGAATATAAAAATAAAGATATCAAATTTACCCACGGTTGGGATATGTCAACTTTTAATAACATAAAATCATATCATTTTTCAGGTGGAAATGTTAGTGCATACAGAATTTATCCGGACCAGAATATGTCTATCGTGTTGATGTCCAGTGGATATAAAACCTTTCCGGTTTTTTATACCATGGTCAACCAGATTGCAGGCATCATGGATAAACAGTTGCTGAACCCATATACGCTGGCAGAGGAATATACAAGAACCGAATCTTTTGTTTATCCCGGGCGTAAAAAAGAAATTTACGGGTATCGAAAAGAAAAAGACATTGTTATTTTTTCCTATCAGTTTCCTGAAAAACAAAGCACAGAGCTGATCAAGAATATTTCAGTGGCAGGCTCCTTTAATGACTGGAATCCTGAGGATAAAGTATTTCAGATGAGTCTGAAAAATAATAATACTTTTGAACTCTCAATCCCAAAATCTCAGTTCGAAAAAGGAAAGACTTACCAGTTTAAATTTATAATGAATAAAAACGGTTGGCTTTCTGTACCTTCCAATGCAATCAATGTGGATGGATCTCAGGATAATAATTTAACGTTAAAAATTGATTAAAAAGAATAGGTAAAATCGTTGTAATAGAAACAGTCTCTTCTGTATTAAGCTGTTTTATCATATCTTTGTACTATGATACGTATTACAAAAATTTTTACATTCGAAACGGCTCACGTACTTTACAACTACGATGGGAAGTGTAAAAATATGCATGGACATTCTTATAAGCTGTTTGTAACAGTGAAAGGAAAACCGATCAATGATATTGAAAATCCTAAAAATGGAATGGTGGTAGATTTCGGAGATATTAAAAGTATCGTAAAGTCTGAAATCGTAGATGTATGGGACCATGCGGTTCTTGTTAATGCCCTGTCTCCTCACAAAGAATTAGGAGATGATCTTGAGCAGAAGGGACATAAAGTAATCTATTGCAGCTTCCAGCCAACCTGTGAAAACATGTTATATGCCATTGCTGCTAAAATCAAATCAAGACTTCCTGAAGGAATTTCTTTAGCTTATCTTAAGCTTCATGAGACAGAAAACTCTTATGGAGAATGGTTTGCAGAAGATAATCAATAATTTTATCCCACAAAACTCAGAAAGTGCTAAAAACAACAATTAATTTAGAGCCTGGAAAAAAAGTATACTTTGCTTCGGATCAGCATTTTGGAGCTCCTACACCCAAGGAAAGTAAGGTGCGTGAGGAGAAGTTCATACGCTGGATGGACGAGATCAAAGAAGATGCTCAGGTTTTATTTTTAATGGGTGACCTTTTTGATTTCTGGCACGAATGGAGGCATGTTATTCCAAAAGGATACGTGCGCGTGCTTGGAAAAATTGCAGAACTTAAAGATCGGGGAATTCATATTTATTTCTTTGTCGGAAACCATGATCTTTGGATGAAAGACTATCTGGAAGAAGAGATTGGGTGCACGGTATTCTACCAGAAACAATATTTTGAAATGGGAGGGAAGCAGTTCCTGCTGGCTCATGGAGATGGATTAGGGCCTGGAGACAAAGGATATAAAAGAATGAAAAAACTATTCACAAACCCTGTGGCTCAATGGTTCTTCAAATGGCTTCATCCGGATATTGCAATGAAAATTGCTTTATATATGTCCCAAAAAAATAAAATGATCTCCGGAGAAGAAGACAAAGCATTCCTTGGAGAAGATAAAGAATTTCTGATTATTTATTCCAAAGAAAAGCTGAAAACGCAGAAGATTGATTACTTTATCTACGGACACAGGCATTTACCAATGGTGCTGGATCTGGAACAGAATGCAAAATATATCAACCTTGGAGACTGGATTTCCTATTTCACTTATGGGGTTTTTGAAAAGGATTTTGAACTCAGGACTTTTGAAAAATAAAACAAAAAAAATTACCCCTAAAAGAGGTAACTTTCGAACGGGTGGAAAACCCATTCTTGTTTTTAATCCATATTCCGTTTAGATAATTGCAATAAGTCTACCAAAATAGGTTTCATACATTAAAAAATTATTAAATATCAACACATTGCCTTTGTAACTATCTTATAATGAGGTGGTAGCAAGGTTGAAAAAAGTTATGGAATTGAAAAATATATTCAACATACAGACTGAACAGGATTTCCTGAATGCATCATTGAAAACATTTCGTTATCAATATGAAAATGTTGAAATATACAGGAAATTTGTTGATTTTCTGAAGGTTAATCCCGATGAGGTAGACCGTTTGGTAAAGATTCCTTTCCTGCCTATTGAAATGTTTAAAAACCATCAGATCCTGGATAAAAATGCTGCGGCAGATCTTTTCTTTCAGAGTTCAGGAACTACCCAGATGAATCTTTCCAAGCATTTTATAGCAGATCCGTATCTTTATGAAGAGAGCATTTATAAAAGTTTTGAACAGTTTATCGGAAAACCGGAAGACTTTATTTTTCTGGGTTTACTCCCAAGTTATCTTGAGAAACAAAATTCATCACTGATCTATATGGTAGATTATCTGATGAAGAAATCTGCCAAACCGGAAAACGGATATTTCCTTTATAATCATTCCGAACTCTTTGAGCTTTTGAATACACTGCAGGGTAAAAAAGTTATTCTTTTCGGAGTTTCCTTTGCCTTATTAGACTTTCTTGATTACTGTCATTATGAGCAAAGCGAAGAATCTCTAAATTTTCCTGAAAATTTAGTGGTGATAGAAACCGGAGGTATGAAAGGACGAAAGGAAGAAATGACAAAGGATGAATTGTTGAAAATCTTGCAGGAAGGGCTTAAAACAGATAAAATCTATTCTGAATATTCTATGACAGAGTTGCTTTCACAGGCTTATTCCCTTGGAAATAACGAATATGAATGTCCAAACTGGATGAGAATTATGGTTCGGAATGCAGAAGATCCTTTAGCTTACGAAAAAGAAGGACGTACAGGAGCTATTAACATTATTGATCTTGCCAATACCCATTCCTGTTCATTTATTGCCACACAGGATTTAGGAAAAATAGTCGGAGATAAATTTCAGGTACTGGGAAGAATAGACCATTCCGATATCAGAGGATGCAGTCTGCTGGTAAGTTGATGATTTAAACCGAAGAAAGTAATGGTGAATTGTCAATTCGCTTTGCTTGTCAATTTTTGTATTCTGGCATTATCATAAATACATTATACATTTTACTTTGTACAATTATATTCATGCTCAAAATAGAAGAACTTATACATGCCTACATCCATTCACACTGCGATTTTGAAAAAGAAATTGTACTGACGAATTATTTTCAGGCAGATTGGGAAGCGGATATTCTGATCATAGATTCAGATGGGGGAAGTCATGAAATAGAGATCAAACTTTCAAAAAGTGATTTTAAAAATGATTTCAAAAAATCATACCTGAATAAAGATACCGGAGAAAAATTTCTGAAACATGATAAAATTTCCTGTGGAGATTATATGTGTAACGCTTTCAGTTTCTTGCTCCCGATGGGAATGGTAGATGCAGCACTTATCCCTGAACATTGTGGAATCATTGAATTCTATCATAATGTTGATACCTGGGAAACTGAATTTTATCTGATCCGCAACCCTAAACCGCTTCATGAAGATTCTTACTGGAAGCTGAATGATAAAGATCTTTTTATCAGAAAAATGGCTTTGAATCTTCTCCAGCGTAAAATGGAAATCAAAGGAAAACATGAAGAACTGATCTTCAAAAATCCTTTTGAAATCAAAAAACTGAAATAAGATCAAAAAATTTTTTTTAAACTCAAAGTTGAATTTCTTATTGATATGTTTTAAAAGAAGGAATCAATTTCATTGATTCTTACTAAGCAAACATTACAATTAGCTTCATCAGCGAAGTAGTCGTAACCACTTTGCTCCCTTGAATAAAAGCTCTCCTTCATAAAATCTTTGCGTTTACAAAGAATTTCAAAGAATTTATTCAAAATCAGAAAATAAAAATCCTGCCGCCTGACAGGATTTTATAATGGGATATTATTTTAAAACTAATCTGCAATTTCAGCAGTATCTCTCTGAAGTAAGAACTTATAGATCAATCCACCTACAACTCCTCCCAAAATAGGGGCTACCCAGAACAGCCAAAGCTGTGACATAGCAATGCCTCCCATAAAGACTGCCTGAGAAAGTGATCTTGCAGGGTTTACAGAAGTATTCGTAATCGGGATAGAAATCAGGTGAATCAAAGTAAGAGCAAGACCAATGGCGAGACCGGCAAATTTACCGTTAGCCCATTTGTCTGTAGCTCCCATGATTACAATTAGGAAAAAAGCAGTGAGTAAGAACTCAGCAAGAAATGCGGCTCCCATACTGAAAGCTTTTCCATTGTAAACGGCTTCACCGTAAAAGTTTGTGGCAAAATCTCCGGGTTTTGAGAATTCTACCGCTCCGGCACCGTTAAGAATTGTATACAGGCATCCTGCTGCTACAATCGCTCCCAGACACTGGGCTACAATGTAAGGAACAAGGTCTTTTGCAGGAAATCTTCCTCCCGCTAAAAGTCCGAAAGAAACTGCCGGATTAAAATGCCCTCCTGAGATATGGCCTACCGCGTAAGCCATCGTAAGAACAGTAAGACCGAAGGCTAAAGCAACGCCTAAAAGTCCGATGCCGATGTCTGGAACACCAGCTGCGAAAACAGCGCTTCCACATCCTCCGAAAACAAGCCAAAATGTGCCGAAAAATTCAGCGAAAAGTTTTTTTATCATGTTGTTTATTGTTTAAAGTATCTCAAATGTAGAATTTAAATCTTAAAGTAAAAAGCAAAAACTGAAAAAATATTTCAAAAAAGTGGGAACAAAAATTGCAAAATCTGTAATTTGGTGTAAAGTTTGTTTGGGATTTATTTAGAGAGTATTATCGTCAGTTTTGAAAGATATAACATAAATGTTTTATCTTTCATTTGTAATTTTAAAGGATGGTGAATGAGAAAGTTTCTTTGTGTGGTCTTTGTACCTTTTATTTATAGTTTACATTATTCGCAGACAGCTAAAAAAGCTTTCCCCTGCTATGATCTTGCCACTGTATTGAAGGTTGAGCCTACGCCACTTTATAAACCTCATCTTGATGCCTCAAAGAGTTTTGGGGTACAATTGCTGAAAGATTCCAAAACTGTACAGAAATATATCAACAAAGGGAAATTCCACAAAATAAAAAAATCCGGCAAAGGATATCAGGTTCAGAGACTCGATTACAGCAGGCCTTATATGGTATCCAAGGCAAAAACGACTCTTGAGAAAATAGGTTCCAAGTTCAGCAAGGATACAAAAGGTGGTACATTTACTGTTTCCTCCATTACCAGAACCCTTGAAGACCAGTGCAGGCTGAGAAGAGTGAATTCTAATGCCTCTCTGGGGATTAGTTCTCACAACTATGGCAACTCTTTTGACATTTCTTACGTAAGATTCAACAATGTTCTGAAATACAATCCCAAAATGGAAGTGGCTCTGGAGAAAGTTTTAAAGTATTACGAGAAAGCCGGTAGAATATATTACATCAAAGAGAAGCAGCAGAGCTGTTATCATATTACTGTGAAAAATTATTAATTAAAATCCTCTTGCATAGCATATTTAGTTTGTATATTTTTATACGACTAAAAACTATGCTTATGTCAACATTAAACATTGTAGACTATATGCTGCCTGTAGAAGAATGTAGAGCAGCGTCAAACCAGTGGAAAGCATGCCTTTCTGACTTTTCCAAAATTCAAAAACTTATCCCTACCAACTATGTTTTTAATATTTCCAGAGAACACCTTGAATGGATGAAGGAGTTTAAGGATTATAAAGACTTCTGTGCGGCAGTAGGAATTTACAGAGACCGATTGATTCTTATCTTTTATCCTATGAACAATGATGGGGTAAAAATAGATGTAAAAGAATATCCATACAGCTTCCTTACCGAGCTGGAAAAGGATCTGAGACTCCAGGAAATCCAGGAATATACGCTTATTAGAAATGCGGTTCTGTCTAAAGATCTTGAGAGTATGGAAAAAAATGCCAATATGGGACTTCCGGTTTCCAATACCCCAATTCTTGAGCAGGATAAAGCCGTAGATGCTATTGAACGCTGGAGAAATCAAGGGATGGATTGGTTTTATAAAGAGACCAGAGAAAATCAGGGAAGTGGAATTTTCAGAAAATTCTATGTTCCTACAGCAGACCTTTGCCTTTCAGATGATGGTTTAGCAGGTATCACCTGTTCTTTTGGAATCAGATATAATGATATTTACGGGAAAATGTTGGTAACGCTTATTTTTATCTCTTTCCGTGAAAATCTTAGGAATGCAGAACTTGGAGCCGAACCAATTTCCAATACTTACGACTGGGCAAAACCATGTCCGCCTATCTGCCGTATTCCGGATGTAGAAGTTGGAGGTGAATTTTAAAAACGATAAACTAAGGAATGGCTGGACTTTATAAGGCAATTTTATTCCTGAATTATGCACTGCTCCTATCTGTTATACTGCTGGGAGCAGCAAAATACCGCATACTAAATCATAAAGAAAAGCAGTATTTTCATTGTATTGCTTTTCTTTTTTTTATTGAGCTGCTGAATCTTGCGCTGCCTTATATATTCAGATTGAATGATACGTCATTCCTTTATCCTTTATATATTGCAGGAGAATTTTTTCTGCTGACTGGTTTATTTATCAGAAAACTGGACTTACCAAAATCTGTTCTTGGATGTACCGCACTGATCGCGGCAGGTTTTATGATCTCGAAATATGGATTTGATTATCCTGGAAATGCCGATATAGCAAAAGTGGTTTCCAATATTATCATTATCTGTCTTTCCGGATTTACCCTGATCCGTGAGATTAAGAATACATCTTTGCAGAACCGTTTTCTACTTGTAGATGCCAGTATTTTCTTCTATTACTCAGTCTCTGTATTTATCTTTATCATCCAGCATCAGATAGCGAATCTGTCAGAAAACGATTATTATATTATTCTCAGTGCCAATAATATTCTTTCGAGTATTTTGTACTGTTCATTTTTATACACTTTTTTCAAATTAAAGAAGTAACTTTAAATATCAATCTGCTGATCCTTATAATTGTTACCATAACAGTTATAGTATCCTTTATTCTGTTAGCTTACAGAGCTTTTATAACCAGAATAATTAAAGAGAAAAATGTACAGCATGAGGCGGAAGTTCTTCATCAGAAAAAATTAGTACTGGAAAACATCAAAGCCCAGGAAGAAGAAAGAAAAAGAATTGCAGTCATGATTCATGATGATATCGGAAACCGGCTCAATATTCTTTCCTTATGGCTCAATAACCTTGATACCCAGGGTGATGAGCTGATCAAAAAAAATATCTATGGTCAGATGTCTTCCCTGATTGATGCTGCCAGAAGTATTTCCCATTCATTATACCCCGTAAACCTGGAATCAGTGGGACTGGTTTTATACGCTGAAGAATTAATAGCCAACCTTTCCCATAAAATTAATATTTCCCTGCAGGTAATGCCGGGATACGAAAAGAAAGATCTTTTTGTGGAAGTACAGTTGTACAGGATTATTCAGGAGTTTACTACGAATGTAATCAAACACTCGGATGCCACTGATCTTTGGATTTACATTAAGGATTATCCTGAAAATATGGCGGTGGTGATTTCCGACAACGGACAGGGTTTTGAATATGAAGAAGTAAAAAAAGGAATGGGAATTAAAAATATTGAATCCCGCATCCAATCAATGAATGCCACACACAAATGGAAAAAAACATTTTCAAACAAAGGAAGTCGTTTAATCATAAAAATTCCAAAATATCATGAGTTCCCAAATCAAACTAGCACTGATTGATGATGAACAGCTGATCCTCGAAGGGGTAAAAATGTTGCTGTCCAATGAAAAAAATATATCGGTAAGCCTTACCGCGGATAATGGTCCCGATTTTATAGAAGCCCTCGGAAAACTTTCACAAGATGAATTTCCTGATATTGCTCTCGTAGATGTTCAGATGAAACCAATGAACGGTTTTGAACTGGTAGAAATCCTGAAGGAAAAATATCCTGATCTTAAAATTATTATCCTGTCATCCCATTATAAAACCTCTATTCTTGGATATATGGTCAAGCTGGGTGTATCTGCATTTCTTCCAAAAAATTCAAATAAGAAAACCTTCATTGATGCCATTACAATGGTGGATAAAAACGGGGTCTTTTTCACGGCTGAAGACCATCAGATGCTATTTACTTACATGAATAGTTCTGCCAAAAAAAATTCTCTTTTTGAAACAGAAGATGAATTATCCGAAAGAGAAAAAGATGTGGTTAAACTCATCTGTCAGGAATTTACCAACAACGAAATAGGAGAAAAACTTTTTATCAGCCCAAGAACTGTAGAGAGCCATAGGCAGCGTATCCTGGAAAAGATCGGAGCTAAAAATACGGTGGGAATAGTGATCTATGCCATTGTTAATAATATTTACTCTCTTGAAAAAATATAATTTGATTCCGTAGAAATACGGATTTTTTTATTTGGTACTTTTCACTCTAGCTCGCTTTGTTTTTCTTCTGTTATTTTGAAATGTCTCTTTTGGGGATGTTAATTGAAAAAAACACAAACAAGATCTGTAATAAAAAATTAAAGTAAGAACATGAATGGCAGCAGAGTGATTTCCGTCGGGATTTTCTTTGACGGAACAGGAAATAATGGGGTAAATATTCTTTCACCGGATAAACCACTGAATAATAATGAAAGCTATTATGGTACATTTACCAACATCTATAAATTATACAGTTTATTCGCTGGAGATGAAAAAATATATATTGAAGGAATCGGTACTGTAACAGGCAATGAAGATAGTAACTTTGCTATGGCAACCTGTGCAAATCCACCCTATGGAAGAGGATATTCTTCCGATGATAAACTTCAGAAAGCTGGAGATTTTGTGCAGCAGATTGCTTGTGATAAGACAACAGAATATCATTTTTATCTATACGGATTCGGAAGAGGAGGAATGCTGGCAAGAACTTTCTGTAACCAGCTTTTAACATATTATGCGGTGGGAAATTGCAGAATAAAATTTTTGGGCGTCTTTGATACCGTAGAGTCCAAACCTTTTAATACCTATAATATGAAAATGCCTGTACAGGTAGAGAATGCTTTGCATATCTGTGCAGTCAATGAAAGCAGGTTTTTCTTTCCCCTTACCGGTTTTTTTGAAAACTCGGTAATCATGCAGGATCAGAAATCTGAAAATCAGTCATCCGTCTGGAAAGAAATTTTTGTACCCGGAGATCATGCTGATATAGGTGGTGGATATCTGGAAGGACCACAATCTGTTTATATTTCTACAGATTTCATGAATATCGAAGATTTACATCACTACATCTCAGATATCAGAAATGAAAAAACCAATGTTGATGGAAATAAAATCTGGGAGGCATTACTCTCAGAATATAAAATAGAAACGGTTAATGGGCTTTCACAGGCTTATGTGTGCCGTGATAAAGTATACAATGATCTGTCAAAAGTATATGGAAAACTGATGATGGATGAAACCAATGCAAAATCCTTGATCTTTAGTACAGAGAATGAAGCATATTTTGGAACAGATTATAATAAACATTCCTTTCTTAGTCGTTTTTATACCAAAATGAAAGAATATTTGAAAGATCTTTCCATCAACAAAAAACCAATATATGACTTTGGAAGATTTGCAGATTATACCCATATCTCATCAAACTTTGGACTGTACAGTGATAGTTTTCAGTACAGAACTCAGCGGGAAATTAATATTGAGTTGATCAACAACGGACTCAATGTCTCAAGCAGCACCTCTGTAGATGAGGCAAGCCAGACAAGACTTTCTGTAGAACTTCACCTGCCGGAAGACAATTTTGTTGCTGATTTCCTTTATGGGACAAGCGTTCCCAATAATGATATTTGGGTTCGTACCATTTTAAAAACGCCGGCAACTATTATATTAAATGAAATGAAGAATTAGTGCCCAAGCTTCTCAGTTTTAAATTTAGGTTAGGAGACATCTGGTTGGTGTCTCCTTTTTTATGTTTTATATATTACATACAGTGAAGAAAGGCAACAGATGCAAAAGTTGAGGTTAAGTATTTTAAGTGTTTAATTTGCATTAAATGAGTTAGTTAACGTAATTAAATTTTTCTCATTTGATTGATTTATGTTCTTATATTAGCTACTCAAATTTATTACAATCATGAAAAAATTATTATTTATTGCTATGGTTGGTATTGCAGGTTTAGCAAGTGCAAAAGGAAACTTGGATAAAGTAAATGATACATTATGAGTTTTATAAAAAAACAAACTTTAACAATTATATTTTTATTCATTTTCTCTATTTCGCTTTCTCAGACAGCTATGAGTGATTCGTTAAGGGGTGAGTTTACCTACTTACTGCAGTATAAGCCTAATAACCTAAATCGAGATTACGTTATAAAAGAATTATATTCATTACAAATAGCCGATAAACGTTCTTTTTTCAGTAGTGAAAATAAACTGAAATTTGATTCTGCTTTTTCAGCAGCATATAATAAAAAAAGTAATATTATTGATTTAAGTGGTATTCCTGCCTCAAGGTCTAACTTTTTAATTATCCAAACAAATGAAAATTCAGAATTTTACGAATCAGTCGGGATGACTCTGCTATCGTATAATAGTCCGGTAATTCGTAATTGGAAGCTAGTTAATGAGACAAAAGTAATTAACTCTATTAACTGTAAAAAAGCAGAAGTAAATTATAAAGGTAGAGACTGGGTAGCTTGGTATTCAACCGAAATTCCTTTTCCCTATGGTCCATACAAATTCAGTGGCCTCCCCGGATTAATCGTAAAAATAATTGATAAAACGGGAGATTATGATTATGAATTAGTAAAAGCAGTATCTAGTTCTAAATTAAAAGGCAAAACCGTCACAATAAAAAAGTACGATACGAAGGGGCTAAGTTAGTCACACAAAAAGAATTAGCAGATGCAAGAGCAAATTTTAGAGCCAATGCAAAACGTGAGTTAGAAAGTATGGTACTGTATTTTCAGAGGAGCAAAACAGATCAAAAATAAGTGAAGCAGAGAAAAAAGGACATAACCCTATTGAGCTAGAGTAATGAAACGTAATTTATTAATATTTTTGAAGTAGCAGATTTCAGACACACGAATTAAAGCATACTTTAAGCATTGAAATTCAATCTATTTTTTTGATTGAATAAAATAATGAAAATCAATCAATTGATATACGGATCGTTATTTCTTTGTGATTACACTAATGTATATAATAAAAATTTCCTCTCATAATGGAGGAAATTTCTGTTTACTAAAATCTCTTACAGGAACTATACCTGCCTTTTGATTGAGAAAGAAAACAATTCAAAACTGGGCAGTTTTTTTATTTCTGGGCTATTCATTTCTTTTTCCGTATTTTTGCACCCGAAAATTCATTATTCATTACTAATTATTAATTAAGATGCTTTCGGTTCAAAGTTTAGGATTACATCATTCAGGAAATTATTTATTTCAAAATGTCAATTTCACCATTAAAAAGGATGATAAAGTAGGTCTGGTAGGTAAAAATGGAGCGGGTAAATCCACTTTATTAAAAATGCTGTCCGGAGAAATTAATTTCTACGAAGGAGAAGTGGTGACGGAAGGAAGTGTTACCATTGGTTTCCTGAAGCAGGATCTTGATTTTGTAAAAGGAAGAACAGTATGGGCGGAAACCATGCAGGCTTTTGAACAGATTAATGCCTGGAAAGATGAGCTTGAAGAGGTGAATCACCAAATGACTGTCAGAACAGATTATGAAAGCGATTCTTACACGGATCTGATTAATAAAATGACCGAACTGAACGACCTTTTGATGAACCATGATGCCTATAATCTTGAAGGTGACATGGAAAAAGTGTTATTTGGTTTAGGATTTAAAGCAGACGATTTCCAGAAAATCACTGATGAATTTTCCGGAGGATGGAGAATGAGAATCGAATTGGCAAAATTACTTCTTCAGAAGAATGATATTATGCTTCTCGATGAGCCTACCAACCACCTGGATATGGAATCCATCATCTGGTTGGAGAACTTCCTGAAAGACTATCCCGGAGCTATTGTTCTGGTAAGTCACGATAAACAGTTTATGACAGCGGTTTGTAACCGTACTTTTGATATCAACAATAAAAAAGTTGACGATTATAAAGCGAACTATTCCAAATATCTTGTCATGAGAGAAGATCGCCGTGAAAAACTGATTCAGGCTAAAAAGAATCAGGATGCGGAGATCAAGCAGATGGAAGACAATATTAATAAGTTCCGTGCCAGTGCTACCAAAGCCTCTTTTGCACAGTCGCTTATTAAGAAATTAGATAAAATTGAACGTATTGAAGTGGATAACGAGGACGTTTCAAAATTCAATATCCGTTTCGTACAGTCTATGGTTCCGGGGAAAGTAATCTTCGAAGCTGCAAATCTTGGAAAAGCATATGGGCAGAAACAGATTTTTGACAATGTAGATTTTATCGTTCAGAGAGGAGACAGAATTGCTCTTTTAGGACAGAACGGACAAGGAAAAACAACGTTAGCTAAAATTTTAGCAGGAGATATTAAAGATTACTCAGGATCTTGGAATCTTGGTCATAATGTAAACATCGGTTACTTCGCACAGAATCAGGAAGAGGTGTTGACCCCAAATAAAACGGTTCTGGAAGAAGCAGAAGATGCGGCAACAGAAGAAACAAGACCTAGAGTAAGAGACTTATTAGGATCTTTCCTTTTCCAGGGTGATGCCGTTACTAAGAAAACAAAAGTACTTTCCGGAGGAGAAAGAAACCGTCTGGCACTTTGTAAACTATTGCTTCGTCCTTTCAACACGTTGATCATGGATGAACCTACCAATCACCTGGACATCCAGTCTAAGGAAATCATCAAGCTGGCGCTGCAGAATTTTGAAGGAACCCTAATTGTAATCTCGCACGACAGAGAATTCCTTCAGGGACTTTGTGATAAGATCTACGAATTCCGTGATGGGAAAATGAAAGAGTTCCTTGGAGATATCAATGAATATCTTGAATACAGACAAAAAGAAACCATCAGAGAGATTTCTGCAGAAAAGGCGAAACTTCATAGCGAAGTAAAGGTAGAGCCTAAGAAAGTGGAAGAAAAACCTGTGGTAAGCAGTCAGTCTTCAAATATTGTAAGTAAAGAACAAAAAAATATTCAGAATAAAATCAAGAAAGTAGAAGAGAAAATTTCTGAGCTTGAAACAAAAGTAGAAGAAATGGAAGCCTCTTTTGCCAAAGAAAACCCTTCAGATGAAACTTTAGAGCACTATAATAAAGCTAAGGAAGAGCTGGATACTGCTTTGCAGGAATGGGAATATCTTGGAACCCAGCTGGATTAAACGAAATATAAATGCTTCATTAACTAAAAATTATGAAGCATTTTTTTTGTAACAAAATCTTACTCATTTCTACATATTATCAATAGTCATTAAGTAATTTAATAAAACTTTAAGGAAACAATTAAATTATTTTCATAATTTTGAACCATGATTTTTAAAGAAAGCAGAAACCTAAAGAGTTTTATCTCCAAGCTATTGTTTGGAGTATATTTCCTTGCGCTGCTTTCTCAAAGCTTTCACCACCACGATTCAGTAGATTATTTTAAGGCATTTCATCTTAAAAAAGTCGAGAATACGATGACGAAAGCCGTTACTAAAGAGAAAGCTGGCGACTGTCTGGCCTGCCACTTTTTGGTTACCGGACATACATTAGCTCCTGAAGAATTCAATTTTACTTTTGAGCATTACAGCCATGAAGTAGAACAGATCATCGCCATCCAGGAGAAAATCTGGTCACAGACCAAATTCACTTTTCAGCTTCGGGGACCGCCCGCAATTTCATAATTCACAGATTCTATAGGGTTTAAAGTTTGATACTTTAAGTTCAATGTTTAATACTTAAAATTTAAAGTTTTAGGTTCAAGGTTTAATGTTGTTGGGAAACAACTGATAGTTTGTAATTAATATTAAATAATGTCCAGTTACTAGCTTCTCATTTCTAACCTCTAACTTCTCATTAGACATTATACTTTTTACATTGTACAACGTACATTTTACAATTAAACACAACCCTTCCCACAAATTTTAACGAAAAATGTACCCTGTTGAAAAGGGTGCGCAATCAATCTATTTACAATGAAATTGATATATTGCCTGCTGCTGATCTTTTGCGGATCAGTATTTACAAGTGCACAAAAAACTTATACTGTAGAGGGAACCGTTCATGATTTCCATGATAAAACATTGCTGGACAATGCAGTAATCAAAATCGGGAACTTTACAGCTAAAACAAACAAGAAAGGTCAATTTTCTTTTGACAAAATTCCTGCAGGGAAGTATACACTCATTGCACAACATCCTGATTGCAATGATTATACTGAAAATATAGGAGTTGATCAGGATGTTCATCTGGTGATTACGCTGGAACATCACGTGAAAGACATCGAAACAGTGACGGTTCACGGAAGCCACAAGAATAACGGAAGCATGGTGGTGAAAACCCTTGATAAATCAATGATTTCAAGAAATGTTACCGAAAACTTAGGAAATTTACTAACCAATATTTCGGGTGTTAACGTTCTTAAAACAGGAAATAATATTGCAAAACCTATTATCCATGGACTTTATGGAAGCCGGGTTTCTATTATGAATGATGGGGTAAAACTTGCTGAGCAGGAATGGGGTGTAGAACATGCACCTAACGTAGATGTCAATAATTTTGAACATATTGACGTGATTAAAGGAGCATCAGCTTTGAAATATGGAGCCGGAGCGGTAGGTGGAGTTGTTGTTTTACAGCCTCAGGTTTTACCTAAAAAAGATACGATCATGGGAAATGTTTCTCTTTCCGGAATTTCTAACGGAAGAGGAGCTGATCTTAATGTAAAACTGGCCAAAACCTGGGAAAACGGCTGGGCCATAAAAACGAATGGAAGCTATAAAAAACTGGGTGATCTTGAAGCTCCGGATTATGGCTTGATGAATACAGGGCTTGAAAGCTCCGGATTTAATTTTGGTGTTCAGAAGATGACATTTGAAAAAGGTTTTTCATTTGATTATTATCTGACGAAAAGTACAGTCGGGATTCTTAGAAGTTCTCACGTAGGGAACTCTGAAGATCTGCGTAATGCTCTTACTTCACCAGAACCAATCTACCAAAGAGATTTTAGTTATGATATTGATAATCCTAAACAGGAAATTGAGCATCATATTGCTAAAGTTTCTGCCTATAAAAGGTTTGAAAATTTTGGAAAAATCACGGCTACCTATAGCTTCCAGTACAATCATAGAAAAGAATATGATATAAGACGTACAGAAACACTGAGCAAAAAACCTGCACTGGATCTTGAGCTGATCACCAATGATCTGAATGTGAACCACCTGATCGAAAGAGGGAAATGGGATCTTGAAACAGGGATTAATGCAGGATATCAGAATAACTATTCCAACACTCAGACCGAGGCAAGGCGTCTTGTCCCGAACTATGACAGATATTATGCAGGAATTTATTCCGTACTAAAATATAAAATTGCACCTGAGCTGGATCTTGAACTGGGAGGCCGATACGATTATGATCATTATGATGTAACAAAATGGTATGATCTAAGCGACTGGAATAAGCAATATGCCGCGGATTATTCAGACTTTGTCGTGAGAATCAACCAAAACAGAATTCTTACCAACCCATCTTTAAGTTATAATAACATTTCAGTAAACGGAGGGATTGTCTATCATCCATCTGAATATTTTGACCTGAAATTTAACTATGCAAGAGTTTCAAGATCTCCGAATATTGCCGAACTCTTTGCAGACGGGCTTCACCATTCCGCAGCCATTATTGAAAGAGGAGATATGAGAATGAAAAGCGAGACAGGAAATCAGTTTAATTTGGTGGCAGACGTTAAAGCACATGTCTTAAAAGGGTTAAGTATTTCGGTAAATCCGTATTTCTTTTATACTCAGAATTTCATCAACCAGATTCCTACAGGATATCAGAATACGCAATGGGGTGGGGCTTTTGTAGTTTACAACTATCAGCAGATCAATGCAAAAATGTATGGAATTGATATTGATGCTCAGCTGAAAATTACAGATAATCTGACCTATAAGGGAAGCGGTTCCTATGTGTATGGACAGGATACAACCCATAATGTACCCCTTATCCTCATGATGCCTCCGAACTTTAACAATTCATTGGAATTCAATAAAAAAGAATGGAAAAACTTCTATGTCTCAGTAAGTAACAATACCTATCTGAAGCAGACAAGATTTCCGGTTTATAATGTTCCAATCAGACTATTCGATTCAGATGGAAATGCTTACAATGAAGAAGTAGATATCTCTACGCCTCCCAACGGATATTCGCTTTGGAACCTTCAGACAGGGGTGAATCTGTCTAAAAATTTCGGAATTGATTTTTCAGTCCGAAATGTATTCAACACGTCTTACAGAGATTATCTGAACAGACTTCGTTTCTTTTCCAACGAAATGGGAAGAAACTTTATTTTAACTCTTAAATATCAATTTTAATTATTTAAAATCAAAAACATGAAAAATATTTTTAAAAATACGACTCTTATCTTAGGACTTTTATTCTTCGCAGTTTCATTAAGCTTAACCTCATGTAACAGAAGTGATGACGAAGCAGATGACCTTCCTCAGGAAGAGCTTTCAGATGTTCTCTTAAGAGTTACCGATGTAGCTACAGGAACGCCGGTGGTGTACGATTATCAGGTGAACAGTACCACCAACCCAAATGTTAAATTAATCAACGGGCATACCTATAATGTAGAAGTAATTTTCAAGAATGGTGATGAAGACGCCACTCAGGAAATCAAAGATGCAAAAGATGAACATTTCTTAGTGTATAACTTTCCAAACTCTGATATTACCTTAACCCGTACAGATGATGCGAGCTCCACAAGAGGAGACGGAAATCGCGTAGGGTTGAAAACAAAATGGGTGGTAAATACGGCTGTAAAAAATGCTTCTGCACCTAGTCAGTTGGTTCTTACCCTGTTCCATGAGCCGATAACGGTTTCTGAAACTTCTGCAGTGAGCGGAAATGGAGTGATTTACGGAACTCATACAGGAGGTGAAACAGATGCACAGGCTAACTATAATATTACGAATTAATATATCCTTTAATCTTGTTTGGGCCACCGGAATGTTCCGGTGGCTTTTTATTTAACAATATTTGGCTTTATAAGTTGATTTTAAATGGGTTTTTTTCATAAAAAATTCATATTTTTGCAACCTAAAATTTTAATCAATAATGAAGGTTACCGCACAAAACCATGATGACGTAAGTGCATTGCTTACAGTAACATTGGAAAAATCTGACTACAAAGAAAAAGTAGAGAAGCAGTTGATTAATTATGCTAAAAATGCGCAAGTTCCTGGATTCAGAAAAGGGAAAGTGCCTTTAAGTATGGTTAAAAAACAATATGAAGCAGGTATTGCATTTGAAGAAATCAACAGACAGGTTTCTGATGCATTGAACAACTATGTTAATGAAAACAAATTAAGATTAGTTGGTCAGCCTATTCCTCAGCCAGTAAACGAACTAGATTACAACGCTGATCAATTAGAAGTTGCTTTCGAAGTAGGATTTGAGCCTGAATTCACTATAGATTTAGCTAAATATGAAGCTCCTCACTACAAAGTAGAAGCTTCTGATAAAGAAATCGGTAAGAGCATTGAAAACATGCAGAAGCGTTTCGCTGAGCAGGTTCCTCAAGATAAAATCACTAAAGATTCTTACATTGCTTTAGAAGTTTCTCAGGTTGTGGAAGAAGATGCTGAAGGAGAGCACCACCACCACCCAAAAAACCTTACCATTACTGCTGAAAACAAAGAAGCTTTCAAATTGGTAAAAGGGTTGAAAATGGACGGATCTGTAAAAGTTACAAAAGAAACTCTTGCAGGTGATGAAGAATTAGCTAAAGAATTAGGATTCAGCAAAGAAGAAGTTGAGCACCTACACCACAATGAACTAGAAGTAAAAGTAAAAGATTTCTATTCATTAGATTTAGCTGAGCTTAACCAGGATCTATTCGACAAAGTATACGGAGAAGGAAACATCAAGTCTGAAGATGAGCTTAAAGATAAAGTGAAAACTGAATTAGACGAGTACTTCCAACAGAATGCTGATGTTCACTTCGTGAATAAAGTATTAGAACAAGTAACGGAGAAAGAAGAAGTAAAACTTCCTGAATCTTTCCTTGTGAAGTGGTTGTTATTCTCTAACCAGAACATCCAGTCTGAAGATCAGGCTAAAGAAATTCTTGAAGCTGAGAAAAACCAATTGAGATACCAGATCATTGAAGGTAAATTGATGACTGAGAACGAAATCAACCTTGACTATGCTGATGTATTAGGCCAGGCTGAGCAGTTGGTGAAAAACCAATTAGCAATCTACGGAATCCACCACTTAGGGGATGAAGAAATTCAAAAATATGCTGTTGAAATGTTGAAAGACCAGGAGCAGGTAAGACAAATTTCTTCTGAAGTTGCTATGGCTAAACTGAAAGATGTAATTCTTGAAAAAGCAAGCAAAAAAGAAACTAAAATTTCTCACGACGAATTTTTAGAAGAACTTAAGAAATAATTATACTCAGATATAAATATTTGAAAACCGTCAATTTTTTGACGGTTTTTTTTATTATCCATCCACACCTAAAAATTCATTATTTATCACTCATCATCACTCAATTATCATTCATTGCTAATTGCTCATTACTTATTATTTATTTGTATGTCCGCCAATATTCCTATATTTACCCTTTAAACTTTATATAAATATGAAAAAGATCATCATTCCGTTTTTCTGCGCTGTACTTTTCTCAGTGCCTGCAGCAGCTCAGAAAAAAGGGGCTGCATCTGCCAAAACAGAAGCTGTAAAATCAAAACAGACACCTAAAGAAATTGTTGATAATTATTTCAAAGCATTAGGTGGAAAAGATAAATTAGACGCTGTGAAATCTACTATTACGGATAACACAGTTGCGGTACAGGGAATGGAAATTCAAATGACGACTAAGAAATTAGGAAATAAATTCAAGTCTGTACAATCTTTCATGGGGAAAGAAATGGTTCAGTTGTTTGACGGTGAGAAAGGTTACTTTGATCAGATGGGAACTAAATCAGATATTCCTGCTGATAAAATTGCCGAGCTGAAGAAAGGAAAACCTATTGATGCCCTGGCTTTTGATGCTTCTAATTTCCAAACTGCAAGTATAGAGAAGTTAGACGGAAAAGACTATAATGTTTTGTCTTCAGACAAAGGAAAGTTTTATTTCGATGCAGCAACCGGACTTTTGTACAAAACGGATGCTGGAGAAGGTAAAGCAACCATTAAAAGCTATATGGCGGTAGATGGAATACAATTCCCTGCTGAAGTAGATGCTGAAGGCGGAGGTCAGAAAATGACAATTAAAACGACCAAAGTGGTAATCAATTCAGGAGTTACAGATGCTGATTTTAAATAAACAATCCCTTTTTTAATCAGCTTTTTATCCAATATAAAAAAACCGCAGATCTCTCTGCGGTTTTTGTTTTTGTATTCAAATACATATCGGTTAAGAACCGTATTCTTTTTTCCATTCGCCAGCAGCTTCGCTCAGAACCGTGTAGAATTCTTCGCCATATTTTCTGATCAATGGAGTTTTTAAAAACTTATAAACAGGAACCTGAAGTTCTTTTCCGAGTGTACATGCATCGCTGCATACATTCCATTCGTGATAATTCAATGCGGTAAACGCTGAATATTCTGTAACACGGATTGGGTAAAGGTGGCAGGAGATAGGTTTTTGCCAGTCCACGGCACCATCTTCGTACGCTTTTTCAATACCACATTTGGTAATCCCTTTTTCATCGAAAGTTACATAGGCACATTCGCGGTTCTCCACCATTGGAGTAACATACATTCCGTCGTGTGGATCAGTAGTCCATGTTCCCTGCTCTTCAAGGGCTTTAATTCCCTCTTGGGTAAGGTAAGGTTTTATCTGATCAAAAATACGGTCCAATATCTCAAGCTCGTTTTTGTCTAACGGAGCTCCCACATCTCCTTCCACACAACATGCACCTTTACATTTCGTAAGGTTGCAAACAAATTCTTCGGAAAAAATTTCCTCTGAAATCAATTTATCGTCTATCTGAATCATAATTTTCTAAAATAAATCAAAAACTGTACCTGCTTTAAAGGTCAGTAAACTAATAATAATAAGCCATACACTGGCTTCCCGCATCCAGTATTTGGGTAAAAATCTCATCATCCTGCTCAGAATAATACTTGAAGGAAATGCCAGAAGCAGCAGATATTCATAGCTTTTATTCATATATAAAATGATGGAAATAAGCTGCGCTACAGAAAATACCAGCAGAAAAGTATATTTATATCTGCTTATCGGACTTTTCTTGTTATAGTTTTTAAAATGGTCATATACCGCATAGATAAGCATCAGAACCACAGGAATCAATGGTAAAAGCTCTGTGTAATCCGTAACCGGCTTCATTTTTCCAAATGGGAAATAATCGATATTCCATGAAGTGAACTGAACGAAATACATGACAGAAAAATAACTGAACGTAATCAGAACAATTCCTAAAAGAAATCTGAAAAGATTCAACCCGATTTTGGCGGAGGTAGCAATAACGTGGATAATCACAAAAACAGCCATCGGCCATGTCGTAGGAAGAAAAATAAAATTCAGTGCTACAATAGCTCCTACCAATACGTAGGATTTTTTTCTGATATCTTCATCTGCACTGGTCAGAAGCAGGATAAGAAACGAGTTCGTAAGCAGCGAGACAGCAATTCCTATATCCAGGTTTCCGGGGTACAACCCAAAAATGAAAAATGTATACAGGAATAAGGGCAGATGGGTCTGATAATTAAGGGCAATACTGTGAAAACAAAAATATCCCAAAGCAATTCCCAGAAAAGTTATTCCGGCAATTATAGCTTCGTAAGTGTTGAAATTCAGTATGTTAAATATTACGACTACTAAAAGAAGAAAACCAATATAAACAGGAATTGAAAAAATATTGCTTTCTTTTGAAAGTAATTTAAACATTTTTTATAAATTTGTACAAAGTTAATTTAAAAAAGGAAAATAATGACGTCTTTCTTTCTATTCTTAAGTAAAGTTTTCAAATGGACTTTCGGTTTCTTTGATACTTTCGGTAATGTTTTAAACTGGATTTTATTTGCAGTTTGCTGTGTATTATTTACTTACTGGTGCTATGTACTTGTAGTAACATTAGGTGGAGACAAAGATAAAGACTATTATTCTCCAACGGAAGGTAAGAACCCTTACTACGATCCGAATATCTACAAAAAAGAAGGTTAATTAATTGGTTATATAGTAAAAAACCGATCAAACAATATGCTTTGATCGGTTTTTTTATTACTAACGATTAAAATTTCTTTTTCTTAGTCGTGAATTGGAAGTACCAGCACAGGAATGTTTGAACTTTTCGTAATCCCTTTTGTTAAGCTTCCCACGAATACATCATAAATTCCGCTTCTGCCATGTGATCCCATCACAATATAATCTGCATTTTTTGCCTTTGCATGTTCCAGAATAATATCTTTTGCAAGTCCCTGTTTTAACAGGTGCTCACAGTCGATATCATGGCCGATGATTCTTTGCTCAATTTTATTAAGCTGCACCAGCTCTTCTCTGATTTCATTGGCTTCCACTTCAGGGAAATATTGAAATCCCATATCACCAATGGCAAAGCCGATATCTGATGGTGCTACGTGGATCAGGTAAATTCTGCCGTTAAGCTGTTTTGCAAATTTTATGGCACCGTCTACCAATTGGTCTGTCTTGTCCCCAAAATCTACGGGTAATACAATGTTTATCATAACCTCTAATTTTGTTACCTAAAGATAGGAAAAATTTGCCAGACTCTGATGTTAAATACTTATAATATTCGGATATCAAGGATTTTTTCATCCTGTAGATAAGCTTCCAGAATATCATTTTCCTCTACTTTTCCAACGCCTTTTGGAGTTCCGGTAAATATCAGGTCACCTACTCGTAACGTAAAATACTGGGAAGCGAAAGCAATAATATCATCAAAGTTGAACATCATATCTTTCGTATTGCCATCCTGAACCTTGTCTTTATTTTTTAATAATGAAAACTGAAGATTCTCAAGACTGAAATTTTCTTTTTTGAAGAAACTGCTTACCACAGCAGAACCATCAAAACCTTTGGCAAGTTCCCAGGGAAGCCCTTTTGATTTCAGTTCGCTCTGAAGATCTCTTGCAGTAAAATCGATTCCAAGACCTATTTCTTCATAATGTTTATTCGCGGATTCTTTCTGAATGTATTTTCCTCCCTTTGAAATTTTTATTACCACTTCAAGCTCGTAGTGAATATCATTCGAAAATTCAGGAATGTAAAAATCGTTTCCTTTTAAAACGGCTGTATCCGGCTTCATAAAGATAACAGGATTCTCAGGAATTTCGTTTCCTAATTCTTTCGCATGCTCGCTGTAGTTTCTTCCTATGCAGATTATTTTCATAACTTAATTAATTTACTTTACCTTTAAAATATCCTTTTCCTTCTACTATGTATTTTTCAGGGCCGTACCCTTCTTGAATTTTAAGTTCGGTATATCCGAAGATACTGTCTCCTTTTTGATAAGATTCCTTATTCAGAATAAGTTTGGTGTCCAAAACTTTATAATATTCTTCCGTATTCAAAAAATCAAAAGGCTTGATAGTGTCTGTATATGAATACGGTGAAATTTTATATCTGTTCTGTAAAATAGTAATTTCATAACCACCGCCGCTAAAACCATCTCCGGCATAAAGTCTTACGGTCAATATGGGGTCTTTATGGATAGAACACCAGTAATATTCCGGGCTTAGGTCATCGGTTTTCGTTTTTACTTTGAAATCATTGGATTTAATATCTCCAGTGTCCCAAAGCGTTTGCTGTTTTTGTGTGTCAAATGCTTTGAAAAGAGCTTTTTGATCCAGATTGTTGTCTACTTCTACACTGTTCCATACTAAAAAGAACTTTCCTATAATGAAAACGGAAAAGCCAAGAACAATGATGAGTAAAATTTTTCCAATCCTTTTGATCATATCAAGCTTTAATGAGTGAATTCATTCCCGCAATAATAACATTTGAATTTATGACTCGTCAGGAATGAAATCCCAAAGAAGCTGGTAGCACTGTCATCCCTGTAAATATGATTGGAACCACATTTCGGGCAGACAAAATCAAACTCAGGATCCTCAATGGTGTGTTCCACTTCCAATGAATATTGCTCATTCTCTTTATAATCCTGCAGGATTTGCTGAGCCTTTTCCTGATCATCTTCAAATACCTGAAGCTGTATGCCTCCTACAGCTTGCGACAAAAGCCAATCGGACTGGATCAGTTGCTCATTTGCAATGAAACTGTTAATGCCATTTTCGGCCAGTATCTGCTTGTCCCTGTTGGCTTCCAGGGCAGTCTCATAAAATTTAAAACGAACCAGTTCAGACATAGTTAAAATCTACTTGATAATTGAATCTTTGTAAAAACCTTCTTAGTATATAATGGAAAATCAGCATTCTGAAGCCATCCGAAATATCCTAAATCTTTTTGGAATACGGCTTTCACTCCTTGGCCTTTGTATTTTCCAAAGTTGAAAACTTCTTCCATTTTTTCGTTATATCCGATGAATCCGGCAAGATCTGCATTCTTGTTATGGAATGTGAATTCACTTAGCGGGGCTATTTCATTCGGAATATCATCGTATTTTCCCACCTGAGCATCCAGAACTTCAAATGTTGCCATAACATCAGCTTCTGCAGAATGGGCATTTTCCAATGTTTTTCCACAGTAAAACTGATAAGCAGCTCCTAAGTTTCTGGGTTCTTTCTTGTGAAAAATAGTTTGTGCATCTACCAATCTGAACTTACTCAGATCAAAATCCATTCCTACTCGTAAAAGTTCTTCTGCCAAAAGAGGAACATCAAATCTGTTGGAATTAAATCCTCCCAAATCCGTTCCGGTAATCATTTCCATAATTTTAGAAGCAATATCTCTGAAGGTAGGAGCATCTTTTACATCTTCATCATAAATTCCGTGGATTTCACTGCTTTCTTTGGGAATAGACATTTCCGGATTTACACGCCATGTTTTGCTTTCTCTGGAGGCATCCGGATTTACTTTTAAAATACAGATTTCAACGATTCTGTCTTTTCCGATGTTTGTTCCTGTGGTTTCCAGGTCAAAAATACAAAGTGGTTTATGGAGTTTTAAATTCATGTTGATCATTAATAATTTGAAATGTGTTTTATTTAAATAAATTATTTTAACTGTCCCTGAAAAATAAGAGACACCAATATATAATAAATAACAAGCATAGGAATTCCTACTACCTGAAATATCGCAAGAATAGCAATTCCTCCTACCAGTAATACTACTTTAGGATAGTTGTCTTTTAATTGTTTGGATTTGAACTTCATGGCCATCATCTTAATCGGGCTGATCAGCAGCCATGAGGTAAGAAGAGTGAGCAGAATCAACAGCAATTCATTATCAAACAAAAAGCTGAAAGCTCCGGTTTCTTTAAAGGCATAATAAAGCCCGAACAATAAAACGGTGTTCGTAGGTGTATTCAATCCTTTGAAATAATAACGCTGCTCTTCATCAAGATTGAAGATCGCAAGTCTCAGGCAGGAAAATACGGTAACGATTAATCCCAGATACTTGATCTCAAACGGAAAATGAATTCCCAACAGCTCTGCCCCAAAAGGTTCAAGAGCTTTATACATCGTAAGTCCTGGAATTACCCCAAAGCTCACCATATCTGCAAGAGAATCCAGCTGAAGCCCCAGATTGGAGTTTGATTTTACAGCTCTGGCTACAAAGCCGTCAAAGAAATCAAAAATTGAAGAGAGCACAAGACAGATTGCCGTAGTCTGATAATCTCCTAAAATTAAATGTATTGCCCCTACACAACCTGCAAATAAGTTAGCCAGGGTTAAGGCATTGGCCAGATTATTCTTTATAAAATCCATAAGCACAAAATTACAGTTTTTAAAAATTCTAACTCAAAATAATCTGAACTAAAAAATGCATTAAAGTGATTTTGATGTAAATTTGCTCCATGAAATTTTTAAAAGGATTTAGAAAACAGGAAGTTCTGGCATTAGTTTACAGGATTTTTTTAGCCTATGTTTTTTATCAGATTGCCAGACTCTTATTCTGGTATTTTAATAAAGATCTGATTAAAGTTGATTCTGTTTCGGAATATATAAAGCTGGCTTTCCATGGTACTGCTTTTGATACCACCGCTATTCTGTATGTCAACGCGTTATTTATACTCCTTAGTTTATTACCCTTAGTAATCAATACGAAGAAAGTTTTTCAGAAAATTCTTTTCTGGCTGTATTTCATTACCAACGGTATTGCTTATGCCATGAATTTCGGAGATTTTATTTACTATAAATTTTCTCAGGCAAGGCTTACTTCGGCAGTATTTCAAGTGGCCGAACATGAATCCAATGTATCTAAAACACTGATGATCTCTGTTGGAGAGCATCCTTTTGTGCTGATCTGGTTTGTTGTTTTGATGATCTTATGGGTTTTCCTTTACAAAAAAGTGAAAGTAGAAGAGGTGAAACCTTTGAAATTGCTTCCTTACTTTATTACTTCCATTCTTACTTTGTGTATTACGGCAGTATTAGTGGTGGGAGGAATAAGAGGAGATTTTAAACACAGTACAAGACCTATTAATATGGTGGATGCTACCCGTTTTGTAACGAATCCTCTGCAGGGAAATATGGTTCTTAACAGTACATTTTCTTTTTTCAGGACCTTAAATACCAATAACTTTAAGGAAGTTCATTTCGTAGATGAAAAATATATTGAAGAAAATGTGCAGCCTTATAAAGTGTATGACAGAAAAGTAGAGAACCGTCCCAATATCGTTATTTTCATTGTAGAATCTTTCGGGAGAGAATATTCGGGAGCTTTTAATAAAGATAAAAATATTAAAGATTATGTTTCTTACACTCCGTTCATGGATAGTTTAGCGACTCAGAGTCTTATTTTTCCGAATACTTTTGCGAACGGAAGACAGTCTATTCATGGAATGAGTAGTGTGTTGGCCGGAATTCCGAGTCTTACCGATGCATTTACGGGATCACCTTATTCCAATCAGAAAATTCAGTCTATTGTTTCTGTTTGTAATGATCTGGGATATGATACTTCTTTTTATCATGGAGCACCCAATGGATCTATGGGATTCCTTGGATTTGGAAATATTCTAGGATTTAAACATTATTTCGGAAAAACAGAATACAACCACGATGAAGATTTTGACGGAATGTGGGCAATATGGGATGAGCCATTCCTTCAGTATTTTGCTAAAAATGTCGGGAAAAAACAACCTTTTATGACCACTGTATTTACGGCATCGTCGCATCACCCTTTTAAGATCCCTGAAAAATATAACGGGAAATTTAAAAAAGGGAAAATTGAAATTCATGAGCCGATGCAATATACAGACTATGCGATCAAAAAATATTTTGAAACGGCCAAAAAACAGCCTTGGTACAATAATACCATCTTTGTTTTCACAGGAGATCATACCAATCAGGTGTACTATCCGGAATACGAAAGAGCAATGAACCGCTATGCCGTTCCGTTGGTTTTTTATTCTCCGAATCCTGAATATCAGTTAAAAGGAGTGAGCCAGGATATAGCACAACAGGCAGATATCTATCCTACATTAGCAGATCTTATTGGGTACAACAAACCCATCCGAAGCTGGGGCAGGAGTTTGGTAAGTGATAAAAAATATCCTTTTATTGTAGTGAATTCAGATGGAAGTACAGACCAGTTCATGATTGGAAACTATATTTATCGTTTTGATGGAAAAGAAATCATCGGAGTGTATAATCAATCTGATTTAAGCCTTGAAAAGAATCTGATCAATGAGGTTAAAAGCCCTGAAGTGGAAGCCGGAAAGAAAACTGCGAAAGCCTGGTATCAGGATTATATGGATAGGGTGATTAACAGGAAGCTGGATTAAGATAGAAAAGATAAGTTGTGAATAAACTGGTTTACTTTTTTAACCTCTTTATGCTTTGTATAATAAAAGTTTTTGTTCGTTGAAAATTAATTTATATTTTTATCAATACGTAGATAAGAATATTGTATAAAAATTAAAACTATAAGAAATATGAAAAAAATATTGTTAACGTTCGCACTTTCTTTTTGTGGAGTGCTTACTTTTGCCCAGATTGAAGGTAAGTGGAAAACAATAGATGATGAAACAAAACAGGCAAAGTCTATTGTTGAAGTGTACAAAAAATCAGATGGTAAATATTATGGGAAGGTTTCCCAGTTGTTGATAAAGCCAGCTGATCCAAACTGTACAGCTTGTAAGGATGACAGAAAAGGAAAACCCATTTTAGGATTAGAAATCATCAGAGGCCTGAAAAAAGACGGCGATGAGTTCACAGGAGGAACAATTACGGATCCTAAAACCGGAAAAACTTATAAATGTACCATTACAAGAAGCGGTGATAAGCTGAATGTAAGAGGTTACTTAGGATTATCTTTATTAGGAAGAACCCAGGTTTGGGAGAAAGCTAATTAATTTAAGTTTAAATAGAATTTAGATGACATTTCAGAAATGAGATGTCATTTTTTGTATCCAAAAGAATTACCTGGAATTTCTTCATAGCTTTAGATAAACGGCAAATAACTGTGTAATCACGAAGAAAAACCGTTTAAAATAAAATTAATATTAAAGCTTTCCATTCAAAATGAGAAGCCTTTTTATGATGTGTATAATAAAAAAACACTATTTTTGTAGTCTAAATTTTTCGAATAAATATGGCAGAATATACTTTTCGTGAGGTAATTGCACAGGCAATGAGCGAGGAAATGCGTAAAGACGAATCCATCTTTTTAATGGGGGAGGAAGTTGCAGAATACAATGGTGCTTATAAGGCTTCAAAAGGAATGCTGGATGAGTTTGGTCCTAAAAGAGTAATCGATACCCCAATTGCAGAACTTGGTTTTACAGGAATTGCTGTGGGTGCTGCGATGAATGGTAACAGACCCATTGTAGAGTATATGACATTCAATTTCTCATTGGTAGGAATTGATCAGATTATCAATAATGCGGCTAAAATCCGTCAGATGAGTGGTGGACAATGGAATTGCCCAATTGTTTTCCGTGGTCCTACAGCTTCTGCAGGTCAATTAGGAGCTACCCACTCTCAGGCTTTTGAAAACTGGTTTGCAAACATTCCCGGCCTTAAAGTAGTAGTACCTTCAAATCCTTACGATGCGAAAGGGTTGTTGAAAACTGCAATTCAGGATAATGATCCGGTTATTTTCATGGAATCTGAGCAGATGTATGGAGATAAAATGGAAATTCCTGAAGAAGAATATTATTTACCATTAGGAAAAGCAGATATCAAGAGAGAAGGTACAGATGTTACTTTGGTTTCTTTTGGTAAGATCATGAAGCTGGCTTTACAGGCTGCTGAAGATATGGCTAAAGAAGGGATCTCTGTAGAAGTTATCGACCTTAGAACTGTTCGTCCTCTTGATTTTGACACTGTTTTAGCATCTGTGAAGAAAACAAACAGACTGGTTATTTTAGAAGAAGCTTGGCCATTTGCTTCTATATCTTCTGAAATTACTTATATGGTACAGCAAAAAGCATTTGATTATTTAGATGCTCCTATCAAGAGAATTACTACTCCTGATGCACCTGCACCTTACTCTGCTGCATTATTTGCAGAATGGTTCCCTAAACTTGAAAAAGTAAAAGAGGAAATCAAAAAAGCGATGTACGTAAAATAGTTATAGAAAAAAACTTCCGAAAGGAAGTTTTTTCATTTATTATATTCATGAAGAAAAATTCTTGACGTCATAAAATTAGTATAAATTTGCGCCTTTAAAATAAATTAAGCTGATATGGCAGAAGTTACAGAAGATGGTTACCACTTCGACATAAAGAAACTTTCCTTTATTGGAGTTTTAGTGTCTCTAGGAATAGTTTTTGGAGATATTGGTACCTCTCCGCTTTACGTAATGAAAGCAATTGTGAATGCAAGATCCCAAGGGAGCAATATGCCTTTCAATGAATACATAGAGGGAGCACTCTCTTGTATTATTTGGACGCTTACCCTTCAGACTACAATCAAATATGTGATCATTGCTTTGAGAGCAGATAACAAAGGCGAAGGAGGAATTCTGGCCTTGTTTTCATTGGTAAGAAACCTTAAGAAAGGATGGTTGTACCTCATTGCAATTGTTGGTGCTGCCGCCCTTATTGCGGACGGAGTAATTACCCCATCACTGACGGTAATGTCAGCTATTGAAGGTCTTGAAATTTATAATCCTCACACTCCCGTTGTGCCTATTACAATCGGAATCCTGATCGCCATTTTTGTGGTACAGCAATTCGGAACCAGCTTTATCGGAAAGTTTTTTGGTCCTGTGATGGTTGTTTGGTTCCTTGTATTAGGAGGATTGGGAGTAATGCATTTGAGTGAGAATTTTGAGATTTTAAGATCATTCAATCCATATTACGCTTATAAACTTATTGTCAACTCACCGAGTGCCATTGTTATTTTAGGAGCTGTTTTCCTTTGTACAACCGGAGCAGAAGCCCTTTATTCTGACTTAGGACACTGTGGGGCTAAAAATATCAGAGTAAGCTGGGCATTCGTTAAGATTATGCTTATTCTTAATTACCTTGGACAGGGTGCATGGCTTTTGACTAATTACAACAAACCAGGATTCTCTGTGGTAAACCCATTCTTTGGAATCATGGAAGAGTGGATGATTATTCCGGGAGTAATTCTGGCAACAGCTGCTGCAATTATTGCCAGCCAGGCGTTAATTACAGGTTCTTTCACCATATTCTCAGAAGCAATGTCTCTAAACCTTTGGCCCAATCAGAAAATTGATTATCCTTCCGGGGTGAAAGGACAAATGTATATCCCAAGAATCAACTGGGGACTTCTTATCCTTTGTATTATTGTTGTGCTGCATTTCAGGGAATCTGGAAAAATGGAAGCCGCTTATGGACTTTCCATTACAGTGACAATGCTGATGACTACCATCCTGTTAGTCTTCTGGCTGTTGAAACAAAGAGTAAGCAAAATATTAATTTTATTTTTTGCCTTTGTTTATATGGCTATTGAATTAGGTTTCTTCAGTGCTAATATTATCAAGTTCATGGAAGGCGGATGGATTACTGTTGTATTGGCAGGTTCTATCGGGGTTTCTATGTATGCATGGTATAACGGAAGACTGATCAAAACAAGATTTATCCAGTTTGTGAAAATAGAAAAGTATGTGTCTATCCTTAAAGACATGAAGCTGGATGAAACCATTCCGAAATACGCTACTAATCTTGCTTACCTGAGCAGAGCAAAAAGAAATGATGAAGTAGAATCAAAAATTATCTATTCCATCATCAAAAAGCAGCCGAAAAGAGCAGATCATTACTTTATCCTGAGCATTGTAAACCAGGAAGATCCATATACTTTCAGATATACCGTAGATGAAATTCTTCCGGGCACAGTGTATAAAATCAATTTCCTTTTAGGATTCAAAGTAGACCGTAGAATCAATGATTATTTCAACATGGTACTTAAAGATTTAATGGCAGACGGAACCATTCCTTCAAGAAGCAGCCATCCTTCTTTAAGAGCTCACGATATACCGCCGGATCTTAAATATGTGATCATAGATAACACCTATATCAACGATATTCTTTTAACTGTTAAACAGAAGATTACCCTTAATATTTACAACTTTGTGAAGTATATCGGAAGTGATGACTTTAAGGCGTGGGGAGTATCTTCTCATAACGTTGAAGTGGAATCTGCACCAATCACAGAACTTACAGTGTATGACAATAAGATTGAGCAATCCGGGAATTTCCGTCACAATTCTTAATCCTCTAGTATTTAACCATAATATCTATTTAAATAAAATTCAATAAATTTGTAGATAATTTTTTTAATGGATACAATACAAAAAGAAAAAAATATAGCTTTGATCAAGGATGTTTTGAGAAACTACTTATTAGAAAAAGGGTTCAGAAACACACCTGAAAGATATACGATATTGGAAGAGATTTATAATATGGATCATCACTTTAATGTTGATGATCTGTATCTTCTGATGATGCAGAAGAAATACCATGTTTCCAAAGCAACCATTTACAACACGATTGAAATTTTCCTTGATGCAGGCTTGATCCGTAAGCATCAGTTCGGAGAAAAAACACTGACCTCTTCATCATATGAAAAGTCTTATTTTGACAAACAGCATGACCACCTGGTGATCTACAAAAAAGACTCTGATAAAGAGATTGAAGAAATTATTGAATTCTGTGACCCAAGAATCCAAGGAATCAAAGAAGCCATTGAAGAAGCATTTGGCGTAAAAATTGATTCTCATTCGCTATATTTCTATGGCACTAAGAATGACTAATTAATGAGAATAGCCCTTTTTCTGTTAATCTTTATTTCTACGCTAAGTTTTGCGCAGGATAAAACTCCTGTGAAGAGAGATCCTTATTTGCAGGCTCCTTCACCGACTCAGCCTAAACAGGTAAGACCTGAAGATAAAGTAAAGATCATCCACGCGGACGAAATTAAGAAAGATCCTGAAAAATACGACGGGAATCAATATTTTACCGGTCATGTTCAGATCGAACACCAAGGCTCTATTCTTACAGCAGATGAAGTCATTCTGTATAATGAGGAAAACTTTGTAAAAGCAATAGGCAATACAAGACTTCAAAACACTGACGGCTCTGTAATCACAGCAGGAGAAATGGAATATGATGCCAATACCCAAAAAGGTGTTGCCAGAAAAAATGTGGTCTTAACTGATCCTAAACAAACCATAAAAACAGATATCCTCTATTATGACAGGCTGGCTAATCAGGCTTATTTTAATACAGGAGGAACAATCTCTGACGGGCAGAATGTAACCTATGCCAAAGTAGGAACTTACTTTCTGAATACGCGCGTGGTGGATCTTACCGGAAATGTGAAAATTGAAACCCCTCAATATACCATAGAAGGTCCCAACATCAAACAGAATCAAAATACAAAAATTGCGGATTTTTTAGGTCCTACAACCATTACCAGCAAAACCAATCCGAGAAACAGAATCTATACCGAAAAAGGAACTTATAAAATGGATTCCAAGGAAGCTTTTCTAACCAAAAACTCCAGGATTTATTATAATGAGAAAATTCTTACCGGTGATGATATGTATTACAATCAGATTTCCGGATTCGGTAAAGCAACAGGAAATGTAACCCTGGATGATCCTAAAGAAAAAAGATATATAAAAGGAGGTTACGGTGAGATTTTTGAGAAAAAAGACTCCGCAATGATGACGAAAAATCCTTACGCAGTAAAAGTAATGGAAAAAGACTCCATTTATTTTGCAGCAGAAAAAATAATCTCTTATCAGAGACCGGACTCATTGGATATCAAAGTTAAGAAAAGTTACCTGAGAGCCTTCAAAAAGGCCCGTATTTATAAATCCAATGCACAGGGAAGAGCAGACTCTATTGCCTTCAATGAAACAGACGGAATTATGCATATGTATACCAATCCGATTCTTTGGAGTGGTGAAAAACAGGTTACCGGAGATAAAGTAGAAGCTTACTTCAATACCCAGACGGAAGATATTGATTCATTAAAAGTCATCGGAAATGCTTTTGCCATCAGTAAAGTAGACTCACTAACGCTGAAAGATGAGTTCAACCAGGTGAAAGGAAAATTCATGACGGTTTACTATGAGAAAAATGCAATTAAAGAAGCTAGAGTAGTGGGGAATGCCCAGGCTATTGTATATGTTGATGATACCGATCAGGAAACAAAAAAACAGGAAAGAATAGGGATAACCCTTTCAACATGTGGAATTATCGGAGCATTGTTTGAAGAAAGAGCTTTACAAATAATTTCATGTAGTATTGGGGCTGTATCAGATACTTATCCTATGAGTATGATAGAACCTTCGAAAAGAAAATTCCCGGATTTTAACTGGAATACCAAAGACCGGATCCGAAAATGGCAGGATATCCTTGTAGACACTCCGAATAACGAAGAAATACAATATACGGCTGATAGTGAGCTATTCGATAAAGCTCAGAAAGCTATAGATGACGAAAAAGCGAAAGAAGAAGCTAAAAAGCCTAAACGAACCAGAAAATAATAGAAAAGACCAATAAGCACTGGTCTTTTTTGTATATTAATTTTAGCATGTAATGAATCTTTTATAGCTTTGCTGAAATTTTTGGAGACAATGGAAATGCATAAAGATTTTTTTCTATATCAGGCACAAACCACAAAGTTTGCAGCAGGTTTTGAAGTTGAAAAAGCTGAAGGAAGCTATATTTATGGAACAGACGGAAAGAAATATCTTGACTTTGTAGCAGGAGTTTCTGCCAATACTTTGGGACATTCGCATCCTAAAATTGTGAATGCCATCAAAGAGCAGACTGATAAATACCTTCACGTAATGGTGTATGGTGAATATGCCCAGGAAAAACCTACAGCATTATGCAGATTGCTGGCAGAAGCTACTCCGGATCCACTGGAAGTTACTTATCTTGTCAATAGTGGTGCTGAAGCCATTGATGGAAGTTTGAAGCTGGCAAAACGATATACAGGGAGAGAAGAAATTGTTTCCTTTAAAGACTCTTATCACGGAAATACCCATGGAGCGTTGAGCGTTTCTGGAAATGAAACCCATAAAAGAGAATTCCGCCCTTTACTGCCGATGGTTTCTTTCATTGAATTTAATAATGAAAATGACTTCGATAAAATTACAGAGAGAACAGCATGTGTTATCCTTGAAACCATTCAGGGAGCAGCAGGGTTTCTGGTGCCCAATAACGACTATCTGATCAAACTGAAGAGAAGATGTGAAGAAGTAGGAGCACTTTTGATTTTAGATGAAATACAGCCAGGATTTGGAAGAACAGGGAAATTATTCTCTTTCGAACACTTTGGAATCGTTCCGGACATTCTGGTAATGGGGAAAGGAATGGGAGGAGGAGTTCCTGTGGGAGCTTTTATGAGTTCCAGAGAAATTATGGAAACCCTTTCACATTCACCAAAACTAGGTCATATTACTACTTTTGGAGGAAACCCATTGATTGCAGCAGCAAGTTATGCTACTTTAAAAGAAGTGCTTGAAAGCGGTTTAATGAATGAAGTAGAAGAAAAAGAGAAGTTGTTCAGAGAACTTTTAGTTCATCCTAAAATTAAAAATATCAACGGTAAAGGTCTGATGCTTGCCGTGAACTTAGGAACTCCTGAATATACACTGGAAGTGGCAAAAAAATGCATGGAAAGAGGACTTATTGTTTTCTGGCAGCTGTACAGAAATGAATATCTGAGAATCTCTCCACCTCTTACATTATCTGTGGACGAAATCAGAGAAGGATGTCAGATTATTCTAGATATACTGAATGAAAATTAAAGATAAAGTCTCTCCGGAAAGGAGAGATTTTTTTATGTTTTGCATGGCAGTTTTAAGCCCTAATATTTAACATAATAAGGATTTGAATCCCGTGATAAATATCATACTGATTCTATAAAAAAGTAATTGTTTTTTTGCGTAATAAAAAAATTAATTTATATATTGCGGGACGATAAAACAAAGATTATATGGCGAAACATAAAGTCCATTACGAATTTCCAATGCACTGTTTATCAGAGATTTTATATGAATATCTGGCGACTGCAGAAGGATTGTCTGAATGGTTTGCGGATGAGGTAACAGAGAAAGGCGATGATTTCTTTTTTAGCTGGGGCGGAGGACCTGCTGAGAAGGCCACTTTGATCAGATATAAGCCTGAAGGTTTCGTGCGTTTCAGATGGGAAGAAGATGAAGGAACGAAAAATTTCTTTGAAATGACTATCACAATTGATGATATTACAGAAGATCTTGCTTTAAATATTACAGATTTCTGTGAAGAAGGTGATGAAGAGGAAAATGCAATGTATTGGGAAAATCTTATTGAGAACCTAAGAATAAAACTAGGTGCGGCATAATACCGGGCAATATTAAATGATAAAACTGATGAACGATTTATCGTTCATTATTTTTTTGTAAATAAATCACATCAAAAATTGGAAAATCAATATTTTACATCAGACGAGTTAAATGTAAAGAACAGAGCTTTTCTTTGGGGCGACTCAGTGAAGGTTTCTTTTTTTGTAAGAAATGGTGGATTGATCATGGACGAAGAATGTTATTTCTTCCTGATGGCTTCCATGAGAAAGATGAGAATGAATATTCCTTTGACTTATACGCTGGAGTTTTTCCAGACCCTTTTTCAAAAAGAAATTATAGAAGGGAAAGAAGTTAAGAACGGAATTATCAATTTCCAGGTGTTCAGAAATAATGATGGCGTGACATTGGCAAAATCTTCTGTTTCTTATTTTTATGAAGTAACAGAAATGGCTGATGTGCTTGCAGTTAATCAAATACCTTTAGAATTGGATTTGACTAAAGAAATTAACGTTAATAACAATCTTCTGAGCAATATCAGGGTTCACTGTCCGGAAAATATCTACGGAGCGATCTATGCGCAGGAAAATGACCTTGACGACGTTATTCTTCTCAATCCAAACAAAAGAATTGCACGTACTACTGCCGGAAATCTTCTCTTTTTAGAAGGTGATGTTATCAAAGTACCCAAGCAGACTGAAGGAGCATACATTTCTCCTTTGATGGAAAATTTTGTTACTTTTTTACATAAGAATAATCTTGCGGATATCCAGGAACACGAAATTATTGCATTCGAATCTCAGAAAGCTGAAGAAATTTTAATGATTTCTGATGAGAAAGGCATATTTTCTGTAGGTAAGATAAGAAATAAGACTTTTGAAACGACCCGCTTCTCCGAATTGGTAGAAAGCTGGAAACAAAGTTTTAATCAATAGAAATTGACAAACCCGGTAAACAACAAAGTTCCAGAAGTCCTTTACCGGGTTTTATTCTGAGTAAATCAGAAATTGTTATTTTTATTTAATATTCGTTGATGATCTCAACAAATTTCTGTGCAATTTCTTTCTGCCCCTTTTCACTGGTAATATAATTCCTGTTATCAGAATTATTGATAAACCCAAGTTCTACCAATACAGCAGCTGCTTTGGTTTCTCTTAGCATGTGAAGATTACGTTCCTCAATTTTACGGGCATTGAATTTCTTGTAGATTTTTCCGGCCAATTCCTTTGAAACATCAGAATTCTGAACATATACTTCAAACCCGTTGTCAGATCTTTCTTTTTGAGGAGAACTGTTAACGTGGAGAGAAATGACCATTTCGGGGTTCAGCTTGTTGATCATATCTGTTCTTTCAGCAAGAGTAGGAGCGCTATCTGAATCTCTGGTTAAAATAACTTCATATTTATCCTGGCTTTCATTGATCTTCTGTATTTCCTTAGCAACACCCAATGAAATATTTTTTTCCAGAATTTCACCATGGGTAGCCCCAAAATCATTTCCGCCATGGCCGGCATCTATGACAATGTACTTTTTGTTGATAGGAGTAAATGATAAAAACGCTGTAGAAAATATTGATAAAGCAAGTAATGTAATACCTTTCATATCAGTGATTTTAGTTTGTCAAAGAACGGAAAAACTTTGTTTAAAATTGGTTAAAGGAATCTTAAAGTTTGTTAATTATCAGAATGATACGAAAAATAGGCCTTTAGTTCAATGAGATATCTTCAGGTGAATTGGCCCAGAGAAGAAATTCTCCTCCAAGATTCTGCATGATAGACTTCCAAAGCGTCTGATCATTGGGTAACGTATAATCAAGATTGTAAACATCCACTACCGTCCACATTTTCCTTTGAACCTCAGTGTCCAGCTGGTTCGAAGACCATCCGGAATACCCTGAAAATATTTTGATATGATTAATATCCAGTTCACTGCTTAAAACAGCGTTAATGATCCGTTCAATATCTTCTGTAAGGTAGTATTCATCAGTAATGTCTGTATAGATCTCTGTGATTCGTTTACCCTTTACGATGAAAAATACCTTGTCGTTTTCTACAGGACCTCCATCATAAACCTCAATTTTAAAGTCAAAAAAATCTTTGAACTTGCTACTCATCTGGCTGTTCTTTTTATTCAATATCAAACCAAATGCACCACTTTCATTATGTTCAATAACCAATACCACCGATCTTGAAAAAATATCGCCGGAAATGTCAGGTGTCGAGATTAATATTTTACCTTTGTATGAGTGATTCATACTCAAATTTAATAAAAAATATTTATGGAAAACCTGCACGACAAAAGAAAAGTGTACGATAAATCCCAACTTATTGAAAGTGAGATAAAACAAAATCCAATTGAGCAGTTTAGAGACTGGTTTTTGGAGGCAAGTGAGAGCCCGATGATCTCAGAAGCTAATGCTATGGCGGTTTCTACAGTAGAGGAAGATGGATGTCCGAGAACGAGAATGGTACTTCTTAAAGCATATACCCATGAAGGGTTTATTTTTTATACCAACTACAACAGTAGAAAGGGAAAAGCAATAGAAAATAATCATAAAGCATGTCTGCATTTTTTCTGGCCCAATCTTGAAAGGCAGATTATTATCAAAGCGGATCTTGAAAAGGTAGCAGAAAATCTGAGTGACGGTTATTTTCATTCAAGACCAAAAGGAAGCCAGCTGGGAGCTGTTGTCTCTCCGCAAAGCCAGGTGATTCCTAACAAGGAGTTTTTAGAGGAAAAATTGAAAGAATTAGAAAAGGAATATGAAAATACTGAGGTGCCAAGACCTGCCAATTGGGGTGGATATCTTGCCAGACCTTATGAAATTGAATTCTGGCAGGGAAGACCCAACCGTCTTCATGACAGGATTATTTATCAGCTTGAAGATCTCGACTGGAAAATTTCAAGACTGGCACCTTAATAGGAAAATCAGAGGTTAGAAGTTAGAAGTTAGAAGTTAGAAGTTAGAAGTTAGAAGTTAGAAGTTAGAAGTGGTGGTTTTTAATATGAGACAAACCACTTGAAAATATAAACTCTGTAATTCAATAGAAGTGGGCTTTAGCCCGCTTATTTTTATTATGTATAATGATAGAGGCTTTAGCCAAAACTTAATAATTCTTACGTCCTTAAAACTTCTTAATGGTTTAATTCTCTATCATCTTTAAAACAAAAAAAGACTGTTTCTAAGAAACAGCCCTTGAATTTTCGTAATCTGAATGATTATTTTTTCTTAGCACCTGAAACTGCATTTGATAAATCAGCTCCAGCTTTGAATTTAGCAACTTTTTTAGCAGCGATCTTGATCGGTTTTTTAGTTGCAGGGTTAATACCTTGTCTAGCTGCTCTCTCAGCTACTGAGAAAGTACCAAAACCTACCAAAGAAACTTTTCCATCTTTTTTCTTTAAAGTAGTTGTAACGTTACCGATGAAAGATTCTAAAGCAGCTTTTGCTGCAACTTTAGTGATACCTGCATCTTTTGCGATTGCGTCGATTAATTCAGACTTGTTCATAATTTTTAATATTAAAGTTAGTTCGTAATTATAGCAAATATAGTACTATTTTCTAATTGTGCAATTTTTTTATTAAAACTTGTAAAATTTTTTTGCTTTTCACTCAAATCAGTTAAAATATGATAATTCCACTTTTCACAGAAAATCTACGTTACAGGTTACTAAAATCATGCCAAATGCTTATGTTTATTGACTTTAGCAAAAAGTTAATATTATTTTTTGTATTTATTAAATCCTAAATTCTATATAAACAATTAATATTTTTGATCATATGATTATTAACTTTATAAGTAATTTTTATATTTCTTGTATTTTGTGAAATTAAACCACTGTGTTTGTGGGAGTTTTTATATGATAGGAAAGACCTGTTTTATTAATTTTTATTAATAAATTTGCATCATGCTAATAGAAGTTTTCAAGTCTAAGATTCATAGGGTGAGAGTAACAGCCTCTGACCTTAATTATATAGGGAGTATAACGATTGATGAAGATCTTATAGAAGCTGCCGGTCTGGTAGTGGGAGAAAGGGTCTATATCGTGAATGTAAATAACGGAGAACGTTTTGATACCTACGTGATCAAAGGGAAAAGAAAATCAGGAGAAGTTTGTCTGAACGGACCTGCAGCAAGAAAAGTACAGAAAGATGATATCATCATCATTATTGCTTATGCTCAGATGACCCCGGAGGAGGCAAAAGACTTCCAGCCGAAGATCGTTTTCCCGGATGAAAAAACAAACCTTCTTACGTAGGACATGGAGAAAACATCAAAAAGTCCGGTAAAATCAATACTTACAATCGTAATATCGCTTGCTTTTGCAGGCTTTTTTTTATGGCTTGCCCTAAGGGGACTGGATTTTAAAGTCATTCAAAAGTCACTGGCTAAAGCTAATTATATCTGGGTGTTGTTTGCCTCCGTATTTGGTCTTCTTGCTTACTGGTTCAGAGCCATCCGCTGGAATCTGATGCTGGAACCCATGGGACACAGAATTTCAAACTCCAATGCCCTTTGGTCTATATCATTTGGATATCTGATGAACCTTACGATTCCGAGAAGTGGTGAAGTGGCGAGAGCTACAGCTTTATATGGAGTGGAAAAAGTACCGGTAGACAAATCTTTTGGAACAATCATTTTGGAAAGAGTGGTGGATCTGGTTTGTATGATGGGATTTTTAGGATTGACCTTATTGTTTAAATATGATGCGATTCTGTCATTCTATAAAAACTCCGGAGTGAATATTAATCCTAATAAAATAGTATTGATCCTTTCCATTCTGATAGGAGGAACAGTTTTGTTTTTTGTGTTTAAAAAGAAACTTTCAGGAATTCCGTTTTTAGGAAAGGTCGTTAATTTTATTGATGGGATTTTTCAAGGATTAACTTCTATCTTTAAATTAAAAGAAAAGGGAAAATTCATCCTTTACACATTAGGAATCTGGATTTGCTATTATCTGGCAGCCTACCTTGTCTGCTTTGCTCTTCCTGAAACCTCAGGATTTACCTTTGCAGACGGCTTTTTCATTATTGTCGTGGGAACATTGGGAATGATTATCCCTGCCAGTGGAGGAATCGGAGCCTATAATCTTGCCATGAAGTACGGTTTTATGGCTCTTTTCATTTCAGTAGGAAAAAGCGCAGATTTTGGAGGGGAAATGGGGCTCACCTATTCCTTTATTTCTTTACCGCTGCAGATTGTGATTATGCTGGTAATGGGGTTGATCTCTATTCCTATGCTGGCAAAAGCAAGAAATGCTGCTGTTTCGGATCAAGAATTTGAAAATTAATTAAAAATACATTTATACAATACAAGGTTCAATTTTTTAATTGAACCTTTTTTTATGGTCATTTTGTGATGTAAATCGTTTTAATGAAGCTGTATAGATCATTTTTTTATCAATAAATTTGGTCAATTCGTAAATCACTTCTATCTTAATGCAAAAAATAATCATAATATAAAACACTATGGCAATTAATCTACAGAAAGGGCAAAAGATCGAGATAGGATTAACGAAAATGACGATTGGATTAGGCTGGGATCCGAATGAAGGAACCGGCTACGATTTTGACCTGGATGCTTCTGCAATCATGATTGATTCTGACAGAAAATTAGTAAGTGAAGAATACTTTGTTTTTTACAATAACCTGAATTCTCCGGACGGAGCGCTTACCCATACAGGAGATGATCCTAGCGGTAAAAACAGCGATGGTGACGATGATGAAGCGATCGTTATAGATCTTGATAAAGTAGATTCAAGAGTGGAAGAGATTCTTTTTGTGGTTACTATTGAAGATTTTGAAAGAAGAAGACAAAATTTCGGACAGGTTAGAAATTCCTACATCAGAGTAGTAGATAATCATTCCAACCAGGAAATTGCAAAATATGAACTGGATGAAGATTTCTCCATTGAAACAGGAGTAGAGTTCGGAAGGCTGTACAAAAGAAATGGAAGCTGGAAGTTTGAAGCTTCGGGAATAGGATACAGAGCAGACCTGGGCTTCTTTCTTGAGAAATACTACAAAGGACAAATCATCAAATAAATCATCAAATACACAAAAACTATAACTATGGCAATTAATTTACAGAAAGGACAAACGATAGATTTAAGAAAGAATGACCGCGGAGAAAGCGTTTATGATCTTTCAAAAGTAACCATCGGTTTAGGATGGGATGTCAGAAAACAAAGCAGTGGATTCTTTGGGAAACTGTTCAGTAAAGAAGCCGAATATGACCTTGATGCAGTAGCATTTCTTTTAGATGGCAACGGAAAAGTAGCTAATCTTGGAAGAACCGTTCAGACTAATGACGGAAGACAGATGGGACTTTATCAGGGAGATGTGGTTTTCTTCAATTCTATGCAGCACCCAAGCGGGAATGTTTGGCTTACGGGAGATAACAGAACCGGAGCCGGAGATGGAGATGATGAGCAGATTATTGTAAGGCTGGATCAGCTGGATCAAAGCTATCAGAAAATTGTATTCATTGTTACTATTTATCAGGGAAGAACCAATAACCAGCATTTCGGAATGATTGAAAATGCATTTATCCGTGCGGTGGATGCGTCAGGAAAAGAAATTACAAAATACAGCCTTTCCGGAGATTCAAGTATGAACGGAAAATGTGCCATGGTTTTTGCAGAGGCATACCGTCATAATGGTGACTGGAAATTCCGTGCTGTAGGTGAGCCGCATAATACAGATAACTTTATCGATATTCTGAGACAGCAGTACGCTTATTCCAACTAGATTTTCACTTTTTTTCAACTCAAATAAAAGCCGGCTTGGAAGTCTCCGACTCCCTCCGCCGGCTTCAGAATTAATATTTGTCTATAATGAGCAGGAGATTATTAGCTTATTTTTTATTGGATACTTCAGGTTCTATGAACGGAGAACCTATTCAGGCATTGAATAACGGTTTCAACGGCCTTATCAGCATGCTGCGTGCAGATCCGCAGGCGATGGACAGTTTATATGTAAGTGTTATTACTTTCGATAGAGAGGTTAAAAACATGATACCATTAACAGATCTGGCGAGTTTTTATCCTATGGAAATTACCTGTCCGGATAGTGGCCCAACCCATACGGGAGCCGCTTTGGAAATGGTTTCTGAACTGGTTCAGAAAGAACTCGTAAAAGAATCGGCCGATGCAAAAGGAGACTGGCAGCCGTTGCTTTTTATTTTTACGGATGGAAAACCTTCCGATATCCAGAAATACAGACAGATGATCCCTGTGATCAGAGGTTTGGAATTTGGAGCTATCGTAGGGTGTGCAGCTGGTCCGAAAGCAGATGAGCAGTTTCTGAAAGAACTGACGGATCATGTGGTAAAACTGGATACTACAGATGCCATTACGCTTTCTTCCTTTTTCAAATGGGTGAGTTCTTCCATTACACAGGGAGGACATTCTCAGAATACGGGAGAAAATATCACCTTACCTCCGCCACCATCGGAGCTTAATATTATTATTTAAAAAAATTGTCTTTACACCATGAGAAGACTGCCTATTTATTTTTTAGTAGATATCTCCGAATCTATGGTAGGAGAACCTATTGAGCAGGTACAGGAAGGTATCGCCAATATCATCAGGGAATTGAAAAAAGATCCCTATTCACTCGAAACGGTTTACATCTCTGTGATTGGCTTTGCAGGAGAAGCTGAAGTGATTACTCCAATGCAGGATATTATCAGCTTTTATCCCCCTAAGATTCCAATTGGAAGTGGAACGTCACTTTCGCAGGGCTTAATCAAAGTAATGGATTGTATCGACAGAGATATTGTGAAAACCACCTATGAGAGAAAAGGCGACTGGAAACCTATTGTTTTCCTGTTTACAGACGGAGTGCCTACCGATGATGCTACCAAAGCCATTGAACGATGGAATACTAAATACAATGGAAAATCCAATACGATTGCTGTATCTATAGGGGAAAATACCAATTATAAACTTCTTGGTTCTCTGGCAGACCATGTTTTGCTGTTCAATAATTCAGATGAAAATTCCTATAAAGAGTTTTTCAAGTGGGTAACGGACTCTATTAAAACCACCAGCCAGAGTGTTACAGAAGCAAAAAAAGAAGGCATTAATTTATCTAAAATTGATTCCCTTATTCTGGAAAAAGTAGATCCTGAAATGGAACAGAAATTTCCGGACAATAATTTTGTAGTACTGAACGGAAAATGCCAGGAAACTGAAAAGCTTTATCTGATGAAGTTTAAAAAAGCATTTGCGGAATCCAGCATACCGGGAATGGCTACACGGTATTACAGATTGGATGGCGCCTATAAAATTGATGAAAAAGCGTACTACAGACTTTCTTCAAACCAGAAAACCCACCTTAAAATTAATATAGAAGAACTGGATGGAGGAACTTCATGTCCTCACTGTGCCAATCCCATTGCACTGGCTACCTGCTCATGCGGAGGAATTCATTGTCTGAGAGGAGAAGGATACAGTAAATGTCCATGGTGTGGAACTTCGGATTATTACGGTTTTTCCGGAGGTGGATTTGATATTAACAGAACTTTGGGCTAATGATGGGTAAATTTTTCCGGAAATCAGCCGATGAATCTAAACCGAAGACTGTGGAACAAGCTATTATTTACAAAGAAAAAAAAGAATTCAAAGATGTTTATTGGGTATTGAAGAATGCCAGTGCTAAACAGTTTTATGAATTTCATCTTGACATGGACGATTTTCCGAACATCAAAATTCAGAATATCGGGAATCTCGAAGAAGCAGGACTTACTTTTGAAAACAATACCATTTCAGGAACTCCGGTAACCAATAATATGTACCATCTGGACATTCAGTTTTATCACATTCATGATCAAAGTCAGATTGAAACAAAAAAGATCCAGCTGTTTGTCAACGCAGATCCGAAAGATTTGTGGAAAAATATTCCCAGTGATAGAAATGCTGCTTTTTATAAATCTGAAGAAGACTCATTCAAAGGCTTATTTTCAGATAAAAAAATTGTTGTGGCTTCCAAAAGAGGACGCTCCCATGCTCATGAAGGGAAATTCCGGGAAGATGATTTTGCCGTAAATACTTTCCCCGCAGGCTGGAATATTGTTTCCGTTTCGGATGGAGCAGGTTCGGCAACAGCAGCAAGAGAAGGTTCAAGATTGGCTACAACAACAATCAATCAGTTTTTCCGTTCAGAGGAGATTTTAAATCAGATTGAAAATAATATCAATCGTCTATATGCTGCCCAATCCTCTAATGAAGAACACTCGGAAGCCAAACAAAATGTTATAAATATTTTATCCGAAGCTGTTTTATCTGTTTATCAGAGATTAGAAAAGGCAGCAGCAGAAAACTCTCTTTCTGTGAATGATCTGCATGCAACACTTATTTTTGCTTTGCTTAAAAAGTTCAGTTTCGGATATGTTATTCTAAGTTTTGGAGTAGGAGACTGCCCAATTAACCTCATCAATACCCACTTTTCTGAAGTTAAACTTTTAAACAGAATGGATGTGGGAGAGTTGGGTGGAGGTACCCGCTTTATCACCATGAAAGAAATTTTCAACAACACAATGGCTTCCCGCTTCAGGATTACCTGTGTTAAGGATTTTTCATACCTCGTGCTGATGACCGATGGTATTTATGATCCTAAATTTATCACAGAAAATAAACTGGAAGACACTGAAAGCTGGAAATCGCTTTTTGAAGACCTTGCCGGAAATAATGATGACCGGACGAAAGCTGATTTTATGAATGATGATAAAATTGACGAAGAACTTTTAATCTGGAGTGATTTCTGGAGCAGAGGAAATCACGATGACCGTACATTGGCAATAATCTATTGATACCCATGAAAAAGACCATTAAAGTTGTTTCTGTTCTGGACACAGCCAAATCCTATGAATATGTAGATGAAAACCCTATCAGGGGCGGAGTGAAAGATGTTTATTTTTCTCCCGATAAAGAATATGTGGTGGCTTTCTACCGAAGTCCTTTGGATGAAGGACAAAAAGAAAGGATCAGGAGAATCGTTTCTACTTATCTGCAGAGTATACAGAATGGAAATGCCCCAGAGTACTTTCTGAACGAAATATTCAGATGGCCTTACGATATTGTGGAAAGAGATAAACTCACAGGAATTGTGGTTCCTGTTTACCATCATAAATTTTATTTTGCCAAAGGATATATCGGTTCAGATAATATCCAGGGACAGGATAAAGTGGGAAAATGGTTTACAGCTCCCATGTTCAGAAATCAACAATATCCTTTAAGACTGGATCAGTCAGAACTCGGAGATTGGCTGAGTTATTTTCAGATTGCGGTGAACATCAGCCGGGGAGTGAAAAAACTGCATCAGATGGGGCTGGCGCATTCCGATTTATCTTACAATAATATTCTGGTGGATCCCGTTACAAAATCTGCCTGTATTATTGATATTGACGGGCTTGTTGTTCCAAAGCTGTTTCCGCCGGAAGTGATAGGAACAGCAGATTTTATTGCCCCTGAAGTGTTGAAAACAAAACATTTGAGTCTTCAGGATTCAAACAGACATCTGCCTGACCAAAAAACGGATCTGCATGCCCTTGCTGTCCTGATTTATATGTATCTGCTACGAAGACATCCGCTCCGGGGAGGGAAAATCTGGGATCTGGATTCCGAAAATGACGAAATATTATCCATGGGTGAAAAAGCAATGTTTGTAGAACACCCGGAAAACTCTTCCAACCAGGTGAAATCTGATCATCTTAGAAAATGGGATGCATTCTGGGGAGATCCTCAGCAGATTCCTTATACAGTTACGGGGCCTTATATTTCAGAATTGTTCCGCAAAACATTTATAGACGGATTACATGATCCCATCAGGCGGCCTACTGCCAACGAATGGGAAACCGCTTTATTGAAAACCGTAGATCTGATACAGCCTTGCCATAATTCCGGCTGTACTGAAAAATGGTATGTTTTTGATAATACCAGCAATCCGAAGTGTCCGTTCTGTGGAACTCCACATCAGGGTACTTTACCCATATTAGACTTATACTTCAAATTTGATGATGAGGTATGGAAACCGGAAAATCACAGGCTGATGGTTTATCATAATCAGTATTTATTCAAATGGCATGTTTCCAGGAAAGTGATAAGAAATGAAAACCTGACAATGCAGGATAAAATGCCTGTAGGGTATTTCACATTCCATCAGGGAAAATGGGTATTGGTAAATCAAGGCTTATCAGGAATGAAAGATGTCACTGAGCAGAAAGAAATTCCACCCGGTTCTATGGTTGAGCTGGCAGATGGTAAAAAAATACTGCTGTCTGCAGAAGAAGGCGGAAGGCTGATCTATGTAACGATGGCAAATCGGTAAAAACTAAACTATAATCAAGGCTTGCTTCAGGGAGTGTCATTCTGAATGGAATGAAATGAAGTGAAGAATCTCATATGCTATTTATGTATGAGATTCTTCCTTCGTCAGAATGACAAAAACCAAATTATTTCATCAAAGGAAACATTCAACGGCTTTTGCTAAAATTTTAAAAAAATTATTTACTGCCTTTCCGTTTCCATAAAATAAGAATACTCATCTTCCCCGGTAATCTTAAATCCAAGACTTGTGTAAAGATGCTGTGCCTTGTTGGTTTTTAAAACACTTAATGACACCGTTTTTCCTGCTAATGAAGCTTCCTCCAGAATATCTGACAAAATCTTTTTTCCAAGACCTTTACCTTGTTGGCTGGGATCAATCTGAAGTTGCAGAACCTCAATGTTGGTAAATGTTCGGTCTACTTTTAACAGTCCGATGGGTTGATTGTCTAAAAGAATAATATCTGCTTTTTCAAACTGGTACAGAACCCTTTGCAGGGTGGTTTCTCTGTCGGTAGAAAGTCCTGAAGTCTCATAATGAGGATTCATGGTTTTCATTCTCAGATCAAGAAGATAATCGATGTCGTTCTCAGTAGCTTTTCGGTAAATAAGGGAAGTACTCATATTTTTTAGAATTCCAGTTTTAGGCTATATCAGCATTAATAAGACTGTAAGATAAGAATTTTTGGATTTTTTTTTGCATCAATTCTGGATTTCATTTCTATAGATTTCCGAAAGAAAGAATAAGAATGGAGAACAGAATGACTATAAGGACTTTTTTCACTGGGATAAAATACTTTGGCAAGAAACTGTACTTCCTCTTCAATGATTTCAAAGAGCAGGCTATTATCCTGATTTTCCTTTTTGATTGTGTTGACGATTCTTTCCTCTTCTGCGGTCAGTTTGTGCTCATGCTCATGTATTTTCCGGTCAAGAATTTCCTTTGTGACCAAAATTACATAATCGTTGAAGAGCAGAAAATCTTCTGAGCAGATCCTGATACCCGACTGATAATTTTTCAGCATGCTCATGGGGAAGAACTCAGTATAATTTTCGTATTGATGCATATAGCCATAATATGCAGCAGCATTAGGAAACTCGTAAAGCCAGAAAATTCCTAAATATTGATATAATGTTTCAAAATATTCATTTCTTGCTTCCCAGGAATCAAGATGAAAGAGAGGCTCAATCTGACTTCTAAAGAACAACGTGATTTCCAGCATATCTTCAGGCCTAATATTGTTGATATCATTTTTGATAGTCTCCAGTATTCTGTCGAAGCTGATTTTATCATTATTCAGAGCCTTTTTTCTGTCGTTAATAAAACCTCTGAATGTTTGGGTATGATACAGTCTGTGCTGTAGATCCTCATAAAGATTGAAGTATCTTTTCCCATAAGTTGTAAAGGTTATTTAAAACTTATTTTCAGTCCCATCTCTTCCTTCATGTAGAGCAGAACCTCGGCATTTCCTCTGGCATCATCTACCGGGTTGTGGGTATGTTCGGTTTTACGCAGATGTTTCCATTGGGCAAAAGTATCTTTTTCCAGTCCGCAATAAAGATCAGAAAGTCTCCTCGAAGAAAAGCCAAAAGGATTCCGTCCGATAAAATGATGGAAATACCAGCAGATAAACATCCAGTCGAAACCATTATTATCACTGATGAATATTGGTCTGCCTTTAGAATGTATTTTAATCCAGTCTTCAAAGGCAAGCATTACCTTTTCCGGATCATCAAAATTCATTGTTTCTTCTCTGCTGAAACCGGAAACCGCTAAAGCATCAGGGTTAAATTTTTCAGAAACCGGCTTCAGTTTTCCATAAAAGGTGGTGTCCAGTTCCTCATTCACAAGTACTGCTCCGAAGCATACCATGGAAAAATCTCCTGGAATCGGGCCGTCTGACTCTATGTCGACCATGATGTAGCTCATTGGAAATAGTTTTTAGAAAACGAAGATATTGAAATTAGTTGAAGGATGGAGGATAGAAGATGGAAGATGGGAGAGGGAAGCTGGAAGTTATTTTCGGACTGTAAAGAACTTCTGTGTTTTTTAATTTTAACTTTTGTTTTAAAAATATTCCTATCAAAAACTTTATAAGTTTATCGTCTTTCAAAAACTTCCCTCTTCGAGCTCCCAGCTTCCAACTTACCTCACAAGCTCAAAAAAGCCCCTTTTCCCGATTTTTATTTTGGTTTGAGGGATCAGTTCCATTTCTTCATTAGAGTCTGTTATTTTACTGTTATTGATTTGAATTCCTCCATTCTCAATCAGTCTCCGGATTGCCGATTTGCTGAGGTCACTTTTAAGATGATGACAAAGTTCCACAAGAGATATTCTGTTTTTAATATTTCCCAAAGAACTTATAGAAACAGGCTCATACTTTTTCTCTTCAAAATTTTTATTCTGAAACTGATTGATAAAAAACTGTTCTGCATTTTCTGCTGAAGCAGCATCGTGGTATTGGGTAATGATGTTTTTAGCGATCTGTTTTTTGATATCCATGGGATTTTCCCCTTTTGCTATTCCGGAAAAAAGTGCTCTTTTTTCTTCCATGGAAAAATCGGTGGCCAGGTTGATGAATTCTTCAATCAATGCATCCGGAATAGACATGGTTTTTCCAAACATCTCGTTAGGTTCATCCGTAAGTCCGATAATATTGTTCAGAGATTTGCTCATCTTTTCCTTTCCGTCAAGACCTCTCAGCAATGGCATACACATCACAATCTGAGCTGGCATCTGGTGTACTTCCTGAAGCTGTCTTCCCATGGTACAGTTAAAAAGCTGGTCTGTGCCGCCCATTTCAATATCACATTCAATTTTTACAGAATCAAAACCCTGAAGAATTGGGTATACCAGTTCATGCATGGCGATGGGAGTATTTTCTGTAAACCTTTTATTAAAATCATTGCGGTGCATCAACTGAGCAACGGTAACTTTTGAAAGTAACTGGATTACCTCAGAAAAGTCCAGTGTGTCCAGCCAGTCAGAATTAAACACAATCTTTGTCTTCTGAACATCAATGACCTTGGAAAGTTGGTTGATATACGTCTGGGCATTGTGCTGTACATCTTCAGCACTTAAAGGTTTTCGTGCTTTGTTTTTTCCGGTAGGATCACCAATTCTGGCCGTAAAACTTCCTACCACAATGATGATCTGATGTCCCAGATCCTGAAACTGCTTCAGTTTTTTTAATACCACGGCATGTCCCAGATGCAGATCAGGAGCCGTAGGATCAAATCCTAACTTGATGGAAAGTTTTCTATTTTCCTTTTTGGCTTGGGCTAGTTTTTCTTCCAACCCATTTTCAGGCAGGATAATAGCCACATTTTCTTGTAATGAATGAATCATGTTGAATAGTTTTAAAATGAAAAAACCCGGACAGGGACTGTCCGGGTTCTATATATACGTTAGATTATTTTATTGGATTACAGATATAGAAAGTCTTCCCGAACGATAGCCCGGAGTGTAATATTCACTGAAGAATGGAAGACGTAATATACTGTTTAGATGTTTCATTGTTGGGTAAATATACATGAATTTCCTGAGGATCCAATATTTAAACCATTAAGACGCATTGCAGGGTTATAACAAGATTTGTTTTTAAATAAAAACTTAACCATCCATCAATCTTAATGGCTTAAAATAATGGTTCAAAACAATTTTACTTGCGATTTTTGAAGCTAATTTCATGCCATAAATCCTTTAAAAGCAAAATAGAAGATAAAGAGATAAAAACTGTATTTTATTATTTTTTTCGTTAGTTTATAAGAACCCAATAGAACAGGACTGATATCTTGTTTTTCCACAGATGTTTTCATTACGTAAAAATTAATAGTTAAATACAGGTTCGGAAAATAAATTTTTAACCTGACTTTTCCAGATTTCCAGATCTTCAGAAGAAGCTTTATCTGCTTTATCAAAAAATAAATGTCTGATGATTTCCAGTCCGGAGTACATGAAAATACCATGATCAGAAGTTAAAGTCAGAGCTTTATCCATGCCTGTTTTTTCATATTCTTCATGAGATTTCCCATGAGTATTGATAATAACGGTTTTTTTGCCTTTCAAAAGCCCTTTTTGGATGCCCTGATCATAGCGGTAAGCAAAACCATAGCTGAAAACGCGGTCTATATAGCCCTTCATGATTGCAGGAAGACCTGTCCACCAGATAGGATAGATAAAGGTAATCTGCTCTGCCCATGAAATGTGCTCCTGCTCAATTTTTATATCATCTGATACTTTTCCCAAACGCTGTTCCTGCATATCAGCCAAGGAAAGAACCGGATCAAAACCGACTGCATAAAGGTCTCTCACAATAACTTCCTGATTACGGGATTGGAGTGTTTCTACAACAGTGTTTAAAAGATGATGATTTAAACTGTTATTATTAGGGTGCGCGTAAATGATTAAATGTCTCATTACTTTGATTGTTTAGATTAATGAGACAAAAGTAGTCTGGTGTACAATTCGAAAATTGTAAGAAAACGAAATGACCTATTTCGATTTTGGATTACAGATCTCCTGCTGAAATTTTAAATACTGAGCGGGAGAAATATTGATAAAATGCTTGAAATCATGAATAAGCTGGCTTTGATCATAATAACCACACTCATCAATGATGACAAACCATTTGACCTGATTTTGTTTTTCGGTTTCCTCTTCAATGATTTTGATGGCTTTTAAAAAACGGTTATAGCGGTTAAGTTCTTTTAAAGAATACCCAAATTGCTCTTTCTGTTTTCGCTGGATGTTTCTTTCTGTTTGATGAGTCTGTTCAGCAATGACTTTAACAGGGTTTAGAAGATCATTCTCAAAACTGCTCAGAAGCTGGCTGGTAATATCCCGATCCTGCAGATAAGGTCTGCAAAATTCTAAGATATGATTCACTTGTTCTGTAGTAGAATGTAATGCTGTCAACTGATGCCACAGATCTGTAAAACAGTTTTCTTTCAACAGTTCATCCGGATGTTTTACCGATTGCATAATGGATATTTTCCCAAAAAATCTGAAGAATGCATCATCTTTAAAATTGGCGACAAGAATAGAACATCCTGCCGGAAGCGTATAGTCAAAAGCTTGTCTCACCGGACCGAATACCATACATTTATCAATACTTATGATGGTTTTTTCCCGTGTAGACATCGTGGCACTTTCTCCGAAACAAAATAACAGGATCGTCTGATAAGTTGGCAAAAGTGTTTTGGTTATTGATATTTCAGAAGTATTTTCGGCAAAATAAAAATGAGTAAATACATTTTCAAATTCCTGAGGAACTGAAATTCTATACTCACTATATTCCGGTTGTAATCCCATCAATCTTAACATTAAAAGATAAGTGTTTTTGCCATTTTATAATTCATCATCGCAATTCCTTTTACATACACCGTTTGCTCCAGAACAACCTGAAAACCATTTTTTTCAAAAAAGGGTCTGGCTGTTTTGCTCACATCAGCAGTAAGTTCTCTCTCATGATGCCGGAGGGCTTCTTTTTCAATCAAATTATAAAGCATTGAGGCAATTCCTTTATGCTGATAATCTTTGTGTACAAAAAGCAGGTCAATATAATTTCCCTGATCAAGAGTACAGAATCCTACTATTTTATTTTCGGTGAGAGCAATCAAAACATATTGATCTCTCATCACTTTCATCCACCTTTCCTTGTTCTCTGTACCGGATTTCCATGCTTTAAGCTGTTGAAGATCATAATCTTTTTTACATATCTCGTCTATAGTTGCGGTAAAAAGCTGCAGCATCTCCGGGAGATCATCATTCATCCCTTTTCTGACGGTCATGTTATGACTGTTGAATATATTGTTCTTCATAAAGTTTTTGCTGTTCTTTATTGAGAATCGGGTAGAAAAGATTCATCTGTAGAAGCGTATAGTGTTGTATTGCTTCTTTCTGATTGAGTTTTAATATAAGCCTGTTGTGGGTAAGCCAGTTGTCTGCAATGATGAAAATCTGTTCAACAAGACCCTCTATAATAAAATGAGGAACATCTTTCTGAAATATATTACTCTTCTGAAGATCTGAAAAGATCTGCTGAAATTCTTCTTTCCTGCTGAAATTAATCCCTTCATAGCTGGCTTTGATGTCGGGATTTTGATTCAGAATATCTATAAAATTGATGAAGATGAAACGATAAGAATAAAAAATTCTACAGGTAGAATAAGTGAACTGATAAAGATCATCCAGCGTTTTATCCTCTGTTTTTTTCATTTGGTTCAGCAGCTCATCCATTTTCAGAGTAAGCTCAGAGAAAAGGATTTTAATGAGGTCTTCCGAATGTCTGAAATGATAATGCAGATTTCCCGCACTGATATTGAGTTCAGCCGCAATATGCCTGGTGGTAATATTGTTGTACCCCTTGTCATTATATAATTCCAGTGCTTTAGACAGAATTTTATCCTTGGTCTTCATCATCCAAAGATAAGAATATCAGAACGGATATAAATCATATTTTTAAAATTAGAACAATTGTTCTAATTTGATATATTTGCAGGATTAAATCTTATCAAAATGGAAGGGAAGCAAAAGTTCAATTATGAATTGGCAGATCAAACTGAAAAAGAAAATACAACAGATCCGCAGGAAGTTATAGCAAAAATACTGCAGGTAATTCTTGGGATCATAATGGCAGTATTGCATATGTGATGAACAAAAGAATTTCATTTTGGTTCCTGATGGGATTGGCAGTTTGGGGACTCATTATTCTCCTGAGACGAAACAGAATTTTTATTCCTGTTATCAATGATCATTTTACAGATTGTATTACAGTTCCTATGTATTGTTATCTGATAGAATATATCATGAATTCTGTGCTGGGCTATCACTGGAAACCTGATCTGAAATTTGTATTGACTTCAGTGCTTTATCTGTCTTTTTTGTTTGAAGTGCTTTGCCCGAAACTATCCCCTCATTTTACAGGAGATTTTTGGGATGTGCTGGCTTATCTTGCAGGTGGAATGGTATATTACTTTCTTATTCTTCGGAGGGGTAATAAAAGAGCCAACAGTTCCACATCGTAAAAGGAGACTGCTGGCTGTGTTATAGTTTTTATCCTGGTTCTGTACTCGTTCCTGTTGTATTTTTATTTCCTTTTTCAACAGCAGATTTTCTTTCAGTTATGTATAGAAGACAATTATTGAATCCAGGATGTTACATAGGCAGGTAAATATTTTTTAAGTTCATAAATATTGAAGTTTTCTTTTGGTATTTTTGTGAAAGATTAAAACATACTCAGTTCAATGCATGACAAGCTTTTACAACATATTTATTCCGGCCATGATTTGAGTCAGGAAGAAACGGAAGCAGTCAAAAAATATTTTGAGCCTGTATCATCTTCAAAAAATACGATTATAGAAGAGGCGGGAAGAATACCTCAATATCTATATTATATTGTTTCAGGCTACCTCAGACTTTTTTATACCGATGAAAATGGTCATGAAGTAACCACCCATATCAATTGTCCGCCTGGATTTTTTACCTCTTATTCAGACTATATCAACAGTACAGTTTCTGAAAATAATTTAGAAGCGATCACCGATGCTCAACTTTTGAGAATTTCCCAAGAAAACCTGAATTATTTGATCAGCCAAAGCCAGGCGATGAAGGATTTTAGTATTTCAATTTTCCAACAGTCGATTGCTTATAACGAAAAACGTTCCAGAGAGTTATCTGTTTTAAATGCTGAACAGCGATACCTGAAACTCATGAATGATTATCCTGGCATCATTCAAAATGTTCCTATCCAATACATCGCATCGTTTTTAGGAATGAAGCCGGAAAGCCTGAGCAGAATCCGGAGGAAAATAATTAACTAACAAAAGTCAAGTGGTTCTGGAATCGGGAAGATGAACTTTGCAGCATTAAAATTAATGTAATGACAAAGAATAATGTAAGTCTTGTTTCAGGAGCCAATGGACATCTGGGAAATAATTTAGTCAGATTTTTACTGGAAAAAGGGATTCCGGTAAGAGCTGCTGTAAGAAATACAAAAAACAAAAAACCTTTTGACGGATTGGATTGTGAGCTGGTACAAGCGGATATTACTGACAAAGCTTCTTTTGTAAAAGCACTGCAGGGAGTGGAAACATTCTATGCTGTAGGCGCTTCTTTCAAATTATGGGCTAAAGATCCTAAAAAGGAAATCTATGAAGTAAACATCAATGGCACCCGGAATACTATTGAAGCAGCTGCAGAAGCAGGCGTAAAAAAAATAATATATGTAAGTTCTATTGCTGCTCTCAATTATACAAATTTACCTACCAGAGAAAGCAATGGTTATAATCCGGATCGCAGAGATATGTATTATAACTCTAAGAATGATGGGGAGAAACTGGCATTTGACCTGGCTTCAAAACTAGGGATAGAATTAGTTTCAGTGATGCCTTCTGCGATGATTGGTAGTAAGGCATTTTTACCGTTAAATGTTTCCTATGGAGTTCTCAAATTAATTTTGAATAGAAAAATTCCGGTAGACACTAAAATTACGCTGAACTGGATTGATGTGAAGGATGTTGCAGAAGGATGCTATCTGGCAGCTGAAAAAGGACGCTCCAGTGAGCGTTATATTCTTGCCAATGAAAAATGTATGACGATCACAGATACAACTATTCTCGCCAATACCCTTTATCCTGAGCTGAAGCTGAATATTCCCCGTTCCGTTCCCAAAGGAATCCTGGTTACCATTGTTGCTCTCATGGAACTTACCGCAAAATTGAGTGGAAAACCACCCGTACTTACCCGAAAAGATATTGCCATGTTTTCAGGATTACAACAGGATTTTGATATTTCTAAAGCAAGAAATGAATTAGGATTCAATCCTAAAAGTCCTGAACAGGCTGTGACAGAAGCTTTAGAGTATCTCATGAAAAATCCTGAAATGCTGCGAGAGGTTTAAGAAGCCTCTTTTTATTGATTCTCAAGTTTGATGATAGAACCTTTGTAAAACTTAGTCAGATCATACAGATCGGTAAAATAATGCTGCAGATCCGGGATGATGGCAGGATCAAAATCTTTCAAACTACACTGGTCTTCAGCCAGAAGATATAAAGACTGGTTATCCGGTTTCAGATATTCGCAAAGGATATTATCCGGATGCTGTTCTCTGTTGATAATCTCTGTCAGAAAAATCCCATAGATCAGGAATTGATTGAAATTTTTGGAATCTACAATATAATTCATATCCTGCTTCAGAAGTTTTTCATAATCTGAAAGAATCTGAAGGAAATTTTCGGCATGAATGTTAGTTGGAATTTCATAAAAAAGATCAATACCATTGATGAAAAGCTGTGTTTTGGTTTCCTCATGATCTGAAGAATACACCTTATGAAACCATTGAAAAATAAGCAGAAGTTCTTCCTGGCTAAGTTCTTCAACAGAATCTTTTACTTTTTCTTTAATTGTTTCAAGGGTATTTTTCGCTTCAGGCGCAAGGAATTTCAGAATATTTTCTTCTTCACGGCTGAGCTTATTGTACAAATTTATTTTGGCAATAATGGGATTGGTTTTGATGAAATACAGTTCTTCCGCCATAGGTATTTACCAAATTAGATTTCAAATGGTTATTTAAATATACAAAATATGCTTCAACTGCATGAAAAAAAATAATATGTAATGAATGGTATGACTACTTTACTGTTTCATGCAGCGCTATTCTGTTGCCTTCCGAGTCTTCAAATTCTGCTACTGCAAAACCATATTTTTCATCTATCCTTTTTGGGTAAAGAACAGAACCTCCTTGTTGCAGAACTTTTTCCAATGTTTGGTCAATATTTTCTGCTTTAAAATAAATAATGACACCATTTTTGGAAGGTTTGTAGACATCTCCTTTAGCTAATGCACCTGTTATGCCACTGTTTTTTTCTTCAAATGGAAACAATGCCATCTCATAACGGTCTATGATTTCTTTCTCAAAACTAAAATTGAAAACAGAAGAATAGAACTTTTCAGCACGCGCCAGATCATGCACGGGAATTTCAAAGTAGACGACAGGATTGGAGGATTCCATATTTTTTAAAGCATTAGGTTTCTGTGATTGACTGCAAGATACGGTTAGCAATATAAATATCAAAAAGAGCGACAGTGATTTCATGATTGGAAGTTTAAATGGCAGATGGTATTTCCTGAATCTAAAATAAAGTTTTTATCTCAATTTCAAAAATAGATAGACTTATCTATTTTTTTATCTACATTTGTAAAAATTTTCACGATGAAAAAAGAAAAAGTACGCGAGAGGATTATCAGGGTTGCTTCAGAATTGTTTTATAAGCAAGGGTATAATTCTACGGGGATCAATCAGATTATTGCAGAAGCGGATATTGCCATTGGGTCTTTGTACAATCATTTTTCATCCAAAAATGATCTTCTTCAGGCCTATCTTACCAAAGAGGAACTTGGCTGGTTTGAAGGATATGAAAACAGTATATCCAGGATTTCAGACCCGAAAGAAAAACTTCTTGCCCTCATTGATTACAGAAAAAAATTGCAGCAGAACTCAAAATTTGCAGGCTGTCATTTCATTAAAATTGTCTCCGAAATAGGAGAGGGCAATCCTTCTGTTTCCGCTTTTGCCATACAGCATAAAGAAAAGCAAAAGGATTTGATCAGAGCACTTGCCCATGAATATGGAACAGAGGCGAAGCTGGCTGACACAGATTCAATAGCAGATCATATTTTTCTGCTCATAGAAGGAGCTGTGGTTACCTCTACGATCAACAAACAAACTGATTCTTTTGACGAGATAAAAAAAATTGTTCAGGGTTTATTGCCCTAATTTTTTTTAATTATTTAAAAATAGATATATCTATATAAAAATGAAACATAAGTATTTGAAATTATTAGTGATACTATTAGGACTGTTGTTGACAATCATGGATATTTTTATCATCAATGTGTCTATACCTTCCATACAGCGTGACCTTCATGCTTCTCATGGAGAAATGCAGTTTATGATTGCCGCTTATCTTATAGGATTTGCTTCTTTACTGATCACAGGAGGCAGATTGGGAGATCTGTACGGAAGAAAAAGGATTTATATTTTCGGATTGATTGCCTTTATGATAAGTTCTATTGCCTGCGGAGTTTCTGTAGGAGCTGGTCAGCTGGTAATTTCAAGGTTTGTACAAGGAATCAGTGCTGCCATGATGGCGCCTCAGGTACTTTCCATGATACAGATTTTATTTCCCGTTCATCAGGAACGCACCAAAGCGATGGGATGGTATGGAATTACTATCGGGATTGGAACCGTTTTGGGACAGTTTCTCGGAGGATACTTTTCATCTTTGACTGTTATGGAAGAGCCATGGAGACTTATTTTTCTGATGAATATTCCCATCTGTTTACCCGCTATTTTTCTTAGCCTGAAATTATTGAACGAATCTAAAACGCCTGTAAAACAATCTTTCAATGCTGGTGGAGTTCTCATTCTTTCTGCAGGATTGTTCTGTGCAACTTATGCTTTAACAATGTCTGAACATGAAGGTCTTCATTTCAAAAATGTTTCATTAATGATTATTTCTGGTGGAATTTTATTCAGTTTTATAAAAAATCAGAAGAAGAGAATCCAAAATGAACGTTCCTATCTGATTGATTTTGAATTATTCCGTTATCAAAATTTCAATTTGGGAATTGTGGCGGTTTCTTTCTTTTTTATTATGCTGGATTCCTATTTTTATATTCTGTCTCTGTTTTTTCAGGATGGGCTAAAGATGAGCCCGTTAGTGGCAGGAGAGATCATTGTTTTTCAGGGATTGGGTTTCATTTTAGCTTCAGTCATTTCTGTAAAGCTCATTTTGAAATATGGGAAAAAAGCCCTGATGGCAGGGCTTAGCTTTATTATTTTGATTCTTATGCTTCAGTTATTTTTATTCAGAATGCAGACTGGTTTTCCTGTTTTCTGCCTGCTTTTATTTTTGCATGGGCTGGGAATAGGATCTATTATTCCTTCACTGGCGAATATTGCCTTGTCAGGAATGTCTGAAAAACTGATTGGAAATGCTTCCGGGGTTTATAATACTTTTCAACAGATTGCTGCTATAGTCGGGATTGTTGCTGTAGGAAGTATTTTCTATTATTTTCTGGGAACAAAACCTTCCGTAGAGCAGTATCACAATGCCTTTTCCGTTACTTTACTGATTAATATTCTCTGTTTGTTTTTTGTAATGGCCTGTATTTTTAAGGTTCCGGATTATGTTCTTCCTGAAATGAAAAACAGGAAATAAAACTAAGGTTTCTTTGCTGAGGTTTTGATTTCTTGTAAAGCAGCCTTAGCAATATTTCGGGTAATTTCTGTAGGAGAGTGGCAGTCACAATTGCTGAGCCCTATCACATAGAGATCTTCACCTGGAATATAAATTCCCATGCTTTTAAATCCAAAAATACTTCCTCCATGCTCACGATCAGCTGTTCCGTTAATTTCTTTCAGGTGCCATCCGTATCCATAGGTAAACTCTTCACCATTGTTCAGCTTATATTTTTGAAAAGCTTTTTGGGTTTCTTTTGAATTCAGTAAAGTATTTTGATTCAGAGCTTGCTGCCATTTCAGCATATCATCTGCGGTAGACATCAACGAACCGGAAGAAAACGGAACACTGAAACTAATCACGGTTTTATTCACAAACCCCTGTTCTTTTTTGTGATAGCCGTAAGCTCTCTGAGGAATTACTTTTCTGTCGGAAGCGTAATAAGAATGACTCATTCCTGCTTTATCAAAGATGTTTTTCTTGATAAAATCGTCATAAGAAGTTCCGGAAACCAGTTCAATGATGTATCCCAACACGACATACCCGGAGTTATTGTAATCAAACTTCTCTCCTGGTGCAAAATCGACAGGTTCGTTTTTGAAAAAATTGACCATTTCTTCAGGCTTCATTTCTTTTTGAGCAATAGAAGGCAAAGATTTTATTTTCGTAAAATCTTTAATTCCCGAAGTATGGGTCAGAAGTTGGTGAATGGTAATTTTATCTCCGTTAGGATAATCTTTGATGTATTTCGAAACGGGATCATTAACATTAAGTTTTCCCTGCTGTTCAAGCATCAGAATTGCTACAGCGGTAAACTGTTTGGTCATTGATCCGATCTGGAAAACTTGATCCGGTGTCATATTGACTTTGAGCTCAAGATTGGCTTTTCCAAATGCCTTGCGATAGAGACTTTTTCCATTTTGAGAAATTAAAAAAACGCCTCCCGGTTCCTCTTTATTTCCAAATTCAGTCTGGATAATACTGTCAATTTTCTTTTCATATCCTTTTGCCTGTGCCTCCATTGTTTGAGTTAAAAATGGCAGCAAAACAAAAGCGGTTATCAATTTTTTAATAATCATAAGTATGTAATTTGTTATACAAAGATATGATTTATTTTTATTACTATGTTATACAATATAGCTGTTGATGTAAATTTTAATTCCTGTGTAATCCAGAATCCTTTTAATGATTATTGTACCCGTTTGGTTTTTAATCGAACTCCTGTGGAAATGATGAGTAAATGATATTGATGGTTATTGTCACTTAAAAACTGATACACGTCCTCAGATTCAGGATTGTCAAAAAAAGAATGTTGTGATTCAGGATAAATCTTGGTTTTTTCACCGTCTTTATCAAGGATATAAAGGAAATGATCTTCTAAGATAACAGTGAAAACCTGTGACTGATCTGCTTCAAGAGCAAATTTTCCGGTGTATTGTTTAAGAATTTCATCCGGAACTTCAATGGCTTTTTTGTTAATTTTCTGAGGAATTTGATAAGGCTGGCCGTTTAAAAGGTTAATAATATCTTCCGTCACTTTCTGAAATGGAATATCTGTGAAATTTGAGGTGAAAATAAAAGTAATACCAGATTTTAAATCCTGATAATAATATGCTCTGTAGCCTGGACGGCCTCCTGCCTGTATCAATTGACTGTTGTTTCCAAACATTTTAAGAGCAAGATCTTTTTTGAGATGTTTTCCTGAAATAAGTTGTTTGCTAAAACTATAAAGATCATCCGTTGTCGAAAAATAGTTTCCGGTTTCAAACCTGTTGATACTGTTCTGAGAAACCGGTGTAATTTTACCATTTTCACTTGAAAATCCATAAGCAAAATCTGATAATGATTGTACAGAATTGAACTCACCCGTATTCTTTAGCTGATACTTTTTGATGATTTCTGTCTGAATGAAATCCCAATATCCTTTATCCGATAATTTACCAATAATGTAGTGCAGGATAAAATATCCCACATTTGAATATAAAGTTTGTGTTCCAGGCTCGAATTGCAATGTTTCTTGCCTGGCAAGTTCTATTATTTTTTCAAGGCTGAGATGGTCATATTTTTCATAATCTTTGATTTCTCTTGGCAATCCTGATTGATGAAATAAAAGATTCTCAATAGAAATTTTTGCACCATTGGGAAAATCTCTGATGTAAAGATTAAGAGGATCTGAAAGCTTGAGTTTTCCCTGCTCGGCAAGTTTTAAGATTCCATATTTTACAAAGATCTTGGAAACGGAAGCAATGATGAATTTACTGTTTCTGTTAACCTGTAATGCTTTGTCTTCATGGGGAATATTATATGTTTTATCAAGAAGGATTGTATTGTTTTTGGCAATTTTTACATTCCCATTAAAATTTTTCAGATTGGTCAGCGCTGTAAAATAGCGATCCAGCTCTTTGCCATATTGCTGAGCAGAAAACTGGAGGGAAAAAATAAACAGGAAGAAAAAGCTCAAGAACTTCATAATAGGTAATTTGAGGTCAAACAAATATATATTTTAATCAGTTATGAATACTTTTTCACAGAGTTGCCTCTAATTTCCTGATGGGAATGGGATCTTAATTGATGATAAATAATGTAATGCAATCAGGTTTTTTATCTGATTTACTTTTTATTCTCGCGCATTGCTTTAATCAGTCTGTCATTACGTTGATCAGCTCTTGCATTATTTAAAGAAAGTACCGCCCAGATTGCGGCAGGAAGCCATCCGATCAGAGTGATCTGTAAAATCAGACAGATAATTCCGGTGAGAACTTTTCCACGGACCATGAAAGATAAGAAAGGAAGTAATATGGCTAGTAACATGATTTTAAGTTTTTAATTAAACTGATTTTTTACCGGGACTGAGGATCAAAATACGCTTTAAAAGTAAGAGGATCTTCAATGGTATCCTCGGCTTCTTCAAGATATTCCAGATACTCTTCCTGATGTTTCTCCATATAAATAAGCACAATGGCCAGGTTTACAAAAAGATTTTTGTCTTTAGAACCCAAATCTAATGCCATTTTTAAGTAGGCCAGCGCCTTTTCATTTTCACCCATATCAGAATAAACAGCACCAATACTAATTAAAGCTGCCGTATTTTTAGGCTCAATAAGCAAAATTTCATCTAATTCTTTGACCAATAGATCGTTTAAAGTGTCCCAATGGTCTTCATTTTCCCATCTTTTAGCCTGAAGTTTTTTTACGTTTTCTAATCTTAGTGTTATGCTGCTCATTATTTAAAATTACAGAATGGATGTTTATTTATAAAGTACAAATTTAGCTTTCTTAGAATAGATATGCTGTTTTTTTAAGAGTAAAAAGAATTTCAGTATTTTTTATTCTTTCAGTCCGTCCAGTATCGCTGCTTTCAGTATTTCAATGTTGATATCTTTCAGAGCTTTAAATTTAATACAATATCCGGTTACGCTGGCTTTACCTATTTTTTCTCCATACGTTTCGGATAAATATTTTTTATCACTGATGTTCATAACATAGATTGAGATACCGGTTGTATTGGCGCTCATTCCGATCTGGTAAAAGTCCCTTGTTTTTCCACCTGCATATTGCAAGGTATACAATCCATATCCGATATTAGGATTAGAAACGGTTTTATTTTCACTGTCTTTACCATCAAGAAACCATAGCTGGCATTCCGGCATGAGCTCAAGAATGATTTGATGAAGTTCCTGCATATCATTGCGTTTTGGTTCAGGCTGGCTGTGGATATAATTTTGGATTTGTTCTTGAATATTCATGTGAAATAAGGAAATGTTTGAGATTATTGATCGACTAATTTAAAACAAAAAGAACAGCAATCGCTGTCCTTTTTACATTTATTTTTTCTGTCACAATCTGAATATACATCCTATCCAAATGCTCTTTTCAATAAGCTCTCTACTTTCGGCTCGCTGCCTCTGAAATTTTTGTAAAGCTCCATTGGATCTTTTGTTCCACCTGAAGACAGCAATACTTTATACTTGGCAGCAATTTCAGGATTGAAAATTCCGTTTTCCTTGAAATACTGGAAAGCATCAGCATCCAGAACTTCTGCCCATTTGTAAGAATAATATCCTGCAGAATATCCTCCCTGGAAAATATGAGAGAAACTTGGACTCATTGCCGTTTCTGAATTTGAAGGATAAAGAGTGGTGGCTTTGGTATACTTATCTTCAAACTCTTTTACACTTTCTTTCTCTAATTCTTCAACTTTCGTATGATAGTTCATATCCAGAAGCCCGAAGCCTAATTGTCTTAATGTTTGGTAGCCTTCCATAAAGTTTTTAGACTGCTCAATCTTTTCAATTTTTTCGTCAGGAAGTACCTCTCCTGTTTTATAATGCTTTGCAAACGTTTTTAAGAACTCAGGTTCATAACAGAAGTTTTCAAGAAACTGTGATGGAAGTTCCACAAAATCCCATTTTACAGATGTTCCGGAAAGGGTAGGATATTGGGTATCCGCCATCATTCCGTGAAGAGCATGCCCGAATTCATGGAACAAAGTAGTCACTTCCTGGAATGTCAGTAAGCTAGGGGTATCTTTTGTTGGTTTGCTGAAGTTGCAGACAATGGAAATATGCGGACGGGAATTTTCACCGTTTTGCTTGTACTGATTTTTGTAACTGGTCATCCATGCACCGGCTCTTTTCCCTTTTCTTGGAAAATAATCAACGTATAAAAGAGATTTGTAAGTCCCGTTCTCTTTTACTTCATATACTTTTACATCCTCGTGGTATTTCGGAATATCATTTCTTTCCTCAAACGTTAATCCGAAAAGTTGTTCTGCCAATCCGAATACAGCATCCTGTACCTGATCTAACGGGAAATAAGGTTTCAGTTCCTCATCATTCAGGTCATATTTCTCTTTACGAAGTTTTTCAGCATAAAATGCGTGATCGTAGCTCTGCATTTCTTCAATTCCGTCAGCTTTTGCTAAAGATTTTAATTCTTCAATTTCTTTATCAGCATAAGGTTTTGCTTTGGTTAGAAGTTCATTCAAAAAGTCAATAACTTTTACCGGAGACTTAGCCATTCTCTCTTCCAGAACAAAATCTGCATAGTTTTTATATCCGATAAGCTCAGCTTTCTGTTGTTTAAGAGTAAGCAATTCTTTAATCAGATTCTGGTTGTCATATTCTCCGCCGTCAAAAGATTTTTTACCATTGGCTAAAGCGAGTTCCTTTCTCAGTTCACGGTTTTCGGCATAGGTCATAAACGGAATATAGCTTGGATACTGTAAAGTCACTACCCAACCTTCAAGATTTCTTTCTTTTGCTTCCTCCGCATATTGATCGATGATTGCCTCAGGAATTCCTGCAAGATCTTCTTTATTGGTAATGTGTTTAAAATAAGCATTGGTAGAAGCCAATACATTTTGTCCGAACTGTAATGACTTTAAAGAAAGATCCATGCTGATTTTCTTTAATTTTTCCTTGTCTTCCTCATTCAATAAAGCTCCGCTTCTTACAAAACCTTTGTAGGTTTCATTCAAAAGCATTTTCTGCTCTTCGTTGAGATTATAATTTTCCTTTTCATCATATACTTTTTTGATTTTGTTGAAAAGGGCTTCGTTTTGAGAGATTTTTGAAGAATATTCAGTTAAGATCGGGGAAACTTCCTGAGCGATTTGCTGAATTTCGTCGCTGGTTTCTGCAGAATTTAAATTGAAAAAAATATTGGATACCACATCCAGCTGCTCTCCTGAATAGGCCAGTGCTTCAATTATATTTTCAAAAGTAGGCGCTTCAGGATTGTTGACAATAGCCTCAATTTCTTCTTCAGATTTTTGAATCAATTCCTGAAATGCCGGAAGATAATCTTCATTTTTGATGGCATTGAATGGTGCCGAATGGTATGGAGTGTTAAATTTTTCTGTTAAAATATTCATTTTTTGATCTTTTTATATAAAGTAAATTTAATGATTCATTGGGAATCAAAGCTGAAACGCGCAAAAATAATGCCTCACTGGCGAGTTATGACAAAAATACCTTATCTTTATTTAATCTTGTCATATGGAAAGAGGGAGTGATGTAGGAATATTTAATTTTGAGAACAGATTTAAAAGTTATCATTAAAATAAATAACCTTAAATATATAGACTATGAAAACACTCTTAAAAATTATTGGTACCATCATCGTACTGATTATTATCTATGCTGTCATTGCCATGCTCACTTTCAGTAAAGATTACCAATATGAAAAATCTATTGTTATCAATGCACCACAGGAAAAAGTATGGAGCTATGCAGGGAATTTAAAAGGATATAACCAATGGGATCCTTTTTCTAAAGCTGATAAAAACATTGTCATTACCTATTCAGGAAACGGAGATAAAGTAGGAGATTCCTATCACTGGAAAGGAGATAAAAATGTAGGTGAAGGAGAGCAATCCATTACTGAACTGATACCGAACCAGAAAATGAGTACAAAACTTCACTTTATAAAACCTTTTGAAGGAGATATGAAAGCTAATTTCCTGTTGGTTCCTGAAGGAAGTGGTACCAAAGTAACCTGGATGATAGATAACGAACTGACTCCCATGATGAAGGTTATGAAACCTTTGATGAATGGCAATATGGACAAAATGTTCAGCCAGGGGCTGGGCGATCTGAAAAAACTTGCTGAAAAATAATAAAGAAGCCTTGTAAACTTTACAAGGCTTTTTTATTACAGTCCGTTATTGGAACTGAATCCCATTTTCTTTCTCCTTTATTTTTGTAAGCGTTATTTTTGTAAAGCCAAAGAAATATTATTCTAAAAATATTATCTTTATATAAAGAATAGATTGTATGGAGAAGATTGTATTTGAAAAAAGTGATATCAGAGACTTTGTAAAGACTACCATCGCAGAGAAAATTGAAAAATTGAAAAACTTTATCGAATTTACCCTGGAAGCCAGCCGTGACATCAAAAAAACGCCGAAATATGACAGCATGAGAGAAGAAATGCAGGAGGAGATCTATCAGATGCAGCGACAATTGGGAGCTTTGAATGATCTTAAAAGAAATATGGCAAAAGTTCTCAATACGGCCACTGAAAGAGTACAGCTCGGTTCGTTGGTTATTACCAATAAAGCCAGATTCTATATCTCTGTGTCACTGGGAGAATTCTTTTTTGAAGGAGACAGGTTCTATGCCATATCTCCGGAAAGTCCTATGGCTAAAGAGATGATGGGCAGAAAGAGCGGTGATGAATTTACTTTAAACAAAATCCATCAGAAGATTGTTGAAGTATTGTAGAATATAAATCTTTATATACAGGCTTTGAATAGGAAACCTTATGATAAATGGTTTTCTATACTCTTTTTTAGTCTTTTTTATCCTGAAAACGTTAATCATCATCAGGAAGTAAATACTTAACATTTTAAATGGAAGAGATTGAATTCCATGTTGTAAATTTGCAGGTATGAATAATGCATCCATTTTAAAAGAAATCATAGAGCAAAGAAGAAGTATTTTTCCAAAAGATTATACTGATACAGAGATATCTCAGGAAGTGTTGGAGGAAATTTTAAATGCTGCCACATTTGCTCCTAATCACAAACGTACCAAACCTTGGCGTTTCAAAATATTCAAAGGAGAAGAAAAAGCACAGCTTGCGTCAGAAATGCAGGCCATCTATAAGGCAGTTACACCAGAACAGCTTTTCTTAGAGAAAAAATACAACGATATTGGTTTTAAAATCAATAAAGCTGATGCTGTAGTTTCCATTGTTGTCAATTTCAGCGGAATGGTTCCTGAGTGGGAAGAAATAGCGGCTACCTCAATGGCAGTTCAGAACATGTATCTTACCTGTACTGCAAATAATATCGGATGCTACTGGAGTTCTCCTAAAATTGTAGAGGAGTTGAAAAACTCTTTAACCATTGAAGAAAACCAGAAATGTCTGGGACTTTTCTATATGGGAACAATATAATATGGTTTTAATATAACAATCTGAAAATTTACCAATGTAACAATCAGTTTAAAAAAGGACCAAAATATTGTTTCCCTATTAGATTGATAAATTGTTATATTTATTAATTGTTAAATTAGAATTTTTGTTTATCTTTGCACTCTTAAATATTTAACTGGGACGAGTTCCCGTAAAATTCAAACATTATGTCAGTAAAAATCAGATTACAAAGACACGGTAAAAAAGGAAAACCTTTTTTCCACATCGTGGTTGCAGATTCTAGAGCTAGAAGAGATGGTAGATTCATCGAAAAACTAGGAACTTACAACCCAATTACTAATCCGGCAACTATCGAATTGAACGTTGATTCTGCTGTACAGTGGTTAAACAACGGTGCTCAGCCTACTGATACTGCTAGAGCTATTCTATCTTACAAAGGTGCTCTTTACAAAAAACACTTACAAGGTGGTGTAGCTAAAGGTGCTTTTGACGAAGCTGAAGCTGAAAAAAGATTCAATGCTTGGGTAGAAGCTAAAGATTCTAAAGTACAAGGTAAAGTAGAAGGTTTAGCAACTGCTAAAGCTGACGCTAAGAAAGCTGCTTTAGAAGCTGAAGTAAAAGTAAACGAAGCTAGAATTGCTGCTGCTGCACAAGTTGAAGCTGATGCTAAAGCTGCTGAAGAAGCTGCAAACGCACCTGCTGAAGAAGTTGTTGCTGAAGCTACAGAAGGAGAAGCTCCTGCTGCTGAAACTGAAGAAAACACTGAAGCTTAAGAACAAACCCTGTTATGCGTAAAGAAGATTGCTATTTTTTAGGTAAAATCACACGCAGACATGGACTTGCGGGTAACGTAATCCTTAAATTGGATACCGATCAACCCGAGCTTTACAATAAATTGGAATCAATATTCGTTGAAATCAACGGATTATTGGTTCCATTTTTTATTGAAAAATCATCATGGAGCAAACTGGATGCTCTGAATCTTGCATTCAAAAACTCTTCTGAGGCTATGGTGGATCAGGTGTTGGGTAAAAGTGTTTACCTTCCGCTTACTTCACTGCCTAAACTTTCAGGAAAACAATTCTATTACCACGAGATCATCGGATTTGAAATTTTTGATCAAAATGATAGCAACTGTGGGGTGATCAGATCCATAAACGATCAGACAGCACAGGTATATTTCATTACCAATCTGGATGGAAAAGAAGTGGTTATTCCTATGATCAAAGACTGGATTCTTGAAGTTGACAGAGAAGAAAGAACCATCAGAATGGAACTTCCTGAAGGTCTTATTGATGTTTTTCTTATTCCTTCAAAGAAAGACGAATAGTTTTGCAATAAGCAATAAGCAATAAGCAATAAGCAATAAGCAATAAGCAATAAGCAATAAGCTATTCTTTCACTATTTTCTCATTACTATTTTCATTACTGATTACTCATTACTCATTTTTAATGCGGGTAAAAGATAATCTTGTACTATTTTTTCAGATTGCTGATGGGCATAAGGCTTGTTATAAGCTTGCGCCGTAATCACGATGATAACTGGAATTTTCGTAAAAATAATAATTTTGTTTCCTCCATTTCCACTGGACTGGAAAGCTTCATAATTATTGTTTCCTACTGTATAAACTTTTCTCCAGAATAAATATCCATATCCTTCAAAATCAGGATTATCTGTGAAGTAATTGGTGAAAGATTTCTTAATCCAATCCTGAGTCAGAATCGTTTTCCCATTCCAGATTCCGTTATTTTTATACAGCTGCCCGAATTTTGCAAAATCAAGAGCTCTCATGCGTAATCCTCCGGCCAGAGAAGGCTTTTGCTGTGGAGTAAACTGCCATTTGTAATTCGTAATTCCAAGAGGATGAAATAGTTTTTTATCTGCATAGTTTTTCAGACCTTGTGGAACTGTTTTATCTAAAATATCTCCGGTTAACACAACTCCGGCCGTGAAATAACTCCAGTTTTTTCCTATCGTATTCTCAGTCATCGGCAGATCCAGAGTAAATTTTACCCAGTTTTCAGTCGGATACATATTTTCTTCATTTCCGGGAGAATCATAATTCTCATCGTTTCCATCAAATCCGGAACTCATGGTCAATAAACTTTTTAGGGTAACATTTTCTTTTTGAGAAGAATGGTTTTTATACTGATTCAGGTTATAAAATTCCTTCAGATTTTGATCTTCACTTTTTAAATATCCTTCTTTGATCGCAATTCCTGTTAATGCCGAAGAGAATGATTTTCCTACTGAGCGGGTGTCCTGCAGAGAATCTCTTCCGGAGCCGTTGAAATATTCTTCAAGAAGTAATTTCCCTTCTTTGATAATGACGATTCCTGTTATATTTTTAAACCTGTTTTCTGCAATTTTCCTGTTCAGAGATTTGATGATCTCCGTATTGATTTTCTCCTGAGAAATCTTCCATCCGCTATGGGATGATATAGGCTGAATAGCGATTTGCTGCTTCGAAATATTTTGAACTGGAACAGTAAGGTTGATTTGTCCTTCTGCAATAACAGGCCCTGTTTTGATTGTGGAAACATTGAGATAAGGCCGGATTTCAATGTTTAAGAGGTGATTTCCCGGTGTCAAAGCATCAATTCCATTATGGGCCATATAAAAACGCATCCATAAATACCTTCCCCATGAATCTTCATTTTTACTGCTGAGAAGAGGAATTCGCAATGTAGTTTTGACTTTTTTATTTTCTGCTGTACCTGCTCCTGTATTGAGATTTTCTGTATAAATCAGCTTTCCGTCCACATAAAATGAGAACTGATAATTTCCTTTTTTGAGAAGTTCTTCCGCTGTCCAGTTGGGTTCAAGCTGATGCAGATTGTTGACAAGAGAGTTATCAAAGAAAGCATAAATGGCAAGATCTCCGTTTTCCTGAAACACAGAAGAAGTGAGAAAGTCCGAATCTTTCAGGTTTTCAAGAGCTATAGTTTTATTAACGAAAACAATCTTACCAACATTATTTTTTTGAATCGGATTTTCAATTTTTTCTGGATTGACTATGTTTTTGTTTTGTCCGTGATAAAGATAAAATGTAAAAATAAAGATCAATAATAGAACAGGTTTCATTGCTAGAAGTATTTAAACAAAAGTAACAAACTTCTTCATGGTAAAATAGAATGAAATTAACATTACTGTTTTATTATTTGCGATCTATTCTAATTGAACAGTTTTCTAAATTCTCCGGGAGACTGATTCGTCTTTTGTTTGAAGAGTTTACTGAAAGACTGCGGATGTTCAAATCCCAGTTCATAAGCAATTTCACTTACCGATAAATTTGTGGTACTCAAACGCTCTTTGGCGGAATCAATTAATCTATTCTGAATATGCTGCTGTGTATTTTGCTGTGTATGCAAACGGAGCAGTGTTCCCAGATAGTTGGGAGAGATATTCATCTGCTCGGCAATGGTTTTTACTGATGGAATACCATTTTCAAGGAGATTTCCGTTTTCAAAATATTGAGAAAGGATATCTTCGAATTTGTACAATAATTCATGACTTGATTTTTTTCTGGTGAAAAATTGACGTTCATAAAAGCGGTCGGAGTAAACCAGCAATAATTCAATCTGGGCGATAATCAATTCCTGGGTAAATCTATCCGTATTGGACTGATATTCCCGTTCAATATTTTTAAAAATCTCTACAAGGATTTTCTCTTCCTTATCAGAAAGGAAAAGTGCCTCTTTTACCTGATAACTGAAGAAATCATATGATTTTATTTTTCTGGTTAACGAAGTATTCCACAGAAAATCAGGATGAATAAGTAATAAAAATCCTGTGGGTTCTACCTCAATATCCGGATTGATTTCAAGACTTAAATATTGCTGTGGCGAAACAAAACACAACACTCCTGAATCAAAATCATATTGCTGTTGCCCATAATTGAATTTTGGAGTGACATTCTTTTTCAAACCAATTGAATAAAAACACTGAATCCACTTCAGCTCTTCATTGTCAACGATATAACGAACCTTGCTATAATCTATCACACTGATCAACGGATGCTCAGGATTAGGAAGCCCACAGAAAGTATGAAAATCTGATATAGAATTAAAACGAACGGGTTGTTTCATAAGAGCTAAGTTAGTTGTTTTTGTAAAAAGTGTATTGCATGATCTTAAAAAGTCTTCGGCTCCGCTCTGACTGACTTTTGTAACACTTTATATTTAATTCATCTGTATAAATTGAAACATCAAGTATCAGGAATGTCATCCTGAGAGGAGTCGAAGGATGGTATCAAATTAAATGGCAGTGGAAACAGTCAGACTTTCCCATTTCTCAGCATCTTTCTTTAAAATATCAATTTTATTATTGAGAAACTCCACCGTTCCTACACCCAATAATAAATGTACAGGAGGATTTTTCTCTTTACTGATCTGGATCAGAACATCAGCTGCCTTTTCAGGATCATTGGGTTGGTTTCCGTTGATTTCATTGAGATGTGCCTGTTCAGAATTTCTTGCTGCTTCGTAAGCCTGAATAGGATTTGAAGGTGTTTTTACAGAATCTTTAGTTAAAAAATCGGTACGGAAATATCCGGGATAAACCACAGTAGCATGAACTCCAAAATCTTTTACTTCTTCGGCCAGTGCTTCCGTAAATCCGGCCACCGCAAATTTTGTAGAACAGTAAATTCCCCAGCCCGGAAAATTAGCAGAATATCCGCCAACAGAAGAAATATTGAAGATGTTTCCTGATCTTTGTTCACGAAGGTAAGGCATAGCATTTCTGATTACATTCAATGTTCCGAAAACATTCACAGCATAATTTTCTCTTGCTTCTTCATCGGTAAGTTCTTCCAGCGTTCCGATCTGTCCATATCCCGCATTGTTGACCACCACATCAATTCGTCCGAAGTGTTCAACCGTTTTTTCAATGGCAGATTTTATATCATTATTGTCTGTAATGTTGACGCTGAGTGGAAGGAAGTTTACCGATGTTTCTCCGATAGTGGAGATCAGGGATTCAACGGTACGGCTTGTGGCAGCAACCTGAAATCCCTCGGATAGTAATTTTTTTACCAACTCGAATCCTAAGCCTTTTGAAGCTCCTGTCACGAACCATACTTTTTTTGTTTCCATTTGTAAATATTTTTTTGTTTAAATGATGGTACAAAGATGGAAACTTACAATAGGGTAAATGTAGCCGAATCGGGGAATGATGTATCCAAATCGTGAATGGTAATTTTATATCATTTAAATTCAGATAAATTTTAATGATTTTTCAAAAGATTCCTGTATTTCAAAGGGGTAATTCCAATGTTTTCCTTAAAACACCGGATAAAATGACTCTGGTCTGAAAAACCGCATTCCAGAGCAACATTTGTTAAAGTATGAGGTAGCGCAAGAAGTTCCAGAGATTTATTAAGTTTTAATTTTCTTAGGTATTCGCCAAGATTACAGTGGAAATATTTGTGGAAATCCCTGCTGAGATGAATAGGGTGAATGTCCAGTATATTGGAAAGTTCAGTGAGACTGAGGTTTTCTGTAAAGCTTTCATGTAAAATTTCATTAATCTGGCTTACCCACACGGGTTTTCTTTCCGAACTTTCCTTCTGATGGGTTAACTGGCTGAAAAGGTTTACTAACAGCTGATTAATGGCTAGTTCAAAAGAAATATTGTAAGTTTTGGTTTCTTTGAACATCTGATACACCAATAGTTTTAAGGCCGGATTTTTTATATTAATGCTGCCTTCCACTTTATTTTTCTGAATATCAAAACGGTCAAACCAGCCTTGCGAGAGCTCGATATGAAAACCTCTTGTAAAAACATCAGGTTTACTATTGTAATGCGGATCTTCCCAATGATGGTACAATAATGTTCCGGCAGAACAGCTGTAAGTTTCTTTTTTATTTCCTTCCGTCATATTGCCCTGAAGCAGAAAGGTAAAGTAAGCATTCTCATGATAATGCCAGTCTACGTAAGGATGTGTATATTCTGTATCAGTGATGGTTAATCCTTCTAAATTAACCATTTGATTGGTCTCCCCAAAATATTCGCCGTTACGAAGAGTATTCATGATAAATTTTGTTTTAAGCGGTCAATCTGTTCATACATTTTATTAAAAAACATTTTCCTCTCTCTGTTCCCGGATTCATTCAGTGATCTTGAGTTTTTGATCTGATGTTCAAAATAGCTCAGAGAATCTTCACACGTGATTTTATCATTGGTCATCATATATCCGAACATGCTGAAAGGAACAAAAAAGGAACACTGTTCTTCATTTTTGAATAAAATACTGTTGTTTAAAATTACTAAATCATTCACATATATTTGGAAATTAGTTTTTTCCAGTGTTTTGATTTCGAGACCTTCCAGTAATTTTCTCAGATCCTCCAGAATAAGATCCACATCATTCTTTTTTAACAATCCCATTTCATAATAAAATGAAATTTGTCTCAATGCACTCATAATGGTGGTGTCATTCCATATTTCCGTTACATTTTGTTTATCATAAAGATCTTTCAGCATTTCATTTTTTACAGAATGGTACTCCATATTAAATTCGTGAAAAGGGCTTAAGAATTTATCCTGATTCAGTAGATTCATCCAGACATAAAATTTGAAACGGGACAGTACTGAATCTGAAATTGTATAAAAAAACGGGATGTCTTTTGCTGAATAAAATACTTTAGAATTGGTAATATTCTGAAAAACATTCAAAATCTTTAAAGAGTTCTCGAAGTAGTTGAGAAGATCTTCGGTAGTTTTTACAGGCTGTGTTCTTTTGACTACCAACTGGTTTTTCGTTCCCAGAAACTGATCCAGTGAGATCTGATAGTATTTGGCTAGTTCCAGTGCTTCCTCAAAACTAAACTTTGCTTTCAAAGAAGTTCTTCTGTGAGCTGCATCATAGCTGATATTAAGGATGTTGGCAATTTCATCATTTAAAGATTTTTCACCGATTTTTCTTCGGATTTCCTTGAGGAGAGCTTCCTGGTGCATAGTTTTGTGATTTTCACAAATGTAGTATTTTTTTTAATTTTTTTTCACATTCGGAACTGAGCGCTTCGCTGATAATTTTGAACTGTAATTTTAAAATAACGAGTTATGAAAACACGAATTTTATTAGCAGCAGTTCTTTTATTCAGTAGCCTGATGTATGCATCAGACAGTGTAAAAGCAGATTCTTTGAAACCGAGATTGATTGCAGCTTCACCTTCAAAGAATGTCAAGAACGTCAACGGAATTCTATTTAAATATTATGATGAAGAAGATCATTTTAAACCTAAAAAAGTAAATGGATTAGGAATGGGATTCAACGTTATGGGTATTTTCCTTCCTCCATTAATGCTTTTTACTTTACAGCCGGATCATTGGAATCTTAATAATGATTATGTAATTCTTCCCCGCGAAAAGATGAATACCATTAACGGACTTCAGCTTTCATTGATCAACATGGAACCCACGGTCACCAATGGACTAGAGATCAATATATCGAGTAATGTGAACACCTATGCAGTAACCAACGGCATGTCTGTTTCTCCATTTTTTAATCTGCATCATGAGATGAAAGGGGTTTCTGTAGCACCATTAGCCAATATCGGGCAGAAATGCAGAGGAATACAGATCGGTTTGTATAATAAATGTAAGGATTTCAGAGGAATACAAATTGGTGGATGGAATGAAAACGGAAGGAGGAAACTCCCTCTTATCAACTGGAATTTCAAGAAACAAAAAACAAATCAGGCGTTATGAAAAAGTTCGTTGTCATCACCGCAATATTTCTATGTGGCTTTCTGAAAGCCCAATTTGAAGAAATCAAAGAGAAAAAATGGCTGGTCATTCTTCTCAGTACCAGAATTGAAGGAACTTCACTGGATAACAAGGCATTCCTGTCAATAGGAACGAAACTTACTGATGGTGATAAGAATTATTACAGCTTAAGAGGCCACTTTAACTGGTGGGACGAAAGAAGGCTGCTGGTCATTCCCGAATTTGATTATTTCAGAAAAGTTGTTTCCTTTGAAGATGGGGTAGAAATATCAGCCTTATATGCAGGTGTGGGAGTTTCACCTTATGCGGTTTCGCCTAAAGCAGGAATCAACTTCTACCATTTCTTGTGTGCAGAATTCGGGTACAATTTCGAATATAATACCTATAAACCATTCCCAATCAAAGGATTCCGCTATGGCTTGGGAATTAATCTTGTCTTTTAAATAATTAATACAATGATTATGAAACCAAAAATCAGATTTAAAAAGGCAGCCTCTCCTTTCTATTCAGAATTGCGTGAAGAGGTGAAAGTATTGCTTACGGACGAAGTGACAAAAAAGGCCGGCAGATTGATGATTGTGAAATTTCTGTTTTATTCTTTGAGCTTCCTGCTTTTATATGCTAATCTTTTTAATCCTTATATGGAAGATAAGAGTTGGGCTGTAGCTTTGAATTATGTTATCCTGGGACTAACGGGAATACTATTGGCTTTTAATTGTGCTCATGACTGTGTACACAACACATTTTCCAGGTACAAAAAGGTGAATCAGATTATTTATTATATCACCTTTAACCTGCAGGGAGTGAATGCAAGACTGTGGAGAACAAGACATGTTGCATCCCATCATGTATTTCCTAATGTGGATGGCTGTGATGCAGATATTGATGATAATATTTTTTTACGGCTGTCTGCGCATCATCCCAAAAGGAGAATCCACACCTATCAGCATTTATATGCTACCATACTGTATTGTTTTTACACCTTGCATTGGATCGTGATTAAAGATTTTATATATGTCAGAAAAAAAGAATTGGCCAATCTCAGAAATCAGAAACATTCTATACTGTCTGTGTTTGAAGTTATCCTGTTGAAATTAGCTTACTTCAGCTATATGTTGATTTTGCCTGTGCTTTTTACTGATATTCCGGTGATGACGATTGTTGCATCTTTTATCATCATGCATGTGACAATTTCGTTGTTTTTTGTGCTGACCCTGATCATTTCTCACCTGAGTCTTGAAACAGATTTTCCCAAAGCGGATGATGAAGGGTATCTGCCATATGATTATTATGAACATCAGTTAGCCGTTTCATTGGATTATCACCCAACCAGCAGATTAGCTAACTGGATTTTTGGTGGATTCAATTCCCATGCTGCCCATCATCTTTTTCCCGGTTTACCTCACACTGTTTATACCATTATTACTCCAGCGATCCGAAAAGCAGCTGCCAGAAATAATTTTCCATACCATGAGAAAAGTATTGTGAAAGCTGTTGTTTCCCACTATCAATATCTCAAAAAATTAAGTAAATGATTTTAAACCATTAAATACTTCAGCCATGAAAAATGATAAACTGATCTTATTTTTATTAATGTTTCCGGTGCTTATTTTTTCACAAAATACTCCAACAGATACATTGAAGACCAATATTGAAGAGCCTTTTGATTATAAAAAATATTATGACTGTGATTTTGGAGAAGGAAATGTTTTGATTGTGATCAAAAAAGGAAAAGAATTTACAGACCTTACAGATTTAAGAAAATCAGGGAAAGGATTTGCGATTAAAATTGAAGCTATATACAGTATGGAGTTTAATGACGGGAAAAGATATGAATCAAGTGTGGTGAAAAAAATTACACAGGATAGTATTTCAATCACAAACTTTTTTAATGAGAATGCAGCGAAGCTGGCGGGACAACCTTTTACGTTAATTACTTACCCGCTTTCTTCTTTGAAATATGTCCGTTTTATTGATGACAGAATGTTATCTCTCTACGGTAAAAAAAATATCCGGAAAAATTTTGATCTGATTGTGAAAAAAATGGACCGCGCGAAAATGTGTCCTGCTATTATTCAATTTAAAGACAGAAACGGCGAGATGAAAGTCTGTCATTTCTACCTGACATCTCAGGGATACGATCTTTTGTATGAAAACAATGGAAAAGTATATTATCTGGAAGGTAAAGTAGAATGGAAATGATATTTGAAATGAGTGTAATCTTTAATATGTATTCACTTTTTGTTGAATTATTATTTTAAATTTTAATGAAAATATGGATGAATACATGGAAAAAAGCAAAAGGAGTAGTGTATCTACTGAAGAAAAATAATATTTTTGTAATATAGCTAGGATGAATGATGAAAATAAAATCTTTACTACTGTTTTTGATTATTGGAAATGTGTTCTTTAAGGCACAGACCAATAATATAGAAAAGAATATTCCAGAGAAACGGACTTATGAAGAGTTGAGTAAAGCATTCTATAAAAACCGTATAGGAGAAGGAAACAGTAAAAGTATTGCCAATTGTTATCTTAAAAAAGCAAAATCTGAAAAAAATACAACTCAGATTGCTGAGGGATATGTTATGCTTCATTTCGAAGAGAACTTACCTAATGCTTTAAAATATCTTGACAGCTTACAACATATTACACAAAATTCTAAAGAAAATACCTATCCGGCAAGAACTTATCTTTTAAAAGGAAACCTTTATTTTAGAAATGATAATCTCCAGTCTGCATTGAATAATTATATTTTGGGACTGAAATATGCAAAAGAAAAAGGAAATAAAAGGCAGATTGCCATGGCACATATCAATATTGCCTATCTGAATAATTATATCGGAAAACATGAGGAGACAGCAAAAGTCCTGAGGCACTATGCTTATGATGTTGATTATATGAATGAAGATGAGATAAATTCTCTCAAACTGAATCTGGCCGATGCCTATATCGAGATCAGTAAAATGGATTCTGCTTATACATTGATACAGGAAGGTTTACAGGATTCCAAGAAAAATAGAGATGTTTACCGTTATCATCAGAATCTTGGATTATTAGGATATTATAATCTGCATTCAAAAAATTATCAGAAGGCTCTTGACGGTTTATTAGAGTGTAAAAAATATTTCTTTACCAATAATAATGATAGAAGAGATCAGAATTATACCCTTTTATATTTGGGGAAATCCTATGCGGGGCTTCAGGAAAAAGAAAAAGCTGTAGATTTTTTCCGGAAGATTGATTCTATGGTTCTTAAAACAAGTTATATCTATCCGGAGCTGAGGGATGTATACACTTATCTGATTGATTATTATAAAGCAAACAGTGATAAAGAACAACAGCTGTATTATGTAGATCGCTTTTTAAAGGTGGATCAAGTACTGGATAATCAGTTCAGATATATTTCCAGAGAACTTCCGAGAAGATATGATACTCCGGAACTGCAGCAGGAGAAAGAAAGTATTACCAATGAACTGACTAAAAGAAAGAGTCTGTTTTATATTGTGCTGAGTCTTTTATTGATATCACACCTGTTGTTTATCAACGTTTACTTTAAATATAAAAAATCTGAGAAAAATTATAAAAAGATTGCTCAGGATCTTATTCAGTCTGTTAATGAAAATAGGGTAGGGAAAAATACAGAGCCGGAAACCCCAATCGAAATTCATTCTGAGATTCTTCCGGTAGGAAATACAGAAAATTCTGAGGACAAGACATCCAGAACTATTTCTGAAGATATTGCCCAGAATATTTTAAAAGAACTTGAAATATTTGAAAACAATGATCAGTTTTTGAATAAGGGAATTACATTGGGAAGTCTTGCCAAAAAGATAAAAACAAACTCGAAATACTTGTCGGAAATTATCAATACTTACAAAGGAAAAAACTTTGCTACTTATCTCAACGATCTTCGTATTGATTATGCCATCAGCAGATTGGCCAATGACAGAAAATTCAGGTCTTATAAAATTCCTTTTATTGCCGAAGAATTAGGATATAATAATGAACAGGCCTTCACTTTAGCTTTCAAAAAACGCACCGGAACACCACTTTCTATCTATCTGAAAGAAATCGAAAACATGTCTTCGAATCAGGGTTAATTAATTGATTTTTAATATTTTATTATTTATAAATTCATGATTTTAGGTATATAAATTTATGAATCTATAAAGCATTCACTTGTATCGTTATTCTACTTCCTGCATCTTTGCTTCAGGTAAAAACACAACCTTTTATTTTGTATGTACACAGTACAAGATATCATTCCAAACTAATGGTTAATTAAAAGATCATGGTTAGGAACCGGATAACAAAATTATTAACGAAGCTGGTAGAAATGAGAAATAATAACCAGTAAAAAACAAAATGTAAAGAATGAAATATTTGTTCAGAATTTAGAGATGTAAAAGTGTAGTGATCATTTAAAAAATCGTAAACAGTTAAAATTAAAATCCGTTGAATCCACAACAATGTTTAAAAGTATAGTATAGTCTAAAAATGGATGTATGACCTGGTAATTTACCACGAACTTAGCACTTAAAAACTAATAACCATTTCAATAAAACTAATTCCATGAAAGCTCAGAGTAAATCAAATTTATTCTTTCTAAAGGTGATAATGTAAGTGTGTTCATTCCGGGTCAATACGGATTTTATTGAAGTTCAGGACAATATTGAGTGGAAATGTAACCTGAAAATGAAGAAGGGTTGGCAGATGAAAAAAGGTGAATTTCCTGAACTGAAAGTCTAAATACCTGTTAAATGATTTTTAAAGACAGCGCAATCATTAAGTTGCGCTGTTTTTTTGTAACTTTGCAGACATTAATTTTTATATAAAAAATTTATCATCAACAAATGAAAAAGCAAACGATCAAAGAAGTCCTAAAGGATTACAAGAAAGTATTACATCATGACATTACCGTTTACGGATGGGTAAGATCCTTCCGTGCAAATCGCTTTATTGCGCTTAACGATGGTTCTACGATTAATAATTTGCAGATAGTTGTTGATTTCGAAAATTTTGATGAAGCGATCATCAAGAATATCAGTACTGCTTCTTCTCTGAAAGTGGTAGGTGAAGTGGTAGAAAGCCAGGGAGCAGGACAGTCTGTGGAAATTATCGCTAAAAAGATTATTGTTTTAGGAGATAACTTTACAGAAGAACTTCAGAGTACGATTCTTCAGCCTAAGAAACACAGCCTTGAAAAGCTTCGTGAGCAGGCACACTTAAGATTCAGAACCAACCTTTTCGGAGCTGTGTTCAGAGTGCGTCACGCTGTAAGTTTTGCAGTTCACTCATTCTTCAACCAAAACCAGTTCTTCTATATCAACACTCCGGTTATTACAGGAGCAGATGCAGAAGGAGCAGGTGAAATGTTCGGAGTAACCAACTTTGACCTGAACAACATGCCTAAAACTGAAGAAGGAGAAATTGATTTTGCACAGGATTTCTTCGGTAAAAAAACAAACCTTACCGTTTCAGGACAGCTTGAAGGAGAAACTGCAGCCATGGGATTAGGAAGAATCTATACTTTCGGACCTACTTTCCGTGCTGAAAATTCCAACACAACCAGACACCTTGCAGAATTCTGGATGATTGAGCCGGAAGTGGCATTCAACAACCTTGAAGACAATATCGACCTTGCGGAAGATTTCTTAAAATATGTGATCCAGTATGTATTGGATAACTGTAAAGATGATCTTGAATTCTTAGACAACCGTTTTGCAGAAGAGCAAAAAACAAAACCTGAGAAAGAAAGAGCAAAAGAAGGACTTATCGAAAAACTTCAGAATGTAGTGGCTAAGCGTTTCAAACGTGTAAGCTATACGGAAGCCATCGAAATCTTATTGAACTCTAAAGAAAACAAAAAAGGAAAATTCGCTTACCCGGTTGAAAGTTGGGGAACTGACCTTCAGTCTGAGCATGAAAGATACCTTGTTGAGAAACATTTTGAAAGCCCGGTAGTCTTATTTGATTATCCGAAAGAAATCAAAGCTTTCTACATGAAACTGAATGATGATAACAAAACCGTTGCCGCTATGGATGTTCTTTTCCCTGGTATCGGTGAGATCATCGGTGGATCAGAAAGAGAAGCAAGACTAGATGTTTTAAAACAGAAAATGGCAGATATGCACGTAGATGAGCATGAACTTTGGTGGTATCTTGATACCAGAAAATTTGGTTCTGTGCCGCATGCAGGCTTTGGTTTAGGACTGGAAAGATTAGTTCTTTTCGTAACAGGAATGACGAATATCAGAGATGTAATTCCTTTCCCAAGAACGCCGAAAAGCGCTGAATTCTAACACAATAAAAAAAGCCTTAATCACAAGTTAAGGCTTTTTTTATTATTTAATAGTTTATTATATTAGGATAAGTAATGCAAAAATCATGCTAAATGCGTTTTTTATCAAATAAATTTATTAAATTCGTAGAATATGTTATGTTAAAACGCAAATAAGAATATGCTTAAACAACACTTACAACTCAAATTAGGACAAAAGCTGGCACCTCAGCAGATCCAGTTGATGAAGCTTATTCAGCTTCATACTCTTGAATTTGAAGAGGAGTTGGAGAGAGAGTTAGAAGAAAACCCAGCTTTGGAAATTGCAAAAGAAGATTCTAAGGAAGATGAATATTCTTCCCTTGAAGACGCTTATCAGGATGAGGGTACGGAAAGCATTGAAACAGATTTCGACGTCAATGAATATATCTATGACGATGAGCCAAGCTATAAAACCGCATCCAGCAACTATTCTCCGGATGATGAAGAATTTGATAACGAGAGTCTTTTAACGGAAGGACAGTCTTTATATGATTATCTTAGAGAACAGATTCATTTGGTGAATATCAGTGCTGAAGATCTGAAGATTGCAGAATACCTTATCGGGAATTTAGATACAGACGGATATCTGAGAAGAGAAATCAAGTCTATTGTTGACGATTTAGCTTTCTCGCAGGGAATTTATACCACAAAAGAAAGAGTGGAAGATATCCTTGAGAATTATGTTCAGAAACTGGATCCACCCGGAGTGGGAGCAAGAGGTCTGCAGGAATGTCTGTTATTACAGATTGAAAAGAAAGTAAGCTCAGATAAAGCGGTTTCTTTGGCTGCCAATATCTTAAGACATCAGTTTGAAGCTTTAACCAATAAGCATTATAACAAAATCATTCAGAAATATGATATTGAAGAAGATGATCTGAAAGATGCCCTGGATGAAATCTCAAAACTATCTCCTAAAGTAGGAGGGAACTTTGATACACAGACGATTACAATCAATCAGGAAATTATCCCGGATTTTGTTATTCAGGTGAAAGACGGCCAGGTAATTCCTATGCTGAACAGTAAAAATGCACCTACTTTAAGAGTTTCTGAAGAATATAAAGATATTCTGACTACGTATTCCCATGATAAGAACTCATCGGAACACAAGCAGGCTGCTTTATTTATTAAACAAAAACTGGATGCTGCAAAATGGTATATCGATGCGATTAATCAGCGTCAGAATACCTTATTACAGACCATTACAGCAATTGTAAAGTTTCAGAAGGATTACTTTATCACAGGAGACGAAAAATCACTGAAGCCAATGATCCTGAAAGATGTTGCAGATATTACAGGATTTGATATTTCTACCATTTCAAGAGTCGTAAAAAGTAAATATGCAGATACCCCTAATGGTATTGTATACCTTAAAGATCTGTTCTCAGACAGTTTAACGAATGACGATGGAGAAGAAGTTTCTACCAAAGAGATCAAAACCCATCTTCAGGAAGTTATCAATAAGGAAAATAAGAGAAAACCGCTTACAGATGATGCATTAGTAGTTATTCTGAAAGAACAGGGTTATAATATTGCCAGAAGAACGATTGCCAAATATCGTGAACAGCTCAATATTCCTGTAGCAAGGTTAAGAAAAGAACTTTAAAAATATAAAAAAGCATTTCAATCTGAAATGCTTTTTTTTGTTACGGAGTGTATTTAAGTTTTCATTACTTCTTTTAATATAAAAAGTTTCTCGAACGTATTTCAGTACCGTATTTCTACTGAGTAAAATCCAATCGTTTCTCCCGACATTTGATTAATTAATTTATAACTGAACCATTAATCATCTGCTTATGTCCACAAGAACCGTTCAATTTAGTGTTGAAGTGAAAAATATAACCATCACTTCAGGAAGTTTCCAAGTTTTTGGAATTGTTGAAAATTTCATTGGCGCTGTTAATAAAAAAACGCCATTTGAAAACAATACTTTCAGTGTTGAAGTTAAGAATGCAGAATCTGAATATTACGCTGTAACTGTTTGGGTGCATGAATATATAATTGAAAATACTCTGTACAAAGTTGAAGGTGAACCTTTAAGTTTATTAGCGACATTTTATCTTCCTGATATCCTTGATCCAGTTATTGTGAATCCTGAATCCTCTATCGCTTCAATCTATACATTTGCACGTATGACAGAAGTAGATGACGATGGAACAGTGCGCATTTCAGGAACCGAAAGAAATATGAAAATCGCTTATGGAATGAAGAAGAATCTATATAAAACAGAAGGAGCCATCGGAGATATGATTAGTACTTCACCAAATGGTTTTGAAACGAACAGTTATCCCATGTTCAACTCTTTATGTAATTTATACTATTATTCTTTAACAAACCCAATCCTCAGTACGGGAAAACCTTTTTACAGACAATTTTTGGATTATGCCTGGCACAAACCTTCGGAATCAAACAAAAACTTTCTTCAGGCTATACGAAATCTAATATATGATCCTTGCCATAATGCAGACCCTATTTATCAGATGCTTTTTGGATTGGAAGAAATCTACTCTGATTCATTAGTCTCGATGAAAAATATGACCGAGGATCAAAAGATTCCTAATAATTGGACTCTTACATTAAAAAGTAATTCATCAGGAGCTAAGAACTTTATTCCGAGTGGGGCAGCCTTTGTTGTTTTTGATGCAGATGATAACGCATGGATTGCCAATAATTTCCGGGCGGGTTCTCCGGATTCCGGAACTCATTGCCCTGTTTATAAATATGATGCTACGCCTGCCGATTTTTCTCCGGTTCAGGGTGGCGGATTACTTGGAGTCGCTTTTGGAGCTGCCGTTAGCCCCGATAAAAAATATATTTCTTTCGGAAACTTCGGGTGGGGTTCGGAATATAATAATCCACAGGAGGGAAGTATTTCTCGTTTTTATTATAAAGATGGAAAACCCGTAAGTCCTTCCAACGGTTTTACATTAGGACTTTCCCGGGTTCAGGGAATGGAATATGATAATCAAGGGAATCTTTGGATGGCTTCAGTAGGTTGTCAGGAACCTTTTGCGCCTGCCAAGCCAGGAGTTTATCCTTTTAAAAGTGAACCCAGTGCAGTGGTGGTCTATCTAAAACCAGAAGATGGTGATTTTGAGAAAGGCCCTACAGCAGCACTTACCCTCATCTGTAATGAATTTCCTGTAAAAAAATCACCGGACTCACCTCCATTGCCAACTCGAACCCCTTATTTGAAAATATTTGATGTAGCTCCGGATCATAAAGGGAGTGCTTATATTTCCTGTATTGGAAATTATGATAAAGATTTTCCTGAAAACTGTGCCTTTTCAGCGGTTTATAAAGTTACAATTGATGGAGATCGGTTGGTGGTTACCCATAGCTGGTTCAGCAATTACTCTGAAAGTGCCAATAAGCAGGAAGGTTATGAATCACTTCGTCAGATTGCAATAAATGGGGATGGTAATATTGTTGTGGTAGGAGTAAGCAGTAGCCGTGCCACGGTTCTTAGCAAAGACCTTTCAACCGTTTTGGGGTATTACGATGTCAATACTTATGCTCCCTGGGGAGTTAAAATAGATAAAAATGAGACTGTTTTTCTAGCTAATTTTGGCCATGAAACAGATTTTAAAAATAATCCTACGCTGGATATGCAGGGGCCTTTTGGAGTAACAATGCTTCGTGATACTTCAAAACCGGAAACAGCAATGTTACTTACTCTTCCTACAGGAGGTTCAGAGGTTACTTTAGCGAACGGATATCCCTTATACGGTACTCAGCATAAACCAAAATTACCCGGATCAAAACATGAAGAGTTACGGATGCAATGTTATCAGCCTATTATGAGACTTACTTCAACGAATATTGACGGCGCAGGAAATCTTTGGTGTATGAATAACTGGAAACCTTCAGCCCTCGTAGATGTTTTTGATAACCCTGGTGGTGACGGAGTGGTAATTTTCCTGGGAATTGCGGAACCTGAGTAAAAATATCTTAGTTATTTGAACTATTAAATGTTCATGATTTTTTAATACTATAAGATAAGTTATTATTCAGATATAAATTCATAAAAAACCTGTTTAAACTTTAAACAGGTTTTTTATGAATTTATGCTAATCTATTGATATTGATAGCTCACAGCTCTGTGTTGAATTAATCTTTAAAACTGCCTAATTCAAGCTCTCTCATAGAAATTTCCCGCATCTCTACCTTTCTTATCTTTCCGGAAATAGTCATTGGGAATTCATCTACAAATTTCCAGTATTTCGGAACTTTATAGTGGGCAATTCTTCCTTTGCAGTATTCCTGAAGTTCTTCTGCTGTGAGGGTAAATCCTTTTCTCACTTTTACCCACGCCATAACTTCTTCCCCAAATTTTTCACTCGGAACCCCTATGATCTGAACATCCAGAATATGGGTATAGGTATATAAAAAGTCTTCAATTTCCTTAGGCGAAATATTTTCTCCGCCACGAATGATGAGGTCTTTTATCCTTCCGGAAATGGTAATATAGCCGTCTTTATCCATTACTGCCATGTCTCCGGTATGCATCCAGCGGGCTTCATCCAGTACTTTCTTCGTATTTTCTGGATCATTCCAGTATTTCAGCATTACGGAATAGCCTCGTGTGCAGAGCTCACCATGTTCTCCTCGTTTTAAAGTTCTGCCATTTTCGTCAACAATTTTTATCTCAAGATGATCCTGAACAGTTCCTACGGTGCTCACCTGTTTCTCCAGCGGTGTTCCTATTAAAGTCTGAGTAGATACAGGTGAAGTTTCCGTCATTCCGTAGCAGATGCTCATTTCTTTAATATTCATCAGGCTTTCCACTTTTTTCATAATTTCCGGAGGGCATACGGAACCGGCCATCACACCAGTTCTTAAGCTTGAAAAATCATAGGTGTCAAAATCTTTTACTGCCAGTTCAGCAATAAACATGGTTGGTACTCCATACAAAGAAGTACATTTTTCGTCCGAAACAGCTTTTAAAGTAATCTCCGGATCAAAACTGTCATTGGGAATCACCATACACGCTCCGTGTGCCGTACAGCACATATTTCCGATCACCATTCCGAAGCAATGGTAAAAAGGGACGGGAATACAAACACGGTCATTCTGAGTATATTTTAACCTGATACCAATGAAATAACCATTGTTGAGAATATTATGATGGGAAAGGGTAACGCCTTTCGGGAAACCGGTAGTTCCGGAAGTATATTGAATGTTAACAGGATCATCAAACTGTACATGTTCTTCAAAACTGTGAAGCATTTCATCTGATATCTCCTGGCCGTTATTAACAAATTCTTCCCAGTTTTCATCAAAGAATATTTCGTGCTCAAGGGTTGGACACACTTCTTTTGCATATTCAACCATTTCTTTATAATTACTGGTTTTAAAGCTTAAAGAAGAAAAGATAAAACGAACTTCAGACTGATTGAGAACATAGGTCAGTTCATGAGTTCTGTAGGCTGGATTGATATTCACTAAAATAGTTCCTATTCTTGCAGTGGCATACTGCAAAAGTACCCATTCATAACGGTTGGAAGACCAGATTCCGATTCTGTCACCCGCTTTTGCTCCTAAAAACAATAAAGCTTTTGCAACAGCTGTTGTCTGATTGTAAAATTCCTGGTAAGTAGCTCTGTAATTCTGATGAACGCAGACTAATGCTTCCTGATGGGGATATTTTTCGACAGTACTTTTAAGATTCGCTCCGATAGTCTGTCCTAATAATGAAACCTCAGAAGTTCCATACACATAAGATAAGGGCATAGTTTAAGATTTGGTGGAATAAAATTAGCAATTATATCCCGAACTATGCCTATGTATATTAATTTTCCTGAGAATCTATTTCTTTAAGCTGCTTTAGATTTTTATCAAGTTTTTTAATGATTGTCCCATATACCAGTCTGTAATAAAACCAGATCATAGAGACTGCAAGCAACGAGCTTACGGCAATTCCAACAATAACAATCGTAAGGTTGGAGCCATTAGGCTGTATATTCTGAGAATCTAATATATAAAAGATGAAAGCGATCAGTACAAAAGTGAATATTAACAATAAAACAATGCTGATGAGAATAAAAGCATTGACTGTTGTTTTGAATTTAATGATGCGGGTAATAAGCCCTTTCAGATTTTCCTCAATCTTTATTTTTCGGTAATTCTGATAGAATTTCAATACAAAATAAGCTGTAATTAATAAGCTTAAGACTTTTATAGCCAGATAAGCATGACCGAAATTGTTTTCTGCTTCAGGAGATTCCTGAGCCCCTAATCGCTCCAGCATTTTACGGAAGCTGTCTGATTCCTCTTCCGGGAAAAGGTAAAACAGTCCCAATACCGAAAAGAACAGAAATTCTATAACACTGATCCAGAAAATATATTTCACATAGTTACGTGATTTTCTATTCAGCATCTGAAGAATCTCAGTGTTGTCATATTTATCTTGTACAGGTTGTTCCTGCCATGTTTTCTTAAAGCTATCTAAATCAAATTCAGGCATATTTTTCCATCTGTTCTTTAAGGGTTTTCTTTAATCTGTTCATTTTCACGCGTGCATTGACTTCAGTGATTCCGAGGTTTTCTGCAATGTCCTTGTAAGGCAGATCGTCAAGATACATCATGACAATGGCTCTTTCTACATTCGGAAGAGTCTTGATTACAGTATACAAAAGTGATACCTGCTGCTGTTTTTCATCGTCATCTTCCACAAAATCTTTATGGTTGATGTCCAGCTCATTCGTAGGAAGGCTTTTGCTTTTTTTTCTAAAGAGGGTAATGGCTGTATTGAGCGCTACACGGTACATCCATGTGGAAATTTTAGAATTTCCTTTAAAGGAATCATAGCTTCTCCAGAGTTGTAACACAATTTCCTGGAAAAGATCCTCTTCATCTTCCAGAGAATTTGTGTACAGACGCGATACTTTAATAATCAGTCCCTGATTATCCTTGATAAGCTGCGCAAATTCTTTTTCTCTGGAATCCATAGATATATAATGGCACGAAGATAATAATAAAGTGGTAATTGGTGAAAATTATAACAAAAAATCGTAAAAGCTAGACCATAGAATGGTAAACATGCTTTGAATATTGTAGCATGTAATTTATATTCTCATCAAAAACAAAAGAAAAATATTTATATATCTACTCATTTACATAGCGCTTAAAACCATTGAGGCTTTCTGAACTTTTACCTTTTTACCGCAAAATTTGCGTACCTTTGCCTCCGCGAGAAAATCGGCTTGTTGATTTCCCGTTTTACGGGAGGTAGGAAAGTCCGGACACCATAGAGCAGCAAAGCGGATAACATCCGTCACCCGTGAGGGTAGGACAAGTGCAACAGAAAGCAAGTACAGTTCGGCTGTAGTGAAACCAGGTAAACTCTTTGCGGTGCAATGGTAAGTATATCGGTTCTTTTCAGCAATGGAAATAGGGGCGGCTCGTCCTGAAAACCGAGGGGTAATCAGCTCAAGTGTTGCAGCAATGTACCACGTAGATAAATAACAGGCGCTTCTTCGGAAGTACAGAATCCGGCTTATAGATTTTCTCGTGATTTTTTTTAAAAGCTGGAAGAGTGAAGTTTTTAAACGTAATGATTTTAAATTTCCATTTTCATACTTCCGTCTTCCAACCTCATTTATTCGCTTTCCAATTGTTTTTTAGATTCCTGCAATTCCTGCCTGTCTTTATCAGAAAGTGTAGGATATTTAAGATTCATTTTTTCAAGCGTGTCAATAATAATCTGGATTGCTGCTACTCTTGCAAACCATTTGCTGTCAGCAGGAAGCACATACCAGGGAGCATGGTCTTTTGATGTTTCGTTGATTGCGTTTTCGTAAGCTTCCATATATTGATCGAATAATGCTCTTTCCGGAAGGTCTCCAGCAGAGAATTTCCAATTTTTTTCCTGTTCGTCAATTCTGTCCAGAAGTCTTTTTTTCTGTTCATCCTTGGAAACATGCAAAAAGATCTTAACAATTGTAGTTCCGTTTTGTGAAAGGTGTTTTTCAAAATTCCGGATGCTTTCATACCTGTTTTCCCAGAATTTGCTGTCAAAGTCTTTTACGGAAGACCATGTTTTTTCACTCAAATTATATTCAGGGTGCACCTTACAAACCAGAACACTTTCATAATGAGAACGGTTGAAAATTCCAATCATTCCTTTCTGTGGCAATGCAAGATAATGTCTCCATAAAAAATCATGGGAATATTCTTTGGAACTTGGGGTTTTAAAACTGGTCACATTACATCCCTGAGGATTCACTCCTCCGAAAACATGCTCTATCATACTGTCTTTTCCAGCAGCATCCATAGCCTGTAATACAACAAGCAAAGACTGGCTTCCGTCAGCATATAATTTTTCCTGCAGTTCACGAAGTTTTTCTTTCTCCTGAATCAGCATTTGCTCTCCTTCTTCTTTAGTAAGCTTTCCTTTATAAGAAGTTGATGTTTTTTTTATTGAAAATTTTCCATTTACCTTAAAGTCATCTGAGAAATCGGTGTCCATATATTTTTAAGATTAAAAGATTAAAAGATTAAAAGATTAAAAGATTAAAAGATTAAAAGATTAAAAGATTAAAAGATTAAAAGATTAAAAGATTAAAAGATTAAAAGATTAAAAGATTAAAAGATTAAAAGATTAAAAGATCTTGTTCTTTAAATTCAATAGGGGTGGGCTTTGGCCCAGCCATTTAAAAAAAAATCCGAAGGCTTCAGCCAAAACCTAGATAATATATTTGATAAACGTCAATACATTTACTGCCACCTATTACCTATCATCTGCCTCCTAATCAAACATAAATGTAATAAAAAAACCGCCTCATTGGAGACGGTTCTTTTATTTTTTTGAGTAGAGATTACTTCGCAGCAGCTTTTTTAGCAAGTTTTGCAGCTTTTTTCTCAGCCTTAGCAGCTTCTTTCTGCTCAGCAGCAGTCAATACTTTTGGCTCAGGAGCGTTAGCATCTACGTTACCTTTGATGTAGATTACACTTCTGTTGTTAGCAGGATCGTTAGAAAAAACCTCAATCATTTTGTTGAAAGGGCCAGGAATAGCGGTGTTGTATCCAACCTTGATCTTAGCTGATTTCCCAGGCATAATAGGATCTTGGCTGAATTCAGGAGTTGTACATCCACAAGAAGGTTTTACATTTGAAAGGATCAAAGGCTTATCACCTGAGTTCGTTACCGTAAAGAATCTTGTACCATCAGCATTAGGCTTAATAGTACCGTAATCGAAAGTTGTTTTATCAAATGTAATTGTTTGTGCAGATGCCAGAGCAAATGTCCCGAATAGTGCAATTCCTGCAATTAATTTTTTCATATTCTTGAATGTTAATACGTTTGTTAGATAAATTTTGTGAAACAAAGTTAAAAATTATTTTAATTCATGCTTAAAAATTTTTTTCTTTAGACTATTTTTGCAAATTGCAAGCCAAAGAAATAGAATTTATGCAGATTTCAGAAAAGTACAATCCACAGGAAACAGAACAAAAATGGTACAATTACTGGTTGGAAAACAAATTTTTCCATTCAGAGCCTAATGACAAACCACCGTATACCGTGGTCATTCCTCCGCCAAACGTAACGGGGATATTACACATGGGGCATATGTTGAATAATACCCTTCAAGATGTTCTGGTCCGTCGTGCAAGAATGCGCGGATTTAATGCTTGTTGGATTCCGGGAACAGATCACGCTTCAATTGCTACTGAAGCTAAAGTTGTTGCTAAACTGAAGTCTGAAGGAGTCAATAAGTCAGATATTACCCGTGAAGAATTTTTAACGCATGCCTGGGACTGGACCAATAAATATGGAGGAACCATCCTTGAGCAGTTGAAAAAGTTAGGATGTTCATGTGATTGGGACAGAACCCGCTTCACTTTGGAAGACAAACTTTCGCAGCAGGTTATCAAAAGTTTTGTAGACCTTTATAATAAAGGATTAATCTACAGAGGTTACAGAATGGTTAACTGGGATCCGGAAGCGAAAACCAATATTTCTGACGAAGAAGTAATATTTAAAGAACAGAACGGGAAATTGTATTTCCTTAAATATAAAATTGAAGGTTCAGAAGAATTCCTTTCAGTAGCGACTACGCGTCCTGAAACTATTTTCGGGGATACCGCCGTATGTATCAATCCTAATGATGAAAGATATGCTCACCTGAAAGGTAAAAATGTAATTGTACCGATCGTTAACCGAGTAATCCCAATTATTGAGGATGAATATGTTGATATAGAATTCGGAACAGGGGCTTTGAAAATTACACCTGCCCATGATATCAATGACTACGAAATCGGACAGAAACATCAGCTGAAAATGATTGATGCACTGGATGATGACGGAAATCTTAACGAACATGGTTTACATTATGCCGGAAAGAACAGATTTGATGTAAGAAAGCAGATCGCTAAAGAACTTGAAGAGAAAGATCTTTTGTTAAAGGCAGAAGATTATGTAAACAAAGTAGGAACTTCCGAGAGAACAGGCGCTGTTATTGAACCTAAAGTTTCAGTACAATGGTTCCTTAAAATGGCTGAAATTGCTAAACCCGCTTTGGATGTAGTAATGGATGACGAAGTGAAGTTCTATCCGGAGAAGTTTAAAAATACTTACAAGCACTGGATGGAAAACATCCGTGACTGGAATATTTCCCGTCAGCTTTGGTGGGGACAGCAGATTCCTGCTTACTATTATGGAGAAGGTGATGAAGATTTTGTAGTTGCAGAAACTAAAGAAGCTGCTTTAGAACTGGCAAAACAAAAAACAGGGAATTCAACTCTGATGATAGAAAACCTTAGACAGGATGATGATGCATTGGATACATGGTTCTCATCTTGGTTATGGCCAATGTCTGTATTTGATGGATTGCTTGATCCTGAAAACAAAGATATCAACTATTATTATCCAACATCTGATCTGGTTACAGGTCCGGATATTATTTTCTTCTGGGTAGCCAGAATGATTATGGCCGGATTGGAATACAGAAAAGAAGTTCCGTTCAAGAATGTTTATTTTACAGGAATTGTAAGAGATAAGCAGAGAAGAAAGATGTCAAAATCTCTTGGAAACTCTCCTGATCCTCTTGAATTAATGGATAAATATGGAGCAGATGGAGTACGTGTAGGAATTCTATTGAGCTCTGCAGCAGGAAATGACCTTCTTTTTGATGAAGATTTAATGCTTCAGGGAAGAAACTTCATGACGAAGATCTGGAATGCATTCCGTCTGATCAACATGTGGAATCATGAAGATAAGCCAGCTATTGCTACAGATAATCAGGCTATTGAATGGTTTGAAAACAAGCTTAATAAAACAATTGCCGAAATTAATGACCAGTTCGAGAAATTCAGAATTTCTGATGCCCTGCATTTGATCTATAAATTAATTTGGGATGATTTTTGTGGGTGGTACCTTGAAGCGATCAAGCCAAATTATGGAGAAGGAATTTCTAAGGATGTTTATAACAAAACAATATATTTCTTTGAAGAGCTGATGAAGTTACTTCACCCGTTCATGCCTTTCCTTACAGAGGAATTATGGCAGACTATTTCGGAAAGAAGTATTGATGAAGCTTTAGTGATCGCTCAGCAGAAAGAAGCTGGAAAGTTTGATGAGACTATTATTAAGAATTTTGAAACTGCAGCAGAATTGATTTCAGGAGTTAGAAATTACCGTCAGACAAAAGGAATTTCACCAAGAGAAGCCGCTGAGGTATTTACCAATGCTACTGAATTTGCCAATGAAGATGTAGTAAGAAAATTAGCAAATATTTCTGAAATTCACTTTGGGCAGAAAACAGATAAGCCAAGCTTTACCTTCCTGGTAGGAGCAACTGAAGTTTCTATTCCTTTAAGTGAAAACTTGGATTTAGGTGAGGAAAAAGCTAAAACTGAAGAAGAAGTAAAATATTTAAAAGGATTTTTGGTTTCAGTAGAAAAAAAGCTTTCCAATGAAAAATTTGTTGCGAATGCTAAGCCTGAAGTTGTAGAAGGAGAACGTAAGAAGCAAAAAGATGCTCAGGATAAGATTGCGATCCTTGAAGAAAAACTGAAAAGTTTGTAAAAATTACCTTATAAATAGGTTAATTTGTCGGAATGTCAGGCTGAGCGGAGTCGAAGCCTTTTTTGAAAAATGAAACAGTATTTTGTATATATTTTAAAATGTTCCGATAATTCCTATTATACAGGAGTTACCAATGACATTGAGTTGAGATTATCTCAGCATCAGGCAGGGAAATTTCCTGAAAGCTATACTTATAAAAGAAGACCGGTTCAGCTGGTCTTCTTTTATCTGTTTAATGATATTATTCAAGCAATTGCATTTGAAAAACAAGTGAAAGGCTGGAGTCGTAAGAAAAAGGAAGCTATTATAAATGATAATTGGGATAAGTTGAGAGAATTATCTATTTGCAGGAATGATAGCCATTGTGACAATTGTAAAGATAAAACCTTCAAAGGCTTCGACTCCGCTCAGCCTGACACAGAAAACAAAGAATAAATAAAAATGACACATATAGAAAACATACAAAAACTATTCTCGAAAGACTTTGTAGAAAGTCCGTTGCTGGAAAGTTTTGAAGTAGGGAAGATCTACCTTTCAAGTGGAAAGATTGTTACCTGTGATCCTTTGATCACTAATGATATGCTTCCTTTTACCACAGAATTTCCCAAAGGAGATTTTTCTGTAATGATACATAAAGAAAGAGAGAGCAACTGTGTAGCCTATGCCGAAATTATATTCAGTAATTCTGAAATTAAAGAATGGAAAATGGCCACTACAGCAGGACAGAATATAAAAGATCTTGCGAAAGAAGAAGTGTTCGGATATCCTGTAGAAAGCGGGATGGGATGTTTCATGGATGTGGATACCCAAAACAGTCTGAACGAACTTGAACAAAGATTGTATCAAAATAAAGGAGGTGATTTTATGGGAATCTACGAAGAATTTTTCCATGACTACTTCTTTGATGAAAAGGGCGCAATAGATCAGTATGCCTTTCTTAAACCTGCAAAAGAACATCCCGGAACTATATTTGCTTTTGAAACCGGATATGGAGAAGGATTTTATGCCAGCTATATAGCGTATAACAAAGATCAGCAGCCAGTGAAAATAATTACTGAATTTATAGAAATAAGTTAATTTTAAATTAGCTATTTTTGAGACGCAATTTTTGTCAGTTATAAATTTTAAAGCTAATACAAAACACAATGAATTTCTCATCAGAACAACCCCGTATTATTGTTGTGGGCAGCTCATCGATAGATTTGGTTCTTGAAACCGAAAAACTTCCTTTGCCTAATGAAACGGTTTTAGCCGTTAAGTCAGATAGTTATTTTGGAGGTAAGGGCGCTAATCAATCAGTAGGTACAGCCAGGCTGGGAGCAAGTGTATACTTTATCGGATGTGTAGGAATGGATCCTCTTGGGCAGCAGATTATGAGAAATCTGGTAAGTGAAAATGTGAATGTAGGATTTGTTCACGAAACAGATAAAGAAGCTACGGGAACGGCCTATGTAACCACTTCCCACGGAAATGCAGCTATTGTTGTAGTACCGGCAGCCAATAAATACCTTAGCAAATTACATATAGACGAGGCAGATAAGTATTTTCATACCACAGATCTTGTGCTGGTACAGCTTGAGGTTTCTATGGATGTTGTAGAACATACCGTTAGAAAAGCCAAGAAATACGGAAAAAAAGTAGGATTATACGCTTCACCTGCAATGAGAGTCAGTGAAGAAATTTTAGAACTGGTTGACTTTATTGTTGCTAAAAGCAATGAATTGTATGTTATTTTCGGGGAAGAAAAAAGAGAAGAGGTTCTTAAAAAATATTTCAATAAAGTTTTTGTAAGAGATGATACCAATTCCACCATTTATTTTGATGGTACAGAAATGAAATATTACAGAAACGATAAGGATGAAAAAGTATATAAAATGGGAATGGGTGATGCATTTACGTCAGGATTTGCCATTGCGATGTGCCATGGGAATTCTATCGAAGAATGTGTAAAATTCGGAAATGAAGTCTCATCAAGAGTTTCAGGAGGTAAAGGCTCTCAGACAGGACTTCCGAGAATCTCAGATTTCTTTTCCTAAAGCTATTTACGACATATCAAAAGTCTGAAACTTAACATAAAAATATAAGTAAAATGTCCACTTTTATAGTGGATTTTTTCTTTTTATACTATGGAAAAACTAATATTAACCACAGAAGATCATGTCACGCTGACCGCCCATGTGTTTAAACCGGAAAAAGATAATGGGAAATTACTACTGATTAACTCAGCAACAGGGGTAAAACAGCAGGTTTATTTTTCTTTTGCCAGCTATTTTTCTGAACAGGGATTTACTGTCATTACTTATGATTACCGGGGAATTGGTCTTTCCAAACCGAAAGATATGAGAGGATTTCAGGGTTCTATGAGACTATGGGGTTCCAAAGATTATAAAGCGGTAACTCAATATATTAAATCAGCTTTTAAACAACACCAAAAATACTGTTTAGGCCATTCGGTAGGCGCATTGATTCTGGGAATGAATGAAGACTCCAAAATCTTCGAAGAATTTGTTTTTGTGGGAACCCAAAATGCCTTTGTTGGAAACCTTAAAGGGATGACAAAAGTTGAAGCCTATTTAGGCTTTGGAATTGCTCAGCCGTTAACGACTTCATTGTTAGGATATTTTCCCGCCCATTGGTTCGGACTGGGAGAAAGTCTTCCAAAAAATTGCGCATATGACTGGAGAACCTTAATTTTAAACAAGAAATCAACCAACAGATTGTTGGAGAAAATTGATAACTTTTCTGAAAATTTGACCCAGAAAGTATTTGTAATTCGGGCGGAAGATGATGTCTGGCTGACAGAGAAAGGTGTGTTGAGTTTATTAAATGACACCTATCCTAATCTTAAACCAACTTACCGGTTAGTAAATGTTTCAGAATCTGATAAAAAAGAAATAGGACATGTCAATTTTTTTAGAAGTTACAACAACAAGCTTTGGGATATTATTTTAAATGAACTGATAGATAAATGAAAAGTACGATTAACAACACAGTAGCATTTGTAAAAGAAAAATTAGAAGGAGCTGAAGCAGGACACGACTGGTTTCATATTGAAAGAGTCTGGAAGCTGGCCGCTAAAATAGCAGAAACAGAAGATTGTAACAAAGAAGTAGTAGAATTGTCTGCTCTTCTTCATGATATTGCGGATCCTAAATTTCATAACGGTGATGAAACCATTGCTCCCCAAATATCCAGAGCATTTCTTGAAGAACAGGGCGTTTCTGAAGAAATCATCCGTAAGGTATTATTTGTGATTGAAAATATTTCATTTAAAAACAGAGATCAGGCACCGGAGAATCCTCCCATTGAGCTTCAGATTGTACAGGATGCAGACCGTATTGATGCGATAGGAGCTATCGGAATTGCCAGAACATTCAACTTTGGCGGTTTTAAAAATAACCTGATGTACCACCCGGATATGAAACCAAAATTGGGAATGTCCAAAGAAGAATATAAAAAGTCTAACGGGACAACCATTAATCATTTCTATGAAAAATTATTGCTTCTGAAAGATATGATGAATACTGAAAAAGGAAAAGAAATGGCAGAAGAAAGACATCAGTATATGATGAATTTCCTTGATCAGTTTTATAAAGAATGGAATGTAGATTAGAAAATATAATCCGAACAAAAAGATAGAGAGAAAGCTCTTTTTCATGATGGGGTAAAATTAAAAAAATGACCTCAGATATAGATAAAATAGAGAGAAGAAGTATCTTTGTAGAATATGACACTCATTATTTTTATAATATTTCTGGCTTGTGTTCTTTCTCTGATCCTGTTTAAGGTTAAATCAGGAAGTATAGCCAAGTGGGCGAAGCTGTTTCGTATTGTAACAGTAGTTTTTTCAATTTCTGTTTTTACGTATTGGTTTATCAAGAAAAGTGCTGTGGCATTTGTGGATAATTCTGTAGGGCTGCAGGTGATTAATAAACTTCCGCAGGCATTGGATTTTTACCTGATCAAAGTAAACAAAACGGAGCAAAATACAAACCTTGAACCTAAGCATATCGGGAAAATACGTCCGGAATATTACAGGATAGAATACCTGAAAATGGATAAGTCTGATGAATACTGGATTGCAGGCTATCTTGGAAAGAAAAACCTGGTGTACTTTTCTCAGCATTCCGTACCCAATAAGAATATCGATCAGATTGTAGAAGTACAGAATTATATTAATCAAAGTATGAAGCTTTCTGATGCCGCCAAAAAGCAGGTAGATGCTTATAATTATGAGAATACAAAATTAGGAATCTGGATTACACTGGACTTTCTGCTTCTATTTCTCAATCTGGTATTGCTTCTTAGAAAAAATAAATAAAAAAGGTAATGAGTTTCAAATACTCATTACCTTTTTTGTTAAGGATAATCCAGAATCTGCATAATCCGTTCTTTAAATTCTTCAGGACAGGCTTTGATCAGCTTATCCTTATTCTGTTTACTGATTTCTTTAGGTTCGAGCCATTCGCTCTTATTGGAATTCAAACTGTGATTATCATATACTCTTTTTATGGTATGATTTTCATAAAAAATATATTCATCACCAAGCCAGTTATTGGCAATACTGATTGTACAAATTTCCTTTTCCATGATTTATGTTTTTTAAAGTATAATGATTATTGGAAAACATTATACTCTAAGGTACGAATTTTTTCATGATGAAAAAGGAAGTTCCTTATACCGAATTTATTCTATTTAAATTTAAAAAAGCGTTCCTGTACTCTCTGTTGCCATTTGTGGAATATGAATATCCGTTTTCCATTCCTCATTCACTTTTTTGATGAAATAAGCAGATAATAAAGGTGAGGCTTTTTCAATATTCTGATGTACGAAAAAGTAAAGATTCTGAAGTCCTTCTTTCTTCCATTTTGTGAGATGCTTCAACCAGTCATCCAGTCTTTCGTAGTCGCTTTCTGCGTTGGCTCCTACATAGCGGATAAATGCGTTGGGGGCTGTAAGGCGCATATGAAGCATATCTCTTCTTCCGGCAGTATCTACAATGATATTGGTGATGTTATGGGCTTCAAAGAGCTCACAGGTTGTATTCAGGATTTCCTCATCAGTAAACCATTCTGTATTTCGGAGTTCGATTGCTAAAGGAACTTCTTTGGGCCATTCCTTTACAAATTTTTCCAGTCTGTCATAATCCTTAGGTTTAAAATTATCATGAAGCTGCAGGAAAGCCATTCCCAGTTTTTCATCAAAATTGATCACCGAAGATGCAAATTGCGTCACCGGATCTGTTACATCAATCAGTCTTCTGAAATGGGAAACCGTATTGGTGATCTTTGGAAAAAATTTAAAGTCTGGCGGAGTTTTTTCTTTCCATGTTGTTACCTGTTCAGGGGTTGGCATTCCGTAGAACGTAGCATTCAGTTCGATAGAATTAAACTGAGTGGCATAATAGGTCAGTTCGTCTTTAGTTCCTTTAGGATAAAACCCTTTAAGGTCTGTTTTGTTCCATTTTGCACATCCGATAGAAATATTTTCCAGACCTTTTTTATTGAGTGCCAGTATTTCTTTAGTTCTGGGATGGTCTTTAGGTAATGTGAAATCTATTTTTGAAGGGTCTTCTACTTGTCCGAATTTCATATCTGTAGTTTTGGTATTAAACAATAAACACAAATATAAACCAAAAAAATCATAGAATTTTCTATGATTTTTAATGGAAATAATTGTATCGGAATTACTTATTTTTTAATGATTTTTTTAGTGGCTTGAGTTTTATCAGTCGTGATTTTTATAATATAAACAGCAGTAGGATAGCGTGAAAGGTCGATTTTTACAATAGTGTTGTTGAAGTTTCTGTCCAGAATAATTCTTTCCTGAGAATCGATAAGCTTTATGTTTTTTATAGGAGTATCTGAGCTTACCTGCAGGATATCTTTTACCGGATTGGGGAAAACTTTGATCTGTTTTGACTTAAAGTTTGGATTGTCGCTCTTCAGGAAAGAATTGCTGCAGTTTGTAGTCAATGTGATATCAGGATACATGGTCTGGAGTTCATTCCATTGCGCGTCATCCACACAAACGGATAGGTTAGAATTGTTATTGGTAAAATCAATGAACTCTTCTATAGAACCATTTCTCAGATTGGCAGAAGTAAGAGTAGACATATTCCATAATGTAGCAGATTCCAGATGTGATGATGGGGAAAGATCAAGTTGGGTAATCTGGGGACAGGTATTAAAATGTACATTCTTCAGATTAATATTATCGGAAGTATTGATCTGGGTAAGCAAAGGCAGATTTGCCAATGTTAATGATTCTAAATTTGTATTATTTGAAGTATTTACTGAAGTAAGAAGGTCATTGTAAGAAAGGCTTAATGATTGTAGAGAAGTACAGTCCTTGGTGTCCAAGGCGGATATCTTTGTATTGCTTAACAAAATATCTTTAAATCCGGTACATTGGCTGAGATTGATTTCCTCTAAGTTAGAGAACATGTATCCGATTGACAGATTCTGCAAACCCGGACAGTTTTCTAAATCCAGTTTTTTTAAGTCGTTATTATTATCGAATGCAAAATTTGTGAGTGCAATACAATTGTTAGTGAAAATGTTCTGAAGGTTGTTGGCTCCTTGTGTCCCGTTAGTTATAAAGCGATCTGTTTTTAAGGTATGCAGATGGGAAAGGTTACTGGTGTTTACCGTACTCATATACCCACAAGAGTTAGTGAGATCAATGCTTTCCAGTTTTTCGGCAGCGCTGAAGTTTATAGTATTGGTAATCTTTTGATTGAAAGCTTTCAGGGTTTTTAATTTTGGTAAACCTGCAAGGTTTAAGCTATTTACATTCCCGAAATAAATTCCCGAAGTGGTAGAGTAGAGGTATCTGTTATAGAAAGAGCAGTCTAATTCTTCAAGGTTAATCAATCCTGCTGTACTAAAATCAATAGATGGAGCATTCAGTCCCGTTATTTTCTTTAAGGATGAGCAGCCATTGATGTTTATACCGGAGAAATAAGATCCTGTTGATTCATAATGATCTGTATCTGCAATGATCTCCTGAAGGTTGGTGCAATTATTGGCAATCAGCTGAATATTCTGCTCTGAATTTCCTGAAGAGCTGAAACCTCCTGTTACTGAAATTTTGGTTAAAGTATTCAGATTAGGAACAACAATCTTTTCCAAAAATTTACAGGAATCAAATGTAAGAGTTTGAATATTGGAATTCTCAATATACAGCTCCTTAAGTTCGGCGGAACTGATCACTGCATTATTGTTTATTTGATGGCAGTTTTTTATCCTTAAGCTGTTTTCATCAGGAGACCATGGATTACCGGAGATCTGATAGGCAATGATATCGGCAATATTCTGAATTCCTGAGCAGTTATCAAAAGAAAGATTAATAGGAGATGCCATATATTGACCTCCCTGTGATAAGTCATAGTAAAAAGGTCTTCCCTGTACTTTTTTTATTTTAGTATTATTTGTAAAACTGATGTTGGCAGTTTTGGTATTCCAAAAATAAAGTTCCTCGAGACTGGAGAAGAGTAAGGCATCCGAAATTCCCTCCGGCAGATGGCTGTTATAGTATGTACTATTGATATTATCCGGATCAAATGGGCTGCCATTAGAATCAATATACATTTGGTTAGCATCTAATCTAATCGTCAGTATTTTGACCTGTTGCGCTTCTAAAGGCTGGATTTCTCCATCTCCGCTACTGTCTATGACAATAGAATTTCCGTTAAAATCTTGTGCAATCTGGTTAGTTGTATTTGAGCTTAGAATTAAAGCTTTAAATTTTGCATCAGAAAAATTCAGATTCTGGGAGTAAGCGATAGAAAATCCGCTTACCCATAAGGTAATTAAAAGTTTTTTCATATTTGAGTTTTAGTTATCCGATAATATTACAAATCTCTTTGTGTACAATCAGATGTTGTAAATATAATTTCTTTTTTTGAAAAAAATCTCTTTTAAGTGTATGTGGTGCTATTTATGAGTTTTAAGTAAAATTTGTTAATGAAAGTATGTTATGGTTTGATTTTATTGGGGTAATACGAGGTTTAATGTTGTTTTTTTTCTTTTAATTTTTCGCATAAATTACCTTTAAAAGCTCTGGTAAATAAAAAAAACACACTAAAAAGTGTGCTTTTTTAAATATAGCGTGTTTATTACTTGATCCTATGCCTCACAGCTTGAACATGAAACGAAGTTAACCATCATTTCTTTTGAAACTGATGAACTTCTTTGGTAGTAAAGCGTTTTTACTCCTTTTTTCCAAGCTTCAATATAAAGATAGTTGACATCTTTTACAGGCATTGTAGAAGGAATCTGAAGATTCAGTGATTGTGCCTGGTCAATGTATTGCTGTCTCTGTGCCGCCTGAGAAATAATCTCCATTGGAGAGATTTCTTTGAATGTTTTGAATACTGCTTTTTCTTCAGGAGTAAGCTCATTCAGGTGTTGTACAGATCCGTGGTTCAACATGATGGTTCTCCACGTTTCTTCATTATCCAGTCCTTTTTCTTTCAAAAGTTTTGCCAGGTATTTGTTCTTACGCATAAAGTTTCCTTTAGCAAGACCTGCTTTATAATAGTTTGAAGAGAAAGGCTCAATTCCAGGGGAAGTTTGTCCCAGGATTGCAGAACTTGAAGTGGTAGGAGCAATAGCCATTGTGGTGGTATTTCTTAATCCATATCCTTTCAATACTTCCGGTTCTCCATAGATGTTGGCAAGTTCTCTTGAAGCCTGCTCAGCCTGATCTTTAATATGTCTGAATGCTCTTGCATTGAATTGAGTTGCTTCGAAGCTTTCAAACGGAATCATATTTTTCTGTAAATAAGAATGGTATCCTAAAACTCCTAATCCAAGAGCTCTGTGACGCATTGCGAAGTTTCTTGCTCCCTGCAGATAATAATTACCTTCAGTTTTGTCAATAAACTCAGATAATACAGCATCCAGGAAGTATACTGCTAATTTTACAGCATCTGTATCTTTCCACTCATCGTACAATTCAAGGTTCATGGAAGACAGACAGCAGATGAAAGATTCTTCCATTGTAGATGGAAGCATGATCTCAGAACAAAGGTTACTTGCGTTTACCGTCATTCCCAAATCTTTATACACCTGAGGTTTATTTCTGTTTACGTTGTCTGTAAAGAAAATATATGGAAGACCTTTTTGCTGGCGGCTTTCCAATACTCTTGCCCAAACTTTACGTTTCTCCATATCACCGTCAATCATATCCTGCATCCAGTAATCTGGTACACATACTCCGGTAAACAGGTTCTGAATCGGGCTACCAATATCTTTAATGGATAAAAATTCTTCAATATCTCCGTGGTCAATATCTAAGTAAGCAGCAAAAGCACCTCTTCTTACACCTCCCTGAGAAACAACATCCATTGCCGTATCGAAAAGCTTCATGAATGAAACTGCTCCTGAAGATTTTCCGTTATCCGTTACAGCGGTTCCTCTGTTTCTCAATTCTCCGAAATACCCTGAAGTACCTCCTCCGATTTTAGTCTGCATGATGACTTCACCCATTTTGTGAGTAATACCTTCAATGCTGTCCGGAATGTGAGTGTTGAAACATGAGATAGGAAGACCTCTTTCTGTTCCCATATTCGCCCATACAGGAGAAGAGAAACTGATCCATCCTTTTGTGATCATTTCTTTGAATGCCGGTTGAAGTTCAGGTTTGTATAACCTTTTTGCAGCGGCAGTGGTAATTCTGTCGATAGCTCCGTCTACCGTTTCACCTTTCAACAGATATCCTCTGTTCAGCATCTGCTCAGACTCTTCATTGAGCCACCATATATTTGAATTTTGCTCTTCCATAGATGTTATATTTTCGAATTCCGGAATGAGAGAATCACTCCGGAATTTTGTTTTTTTATAGTATTGATTGTAAAATTTCTACTTTGTGGGAACCGTTCAGTCCGCTTTCATCTCTTAATCTCTGAAATTCTTTAAAAGACGGAACATTCAAAACTTCATGCTGAACTTCATCATTGATGTAGTTTGAATAATGTACAAAAGTAACACCGTCTTCCTTTACATAAACTTTATATTCAAAGGTGGAAGGATCTAAATTCTTGAAATCTTCCAGAAACTTTTGGATATTGGTTTTATTGTTTGGAACAAATTCGGGGTTTACCGTATAGGTTACTATTACATTGATCATTTCTTTTTGTATTTGTGCTTTATTCATGAACAGCAATTCCACTATATTGTCAGAAAAAGGGTAATCCTAATACTGACTGCTTTGACGCTCGCTTCGCTCGCGCCTCCGTATTAAAACAAATCGTTTGCAGTAATACTCTTATCGTGCTTCGTATAGTCTACAGGTCTTTTTGCAAAGAAATCATCTAATGAATTGGCAAAAACTTCTTCCTCGAACCATACCATTGGTCTGTATTGTTCCGGAGTGATGTTGTATCTTGTTTTCATATTGATTTTCTTCAAGCTGTCATCTACACGGTATTTCATGAAGTTAAGAAGATCTTCTTTAGAAACGTTGTCAATTTCTCCCAATTCAAAGATCCAGCTAAGGATATCCCCTTCTCTTGCGATAGATTCGTCTACTAAGGTGTAGATATCTTCAATATCGCTGTCTGTTAATAAGTCAGGTTGTTCCTCACGGATTTTGTTGATCAGGTAGATTCCTGCATTCGCGTGAATTTGCTCATCTACTGAAGTCCATGCGATGATATTGGAAACATTTTTCATGAATCCTTTGAATCTTGTGAAAGAAAGGATAATCGCAAACTGCGAGAAAAGAGACACATTTTCCACTAAAATACTGAATAACAATAAAGCAGAAACATACTCTTTCGGAGTCGCAGAATTAGCATGCTTTAGCGCATTTCCTAAGAACTCGATTCTTCCTTTTACAGCAGGAATTTCGATTACGTTAAGAAACTCGTCGTTATATCCTAGTACCTCTAATAAACGGGAATATGCTTCAGAATGACGAAACTCGCACTCTGCAAAAGTAGATCCTAATCCATTGAATTCCGGCTTTGGTAGGTGGTTGTATAAATTCCCCCAGAATGTCTTTACAGACACCTCGATCTGTGCAATGGCTAACAGCGCATTTTTCACAGCATGCTTTTCATGTGGTTCCAACTGCGAATGAAAATCCTGAACATCTGCAGTAAAGTCCACTTCCGAATGCACCCAGAACGATTTGTTGATGGCTTCTACAAACTGAAGAACCTCCGGGTATTCAAATGGCTTATAGCTTACTCTTTTATCAAAAATTCCCATATTAAATATCTTTATAATTAAATAATTTAGATCCTTGTGGATAACGTTCCGGAAATACTTAACTTTTTGTTTGTCTGTGTATTGTGAATTAAAGTTATTCACTTTCCCCAATCAGTATTTCTTGTAAAGAACTAACAGCAAAGTTCGAAAAAAAGAACTGATTTTGAAAGAGGTAAATACTAATAGGCTGACTTTTAGCCTGAAAAGTTTTCCACATTTACATGAAAGGGGCTCGAATAATAGGCTGGACAGCAATCCTGGGGATAAATAGATGGAAATACCAAGTTACAGTTAAACAAAATATTGTAAAGTATTATTAATAAAGGGTTGAAGTGTTAAACAAAAAAATATTTGAATAAATTTTTATTCTTGTAACAATTTGAAAATATCATCTACTTATTGGGTATAAAACATACATCACTTAATGTTAGTAATTCAGGATTTAAATAAGTCATACGATACAGGGAAAAGCAAACTTCATGTCCTTAAAGGAATTAATCTGAATATTTCTGAAGGAGAGTTTGTTTCTATTATGGGAAGTTCCGGTTCCGGAAAATCTACACTTCTTAATATTATTGGTATTCTGGATGAAAAAGATTCAGGAACCTATGAATTGGATGGAGTTCCTATCGAACATTTATCTGAAGTAAAAGCTGCGGAATACAGAAGTAGGTTTTTAGGATTTATTTTTCAGTCTTTTAACCTTATCAATTATAAGACAGCTTTGGAAAATGTAGCACTTCCTCTGTACTATCAGAATGTACCGAGAAAAGAACGAAATCAGAAAGCGATGGAATACCTGGAAAAAGTAGGATTGGCACAATGGGCCAATCACCTTCCAAGTGAACTTTCCGGAGGGCAGAAACAGAGGGTAGCTATTGCAAGAGCTTTAATTACCGACCCAAAAGTAGTGCTGGCAGATGAGCCTACAGGAGCACTGGACTCCAAAACCACTCATGATATTATGAAGCTTCTTCAGGATATCAATAATGAAGGAAAAACAATTATCGTGGTAACCCACGAACCGGATGTTGCTGCACAAACCAAAAGAAATGTAGTACTGAAAGACGGGATTATTGAAAGCGATGAGTTTATTAAGCAGATTGTGCTTTAAGAATTTGATAATTTAAAAATAAGATAATTTGAAAATTTATTGATTCAATTTTTAATCTTTAAATTTTTCAATCTTTTAATACCAATAAAAAATGTTTGACCTAGATCGTTGGCAGGAAATATTCAGTTCTATCCGGAGTAATGTACTTAGGACGGTGCTTTCAGGCTTTACTGTAGCTTTGGGGCTGTTTATTTTCATTGTACTTTTTGGAATTGGAAAAGGACTTCAGAATGCATTTTCTGAAGGGTTTGCAGGAGATGCTAAAAATCTTATTATTTTTTCTACAGGGAAAACTTCTTTAGCTTATAAAGGCCTTCAGTCTGATCGAAGTATAACAATGAATAACTCAGACTATGACTTTTTAATTAATGCAGATAAGGAAAAAGCCGGACCTTCCAGCCCGAGATATACTGCCAGTTTAATGGTGAAATATGGAAAAGAAAGTGGTCTTTATCAGATTAATGGGGCTGAACCAGGAGAGCAAGTCATTGAAAACAGAAAAATGATTGATGGCAGGTATCTGACAGCGATGGATCTGGAAAGGAAATTAAATGTTGCAGTTATTGGAAGAATGGTTCAGAGGGATTTGATTAAAAATGGGAGCCCGATAGGAAAAGAACTCGATATTAATGGAACGATGTATAAGGTTATTGGAGTTTTTTCAGATGATGGAGGAGACCGGGATGAAAGACATATTACTGTTCCTATTACAACTTTACAGCAGATGAAGAAAGGTTCTGATACAGTAAATATAGCCTATATTACATACAATGATAAACTGACTCCGGAACAGGCCATTAAATATGGTGATGAGCTTAAAGATAAATTAAAAGCGAGAAAAAGTGTTTCTCCTGATGATGAAAAAGGGATACGGGTATGGAATAATGCCCAAAACATGAATGACACATTTATGTTTATGGCGGTTCTTACAGCAATTGTTGGATTCATTGGCCTGGGAACGCTGCTTGCCGGAATTATTGGGATCAGTAACATTATGGTGTATATCGTAAAAGAAAGAACCAAGGAGATTGGAGTACGAAAGGCTATTGGGGCAAAACCAAGCGGCATTGTAGGTCTGATTGTTCAGGAAAGTGTTGTAATCACAGTGGTATCCGGACTTATTGGAGTAGGAGTAGGAGTTTTAACATTGAGCCTTATTGGCGATAGTCTTGAAGAATTTTTCATCAAAAGTCCAAGTGTAGGCTGGGGAGCCATTATTATGGCATTCATTGCCCTGATTTTCTCAGGATTAATTGCAGGATTTGTTCCGGCATACAGAGCTTCAAGAATCAAACCGATTGAAGCATTGAGAACAGAGTAATTTACAAAAAAGATAAACGGATTAATGAAATTCATAACTCATAATTTATAACTTATAATTCAAAAAGGTGAATATCATATTTAAAAAAGATACTTGGCAGGAGATCTATTATTCATTGAGAAATAATAAACTCCGAACATTTCTTACCATGATCGGCGTAGGATGGGGGATGTTTTTGTATGTAAGCCTTCTTGGAGCAGCCAAAGGAATGGAGAATGGTTTTGATAAATTGTTTTCCGGTTTTGCCACCAACTCAATATTTCTCTGGGCGCAGAAAACCTCTATTCCTTACGAAGGATTTCCTAAGGGACGGGAAGTTCACCTGAACTTGAACGACATGGAAATGCTGAAAAGAAAAGTGACAGCCATAGACTATATATCCCCACAAAATGCAAGGGGAAGCTTTACCGGAACACCTGGGGAATCTATGTCCAGAAACGGGAAGAACGGAACCTATTCGCTTACCGGAGACTACTCCGTAGGAAATAAAATTTCGGAAAAGAAACTGATCTTCGGACGCTATATCAATGATGCCGATGTTTCAGGAAATAAAAATGTAGTAGTTATTGGAGAAGAAATTTATAAAAACTTCTTTGATGCCAAGAAAAAAGAAAATCCCATTGGGAAATCAATCAATATTAAAGGGATATTCTTTAATGTAATTGGAGTTTTCAGAGTGAAAAAAGGAGGAGGATTTGAAAATGACCAAACGGCTTTCATTCCACTTTCTACCTATACAAAAATGTATAATGCAGGAGATCAGATTGACTTGTTTGCCATTGTCAGTAAGCCCAATGCCAATGTGAACTCTGTAGAAGAAGATGTAAAGCAGGTTTTAAAAACAAAAAATAAAGTTTCACCTGAAGATACCAATGCTTTCGGAAGTTTCAACCTTGGAAAAGAGTTTAAAAAACTGACAGGTTTTCTTACGGGAATGCAGTTGTTAACAATTATCGTGGGTACACTTACTATTTTGGCGGGAGTAATTGCCATTTCGAATATCCTGTTGATTACCGTAAAAGAAAGAACCAAAGAAATCGGGATCAGAAGAGCATTGGGAGCGAAACCGGCAGAAGTAAGAAATCAGATTTTGCTCGAAAGTGTGGTTATCACACTGTCCTCGGGATTATTAGGTTTTATGTTTGGAATTTTTGTGCTGATGATTCTTAATGCGGTTACCCAGGGACAGGATTCATTTCCTTTCTATAACCCGACAGTCAACTATGGGAATGTATTTGCTGCGATGGCTGTAATGGTGATTCTGGGACTGATAATCGGGATGATTCCTGCACAGAGAGCCGTAAAAATCAGACCTATTGAAGCATTAAGAACAGAGTAATTAATTTGAAAATCAAACAATTTGAAAATAAAGATAAATGATTAATAAATACACAGAATCAATCTTTTAATCTTTAAATTTTTCAATCTATTTAATAAAAAATAAACTATACATATGAAAAAGAAATTCACCTGGAAAAAAGCCATTTATATTGTGTTGGGGCTTTTATTTGCAGTGGCATTGTTCTCGGGGCTTGGCTATCTTATAAAATCAAACTCTAAAGAAGGTGAGGAGTTCCTTACCCGTAAACCTACTGTTCAGAATATGGATGATAAGGTAATGGCGACGGGAAAAATTGTTCCCAAAGAAGAAATTGAAATTAAACCCAATATCGCAGGGATTATAGATAAAATCTTAGTAAAAGAAGGAGATAAAGTAGAAGTAGGACAGTTGATTGCTACTGTTAAAATCGTTCCAAGCATCTCTGAAGTAAACGCATCTCAACAGGAAGTTCAGAATGCGCAGATTCAGATCAGTAATGCTCAGATGAATGTTGGAAATATGCAGAAGCAGTTTGAAATGCAGGAAAGACTATACAAGCAGGGAGTAGCCTCTAAACAAGAGTATCTGAACTCTCAGCAGCAGTTGTTTTCTCAACAACAAACTTTGAAAAATGCTCAACAGCAATTGAATACTGCTCAAAAAAGATTACAGATCGCTAAGACAGGAGCAACTCCTGAACTTAAAGGGCAGGGATTAGCGACCACTGAGATCCGTTCCAAAGCTTCAGGTACTGTACTTGAAGTTCCGGTAAAAGCAGGAAGCCAGGTAATTGAAGCCAATAACTTTAACGCAGGAACTACAATCTGTTCCGTAGCAGATCTGAATGTTCTGATCTTTAAAGGTGAAATTGATGAAGCACAAGCTGGAAAACTGAGTGAGGGAATGGATATGAACATCGTAATCGGTGCCCTGCAAAACAAAACTTTCCCGGGAAAACTGACGATGATTGCTCCTAAAGGAAAAGATAATGCAGGAACAATCAAATTTCCGGTAGAAGGAAACGTAACTAATCCTAATAATGAGTATATTAGAGCAGGTTTTTCTGCAAATGGTGAAATTGTTTTAAGTTCTCAGAAAAATGCTTTATTATTGGATGAGTCTTTAGTTCAGTATGAAAAGAAACAAGGAAAAGATGTAGCTTTCGTAGAAGTAAAACAAAAAGATGGGAAATTCAAGAAAGTATATTTGAAATTGGGAGCAAGTGACGGTATCAACGTTCAGATTCTTCCGGGATCAAACATTACAAAAGACACTGAAATAAAAGTTTGGAACCCTTCTGATAAAGACAAAGAAGAACTAAAAGAAAAAGCGAATAAAAAATAATAAACTACACTATACACTTTTAAACTGTGAATCCTGGAGAATTTTTGTTCTCCGGGATTCTTTTTTTATATCAAAACCTTTTACAGGAGTAAATTCCTATATTTGAATCAGATAAACCCATAAAAATGTGCAGATACGCTGCGAAAACTTATAAATCACACTATGTATGTTTTAAATGCCGAAAATCATTTAAACAGCCGGATGCCTATGATATTATACAAAGGATTGAAAAAGAAAAGATATACCATGATCCTAATGGGAAGTCAATTCGTAAAGTAGGATATGTTTTCACAAAAGCAGAAACAAAGGAGCTGGAAAAAATGGTTTCAGAGATTGAAAACAGAACGATAAAATGTCCTGAGTGCACCAGTGTGATGGCTGATCTTGGGAAAGATTTCAAGGCTCCTAAAAAAGCAGCGGTCAAAGAATGGAAAATCATAGAAAGTCTTTTTAAAACTGGAAAATGCTTTCATAGCTGTGGCTGTGATGGAATAGGGTATATTCCTAAAAATCCTAAAGACTATGAAGCCTACCTGAATGATATTTTGAAAACCTATCAGGAATATTTAGTGGCCTGTCAGAAAACTCCTATAGAAGAATGTCCTGAGAAGATTGAAGAAATTAAGTATTGGTCTGGCAATATTCAGAAGATTAAAACTGAAATTATTAATAATAGCTTTGAAATAATGTAAGTGTAACAAAAAAGAGATTTAGACTGTCTTACTTTTAAACTCCAAACGATACCTCCATGAAAAAAGACTACTGGATTCTGATTCTTTTCATCATTGCCAAGTTTGCGCTCCAATACTCACTGATAAGCCCTGAATATGAGCTGCACAGAGATGAATACCTGCATCTTGATCAGGCAAACCATCTTGCATGGGGATATCTCTCAGTTCCTCCGGTTAATTCCTGGCTGGCCTGGATCATTAAAATGCTGGGGAATTCTATATTTTGGGTTAAATTTTTTCCCGCTTTATTCGGAGCTTTAACCATTGTGCTGACATGGAAGATCGTTGAAGAACTTAATGGAAGCCTGTTTGCTAAAATACTTGCCGCTTCAGGAATTCTGTTCTCAGTACTTCTCAGGGTAAATATGTTGTTTCAGCCAACGTCTTTAGAAATTTTTTTGTGGCTGTTTCTTTATTATAGTTTGATTAAATATTTTGATTCCCAAAAAGTAAAATGGATTTACATTGGAGCCGTTATCTTCGGAATTGGAATATTAAACAAATACAATATTGCTTTTTCATTATTGGGGCTTGTTCCCGCATTATTATTAACAGAGCAGAGAAAGATTTTTATGCAGCCCCATGTGTATTGGGCATCGCTTTTAGCGTTAATCATTATTTTTCCTAATCTTCTCTGGCAGTATCAGAACCAGTTTCCGGTTATTCATCATATGAAAGAACTTTCAGAAAAACAGCTTGTCCATGTAAATAGGATAGATTTTATGAAATCTCAGGTATTATTTTTCATTGGAGTTGCTTTTGTAATTATTGCAGGATGGGGAGCATTGTTGTTGTATAAACCTTTTGAGAAGTTCAGATTTTTCTTCTGGAGCTATATCATCACGATCACCCTGTTTTTGTTTTTTAAAGCAAAAGATTATTATGCAATAGGACTTTATCCGGTATATATTGCTTTTGGAGCTGTTTTTCTTGGAAATGTATTTGAAAATGGCTGGAAGAGATTCTTGAAACCTGTCAGTATTCTCATTCCCATACTATTATTTCTCCCTTTATATCAAGTCGCCTTTCCGAATAAAAGTCCCGAATATATTGAATCTCATCAGGAACAGTACAGGAAATTAGGACTGCTTCGTTGGGAAGATGGAAAAGATCATCCTTTGCCACAGGATTTTGCCGATATGCAGGGCTGGAAAGAACTGGCTCAAAAAGTGGATAAAGAATATTCTAAATTGTCAAAGTCCGGAAATACCATGGTATTGTGTGATAATTACGGACAGACAGGAGCTATTAATTATTATTCCAAAATTGGCGTAAAAGCAATTTCATTTCATGCAGACTATATTAATTGGATAGATCTGAGTAAAAAATATAAAAATGTTATAAGGGTAAAAGATGCTTCCGAAGCAGGAAAAGAACTGAATGAATCCGGTTCTTTCTTTGAAGTTGCCCGATTAAAAGATTCCATTGCCAATCCATATGCAAGAGAAAGGGGTACGGCAATTTTCAGTTTGCAGGGAGCTAAAATAGATGTCAATAAAAGAATTCAGGACGAAATAGATGGAGTCAAAAATGAGTGGAAATAGTTTTCGATAAGAATAAAAAATGATGATTTGTAGACAGGATAAAGTTAATAGATAAATATTATTGCAACTTTATTGCATTAGTTGATTTTATGTTAACTTTGCACTATCAACCATCAACCATCAACTATCAACTATCAACTATCAACTGAACTATGGAAAACAAAAACTTTGATGCCATTATAATAGGAGGGAGCTATTCAGGATTGTCAGCAGGAATGTCATTAGGAAGATCTTTAAGAAATGTTCTGATTATCGATAACGGAAAACCTTGCAACAGACAAACGCCATATTCCCATAATTTTGTGACTCACGATGGCAAAACACCCGCAGAAATTGCAAAGCTGGCAAAAGAAGATGTAGAAAAATACAGTACGGTCCGGTTTTACAATGGAACAGTGGTGAAAACAGTAAAAACAACTGAAGGTTTTGAAATTGAAACTTCATCTGGTGAAAAATTTCAGGCTAAAAAACTGATCCTGGCATCAGGAGTAAAAGATCTTATGCCGGATATTCCTGGATTTGCAGAATGCTGGGGAATCTCTGTTATACATTGCCCGTACTGCCACGGCTATGAAGTGAAAAATGAAATAACCGGAATTCTTTCCAATGGAGACATGGCCTACGAATTTTCAAAACTGATTTTTAATCTGACCAAAAGCCTCACCTTATTCACCAATGGAAAAGCTGTTCTTACTGATGAACAGATTGAAAAATTGAAGCAGAATAAAATCATTCTGAACGAGGAGGAAATTGGAGAAATAAAACATGAAAACGGATCCATTCAGAAAATTATTTTCAAAAACGGAAAAGAAGTTTCCTTACAGGCTTTATATGCTAAAATTCCTTTTGAACAAAATATCAATGTATCCGAGGATCTGGGATGTGAACTGACAGAACAGGGATTTATTAAAATAGATATGATGCAGAAAACAAATGTTCCAGGAGTTTTTGCCTGTGGAGACAATGTAACGATGATGCGTTCCGTGGCTAATGCAGTTGCACAGGGAAGTTTTGCTGGTGCTGTCGTAAATAAAGAGCTTTCGGATGAAGAATTTTAATAGCTTTTTTATTTAAACTTTAAAAAAACCGCAAAAGTCACAAAAGTTTTCATTTTAAAACAATTTAGTTCATTTAAGTAAGTTTAAAATGAGTCCGCAGAAAAGTTCACATAAGATGAAAATCAAAGATTTTTATGAAACTAAGGTGTACTTTATGCATAAATTTTGGACCTATAAAATTTAAGTATTTAAACTTTTGGGTCTTTTATGGTTAAAATAATCAATGTAAAAGTTTATACGGTTTTAATATAAAAGGAGGTGTTTTTTTATTTTTTAGTGTTTAAAAATCATTTTTTCAATAGAGAAATCTCAACGAAAATTCCGTACATTTGGGGTGAAAATTTCAAAAACTAAAAGTAAAATGGATATTATTTTCGACCTGATTGAAAAGGAAAGACAAAGACAAACTCATGGATTAGAGCTTATCGCATCAGAAAACTTTGTTTCTGAAAACGTGATGAAAGCAATGGGAAGTGTACTGACAAATAAATATGCTGAAGGATATCCCGGAAAAAGATATTACGGAGGATGTGAAGTAGTAGATGAGGTTGAAACTTTAGCAATTAACAGAGCTAAAGAGCTTTTCGGAGTAGACTATGTGAATGTTCAGCCACATTCCGGTTCTCAGGCGAATGCAGCCATTTATCTTGCCGTTTTGAAACCAGGTGATAAAATCATGGGGATGGACCTTTCTATGGGAGGGCACCTTACTCACGGTTCTGCAGTTAATTTTTCTGGTATTCAGTATAACGTAGTTTCTTACGGAGTTCAGCAGGAAACAGGTCTTATTGATTATGACCAAATGAGAGAAGTTGCACTAAGAGAAAAACCAAAAATGCTTATCGCTGGTTTCTCAGCATATTCAAGAGATTTGGATTATGCAAAATTCAGAGAGGTAGCAGATGAAGTTGGGGCAACTCTTTGGGCAGATATCGCTCACCCGGCTGGATTAGTAGCAAAAGGATTATTAAACTCACCATTCGAACACTGTCATGTAGTAACTACCACTACTCACAAAACCCTTAGAGGGCCACGAGGAGGAATGATCATGATGGGTAAAGATTTCGAAAATACATACGGCCACAAAACTCCAAAAGGAGAAATCAAAATGATGAGCCAGGTATTGGATGGTGCTGTATTCCCTGGTATTCAGGGAGGACCGCTTGAGCATGTGATTGCTGGTAAAGCGGTAGCTTTCGGTGAAGCCTTGGATGTACAGTTCGAAACATATGCAAAACAGGTTAAATCTAACGCTCAGGCATTATCAAAAGCGATGATCGACAGAGGATTTGATATCGTAAGTGGAGGTACAGACAATCACTTGATGCTGGTAGACCTTAGAAACAAAGGAGTAAACGGTAAGGAAACTGAAAAAGCATTAGTACTTGCTGATATTACTTGTAACAAAAACATGGTTCCTTTTGATGATAAATCTCCATTTACAACATCGGGTATCAGATTGGGAACTGCAGCCATTACAACAAGAGGATTAAAAGAAAATGATATGGATACTATTGCCGGATTGATTTCTGATGTAGTAGACAATATCAAAAATGAAGAGGTTCTTGGATCTGTAAGAAAAAAGGTAAACGAATTAATGGAAGGTAAAGCTCTGTTTAATTACTAACAGGCATTCCAATATCATATAAAGAATGAGCAGTCTGCTCATTCTTTTTTTATTCAAATGGAAAAGAAATCCTATACTTTTGATGAAATTAAACAGAAACTGGTGAATTACTGTGTTTACCAGGATCGTTGTCATGCAGAAGTGGAGCAGAAGATGAGAGAGTTTCTCCTTATTGAGGAAGCGAAAGAAGATATTATTTTATTTCTCCTGAAAGAAAATTATCTGAACGAAGAAAGATTTACCCGAAGCTATATCAGAGGTAAGTTTTACATCAAGCACTGGGGAAAGAACAAAATTAAAATGAATCTGAAGCAGAAACAGATTTCTGAAAGGTTAATCAGCTCATGTTTTGATGAGATTGATGATTCAGACTATGAGAAGACGATCAGAAAGATTTTTGAAGATTACTATTCCAGACAAACGGGCTTGAAAGAATATCAAAAAAAAACCAAAACAATAAAATATTTAATGAGTAAAGGTTTTGAATATGAAAAAATAATTGATATTTTTGACTGAATATTAACGAATTTAAAAAAAACTTGACTTATGACTTTTCGTGAAAAAACAATCAGTTCATTGAAAAAGATTGATACATAAAGATTTAATAAATAATTTTTTTAAAAACAGCTGAAATAAAGAATATTCACAAATAAATGTCATTTTTATAAGTATTCTTATGGTATGATTTTTGTCGGTGGCTTTAGCTGTATCGCAATGAAATTGTTAGATTTTATAAATATAACATCAAATTTATTTTTGATTTCAGCATATTGAAATAAATTTATTTATTTTTGTATGATTGTATCGGAATTATCTTTGATTGGATAGTTAGATATTATACCTTAATTAAATATGAACACCAATATAGACAATGTACAATTCTCTTAGAAAAACAATATTTGGAGGGGATAATGTTGTCAATCTCTCAGACGTAAGATATCTTCCAAGATGGATAATTCTTGTAATAGACATTATTATCCTAGTCATATCTTTATTTCTTTCTACTTACATTATCGCAAGAATTACCAAGCAGGAATTTATCTACCATGATGATAAAAGTTTAATTTTCGCTTTTATTATTCTCGTAAATGCTGCTTTTATGTATGTCTTCAAGACCTATGCCGGTATTATTCGCCATTCAACATTTATAGACTTATTTAAGCTTCTGATATCCTGTTTTTGCACAATGCTGACTATCGGAATAGTAAATATTTGCTATTTCTGGACCACAGGAAGTAAGTTTATCCTTACTCCCTATCTGATGCTTTATTTTGTAATTTCATTTATGGGATTATTCCTGTTCAGATTATATGTGAAAGAGTTTTTCCATATCGTAAGGGAATACAGAAGAAGTGCACTGAAAAAAAGAATCCTGGTATTGGGAATTGATGAACAATCTATTGCCATTGCACGTGCTATTCTTGATAATCCGAGCCTGCCTTATCAGGTAGTGGGCTTTTTGACACAAAGAACAGATTCTAAAAGGGCGTCTCTCCTAGGAAAGCCTATTTATGAAAAACAAAAAATAGAAGAAAACTCCAAAGAAGATCTTATTATTGATGGTGTCCTTATTGTTAAAGAGATGATGGCCAGGGATGAGATGAATTCGTGGGTGAATTTATTCTTAGAGAAGGATCTTAACGTCTTTAAAGCACCGTCTGTACAAAAATTGAGAGACAGTGATTTGGGTGGGTCGATTAGAAATCTTCAAATTGAGGATTTATTAAATAGAAAACCTATCAAAATTCAGAACGAAAAAGTTAAAAGCAGACATTCTGATAAAACCGTACTCGTAACCGGTGGGGCAGGATCCATAGGAAGTGAAATTGTAAGACAGGTTGCTCTTTTCAACCCTTCATTGATTGTAGTTTTAGATCAGGCAGAAACACCGCTTTATGAAATTGAACTTGAAATGAGAGAAAAATTTCCTCATATTCCTTTCAAATTTGTTTTAGGAGATGTTTCCAATCATCACAGAATGGAATCCCTGTTCCAGACCTATAACTTCTCAATGGTATACCATGCAGCAGCTTATAAGCATGTTCCTCTGGTAGAAGAAAACCCTCATGAAGCAATTTTTGTTAATATATTAGGCTCAAAGATTGTTGCAAAGCTATCCAGCAAATATAAAGTAAACAGGTTCGTAATGGTATCTACAGATAAAGCTGTAAATCCAACTAACGTAATGGGAGCTTCAAAACGTGCTGCAGAACTTTTTGTGCAGTCCCTTCAAAATGTAGAAGGTAACGTGACCAAGTTTATTACCACAAGATTTGGAAATGTATTAGGATCCAACGGTTCTGTGATTCCTCATTTTAAAAAGCAAATTGAAGCTGGAGGTCCTGTAACCATCACGCATCCGGAAATTGTAAGATATTTCATGACTATTCCTGAGGCCTGTGAACTTGTACTTCAGGCCGGAACAATGGGAGAAGGTGGAGAGATTTTTGTCTTTGATATGGGTGAACCCGTTAAAATTATTGATCTTGCCAAAAGAATGATAAAGCTGTCAGGATTCGAACCTAATATTGATATTAAGATCATTTATACAGGACTGAGACCTGGGGAAAAGCTGTATGAAGAACTCTTGAGTGATGATGCAAAAACACTTCCCACTCATAATGACAAAATTATGATCTCTAAAGATCCTTCTATGGGATTCACAGAAATAGATACGCTTACTAAAGAAATTACTAAAGCATCTCTTAGAAGAGATAAAGTAGAAGTAGTAAAGATTCTTAAAACAATAGTTCCGGAATTCCGAAGCAATAATTCAATTTATGAGGCTCTAGATAAATAGAAAAAATATAAATGTATATTTGCACAATTTAACAATATAATGAAAGGAAAAATATTAGCAGTAGTTTTGGCATCCTCATTAGTGATTTCCTGTAAAGTTAATCCCAATGCTAAGAATGATTTAAATTATATGCAGAATATAGAACAGGTTGCAATCAGTGCCTCTGCTAAAAATTCAGCAAATACAATCCAGGTAGGAGATCAGCTTATTATTCTGATCACTGCAAAAGATATGGATGTTGTAAAGCCTTTTAATCAGAATTATTCTTCATCAGAACTTATACAGACAAATGCAATAGCAGGAGGAAATACTCCTAATCAGGGCTCTACAATTATGTCGGGACCAACATATATTGTAGATGCAAATGGAAATATTGACTTTCCAATATTGGGGAAACTGAGTACATCAGATAAAAGTTTGACAGCCTTCAAAGATGAACTAAGGGAAAAAATGACGAAATACGTTATTAATCCAACAGTTAATGTAAAACTTGCTAACTTTAAAGTTACCATATTAGGGGAAGTGAACAGACAGGGAGACTATATCGTAGCAACTGGGCAGGCAACGATCTTAAATGCATTAGGGATGGCCGGCGATTTGACTCAATATGGAAAAAGAGAAGATATATTGGTTGTCAGAACCGAAAATGGGGTTGTTTCTCACGGCCGTATTAACCTTCAGGATGCTAATTTGATAAATTCTCCATATTACAATCTGAAGCAAGGCGATGCTATTATTGTTTCTTCAAACAATACAAAAGATGTTATAGCAAAACAGAATCCCAACACAGGACTTTATCTGACCGCCATTTCTATTGCGGTTACAGCAGTTGCCGTAGTAGTAAGTTTATTTAATAAGAAATAAAAAATTGATGGATAACCAATCTTCACAATTTTCTGAAGTAGAAAACAACTCAAATAGTATTAACATTAGTGAAATTATAAAACCATATCTGAGAAGATGGCCGTGGTTTATTCTAAGTGCATTTGTTGCTTTAATAATAGGTTATATATCGCTAAGGTTTATAACTCCTATATATAATGTTCAGACTTCCGTTTTAATTAAAGATGCAAGAAACTCTTCTCCTATAATGGGAAGTGATTTAGGAATATTACCGGATCTGTCAGGTTTAGGCGGTCTTAAAACGAATAGTATTGCTAATGAAATAGAAATACTGAAATCTAAGAAGATGATGCGCGAGGTAGTCATCAATCAAAATTTACAGGTAAATGTAATTGGAAAAGGTAGGGTTACTAAACTAGAACTGTATAAAGCAACATGCCCTATAAATGTTAAAGTAATTGAAGAGAAGCAAAGTGAAAAACCTGCAACTCCTGTAAAACTTAGTATAGATAAAGATAAGCTTATTCTTACTTCAAAAAGTTTAACAAAAGAAATCGTTACAACATATGGGAAAACCATCAGTCTACCCTTTGCCAATATCATTATAACAAAAAATAAAGAATTCGCTCCGGGAAACCTTGGAGTGGATATGAAAAACCTTGAGCTGCAAATCTCCACAGCAGATGCAAAAGTAAATAGTTTACAAGGTGGATTGAGTGTGGATTTAGCTAATAAAGAAGCTACTGTACTTAGATTAGGCCTCAATTACCCGCAGATCATAAAAGCTGAAGATGTCCTAAATAATTTAGTGGTAGCCTACAATAATGATGCAATGTCTGATAAAAATTCAGAGTCAAAAAAAACACTCGACTTTATTGAAGACAGAATCAAAAAATTATCCGGAGAACTTGGGGAAGTTGAAAACCAAAAAGAAAGTTTTAAATCAAAAAATAATATTATTGATATAGAAACTGAGGCCAAGATTGGTTTGGAAAGTTCTGCTGCTGCAAGAGCAAAACAGTTGGAAATAGACGCCCAGTTAGAACTTACAAATTCCTTAATTAGTTATGTCTCAAATCAAGGACAGTATCAGGTTCTTCCTGCAAATGTTGGACTAAACAATACAGACGCTACAAGTGGAATTTCTGCTTATAATCAATTAGTATTACATCGAAACAGACTTTTGGAGTCCGCTACGCCGGAAAACCCTACGGTTGTAGATGTTACTAAACAAATTAATGCAATGCGTAGTTCTGTTACGCAGAGTCTTCAGAAAAACAAACAAGGCCTTGAGCTGGCAAGAAATGAATATTTAGGAGAACAAAATATAGTTTCCGGAAAGATATCAAAACTGCCTTCCATTGAGAAGATGTTCAGAAGTATTGAAAGACAACAGCAAATCAAAGAAAATTTGTATTTGCTATTGCTTCAAAAAAGAGAAGAAACGGCTATTGCCCAATCCATTACTGCTCCTAAAGCAAAGATTGTAGATTTAGCTTATGCTTCCGGAGCACCGGTTTCACCTAATAGAGAGATTGTTTTAATGGTTTCTTTTGTTTTAGGATTATTAGTTCCTTTTATTGTTATTTATCTAACAATGCTTTTCAATGATAAAGTGGTTACGAAACATGATCTTGAAAAGGTGGTGCATGCACCTATTATTGCTGAATTACCAAGTCTTGAAAAAGGAGATTCTGAAATAGTAAAAATGAATGATATTACTCCTATGGCAGAAGCATTCAGAATTCTTATTACCAATATGAATTTCATGCTTTCAAAGGAGAAAAAAGGAAAAGTTGTATTTGTTACTTCAACAGTAAAAGGAGAAGGAAAAACATTTACTTCGGTGAATTTAGCTTTAACACTGGCAAATCCTAAGAAAAAAGCAATTATTATAGGATCCGATATCAGGAATCCTCAGCTTCAAAGATATAATCCTGCAAGAAAAGGACTTGCCGGACTTACTGAATATCTTTATAATGATGAGACTAAACTTCAAGATATCATTCATGTATCATCTTTTAACCCTTATCTGGATGTAATTTATTCAGGAATGATTCCTCCTAACCCGACAGAATTGTTATCCAACGGACGCTATGAGAGCCTTCTCAGCGAATTGAAAGATAAATATGAATATATTATTCTTGATACCGCACCATTGCTTCTTGTTACAGATACTTTCCTTATTGCTGAACTTTCTGATATTACTATTTATGTATCCAGATCTAAATACACTGAAAAGGCATTGTTAGAATTTGCAAACAGCAATATCGATCAGAAAAAAATCAAAAATGTTGGATTTGTACTTAACGATGTAAACAGGGAAAATTTAGGATATAGCAACAAATATGGTTATGGTTATAACCAGCATACAGAACAATCTTGGTTTCAAAAAATAAAAAATAAACTTAGTTAATGATAACACCATATAAAATAGCGGTTATAGGCCAGGGTTATGTAGGTCTTCCTTTATCTCTTGAATTTGCAGATCACTATCCAGTTTTTGGTTTTGATATCAATGCACAGCGTGTTGACCAGCTTAATAACGGGAAAGATATAACGCTAGAAGCCGATGTTGATAAACTAAATAACGGACTGAAAAAATATACGGAATCCAATGGTTCTTTAGGCTATAAAGCAACAAGCCTGCTGTCAGATATTTCTGAAGCTAATGTATTCATTGTAACTGTCCCTACCCCTATTGATAAATATAATGCTCCGGATCTGAATCCATTGATTTCTGCCTCAAAAATGTTAGGAGAAATTATCAAAAAAGGAGATATTATTATTTATGAATCTACAGTTTTTCCTGGATGTACAGAAGAAGAATGTGTACCGGTTCTTGAAAAATATTCAGCACTTAAGTTTAATGAAGACTTTTTTGTAGGATATTCTCCGGAAAGAATTAATCCGGGAGATAAAGTAAATACCCTTACAAGTGTTAAGAAAGTAACATCAGGTTCTACGGAAAAAATTGCGGAAGAAGTAGATCAACTTTATAAGAAAATTATTACTGCAGGAACCCATAAAGCGCCTAGTATTAAAGTTGCCGAAGCCTCAAAAGCTATTGAAAATGCACAGAGAGACGTTAATATTTCTTTTGTTAACGAACTCGCTTTAATTTTTGATAGAGTAGGTATCGATACCAATGATGTATTGGAAGCGGCAGGAACAAAATATAATTTCCTTAAATATAAACCGGGATTAGTAGGTGGACACTGTATCTCAGTAGATCCTTATTATCTTGCCCATAAAGCAGAGCAGTTAGGATACCACCCGGATGTTATCTTATCAGGTAGACGTGTAAACGACTCTATTGCAAAATTTGTTGCAGCTAAAGTAGTGAAGCTTCTTATTGCAAAAGGAGGAGTGATCAAAAACTCTAATGCCTTGATTTTAGGAGTTACCTTCAAAGAAAACTGTCCGGATGTCAGAAATACTAAAGTTGTAGATATTTATAGAGAACTTGCTGACTACGGAGTAAATGTTGATATCTATGATCCATGGGCTAGTAAAGAGGAAGTAAAACATGAATATGGAATTGATATTCTGGATGCTCTTGAAGAAGGAAAAAAGTATGATTCTTTAGTAATTGCAGTATCTCATAACGAGTTTCTGGAAATGGATCTGGATCAGCTTAAAAAAGAAAATGCCGTGGTTTTTGATACCAAAGCATGTTTAGACAGAAATCTGGTAGATGCAAGATTATAACAGATAATGAACTATGATATTATAATCATTGGTGCAGGTTTAGTAGGATTGGCTACAGCCTATCAGACTCAACTGAAAAATCCTGATTCTAAGATTTTAATTTTGGAAAAAGAAAACGATGTTGCATTGCACCAATCGGGACACAACAGCGGAGTAATCCATAGTGGAATCTATTATAAACCAGGCAGTCTCAAAGCAAAAAATTGTATTGAAGGATATAACTCAGTCATTAATTTTGCTGAAAAACACGGAATACGATACGATCTTTGTGGCAAAATAATCGTAGCGACTTCACAGGAAGAACTACCCCTTTTAGATAATATTTATAAAAGAGGAGTTGAAAACGGTCTCCAGGATTTAAAATACCTTTCAAGAGAAGAGTTCCGTGAAATTGAACCCCATTGTGAAGGAGTAAAAGCAATCAAAGTTCCACAAACCGGAATTATTGACTATCCGGGAATAGCCAAAAAAATAAAAGAGCTTTTTGAAGAATTAGGAGGAGAAGTAAGATTTAATAATGAAGTAAAAAACATCATTGATAAAGGATCTGAAATTATTGTAAACACCAATATTTCCGAATTTAAAACCAATAAGCTGATTTCCTGCGCAGGTTTGTATTCGGATAAGATAACCAAAATGACCAACGAAAAAAACGATGTGGTCATTATTCCTTTCAGAGGAGAATATTATAAAATTAAGGACGAAAAAAAATATCTGGTAAAACATCTTATTTATCCAGTACCTGATCCTAGTTTTCCATTTCTTGGAGTCCACTTTACCAGAATGATTGATGGTAATATTGAAGCTGGACCCAATGCTGTTCTGGCATTCAAAAAAGAAGGATACCATTTTTTTGATTTCAATTTCAACGAGACCATGCAGACTATGCTATGGCCGGGATTTAGAAAAATTGTAGCAAAATATGGAAAAACGGGAATGGGAGAAATGCACCGTTCACTTTCCAAATCCGCATTTACAAAAGCACTTCAGAAACTTTTACCGGAAATACAGGAAAATGACCTTGTAGTAGGAGGCTCAGGAGTAAGAGCTCAGGCTTGTGATAGAAATGGAGGACTGATTGATGATTTTGATATCGTGAAAAACGGAAATATTATTCACGTTAGAAATGCTCCTTCTCCAGCAGCTACTTCCTGCCTTTCTATAGGAAATAAAATAAGTGAGCTTATCATGAATTAAAAAATGCACCTCTACGTGCACTCAAAAAACTAAAAATATGAAAATTCAAATGGTTGACCTTAAAGGTCAATACCTGAAAATAAAAGAAGACGTAGATATCAGTATCCAGGAATGTATTGATAATACTGCATTTATTAACGGTCCTGCTGTAAAAGAATTTCAACAGGATTTTGAAAAATATCTGGGAGTAAAACATGTTATTCCATGTGCTAACGGAACAGATGCCCTTCAAATTGCCATGATGGCTCTTAATCTGCAGCCTGGCGATGAAATAATTTGTCCTGCCTTCACCTATGTAGCTACGGCAGAAGTTATTGGTCTCTTAGGATTAAAACCGGTGATGGTAGATGTAAACGAAGATACGTTTGATATCCAACTGGAAGGTCTTGAAAAATACCTGACCCCAAAAACCAAAGCAATTGTTCCTGTTCATTTATACGGCCAAAGTGCTGATATGGAAAAAATTATTGAATTTGCAGAAAAACATAACCTTTTTGTTATAGAAGATAATGCGCAGGCAATTGGTTCTGATTATACTTTCTCTAATGGAACAGTCAAAAAAACAGGAACTATAGGACACATTGGCTGTACTTCTTTTTTTCCGTCAAAAAATCTTGGATGCTATGGTGATGGAGGTGCATTGATGACAAATGATGATGATTTGGCTCTTACAATAAGAATGATTGCCAACCATGGTCAGGAAAAAAAATACTATCATAAAGTTTTAGGCTGTAACTCAAGATTGGATACCATTCAGGCAGCGGTATTAAAAGTTAAGCTTAAACATTTGGATGAGTATTCAGCAGCCAGAAACAGAATGGCGGATTATTATGATGAAAACCTTGCAGATATTGCGGGAATTCAGATTCCTAAAAGAGCTGGAAATTCTACCCATGTATTTCATCAGTATACCCTTAGAGTGAAAAATGGGAAAAGAGATGAGCTACAGAAATATTTGGCAGGAAAAAATATTCCAAGTATGGTATATTATCCTTTACCCCTTTACCAACAGGAAGCCTTTCTTCAATATGTAGAAGAAGGTTTTAGTCTTCCGGTTACAGAGCAGCTTTGCACGGAAGTTATTTCTCTTCCTGTACATACCGAGTTTGATCAGGAAGTACTGGATGTGATTATTACAGAAATTAAGAACTATTTTAATTAATATAAAGCAGATATGTCGGATTTTTTTGCACACGAAACAGCCGTTATTGACGAAGGATGTCAAATAGGAAACGGAACCAAAATTTGGCACTTTTCACACCTGATGACAGGTTGTATTTTGGGCGAAAAATGTAATATTGGTCAGAATGTTGTCATCTCTCCTAAAGTCGTTTTAGGACAGAATGTGAAAGTTCAGAATAATGTTTCAATCTATGAAGGAGTAACATGTGATGATGATGTTTTTTTAGGGCCTTCAATGGTTTTTACCAATGTAATAAATCCAAGAAGTGCCGTCAACAGAAAGAATGAATATCTGAAAACCCATGTTGGAAAAGGGGCATCTATAGGAGCTAATGCAACAATTGTTTGTGGACATAATATTGGTCAGTATGCTTTTATTGGAGCAGGAGCTGTAGTTACAAAAGAAGTGCCGGATTATGCATTGGTAGTAGGAAACCCTGCCAGACAAATGGGATGGATGAGTGAATTTGGGCAAAGACTTCAATTTGATGCAGAAAATATTGCCGTTTGTGAAGAAAGTGGAGAAAAATACAAATTAGAAAATAACAAAGTTTCAAAAATTTAAAAACATACAAATGAGTGAAAAAATAAAATTTGCAGTTGTTGGCTGCGGGCATATCGGAAAAAGACACGCCGAAATGATCTCAAGAAATGATGAATGTGAGTTGATAGGTCTGATTGATGTTAAAGATAAATCAGTATTGGGAATTGAAAATTATGACGTTCCCTTTTTTGCATCACTAGATGAATTTTTAGCTTCCGGAATTGAAGTGGATGTAGTTAATATCGCTTCTCCAAACGGATTTCATTTTGAACAATCTTATAAAGTAATAGATGCAGGAAAGCACGTTGTGGTAGAAAAGCCAATGGCTCTGAAAAAACAGCATGCTGAAAAACTTATTTTTCAGGCTCTGCACAAGCATAAACAAGTTTTTGCCGTGATGCAAAACAGATATTCACCTCCTTCCGCATGGGTGAAAGAAATGGTTGAGAGCGGAAAACTTGGGAATATATATATGGTTCAGCTTAATTGCTACTGGAACCGTGATAACCGATATTATAAGCCGGAATCATGGCATGGAAAGAAAGATCTGGATGGAGGAACTTTATTTACCCAGTTTTCTCACTTTATCGATATCATGTACTGGCTATTTGGTGATATTACCAATATTCAGGCAAAATTTGCAGATTTTAATCATGAAACGCTTACTGATTTTGAAGACTCAGGTTTCGTTAGCTTTGATTTTGTAGATGGAGGAATGGGATCATTAAATTATTCTACTTCTGTTTGGAATCAGAATCTTGAAAGTTCTATGACAATTATCGCAGAGAATGGGTCTGTAAAGATTGGAGGACAATATATGGACAAAGTAGAAGTTTGTAATATAAAAGATTATGTTATGCCTGAATTAGCTCCAACAAACCCTGGAAATGATTATGGTGCTTATAAAGGATCTGCAGCAAACCATCATTATATTATTGAAAATGTTGTAGATGTATTGAAAGGGAGAAATACCATCACAACAAATGCTTTAGAAGGGCTTAAAGTAGTAGATATTATTGAGAGAATTTACAAACTTAAACAATAATGAATCATATTCTTTATATTCCATCTTGGTATCCTAATCGATATGATAGCTTGTCAGGTGTTTTTTTTAAAGAACAAATTGAAGGACTTTCATCCGTTATTGAAAATGTAGGAGTTATTGCTCCGGTTTACAGAAGTTTTAAAAGTTTTAATTTTAAACAGAATGAAACGACATTTTCTAATAATGATGGGGTCAATACCTTTATTAAAGAATTATGGCATTTACCAGGCTGCAATATATATAATAGATTACAGTGGTTTAATAATTGTAAAAAGTTATTTGAAAATTATGTAGAAAAATTTGGATATCCAGATCTAATTCATATTCATTCCGTAATTACAGCAGGGCAATTTGCTGTGTATGCAAAAAAAGTATAATATACCTTTTGTTGTGACTGAGCATTCATCAGGATTTGATAGAAATTTATATAGTAAGCGTGAATTAATGTCTTTTAAGGCTGAAGTTACTGAATCTTCTCATAATTTTGCCGTAAGTAAAAGTTTGGCAGAAGTATTAGCAAAATCCATTGGAGGAACTTGGGATGTTTTGCCGAATTGGGTAAATGATAATTTTATAAATCAAGATAACAATTTTACAAAAAAGGGAGAGAAAATTATTTTTTCTCTCTTTCTTCACTCAATCCATTAAAAGGACTTAATATTTTGATTGATGCATTTGATGATTTAGCTAAAGAATATCAAAATGTAGAGCTTTGGATAGGAGGAATGGGGTTGAATATCATAACTTGTCAGATCAGATTAAAAAGTTAAGATTAGAAAATAAAATAGTATTATTAGGAAAACTTGACAGGGATACTGCCATTGAAAAATATAAAAGCTCAACATTTTATGTTTCACCAAGTTTAATAGAGACATTTGGAATTGTTATTATTGAAGCTTTAGCTATGGGACTTCCTGTTTTGGCTACGGATTCCGGTGGCCCTCAATCTATTTTAAATAATGACGTCGGAATCATTGTAAAGAAGAATTCAAGAGAAGAATTATATAAAGGAATGAAGTATTTAATTGAGAATGAAGACAAATTTGACAGAGAGAAGATCGTTAAATATTGTGTTGAGCATTTTTCTAGAGAAAAGGTTTCAAATGACCTTATAAACGTTTATAAGAAAATACTAAAATCATGACAAAGAATGTCATTATTTTATTTTTAAGGAAAATCATGGGAGCATTAGCAACGTTAGTTGCTACGATGTTGATTACTAGAAATCTAAGTGTTGAAAACTATGGTTTGTATAACGTATTTATCAATACAATTTTAATCATTACCAGTTTTTTATCATTAGGTATTGACTCTGCCAGTGGATATGTTTTACAAAATCAGAAACATAATCAGGATAAAGTTATTCTAAATATTTTCTATTTAACAATATTTATAAGCATTATTGCTTTTATTGTTTTTAATTTAATTTTTAAAATAATACCGTATGGAAGCTTAAATGGAATCCCTCCTGATTTGCAATCATTTGCTACAATTATCGGAATTGGTACATTGTTTACAAATGTTTTGTATACAATTTTGATTGGTAAAATGGATTTTAAGAATTATGCTATTTTTAGTATAGGACCCAATGTAATTTTTATTATCCTGTTGTGTATATTTTTGATATATAAAGAGATAACGCTTCAGCATGTGATTATTTCATTTATGACTGGATTTATCATAACCAGTATATTGTTAATAATTTACTTTTTTGGAAGTGTTAAAATATTTTCAATAAAAGATTTTAAAATTGATATTGATATTCAGAAGTATATATTGAAATTTGGTTTAAAATCTTACGTATCTAATCTGATAACGATCTTAAATTATCGTATCAATATATTTATTATTGCACATTATTTAGGATCAAAGGAAACCGGTATTTATTCTAGCTGTCTTGTTATTATTGATTTTATATGGCTGCTTCCGGCAACTATTTCATCTGTTACCTATCCATGGTTTTCAAATCCTTCCATGTCTGCTCAGAGAAAAGTGATGATTCCAATTATTACAAGAGTTGTTATTTTTCTGACATTTATTGCTACATTGTTATTTTATATTCTTGGGGATTATTTAGTTAACATTGTTTTTGGAAGTAAATTTACAGATACAAGATCTCTGTTTTTATATTTGGGACCAGGAATAATACTGATGGCGGGGTCGAAAATTATAAATGTAGACTTTGCTGCTCAGGGTAAACCACAAATTAATATTTATTTGAATCTCATGGCTCTCATCATTACAGTAATCAGTAATTTTTTATTGATACCAAGATTTAATCTTGTTGGAGCTGCCATAGCAACAAGTATATCATTTATAATTTGGTTCTCTGTAAGCCTTCTGATATACTGTAAAATAACAAAAACAGGAGTAAGAGAATATCTGATTCCTAAAATAAATGATTTGAGTTTTATAATTAATTTTAAAAAGTAGTAATGAATATTATTGTTTTTCTTATAATTTTTTCATTAAGCTTAGGAAGTTTCGGAGGTTCTTTTCAACCTACAAGATTATTGTTGCTTTTCTTACCTTTTTTATTGGTGAAATCAACTAAAGGTTCTCATCTTCACTACAATAATACAATTACTTTTGGCCTCTTTACGTATTTTGTTTGGATTACTTATGGCCTTATTTCTCTTTTTTGGAGCCCGGATCCACAAATTGGTTTAACGAATGAAATCGTCGTGATGACCATTAGTATGTCAAGTTTACTCTTTTTTCCTCTTTTTTTGAAAGATAGTGATGCTACTCTCAAATTAATTAGAAATGCTTGGATTTATGGATTAGCACTTACTTTGCCTATTGCAATTTACGAAATTGTAACAATGAACCATTTTAGCTATGATGACGAAAGATTAATTGGAGGTATTGGTATATATGCACCTTATGCTTCCGTTTTTTTTGGAAATTATAACAACTATTGTGTTTTTATTTGTTTGTGTTTACCCATGGTATTATGGGGAATCATTGAAGAAGGGAAAAAAGCGTTAAAAATATTCTACTTAGTGGTTTTGGGGATTTCTGTCCTTATAATTTTTGTAAATACCAATAGAACATCCATGATCATCATTGTTATTTATTTATTATCTCAGATCCGTTTAAACTATAAAAACTTATCCTTTATTGCTCTTATATTATTGCTTTTTTATTTTTCTTATACTTTTCTGCCAGATCCTTTGGTACAAAATATAGAAATTTTATTTAAAGATAGGGTAAATGTTGATTACAGCAATGATGAATCCGGTAGTGTAAGAATGTATAATTTTATTGCTGGAATTGGATTCCTGATTGATTCTTACGGTGCCGGAGTGGGTGCCGGAGGATATGAATATTATATGGAAAGATCTGAATATTATAAAGGAATAGTCAATCCACATAACTTCTTTTTAGAAATTTTTGCACAATATGGGATTGTTATTTTTTCATTATTTATAATCTGGCTCTTAAAAATTCTAATAGGATTTAAAAAGAGTGTAATGCTGAGTAGTAATGTGAAAAGGCTCTTCTATACAAGTGTTCTGGTAATCCCTATCATTGGTATAATCAATAGTGATTCATTGGGAAATACATATTGGTGGTTATATCTTACATCACTCGCAATTATATCCTCAGTTGGTGGAAAGAAAATGCTGAAATCATATGGAAAGTAAAAGTTCTTCGCTTAGTAGATCCTGTTTCTTCAAGTGATTATTTTACTTAATGGATAGATCAGAATTATATATATATTAGCATCAGATTTTATAGATGTCAAAAAGTACTCTTTAAGAATATAATTTAGTAAAATATAGTAGCTTAAATGCTGAAAACTTGTTTAAAATTATAAAAGATACCGGATATTTAAAATGAGGTAATACAGTAGAAAATAAACATTATCATGTATCTGGAATATTTAGGAAAACGAGTTATTAAAAAATATAATGATTTAAAAAAATAAAACAAATGTGTGGAATTTTTGGTGTCGTATCGAACACCAGTATTAATAAACAGAAGTTTCAAACTCTGGTAAAACACTCCGAACAAAGAGGAGTAGACTCTAGTGGTTTGATTTATTATCAAAATAACCAATATAGGGTAAACAGAGCTGATTACAGCATTGAAAAATTACTGAATAAGGTAAAACCCTATAATAACAATATTGTCTTAGGACATAGCAGATTAATTACCAACGGACTGGGAGATAATCAACCTGTGATCAGAGGTAATATATGTGCGATACATAATGGTATTATAGTTAACGAAGACGAAGTCTGGAGTAAGTTATCAGTAAGCAGACAATTAAAAATTGATTCTGAAGCTATTGTAGCTATTGCAGAAGAATTTCTTACTCATAGTGAGAACAAAATAGAAGACCTTCCTAAAGAAGTACTTTCTTTATGCCAGGGAGTTATTGCCTGCGCTCTTGCTCTGCCTGAAAAAGGAAAACTCCTTTTATTCTCTAATAATGGCAGTTTATACGTAGGATACAATGAGGATAAAACTTATTTTGCATCAGAAAGCTATGGACTTAAAATTATTGGATGCGAAAACATTACCCAGATAAAAGAAGAATCCTTGATTCTGGATATTCCTGTCTCAAAAGAGAAGCTTACGGTTATAGATGAAAAAAGCAGAGTAGAAGACTTAATCCCTGAGTTTAAATTTAATACGATTGAAGAAAATCTACTTGAATATAAAAAACTTGACATCAGGAGATGCACCAAATGTATTCTTCCTGAGACCATGCCTTTTATAAAATTTGATGAAGCTGGGGTCTGTAATTATTGTAAAAGCTACAAACCAAGAAATAATCCTAAACCGAAAGAAGAATTATTTAAGCTGGTTGAGCCCTACAGAAGAAAAGGAAAAGAACTGGATTGTATTGTTCCCTTTTCAGGAGGTAGAGACAGCTGCTATGGACTGCACCTTATTGTAAAAGAGCTGGAAATGAAACCTGTTACTTATACCTATGATTGGGGAATGGTAACGGATCTTGGCCGAAGAAATATCAGCCGTATGTGTGCAGATCTTGGTGTAGAAAATATTATTGTTGCTGCAGACATCTCACTCAAAAGAAAGAATATCAGAATGAATCTGGAAGCATGGCTGAAATCACCCCATTTAGGAATGATGGCAATGCTAACCGCTGGAGATAAACACTTCTTCAGACATGTAGAAGATATTAAAAAGCAAACAGGAATCAATCTTAATCTGTGGGGAGTAAATCCATTAGAAGTAACTCACTTTAAAACAGGATTTTTAGATATTGAACCTGATTTTGAAGAAAAAAGAGTATACAGTCATGGTGCTATGAAACAGCTGAGATACCACTCCAAAAGATTCAGAGCGATGATGGAGAGCCCTGGATATTTCAATAGTTCACTTTGGGATACTCTATCTGGAGAATACTATCGTAGTTTTACGGAAAAACAGGATTACTATCACATTTTTGATTATTGGAGATGGGATGAAGAGCAGGTGGATAATACCCTTTTAAACGATTATAATTGGGAAAAGGCAATAGATACTACTACTACCTGGAGAATTGGTGATGGTACAGCAGCTTTTTACAACTATGTATATTATACTGTAGCTGGCTTTACAGAGCATGACACGTTCAGAAGTAATCAGATCAGAGAAGGGCAAATAACACGAGAAAGAGCCTTAGAACTCGTGGGAATAGAAAATACTCCCCGTTATCAGAATATCAGATGGTATCTGGATACCTTAGGACTCGATTTTGAAAGAGTAATTAAAATCGTGAATAGAATTCCGAAATTGTATACTGAAAAATAATTTCAAGTCCAAAAAACAATTAATGAATAAAAATTATAGATTTCACATATGCCATCTTACGAGTGTCCATCCAAGAAATGACTCCAGGATATTTCATAAGATGTGTAAAAGTCTGGCATCCAAAGATGTTAAGGTAACCTTAGTTGTTGCTGACGGTAAAGGGAATGAGGTGATAGACAATGTGGAAATTATAGATATAGGTGCCCCATCAGGTAGAATAAAAAGAATTACACAGACTACAGCTAAAATTTTTAATAAAGCTAAGGAACTCAATGCAGATGTATTTCATCTGCATGACCCCGAATTGCTTTTAATAGCGAAGAAACTAAAAAAGCTAAATAAAAAAGTAATCTTTGATTCTCACGAAGATACGGTAAATACTATTTTAGTTTCACCCTATTTAAAATCTCCTGTTTCAAATATCATCTCCCTGTTCTATGAGAATTTCGAGCGTTATGCCTGTAAAAAAATAGATGGGGTGATTGGGGCTACTCCTCATATTGAAAACTATTTTAAAAAGTTTGCAAAACAAACAGAAAACATCAATAACTATCCCATCTTATCCGATAAGAAACAAGAACATATTTCCTGGGATCAAAAAAAGGATGAAGTGTGTTATGTAGGATCTATTGATGACACGAGAGGGATTAAAGACCTTATGGATTCATTGGAGATTACAAAATCAGAGGCCAGACTGAATCTTGCGGGAATGTATTCTTCTCCTACGCTGGAAAAAGAAATAAAAGAACATAAGAATTACCATCTTGTTAATGATTTTGGATACATAAATTCTGATGAAGTAGAAAATATCTATAACCGTTCCATGGTAGGAGTGGTTACTTTACATCCGATCCCAACATTTTTGGTGAGTCTGCCAATAAAAATGTTTGAATACATGGTGGCAGGAATTCCTTTTATTGCCTCAGATTTTCCCTATTGGAGAAGTTTATTGAAAGGAAGCGACTGTTGTATTTTTGTAGACCCTCAAAAACCTAAGGAAATAGCAGATGCTATTGATTATTTCATGCTTAATAAAGAAACAGCGAAACAAATGGGTGAAGTGGGACGAAAGTTAGTCTATGAAAATTTTTCATGGGAAAGCCAGTCTGACAAATTATTAACGTTTTATCAAAAAGTTTTATCAAACTAATATGTGCGGAATAACAGGAGCAATAGAATTTAAAAGATCACAAAACCTCGACTTTAAAGAAGGAAGTGATTTACATAACTATATACGAAGAAGAGGACCGGATTATTATGCAGTTGAAAAAGCAGAATATGCAGATTGGTCAGTAACGTTAGCGCACTCAAGGCTGGCGATTATAGATCTTTCAGGAGCATCTAACCAGCCTATGATTTCTGAGGATGAAAGATATACTATCACTTTTAATGGTGAAATATATAACTATCAGGAAATTAGAGAAGAATTAATTGCCAATGGGTTTACTTTCAGAACAAAAGGAGATACTGAAGTTCTTTTGAGAGCCTGGGAATGCTGGGGAGAAGCGTGCCTGAATAAACTGAACGGAATGTTTGTTTTCGGGATGTTTGATAAGGTTAAAGGAGAATTCTATCTTGTAAGAGACCGATTTGGAGTGAAGCCGTTAATCTATACTTTTTTTGATGGCCAGCTGTTATTTTCCTCTTCCATTGCCTCTGTAGCGAAGCAAATAAATCAGGACATAGATTTGGAATATTGTTCCAGCGGAATAAGATTTGGTTTTTTTGAAGGATATGAAGACAGAACTCCTTTCAAGAATGTTAAATATCTTTTGCCGGGATCATTAATGAAATGTAAGCTGGAGGGAGAACTGAAAATAGAAACAAAGACATGGTATTCTCTGGAAGAGCAGGTGGCAAAAAAAAGAAAAGAACTGGAGTCATTAAGCTCAGATGAACTCATTTCCCAAGGGAAAGCCCTGTTGGAAAATTCAACAAAAATACGTCTGAGAAGTGATGTTCCCCTGGCAATTTCTTTAAGTGGAGGAGTGGACTCTTCCTCTATAGCAGCCATTACAGCAAAAGAAGTAGACCATCTAATGGCATTCAGCTATGGCGCTCCCGATCACCCGAAATCAGAAGGACCTGTTATCAATAAATTTGCAAAAGATAAAAATATCAATGTTGAATATATTCATCACTCTTACAACGCACAGGAGATGGGGAATATTTATGATCAGACCATGGAGGCACAAGAATCTCCATTTCTTGGATTAAGCATTATAGCGCAGCATGAAGTATACAAGCAGGTAAAAGAAAGGAACATTAAAGTTTTATTAGGAGGTCAGGGAGGTGATGAAGTTTTTGCTGGATACAGAAAGTTTTTCGTAGTAGCACTGAAAAAAGCAATCGAAAAAAAGGAAATCCTACCCGGCTTGCAATACTTTCACTCACTGGCACTTATGCTGCTATTTGAAACCAAACAGATAAAGACCTATTGGAATGAGAAAAACAGATACCTGAAAACAACAGGAAAAGATACTGCATTCCTTGATTGCTTACCTGACATTTCTTTAAATCTGTTTGAAAATACATCTTTATCAGACAGACAAATCTCAGATATTCAAAAATATAGTATTCCTTCACTTTTAAGATATGAAGATAGGAACTCAATGTATTTTTCTATTGAAAGCAGACTGCCATTTATGGATTACAGACTGGTGGAGTTTGCTTTAGCATTGCCGGATTTGCTTAAAATTAAACATGGATACGGAAAATGGATACTACGGGAGATGATGAAGAAAGATGTGCCGGGATATATCCTCAAAAACCGTTTAAAAAGAGGCTTTGATGTTACCCAGAATTGGGTGAATGATGGGGTGGGAGAAAGAATAAAATCAAATATTCTGGAGCGAAAAGATAAAGTAAAAGATTTTGTATCAGACTTTAAGCAGCTTGAAAACAGCCTGAGCATTAAAAATCTTAATAACAGCAATATTTTGAATGAAGCAATTATGCTTGATTTCCTAATTGATCCAATTAAAAAACCAACCTTGCAGTAATAAAATGGAAAAAAATATCTGGCTAATTTCCAAATATGCCTCACCTCCGCAATATGCAAAAGTGCCCTCACGTTTGTTTTATCTGGCAAGAGAATTTAAAAGACAGGGAAATAATACCCTCATGATAACTTCAGATTCAAATCATTTTACCAATTGTCCTGAAACTGACAAGATCTATAATGATGAAGAGCAGGATGGGGTAGCTATAAGATGGATTAAAACAAAAAAATATACCAAAACCGCATCGATAGACAGAATTTTGTCATGGTTTGATTTTGAAAGAAAGCTTTTCTCAATGAAACTTTCTAATATGGGAAAACCTGATGCTGTCATTATTTCTTCACTTTCAATTTTTTCTATTATTTATGGATATTATCTGAAAAAGAAGTTTGGTAGTTTTTTAGTTTTTGAAATCCGTGATATCTGGCCGCTGACGATGACGGAGGAAGCCGGATTTTCCAAAACCCACCCTCTTGTTTTATTGATAGGATTTATCGAAAAGTTTGGATATAAAAAAGCAGATCTGGTGGCAGGAACAATGCCGAGATTAGATTTGCATGTGGAAGAATTACTGGGATATAAAAAACCATTTCATTGCTCACCATTAGGATTTGATCCTGAAAACTATTCCGAAGAATTCCTGAAAGAAAAAAATCCTTTTTCAGAAATTGTGCCACCCGGCAAAGTAATTATTGGCTATGCAGGCAGTATGGGAGTTACCAATGCGTTGGAACCTTTTATTGAAACAATACAAATGATGAAAAAGAACAGTAATATCCATTTTGTACTTGTTGGAAGTGGTGATCTCAGAGCATCTTACGAAGAACAGCTCAAAGATTGTTCGAACGTTACATTTTTACAAAGAATACAGCAAAATGAAGTTAAATATTTTCTTCAGGTTTGTGATATTTTGTACTTGTCTACTAAAGATTCAAAAGTGTGGGACTACGGACAATCTATGAACAAAGTAGTGGAATACATGCTGGCTGCAAAACCTATTATTGCCTCTTATACCGGATATCCTTCTATGATTAATGAAGCTGATTGCGGTAAATTTATCAACAGTACATCTGCAGAGGATATTAAAAGTGCAATCCTGTATTATGCCAATATGAGCTCAGAAGAAAGAATGGAGATAGGTGACAGAGGCAGAAAGTGGATTTTTGAAAACAGAACGTATCCGGTGCTGGGAAAAAAATATATGGATGCCATTTTATTTCATTCTGTAAAGCAAAAGAAGTAGTTTTGCATAGATTGAAATATAAATAGAGGCTTTATTTTGAAAATTACGGTTAATAATAATTTCATTGATAAACTTTTCCTGTTATCTGTTATAGTGGGAAATACTATTGCCATTTCTTTTGCCAAGCCTTTGGAAATGAATACCAGGAACTTTTCTATACCCTATCGAATCTTTATCATTGTCCTTTCTATATTCATCATCTATAGAGAAAGGAGAAATATTAGTTTTAAAAATATTTCAATGATAAGCCTTGCCGGATTCTGGGTTTTTTACATCATCAAGCTTATCTATTCGTTTAAAAACTATCCGTTTAATCAGGATGTAATAGCATCGCAGAATGAAGATCTTTTCAGAATCCTCTTTATGATCCTGTTACCAAGTACTGCTTTATTATGTATTGACTACCGTAAAGTAGATTTCAAAAGCATAGCAAAGTATTGTATAAGTATTTTATGTGGTCTTCTTGTGGTAAACTATATATATGGTTATATCAAATTAGATCATATTTTTAGTACCTACTACATTATGTACGGCCATATAGGAGCTTCATTATTTATTATATCGCTATTTTTGCTTTTGTTTTGTAAAAAAGATTACAAATCCTATTTTTTATTCTTCTGCCTTTTTTTAGGCCTTTTTAATGTGATTCAATCGATGGCGAGAAGTCCGTTAATAGCTATTTTTGTATGTTCTTTTTACATAGTTCTTTTAAAAGGAAATAAAAAATATCTGCTATATGCTGTTACATCAATCTTGTTATTTATAGGGTTGATTATTCTGCATGAACAATATGGAGACGGACAAATAACAAGCTTCAACAGAATGTATAAATGGATTGCCCATGGAGATACATCAAGCAGAGGACCATTATATACCAAGGCTATTGAAATCTTTAATTCAAACCCTTTGCTGGGAGGAAGGATATTGTTTGAGGATGGAGTGCATCCCCATAATATTTTTTTAGAGCTTTTAATGGCCACCGGAATTTTAGGGCTAATTATTTATTTTCTAAAGTTTTTGCCTGTATTACAAAATGCTTCTCTATTTTGGAACATAAAAAAAAGTAATATATACTATAAATTGATTTTTGCTTTATTCTTACAATATTTTACACTTGTACAAACATCCTGTAACCTTTTTAATATACCGGAATTTTTGTACTTTAGTTCAATGATTATTGGAATCAGTTATACTGCAAAAACAGAAGAAGCCTGAGTAGTTACTCACCATGTATTATGACCAATATATCTAACTTTTAAGAATGTATAAAAATTATTTAAAGAGGATTTTAGACTTTGTATTTTCCCTGATGGGAATTACCTTATTACTTCCAATTTTTCTTATTGTGATGGTAGGATTATTCCTGGCCAATGATGGGAAACCCTTTTTCTTTCAGTCAAGACCTGGGAAAAAAGGAAAAGTATTTAAGATTATAAAGTTTAAAACAATGAATGATAAAAAGGACTCCAACGGAAACCTTTTATCAGATGCAGAAAGATTAACAGCAATCGGTTCGTTCGTCCGTAAAACATCTTTGGATGAAATTCCACAGCTGATCAATGTCTTAAAGGGAGATATGTCACTTATCGGTCCCAGACCTCTTCTCGTACAATATCTGCCACTTTATAATGAACATCAGGCACGAAGACATGAAGTAAGACCCGGAATTACTGGATGGGCACAGGTAAACGGGAGAAATGCAATATCATGGAATCAAAAATTTGACTATGATGTGTGGTATGTGGAAAACATATCATTGATGTTAGATTGCAAAATCTTTTTTCTTACCGCCAAGAAAGTATTTATAAGAGAAGGAGTGTCCGCTGAAGGACATGTAACCATAGAACCATTTCAAGGAAATTAACTGATAGCTATGTATTTATTTGGAGCAAGTGGACATGGAAAGGTAATTGCAGATATTGCTGCTGCTAATGACATAAAAATTAAGGCATTCATAGATCAGGATGCCTCTAAAAAGGAATGCTATGGATTTCCTGTATTGAATCATGTACCGGATGATAAGGAAAAGCTTATTATTTCAATTGGAAATAACCTTACCCGTAAGAAAATCGCAGAACAAATTAAGAATAAAATTGATGTCTTAATACACCCAAAATCAATTATTTCAGGCTCTGTGAAAATAGAAGAGGGAACTGTAATCATGGGTGGCGTTGTCATCAATGCAGATACTACCATTGGAAAACACTGTATAATCAATACCAATGCATCCGTAGATCATGATTGTGTGATTGAAGACTTTGTCCATATCTCACCCAACTCCGCACTTGCGGGAGGAGTGAAAGTAGAAGAAGGTTCTCAGATTGGAATCGGCGCTTCGGTCATTCAAGGAATCAAAATAGGAAAATGGTGTGTAATAGGTGCCGGAGCAGTTATTATTAATGATATTCCTGATTATTCAGTGGTAGTAGGAAATCCGGGGAGAATTATCAAGAAAAATATTATATAAACAAGTTACTAATCAAAAATATGAATACTAAAATCTGGTTATCCTCACCACATATGGGAGGGAATGAACAAAAATATATCAACGAAGCATTTGAAGAAAACTGGGTAGCTCCGTTGGGACCTAATGTTAACGGATTTGAAACTGATCTGGAGCAGTTTTTAGGTGAAAATGCAAAAGTGGCTGCACTTTCTGCAGGTACTGCAGCATTACATCTTGCTCTTGTTGAATGCGGAATTGTACATGGTGATGAGGTGATCTGCCAGTCAATGACTTTCTCTGCGTCCGCCAATCCTATTGCATATTGCGGAGCAATACCTGTTTTTGTTGACAGTGAGCCGGATACATGGAATATGTGTCCGAAAGCATTAAGAGGAGCAATTGAAGACAGAATCCAGAAAGGGACAAAACCTAAAGCAATCATTATAGTTCATCTATATGGTATGCCTGCAAAAATGGACGAAATTACAGCGATTGCTCAGGAATTTCAGATTCCTGTGATAGAAGATGCTGCTGAAGCTCTTGGTTCTACCTATAAAGGACAGGCATGCGGAACATTCGGACGTTTCGGAGTCTTAAGTTTTAACGGAAATAAAATTATTACCACTTCAGGAGGTGGAGCTTTGGTTTGTCACACTCAGGAAGATAAAGATAAAACCGTTTTCCTTTCTACACAGGCAAGAGACAATGCACCTCACTATCAGCATTCGCAGATTGGTTTCAATTATAGAATGAGCAATATTGTTGCAGGAATAGGAAGAGGACAGATGGAAGTGCTTAAGGACAGAGTGGATGCCCGTAGAGCAATGCACAATTTCTATGTTGACCTTTTCAAAAATATTGAGGGAGTAACAGTATTTTCAGAGCCGGGAGATGATTTTTATTCAAACCATTGGCTATCTGCAATCATTGTTGACCCCGAAACTACAGGGAAAAACAGAGAAGGTTTAAGATTTGCCTTTTTAGAAGATAATATTGAATCAAGACCACTGTGGAAACCAATGCATTTACAGCCGGTTTTTGAAACTTCACCTTATTACGGAGGGAATATTTCTGAAAAGCTTTTTGATAACGGATTATGTCTTCCTTCAGGCTCTAACCTGTCAGATGATGACAGAGAAAGAATCACAAAAGTAGTGCATACTTACTTTGGAATTTAATATCATCGAATTTAATGAATCAGTATACATATTGGAAAGCGGTTTTTGATTTTACCTTAGCGGCAATATTGATCCTCTTTCTTATGCCGGTACTGATCATTTTATTTGTGATTGCAAGTTGGGATACCTCTTCCAATGGAATTTTTTTTCAGACCCGGATAGGGCAGTATGGAAAACCTTTTACCATTTTTAAATTTAAAACAATTCATGAAGAGACGAGAACATGCTCAAAAATCGGGCAGACGCTCAGAAAATTTAAGCTGGATGAATTTCCGCAATTGTTTAATATTTTAAAAGGCGAAATGAGTTTTGTCGGTCCCAGACCGGATATCAAAGGGTATTATGATAAACTCGCCGGAGCAGATAGAAAAGTCTTGGAACTTAAACCCGGGCTTACCTGTGAAGCAAGCATCAAATACAGAGATGAAGAAAATCTTCTGAAAAACCAGAAAGATCCTTTAGCATATAATGATGAAGTTTTATTTCCGAACAAAGTAAAAATGAATCTGGACTATTTTGAAAATATGTCTTTTAAAAACGATGCAAAAATTTTGTTTAAAACATTAATAACCACATTGAAATAGAGTTTTTTAACTATTATGAAAATTAAAGAAACCCCGCTTAAAGACTGCTACATCATAGAGCCTACCATATTTGAGGATGAAAGAGGATACTTCTTTGAAAAGTTCAACGAAAAAAAATTCGAGGAACTTACCGGAATGAACGGGCACTTTGTACAGGATAACATTTCCAAATCTTCCTATGGAGTATTAAGAGGATTACATCTTCAGAAAGGAGAACATGCTCAGGCAAAATTAGTTTCTTGTCTTGAAGGAAGCGTTTGGGACGTGGCTGTAGACCTTAGAGAAGACTCGCCTACATTTGGAAAATGGTTCGGAATAGAACTTACTGCTGAAAATAAATTACAGCTTTATGTACCGCGAGGTTTCGGGCACGGGTTTTCTGTGCTGAGTACCCACGCTGTATTTTCTTATAAATGTGATAATTTTTACAACAAAGAATCAGAAGGCAGTGTAAAATTCAATGATCCCGATCTTGATATCAACTGGAAGGTAGATAAAAAAGACGCCATCCTTTCTGAAAAAGACGAGAACGCTCCTGGATTTAAAGAAAAAAACTTTTAAAGCATATCCCTGAAAACCACTTTTATAAAGTGGTTTTTACTTTTTTAATCTTAACTCTCCAATATTTTGTATCTTTGCAGACTCAAAATCAAAACGATGCGTACAAAATCTGTAGGGAAGAAGAAAATCAATGTAGTCACTCTTGGATGTTCCAAGAATGTATATGATTCTGAAGTATTAATGAGCCAGCTGAAGGCCAATGGCAAAGAAGTGGTTCACGAAGACCGTGGGGACATTGTGGTCATCAATACCTGCGGATTTATTGATAATGCTAAAGAAGAGTCTATCAATACCATCCTTGATTATGTGGATGCTAAAAACAGAGGCGAGGTTGAAAAAGTATTCGTTACAGGATGTTTATCCGAAAGATATAAACCGGATTTGATTAAAGAAATTCCGGATGTAGATCAGTATTTCGGAACCAGAGACCTTCCAATACTTTTAAAGCACCTTGGAGCAGATTATAAACATGAGCTGGTAGGAGAAAGATTAACAACAACTCCTAAACATTACGCATACCTTAAAATTTCTGAAGGTTGCGACAGACCATGTTCTTTCTGTGCCATCCCATTGATGAGAGGAGGACATATTTCAACGCCTATCGAAAAGCTGGTTTCTGAAGCTCAGAAACTGGCCAAAAAAGGAACAAAAGAATTAATTCTTATCGCTCAGGATCTTACTTACTATGGGTTGGATCTTTATAAAAAAAGAGCATTGGGTGATCTTCTAAAAGAACTGGTGAAAGTAGAAGGAGTAGAATGGATTCGTCTTCACTATGCTTTTCCAAGCGGCTTCCCGGAAGATGTTCTTGATATTATCCGTGAAGAACCTAAAGTATGTAACTATATAGATATTCCTCTTCAGCATATCAATTCAGATTTGCTGAAATCTATGAAGAGAGGAACTACCCATGAAAAAACGGATGCCCTTTTAGGAAAATTCAGAGAGAAAGTTCCTGATATGGCAATCAGAACAACGCTTATTGTTGGATATCCAGGAGAAACACAAGAAAGATTTCAGGAGCTTAAAGATTGGGTAAGAGAGCAAAAGTTTGACAGATTAGGTTGCTTTACTTATTCTCATGAAGAGAATACCACTGCTCATGTTTTGGAAGATGATATCCCACAGGAAGTAAAAGAGGCAAGAGTAGAAGAAATCATGGAGCTTCAGTCTCAGATTTCGTGGGAGAAAAACCAGGAAAAGATCGGTAAAGTATTCAGATGTATTTTTGACCGTAAAGAAGGGAATTATTTTATCGGAAGAACAGAGTATGACTCACCAGATGTGGACAATACAGTTTTGGTTTCTGCCGAAGATACTTATATTTCAATAGGTGAATTTGCAGACGTGAAAATTACCTCTGCCGAAGAATTTGACTTATATGGAGAGTTAGTCTAGCTAAACGCTTATTAATCAAGTAAAAATATCATTTTTAAAATTAAATTATTAACGAAAATTAACATAGAATTTTCTCGGTAATTTATTTTTATTGTATTGATAATCAATTTGTTAATATTTTGTGTAATTAAGAATTTTTAATTTTCTTTTATAATGTATTTAAAATCGAAAATTATGTCTTAAATTTGCGCAAGAAGCAATATTTTTAAAGCGTATGATTTCAGCAAGTTAATCATTGAAATGAAGTTAAAATCAATTGAAATACTTATTTGAATATTTTATTTTTAGTTCAGTGTTCACAAGTTGAGATTTATTAAGCTTTTTAGAAATATTGATGAAAAAATGTAATTAAAAATCTTTAAAAACTTATGAAAAAATTTTTATTAACAGCAATTATGCTTGTTGGCCTTTCGGCCGTTTCTAAGGCTCAACAGGGGCGAGTGGGGATTAACACAACCACACCTGCCGCAACATTAGACGTAGTAGCAAATACTACAGACAATGCAAGACCTGATGCCTTACTAGTCCCTCGTATGACGGCAGCAGAATTATCTTCTAAGGATGACACCAGTGGTACATACGGTGCACCTCAGAATGGAGCAATTGTTTACATTACTTCCGGAACAGGTACAGGTGCAAGAAAAGTTAAAATTACTGGTCCGGGTTTCTATTATTTCGACAATACTGTTCCTGAATGGAAGCCATTTGGTGGAGGTTCTGTCGCTCCTGCTGGAATGACAGTAAGAGCACAAACAGCTGCTACAATCTCAGATGCAGACTTGAATAACGCAATCCTTGTTACGTCAAATGTTACATTTAACTTAGCTACATTAACAAAAACCAACGGTAAAACTATTACATTTATTGATGCTACCGGAGGTAATTTCTTTAGTGTATCGGGAGCTCACAGTACTGCTTCAACGACACCTCTTCAATCAGGTGGATCTTTGTCTTATATTTGTGATGGGACAAATTGGTATAGCTATAGTTCATTCTAATAACAAAACACACTTATGAAAGTATATTTAACATCAGCATTGTTTGCCATTGTTGCGGCATCAAGCACTTTTTTCGCTCAATTGAGATCAAACGGTACTGTTAGTGCTACAGTAGCTACACAGTCCGTATTTTTAGATGCTTCTGCAAACGGCTTTACAACATCAACTAGTAATGGTAAAGGATTAGCATTTCCTAGAACAAATTTAACTACGTTTACTTTTGTAACTCCAGTGACTAGTGCGCTTAATTTCCCTACAGCATATGATGGGATGATTGTATATAACTCTACTGCTGGTACTACTCCTGCTACAGGATCAGGTATCGGAGGTCAAACTGTAGGGGTAGGTTTTTACTATTTTAGCAATCCTACTCCAACGCCGGCATTTTCTTCTGCTTCAGGACAATGGTTACCATTAAGTTCTTCTGCGAAAGAAAATATTCTTACTACTGAAACTGTTACAAACAGACAAGTAAACAACGCACAAATTTATGGTATAAAAGGAACTTTCGCTGCAAACGGTACTACTACTGCAGTAACAATTCCTGCTCCTGCTGGTATTACTGCTATGTACGGAATTACTATTTATAAAGCGGGTACAAACAATGTATATTCTAGAGAATTGTATTCATATGATACAGGTACAGGGGCTGCTGTTACAGGGTCTCCAAGTATGTCTGTAGTATATCCTAACGGAACGTATGACTACGTTTTAGAATACTTAAAATAAAGAAATTTATTTAGTTACATCATAAAAACCAATGAGAATATCATTGGTTTTTTTACTTTTAAGAGGCATAGCGTTCATTTATTTTTTTGACAGTAAGTAATCATATTGATGTAATTTTTTAGTGTAGAATCATGAGATTATGGAAATAAAGAATCAATCCGGAAATTTTAACAAAATATAATGCTGTTAAAATCTGATTCAGAAACCTGATTTTATAAAGCCAGATATCTTCTATCAGGACTTTTCTCCAGAATCAGATTTTATGATTTCTGATTTTAATAATAATTTTTTGATTCAATTTTTTAACGTTGTTAATTTTGTAACTGATTGATTTTCAAATTGTTTTTATTTTTGCTTTTTCAAATTTTATGTGATTTAGTTAATTATATTAACTTTTTAGGTCTTTTTTTAACATTTTTTAACAGTGTGGTCTAAAAGCCCTGTTAATAGGGTATTGCAGGGTTTGTTAACATTTCTTTACTGTTTCATTAACTCTTTTTAACATATTGGATAGGGTTTTATAAAGATTCCTGATACTTTTGTCCCGTCAAAACCAATAAAAGTTCAAAATGATGAAAAGATTCATTCTCGTAATCATAATGATGATTTCAACCTTAGGTGTTTATTCTTTTACGAGTAATGCCTTAGATGCGAAAAAAACAAGTTATGCATCGTACTACCACGATAAATTTAACGGTAGAAAAACTGCTAGCGGAGAAATCTTTGATAACTCAAAGTTTACTGCAGCAAACAGAACGCTTCCATTTGGAACAAACGTTAAGGTAACAAACCTTAAGAATGGTAAAGAGGTAATAGTGAGAATTAATGACAGAGGGCCTTTCCATTCATCAAGATCTTTAGATATGTCTAAAGCTGCGTTCGATGAGATCGGAGATATCAGTCATGGTACAATTCCGGTCGAATATGAAATTGTCGATTAATTTTATGATTTAAATTAAAAAAAAGCCAGCTGATTCAGCTGGCTTTTTGTATAGATAAATAAGACATTGATTATAGCTCCAGTTCCAATAAAGCAGGACAATGGTCAGAATGTACTGCTTCCTTTAAAATAACAGCCCTGCTGAGCTTATCTTTTAAACTATAAGAGGTGAAGTTATAATCCAGCCTCCAGCCTTTATTTCTTTCCCTTGAATTTTGCCTGTAACTCCACCATGTATAATGATCAGGTTCATTATTGAAAAACCTGAAACTGTCAATCAATTCACATTCATTGATGAAATTGGTCATCCATTCCCTTTCCATAGGAAGAAATCCTGAAACATTCTTTAGACCTACAGGATTGTGAATATCGATAGCCTCATGGCAGATATTAAAGTCACCGGATATAACCAGGTTAGGAATTTCTTTCTTTAAGTTTTTGATATACTCCAGGAAGTCATGGCAAAACTGCATTTTAAAATCCAGTCTCTCAATATTAGAAGCGGAAGGCACATAGACGGAAATGGCAGAAAATCCATCGAAATCTGCACGGATGATTCTTCCTTCATTATCGTAGCTTTCGATACCACAACCATACTCTACATGATTGGGTTTTATTTTTGAGGCAATTCCGACCCCGCTGTAGCCTTTTTTTACCGCTGAGTGCCAATAACTGTGATATCCTAATTTTTCAAGGCTTTCGATATCTATCTGATCGTTTCCTGCCTTGCTCTCCTGAATACAGATGATATCCGGATCGGCAGTCTTCAGCCAGCCTAGAAAATCCTTCGTGAAAGCTGCTCTGATTCCATTGACATTGTAGGTGATTAATCTCATTATTCTTCTATAAATATTTTAAAATTGTCATTGTATTTGGAAGGGATGAATTCGGTGATGGTATAATCTGCTATTTCATGAATATAAAAAGGATCTTCAGTAATAATCTGCTCAATATCTTTTTTAGATTCCGTTTTGGCAATAATGATCCCTCCTGTTCTTGGTTCTTTTCTTCCTGATGTGATAAACACTCCGGATTCATAATGTTTGTCGAGGAAAATATTATGTTGGGGAATATGTCTTTCTATATCTTCAAGAGAACTCTTATAAGTGAGCGAAATAATAAACATGATTTATTTTTTACGAAGATATGAACTATAAAAAAGAGGCGGAAAAAATCGAATGATTTTTTCCGCCTTAAACCCAAAATTAAATAAACTATGAAAAAAACTACTTGGGTTCTAGAACGCTGATGGGAATGATACACTCTTCCAGTGAAATCCCCCCATGCTGGTAAGTTTCTTTATAGTAATTTACAAAATGATTGTAATTTTTAGGATACGCCAGGAATATATTGTTTTTAGCAAAAATATATTTCGAACTTAAATTTCCTTTGGGAAGGAAAAGCTTTTCAGGATTGGTAATTGCCCATACATCACTGTCATCATACGTTAAGCTTTTACCTGTTTTGTATCTGATATTCGTAGACGTTTCTCTGTCTCCTACAACTTTACTTGGCTTTTTTACGTATACCGTTCCGTGGTCTGTGGTGATAACCAGTTTATATCCATTTTCTGCAGCGGTTTTAATGATCTTTAGTAAAGAAGAGTTTTCAAACCAGTTGAAAGTAAGGGAACGGAACGTTTTATCATCACGGATCAGCTGATCTACAATATGGTTGTCTGTTTTTGCGTGGGAAAGGATATCAATGAAGTTGTATACAATGACCAACAGATCATTATTTTTATGCTGATTGAAATCATCATAGATCTTTCTTTCAAAATCAGCGTTCAGTACTTTAAGATACTTCATAGACTTTGATCCGAGTCCAATTCTCTTCATCTGGTCTTCAAGGAAATCGCGCTCAAATTCATTTTTGTTTCCTTCCTCATTATCATTAAACCATTTATCCGGGAAACGTTTCTCAATCTCGGATGGCATTAATCCGGCAAAGAAAGAGTTTCTCGCATATTGTGTTGCGGTAGGAAGAATACTGTAGTAGTAATCTTCTGATATTTTATTGTAATATTTTGTAAATAAAGGCTCAATTACTTTCCATTGGTCATAACGAAGGTTATCAACCATCAGTAAAAGAACTTTTTCTTTTTCCACTTCAGGCTTTACCTTTTCCTTGAACAGGGTATGGCTCATCAGAGGCTTGTCTGAATCAATAAGCCAATCTGCATAGTTTTTCTCAATAAATTTAGCAAACTGAATATTGGCTTCTTCTTTCTGAGACTGCAGAAGGTCAGCAAATTCATTATCTGCTACTTTATCAAACTTGATTTCCCAGCTGAGGATCTTTTTATAATATTCAGCCCATTCCTGATACGTTCTCAAATAAGAAAGTTCCATAGAAAGATTCCTGAATTCCTGCTGATACTGCAAAATAGTTTTTTGTTCAACAAGATTATCCTCCTGAAGATTTTTCTTTAAGGAAAGTAATATCTGGTTAGGATTTACAGGCTTTAATATATAATCGGCAATCTGGGAACCGATAGCCTCTTCCATAATGTGTTCCTCTTCACTTTTGGTCACCATGACGATTTTTAAGGCATTATCTTTTTCCTTAATCATAGGAATGGCTTCCAATCCCGAAATGCCGGGCATATTTTCATCAATTAGCGTTAAAGCAAATTTCTCTGAATCCATAAGTTCCAAAGCCTCATTCACATTATTAACAGGAGTTACCTGGTAACCCTTCTTTTCTAAAAATACGATATGAGGTTTAAGTAAATCTATTTCATCATCGATCCATAATATCTTTTCTGACATAATTTATTTTTTACATGGTTATTGTATCAAAATGTTGACCAATTCCTTTTAAAATCTCACAAAATCGAAAGATTAAAAGTTAAATATTAGTTAAATGAAAATACCGTGAAATAATTCACATTTTTGCTTCATTTAACGAATGGTTTCTATATATTCTAAAGCTTTTTCCAGGACTTCATCTTTACCGTTTTTAATTCCTTCTACACTGGGTTTTACAAGAATGTCCGGGATTATTCCTATCCTTTGAGTTTCCCTGCCGTCAGGATAATAAGCCCCAAGGCCAGTGAACCGTGTGTCCAGGTCAGCAATTTTAAACATAACAACATCTCCGTTAGCTCCGGAAGTATTACTGCCGATAATTTTAGCTTTCGGATGCTGTTTGAACATCATTGTTGTGGTCTCTGCCTGGCTCTGTGTATTCTCATCTACTAAAACGATTACATTTCCTTTATAGTATTCAGGATTCTTTCTGCCGGTCACATTTTTTCTGCTGTAGAATTTTCCGGGATAGCTGGTATCAGGAAAAGTAAACTGATAATACACGGTTGGCTCTGGAAGCAGAAGATAGCTTAAAGGAATAATGGTTTGTTTAGGGTAATTCCTTATATCAAAGATAATGGATTTTGTAGATTTCAACTCTCTGTACATTTCATCCAGATCTTCTTTTTCTATCATTCCCATATTAACATACCCGGTTTTCTTTTCATCATCAATGAATTTCCACTTTTTGGGTGTCACAGTTTTTTCATGAAGGATATCTTTGACAAGATAGGTTTTGGCTTTTATTTCCAGATTTTGCCCTTCTCTTTCAATCTTTACAGAGATAGAATCATTGTTACTGAAGAGAAGTTTGTCCTTTATTTTGCTGACTTTGCCCCATGAGTTGGAAGCAGGAACATATTTTCCCAGGCTATTGATCATTTGAGGAATTGTTTTTCCATCAATATCATAGATAATGTCACCGGTATGTAAAGGACTGCTGTTTCTGGATCGTGTGTTGTTGATTTTTACAACAACCAGTTTTCCTTCAGCATAAGAATATTCTACAGGAACTTTTCGTTTACCATACTGATGGAGCTGAATCTCTTTTGAAGAAATAAAGGCATGTGAGTCATCCGTTTTAGTGACCAGTTCTGCTAATGTCAGGTGAAAATTTTCGTCATTATCAATCATGAGAAATTTTGGGATCATTTCGGAAAGAACATCATTCCAGTTTTGATCGGTTTCATATTTATAAGGAAAAAAATATTCTACATAATTCCAGTACCTGAATAATTCCAGTAGGCTAATTGTTTTGGAAGTAAATTCAGAGCCATATGATTTTTCATTCCTGAAATATATTTTTCTCCCGCCTTTTCCAACATAGTGATTGTCTCCAAGATTCCTGTTTTTTTCAATATAACGAAGTTTTTGAGATACATCATCAGAGAAAATCTGCGAATTATCAATCCAGCGCAAATCAAAGTTTTTGAGAAAATAAACTTTCTGATCTTGTGCTGAACATTCTTTACATAGTGGAACTTCTCCGAGACTTTTAATCCATTCGGAATAAAGAATATTAAGAGATTTCTTATCATGAATATTTTCAAGCTCCTTGATTTTTTGAAAAAGCTGCTTGTCCCAGTTTACATTTCCTTTGGCAACATGAGGATGGTAATATTTTAAAAATCCCCAAATTCTGCAGAGGGACTCCAGTTTTTGGGTCTCAGTGATAACTTGTGCGGAAAAATGTAAGCTTAAAAATAATAAAAGGAAAAGAGAGTATTTTCTCATTAAAAGTTATCGTGTTTTCTCAATCAAAGATAGGCTTAAAATACAATAATGGCAAACGTTTTTAAGGAATTAATCCTGAAGGGGAACAGATCTTCTTTTAACATGAAATTAATCATAACTCAAATTTAAAATGCCTAACTTTGTTTACTAATATTGACGTTTCAATGCAGAATAAGCTAAAAATCATCAACGATCCTGTTCACGGATTTATCAAAATTCCACACGAAATTTTATTTGATATCATTGAGCATCCTTACTTTCAGAGATTAAGAAGAATCGGGCAGACCGGACTTTTGAACCTGATATTTCCCGGTGCTACCCATACAAGATTTCACCATGCACTGGGAGCCATGCATCTGATGTTTACGGCTTTGGAAACATTGAAACAGAAAGGAGTAAAAATTTCTGAGGAAGAAGAAAAAGGAGCGATGCTGGCTATTCTGATGCATGATATTGGTCATGGTCCGTTTTCTCATGCGCTTGAAAGTATGCTGATGGATGACTGGCACCATGAAAATCTTTCTTTACTGTTGATGAACAAGCTTAACGAGGAATTCAAAGGAGAACTCTCAATGGCGATTGAAATGTTTCAGGGGAAATATCATAGAAAATTTTTTAATCAGCTGATCTCTTCCCAACTGGATGTGGACCGTCTGGATTACCTGAAAAGAGATAGCTTTTTTACAGGAGTATCAGAAGGAAATATTAATACCCAAAGAATTATTTCCATGATGAATGTGTGTGAAGAAGGGGAGCTGGTGATTGATGCAAAAGGAATTTATTCCATTGAAAATTTCCTGACCGCCAGAATGTTTATGTACTGGCAGGTGTACTATCATAAAACTTCAGCTCTAGCAGAATTTCTTTTGGTTAAAATTCTTGAAAGAGCAAAATATCTGATTTCTCAGGGTACAGAGCTTCCTGCAACGGATAATCTGAAATATTTTTTATACCGTGAAAAGAGTGCTGCAACGGATGAAGATATAGAACGATTTACGAATCTTGATGATAATGACGTAATTCAGGCAATGAAAGAATGGCAGAATTCGGATGATTTTGTCTTGTCATACTGGTGTAAATGTGTAATTCAGAGAAATTTACCTAAAACAATCATTTCATCTCATCCATTTGACCCGAAAATAATTGATGAAAAAATAAAAAAGAGTAATGAATTTTTCGGAATCAATAATGGTAATGAATTGGTTCATGAAATTAAAAGAAAATTATTGCCCTATCATGCAGAGAAACAGCCGATTTATTTACTGCATAAAAATGGCAGGAGAACGAGGCTGCACGAGTCGGAAGATCAGCTTTTATCCGGGTTGATCGTGAATAAAACCACTCGTTATATCCTTATGTTTCCAAGAGATATCTCCAAATTGGACTCTTAAAGAATATTAAAATTTACGATCTGAAACTAAAACATGTTTGCAAATTATAGAATTTCTTATCTTTGCAGAATATGGAATTTACAGCTTCGCAAATTGCAAGTTTTATTGACGGAAAAATAATAGGTGACGAGAATGCACTTATTACGGGAGTTTCACCAATTGAGAATGGGGAATCAGGACATCTTTCTTTTATAGCACAAGATAGATTTTCTCATTTTTTGGATAGCTCAAAATGCTCTGTTATTATCGTTTCAGAACAACTTCTGGAGAAAAATCATTATAATCCTACCTTAATTGTTGTAAAGGATGCCTATCTTTCTTTTCAGATTCTGATGAATTTATATCAGGAAATGCAGGGGAGAAAAGAAGGTATTGAGAATGGATCTTCCATTCATGATACTGCTGTTATAGGAGATAAAGCCTATATCGGGGCATTTACTTATGTTTCTGAGAAAGCTAAAATCGGGGAAGGTTCACAGATCTATCCACATGTATATATAGGAAAAGGAGTGAAAATTGGTAAAAACTGTAAAATAGACAGTGGAGCCAGAATTTACGACTACTGTATTATTGGGGATAACTGTGTCATTCATTCCAATACGGTAATTGGAGGTGACGGTTTTGGTTTCCAGCCAACCGCTGAAGGCTTCAAAAAAATACCACAGCTTGGAAATGTAATTATTGAAGACGATGTTGAAATCGGTTCAAACTGTAGTATTGACAGAGCTACAATAGGCTCTACTACTATTGGTAAAGGAACTAAAATTGATAATCTGATTCAGATTGCTCATAACGTTAAAATTGGTCAGAATAATGTGATTGCTGCACAAGCGGGAATCGCCGGTTCTACTACAATCGGTGACTGGAACCAGATCGGTGGTCAGGTAGGTATTGTAGGACATATCAAAATAGGAAATCAGGTGAAAATCCAGGCTCAGAGTGGCGTGAATTCCAGCGTTAATGACAGAGAAACATTGTACGGCTCACCGGCTATCAGTTACAATGACTATTTGAGGAGTTATGTTCATTTCAGGAACTTACCTGGAATAGTAAATAGAATAAATAATCTTGAGAATAACTCAAAAGATAATACTAATGAGTGATATGCAAAAAACACTTCAGCAAGAGGTAACTCTTTCTGGAATTGGCCTTCATACGGGTAAAGAAGTAAAACTTACCATTAAACCTGCAAAAGAAAATACAGGTTTTGTATTTGTAAGAACAGACTTGGAGGGACATCCTCAGGTAGAAGCAGATGTAAATTATGTTGTAGCAACAGAAAGAGGAACTACATTAGAAAAATTAGGGGTAAAAATTACCACATGCGAACACCTTTTAGCAGCCCTGGTTGGTTGTGATATAGACAACGCTGTTTTAGAAATGGATGCCTCTGAACCTCCTATTTTGGATGGATCTTCAAAATACTTTGTAGAAGCAATCGAAAGTGTTGGAGTAGCAGAACAAACGGTAGCAAGAGAATATCTTGTGGTAAAAGAAGTTCTTACTTACAGTGATCCGGCTACAGGTTCGGAAATCACAATTATTCCTTCAGATACTTACGAAGTAACTACCATGGTAGATTTTGGGACTAAAGTATTAGGTACTCAGAATGCTACCCTTAAAAATATTTCAGAATTTAAAGACGAAATCTCATCAGCAAGAACATTCAGCTTCCTGCATGAGTTGGAAATGCTTTTAGATCATGGTTTGATCAAAGGTGGAGATATTTCCAACGCTATTGTATATGTAGATAAAGATCTTACTCCTGAAACTACAGAAAAATTAAAGAAAGCCTTTGGAAAAGACAATGTATCGATCAGACCCAACGGTATTCTGGACAATCTTAATTTAAATTATCCTAACGAAGCTGCGAGACACAAATTACTGGATGTAATCGGTGACCTTGCTTTGGCAGGTGTAAAAATAAAAGGTAAAGTTATCGCTAACAAACCGGGACACTTTGTGAATACTCAGTTTGCGAAAAAACTAAACCGCCAGTGGAAATTGCAGAAAAAGAAAAACGTTCCGGATTTTGACCTGACAAAAGAACCCGTATTCGATATCAACGGAATTATGAAGCTTATGCCTCACAGACCTCCATTCTTATTGATTGATAAGGTTCTTGAACTTTCAGATTCTCACGTTGTAGGTCTGAAAAATGTTACGATGAATGAGCCATTCTTCGTTGGACACTTCCCTAAAGAACCTGTAATGCCTGGAGTACTTCAGGTAGAGGCATTGGCACAGACAGGAGGAATTCTTGTACTGGCCAGCGTTCCGGATCCTGAAAACTATTCTACTTATTTCATCAAAATTGATAAGGTGAAATTCAAGAGAAAAGTAATTCCGGGAGATACGCTTATATTCAAAATTGAATTGATAGAGCCTATCAGAAGAGGAATTGTTCATATGCAGGGATATGGATATGTAGGAGACACTGTAGCAGTAGAAGCAGAGCTTATGGCTCAAGTTGCAAAAAATAAAGTTGATTAAATGATTCATCAATTAGCAGCCGTAGATAAACGTGCGAAAATCAGCAAAAATGTAATCGTAGAACCTTTCACTACCATTGCAGGGGACGTAGAAATTGGAGAAGGAACATGGATTGGTCCTAATGTAACCATTATGGATGGTGCAAGAATAGGAAAAAACTGTAGGATTTTCCCGGGAACGGTAATCTCTGCGATTCCTCAGGATCTGAAATTTGATGGTGAAGATACCCAGGTGATTATCGGTGACGAAACGACAATCAGAGAATGTGTTACCGTAAACAGAGGGACAAAAGCCTTAGGGTTTACCAAAATTGGAGCTCACTGTCTTATTATGGCAACTTCGCATATTGCACATGACTGTGTTATCGGAGATCACGTTATCATTGTCAACGGTTGTGGTATTGCAGGGCACGTGGAGATTGGAGATTATACGGTAATGGGAGGTTTATCAGCAGTTCACCAGTTTGGTAAAATCGGAAAACACGTCATGATTTCCGGGGGTACTCTGGTAAGAAAAGATATTCCGCCTTATGTAAAAGTAGCAAGAGAGCCTATGTCTTATGCAGGGATCAATTCTGTTGGTTTAAGAAGAAGAGGTTTTACGAATGAAAAGATCTTTGAAATCCAGAAAATCTACAGAGCGATCTTTCAGATGAAGATGAACGTTTCTCAGGCTATTTCCCATATTGAAAAAGAAATGCTTCCAACGGCTGAAAGAGATGAAATCTTACAGTTTATTCAAAATTCACCAAGAGGTATCGTAAAAGGTTACGGAACAGGTAAAGAGAGTAACTAATGAAAAAATTATCTTTTCTTTTTGCATTGGTAATTTCCCATTTTTGCCTTTCCCAGAACCAAAGGATAACAGGAATGGAGTTCTATTACGGCTTCTCAGATTATAAAAAAGACAGCCTGGCTAAACCCAATGTTTATGCAGAAGTAAAAAGTCAGAATGAAGATTACATCAAAATGTCGCCATTCAGATTTGCAGATACTGATAAAAAGGCAAAGATGGAGAATAGAGCATGGCTGATGAAATATCAGGATAACCTGTATTTTAGCATGACCTATGCAGCGTATATCTATTCTTTTGATACATTTGCAAGAGTGAATGTAATCGGGAAGAAATATTTTTTGATCTATCTGGATGAAGTAAAAGATAAAAAAGCAATTTCATACAATAATCCTTACGGAGGAGGCTTGTTAGGGGGCGCTTTGAATGCAGGTTTAACACCTAAGTTTGCGTGGAAGGATAAAAAAGGAAATTCTTACAAGGTTCTTTTGGTTGATATTGAAAAATCAAATAATACCTCTGATAAAAGAGATGTCAGCTTTGGATTGGTAGTGGATACAAAACTCATTGTTAAACTTACAGATAATGATCCGGAGGTGATTTCAAAACTAAAAGCCAATCAGTATTACCTGGAAGATATAATTGATTTGGTGAATAAAGAGAATAATAAATAAAAAGAATATAAAATATATTAATGGCAACAAGTAACGATATCAAAAAAGGGCTATGTATCGAGTATAGCAATGATATTTATAAAGTAATTGAGTTTCTTCACGTAAAACCAGGAAAAGGACCTGCTTTCGTAAGAACAAAACTAAAGTCTGTAACCAACGGTAAAGTAATTGATAACACTTTCTCTGCGGGACACAAAATTGATGAAGTAAAAGTAATCACCAGAAAGTTCCAGTATTTGTATGATGATGAGAACGGATTCCACTTCATGAACAATGATGACTTCTCTCAGTTATACATCAATAAAGAAATGATTGAAAACTCTCAGTTTATGAAAGCTGGTGAAGAAGTAACAATCATTTTGAAAGAAGCTGATGAAACACCACTTTCTGCTGAACTTCCACAGTCGGTATATCTTGATGTTATCGAAGCTGATCCAGGGGTTAAAGGAAACACTGCAACCAATGCTCTTAAAAACGCAATCGTTGAAACAGGAGCAAGAGTAATGGTTCCTTTGTTCATTGAACCGGGAGACAGAATTAAAGTAAGCACTGAAGACGGTAGCTACTTAGAAAGAGTAAAATAATAAATAAAAATTACATAAATTCGGTTTGCATCAGCAGTCCGAATTTTGTTTTATAAGAAAATCTATTGTTATGAGATTCCATTCTCCGCAAAAGCTTAAAACGATTGCAGATTTAATAGGCTCAGCATTTGTAGGGCCGGAAGATTTTGAAGTATTGGGAACCAATGAAATTCACATGGTAAAACCTGGTGATATTGTCTTTGTAAACCATCCTAAATACTATGACAAAGCATTAAACTCTGCAGCCACTATTATTTTAATTGATAAAGAAGTAGATTGCCCGGAAGGCAAAGCACTTCTGGTTTCTGATGATCCTTTCAGAGACTTTAATAAAATCAATACTCATTTTACCCGAATATATAATTTCACAGAAGAGCTTCATGATGTTGAAATTGGAGAGGGCACAAAAGTTCACCATTCTGCAGTGATCGGAAACAATGTGAAAATTGGAAAAAACACCCTTATCTTTCCAAATGTTGTGATTGGAGACCGTACTGAAATCGGGGATAATGTTGTTATTCAGTCTAACACCGTTTTAGGAGGTGACGCATTTTATTACAGAAAACTGAATGGAAACTTTGACCGTCTGATTTCTGTAGGAAATGTTATCATTGAAAACAACGTAGAGATCGGTAATGGCTGTACAATTGACAGAGGAGTTACAGACTCTACCATCATTGGTGAAGGTTCTGTTTTAGATAACCAGATTCAAATCGGGCACGATACTGTTATCGGAAAAAAATGTCTGATTGCTTCTCAGGTAGGAATAGCAGGATGCTGTGTCATTGGAGATGAGGTGACGCTGTGGGGGCAGGTGGGAATTGCTTCCGGAAATAAAATTGAGGCAGGATCAGTGCTTTTGGGAAAAACAGGGGTGAACAGAGATCTTGAAAAAGGAACCTATATCGGGATGTTTGCAGAAGATTTCAAAACCTATCTGAAAAAAGAAGTAAAACTGAGAAAACTATGATGAAGAATTTATTAGCTCTATTTCTTTTTATATATTCAATAAGTTTCGCTCAGAAATCACAGATCGAATCAAAGGTTACATTTAGTGATAACAGAACTGTAGATGCTAAAATACCTTTTATAACTAATCTTTTTGATAGTAATCAGATTGATGAGATAACGATTAGCGACAGAAAAGTTAAGATTCTGGAAAATGGACAAACTGTTAAATATCAACCATCTGAAATTCAAAAGATTGAGTTCGTAGACCTTAAAGGAAAGCCAAGAGTTTTTATTTATTTTCCTTTAGAATCAACCAAAACTTTGGTAGAACTGGTGTATGATGGTAGAAAAATAAAATGGCTGAAAGCATACAGACGTCATGGTTATGACGGATCCACTCTTACATCAGATGTTTTATACAAAGGAGATATAAGACAACCGTTAAGTCTTTTTGTCAATAACAGGAAGAAATTGAAGGAATTAACGGCTGATAAACCCGAGCTGGAACCACTGATTGAAAATATTAATTACAACAGACTTAAGGAAGAAGATTTAATCGATCTGTTGAAAAGATATGATGAATAAAATCAGATTTAAAAAATTTTTTAACGACAAATAATCATTATTTTTGTCTGAACGTATAAGACGTATAAACTGAAAATAAATAAATTAAAACAACAATAAAATGTCAATTTTAGTAAACAAAGATTCTAAAGTAATTGTACAAGGATTTACAGGAAATGAAGGAACTTTCCACGCTGGTCAGATGATTGAATACGGAACAAACGTAGTAGGTGGTGTTACTCCAGGAAAAGGAGGTAGCGAGCACTTAGGAAAACCGGTATTTAATACTGTAGCTGACGCTGTTGAAAAAGCAGGAGCAAACGTAAGTATCATTTTCGTACCGCCGGCATTCGCAGCAGACGCTATCATGGAAGCTGCTGAAGCAGGAATTAAAGTGATTGTATGTATTACTGAAGGAATTCCTGTAGCTGATATGGTAAAAGTAAAATCTTACATCGCTGACAGAGACTGCAGATTAATCGGACCAAACTGCCCTGGAATCATTACTTCTGAAGAAGCTAAAATTGGTATTATGCCAGGTTTCGTTTTCAAAAAAGGAAAAGTAGGGATCGTTTCAAAATCAGGAACCCTTACTTACGAAGCTGCTGACCAGGTAGTAAGAGCTGGTTACGGTATTTCTACAGCAATTGGTATCGGTGGTGACCCAATCATCGGAACAACAACAAGAGAAGCATTAGAGCTATTCATCAACGATCCTGAAACTGAAGCAGTTGTAATGATTGGTGAAATCGGTGGAGGTCTTGAAGCTGAAGCTGCAAGATGGTACAAAGCAAGCGGATCTAATAAGCCGGTTGTAGGTTTCATTGCTGGACAAACAGCTCCAAAAGGAAGAACAATGGGTCACGCAGGTGCTATCGTAGGTGGTGCTGAAGATACAGCTCAGGCAAAAATGGAAATCATGAGAGAAAACGGTATCAACGTTGTAGATTCTCCAGCTGATATCGGTGCTACTGTAGCAAAAATTCTTGGATAATATAAAACCACACCATATGAAAAAACTTTTATTAGCCTCAGCTTTAACTCTTTCTGCCTTATCCTTTGCACAGGTGCAATGGAAAAGTACAAGATTTGGAGTTACAGGAGGTTTAAACTACTCCAGAGTATCTAACGCCCACAATCCTTCAGGCCCAAGATACACTTTCCAAGCTGGAGCATTAGCATTGATTCCCGTAGGAAAGGCAAACCAATTCTTTATTCAGCCTGAAGTTCTGTACTATGGTGCAGGAGAAACAGGTAAAGATAAAGATGCTAAAGGGGTAAGCGGTTATGATGCAGTATATGCTAATAACTACCTGAGTGTTCCTCTTTATTTCAAAGGATATTTCTCTGAAGCAGAATCAGAATTCTTTGGATTAATAGGACCTAGATTTAACTTCTTACTGAGCCAGAACGTAAAAGACGTTCCTGTAAGCAGACCTTATTATGACCCGGATGTTACAGATCCTAACCAGCCGTCAGGCGTAAATGGAAAGGCAAAGAGCTTTAACTGGGGACTTGGACTGGGAGTAGGATATAGCTACAAAAGACAACTTGAAGTAGCTTTAAAATATGACTTAGGTCTAGGAGATACTTATCCTGGTCTCGCTAAAGAAACCAAGGGTACTGATAAGAAAAAATCAGAACAGGTAATCGCACTTACTTTAAGCTACATATTCAAATAGAATATTTCAAAATAAAAAAATCCCGGAAACTCAGTTTCCGGGATTTTTTATTGATATGTCTTTTGGAAAATCAAAAGATAAAATTAGCGTTTTGCTATTTCGATTAATTAGCCCTTAATCCACTTCCAAAGCTCTTTTAAAGTAGCTTTATTTCCGTACATCAGAATACCTACACGATAGATTTTTCCGGCAAGGAAGATCATGAAAATAGTCGTTACCAGCAGTAATGTTATAGACAATGCAATCTGCCACGCAGGAACTCCAAATGGAATTCTGGCAATCATAGCAACTGGTGAAGTAAACGGAATGATGGACAGCCAGAAGCCTAAAGGTCCTTCCGGATTATTCATCAGTGTGAAGCTTCCATACATGCCTAATGTTAAGGGTAAAATTGCAAATAAAGTAAATTGCTGTGTTTCTGTTTCATTATCTACAGCAGAACCAATGGCTGCATAAATTGAGCTATAGAAGACATAACCTAAAAGGAAGAAAACGATGAATACAAAAATGATTAACGGGAAGTTCAGTTCCAGCAAGCTGTGAGAAATCTGGGTAGCAAGCTGTCCAATGTCCAGTTTACTTGCAATCTCTTCATTGGCCCCCGGAATATTTTTCTGAAGCGGAGAAAAACCTGTATTTAATACCAATGCTCCGATGACAGACATGGTAATCCAGATCAAAAACTGCGTCAGAGCAACCATTGTTACTCCCAGAATCTTACCCATCATCAGTTCAAAAGGTTTTACAGAAGAAATAATAATCTCTACAACACGGTTATTTTTCTCTTCAAGAACACTTCTCATTACCCTTACCCCATAAATAATGATGAACATAAAGGTAACATACATCAGAACCATACTCAATCCGGATTTAACGCCAAAAGCAAGATCAGAATCCTCTTTATTATTATCCGTTACATTAATGGTTTTTAAAGTAAAGTTTTTGTCAAGATCATTCAATTGAGTTTCCTGAATACCCAATTGCTTGATTTTTTCTTTTCTGACCACATTGCTGATATCAGATACAATTTGCTGCTTGGTGTCAAATCCTATTTTACTGTTGATGACCAGTCTTGCCTCTTTTTCAAGCGCATCAAAATTCTGATTTTTCAGCTCAGGAAGGATCAGAATGCCGTCCAGAGATTCATTTCCTTTTAAATTGTTAATCTTAGACTTTTCATCAGCTGCAGAAACAAAAACGTAGTTTAATTTATCATTAGATTTAAGATGGTTGGTAAACAGACCGCTCTTATCCACCACCTCAATAATGCTATGTGACTCATTTGCTTTAAACATTAAACCCACCACTGCTCCGAAAGCAATAATCATTACAGGAGCAAGCAGAGTCAATATAATGAAAGATTTTTTCTTAACCTGGGTAAGAAATTCTCTCTTGGTAATTAAAAAAATATTATTCATAAATTAAGAATGGTTACTGACAGCGTTAATAAACACTTCATTCATACTGGGAATTCTTTCGTCGAAAGATCTTACTTTACCTACCTGTACCAGATCAAGAAGCACATTATTTTGGCTCTCCTCATTTTTCAGATCAAAAGAAACAAGATTGTTTTCATTAGATAAATTGAAGATCTCATATTTATTTTTGAAATTTTCAAAATGATCACTGCTTACTTCAGAAAGCGTAATCCCAAAAATATTTTTCTTGAATTTTTCTCTTACGTCAAAAACCCTTCCGTCAATAATTTTCTTGGAATTATTAATCAAAGCAACATAATCACACATTTCCTCTACACTTTCCATTCTGTGGGTAGAAAGAATAATGGTTGTTCCGTTATTTTTAAGATCAATGATCTGATCTTTGATTAAGTTGGCATTCACAGGATCAAAACCCGAAAAAGGTTCATCAAGAATCAAAAGATGCGGCCTGTGAAGAACGGTAACTACAAACTGAATTTTTTGTGCCATTCCTTTAGAAAGTTCAGAAAGCTTTTTCTTCCACCATTGATCAATGTTCAGTTTTTCAAACCATTTTTTGGCTTCATTCAATGCATCACTTTTGGTCATTCCTTTCAGTTCCCCGAAATATAGAATTTGATCACCCACAGTCATGTTTTTGTACAGTCCTCTTTCTTCAGGCATATAGCCAATGTCTTTGATATGGGCAGGGTTCAGTTTTTGTCCATTAATAAGGATTTCTCCAGAGTCGGCCTGTGTAATTTGGTTAATGATACGGATAAAAGAAGTTTTTCCGGCTCCGTTGGGGCCTAAAAGGCCATAAATACTGCCTTTTGGAACATGGATGCTAAAATCATCCAGGGCGACCTTTTTTCCGGCATTATAGGTCTTTTTAATATGTTCAGCTTTTAGCATTAAATTGTTCTTTTTACTATTAGTATGAAAAAGTCCCGAAAGTTACGGAAATATTAAAACAGAATTAATGTAAAAGAAAAAATCCTGATGATTATCAGGATTTTAATTTATTGTTTCACGATTTGAGTAACTTTCTGCGTGTTGTCACTTAAAATATATCGGATCATATATTTTCCGGGTTTTAATTTTTCAATATTAATCTCACCGGAATTCATATTCACCGTATAACTAGCAACCTGCATACCCAAAATTGAATAAAAAGTCACACTTTTGATTCTTAAAGAAGAATCTTTTGCCTTAATAATAAGGAAATCCTTTGCAGGATTTGGATAGGCAAGCAATACGCCATCATCCGCCTTTTGAGTGATGGAACCCGGCTCTCTAAGCTGAGCTTTGAAATTGTTGGAAAATCCAACAAAAGTGCCTACAAATAGAAATAAAAGTAAAAGTTTTTTCATCAAATTTATAATTTCTCGAATATATATAACAAATGTAATACATTCTACAATTTCGTACAATAGTTTTTTGCAGAACTTATATTAAATTTGTAGAAACTTATTCAAAAAGTATTCCAAAATGATACATTCAAGAAATAGAAGACTTAGAGTTAATGAATCTATCAGAAGTTTGGTAAGAGAAAATGTGCTTACAACTGATGATTTTGTAATGCCGATCTTCGTAATGGAGGGCGAAAACAAGCAGGAGGCAATCCCGTCTATGCCGGGAATTTTTAGGCGGAGTATAGATTTAACAGTGAAGGAATGTAAGGAATTATTTTCTTTGGGGGTAAAAGCTGTCAATTTGTACATGAAAGTGTCAGAACACCTGAAAGACAATACAGGAAAAGAAGCATGGAACAAAGACGGATTAATGCAGAACACCATCAAAGCCATTAAAGACGCCGTTCCGGGAATGGTTGTGATGCCTGATGTAGCCTTAGATCCTTATTCAATCTATGGACACGACGGAATCATTGAAAACGGAAAAGTTTTAAATGATGCTACCAATGATGCACTGGCAAGAATGTCAGTATCTCATGCAGAAGCAGGAGCCGATCTTGTGGCACCAAGTGATATGATGGACGGAAGAGTACAGATCATTCGTGAAGCATTGGAAGAAAGCGGATTTACAGATGTAGGAATTGTAAGTTATGCAGCCAAATATGCAAGCTCTTTCTATGGACCTTTCAGAAGTGCCTTAGACAGTGCTCCGAAAGATGATATGGAAATTCCGAAAGATAAGAAAACCTATCAGATGGATTTTCACAATACCCGTGAAGCATTGAACGAGGTATTTAAAGATATCCACGAAGGAGCAGATGTGATCATGATCAAACCGGGACTTCCTTATCTGGATATCGTTTCCAAAGTACGTGAAGCGATTGACCTTCCGATTGCAGTATACAATGTAAGTGGAGAATATGCCATGGTAAAAGCTGCTGCCCAAAACGGCTGGCTGGATAATGACAAAACAATTATTGAAAGTTTGACGTGTTTCAAAAGAGCAGGAGCAGATATGATCTTTACCTACTTTGCAAAAGAAGCGGCTATCTTATTAAATAAATAATAATTAAATTCATCCCAATAAAAAAAGAGATTACCCAAACAGGCAGTCTCTTTTTTATTTATAATAGGTTGATAATAATTTCTTATAACCACCCTTTTTTTCCATAAACATAAGTGTCATCAAACTGTTTGTCACGCATAAAGAGATATAAAATACCTTCAATAAAAGGAATAATTGAAGCTGCACCAAAAGTAACGACATTCAGAACCAATTGAATGATTCCCTCTTTGGTATAACCCAGATAAAACTTATTTAAAGCCAGCCATCCCACAAGAATTCCCAATATAGCAGCAGGGATTTTCTTTTCCGAACGGTAAGGAACATTGCTTTGCTGGTTTTGTACATTTTCTGTTTTTGTGTACCCGTAATTTTCCATTTCTTATTATTTGTAATTGATTGATATATTTTATGATGAGTATATTAAAATGATAAAAAGTTACAATGGTTTGTAAATGAACAAGTTTGCATTTAAGCTAAACAAGTTTGCATTTAACCTATAAGTGAAGTTTATATTTTTGATATATTTGCCCTATGATTTTACGAGGAGAAAACTTAATCAAGGAATACGGTCCTAAAAAAGTTGTAAAAGGCGTTTCTGTACAGGTTCAACAGGGAGAAATTGTTGGTTTGCTGGGTCCGAATGGAGCCGGAAAAACCACATCGTTTTATATGATCGTAGGGTTGGTTAAGCCCACTTCAGGAAAAATTTTCCTGGATAAACAGGAGATTACCACCGATGCAATGTACCGAAGAGCTCAAAAAGGAATCGGGTATCTGGCACAGGAGGCTTCTGTTTTCAGAAAACTTTCCGTAGAGGAAAACATTATGGGAGTTTTGCAGCTGACTAAGCTTTCAAAGCGTGAGCAGCAGATCAAATGTGATGAACTGATTGAAGAATTTTCTTTACAGCATGTCCGTAAAAACAGAGGAGACCTTCTTTCCGGAGGAGAAAGACGTAGAACCGAAATTGCTCGTTGTCTTGCTACAAGCCCGAACTTTATCCTTCTGGATGAACCTTTCGCAGGGGTAGACCCAATTGCCGTAGAAGATATCCAGAAAATTGTACGAAGCCTTGTGGATAAAAACATCGGAATTTTAATTACCGACCACAACGTACAGCAGACTTTAGCCATTACCAACAAAACCTATATCATGTTTGAAGGAAAGATCCTGAAAGAAGGACTTCCGGAAGACCTGGCAAATGATCCACAGGTAAGAGAAGCGTACCTGGGTGAAAACTTTGTTTATCAGAGTATTTTGGATAAGCCTAAAAAGAAGAAATACGCTTACAATATCTGGGCAGGTAATTTTGATTCAAAAGCACAGTTTCAAGGATTTGTCAATGATAATTTCAAACAGTTTGATGACCTGAGACTGATGTATGGTTTTGAAGATATCAGTTTTGCCTCATTAGCCAACTCTGAAATTGAGCATATCTTTAATGATATTGTGGATAAGAATGCCAACAATTCATTTGTTTTCCAGAAAAAGGAAATTAACTCTCAATATTCTCTGGAACAGGCGGAAGCAGAGTCTAAAGAAGCAAGCAGAAAAGAGCTGCACTACCTTACGACTTATATGTATGAGGGATAAAATATAAAGCATTTATTTGCTGAACATGATAATAAAACGTACCTTTTTCTTTTGAAAGCGGTACGTTTTTCATTTAAAATGATTTCTATGGCTAAACCTTTTAACAGAACCGTTACTTTATTCGGAATTTATAAACAGCTTGTCCCATTCATCAGACCTTACCGATTAATGATTTACGGAACCCTGTTTCTTACTTTTCTCGGAGCTTTGGCAGCGCAGGTGAACCCAATTGTTTTGAAATATACCGTAGATGAGGTGACTAAGCTTACTCACCTTCCGCATCCCATGTCAGAGGGAATTCATATTCTTATCATCATTTCCATTATTCTACTGGGAAAGGAATTGCTGAATATCTTTATCAATTTCGGACAGAAATTTTATGGGGAAAAGATTAGAATCAACGTAAGCTCAGTATTGGCACAATCGGCGATTGATAAGATTTTAACCTACAGGGTTGCTTATTTTAATGATGAAAACCATGAGTCCGGAAAACTCCAGATCAGAATAGACCGTGGAATAGAAAGTCTGACAAGGCTGGTTCAGAATTTTTTCATTGATATCCTTCCTCTTTTTTCCAATGCAATTATTGCGCTGATCATTATGTACATGCAGAATGTGTATGTGGGACTTGTTTCAACGATTATTGTTCCTATTTATTTTTACATAAGTTCTCTGCAGGCTAAAAAATTGGGAGGAGTCCGCCGCCAGCTCAGAAATCAAAGGGAAAGAAAGACATCCGGACTTTTAAATCTGATCAATTCTATTATGGTCATTAAAAGTTTTGTCCGTGAAAAATTTGAAGGAAAAAAACAATATGATCTTCAGATGGAGTTGATGGAAAGCCAGATGATCACGAGAAGAACCAATTTTATCTATGATGGATTAAAAACTTTTATAGAACAGTTTGGAGTGGTTCTGATTATTCTTTTAACCGTTTATCTGGTGCTCGATCAGCAAATGACTATTGGTGCCATTATGCTTCATATTATGCTTTTTAACAATGTTTCAGCGCCCATTCGTCAGCTTCACAGAATTTATGATGATATGAACGATGCCATGATTTATGCCGAAGGTTATTTCGATATTCTCAATGCAGATAACGAGACGGAATCGAACGGAAACTTTGTAGAAAAACAAATCAAAGGAACTTTTGAACTGAAAAATGTAGATTTTACGTATCCCAACGGAACCAAAGCTTTACATGGTGTTTCTATGAAAATTGAAAATGGGAAAACTACGGCTTTGGTAGGATTAAGTGGTGCAGGAAAGTCTACAGTTATTAATCTTTTATGCAAATTTTATCTTCCGGATTCCGGAGAAATTCTTTTGGATGGAGTTAACCTTAATGAATACGACAATACCTTTCTGAGAAGTGACCTGGGACTGGTACTTCAGAAAAATCATATCTTTCAGGGAAGCATAGAAGATAATATCCGTTACGGAGATATGAATGCAAGTTTTGAAGAAATTCAGGAAGCCGCAAAAAAAGCTTATCTGCACGAACAGATTATGGATCTTCCCGACAAATACCTGCATGATGCCACCCAGCTTTCCGGAGGACAGCAGCAGAGAATTGCTATTGCAAGATTATTTCTTAAAAACCCTCCGATTATCTTTTTGGATGAACCCACAGCCAGCCTGGATGCTATCGCTACTGAACAGATCAAAAATTCTCTGGATGCTATAAAAGAAGGAAGAACAGTGATTATCATTTCTCATTCCCTGTCACAGATTCTGGATTCAGATACCATTTATGTGATGAAGAAAGGACAAGTGGTAGAGAACGGAACTCATGATGAACTTTACAATAAAGAAGGAACTTATCGTGAAATTTTCGATGCATCAGCAAGGAGTCTGAACCTTGATAAACTGGTGAATACTTTTAAAGAAAATTAAACAAAAAACTCAGCGGTCAGGCTGAGTTTTTACATTTCTACAGTATTGCTTAAAGCGCTTTTTCAGGAACCTGATAAGTACCTACATCAGCTCCGAAAGCAATATTAATTCTGTTATAACTGTTGATGGCAATAACAGCCATGGTTAAATCTACCATTTCAGTTTCAGAAAAATGATGACTTACCTTTGAATAAATCTCATCATTCACTTCTTTACCGTTCAAAGCAGTTAAAGTCTCCGCCCATAAAAACCCTGCCTTTTCTTTATCGGTGTAAAATGAGCATTCTCTCCAGGCGCTTACCAGAAATATTCTCTGCTCAGATTCCCCTTTCGCTCTTAATTCTTTGGAATGCATATCCAGACAAAAAGCACAGCCATTCATTTGTGAAACTCTGAAATACATCAGTTCCAGAAATGAATTGTCCAGTGAAGAATGCTGTACCTGAGATCCCATGTTGTGAAGTGCATTTACAGCCTTGTTTCCGATGGCAAATGCGTTGATTCTTTGTGACATAATATTTGTTTTTGTGATTAATTATGTGACAAATGTAGCGTGGAATTTCCCTGAATTTTTTTACAAATGATAAATTTTAAAAGGAAAGATTTTAGAAGATGGATGCTAGATGCTAGAAGTTAGATGCTAGAAGTTACTATTAGGTAGATGATATATACTCAGTCTGCAATAGCTTCCCTCTTCAAGCTTCCATCACCCATTCCCCTAAAGTTTCTGTGCTCTGATTCTGCTCAGAGAAACCTGAGTGATGCCAATATAATCAGCAAGATCCCCAAGACTGATGCGTTGAATAAGATCAGGTCTTTGTTTCAGAAAATTATGATACCGTTTTTTTCCATCATCTTCCAGCATTTCACTGATCCTTCCCATCATATTCACCGGAGCTTTTGAATACAGCTTACTGAAAAGTGTTTCTGCCGTGTGATATTTTTTGCATAATCCTTCAACAACATCTCTGTGTACCCGAAGAACTTCTGTAGGTTCCAGGGCAACAATCATATATTTTGATGGATTTCCGGTAAGAAAACCACTCAATTCTGCAAAAAAAGCATTTTCAGCAAAAAATGTCATGATAAAATCTTTATCTCCATTGTCAAAAAACAGTTTTACAAGCCCTTTTTCAATGAAATAAAAATACCTGCAGGTTTCATCGGCTTTTAACAGAAAATCTCCTTTTCTGTAAGTTTTGGATTCCAGATTGGAAACAAGTCCGTCTATCACTGCCTGTTCTGGTTTTAAGATTTTTTCAATAGATTGAACGAAATGAGTGTGAAGCATAAATAGGAAACTGTTTTGTGAAAATAAAATTAATAAAAAAAGCGGTCCTATTTATAAGCCATACTTCGAAAAAGAATTTTTAGCTTTGTTATAATGAACGACCACTATCTTAAAAAACTCGATCGGGTAACGGCCATCCTTACCCAGCTGCAGTCTAAGCCTATTGTGAGGGCTCAGGATCTGGCTGAAAAATTCGATGTCAGTATCAGAACCATTTATCGTGATGTGAAAACGCTGGAAAATGCTGGGATTCCCATTGTGGGAGAAGCGGGTAACGGATATTCATTAATGGACGGCTATAAACTTCCTCCGATCATGTTTACCAAAGAAGAGGTGTTAAGTTTCATTACCGCGGAAAAACTGATGCAGAAATTTTCCCACCAAAGCTTAGGAAATCATTATCAGGCTGCCATGGAAAAAGTGCGTTCAGTGCTGAAATATTCGGATAAAAATCTGATTAAAAATATTGAAAAACAGATTGATGTTTTCAGCTTTCATACAGATTCCGGGGACTCACTGAAAAATGTGATTCCTATTATTCTCGAAAGTATTGCAGAGAAAAGCCAGTTGAATATAAAATATCAGACGGTAGACGGGAGAGTGAATAACAGAACGATTGAAACAGTGGGGATGTTTTTTGAGTTTAATTTTTGGTACATCATGGCATTCTGTATGTTGAGAAAAGATTTCAGACAGTTTCGTATTGACAGGATTCTGGAAATTTCAAAAACACCGAATCCTTTTGTACAGGAATACGGACAGGTGAATGATTATCGCAAAAAATCAAATGGAAATAAAGTCAAAGCTAAACTTCTGGTTGATAAAAAGATCATGAATCACCTGGTAAATTCTAAAAAATATTATGGACTGATAGAAGAAGTAGAAACCGAAAATGGAGTAGAACTGACTTTTGAAACAGAATGGATTAATGACGGGTTTCCCCGCTGGCTCATCACTTTTGCAGACTATGCCACTGTTCTGGAACCCGAAAGCCTTCGCACACGATTGAAAGAACTGCTTCTGAAAATGACAGAAAGACATCAATAAAACCCCAACAGAATACCTGTTGAGGTTTAAAGACTTAATTGAGGCAAATAAATGAAATGGTTAATAAGCGAAGAGCAAAATTACAAAAGAGCAGTGGTGTTGAGTCGCAAAAAAATGATATAAGTTGTAGATGAATTGAAGAAAAATCACTGTTGAAAAGATGACATTGCAGAGGTGATTTTTTTCAGGATTTTCTGCCTTTTTGCGATTTTACCCTTCCGTTTTTATTAAAATCTTTCCCAGAAGAAAGGAGGTTCAATTCCCAAAGCTCTCAGATACACATATCCTTGTCCACGGTGGTGAACCTCATTATCTACAAAATAAAGAATGTTTTGATATACCGGAAACTCATACTCTCCAAATAAATTGAAAGTTTCCTGGAAACGATCCTCAGAAATCATACTGAAATAATGATTAATCACTTCTGTTTCTTCATCCCACTTCTTTAAGATTTCTTCTTTTGTTTTCGGATTGAAAGCTTCTTCGTTGTAAGCTTCTGTAGTCCCTTCCACAATTCCTTTTAAAGCAGGTCCGGCAATTCCGATCAGTTCTACTGCAAGCTTTGAAAATGGTCTCATTCCGCCTACTGAAAATTCAAATAGTTCTTTCTCAGGAAAAGATTCAATGACTCTTCTCGTCAGATTTCTGTGTCCCTGCCAATCGTTTAATAATTGTTCAGAAGTCATGAATTGTTTTGTGGCTGTGGCTGTAGTTGTCATAATTTATTTGTTTTGTTTGTTGTTGATACAAAGGTAAGAGAGGGTTATGACAACAGTTTGTCAGTAGGATTTTTGATATTGAAAAAATATTTTTTTAATCTTCAAATATTGGCTCTAATTTTGCGTTAGAAGAGTAGTGTATTACTAAAAAAAATCGCAATTAAAAGAATTATGAAGAAGTATATTTTGCCTGTTGTCACTGCTTTTTTAGTAGTATCATGCAATAAGATAGAGGAAAAAATTGACCAGACTGTTCAAAAAACTACCGAAACCGTGCGGCAAAAAACACAGGAAGTGGTGGAAGAGACGGTAAAGAAAACAGTCAATGAATCTATAAATTCTTTAACCAATTCCGAAGACGTTAAGTTTAATACTGTTTTTCCTGGTACAGGAGCTTCTATAGTTTCTGAAGAAAAGGGTAAGAAAATTACAATTCCGGGAAGACCTCAGGGGTATATTTTAAAATATAAAGCCGATATCGCTGTGCTACTGCCATTTTTGGAAGGCCAGCCAACATCTGATGAAAATAAATCTGATAAAACTGCCCGTAAGATTGATGGACAGAATATCATAGATAAAATAAGTTTCCTATCGAAATTCCTTCCTGACAATACAATTGATACCAGTATTCTGGAGGATATTAAATCCGATAAAAACATTCAGTATTATAAGCTGAAAAGATTTCCCAACAGTAGTACAATCATCTACAACCCAAAAAATCAGACCATCATACAATACGTAGAGGTAAATAAATAATTTGGATATGGCCGGTTTCTCCCGGCCATTTTTTATTGCCACTCATTGCGAGCCATAGGCGAAGCAATATCAACCCGTTGAAAACTACTCATCAGAGCGAATGAAATTATGTTTATTTCCGATGTTGAGTAATTAATTTTTTTATACAAATACGATGTTATTGATTTATTTTTTTTCATGTTATTAATAAATTACTTTATGTTTTGTGAACTAATTGTGATTTTTGTGAAATGGTATAGTTTTCGTTAATATGTAATTGAATTATTATTATATGTTTTGTTTTTGTATTTAATATTAATTTTTTCATTAGATTTATTAAATAATTAACAATTGACATGAAAAATAATTTATTTAATGGAAAAATCTATGCATTAGTATTAAGCGGAGCAGGTGCTATGGGATATGCTCAGGACAGCATAAAACAAAATAAAATAGATGAAGTGGTAGTTACCACAGGTAGAACCAAGCCCAGAACCATCATTACCTCTGCAATTCCTATTGACAATATTTCGGCAGTACAGTTAAAATCCACGGGGCAGGTTACTTTTGATAAAGCTTTGACGTATGCTGTACCCTCTTTTAATTCATCACAGCAAACTGTTTCTGATGCAACGGCTCACTTTGATCCTGCAGATTTAAGAGGATTAGGACCTTCCAGAACATTGGTTTTGGTGAACGGTAAAAGAAAAAATCAAAGTGCTTTAATTTATGTAAATGATACACCGGGAAAAGGTGAAGTAGGTACAGATCTGAAAAGTATTCCTTCAGCAGCCTTACAAAATGTAGAAGTATTGAGAGATGGAGCATCTGCACAGTACGGCTCGGATGCTATTGCAGGAGTAATTAATATAATTCTTAAAAACAGTGTGGGAAAAAGCACGGTCAATCTTTTTTCAGGTATTACTTCAAAAGGAGACGGTTTTAATATCGGAGCAGATTTTAATACGGGAATCAGAGTAGCAAAAACCGGAAGTCTGAATCTTACCTTCGGATTTTCCTCTCAAAATAAAACGAACCGCGCAGGCTCTGTTACAAAAGACGAACTTTTTGGTGTAGATAATGCCTGGACACAAGCTAATCCTGGTCTGGGAATGATTATAGGGCAGCCGGAGACGAAAGTGGGGAATATGTTTGTCAATTTTGAGTTGCCAACAGGTGAAACAGGTAAATTTTATGCTTTTGGGGGTACCACTTACAGAAGTGGGACCAGTTTTGCTTTGTACAGAACTCCCTATTGGGTAACTTCAGATTTTGGTTTATTAACTCCACAAGGACAACCTTACAATGGATTTCAACCGCAATTTAAAACAGATGTTTACGATTATAATTTAACCTCCGGATGGAAAGGAATGTTTGGAAAATGGAGTTTTGATGGGAGTGCAACCTTTGGTTCTAATGCCGTAGATTATGCTGTAGGAAACACTATTAATACATCTTTGGGTGCAAATTCACCAACCTATTTTAAAGCAGGTGGCCACCAGTTCAGTAATATTATTGGAAACGTAGATATCAGCAGGGATTTTGGGGCCCTTGTTTTAGGAGCCGGAGCTGAAGTACGTAATGAAAATTATCAGGCAAGGGCAGGAGAGGAAGTGTCTTATATAGGAAGTGGAGCAGAATCATTTCCGGGACTGCAGCCTCAAAATGAAGTTAACAAAAATCGTCAGAATATCGGAGCTTACATGAATGCTGAATGGGATGTTACGAAAAACCTGTTAATTGGAGGAACGGTGAGGTATGAAAATTTCAGTGATTTCGGAAATAATGTTTCATGGAAAGCAAATGCAAGATATAAATTACTGGATGATAAATTGGTTTTCCGTGGGTCGGTTTCTACAGGATTCCGTGCGCCTTCATTACACCAGATTTATTACTCTAATGTTCAAACCAAAATTACAGGAAATACGGTAGCTAATCAGGGTACTTTTAATAATGACTCTCAAATTATAAGATCTGATCTTGGGGTACCCAAATTAAATGCTGAAAAAGCCTTTAATATTACGGGAGGATTTGCCGTAAAGCCTTTTAAAAACCTTACTATTACAGCAGATTATTACAGAATAAAAATTAAAGACAGGGTACTTTTCTCAGGAGATATTGGGTACAAAACCGGTGCTCCGGGAAGTCCGGATCTGACAAATCCTGTGGAAGTCATATTAAACAATAACAAAATAACCTCCCTGAAGTTTTTTACCAATGCTGTCAATACAGTGACTGAAGGGGTTGATTTTGTAGCTAATTATTATACTTCTGCTATTGGCAAAGGAAAATTGGGAATTATTGCTGCTTTCAATTATAACGAAACTAAGATAGTAGATAATATTGCTGTTCCGCCTATTTTGGCTGAAAACGGCTATTCAGAAAACTTTTTTGATAGAAAAGAACAATCCAGAATTATCTCTGCAAGACCAAAAACAAAAACTATTCTTAGCCTTTCGTATGATATTTCAAAGTTTAATTTTAACCTTAATAATACGTATTTTGGATCGGTTACATGGCAGCACGCTACTGATCCTGCCAAAGATCAGACATTTTCCGGTAAGGTAATTACAGACATCGTTTTAACCTATAAAATCACGAATGATCTTAAAGTTTCCGGAGTTGTCAATAACTTATTTAATATTTATCCGGATATAATAGACAGCAAAGGAGATGTAGTCACAGATCTTGGAGGAAGGTTCAAATACCCTTGGGAGGTCAATCAGTTTGGATTTAACGGAACAATTTTTCAGCTCAATGTCAATTATACTTTTTAACTCATCAATAAGGAATTGAAATTTGCTTGTCATGCTTAACAATGAGAAAGCAATTTCAAAAGATATACAAACATCTATGTGAAAATTGCCTGGTATTAATTAATGTCAGGCAATTTTTTTTCAGATAGAATAGGAACTAATTCCTACATTTTACTTTTTACATTGTACAAAAAAAAGTATTTTAGTACTATGAAAATTTATACAAAGACAGGAGATAAAGGCCAGACTGCATTGTATGGCGGAACAAGGGTTTCCAAAGCCAGCGCAAGAGTAGACAGCTATGGAAATATAGACGAATTGAATTCATTCATTGGGATTTCAAAAAGTCATATTGAAGATGAAGAAGTGTTGAGACAGCTGAAGAAAATACAGTTTGATTTGTTTACGGTAGGTTCAGAAGCTGCAACACCTGTAGATAAGCTGCTGCTTGCCAACGGAAAATCACGTCTTCCGATTATTATTTCAGAAACTGAAATTGAAGAGCTGGAACAATGGATGGATGCCTTCGATGAAAAGCTGGAACCTCTTCAGTACTTTATCCTGCCAGGTGGAGGAAAATCTGCAACTTTTTTACATGCAGCAAGAACCATCTGCAGAAGAGCAGAGCGCTCATTGGTATTTCTGAATGAATCAGAAGAAGTACGCCCTGAATTGATTAAATATTTAAACAGACTTTCAGATTATCTTTTTGTGTTGGCAAGATACATTTCAAAACTGAACAACGAACCGGAAGAATACTGGAATCCGAATGAGAGATAAAGCATTACTTTTCATCAACGGAGAGGCTCCAAAATCATTACCCAATCCTGATAATTATGGTTTAGTTGCCTGCACAGACGGTGCTTTTCATTATTTAAAAAGAATGGGTTTTCCTTTGGATAAGCTGGATTTTATATCCGGTGACTTTGATTCACACTCCGGATCAGATGAAGATATGTATGAAGGAAAATTTATCCTTACCTTAGATCAGGAAAAAACAGATTTTCACAAAGCACTGGAAATCATTCAGGAAAAAGGGTTTTCAGAAACCGATGTTTTTGGAGGAAGCGGTGGTGAACAGGATCATTTTTTGGGAAATCTTACCGTTGCTTATGCATTCAAAGATCAGATGAACATTAAATTTTATGATGAATTTTCAGAGTATTATTTTATTCCCAATCATTTTACATTGAAAGGAGCGAAAAAAAGAATGATCTCTCTTTACCCTTTTCCATCGGTGAACAATATAACAACAAAAGGACTTAATTGGCCTTTAACCAACGAAAATCTAAGCATCACGTCAAGAATAGGAACCCGAAATTTTGCTGTTGAAGATGAGATTTCTGTAGAATATGAATCAGGTGATGTTTTGTTATTCGTAGGAGTCAGCGAAATAGAATATCCAACAATCTACTAAAGAATCAATTATCAATAGAAACGGGCTTTACCCATTAAAAAAAAGACTGTCATTAAACACAAATTACACCAATGTTTTTCACAAATGGCACGAATTTTTACATCAATAGAAAAGGGCTTTAGCCCGTTTAATAAAAATAAATACATCCATTGGCTTTAGCCAAAACTTATTAAAAATATTGAATAAACTAATCAAAATATCAGTTTTTACCATTTCATTATGCAGTATTGTTTCGTGCAAAACACAGCATTTTGAAACACCCGAATATGGAAAAAATGAAACTGAAAAAGTAATTCATATTAAGAAAGTAACGAATTTCCGTACGGTAGGAAATATTAAAAACACAGAAGGAAGAACTTTAAAAGAGGGAAGGTTCTATAGAAGTGCCCATCTTCATCAGCTTAAAAAGAAATCTTTTGATGATGTTGAAAAACTGGGGATCAAAGAAATTATTGACCTTAGAAATTCAAAAGAAATTACTCAGAAGCCGGATCAGCTGCCGGCAGAAACTGCATACAAAAAATATTCAGCGTTCGAAGATGAAGGAGATCAGTTGGCTCAGGCGAAAAAACTGGTTCTTAAAGGTAAAGTGAATGCTTCCGATGCCGATAAAAGAATGATTGATTTTTACCGTGAATATGTGACGGAAAACCCCGAAACCATAAAAAAGATTATTACAGAAATTCTGGAATCTAAAGATCCGATTCTTTATCACTGTACAGCGGGAAAAGACAGAACGGGAATTATCACAGCATTACTTCTAACGATTCTGAAATTTGATAAAGAGACTATTTACAACGAATATCTTCTCTCTAATAATTATAGAAAAGATCTTGTTCAGAAGAGGCTTCGTCTTGCCAATACTTTACATTTTCTCTATCCGAAAATGGATTTACAGGTACTGGAAAAACTGAGCTGGGTTGAAAAAAGATATCTTGATGCTGCTTTTGGGGAGATCAATAAAAAGTATGGTTCTACGGATGCCTATATTCAGCAGGCATTAGGGATTTCAGATGCTAAAAGGAGGGAATATATTCAAAAGTTTACGTATTGATTATCAGAGATAAATTTCTATAAGATTTAATATTGGGTGTTTATTTAAAATTATAATAATTTTAACACCTAAAAATGAAACTTTTTTAGCAATTTTGCATTTCTTAATTCACTTGTTTAGAAATGAAAATAAAGTACTCGGAACTTATTGATCAGACATTATATTTTCCTACAGAGGAATTTAATGTTTCTGAGAACAATTTGTTGTTTCACGACGTTCCACTGATGGACGTAGTTGAACAATTTGGCACTCCGCTAAAGATTAGCTATCTGCCGAGAATTTCTCAAAATATTCAGAAAGCAAAAAGCTGGTTTAAAGAAGCTTTTGAAAAAACCGAATATAGAAAGAATTATACCTACTGCTACTGCACAAAATCCAGTCATTTTAATTTTGTATTGGAAGAAGCATTGAAAAATGATATTTCAATAGAAACTTCTTCTGCTTATGACATGGATATTGTAAAGTCTCTTTATGAAAAAGAGAAAGTAGATAAAAATATTGAAGTCATCTGTAATGGTTTCAAAACTGATGATTATCTGGCAAAGATTTCAGATATGATCAACAGCGGTTTTGAAAATATTACTCCGATTCTTGATAACTACAGAGAATTGGATAAACTTACGGAAAGCATCGATTCTACCTTTAATATCGGAATCAGAATTGCATCAGAGGAAGAACCGAAGTTCGAATTCTATACCTCAAGATTAGGAATCGGATATAAAGATATCATCCCTTACTACAGCCAGAAGATCGCAGAACACCCGAATGCAAGATTGAAAATGCTTCACTTCTTCATCAATACCGGGATTAAAGATACTTCTTACTACTGGAACGAATTGTACAAATGTCTTCGTGTATATGCCCGTTTGAAGAAAATTGCTCCTGAAGTAGATTCACTGAACATAGGAGGTGGTTTCCCAATCAAAACTTCTTTGAACTTTGATTATGACTACCAGTATATGGTAGAAGAGATTGTTTCTCAGATCAAAAAATTCTGTGAAGAAGAAGGAGTGGAAGAACCTAACATCTACACTGAATTCGGAAGCTTTACCGTAGGGGAAAGTGGAGCGAACCTTTATAAAATTATCTCTCAGAAACGTCAGAATGACAGAGAAAAATGGAATATGATTGATTCTTCTTTTATGACCACTCTTCCTGATACATGGGCAATTTCAAGACACTTTATCATGCTTCCGCTTAACCGTTGGGAAGATACTTATGAAAGAGTATTCCTGGGAGGACTGACTTGTGATTCGGATGATTATTATAACTCAGAACAGCATACCAACGCAATTTATTTACCTGTTTTCAGTGATACAAAACCTTTGTATATCGGATTCTTCCACACGGGAGCTTATCAGGAAACCATCGGTGGATATGGCGGAGTACACCACTGTCTGATGCCTCAGCCTAGACACGTCCTGATTCAGAAAGATGAGAACGGTGAACTGCAATACGAAATTTTCCGTGAAAAACAGGAACCGGAAGATATATTGAAACTGCTTGGTTATAAATAAGACTTTAATCTGTCATTGTGAAGAACGAAAGTGACGAAGCAATCTCATCTTAATGTTTTAAAATTTAACCATTAAGTTTTTTATTAAGAATTAAGGAAAGTTAAGGATCTTTACTTCGCTCAGATGACAAAGTACATACAAAACAAAAGCTCTCAGATTTTTCTGAGAGCTTTTTTATTTAAAAATATTTTTAAATCTTAGAAATTTCCAGATCCTCATAATCAGATGCCACAGTGTCTGCCAAAGTGGAATCCTGATTTTTCGAATGTGGACTTCTGTACGCGGCACAGAAAATTTGCGCTCTGTGGGCTGCCAGAATTCCGTTGGTAGAATCTTCAATCACCATACAGTTTTCAACAGATTCTCCTGCCATTTCTGCTGCCAGTAAGAAAACTTCAGGATGAGGTTTTGATTCTTTTAAATCAGCACCGCTGATCTTTCCGCTGAAATATTGTTCCAACCCGAATTTTTCAAAAACCATATTGATGGTTACCATGGTAGCAGAAGAAGCCAGAATAAGCTTGAGCCCATTTTCATGATAATGTTCAATCAGTTTTCTTACTCCAGGAATCAAATCAAATTCATCATCATTATAAAAATAATCTTTGAAATGAGATCTTTTAATCCCTGCAATGGATTCATAAGTCTGATTTAAATTAAATTCCTTAATCAATGTTTCAGAAACCCTTTTGGTGGAAGCTCCGGTAAAAGAGGTGTATAAATCTTCGGAAACCGCAATTTCCAGTTCATCAAACGTTTTGAAATAAGCTTTTCTATGCAATGGCTCTGTATCTACAATCACACCATCCATATCGAAAAGAACAGCTTTTAAAGGCATATTATGAGTTTTGTACAAAAATAACTTTTAAAATTTAAACATTAAAATATTTAAAAATTTAAAAAATAGAGTGAAGGTTAAAAATTCATAACACACCGTTCATCACTTATAACTCAAGGACTATTTTGTATCTTTGTGAAATCTTTTAATCTTTCAATCATTAAAATTTTTAAATAAAGCATGAAAACATACGCAGGAATTCCCGAAGAAAACGCAACGTTAGAGAATTCGAAAGTAATGTTGGTAACTGTTCCTTATGATGGAACTTCAACATGGGGTAAAGGAGCTGATAAAGGTCCGGAATTATTCTTAAACGCTTCTGAAAACATGGAGCTTTATGATATTGAAACTCAAACAGAACCTTACCTACAGGGAGTTTATTTGGCAGGAGAAGTTTCTGAGAAATCCAGTCCGGAAGCAATGACAGAAGCGGTTTATCAGAAAACAAAAGAACTTTTGAACAATGAGGGTAAATTATTCACTCTTTTTGGGGGCGAACACTCCGTTTCTATTGGTTCTATCCGTGCAGTAGGAGAGAAGTTTGAAAACCTTACCGTTCTTCAGCTTGATGCTCACACAGATTTACGTCCTGATTTCCATGGTTCTACATCAAACCATGCTTGTGCTGTTTTTGAAGCGAATCAGAAGCATAACTTAGTACAGGTGGGAATCCGTTCTATGGATGTTGAAGAAGTTGAATATTTACCGGAAGGAAGAGTATTCTTTGCTCACGAAATTGCGAACAACGAAAACTGGATCAACGATGTATTGGAAAAAGTATCAGGAAATGTTTATATCACGATTGATTTAGATGCTTTTGATCCTTCCATTGCTCCTTCTACAGGAACTCCGGAGCCAGGTGGGTTACAATGGTATCCAACGCTGGAATTATTGAGAAAAGTATTTGAAAAATGTAACGTAGTAGCATTTGATATTGTAGAATTAATGGATTCTCCAATGGCTAAGCCAACGGCTTTCTTATCTGCGAAGTTATATTACAAAATGCTTGCTTACTACGATATTTATAACAACAACTAATATTCCGCAAGAATCGGATTTTTTCTGCCGTATATTCTTTGGAAATTTGTGAGGTAAAATAATAATACAATGTCCACACAAAGTCAGATAGATTATAACAGAATTGCCAAGGCGATAGAATATATCCAGAGCAATTTCAGGCTTCAGCCAAGTTTGGAGGAAGTGGCAGAGAATATTCACCTGAGTCCGGCTCATTTTCAGAAGATATTTACTGATTGGGCAGGAACAAGTCCGAAAAAGTTTTTACAATTCATCAGTCTTGAACATGCTAAAAACTTATTGAAGGAAGAAAAAGCAAGTTTATTTGATACCGCTTACGAGACAGGATTCTCTAGTACCAGCAGGCTTCATGACCTGTTTGTAAAAATAGAAGGAATGTCTCCGGCAGAATATAAAAACGGCGGAAAAAGCCTCAGTATTTATTACAATTTTTCTGAAAGTCCTTTCGGAAATATACTGGTAGCTTCTACAGAAAAAGGAATCTGCTACATGGCTTTTGAAGACGATAAAGAAACAGCATTAGGGGAGCTGAAACAAATGTTCCCCAATGCTTCTTTTATTGAAAAACAGGATGCTTTTCAAATGAATGCATTGTCCATATTCGATAAAGACTGGACAAAACTCAATACTATAAAATTACACTTAAAAGGAACCGATTTTCAGCTTAAAGTATGGGAAAGCCTGTTGACAATTCCAATGGGAAAACTGTCTACTTATGGCAGCCTGGCTGAAAAAATTGGAAACCCTAAAGCTTCCAGAGCGGTGGGAACTGCTATTGGAAGTAACCCTGTTGCATTTCTTATTCCATGTCACCGTGTTATTCAGTCTACCGGACATCTTGGCGGCTACCGATGGGGAAGTGAAAGGAAACAGCTGATTGTAGGTTGGGAAGGTTCACGTATTTATTCCTGAAATCAATGATGTAGATAAGTTTTGGCTAAAGCCAGTGGTTTGTTGAAACATTTTTTATTAAACGGACTAAAGTCCGTTCCTATTGATATAAAATTCGTGTCATTTGTGAAAAACATTGGTGCCATTTGTGTTTAAATATAAAAGACATCAATACATTTTACATTGTACATTTTACAACATAAAGCATTTAATTCTAAAACTATGATGAGTCTCTTCGAAGAAATATCAGATTATCCACTGAATGTCCTTCCACATGGTGGCACTGTTCATTATTATGGAAAAGTTTTTTCAACAGAACAATCTGCTTTTTATTATGATTATCTGCTCAATCAGATTCCATGGGAAAACGATGAGGCATTAATCTTTGGAAAATTGATTTTAACCAAAAGAAAAGTAGCGTGGTTTGGAGAAAAAGCTTTTGAATATACCTATTCGAAAAGAACGAAATATGCCAAATTCTGGACTCCTGAATTATTAGAATTAAAAAAGAAATGTGAAGAAGTTTCAGGGGAAACCTACAATTCATGTCTGCTCAATTTATACCATGACGGAAGTGAAGGGATGGCTTATCACAGCGATGGTGAAACGGATCTGAAAAAACATGGAGCAATTGCCTCTCTCACCTTTGGAGCGGAAAGAAAATTTTTATTCAAACATAAAACAACCCAAGAAAAGGCAGAGATATTCCTGGAAAACGGAAGTTTGTTAATTATGAAAGGAACTACTCAGGACAATTGGTTGCACAGGCTTCCTCCAACCACAAAAGTGAAAACGCCAAGAGTAAATCTGACTTTCAGAACGATTGAGGAATAAAAAAATCTGGAATAGTCATTCATACTGCCTTTACTCCTGTCATCTGTGAAAATCTGTGTGATCAGTGGGAGATGAACAACTTAATCATCCGTAAAATTAAATCAGATTGCGACTGGCCATAAAAACAAAAAAAGCTGTTCGTGTGAACAGCTTTTTCAATTTATTTTAAAACTTCAGCTTCAATGGAGCTGTCGTCATATACTTTAATAAATGCTTTTGTATAATCTTCTTTGTTGGCAAAATTCGGATTATCCATAAATTTCTGCGGATTGATAGCGAAAAGCGGGAACCATGTACTGCTGATCTGAATCTGGATTTTATGTCCTTTTTTGAATGTGTGAACCACATCCTGAAGTCGGAAATTAACAGCTGTTTTCTGATTAGGAACTAAAGCTTCTCCCTTTTCTTTTGTATTTCTGAATCTTGCAGGCATAATCTCACTTCTTACCATCTGGTGATAGTTCCCATAGATAACACCTTCTTTCTTCTCTGCAGGTTTGAAATCTTCAGGGTAAACGTCAATTAGTTTTACAGCAAAATCTGCATCTGTGGACGTAGAAGCAATATTCAGTTTAGCCATGATCTCTCCGGCAAATGTAATGTCATCAGTAAGAACATCTGTTGTGAATGTTAATACATCAGGTCTTCCTACTGCAAACCTCTGATCTTCCGACATATAATTTTTAGGAGTGAAGCCGTTGAAATCTTTTAAATGATCTGAGCTTAAAACAGGATTGTTTGGATCACTGTAATATTCAGAATATCCTTGCCCTGAGGCTTTTTTCAAGGTTTTATCTGCCAGATAGAAATTCACTTTCTGTGCATTTTTAGGGGGATAAGAAGCAAATTCTTTCCATTCTTTAGCACCGGTGTCATACATGAGTGCTTCAGGAAGTCCTGCATCTTCTTTGGTGTTGCCTTTCAGATAGTGGTTGAAGAATTTTGTTTCAATATTTTTCTGGTAATAAGTAGCAATGCTGTCACCAAAATACGTTTCACTGTGGAAATGTTTTCCCTGTTCCTGAGACCATCCGCCATGTGAGAAAGGTCCCATTACAATTGTATTTTTGGCTTTAGGACTTGTTTTTTCAATTGTCTTATAAATATTCAGAGGACCGGAAAGATCTTCTGCATCAAACCATCCGCCAACGGTCATTACAGCATGGTTGATATTCTTCAGGTGAGGAAGAAGGCCTCTTTTCTGCCAGAATTCATCGTAGTTGGGATGGTTCATAATTTCTGTCATGAAGAAATTATTCTTGTAATATTTTTCATATCCATCTTTCAGCGTGCCCATATCTCTGTAGAACTTCAGACCGTCTTCAGAAGTCTGCTTGATGAAAGAATCCATATACCATGCCTGTTTTTCCGGCTGTGTTTTCTGTACACCAAAAACCGGGAATGTTCTGAAATACCCCAGCATAAATCTTCCGTTGTGAAGAAAATCATCATTCCAGAAATCTGAAATGGGTGCCTGTGGTGAAGAAGCTACCAAAGCAGGATGCTGTGATAAGGTTCCTACGGCAGTATAGAATCCAGGGTATGATGTTCCAAACTGACCTACTTTACCATTGTTATCTTTAACATTTTTCAAAAGCCATTCGATAGTATCATACGTATCTGTACTTTCGTCAACATCTTTTTTGGTTTTACGCTCTACCTGTGGAGTCATATTGGTAAAAGTACCTTCACTCATATATCTTCCGCGTACATCCTGATACACAAAAATATACTTGTCTTTCATAAGGTAAGTGTTGGGTCCTACCTTTGTTTTATATTCACTTTCTCCGTATGGGGCGATGCTGTAGCAGGTTCTCTGCATCAGAAACGGATATTTATTTTTGTTTGTTATATCTTTCGGGATATACACTGCTGTGAAAAGTTTCACTCCGTCACGCATTGGAATATAAAATTCTTTCTTGGTGAAATTGTCTTTAACGAAAGTATCTTTCTGTTCCGTTTTCTGAGCTTTTCCAAGAATGAAAAAAAGAATACATAATACTGAAATATGGATTTTCATAAAAAAAATTTGCTGCTAATTTAAAAATAAAAATAGGTTTATCCGTATATCTTGTTTAAAAGGTTATGGGTATTTATTGGAATGAGTATTATGGTAAACCACCCCGTCAAAAATTCTTTGAATTTTTGCCACCCCTCCTGAGGATGGGAATATTACGTCTTCATTTGTAATGGTGTTCGGGGTTGAATGTTAGGTTATTCATAAAAATAGCCGGAAAGATCCGGCCATTATCGAAAATATATATAAAAGTATGGTGTTGCTTTATTGCATTTTTTTACCTGCAAACTTATTCAGTTTCATACTGATGGAAAACATGATGTATCTTTTCAGAATGAGGTCTTCACGGTCTTCAAAGTAAGAATCTGTGATTGTTCTTCTCACACTTTGATTCTGATTTAAAACATCATAGATCTTCACTTTCGCTGTAAACTGCTTCTTATAGAATGAATATCCAAGGCTGGTATTCCAGAAATAGAAATCTTTTTTAAAGCCCGGAGCAATATTGGAATTGGTATTGTATTCAAAATCATTTCCAAATACAAATCTGCCCTGAAGCATATAATTGGTAAGTTCCAGTTTTAATGACTGATTGGCTGTATTTACTGTATTAATATCATAATTGGTATAATTTGAGAAGCTGTATCCAAGTCTGTAAGAAGGTTTGATGGTCATTTTATCTTTGATTTCATAGGTAAGATTAAGACCTGGGTTTAGATTATAAGAATTGCTGGTGAAAGATTGTCCATCAATAAAACCGTTATTGTGCGCATAATTCATGGTAAATCTTGGATTGATAATAAGTTTATTATTCTTCCATTTTAATACTTTACTGAAACCTCCGCCGGCATTGATGCTTTTATTTCCGCTTATGTTGTCATAAGTGATCACCTGTTTTCCTGCATTATCATACTTGGAAAAATTGATGATATCATTATTTCTGTACGTAAACCCAATATTGAAATAGTAACTGAGATCTTTTATTTTGTTATAATTACTAAAATATAAATAAAGGTTGTTGGTCCATGTATTTTTTAAGTTAGGGTTTCCCTGATAGGTAATCAAGGGGTTTGATTCATCTTTATACGGAGTCAGCTGTTCTGCGGTGGGGATGGTGAAGTTGGAATAGTTGTAAATGTTCAAGGTTTTCCCTTCACTCAGCTGATAGTAAAGATTGACATTATATCCAGGTAAAACAAAATTTTTCTGCAGATCATATTGCTGCCCATTATAGATGGAGTTTACTTTCATATCAGAGATGTCAAGGTTCATGGAAGCCCAGAAATTAAGTTTCTTTTTACTCAGCTGGTAAGTGAATTCAGGAGAGATCTGATTGATTCTCTGTTTCATATTGTTGGATAAAAGCTGATTGAATTTAGTATAATCTCCTGTAGTATTATCAAAATCGTTTACATTTCTCAAATCTCTGACAGATCTGTTTTCATATTTTACTTCAAAACTTACCCTTGCTGAATCAGAAACGGGTTCTGTATATCCGGCAGTGAAATTAAAACTGCTGTTCTGATTTTTGTTGTTAGCCAACTGGTCCCTGTTGTCTACTGTTGTTCCATTGGGTTGATAGAAGGTATTCTGAGACTGGTTCAGGTTATCTCTTTTAGATTCGGAGATGGAACTGTTTATATTGGCAGAAATCACACGTCCTTTTTTCTTGAACTTTCTTGAGAAATAAAGGTAAGGATTAAATGAATTATTTTCTGAATTATTGTTTGAGTAAGCATTACTTTCATTCAGAAGGCTGCCGTTATTTAAAGTAGACGACCGTGAATTATTAGAACTAAAGCTGCTGTTCCTGGAAAATCTTGGAGAAAGATAGATACTTGTCAGGGAATCCAATGTAATTTTGGCTGAGGTATCAAAACTATATTGTTTGGATTCATTTTCTCCATTACTTTCAGAATTGGTCTGAAGAGTATAAGTGGGCAAAAGAGTAGATCTTGAAACTTTGGATTTTGTTTCTGTATTAGAATCGGTGTGCATCAGGCTGAAAGAATCCAGATCAGCATCTTTTCCCAGTTTATCACTGTAATTTAAGCCTATGGTGGTAGACCTTTGAATTCCTTTTGCACCGCCTCCCTGATTATTTCCTGATGAAGAAGCAGATCCTCCCGTCCAGGAATTCCTCCCGTCACCCATACTGTCAAAAACATCATCTTTGGAAAATCCCTGTGAATTGATATTATTGGAAGAGCCAAGAATACTCACTTTCATATCTCCTTTGAAATAACTGGCCAATCCGCTTGCTTCATACCGCTTGTCTGATCCATACCCTACGGTAAGTCTCGTCAGTAATCCTTTATTTTTCTTTTCGTCAATATTAAAGTTGATTGTGGTATTCCGAGATTTGGCTGTTTTTCCGCTAAGTTCTTCCTCTTTTGTTTTGGTGGTGGTAAACTGAATATTCTTAATGATATCTGCAGGTAAGTTCTGGAGGGCAATTTTACCATCTTTATCAAAGAAAGGTTTTCCATTAATCATGATCTGATCCACCTCTTTTCCATTGACTGTAATTTTTCCCTCATTGCTGACCTCCACACCGGGAATCTGTTTCAGAAGCTCTTCAATTTTACTGTCAGGCCTTACTTTGATAGCGGCTGCATTGAATTCAATGGTGTCTTTCTTAATTTTTACAGGAGATACTGTAATTTTCACCTCATCAATGGCAGTAATGATGCCTTGTTTTTCAAGCTGAATTTCTCCCAGAGATAATGCCCGGTCTATTTTCTCAAATTTTTTGGAGTAAGAAGATAATTTATCGGCATCAATTTTAAGAATGGAAGGTTCTTTTATTTCATCAATTTTCAGAGAGAATTTCCCTTCTTTATTGGTTGCCGTATAATTGATGATGGATGAATCTTTTTCTTTCAAAAGATAAACGGTGGAGTTTTCTATCGGCTTCTTTTCAGAATCGAATATTTTTCCGTCAATGTGTAGTTTTTGACCGTGCAGAATAATGACTGTGAACATCAAAGTCAATAGCAACAGAGTTTTCTTCATTAGTTCTTTTCAGAACCGTAAAAATATAAAAACATCCCAAAGTTGGGATGTCTCTATGCTTTTTTTATAAAAATTTATTACTTTTTAATAAAAATTATGCTCTTAAATATCTTGAATAAGCATACCCTTCCTGACCGTCAGCAGTTTTTACTTTCCACCAGTCATCAGAAGTTTGCTCAATAAGAGTCACAGAAGAACCTTTTGCAGCTTTACCTACTACGGCAGCTTCAGTAGAAGGCTCCTGTCTGATGTTAAGATTAGATTCTTCCGTTGCTACCGTTAAAGAAGCTCCCGAAGAAAGACCTGCAACCTGTACATCAATATTGATATCTGAAGCAGAATAAGTAGAATCAATAGCTCCCAGAGCATTCCATACAGCATCTTTAGCCGCAGTATTGGAAGCATTTCCGGAAACATAAAGAATTCCGTCCTGCTCCTGAACCTGAAGATTTGAGATCCCTGCAGACTGTGCCGCTGAAACTACGCTTGAATATTTATCTTGTAATTCGCTCATCTTAAATTATTTTACGATTAGGTTGTTGTTATACTTTCCGATTTTCAAAGCATCTACAGATTCTTTGATTTTTCTAGCCTGTAAGCCGGAAACATTTCCTGTAAGAGTAAGCTGCCCGTTTACAACTTCTACTTTTACAGAAGGGAAATCCTTCACCGCATCCTGAACTTTTTTCTGAACAGCAGGATCTACAGCAGATGCTGTTTCAACAGGTGCTGCAGGGGTAGGAGCCGCTGCTATAGTAGACATATCCATTACATCTTTAACTCCGCTGATCGCTTTTAATTTTGCAATCATTGCGTCTTTAGACTGTTGATCTGCGAAAGTACCGCTTAAGTGAGCTACACCTTCTTTTACTTCAACAGAAGCATTGGGATTAGAAGTTACTATAGTTGTAGCCTGAGTCTGAAGGTCGGCATCAGAAACTTTCTTTTTACAAGAAATAGCACCGAAAGATACAGCTACAGCTAATGCAGCCATTGCAATAGTTTTTTTCATATTGTATATTTATTAATGTTGTTATACACTCAAATGTAATAATAAAATTTGTACCAAAAGAATAAAAATTCAATAAATGTTTCTTAATTTTTTTACAATATTTTCTAAACCAGGGATTTAATTTTCAGGGATTAAAAACTTAATCTAAAATTCATCCTGATAGAAGAAAATCTACTGTCAATTGAAAAACCATTATATTTGCGCAAATTGAACTATATATATGAAAGGACAGAATAAACTTTTTATAGCAATTATCATTGCTCTTCTTCTGGGAGTAGGAATTGGAGGTATTGTACACGTAAGCTATCCGGATAGTGCAGAACCTTTTTCCAAGAATATAAAACTGTTGGGAACGGTTTTTATCAGATTGGTACAGATGATTATTGCTCCATTGGTTTTTACGACATTAGTAGTGGGAATTGCCAAAATGAGTGATATCAAAATGATCGGAAGAGTAGGAACAAAAGCAATGCTTTGGTTTATTTCCGCTTCTCTGATTTCCCTTTTCATTGGGTTGATTCTTGTTAACTGGCTTGAACCCGGGCATGTTACAAAATTGCCAATTCAGGATGTTGCTTCTGCTGATGAACTTCTTAAAAGCAGCAAAAGTTTTTCTATGGAAGACTTTGTAAAGCATATGATTCCTAAAAGTTTATTTGAAGCCTTTGCTACTAATGAAGTACTGCAAATCGTTGTATTTGCTGTGATGTTTGGAGTTGCCCTTGCTAATTTAGGAGAAGAATATGCTAAACCTGTAGTAAAGCTTTTTGATATCATTGCTCATGCTATTCTTAAAATGGTAGGGTATATCATGTGGTTTGCTCCGCTTGGAGTACTGGGAGCTATTGCTGCGGTAGTGGCCACCAATGGTTTTGAAATCTTTAAAGTATATGCTATTTATTTAAGAGACTTCTTCTTTGCCATAGCTGTTCTTTGGCTGGTACTTTTGTTAGTGGGATATTTCATCTTAGGAAACCGTCTTTTTGATCTTTTAAAAAGAATTAAGGAGCCATTGCTGATTGCTTTCTCTACTACAAGTTCAGAAGCTGTATTCCCGAAATTGGTTGAAGAACTTGAAAAATTCGGGTGTAACAGCAGAGTAGTGTCTTTTATTTTACCATTAGGATATTCATTCAACCTGGATGGAAGTATGATGTATATGACATTTGCTTCAATCTTTATTGCACAGATCTACGGAATTGAAATGACTCTTGGACAGCAGATCACGATGCTTTTGGTATTAATGCTTACCTCAAAAGGAATCGCTGGGGTTCCGAGAGCGTCTCTGGTAATTATTGTGGCAACATGTTCAATGTTCGGTATCCCGCCGGAAGGAATTGCTTTAATTCTCCCAATTGACCATTTCTGTGATATGGGTAGAAGTATGACCAACGTATTAGGAAATACACTGGCAACTACAGCAGTTTCTAAATGGGAAGGGCAATTGACTGAGCCGTTAGACAAAATTTAAATATCAATGAGTTTAAATAACTTAGAAAATCATAAAAGCCATATTGAAGAATATGGCTTTGCTGTTATCAATAATGTGTTTTCGCAGAAAGAGTTAGAGGATATCAATCTTGTTCTGAAAAATATAGACACTTCCAAAGAAAATTTCAGAAAGTCTGAAGACCTCTTTGCCATAAGACAGTTTTTAAAAGAAGTTCCGGAAATCAAAGACCTTGTTTTGAATGACAATATTCAGAAAGTGGTGAAGAAGATCTTCGGAGAAAAATATTTTGTGGTAAAAAGTATTTATTTTGATAAACCTGAAACCTCCAACTGGTATGTAGCCTATCATCAGGATCTGATTATTTCTGTAGATAAAAAGCTAGAGTTAGCTAACTTCGGTCCATGGACAACCAAACAAAATCAGTTTGCGGTACAGCCTCCACTGGCTGTGTTGGAAAATATTTATACCATCAGAATCCATCTGGATGATACCGATGAAAATAACGGAGCGCTGAAAGTAGTTCCAAAATCTCATGCAAAAGGTATTTACAGACCGGAAACCATCGACTGGACCATTGAAACAGAAGAAATCTGCAACGTTGAAAAAGGAGGAATTATGATCATGAAACCTTTAACACTTCATGGTTCCAACCGAACAACCAACGGAAAGAAAAGGAGAGTGATCCACATTGAATTTTCTGATATGGAACTTCCGGAAGTTCTGCAATGGTCGGAAAGAATGAATTGATAAAAACCGCCCTTCGAATTTTCGAAGGGCGGTTTTTATTGCCGGAAGATGGATGCTGGAAGAAGGAAGTTTCTGAAAGCCTAAGTACTAATATTAATCTATTTATTAAATTTTTGAAAATCAAATTCTCTTACAAATGGACTTTAGGAAGTAATTCGTCAAATAGAAACTTCCATCTTCCTTACTTTATACCAATCTCATCAATAAAAATATAAGCATCACCTTCAGCGCCCTGGTGCCATTCCGGAAGTTTTCCGAAATAGTAAGCTTTTACTTTGAGGTATCGGGCTTCAGTAGGAAGAATGCTGACAGAAAAGTCTTTGATCTGTACCTTTTCATCTTTAGGATCAATATCATTTTCCACCGTTTGAAGAAGGATAAAATCTTTTCCGTTCATAGAGGCGTAGTATTCTACTTTTTTAGGCATCAGAATCCAGGCTCTGCTGTCCTGAAGATAGGTGGAAGATAATGATTTAATATGTTGAGGAGATTTGAAATCAATAACTGCTTCAAAATTCTGCCCCTGATATCCATGCCATTCTCCTTTTCTCCAGTTGACATCCCCTCTGATTCCGTCAATAAGAGCCAGGTTTCCGGTGGCACTATACTGCGGAGTAACTTTTGAAAGAATATTAATATCCCAATAATTAGGTCTTCTGTTGAAGCTGGCGGTGGTAACAGAGCTTTTTTCACCGTTTCTTTCAGCATAAGCCATTACCTGAGTGGTTTTGGTGATGGAGAATGGACCTTTGTAAGTACTGAAAGTCTTTCTTTTATTGCTGTCACTTTCATCCATCGTCATATAATATACTTTGTCATTTGGATTCAATGGGGTGATTTCCACCTTGGTAGAGAAATCAAAGATTCTGTCCGCAGCAATTACCGGAGAGGCTGTTTGTTCAGTATATTTAAAATCTTTAGTCGGTTTTACGTTTTCAAACCCTAATTTTTTAAGTTCAGCGCTGCCTGTATTTTTAGTAATGGTTCTTGTGGTTCCATCTTCAAGATGAATTTTAATTTCATCAAAATAAGGAGTGGTAGTTTCCCATTCCGGTAATCCTGGAGTTACAGAATAAATTCCCATAGAACTTAGGATATACCAGGCACTCATCTGGCCGCAGTCTTCATTTCCAATCAATCCGTCAGGTGTATTTTTATAAAAATGCTCAAGAATGTATTTGATTTTGGCATCTGTTTTTTCAGGTTTGTCTACGAAATTATACAGGTAAGCAATATGGTGGCTCGGTTCATTTCCCTGAGCATACTGTCCCATTAATCCTGTAATGTCTACCTGCTCTCTACCTGTTGTTTTATCAGGCGCGGTAAAGATGGCATCAATGAACTGCTCGAATTTTTCCTTTCCGCCGTGAGCGGCAATCAGTCCCGGAATATCCTGCTGTACGGAATAAGAATAATGCCACGAATTCCCTTCCGTATAATTGTTGTTGACTTCTCTTGGATCAAAAGGTTCATACCAGTTTCCATTCTTTCTTGGCTGCATGAAACCTGTTTTAGGATTGTAAAGATTTTTCCAGTTTTGAGAGCGTTTCATGAACTCCTGATATTCTTCTTTTTTGCCTAAAATCTTTGCCATTTGAGCAATACACCAGTCGTCATAGGCATATTCTACGGTTTTGGAAACACTTTCATGCTCATCGTCTATACTGATGTAATTATTCTGTTTATAAGCATTCAATCCAAAAATATCCTGCATGGCAGAACCTTTGGCAGCCTGAAAAGCTTTTTCATAATCAAACCCCTGAATTCCTTTAGCCATAGCATCTGCAATAACAGAAACAGAATGATAGCCAATCATACATTCTGTTTCATTGGAAGCCAGTTCCCATACCGGAAGTTTTCCTCCCTGTTCATATTGTTTGATGAAGGTATTGATGAAATCTGCGGTTCTTTTTCTATCAATTAAAGTCATTAACGGATGAGCTCCTCTGAAGGTATCCCAAAGTGAGAATACGGTATAATAATCAAAACCATTAGTGTTATAAAGCTTATTGTCTCTGCCCCGGTATTTTCCGTCAACATCCATATTGATGTTGGGTTGGGTGAAAACATGATACAAAGCGGTATAAAAAACGGCTAATTTGTCTTTATCATCAGACTTTACTTCAATTTTTGAAAGTTCTTTGTTCCAATCAGCTTCTGCCTGCTTTTTTACGAGTTCAAAATCCTTCGGTTGTCCTTCTGCCAACATGTTTTTTCCTGCACCTTCATAACCTGTGGGAGAAAGGGATACTTTTACATTAATCTTTTCTCCTTTTTTAACACTGGTTGAAAATGCAAGCGCAAGCTTTGTTCCGGTAAAAAGATTGTTTTCCTTTTTTCCGTTGGCCTCTTTTTTTGAAATTTTCATCGGTTTTGAAAACTCAATTCTGGCATAAATATATTGGTTGGTTGCCCAGGCCTCACTTCTTCTGAATACTTCAATGGTTTTGTCATCAATGATTTTTACTTCGCCTTCCAGAAGTTTGTCTCTATGGTTGAGGTCTAAAATAATATTCGCATTCCCTGCATTGTTGAAAGTATATTCGTGGTAGCCCACTCTTTTTGTAGTGGTAAGACGAACATCAATATTGTTTTTGTCTAATTTGACAGCATAGAATCCTGCGGTTGCCTTTTCATTTTTATGAGAAAATTTTGAAGAATAATCTTTGCTGTTCAGACCTGGATTGCCCATGGTGGGCATGAGCATAATATCTCCATAATCCGAAACTCCGGTGCCGTTCAGGTGGGTATGAGAAAAACCATAGATCACGGAATCCGAATAATGATATCCGCTGCATCCGTCCCAGCTTCCGTCAATTCTTGTATCCGGAGAAAGCTGTACCATTCCAAAAGGAACAATGGCCCCCGGAAAAGTGTGGCCATGGCCTCCGGTTCCTATAAATGGATTGACATATTGTGAATAATTCTGTGCCGAAATGATCTGAGTAATACATATGGAAAATGCAATAAGCCCTTTTTTCATGTTCTGATTTTATGAAGCGAAGATATTGAAAAACAGTAAAAGTGATGTAATAAAAGATAATTACGGTTTGTCTTATTAAAAACGATATAATTCATGAAGAAGACATTATTTGCTGTGATCATGCTGTCGCCTGTAGCTGTATTCGCCCAAAGTATAGCAGGGAAGATTACCAAAACCGGAAATGGTGTTCCTTACGCAGAAGTTATTGCAATGAGGGATCATAAGAAGCAGACCGCTATTTCAGATGAAAAAGGAAATTACTCACTGAAACTTTCAGAAAACGGGAACTATAACATTAAACTTATCCAGGATGGTATAGAAATATCCAATAAAGATATTGTTATAAACGGAGCTGTGAAACAGGATTTTTTTGTTGAAATAAGAAAAGAAAAACGAATAGAAGGCGTTACACTTACTGCCAGAAAAAAACTGATTGAGAGAAAAGCAGACAGACTTGTTTTTAATGTTTCCAATTCTGTTGCTTCACAGGGAATGGATGGAGCTGATGCTCTGGCGACAACTCCTCTGGTAAAAGTAGATGATAACTCAGGAGTTTCCATTGTTGGGAAGAGTAGAGTAGCAGTCATGATTAACGACAGAATTCTGAATTTGTCAGATGCTGAACTGGTTGTTTATCTGAAAAGTCTCAGATCCGAAAATATTGAAAAAATTGAAGTCATTACAGCGCCTCCAGCCAAATATGAAGCACAGGGAAACAGTGGTTTAATCAATATTGTTTTAAAGAAAAACCAGAATCTCGGGTGGAGTGGAAGTTTAACCTCCAGCCTTCAGCAACAGACCTATACCGGAAATTCAAACAGCATAACGGTCAATTATCAGAATGAAAAACTACGTACTTCAATAAAACTAAGACAAAATAAAAATGAAAAACATTCCTATGAAAACTACTGGATAGAAGGAGCAGACGGTCTTAAAAGCAATGACAACAGAAGAGATTTCGGAGATGGGCTTGGTGCAAATGTAAGTCTTGATTATCAGCTAGGTGGAAAATCTAATATCGGATTTATTTATGATTTCGGATTCGGGCATTCCAATATGGATATCAGGAATACTTCAAACTATTTCCAGAATGGTAATTATACAAATACACTCCTTACCGATGCAGAGCACAGATCCACGGGAAGGCAACATACTGCCAGCGCTTATTATGACCTGAAATTCGGGAAGCAGGATCATAAACTGAGTATCACAGGAAATTATTTTTCCAATATGCCGGAAACAACTATTGATTTTACCACTACAGAGAGTTCGGGCGATCAATTTGTGGTAAAATCACCTTCTATGGTGGAGTATACAATTTATTCCGGGCAGGCGGATCTTACATTGCCTTATCAGTTTGCAAAGACAGAAGCCGGGGTGAAATTCACCAATTTTGATAATAACTCCAGTATATTTTATCAGAACTTGACGAATGGGCAATATATCACAGATCCATTGAAAAGCAATGAGTTTGAGTATAATGAGAAAAATTATGCCGCTTATATCAGTTTTGAAAAATCATTCAGTGAAAAATGGTCGGCAAAAGCAGGTTTACGCTATGAATATTCTGTGGTCAACGGCAACTCTTTAACTTCCGGACAGCAGACCGAGAATTCCTACGGGAAATTTTTTCCAACGGTTTATATCAGTTATAAAAGCAATGAAAATCATACTTTCAACCTGAGTTATTCCAAAAGAATCGAAAGACCCGGATTCCGTGCGATCAATCCATACCGATGGTATATCAACATCAACTCTTATTTTACCGGAAATCCTTTTCTGAAGCCTTCTTTCAACCATAATTTTGAATTCTCTTATGTGTATAAAGGAAAATTATCTGCTTCAACGTACTTTCAGAGAACATTAGACGGTTTCGGACAGATTGTGAATCTTGATGGAGAAAACAGGATCAGTACTTTTGCCAATTTTTATACTCAAAACAGTATGGGAATTACCCTGAACTATTCTGATACATTTTTCAAGAAATGGGAAGCCAATTATTCTGCGGATCTTTCTTATATGAAAACACAGGTTTTTGCTACAGATGCTGCTTCCAGAAAGGGGCTGGGTTATGACTTCAATCTTCAGAACAATCTGTCACTCAATAAAAATAAAACCATTCAGTTTATTCTTAATTACTGGTTTCGCCTCCCTTCCAATTTTGGAATGGTACATTGGGAGTATCTGGGGAACTTGACTGCCGGAATGAAGATGAATTTCATGGAGAAAAATTTACAGATTAATGTGTTGGTTTCTGATATTTTTAAAGAGTCAAAAAGTTTAGGACAGATTTATTATACTACAGGAACTCATTCTTTCAATAATTATTACGATGCCCGAAGACTTACTGTATCTGCTACCTATACTTTTGGAAATAAAAAAGTAAAAGGAACTGACCGTAATGTGAAATTTGATGAAAAAAACAGAGCTAACTAATACTCTGGATTTTAATTATTTTTTGATGCATGTCATTCTGAATGAAACGAAGTGAAATGAAGAATCTCTTCTTTTTATGAGGTTCTTCCTTCGTCAGAAATCGAAGATCCGACATAGTTAATGACAGAGCAAAATATTTAAACTTCTCCCTCAAAGAAGTCATTGAGATATTCCTCTTTGTCTTTTTCTTCCCGTCCGGAACCAAGAAATTTTTTCCAGGACTGAGATTCATGATATACAATGCCCATTTCCCAAACACAGTAAGTCGGAAGGTGGGTTTTGTTTCTGTCCCATATTTCAAATTTTCCGGAACCGTCGTAGTATACACTTTCCCACAATTCATTTTCACTTCGCCATGTGCAGGCTAACAGAAGATAGTTTTTTCCACAACGGTGCATGATGACAAATCCCAGATCATCGATGTTTTTAAAATTTTCTTCAGCATTTTCAATACACAATTGTGCATCATCAATGTCTTGTTGGGAAACTTCCAAAGGATCACTCGCGAGGTCATACCATTTGAATTTCGTTTTTCCAACGGTAAAAATTCCTTTTGGCTGTGCGTATTTGGAAGGATAGGAAGTGGTTTTCATATCAATTGCTTTCTGGGATTGGTTGTGGTATCAAAATGAAAAAACAGAAATAAGAAATTTTTAACGATCTGATTTATCACCTGATATTATAGATTTTATTGATTCTAAATTACCGAAAAAATGCGTAAATTTGTAAACAATTTATATTTATATGTTGACGAAAGAAAAGGTTCAGGATTTCCTTAAAGAAATAGAAGTAGACGATTTGGTGAATAATCTTCAGATTATGGGTAACGATGTTTATATTGACATGACCGCTCATTCGCCTGCAATGCACGAAAAGAAAAAACTGGAGGCAGCAATGAAACAGGCTTTTGCCAGTGAGTTTGGAGAAGAGGTTCATTTAAAACTTAAAATCGTTTCTCCGGAGCCTAGTGAAATTCAGCAAAGTCAGATCAAAGGAAAACAAATTCCGGGAATTCAAAATATTATCGCTATTGCTTCCGGTAAAGGAGGGGTAGGGAAATCTACAGTTTCTGCAAATATGGCAGTAACACTAGCTAAAATGGGCTTTAAAGTAGGATTATTAGATGCTGATATCTATGGTCCTTCAGTTCCTACCATGTTTGATACAGAAGGTGAAAAACCTATTTCTGTAGAAGTAAATGGAAAGAGTATGATGAAACCTGTTGAGAATTATGGCGTGAAAATGCTTTCAATAGGATATTTCTCAGGAGCTAACCAGGCTGTAGTATGGAGAGGTCCTATGGCTTCAAAAGCTTTGAACCAGATGATCAGAGATGCTGCATGGGGAGAATTGGATTTCTTATTAATCGATCTTCCTCCGGGAACAGGTGATATTCACTTATCAATTATTCAGGAAGTACCGGTAACAGGTGCGGTGATTGTAAGTACACCTCAGCATGTTGCATTGGCAGACGTAAGAAAAGGAATTGCCATGTTCCAGATGGAAAGCATCAATATTCCGGTTCTGGGATTGATCGAAAATATGGCATATTTTACACCGGAAGAACTTCCTGACAATAAATATTATATCTTTGGGAACCAGGGAGCACAATATTTAGCTGAAGATCTTGGAATTCCTGTATTGGGAGAGATTCCGTTGATCCAAAGCATCAGAGAAGCAGGAGATGTAGGGAGACCGGCAGCGCTTCAGGATGGATCTAAAATTGCAGATATCTATACAGAAACTGCCAGAAAAATGGTAGAAAGCTTAGTGGAAAGGAATAAAAGTCTTCCTCCTACTGAAGCCGTGAAGATTTCAACAATGGCTGGATGTTCACCAAAAGCAAAATAATAATAGCTTTCAATATACTTGAAAGTACCAAATTGAACTGAAAAATATGGAAACAAACATAACGCACGAAGATACCGTAACAAGAGTAATGGAAGCTCTGGAAAGCATCAGACCGTTTTTGAATAAAGACGGTGGTGATATTGAGCTTATTGATGTGAAAGATAATCAGGTGTTTGTGAAACTTTTAGGTAACTGTTCCGGGTGCTCATTGAATTTTTCAACCTTAAAGCTAGGCGTTGAAAATACAATCAAGCAACATGCTCCGGAAATCGAAAAGGTAATCAACGTAGAGTAAAATTATATCTGAGATATTTTTAAAAGACAGGTTTTTTTAAAGCCTGTCTTTTTTTTGTTTAAAATCAGAGTTAAATAGAAATCTCATCTCTCAGGTTTTGAAAACTGTGAGGTGTATGATGGGATTTTCCAGACTTAGAAAAATGTTTTTATTGTTTTACTACTCTATTCCCCACTCCTGTAACAGAAACATCAGGTTTTCCTGATTTTGTTCCTGAAGTTCGGTAGTATACTGTGTTATTACCTCCTTCTATGGAAACTTTATCCACTTTATCAATATATACTTTGTTACCCGTTCCCGAAACTGCAATCTTTTTTGCACTTCCTTTGATCGTTACCGTATTGTCACCACCTTCTACTTCAGCTACTCCTCCGTTGAGAGAATAATTGAGTTGGTGGCCTACACCTTCTACATGTACAATCTTATTATTGTCCGTTTTTTCTACACCTTTTGCAGATTCTGTTTTCCTGGATTGTGAAAAAGCTGTTCCTGTCCCGAGTAAAAGGATAGCCAGAATTCCTGCTCTTTTAATATTTTTCATTGTGATTGGATTTTGATTGGAGTAAATATAGAAATAAAATGATTTTTTCAGGTATTTTAAAAGTTAAATCATCTTAAATATAAAGCTTTTAAGACACTGTTTTTTCAATGATTTAAGAAATAGGGTTGATATCATTTTATCAACAATAAAAAAGCTCCGGAAATCCGAAGCCTTTTCAATCAACTAAATATTATATTTTACTTTATAATAATTCTTTTTATCTGTCCTTCTGAAGTTTTTACAAGGTAAACTCCTGTAGAAAGATTGAACGTACTTATTGTTAAAGCATTTTTCTCTTTTCCGATTAATTTCCCGGACATATCATACAATTCGTAATCCTGCTTTCTGTTGAAATAAAGAGTGTTTCCTTTGTTTACCGGATTAGGGAATATGTTGAATGTCGCCTGCTCAGTTTTAATTTCACCAGTTCCAAGTGTTGTTGGTGTAGCGACTTCAAATATGGAGAGCGTTCCACTGATTTCATTGGCAACGATCACATAACCATTGGCGGCTGTATTTTGGGGAGCAATGTAGATAATTCCTTCAGGGCCATTGTCTCCTCCATATGCGGAAGTTGATCGCGAATGTTTATAATCTGTGAAGGTAGGATTATTAGGATCTGTAATATTGTAAACCATAACACCACCTGTTCTTTCTAAGGTAATGAAAGCATAAGTCTGGCCGTTGATATTTCCTAATGCCACTCCTTCTGGTTCAGGACCCTTAGCACGGCTTCTGTTTTTGACAGCATTTGATTCATTATCTGCATTGAAAATTAATGGATGCTTCACGGAAATATATCTTTCAAACTGATCTCCGCTATCATAAACAATCTGCTTGGTATCTGCATTGAAAATGGAGAATGAACGAGCCCCTAAAGCTGCGATTTCTTCAAATTCTGTATCTCCGTCTGTATTTCCGGTAGCAGATGAAACCCTGAATCTTCCAAGATTATAAGAAGCCTTTAAGATATTTGAATGAGGGAAAAGTACAGGATCTAAAGTATAAGTATTAGCTCCCACAGTTGTTCTCTCACTATATCCGGAAAGATCTTTTTCATCACCTTCATTGGCGGTTACAATATAATTTGTGCTACCTACCTTATAATTCTGTACTGCATCCGGAGTATAATAGGCTTTCACCGGCCAGTTGGCAATTAAAACTTCTCCATTATTGTCCGAAGCATCAAATCCGTTCCCCGGAATACTCATGTCTTTTTTGCCTAATCCCCAAATTCCTGTAATAGTTTTGGTTGCCAGGTTAATCTCTGCGATGGCATTATTTTCCTGAAGGGTTACCCATGCTTTCTGACTGTCTGAACTGATGGTTACATATTCTGGTTCCAGATCCTGAGAAAGCGTATTATTCGTTCTTACTTTTCTTAATCCGGTAGCTGTTAAAGCTGCTACCTGAGAATCAAAACTATTGAAATTGAGTGTTGTTACATTACTTTGGGTAAGATTTCCAATCCCTCCGGAAATATCAATGATGCTGATTGTTCCTTCAGGATCTACCGTATAAGCGTCATTAGGTTCTCCTTCGTTGGCGGTCACTACTTTTGTTCCGTCAGGGGAGAAGGTGATCATATCCGGTAAAGCTCCTACAGTTACCTGTTTCAGGAAGTTTCCGTTAATATCAAAGAATACTACAGAACCATTTTGCTGAGGATCAGTATTCGGAGATGCGGCTGCGATGATTCCGTTTTTTACGGCAATACTCGTAATTCCGCCGTAAGGAGCCATATTGACTGTTTTTACAACTGATGGAGCTGCCGGAGTACTGAAATCAATAATATCAAAAACATCTGTAATCGAACTGATCGTGAACAAACGTTGTGTGGATGCATCATGAACTACAATTTCTGTAGAACTGCTATTATTTCCTGAAGGATCAAAACTTCCGAGGTAATTCAATTGAATCTGATGGGAAGGAACCGGTGTCGGCTTATCATTATCTACAATATAAACGGTTGCCGAATTATCTCCTGATATTGTTGCTCCCACAGGATTTTCAAGACTTACTACAAAGTATTCAGCCTGCTGTTCTGCCACTGTGTCATCAATAATCGGAATATTCACGGTGTAGCTTGTTGTAGAAGGAGTAATAGAAATAGTCTGGTTGACTAAAGTAAAATCATTAGCATCAGCTGTACTGAATGGTGCGGGCTTAACAACAAGATTTACTGTAGAGGTTGATGGATTCGTGATATTAATTTTTAACGCCAGGTTTCCTGCATTTTCATTGACTTTAATGAAATTCTTTTCTAAGGAAATAATAGTTCCGGCAGTCGTAAAAGTACTGGACGTAACGGCAGTAACGGCATTATCACTGAAATCCTCTACCGTATTGGGCTTAAGGGCTACATAATACGTTTGTCCCGGAACTAAGCCGGAAGCAGGAATTACGGTGATGGTATTATTACTGAAAGTGGTAGTAAAGGGAACTTGTGTACCTGAAGCATTTCCAAGACGGAAATCTATAAGGTTTTGTGCATTAGAATCGTTGATTGCTGAATTGTCTGTTAATCTTACATTCTCATTAAAAGAAAGGGTAGGATTTACGGTAATTGAAGCGTTATTGGTAGTATTAGCAGGAAGATAAGTGACTGCTGGTGGAGTTGTGTCTGCACTTCCAACAGAGGTTGCATCTACTGTAAAATTATCAAAACGGTTGTTTCCTCCTGTTCCGCCTCCTGTTGCAGAGAATTCAACTTTTAATTTAAAATCAGGATTATTATTAGCTCCCTGAATAGCAGAAAAATCCAATGTAGTCAATTGTGGATCTGCATCCTGAGGATTCACAGTCTGAAGCTGTACAAAGGTAGTTCCGTCTGTGGAATAAGACCATGTCTGCGTTCCGGCTCCCTGCCCGGATCTTCTGGTCGTGAACTTAACAATGACATTCTTGTATCCTGTTGTAGGAAGATTAAATTGTAAAGCTCCACCAATCGGATTATTGAATCTTAAATGAGTTCCGGATGCATCACCATTTCTGGCATTTAAATTTTGCAAATCAAAATTCTGTCCCGTACCACCGGCAAAATCAATTACACTTGTTCCTCCTGCTATCGCTGCAAGAGAGCCATTTACCATGGTTGACGATGGGGTAGTGACTGCAGCAGCAGAAGTATTATTGTTGAAATTCCAGTAATGAATCAGTGTCTGTCCGAAAAGACCGCTCTGAAAAAAGAAGGCAGCTATCACAGACCCTTTTAATAGGTAGTTGTTGATCATTTTTACATCAATTAGATATGCAAAAATGAACTTTCTGTTTCGCAACTATTTTAATGGAATCTTAAGAAATGTTTAAAAAATAGGTTTGTTTCTGATAAAAGATAGAATTTTGTTCGAATAAGAGAGTTGAGATGAAATTATTTTCCTGACTTTCCGGAAAAATTTAAAATCGTTCCTGATTTATTTCCTTCCAGCGGATGTTTCTGCATGTAAAAATATCCTGAAACAGCAGTCACAAGCAACAGTACAAAAATAACCAGAACAATTCTTTTTAACATGTCTCTCATAGTGCTAAATTTTTAATATCTCTAATTTCTAAAGTAGATGTTGGGTATCCATTTTGTGTCACTTTGATCATTGCTCTACCCACTTCGTGTAAAGTTAATGATTTTGATTGGAAAAAAACAGGAAAAATCCAAATAAAAGGTTTAAAAAACCATTTTACATTCAATTGACCATCAACGGGTTTCATAAATCCGGGACGGAAATTATAAGCTCCTTTGAAATTCATTCTTTTCAGATCATTTTCTGTTTTCCCTTTTACGCGTGCCCACATCAGTTTACCACTCTCTGTACTGTCTGTGCTTGCTCCTGAGACATAGCTGAAAACCATGTCCGGATTTTGGTTTAAAACAGCTTTTGCAAAATGGAGGGTTGTATCGTAAGTGATTTTGGTGTAGTCTTCTTCATTCATCCCTACACTGCTTATTCCTGCGCAGAAAAAGCAGGCATCATAACCTTTCAGGTTTTCATCATGAAGGTCTATGGATAAAAAGTCAGGGATAAGATATTCTTTCAGTTTGGAATGTGTTTTTCCGGAGGGTTTTCGGCTTATGCTCAGAATTTCAGAAACATTAGGATTTTCAAGACATTCCATTAAAACACCTTCGCCTACCATTCCTGTAGCTCCTGTAAGAATTATTTTGATTGGGTTCATTGCTTTGCTATTGATACTGGTATGACGGATGAAGATGAGGTTTTACTTTAAAATTCTGAAAAATTTTTATTAGAAGATAGAAGATAAAAGATAAAAGATAAAAGATAAGAGATAAAAGATGTTTATGTTAAAATTCAATAGGGGTGGGTTTTAACCCACCTGAAAATTAATTATCCATCTATTGGCTTTAGCCAAAACTTAATAGTATGAGAGAGCATAGAGATTGCTTCGTCGCGTTGCTCCTCGCAATGACAATGTGCGAAACAGCTTCTCAAAGAAAAAGCCAGCACAAAAATGGCTGGCTTTCAATATTGTTTGTATGCTGTTATTTTTTATGTTGCAGCTGACTGTAAATATTATGGATCAATCCGTCTGCTACTGAGATTTTAGGGACAAAAATCCTGTTGATCTCAGACCAGGACATTACGTTGTTGAAAATTCCCAGAGCATGTACCAATACGTCTGCACGGTCTTCTCTCAGGTTGTAATTGCTCATTCTTTCTTCTACGGACAATTCATTGAACTCTCTATAAACCTTTTTCAGATGAGACAAAGACATTGGTTTTCCGTCTTTGGTTTTGCTCATGGAGAATACTTTGTTGATATTTCCTCCAGACCCGATGGCTACAATTGGTTTTTTGCTGACGATATTTTTCTTGATTTCATCTTTCATTTCCTTCCAGTTGTCCATCGTTACAAGATTGTTGAGAAGACGGATTGTTCCGATATTGAAGGATTTTTCGTAAACCATTTTGCCGTTTTCGTAAAAGGTAAGTTCTGTAGAACCTCCACCTACATCAATATATAGATAGGCAAATTCTTTGTCAAGACCTTCTGCTACGTGATTTTCATAGATGAGCGTTGCTTCTTCATCACCGGAAATGATCTCAATATTAATACCTGACGTTTCTTTTACCAGATTGATGATTTCATTACCATTGGCAGCATCACGCATTGCACTGGTAGCACAGGCTCTGTAATGATCTACTTTGTATATTTTCATCAGGTCACTGAAGATTTTCATGGAGTCAATGACCATTTTTTCTCTTTCCGGGCCTATCTTTCCGATGGTGAAAACATCCATTCCCAGTCTCAGAGGAATTCTGAGAAGGTTAAGTTTGATGAATTCAGGTTTTCTGTTATTAATCTTTACTTCATTGATAAGAAGGCGGGCTGCATTACTCCCTATGTCTATCGCTGCTATCTTCATTTTTTGCTTGTTTTAGCTTTTAAATATTTATAGGTTTCTATTTGTGATCGGCATTCTTGTTTTTCATTTCTTACATATTCATTGCTCAGTCTCTTATCCAGAATTCGGGCTTTTACATTATCCCTAAGCTGAATGTCAAGAATGTCTTTTAATTCTTTCTTCAGGTTCTTGTCCGTAATTTTAGCGGCTGCTTCAATTCTGTAGTCAAGATTCCTTGTCATCCAGTCGGCAGAAGAAATATACATGTCTTCTGATCCTTTATTGTAGAAATACATTACTCTGGCATGTTCCAGATATTCATCTACAATACTTATAGCTTTTATTTTTTCTTTAAAATCCTTTTGGTTGACGGCACAATAGATTCCTCTTACAATCAGTCTGGTTACCACACCTGCTTTTGCGGCATCATATAATTTTTCTATCAGCAGTCTGTCGCTCAGAGAATTTACTTTTACTATAATCTCTGCTCTTCGTCCTGCTTTAGCTTCTTCAATTTCTTTATCAATATGGTGAACAATTTTTTCACGCATAAACTGAGGGCAAACTAATAAATTTTTACAAGTTTTCAAAATGGAAATAAAATCATCTTTCGGTTTTTTCAATACATTGAAGACTTTATTGATATCTGCCATGATGCCACGGTCAGCAGTTAACAACAGGTGGTCTCCATATATTCTTGCCGTTTTTTCATTGAAGTTTCCGGTACTTACAAATCCATATTGAATTGTTTTGTTGTGGGCTCTCTTTTTGATAACACAAAGCTTGGCATGTACTTTTTTATTGGGGATACCAACAAGAACGGTAATTCCTTCCGGTTCCAGCATGTCTTTCCATTCCAGATTGGATTCTTCATCAAATCTTGCCTGAAGTTCCAGCATCACTGTCACTTCCTTACCATTTCGTGCCGCATAGATTAATGCATTAATAATTTTTGAGCTGCTGGCCAGACGGTAAGCCGTGATCTGTATGGATTTCACATCCGGATCCATGGCGGCTTCGCGAAGAAGGTCAATCACCGGATTATACTTGTGGTAAGGGAAAGTAAGGAGAACATCTTCTTTTAAAATAACATCCGTTACCCTTTCCCCATGTTCAAATGCCTGATGGGTAAAAGAGGTTCTTTCCACCGGTCTTTCATACTTTTCAAAAACATCAGGAAAGTCCATGAAATGCTTGAAATTATGAATTTTTCCTCCGGGAATGATACTGTCTTTCTTGGTCAGATTCAGTTTTCTGATAAGAAGTTCCAGCAGAGCTTTATCCATATCTTTATCAAAAACGAAACGGGTAGGTTTTCCTTTTCTTCTGTTTTTGAGTCCTTTTTCTATCTTTTCTGCGAAGTTGGTTCTGATATCATTATCCAGATCCAGTTCCGCATCTTTTGTTACTTTAAAAGCATTGGCTGCAAACTCATCATATCCGAAATAAGAAAATATGTGAGGAAGGTTGAAAGTAATCACATCTTCCAGTAACATGACATTTTTTTCTTCCGGATCTTCCGTTGGCAGCAATACGAATCGCCCCACAAAACGGGAAGGAATTTCAATAATTGCATAATTGCTGGAATACTGCCAGTCTTTTTTTCTCATGGCTACGCCCAGGTAAAGACTTTTATCTCTCATGTAGGGCATAGGTGTATTTTCATGAAGAAGAATCGGGATCACATTGGATTCTACCACTTCGTCAAAATATTGTCGGACAAACTCTTTCTGCTTTGCTGTCAGGTTTTTGGCGTTTTTAATAGAAACTTTATGATCAGCCATTTCAGTCTGGATTTTTTTCCAGGTTTTATCAAAATTCAGCTGCTGTCTCATAACAACCTCATTGATTCTCTGAAGGATTTTGGTAGGAGGCTGATAGAAAGATTCAGCAATCACTTTTTCCTTAAAATCCATGGCACGCTTTAATCCGGCAACACGTACTCTGAAAAATTCATCTAAATTGTTGGAGAAAATTCCCAGGAAACGTATTCTTAAATGTAAGGGTACTTTTTCATCCATAGCCTCCTGCAAAACTCTTTCGTTAAAGGCAAGCCATGTAATATCTCTTGGATTAAAGTGTATTGACATTCTAAATGTGTATATTTTATCAAAAATAATAATTCACAAAGACTATCACCTTATTTCTTAGGTTAAACTTTGATTAATTTTTAAAGATTGGTGAATTAATTTGTTAGACTAATATAATCATGTTGATAATCAATACTTTTTTACGGGATTGATATGGATCAAATTTTATTTTTATGAAGAAAAATGAGAGAATACATCTCATCAGTCATGACAGTTTATTGGGGTAGTATAGAAACGTACCAGAAAAAATCTCAAAATAGTTATTGAAATCCTGGAAAGCTTATTTATGGCATTCTGATAAAATCTTGTAGGAAAAAATTTCCATATTAAACCATATAAAAACCTCAATTTATCGGGGTTTTTATTTTTATTGTGTCATTTTGTCATAATTCTTCGAATGGTACAGATATTGAGAAATTGAGAGTGTAAATTAAATTAAAAATAGAAAAAATATAAAATATTATGAGTAAAATAATTGGAATTGACTTAGGAACAACCAACTCTTGTGTTGCTGTAATGGAGGGAAAAGACCCTGTTGTTATTCCTAACGCAGAAGGTAAGAGAACTACTCCTTCTATCGTAGCTTTTACGGAAGATGGAGAAAGAAAAGTAGGTGATCCTGCAAAAAGACAGGCTGTAACGAATCCAACAAAGACTGTTTACTCTATTAAAAGATTTATCGGAACTCATTTTAAAGATGATGCTTCTGAAATCACAAGAGTACCTTATAAAGTAGTTGCCGGACCAAACGATACAGTAAAAGTAAAAATCGACGATAGAGAATATACTCCACAGGAAATTTCTGCAATGACTCTTCAGAAAATGAAGAAAACTGCTGAAGATTATCTTGGACAGGAAGTAACAAGAGCGGTAATTACTGTTCCTGCATACTTCAACGATGCACAGAGACAAGCTACTAAAGAAGCTGGTGAAATTGCGGGTCTTAAAGTAGAAAGAATTATCAATGAGCCTACAGCTGCAGCATTAGCTTACGGTCTTGATAAAAACCATAAAGATCAGAAAATCGCAGTATATGACCTTGGAGGTGGTACTTTCGATATCTCAATCCTTGATTTAGGAGACGGTGTATTCGAAGTATTGTCTACAAACGGTGATACCCACTTAGGAGGTGATGACTTTGATGATGTGATCATCAACTGGATGGCTGACGAGTTCAAAGCTGAAGAAGGTGTAGATTTAAAATCTGATGCCATTGCTCTTCAAAGATTGAAAGAAGCTGCAGAAAAAGCTAAAATTGAATTATCTTCTTCTCCTCAGACTGAAATCAACTTACCCTATATCACAGCTACTGCTACTGGCCCTAAACACTTAGTGAAGTCTTTAACAAAAGCTAAATTCGAGCAATTATCTGCTGATCTTGTAAGAAGATCTATGGAGCCTGTTGCTAAAGCATTAAAAGATGCTGGTTTATCAACTTCTGATATTGACGAAGTAATCTTGGTAGGTGGTTCTACAAGAATCCCAATCATCCAGGAAGAAGTAGAAAAATTCTTCGGTAAAAAACCATCTAAAGGAGTTAACCCGGATGAGGTTGTAGCAATTGGTGCAGCTATCCAGGGAGGTGTATTGACAGGTGATGTAAAAGACGTATTACTACTTGACGTTACTCCACTTTCTTTAGGTATTGAAACAATGGGTTCTGTATTCACTAAATTAATTGAAGCGAATACTACCATCCCAACTAAGAAATCTGAAGTATTCTCTACTGCATCTGACAACCAGCCGGCAGTAAGCATCAGAGTAGGACAAGGTGAAAGATCAATGTTCAACGATAACAAGGAAATCGGTAGATTCGATCTTCAGGATATTCCACCAGCACCAAGAGGAGTTCCTCAAATTGAAGTAACTTTCGATATTGATGCTAACGGTATCCTAAGCGTATCTGCTAAAGATAAAGGAACTGGTAAAGAACAGTCTATCAAAATTCAGGCTTCTTCAGGTCTTTCTGACGAAGAAATCGAAAGAATGAAGAAAGAAGCTCAGGAAAACTCTGCAGCAGATGCTAAGAGAAAAGAAGAAGTTGAAATCTTCAACAAAGCTGACGGATTGATCTTCCAGACTGAAAAGCAATTGAAAGAATTCGGTGAGAAACTTTCTGCTGACAAAAAAGCAGCAATCGAAGCAGCTCATGGAGAATTAAAAACAGCTTTCGAAGCTAAAAATGCTGATGATGTTAAAGCTAAAACTGAAGCATTAGACGCAGCATGGATGGCCGCTTCTGAAGAATTATATGCAGCGGGTCAACAGCCAGGAGCTGATGCAGGTGCTGGAGCTCAGAATGCTGGTGGAAACGCTGGAGCTGAAGATGTACAGGATGCAGACTTCGAAGAAGTAAAATAATAGATATAAACACTAACATTTAATTATAAATCAACCCCGCGGTAAACAAAGTTTACCGCGGGGTTTTTCGTATATAAATACTCATAAAACAGATCGGATAAATATTTCCTTGAAGAGTAATTGCTGAAAAATAAGATTATCAGCGGCTTACTGTGGGTATTTTTATTTCTTTTTCTTAGTGTATATTTTGTGGATTAATATCATAAACACATTTGTACTGATGTATCCTCTAAGCTTTTGTTTTTCGTTGTTTTTATTGTTGTTTTATTCTTTATATAGGGATTTATATGTAAATATTATTTTATTTTACGTTAAAATAACTTTAATAATTTCAATAACTTACTTTTTATTTAGAATAATTATAATTAATTTTGCAGCCTAAATATTTTAAGGGTGAAAGTATCGTTATTAGCAGGTGCTGTTTTTTTAACAGCAGGAGGTTTCTTGTCTGCACAGAATGTAGAATTCTATCATGATGGACAACTTAAAAAGGGAGAACTTCTGACCAGAGAAATGGAAAAATGTAAAGGCTTGGTCTACAAAGATCAGATTCTGACTTTTAAAGGAAGTTGTCAGATAACCCTCCTGAATGCCAACAATAAAAAAGAAAAAATCACACTAAAAGAAGGAGAAGAGCTTAAAGTAGAATTCATTCCATCCAAAGAAAATTTTTTAGAAAAACCAGCGATCAGGATTGAAGGAGTACAGCTTACCGCCAGAAAAAAACAGTTTTCTGAAATTGCTATCCAGCAGGAAGCCCTTCAAAATTTACAATCATTTTCTATCGGAGATGTTCTACAGCAATTACCAGGTCAATATGTACAACAATTTGACAATACCCAGTTTAAAAATATTGTTTTCAGAACTGCAAGCGGATCATCTGTAACAGGATCCGGTAATATTCCCGGTGGAGATGATTTTGGAAACAGAGCATTCGGTGTACAGTTGATGGTCAATGATATTGCCTTATCCAATAATGAAAATATGCAGAGCTATGATTCTGCGAACAGCGGCCCCTTCGGGATAAGTTTTAGTACTTCTACCAATGGAGGAAATTTAACACCAAGCCAACCGAATTACGGGGTCGATTTAAGAGAAATTTCGACTGAAAATATTGAAAGTATTGAAGTCATACAAGGGGTTCCGGATGCTAAATATGGAGATTTAACTTCAGGACTTATCAAGGTTACAACCATTGCCAAAGCATCACCACTCCGTTTGGATGCATCGCTCAGAGATGGAACTTACCAGGTAGGGGTTACAAAAGGATTTAAGCTTAAAAACAACAATGCCCTGAATGTATCTGTGGGCTATATGAATTCACTTTCTGATCCAAGAACCAGTCTGGTAGGATATGACAGAACAAATGTCAACTTCCTTTGGTCATCAAAAAATAAAAACGGTTTCAGTAATAAATTCTCCGCTTCGTTTTCTACCAATACCAGCAAAGGGAAAAGAGATCCTGATGATCTGGACGGAATGATTATCAATGTAGATAACAAGAGTTTTTCATTAGGAAATAATATCAGTTATAACTTTAATCGAAACGGAAGCAAACCATTTTTCAGAACGGTCAGTGCAGATGTAGGGGTCAGCTATTCAACGCAGCTTACGGAGAGAAGATTCTGGCTTAACCAGGGAGCCCGTCCTTATGGAAATTCAACCACTGATGGTGTTTATTACGCTCCTTATACACCCCCAAGTTATGAAAATCAGGCCTTCTCAGACGGTAAACCACTTACTATTTTCACTGATTTAAGTGTGAACGGAAGTAAAGTGACAGCCTCCAAATGGGTTCATATGTACAGCATTGGAGCGAACTTCAGATATGGAAACAATTTCGGAAAAGGCCGTTACGGAACTGCAGGACAGTTTACAACATTTAATGCGGCAGGTCAGGGATCAAACGGAATGAGAGACTTTAATTATCGTGATCATGTTTTTGCATCCAAACAATATGCATTCTATATCCAGGATAATATTACGAAAGCTTTTGCTAATAAACATATCTTAAGAACCAATCTGGGACTTCGTTACGATCTGCAGAATTCATATTCTACCTATTCCCCAAGGGTAAATACTTCGTATCAAATGGGAAAATTTTCTGTAAGAGGAGGATTTGGGCTCACTTCTAAAGCTCCTTCTTTGAATCAGATTTACACAGCACCAAGATATTTTGACTTCCTTCTTGGTGATTATCGTCTGCCGGGATATTATTCAGCTGCTATCATGCAAACTATTGTTACGCCGGGAGATAATGCCAATCTGAAACCATCACGAAGCTGGAAAACTGAAGTAGGAATGGATTACAGATTTCCTTTTGCAACAGTTAACCTTACAGCTTATTACAACCGATTATTTGATGGATTTACCACCGCAAGTGTTCATAAAATTATGGATAAGGCGAAAGTAAATGTCAATGTCTCAGGAACAGAAGTACCTACTTTTGAAGTAATAGGAACAGAAAAATTTAATTATCTCCAAAACAGAATCGTTAACGGATATCAGTCCGTAGATAAAGGACTGGAGCTGATGGCAAGTTTCAAAAAGATTGAAGCTTTAAATCTTGTTATAGGTTTCAATGCCAGTTATGTAGAAACTTCCGGCCATAAAGATGAAGGTCTTTACAAGATCACTGCTCCTAAGATTGCAGATAAAGACTATGAATATGGAATTTATAACGATTCCCGAAACAAAAGTTCTATGGCCAGAGCAAGTTTCAGTTTTGATTATCACCTGGCCTCATCAGGATTGATTATCGGTTTGAGAACAGATCATTTCCTTTCAGACAGAACCCTGAATGGTATGAATGATATTTATCCGATAGGGTATATCAAACATGACGGAGAGACACAGATGATTCCGGAAAATGACCGTACTAATCCAAAATATCAGGGACTCTTCCTGAAACCTTCCGATGAAAAACTTTCAGGTTTATATAACAAAACCCTGCATAATATTCATTTAAGAGTTACCAAGGATTTCCTGAGCGGCCTCAGACTTTCAATCTATGTGAGTAATGTTTTCAACTTAAAAGCATACGACGAGAGAGGAGCTGTATACGGCAATTTTACCTCTACCTCGTTTGGAGGAAATATTTCATACCGATTTTAATACTACTAAAAATAAACTTGAACATAATGAAACAATTCATACTATTACTCCTATTTCCTGTCCTTGTTCTGACAGGATGCAACAGAGATGATGACTTTGGTAATAATGAGATTAAACCTGTTCCGTTTACCATAAATATAAAATATGATGCTTCAAAATATCCTTCCGTTTCCGATAAAGGAGTTGCCAATGTAACCGTGATTCTGAAAAACTCTGCAACAGAAGATCAGATTATAGGAAAGACAAATGCAGATGGTGAATTGATTTTGGATGCTGTTCTACCGGGAACTTATAGTGTTCAGGCTGAACTGCAACTGAAGCAGAATGAATATGAGCAACAGATTGGAGAAGAGACCAGCTATGAAATTGTACACTTCGGAGGTTTTGATGAAAAAGTAACCGTTAATGCCAATACCTCTTCAAAATTGGTCAGAATCACCAGTGGAAACTTAGGAGATCTTGTAATCAAACAGTACTATTATGCAGGTTCGGATACGAAATTAGGAGCCAATTTCAGAGATCAGTTTATTGAAATTCATAACAATTCTGATCAGACTATTTATGCAGACGGCTTATATCTGGTATTTCTGGAGGGGAATACGAATAATAATCCAACTACTTATACTTTATCTAATGGACAGTACGACTGGAGCAAAACTGCCGGTGGCGGATCTGAGGCAAACACAGAGTACGTATATTCCAATATATTCATTAAAATACCAGGAAACGGAAATCAGTATCCTATTTTGCCTGGGAAAAGTATTGTCATTGCTCAAACCGCTATTAACCATAAAATGCCTTTTGATGATATCAACGGTACTGGTGTAGCGATACAGGAACCTGACAGAACCATAGACCTGAGCCATGCAGATTTTGAAACCTATATGGGTGATTATAATACTAGTATTGGTAAGAAACCTTTTGCATGGGATATCCAGAATATTTTGGTGCCGGATATGCTGGTGTCATACTGGAGTATTGCATCCAATGATTTAATCCTTAATGTAACTTCAATGCTGGGGCTGGGAATTCTGAGAGCAACCGATGCAGAAGTGGCAAGCTGGAAAAAAGTGGCATCGCCTAAAGCTCCAAGCGGAACTTTATTTCTGCAAATTCCTAAGAACTATATCATAGACGGAATTGATATTACAGACAAAGAACAAAAAGCACCTAAAGACTTTCCTGCAGATATAGATGCCTCAAGAACATTTATTGTTAATGCATCGGGACAGGCTGAAGCTACTTTTACCGGACTTTCTGTAATCCGAAAAACAAAGGAAATTACCAATGGACGTGTAGTATTGCAGGATACGAATAATTCTGCCAATGATTTTGTAACGATTAAAGCAAACCCTAGAGGATATGCACAATAATAAAAATAAGACAATTAAAGTTTTTCAATACAGTATATTGGGATTGGCTTTAGCAGGAACTCAGTTCTTTCATGCTCAGGCAACTCAGTTAGACAGTATTAATATAAGTGCTGTAGAAAAGAATATCAGAATCAATGATCCCTATATTTCATTTTTTCAGCCCTTGGATTTTTCCAGGACAACTTTTCAATATTCTTCAACAAAGCAAAATTTTAAAAGAGTTCAGACTCCTGAAGAGACCGGAAGTTTTACTTTTCTGTCTGAAGGAGTATATAAGCTTAATGATAAGATCGCTTTATCAGGAAGACTTAAAGCAGACAAAACAACCGAAGATAATGTTCCTTATATCCTCAGTGATGAAAGAACGAACAATTCTTCCTTTATTTACAATCCCTCTTATTATTGGGTTTCCCGTTCGGCAAAATGGCAGAAACAGAGTTATCTTATCAACGGACAGTTTGCCTATAATCCTGTAAAACCAGTCATTCTTCAGCTGGGAGGAGAAGGAATGTATGCTAAATCTTATCGTCAGAATGCAGATCCGAGACCCAAAGTAGATGATTATAAATACAAAGCTTTTGCAAAATTAGGGTTGAACTGGAAGCAGCACACTCTATTTGGAAAACTGAGCTATGTGCATCATTACAAAGGAAATGATATCATGTTTGTGAATATGAAAGGAAATGTACCTGCGAATGACAGTATTTATATCCATTATAATGAAGGCTACGGTAATCAGTATATCGGAATTACCCAATATAAAACTTCTGAATATAAAATGGGAGGCTATATCTGGGGCGGAGAATATGCCTTCAATAGTAATGATACTCATTTTTCTGCCGGATATGATTACAAAAACCTTATTGAACGCTTCTACAGAGTTTTTGAATATCAGGATGCAAACTATAACTGGCAGAAAGACTACACAAAATATTCCGGGCTGAAAACAAAGCTGCATAGCTTCTACCTTAATTTTTTAGGAAATTATAACGGGAAAAAATGGGCTTCTATGATGACGTATCAGGATCAGCTGGATACCAATTACAATTATCCTTTGGATTACACATCATACCGTCTGGAGCAGAAGAATCTTTCCTGGCAGAATAGCCTGGTCTGGTTTAATCATAAAAATGAGGCGTTCAAGGTTCTTTTCGATGCAGCCTATGGGAAAAATCGTGTAAAAGATTTGTCTGTAGTAATGGATCGAAAACTGTCTTTTTTCAATTACAGACTCGGAGCTGAAAAAGAATTTGCTTTAAAATCTTCTCATAAACTGGCTATTGGTCTTTCTCAAAATCTTTATGTTCCTTTGGGAAAAGAATTCAATTATCAGCCTTATCAAAGCACAAAAGAGAATATCTTTGCAACTAAAATAGCACAGCCGGACTTTGCGTATGATGCAACACCTAAAATGGGTCTTAATTTTAATGCAAATTATATTTTTGATCAGAACAAAATAAGGTATGAATTGTTTGCAAGTTTTTCCCAGATCTGGCTGATGAACAGTACTTATAAAAATCAAGTTGACTACAATGGCAGAGCTAATCATGTTGCCCTGGTAGGATTGAATGTTTATTATTAAAAAATAATGAAAGACAGATATATTGCTTTTCTGGCAATTGCCGGGATAATATGTTTACTAAGTTATACTTCTAATGACCCTACGGGATATACCGTGGAAGAACTTCGTACGCTATACAGCAGTGGAGACCAGAGCAAATGGCCGGCTGCTCACTTATTTGATGAAGCTAAAGAAGGTTTTCAGGATATCGGACCTTTGTCTAAAATGAATTTTCCTGAAGATAATCCCTATTCCGAAGATAAAATGGAACTAGGGAAAATGTTGTTCTTTGATCCGAGACTTTCTAAAAGCGGACAGATTTCCTGTGCCAACTGCCACAATCCCGAAATAGGCTGGTCAGACGGAAGCAGAGTTTCTTTTGGTCATGACAGGCAGACTGGAACCAGAAATGCACCTACTCTGGTGAATATAGGATATGCCAAAACATTCTTCTGGGATGGCCGTTCATCAACTTTGGAAGAGCAAGTAAAAGCTCCCATTGAAAATCCTGTAGAAATGAATCTTCATATGTCAATGGCAACAAAAAATATCAGAAAAATTAAAGATTATAAACCTTTCTTTGTCAAAGCTTTTGGAAATGGGGAAGTGACTGAAGAGAAAATTGCAAAGGCTGTTGCTACTTTTGAACGTTCGCTCATCAGTCCGCCATCAAAGTTTGATAAATTTGTTTCCGGAAAAAAAGATGCTTTAACGGATTCAGAAATCAACGGGCTTCATTTATTCCGAACAAAAGCAAACTGTATCAACTGTCATAACACCCCTTATTTTTCTGACCAGAAGTTCCATAATCTTGGACTCACCTACTACGGAAGGAAATATGAAGATCTGGGAAGATATATCGTTACTAAAAAAAATGAAGACGTAGGAAAATTCAAAACCCCTACACTGAGAGAGGTTTCTGAAAATAAACCTTATATGCATAACGGACTTTTCCCTGAACTGGCCAATATCGTCATGATGTATAACGCCGGAATGGGCAGAGAAACACCAAAAGCAGATCAGCTCAATGATCCGAAATTTCCTCACAAATCAGGAATGGTAGAAAAACTGAATCTGACAGACGACGAAGTTTTTGATATCGTAGCATTTTTGAAAACACTGAACAGTTACAAATACAAAATGCGCCCGCCGGAATTACCTAAATCATAACTGTAATAAAAAACTCTTCCACTGGAAGAGTTTTTTTTGTAGAATTCCATTGTGAAAATAGAATTTATAGGTAATCTTTTGTATTAGTTCCCTTTAACAAATATAGTTCCGCTTAAGGATCCCTTACCCCAGTTGAAGTTAGCCCCGGATGAAGCGAACATATTAAATCTAGTACCAGTTGCAGTCCCTTCCACATAGCCATTCAGTGTGTATACTATATTCAGAGGTGATGATCCATTATTAACAACGGTTTCAGAAAAACTCCCTGAAACACTTATCATATGCGAACCGGAAGAAGAATAGGGGACAGAATATTTTCGGGAACCCTCCGATGCTTCTACTCCGTCTTTCAGAAAACGAATCCCAAAATATCCATTAACAACTGTATTACTGTTATTTATAGGAAAAGTGCCCATAGGAACAGTGTAGGTCATTAATATTTTGGCGGTAGAATTAGCAGGAACCACTACAGTAGCGCTTAAGCCAAGATCTATATTATCTACAATGTTGCCTGCTCCCGCAGCAGCCTGATCTACAGGAACTGTTGCTGCAACCGCTACTACCTGTGATAAGATATAATCACTTTTCTGAGGGGATAGTTTATTCCAGCTGGGTGCTCCGGAAGTTCCTGAATTATAATAAAGTCCCTCTCCATAAGGAGTTAATGCCGTGTTAGAATTGTAAACCATCAATCCTTTTGCAGGTGAAGGGACTGTTGCTCCATCTGTCATTGATGTTAATGATACTCTTGGCAGCAAAAATCCTTTGGTAGCTGAATTGAGATCCAGTAAAGCTGAATTATCCGGAATGCTTGTTCCTACCCCCACATTGCCAGAAGGAGTAATTGTCATCTTTATACTATTACTGGTTACCAGATGCAGGTTGTTGGGTGTGGTAGTTCCAAAGTAGGCGGATCCTCCCCCAATATACGTTTTCAGATTGATTGTACCATTGGTATGATTCAAACCGAAACTATTATCGAGAGTACTGATGGTAAGTTTAGTATCAGGTGTATTGGTACCAAGCCCTACGCGGTCATTGGCAGCATCTACTGATAAGGTATTTCCATCCACGGAAAATGCATTGGTCTGAGTTCCGGTAAATGCCAGAGTATTGGCATCCTGTGTTACCGTTCTATTACTGGTAAGTGTACCATCTGTATTATAAATATTAATGGAAGTAGCTCCTACAGCACCACCATCCGTAGATCTCCAGCCAGAGTTACTGTATACATATTCCAAAGCCTTACCATTGGGAATGGTAACACCACCTAATGCAGCACCAAAGCCTCCCGTTGTATTATTAAAAACAACGATTCGCTGACCTGCATTGGGGGCAGCAGGCGCCGTAATAGCAATTGTTGCAGTAGCAGCACCGGTAAGCTGTACCTGGCTTATATTAGCTGGAATAGTAGCTGCGTTACCAGTAACAACCAGTGTTGTTTCACGGTTGGTAATGGCTCCGTTCACATCCAGGGTGGTGCCGGGAGCGGTAAGCCCCAGTCCCAGATTACCATTAGAAGTCATTACCAGGTCATCTGTAGCCTGAGCTGCTGTCGGGGTTCCTGTTGTTGGATTATTTTTTACTCCATCAATATTAAATACTCCCTGAGGATTAGTTGTATTGATCCCCACTTGTGATTTTACCACCAGGGAAAATGTGGTAAGCAAGCCTGCTAGTAATAATTTTTTTTTCATAATATATAAGAATTTGGAATTAAAATAAATTAATATCTCTTTTTCTGTGAGTATTTCATAAAAAGAACAGTGTATCCTTGCGTTTTGTTGAATCGTATTTCTTCAAATAAAAGTAAGGATATACTCTAGGTTGTTGCGTGTTTTGATATACATCATACATACATCATATATACATCATATGTTATTTGATTACGGTTTCTGTGTTTTTATCATTTTTGTGTGGAGTAATTACTCTATTGTGCATTTTATTTTTTTTATTGACACTTTAGTAAATGACATGTTATTTACATCCTATTGCTTTATACTCTGAAATAAATGTTTTCTGCCAATGATTTTGTAACGATTAAAGCAAACACTGAATCTGACAGATGACGAAGTTTTTGATATCGTAGCATTTTTGAAAACACTGAACAGTTACAAATACAAAATGCGTCCACCAGAATTATCTAAATCATAACTGTAATAAAAAACTCTTCCAAGCGGAAGAGTTTTTTTATTTAAAGTGCTTTAATCATTTCATTTTTGTACAGATTTAATGGATAATTATAAGATAGAATAGGGATGAATATTAGATCATTATTGTTCTTTACTGTTGGATTAAATGTTTAATTATTAATTGTTTATGAAAATTACATAATGGATTATAAAAAGTGATTTTAATTTGTATATTTGATTTTTATTTAGAATAAATAAAAATATAGTGTAAAGAAATAATAATGACTACAATTTTATCCATCTAATCCACAATTTCCACTAAAAACTATGGAACAACAAAACAAAAGAATCCTGACTCTGGATTTAATAAAAGGTATAAGTGTTCTCGGAATGATCATTATACATACCTTATTGGTGTATGCCAATGTCAAATCACAATATGAAACAGCCATTGGCAGTTTTATTGTTTTTCTCGGAAGAGGAACTTCCATCTTCCTGATCTGTATGGGAATCACTTTTATGACTTCCAGCCATCAAAGCCTTAAGAGTGCATTAAAAAGAGGTGTCTTATTAGTGTTTGCAGGTCTTTTCATGAATTTTATGAAGTTTATGGTCCCTGTTATTTTTAATTTTGCTCCCGATAATTTTATCCAAAAATACGGATGGCATGCTCCTATAGAACAACAGTATGTATATTTGGTACAGCTGGGTGATATTTTACAGCTTGCAGGGATGTCTTTATTATTCGTTGGGTTTATCAGAGAATATGTGAAAAATAAATATATTATGCTGGCTATAGGCTTATTTGTAGCCCTGATATCCAGAGAAGTGAGCGGAATTAATCTGGACTATCCCGTGATCAATTATGTTCTGGATCTTCTTTTCAATACGGATTATCCGGCATATGTCTATTTTCCTGTTTTCCCATGGATGGCTTTTATTATCATCGGAATGTTTTTCGGTAAGTGGTTTCAGGAATTAAACTACAATATCCAACAGATATTTAAAAATATGCTGTATGTGGGGCTGTTGTTCATTGCCATAGGAGCACCGCTGGTTTTTCTGTATGGTGATTATAATTACAACGGTTTTTATCATATGGGACCTGGAGGAGTAATTTATTTTGCAGGCTGGACATTACTGTTTTTATGGCTGATCAATAGAATAACGACAAATAGTAAAGAAAATGGCTTCATGCGTGTTCTAAAATACTGCAGCAAAAATTTAACCTCAATGTATATGATTCAATGGATACTGATCTCTTGGGGAAAAGGAATTTTTGGGTATAGACAGCATGAAATTGGTTATGTTTCGGTGCTCATCGTACTGTATATTATTCTCACCTTTTCAGTGCAGACTTTGTTGGATATCATAAGAAAGAAAAAAACTTTATTTGATTTTACACCCATATCATCAAACAAAACAGTGTTGAAATAAATATTTCCGCGTAACACTAAAAATATTTTATAGCAAAACCACCGTAAATCTTTTTACGGTGGTTTTGTTTTTAATAACGGGTTAAAGAATTTCCACTTCTTCAGGGATCACAAAAAGAATGGTGCATCCATGTTCCGACTTCACGGAATGTTTGAAGCCAGGTGGAGTGTATAAATAATCTCCTTTTTCAAGTGTGGCTCCTGCAATAGTGGCATCGCCTTCCATGATAAACAGTTCCTCACCTGCAGGATGGTTGTGATAAGGATAGCTGGCTCCCGGTTCAAATTTTAAAAGAATACTGGTTGAACGGTTGTTTTCAGGATCAAATTTTAAAGATTTTACAAAAATACCTTCATAATGAATTCCTTTTTCAATTAAAGGCTGCCATTCTTTCTGTTCTGTTTTTACGATGTAATCGTGGATGTTGGTGTTCATACTATATAAATTTTAATTGTTATTGTTATTGTTATAAAAATGGTCTAAACTCCAGATGTAACGGGAAAAAGTACTCAGGAGAAATGCTCCGGCACTGAAAGCAAAGACAGAATAATCCAAAGGCTCTTTAATACCCGAGGAAATGCTCATCGCAACCGCAAAAACTAGGGTGAGAATAGAGGCAGACCATGCTGTCTTTTTTATTTGAAATCCCAAAAGAAGCAGCACTCCAATTGACAATTCAGCGGTGGTAGATAATACGGCAATACCAGCTGCCCACGACTGTGGTAAAAATGAATTTATTTCAGCGGTATATTTAACAAAATTGTTCCAGCCGGAAGACTGATTTCCCCAAAGATTCAGCCTGCTTGCTACAGCAGATAAAAATCCGAAAGCCAAGGTAATTCTTAATAAAAAAATAGCGGCATCCTGTTGAGTTTTCATACGTATAATTTTTAGGTCTTAATTACAGTACAAAGTTCAGCGAAATCCGTTATCTAAAGAATAGACAATTCCGGGAAAAGCATAGAATATTTGTATGGAAGAGGGAAGCAGAAGGATGGAAGTTGGAAGTGATGATGTATAAAAATTCTGGACGAGTCTCAAATGCTGTGGAGAATTCAGTATATTGACATTTAGTTATAAATTATAGTATAGCTTTAAACACATGCTTCATCAGAATCGATTGAATATCGATTCATTTCTTTGCTCACTTAAGATAAAACGGAATTGAAAATAAATCTTTGCGTGTTATAAAAATCCAGAATTACAGACCTCTCCAACTTTTAAGACTGATTCAAAGTTTTAAGAAGTTGATATTATACTTTTAAGGAGGCAAAGGCGGAATCAATTTCATTGATTCTTTCTAAGCAACAGGATATTTATATTGCTTCATAAGGTGATTACTACATTTTTTTGCCTAGCCCCAACTTTGCACCTTATTTCTATCTGGCTTCTTTTAAATTTCCTTCACGGTCTTCTGATACTCTTTGGGGGAATGTGAAGTATGTTTTTTAAAGAAATTGGAAAAGTAGAAAGGATCATTGAAACCAAGAAGGTAAGCAATTTCTTTTACGGTTAGTTTTTCATAAAGTAAAAGTCTCTTCGCTTCAGAAATAATAAGGCTGTAGATCACATTCTGAGCGGTTTTGTTGGTGTGAAGTTTTGAAACCTCATTCAGTTTGGCTTCAGTGGTTCCAAGAAGATCTGTAAAAAAATGAAAGACCTGATAATTGTTTTTAAAGTTATCCCTCACACTTTCCAGGAACTTTAAAAATAAAGCATCCGGTTTCCAGATTTCATCACCATTGGCAATTTTACTGCGGTTAATTTCTACCAATAGCAGTTCCACCAGAGAATGGGTAGAGATCAGATACTGATAAGGCTGCTCCTGAATTTCTTTTTCAATAGTATTCAGCATTTCAGAGAAAAATGCAGGATGCTGTATGGTAATGATTTCATTCATCCCGAAATGACAAAAGAGCCCGTTGTGAAAAATAAGTTCAATATCACTGTCGCTTTTACAGAAAAAGTCCAGGGTAAATTCTAATGCAGTAAGTTCTCCTTCCACAGATTTTAACTGATGAAACTGTCCCGAAGTAATGGTTACAGTCTGCCCTGTCTTCAGGGTGAAGATATTTTCATCAATCAAAATTTCAGCACTTCCATGATGGCACCAGAACAAGGTATATTTAATGACCCGTCTAGGCTCAGCATGTCCTGCCTGATTAGAATATTTTCTTATTTCAATCATTTTATAAATATTTAAAGTTAAATAAAATAAATGAAGGATTAAATACCTAAATTCGTGTTGATTTTAAATGAAAATTCAGAATGAAATACTCTAAAATTATTATCGTTGTCAGCCTTTTACTGTTTCAGTTGGGAGCAGCACAGGAAAAAGCAGATGTTGTATTAAATAAGGCTTTCACGGAAGCTAAAGCAGGAAAGAAGAATGTTTTATTGGTGTTCCATGCTTCATGGTGCAAATGGTGTAAAATGATGGAAAAAAATATGGATCTCCCTGAAACCAAACCTATTTTTGATAAAAGATTTGTCACTGCGTATGTAGACGTTCAGGAAAGGGGAGATAAGAAGAACCTTGAAAATCCAGGCGGACAGGAACTTATGAATAAATATAAAGGCGGAAATGCAGGACTTCCTTTCTGGCTGGTTCTCAGTCCAAAAGGAGAAGTACTGGCAGATTCTTTTGATGACAAAGGAGAAAATCTGGGATCACCGGCAACCCCTGAAGAAGTAAAGTCTTTCATTGCCAAGTTGGGAAAAACCTCAAAACTTACTAATGAAGAATCACAGACCATAGAGAAAGTATTTGTGAAGAAATAAAAACTTTTCATTTATGATAAAGAACAAATCCCCGGAACTTAATATTTCCGGGGATTTGTTTTTTGAATAATTATACATAACAATTATTCTTTATAAGAATATTCAATATTAGTCCACAAAACCTGATCTCCTGTTTTTATCATTTCGGAGGAGTCGTAAATATATTTCCAAAAATATTTTCAAATTGGGTGGTCCCAAAATGGGCACTTTTAGTAATTAATAGTGCGTCCTGGTCGTTTCGGGGTACTTTTTTAACATATCTGTACGTTCTTTTTAACGTGAATGAAGAGGTGTTTTTATTGAAATCGCCAATGTAACTTGGCTTATTATTGTTATTCTCTTTGATCAGTACAGAGTCATTGACGATCGTAAAACTATAGGTGAAATCTGTAGATGAGGTCTCGGAAAACAATTTAATGGTTTTGTTTTTAAGATCAAGGCTTATTTTTTTCCAGGCAGGTTCCTGATATAAGCTCCAATAATTGTTGAGGTAAGATTCATCCGGTGTAGATTTTTCTCCATTTGATCCTTTGTACAAAACTGTATTTTTTACAGCATAGCTTTTAAATTGAAACTGGTAAAGACTTTTATCAACAGGTCTTGGATCATCAATCGTAGTGTCATTATTTTCACAAGAGATCAATGAGAGTGCCATCATCAGGGCATAAAAAGAGTATTTCATGGGTATATTGTTACAAAAAAAATAAAGGTTTCACACGTAACAGTGAAACAAAATAAAATGGAAGCTATATTTAATAGGGAAAAAATAAAAAGGTAAAAAGGTAAATATTCGATTTACCCTTTCGCCTTTTGCTTTAATTTATTTTCCAAAATATATCATATCCTGCTTCTGTTGCTCATTATAAATGATCTGGAAGCTTACAGGCATATATTGATAAAGGAGTTTCCAATGTTGAATCTTTGCGTGTTTTTTGAAACTTTCAAAAGATCTTACAAACAGATTTTCAATCATGGTTCTTACATAAGAATCACCGTTTTTATAGATTGAGTCCATCAGTTTAAGGTGATGGGCAATAATGCTGATTTTAGATTCCTGTAAAAGATTCTTCAGATAATTCACGGTAGCCTGCATGATTCCAGCGAAATTGTCCTGAACAGACAACTGTGTGATTTCATTGCGAAGTGGCGGATAGAAAAATTTTAAGTATTCAACAGCTATTTTTTTATTAATAGTTTGCATTTTTACTTTCATCATAATTAAGAATTTTTCAAACACTTTTTAGTGCAGCGAAATGTATACCAAAATCTAAAGACAGGCTGCAAAAATAAAAACTCCCAGGATCACTGCTATGTGAGTGAGTAATATCTCTGTATTGTGTCTGTTTGACGTAGTTTTCCAGGTTTTCCAGTCTGAAATTCTTCTTATTTTATTTTTCATAATCTATTGATTGTGAGTTATTTTTAATTTTGTTTAATTTAAACACTTTGTAATGAAACGGATGAAAAATGTAACAAAACCGTTATATGCCATGGCTGTAAATTTGTCTTGAATACACCTTCTGAAGGTTGGCAGAAATGTGACTAAAAATCACTTTTTTGTACTCCTCACTGCAGAAAGCAGTACAATTGTCCAGAGAATAGATAAAAGTCGTTTCAATAGCATTCTTTAATACGGTATCTCCGTCAGTATATATTTTATCCATTTTCTGTAAACTTCTGAACAACAGATTTCTGTCATTCTGGCGGATCATATTTTTAATACGTTCTGTAAAAGTTCTGATGATGCTGTATGAATTTTGAATTTTAATTTCTTTTACTTCTTTTTCAAAGTCGGGAACCACGTCTGTGATTTCCTTTACGGCTTGCAGATAATTCATAATATTATATTTTAATTTGGATTGTGTTCTAATAGTTTAATGATCGCACCAAAGATGAAAATGGTTAAAAAAGCAAAAAAGAGCATATGATAAGGTTTCAGCCATTTTGGAGTTTCAGGTCCTTTGCTTTTTAATCTTCTGAGCTTGTCGAGTCTGTTTAAGGTCTTTAAGTCCATTTTTCTATGTTTTCAAATGATGATACCAATGATATTCCGTTAGAAAAGAAACTTGATTAATAAATTGAAATACAGCTGATTGTGGTTTTTAGGTCTTGCTTTTTAAACAAAAAAACATGTCAAAATGATAAGGGTTTTATCAATTTGGAAAATAAAAGTCAACAAAACTTCTTCCACAAACCTATTACAAATGACTGAGTGATAATTCCCCTCCCTTGGAGGGGTGGCAAATCGAAGATTTGACGGGGTGGTTAAAAACTCAGCTCTCTCTAAAATGACATTTTTTAAGTTTCGCAATAAGGATAAGAATGAATATCTTTGCAGTCCAAATATTCAGAAAAATGTTTTCAAAAATAATAGTACACAGAGTAGGAAATAAGATCAATGGGGATTCCCTGACGATTTCCCAGGAGGAATTGAAACTGGAAGAGGGAATGGCAGAAATGCTTGAAGATTACTTTTTAGGTTCTTTTAAATCGGAAGAAACCTTCCATTTTTATAGTGATACTTACCTGGTCAATAATCCGGTGTACAGTGCTGTATCTGAGATTTTTGATGACAAGTCCAAGTTCATCTGGGAATCTGAGAATATTGCAAAGCATCTTTTTGAAGCGGCAGAAAACCCAAGAGTTCAGAGTGGAGAGCTTTTTATCGTTCTTTTTGAAGATGAAAGTGACCGTCCGGACAAGGTAGATAAAATCGGGATCTTTAAAACAGAGAAGAGAGAATCTTTCCTGAAAATAAATCCTGCAGAAGAAACATTTGACATTGAAAAAGATCAGGGAATTGGTTTATCCAAAATTGATAAAGCCGCTTTGATTTATAACAATAATAAAGAAACCGGATACATACTTTCTGTAGTTGACAACAACAAGAACGGAGATATGTACTACTGGTTCGAGGATTTCCTGAAAGTGAAACAACGTGATGACGAATATTTCCACACGCAGGAAGCTTTGATGGTTTATAAAGATTATATCACAAAACAGCTTCCTCAGGAATTTGAAGTTTCCAAAGCGGATCAGGCAGATTTCCTGAATAAATCCATCAATTTCTTCAAAGAAAAAGAAGAGTTTAAACTGGATGAATTTGCCAGTGAGGTATTGGGTGACGAACATGTAATTGAAAGTTTCGTGAACTTTAAAACAGATTACGAACAGGATATGCAGGTGAATATCGCTGAAGAATTCCCGATCAGTGAAGCAGCGGTAAAAAAGACACAGAGACACTTTAAGAGTATCATTAAATTAGATAAGAACTTCCACATCTACATCCACGGAGACAGACAGAAAATAGAAATGGGTGAAGATGATAAAGGAAAATACTACAGACTTTATTTCGAAAAAGAGGTATAAAAAGAAGTCGGTCATTTCATAATAATATCATAACTTTATCAGACCACACAAAATAACAGTTATGAAATTCATGATCATTTTCTGGGGAGCTTTTTTCTTTTTTTTCTGCGCTCCTTTTCCGATTTTCATTTATATGATGGGGGAAGAACTCGCAACAGAACCGAGAAATTCATTAGCCTTGAGCTATGGGTATCTCGGTTTTTCTTTGCTCATATGGATGTATGTGATTGCCTTCTTTATTAATATTCTTTTCATCAAAACCTTTAAGGAGAAAAGTACCATCCAGTCTATACTGAGGAATGGAATTCCGAGAGAAGGACAGATCATTGATTATAAACTTCTGAAATATATTCCGAAAACCAATATGAATGTCATTCAGATCGTTCTTTCATTTCCTAATCTTAGAAATACATTAATTGAACATCAAATGGTGTTTCACGATTCCAAACCACAGGAAAAAAGATTTGCTGTCGGAAATAAGGTGAAAGTATTGCTGAATCCAAAAGTGTCACAGGAACCTTACTTTATTTTAAGCGACCAGAAGGTTGGTTTTAATTCCTTTGGAATCATTTTAAGAGTTGCATTCATTGTATTCTTACTTGCTTATGTGACTGGATTATATTATTATTTCTACATGAGGGAATCCTTCGATTTTGGCTGGAGGTTTCTGACCTTCATGCACCCGATTATTTTCAGTGGAGTGATGACTCTGATTTATATATTGGTTTTCCAATTGCTGATCAGTAAGCTTTTTAAAAATAAGAAAGAAGAACGGATCCTCTTCTCAGGAAGAAATGCGGAAGCCAATATCATTAGTGTAAGCCAGACTGGTCTTATGGTAAATGATCAGCCGCAGATTATGTTTCAGGTGAGTTTTAAAGATTTCAGAGGAACTGAACATATTGCAGTCTTTAAGAAAGTTGTTAGCCTTTTAAATCTTTCTTCTGTCCCTAAATATGGAAACATTGAGATCATGTATGATGAGAACGATCCGAAGAAGATTATGATTCCTAAAGGATTTTAAGAACAAAGGAACAAAGCAAAAGGATAATGATGCATCAAAATAATTAAAGAACCTTTACACTTTACCTCTCAAAATCTCTGTTTGAAATTAATTATTTAACATATAAAAAAATACCCAAAAGCATTTTTTTAATAAATGCTTTTTTGTTTAACTAATATGATAAAACCCATTCATTTTTATACGGAAAATCTTTAAGTGAAAAATATGTTTTACTCAGATAAATAGCTACTTAACATAATAAAAGATATGCTATCGATGAGAGTTAGTTATATATATTTGTGATCTAACCAAAAAACATATTTTATGAAAAAATTAAAAAAATTGACTCGTGAAGACCTTAAAACTGTAAAAGGAGGTATTAAACAGGTGTGGATTGCAGAATTTTGTGGTCAGACTGCTACTACAACTCAAGATTGGACTGCTGAACAAGCAAATCAGTGGCTTGCTAATCTTGAAGCAAATTACTGTAAATAATGTTTCATATTTAATTATTTGCACTTATGACCTTATAAAGTTATAAGTGCATATTTTTTTGTAATCCAAAATAATTCTATGTATTACTATAAAAAAATATTTCAATTATTAGGCTTATGTTTTAGTGTTTTATTTTTTTCTCAATTACATAAAAAAGATACTCTGCGTGGTGAGTTTACCTATTTATTAAAAGCCAAATTGAATACATTAACTCCTGATTATAGACATGAAGAACTTTTTTCATTACAGGTAGGTGATAAACGTTCTTTTTTTGCAAGTATTCAATCATTGAAAAGAGATTCAGTATTTCAAGCACTTCCGATAAAAACGTTGGAAAATGGAGCAAAACTTTTAAGTTCGAAGGGAGTATCCGTTCCAAAAACAAAATTTGCCTTTACCATAATACAATCAAATGAAAATATACAGTATTTTAACTTAGTTGGAATGTCAATACTCACCTATAAAGAACCGATCATTAAGAATTGGAAATTAAGTAATGATACAAAAATAATAAACACAATAAATTGTAAAAAAGCAGAAGTTACCTTTAAGGGGCGAAATTGGATCGCCTGGTATTCTCCCGAAATTCCTTTACCCTATGGGCCATATAAATTTAGCGGATTGCCTGGATTGATTGTTAAAATAACAGATGACAAAGAAGAGTATGATTTTGAGCTTGTAAAATCTACACCTGCATTTAAGTTAAAAGGTAAATTAATTAAGATGAACGAAAATCGATATAATGAAGCTTTTGAAACAACTCGACCGAAATTTGAAAAAGCGGTAAAAGATGCTAATGCCAATTTAATGGGTGTACTTCAAAGTTCTGAAACAACTATTATACAAGGCCAAGAAATGATAAGGCAGAGACAAAAAGAAAGAGAAGAAAATAAAAAATATGAAAACCCGATAGAATTGGAAAAAGATTAGTAAAGGCTAATCTTTTTTTCGTTTGCTAATATCTATTCGTACTTTTTACCTTATTCATTATCTTTGCTTCCTTAGCTAAATCATATGAAAACAACACTTGTCGATTTAACAAAGCCTATTCAGTATAATGCAGGCGACCCATGGTTCATGCGGGTGAAAATCAAACATAAAGCACACAGAAAATCACATTGGCTGATTCGTCTGGCACTGAGACTTCCTTCTAGACTTTTTCCTAAAAACTGGACGGGTTGGGCAGATGATACCATCAAAAATATGGGACTTCATGCTACAACCCATATTGATGCTCCATGGCATTATGGCCCTGTAGTAGAAGGGAAACCTGCTAAAACAATAGATCAGATTCCATTGGAGTGGTGTTATGGAGAAGGAATTGTGATCGACTGTACTCATAAAGAAGATTTTTTAGCCATCACGGTAGATGATCTGAAAAATGATCTGAATAAAAACGGAATCACCATCCAGGAAGGAAATATTGTACTGATCAGAACGGATCGTGATAAGCTGATGGGAACTCCTGATTTTGTAGAAAAAGGAACAGGAATGAGCAAAGAAGCTACAGAGTGGCTGATTGACCAGGGCGTGAAAGTAATGGGAATTGATCAGTGGGGCTGGGATCTTCCTCTAAAATATATGGCTCAGAAAGCCAAAGAACTAAATGACCCCGAATTCTTCTGGGAAGGCCACCGCGTAGGAATTGAGAAAGAATATTTACACATCGAGCAGCTTACCAATCTTGGAGCATTGCCTCCATCCGGATTTAAGGTCTGTGTATTTCCTCTTAAAATTGTCGGAGGATCTGCAGCTCCGGCGAGAGTAGTAGCGATGATAGATGCATAGGAATGTAAATTTTACAGAAAAACAAAAAGGACGAATTTGTCAATAAGCAAATTCGTCCTTTTAAATAGTATCATTTCGACTTTCGTCTCATTTAATTTTTCTTTCTGAAAAACAAAGCTCTGTTGTACTCAAAATTCATTCTGGCGATATTGAGTACGGAAATTCCCTGAGGACATTCTACTTCACAGGCTTCCGTATTGGAGCAGTGCCCGAATAATTCCGTATCCATTTGTGCAATCATATCCAACACTCTTTTACTTCGTTCCTCTTTCCCCTGAGGAAGAAGTGCCATGTGGGTAATCTTTGCAGAGGTAAATAAGGCGGCACTTCCATTTTTACAGGTAGCCACACAAGCTCCACATCCGATACATGCAGCAGAATCAAAAGCTTCTTCAGCCGTTTGGTGAGTCACTGGAATAGCCGTTGCATCAGGAGCCTGGCCGGTATTTACAGATACAAAACCTCCTGAAGAGATAATTCTGTCAAAAGCAGAACGGTCTACTTTTAAATCTTTCTTTACAGGGAATGCTTCAGCCCGGAATGGTTCTATCAGAATCGTTTCCCCATCTTTAAAAGACCTTAAATGAAGCTGGCAGGTTGTTGTATTTTTCAGAGGACCATGGGCAATACCGTTAATCATCATCCCACATTGACCACAGATTCCTTCACGGCAGTCGTGATCAAACTCTACAGGTTCATCTCCCTCAATGATCAGTTTTTCATTCAGGGTATCCAGCATTTCTAAGAAAGACATATGGGAATTTAATCCTTTCAGGTCATAACCTACGAGTTTTCCTTCACTTTTTCTGTCTTTCTGTCTCCATATCTTAAGATGTAAATCCATAATTTTCTGTTTTTTATTTGTAACTTCTTACCGTTGGCTGAATCTCTTCAAAGATTAAAGGCTCTTTAATCAATGCTGGTTCGCCATTTTCACCCGTCCATGCCCAGGCAGAGATAAACTGATATTCGGTATCATTTCTCATAGCTTCTCCATCCGGTGTCTGGAACTCTTCCCGGAAATGAGCTCCACAGGATTCGTTACGGGTTAATGCATCATAGCACATCAGTTCTCCGATTTCGAAATAATCAGCAACACGGCCTGCTTTTTCCAGTTCAGTATTCATTTTATCTCCCTGTCCGGAAACTCTTACATCTTTGTAGAATTCCTGTTTCAGTTTTCTGATCTCCTGAATGGCGTATTTCAATCCTTCTTTGTTTCTGGCCAGACCACAATAATCGTACAGGAGTTTTCCCAATGTTTTGTGGAAATAATCAACAGTTTTGGTTCCTTTGATGTTCATAAAGTCCTGAATCTGTTCTTTCACTGCTTGTTCAGCCTGTTCAAATTCCGGAGTATCCGGTGAAATTTTTCCGGTATGAATTTCATCGGCCAGGTAATTGGCAATCGTATAAGGAGCAATGAAATATCCGTCTACTGAAGCCTGTAAAAGAGAGTTTGCGCCTAATCTGTTGGCTCCATGATCTGCAAAATTAGCTTCACCTAAAGCAAAAAGTCCCGGCACAGTGGTCATCAGTTCATAATCTACCCATAGCCCGCCCATTGAAAAGTGTGCAGAGGGAGAGATCATCATAGGTTCCTTATAGGCATCATATCCTGTTATTTTAAGATACATATCAAATAAGTTTCCATATTTTTCGCTGATCTTATCTTTTCCCTGTTCCTGTATTGCTTTTGAAAAATCAAGATACACTGCATTTTTCAAAGGTCCGATTCCGAAACCGGCATCAATTCTTTCCTTTGCCGCACGGGAAGAAATATCCCTTGGCGCAAGATTTCCGAAAGCCGGATATCTTCTTTCCAGATAATAATCTCTTTCATTTTCCGGAATATCATTGGGTGGTCTGTTTTCACCTTCTTTCAAGGGAACCCAGATTCGTCCGTCATTACGCAATGATTCAGACATTAAGGTCAGTTTAGACTGATAATCTCCGGATTGTGGAAGAGAAGTAGGGTGTACCTGAATCCAGCTTGGAGAAGCCATTAAAGCTCCTTTTTTATGAGCTCTCCATATGGCAGAGCCATTACATCCCATGGCAAGGGTAGACAGGTAATAGATTTTTCCGTAGCCACCTGTTGCCAATATTACAGCATGTGCTGCATGTCTTTCAATTTCTCCTGTGTCTAAATTCCTAACGATAATTCCTCTGGCTTTCCCGTCAACGGTAACCAGATCAAGCATTTCATGTCTTGAAAATAACTGTACAGAGCCTTTTCCAACCTGTCTCATCAATGCCTGATAAGCTCCCAGAAGAAGCTGTTGTCCGGTTTGTCCTCTGGCATAAAAAGTACGGCTTACCTGAACTCCACCGAAAGAACGGTTATTCAGATAGCCCCCGTATTCACGACCGAAAGGTACACCTTGAGCTACAGCCTGATCAATAAGGTTAAGAGAACATTCTGCCATACGGTATACATTGGCTTCGCGGGCTCTGAAATCTCCGCCTTTTAGCGTGTCTACAAACATTCTGTATACGCTGTCACCATCGTTTTTATAGTTTTTTGCTGCATTTACGCCTCCCTGCGCTGCCACAGAGTGTGCTCTTCTCGGGCTGTCCTGAAAACAGAATGACTTGACATTATAGCCCATCTCTCCCAAAGAAGCTGCGATAGAACTTCCCGCCAGCCCTGTTCCTACAACAATCACATCCAGTTTTTTTCGGTTGGCAGGATTAACGAGTCTTGCTTTCTTTTTATAATTTTCCCATTTATGTTCCAATGGGCCTTGTGGTATTTTTGAATCTAAAATCATGACCGTTCTGTTTAATGATAAGTAAAGAATACATACACCGGCATCAATGCAAAACCTATACAGATAATGATTGAATAGGCAATCCCAATCGTTTTGAACCATCGTACAAACTTAGGATGATACAGTCCCAATGTTCTTACCGCACTGTGTATTCCATGAATCAGGTGATAACACAAAGCGATCATTGATAACACATAAATGATAACGTACCACCATTCTTTAAAGACATTCACTACCAGAATGTAGAGATCTTTATTTCCGTTTTCATCCAAAGGCGGATTTCCGAATTTATAGATATACCAGAAGTTCTGGAAATGGATCACCAGGAAAATCAGAATTAATGTTCCAAGGATTCCCATATTTCTGGAAGCCCATTTACTGGCTCTTCCACGTCCGTCTCTCTGATAGCCGCCGCCTGATTTTTTATTCTTTAAAGTGATCATAAGTCCGTCTACAGCATGCAAAATGATACTGGCATATAAGACGTAAGACACTATTTTAATAATAATATTTCCTGATAAAAAATGCGAATAGGCATTAAATTGCAGGTGTGCCTGTTCTTGTGGAAGAAAAAGCTGAAGATTTCCAAGGAAATGAATCAACAGGAAGAATCCCAAAAAGAGTCCTGTAAGGCACATCAGCATTTTTCTTGACAGTGTTGATAACATATTTTTGATTTATTGATTAATAATATCCTAAGACTTTCATCCACAATCCTCCTACAACCATATAAATGATCAATAGGACGATTCCTATTTCAAGACCTCTTACCCACCAGGCTTTGAGATCTACATATCCACTTCCGAAGAATACCGGAGCCGGACCGTGGCCATAATGGGTAAGTACTCCATAAATAGAACCCATGAAACCAAGCATCATTGCCAACAACATAGGAGGAATTCCTAAAGAAACCCCAACACCCAGCAATGCTGCATACATAGCCGCTACGTGAGCGGTGGCACTGGCAAAAATATAGTGACTGAAGAAATAGACTATAATAATAACCGGGAAGGCTACCTGCCAGCTCAAACCTCCAATTTGTACTTTGATAAGGTTACTGAACCATCCAATGAAACCTAATTCATTTAAAGAGCTTGCCATCATCACCAGTACGGCGAACCAAACGATAGTATCCCATGCTCCTTTTTCTCCTTTTACATCTTCCCAGGTTAATACTGAAGTTAACAGCAATAATGTTAATCCGATGAATGCTGTAGTGGTAGCATCAATAGAAAGTGCTCCTCCAAATATCCAAAGGGCCAGCAGAATAAAAAATGCTAACAGCATCAGCCATTCGTTTCTGGAAATAGGGCCCATTTCTTTTAATTTCTGAGCGGCCATTTTCGGTGCATCACCCGTTTTTTTCAGTTCAGGCGGATATAATTTGTACAATACCAAAGGAACGACAAAGAATGCTACTGCACCCGGAATGAAACCTGCCGCAGCCCATGACATCCAGGTAATATCAATCCCAAGATTGGCTGCAAATTTCTGACACATCGGGTTACTTGCTGTTCCGGTAAGGAACATGGAAGAAGCGATGAGGTTCATATAGTAGCTGTTCAAAGTCAGGAATGATCCTAGTTTTCTATGGGTTTCCGGTTTTTCAGGAACGGAATCGAAGCTTATTGCCATAGATTTCATAATAGGGTAGATAATCCCACCACCTCTTGCTGTATTACTCGGAATAGCAGGAGCCAGACAAACATCAGCAAGTCCTAATCCGTACGCAAGTCCCAGTGAACTTTTACCAAAGACCCTGATGAATAAAAAGGCGATACGGTTTCCCAATCCTGTTTTGATAAATCCTCTGGCAATAAAGAATGAAATCCCGATCAGCCAGATTACTTTGTCTCCAAAACCGGAAAGCGCTTTGGTAATGGATTTTCCGGCATCTCCCGGAGCAACTACCTGTGTAAGGGCTGTAAAACCAATGGCCATCATACACATTGTACCCATTGGAGCAGCTTTAAGGATGATTCCTAAAATAGTTGCCGCAAAGATGGCAAAAAGATGCCAGGCATTTTCTGCAACACCCTCCGGAGCAGGGATGAACCATATGATTAACGCAACAACAAATGTGATCGCTACGTTTTTGATATTAATTTCTTTCATGATACTAACTATTTAATCGTTTAAAACCTACTTTGTACTTGCACTATAAATAGATTGTTGTTGTATTGTGAGGTGTTTTCCACCTGATATTTGTAGCGGTCAAACTGTACTCCCAGCTGAATTCTTGCTCCGTAATTTTTCAGGAATTCTAATCCGAACATTGGGGTAATGGTTTGTCTTGGGTTAGAAGCCATTCTGAAATTGGTGTCAAGATATTCGTAGCGGCAGGATAATTCGAAAGCACTGAGATTTTTGTGGTTGATTTCATATCTCAGGTTCGGCAGGAAGTAGGCTCCACGGATAAGATACTGATCAGGATTGTCAGGACGTAATTCCGGAGCAATGGAGTTGTACAGAACGTGGTTGGTTGCCTGTTTGGCTTCCAGCTGCATATCAAGGCTCCATTTTGGATCAAATTGGATCAGTGAACTTAGATCTATACCCAGAGCATACACTTTTTTGCTGAAAACTTCTCCGGTTCCTCCATTCAGACCTACATTGAAATGATATTTTTTTGATAATCCGAAAACAAGACGGGTAGAGTACTGCTTTCCGTTGTCATTATCATTGATCTGATTCTTTCCATTTCCGTTCACCACGGAAACTGCATATTGGAAAGGAATTTCTCCCAGTTGAAGTTGTCCAGTAGCAGACATCCCGATCTGGAAACTTGTCCAGCCCAGTTTCCCAAATTCCGTATATTGATTGGACCAGTCTAGAGATTTAATAATATCAATAGGATAAGTCTCTTCAATACCGAACCAAGGTCTGAACTGTCCTACAGTAATGGCTAATTTAGGATTGAAAGTGTACTTCAGATAAGCGTTTTCAAGAACTCTGCTTTTGGGGTCATTTTTAAAATCGGCAAGGTTGGCCAAAACAACAACTTCCGTTCGTTTACTGATCTGTGCCCGAACCTGAACCCTCATGTATTTGAGCATGAAATTATTATCAGTTCCGGAGCCATCGGTATGATGAAGCCCGTTTACATCAACATCTTTAGACATTCCTACCAGATAACGTGCCTGAAAAAGGCCTTTGATCTGCAGCTGTGGATATTTTACATTGTCTTCTTCCTGTGGAGGAGGTGTGGTCTTCAGAGAATCCTGATTTTGTGCATGGGCTGATAAGGCACAGGCCAGCATGCACAGGATCAGGCTTTTCTTTTTAATCGAAAAAAAGGCCATATCTATTTTTGTTTTTTTATTGTGAACTCTATTTTACCACAACTGCTTATCCAACCCGTTTTAGTATCTCATAAAATCATAATGGGGCATACTTAGGGCATTGTTTACTAAGCGCAAGCATTTTTTGTGGCGAAATATCTATTTTAATCCTAAGAATGTGAAGGGTGCAGATTCTTTAAAACTTGCATTGGATTTACCGTTGTAGGTGTTATTATTACTGAGATCCAGTTTCATCACTTTTCCTTTAGAGCTTAAATCAAAATCTTTAAGATCTACCCAGAATGTGTTGGGAGTGAAAACGGTTTCAAAATAATATACCAGGTTTTTCTGATCCGAAACAGAACGCCATCTTGTGGATGAAATATTGGGTTCGGTAGCGGAAGAGATTCCATAAGGTACAGAACAGTTTCTGATGACACTGAAAACACTGGCTACTGCTGTGCGGGTATCGGCAGTCTGCGGAATTGCATTGATGTAGTATGAAGCTCTCACAAAGCGGTCTGCAGCGCGGTTGGTTCCGGGAAGCATAACTGTTCCGGGAATCCCTTTCCAGTAATTGTTAAGAGCGAGCTGTTCCTCAAAAATAGGAGAGTTGGTCATAACGGTATAAGAAGGATCATGGTGGATCACCAGTTTTCCGTTAATATATTCGAATACGGCACTGTCTCCTGAAGCATCGGAAATGGAAAGGTGAACGGTTGTAAATCTCTCTGTTCCCGGAATATAATCGCTTACAATCACAAACGGTTCTTTTTGTGAATACTCTACAGCTTCTTTTACGGTGGCGAAATTATCAAGATAATATTGTGCCCATAATGAGATGGCAATTCCCTTTTTACTTCCTTTTCCATCGAATTTTGGGTATTGGGATTCTCCCAGCCAAAGCAGATTAGCAACCAATCCTTTTTCGTTCATTCCGTCTGATGATGCAATATCCCATGACGTACTGACGAGGCTTCCGTATTTGGCAGTCCATTTTACCGATTTAGAACCTACCTGCCCGTTACGGTCTATACCTTTTGGCAAAACCCATAAATTGGCCGGGATTTCATCACGCCAGTCCATAGAACGGGCTGTAATAATGGTGTTCTGCGGTCCTTTGTAAACTACCCTTGTACATGCTTCTGATGGATTCCATAATCCTACAGAGAGGATCAGAGAAAATAAAATTAATGGGAACTTTTTCATAATAGTATTATTTGAATTTAAATTTTATATTGAATTTATTGTGAATAATTCAATTAATTTTGATCATATTCATTATTTGGTGATATAAATTTAGCAAAAATTGTTTAAATAAAACAATTATTAAAGTTAATAATCTGTAATCCATGTTATGAATCATGATTAAAGAGTGCATAACCTGATTATTGGATTTTTTTTCGTATATTTTAATGATATGGCATAAAAAAGGGGTGAAAATGAAGAATATTTAAATGCATTTTTACTACATTTTTTATCTGTTATCTCCCATGAATGCGTCGTAGAGTGTACTTTGAAATTATATACCACAAAAGTAAACACTGTTCAAAAAAACGCTATATTTGATTAATAGACTGAAGAGATATATGAATTTTGTAGAATGTCATGAAGAACCTATCCATATTCCGGGTTCTATACAAAGTTTTGGCTATTTGATTGGCATTGATGCGGAATCCCACACCATCACTTTTTTTAGCAGGAATATCTCGGATATATTTACCATCGAAAACCCGGAAAAGCTTTTCGAAAAGAAGATTACAGACTTTCCCGAAAGCTTTCAGAGTATTATCAATTCAGAAATATATACTTCTCTGGAAAGGTTTACCAGACGTAAAAACGAAACCTATTTCGACAAAATTTTTATCAACGAAAAAGAGTATCACTTTTCTGTTTTCAGGAGTGAATCTTCCATTTTTCTTGAATTCGAAGAAGTCCTGATCAATCCTGACAAGAGGATTTCCAATAAGTATGACAATTTTTACATCATTGATAACGAAAAAGAACTCTGGAATCATCTTCTGGAAACGCTGTCAAAGGTGGTAAACTATGACCGGATGATGGTCTATAAATTCATGATGGACGGTTCCGGAAAGGTAATTGCCGAAAGGAAAAATGAAAATATGGAAAGTTTTCTGGGGCTTCATTATCCGGAGTCTGACATTCCGAAACAGGCACGGGATCTTTATCTGAAAAAAAGAAAAAGAATTTTCAGTAATGTATATGCTGATAATGTTCCTATTTTAAGCAAAAGTGCGGAAAGTATTGATCTTACTTTTTCAGCTTCCAGAGGGATGTCGCCTGTTCATGGGCAGTATCTTAAAAATTCGGGAGCGGCTTCAAGCTTCAGTGTTTCTATTATTATTGATGATCATCTTTGGGGGCTGGTTACCTGCCAGAATGTAGAACCCAAGCATATTGACCTTGAGGATAGAGTACAGGCCGGAATTTTTACCACGCTGGCTGCGAATGCCTATTCATCTTTTAAATCTAAAAGTGAGCTGAACTACCGTTTGGAACTGAATGAGAAAATGTCTAAGATGAAAACGGAATTTCTAAAGCACCATAACCTGTTTGATTCTCTTATCGAATGCAAAAAAGAGATCAGAAACTTACCTGAAGCAGACGGACTTGCCATTGTTTCCGATGAGAATATTGTGACAGACGGAAATACTCCAGGGTTGGAAAGTATAAATACCATTGCACAATGGGCACTTGAAAATACCAGTGATCTGATTTATGTGAGCCGAAACTTCCTTAAAGACCATGGTAAAGAGCTGGATCTGTCTGAAAATGCAGCAGGAATTGTTATTTACTTTATTGAAAGAGATAAAAATGAAATGCTGATCTGGTTTCGGAAAGAGTTTGATGAACACATCAACTGGGCTGGAAATCCGGAGAAAAGAATAAGTGTGTTTTCTCAGAACGGCGAAGAAAGACAGATGATATCACCAAGAACTTCCTTCCGTATTTTTACTGAAAATATCAAAGGGTATTCTAAAAGATGGAATTCCAGAAATGTGAGTGCTGTACAGGCTGTAAGGGACCTCATTTTAGAAACTTCTCATAAAAATTATAATGCAATCAAAAGGCTTAATGATGAGCTTAAAAAAGTAAATGAAGAGCTTGACAGTTTTTCTTATACCATCTCCCATGATCTGGGAACTCCTTTGACTGTAATGAAGCTGAATGCTCAAATGCTTTTGGGAAATCTTAGAGATGATTCTGGAAAAAGTAAGACCAAGATTAATTCGATTATAGAGGAAATCGACAATATGGCGGAAATGATGCATGATGTACTGCAGCTTAGCCGTGCCAAGCATAGCGAAATTCAGCTTGAAAGTCTTAAAACGGCTCATACAATTGAGAAAATTTCCGAAAATGCCAAGATGACCTATGGCAGTCCGAACAGTGAAATTATCATTAAGGAATGCCCGGATGTCATGGCTGATAAAACCATGCTTCATCAGGTATTTTTGAATATCATCAATAATGCAGTGAAGTATTCGTCCCACAAAGATCTTCCGCAAGTGGAAATTGAAGGAACTGAAGACGGCCAGACTATTATTTACAGGATTTCTGATAATGGTATTGGTATTCCTGAAGAGGAGAAACATAAGATGTTTAAAATCTTCAACAGAATGGATAATGCCAAGAAGTTTAAAGGAAACGGGGTAGGGCTGTCTATTGTACACCGCATTATGAAAAGATTGGGAGGAAATGTGGATTTTGAAAGCAACAGTGAGGGAACTTCCTTTATTTTAACGTTCAAAAAGCCTTATATTTGAGAAACTTTTAAAACGTTATGTATGGTATCAGAATATCTTAAACAGAATACAGCAGATTATCACGATGCAGCAGAAAAACTTTTTAATTCTGAAAAGATTTTTAACAAAACTTTCACTTTAGAGGATTATAAAAAGATTATCCACACCAATTACCTGATGCTTCTTCACAGTGAAGATAAAATATTCAACAGCCTTTCCGGTAAGTATGCAGAGAAACTTCAGCTTGATGCTAGAAAAAAACTCTCCCTTATTGAAAAAGACCTGAAAAGCCTTTCTCTGGAAAATCAGGAAGTATCTCATCCTCTGGATTTCAATAACGAACATGAAGCACTTGGAGCCATGTATGTGATTGAAGGTTCTACCCTTGGTGGAAATGTAATTGCAAAACAGCTTTCTAAAACGGAAGGATTTGATGAGGTTACCTTCAACTTTTTCGGATGTTATCAGGAAAATACAGGGCCTATGTGGAAGAATTTTAAAGAAGTTCTGGATACAGAGGTAGCCGAAGAAAACTACAATGAAGTGCTTTCCGGCGCGAAAAAATTATATACGTTTTTACTGAACGTCAACTAATTTATTTTAATTCTAATTAAATTCCTGAAAAATTGCTCAATTTTTCAGGAATTGTTAAATTTGGGGAGTTTCAAATTTAAACTTAACTAACAAAAAATAATTTTTAAAAAGTAACAATATGAAAGTAACTGTAGTAGGTGCAGGCGCTGTAGGAGCAAGCTGTGCAGAATACATCGCAATGAAGAACTTCTGTTCAGAAGTAGTTTTGGTAGACATTAAAGAAGGGTTTGCTGAAGGAAAAGCAATGGACTTGATGCAGACAGCATCTCTTAACGGATTTGATACAAAAATTACGGGTACAACAGGAGATTACAGCAAAACTGCAGGTTCTCATGTAGCAGTAATCACTTCAGGGATTCCAAGAAAACCTGGAATGACAAGAGAAGAATTGATCGGTATCAACGCTGGTATCGTGAAAGAAGTTACTGAAAACTTAGTAAAACATTCTCCGGAAGTAATCATCATCGTGGTTTCTAACCCAATGGATACTATGGCTTACCTTGTTCACAAAACTTCAGGTCTTCCTAAGCACAAAATCATCGGAATGGGTGGTGCATTAGACTCTGCAAGATTCAAATACAGATTGGCTGAAGCATTGGAAGCTCCAATTTCTGATGTTGACGGTATGGTAATCGCTGCTCACAGTGATACAGGTATGCTTCCATTATTGAGCAAAGCGACAAGAAATGGGGTTCCTGTAACTGAGTTCTTGAGTGATGAGCAACAAAAATATGTAATCGAAGAAACTAAAGTAGGAGGAGCTACTCTTACTAAATTATTAGGAACTTCAGCTTGGTATGCTCCAGGTGCAGCAGTTTCTGTAATGGTTCAGGCCATTGCATGTGACCAGAAGAAAATGATCCCTTGTTCTTTAATGCTTGAAGGAGAATACGGACAAAATGATATCTGCCTTGGTGTTCCAGCTATCATCGGAGCAAACGGAGTAGAATCAATTGTAAACGTAACTTTGACTGCTGAAGAGCAATTGAAATTCGCTGAAGCTGCTAACGCAGTTAGAGAAGTGAATGGAGATCTTAAATTTTAATAATAGCCCGCTTTTAAGCAGGAATTAAAATAGATAAACCCCGGCTGTTTCATTTGAAACAGCCGGGGTTGTTTTTAAACTCTTGAATATTGAGAAAAGTTTTTGGCGCGGCCGGAGGCCGCGCCAAAAACTTAATATTTGTAAAATAGTCAATACAATATTACTTTGTAGTATTCACAAACTGACTGACAGCATTCACAAACTCTTTATTTTTTTCATAATACAAAAGGTGGCCACCATCAATGGATACTACTTTCTGATTGGGAAAACGGAAGGTTTTATAATGCTGGGTACCGACAGCTTTATCCTTTTTTCCGGTGATGATCAATACATGAACAGGGATACTTTTTGTAATGGAAGCGTAATCGGCATAATATTCCGGGAAGTCTTTAGGTTTTGAGATAACAGCCATTCCGAAGTCGATGATTCGGGGATGGAGAGAATCAATCTTATCGGATTCTTTTATGGTTTCAATATCTTCAGTCAGAAATTTATATCCGATTCTTTTTTTCCTTAATGCACTGCTTATTTTTGAAAGTTCTGAGGTAAGACTGTCTTTAGGAACGGCTTTGTTTTTTGCCTGTAGAAGACTGTTTCCGTATTCAATCTGTTCTTTGACTGATTCATCATTCAGGAAGTGGAGCGTGACATTGGCAAGGATAAGCCCTTTGGTATGCTGGGGATATTTTTTTGCATAACTGACCGCAATGATTCCCCCAAAGGAATGAGCGAGGAGAAATATTTTTTTCAATTGGAGATGCTGTCTCAGTTCTTCTATATCCTGAATCATTTTATCGAGATGATAGTTTTCCGAAGTACCGGATGCCCCGGAACCCCGTTGATCCATATAAATCATCTGCATGTTTTTTTCCAGATGGTTTCCGCCCATCAGTTCAAACGATGGATAGCCCTGTCCGGGACCGCCGGGAATATAAATGCAGGCTTCTCCTTTTCCGGAGACCTTGTACTTGATCTTTACATGATCTGAAGTTTCATAAAAACCTTCGGAGTGATGATTCTGAGCTGAAATGACAGTCAGGGAAACGAAAAAAAAGAGTAAGAGAGCAATTGTTTTCATATCCTTATAACAATTATAAAGGACTGTTTATTACGCTGAATATTATTTAATTACTGAAATAGTAATACCCCTGTAATTATAATGAATACTATAGCCACAGAACCTACAGTAATATCTTTTTTTTCTTCTTTTTCAAAATCTTTTTGAGATGCTTCCTGTTGTTTTTTATAGTTGAGTTTGAAAATGAAAATTAGCCTTATTAAATTACCAATTAATCCTAAAAAATTGACATCCATATTTATTTTTATGCTTTATTATATTGGGTGGAAGGGATCAGATGTGTGGTGTGAAAACAAGAACAGCAGCTTTATCTCATCACTTGTGATATTGTTTTATGTCTCAATGTTCTGCAATCTTTTCAAACAGTCTTGGATAATTTGTAACTAATCCTTTTTCATCCACTGAAATTTCTGCTTTAAAATCGTTTTCAATATTTTCATACAGGTATTTATTAGCCGCTGTTCGGGTGTATTGTTGCTGAACAGGTCTGATATTATGGTTTAAAACATCAATATAAATAACATCAATCTTCTTAGAGCTGCTTTCTGAAAGCTTTAAGTTGTTGACCGGTAAAGTATTGGTGAATGGCGTAAGTGAGATATCTATGAATGTGAAATTATTGAATTCAGGATGTACAGCATTATTGATTTCCCATTGATCCCGGATTCTTTTTCCTGTAAGTGTTCTTTTACTGTTATTGATTTCAGATTCGATTAAAAAACTCTGAACAATCCAGTTTTTATCAATGATAATGCTATAGTTTACAGCGTAGATTTTATCTTCATAAGATCCGATAATTTTTGATGTTACGCTATAATTTTTATCATCAGATTGCAAATTAAAATATTCAAGAGACTTGAAAAGAATTCCTTTCCAGATCAGTGTTTTCATATATTTTTTTGGATGTAATTCGTTAACGGGTAATTCTTCGTTTCCGGATTCTGCTTAATGTTTCTCTTGCTACCCCAAGAAATGAAGCCAGCTGAGTGAGTGAGACACGTTGCAGCATTTCGGGATGTCGGGTTTCGAGATATTCCAGTCTTTGTTTTGCTGTATAAAGTTTGAACAGATTTGAAAATTCTTCTTGTCTGGAAGCAAATTCCCGGATACAATGGCGGCCTAGTGTTTCAATTTCAGGTGCATTTTTAGCTGCTTCAAATAATTTTGTTTTATCAAAAATAATAGCATGCAGATCTTCACAAGCGATGATATTAAATTCAGACTTTTGGCCACTTCCAAAACTGCTGATATTAGTTGCTACTTCATTTTCAAAGAAAAATCCGGTGTTTTTTATGATTCCTTCTATTTCATAATAGCTCTTACAAAATCCTTTATCAATATAAAATAAAGCGTTGCAGATTTCACCTTCCTGTAACATCAGTTCATTTTTCCTGTAATTCCTTTCCGAAAGAGCGGGCTGAAGTGTTTTCCAGCTTTCGTCAGAAAATGGGGTGAGAGATCTGATATATTTCAGAAGATTTTCCATGATATTGGAGTTTCTGTTTTTGCGAAATTAATGAAATTGCCGGAGAATGTAAGCGTGTTTTGCCTTTGAAAAGGTCATAAAAAAGAGCGGTAAAACCGCCCTCAACAAAATTTTATCTAACAAAAATATTTTACATATAAACGCATCCGCATCCTGTTTCCCATTCCTGGCAAAGGCGCATAGGTTCGTTACATCCGGGATTGCTGCCGCCGCCACCGGAAACCCTGTAACAGGTACCGTCACTACAATAGTAAGAGCCTATAGTAGGCGGACAATTTCCATCCATATCACATAATGCATAGGGAGTGTCACCTCCACTGATCAGTACAAGCTGATTCCTTTTAAGTCTTTTAAGGTTTTTCATAGTAATAAGATTTTAATTTGTTGATTACTAATGTATAAAATTTTTAACACACTAACAAGTGTTTTAACGTATTGGAATTAAAAGAGGGTAAGATTTTGAGATTTATTCTAGATCTAAAGTCATGAAAAGTGCGATTTCCTCTGCATTTTCATAGAGCCTTGTATTCAGTCCGGTAATAGTGAATCCCATTCTTCTGTAAAACTGTATCGCAGGATAGTTGGTATTTTGTGTTTCAAGTTCAATAACTCTGCAGTTTAATCTTCTGGCTTCTTTGATCGCACTTTTAATAAGGCTGATTCCGATTCCCTGCCGTCTGTGCTTTTCATCGATCAGAATGTTTTCAATATAAAAGCTGTTGTTCCATGTCCTGTGTTCACCAATAATCCAGCCTGCAAGTTTTTCGTCAACAAAAGCACCGAAAGAATTTTCCTTTTCAATAATTGTATTGAGTTCTTCCAGTTCTTCCAAAGTTGTTTCCCAGGTTTTGGTATAAGGCAAAGACTTTTCTTTTAAAATGAACTCAAAAGAACCTCCGGATTCTATAGATGAAACGATGTATCTTATTTCTGTTGTATAGCCGTTATGTCCCCATTCTAAACTTGGATTAGAGGATAATTTTTGTAATTTCTTTATTTCCACATCAAATTTTTTTAGACTTATTGAATTTCAGTACAGATTTCTACCAGATAATGATCAGGATCTTGGATATAGGCTGTTTTTTGTCCCCATGGTTTTACCGTGATATCTTCATAAAGAACAGCTCCGTTTTTTATGGCCTTTTCTACCAGGGCTTCTACATGGTCTGTGGTAAATCCCAGTTCTATTCCGAAAGGCTTATCCTGAGTTTTTGAGCTTAAAAATCCTTTTCTAATATTGGAATTCGCAAGACTGAGAGAAGCAAATGACAGCGTTGTTTCTCCTGTCAATAGCTCACCATAATCTTTTTCAGGGGTGATGAACTTTATTTCAGAACCAAAGGTGTTTTTATAAAAATTCATAGACTGCTCTACATCTTCCACATAGAGAATGACATATTTGAATTTGATCATAGGATTGAATTTAAATGGTTTTATTTTTTGTTTAAAATATATTCTTCATCTGCTATCAACATTACATGAGACCCTTGTAAAGGATATTCTTTAAAGCTTCCGAAATGACCGAAATGGAGAGGGTATTTCCGGGTAATTTGGCGAACTTTACTTCCAAAAGAATTCATATCAACCTTTTGGATATTCTCTTTTTTCTGCCTGCCATTGCTGAAAAATAGCATCAGATTGCAATGAGCATTAAAATCAGAATCATGATAATAGAATACATGGAGATTTTCCTCCCGGCAAATCTGTACTAAATCATTAATAAGATTTTGTTTATGCTCTAAAGGTAGATTACAGTCAATTCTGGCCGTATAATTTTCAGCATTACTTTTTTTAAAATCTGAACCCACCATCTGAATGAACCGGTGTTCTATACTTTTGAACTCTTCTTTTTCAGGAGGATAGCTTTTACTGGATTGAAGGGTGAAAGGAAGGCTTGGATCTAATAGTATTGCATTTTCACGGATCAGTAACTTTTCAATCTCTACGGCAAACTGAAAGTGAAAATCAAAAAGCATATGGTCTCCGATATTGAGGATCAACTGATTCCCATCGGTATTGACATGTAGATAGGTTTTGTTAAAGTCTGATTTCAGTTCTTCCAGTTTCATCATAAAATCATCTGTATTTTTAACCTGAACTCTTGCTGCCAGCTCAGCCGGATTATCGGCATGGCCGCCATACCCCGGATAGAATTTGAAAAACTTAAAGTCATATAAATGATCCGGAAATTTGAAATACCAGTATATGCCTAAAATCATAGAAGATTGATTGATAATTGTACAATAATCAAATTTAAATAAAATTTCATACTCCAAAACTTTCAAAACCCTTAAATTTGTCATCAATAAAAATTTACTTGGATGCTTAGGAACATTTCAATTGCGGCAGCTACTTTATTGTCCGTAGTTACAATCAATGCACAGAAGAACAAAAATACTCAACTGGAAAGACCCAAATTAGTTGTAGGTCTGGTAGTAGACCAGATGCGTTGGGACTATTTATACCGTTTTTATGGTAAATATGGAAATGACGGTTTCAAAAGACTTTTGAATACAGGATATTCTTTGAATAATGTACATATTCCTTATGTTCCTACCATTACGGCTTTGGGACATACATGTATCTATACAGGATCTGTACCGGCTATCCACGGAATTGCAGGAAACGACTGGACGGATAAGGAAACAGGAAAAGGAGTGTACTGTACTGCGGATGAAAGCGTTCAGCCCGTGGGAACCACCAATGTAAAAACAGGAAGCCATTCTCCAAAAAACCTTTGGTCTACTACGGTGACTGACGAATTAAGGCTGGCCACCAACTTCCAGGGAAAAGTAGTAGGAGTTTCTTTAAAGGACCGTGCTTCTATTCTTCCTGCCGGACATACGCCAAACGGAGCTTTCTGGTTTGATGACAGTACAGGAAACTTTATTACCAGTACCTGGTATATGAATGATCTTCCTCAATGGGTAAAATCATTCAACTCTCAGAACCTTCCTGAAAAATTAGTAGCCAACGGTTGGAATACTTTACTTCCAATCAATGAATATACGGAAAGTGCACCGGACAATTCGCCTTGGGAAGGCCTGTTGGGAAGTGCAAAAACACCTACTTTCCCTTACAGTAATTTAGCAAAAGACTACCAAACTAAAAAAGATAATATCCGCTATACACCTTTCGGAAATACGTTGACGTTAAAGTTAGCCGAAGCTTCTGTTGAAGGTGAAAAACTAGGCGGAGATGCGGTTACGGACTTTTTAGCCATCAACCTTGCCTCTACAGATTATGCAGGACATAAATTCGGGCCTAATTCTATTGAGGTAGAAGATGTGTATATCAGATTAGATCAGGATTTAGCAGAATTCTTCAAATATCTGGATTCAAAAGTAGGAAAAGGAGAATATACGGTTTTCCTATCTGCTGACCACGGTGGAGCACATTCTGTAGGATTTCTTAAAGAACATAAAATCACTACAGGTTTCTTCGGGGAAGATGTTGAAAAGAATCTGAACCAAAAACTGAAAGATAAATTCGGAGCAGATAAATTGGTCAATGCCATTGATAACTACCAGGTTTATTTCGACAGAAAAGTATTGGCAGATAGCAAGCTTGAATTGGATGACGTAAGAAACTTTGCTGTAAAAGAAATTGAGAAAGATCCTACTGTTTTATATGCTGTTTCTGTAGATAGAGTTCAGGAAGCGAGTATTCCGGAGCCAATTAAACAGAGAATTATCAATGGGATCAACAGACAGAGAAGCGGGGATATCCAGTTAATTTCTCACGATTCTATGCTTCCTCCATATTCTAAAACAGGAACTACACACAGTGTATGGAATTCTTATGACTCACATATTCCATTGATCTTTATGGGATGGGGAGTGAAACAAGGAGAAAGCAATAAAGAATATCACATGACAGATATTGCTCCTACTGTATCTTCTCTATTGAAAATTCAGTTCCCAAGTGGAAATGTAGGAAACCCGATCACTGAGGTTATTGGTAGATAAATCGAAAATTACAGATCATAAAAAAACATTCCTATCCGGAATGTTTTTTTATTTTTCAGAGCTTATGACGTTCTTATCATTTGCTGTATCTCTTTCTGAAACTTTTTATTCTGTTTTCTGATTTTTATAATAAAGTATAAAAGGATAACGATAAAAATGGATCCCAGCAGAACAGATACAATTTTAATGTAGCGATAATAAGATTTCAGATTTTTACTTTTCAAAGCAGTTTCCTTATTGTGATTGTCAATCACCTGATTAATGGACTTCAGTTCATTTTGCTTTCTTTTGAAACGCATTTCCAGGTATTTTTTATTATACTGCTGATAGAGTTTTTGCTGTCCCATAGCAAGATAATTATCGGCCAATTCTTTGTAAAGTCCTTCATTCAGAATAATATCTCCGGTATTTTTGCAAAGGCTTTCCGCTTTTAGTAAAAGGCTTATGGCAGATTGATTTTCATGTTTTTGTTTATGGATTTCAGCAATTCCTTTCAGGGCAAAAGCTTCCAGACTTTTAGCATAATTCTTTCGGGCGTAGGCGATAGATTGTAAAAAAGCTTCCTGTGCTTTATCAATTTGATTGAGATTAAGATAGCAATGCCCAATATTGTAATACACCACACTCATATTGGAATAAGTAATTTTCTTTACGGGAACCTTTTCATAATTTTGTATAGAAATCAGAAATTTTTCCAATGCAATTTCTGAATTGGACTGGCTTTTATAAATCATTCCTCTTATGGCGTAGCTTGCAGCCGTCTCACTATATCTTTCTGGATTTTTGGCCGGGATTTTTGCAATATACTGGTCAGCTTCATTCAATGTTTCAAGACTTTTGCTGAAAAGTTCCATTTGCTGATACTGTATAGCCACTGAGATCAGTACCCCTGACTGGCTTTTGGGATCATTGGTTTTCTGGGAAAGTTCCTTTGCTTTTAAAATATACTTTAACGATTCTTCAAAGTTCCTTTTAGCGATATTGGCTGTGGAAAGAATCATATAAAGATTAATAGAGGTCTTTACGTCATGAGATTTCTTTAATAATTGTTCCCCAATTTTAATGGTGTTATCAGGGTTGTCATAAATTTCAAGTTTAGCTTTTTTCATTAAGACACTGTCTGGTGTCTTTTGTGCTTTCGTAAAAGTATAAAAAGCGATCAGAAGCAGTGATAGTATTTTTAAAAATAGTTTCATACGGCTTTAGTTTTACTGATTTCCTGAATATAGGAATTGGGAGACATTCCGGTGACGGATTTGAAAACGGTTGTGAAGGCACTGTGGGATGAAAATCCTGAATACTCCGCAAGGTAGCTCACTTTATAGTTAAGAAAAGCAGTATCACTTCTTAATAACTGTACAATGTGATTGATCCTTAGTTTGTTAATATATCCGTTGAAGTTTTTTTCTTTATTATTGATGACTTCGGATAAGTACTTTGTATTGATTTCCATTTGTGAAGAAAGCATCGAAAGTGACATATTTTTATTCAGATAGCGGTCAGATTTTTCAAATTCTTCAAGCTTTTGGAGGATTTCATCTTCTTTTTCCCTGGATATTTTGGTAGATCCGGAATCTTTTGCTGCTGCAGGAGTTTTGCTTATTAAATTAGGTTGAGGTTTCTGGCTGATCTGTTTTTCAAAGAAATCAAATTGTTTTTTTAAATCTTTATTTTTGCTTGTAATGAGTAAAAAATAGGTAAAAAGGGCCATAACAATCAAAGATAAAATGATAATCAAAAACAGGGAAGACCTGAGTGATGTCTGTTTTTGAAATTCAATGTTTTTATTCTGGTTGGTCTCAACGAGTTTCACAAGATACCGTATTCCTTCTTTCGAACTTACATCTGTTTTTGTTTTTAAGTCAGTATAAAGTTTATTGTATTGATGGTATTTTGCATCATTATGAATAGCGTAGTAATTACGGGACAGTGATTCGTAAATTTTAATTTTTAAATTGTTGAAAGGAAGGTTTTCAATCAATGCAAGCCCGGTTTCCAGCTTTTCAATAGCTGTTGTATAATCCTGTTTCAGGAAATAATACTGGGATAAGTTCTCATAAGCCAGCCCTAGCAGAAAAGGTTTGTTTTTCTGATGTTCAAGATCTAAAATGACACTTTCTATAAGGAATTTATATTCAGGGAGTTTATTTTGCTTCAGTAGGTATGAAGACCGGAAAATCCTGTTTTCGATTTTTAAGATTTTCTTCTCTTCATTATGACCACTGAGGTATTGATTGCTTTTATCAAGGTTTTTCAATGCTGTTGGATAATCCCTGTTGATTCCGGAGTTCAAAGCCTGAAGCTGATACAGTTTTGCGGTAGTGACTTTTAAAGTGGGATCATTACTTTTAAGGAGTTTCTGATCAGATAAAAGATGAGAAATAATTCTTTTTGACTGGTTGTACAACCCCAGATTCTGATACTGATCCGCAAGATTATAATCACTGAAGACCTGCATGTCATAGGAAAGATCATTTGCCTGATTATTATCCTCTTTTTGAGCAAAAATATTCACAGACTGTACATAATCGCCCTTCATGGCAAAAGCTTGTGAAATAATATTTTGCAGCACAATTTTGTGTTCTGTATTCTGATCACTGACCAGAATTCCCTGGGTATAACTGATGCATTCGTCAGAATTTTGATAGAGCTTGAGAAATGCCTTATCGGCTAAAATAGTAAAGTCCGGACCGGACTGTCCATTGATACAATAAGAGCTGTAAATAAAAATAAACAGGAATATTTTTCTGCTGTTTTGAAATAATTTTTGTTCTGGTAATTTGTTTTTTGTGTTTTTTTGAATAATTCTGGTAAAATCCATATTCAAAATGTTGTTTTGTATCTGTTTGTTTATGAGTGTTTTAAAAATTAAATTCTTTTGAAATTCACGAATTATGAAAGCCTATTTCTTTGGATAGGCTAAATATTGTATTAATATTGTTTCCACCAATTCGAAACGCTAAATATAATAAAATATGAAAAATTTTTACAGAATGTCAATGAAAATATTGACGGCTTGTATTTTCCTTAAATTTTGTTTTGCAGGGGCACAGCTAACTGTAATAAGTTTAGGAAATTATAATGTAGGTGCAGTTTCTGATAATGGAATAGTAAGTATGCATACCAGCGCAGGAGGAATTTATAAATGGAATGCAGCAGGAGGACTTGTACAGATAGGTTCTATTTCAAACGGATATCCGGCTGCAGGAAGGACTATTGTTTCGAATGACGGAACGAAAATATCATCTTCCATTACCAATACTGCAACAGGATTTAATGAAATATCAACGTATGATGTTGCTGCTGCCACTTGGGTAAACCGGGGCGGACTTGTTCCTACCGGATGGGACGGAAGTGTAAGTTCTACCTGGGGAATGACTACCAACGGAAATACAATTGTAGGGCTGGGGTTTCTTACTGCCGCGAATGCCCACGCTGTGAAATGGGATGAAGTGAACGGAATGGTAGATCTTGGAAGTATTGTTTCCGGACGCAGTTCAAGAGCAAATGCAATTAATGCTACAGGAACAGTAATTGTAGGATGGCAGGATGAATCAAACGGTACGAGAAGCGGTGCAAAATGGCAGGATGGAGTAGAAAGTTTTATTACTGATAATAACGGAAATAATGTAGGGGAAGCAGGAGGGATTTCTGCAGACGGAAATACCATCATAGGATCGGCAAATCCTAATCCCTATGTTTGGAATACTGTAAGCGGGCTCACGTATATTACCCATCCTAATGCTTCTTTCAGTTTCAAAGGAGGTGCAACAGGAATTTCTGCTGATGGGAAAAAAGTTATCGGATATTACAGAGCATTTGGTGCTCCTCCCATGTCGGGAGAAGGTTTTATCTGGACTTCTGCTACCGGAAGGATTAATCTGAATGATTATGCAGCATCTTTAGGAATTGCAACGAATGGAGTAACCATGGGACTTCCTCTGGCTATTTCTCAGGACGGAAAGAAAATTGCCGGTTCAGGAACAAATGCTTCAGGTCAGATGATTGCTTTTTATCTGGATACTTCTGAATTTTTATCCGTCAATGATGCTGTAAAAGAAAAAAACAGCATAGGTATTTATCCTAATCCAGTTGCTGATATTCTATATTTTAAAGGAACAGGAAAAATAGAGAACGCAGAAATTTATAATATGGTTGGACAAAGGGTGAAATCATTCAATGCTGTAGAAGGACAGATTGATGTTTCATCCTTGTCAAAAGGAGATTATATTTTACAATACTCTGTGAAAGGAGGTAAAAAAGAGACTTATAAGCTGATTAAAAAATAACATATATAAATAGTAAAGTAGTGGGATGAATGGCTGTTTTCAATATTGAAAGCAGCTGTTCTTTTTTTGTTTCAGCTCATAAGAAGACCGGCTTTTTAAGCATACGTATGGTTTTGGGCGGATACATATAAAAAAACTATCTTTGCAAAAATTTTGGTTTCCAGTATTTTGGAATGAAAAGGGAATCGGGTGTAACTCCCGGACTGTCCCCGCAACTGTAAATCGCAACAAAAGTTTCTGCAAAAAACCACTGTATAAAAACGGGAAGGAGCAGAATGCGAAAGTCAGGAGACCTGCCGGAATTATAATTAAAAAAACATATTGCTTTCGGAGGAAAAGTAAAAAAGTATGGATATAAAAAGATCTTTAGTACTGCTTTTTTCATCGTATGGTTGCTTTCTTTTTGGACAAGAGAAAACCATCGATACTATTTATGTTTTCGACAACCAGATGAACAGGGTTAAACTTTTTCATCCTGTAAAAATAATTTCGGCGGAAGATGCCGAGAAAAACTCCAGTAATCTTTCGGAACTTCTGAGATTTCAGTCGCAGGTTTTTATTAAAGAAAATGGTCGTGGTGCTGTTTCTTCGCCTTCATTCAGAGGAACTACCGCTCAGCAGACAGCATTTGTCTGGAATGGGATTAATATCAATTCCAGTTTTCTGGGCCAGGGAGATATCAATAATATTGCTTTGTTTGGCTATGATCAGATCGGTATAAAAGCCGGTGGCGGAAGTGTGGTGTATGGAAGTGGTGCTATCGGAGGAAGTATTCACCTGAATAATACCCTTGATTTTAACAAAGGTTTTCATGGTTCTTTATTTTCAGAAGTTGCTTCTTTTAATACCTATAACAATTTTGTAAAAGGTTCTTACAGTAATGATAGGTTCAGTTTTAAAGCTTCCGGAAATTATTCTGTAAGTGAAAATGATTATCAGGTAAGCGATCTGAACTATATTAACCGAAACGGAAATTATTACAATACTACGTTCAATGCAGGAGCTTCCTACAAGATAACAAACGACCATAAAATTTCATGGCAGAGCCAGTTTTTTGATTCTTCACAGCATTATCCTGTGTATGAAGAAACAGGAACAAAGACAAAATATAAGACTCAAAGTGTAAGAAGTCTTCTTTCGTGGGACTGGAACAAAACAAATTTCAGCAACTCCTTTAAAGCAGCCTATACGGAAGAAAACTTTCAGTATTTCGGTTCACTAAATCAGCCTAAATCCAGTGGCGGAACCGGGAAAAATTATATCTTCAAAAATGATTTCAATTATTTCCTGAATTCAAAATGGAATTTTAATCTTATCGGAGAATTTCAGATCAATAAAGGAGAAGGGTACGCGAGTGGAATATCTGATGTAAGCAGAAATATCGGCTCAATTTCAGGATTGTTGAGGTATTTTGCTACGAAGGACTTGCGTTTTGAAGGTGGATTTAAAAAAGATTTTGTGGAAGATGTGAAGTCTCCGTTTATGTATTCATTCTCCGGAAAATGGAATGCCTTGAAATGGTATGATGTGAGTCTTAACGTATCAAAGAATTTCAGATATCCGTCATTTAATGATATTTATTATGAACCGGGAGGAAATAAAGATCTGAGACCCGAAACTTCTACTCAGTTTGATATGACAAATGAGTTCAAAATGGGAGATTTCAAACTTACTTTGTCTCCTTATTATATGAATGTGACGGATCTTATCGTATGGCTTCCCACTGCTTTGGGCTACTGGCAGGCATCCAATATCAATAAATTTGAATCTTACGGGCTGGAATCCCAGTTGTCTTTCAGTAAACAGTTTGGGAATCATAAATTCAGAGCGAATGCAGGATATTATTATGCAAAATCTATTGATAAAGAAACGAAGATGCAGAGACCTTACGTTCCTATGCACAGAGGGACGGCGAATATAGATTATGAATATGGTTTCTTTAAATTTTTCGCACAGGGACTGCTGAATGGTATTACCTACACGACAAGTGATGAAAAAAGATCAGATGCCATAGATCCTTATTTTCTTTTAAATATGGGTGTTTCTGCAACCTTAGCCAAAAAATATACTTTAGGGTTTAAAGTGAATAATCTAACCAATACATATTATAAAACCGTAGCTTTTTATCCTTTACCGAAAAGAAACTATAGTGTGTATGCAGCAATAAATTTTTAACAAATAAAATTGAATAAATTATGAAAATAACTAAACTTTTAACTGTACTCTTTGCAGTGGTATTATTGTTTAATATCTCTTCATGTACAAATGGTTCTGACGAAATTGAAATCTCCCCGATCACTTATCAGAACGGATATTTTATCTCTAATGAAGGGAACTTTAACAGCCAGGGAGCTAAAGTAACATTCCTGACAAGAGATTTAAGCCTGAAGCAGGATGATGTGTACGGTTATAACAATAAAGAAATCCTTGGTGATGTTCTTCAGACGATTGGTCTTAGCGGAAATAAGGCTTATCTTGTGATCAATAACTCAAACAAAATTGTTGTTGTAGACCGTTATACGTTCAAGAAGTTAGCAGTAATTACTGATCAGCTAGATAACCCAAGAGGAATTACTTTTGCGAATGACTTTATCTACGTTTCCAATACCAATTTCACAGCCAATACGAAAAGTGTAACGAAATATAAAGCTTCTGACTATTCATTTGTAAGTAAAATCAGTATGACTGACGTTTCTGATAAAACAGTAGAAGCAGGAGGAAATGTTTTTGTACAAAATGCTTCATCAGGATTTGGAAATAAGATTACTTATATCAATACTTCCAATGACAATAAAACTGAAATTACTGTTCCGAATGGTCAGATTGGAAATACGGTGTCTTACAAATCTAATGTTTACACAATTTCTTCAACAGCTACAGATTCTTACATCTATAAGATTTCAAGTACAGGAACTCTTACACCAGTAATTACACTGACAGGAATTCCTAGTGCAACCAACCTTCAGATTGATAACGATAAATTATACTTCAGCTCTTCGAATAAAGTGTATACAACAAGTTTAGCGACTCCTGTAATTCCTACAACTCCATTGTTAACAGCTGCAGATGGAGGTCCTTATTTTACGCTTTATGGATTTAATGTAATTGATGGAAGAATTTTTGCATCAGATGTTAAACAGTTTACTCAGGACAGTGAAATGGTAGTGTATTCAGCAACTACGGGTAGCAAACTGGGATCTCTTAAAACAGGAGGTCTGGGTGCTAACGGAACTTACCTGAATCCATAATACCTTACAGTATATAAAAATATAATTTTTTATTTTTTCATCATTTGTGTTTTTTTCCGGCCGGTTTCTTCGAAACCGGTCGGCTTTGTTTTCATCAGTGAGCATAAAAAATCCGGCGGAATGGAACATTCCGCCGGATTTTTTATGCTTTTTATAAATTTACTTTATAATGTTAATCCCAGTTTCCCAGCCTCAGCAATAACAAACTTTGTGGCTTCTTCTTTTTCATTAGGAATTTCACCCTCCAGGATGGCTTCTTTGACTTTCTCTTTTAAGATACCAATTTCACGGCCTGGCTTAAGGTTAAACATTTCCATAATCTCTTCACCGGTAATAGGCGGCTGGAAATTTCTTACCTGATCCTTTTCTTCCACTTCTTTGATCTTTACCGCTACATATTCAAAGTTTCTTTTGAATTTTTCCTGTTTTTTGGAATTTTTCGTGGTAATATCTGCTTTGCAAAGGGTAAAAAGATCTTCAAGATTTTCACCTGCATCAAATAAAAGTCTTCTCAATGCAGAATCTGAAGCGTCATCAGTAATCAGTGCAATAGGTCTTGATGAAAGTTTCACCATTTTCTGAACATATTTCATATCGCTTCCCAATGGTAATTTCAATCTCTGGAAAAGTGTTTTTACCATTTTTGAGCCCAAAAATTCATGTCCGTGAAAGGTCCATCCCGTTCCTTCTACAAACTTTTTTGTTGGAGCTTTTCCAATATCATGGAGCAGAGCAGACCAACGAAGCCACAGATTGTCCGTATTCACAGAAATATTATCCACCACTTCCAGCGTGTGATAAAAGTTATCCTTGTGGGTTTGTCCTTCCACTTCTTCCACGCCTTTTAGTTCAATCAGTTCAGGAATAATCAGTTTCATAAGACCTGTTTGTTCCATCAGTCTCAGTCCGATAGACGGTTTTTCAGAAAGCATGATTTTGTTGAACTCTACCATGATCCTTTCCATAGAAACAATCTTGATTCTTTCCGCTTCCTGTTGGATCGCTTGCAGAGAGTTCTCCTCGATTTTAAAATTTAAAGTTGAAGCAAAACGTACTGCTCTCATCATTCTCAATGGATCATCAGAATAAGTCTGAGCCGGTTCTAAAGGAGTTCTTAAGATTTCTTTTTCAAGATCTTCCACCCCGTTAAACGGATCGATCAGTTCTCCAAAGTTCTCTTTATTTAAAGAAATAGCCATCGCATTGATGGTAAAATCTCTTCTTTTCTGGTCATCTTCCAGACTTCCGCCTTCCACCTCAGGTTTACGGCTGTTTTCTGTATAGCTTTCTTTTCTGGCTCCCACGAATTCAAGCTCAAGTTCTTTATACTTAATCATCGCTGTTCCATATGTTTTGAATACGGAAACTTTTAATTTAGGATCTATATCCTGAGCTACATTTTGGGCAAGTTCAATACCACTTTGCTCTGTTACAAAGTCGATATCTGTAGAAGCTTTTCTGTTCATCAGAAGGTCACGCACATAACCGCCCACAATGTATACGGACTGGTTATTCCTTTCTGCTGCTTCAGAAATGATTTTAAATAGTTTTAAATTCTTATTTTGATTAAGATTAATTTTCATCGTTAATAATAGTGACAATTTCTACGTATGCTACCATTAATCATAATGAGCATACATTTTACTAATTTTTCCGTCTTCATTAAAAAACATGACTTCAACAGCATGCTTATCCATAATCGACTTATAAAATAATGCTACTGAATCTACTCCCGCAGTGGAATGTATCAGATCAAAACGGAGATCAGGAAATTTTTCCAATGCCTTTTTCCAGTATTCACGGACGGCTTCTTTTCCTTTTAAAGAACTTTCCTTACCATCGGTAGCCATTGCAATCATGGGAGTGGTAATCTCAATATCATCCGAATAATGGGAGAGAATATCCTCTAAATCATGAGAGTTCCAAGTATTAACCCACATTTGAGCAAATTCCTGATGATTCATAGCAAATAATTTATGAGTTGAGTTTGCAAAGATAGAATTAAAAAAAAGAAATCCTGCCGATATGAACTGACAAGACTCTAAAAAAATTAAATATAAAGGTTCAGGATTTTTATTCCCGAAGAACTTTTATCCTGTTGTCATTCCATATTTTGATAACGGAAGAACCTGAGTATTTTGAAACTTTTTCTCTGTCTTCTTCCACCGCATAATCTACAAGGCTGATCATCTCTTCAGAAATATCAGAGAATTTCAACGGACTTTTTTCACCACTGAAGTTGGCGGAAGTAGATACCAAAGGTCTGTTCAGTTTTGTGATCAGTTTTTTGCAGAAATCATTTTTTACCAATCTGATTCCTATACTTCCATCCTCTGCAAGAAGTTCTTTCGGAAGACCTCTTGGATTTTCATAAACAATAGTTACCGGTTTTTCGCTAAGATCAATAATTTCCCACGCCATCTCAGGAACATCCACCAGATCCTGAAGTCTTTTCTCAGACTCAACAAGGATGATCATGGATTTATTTTTTTCACGCTTTTTAATGTCAAAAATCTTATTGACAGCTTCTATATTGGTAGCATCACAACCAATTCCCCAAATCGTATCTGTAGGATAAAGGATTGTTCCGCCGGATTTTAATATTTCGATAATATGTTCCATAATAGTATATGAGTTCAAAGAAAGGATAAAGGTAGAGAATCTGTGAATTTTAGGCAAAAAAATGGGATGTAAATGTGGGAATGTTTATAGGTTTTGGCTAAAGCCAATGGAATGGTATATAATATGAAAACGGGCTAAAACCCGTTCCTATTGATGTTTTTATGTGTTTTATTAATTGGTGGGATGATTAAAAAACCGTGGAGTATCCTATTCAATAGAAATGGGCTTTAGCCCATTTAAATAAAAGAAACAAATCCTTCGGCTTTAGCCAAAATCTAATCACATTTTAAAATTATATTTTTGAATAAATTCCCTATACTCCTCACCAAAGCTTTTTTTCTGATGATGCTTTTCCTGATTTTTAATATAATTTCTTACGCTATCTATCATAGACTCAGAAACTGATACCGCAAAATATTCATCCTGCCATGAGAACTTTCCTACAGTAAGATTATTTTTATTGATCCAATGAGAAGATTCACCTTTTAAAAGCTGGACAATTTTTTCTATATTCTGATCAGATCCCAGAGAAATAAGGCAGTGACAATGATCTGAATATCCATTAATCATATCTAAAAATATTCCTTTTTCTGTAGCATATTCTTTAATATGTTTCCAGACCTTAAGACGTATGTCAAATGTATTGAGAAACGGATCTCTGTTTCTTGTAGAAAAGACAAGATGAATATAAATTTTGATAAAAGCCATTTGTGTTGTTTTATCAAAAGTAATGTTTTTTTTAAGTTTCGGCTAAAGCCAAAGGAATGGTATATAATATGAAAACGGGCTAAAGCCCGTTCCTATTGATGTTTTTATGTGTTTTATTAATTGGTGGGATGATTAAACGTAGAGTATCCTATTCAATAGAAATGGGCTTTAGCCCATTTAATTCAGAGATAAGAATCCTCCGGCTTTAGCCCAAACCTAAAATAATTCAACCCTATTTTTGAATTTTTACATCCATCCCAATTTCGATAAATACCTTTCCTCGATAATATTCAGGTGGTGATAATTATGTCCCACGATCAGTTTTCCGATGGTTTCTACAGAAATTTCATGACCATTGGCTGTACCTGTATTTTGTAAAGCGGAAGGATGAAGGGTTTCTAATAGAATCTGAGAAGATTTTCTTACCAGCTTGTATTCTTCCAGAAGGGATTCGATGGTTCTTTCACTTGCAAAAGATCGGTTAGCATATTCATCTTCGTCGAAGCCTGGAAGATTGTTTTTCTCTCCTCTGGCAAAAGCTAATATTCTGTATTGGAACACTCTTTCCGTATCTGATAGATGGAGTAGAAGTTCCTTTAAAGTCCATTTCCCTTCTGCATAAGCGAAATTAAATTGATCTTCAGTAAGATTTGAATAAATCCCTATTGTTTTGTCTGCGGATATCTGCAGCTCATTCAACCAGTCTCCTGCTGGAATCTGATCTAAATATCTTTGAATGTATTTTTGAAAATCGGTCATATTGTTTTTGTTTTTATCAATTGATTTTGAGATGCGGGGTACGAGTTCCGAGAGTGGTGATTCGAGTTATTGAAATAAAGGACAGAGGTGTTTTTGAATGATATACATTAAAAAAAATTGCTCATTACCTATTGCTCATTACTCATGAATTGCTCCATTCGTAGAAATTTACGGAGTCATACAGCTCAAAGCCGCAGGATGGATAAAGCTGATTCCCTATATCATTACTTTTTCCTGTTTCTAAAAGAATACCGCATGCTTTAGATGAACGGCAGTGTTCTTTAGATTGTTCAATTAATTCTTTGGAATATCCCTTTCCTCTATGGTTTTCATTTACGTAGAGGTCATTCAACAGCCAGTAGCGCTGCATTCTTGTGGATGAAAATAGGGGATATAACTGTACGAAACCTGTCAGGTTACCATTTTCTTCTGCTACAAAAATTTCGGAATCTTTATTTTCAAGTCTTTCCTTTAGAAAATTTGTTGCTGCGGGAATATTGGATGTTTTATGATAAAATATTCTGTACTGATCAAATAATTCCGAAAGTTGGGGCAGATCGGAAATAGCAGCTTTTCTTGTATTTTTCATAGTATTTGGTGTGTGATATAAAATGAGAAGGATTTGACAACCCTTCTCATTTTAGTTTATAGTATATTAAGAAAAAGCTTTCTCAAGATCTGCAATAAGATCTTCAGCATCTTCAATCCCTACGCTTAAACGAACCAGGTCATCAGTGATTCCTAATTCAGCACGTTTTTCTGCCGGAATTGAAGCATGGGTCATCAGAGCAGGGTGGTTAGCCAGAGATTCTACTCCTCCTAAAGATTCTGCAAGGGTGAATACTCTTACTTTCTCTAAGAATTTGATAGCATCTTCTTTCTTTCCAGATTTGAAAGTGAATGAAACCATTCCTCCGGATTCCTTCATCTGAGATTTTGCCAATTCATACTGTGGATGAGATTCCAATCCAGGATAAATTACTTTATCTACAGCCGGATGGGTCTCAAGATATTTGGCTACAGCAAGTCCATTATCAGAGTGTCTCTGCATTCTTAACGCCAGTGTTTTGATTCCTCTCAATACAAGATAAGAATCGTGAGGTCCTAAAATACCACCACTTGCAAACTGGATAAAGTGAAGCTTGTCTCCCAGTTCAGCATCTTTAGCGATAAGAGCTCCAGCGATCACATCAGAGTGTCCTCCTAAATATTTGGTTGCAGAGTGCATTACGATGTCAGCTCCAAGATCAATGGGTCTCTGGATATAAGGAGTTGCAAAAGTATTGTCTACAGCCACTAAAATATCTTTTCCCTTTGCAATTTCTACTACTGCTTTGATATCCACTAATTTCATCAATGGATTAGTAGGGGTTTCTACCCAGATCAGTTTTGTTTTATCCGTGATAACATCAGCAATTTTAGAAACATCATCAAAATTCACGAACGTAAATTTCAGCTGATATTTTTCGAAAAGTCTTGTGAACATTCTGTAAGTACCACCATAAAGATCATCTACGGCAATTACTTCATCACCAGGATTTAATAATTTCAAAACACAGTCGATGGCTGCAAGACCAGAACCGAAAGCTAAACCTCTCGCTCCGTTTTCAATACTTGCCAAAGAATCTTCCAATGCCTGTCTTGTAGGGTTGGCAGCTCTTGAATATTCATATCCGGAATGTACTCCCGGGCTTTTCTGTGCAAATGTAGAGGTCAGAAATACAGGTACATTTACAGAACCTGTTGCAGACTCGTGGTGCTGCCCTCCGTGAATTACTTTTGTATTAAAATTCATAATTTTTTGCTTTAGGCTTGAACACTAAGCATATGAGTTTAATGTTCATTGTTTTTATTAAAAGTTGCTCTAGCTGAATACAAAAAGCTTACCGCTTACTGCCTCCAGCTTGTTGCAATTGTATTTTTTACTTAATAGCAGATTTCACCGCAAATTCTTCTGCAATTTCCTCCATCCACTGGGCCACATCCTCTTCACCTGTCGCTCTCTGATACGTACTTCCTAAAGATATTAAAATCTGGTGGATAAACATCTTCATCTGATCTACAGGCATCTCTTTTGTCCAAAGATCAATTCTTAGGGCTTCTCTTGTTTTATCATCCCATACAGAAATCATCGTTGCTTTGGTATCTTGTTTATCAATACCACCATCCTGAGCATTCCATGTAATATTTTCCGGGACATGATTTTCATCAAGCTCTACATCTATCGTAATCTGAGTCTTTCTCATTTTTCTATTTTTTCTAAATTCTAAATTTTCTATTATTTAAGTTTCGGTTTATAACCGGATTGATTAAAAATTGTGGTAGCATCCATTTTCAGGAACTGGGTCAACTTTGTTTCAGGTTTTTCTTTAAGATATGCCTTGCAGATCTGCCATCCCGTAAAAATTCCGATTTGCGGTGAAGATTCATTGTCAATCTCTGTGTAAAATTTCGAGAATGGGCCAGGAGAAATAAAACGCTCTCCCAATCTTGGATCATCTCCGAAAATAAGATTGCTTTCTACAAAATAATTCCAGATGTTGGCTTCATTACTTGTTGCCCATTCATACTGCTTCTGAGTATAATTCATTTTCAGATAATCAGGAACATCAGGGAGAAAAGCATCCTGTAGAATCATTACTTTTCCGTTCAGAATAATCTGATCAATGAATTTCTGATGATCAGGAGATTCCGTAACAATATTTTCAGCGAAAAGCTGCGACACTTTTGGAACAATATTTTGTGGGTTCATCGATTTTTGGAAATACAGTTCCAGGCCTTTATAATTAGGATTTCCATCTCCCATAAAACCGGTGACATCTATAAATAACAGATTGCCCTTCTGGTCATAAAATATCGGATCCTGAACCATCTGTAAAGCTGATGAAAACAGATATACTTTTGGATTTTTAAACTGTGGGAAGTAATATTTGATATGTGAAAATAAATTCTGAAGTTCTTTTTGAAGCTTTGCCTGATCTATTTTCCCAATCGCTTCCTTATAGATTTTTATTTCTTCAGCATCTGCTCTTCTTTTTCCAAAATCGGCATCAGAAACACTGCCCTGAAACCAGGGAAATTGAGCTTTAAATTGATCCAGCGGAAGAGCCGGGTTGTAAAACTCTTTGGAAATATCCGTGATGTCAACTTTTTCGGCAGTTTGTTTAACTTCTACCTTCCATTGATTTTCAGGTTCATTTTTGCAGGAAATAAGTCCGGCAGCTAAAAGAGAAGAAAGTGCAATATATCTAAAAATCTTCATTATTTTTACATGGAATTTAAGTTTACAAAAATAAGGATTAAATACACAATTCATGATGAAAATTAAAATATTTACTGCCATTTACCTTATTTATGGACTTTCTTTTTTCTATGGGCAAAAGCTTGAATTTAAAGATAAAAACTTTGAAAAAGCAGTACTGGAAAATTTTGATCTGAATAAAAATGGAATGCTGGAATCTCCTGAGGCAGATAGGGTTACCAATCTGTTCCTTGTTCAGAAAGGAATCACTTCTACGGATGATCTGCACTTTTTTAAAAACGTAAAAATGATTGTCCTGGATGATAATGTAATTCCTAATATGGTAATAAGCAACCTCGATCAGCTTGAATTGTTTTCATGTACAGGATGTAAAATCTCTTCATTCAAAACAGAAAATCTGAAAAACTTAAGTTCTTTGTATTTGGATCATAATAGATTGGAAAGTATTTCGTTGACAGGAATTCCAAAAATTGATCAATTAACATTATCTTTAAATCAATTAAAAACAATTGACCTGGCTCAGTGTAAAGGATTAAGAAAACTGAATCTGGAACATAATAAACTTCAAAAAATTGATATTTCCGGGAATCCGGCTTTAGAGACTCTGAATATAATCGGGAATAAGATAAAGGAAACAGATATAAAGAAAGGAACAAAAACAGAGGTTACCATTTTTGGTGCAGAAGAATAAAAACTAATCATTATGAAAATAGAAACAAAACGACTGATTTTAAGAAAACTTGAAGAGGCAGATGTTGAACGCATTTTTCTTTTGGATTCCAATCCTGAGGTGATGAAATATCTGGGAGAGCCGGTAACTACAGTTGAAGAATCTAAGGAAGTCATCAAAATGATTCAGAAGCAGTATGAGGAAAATGGAGTAGGAAGGCTGGCAATTATTGAAAAAGAAAGCGGATTGCTGATAGGGTGGTGCGGCTTGAAATTATTGACACAGCCTGTCAATGGTTACGTGAATACTCTGGATCTGGGATATCGTTTAATTCCAGAATTCTGGGGAAAAGGATATGCGATGGAGGCAGCAAAAGCTTCTTTATATTATGGTTTTGATGAACTGAAAGCAGCCGTTATATATGCTTTCGCTGATGCCGGAAATACGGGTTCAAAACATATGCTAGGAAAATTGGGTTTTGAGAAAACAGGTGAGTTTACAGACGAATCTGATGTTGAATGCTTCTGGTACGAACTGAAATGTGAAAAATATAAGAGTAATGACTATTAGAAAAGAAGAGGGAAAAGACCATCAAAAAGTCTTTCAACTTACAGAAGAGGCTTTTAGAGAAATGGAATACAGTGATCATCAGGAACAGTTTCTGGTAGAAAAATTAAGAAAATCTGAAGCCTTTGTTCCGGAATTATCATTGGTTGCAGAAGATGAAACCGGAGAAATTGCCGGACATATTCTGTTTACAAAAATTACCATTGAAGGGGATGGAGAATCCTTCGGATCTCTTGCATTAGCGCCTGTTTCCGTAAAGCCTGAATTTCAGAATCAGGGAATAGGAGCAAAACTTATTCTTGAAGGACATCGTATTGCCAAAGAACTGGGATATGAATCTGTAATATTGATCGGACATGAAAATTATTATCCACGCTTTGGTTACAAAAAAACAAGTAATTTTGGGATTTCTTTTCCATTCTATATTCCGGAAGAAAACGGAATGGCTGTAGAATTGGTAAAAGATGGATTAAAAAATAAAAAAGGAGTGGTGAAATACCCTCAGGAATTTGGAATAGACTAAAAAAATATAAACGATGCAGACACAAAAAGTGATAGATCATATTGTAAACTGGTTAAAAGATTATGCGGCAAAAGCAAGAGTAAACGGATATGTAATCGGGGTTTCAGGAGGAGTAGATTCAGGAGTTGTTTCTACGCTGGCAGCAATGACCGGACTGAAAACATTGCTGATTGAAATGCCAATCCGTCAGAAAGCAGATCAGGTAGACCGCGCAAAGGATCATATGGATGACCTTAAATCAAGATTTCCGAATGTAGAAACAATGTCTGTAGATCTGACCCCTGCTTTTGAGGAGCTTTATAAAACTTTTGATGTAAAAGATGATCTGTTTCCTAATGAAAAACTGGCTTTCGCCAACACAAGAGCACGTCTGAGAATGCTTACTTTATATTATTACGGACAGCTGAACGGACTTTTAGTTTGCGGAACAGGTAATAAAGTGGAAGATTTTGGGATCGGATTTTATACAAAATATGGAGATGGTGGAGTAGACGTTTCTCCCATTGCAGATCTTTATAAAACGGAGGTATATGAATTGGCCAAAGGGCTTAATTTAATTAAAAGCATTCAGGAAGCGATTCCTACTGATGGACTTTGGGATGTAGACAGAACAGATGAACAGCAAATTGGTGCATCTTATCCGGAACTGGAAAAAATCCAGAAAGAATACGGAAATAAAACTGCCGATGATTATGAAGGAAGAGATAAGGAAGTATTCTTAATTTTTGACAGAATGCATAAAGCCGCCAAGCATAAAATGGATCCTATTCCGGTTTGTGATATTCCCGAAGAGTGGAGAGCATAATACACTGTACCAATACTGGTAAATTGTCACATTAATACAACGATTGTTATGAACGGTAAAATAAGATCCGTGTTTTTTATATGTCTGGGACTCCTTTTCGGAATGTCTGTAATGTATATCTATAAAAATTTTATTGCAGATAAAAAAGATCAGTCAGATTCAGTAAAAAAGGAAACGGTGAGCTATGGCAGTACCTCTTCAGAAGGAGCTTCCAATAACGGAAATTCATCTGCTCAGGTTTCCATTGATCAGCTTACAGAAGAAAAAATAGTTATCAGCTACGTAAAACAAAATCATAAACTTCCGGATTATTATATCACTAAAAACGAAGCCAGAAAACAAGGATGGAATCCTTCCCAGGGGAATCTTTGTGATGTGCTTCCGGGAAAAGCTATTGGCGGAGATAAATTCGGAAACAGAGAAAGACATTTGCCGGACGGAGAGAAATATTTTGAAGCAGATGTAAACTATCATTGCGGAGGAAGAAATGCTGACCGTATCATTTACACTCAAAATGGAGACGTATACCTTACCAAAAACCATTATAAGAGCTTTGAGAAACAGTAACGTCATTGCGAGGAACAAAGTGACGAAGCAATCTCAAAAATAATAATAAGTGAAAGCAGGTTTTGTCTATATTATGACGAATAAAAATCATACAACTCTTTACATAGGAGTTACTTCAAATCTGCCAAAACGTGTGCAACAGCATAAATAAGCATACTATTCACAAAGCTTTACCTCAAGATATAATTTATATATTTTAGTTTATTGGGAAGCTTTTCAGGAAATAGGTGATGCTATAGTTAGAGAAAAACAAATAAAGGCTGGCTCAAGACAAAAGAAATTGGATTTAATTAATAGTATAAACCCAGATTGGAAAGATCTTACGGATGATATCAAGCATATTTTGATATTTTTTGAGATTGCTTCGTCGCACAGCTCCTCGCAATGACTATATGAAATTTGTATTTAAACAGACATAAGTAGTATTTTTGAAAAATTATAATCTTTTTTACTTTACCATCATTTTACTTCTGGCCCTTTCATGTTCGGAAAAGAAAAGTATGGTAAAAGGAAAAGCAGAAAAACCGGGTATAATTATCCTTATTCAGCCATTTAAAGATATTCAGCCTGAAACTGTAGCAAAAGTAGCGGAAGGAATCAAAAAAATATATCCGAAGGTAAAAGTGCTGGATGCTATAGATTTTCCGGAAAATACTTATTATAAAGAGAGAAATCGGTATAGGGCAGATTCGATTATTAAGTTCTTAGATAAGGAAACAAAAGAAGGTTTTGTTACCATTGGTCTTACTTCAAAAGATATCAGTGCCACCAGAGGAAAGATCAAAGACTTTGGAATTATGGGATTGGGGTATAGACCAGGTAAAGCTTGTGTAGCTTCAAAGTTCAGGCTGAGCAGGAAAAATCCCGATGAGCAGTTTTATAAAATAGCCATTCACGAACTTGGGCATACGCAGGGGCTGCCACATTGCCCTGAAAAAATGTGTTTTATGAGAGATGCAGAAGGCAAGAATCCTACTGATGAAGAAACGGATTTCTGCCAAAAATGCAAAGCTTTTTTAATTAATAAAAATTGGAAATTTAGTTCAATATGAAGACAGTATATATAGATTTTACAGACATAGGTGACTATGAAGATTTTTACGCTCAGTTAAAGGAAAAAATTCAGCTTCCTGAACATTTTGGCGATAATCTTGATGCACTGTCTGACACCATAACCGGAGACTTGGAAATGCCACTCCACCTGGAATTCGTAAATATGACTGTAGATCAGCTTGAGATTTTTGAAGACCTGCTGACTACTCTTGAAGATGCCGAAGAGGAAGTGGAAGACTTCAGCTTTAGCTACTATCTGGAGCAATACGAAGACGAAGATGATGAGGTAGAATCTGAAGAAGAATAATAAAAAAGCTGTTTCAACATATGAAACAGCTTTTTTATTACCCTTGACAAGGATAAAATCTTTCTTTATAAAAACGTCGAATCAAAATAAAAAGGAAGCAGATCTTTTACTGCACTTACTTTTACAACCTCTTCATTCATACTTGAGAAATAAAGGTCGATATTTTCGTTCTGCTTGGTTTCATACTCAATCAAGCTTTGGCGGCATGCTCCACAAGGAGGAATCGGAGGATTCTTTTCATGAAATTCTTTAGGACCTCCTACAATGAAGATCTTTTCTATTTTCACATCCGGAAAATTGGCGGCTACCCAAAAAAGAGTAGTTCTTTCTGCACATAGCCCGGACGGATAGGCTGCATTCTCCTGATTGTTTCCGGAATAAATTTCTCCATTTTCCAATAATACGGAACATCCTACCAAAAATTGAGAATAAGGCGCATAAGCATTCTCACGAGCCTCTTTGGCTCTTTCAAATAATTGTTTTTCTATATCGCTCAGTTCACTGCTATTTTTAAAATATTCGTAACTGATCTGTATGTCTTTTTTCATATATTGTCAACTAAAAAAGGGGGGTAAAATTAGTTCTTTTTAATGAAGTGGGCAATATTTTATTCTTCCTGTGAAAAGTTCAATTTTTTTAAAGAGTAAAATGCTATACACACCAATAAAATTCAGAAATGTAGAGTTAAAAAACAGATGGGTAATGTCTCCCATGTGTATGTATTCATGTGAAAACGGAGAGGCTAACGACTTCCATTTTGTACACTACGGAAGCAGATCTCAGGGCGGAACAGGTCTTTTGATGGTAGAAGCTACAGGAGTAGAACCTAAAGGAAGGATTACCAATCACTGTATGGGAATCTGGAATGATGAACAAGCAGGAAAGCTGCAAAGAATTGTAGAATTTGTTCATAAAAATTCAGAAAGCAAAATCGGAATTCAGTTGGCCCATGCCGGAAGAAAAGGATCTACCTGGAATAATATACAGATTCCTCTGGAAGAAGGCTGGGAAACGGTGGCGCCAAGTCCTGTTCCTTATCACCCCACAGAAAGAATTCCGCATACACTCACTACAGATGAGGTAAAGGAGCAGGTTCAGAATTTTAAAAAAGCTGCGAGAAGAGCTGTGGAAGCTGGTTTTGACGTTATTGAAATTCATGGGGCGCACGGATATCTGATCCATCAGTTTCTGTCACCACTTTCCAATATCAGAACAGATGAATATGGAGGCAGTTTTGAAAACAGAATCCGATTTCTGATCGAAATTGTAGATGCTGTTAACGAAGAACTGGATGAAAATACTGCTCTTTTTGTAAGAATTTCAGGGACGGAATATGCAGATAATGGCTGGGATATCCAAAGCAGTGTTGAGCTGGCTAAAATTTTAAAAGAACATGCTGTAGATCTTGTTGATGTATCCAGTGGTGGAAATATTCATGGTGCCAAAATTTCGGTTTTCGATGGCTATCAGGTTCCTTTTTCATCACAGATAAGAAATGAAGCCGTTGTAAAGACAGGAGCAGTAGGGTTGATTACTAAAGTGGAGCAGGCTGAAGAAATTCTTCAGAAAGGCGATGCCGATTTAATTTTCGTAGCAAGAGAGATCCTTAGAAACCCATATATTGCTGTTCAGGGATCTTTTGAAATGAAAGAAAACTGCTTTTTCCCGCATCAGTATACCAGAGCCAAAATTTCTTCTTAATTAACAGGTCTCTTATAAAACCAGTACAGATGGATATTGATGATTTCATGCTTACCTGCCCCAGTAAAAAATTCCTGGGAGTAGAATGTCTGGGCTGTGGTGCACAGAGAGCCGTTGTATTGGTGTTCGAAGGAAAGTTTGCAGAAGCTTTTCAAATGTATCCTGCTGTGTATACCTTATTGATATTCTTTATAATTCTTGGTCTGAGTTTTATCGATAAAAAAAGAAAATACGGTAATATTTTACTGATTATGATCATCATCAACCTGATTATTATGGTAATCGGGTATATTTATAAACATCACTAATCACGGAGGAAAGACAAACTAAATAGATGATACTGAAGGAAATGCTTATTGAGTGTTTTCTTCAGTACTCTAGTTCTCGTGGGTTTTGTAGAATATTTTCAATGAAAAATAAAATAAATTAGTTTAAAATTCTAAATTTATTTTTTAATCCGGAATTCTAAAAATGTCGTAGAATTACTACAATTTCTAAAACAGTGCCTTAAAAACTTTTTAAATTAGAACCTGAAGTCTATCTTTGTTATATAAATCCTATATCAGGGAACAGTCGTTAATGATTAAAATGTAAGAATATGGCAGGAAATTCGAGAGGAATCTTAAAATTCAATGGAGGTGAAGGTCAGAAGTTATTAAAGCTTAACTACAGCGTATCAAGATCTACAGATGTTTCAGGACGTGTAGCATCTGATCCGTCAAACGCATTGATTAAAGTAACCATTGAAGCAACAGAAAAATCTGATGTTTTAGAAAGTTTATTAAACAGCAAATATAAACCTACAAACGGAGAAATTCAATTTAATAAATCTCACGAAGAAGGAACACTCATCTCTTTGAAGTGGGAAAACGGATATGTTATCCAACATGAAGTAGATTTTGATGCAATAGACAGCAACAACATGCTGATCAGCTTTGTAATAAGTGCTGAAAGCATTACGTATGGAAATTCATTCTATGACGGACTTTGGCCAATGAGCTAAGTCTTTCATGAACTAAAAATAAAAGACTGTCCTTCATAAGACGGTCTTTTTTTACCTAAGACTATATTCTGCAGGAGCTTTTGTTTTTATTTTTAAACTCCCTTTCTGTTGAATAATCGTTTAGAAAACTAATCAAATCACTAAAAATATGTCAAATACACCTGGAAAATCACAAGCGACGTCTTTTCGTCCGACGCAGAATGCGGATGGTATTTCTGAAAACCATCATACAGGCATCAACCGTCTGGTAAAACTTTCTCTTGTCATAGAAGGGAAAATTATCAAGTACTATAAACATTTCAAGCTTAAACAAAGTACCAGAAGACATCACGAATTTACACTGACACTGGCACACGATACGCTGGGGGACAGACAGACCCATTCATTGGAAGAGGCCAATAAATTCCTTGGAAAAAGGCTTACGGCCATTATTTCCTATAAAGATATAGACAACAGCCCGGAAAGAACTTTTGTAGGAGTCATTACCGGAGTAGGATTCAGTCAGGAACATATGAGTTTAGGAAATATTGTGCTTACAGGTTTCAGTCCTACCATTCTTCTTGACGGTGCACCGCATATCCAAAGCTTTGGAGGGAACCAGTCTGTGAATGTAGGGATCATTGCTGAAGAAGTGATTAAACAGGGAATTGATAAAAGCCGATTTGATGTCAGGGTAGATGCCAATAACTTTTCTCAGATCATTTATAGCAGTCAGTATGATGAAACACATTATAACTATCTGGCAAGAATGGCAGAAGCCTATGGTGAACAATTTTACTATGATGGTGAAGTTTTACATTTCGGAAAACTTCCGGCTCAGAATAAACCCATTACCCTTACCTACGGAAGCAGTGCCAATGATATAAAAGTTGAATTGAAGGCGGTACATACCAAGCCTCAGTTCTATGGCTATAACAGTAACAAAAATGAAAGACTGACTTCGGGTTCAACACCCATTAAACATGTAAGTGATCTGGCGAAAACAGCCTACAGTCATAACGAATCTATTTATAAAACGCCAGCTTTGCAGATGGCTCCCATTAAAGCGACCACCCATCTTGATGTGGAATACTCTCAGAAAAGTGCGGCCGGAAGTGAAGCGGTGAATGTGTTTTCCATTTCAGGAAATACAACAGTTCCTTTCCTGCATCCGGGTTGTGTAGCAGATGTTCAGATGCGAAAACAGGATTCTAATGAAACTTCTTATTTCACCAGAATCATGATTACAGAAGCGGAACATGAAATTGACACCATCGGTCATTACAAAGGAAGCTTCATAGGAATAGCAGCTGATACAGGATTTCTTCCAAAACCGGAATTTACCATTCCAAAAGCTGAACCACAGACGGCTACCGTAATTTCTAACACAGATCCCGAAGGACAGGGAAGAATACAGGTGAGATTTGACTGGCAGACCAATGATACTACTCATTTTATCCGTATGATGAGCCCTGATGCAGGAGGAACGGATCAGATTACCCAAAACCGTGGTTATGTAGCCATTCCCGAAGTGGGAGATCAGGTGATGGTTAATTTTGTACACAGCCATCCGGACAGACCTTTTGTCATGGGAGGAATGTTTCATGGTGGAATTGCTTTGGGAGGTGGTGTTAACAATCACCTGAAATCCATCCAAACCAGAAGCGGAATCAGAATTTTAATGAATGATGAAGAAGGCAGTGTAACGATCCTGGATCCGAGTGGAAATAGCTATTTCATGGACGGACAGGGGAATATCAGCATGAAAGCACCTAAAAACTTTACTTTAAATGCAGGTGACAATATCAATATTACCGCAGGAAAAGAAATCTCGATAGGAGCAGGCGCAAGTATTACCAGTACAGCGAACGATAATATTGTTTCCATAGCAGGAAAAGATATGAAACTTACTGCTTCGGGAGACATCACGGAAGCTTCCGATACCCGAACGGAAATGATTGAAAAAGAATTCAAGAGACAATCTGAAACTTCCAATGAAATAGCCGGTGAAATTTCCATGTTCAGCGAACTGGAAAACATGACGATGCAAAGTGGAAAAATTGTAGAATTCAACAGTGCTGAAAAATCAAAACTTTTCTGATATGGCGATCATCAAAACAGCAACCAATCTGCGCATAACAGTCAAAGATTCTTATCATCTGAGTGTAGGAAAAAAGGTTGAAAAAATAGCAAAGAAAATCAATGTGGAAGCACATAAAGAAAATCTGGTTTTAGCAAGTAACAAGAAGATTATGTCCCATGGTCATAAGTAAATATAACCTGCTGATTCTTTTTATATGGTGTTTTTCATTAACGAATTGTCAGAATAAAAAAATGGAAGAAAAATACAGTTGGCTCGGAACCGTTTCTGCTCCGCAGGAATATCCGATGGAAGTTTATGAAGGAGCAATTGTCGCTGATGATTTTACATACGGCTTTGATGCCATCTGGGGAACACAGAATACAGGATGGGGCAAAGAAGGTGGTACGATGAACGTGACAACCGAAAGAATGAATGCTCCCCACGAGCTTGAATTCACATGGTATTCTTTGGTAGAAAAAAAATTCTACACCGGAAAATGGAATCTGGATAAAGAAAAGATAAAAGCCCTTTTTGATGAAGGATTTGTAGATCAGGATACGAAAAAGAAATCTACCTACAATTCTTTTGTTGTCGGACTGGCTCCACAGGGAAGAGTGGTGTTATGGATGAAAGGTCCCGGAAACCAGAAAGAAATAGGTGCTTTCCAGGCTCATGATACCGTAATTACCAAAGAAAAAGCCTATGACAATGCTCAGTATATGCTGAAGGAAGGTTTTGCCGATAGAATGCTTAAAGATCCGTCTTACAAGACATTCAAGCCGGAAGTACGTGAGAAAATTGAAAAAGAAGGTTATCCTGCTGCAGATGTTTACAACGTCTACAGAGAAAAATACAACTGGAAACCTGCTGTGATTCTTCCTGAAGGAGCAACATGGATCGATTTCGGTTTTACCAATTATAACGGAGAGCAGGAAAACCTTTTTGACCAGAGTTTAAAAGAGAATACTTACAAAAGTAGAGCTGTACCAAGATTCTGTGGTTTTTACTGGAAAGATAAAAACAACAACAGATATGCAGTTTGGATAGACGCTTTTGATGATAAAGAAATATTTGACTTGTTTCAGAAATCAGGAAAAGACAAAAACATTGATCTTACCATTAAAGTAAATGAAGACAATACCAAAGTTTTAGTGTCCTTAGAATCTGAAAAAGAAAAACTGCCTGTTACCAAAGCAAAAATCAGGGTATCCCGAAAGATAGAATGATAGCATTCACTCAGTCAATTTAAAAACAAGAACTATGCACAACAATCAATTTGGAAGTTATACACCATCTGTATCCAAAGAGGAAGTACTGGATATTACCATTGGGATTTTTTTTGACGGAACCCTGAATAATAAAACCAATACAGACGAAAGAAAAAAAGGAACAGATGCCCATAAAAAACACGGTGGAAAAGCGACAGACAACACCAGCTACAACAATGACTGGAGCAATGTTGCCCGCATGTGGGACAACTATGATAAAAACTTCGGCATTTATATAGAAGGTATCGGTACACAGGATAAGGAAGGCGATGCTACGTTGGGATATGCTTTCGGAACAGGAGAAACCGGAATCAGATCGAAAGTGAGAAAAGGCTGTGAAGAAATTGTAAAAAAGGTGAAAACCATTAAAGCAGAAAAGAAAGCCGATAAAATTGCTGTGCTTACTTTTGATGTATTCGGATTTAGCCGTGGAGCTGCTGCTGCCCGTAATTTTGTATACGAAATCGGAAAAGCAAAATATAAAGCCACTTCCCGAACCGTTGCCAATGAAGCGGTGTCGGTGACAACGTATTCCGATGATGATGGAAAGGGTGTTGCCTCAGAAGAACTTCCAAAATGGGGTCACCTTGGCCTTAAACTAGAAGAAGCAGGATTAAAAGTAGATGTGTTGAAAGTAAGATTCCTGGGAATTTACGATACTGTTTCTTCCTATTCAAAATACCTGTCGCCAGTACCTAATTTCAGCAATGACGTCGAAGAACTGAGCCTGAATGATATCGGAAAAGCACAGACCGTAGTTCACTTTACTGCAGAAGATGAACATAGGGAAAATTTTGACCTTACGAGAGTGCATATCGGAACTGAAAAAACATTCCCCGGGGTACACTGTGATGTAGGTGGAGCTTACGAAAACGGACAGGAAACATGGGAAGAAGTTGAAACTTCATGGACTACCAGTACCAAATTAAAAGCATTAAAAACAGAGCTTGAAAATGAAGGTTGGTATCATAAAGATGAGCTCACCATTACCCCCGGATTCTATTTATCACTAAGAGGAACACGCAAGCTGCTGAAGACATATAGCTACATTCCTTTGCATTTTATGGCGGAATATGGGGTAGATAAAAATCTTCCTATTACCATAAAGAAACTGACAGACGATAAATATTCTATTTTGGATGATCAGTTTTTAATAGGAATAAAAGACCGTCTCAGAACTTACGTGATGGGAGATGGCCAGCCTTACTCTTTCAAACATTATAAAGCCCTGCGGGATGCCTACGGAGGAAACGAAATCCCGGAAAGCCGTCAGACAGCTTATCAGAAAGAAGTAAAGGAACAGGATGATTTAAGAAAGCTTCGCCATGAATATCTCCACTGGTCAGCAAGAAGAGAAGGTATTGGTATGGATCCAAGACCTAACAGAACAAGGGTTATTCATTTGTAATAAAATATCAAATAAAGAAAAGAATTGAAGCAGGAATATTTTTATGCAGAAATATAATATACATACCGTTCAGAAAGATGAAACTTTAAAAAGTATAGCCTCGCTGTACGGGTTGGATAAAGATGCATTAAAACTCTTTCATAACAATCACTGCACGGTTAAGGATATGATTCTGATCAACCTGAACGGGCAGAAAGAACTTTTTGTTCCGAGAACTGCGGTTGCAGATAAAAATATTTTGGTAAAATTCGGGAAAGGAAACAGTCTTACCCTTCAGCCGGAAAATTCAGTACGAAGATACAGTGTCGTCATTACCATTGAAAAAGGAGAATCTAAAAACGAACTAAAATATGAAACCTCTGTTCGCTGGTTAAAAACAGATAAAGGAATTCATTTTTTTGAAATAGACAGAACATCCAACCTTTATCTTAATGAAGAAGAAGTGAATGAAATTGCAGACCTGCTGGCTTACAGAACCTCTAAGGTTTTATATCCTTTACAGATTAGTACAGATGAACACGGGAAATTTGAAGCCGTAGAAAATGCTGACGTATTTCTTAAAAGATGGACGGCTGTAAAAGAAGAATTATACAAAGAATTTGAAGGCGAAACCGTAGACGAATACTGCGGAAAGATTGAAAAAATAATCAGCCAGCCTGAAGCCATCAATCTTTACCTTAAAAATGATTACTTCATCCGCACTTTATTCTTTGGAATATACCAGAGTTTTGGAAAGGAATACAGAACTGAGATGACAACAACTTTTCCTGTAGTGGACAATGCAATTGAACCCAGATATAAATTTACCCTGGAAACAGATCCGCTGAAAGAAGAAACAGGCCTGATTACCATAGAAGGAACAGGAAAGTTATATGAAGAAAGAGATATTGATGATTTTATAAGAAGATCACCTTTTTCATTGATTATAGAAGATGAACCTGTGATGAATGAAGAAGGAACTTTCAGACTCATAAGCTATCTGAAAGGAGAAACTTCACTTCCGGAATCTCTTTACCTGGAATGCAGTATCATGCTGCAGGAAGAAAAAAAGATTTCAGTATCAGTTTCAGGAATTGATGAAAAATAAAATACCATTTCACTAAAGATAAAATTAATATGGCAGAAAAACATATTGTAGTACAGGGCGCCCTATGCAAATGCCAGTTCGGACAGGTTCCGGACAAGCTGAAAGTACTTACACACCAAAAAGAATATGCCAATGATAAAAGCGCTTCCAAAAAACTGATCGTTACCACGAAAGAAATTGGAGCAGCCACATTTGAAAAAAATACATTCGGAAACTGTACCAAAATGGGTGGCCCACCACCTCCCTGCAAAATTATGGTTACAGAATGGCAGAAGTTTTATGATAAAGTACAGCTCAGCAATGGCGGATATATCATTGTAGAAGACAGCAAAGCAGTATGTGCTATTGCCGGAACTCCATGTATTGAGATTATAGACCATGGGCAGAGAGCTGAAGCCAGCCAGCAGAACTTTAAAAATGCTGACAAAGATGTCCAGCAGCAGATCAATCCGTTGGTGGATTCCGAAGAAATGTATAACGAACAGCCTTCTGGAGGAGGGCAGGATGGTGCAATCTAAATGATAATACAATGGCAAAAGGTGTAAAAAAAATAAAAGTTGTAAGCGGATTGTATTATCCCAAAATGTCTGTGTTAGGACAGAGGGTTACTATAAAGCCGGATCAGTGGGTACAGTTTGGCGTGGGCGAATGGTTACCAGGCACTACAGACGCAGACAAAAAGAAACCTCTCACCTGGATGAGGCAGAACAGCAGCAAAAAAATTATTATCAATCAGATAACCTCTGCTACAGGATATAAATTTTTAATTGGAAAACAGTTCTGTGGAAGCTATCAGTTTTATATTGAAGCCAGCCTGTCAGGAGTAAGAGACCCCAAAAATGATACAGGAATATATGTAAAAGGCTGGTGTGATCCCAAAATTGTCAGCAGCAAATGGTCTACCCAGAAAAACAGCAAAAGCATCAAAAACAATAAAAAGAATGAATATATTTCCTACGGACACATTGTGCACCTGAACCTGATGACGGAAGGTCTTAACGGAAATACAGTCAGTATCGAGCTGTGGAATCAGCAGTATGCTAAAAAAGATAAGCTGGTACATACCTACAACAATGTACAGGTCATAGATGGTGAGGTAAATCTCAAAATAGAAAATACCTTTGCCTGGATGGCCTATGTAGACAATATCCAGAATGTAGAGGAATTCTATGTTAAAGTAAAGGATAACGCCTCAAAACAATACATCAAAGATAAATTGGGTGATGATCTTCATGCCATTTATCTTAATGTGAAAAATAAAGTTGTTACCACCAATACCAACGGAGCCCAGAACCAGACCCCGACTAAAGTTTATAAGCCGGATGTAAATTCTGTCAGACTGGAACCTTGTAAGTTTGAAGTCATTAAGATTACAGAAAGTGAAATAAAAGATGGTAAGGCTAATAATACAACCGTTAAAGTTTTTGATAATGGTAACGGTGTAAAGCAAATACAATCGCCTGCACTGCAGGAACATATTCAGAGAACAATCTTTTATAAATTTGATTCTACAGTCATAGATAAAGACGGAGTAGCCATTCTGAATAATGTACTCAAATTCCTCTTAGAACATAAAGATGCCACCATGAATCTGAGTGGTTATGCCTGTGTTATTGGAAAACAGAATTATAATAAAGGACTTTCCCAAAGAAGAGCAGACGTTGTCAAAAAATTCTTTGCAGACGGTGGATTAGATCCCAGAAGAATAATCTCTGTGGGAAAAGGAGAAGTAGATCCTACAGATGATAAAAAGGGAAGAGATAATATCAAATATAAAAATGAAAAAGACTACGAAAACAACCGTAGAGTAGATATCTCATTCGTGTTCAATGCCCATGATGCCCAGACTGTTAACTATGAAGTGACAGCGCCTAGCGTATCTATGAAGAAAGACTTAACGATTGATGTTACAGGTTTTCAAACCAATGAATGTTTCAGAGACAGCAAAGGAAAACATAAGAAACAGGTCCTGATCGTAGATGTAGGCCAGGCCATCGATAAAGGAGACACCGTAAAGACCTTTACTACACCTTCATTTAATTATGGAGTGTATTCAGATTTATCCAAATTTGATACGATGCCTATACATTACATCTGGCCTATGTGGGCCAATCCAAACCAGTTCCATTTGCATGCCCATACCTGCAGGTATTTCAGTAATGAAAAAAGAACCACTGTATTAATCAAGGCCTATCCGGATATTAAATGGACGCTAACTTTCTTTGTTAATCTTACCAATGAGCTTAGCGTAAAATGGCAAAACCAGCCCGCTGCAAAACATAAAGACCTACAGGCAAAAGCCGGTAAAATAGGCGCTGAAAGAAGATGGAAACAAAAAGATGCTTCATTCGGATTCAGCCTGAAAAGTGAATGGGAAAAGAACAGAAGCGGAAATTTTCAGAGAAGTAAAGAGCTTAAAGGAGAATACGAAACAAAATTTAAAAAGCTCTATGATCTTTTTGGCTCACTCGGAGCAATGTCTGATGGTATTACCAACAAAACTAAAGGACAAGTTAGAAACATGGGTTTTAAAGGTCTTCCGGTAACTTTTGCCATCAAACCACCCAATATTAATCTGAAGGGAGAATGGTGCCTGGAAAGAGCCAAACAGAAAAATACAGAAATAGAAAGATTAGGAACAAAGGTTGATATATCTTTTAATGCAGAACCCCTGATAGGATTAGAGGTCACTGTTGACCTTCTCTGTACGGCTGTTGGACTTGTTGCAGGAGCGGTAAGTGGAGGAACTGCTGCGCCGGGAGCGGTGAGATTATATGGAGTGATCAAAGACCAGATGAACACAGGGGTGGAATTTGGGAATGATGATTTCGGAGCTAAACTAAGCTCAGATGTTTATATTGATCTCGTTATTTCAAGTGAAATCAAAACTTCAGTTGGTTTTTCATTCAATACCGTAAGTGAAAAAGGGGACACGCAGGGAAAAATAGAAGCAAAAAATACCCTTAAAATTGAATTGAAAGCAGGAGTTTGGGCAAAAGCAGAAGCCAATCTTGTTATTGTTAAAGTAGAAGGATATTTTGAGATGAGCGGTAAGGGATCAGCTTCCATTACATTCGGGCATGGTGTGAAATTTGATGATAAAGGATTAAATTACCGTCCGGAATTAGGATTCGATGGGCTCAATGCTGAATATGTGATCAAAGGAAAAGTAGGAATGTCCGCCAAAAAGAAAATACCTAGAGGAGGTAATAAAAAACCGGCAGAACTTAAAGGAAGTTCGGAAGATGAAGGTATTATCGCAGAAGGTAAATTTAACGAAATTGTACCTAAATTTGATGTCATCAAAAGTCTCGAAGAACTTTTCGGATTCAGTGCCGATATTCCGTTAATAAGAAATTAGATAATATGAAAAAGATCGTTTTAATAATTTTGTGTTTTATCATGTTTGTATCATGCCAGTCACAACAGAAGACAGACCTGGAGAAAGTAGATTTTTCCAAAGGGTATAAAGAAGTTTTAAAAGATACCAAGTATCAGACAGAAGCAAGGGAAATTGTAACCACACTCCCTATTGCGTATACCAAAGATGTAGCCGGATACAAATTCGGGAATATCTCCTTTCCGGAACATAAAGAAAATAACGTAAAAAGCTCTACAGTAGGACTATTAATAAACAATCCTGCGGAAAAACTTACAAAAGGAATAAAAATAGAATGGGAAGATACCGCTGCAGGAAATGATCTTTTGGCTTATCTGAAATCACAATACAAAAATCCTAAGGTTCTTGCCGGAATTCCCGCAAAGAACAGCGAAGGAAAAATATTAGGAAATGCAGCCTATCTATGGGATATGAAAGATAAAACCATGGTATTGGTACAATATTATGAATACACCAATAATAAGCCCAATACTTCCTCTGTTCTCTATATTGTAGACAATCAGGTGAAGACCGCAGACGGACAGGAAACTGCTGCGGCACATCTTGTAAAAACTTATACTCCATAGCAGACTCTTATTGATGGATAATTATGATTATTATGCAGAAAAAGTAATTACGTATTTACCGTTAATTATACTTTCTATTATTGCAGTTGTTTTACTGCTTCCTAATTCTAGAAAAAGATTTTTAAGAATTCAGGCATCATTACCTACATCCAAAATAAAATCAGTGGCCATGGGACTGGTAGAAATTCAGGGGAAACTGATTATGAAAGAACCTTTGATTTCACCTGTTGCAAGAGAAGAATGCATAGGATATTATTATACGATTGAAGATGTTACAAGAGATAAGGAGGGAAAAAATTCTTATACAACCATTCATAAAGAAACCCAGTGTAATCTCTTTCAGATGCAGGATGATACAGGAACTATTGAAGTACATCCGGAAGGGATAGAATTGATATTCATCGAAGAAACAAATGTAAGTTATAACGGACAGAAAAGATATAAGGAAACATTGCTTAAATCTGGTCAGGAAATGCTGCTGGTAGGTGCCGCTGATTCCAGAAACGGTGAAGCCTTTATCAAAAAAGATACAGGTCATAAGCTTTTAGGAATTACCACTGCAGCAGGAATTTCAGTCTGGAATAAATACCAGCCTCTGTTGAGATCATTTCTGGTAACCTGTATTATTATACTTATAGTAATGATTTTAATCTTATCACAATAATGGATCAAATTGTAGCCATCGTTATCGCCGTATTTCTTATCATAGCCATTCTGGCTTTTTTCATCAGTTTGTACAATAAGCTTGTCATGCTGAAATTCAATGTGGAAAAGGCATATGGGAATATAGATGTTATTTTAAAACAAAGAGCCGATGAAATTCCTAACCTTGTAAACGTTGCCAAACAGTTTATGAATCATGAAAAAGATCTGCTTACCAAACTGACTGAGCTTAGAACTTTCTATAACACCACGAATGATTCTGACAGAAAAACGGAACTCGCAAACGAGACCTCAAGAGCACTCTCATCATTTTTTGCCGTTTCAGAAAACTATCCGGGCCTTCTTTCTAATAATAACTTTTTGGAACTACAGAAAAGAGTTTCCGGAATGGAAGATAAAATAGCAGACAGAAGAGAATTTTTCAATGACAGCGTAAGCCTTTATAATATAGGAATTCATGAATTTCCCAATGTTATTCTGGCAAAAATGCTAAGCTATAAAGACAAAACCTTATTAGAAGTTTCAAATCAGGAAAAACAATATGAAGGAGTTCAGTTTTAATACATTTTTCGGGTATGAAAGTATACTGATGGAAAAACCCGAAATTGTTCTTTTCGGGGCATTGCTGCTTCCTATAGGCCTGATTATGGTGGTCAGTATGATAGGCTGGGTTTTCAGAAAACTGAAATTCAATATGTATATTATTCAGGCCATACTATACACCCTGCTTTTCACATTCTTTTTTGGAACAGTCACTATGCTGATTCTTTTTTTTATAACAGATAAGAACGGAGTGAAACTTGCGTGGTGCTGGAGCTCTATTCTCCTGGGAATGTTTTGCTTTAGCATCCTCAATACCAATACCATCAGTAAAATGTTTACCGATTGGTCTAAAATCATTAAAAACTAAAATTATGATAAAACAACCCTATTATATGATCGATTTCAGTGCATCAGCCTGTTTGTTCGAGATAAGGATTAATGATTATCCTGTGATTCATATGAATGTTGAAGGGCAGGTAGCTACTAATATTCCGATTAATTTTGCCATACTGAAAAGTGGTGTTCAGTCTGTATCAGCAACCATTTTACCCAATATCGGCGATTTGCAGCTGCACCCTAAATCAGAATTGAAATTTAATATTAAACTTTTTGATGTGGCTAATGATTTTGTCTTTGACCAACAGTTTGGTGACTATCGTTCTGAAGCCATAGAAGATAAAAAGAAACAGGTTATTAAACATGTGGGTTCCTTTAAAGCAGAAGTTCCCTATCAGCTTTCTGCGTGGCAGAACGGAAGAAATCTGCAGGATATTAAGGACAACAGAAAAAAACTGGAACAGGCTTATGATCATATATCAAGATTAATAAGAGAAAATAAATTTGAGGATTATAAAAAATTAATTTCCAAAAGAGAGGAAAATATGGCCGCTTCAATGTATCTGTCGAAAGCAGAATCAGAAGAACGTTTTACTGATCTTGTAAAAGATTTCAAATCCGGATTTAAAATACAACCAGTTTCTAAAGATGCCGTTATGTTTGTATGTGCAGAAAATAAAGTCGCTTTTTTAAAAAGGGCAAACGGAGAATCTGCTTTATATCTGGAAAACCCGGAAGCAGAAGAAGAATTGATGCTTGATATTTCATTTTATATTCCGGAAGGAAAGGAAGAATTTGAAATAATCTAATTACATTTATATTATTCTATGAAAAAGCGGAACATTTTCTTGCTGCTTTTTGCAGTATTAATCAATATCTGTTGTGGAAATAAATCATTTGACCTTTCATCAGTTTCATTAGGCGATGATGCCAAAAAATACGACTTTGAAAACAAAGATTTATTTATGAAAGATGCCGCAAAAGCCGATATTATTCAATACTATGCAGATGAAAACAAAGGAATAACCTATGGAAATATAACATTAGATAATACCATGGGAACAAGGATTACCATATACAAAGGAAAAGTAGGAGCACTAGACACCAATGCTGCCGAAAAAAACTCTCTGGAATTTGCAGAAAAAATAGTAAAAAAACATGGAAATCCTACAGCTTCTATCACTGATAAAGCAACCGTAGATGCCAAACTGGTAAAACCTATTTTTGAGAAACTGAAAAAACTTTCTCCCGAAAAAGTTTCATGGAATCCAAATGAGAAAAATTCATTTACTTATCCAACCTCTTTCTTCTGGGATGATGGAAAAAATTATTCCATACTAAGTATCTCCATTGAAGATGATGGGAAAATAAGAAATAAATATATTTCAGTAACCAAAGAGGCTTATCGTAATAATGCTGTGTTCGGGTTAAAATATCCCACACCTCCGGCTTCTCCGTGGTATAAGTATATGAATTAAAAATAAGCCTTTAAAAGGATGAAGAAATAAAAAAACAGATTCCGGATACTTGAATCCACTTTTTTCTGTTTTATTATTGAGAACTGCATACTAACACTAACATTATGAAAAGATTGAAATATATAGTAATACCAATAATCTGTTTGGCGATTGCTTCATGCGGCCATCAGAAAAATAAAGATACTGAGTCTTTGGTTGAAACACAGGGAAGTACTCAGACAGAACCTTTCAATCTTGCTAAAGTTGCTGTGGGACAAAATATCAATGAAATTTTAAAATCTGCCGGAGCAACAGAGAAAGAAGCTGTTCGAACCAATGAAGTGACCCTGATTGGAAATGAAAAACTGGCCTTTTCATCAAAAGAATTATTACACTTCAATGGAATAGATCTGGAAGGAAAGAATCATAAAAATACCAATAAAGTAATTTTACACTTCGGAAAAGTAGATCAGGAAATTGGCCCGCTTGCTAACGAAAAAGAAGATGAGTTGGGAATGTATCAGCTTGATATCTATACAGAGGAAGAAAAAACGGCACTTCTGGATAATCTGAACAAAACATTCCAAAAACCCAGATTTGATACCATCCGCGAAGGTTTTGAATCAGAAGTTAAAGACAATGAAATCATCCATACTCATAATAAAATGAGACAGGAAGTGGCCATATGGAGAAACAAAGATATGCTCTATTACTATTGTGAAACCAAAATAGATAACAGACCTGAGGAATACCGCTGCAATCTTTTCGTGTTCAAAAATAAAGAATGGAAAGACCTTCTCAAAGGATCAGGATATCCCGATCTGGATAAAATCTCTCTATAACATTTGCTTAGTCAAATCAGCTTGCTGATCTTTCTTTGCTCTCTTAAAATAAAGCATTAAAAAATAAAACCTCTGCGTTAAAAATCCGGTCAATTAAGAAACCGTTGAGTTTTAAAAAACATAAAATGCCGATCTAAAAAGACCGGCATTTTTATATTAAATCAGTATTTGAATTATTTTACAAGGAACTGCATCGTCACCTGATCCAGCTTCAAAATATAAACTCCCTGACCAAGATTTATGGTTTTAATAGAATTTCCATTTCTGAAAGGCTGATCAATCGTCTGAAGAGTTTTCCCCTGAAGGTTATAAATCTCAGCTTTTTTTACCTTCTGAAGATCTCCTTTCACAAAAATTTCCTGATTGGTAATAGGGTTTGGAGAGATTTTAAAACTGTTAGAAGTTGTTTCAATAGCTGTACTTTGAGCCATTCTTGCACTTGACCCTGAATAGCACGTCCATGCAAGATCATCAATCGCCACTCTGTTACTGGATGAATTATTAACCAGGCTTACCACTACATTCCCGGAAGTGTTGATATTATTGATAGTCGTTGTTGTAGATGACGCACTGTAAGGAATAGTTCCTACAGTTGTTCCGTTGACTTTTACATCAAAAGTACCATTAGTTCCGGAAAACTTAAGCTGTGTAGTGACTGTTAAAGATCCAATACCGTTTGCAGAGCTGCCTGATGTTAAAGAACCGTTTCTTACCGTAATTGCTTTGTTATTAAGAGTCTGATCAGTTCTGGCATCTGTGGCGGTCCATGAAATAGCTCCGTTGCTCCATGTTTTGGTTGAGTAAGTAGAGCTGGCTGCAGGAATAGTTTCAAAATTTTCATTGGCACAGTTGGTACCTGGAGTAGTACCTCCAGAATTGGTAGTACCGGAAACCGTAGAACTGTTCGATGACGAATTTCCTGCTGCATCCTTCGCTACAACATAAAAGCTGTAAGTAGTAGAAGGAGTAAGCCCTGAAATTGTTGTTGAAGTTGAACTCGTTGTAGTTTGCAGATTTCCGTTCATGTAAACATTATAAGCTGTTACCCCTACATTATCGGTAGAAGCATTCCATGCCAGAGAAATGCTGCTGGAAGTTGTTCCTGAAACATTCAGACCTGTCGCCGTAGTAGGTGCCTGAGTATCACCTGAAGGCTGTTGAGAACCCCAGATAAGGTTTACATAATTTGGATTGTCTATGAAAGGGTTTCTGTTCCCCTGAAAAGTATATGAAGCATTATTTCTTTTGATCTCAGCCTGAGAAACCGGATCCTGATTGTGCCATGCCAGAAGAACGTTCAGCTCCCAAGTCTGTAATCCCGGAAAAGTAGAGCTTCCTAACATGTTTCCTGATGAAAATGTAGAAAGTTTGCTCTGGTAACGGGTTACAAAATAGAAAATCATACGTGCCACATCTCCTTTGAACTCATCAATCGGCTCAAATACCGTTCCTGAATATCCTGAAGAAGCAGAAGTTCCAAGCTTTGAACCGTTCTGGGACGTAAAAGAAGTACTTCCTACCTTTCCGAAAGGATAATTACTTCTCATTCCGTTTACTTTTCCGTCTGTAGCTCTGATAAAGTGAATATCTGCAACCATGGGAGAAGCCTGATTGAAAAGACTTTGAGGTACGATATGCTCTCTGTTGTAGCAATTTCCTTCAGTAGAATAGGTCCCGCACTGATCACTTCCCGGAGTATAGTTATAAGGGTCAACGCCGGAAGGCCTTTCTGAATAAATATCAAGGATAGTTCCGTCATTTTCGTAATCCTTATCAATATCAGTGGTTTTATATGCTGTCCAAAGCCCGCTATAGCCTTTATCCATATGTCCGTTAGAGATAATGCTGCTTAATTCGGTTTTCAGCGCCGCGCCACTCAGTCCGTTGGCAGAGTTGTAGTATCCTGCAGGAGCCTGCGCATGGGCAAGTCCCGCAAATACAGAAAATAAAATAACTTTTTTCATATTAATACAAGTTTAAGCAAGAATACTACAATTTTTGTAAATAAAAAATTACAAAATCGTTAATTTTAAATGCACTGCATGTAAATAAAATAAGTAATGAATGATGAATGATGAATGATGAATGATGAATGATGAATGATGTTGCGATTAAATATCTGTATCTGCATTCAATTCAATAGGAGTGGCTGTCATCCTGAGCGTAGTCGAAGGATCTGACTGATAAAATAAATCAAAAATCTATGTGATTTCAGCCAAAATCTAAAAATAATCATACAAAACTCACGAATCATTAAACATAATTATCTGTGCAAATCTGTCTTATCTGCATGAAAAAACACAAAGCATAAAAAAGCCGATACAAAACGTACCGGCTTATATAATGGATGACTTACATCTTATTTTCTTTGTGGCGGATAATTTTTCATTATCTCAGCCATAATCTCTGGAATCTGTCTCTGTTTTGCTTTTGGAGAGTCTACAGAAATTCCGCTTCCGATACCCTGCCAAACCAATTTGTTGCTTCTTGCATCAATAAGGTCAACAATCAGAGCGCCTTCATTGTAATTCGTTGTCCAGGTTCTGTTCATACCAACACCCCAACCGAAGGGTCCGCCCCATCCCCACATTCCGTAAGGAGAAGAGGAATTGATGTCAGTAATCTTTTTATGATTTGCTTTTACGTTGATAATCAGATCAGGATTTTCTCCGGACTGAAGTCCTTTGCTCTGAAGCTGTCTCGACAGTTCGTTCAGTACCCTGTCTTTATCAATATCATTCAATTTTAGATCATCAATTCTTATTTTGTAAGTTTTATAAGAATTGAAATTGGCGGATTCAGCATAATCTGAACGTACCTGAAAAGGGCTACAAGAAGTTAAGCCTAAAGTAGCAGATGCCAACAAAATAAAAATATATTTTTTCATTTTATTTATTTTTTTTATCACTTTTAATGAATGTATCAGTCTTTTTATCGTACCCGTAAGGACAGTGTCTGCAGCCGCTTTTACAGCAATATCCTCTTTTCAGATGAAATTTTTCTGTAAAAACCTTGTACCCCTGTTCATTATAGTAGAAGTCTTCACCTTCTTTGATGTCATAATGGGCCATAAGTTAAATGCTAGTCAAAAAACTTTTTATATTTGTTACTATGATAATTGTATGCCAAAAGCCTTTAAAAAAATTAAAAATTAATGGCATTGCTCTATTTCCCTTTATCTTCATTAGGAAACCCGAAGATAAGGAAAATAATGTATTGATTAATCATGAAAAAATCCATTTGCGGCAACAGATGGAAATGCTCATCATTTTCTTCTATATTTTTTATGTTATTGAATATTATTACTGGTTTTTCAAACTTAAAGACGGGTATCTTGGTTACAGAAGAATTTCTTTTGAAAGAGAAGCTTATGCCCATGAAAACAACCTGAATTATCTCAAAAAAAGAAAATTCTGGAACTTCAGGAAATTTCTTTAGAATTATGAATTATGAATTATGAATTATGAATTATGAATTATGAATTATGAATTATGAATTATGAATTATGAATTATTTTGAGATCAAGTATTCACATTTCTACTTATTCAATAGGAACGGGCTTTAGCCCGTTTATCAAATAAATAAACAATTCATCCGGCTTTAGCCAAAACTTACAATTAAACAATTCATATAGAATAAAAAAAATCTGTGTAAATCTGCGTTATCTGTGGGAAAAAAAGAAAACTCACACCACACTAAATCTTTTCCTACTTTTGTAAAGAATAAACCTTGAGTCGCTAAAAACTGAAATGCTATTAAAACTTCCCACAGAACCTATTCCCATTCAGGAAATTCCAATTCATAAAAACATACAACTGTTTATTAAAAGGGAAGACCAGATTCATCCGCTAATTTCAGGAAATAAATACTGGAAACTATTCCATAATGTCAATCATTATCTGGCAAAAAATCCTGATAATCCCTATATTATTACTTTTGGAGGTGCTTTTTCCAATCATATAGCCGCGGTTTCCGCAGTAGGAAGTCTGACAGGTATTCCAACACTGGGAATCATCAGAGGAGAAGAGCTTCAGCATAAATGGCGGGATAATCCCACATTACTTTTTGCCAAAAGAAATGGGATGAACCTGAAATTTGTCACCCGTGAAGAATACCGCCACAAAGAAAAACTCACAGAATTCCTTCAGCAGGAGTTTCCTGAGGCATTGATTGTTCCTGAAGGTGGAACCAATGAAGAGGCAGTGGAAGGGGTGAAAATGATGCTCAACGAACAAACAAAAGATTTTGACTATCTTTGCACCGCAGTTGGAACCGGAGGAACCATTGCAGGGATTTCAAAATTTTGTGAAGAAAATCAGAAAGTTATAGGATTTAAAGCGGTTGATGATGCTTCACTGGAAAATAAAATTTTTGAATTAACTTTGAGACAAAATTTTAATCTAATAGATTCATGTTTTGGAGGTTATGGTAAAATAAATGATGGAAACGTCCGTTTTATCAATGATTTCAAAGAGAGATACGGTATTCCTTTGGAACCGATTTATACAGGAAAAATGATGGAGAAGGTTTTTGAACTGATTGAAGAAGATTATTTTCCTGAGAACAGCAGGATTTTGTGCTTTCATACCGGAGGATTACAGGGAATTGAAGGAGCAAATTTGCTTTTAGAAAAACAGAACAGAAATTTAATTATATAAGTAAAATTGAAAAACATGAAACACTTAGTGTTCCATCTTTCATTTTAAAACAATAAAAAATATAAGATGAAAAGACTTTTCCTATCCATAAGCCTTTTAGTTTTATCAAAATTTTCAGCCCAAAATTGGGCAACCGAAGATCAGTATATTCAGAAGTTTGCTAAATATGCCGTAGAAGAAATGGAAAAATATAAAATTCCGGCTTCTATTACCCTTGCCCAGGGATTATTGGAAACCGGGGGCGGGCAAAGCAGATTGGCACAGGAAGGTAAAAACCACTTCGGTATAAAATGTAAAGAAGACTGGACCGGTAGAACGATGAAACATACCGATGATGCACCTAATGAATGCTTCCGTGTGTATGACGATCCAAGACAGTCTTATGAAGATCATTCTATATTTTTATCAACAAGAAAATATTACGCAAATCTTTTCAAACTGGATATGAGAGATTACAGAGCGTGGGCAACCGGTTTGAAAAAAGCAGGATATGCCACCAATCCGCGCTATGCTTCAATTCTTATTACCAAAATTGAAAAATACAGACTATACGAATACGATAATACCAATTCTAATGAAGTATTGTACGCTGTTCTTAAAATGTATCCGGATCTGAAAGACGACAGAACTTTCATGGCACAGCTGGAGCCTTCAAAAGCATTGAAAAAAGCTAAAGACCCGGTGACTGTAGAAGTTCCTTACAAACAGACTTCTTACGCACAACAGCAAAAAAGAGTGGAAAGAATCAAAACGAAAGCTGAAATTCTTAATTCCATTCTGATCAAAAGCCATCCGAATGACGGTCTGAAATATATTGTAATTCCTGAAGATACGGATGTGAAATTCATCGCCAATAAATTCAAAGTCAGCGAAAGCAGACTGATAAAGTGGAATGAACTGGAAGGTGAAACCTTAAAGAAAAATGATATTGTTTTCCTTGAATCCAAAAATTCTACAGGAAATACAGCTACCTATAAAGCAGAATCCGGAGAAGATATGCATGATATCGCTCAGAAATTCGGAATTAAATTAAATAAATTGTACGCTAAAAACAGAATGGATGAAGGACAACAGCCATCTGCAGGACAACTGATTTATTTAATAGACAAAAAACCACGAAACTAATTTAATTTTTTGTTGAGAGTTTACCGTTGACAATTTATTGCCAACCGGCAGCTGTCAACAGCAACTAAGTATATATGAAGTATCAAAGAAGTTCGGCTTTATTTGATGAAGCCTACAAATACATTCCGGGAGGAGTAAACTCTCCGGTAAGAGCATTCAAATCCGTAGGAGGAGTGCCTGTTTTCATGAAATCGGCAAAGGGTGCTTACCTTACCGATGCAGATGATAATACTTATATCGATTATATCAATTCATGGGGCCCGGCCATTTTAGGACACACCCATCCTGAAGTATTGGAAGAACTGAAGATACAGGCAGAGAAAGGATTCTCCTTCGGAGCACCTACAGAACTGGAAACAGAAATTGCAAAATTTATCATTGAAAATGTCCCGAATATTGACCAGATCAGAATGGTTTCTTCCGGAACAGAAGCATGTATGAGTGCAATCAGGCTGGCAAGAGGATACACAGGAAGAGATAAGATTGTAAAATTTGAAGGCTGCTACCACGGACACTCAGATTCATTCCTGATTAAGGCCGGAAGTGGTGCTGCTACATTCGGAAATCCGAATTCTCCGGGAGTAACTGCTGGCACTGCAAAAGATACATTATTAGCCCGTTATAATGATTTTGAACAGGTTGAGGATTTATTCCGTCACAACCAGGGAGAAATTGCAGCCGTAATTATAGAACCGGTTGCAGGAAATATGGGATGTGTATTGCCGGAAAACAATTTCTTGCAAAACCTGAGAAAGATCTGTGATGAAAACGGAGCTTTATTAATCTTTGATGAGGTGATGACCGGTTTCCGACTGGCTTTCGGAGGAGCTCAGGAGCTTTTTAATGTAAAAGCAGATTTGGTGACTTACGGAAAAGTAATCGGAGGAGGTCTTCCGGTAGGAGCTTTCGCTGGGAAAAATGAAATTATGGATCATCTGGCTCCAAAAGGAGGTGTATATCAGGCAGGAACATTGAGTGGGAATCCTTTGGCTATGAGAGCAGGATTAAAAACACTTCAGCTTATTAAAAATGATGCTGAATTTTTCAACAGATTACATAAGACTACGGAAACTTTAGATTTCGAAATCGGAAAAATTCTTAATGAAAAAGGAATTGCTCATAAAATTAACAGAAAAGGTTCTATGATGTCTGTATTCTTCCATATCAACAGAGTTTCAAACTTTGATGAGGCACAGGAAGCTAATCATTCATTGTTCAATAACTTCTTCCACCAAATGTTGCAGAATGGGGTATACCTTCCGCCAAGTGGGTATGAAACTTACTTCATCAGTGATGCCATCAAGGATAAAGAAATTGATATGACGCTGGAAGCTGTAAGAAAATTTGAATATTCTAACAAATAAATAATAATGAAACCGGATTTTAGATCCGGTTTTTTTATGCAAAAAAAAAATTTGATTTGAAGAGTTTAGATTGAAAAAATCTCAACGCAGTCTCTGTCGGAGTCTCAACAAATAAAACTAATAATAGCTTAGATTCCTACGGAATGACAAGCATTATGGATAATTTCATATTAGTTGTCAATTATTAGCCATAGTTGAAACAGAAAGCTTGGCCTGTCTCTTTGTTACTCCGTAGGAGTCTCGACAGTGTAAAAACATTATAATCTGGATTCCTACGAAATGACAATTATCGTGAATACTTTTTTTATTGTAGCATGAAAAGATAAACTGGGTATTTTAGTAAGTAATCAAAACAATGCATAAATCATACAGATTTTGTAATAATTCATACACTTTGTTCAGGGACACTTCTTTTTAATTTTGTATTAAATAGATTGGACATGAAGACCTCAGACAATAATATCTCCCGCAAGGATTTTATCCGGAATTCAGCATTGGCTGTAGCAGGATTAACTTTAATACCTAATATCATGACTGCATCACCTTTCCTGGATGAAAATAACAGCTCTGCAAAAGGAAAAATGAGTTTGAAAAATGTTCGTCTGGAAACAGGTTTTGAATACCAGGATGGAGAAGTGGCTTCTACCCAAACAGATCTGTTCTACGTAGAAGTTGAAAACGGAAAAATTACAAAGATTGCTCCAAACCAGCCTAATGCTAAAACGACAGATGCAAAAGGACTATTGATGCTTCCTGCATTTAAAGATATGCATATTCATCTTGATAAAACTTTTTATGGCGATCAATGGCAGGCTGTGAGAAAAAGAACGGGAGGAATCAAAGGAATGATAGAGCTGGAGCAGAAAATGCTTCCGGAAATGCTGAAAAATTCGACCTTCAAGGCAGAAAAACTGATCGAATTATTACAGTCAAAAGGAACTTCCTATGCCAGAAGTCATGTGAATATTGAACCCACTTCCAAACTTCAGTCGTTAAAGAATTTACAGAAGGCTTTAGAAAATAAAAAGAAAAGCTTTGGTGCTGAGCTGGTAGCCTTTCCACAACATGGAGTGTTTTATACGGACTCTGTGCCTTACCTGAAAGAAGCTGCGAAAATGGATATTGATTTTATTGGAGGAGTAGACCCATTCAACATCGATGGAGATATTGAAAAAGTAGTAGACTTCACGGTTCAGCTTGCTCTGGACAATAAAAAGGGAATAGATATCCATCTGCATGAAACCGGAGATTCAGGATTAAAAACTGTAGAATACTTGATTAAAAAAGTAAATGAAAATCCTGCTCTTAAAGGAAAAACTTACCTAAGCCACTGTTTTGTCCTTGGAAAATTAGAAGCCTCCAAACAAGAAGAAATCGCTGAAAAATTAGGTGAAGCGCAGATCGGAATTGTTTCCACAATCCCTTTTGGCAGGCTGATTATGCCCATACCAACGCTTTACAAACATAAGGTAACGGTTCTGACAGGAAATGACAGTATTATAGATCACTGGAATACTTTCGGAACAGGCAGTGTACTTCAGAAAGCCAACTTAATGGCGCAATTGTATGGATACTCAACAGAGTTTTTATTGTCAAGAAGTTTAAAGCTTGCAACGGGAAATATCCTTCCATTGGATGATAAAGGAACACAGCAATGGCCAAAATCCGGAGATAAGGCAGACTTTGTTCTTATCAATGCAAGTTGTTCTGCAGAAGCTGTTTCGAGAATTTCGGATGTGAAGTCCTTAGTACATGAGGGAAACATTGTTTTTTAATTCAATACAAAAAAGGAATTTAATATATTTTTAGTTGTGTTTTTTTGACCACAAAGGGTATAAAAGTTTTACGAGGGAAAGCCTGTAAATTCATTAAAATTTCAGAGACCGTCACAGAAGGAGGGTGGAAATTGAAGATAGCGTGATGGAGATAAAACTTTTGTTCCTTTTGTGGTTGTTTTAGTTTTTCTCTCATAAATTTTAGTAATTTTAGGAGAAAATCAGGCAGAGTGGCTTACCATACGGATCATTTTCCTATTTTAGGAATTCAGGAATTTAGTGAAAATCAGTTGAAAGGCTGTAATCTGCTGTTCAATGAACTTTCGGGAGCACGCTCCATTGATGATCCCCACAAACATGACTTTTTTATCATCAATCTTTTTGAGCACGGAGTCGGTTCGCATACCATAGATTTTACAGAATATCAGGTGAAGGACTACCAGATTCACCTTGTTTTTCCGGATCAGGTACATCAGTGGGTCATTGAAAAAGAAACCATTGGGTATCAGCTGATGATCAGCAGAGACTGGTTTGAAAGTTTTCTGCCCTCGTTAAGATTTTCTGCATCCTATTACCAGAATCATCCGGTGATAAATCTTTCCAAAGACGTTTTTGAAAATTTTCTGTATGAATTTCAGGCCATCCAGAAAGAGCTGGGCACAGAAAAAATATTCTGGGAACTGATTCAGAAAAGAAGTGAATTGATTGGCCTGCTGGTGAGTAAATCTGTGGAAGGAGCTTTCAAAGATTTTGAAGTCTATAACTCAAACCCCATTATTTCAAAGTTTCTGCATCTTATTGATGAACATTTCAAAACAGAAAGATCCGTTTCTTTTTATGCTGATAAACTGAATATCTCTGCCAATTATCTGAATATTGTCTGCAAGAAAAATCTTAATGCTTCGGCATCATCTCTTATTCAGGATCGTATTTTACTGGAAGCCAAAAGACTTTTAAAAGTTTCTGAAATGTCTGTGAAAGATATTGTATATGATCTCGGTTTCTATGATCACGCCAGCTTTTCAAAATTCTTTAAAGCACAGACGGGAATGACACCTTCCCAATTCAAAGAATAATCTGTACAAAACAAGACATAATTGATACACCGGTTTTACCCTCAGGGCTGGTTAATTTTGTATTGTTAAATTTAAAATCATGCAATTTCCCTATCAATTAACTGCAAAAGGAAACTATACCCTTAAAAATGTCCGCCTGGAAACAGGTTTTGAATACGAAAATGAAGAGGTTACCGGAACAAAAACTGATCTTTTCAGTATCGAAATTGAAGACGGAAAAATAAAAACAGTAAAAGCAAATGATCCTTCTTTAAAAGCAATCGATGCAAAAGGATATCTGATGCTTCCCGCTTTCAGAGATATGCACATCCACCTGGATAAAACATTATATGGTCTGCCATGGCAGGCACTTTCTCCGAAAAGAAGAACGGTGAAAGATATGATTGCCTATGAGCAGGAAATTATCCCTGAACTGTTGAAAACTTCTGTAAGCAGAGCAGAACAGCTGATCAGTCTGCAGCAGCACTACGGAACTCATTTTGCGAGAACCCATTTTAATATTGATCCTACATCAGGATTGAAATCTCTGGAACATCTTGAACAGGCTCTTGAAAATAAAAAAGATTCTTTCAAAGCTGAATTGGTTGCCTTCCCGCAGCATGGCGTTTATTATACGGAATCTGCTCCGTTGATGAAAGCGGCAGCCCAGCTGAAAAGTGTGGCATTCATTGGTGGATTGGATCCGCTGAGCATTGACGGAAATATTGAAAAGGTAATGGATTTTACCGTTCAGCTCGCGTTGGATCACCATAAAGGCATTGATATTCACCTGCATGAAGCAGGAGAGTCCGGAATGAAAACCATCAATTATCTGATTGATAAAGCAATTGAAAATCCGGAGCTTCAGGCAAAAACATTTGTAAGCCATGCATTTGCTTTGGCTCATCTTTCCCCTAAAGAAACTGAGCAGATTGCAGAAAGACTGGCTGCAGGAAAAGTAGGAATTGCATCTTCTGTACCTTTTAAAGGAACGGTAATGCCAATACCAACCCTGAAAAAGTATGGCGTGAATGTGTTGATCGGAAATGATAACGTACAGGACTACTGGAGTACATTCGGATCCGGAAGTATGCTGCAGAAAGCCAATCTTATTGCAGAGCTGTACGGTTATGCCACAGAATTTGCCCTGTCAAGAGCTTTACAGTTTGCTACTCAAAGCATTCTTCCTCTGGATGAAAAAGGACAACAGCAGTGGCCTAAAGCTGGTGATGAAGCTGCAGTTGTTCTCACAGAAGCTTCATGTTCTGCAGAAGCCGTTTCCAGGATGTCTGAAATAAAAGCCCTGATGAATGACGGGAATTTGTTTTGGAGAAATTAATCTGAAGTATATATATTTTTATACACTTGTTTTTTGTAACTGCCATCGGAAGCTTTTCTGGTGGCTTTTTATTGAATTATAAATTATAAATTATGAGTTATGAGTTTCGGGTCTCTTTTCTATCAATAGAAACGGGCTTTAGTCCGTTGTTAAATATGAATAAATTCACCGGCTTTAGCCAAAACCTATTCATAAAATAAATAAAAATCAATCCATCTGCGATAAAAATTACTGTTCATATTTACTTTTTCTGTTTTTACAATATGAACACCCCTTAATATTGATTTGGGCAGTTAATCATAAAGTGTGATATTAACGATAAAAAAAGCCCTCAGAAAATACTTCTGAAGGCCTTCTATTTGAAATTAAATCTAGGTACTTATATGATGATGTTATAAGTTAAAGTTTGTCCATCCTGCATACCATGTATCTGTAGCATCTTTTACAGCACCTCTGTATGTTACTTGTGTAAACCAAGTAGCTAATTTAGGGTTTGTAAATGCTCCACCTGTTAATAATGGAGAACCTGCAGTAGGAGTGAAGTTTGGTGTAGTTCCTGCAGGAGCCCATGCGCCGGCAAGTTTTACATCAGCTGTAGAAGCAAGGATTGTATTTCCTTTAGCATTAAACCAAGTCGTAAGATCGTTTAATGTATACGTCGTCGGAGTTGATGTAGATGGTCCGAATTTTAAAGGAGTAGTATTTCCTGCTAAAATGTTGTTTTCAAAGAATAATTTATTTCCTACAATATTGTTATCCGTTGGAGCACCTTTCGTAGCATCAATGAATAAACCTACCGGGAATCCTGTGAATACAGAGTTGAATACAGAGATTGAAGAATTTCTTCTGATCTGTAATGCATTCTGGAATAAAGCGTTGATAGATCCAGGAGCCGCAGAGTTGATTGGCCCGATAATCGTCATGTTAGAGAATGTAGCTGATGTCTGAGGCGTTAACGTAGAACCGTTAGCATCATTATCAGATTCAAATGCGTTAGAACCTGAAACGTCTGCCACCTGAGAATCTCTTACTGCGATACCAAACTGTACATTTCCTGAGAAACCGTTATCTGTATCGAAATCATCATCAAGACCTTTGTAAGAAATAAGGTGAGAACAGTTTACTGTTCCTCCGAACCACTCGAAACTGTCATCATTAGCATAAGCAACTTCTACGTAGTCTACTGTAGTTCCGTTACCTACACCTCCGAAAGTAAGTCCGTTAACCTCTTTATCCGGTAAGAATGCATATCCTGCATATTCAATTCTTACATATTTTAAGATACCACTGTTGTCAGCAGCATTTGTTCCACCATAAAGTCCAAGACCGTCAGAGTTGTTGATACCTCCTTCAATTTCTCCAACTCCGTTTGCTCCTCCGAAAGATGCATTAGTAGGAGCGTTTCCTAAAATTACTACACCTGCCCAGTCTCCTCTTTTAGGACTTGGTTTTTCTGAAGTGAAGATAATAGGGTTGGCAGCAGTTCCTTCTGCCATGATTTTACTTCCTCTTGTAATGATCAAAGCTCCGTTTTTATCAGCTTCACCTACGATCTTTGTACCTGGTTCGATAGTTAAAGTAGCTCCGTTAGTTACATATACTAGTCCTCTTAGCTTATAGATTTTATTTGCTTTAAGCGTAATGCTGGAAGTGATTTTTCCTGAAAGAATAAGGTTTTCAGTATTTCCGTTTCCGTTACCTCCATCTTGAATAATGGTAGGTCCATCTTCTTCTATATTTCTACATGCGGTAGTTGATACTAGAGCGCCAAGCATTAAAGAATATAAAACGAACTTTTTCATGTTATAAAGAATTAAATTATTTATTAGATTATTTGTTGAGTGAATTAAAAATTGTATCCCAGTGTTAAACTGATATTGGTTCCTGAAAGTCTTTCAATGGCAAGAGCATCTTTGCTGTCATACTTACCGTTGTCATTCAGGTCATGGTAGAATTTAGCACGACGGTTCAGAATATCTGAAACATTCAGCTTGACTTCTCCTTTGTTATTCCATAATTTTTTAGCAAGCTGGAAGTCTAAAAGAGGTCTAGGTGCTTCCCAGATTGGTGGAACCTGGTCGTTTCCTACATAAAGGATTCTTCTTCCGATCATGTTAAATAGTACCGTAGAAGACCATCCTGATTTTTCAGTATCATACTGAAGGCTTACGTTGACAGTATAAGGAGACTGTCCCTGCATTGGTCTGTCAATCTTAGTCGCTTCGTCTGTTACTTTGTTTTTAATTAAAGCTACGTTTCCACCCAGCGTAAAGTTTCTAAGAGCGCTTACAAAATCCAGTTTTTTTCTGGCCTCTACTTCTATACCATATGCATCAGCTTTATCTACGTTAAGGTAGTTGAAGGTGTTACTGGTTCCTACCCCTGATTGGTTGAAGTATAATTCAATCGGCTTTTTGAAGTTTTTATAGAAAGCGGCCACGGAGATAATCTCCCCGTTTCTTGGGTAATATTCCCAACGAACATCGGCGCTCGTAATTTTAGTTCTTTCAATTGATTTATTACCAATTACAGTTGCTCCAAGATCAAAATCATAATATGCCAGCGGAGAAACCTCTCTAAATTCTGGTCTTACAACAGTTTGTGAACCTGCAAGACGGATATTCATTTTAGGATTTACCTTGAATGTTAAGTTAACAGCTGGTAAAAAGTCTGTAACCCTTGTATTGACAAAACGGTCATCACTTTTTTTCGTGCTTCCTACCAATTGATCAAAGTTCTCAACTCTTAATCCCCAAACGGCTCTTAACCACGGTGTGAAGTTGTTATCAAACTGTAAATATCCTGCGTTAAGGATGGTATTGGCAATATATCTGTACTGATTTCCTGCAATCTCATCAAATGTAAATCCTCCGTTAGTTCCAAAATTACCAGGGTTGAAAATAGTTTCAAAAGGTTGAGAAAGTAATCCCTGGTTGAAGTTTTCAAGTCTTACAGAGAATGGCCTTGAATTGTATATTCTGTCTTTTACCTGGAACAAATAACCTCCTTTGATGGTTTGTTTTTGGCCAAACATTGTAAATGTCTTGGAAATATCACCTCCCGCGTTATATAAATAATCGTTTAGCGTAGAGTAGAATACACTACCTGATTTTTGAGAAAGACCATTAGAAATCAATGCTAAATAAGGGCTTCCCGGCATGTTAGTATATTGGTTATACTGTAAACGCTGTAACAAAGGGATGTATTGATCCAGGATTCCGAAGCTTCCGTACCAGTTTACGGTAAGCCCGCCAAGAGCATCTATTTTATGAGTACCGGTAAGGGTAGAATTGTAGAAAGTAGTTTCTTTAAAACCTATTTCCCTTGCCATAATGTTTGTCCCGTTGATAGGATCAAATTCAAAGTCCTTTCCTGTTCTGAAGGACATATGGTTCACCGTATTATTGGTGATGATATTCTTTAAGGATATTTTATTGTTGCTGTTGAGCTTTAAAGAAAGGTTCAACATTCCTCCTAAGATAATATCATTGCTGTATTTTTCTGTAAAATAATCGAAGTTGGTATCAGCAAGTTGGTCGTTGATGGTAAAGAAACGGTTGGTAGATTCAGTTCTTCTTTTGTTATTACTATAGTTTAAAACAGCAATTACCCCTAAATCTTTTCCGAATAATTTGGTATTGAAACCTCCGTCAAGCTGTAAACTTAAGTTTTCAGGATAACCAATACTGTTGTATCCTAAATTCTTAGTAAACCCTTTACCAATATCGGTTTTCTGACCCTCACTTAAAATACTGAACGCATTTTTTGCAGGCATATTGGTGGGCAGCTTTCTGTAACCGTCATCAATTCCTAAGAAATCCCATTTTCCACCTTTCTGCATATGGAATTCCTGTCCCATAGTAGCCGTATTTCCTCCTACACCTACCTGTACATTGAAGAAATTTTTATTAGGAATATCCTTTGTATTTACCTGAATCAAAGCTCCTCCCCATTCTCCGGTATATTCAGGAATGAAAGTTTTGTTGATGACAAGTGTTTCGATAACGTTAGCAGGGAAAAGGTCGAAAGAGAAAGTCTTTCTGTCCGGTTCTGTACTGGATAGCTGAATACCGTTCAGCATCGCCTGATTGTAACGGTCTGATAAACCTCTTACTACAATATATTTTCCTTCAGATAAACTCACTCCGGAAACTCTTTTCAGAACTTCACCCGTGTTTCTGTCCGGACTTCTTTTGATAGCTTCAACCCCAATAACCTGAGAAACTACACCGGCATTCTTCTGTAAACCGATGGTAGAGGCTATGGTTTCTTTTCTTGCATTTGATTTTATGACAACTCCCTCAATTTCTTTTTCCTTTATAGAGGGCTTATCCAGAACGATATCAAGATGAGTATTACCTTCATTTTTGATAATAACTTCACTGATCTCTTTTCTATTATATCCATTGGAGCTTACCGTTACAATGTAATTGGTACCAGGGGAAAGGTTGATAGAGTAGTATCCGGAAATGTCAGTCATTACTTCCTGACCATTTACCTTTACTTTTACTCCTTCTATAGGAGTATTATCTTTCTCGTCCAATACCCTACCTTCCAAAATCTGACTTTGTGCAAAAGCATAGCCAGCAGAAAACAAGGCAAGTAGCATTATGCTCTTGTGGAGTTGTTTTTTCATTTTACTTCTTTTACTTCTTTTTCAAGGGCTAAATAATGGCTAAGTTTTTAAGAAAACTTTAGGAGAATATTAATTAATTATGAAATTTGTATTAACGAATGAACGAGATTTATAGTTATCGATGTTTAATTTATATAATTATAATTTTTGTTTTAATTATAGATATTATTCCTTATATTTGATTTGTGTATATTTATTTATTGATTTTTTTATTGATTTTATAATTTACCTGCAAAATGTTATTTTTTAATAATTAGTTAACATTTGACAGATAGATGAAATCAATTGAAATAATTAATTTTGTGGGAATTCTTAAACTAGAAGATGAGCAAAAAAATTCTTTTAATAGACGATGAACTGGACATTTTAGAGATTCTGTCTTACAATTTGGAAAAGGAAGGGTATGATATCTATACAGCTACTAATGGTAACGAAGGTATAGAAAAAGCAAAGGAAATTGTTCCGGATCTTATCTTATTAGATGTTATGATGCCTGAAAAAGATGGGATAGAAACCTGTCAGGAACTTCGTAAAGTGAAAGAACTTCAAAAAACACTTATTGTGTTCCTTTCCGCAAGAAGCGAAGAATTTTCTCAGTTAGCAGGTTTTCAGGCAGGTGCCAATGATTACATCGTAAAACTGATCAAACCGAAAATCCTTATCTCTAAAGTAAACGCATTATTACAGTTAACTTCACAGGTTTCTGAGAATGCTAAACTTATCGAAATCGGAGACCTTGTTATCGACAAAGATAATTTCAGAGTTTCCAAAAGCGGACAGCAATTTCTTCTTCCCAAAAAAGAATTTGATTTGCTTTACCTTTTGGCTTCCAATACTGAAAAGGTTTTCAAAAGAGAAGAGATTCTTGAAAAAGTTTGGGGTAACGATGTGATTGTAGGAGAGAGAACTATTGATGTTCATATCAGAAGGCTAAGAGAAAAACTCGGAATCAATACGATTCAGACATTAAAAGGGATTGGGTATAAACTAATCGTTTAATTATTTAAAAATCTTAACTTTACGTTCAATCATTAAAACGTTGTAAAATTGAAATTTTACAGACTTACCCTCGTTGCCTCTTGTCTGCTGACACTGGTAATGCTCCTTTTAGTAGTTGTATTCGACTCGCTGAAAGATATCTATTATGAGACCCCTTTGTTCAAAACGGGTCTTTTCATCTGTATTGTCCTGATCTTTATGATAAACTGTGTAGTATTGGAACTTCTTTTCAATTACTATAGCAGAAAGCAGGTAAAGGGCCTTTCCGGGTTTCTTCCGCAGGAAATAGTGCAGAATCATGACGAAAATATTACCATCAAAGAATTGGGTGAAAGATTTTCAGACCTCAATCAGCAGCAGGTATCAGAAATTGATATGATGAAAGAGATGGAAAGCTACCGTAAAGAATACATCGGAAATGTTTCCCATGAACTGAAAACGCCTTTATTTTCTATCCAGGGATATGTAGAAACCTTAAGAGATGGCGGAGTGGATAACCTTACCATTCGGGACAAATACCTGGAAAGAATTGATAAATCAGTAGAAAGACTTATTGCTATTGTAACAGATCTTGACATGATCAATAGACTGGAAGCCGGCGAAATCAATCTTACTGTCTCAAAATTTGATGTCAATCTTTTAATCAAAGAAATTTTCGACCTTCTTGATCTTGAAGCGGAAAAACGAAATACCACCCTACAGATTCAGACTCTTCATCCACAGATTTTTGTGGAGGCTGATAAACAGAAAATTTCCCAGGTTTTCATCAATCTGATTTCCAATGCTATTCATTATGCCAATAGACAGGAAGCAAAAGTGATTGTAAAAACCAGCGTTCTGAAAAATAAGGTGCTGATAGAGGTTATAGACAACGGAATGGGAATCAAATCTGAAATTCTTCCAAGAATTTTTGAAAGATTCTATCGTGTGGAAACCAGCAGAAGCAGGAGAGAAGGTGGTTCCGGACTTGGTTTAGCCATTGTAAAACACATCCTTGAAGCACATAACGAAAATATTACCGTAGAAAGCGTTTACCTTGAAGGGACGAAGTTCAGTTTTATGCTCGAAAAAAGTAAATAATTCCGGCAAAATGTAAGAAAAAAAAATATTTTAAAAAATCCTGAAATATTTTTTTGTCACATGTCATTTATTATATATTTGCAACAGAGATTTATCATAATTATAAAGGCAAAAAAGTAATTTAAGAAACTGATATGGTTTACAAAATCCGCGTAATATTAGATGCGAAAGAGGATATTTTCCGTGATATTGAAGTTAAGGGAAAACAAACGTTATGGAACTTACATTTAGGAATTAAAAGTGCATTCAGTCTGCAGGGAGATGAACTTTCTACTTTTAATCTGTTAGAAGATGACGGAACAATCGTAAAAAGTGTCCCATTGGAAGATATGAGTGATGATGGTGATGGTGAAATTATGTCAGACGTTTACATTGATGAGGCTTTTGAAAATGTAGGCGACAAAGCACAGTTCCAGTATGGGCTTCTTGATCTTTGGGAATTCTTCTGTGAGCTTGTAGAAGTAATTGAAGAAACAAAAGGAGTAAACTATCCAATCACCGTATACCGATTTGGAAACGTTCCATTGAAGGCACCTAGTAAAAACGGAAGTGCTGGAGGAAGCAAAAAGAAATCAGCAATGCCTTTGGCAGATGACGAGTTTGGTTTTGATGACGATTTTGGAGCTGGAGGGAATTTTTCAGATGAAGATGATGACAGCTTTGATGATGAGGAAGAAGAAGACTACAATGACGATGTCTTTGATGAGGAAGATGACAATGATGACGAAAGATAGTCAATACAATATACTGGCCCCGGATTTTAATCCGGGGCTTTTTTTATGACAAAATAGTAAGAAAATAAAGAACGTAAATTTTTCCTTTTTGCCTTTTTCTCCTTTTCAGCCAAAAAACAATCCTTACTTTTGTTAAAAATAGTTTAATGAAAAAATTAATTTTGTTAGCTGTAATTGGTCTGGGAATTGTTTCCTGTACCACTCAAAAAAAAATCCGGAAGATGACAGAACTGCCAAAAGATTGGAAACATAATACAAATATCTACGAAGTAAACATAAGACAATATACTCAGGAAGGAACTTTCAAAGCATTTGCAAAAGAAATGCCCCGCCTGAAATCAATGGGAGTAAAAACACTTTGGTTTATGCCTATTACCCCAATTGCCCAGCAGAATAAAAAAGGAAGTATGGGCAGCCCTTATGCCGCTGCAGATTATACCTCTGTCAATCCTGAATTCGGAACATTACAGGATTTTAAAGATATGGTGAATGAAGCACACAGATTAGGATTCAAAGTAATCATCGACTGGGTGGCTAATCATACAGGCTGGGATCATGTCTGGACAAAAACACATCCGGAATTTTATCTGAAAGATCCCGACGGAAAATTTCATATCGCCTCCGGAATGGATGATATTATTGAATTGGACTATAAGAACCAGGAAATGCGTCAGGCTATGATCAATGCCATGAAATTCTGGGTACAGGAAACCGATATCGATGGTTTTCGATGTGATCTTGCTTCATGGGTAGAAGTAGATTTCTGGGAACAGGCACGCCCCGAAGTGGAAAAAGTAAAACCCCTTTTCTGGCTGGGAGAATTTGATGAGCTGGAAAGCCCGGAATACGGAAAAGTTTTTGATGCCAGCTATTCCTGGAAATGGATGCACAAGTCTGCCGATTATTACAAAAAAAATGAACCTCTTCAGGAATTAAAAGATCTGCTGAGACAATATTCCAATATTGGGGATACCTCAATGAGAGCATGGTTTACCACCAATCACGATGAAAACTCATGGAACGGAACCGAATATGAAAAATATGGAGTGATCACAAAACCTATGGCAGTATTCTCCGCAACATGGAATGGTGTTCCCTTATTATACTCAGGTCAGGAACTTCCGAATATGAAGAGACTGGAATTTTTCGAAAAAGATGTCATCAAATGGACTCATAACTACCAGGTTGCCGATTTCTATAAAACATTATTGGAGGTAAAAGCTTCCAATCCTGCCTTAAGAGGAGGAGATCCTCATGTTACTACTTATCTTCTGAATACGACAGCCAATGATAAAATTCTGGCCTACGTAAGAAAAAATGGAAAAGATGAAATATTGGTAGTCCTGAATATGTCAAAAGAGCCTGTTAACTTTTCTATTGAAGACGAACAGCTATCAGGAACATTCAGAAATATTTTTGATAAGACAAAAAGAGATTTCAGCAATGGAAAAGATTTCAGCTTCAAAGTTTCGGATTATGCGGTATTTGAAAAATAAGTAGTAGTACATCTTAACGACTCGTCTTTAAAGGTTCTCAATTCCCCTCCGCTGGAGGGGTGTCAAAATCTGCGATTTTGACAGGGTGGTTTATCTACCCTACAATAAAAATCTACCATTACAATGAACAAACAGGAAATAATCAATATCATTAAAGCAAAAGTTGCCGACAAAATCCAGTATTTTGAAAACCTTATTGCAGAAACACGGGCTTCCAATAATGATACAAAAAGCTCAATGGGGGACAAATATGAAACCGGAAGAGAAATGCTTCAGCAGGAAATCAATAATCTTCAGAGACAGCTTAACGAAGTATTGAACCAGCAGAATATTTTGCAGAAAATAACATCCGATCCTTCGGAAAAAGTTCAGAACGGGGCATTGGTAAAAACCAATAAGGGATTGTTTTACGTTGCTGCTTCAATGGGAGAAATTGTTTTTGAGAAGTACAAAATTATGACTGTTTCCGCAGAATCTCCTTTGGTAAAAGTGATGTATGGCAAAAAAACCGGAGAATCATTCACTGTCAACACCATTCATCAGACCATTGAAAATATATGGTAAAATTAATGTCTGTTAGATTGCAGATATACAGTTGTTTAATAGAAAATAAACATCATCCCTATAAAAAGCATTCATAAAAGTGAGTGCTTTTTTTAATGGTTTTCACTAAATTTGAAACTTAAAATCTCATTCAAAATGCAAAACTACCTGGATCTTTTACAACATATTTTAGACAACGGAACTGATAAAACCGATAGAACAGGCACTGGAACAAGAAGTGTTTTCGGATATCAGCTGAGATATGATCTGTCTGAAGGATTTCCTTTGGTAACGACAAAAAAAGTGCATTTGAAATCCATTATCTATGAATTGCTTTGGTTTCTGAAAGGAGATACCAATATCAAATACCTTAAAGATAACGGAGTAAGTATCTGGGATGAATGGGCCAATGAAAATGGAGATCTTGGACCTGTTTACGGGGCACAATGGAGAAGCTGGAGCGGAGCAGACGGAAAAGTGGTAGATCAGATTACAGAAGTAATTGACCAGATCAAAAAGAACCCGGATTCAAGAAGATTAATTGTATCAGCATGGAATGTTGCTGAAATTCCAAACATGGCTTTGGCTCCTTGTCATGCCTTATTCCAGTTTTATGTAGCTGATGGCAAATTATCCTTACAGCTGTATCAGAGAAGTGCTGATGTTTTCCTTGGCGTGCCGTTCAATATTGCAAGTTATGCATTGCTTTTGATGATGGTGGCACAGGTTTGTGAGCTGGAAGTAGGAGATTATGTTCACAGCTTCGGAGATGTTCATATTTACAATAATCACTTTGAACAGGTAAACAGACAGCTTGCCAGAGAACCGAAATCTCTTCCCACGATGAAACTGAATCCCGACGTGAAAAATATCTTTGATTTCGATTTCGAAGATTTTACCCTGGAAAACTATGATCCACATCCTGGGATCAAAGCTCCTGTAGCGATTTAATATTCTTTTATCACTTAATTCTTTATTCACTTCTATTATTTTAATACTAATAGATGTTTTTATCTGTGCCCATAAGTTATGGAATCAGAATATAAATACTTCAGTACGCTTTCTTTTGACAATTGTTTCTTACATTTGAAAGAACAACGCCGGCTCATTGGATTCTTTTGAAAAAGAGATCAATGGACGGGTACAGATCACACATTTCAAATGCTTAAAAATACATCATGAAGTATTTAAAAATTAATATAGAAGAAAATGCAGACATTGAAGCCCTGAAAAATGCTGTACTTCAGCTGAAAGGAGTAGCATCAACAGAAATAGTTGATGACGAAAATCCGGAAAGCGAACTCAAAAAAGCCTTTGCAAAAACGAAGGAACAGCTTAAAAAAGGCGACTATGAAACCTTAGTCAATGATATTTTCGATATAATCATTAAAAAATAATTCTAAAAAATAAAGTAGACCGATGAGAAAGGCCATTTTATCAATTGCTATACTTGGAATTTTATTTTCCGCAAATGTATCAGCACAAACCGAAACTTCAGGCAGAGAAAAAGTATACAGAGCTACCCACACCAAAGTAACGGAACTTAAACACACGAAGCTGAAAGTAAATTTTGACTATCAGAAAGAACAGATGAATGGAGAAGAATGGCTTACTGCTTCGCCTTACTTCTATGCTACAAATGAGCTTACTCTTGATGCAAAAGGAATGCTGATTCATGAAGTAGCTCTTGATAATAACGGCAAAAAGTCTCCTTTAAAATACGAATACAAAGATGATGTTCTAAAAATTACTCTGGATAAGACCTATCAGAGAAATCAGGATTATACAGTGTATATCAAATATACCTCCCGCCCGAATGAAGTGAAACAGGAGGGAAGTATGGCAATCAATGATGCGAAAGGACTATACTTCATCAATGCTCAGGGAACAGAACCGGATATGCCTACACAGATCTGGACACAGGGAGAAACAGAATCCTCTTCTGCATGGTTTCCAACGATTGATAAACCCAATCAAAAGACAACACAGGAAATCTACATGACGGTTCCCGATAAATATGTTACCCTTTCCAATGGGCTGATGAAAGATTCTAAAAAAGAATCCAACGGGCTTAGAACAGATCATTGGGTGATGGATAAGAGACATTCTACTTACCTTTTCTTTATGGGAGTAGGCGAATATGCCGTGGTAAAAGACAAATGGAAAAATATTCCGGTTGATTACTATATTGAAAAAGAATATGAGCCTTATGCCAAGCAGATCTATGGAAATACTCCGGAAATGATTGACTTTTTCTCCAAAAGGCTGAACTATGATTATCCATGGGCAAAATATGCTCAGATTTCAGGACGAAATTATGTAAGTGGTGCAATGGAAAATACTACGGCCACCCTTCATGGAAGTGATATCTTACAGAAACCGGGACAGCTTATCGATGAAAATACATGGGAAGATACCATTGCTCATGAATTGTTCCACCATTGGTTTGGAGATTTGGTGACTGCAGAAAGCTGGAGCAACCTTACCGTCAATGAATCTTTTGCCAATTATTCCGAATATCTTTGGAATGAATATAAATATGGAAAAGACCAGGCAGATTATCACCTGATGACGGATGTGAATCAGTATATTCACAACCCAACGGATTTTAACAAAAACCTGGTAAGGTTCAATTATGAATCCCGGGAAGATGTTTTTGATCTGGTAACGTATCAGAAAGGTGGCGGAATTTTAAATATGCTGAGAAACTATCTTGGTGATGATGCCTTCTTCGCAGGAATGAATGATTATCTGAAAACCAACGAATATCAGAATGCAGAAGCCCATCAGTTGCGCCTGTCTTTTGAAAAAGTGTCCGGTAAAGACTTGAACTGGTTCTTCAATCAATGGTATTTTGGAAACGGAAACCCGAAGATTAATTATTCTTCTACATTTGAGCCTGTAAAAAAACAGGTTGCTGTAACGATTAATCAAACTCAGGAAAAACCATTTGAATTTCCTTTGGCTATAGATGTATATGACAACGGAAAACCTAAAAGATATAATGTCTGGGTAAATGCAGAAGCTAAAAATACTTTCAGCTTTGATGTTTCCAAAGCTCCTGATCTTGTAAATATCAATGCAGACGGAGTTTTACTGGCAGAGATTACAGATACCAAAACTCCGGAACAGAATCTGATGCAGTTTATAAATTCCAAAGAGTTCAAAAGCAGATATCTGGCTTTAACTGGAATTAAAGATCAGGTTGGGAAAAATCCTGCTGCTGTAAAATTGTTGGCTGCCGCATTGAAAGATCCCTTCTTCAGAGTAAGAATAAAAGCTTTGAATTTAATAGACCTTACGAATACTGAACAAATGAAAGCGCTGGGTGCTGAAGTTGAAAAACTGGCTTCCAATGATCCGAAGACATTAACTCAGGCTGCAGCTATTGCGGCTTTGGGAAAAACAAAAGATAAGAAATACCTTCCGTTATTTGAAAAAGGAGTAAACGCCGTTTCCAATGCGGTAAAAGGAAATTCTATGAGTGCACTTCTTTCCATTGATCCTTCAAGAGCAAATGCTCTGGCTGACAAAATTGATATGAAAGGAGCATCAGATGAACTCAGAGCGCAACTGCTTCCGATTATTGTGAAGAACAAAATTACCTCTCAGATTGAAAATATTGCCCCTCTTGCCACTTTTTATCCATTTATTAAATTCCAGAACCCGGAATTAGGAAAAGCAGCAGAAGATGGTTTCAACTGGATTATGACTTCCGATAATCTGAAGGCAACGGAAAGCGTTACCAAAATAGCAGGATATGCCAAAAACCAGATGGCAGATAATCCACAGGCTAAAATGATGATGGTTCAGATGCTGAAAGATGGGCTGAGCAAAAAAATGGAACTGCTGAAACAGAATCCACAAAATGCAGCAAGTATTAATAAACAGATTGATGTGATCAATAAAGCAATTGAAAACTATAAGTAAATAGAGAAAGCCGGCAGATGTGTCGGCTTTCTTTTTGTCTTTAAGTGAAATTAAATGGACAGATTATATGGTAAAATCCATTGGTTTTTAATGATATTACAAAAATCAGCATTTTTAACCACTGTTTTTTGCATTATCTTTCATAAATTCGTTTAAAATTTAGACAATTATGAGTTTTGGAATTGAAGCAGCGGGCTATTATGTGCCTGGTTTATATTTGGAGATTAAGGATTTAGCAGAAAAAAGAGGAATAGAACCGGCGAAACTGGAAAAAGGCTTAGGTCTTCATAAAATGGGACTTTCTGATGTTCACGAAGACGCTGCTACTTTTGCAGCAGAAGCATTACTGAAGCTTATAAAAGATTATCAAATCAATCCTGAAGAAATAGCAAGAGTATATTTGGGAACAGAAAGTGCGGTGGATGCAGCAAAACCTACAGCTTCCTATGCTGTACAGATGGTAGAAAAAGTATTGGAAGAAGAATTTGGGACAAGATGTTTCAGAAACTGTGATGTACTGGATATGACTTTTGCCTGTGTAGGAGGAGTGGATGCACTCCATAATGCTCTGGATTTTGTAAGAGTAAATCCTGATAAAAAAGCAGTCGTGATTGCCAGTGATTATGCAAAATATGAATTGGCTTCTTCAGGAGAATATACCCAGGGAGGTGGAGCTGTCGCTCTTTTGGTTTCATCAAAACCGGATCTTCTTGAAATTGAAAATAATTGGGGCGTTGCTTCAGAAAGTGTCTTTGATTTTTTCAAACCGAGAAGATTATATAAGAAAGAAGATTTGAATGGAGCTCCGGAAACATATCCTGACAAGGTTGAAGTTTTTACAGATGAGCCTGTTTTTGACGGACAATATTCTAATCAATGCTATCAGGATAGAATAAAAGAAGCTTATTATCATTATAAAAAGATCACAGGGGAGAATAAACCTTATGAAAACTGGGAACATATTATTTTCCATCTTCCCTATGCTTTCCATGGAAAAAGGGTTTTTACTGAAATATATAGCCTTGAAAATGACCTTTCCTATGAAACAGCAGAAGAACAGAAGGCGGTTGCCAAATCAGAAAACTATCTGAAATTAATTAATGATAAGATAGAAAAGAGCCAGAGAGCCTCTTCAGAAATAGGAAATATGTATACAGCATCTATTTTTATGGCGTTTCTTTCTGCACTACAAACATCTTTTAATGAAAATGAAGAACTTTCAGGAAAAGAAATTGGTTTTGTAGGCTATGGAAGCGGTTCGAAATCAAAAGTGTTTGCCGGTAAGGTTTCTGAGAACTGGAGAAAAGTAGTTGAAAAATGGCATTTATTCGAAAATTTAAATCAGAGATCTGCTGTTGATTTTGAAACCTATGAAAAACTTCATAGAAAACAATTGAGAGAATCTGTAAACAGAAATTATAAAGGTTTCGGGCTTGTTTCGATTGAAGTAGAAAATCCTGTTTTAATTGGAGCCAGATATTATCATTATCAACCATAAGTTTTTAGAAAATTAATACATAAAGCATCTCATATTTTGGGATGCTTTATTTTTTTGTTGTTTTTTGTGAAGTATTATCACTCATTGTGGGGTGTTTTGATGCTTTTTATGTGAATATTAACTATTTTGTTTTGGATATTATTAATCGGAAATTTTTGTTTCGTTGATTTTTTTTACCGCTTTTTCCAATAAAGTGAAACCTCATAATATTTTTTTCGTCTGTCAAAATTCTGTCAAATTTCTATTATCGTTTATTTTTTAAATCAATAGAAATGGTTTCTCAGTTGGGGCTGGTGTTTTTTTATATTAATTATGAATTAAATACGTTTTAACATGTTGTTTTGCAGTATGTTGTGATTTGATGTTGTTAAGGATTGTTAACATATTTGTCGCTAAAATATATTAAAATATGTTAATATGAATGTGAAATTATATCTATTAAGTACAGGAGCTATGTTCTTTCTTGGACAGACTGCTTTTGCACAGAAAGTGAAAAAGGATACCATAGCTAATAAAATTGATGAGGTTGTTGTAACCGGGTATCAAAGAAAAGCAAAAGATGAAATTGCCCAGGCACAATCTACTGTTACAGCTGAAGAATTAAAAACACAAACACCTGCTACCTCTGTGGGGAATATGCTTCAGGGGAGGGCATCGGGGGTATATGTTCAATCACGAAACGGACAGCCGGGATCAACTGCTGAGATTAATATTCGAGGGATTGCCGGGTTTACGGGAAATTCAGAACCATTGTACGTAGTGGACGGGATTTATATGACAGCAAGACAATTTAATGCTGTTAATGGTAATGATGTAGAAAGTATAGTCATTCTGAAAGATGCTGCGGGGACAGCACAATACGGTTCAAGAGGAGCTAACGGAGTTGTCGTTGTAACCACGAAAAGAGGTAAGAATGGCAGGACGCAATACTCATTTGAAAATAGATTAGGCTTCTCTCAAAAAATTTCAAATAAGGAATTGAATTTTGAAATGATGAATGCTGCTCAGAAATTAAAATATGAAAGAGAAATGAGGGCTCTGGGGTTACCAGGTTTACCTGATTATACAGCAGCGGAGGAAGAGGCTTTACTAAAGCTGGATCATAGTTGGGAGAAAGATGTTTTAAGAACTTCTTTTCTTCAGAGTTATCTGTTTTCAGCAAGAGGCGGAAGTGATAAAAATAAATTCTACTATTCCCTTGGCTATGATAAAGATGATGGGATTGTTAGAGATATTAATGGATTGGATAGATACACAGGGAGGTTTAATTTTGAAAATAACTTAAGTGATAAACTGAAGGTAGGTTTAGACTTGGGAGCTGCTTACCAGTATACTCAGAATATAAGGGATAGAAATAATGTCCAAAGTCCATTTGGTGCCATGTACAAATATAATCCATTTGAACCGGTTTATAATTCGGACGGATCCTATAATTATGATTTGAGACAAGGTTTTAATATTGTTGAAGCATTACGGAATAATGTTGATTATGACCAAAGGTTAAGAGCTACCGGAAATATTTTTGGTGAATATAAAATCAATAAAGATCTGTCTTACAGGATGTATTTTAACTCATTATATGATAATTTAGTAAATACGAATGACCTGAAACGAGGATCTCAATTAGATGTTATCGTAAATGGAGCAGCTGGCTTAGGGACACTTAGAAAAAGTACTTTTTATTCATTCAATTATATTTATGGAAATAGAATAGATTTTAAAAAGAAATTAGGAGATCATTTTATTGGAGCTACCGGTCTTGTAGAGTTTAATAGTGAGTTTACAGAAAATATTACTGCAAGTGGTACTAATTATAAAAATCCTAATTCAGATGCTCCTTCGAATACCATTCCATCCGATAAAAATACTTTTACCGGAGATAAAGTAAAAAGCACGTTATTCTCTCTATTAGGTTTGTTCGAATATAATTATCAAAAGAAATATTTAGTTACAGGTTCTATTCGTCGGGATAAAAGTTCAAAGTTTGGGGCCAATAATAAATCTGGAGTATTTTGGAGTGGTAGTTTAGCTTGGAATGCTGCAAAAGAAGAATTTTTAGATGGAGGCTTTTTTAATGAACTTAAAGTCAGAGCATCTTATGGTACTTCAGGAAATGATAGAAATATTCCAAACTTTGCTAACGTAGGTTATGTTTCTTATGGAGATTATGGAAGCGGAGCAACAATGACGCCTACCACTATAACAGGGAATCCTGATATAAAATGGGAAACCAATAAAACAACCAACCTAGGAGTAGATTTTGCCTTTTTAAATAACCGATTTAGAGGAGCTGTTGAAGTTTATCGAACAGATAGAAATAATTTTATTCAGCTATTACCACTTCCCTACGAATCAGGTAACTATTCAATATACAAAAATCTTGGTGATATGCGTAATGAGGGACTTGAAGCTGAATTTACATTTGATGTGATCAGAAAAACGAATCTAAAAGTTTCATTAAGAGGAAATACATCTTGGCAAAGAGCTAAAGTAACATCTCTTGACGGAGTAAGTACCCAAAGAAATATGGGTGAGACTGCTTTAAAAATTGGTGAAACACCATATTTCTACAGATTTGTAGAGTATGCAGGGGTAAATCCTTCAGATGGAAAAGCATTATATTTTACGGATAGAACAGCGCCCAATACAGGAGAGAATTTTTATACAATTAATGGAAGGACAGCTACAGATGTTTATAATGCCTCTGCAGATATTAAAGACCTTACAAACAAAAGCCCAATTCCAAAGTTCTTTGGAGGTTTTGGTCTTAGTGCTGAAATTTATGGATTTGATCTTTCAGCAGACTTTACATTCAAAACAGGAGCGTATACTTATAATTATCAAACTCAGACTTTACAAGACCCCTCATCTAGAACGGATAATATGAGTATTGATGCCCTTAATTATTGGAAAAATCCGGGCGATACAAATGTTCTTCCAAAGCCAACTGCAGTAGGTTTAAGAGATTCTGATCAATTCTTGGAGAAATCAGATTATCTAAGATTTAGAACTTTAATGATAGGCTATACATTTAATAAAAAATTCCTGGGCGAAAGTATTCCATTGAATTTACTCAGGGTGTATGTTCAAGGGCAGAACTTATTAACATGGACCCAATTTAAAGGTGATCCTGAGGTGGCAGTGGGTTCCGGCGAAAATCAATTGTCAGCAAATCAAACTTATGTACCTGGATCATATGCCTTATTTAGTTATCCGGCAGTAAGACAGTTTATGTTTGGTGTTCAAGTAGAATTTTAAAACTTAAAAAATGAAAAAGATAATTATATCAGGTTTACTATTTGCTTTTATAGCAACGGTTTCATGTGATAAAGATTTGGAACAGTTTTCCAATACCAATACATTTGTGGATAATGCATTTAAATCATATACTGATTATAGGTTTGCTTTAGATGGAGTATATGATGCTATGAAAAGAACAGGATATTTTTCGGGTGGCGATTCCGGAAGTCAAAATATTATGGCTGATCTAACTGCTGATAATTTGATCCAGAGCCCATCAGGAAGACTTACCGAAACAAGGTCATGGCTTTTGGAATTTGGTCCTGATGACGGGCAGACTACAGCATTGTATGGAGCAGGTTACTTTGCTATTTCCAGAGCTAATTTTGTTCTTGAAAATTTAAATAAAGGAGTTCTCACTCCTGCAGAATCATTACAAGTTGAAGCCGAAGCCAGAGCATTAAGAGGTATTATACACTTTGATATTGCCAGAGCTTATTGTAAAATTCCAACACAATCCTCAGATGCAAATACCTCTCTTGGAATTGCATATATGACCACTACTTCCAATACTCCGGTGACAAGGAATTTAAATGTTTCTCAGGTTTATGAAAAGATCATAGCTGATTTAGAATTTGCAAAAGCTAACATACCAGCCACTAATAATAGTGCCGCTCCATTTGTAAAGGGCCGGCTGAATAAAGCTTCAGTTGCAGGACTATTGTCAAGAGTATATTTGTTTATGGGAGATAATGTAAAAGCTTTGGCTGCTGCAGAAGGGTCTATAGCAATATCTCCTAGTGTCGGCGCAATAGGTAATTTCCCTTCTGTTTGGAATAGTACCAATCAAGATGGTACATTATTGGAGATTTTGAATTCAGATGCAGAAAGAGTTACAATTGGTAGCTGCTATAATCAAATTATAAGTGGAGCTATTAAATCAGAATTTGTAGTATACAAGAACTTCTATGACTTATATAAAGCTACTGATGTGAGAAAAAATTCTTATTTTAAAGTAAGTACATTTTCTGGCCTGAGCTATATTAATGTAATTAAATATAATACGAGAGGATCATTGCCGAATGTGGTTAATTATAAATATCTTAGAACAGCTGAAGTCTATCTTAACGGTGCAGAAGCGGCTTTTAGTTCTGATCAAGCCAGAGCTTTAGCATTGCTTAATATTTTAAGACAATCAAGGTATTCTGATTATTCACCGTTAAATGTAACAGGTACTGCTTTATGGGATGAAATTCAAAAAGAAAGAAGACTTGAATTAATGGGAGAAGCTGACAGGTGGTACACATTAAAGAGATTAGGATTAAGCTTGTCAAGACCTAACCAGGGCGCTTTAAGCAATGGTAATGGAACTCCTGCTCCCACTTTAACTTTATCTTCCACAAGTAATAAGTGGCAATGGCCAATTCTTATAGATGCTATTAATTTGAATCCACAAATTCAACAAAATCCTGGATATTAGCAATTAACAATTTTTTCTCTTTACCCCTCAAAAGGCTGTCTCTAAGACAGTCTTTTGAGGGGTAAACTCGTCGTTTGTTATGTATATTTTAAGAAATTGAATATGTTTTTTTACATTTTCTCTTAAAATCAGGCAGGGTTCTATTTTATATTTTTCGTAAGTTTTATTTATTGAAGTTTATTTTTTTAACCTATTACTTTAAATTGCTTTAAATTGATTTTAATTTTGAAATTTATTAAAATTCCGTTAATATTTAAAATGACTTATTTTTTGTTAATTTTTTAAATACAATTAAAATGATTCCCCATCATTTTTCAAGTATCAATGTGAATCTCTCCGTTCTGGAAGCCTGTTTTCAGCATTTAATGAATTGATGTTACAGATATTTATTAACATATTTGTCCTTTGAATATATTAAAATCTGTTAATATGAATGTGAAGTTACATGTATTAAGTGCAGGAGCTTTGTTTTTTTTAGGACAAGCTGCTTTTGCGCAAAAATCTAAGAATGATTCTGTTCTGAAGGAGAATAAGATCGATGAGGTAATCGTTACTGGATACCAGAAGAAAAAAGCAGATGAAATTACCCAGGCTCAGGCTGTTGTGGGTGGAGACGAAATCAGAAGAAACTCTCCTACAACATCTATCGGTAACTCTTTACAGGGTAGAGCTTCAGGGGTATTTGTACAAAGTACTACTGGGCAGCCAGGTGCTGCTGCTACCATCCAGGTGAGAGGGATTGCCGGTGTTGGAGGTTCTTCAGAGCCTACTTATGTAGTAAACGGGATGTACATGACTGCAAGACAGTTCAGTGCAATCAACCCTGCAGATGTAGAGTCTATTTCAATTCTTAAAGATGCTGCTGCTACAGCACAGTATGGTGCGAGAGGAGCAAATGGAGTAGTGGTAGTAACTACTAAAGCCGGAAAAGCCGGGAAAACTCATTACTCATTTGAAACTAAATTTGGTTTCAGTGAGAGATTGAAGGACAATAATTACACCATGATGAACTCCAGAGAGCTGATGGATTTCCAGAATCAATTGGGATACCTTGGATTTAAGCCGAGATCTCAGCAGGAAATGGACAGACTTGCTGCTTTTGATCACAACTGGCAAAAAGATCTGTTGAAGCCTTCAAGCATCCAGTCTTACTTGTTCAGTGCTCAGGGTGGATCCAGAGAAAGTACTTTCTACTACTCTTTAGGGTATGATTCTGACAACGGGATTATCAGAGATATCGACGGTCTTAAGAGATATACAGGTAACTTCGGATTTACGAATAAGCTAAGTGAAAAACTGAACGTAGGAATCAACCTTGGTGTTCAGTATCAGGAAACACAGAATTTCAGAGACAGAAACAATACACAGAACCCATTTGGAGCAATGTATAAATATGCTCCTTACGAGCCTGTTTACAACCCGGACGGAAGCTATAATCAGACAATGAGAGCGGGTTCTAACGTTGTTGAGCAGATCCGTAATTACAGATTAGATGATCAGAGACTGAGAATTCCGGTAACGTTATTCGCTGAATATAAAATTATCGATGGTCTGAAGTTTAAAACAAACTTTAACGGACTTTTCGATTGGTACATGGGAACTCAGTGGTTGAAGAAAGGTTCAAACCTGGATATCACAGTGAACAAAGTTCCTACAGGTTCATTGAACAAAAATTCATTCTATACATTTAACTATACTTGGAATAACTCCATTAACTATAAAAAATCATACGGAAGCCACAACTTCGATTTCTTAGGATTTATCGAATATAACGATAACTACAACGAAACAATGAACGGTGGAGCTTACGGATTGAAGTCTCCGGCATTAAATGTTCCATCTATTACGACACCGTCTGACAGAAATACATTTACCGGGGTTAAAGTAAGAAATACCCTGTTCAGTTTAGCAGGTATGTTAAACTATGACTATGAAGGTAGATATTTGGTAACAGGATCATTGAGAAGAGATGCTTCATCAAGATTTGGTGCCAATAACCAAAGTGGTATTTTCTGGTCTGCAAGTGCTGCCTGGAATATCGCGAAGGAAGAATTCATGAAAGGTGGTTTTATCAATGATTTAAAACTTAGAGGATCATATGGTACGACAGGTAATGACGGAACACTGCCGGATTACTACAACGTAACCAATGTCAGCTATGGTTTATATGGTGCTAACGGAGCATTATATCCTGGTACATCCAGCAGCTTTATCATCGGTAATAGTAATCTTAAATGGGAATCTAACGCGATCACCAACTTAGGAGTTGATTTCACAATGTGGAACAGAAGAATCCGTGGATCCGTTGAAGTTTACAAAAATAAGAGAAAAGATTTCGTACAGCTTGTACCTTTAGATAAACAAGAAGGAGGATACTACCAGTATATCAATGCGGGAGATATGTCTCAGAAAGGTCTTGAAGTTGAATTGAGTGTAGATGTAATCAAGCAGAAAGATTTCCAGTGGAACTTACATGCTAACATGTCTTTCCAGAAATCAGTTCTTGATAAGTTAGCAGACGGTCAGACAGAAAGAAACCTGGGAGATACTTATCTTAAAGTAGGTGAAACTCCTTATGTATTCTATAATGTTAGATTTGCAGGAGTAGATCCAAGTAATGGAAATGCATTATATTATGATAAAGCTGGAAATATTACTAATGTTTACAGTGCTTCTAATGCTGTTCCTCTTACTGATAAATCTCCATTCCCAAAAAGTTTTGGTGGATTCGGAACTACAGTTCAGTACAAAGGACTTGATTTCAGTGCAGACTTTGCATTCAAGTTAGGTGGATATACGTATAACAACATGTATGCTGCTGCTGTTGACCCAACATTGGCTGTTGCAGGTAGAAATATGGCGCAGTCTGCTGCTCAGGTTTGGCAAAATCCAGGAGATACAGGGGTATTCCAAAAAGTTGACTCAAACGGTATGCGTGATTCTGATCAGTGGATTGAAAAATCTGATTACTTAAGATTAAGATCACTTACATTAGGATATACATTTGATAAAGCGTTCCTTGGAGAAGGATCTCCTATCAATAAGCTTAGAGCATATGTACAGGGACAAAACTTATTTACAGTAACTAAATTCCACGGAGAACCTGAAGTTTCAGTAGGATCTGGTGAATCTACAGCATTGTTTGTTCCTGGAGCATATAACCTTTATACTTATCCAGCGGTAAAAACAATCTTGGTAGGATTGCAATTAGAATTTTAATATTGAATAGCTTTATGAAAAAGAATATAATAAAAATAAGTTTAGCTGCGTTAACTGCCTTTGTTTCGTTAACGTCTTGCGACAGAAATTTAGATCAAACATCTTCAATTAATGAAGAGCAGAACCAGGCGATGACCAGACCTGAATCATTCAGACAGGCTATGGACGGTGCCTATACAGTTCTTAAAGGAGCTGGATATTACAGTGGTGATACAGGAAGTCAGCTTATTATGGGTGACCTTACTACAGACAATCTAATCCGTACAGCTTCAGGAAGAAATACCAACTTTGCGGCGTCAAACTTTGAATTTTCTTCTGATAACTCACAGACGACAGGATTATACAGTGCAGCTTACCTTGTAATCAGCAGAGCAAACTTTGTATTGTCTTACATCAATAACGGAGTATTATCAGGAGCGCAGAAAACAAACATAGAAGCGGAGGCAAGAGCATTAAGAGCCGCCGCTCATTTTGATATTGTAAGAGCATATTCTCAAATCCCAACTCAGTCTGCAGGTGCTAAAAACTCTGTTGGAATTTATTATGCTGAAAATTATAATCCTTCTAATACAGCATCATCTCGAAACCTGACTGTTGAGCAGGTATATGATAAAATTATCGCTGATCTTTTATTTGCCGTTGATAATATTACACAAAATGATGCTGATAAAGGAAGATTAAGCAAAGCAGCTGTATACGGATTGTTATCAAGAGTAAATCTTTATAAAGGAGATTATACCAATACAATCAAATATGGTGAACTAGCATTAGGACTTTCTCCAAGCATCACAACACTGGATAACTTTACAAGAATCTGGAAAGAAAATGAAGGTTTATCAAGAATTACTGACGGAGTATTATTCCAGGTATCGAACGCTGCGGCAGAGCCAAATAATACTGTTGGTGCAGCTTATAACCAGTCAGTTCCAGCTTTAAGATCTGAGTTTGTTGTAGATTATGATCTATACACAGCTTATGCAGCTGACGATATCAGAAAAGCAGCTTATTTCACAACCAGTACATATAGCGGACAAAAGTACAACCACGTTACAAAATATGCTGGTAATGGTGGCCCTGCTAACATTGTACCGATTAAATATCTTAGATCTGCTGAAGTATTATTGAATATTGCTGAAGCTTATTACAGAACAGGTAATGGTGCACAGGCTCTTGTTTTATTGAATAAGTTAAGAGCAGAAAGACATTCTTCATTTACTCCAGGTACTGAAACAGGACAGCCTCTTTTAGATGCTATTCTGAAAGAAAGAAGATTGGAACTTGCATTTGAAAATGACAGATGGTACACATTGAAGAGATTAAACCTTGCTGTTCAGAGATCAGGTAAAGGAGACCTTTTTGACGGTACAGGTGCACCAGCGGTAGCACAGACTCTTGAGGCTGGAAACTTCAAATGGCAGTGGCCAATTCCTATTACGGCAATCCAGGCTAATCCAAAAATTGAACAAAATAAAGGTTACTAATTTTGTAATTATTGTTTTTTTACATAAGAAGGGCTCCATTAATTGGAGCCCTTTTTTATTGGTATATGGTCAATTAGTTATCTCATAATCATCCTATCCTGATAACTTTTCGGAGTTACTCCTTCCAGTTGTTTAAATACTCTGGTGAAGTAGTTGGTATCTGAAAACCCGGTCTGAAAAGCAGTTTCTTTGATACTGGTCTGACTGGCTAGCAACTCTTTTGCCCTGTTAATTCTCTCCTGCAGAATAAAATCATTAGGGGAAGTTCCCAGCTCATCTTTGAACATTTTAAAGAAATTAGATTTGCTTACATAAGCCAGTTTAGCGATACTGTCAATGGATAATTTCTGGTGCAGATTTCGTTTAATATAATCCACCACAAAACCTATTCTGGATTTATTCTTTACAATATTCTTCTCTACCATACTCCTTGCCTGGGTCTGCATCAGTCTGATCAGAAGTTCTTTCAGAGCAAAATCAGCCATGATATCCTTTTGAGAATTATCATCCATGGCAATTCTCATAATATTATTGGTAGCTGAGGCAAGGGCTTTATTATTAAACAGAAAATACTCCTCCAGCTGAATATTCCATTGTGAGGTTTCATCTACTTTGGGAAGGTGGTAATTGAGATAATTAAGGGAATCCTCAATAAAATCCGGATTAAGACTTAATGAAATGCATTGCGTAGGAGTCTCATCCGCTTCAGGAAAATCAATCACCATCGTTTCGCCCGGTGCTACCAGAATACTTTCTCCCGGATAATAATCAAAATAACTGGTTTTATTATCCAGTTTCATATGTTTCTTACCTCTCAGCATGGCTGTAAAAGCAATGTTTTCAAAATGAAGTTTTACATCAAAAGCAGCCTTATGAGTTTCATAAATGCTGAACTCACAATTGTTTAAATTGAACTTCGTCTGGTTTTCAACAAGACTCAATAGCTGGTTCTCCTTACGTAATTCAGGAGTATTTAATAAAATCTTAGTATTGTTATTCATTTCTAAAATTTTTGGAAGCGGAGGTAACTCAAATATAGAAAATTTGACCGTACGTTGCTGTTAATAAAATACTAAAATTGAAGCCCTTGCACTATTTTACACTTTTTTTATACGATTGTGCTATACTCTTTTTGGCTTCTCAGTGTAATTTGGTGGTATCGAAAAAATAAAACAAACTAATATGAGTACTATTACAGAACCAAGATCAACGACCCTTTTACAGCGTCCGGAGTTCAAAAACAGATATGATAACTATATTGACGGTAAGTTCACACCGCCTGTTAAAGGACAGTATTTTGACGTAGTCTCTCCGGTAGACGGGAAAAAATTTACCCAGGTAGCCCATTCCTCTAAAGAAGATTTGGAATTAGCTGTAGATGCTGCGGATAAAGCTTTCCGTACCTGGAAAAACACTTCCTCTACAGAAAGAAGCATTATTCTGAATAAGATTGCAGACAGAATAGAACAGAATTTAGAATATCTTGCTACAGTAGAAACAATAGACAACGGGAAGGCCGTAAGAGAAACCCTGGCTGCAGATTTACCTTTAGCCATTGACCATTTCAGATATTTCGCGTCTGTAATTCGTGCAGATGAAGGATCTCATAATGAACTGGATAAAGACACGGTATCTCTGATTGTTCACGAACCTCTTGGAGTCATCGCACAGATCATCCCATGGAATTTCCCAATACTTATGGCTGTCTGGAAACTCGCTCCGGCATTGGCAGCTGGAAACTGTGTGGTGTTGAAACCTGCAGAAAGTACTCCCGTTTCAATCATGGTTTTAATGGAATTGATCGGAGACCTTTTGCCAGCTGGTGCCATCAATATTGTTAACGGATTTGGAGCTGAACTTGGAAGAGCTTTAGTGACCAATCCGAAAGTTGCCAAAGCAGCATTCACCGGATCTACCGCTACAGGACGTATGGTAATGCAGTATGCCACAGAAAATATCATTCCTGTAACCTTGGAATTAGGAGGGAAATCACCCAATGTATTCTTCAATTCAGTAATGGATGCCGACGATGAATTTTTAGATAAAGCGATAGAAGGAGCCGTACTTTTTGCTCTTAATCAGGGAGAGATCTGTACATGTCCTTCAAGACTGCTGGTTCAGGAAGGTATTGCAGATGCCTTTATTGAAAGAGTGATTGAAAGAGTAAAAGCTATCAAAGTGGGAAATCCTTTGGATAAAACCGTGATGATGGGAGCACAGGCTTCACAGATTCAGAAAGATAAGATCCTTTCTTACATTCAGCTTGGAAAAGAGGAAGGAGCAGAAGTTCTGGTAGGAGGAGATGTCAATAACCTTGGAGAAGATTTGGAAGAGGGATACTACATTCAGCCTACAATTTTCAAAGGAAATAACAGAATGAGAATTTTCCAGGAAGAGATCTTCGGTCCGGTGCTGGCGTTTACCACTTTCAAAGATGAAGAAGAAGCGATAAAAATTGCCAATGATACCATCTACGGACTTGGAGCAGGAGTTTGGACCAGAGATGCCCATCAGCTGTACAATATTCCGCGTCAGATTGAAGCAGGAAGAGTTTGGGTAAACCAATATCATTCATATCCGGCCGGAGCACCTTTCGGAGGTTACAAACAATCTGGAATCGGAAGAGAAAACCATAAAATGATGCTCGACCATTACCGTCAAACCAAAAACATGCTGATTTCTTATAACAAGAATAAGTTAGGTTTCTTTTAATATTATTTAGGACGTGCCCGATTGCCTTGGCTTTTTCCAGGGCAAAACGGTCGGGCTATCCAGGGCTGCACTGCGTTTCGGTGCTTCATTGCATTTCGCACCGGCTCGTTCCTCGCCGCCCTTACTATCCCTCACGCAAAGAACTTATCTGTTCAGAAGTGGATACAAAAACAAATAACCCCCAATAACTCAATCCAAAAAATAAGATATGATTCCAAAAACAATGAAAGCAGCAGTAGTTCAAGGCTACGGCCAGCCACTGAAAATAGAAGAAGTACCAGTAAGAGAACCCGGAAGATATGAAGTCCTTGTCAAAGTAATCGCATGCGGTGTTTGCCATACCGACTTGCATGCTGTGGATGGCGATTGGCCTGCAAAACCCAAAATGCCTCTTATTCCAGGACATGAAGGAGTAGGTATTGTGGTGGCCTGTGGACCGGAAGCTTTTGTAAAAGAAGGAGATGCAGTAGGAGTTCCATGGCTGTACAGTGCATGCGGATGCTGCGATTACTGTATCACGGGCTGGGAAACCCTTTGTGAAGCACAGAAAAACGGAGGGTATAGTGTAGATGGCGGATTTGCAGAATATGTCATTGCGGATTCAAGATATGTGGGACATTTGAAATCAGATGTCAACTTTCTGGAGATTGCTCCTATTTTATGCGCTGGAGTAACGGTTTATAAAGGATTGAAAGAAACAGAAACAAAACCCGGAGAATGGGTGGCTATCTCAGGAATCGGAGGTCTGGGACACGTAGCTGTTCAGTATGCAAAAGCAATGGGAATGCATGTTGCAGCCATTGATGTTGCAGATGATAAACTTGAACTGGCAAAAAAATTAGGTGCGGATCTTGTCGTTAATGCAAAAAATACAGATCCCGGAGAATATTTACATAAAGAAGTTGGCGGAATGCATGGTGCTTTGATTACAGCGGTTTCACCGATTGCATTTAAACAGGGAATAGATGTGTTGAGAAGAAAGGGAACTATTGCTCTGAACGGTCTTCCTCCCGGCTCTTTTGAACTTCCTATTTTTGAAACCGTTTTAAAAAGAATCACCGTCCGGGGTTCTATTGTAGGAACAAGAAAAGATATGCAGGAAGCACTGGATTTTGCCAATGAAGGATTGGTAAAAGCTACGGTCACTGCCGCAAAACTGGAAGATATTAATGATGTTTTTGATAAAATGAAAAAAGGTCAGATTGACGGCAGAATCGTTTTGGATATTGCCGGCTCAAATTAATTGATGATGTGTTGTGAATCCCGGTTAGAATATATTTTACCGGGATTTTTTATTACGATACATTTTGTTTTAAGCTAAAATAAAAACAATGGAAACAAAAATATCAAGACTTTCTGCAACGGAGCAGGCTCTTGAAGTCATCCATAAGCTGGAAGACCAATATGGTCCCCTGATGTTTTATCAGGCAGGAGGATGCTGTGAAGGTACACAGCCGCAATGTTTCGAGAAAGGAGGGTTTTTTCCCAGAATGAATGATGCCATGATTGGTACCATCAGTGGATATGAGTTCTGGATAGACCGTGATCTTTTTGAATACTGGCAATATTCCCACTTTACACTCGATGTTACAGACGGTTTCGGGCCAGGTGGCTTTTCACTGGAAACTCCTTTAGGAAAAACTTTTAAAGTTCATTACAGACTTTTTACTCCCGATGAATATCAAAATCTGGAACCGGTAAAACGTAGTGAGTAAAGCAAAGGATTAAGGTTTTTGAGCAATATAGATAAGCTCTCTTTCAAACTCATACTTCCCTTTTGAAATTCCTCTTTTCAGAATGAAATATTGAGTGACAGCAATTACTAAAGCGATTCCTGCGAACATAAAGTTTTTTTGATCACCCAGTATATTGACAAAAATTGCCACGAAGCAAAAACATAGAATTATCATCCAGTTAAACATCTGAAAACCCGAAGGAAAAAATTCTACAAAGACAGAAGATTGACCATTTTTATCAGAAATAGTCCCCTGAAATAAAGGATTACTCCGATTCATATCAAATAACCTGGCTCTTCTTTTTATGGTAAAGCTGTTTGCATCAATCATTCCCCGATATTCAAACCGCGTGGGAATTGAAGAATCTTTTTCCAGAGATATAAAGGTAGTATTGGTTTTATAGGTTACTTTCCATAATCTCTGTACCAGTTCTGCACTATTGATTTGGAGATCAATAATGAGACTGTTATATAAGCCAATGCTTTTGAAAAATGAGTTCATCTGTTAAAAGAAAATAGTTCAACAACAATCAGACTTTTACAAACCGGTTGACAAACATGGCGGCAACGATATCTCCTACAGCATTCAGAACAGTAGCCAAAGGATCTACCAAAGTCCCGATAATCATCACCGCAGGAATGGCTTCCTGAGGTAATTTATAAACAGAAATCATCAGCATTTCCCCAATATATCCACCATTGGGAATTCCTCCAGCTACAATACTTACGAAGACTGTAATTCCTAACGCTAAAAGTAGGTTGGCAGGATCAAAAAAGTCTTTTCCAATGATTAAGAATGCTACATAGATCTTAATAATAGAAGACATGGAAGATCCGTTTTTATGCAATGTAGTCCCAATAGGAATCACCAGATTGGCAATAGAATTCGGAATTCCGATTTTTGAGGCTGCCTGCAAATTTGCAGGCATCGTTGCAAAACTGCTGCAGGTACTTATTGCCGTTAAGGTAGGGTAGATGGCATTCGTCCAGAAACTTCTGACTCCTTTCTGCCCATTCGCCATAAAAGCATAAATAGAAAAGAACACCAGAAAATAAATAATTCCTGCAATATAATAAAGCCCCAACGGCTTTGCATAAAATCCAAAAAGCTGTGGTCCTAAAGTGGCCACCTGATACGCAAAATAGGCTCCCAAACCAATAGGAGCAAGCTTCATAACCAATAACAGCAATTCTTTCATCACTTCATATCCGGAAGCAATAAAAACCCTGAAAGGCTGTCCTTTTTCTCCTGTTTTCCTGGCTGCAAATCCTGTCAGAAATGCAAATACCAGAAGAGCCAGCATATTCCTTCTTGAGAAAAGTTCAGTGAATTCTCCCACTGTAAAGAAACTTACAATTCTGTTACCCCAAGTATCCTCATTGGCAGCTTCTGTAATCATCTCAGAACTTCCTGAGACACCCGAGACCGGGAAAAGATAGACAGCACAGATTGTAAAAACAGCTGCTGTGAGAATAAAGAATAAAAAGGTAAGAGACATCACAAGGATGATCTTTCCAAATTTAGACTGCTGTTCCAGAGAAGAAATAGAATTGGATACCGCAAAAAACACCAGAGGAACTACACTCACAAAAAGAAGATTAAGAAATATATCTCCCAAAGGTTTAATATATTCCACAAAACCAGGAGCAACAATTCCAATGATGCTTCCAATAGTGATTCCTAAAAGTAAAAATATGATTCCGGAGTAGTTTTTCAGTACCTCTTTCATGTAGGGCTTTTTATCAAAGATAAGTTTATTTTTAACATTTCGTTATACAATTTTCAGACCTAAAATTCATAAATTTGGGTAAACCTCATTTCTATGGCTTATATAGATTACTATAAAATTCTAGGCGTAGATAAAAGCGCAACACAGGATGATATTAAAAAGGCCTACCGCAAACAGGCAAGAAAACATCATCCAGACCTTAATCCTGGAGATAAAGAAGCAGAAAAGAAATTCAAAGAGCTGAATGAAGCCAATGAAGTGCTCAGCAATCCTGAAAACAGATCAAAATATGATAAGTACGGAGAAAACTGGAAGCATGGCGAAGAATACGAAAAAGCCCAACAGCAACAACAAAGACAATATCAGCAGCAAAGTTATAACGGAGGATATTCCGGAGCTGACTTTGGTGAAGGAGAAGATTTCTCAGATTTCTTCCAGAATATGTTCGGTGGATCTGGTGGCGGATTCGGTAAAAGTTCAAGAGGAAGGGCTTCCGGTAAATTCAAAGGTCAGGATGTAAAAGCTGAACTGAGTCTGAACTTAAGAGATGCTGCAAAAACCCATCCGCAAACCTTTGAAATTAATGGGAAAAAAGTCAGGATTACTATTCCTGCAGGAGTATATGACGGGCAGCAGATTAAGCTGAAAGGACACGGAAATCCAGGAGTAAACGGAGGACCAAACGGAGATTTATACATTACCTTCAATATTCCGGTTGATCCGGATTTTGAAAGAACCGGTGATGATCTGAAAACCAAAGTAGCGATTGATCTGTATACAGCTGTTTTAGGAGGGGAAGTGAAAGTAAATACCCTTGAAGGCAGCGTAAACCTTAAAGTAAAGCCCGAAACCCAAACCGGAATGACGGTAAGACTAAAAGGAAAGGGCTTTCCTGTCTATAAGAAAGAAGGAGAACATGGAGATCTTTTTGTAACCTATGAAGTGAAACTGCCCACCAATCTTACCGAAAAGCAGAAAGAACTTTTTGAACAACTAAAAAATTCCTAAGCCATGAGTGAAAGAATATCGCGGGAAGAACTCGTAAAAATCTATAATATAGAAATTACTTTTTTTGATGGGCTTGTAGATTATGGGCTGCTGAATATTCATATTGAAAATAATATTCATTATCTGATGTATGAAGACCTGCCTGATCTGGAGAAATTTGCCAACTGGCATTATGATCTTGAAATTAATCTGCCAGGCCTTGAAGTAATTCATAATATGCTGAAAAAACTGGATGCTCTGAACCGCAGAAACAGAGAACTAATGAGTAAACTTTCTGCAATAAGTGATCAATATGAAGATATTTAGTTTAGTTTTGTAGCTTTTTAAAGCAAACTCTATAATTTATGAATGAAGAAAAGGTGATTACCCTAAAAACAGATAGGAAGATTTTTGAAGATATTTATTTTAGCGGTAATCAGGGAAGTCTGCTTTTTTCTCCTACAACGAAAGGTAAAACCATTGCTACCATTGGAGCAGCAGTGATTGTTTTCATTGTTTTTCTTTTGAAAGATCTTCTGAGTAAAGAAAGTGTGGGGATTTTATACTTTTTGAGTTTTATATTTTTGCTGTGTGCCATTTTTTTGTCTGTCAGCGTTAATAAAGTTTCAAGATGGAAAAAACAGGTGAATCACTACTTAAATATACTGGAAAAGTGTAAAGTGTATGAAATCAGGTTTGATCAGAATTTTTTCACGGTGAATATTGATGGTGAAAAGGAAACCAGTGAATGGAAAGATTTTGAATACTTTGACAGCAATAATGAATTTATTTCCCTTGAAGGAAAATACAGTTATATGTTTCCCAGGAAAGCAATGAGCGAGAAAGAATACAGTTTTCTTAAAACTAAATTAAAAGAAAATATCAAGCAATAAAAATAAAAACGGAGCAAAATTTTGCTCCGTTTTTTTATGATCTGTAAAGAGGTTTATTAACCTTCTTTGTTTTCTTCCAGCCAGCCCATTTCTTTCATCCATTCGTCATTGTAGATTTTTCCTACATATCTTGAACCATGGTCATGAAGTAAAACTACAATGACATCATCTTTAGTAAACTGATCTTTCATCTGAATCAAAGAAGCAATGGCGCTACCCGCAGAATATCCACAGAAAATACCTTCTTCTTTCGCCAGTTTTCTGGCATAGATGGCACCGTCTTTATCCGTTACCTTTTCAAAGTGATCAATCACAGACATATCATAGTTTTCAGGAATGATATCTTCTCCGATACCTTCTGTAATATAAGTATAAGCATGATCGTAATGCAGTTCTCCTGTCTCGTGGAATTCTTTCAAAATGGAACCGTAAGTATCCACTCCGATTACTTTAATGTTCTCATTTTTTTCTTTGAAGAAAGTTCCGCAACCCGTGATCGTTCCTCCTGTTCCTGCTCCTGCCACAAAGTGAGTCAGCTTTCCTTCCGTCTGTTCCCAGATCTCAGGAGCTGTAGATTCATAATGAGCCGCTCTGTTGGATAAGTTATCATATTGGTTTACGTACCATCCGTTTTCTGTCTCTTTTGCCAGTCTTTTAGATACTGAATAATAAGAACGCGGATCAGTAGGTTTTACGTCTGTAGGACAAACGATTACTTCAGCACCCACAGCACGAAGAATATCACATTTTTCTTTAGACTGCTTGGAATTCGTTACAAAAATACATTTGTAACCTTTGATGATAGCAGCTAATGCCAGTCCCATTCCTGTATTTCCGGAAGTACCTTCGATAATAGTTCCTCCAGGTTTTAATCTGCCGTCTTTTTCGGCATCTTCTATCATTTTAAGAGCCATTCTGTCCTTTACGGAGTTTCCGGGATTGAAGGTCTCTACTTTTGCTAATACTAATGCCGGAAAATCTTCACCTAATACTTTGTTAAGCTTTACCAGCGGTGTGTTACCTATAGTTTCAAGGATATTTTTTGCGTATTTCATAAATGTTTTATAAGCGGCGCAAAGATAAGGCTTTTAAAATTATCTGCGCTGTGGATAACATGTGGATAAGTTGTGGATAACACTGAAATCAACTGATTAACAACAAATATCTTTCAATTATCAATTATCCTGTTAGTTGTACTTAATCGCCTTCACCGGAGAGATCTTACTGATCAGGTAGCTTGGAATAATCAAAGCCAATCCGGAGATGAAAAGAATTCCCACTGAGATGGATATAATTGCAATTGGATTAAGATCTACCGGAACGGTACTTACATAATAGTTTTCAGGATTAAGTTTAATGATCCCAAAGAATTTCTGTATTAAAATCAGTCCCAATCCGATGGCATTACCATACAAAAGTCCAGGAATCATAATAATCAGGGTATAATTAATGAAGGTGGCTCTTATCTGGGAATTGCTTGCTCCCAATGTTTTAAGAAGACCAATAGAATTTGTTCTTTCAATAATAAGGATCAGAAGAACCATAATAATATTAATCACCACTACAATCAGCATAATAATGATAATTAATGCAATGTTGGTGTCAAAAATACTGATCCAGTCTGTAATCTGAGGGAATTTCTCAGTAGCTTTTTCAGCATAGTTTTTATAACCGATCAGCTTTTCAATGTCTGGAAAATCTTTGTCGATATCATTTACATTTTTCAGGAAAATATCTATTCCGCCGATTTCATCAGGTTTCATATCCTGAATTTTTCTGGCATGGTTAATTCCTCCAATAACAAACTGTTCATCAATAAGTTTGATGTCCGTTCTATAAATTCCGATAACTCTGAATTTACGGTAAAGCGGTTTCTGATCAGCTTTTAAAAATACAGTTACAATGCTGTCATTTAATTTGAGATGAAGGTCATTGGCTACTTTTTGCGAAATAGCAACATCATTGTTGAACCCATTTTCTGTCACTTTGGGAGTTGTTCCGGCGATAAGGAATTTCTTGAACCTCAAACTGTCAAAATCTTTTCCGATTCCCTTAAAAATGATTCCGGCAAAATTGTGCTCATTACGCATGATTCCAGTAACCATCACATATTTTTGAGTACTCTCCACATCGGGAAGCTCCTTTATTTTTGGAATATTTAAGCCCTGGTTATCGAGAACAGAAGTATTGTATGAAGAATTCGAACGTGTGGATCTTACAGTGATATGGCCGCTGAAATCTGCCAGCCTCTCTTTGATAGCTTTTTTGGAACCAAAACCGGTGGCCACGGTAATTAAGGAAACAATAATCCCCAATGCTACGGAAAGCCTGCCAATGAAGATGATAACCCTTGAAAGGTTATTTTTGTTATCTTTGGAAAATGCTATTTTTCTAGAGAAATATAAAGGAAATTTCAAGCTTATGAATTTAGATTTCAAAATTAAAAATTTACTTCTGATTTGCCTAATTTTTTTAGGAGTATTCAACCAATATTATTCTCAGACTCAAGTTCAACCGGATTTTAAAACCGGAGCAGACCAGCCTGAAATATATTTACCACTGTTAAAAGGTAAAACGATAGGAATTGTTACCAATCAGACGGGCTTGATGAATGACAGAACTCATTTGGTAGACTTTCTGGTGAAAAACGGGATTAAAATAAAATCTATTTTTGCTCCTGAGCATGGCTTCAGAGGGGATGCCGATGCCGGGGCAAAAGTGAAAAACGGAGTAGATGTGAAAACTGGAATTCCTATTGTTTCTCTGTATGGCAATAATAAAAAACCAAAGCCGGAACAGCTTGCCGGAATTGATATTGTCATTTTTGATATCCAGGATGTGGGAGTAAGATTCTATACTTATATTTCCACGTTGTCTTACCTGATGGAAGCAGGTGCTGAAAATAATGTTGAGGTGATGGTACTGGATCGTCCCAATCCACATGATGGATACACAGACGGCCCTGTTTTAAGAAAAAAATGGACAAGTTTTGTAGGGCTGCACGAAGTTCCTGTTGTTTATGGACTTACCATAGGAGAGTATGGAAAGATGGTAAACGGAGAAAAATGGCTGAAAAATGGAGTTCAGGCTAAATACACGCTTATTCCCATGAAGAACTATCATAAAAAGCAGCGTTATTCAATGCTTGATAAGCCTTCTCCTAATTTACCCAATGATAAAGCAATCAATTTATATCCAAGTTTGTGTTTTTTTGAAGGAACTCAGGTTTCTGTAGGAAGAGGAACAGATCTTCCTTTCCAGATTTATGGTTCTCCATGGACGGAAAGCCTGCCGTATCAGTTTACGCCAAAACCAAGCTATGGTGCTAAAGATCCCTTCCTGAACGGGAAGTTATGTTATGGTGAAAATCTCTCCGGTTATCCTAATGATTTAAGAGAATTAAATCTTGAATGGGTTATCAAAGCCTATCAGAATTATAAAAATCCTCAGCAGGATTTCTTCCTGAAAAACCTGTGGTTCGATACCTTATCAGGAACTGATGAATTAAGAAAACAGATCATCGCCAGAAAATCAATTCCGGAAATTAAAGATTCATGGAAAAAGGATCTTGAAAGTTTCGAAAAGATCAGAACCCGATATGTGGTGTACGAAGATTAATTAATCAAAATTCTGGGGCGGATTTTTATCATTTCTGCCCTTATTTAATATAAATAATCCGATTGTCAGTCCGACAACCCCTGCAAAAGCAGTCATTAATGCCCTTTGTAATTTATCAGGCAGATCATTTCCGATATAATTCATTAAAAAAAGGATCACAAAAGTGATCACTAAAATAATGATATGATTTCTTCCGAATAGCTTCATGGTATTATTTTAATTTGTAAGAAATCATTACACCTCCTCTGTAGGGGATGATTTCACCGCTTTTATTGAAATTCTCAGCAGAGTCATAACGTTTTCCTGTGGATTTGTCATACCCTTTATAAAACCCTTGTGATGTTCCAATCGTTCCGTAAATGTCAAGATTCCATCGTTCGGATAACTGGAACTGATATCCAGCTGTAACACCCAGCATCACAGAAAATCCTTTTTGGTACAGATTGGAATTTTTAAGAATTTCTCCATTCCAGTTTTCAAAAGTGCTGTCATTCCAATAACTCCATTTTGTGGCATTGTAAGCCGCCACAGATACGTTAGCACCTACATACCAATGTTTGAAAGCTTCCGTAAAGTAATATCTTCCTTCTGCAGAAATAGAGTAAAACTGTAGTTTATGCCCACCAAAAGATTTCCATGGTGAAATGAAAACATCTCCCTGAAGCGTATATTTTGGACTGATCTGTTTTTCTATTCCAAGGTTTAAAATACCTAGTGGAGCAAATAAAGCATTTCCTTTTATGTATAAACTTTTATCCTGTCCTCCTTGTTCCTGTTCCTGAGCGCTCAATGTACTTGTGGACAGGAAAGCTAAAATGCCTGCTGCTAATAATTTATATTTCATCCGGTAGTAATGTTTATTTTATTTGCTTTAATAGTTCATCTGCCAATTGAGAATCCTTATTGCCCTGAACTGCCATATTTTTAGACATTTCAGCGTAGTTTTTTGCCATCTCTTTATTTCCTGTAAGATTGTAGAGTTTGGCAAGAATGTAAGTGTTTTCTGACGTTTCGCTTCTCATGACAGATTTTTCTGCCCATTCAGTCGCTTTCTTTAATGAAGAGGGTGTTTTTACATGATCTGCAAATATCCATGCAGCTCTTAGAAGCTCATTAGGATCAAAGGTGTCAGAATTTTTATAATAATCTAAAGCCGCTTTTTCGTATTCAGGAAAATTGGTGTTTTGTTCATAATAGCTGAGCTTAGTCTGATTCAGTTTTTTTACAGCAGCTTCTTTTCCTACCAATGGTTCGGCAGCTTTCATGAAATAGTCATCGTTGATTTTTTTATTTTTATCATCAATAGACTGTTCTACGATTTTTCCTAATTTGAGCTGAGCATCAAATTCGGTGTATGTTTCTTCAGGAAGAAACTTAACAATCTCCGCCTTTCTGGAGGCAAAAACACTGTAATTGGTATCTTCCGATGATTTTACGAAATAGAGAAGAAAACCAATTTCATCTTTTGTTAATTCTTCAGTTTTCTTTTTATTCTGGAAATATCTTTCTGACGCTTTTTTTGCAAATTCATAATCTGTATTAGCGTTCAGCTTCATGATATTGATAAGAAATTCCGGGTCTTTTTCACCACTGGCAAAACGATCTTTAAGAGATCCCTTTTTATTTCCGGGTGAATTGATATCCTGAGCCATTGCCACAAACATGCTTTCTTCCATATATCCTGTATTTCTGGAAACAAGCTCTCCTTCACCATTCAGGAAAAGATAAGTAGGATAGGAACGTACCCCGAATTGAGAAGCAATATCTCTGCCTTCTCCTTTTTCCATGTCAAATCTTGCATTAATGAAGTTGGTATTGTAATAATCGCTGACCGCTTTCTGAGTGAAAACATTTTTTTCCATCATTTTGCATGGTCCACACCAGGAAGCATATGCATCAATAAAAACCAATTTCTTTTCTTTTTTGGCTTTTGCAATAATATCTTTGAATGGCAGCTCCTGAAACTTGATGGATTCCTGAGCAGAGATAGCGATGGCACAAAAAATAGATATCCCGGAGATGATCTTCTTCATTTTCAAATAAGATTTGTAGGCGAAGATAATTAATTTTCAAAATATAAAACGCTGAATCTGCCGATCGAACGTTGATATTAACTAATTTTAAGACTTATACCTATTTTTCTGATCTTTCAGTTTGTGTATAAAAAAAGAGTTACTCTTTGGGATTTTTTTTAATGAGTGAGAATTTAGATTATTTTTTCTTCATCTGTTTATGTTCGTTACCCCATACTTCCAGCTGATTCAAAACCGGAATCAGTTTTTTGCCAATTTCTGTAAGCTCATATTCTACTTTTATAGGTACTTCTGCATATACTTTCTTGGCGATGAGCCCCTCCTGTTCCATTTTTTTCAGCTGCAGGGTAAGCATTCTTTCAGAAATATTGTGGATTTTATCTTTCAGTTCGAAAAATCTAAGTTTCCCATGTTTAAGATGGTAACAAATGGAAAGAATCCAGCGGCCACTGATAAGATTTACAGCATATATTTCAGAACAGCTGTACTCCAGCGTTTTCTTATTTTCATTATTGGTGGATGATTCTTTAATACTCATACTTACATTTTTGTTCGTTCCAGACAATCATTTGTCCACTTGGAAAGGACGATGTTGATAGGTTAAATTTACAAATAAAAACAGGAAATATTCTGTCGGAAAGCGGTTTTATTGCCTATGTAGAATAAAATATTTAGAAAAATATGGATTTGAATAGAATTAACATTGATTTAAAAAATAGTATTGAAAATGTTCCTTATTCGTTAGAAATTGATGAAAATTTATTTTTGAATGCTCCGGAAATTATTCAACAGGAAAGAATAGAATTTATGAAAGCACATCCTTTTAAAAAACCTGATTATATTGCTGTAAAAGATATTTTTATACCAAGTTCAGAAGATGGATATGAGATCAGACTTCATATTTATCAGCCTGAAGGTTTCAACCTGGACAGGGTTCTGCTTTACTTTCATGGAGGAGGATATGTTTTCGGGTTACCGGAACAGGTGGATGACCAGATGTTTGAAATAGCAGATACACTCAAAGCAACCATTATTTCTGTTGATTACAGGCTTTCTCCTCAATATCGGTTTCCTATTCCTGTTTTAGATGGTTTTGATGCTCTACAATGGATCATTGAACATAGTGAATCAGAGTTGGGGATTAATTCTGATCGTATTACCGTTTTCGGAGCAAGTGCAGGTGGACATCTTGCGGCGGCTGTAACTCAGATGGCAGCAGACCATAATATTAAAAATATAGAACATCAGTTCTTATTATATCCTGTGATTCACAACAGGCTGAATACTCCTTCAATGGAAGAGTTTACCGATATTCCACTATGGAATAAAAGCTACGCAAAGATAGCGTGGCTGCATTTTCTGGGCGAAGGAAATGAGGATAAAAGCATTCAATATTCGGATCTTACCTGTTATAATGCTTTTTCAAGGTTGCCGCAAACCACCATTGTTGCCTGTGAGTTAGATCCTTTAAGAGATGAGGATATAGAATATGCTCAGCTTTTATATAAAGCAGGAGTGAAAACTGAATTATGGGTAATTCCTGGTGCACTGCATGTATTTGATCTCTTCGATTCCCCTGTAAAGGATGAATATAATACGTTTCTTATGAACAGACTTTTCAAATAATGAGGTAAAATAAAAACAGATGAAATTACAAGACAAAAAACCGGCATTGCTTCTTATTGATATTCAAAAAGGATTTCTTGATGAAAACTATTGGGGAGGAAACAGAAATAATAAAGAAGCAGAAAAATTAAGCGGAAAAATACTGCAAAAATGGAGAAGCTTGAATTTGCCGATATTTCACATCCGACATAGCTCAACAAACCTTAAGTCGAAACTGCATGAATCTGATCCGGGATTTGAATTTAATGAAAATGTCTTACCCCAAAATAATGAACCAATTATTACAAAAAATGTAAACAGCGCATTTATTGGAACTGATTTGAAAGAAAAATTAGATCTTCAGAAAATAGATACTCTGGTAATTTTGGGAATTACGACCAATCATTGTGTTTCCACTACGGCAAGAATGGCGGGAAACTTTGGATTTGAAACCTATGTGATTTCTGATGCTACAGCAGCTTTTGACAGAGTAGGGATACACGGAGAAAAATATGAAGCAGAACTGGTTCATCTCCTGGCATTAGCTAATCTGAGTGAAGAATTTGCAACGATCCTGAATACCGAAGAATTGTTAAAAAAGCTGTAGAAAAATAATAATCTGAATACATTGAAACTCCGTCTTTTTGATGGGGTTTTTATCTTTTTTGACATAAATATAGTTGGAAATACATGTTTTTATTCAAAAAATACGCGTACTTATAGGCCTGTCTCTATACACATCTCCGAGCCCACGAGACTAAGGCGAATCTCGTATGCCGTCTTCTGCTTGAAAAAAAAAAAAAGAAACAGTTGCAAAGAGGATTGAATAGGAATGTGGGATATTAATTTTAAGCACGCTTTATCCAAAAAGTCCATTTATATTACCGCTTTGTCTGCCTGCCTGATTGCTGTGGCAGCATTTGCTGTTCTTAGTCTTTTGATCACAGAGGACAGCCGGAAAAATACCGATGATTTTGCCAAGAAAACATTCTTCAGGAAATATGAATCTATAGAACATGAATTCAGAAATATTGAAGATTATCAGTATCTGCTTCGTGCACTGATCCAGAAAGACGGTCTGAAAAACTATAAGGATTATTCTTTGGTTTTGAATGATTTAAACAAAAAAAGAAACCTGCTGCCTTACAGCTGGTATTATTATGAAAACAGGCGTTCAGGAAAGTCTGAGAGTAACAATCCCTTATCTGATATTTTTAAGAATACAGACCACACCGCAAAGCCCATTGTGATAAGAAATAATGGTACGGGACATTTCAAAGACCTTTTAATTACCAAAAAAGACAGTATGTACTGGGTGAGCTATGATTCTTTGGTACTGCCTGATAAAAACAAGCTGTATTATGGTTCTACGGTTAGCCTGGATGATCTTCATCAATATTTTATCAATGTAGACAAGAGCTCCAATACCTACGCTTATGTCTTTACCAAAGAAGGAATTTGTATTACCCATCCTGAAAAGAAATACATTGGAAAGAATATTTTTGATTTTACAGATATTAAACCTAATGATACTTTGGCCAGCAAAACTGATGTGGGATATACCAAAGGAACAGCGGTTTCAGAATATCTGGGAGTTGAAGTAACACGTTTCATAAAACCTTTAAAGACTGATAATTTTGAAGGATATACGGTAGTGAATCATGTTAATTTTATTATTGATGAAAATATCAGTAAGATAAAAACGTATACTGTTTATATTTTTCTGGCAGCATTGTTCCTTATTGTAACGGTCTTTATATTATTTCAGAGGGCAACCGGTCTGGCTTACCAGGAAAAAGAGAAAATACAGTCTGAGAAAAATTTATTGCTGATAGAAAACGAAAAGATGCACAAAGCAGAAGTGATCAATCAGCTTCAGCAGCTTAAAAATAATATTAACCCCCATTTTCTTTTCAACTCACTGAACTCTCTTTATATGCTTATCGGAATCAATAAAGACAATGCACAGAAGTTTACCATGAATCTATCAAAGATTTACCGGTATCTTATAGTGCCTCCGAAAGAAAATATTGTTCAGGTTTCACAGGAGATAAAATTTATACAGCAGTATATGGAACTTCTGAAAAGCAGATTTGATGAAGAGATGAGGTTTGAACTGATTATTAATGCTCCGGAAAGCCTGGAAAAAAGAATTCCGTATTTATCCCTTCAGATTGTCACGGAAAATGCTACCAAACACAATATTGCAACGATAGACCAGCCTCTGGAAATTATCATTATTGTAGATAAAGACGGAATCACGGTAAAGAATACCTGGCAGCCTAAAACCGAACCGGTGCAGGGAGCGAAATTTGGAATTGATTATTTGAACCAGGTTTATGGATATTTTAAGAATAATCTTCTTCATATTTCTGTAGATGGTGAATATTTCGTATGTTTTTTGCCTTTAATGGAGTAAAAATAAAAATCCATTCACTCCCAAATTATCACCATTCACTCCCTAATATTATATATATGATTCACGTTACCTATAGCTTTGCGAGCTGAAACTAAGATATTTACTATTTGGAATGAATCGGACTATTTTAATGAAGAATTACAGACTCGCACTGTATCTTGGCCTTGCTATGGCTTCACCAATGGCAATAGCACAGAAAAAAGATAAAGATACAGTAAAGGTCAACAAAGAAAAAACGGATAAGACAGAGACATCCTCATCAAAGAAAACAAAAAAAATTGAAGACCTGATTAAAAAAGGAACCTATAAAAAGGGACTCTTTAATACCATTCAGGTAAAAACGGATATTTATTTTGAGATTCCTGACAGTTTGATGGGACGTCAGTTTTTGGTGGTTAACAAACTTTCTCAGGTACCCATGCAGGTGAATGAAGCTGGTTTGAACAAAGGAATGAATTATGAAAATAAGGTCATCTCCTTTCACCGTGATCCTGTAGCTAAAAAAGTATGGGTGAAAACTGTGGTTCCTAAAGTGTCATCCCCAAAAAATGATGCCATTACAAAATCTGTGAAAGACAATTTTTCAGAATCTGTAATTGAGGTCTTTGATATTGAGGCACAAAACAGTGATTCTACAGCTGTAGCAATTAAAGTCAACAAAGTTTTTGATGGTAATCAGAAGAGCTTTAATGATGTTCTTGCCAATGTAGGATTGGGAGGATCTGTGAAATCAAGTCTTTCTTATATAGAAGGAGTGAAGACATTTCCTAAGAACCTTGTGGTGAAGTCTCAATTATCTACTTCTGTAAATGAAGGTGGAGTAGATCTGCCGGTAACATTAGGGGTTACTACCAATCTTGTTCTGCTTTCTAAAATACCGATGAGACCAAGAGTAGCTGATTCAAGAGTAGGATTTTTCTCCGAAAAACACTGGTCGTTTAATGACAATCAGCAGAAAATGGATGAAAAGTTTTTCATTACCAAATGGAACCTTGAACCCAAAGATGAAGATAAAGAAAAATATTTAAGAGGAGAGCTGGTAGAGCCTAAGAAGCCTATTGTTTATTATATAGACCCGGCAACCCCAAAACAATGGCGTGAGAAAATCATTGCCGGAGTACATGACTGGCAGGCGGCGTTTGAGCAGGCAGGATTCAAAAATGCAGTGATTGCGAAAATGCCGGATGAGAAAGATGAAGATTTTGATATTGATGATGTAAGATATTCTGTGATTACTTACGCCGCTTCGCCAAAGTCAAATGCAATGGGTCCATCAGTGGTAGATCCTAGAAGTGGGGAAATTATCGAAGCAGATATCATCTGGTGGCATAATGTAATGACTTCTCTTCATGACTGGATGAGAATTCAGACAGGACCTATCGATCCGAAAGCAAGAGGTAATAAATTCAGTGATGAACATATGGGTGAAGCTATCCGTTTTGTTTCATCTCATGAAGTAGGACATACTTTCGGACTGAAGCACAATATGGGAGCATCTTTTGCATTCCCGGTAGAGTCTCTTCGTTCAAAAGAATTTACAGACAAAATGGGTGGTACGGCACCTTCCATTATGGATTATGCACGTTACAATTACGTAGCTCAGCCGGAGGATGGTGTTTCAGCTATCACTCCGAAAATTGGTCTTTACGATAAATATGCCATAGACTGGGGTTACCGTTGGTATCCGGATGAATTTGTTGAGAAAAAAGCGCTGAAAAACTTAATTGAAAAACACGAAGATGACCCGATGTATTTCTATGGTGAGCAGCAGAGCTACCTGGAGACCATCGATCCGCGTTCGCAGTCTGAAGATTTAGGGGATGATGCGATGAAAGCCAGCGAGTACGGAATGAAAAATCTGAAAGTAGTTATTAATAATCTCTTGAAATGGAGCTATGAAGACGGTAAAGAATATACAAATGCCGGAAAACTGTATCTGGGAGTTATCGGGCAATGGGATCTGTATACAGGTCATGTGATGGCGAATGTAGGAGGAATTTACCTGAATCATACTGTTTTTGGCAACAAGAAAAAGGCGTATGAAGCAGTTCCTGCAGACATTCAGAGAAGAGCTGTTGATTATCTTGTTAAAAATGCGATCAACCTTCCGGAATGGTTATTCTTCAATCCGATTACCGAAAAAACATATCCGGTTAAAGACTCACCTATGGGACCATTCGAACAGACTCCCTATACCACAGCAAGAGGAATGCAGTATGCGAATATCTATTCTTTATTTATGGATGACAGATTGCTGAGGTTGCTTGAAAATGAATTGAAACATCAGATGTCCGGTTCGAAAGAAGAAATCTACACGGTAGAGAATTTATTTGATCAGGTAAGAACAGCTATTTTCAGTAAAAAGGGAAGCCTGACGATGCTTGAAAAGATGACTCAGAAAAATTATGTGGATGCCCTGATCGTTTCTGTAAACAAATTATTTGAAAAAACAGCAGTGAAAGGATTGAAAACAGATAATACTTTGAATATCCCAACCATCTGTAATTTCCATGAAGATGATCATGGTCTTAGGAATATTAATTATTCATCCATGAAAAGAGTATCTGAAGTCACAACCTACAAGAGGGCGGAACTTCAGAAGGTTCTGGACTTACTGAACAGAACAAGATACAGAGGTGATGATGCTTCCAGAGCGCATTACACAGATTTAATCATTCGTATTCAAGAGGCTTTAAACAAATAAACGGAAATGAAAAAAACTCTAATACTTTTACCTCTTTTGGCTGCTAATATAGCAATGGCCCAGCAAAAGAAAACCATCACCGGGAAAATAGAAGATTCCAATACTTCACATATTATTACCGGTGCATCTATAAAAATTGAGACACAGTCCGTCTCTACAAAAACAGAATTAGAAGGAATTATTGAAAGTGTATCAGTAGGTACAGTGACCGATAAGGACGGAAAATTTATCCTGGAAATCCCTGCTGATACAAAAACAGTATTGGTAAGTTACCCTGGTTACGAATCCCGAGTGATTCAGCTTAATGAAGGACAAACGAACTATACCATAAGATTAACTTCTGAGATTTCAGACAAAAATAAGATCCAGGAAGTAATCATTACCGGATATCAGAAAATTGAAAAACGTAAGCAGACCTCAGCGGTTTCTACAGTGAAAATGGACAACATCAGCCAGGCTGGTGTTGCCAGTGTAGACCAGATGCTGGCAGGGCAGATTGCCGGTGTGGCTGTAACTCCTGAAACAGGAGCGCCAGGAAGTCCTGCGAAGATCAGAATCAGAGGTACAGCTTCTCTTTCCGGTCCTCAGGATCCACTATGGGTAATTGATGGCCTTCCATTGGAAGGAAATGATGTTCCGAACTTTACAGATAAAGATAATATTGACCAGCTTCAGAACTTCTCTATTGCAGGATTAAACCCTAATGATATTGAAGATATTACGATTCTTAAAGATGCGGCTGCAACTGCAATTTACGGAGCAAGAGCGGCAAACGGAGTGATCTCCATTACAACCAAAAAAGGAAAAAAAGGAAGTCTGAAACTGAACTTTTCAGCAGATACTTTCGTGACATCTCGTCCTGATTTTGATAAACTGAACCTTCTGAATGCTTCCGAAAAAGTAGATCTTGAACTAATGCTTGCCAAGCGTGCCGATCTTACCTACCGTGCCGATAAAGGAGAAGTAATGAGAATTCTGACTCAGAACAGCCAGCTTGAGGCTTTCAGAAACGGAGGTTTTGATGCACTGAATTCATTAACACGCCAGCAAATCAACGGTTTAAGAAACAACAACACAGACTGGGGCAAACTGTTATACAGAAATGCCATCAACAAGCAATATGGATTAAGTGTTTCCGGAGGAAGTGACAGAGCAGATTACTATTTCTCCCTGGGATACTATGATGAAGAAGGAACAACTATCGGTACAGGGTTTAAACGTTATAACCTGACTTTAAAAAACAATTATAAATTAAGCGATAAGTTAAATGCAGGAATCTCTATTTTCGGAACTCAGAGTGAACGTACATCTTTTGTAACGGATGCTGATGCTTCAATCAACCCGGTTAATTATTCAAGAAATGCCAATCCTTATCTGAAACCTTTCAATGCAGACGGAAGCTACAATTATGATAAAGATATGGATGGTTTTGAAGACCGTTATATTCCTTTCAATTTCCTTGAAGAAAGAGAGAATACAAACTATTCACTGAAAAATAACTCGCTGAAAGCGATTTTAGATTTAGAATATAAAGCTTCAAAAAATTTAAGATTTACCTCTCAGTTAGGTCTTCAGTATGATGCTAATAAAACAGAAAAGTTTGCAGCAGAGAATACCTATTTCACCAGAAAAATGAAAGAAAATACCCGTTATTACAAAGACGGTAAATACAATTACTTTCTGCCAGCGGGTGCCGTAAAACAAAATTGGGATAATGATTTCTTCCAGTACAACTGGAAATTGCAGGCTGCGTACAGCACAAAGATCAATTCAAAACATGAAATTGATTTGATGGCCGGTACGGAAATCCGTAAAACGGAGGATAATACAACGATTACGAGAGCTTTCGGATATGATCCAAAAACCAGAAGAGCTACGGCAATTGTTTTCCCGAATTCAGGTTTTGCAGCAGATAAAAGATATGAAACGTACCGTGAAGCCGCTCCTATAGAGAATGCTTATGCTTCTATGTTTGCCACAGCATCTTATACGTACGATCAGAAATATACATTCTTCGGAAGTGTAAGATATGACGGAACCAACCTGTTCGGGGTGAATAAAAAATATAAATATCTTCCAATATGGGCACTTTCAGGATCATGGCTGGTGACGAAGGAAGATTTTATGAAAAATATATCTGCAGTATCTAACCTTAGACTGAGAGCTTCTTACGGTCTTCAGGGGAATATTGACAGAAATACATCGCCATTCTTTATTGGGGAATACAATGATGCAACGATTCTTCCGGGAATAAAAGAAGGAGTCATCAATGTTATCAGCCCACCGAATGATAAATTGAGATGGGAAAAAACTACCAATACTAACGTTGGTCTTGATTTAGGATTGTTCAATAACCGTGTAAGCCTTACCGCTGATGTTTACAGCAGAAAAGGTACGGATATGATCAGTATGAAAGAAACTCCTCTTGAAACAGGGTTTGAATACACGATGATGAACTGGGGAAGCTTGACCAACAAAGGTTTTGAATTGGCAATATCTACCAGAAATATCAATCATGATAATTTCAAATGGACGACTACCATCAACTTTGCACACAACAAGAGTAGAGTATTGAGTGAGCAGCCCCGTGATAATGCTTTCCTTCCTTCAAGAGAAGGTCTGCCTGTAAATGCTGTTTTTGCTTTGAAAACCGCAGGAATGGATGAACATGGAAACCCATTGTTCTGGAAAGGAGATCAAAAGATTTCTGCAGCAGAATTCTTTAAATTATATGATGTATATGCAGATTTCCTTCCTGGACAGCTTGTGGATACAAAACTTTCAAACGCTGAGCTGAGAAGTCTGTTTACGTACGTTGGAGACAGAGATCCGAAGTTTACCGGAGGTATTATCAACACATTTAAGGTAAGTAATTTTGATCTTACTATCTCTGCAACATTCAATCTGAAGCAGACGGTAATGAGAACGCCTTCTTACCGAGGTATGGATCTGGACAGAGGAAGAAACTATACAAGAGATATCTATGAAGCAGGAGGTTCACTTCCTGGAATTACAAGTCCTGATATGGATGCTAACCCGGACGGATGGATGGCGAATAAATGGTTTACCGGAAACCGCTCAAGCGCATACAATCTGCTTGATATATGGGCAAAAGAAATCAGTTATATCAGAATCAGCAGCATCCGTTTAGGCTATACACTTCCGAAAGAATTCACCAATCCTATGGGAATCAGTAGTTTGAGACTGAGTGTGGAAGGGCGTAACCTGTTTGTATTCAGTAACGGATATAAAGGATATTTCGATCCGGAAACGTATGGTAATATTTATGCACAGCCTATCACCAAGTCGGTAACAGTAGGATTTAATGTTTCTTTTTAAAACTTGAAAAAATGAGAAAAATTACAACAATCATAGCGCTTACAGCAATCAGCCTTATCAATATCGGATGTGACAGGTTTTTAGATATTCAGCCTGAAGGTAAAGTCATTCCTGTTACAGCTGAAGACTACCGAAAAGTACTTACGTCAGCCTATTCAAAATACCCTGTTCACAAATCGTTGGTAGCCCTTCGTACTGATGAGACAAGTATTGATGATAATGGAGTAGATTTTATTTCTTATCGTGAAATTGCGATGTGGAAAGATTCGAACTATGACTCTACCTCTGCGGAACTTCCTTGGTTAAGCTTTTATAACGTGAACTTCTATCTGAATCAGATCATCAATGAAGGAAGTAAAACCATGCAGGATTCTCCTGAGAAAAATCAGATTTTAGCAGAAGCTTATGCTTTGCGTGCTTACCTGTATTTTGATTTGGTGAATTTATATGGAAAGCCATACAACAGTGCTACAGCTTCTACAGACAGAGGAGTTCCTATTAATCTTGAAATTGATCTTGAACAGGTATTGAAGCCATCTTCAGTACAGGAAGTATACAATCAGGTTCATTCTGATCTTAAAAAGGCAGAAGGTTTGATGGTAGAGCAGAAGCAGGCATTGGGAGCAAATTACAGATTCTCAAAAACGGCATTGCTGGCTTTTGAAGCAAGAACAGCTCTATACGAAGGAGACTGGAACAAAGCCTTAAACTATGCAGATCAGGTACTGGCGGTAAAAGGAGATTTGAGTAATTTAAATACAGTAAATACACCTCCCAACCATTATGCTTCCCCGGAATCTATTATGGCTCTTGATAATACATGGGATAATTCTATAAAGAACCTGTCTTTTGCCTCTCCGGAACTTATTTCTTCCTATAATATGATCTCAGATAAAAGGTTTGGCATGTATTTTGAGAAAAATGGTAATAAGTATAAAGTCACCAAAGGAGGAAGTTTAGAATTCAAGGTATCTTTCAGAACAGCAGAGCAATACTTTATAAAATCTGAAGCATTATTAAAGCTGAATAAACTGACTGAGGCTAAAGAAACCCTTCTTAAAGTAATGAAGAACAGATATACTCCGGAAGGATATACTTCAGTACAAAATGCCGTGTCTTCAATGGATTCTACAGCATTTATGAACTTTATCCTGGATGAAAGATTTAGAGAATTTGCCTTGGAAGGCCAGAGATGGTTCGATTTAAGAAGAGCAAATCAGAAAAAAATAAGCCACACTATTAGTGGTAATGAATATATTCTTCAGCAGAATGACCCGCGATATACCATTGAATATCCAATGAGCGCGAAGAAGAATAATCCTAATCTATAAAACTTCATATCAAATTCAATACAGATGAAACCGCTTGAGCTTAATTGTTCTAGCGGTTTTTTTGTACTTTTGCACCGTTATGAAAATTGCCATTATAGAAGATGAGCTGTTGGCTGTGAATTATCTGAAAAATCTTTTAGATACACAGCGCATAGTCCCTGTTACAGAGACTGTTATTCTTCGTTCCAAAAAACAGGCAATTGATTTCTTTGAAAAAGATTCGGCGGATCTCATCTTTATGGATATTCATCTTGGGGACGGGATGAGCCTGGAGATTTTCGAACAGGTGGAACTTTTTACCCCAATTATTTTCATTACCGCATTTGATGAATATGCCATGAGAGTCTTCAGGCATTTTACTATTGATTATCTTCTGAAGCCTTTTGAAGAAGAAGATTTGCATAAAGCTTTACAGAAATTTATCTCCATAAGAAACAATTTTGACCCTGAGCCGGTATTGAAATCCATTTCTTCATTACGACAGGCTGATGATGAGGTGATGAAACGTTTTATGGTAAGAGAAGGAAATAAGCTGAAATCAATAGACGAGCATAACACGGCCTATTTTTTTGCTTCGGGGAAATACCTTTTCCTTACCACAAAAGACCATCAAACCTATATTTTTGATGATACCATCAAAGATATTATTCAAAAATTGAATCCTGAGATCTTCTTTAAAATAAACCGTAAATTTATCATTAATAAAGAAGCGGTTTCCGAAATTATCAAGCATTCCAGCCAAAAAGTAGAACTTAGGCTTTCTCCTGAACCGGAAGTGAATAGCGAAGTTTTCATCAGCAAAATGCAAATTGCCGAATGCCTGAACTGGCTGAACAGGTAATGGTAAACTTTCTTGTAAATAATTTCCTTACAGATTACAGAAGCTGTACTGTTTTCTAATTTTCCTTATTGAGACGACTGAGGAAATAGGTTGGCGGAATCTGATATTTTTCCTGGAAATTTTTGGTGAACGTTTGTGTTGTATTATAGCCTGCATTTTCAGCGGTTTCCTGAATGCTGATATACCTTGTTTTGGGTTTGTTTTTCCATTCAGAAACAATATAATCCAATCGTAATTCATTCAGATACTCATTAAAGCTTTTTTTCTTATAAAAATTGATAATCCTGGATAGATAAACCGTATTGGTACCACACAATTTAGACATGCTGGCAAGTGAGATATTCTTTTTAAGAAATTGCTTGTCCTTTTCAAAGTCTGATAATACCTTCAGAACATTTTCAACCTTTAAAGGGTTTATTCCCAGTTGATCATCAAGAATATTTTCTTTACTTTCTGCCATCAGAACTTCTTCATGAACCGGAGTTTCTTCATCCTTATTTTCCATAAATTTTTCATAAAGGATCTTGAAATGTCTTTTCTTTTGATAGTATTTAATCAGCAATACCGTTAAAACTGTAATCAGTATAAGCCCAACGCCGATGAGGATAATGTAAATAAGTCTTTCCCATTTCATTTTATTCTCCAGCATTTCTTTCTCATCAAACAGCTTTTTTGTGTCGTATTCTTTGTTTAGAGTGGAGTTGAGGTATTTATAATCTTTCTCATACGCACGATCCAGAAGAATCAATTTGTTAATGTATTCCAGCTGTTTCCTGCTGTCATTATTTTCTGAATAATAATTGATAAGCATTTCAAAAGCAGGTCTGAATCTTGGATCTAATTTTTTAGTTTCATTATACTCTTGATCCAGCAATAAAAAATAAGGTAAAGCTTCATCTTTTTTATTCATTTTCCAGAAAGACATTCCCAGATAATATTTATCAGTAAGGTGTTTCCATGAGTCATTGTAGGATTCTATTGCTTCCTGAAGTTTTGCAGCGGCCTGATCATATTTTCCCTGGTAATAAAAATCGGTTCCCTGTGATGATGTAAAATAGGCATTGTATTCCTGAAAGCCCGGATGGGTTTCTATAAAGTCTTTTCCTTCCCGGATCAGGGACTGATTGATTTCAAAATTAGATAAATACGTATTGGTTTCTATAAGAGCAATTAAAGAATAGAGATAGTAATACTTATAATTTGTATCCCCGATTTTCTCATTATTATTTCTGAAAAATGCCACACAATTCATCAGCAGCTTATTAGCATCCTGATAGAGTCCCAGATAAGATTTGGTTTGCGCAATCTGATATTCCGTATTATGAATCAGATAGGGGTCTTTATTCTTTTTGATGTAATCATACCCTTTAAGAAATGCATCGAGAGCTTTGGGATAGTTCTCATTGCTGATGTAAGACATTCCCAGGGATAAATAACTGTCTCCAATAATGTCAATGTTATTTATTTTTTTTGCGATCATTAATATGCTGTCTCCATATTTAATCTGCTCTTCTCCTCTTTTATTAAAAGTAGCCAAAACATACCCCCTTCTTATCTTCTCAAGGTTATTTTCTTTCCGCGCTTTTTGAATAAATCGGGTAATATATTTCCATTGTTCCTCTGGATTATTTTCTATTTTTTTGATGGCCAATTCCAGCTCAGGGTAATTCATATTACCAAATTCTTTTTGATTGTGTTGAGCGGGAAGGAAAAAAAACATTCCAAAAAGAAAAAAAATGAGAAAAATATACCTTAAATGATTCATTTGTATTTATAAAACAAGATAAAAATAAGTAATTTTTTATTAAATCAGGTATTAAATTACAATTGATTGAAAATCAAATTATTGTATTTGTAGTTTTTATGAAAATATAAATTTTTTTTATGATTTTATTGTCTTTTTTTAAGTATAAACGCTCTTTTTTTACGCTATTAATGCTTTAGATAATTGTAAATTTTGCAAATTCTATTTTACCTCTATATATTTCCACCACAAAAACTGATTATTATGGAAAAGATGAATTACTATTTAGCTCTGATCTTACTTTTATTTTTATTAAGCTCATGTAGGGATGAAAATGAATTAGATACTATGGAGCCCGCAAAGATGAATTCTAAAGAAATATTAAAAGGAAGTAAAAACTCACCTGAATTATATAAGATCATTAAGAGTGATACAATATCCGTTCCTAACAACATAGACGAAGAAGACCCTAAAAATACACCTCCGAAAAAATAGAATGTACTCTTCTGCCTTTAACAATACTTGATGTTGTAAAAGGATGGAGGACTGAATATCCCTACACGAGAGTATTGCAATTATTTTATTGAATAATAATATGTTAAAAGTCCATTCTTCATTTTATTTCTTTCCCTTTTTTTTCATGTCGGCTTTCTCATATGCACAAAGTATATCCGGGAAACTATTGGATAAGGATCAAAAAGCCATTCCATATGCTGAAATTACTGCAGGAAAGGACGGGATAAAACGAATGGCGATGAGTGATGAAAATGGAGAATTTATGGTAAACCTTCCTGAAAATGGTAAATATTTACTGGAAGTTCTTCAAAATGAAACAGTAGTTTACAGTAAAATAAGCATGGTCGATGGAAACATCCATTCAGATTTGATTGTACAGGCCGCACAAGAAACAGATATCAAGGAGGTAAAACTAACCGCGAAAAAAAGATTAGTAGAAAGAAAAATTGACCGCCTGGTTTTTAACGTGGAAAATTCTGTTTCAGCACAGGGAGGAGATGCAATGGATGCTTTGAAACTTACTCCCGGAGTCAGGATTCAGGGTGACGAAATAAAACTGTCAGGAAAAAGTTCCGTCAAAGTAATGGTTAATGACAGAATTATACAATTATCCGGTGATGATCTTTATAATTATTTGAAATCAATTCCTGTGGCAAACATCCGGAAAATTGAAGTAATTACAAATCCACCGGCACAATACGATGCGGAAGGAAATAGCGGACTTATTAATATTCAATTGAAAGAAGTGACGCAGGATAACTGGAAAGTAACATTACGATCAGTGTATCAGCAGGCAACTTATGCTACTTTTTTACATGCAGTAGGATTAACCTATAAAAAAGATAAATTTTCTGCTTTAGTTGATCTCAACTATCAGTATGGGAAAAATATTTATACCAATGATATTAATTATTATTACCCTAACGAACATTGGAATAATAATATTTATAACCGGAATCATCAGAAAAATTTGGGAATAGTAATGAACTTAAAGTACAACCTTACCAAAAGAAGTAGCATTGGAACACAGCTTATCAGCTCGTTCTCAAATAATACGTCTGATGAGTTCAATAATAATTTCAGCAGAAATTATACAGATGGTACGGTGATTAAAAACTATAAGACAGAAGGAATGTCATCCGGAAAACCCAAAAACGTTTCTTTGAATGTTAATTATACACTGGATCTTGATGATAAAGGGAAAAAGTTTTCAGTAGATGCCGATTATTTTAATGGAGTATCCCCGAAAGATAATAATTTCAGCTCCCTTTTACAGGATTTTGTGGGAAATTCCAGTGAAAATCAGTTGGCTATTAATAATTCTCATCAGGATATTAAAAATTATTCCTTGAAAGCAGATGTTGAGCTTCCGGGCAGCTGGGCAGATTTTGCCTTCGGAGTAAAAGCGACTTCTACTACGACAGATAATAAGGTAGACTCAAAATTTTATAACAGGATTGATGAGAGCCTACTTTCATCACAGGCAGATCATTTCCTGTACAAGGAAAATATGCAGATGATTTATATAAGTGTATTAAAGCATTTTGGTGAAAAATGGGATGTAAAAGCAGGACTTCGTGGTGAGAATACACAAACCAATGCCAATTCTTTTTCTGTAAATCAGGAAATAACGAGAAATTACTTTAAGATTTTTCCTACGGCTTATGTTTCTTTTAAACCCAATGAAGATCATGTGCTGTCATTGAATTTCGGAAGAAGAATTCAGAGACCGGGATTTTGGGAAATGAATCCGGCAAAATGGTATATGAGTCCCAAGTCATATACAGAAGGAAATCCCTTTCTGCAGCCGGCATATAGCTATAATATAGAATTCAATTATTCCTATAAGAGCTTACTGAATTTAAGTCTGTATAATAGTAATAAACGTGATGGCTATGGGCAGGTAACGGTACATGATATCATGAATGATTCCCAGGCTTTTAAAAGATTGAATTATTTTGATTCGAGCTCTTTTGGAGGATCTTTGACATTCAATTACGATCTTTTCAGCTGGTGGAATACCGCAACGGAAGTATCGGCCTATTATAATGAACTGAATCCGAAGATCGATTTATTTTCAAACTTTTATTCAGGCTGGGGAGGATATACAACATCTACCAATACCTTTTCTCTGAATAAGAAAAAAACATTTTTAGCAACCCTTTATTATGAATATAATTATCCGGCCGTACAAGGGATTATAAACAGTTCTTCCTCGTCAACCTTAAATATCGGGTTTAGGTCTTTGCTCTTTAATAAGAAATTAACGGTAGGGCTGAATTTTGATGATATTTTCAGAAAAAATCTCACCCTGTATAGCAACAGATCTCAGGACATTAATCAAACCTTTTTACAATATTATGATACCAGACAATTTAGAGTTTCACTGACCTACAAATTTGGAAGTACTAAATTATCTATGGAAGAAAGAGAAACGGGTAATCAGGATGAAAAAAACAGATCAAATTAAGATTTTATCAGATGAAGTAGTTTGTAGAGTACTATACAAATGAAACATTTATAAATACCCCTTGCAAGGAAAGTGTGAAAAAGTCCAAAGAATTATACACTTCAAAAACTATGATTCTACATCTAATTCTTAAAATTAATTAAAATGAAAAATTCAAAATTACAAAACCTGTTGACTAAAATTTCAGCAGATGTGACTACACTAAAAGAAGGAGAATTATCTTCAATCAAAGGAGGAAACGCGGCAGCAAATAATACAGGCTGTGGAAATACTGGTTGTACAGTAAAGCCAAACGTAAAGACTCTATAATTCCAAAATGACCGAATGTGTTTAATGTCAGAAAACTATGAACACTTTTTCTTTTAATTCTAAAAGTGAACTAATGAACTATAAATTATCTCATTATACAGTCTCTACGCAAGTTTCGGAAGATAAATACACCATCTTTTCAACGAGAAGCTGTAAAGTACTTCTTCTACAGAAAGAGAATTTCGATTTTCTGATAGAGGGAGATTTTGATAAAATTGATGCAGATATAAAAAACCAACTTATTACTGCTCTTATTTTAGTGCCTTCTTTCGAAGATGAATTAATGGAAATTGTTGAAGAAAATAAAATGATGATTTCAAGCAACGATGTGTTGTATCAGGTTATTCAGCCTTCTTCAAACTGCCAGCTAGGGTGTGATTACTGTGGACAGCAGCATACCAAAAACGATCTGCAGGCTAAAGATTATGAAAAACTTATTGAACGATTAAAACATAAGCTTTCTTTAAAAGATTACAAGGCACTGTTCATCGGCTGGTTTGGAGGTGAGCCTCTGATGAGTTTACATACGTTGAGAAAAGTGTCAGAAAAATTAAAAGAAATAACTTCTGATTTAGGAATCGGTTATGGTGCTAAAATGACAACTAATGGGCTAGCGCTTAAAAAGAATATATTTTTGGAATTGGTTAATCAACACCATGTCGGGGCAATAGAAATAACATTGGATGGTACCGCTGAATTTCATGATAAAAGACGTTTTGTGAAGTCTGGAGAAAACTCATTCGATCTTATTTTTAAAAACCTGGTTGATATTTTCAGTATTGAAAATTATAAAGAACTTGGAGTCAAAATTTCCATAAGATGTAATGTAGATAAAAGTAATTATCAGTCTGTAGTTCCTTTATTACAACTGATGAGTGAACATGGTTTTCAGGATAAGATTTCCCATTTTTATGTGGCTCCCATCCATTCCTGGGGAAATGAAGCACATCTTGTATCCCTGGAGAAAGAAGTGTTTTCTGAAAAAGAAGTAGAATGGATTATAGAACAATATAGATACGGTTTTTCACCTTCCATTCTGCCCCAAAGAAACCATGAAGTATGCATGATTACCAATCCTGATGCAGAATTAATAGATGCGTATGGAAATATTTACAACTGTACGGAGGTTTCCTATGTTCCTTCCTATGAAGAGACAGCTCATAAACTTGGAAATATAAAAGATATTGAAGTGAACCAGAAGTTCAGTACACTTCATTTACAGGACTGGAATGATATCGTTCTTACCAATCAGGAAGGATATCCTTGTTATACCTGTAAGATGTTTCCGGTTTGTGGAGGCGGATGTCCAAAATCTTGGGAAGAAGGAATAGTAGCCTGTCCTGCCAATAAATTCAATATTCAGGATAAACTTGCCATTAATTATATTATTCAGGAAAAAGGCACAGAATATTTAATCAGTTGACACTATGGAAAATAATATATACATGATAGAACTTTTACAGCAGCATAAAGACCTCATATCTACCAATTTAAAGCATTATAAGGATGATTTCATTTTTGAAAGTGAAATGGAAAAGCTTATCAATATCGTATGTGAGGATAAGGAAGCTTTCAATTTTTACAGTCTCAATTATCATGAAGCTTTAAAAGAAGGAAGGGCCGGAAATATACAAAAAGCAGAAATGCTGATTGTACGTGCTAAAAAATATATTGATTTTGATTCATTGCAATCAAAAGAAAAAGATTTGTATGGCTTAATCAGCTTACCTATCCATGCTTTCTTAAGTTATAAAAGATCCAATTATACATTGGCTAAACAGCAGACTCATGAAACCATGTTGTTTGATGAGAAGCTTGAACAATACAATCCTTCAATGTTTTACCATAAAATTCAGCAATTGCATAATATTTCAAGAGTTGAAATGAAGGAGAACAATAATGAAAATGCAGTCGGGATTTTTAATTTATTATACAGAAGTTTATTGCTTTCAGAAGAAGTACATTATCTGGATATTAAATTTTCTTATCAGGACAGTTCCGAATCTCTGAAAAAATTAAGAAAACTGATGCTGGCTCAGGTTACCAATGAATATATTCCTTTTCTGGATCGTCTTGATAACAGAGCTGAAATCTTATACCAGACTTTTAGTGAAGTACTCAATAATCAAACCGCTGTAGATGATGAATTGATGAGCTTTGTATATTGGGTAAAACTCAAGTGGAATAGTATTAATCAGGAAGAATGGAATAAAGATCTTATCAAAAATTTCATAAGAAGTTCTGCAGATTTTACTTCTTCAATACCCATAGATTCATTGCTTGAAGATGCAGGAAAAGAGAAGCCACAGCTGATGTAAATATGATATATTAACACTTTAATTCTATTTTATGACAAGTTTAATGACAACCCAGGCTACAAAAGAAGAAAGATTGAAAGATATTCCTGTAAAAGAAATAAAAACGGAGAGAATTGCCAATCTATACCTGTCGCAGGGAGAAAGTTTCTCTTTGGTCATAGAAGCTGATAAAGAACAGCAGCAGAATATTAAAATTTACAGGGATGGTGATCATATATTAATTTATACCCATGAACAGACTGAAGAAATGAAAACCTGTAACGTGTATATAACAATTCCGTATACTACAGAAGAAATTGCTGTAAATGCCTTTCAGACCGGAACTGTTTCTACGGGAGCAGACCTTATCATAAATTCTTTACAGCTCAATTTTAATGTGGTGGGAACTACTAACCTGGGGATCATTTCTGATAAATTAGTTTATACCGGGAATTCTGTGTCCAATAGTACAATAAAAGGAAAAGCTGAAAAATTGAATCTGTCATTGAAATCGGCAACTGATTTTAATGCAGAAAAACTATTAGTTCAGTATTTAAATCTGAAAACAGACTCTTTGGTTAATGCTGATTTTAATGTAGAAAATACCTTGAGTATGAGAAGTAATAATTCATTTAATGTCAATATTATAGGGAATCCTGTAAAAATAAAAAAGCAACTGGATGCTCTTTCAACAGTAACTTTTAAATAATTCTATTTATTTATGAATTTTGTTCCTCAACATGACCAAATGGATTGTGGCCCTGCATGTTTAGCTATGATAGCTTCTCATTATGGGGTGGATTTTACATTACAGTATCTGAGGGACAAAAGTTTTATTACCCGCGAAGGCGTTTCATTATTAGGGATCAGTGAAGCAGCTGAGAAAATAGGATTCAAAACGATGGCTGCAAAATCGCAGATAAAGAATTTGAATAATTCTCTTTTGCCTTGTATCCTTCATTGGAACCAAAATCATTTTGTTATTTTATATAAAATTTCAAAAAATGTATTGACCGGAAAACCTGTTTTTAAAATTGCAGATCCGGGACACGGTTATATTACCTTATCAGAAGAAAAGTTTGAAAAAAACTGGATTTTTGATGAGGATAAAGGAGTCGTTCTTTTCCTGGAACCCACAGAAGATTTATACCAGCAGAATCCGCCAAAAGAAAAAAAATTATCAATAAAATTTCTATTAAACCATCTGAAGCCTTATAAAAAACAAATGCTTCAGATGTTACTGCTTTTGCTCTTCGGCACCATTACGACGCTGGTATTTCCTATCCTTACTCAGAAATTAATGGATGAAGGGGTGAGTAAGAAAGACCTTTCGGTTATCTCCTATATATTGATTGCCCAATTAGCCTTTTTCTTTGGAAATATCATTTTTAATATATTCCGGAACTGGATCATGCTGATTGTAGGAACCAATATTAATATCCGTATTATTTCTGATTTTCTGAAAAAATTGCTGAAGCTGCCCATAAAGTTTTTTGATACTAAGCTCATGGGAGATTTTAATCAGAGAATACAGGATCATGAACGGATAGAAACTTTCCTGACTTCACAAAGTCTGATTACCTTGTTTTCTGCCATTACCTTTTCCGTTTTTTTTGCGGTACTCTGGTATTATGATGTTACCATTTTGGTGGTATACATCATCTTAACACTTGTATCAGTGATCTGGTCTTTATTCTGGATGAAAAAAAGAAAAATCCTGGATTATTTCCGTTTTCAGCAAAGAAGTGAAAATCAGGAATCCATCTATGAAATTATCAATGGAGTATCTGAAATGAAGCTGAATCAGTTTGAAAACTATAAGCGTGAAAAATGGGAAGAAATACAGCAGAAACTGTTTAAAACAAATATAAGAATACTAAAGCTGGATCAGGTACAGCTTTCAGGGTTTGAATTTATCAATCAGTTAAAAAATATTATTGTCACTTTTCTGGCAGCATCTTTTGTGGTCAAAGGAAGCATGACTTTAGGAGAGTTATTAAGTGTTTCTTACATTATAGGGCAGATGAATTCTCCGGTAAATGAGCTGATTCAGTTCTTTCGTTCTTTACAGGATGCCAAATTAAGTTTATCCCGTTTAAATGAGGTTCAGGATCACCCTGAAGAAGAAAAAGAAAATCATGTTCCTTTGCTCAGTAAAAAATATACCGAGCAGAATGGAATACAGAGAGGAGTTTATTTCAAAAATGTTTCTTTCCAGTATGAAGGGCCCAGATCTCCTTATGTCTTAAAAGATATTGATCTCTTTATTCCCGAAGGTAAAGTAACTGCAATTGTGGGAGCAAGTGGAAGCGGGAAGAGTACTTTAATGAAAATGTTTTTAAAATTTTATGAACCTGTAAATGGAGAAATTTATTTCAATCATTTAAATAGTAAAGACATTTCTCCGAAAGATTTGCGGAAAAACTGCGGAACCGTTATGCAGGATGGCTTTATATTTTCGGATACCATAGAAAGAAATATTGCGGCAGGAGATGAAAATATCGATTATGATAAACTTGAAAAAGCCTTAACAACAGCTAATATAAAATCTTTTGTTGAAGAACTTCCATTAGGACTTAAGACCAAAATCGGTGCTTCCGGAAATGGGATTTCTGGGGGACAAAAACAAAGAATACTTATAGCAAGAGCAGTCTATAAGGATCCAAAATTTATTTTCTTTGATGAAGCAACTTCTGCTCTTGATGCCGATAACGAAAAAGTGATACATGATAATCTTCAATCTTTTTTTCAGGGCAAAACAGCTGTTATTGTAGCACACAGACTTTCCACAGTAAGAAATGCGGATCAGATTATTGTATTAAAACATGGAAAAATTGTTGAGCAGGGAAGTCATAAAGAACTCGTTTCTAAGAAATCCGATTATTATCATCTCGTAAAGAACCAGTTGGAACTTGGAGATTAACAAAAAAACCTCTAAAAATAGAGGCCTTTTTATGGTAATATAATTTTTATAACATCAAATCATCTTCATATATCTGAGATAGGCTTCTATAACCGGTTTATTAAATATAGCCGGTTTTATATCTGTATCTTTTAAGAAACGTTCTGTATTATTACTTTTAAAATAATAGGTATTTTCATAGGCTTCAACAAGAGATTTTCCTTCATGAATATCATCGGAGAATATATAAAGTAGTGCATACACAGGAGTATCATGATTCCGTTTCCATTGTTCAAACCAGATTCCAAATTCCATACTTTTCATTTCTAATCCACAATAATCAGTGATACGTACACAGAAATCTGTAAGAGAAAGGTCGTGTTCCGGTAAAGGGTTTAAATTGAAATTTAAGCCTACTGCATCGGGATTCTGACTAATATGGGCAATGGATTTGCATACATAATCTACAGTAATCACCTCATCTTTCAGTCCCATGACCAGCGGAAAGGCTTTTAGCTCAATACAGGAACGCATCAGCGAACTCCACCACTGATTCAATGGAGTGGCTCCGGTTTCTCCATGACAGACTACAAAACCTAAACGGAAATTTATTAATGGAAGGCCTTTGTCACGGGCTTTTGCGGCCATGCTTTCCATAACCCATTTGCTTCGGATGTATCCCATATCACGGCACACTGCAGGTAAATTTTGTTCAATAGGATCATCTTCGTTCATCCATGTTTTTCCGGTAAAGCTTCTTCCCCAGCTGTAGACGCCCATTGAAGATGAAATAATCAGAAATTTGGTTTTTTCGTGTACTGCCAGATGTAATATATGAGCCATACCGTCAACGTTAGGTTTTTTGATGTGTTCATAAGGTTTTACATAGCTTACATCACTTCCCATATGATAAATAACCTCTATATTTTTCAGAAGTTCTTCATATAATTTTTCGTCAATTCCTAATTTCGGTTGGGTGAGATCACCTAAAACAATTCTTATTCTGTCTTCATACTCACTTTTCCACACCAGTTTGAATTTTAAAAAAGTACTCTTGATACGTTCTAATCCCAGCGTTTCATTCTCGGCTCTTACAAGACAGTAGATCGTAGCATTGGGATTTCGGGGAATGATTTCCTCCAGCAGATGTGAGCCGACAAATCCCGTAACTCCTGTGAGGAAAATGGTAGAAGGATTGGACAGAAATTTTGGATCCGGTTGTTCGGTAATTTCAAAATCAAATGGAAGTTCTGCATCTTTTATAAGCTGTTCCTGCACAAGAAGAGCCTTTTGTTGCTGACTCATTTGAGTCTGCGCCAGACGGGTTTCTGCTTCTTTTACGAAAAGAGATATGGTTGAAAACTGATACAGTTCGGGAAGGGATATTCTTTTCTGAATATTTAGAGGTAAACGGGCATGCATTTGTCCCAGCATTAAAGAATGTCCGCCCAATTCAAAGAAGTTATCATTTTCATCTATTTCATCCAGATTCAGTAAGTCCATCCATATTTCAGTGATTTCCTGTTTGAGATCTGATGTATCCACTTTCTCTTTTGCCTTTTTGATAGTTTGCTGTAAAGGAATATGAAGTTTGCTCTTATCAATCTTTCCGGTAATTGTCAAAGGAAGTTTGTCCTGCAAAATGATTTTTTCAGGAAGCATATAGGTGGGAAGGCTTTGTTTCAATCGTGTTCTGATATCTTCCAGCGTGATATGCTTTTTATCCGTTTCATAGAGTTCGAGGAATGCAACAAGAACAGGCTGTCCCTGTTCCGGACGATGTACTTTTACAGCTACATTGGCTACTTGGGCAAGTTGTCCTATATGATGTTCAATTTCTTTTAATTCAATTCTGTATCCTCTTAATTTCACCTGTTCATCCAGTCGTCCTACAAATTCAATATTGCCGTCTTTTCTCCAGAATCCACGGTCACCGGATTTGTATAATCTGTAATTGATTCCGTGGTGAGACTGCATCCATTCAGGAGCATCAATAAATACTTCTGATGTTTCTGCCGGCTTATTGATGTATCCTTTCGCTACCTGTTTGCCTCCTATATAAATTTCGCCGGTAATTCCTTCACTCACATTTTCCAGCTCCTGATTGAGAATGTGAATATGAGTGCCTTCTAAAGGTCTTCCGATAATATGAGGATTGGTATCAATCTGGAAATGATGTGTAACAACACCTACTGTAGTTTCGGTAGGTCCGTATACATTAATGAGACGAACTCTGTGATACCAGTTTTTTATGGTTTGCTCAGAAGGTACTTCGCCTGCAATTGACAATGTATGAAGATTCCCGATAGGAATATCTGTAGGTAATGTACTCAACACAGCCGGTGGAAGAAATGGAACAATTTCTATCCTATGTTCTACGATAAAGTCCAGCAAAGGTTTTCCTATGATCTTGTTATCCGGATACAGCACAACAGTTGCCCCTGTGAATAAAGGCACCCATATATCAATAATAGAAACGTCAAATCCGGCTGAGCTGAATTGAAGTGTTCTGTCCTTTGCCGAATATCCCCAGAGACTTGTAAAAGACACTATAAAAGCATGAAAAGCTTCATGATGAATTTCTACTCCCTTAGGAACTCCTGTACTTCCGGAAGTATAAATAATATAAGCTGTCTGCATCATATCAATGTCGTCAGGATTGATCTCAGGATGTTTAACAGAATCGTAGCACCTATGGCTCATATTCATCAGCGGGGTTTCTGTACCAATGAATTTATTACTATAAGAATCCTCAGTAATGATAAGTTCAGTTTCCGAGTCTTCTATAATCATTTTAATCCTGTTCTCCGGTAACTGTCCATCAATAGGAATATAAGCAGATCCTATCTTGAGTACGGCTAGAAAAGCGATGATACGTTCTGCAGATTGAGACATACAAACTGCAATAGCAGATCCTTTTTTTAAGGGTAAAGTAAGAAGATGAGCTGCCAGTTGATCTGATTTATAATCCAGTTCTTCATAAGAAAGGGTTGTGGTCTCAGAAATAATGGCCGTTTTTTGAGGTAAACACCTGCTTACTTCTTTAAAAATAGAAAGAACATTCTTAAACTGACTTTGTTGAATGTTAAATTCATTATTAACATCTTCTTGAATGGTTTGGTGTTCCATGATTTTGATTGGTGTTGGTTGTTATATTTGTTAATAATTGTTTATGTTTAAATATAATGCAATTTTGTTAATAATTCCTTTTTGTGTGATTAAATTTGATTGATATTCTGGAATTGATTAAAATGCCATCAGTTTTTGACGGATAGAAAGAAATCATGAAAGGGAGCGTAGGATCGGCTCGTAGTACAAAACAAAAAAACCTCTAAAATGAATTAGAGGTTTTAAAGTGGTTTCTCCAGGAATCGAACCAGGGACACATGGATTTTCAATCCATTGCTCTACCAACTGAGCTAAGAAACCATTTATGTTTTCGTTTATTACTTCGTTGTTTTAAAGTGATGCAAAAGTATAACATTTTATAATACCGTGCAAGTATTTTGTCTTATTTTTTTGAATAAATATCCTGGTATCGCCCGTTATTCTATTCAATGTGCTGTTCATCAGTATTTTGATAGGTCTTATTTTTTTTCTGTTTTTTTATTGTTTTAAAAAGTATCTTAATAAATAGTCGCATGATTCCGAAAATTTGTGGTCTGTTTAAAACTTTTTTTCAATCAGGGAGCAATCAGAAGATTATTTTTATTTGAACAATATTAAACAGTCAATAAAATAATCCAGTTTTTCAGGTGAAAAAATGGCAAACACCTGATTTATAGTGATTAATTAGCCTAACAGTTGTTAGTCGTACTATTACGACACTTTTTAAAATTTAATCATAAATTCTATTTGCTTTTTGTAGATACATCTATATTTGGTGATATAGAAAGCAAACAATCACAACATATTAACCATTAAAATTTACAAATCATGGCAGAAAGAAATTCAAGAGGAATTTTAAAATTCAACAACGGTGAAGGGCAAAAGTTATTAAAGCTTAACTACAGTGTATCAAGATCTACAGACGTATCAGGACGTGTAGCATCAGACCCTTCCAACGCTCTTATCAAAATCACGGTGGAAGCTACTGAAAAATCAGACATTCTGGAAAGTTTACTGAACGGAAAATATAAGCCTACCGTAGGTGAGATCACTTTCAATAAATCTCACGAAGAAGGAACACTAACAACCCTGAAGTGGAACAACGGTTATGTTATTCAGCATGAAGTAGATTTCGATGCTGTAGATGACAACAGTATGTATATCAGTTTTGTTATCAGTGCAGAACAGATAGATCTGGGGAATTCTTCTTACTTCGGAGCATGGCCTTCTTAAGTTTATTCAGAATTTAAATATCAGGCAGGATAGTACACCCGGTTTATGGGATGCTGTTCTGCCTTTTTTAACCTTATAGAACTCCTGTTTATTTAAAATGAAGTTCTGAAAAAAAACACCTAATCACTATGAATAAAAATGCCTCGAATTCCGATAAGATTTCAGAGAATCATATTCCCGGAATCAACCGTGTGGTGAAACTGGATATTGTGATTGAAGGCAAGATTATCAAACACTTCAAGCATTTTCGCCTGCAGCAAAGTGCAAGACGTCATCACAATTTTGAACTTATTCTCGCCCATGATTCTCTTGGGGAAGCTCAAAACCACACCCTGGAACAAGCCCGCCAGTTTTTGGGAAAAAGGATTACCATTGTTTTCAAATATAAAGATTATGAAAGCGAAAGCCCGGAAAGAACTTTTGTAGGGGTAATCACCAAAGCTGCATTCAGCCAGGAAAAAATGAGCCTGGGCAATATAGTACTGCGAGGTCAAAGTCCTACTATTCTTATGGATGCCGCTCCCCATACTCAAAGTTTTGGAGGAGATCAGGCCGTCAATACGGGAATTATTGCCAATAAAATACTTAAAGAAGCGCTGGGATCAGAGAAATTTGATTTCAGAGTAGATACGCAGAACAAAAGCTATATCAATTATAGTTCACAATATAACGAAACCCACTATAACTATCTTGCACGAACTGCAGAAGCATATGGAGAACAGTTTTACTACGATGGAGAAGTTCTTCATTTTGGGAAACTTCCCCCTTCTGAAAAACCGATTCGGCTCGTCTATGGAAGCAATGCAACAGATGTTCAGGTAGAACTGAATGCTGTACACACCAATCCTGAGTTTTTTGGATATAACAGCAGCAGCCATACAAAAATGGAAGGTTCTGAAAATAATATCAGACATCTGGGAGAAATTCCTTCAAAAGCTTATGAACTTAACAACAATATCTTTAAAACCCGTTCACTTTCTCCGGCTCCTATCAATGCCAATATGTTTGTGGATGTAAGTGACTCTCAGAAAAGTGCTGCCGGAAGTGCTGCTGTAGAAGTATTTACTGTTTCGGGAAATACTACGGTTCCCTTTCTGTATCCGGGCTGCCTTGCCGATATTGAAATGCGGAAGCCGGATACAAGCCAGACTTCTTACTTTACAAAAATCACGGTTACTGAAGTGACTCATGAAGTCAATGCCAGAGGATATTATAACGGCAGTTTTGAAGCCATTGCTGAAGGAACAGGATTTATGCCAAAACCTGAATTCATACAGCCTAAAGCCGAGCCACAGGTGGCCACCGTTGTTTCCAATACCGATCCTCTTAATCAGGGGAGAATACAGGTGAGATTCGACTGGCAGAAAAACCCTGACACTACCCATTTTATCAGAATGATGAGCCCTGATGCAGGAGGAACAGATATGATCACTCAAAACAGAGGTTTTGTTGCGGTACCTGAAGTAGGAGATCAGGTAATGGTAGGTTTTGAATATCATCATCCGGATTTTCCGTTTGCTATGGGAGGAATGTTTCATGGACAGGTGGCATTGGGAGGAAGTATCAATAACCACCTTAAGTCTATTCAAACGAGAAGTGGTAATAAAGTCATTTTTAACGATCAGGAAGGAAGTATTTTTATTGAAGATCCTAGCGGAAATACCTATCTCATGGATGGAAAGGGGAATATTGTGGTGAATGCTCCCAAAAATATAACCTTCACAGCCGGAGAAAATGTGCAGATTAATGCCGGTAAAAATATCATTGCTTCTGCTCAAAGGAATATAAATATTATGGCTGGAGAAGACATCACGGAAACGGCTAATGATGATTATAATCTGACAGCAAGCAATATTATTGAAACCGCTGAGGCCGGCAGAAAATCTACAGCCAAAAACATTACGGAAAATATGGAATCCGGCTCTTACATCAGTACAAAAGATGCCATCAATGTAGAAAGCGCCAAAGAAGTACTTATCAATAGTGGTAAACAGGTAAAAATGCAGTAATATGGCAGGCGAAGGCGGAAATATCGTAAGGAATGTCTTTGGAAAATCCTACAAGGAAGCAGAACATATTATGAAAGATGCTTCCAAGGGAACTTTGGATTTTAAATCCCCTCAGGAAAATACTTTTTATGGGAAGAAAGGAGGAAAGAAATTTGATGAATATCAGGCGAAAAGCGAAACTCAGTCATTACTTGTAAAGACTGTGAAATGTTATGAAGATATAGAATGTACGAAAGAAATTAAAATTATAAAAAAAGGAGTTAAATATTATTTTAAAGCAACACAGTATAGCAGAACTCCTACTAAATCAGAATTGAAAGGTCTTAAGTGGGCAATACAGTATGATGATACTCCCTTAGCTAATGCTTCTCAGGTGACAGGTGAAGAAAAAATATCTTATAATGTTCCTAAAGATCGGAAAATATCCAAATTAAGAGTGTATGCTTTCTTTAAAGCACCAGATGAAAAGGTAAGAGCAGAAGTTTCATTCAAAATTTTGGATCCAATCATTATTTATATTTGTGGATATTGGAATAAAAAAATGCCTTATGCTGGAAGTGAATGGGGAGAACAATATTGGGGTATTGGTCTCAAAAGCAGTGCTAAGAAGTATTTTAAATCTACAAAAGAATATTTCATAAATGGTGCCGGTACAAAATTTTCATCGGGAGGAGATAGATATAAGCAAGGAAAAGAGTTTGCAGAAGCCAGGCTTAAAAATCAGGCATCAAAATTCTATCAGGAAATATTTAAGGAAGAACGTCGCATAATGGTGGTTTCCCATAGTATGGGAGGTGCTTTCGCAGAAGGGGTTCTAAGTGTATTTAAAAACCAAAAGCTCAATATTGAAAAAGTTGTTCATTTATCTCCGGCAGATACCTCAGGTTTTAGTGTTACATTTCCACAAATAACTTACCAGATAGATATTGACTGGGATCCTGTGCTTATGTATAAAAATGCCAATGATTCCTCTACAATAAGAGGTGTGAAATTCAGTGGTATTTCAAAGAATCCAAAAGGGGATGAATTCGGACATATGTATACAAAAGACGAAGCTTTTGTATGGGGATGGTTTGAAGATCTTGAGCTGATAGAGTTTCAATTTGTAAATCAGGAAAATAAAACATACACAACACCTGGTAGCGGAATGGGATATGGAGGAACATCTACAACAGTATTACAAAAGAATTTTAATGCCTTAAAAGTAAAAAGCCCAACACCTTTTTCAAGAGTATATAAAAATTCTAAATTTTACTTTTATGATGAAAAAACAAAAAAATATTATACAGAAAATTAATGAAGAAATATTTAATAATAGGAATTATTGCAGTGCTGGGTCTTATCATTTATAGATATGGTTTTCTCATTGTATTCTGGATTACAACTCCTGAAAATGGTACTTTAAGCTCATCTGAAAAAAACCTTTTAGAAAAAATAAAAATAGAAAATCATGCGAAAGAGGTATGGAGGGAACCTAAATATAATATTGATCAACCTAAGGATACAACAGTTTATAAAATCATTGTCAATAAAATACCCTGTACATCTGATACATTAATATTAAAAAATAATGCTTCCTCAATAAAAAAGAGGTTGGATGATATTAGCTTACATCAGAATTATTATAAATACCAGATATTTTATGAATGCACTGATGGTAAAGAATATGTTTACTCTTTTATAAGAAAGTAATCTTTTTTTCCTTTTTAGGGTGATATGGGGTTGTATATCTGCTTTGCTTTTAGGATGTTTTACATCAAATACAGATTTCAGATTGCTTAAACAATGAAGAAATTGAGCTGCTTTTTGGAAAAGTTATTTTGACATTGATAAGTTTCTTTGTTTTTACAATGAGTAGGTCAGAAAAGAACCAATAAAGCTTTTTAGAAGGTGATATAATTAACAAAACATTTTATTCCAAAAAAAATATGAAGAAAAGAATAATAACAGCAGGTGGATTTATAGGAATATTATTCTCGGCATGGGATTCAATGGTAAACAATGCTGATTCAGCATCATTGAGTGACCATTTAAAGATTGGATTTATTTTCCATTCGGCTTTTAGTTTGAAAACATTGATATATCTGTCGATTGGTGCAGCCTCCGGATGGATAATAAGTGTAATGATTAATAAAATCAGTGAGTTGCGCCGGGAGTGGAACGACTTTTAAATAATATAACCAACCAGTATGGTAGAAACAAGAGTAAAACCATTTCAGAAATATACATCAGGAATCCATGATTATCAGGTGGAAAATGCTCTTGAAATACAATTCGGGGAAGAAAAAGGATTTTATTCATCCTTTAAAATTACTGTTCAGGAAAAGATAAATGAAGATCAAACCAAAAACTGGTTGATAGAAAAAGTAGAAGATTCCTCTTTTCCCTCCGAAAATAAATTTATGGAAATCCTGCATATCCTGGAACAAAGCTCTTATCCGCTGGAAATAAAAGTGGATGAAAAAGGAAGCTTTCTGGGAGCTGTAGATCATCAGAAAAATATAGAAAACTGGAAACTCAAAACAGCCGGGCTTCAGGAAAAGTATCAGAATGTAGATGTTTTCAGAAACCAATATTTGTCAGCTCTTGAAGATGAAGCGGGCTTTTATAAAAATAAACTGAAAGAACCCTTCTGGAATCTTCTTTTGTTTGCTCCTTATTATGTAGATAACGGAGGAAAAAGTGAGGAAACCGTTGTATGGAATATCAAAGGAATCGGAGATATAGAATGTAACGGAATTATCAGTGCCGAACAGAGAGAGTACGGATTTGAATCTTCTTTTATTTCCGAAATTAAAGTTCCTGCTATCATAAAAGAAGAATTGGAAAAAAAATACCTGTATCAGCCGGGACAGTATCAGGTAAAATTAAATATAGAAATGGAATACAACTCCCGTAAAAAACAGTATTCCAAAAAGAAAGCTGACTTTATATTGTCAGACGGACAAAAAACAGTATACCGGGAAACGATCACAATGACTTAAACTTTATGAACAAATGACATGGCGGATAAAGGATACATCATTATAGAAGGAGCTACTGCGTACTGCAGCAGTTCTGTAACCAATAACTCCAATGGGACCGCCGTTCCGATGGAAGTGAAAAGCCAGAAAAAAAAGCTGGGCAAAAACAAATATTTTGCACAGAACAAGCCTGTTGCCACCTATCTTGATGACAAAGCCGATAGCTTCGGAGGAGGCAACGGGTTTGGAAACTGTAAAGGTTCAGACGGGAAAACCTATCCATGTAAAGGTAAATGCAACATAAAATATAAAGACTATTACGAAAATGTAGAATTCAACAAGAGTATGAAAATACTGTTGGATGCTTCTACAGGAAATTGTCCGGGATATGGAGTTCCGGGAACTATTGCTTTTGCTACTACAGGACAGGCTAATAATGTTTCCCAGATAGATGTAAAGGAAGCTGATGAATTTTCTGTAGCCAATACTTCCCCACAATGGCCTTCATCATCCACGTCTGAAGCAAGTATAGCAGTGACATCAATTTCGATGATAAGACCTGTACCAGCGGATAAGTCTACCGGAAATTACTACTATATCAAAGGAATGAATGGTCCTTTGTTTCCTATTACAAACCCTTTCGGTGGTGATAATCTGGATTTAAAAGCTCAGTTCAAAGGAGATGAGAAAAAGATTATCTGGGCTCTTTTCAAAGGAGAAGGAACCAAAGATAAAGTAAAAACATTTATTGGATTAGGAAGCAATTTCAGCCAATCTATGAGAAAAATATTTGATGGACTTGCAGAAGGAAAATACAGACTGGAAGCCTATGGCAAAAAAGCAGGTGATGCCAAATGCTCTATCAATGTGGAAGTAATACAGGATTTCGTTAAGAAAATTGTCAGTCCCGGATCTTCAACGCTGATTAATATTCCTTTACCCTTATCTATTGAACGTAAACTTAACAGTACCACCGATCAGGCAAAAATACTTAATAAGGGATTCTTTATGCCTGTAAATACAGTTCAATGGACTGTGAAACAGGGAACAGCAGTGCTGTATAACAGTTCTTCCGGAGCTTCCTCTTCACACCTTGTTTCCGTTACAGGAGTTGGTGATCGTGTTATTCTTACCTTTAAAAATGCAGGTAAATATACCATAGAAGCATTTACAGATCCTACAGATCCAAAACCTAAGTCTGTAGAAGTGAAAATCGAGAATAGTCTGGGCGTAATGGGAGTTAAAGGAGAACCTGGTTTGGTGAGATTCAGTGATACGATTAAAGTACAGGCTTCCAGATTCAATGTTAATTATATGCCTTCCGGCACATCTGTATATTGGTATCTTAAAAAAGAAGGTGTGGGAAGAGTCGCTCTATTTGAAAGTTCGCCTTCCTTCAGAACAGGTACAATCAATAAAAGAGTGGCAGAATTACTGTATAACGATGCAAAACTGGCCAGTAATCAGTATTTCGGGAAATATATATTTGAAGCCTATGCTAATCCTATAGGAGCAGGAAAGCAGCCCGGATTCTCAGGTTCAGACTGTTTTAATTTTGAGGTGATTCAAAATGTAATAGATAAATTCACTTTTCCGGCAGCCAATATTCCAAAAGGAACAAAAATAAAATATACAGCAACAGCAAGAATTGCTACGTTGTCCGGAAATGAAACCATAAAAATTGAAGTACCGGATAAAGTGACCAATAACGGAGACGGAACCATTACATTTAATGATCTTGGAGAATACACGATTTCCGCTTATTTAACAGGGGATTATACCGATGGCAAGAAAATAGAAGCAAAAGTAAAAGTTTCAGAACCTACGGTAAAAAGAGCACTTTGGGCGTATGGAACAGGAGTAAAACGTACTGAAACAGGATTTGGAGAAGAAACCTATGGATTTCTTGAACTGGATGGACTTCAGAATCAAGTCTTAAAAGTAAAAGTCTGGGTAAAAGGAGAAGGCGATGATTTCTATAAAGAGAAAGATAAATATATGCTGGAGGAAAAAACGGTTACCCTTAATAATGAAGGCAAAGCGTCTTTCCTTATCACAACGAATGATGATTACAAGAAAAAATTGCTGGCAGCTATCCCCAAAACAACAGAAAATCCCAATCCTTCTTACCGTTTGGTATTTACGGTAGAGCTTCAGGCGAGTTCATCTGCGGATATTGTGCTTCCGGGTAATATTACCATTCTGGGAACACGCCCTGTAGTGGTAGATGCTACAACAACTTATCTGGAAGTTCTGGATTCAAATGAAGAACTTGTCATTACTTCTGAACAGAAAATTATTTCCATCATGTTCTCTACTGAAGATGGTAAAGATATTCAGCGGATGCAGACTTTCTATGGTAAAACCCACAAACTTTGGGTACACACCGTCAATATGACTGAAGAAACTCTGAAGATTGACGTTCTGAAGGAAATCCCTAAAGAAGGTTTAAACGAAACAGATCATATCACTTATACCCACGAAAGCAAACAAAGCTACAACGAAGAAAAAACAGGAAAAGACGGCTTACTGGAAGTTTCCTTTACTGCAAAAGAAGAATGGAAAAATCCACCGAAAAATTTTGATTACTATATAGCGCAGGTTTCCCGTCAGGTGCAGGATCCCGCAGATTCCAAAAAGAAAGTCTGGAAAATAGAAAAAAGCCAATTTACCATCAATAATACACTTCCTGCTGATCTGGTTCGAACGGAGGATATGGAAAAACTGGGAATCAAAGCCTACAAAAAAGACGGAACTCCCTTTACGAAAGAAGAAATGCTGGAATTAAGAAAACAGTTTATTTTTTATGAAAGTGGCTGTCTTAAAGTATCTCAGAAAGAAACTCCTGAAGCTATTGAGAATGATGTGATGCCGGTGGTGGTGGAAATGGCGGAGGTGAAGAGGGATGGCGCAAGTGGTTGTCCACGATGTAAAGCAGAAATTACAATTGATATTCTCAAAAAAGTATACAAAAATGCAAAAAATGAGGATCTTCAGGAATTAGCGCTAACTTTAAATAAATACAGAAATATCTTTGAACTCAATACATGTGCAAGGAAAGCTCATTTTTTTGCGCAATCATTACAAGAAGCAGGAACCAATTTAAAGGGAGGTCTTCATGGGGAAAGTTTAGATTATGCTGCAGAAGATCTGCCAAAACACTTTAAAAAATTCAGGGCAAATCCTGAACTTGGTAAACAAAGCCCCCCAAATGATATGGCTTATGAGTATGGTAGAAGTTCCAAAAACGGTTATAAATCTAATGAAAAAAAGATAGCGGAAATAGCATATGGAGGAAGACTTGGGAATGAATCAGTTGATGATACTTGGAACTTCAGGGGTAGAGGATTATTACAAATAACAGGAAAAGGTAATTATAAAGAAATTCAGAAGAAAATAGATGAAAAAGCTAGTGACTCTGGTGTTTCAATTGTTGATGGAGTAGATAGAGATTATACGCCTAAGGAAGCTGCAATAACTGGAATGGCAGATTGGTATAAGGATTCTATGTATTTGAAAGCTGATGATACAGGTAAATCAGCTGATGATGTGGTAGTAGATTCTATTATTGATATTTTAAATAAGCTTACACCATCAAGGCTGAACCGTAAAATCTGGTACCGTGGAGGTAAGCTAGGTAACTGGGAAGTTAAAGCTGGTGATTCTATGAAATCTGTATTTAAGGTAGAAGAATGTGGTAAAGGTGCAGGATTAAATTTGGTAGGAGATGCTCCATGGTTCCAGGTTGCCTGGAAAGAATATGAAAAATATAAAGGATTAAGGGAAATAGATAGTCCTTTAAAAGAAAAGATCACGGAATATTTTGATGTGTCTTCTGCTGCGGGGCTAGATTATGATTATACAAATCCTTGGTGTGGGGCATTTCTAGCATGGTGTTTTGATCAAACTCAGGATTATAAAAGGATTAATACTGCCAAAAGTGCAGCAGCTTTTGGGTGGAAAGGAAGTACATGGGAAAATGGAGAAGATTGTGAAGCTTTTGTAGGAGCTTTAATAGTTTTTGATTTCTCACACGTGGCATTAATAGCCGGTGAAAATTTAGATGGAACAAGATATGTATATTTGGGGGGAAATCAGGGGAATGGCGAAAAAACAGCAGGGCATCAAAAAATAATTTTAGGCTCTGTTGATAAAAAGAGTAAATCAATTATTGCGATTACAAAACCTAAAAAATATACAATATCTGAAAAAGATAAAGAACTTCCAAAGTATGATGTAAGTGCTGAAAACTCTAAGGAAAGTTCCAGATAATAAAATACAATTTCTATGAATATTAAAAGTAAAATTAGATTAACAATATATTTCTTATTAATAATGAGCAGTTCAAGCTGCCAGGAAAAAAAACAAAATTCAGACAATAGTCAAAAAAACCTAAGTATGAATGATGATACCATAATACAAAAAGTTCTCAAGAAGCAGTTGCAGGAAGGTTCAAGTAAATCAATTGACGAGGCAGGAGCTGAATTAGCTAAAGTACCGTTTGAAATCGAAGAGCTTGAAGCATCTGCTGAAACTGCAAAAAAAGTATTATTATCAAATGGATTTAAGGAACTATCTATTACCGAATTTAATGATAAAATTAAAGCTGTTTTTGGGAGAATAATTGATAATAGTTCAAGTAATCCATTCTTATATGTAAACTATTTTGATAAATGTGACAGAAGCTTTGTAACTTATAGAAATAATAGTGTTGATTATGAAGGAGGGTATATTGACAAAAAAAGAAAACTTTTTACAGACTTCTATTACCTGCCCGAAATTATTGATTATCAAAAAGAATATCCTACGCTAAATAACGTTGAGTCTGACAAAATTACTAGAAAATCAAGTTCGCAAGTAGAGGTTGAAATCCCACATTGGAAAGATGTAATAAATTTAAAAGAGCAAAGAAAAGTAAACATTCAAAGACTTATTGCAAGAAATATGTATTTATTCAATAACAATAATACATATATCATTTGGTTAGTAACTCATGATAAAAACTTTATAAAATTATTGGTTAAAAATTTTGGTTATGATAAGGAACCTAAATTTAATGAAATGATTATTAATGAATATATTCAATCCAAAGATCAATATAAAATAGGTGAACTTGTATTTGCTAAAAATTGTAATAAAGAATTAGAAGTACGGGATGGAATATTGCAGAGTTTGACTGATGCTTATCAAAAGAGCTCAAATCCTAAAGATTTATTTGGATTAATGGAATTTGGTTCAAAATTATTAGAAACAGATGAATACAATAATTATTCAGAGAATGAAAAAATTAAAATGGTAGCTTATCTTGCAAATACTTATGATTTCCTGTTCAAAAAAATCATAGGAATCAGGATGGCTGGGATCCTAGATGGAATATTTTAGGAGCATATTTTGAAGATGATTCAAGAAGTAAGATTAGATGGTCTAAGTTAAAAGAAGAAATGCAGAAAAATAATTATTATAATCTTCCAAATTTAAAAGAAGTTATAAGTTATGCTGAAGGATTTGATAGTGTAGGTGCTCCAGATTAAATTCATAATTAATGATACAAATTTCAAATGTTTTCACAATTATTCTACTATTGATTGCTTGTAACTATAAGGGACAATACAATAATATGAGCACTACAAATAGACAATATGCAAAATCAGAAAATTTAGATACCAAAATTGATATTGAGGATATTAAAAAGCATATTAAATTGCAAGAAAAAGTTGAGTCTGATGAGGTCGAGTACAGTGATCCATACAATCTTAATATAGAAGATTTAAAATTAGTTTCAAATATTATTTATGATGATTTGATCAGTAATAATTATAGTGAATCCTTTAAAAATAAAATTGAAACTATTTTTTCAATCAGTCATAGTTCTAATAAATGCGTGAGTATCGATCAAACGAATGGATATATAACAGTATTTGGTAATCATCTTGATGGCAATCCTATGACACTTGAACAAAATAAGTATGAACTTTATTCAACCACTCAGAATACTTTCATCAATACTAATAAACAATTTATTTTTCCAATGCTTTTATTAAGGGAATTAATAAATATTAATGGTGATAATTCTTTTAAAATTAAAGTTCCACGATATATTATTGCACGTAATATGTACCTTTTTAATGATAGTAAAACACAATTCAAATGGCTTATTTTAAATGATCAAAATTTCATGGAGAGTTTAGTAAAAACTTTCGGGTATACACAAGATCCTGATTTATTAAAATGGGTTACTGAAAGAACAAAGTTTGATGAAAAGGATCCCCGGGATTTTGGTAAGCTTTTTTGGGTTAAAGTGTGTAATGGAAAATTCAAACTACATGCTGATACATTCAAGCTTTTACAAAAACTTCATATACCTAATGACCCATCTGAAAATAGATTTATTATTGATAATATCAAAAGCTATTTAGAATTTTTGGGGCGTGATAAATCCACTGATCTTACAAGAAATGAAAAATTAAAACTAATGGCTAACTTGGCATATTTTGCTGAGCAGTATAATTATGATAAAAAATTTAATGATGATAATAAGATGATGGCCAGACTTCGTTATTTTTTGAATGATGCTGATTTCAAGGTTATAAAAGAAAATAATTTTTTCAGTCTTCCAAAATTTAAAGAGTGGTGGGATAATGCAGATTATGATGCTTATTATGTAGGCGAGTGCGAATATGAAGGAAGCTGCGGCTCAGGATACCAACCTATGGACTATACAGAATGGAGAAAACAGCATCCTAAAAAATAATATATAAAGCACAGTTAAATTTAATTGTGCTTTTATTTTAAAAACACAACAATGATAAAGAACATTATAATTTCTCTGGCTATCTTAATATCGAGTGAATTTTATTCACAAAATACGTTATTGGGTATAAAAAACGCTTTTCTACCTGTTCTTAAATCACAGCTGTCAGCCGGAGTAAGTGGAGAGAAAAATGAAACAGATTATCCTACGTATCAATTTACATTAAAAGATTTAGAAGCTACTGAATCTATCATATCAAAAGAATTAGAAGATAATGGATACAAAAAGCCAGGTAGGGAAGACTTTGCTAATACGGTCAATAAAGTATTTAATAGGATAATTGATCCGAGATCGGAATCAAAGTATTTGCATATTAATTTTGAAGATAAATGCTCAAAAGACTTTAATCTTTTTAAAAACTCAAATAGTATTGATGTTAATCCATACAGTACATATGTTTTTAAAAATGGACTTTTCATTTCAGATTTATACAGCATCCCTGAAATATTGGATTATACTAAAGATCCTGAATTATTGCAATATGAAAAAGATGCTGAGAATAATAATCATATAACAGATGTCAAGATATATTACTGGAAAGATATAGCTGATTTAAAAAATATAAGGAAGCAAAATATTAAAACAATTGTTGCTAGAAATATGTATTTATTCAATAATAATAAATCATACACGACATGGCTGGTACAGAATGATCAAGTTTTCGTTAAAAATCTTATCAAGTTTTTTGGATATGATAAAGAACCAAAATTTAATGAATTTGTTATTAATCATTTGAATTTAAATTCACTCAATAATAACCAGGAACTTTTGGGTTATATTGCTTCCAAAAATTGTGATGGTGGGTTAGATATAAGAACTTCATTTCTTAATTCGTATGAATCTTTTTATAATAACTCAAAGAATTTAAAAGATATATTGATATTAAAATATCTAAGCTCTAAGCTTATCAACAACGAGCCTAAAAATAATTTTAGTGATAAAGAAAAAATGAAGATTTTAGCTTCTCTGGCAAATATTTATGATCCAATATTTAAAAAGTCTCATCATGATGGTCAAAATTGGGGTGAAATGACAATATTAGCTGATTACAGAGATTTTATAGGTGAAGAAGATTGGACTAAAGTTAAGAATGAATATAAAGTAAACAATTATTATAACTTACCCAATTTAAAATCAATGATCGAATATGCAGATTTATTTGATAGTGTTGGTGCACCAGATTAAATTAATAAAACTAAAGCATATCTCATGATATGCTTTTTTACTTCTAAAACACAAATTTAATACGATGAAAATCTTAAAAGGTTTAACAGTTATTCTACTATTCATAGGTGGTAATAATAAAGGACAAGAAAAGAAATCTATTGGAGATATTAAAAATCCGGGTGATGATTTTATCAAAACAGCTTTAATCAAACAACTTAAACAAGGGTCAACTTTTACAATAGATGAGGCGGGTGCAGGCTTAAAAAAATTCAATTTGAAACTAAAGAATTGGAAGCTGTAGCAATAACAGCTGATGAATTATTAAAATCAAATGGTTTTAGTACTTTGGGCACTGATGAATTTAATGAAAAAATCAAAAATATTTTTGAAAGAATTATCGACCCAAATTCTCAATCAAATTTTTTATATATCAATTTTTTTGATAAATGTGATAAACAGTTTGTTATGTACCATAATAACGGGATTGATTATGAAGGATTGTTTGTCGATAAACAAAGAAAAATATTTACAGATTTTTATTATATACCAGAACTTATTGAGTATAAAAAAATATATCCCAAATTAAATGGCATTGAGAATTTCGATGTAACAAGAAAATCAAGCATAAATGATTCGGATATTAAAATTCCACACTGGAGAGATATTGCTAGCTTAAATGAAATTCGGAAAAAGAATGTCCAAACAATTGTTGCTAGAAATATGTACATGTTTAATGATAATAAATCTTATGTTGACTGGTTGATAAGTAATGATGTAAGGTTTGTGAAATTAATGGTAAAAACTTTTGGATATACTAAAGAACCAAAGTTCAATGATTTGACGATGAATGACTATTTGAATAATTTTCAAAATTCCTCCGATATTGGTGATATTATTTTTGTTAAAAATTGTAAGGGAGAATTAGAAATAAGAGTTGACTTGTTAAAGTATATAAAAGAGCACACAAAATCAGACGAGAACAGGCTTTTGAATGCTTTAGAGAATTTTGGATATGCATTGAAAGATAATACCAAGTTTACATCAGAAGAAAAATATAAAATTCTTGCTTATATTGGGAATACAGTTGATCCATTTTATTTGAATTTTGCTGGGGTTAATTCAGGAAATGCAATTTGGAATGCTGAGAGTGTTCTTTATAATAGTATCGTAAAAGATAAAAATATTATTTCAGTATTTCAAAAGAATAAATACTATGGACTTTCTGATTTAAAAGAAAGCTTAAGCCGAGTTCAAGCAATTATAGATCATGAAACAGAATAATAAAAAAGCCAGTTCTTAATAAAGTAACTGGCTGATTAATTTTAGGATAAAATGTTAAGGAAGGATAGAAAAATTGATATTAGGAGCTTGTGTAGGTGCAGTAACAGAAAATTGTGAGCCAGGTGCAACAGTTGTGTTAAAGAATCCTCCATTTTGTAAAAAGAAAGCATTACCGCTTGTTCCTCCCATTGCATCTATTCTTTGCTGTGCATTGTAGGTATTATCTACGCTAAACTTGGCTCCTGAAATGGCAACCCAGTTACCAGTGGAAGTTCTTACCCACTGATTTTTAAATTCTGCTTTTCTGCCCTGGTATCCATTTTCGGGATTGAAATTTTCAACAAAACTATAGAAGCTTTTCAGATAAGTGCTGGTTTGGGGTCTCTTCCAGCTGGCGATCAGCTTCCATGTGGTGGTATCCGGAGATAAAAACCAGGCGGTGAAGTCTGTTTTTCCGGTGCCATCCGGTTCCCCTTTTAATAAGAATTTATAGGTTTGCCCGGCGCTCCAGTTGTATTTATAATAGCTTTGTCCACCCGAGCCTTCATTGCCAAATTCTCCGATGGTTACTCCGGTACCCGCTCTGTTGAGGATAATTTTGTGGTCAGGAGGAATAGTATTGGGATCGTCAGTATCAAATGGGCTCCATACAGAGAATAAAATCCTTCTTTCTGTGGAAGAGTTCACCTGCATCCCAAAATAGCCTGCACTGAAGCCATTAGCCATAAAATAAGAACCGATTTTGTCTTCTCCTGCAGGAACTGTTACTTCGTTGTAATAATAGCTAACATTATCGGTTGTTGGAACTACATAGTTCAGATGGCAGGAAGGTCCTCTGCGCGCCCAATAATAGTATGAGGGATCATTGCTGTAAATATTGGTTCCCGTAGAAGCTGCTCCACTGAAAGTAATAGCTGTAACATCTGCAAAATATCCTCCGGTTTTTGAAACTCCCTGAAGGTCAACTTTCACATAACCTGGAGTAGAAACGGTAAAATCTCCAACAGTATACTCTTTATTCGAAGATCCTGTTAGAGTCACATTTTTGGATGTATTTCCTACCGTTATTTTTACAACACTTGTTCCTGATGGGACAGAAGCTTTTAATCCAAGGTTTAATGTTCCTGTATTACTCACTCTGAAATAAGTACTGATGACAGTATTAGAGTTGGTCCAGTTTCCTAAGTTAGTGGAGGTGATCACCTCGCTGGCTCCCGAAGGTTTTACCGTTAAAAAAGAATTTCCTGCAACCGGAACGCTGAAGGATGATGTATTTTTTAAAGCTGAGGTATTTTTTTGTGCTGTAACGGTGTCCTCTGTTGCCATAGGGGTTTCTGTACATGATTGAAAAATAAGCAGAGTGGCAATACCCAGAAAAGTATTGGCTAATAATTTTACTCTCATAATTGTATTTGTAATTAGGTTTCACCTACTAAATTAAGCTTTACTCATTAAATGGGAAAGAAATAATTCCCATAATTTTGATTAATTTCTTGTTTTTTTGAACAAATAGGAAGGGAGTTTATATTTTAATAGGGCAGTAAGAGGGTAGGCGTAAGAAAATAGGGAATAGATAAAAAACAAAAAAACCTCTAAAATGAATTAGAGGTTTTAAAGTGGTTTCTCCAGGAATCGAACCAGGGACACATGGATTTTCAATCCATTGCTCTACCAACTGAGCTAAGAAACCATTATATTTTTGTTTGACTTACTTCGTTGTTTTAAAGTGATGCAAAAGTAGTAAGTTTTAGTATACAAAGCAAGTATTCATCGTACTTTTTTTGAATAAAGTTAAAAACTTACTGATTATCAGCCGGATTATTTTCCTGCTCTTTTCTGATCTGTTCACTCATCTCTTCCAATACCGGTTTTATCGTGTTTTCCGGAAGATCACTGATTCGGATATACATCAATCCGTCAATCGCATCATTAAAGTTGGGATCAACATTAAAAGCAATTACTTTAGCATTTTGTTTGATGTATTTTTTGATCAGAACAGGAAGTCTCAATTCAGGCTCAAGGTCATCAATAATCTTGTCCAGCTTGTTAAGGTCAGATTCCATCTCCTCAAAGAAAATGTTTTTATCCCTGTCACGAAGCTTTACTTTGTATTCATTCCTTGGAGTGATATACTGAGCCACCGCAGAATCAAAATAATTTGAACGCATAAATTCGATCATCAGTGATTTTGAAAATTCTGAGAATTTGTTGGAAATACTCACACCACCCATAAGGAATTTATGATCAGGATTTCTCAGGCATACATGTACAATTCCTCTCCATAAAAGGAAAAGCGGAAGTGGTTTCTGCTGATATTCCTGGCAGATATAGGCACGTCCCATTTCAATTACCTTTTTAAAGAAAGGATGAATGTCCTGCTCAAACTCAAATAAAGAGCTTGTATAAAAGCCTTTGATACCATATTTCTTCATTACCTCTCTACCCAGTGCCATTCTGTAAGCTCCAGCCAGTTTTTTCTCCCCATTATCCCAAAGGAAAAGATGGTGGTAATGTTTATCATATTCATCCAGGTCAAACGGAAGATTACTTCCTTCACCTACCGCACGGAAAGTAAGCTCTCTCTGACGTCCGATTTCCCTCATAATAGAAGGAATTTCCTCATAAGTCGTAAAATAGATCTCATAATTTCCGTTACTGAACAGCATTTTATCCGTTCCTCTCAATTTATCAACATCTTTAATAATGTCTTCCAGAGGTGTTTCATCAATGATATTCTGAACAATGTTTTCTTCCTTCAATAAAGGAAACTTCACCGATAAGTTCTGAAGATTGATGCTTTGAGCAAGGGATTTTCTCTTTTCATAGTAAGATTTCATCATATAAACCTTACGTTTCAGAAACTCTCCCAATTCCTCAATTGTTTCCATATCGTCCATCGCCTTTACAGTAATAGGACGCCCGATTCTGATTCTGATAGGTTTTTCCCTGTCATTCATCATTTCTGAAGGAAGCATCAAAGTCTGCAAATTCGGGTGAAGTTTAGCCACCTGATAAAAAAGTCGGCTGTTCTTAGCGTGGAAATACATAGGAACTACCGGCACTTTAGCCATTCTGATAAGCTTAAGTGCCGTTTTTTCCCATTCCTTATCTAAAATTTCTCCGTAAGGATTGTTCTTGTTGGAAACTTCTCCTGCCGGAAAAATACCTACGCAGCCTCCGTTTTGTAAATGCTTGAGTGTTTCACGCATTCCTGAAGAACTGCTGTAAGCTTCTTTTCTGTTTTCAAAAGGATTTACAGCGATTACATACGGTTCCATAGGTTTGATCTTTTCCAAAAGGAAATTTCCCATTACCTTAAAATCCGGACGAACCTCTGATAAGACCTTGCACATTAAAATCCCGTCAATAGCACCCAGCGGGTGATTGGAAACCAGAATAAACGGTCCCGTTTTCGGAATCTTTGCCAGATCCTCTTCAAAAGCTACGTAGCTTAGGTTTCTTTCTCTCACAAATGAGTCGAAAAAGTCTTTGCCTTCCTTGTCTTTTAATTTATCGTATAATTTATTTACTTCGTTTATTTTAGCAATGCTCATCACAGCAGATGCTATTGGGTTCTTGAGAAACCCAATTTTATTTAAGCCGGAAGCTTGGATCAGATCGTTTTTCGAAATTAAACTCATGTGTGTTTAGTCGCAATTAATATTATTGTGTTACCATTTGAAGAGTGTTCTTGGAAATCTGTTCCAATAATACATTTTTTTCATGGTAAAATTTATCAATGTGATCTTTCTTCGCATTTCTTACTGTGAATAAAGATACATTTTTAATTGCTTCGGTTTTAAAAATTTTTTGAAGCTCTTCGTTGAGCTCATCAAGATGGTTAAATTTATCCTCAAGGCACAATGCCAGAGAGATCGCAGAATTCTGCATTAGGGAAACTTTGATCTTATATTTAGATAAAAATCCGAAAATCAGGCTCATATGATCTTCTGCAATAAAAGAGAAGTCTCTTGTAGAGATTTTCAAAAGATCCTGGTTTTCTTTTAGAATATAAGATTCTTCTTGTTGGTTTTTTTCGGAAGCACCTACTTTTGTTCCTTCTTTGGTAGGATCTATGAAAGATTTTACATAAAAAGGAATGTTCTTTTGCTGGAGTGGCTGTAATGTTTTTGGGTGAATAACACTTGCACCATAATAAGCCATCTCAATAGCTTCCTCATAAGAAATGTTGGAAAGAAGATTTACATCACTGAACTTTCTTGGATCTCCGGTCATTACTCCCGGTACATCTTTCCAGATAGTCATTGCTTCAGCATTTAAGCAATAAGCAAAAATAGCAGCAGAGTAGTCAGAACCTTCTCTTCCTAATGTCACCGTAAAATTATTGTCGTCAGAACCGATAAATCCCTGAGTTACATAGCAGATTTCAGGATTAAGATTGGAAATAAATTCTTCTGTTCTTGTCCAGTCTACCGTACCTTCTCTGTATGAATTATCCGTTTTTACATAATCTCTGGCATCCAGCCATTGATTAATAAACTGGATTTCATTCAGATATTCACTCACGATTTTAGTAGAAATCATTTCTCCGCAGCTTACCACCTGATCATACACAAAGTTGTAATTAGGAGATTTATTTCTTCGTAAAAAAGAATCAATATCATCAAAAAAGAGATTGATTTCAGCAAAAACCGCATGATTTTCAGGAAATAGTCCTTCCGCAATCTCCATGTGTTTTCGTTTTATCTTTTCAATCTCAGTTTGATAGTTATCTTTTTTGAAATAAAGTTCTACAACTTTTTCCAACTCATTTGTCGTCTTGCCCATTGCTGAAATTACCAGCAAACATTTGGCAAATCCCTGGCTTTTTAGAACCATGGACACGTTTTTTACACTGTCAGCATCTTTTACCGATGCTCCACCAAACTTGAAAATTTTCATTAAATTGTTAAAAATAAAATTGTTAGATAAAAAATTACATGAGTTTTTTACGGACGTCAAAATTATAAATTTACAACGAGATATGAAATAGTCTTACGCGGAGATGGAATTAAGATTTCCTTAAAATCAACAAATAATGAAATAATTTTAATTTTTCAGGAGTCTGATGTAACAAATTAGGAGACCTAATTTTTAATAAAGACCAGGTATTATGTTATGTTTTATTTGTATTTGGTTGATATACAGTGAGTAATCTCTTTTTTAATTAAATTTTCTTAATGCGATAAATTTTCCGAAATTTGGGCAAAACGTAAAAAGAAAAATATGTCAAATCAACCATTACAGACTTTAGGAGAATTTCTTATAGATAAGCAGGACGATTTTCAGTATTCTACAGGTGAATTTTCTCGTCTTCTAAGTGCAATAAGATTGGCTTCGAAAGTGGTAAACAGAGAAGTAAATAAAGCCGGAATTGTAGATATTACAGGAGCTGCAGGAAACCAAAACGTTCAGGGAGAAGAGCAGCAAAAACTGGATGTAATCGCTAATGAAATTTTTATTACGGCTTTGTCTCAAAGAGAGGTTGTTTGTGGTATTGCTTCTGAGGAAAATGATGATTTTATTGATATCAAATGCGGTGAAAATGGTCATTTAAGTAAGTATGTTGTACTGATCGATCCTTTAGACGGATCTTCCAATATTGATGTAAATGTTTCCGTAGGAACTATTTTCTCTATCTACAGAAGAGTTACCGAACCCGGAACTCCAGTACAGCTGGAAGACTTTTTACAGAAAGGAATCAATCAGATTGCAGCAGGATACGTTATTTACGGTTCTTCTACAATGATCGTTTATACAACAGGAAACGGAGTAAACGGATTTACATTGGATCCTTCATTAGGAACGTATTATCTTTCTCATCCTAACATGACTTTCCCAAAAACAGGTAAAATCTATTCTATCAACGAAGGAAATTATATTAAATTCCCTCAGGGAGTAAAAAATTACCTTAAATATTGCCAGATGGAAGAAGGTGACCGTCCTTACACTTCAAGATATATCGGTTCATTAGTTGCAGATTTCCACAGAAATATGCTGAAAGGAGGAATTTATATTTATCCTTCCTATTCGCAGGCTCCAAATGGTAAACTAAGATTATTATACGAATGTAATCCAATGGCATTCCTTGCTGAACAAGCCGGAGCAAAAGCGACAGACGGATTCAGAAGAATTCTGGAAATAGAACCTACAGAACTTCACCAGAGAATTCCTTTCTTCTGCGGAAGTATTGAAATGGTGGAGAAAGCAGAAGAATTTATGCGTATTGACAGCGTAAAATAAATGGAAGCAACTTACTTACAATATTTATTACAATTTAAACGCCCGAGTGGAACATCTCGCGGCGTTTTGCTTGATAAAGAAACCTATATTCTTACAATTTCGGAAAACGAAAAAAAGGGAGTAGGAGAATGTGCTATTTTCAGAGGACTGAGTTTTGATGACCGACCTGATTATGAAGAAAAACTGAAGTGGCTTTGTGAAAATATCAATCAGGATACGGCTTTTTTAAAAGAAGAACTGAAAGAGTTTCCTTCCATTTGGTTTGGCTATGAACAGGCAGTTCAGAATTTGAAATATGGAGACAGTCTTTATTTTCCAAGTGAGTTTACGGAAGGAAAATCTGCCATTACCATCAATGGTCTGATATGGATGGGAGATGCAGGGTATATGGAAGAACAGATTCAGGAGAAACTGGAAAAAGGATTTCATTGCATTAAATTAAAAATTGGTGTTGACTGGAAATCTGAACATGTTATTCTCCAGAAATTAAGAGAAAAGTTTTCCAAAGACCAGTTGGAACTTCGTGTAGATGCGAATGGAGGATTTAGTAAGGAAGAAGCGATTGTTGTGTTACAGCAGCTTGCCGATCTTCATATTCACTCTATTGAGCAGCCTATAAAAGCAGGAAACTGGGATGATATGGCAGAATTATGCGCCAAAACACCTACGCCGATTGCATTGGATGAAGAGCTTATCGGAATTATTGATCCTGAAGAAAAGAAAAAGCTGTTAGAAAAAATACAACCGCAGTATATTATTCTAAAGCCTGCTTTGATAGGAGGTTTTTCTGGTTCAGATGAATGGATTTCCCTTGCCGAAAAACAGAATATCAGTTGGTGGATTACTTCAGCATTGGAGAGTAATATAGGCTTGAATGCTATTGCCCAGTATACATTTACCAAAAAAAATCCAATGCCTCAAGGTTTAGGCACTGGAGCTTTATTTATTAATAATTTTGAATCCGATCTTGAACTCAGAAATGAGTTGCTATGGTTCAAAACATAACTGTCAAAAGTTAATTAGCACAATGGTGGAGGTGAATCCGGACATGTAGTTTGCCCACAATAGTCAGGAGCCCATGATCTGCAGCACATAGCCACCGGATTCCAGCTGTTACATCCAAGAGGTGGTCTTCCTCCTTTGATTGTTTTTAATTCTCCTCTTTTGATTTTTTTTAGATTTTTCATGTTATTGATTTTATTTGATTGGTAAGTAAATGTCGATAACTTTTTTGAATTATACAACAAGTGGGGAATTATTTAATAATATTTAACAATTCCTCTGTAATATTTAAATTGTATCGAATATGAGTTTGGTTGGTCTCAGTTTTTTTACCTGACAATCCCTTCCTGTACAGAACGTTTGAATGTTTTTATTCCGGTCTGTAGGAAAGACCTGGCAGTTTTTGATCGGATATTTTGTGAATTTAGAGGTTGTTACACAATTAAATCACATCTTTTACGAAAATAGCTTTCTTTATATAATCTAATATATCAGAAAACCTTTTTTTAATCTGTCCCATAATTAAAAATTGTAATTCCCTAATCTTTGAATTAGCAATCATTGTGCCATACTGATGAATTTTAGTTAATTTTTAACTTATAATTCATTTTTCAGGGATTATTTTAATTATTTGTTAAGAAATAATTGTGAAAATGTTTTCACTATCTTTAGATCTGTTGGTGATAAGATTTCTGTCAATTCCGTATAAATTTTGAAAGATATCTTCCTGTACCTGCGAGCTTGAGAGGTATCCCCAATGATTTCCCACTTCATATTTAAAGCTATCAAGCAAATCATCTTTTACGAATGTACAGTCGATAACAGATACAATGTCTTTATAGTGAGCAATATCGCTTGGTCCGTTTTTACCAAGCCTTGGAGTCAGGATATTTTTCGTAAACTGAGAAGCTCCCAGAATAATATCCTGTCGGTTCAAGTAAATGGAAATCCTGTTGGCTAATAATGGCAGCTTATTGAATGAGTCTTCTGAATCTTCGAATACTTTATAGCTTACATCAGCGTTCAACAGGAGAACCTGGTCAATAACACGCAGTATATTTTCTCTTTTAAGACTGTATAACATGCTTTGAAGCACTCTGTTTCCCAAAGAGTGAGCCATAAGATGGATTCTTTGATTGCAGGGAGCAAGATCCCGGTTGGAAAAGATATCTTTTAAAAATTGAGTATAGAAATAAAACAGCCTTACCAGAGATGTTCCGGAATTGATGCTGGAGGCCTTATCATCAAAATAACTCAATGGGATTATACTGCCGGAAGCGGGCCAGCTCACAAATAAAATATGTTCTACAGGTGATGCCGGATTATCAATGAATATTTTCTTAAGATCAAGGATAGCCTTTAACTCATCATCAAAATCATACAAATAGCCATGGATGAATATCAGTACATCACTCCTGTCTTTTGTGGAAGACATATTTTTGTACAGTTCGTAAAACATTCTTTGGGTTCCACCGAGATTATTGGCTGTAAGAGGGGAGTTTTTAATTCCTTTTTCACTCAATAAAACATCTAAAACTTCTTCATATCCTTGTTTTTCTGGTTCGGAAAGAAGTTTGTAATTTAAGATATTTCTGTTGGTGTAATCTTTTTTCTTTTTCGCCTGAGCGGTTGGTTCCTTATAATTATCAAAATCGCATTTAGCAATCCTGAAATTAGGAATTGAATATTCTTCATTGGAAAAAGAGTCTACTCTTTCGCCTTTATGTCTGATAATTTTCCGGTTGCTTAAGATATAAACTGCCATGGCGGATAATTGGTTAAAATGGTACTAGCTTCCCGAAATTAGTGAAAAATATTGAATAACAATAGATAAGGCTTTTAAATTATCACTTTTACCAAAGCTTATTTTTCCGTAACTTTGTGAAACTTTTTTTGCTAAAAAATAAAAGCTACTTTAATGGAAGAAGAAAAAAAATCACTCAATTTTATTGAGCAAATTATAGAAGATGATCTGGCAAACGGACTGAAAAGAGATCAGATCCGTTTCCGTTTTCCGCCTGAACCCAATGGTTATCTGCATGTAGGGCATACAAAAGCCATCTGCATCAACTTTGGACTGGGCGAAAAATACAATGCTCCCGTAAACCTTCGTTTTGACGATACGAATCCTGAAAAAGAAGAACAGGAATTCGTAGATTCTATCATGAAAGACGTTGAATGGTTGGGTTTCAAATGGGATAAAGTTTTGTATGCATCCGATTACTTCCAGCAGCTTTACGATTGGGCAGTGCAATTAATCAAAGAAGGAAAAGCTTATGTAGATGAGCAGCCGTCTGAAGTGATTACTGAGCAAAGAAAAAATCCTGCAGAACCAGGAATTGAATCTCCATACAGAAACCGTCCGGTTGAAGAATCATTAGATTTATTTGAAAGGATGAAAAACGGAGAATTTGAAAGTGGTTCAATGTCTCTTCGTGCAAAAATCGACATGGTTTCACCAAACATGAATATGCGTGACCCTGTGATGTACAGAATTTTGAATAAACCTCACCACAGAACAGGTACTGCATGGAAAATTTATCCAATGTATGACTGGGCTCACGGTGAATCCGATTATATTGAACAAGTTTCACACTCACTTTGTTCTTTGGAGTTTGAAAATCACAGACCATTGTACAACTGGTACTTGGATCAGGTTTACGAAGAAGGAAGGGTTAAAAACAAGCAGAGAGAATTTGCAAGGATGAATGTTTCCTATATGATTACTTCCAAAAGAAAGCTGCAGAGATTGGTAGCAGAAGGAGCGGTAACCGGATGGGATGACCCTAGAATGCCTACCATTTCAGGAATGAGAAGAAAAGGATTTACTCCAACTGCCATCAGAAACTTTATTGATAAAGTAGGGGTTGCGAAAAGAGAAAATCTTATTGAAATCCAATTGCTTGACTTCTGTGTACGTGAAGACCTGAATAAGGTTGCTAAGCGTGTAATGGCAGTGGTAGATCCAGTAAAATTAGTGATCGAAAACTACCCTGAAGACAAAGAAGAATGGTTGGAGACTGAAAATAATCCTGAGCAGGAAAATGCAGGAACAAGAGAAGTTCCTTTCTCAAGAGAATTATATATTGAGCGTGAAGACTTCAAAGAGGAAGCTAACAATAAATTCTTCAGACTTAAATTAGGTGGAGAAGTTCGTTTGAAATCTGCTTACATCATTAAAGCTGAAAGAGTTGAGAAAGATGAGAATGGAGAGATCACGACCATCTACGCTACTTACGATGAGAAGAGTAAATCTGGAAGCGGAACAGAAGAAAGTTTAAGAAAAGTAAAAGGAACACTACACTGGGTATCTGCAAAACATGCCATTCCTGTAGATATAAGAATCTACAATCAGCTGTTTACAGTAGAACAGCCTGATGCAGAAAAAGATGTTGACTTCCTAAACTTCATCAACCCTGAATCTATGGCTATCGTGAAAGGTTTTGTTGAGCCAAGCCTGAAAGACGTAGCTGTGGGTGAACCTCTTCAGTTCCAGAGAATAGGATACTTTACAAAAGATCAGGATTCTACGGATGAATCTATGGTATTTAACCGTACAGTAACACTGAAAGATTCTTTTAAACCTTAATAATTTTCGGAAATATATAATACATAAAGCAGAACTTCATTGAAGTTCTGCTTTTTTTGTTGGAAAACGCAAAGGCGCTAAGAATTTTATACATGGGTGAATATTTAAGGAGCAAAGAAACCGAAGATTTCCAGCAGGTGTAATACAATCTAATCAATCAATATTTTTAACTTTAGAAATCAACAGTGTTCAATTTTATCGGAGATAAATCCTTGCGCCTTAAAACGTTTCGGAAAAATTATTTTGCGCCTTCGCGTTTTCCAACAGATATTTTAGAAGAGAATCAATCTTAAACAAAAAGCAGAACCTATAATAAGGCCTGCTTTCTTAATAGTTTAAAATCTGAAGTATAAGATTCTATTTCAGAAAATCTTTGTCGCGATATGAAGGATTAGGATATTTATAAAATCCTTCCCCGGTCAGCACTCCCAGTTTTCCTTTGTCAATATAATCTTCTTTTAATTTTTCTACGGCTTTGATCTTTAATGGATCCTGAGTTTCTTCAGCTTCCATTTTATTGATATTATATGCCGTTGTAATTCCCACAACATCCAGAATACCGAATGGTCCTACAGGAGCTCCGGTGGCTACCATCCATGTTTTGTCGATTGTTTCAATATCTGATACTTCATCAATCCAGAGATTAACTGCGGCTCCAAGCAACGGAACCAATAATGAGTTGACAATATATCCAGGTTGCTCCTTCTGGATCGGTAAGGCGACCATTCCAATATCTTTTGCAAATTTGATTACAGAATCAAATACCTCCTGAGAAGTTCCCGGATGGCGCATAACCTCTCCGGTATTGTGTTTCCAGATTTCATTGGCAAAATGGAGCGCTACAAATTTCTCCGGTCTTCCTGTATCTTCAGCAAACTGGCTTGGAAGCAGAGTGGAAGAATTCGTTGCAAATACTGTTTTTTCAGGAGCTACCTGAGCGAGTTTGTGATAAAATTCTATTTTAATTGCAGGATCTTCAGGAACTGCCTCTATCAGCAGATCGGCATCTTTTACTGCTTCGGCAAGATCAGATGAGTAGCTGATATTTTTAAAGGTTGCATCCAATTGTTTCTGTGTTGCTCCCAGATCTTGTTGGTAAGCTTCACTTAAAACGGTGAATTTACCCTTGGCTTTTTCCAATACTTCATCATTGATATCATATACGGTAACATTGAAACCATGATAGGCAGTCTGGAAGGCGATCTGATATCCTAATACACCACTTCCTGCTATCGTTATATTTTTAAAATCCATGAGATTTATTTTTAATTAAACATGTTTTTAAAGTAGATAATCTCCGTTTGAAAATAATGTTCTGTCTTTGCTCTCTTAAAATAAGGATATGTTTTTATCAACCTTTACGTTAAAATGAAAGGCTATACTACTTTAAAACTACTTTTTGTAAGCTGATATTTTTAGTCTTTTACTCCTTTTACCCAATCCTGGAATCTGGTTAAGAAAGATTCATGCTCTTCTTTTTCTTCCGGGCGGTTGACTAAAATATGTTCAAAATAAGTTCCTTTTAATATTTTTCTTAAAATTCCTTCTCCTAAGAAAGGTTTGTAATCATTAAGAGCCTGAGTAGCTTTTAATAAATGTCGGATATCATACTGTAGCGGATTGATGTCCGGAACCTGTTTGTTGAGGTTAAGAAGATTGTAAACGGCAATTCTTGCTGTTCTCACAGAACTTTCCATGGTGAATACCACATCATTATTGGTTTCTACGAATTGTCCTACAAGACCTAAATTGGTACATCCTTCAGGAACAACTCTCGGACGGTCTCCCTGTGCTCTCGGCATAAACATAGAGGTGATGTAAGGCATAAATGAAGTACGAACAATCGTGTTTTCTATAACATTCTCCAGTTGATCTGTCATTCCAAGGTGATAGCATAACTCGGCAAGGATCTCATTTCCGGTACATTGAGGCATTGTTTTTTTAATATAATTACCTTCTTTGTCCATCAGTAAAGCATATACCCAAACAACAAGGATATCATCCGGCTGGGTAGGGAAGTGCGGCTGTCTGTTGCAGGTAAAACTCATCACCCAGTTAGAGTCTGTAATGGTAATAATACCTCCGGTAGCAGTTCTTCCTGAATAAGGATCATTCACACACAATTCTTTTAATTTTTCTGTGAATGCAGAAGGTCGGCATGTTAAAGTTGCAGATTCCCAGGAAGATTTTTCAATATGGCTACAGAATTTTTCAGGTTTCCCGAATACTTCAGATTTTGCAGCCAGGTTTTTCCATAACTTCCATCCTGCACTTTGTCCGGCATTGCTGTTATCTATTGTTACTTCAGGAACGGTATTGTTGTCTCCGTAGAAAGTACTTTCAGTCATCGATCCGGTAGTTACAATAACGTAATCTTCTTTACCGACTGGAATTCTTACTTCCTCTCCGTTCTGTTCTGTAATAATACCTTCTACTGTTTTTCCTTCTGTATTGATATGAATATCGAGATCTTTAACCAACGTATTAAACTGGATCTGTACCCCTTTTTCTACCAGGAAGTTTTTGAGTGGTGTTACATAGGTATCATATTGGTTGTATTTTGGGAAAACAAGACATGAAAAGTCTTTCATTCCGTCAATAGCATGAAGGAATCTGTGCATATATAATTTCAGTTCCAGTAAGCTGTGCCAGTTTTCGAAGGCAAACATAGAACGCCAGAAGAACCAGAAATTACTGTTGAGGAATGATTCAGAAAAATAATCTTCAATGGTAAGATCGTCCAGCTCTTCTTTTTTCTTTAATAAAAGTTTTACAATCGCCAGCTGATCTTTTTTCTCCAAACCGAATTTACTGAAATCTTTGATTTGTCCCTGATTGTGGATCAGTCTTGCTTTAGAATAATTCGGGTCATTGTCATTGATAAGACGGTATTCATCCAATACGCTGTACGGTGCTGGTAATTCCAAAGCGGGAATATCCTGGAACATATCCCATAAATTTTCATAGGTCATATCCATTTCTCTTCCTCCACGAATGATGTAACCGTCTTTTGCGTTACCGGCTCCATCCAGAGATCCGCCTTCAATATTCAGCTGATCGAGGAAAATAATGTTTTTGCCGGGAACACGGCCGTCACGAATGAAATAATAAGCGGCAGACATCCCTGCAATTCCGCTTCCTACAATATAGATTTTACTGTTTTCGTAAGACTGTAAAGGAATTCCTTTATTACGCTGATAGTTTCCGATCTGGTCGGAGAAAGGCATCGTTTTTTCAGGAGTGTTAATCTGAACTTCTTTACTTGAATCCGGTTCGTGGTTCACTTTTCCAAACTGCTCAGAGGCATTTAAAACTTTGTCGAATTTTGAATTGATCGTACTCATCTTTTATTGTTTTTAATTAACAGTATAAAGGTACTTTGATTCATAAAGCGACATATATCCTCAAGTTCAGAATTATTATCCCCAAATTCTCAGGACTGAATATTTTCCTTCATTCTGTATTCTGAAGGGGAAAGAGCCGTATGTTTTTTGAAAAAACGACCGAATGCCGAAGCGGAATTGAACTGCAGTTCAAATGCAACTTCCGAAATCGTTATATCAGGATTTCCGAGCATGACAAAGGCTTCTTTCAATAGGGCTTCATCAATCACTTCATGAGGTGTTTTTCCACTTGCCTTTTTAATAATCTCTATGAGATATTTATTGGAAATGTGCAGCTGATCTGCATAAAACTGAACCGTTCGTTCCCTGTTAATATTTTCTCTGATGAGTTGGCTGAATTTCAGATAAAGGTCTTTTTTTCCTTCTTCTTTTGCAGGATTTGCTGTGTTTTGATGTTCCATAATCTCAGCCGTTTCAAGCAGCAGATGGAAAATAATAGTACGGATAATTTCCTCAGTAAACTTTCCTTCTTTCTTGGATTTTTTTTCAAGATCATCCAGAAGATTCTGCAGTAATGAAGAATTTTTCACTGTAGTTTTTACAATGCTGTAAGAACCTTTAGAGAAAAGATTCATCTTCTCAATGATAAAAGGATTTGAAATGTTTTTAATTAAAAAATTCTTGTCAAAGAACAACAGTTTCATCGTAAAATCATCGCTGGTCTTTCCAAACTTTACAATGGTGGAAGGAGCTGCCATCAAAAAACTGTGAACATCTACTTTATATTTCTGACGGTCTATCTCAATATTGATTTCTCCTGCGGTACAAATACAGAGTGCATAATAATCCATTCTGAAAGGCGCTTTGGGAAATTCAAAAATGGGTTTTCCGGAAGAAATATAATAGGATTGGCGGCAGTCAATACTGTAAAAAGATAGGGTATCATGCAAATTTTCGTAGGTTATCATTCTTACGTATTGGTTAAGTTTTTATTATGTTTTAGAGTCTTTTTTAGCTCAAAACACCTGTTGTTACTGCAATTTACGATTTTTATAAAGGTCTTAGGGTTTTATATAGTTAAAAAAAATGTTTTTTTAAGGATACAGATGATGGTCTGTTTTTATAGACTTTATTTATAAAAACAGGGTTTAAACAAGGGTTTTTGGGTTATTTTTATCTAATTTTGCACTTTCGAATTTCCCCTCCAAAATATTATTGTGAAACTAATTAACGTATATACGAGTTCTTTTAAAGGACTCTCGCAAGAGAGTTGGATGCTGGCTTTGGTAATGCTCATCAACAGGGCCGGTTCTATGGTGCTTCCATTTTTGGGAGTTTATATGACTAATCATTTACATTTCAGTATTGAAAATTCAGGAATTGTACTGAGTTTTTTCGGGATAGGTTCCGTTATAGGATCCTGGCTGGGAGGAATGATTACGGATAAAATAGGGGAATATAGGGTACAGAGTCTGAGTTTATTGCTCAGTGTTCCTTTATTTTGTTTAATTCCGCTTTTTACAACGGAAGCTGGTCTGGCAGGAATTATTTTAGCCCAAAGTATTGTAAGTGAAACTTTCCGTCCGGCAAACTCGGTGGCAATTACCAAATATGCAAAACCTGAAAATATTACCCGTGCGTTCTCACTAAACCGTATGGCTGTAAATCTTGGGTTTTCTATCGGCCCGGCGTTGGGTGGTATTTTGTCGGCTATTTCCTATGAATTTCTTTTTTTCAGTAATGCGCTGGCTGCTTTGCTGGCTGGATTGATGTATATCTGGTTCTTTAAAGACCGTACAAGATTAGCGAAACAAAAAGCGAAAAAGGTAAAGGAAGCCATTGTTATTAAAAAAGAAAGTTCTCCGTACCGCGATCGTAAATTTTTGATTTATTGTGCATTCTGTATGCTGTTTTCGATATGTTTCTTCCAGCTTTTCAGTACGCTGACGATATTTTATAAGGACACCGCACATCTGAGCCAGCAAAATATTGGATATATTCTTGGTTACAGTGGTTTTCTGATTGTTTTGTTGGAAATGGGACTGGTACAGGTAGCAGAGAAGTATTTCAGTTTAGCCTTTACCATGTTGATCGGAACTTTCCTATGTGGAGTTTCCTATGCCATGCTGGCATTTGATTACAGTATGATTACCCTTGTTCTGTCTATGACACTCCTTTGTGTGGGAGAAATATGGACACTTCCTTTTATGTCAACCATTACCGCATTACGCTCAGGAGAGAATAATAAAGGAGCTTATATGGGATTGAATGGGATATCATTTTCCATTGCATTCATCATTACACCCTATATAGGAACACTGATTGCAGAAAAATTAGGATTCAATATCCTATGGATCGGAACAGGAGTGCTGGCTGTGGCTATTGCTGTTGGTTTTTATTTTATTGTTCCCTGGATGCTTAAGGATAGAAAAAAAGTTGAAGAAGATTTGATGTAAGCTGAATGCTTTTGCTTCATGGATTCAAAAATACAAGTTCGGGCAATTTCTACGAAATTGCCCGAACTTGTATTATACTAATCGTTTACGATTAAGATCTGGAAAGAATCGTGTTGATGATCATGTTCGCATGAACCCTTGAGTTCTCAATGAACCAAAGATGAGTATCTTTTCCACCACATACTACTCCTGCAAGATAAAGATTGGAAACATTGGTTTCCATAGTTTCAAGATTATAAAACGGATTCAGACAGTCTCCATTAAGTTCAATACCTGAATTTCTCAGGAAATCAAAATCGGGAAGATAACCTGTCATAGCCAGTACAAAATCATTATCAATTTCATGAAGTGCTCCTTTCTCGTCTTTAAAAATAACGGTATTACTTTTAATTTCGACCATTTCTGCATTAAAATGAGCTTTTATGTTTCCTTCTGCAATTCTGTTTTCAATATCCGGTTTAACCCAATATTTTACACTTTTGGAAATCTCAGAATGACGAACGATCATAGTGACTTCAGCTCCTTTTCTATAAGTTTCAAGCGCTGCATCTACAGCAGAATTGCTTGATCCTACCACCACTATTTTCTGTTTTGCATAAGGATAAGGCTCGGTGTAATAATGTTTAACCTTTGGAAGATTTTCGCCGGGAATATTCATAAGATTGGGAATATCATAGAACCCGGTGGCAATCACTACATTTTTAGCATGATAGGTTGTTTTTGTAGTTTCGATCTCAAATATTTCATTATTTTTTGAGACATTCAGAACTTTTTCATACAGATTAATGTTCAGCTTTTTTTGCCTTGCAATTCCCTGATAATATTCCAGAGCTTCCTGTCTTCCCGGTTTTGGAGCCGTAGAAATAAAAGGAACTTCATCAATTTCCAGTTTTTCTGCAGTAGAGAAAAAACGCATATATAAAGGATAATTGTACAGTGAGTTGACAATGGTTCCTTTTTCTATGATGACATGACTAAGGTTATTTTTTTGAGCTTCAAGAGCACAGTTTAAACCAATTGGTCCGGCTCCGATAATGAGAATATCCAACATTTCCATCTAACAAAGGTACGACTGAAATTATAAATTATCAATGATGAATGACGAATTCATGATTCTTTGCCTTATCTGCTGCTTGGCATCAGTTTTGGTGTTTTTTAGCAATTTCAAAATGTAAAATATGAAAAAAATATTAATAGCGGTATTCGCTCTGAGTATGATAGTAGCCTGTAAGAAAGAAGTTGGGAAACCTGTTCCCAATGAGATAGATTCCATAGCACAGACCAAAACAGATAGTGCAGACATCATTAAGAATAATGCTAATAAAGAGGTGGTTTTAAAGCAGACCAATGATGAGGTTTTGAAAGCGCTGAAAGCTAAAGATTATACCACTTTTGCCTCCTTGATTCATCCCGAAAAAGGAATTCGTTTTTCAATGTATGCTTTTGTTGATATGAAAGGAGATAAACATTTTTCTAAAGCAGATTTTGAAAAATATCAACCTACCAAAACCTTGTTTACCTGGGGAGCACATGACGGTTCAGGGGATCCTTATAAAGCAACAATCAATGATTATCTTGGTAAATGGGTGTTTTCCAAAGATTTTACGGCATCACAATATTCATTGAATAAATTTATCGGAGGAGGAAATTCCCTGAATAACTTACAAGAGATTTATCCTAAAGATGATTTCACAGAAAATTATATCAAAGGAACTGAAAAATATGGCGAAATGGATTGGAAAACAGTTCGTTTTGTATTTGAAGAATTTCAGGGTAAATACTATCTGATCGCTGTTGTAAATGATCAGTGGACGATTTAGAAGTTAGAAGTAGAAGTTAGAAGTTAGAAGCCACAAATGGAATTTGTAGAGTAAGACCTCCAGCTTCCAGCTTCTAACTTCCTTTCTTTATTATAAGATTTCAGTCAGCTGACGGGTTAGATTTTTTCTTGAAAACTGTTCAATATGCTGAGTGTTTTCATGAAGGCTTCCTTCTTTCCAAAGGTTGAATTTTTCAAGGATAAACTGCTTCACTGTTTCTGTATCCTGATAGTTGAAATGCTTTCCTGACTGCGTTTCGTTCAGAATTTTTGCCACATCCGCCTGATCGGGTCCAAATGATAGGATCTGTTTTCCTGAAGCCAGATATTCAAATATTTTTCCGGGGATGATTCCCTTTGAGGCTTCATTCGGGAAATTGGTAATAAGAAGTAGACTTGAATTCTGCATTTCCTCTACCGCTTTACCATGAGAAAGATATCCAAGATTCAGAATATGGTTTTTCAGACTTGAATTTTCCATAGCCTGAAGGATTTTATCATCGATTCTTCCTGCAAATTTTAATTTAAAATCAGCTGCAAAATCAGTGTTTTCCTTGATCAGTTCATCGAGTGCCTTCCAGAGGTTTTCAGGATTTCTAAGCTGCTCCAAAACTCCGATATAACTTAAAGTGAATTGATCCTGATAATTCTGTCCTTTTACTTTTCCCTCTGAATCACTTTCATCAAATCCATTCGTAATACAAACAGCATTCGCACCCGCTTTCCTGAAGTTTTCTGCATCGGTATAGCTTGTTGCCAGTGTAATGTCTGCATTTTTAAATACAGCACTTTCCAGCTGACGGTGTTTTTTATCCGAACTTTTGGTTAATTTCAAATGCTTGTAATAGGAAATTTCTGTCCATGGATCACGGAAATCGGCAATCCATTTCAGATCCGGCATTTTATCTTTAAGTCCTAAACCAGTCAGGTGGAGAGAGTGGGGCGGACCGGAAGTTACAATCGTATCTATTTGATGTTCTCTCAGGTATTTTTCCAAAAATGTTATCGAAGGCTTCACCCAAAAAACTCTGGCATCAGGGATGAAAAAATTGCCTCTCACCCAGATGGAAAGTTTGGATTTCCAGCTTTGGTTTTTACCTACATCAAATTGTCCTGCCTTAAATTTTTTATTGCTTTTATTCAGCTTTTCTGCTAATTGATAAGGTTCCCAGATTTTGGTTCTTACCATTTCAATATTTTCAGGAACATCTTTCATCAGAGTTTCATCCAATAAAGGATAGCTCGGATTTTCCGGAGTATAGATAACTGGTTTCCATCCGAAATCCGGCAGATATTTTGCAAACTTCAGCCATCTTTGAACACCAGGACCTCCCGCAGGAGGCCAGTAATAGGTGATAATCAATATTTTCTTCTGTTCCATTTTAATTGATTCCTATGTCATTCTGAATGAAGCAGAAGCGTAGTGAAGAATCTCACTCTATCTCTTCATTGAGAAATTTCCAATCTGGATTGAATTCTTTAATTAAGTTTTTTCATTACGCCGTGCTTCATTCAGAATGACATTCGTAATATTATTTAAAAACCTTATTATATTATTTAGCTTTTTGTTCAGCTACAATTTCTTTTTTCTTGTTTTTATTCATCCAGAAAATTCCAAATGCAGACAAAAGAATAAATAAACCGAATGACAGTAGAGAAAGCCATTTTCCTTTTTCAATCACTTCAGGTTCAAATACCATTCTGATATGGTGAGTTCCTGCCGGAACATGTACTGCACGAAGCAAGTAATCTGCTTTGATATAAGGAACTTCTTTTTCGTCTACAAACATCTTCCATCCGTGAGGATAATAAACTTCAGAGAATACTGCCAATTGAGGCGTTTTCGACTGAGATTTAAATTCAAGTTCATTAGGCTGGTATTTCGTAAGATTGATAAATGCTGCAGAATCTGCCTGAACGGGCTTGTTGTCAAAATAGGCTTTATCAGATGATGCAATAACGGCTGTTTTCTTATTGTCAATCGTTCCGATAGATTTAATTTCCTGGTTAGGAGTCTCTACAAATTTTAAATCGCTTACAAACCATGCATTTCCGTTGGCTTTTGGATTAGGAACAACCTGTGGCTGCTCGGGTCCTCCGAAAACCATATATTTTGCATTCAGTAAATTTAATACGTTAGGTGTTTTTACACTGTCAATACTATTGATATATTCATTCAGTACATCATCATATCTTCTTAATTTTACAGCGTGATAACCTCCAATGGAAGCCTTGAAATAAGACGTATTGGTTTCACTGGTTACTCCCAGCGTCTGGTTGTAAATTCTGTAGTGTGTTTTGTCCTTTTCAGCAATTGTTTCCAATGTTTTGTTGATGTTGACATTGGATAAAATAGATTCCAGATTCGGATTTCCCTGAACTTTTTCGGCCAACAGGTCTGAGCTTTCTGTCTGGAAAGGGTTTTCAGCAAATATTTTATCTACGTAGTTTTCGTCATTTAAATAACGTTTGTTTACCGTCCAAAGATCAAATAGACTTACAAGTCCAATGACTACCAAAGCAATATTCTGGTTAAGCTTTTTCTTTAAAGTTAAGAATAACGCAGCTGCAGTAATGGCTACATAAATGAATGCTTTTATCGCATCTATTCTGAATAATTTGTATCTCTCATCTACCAGATAGTCGAGTAGGAAAGGAGGGAAATATGTTTTTTCATTTTCTGTAGCAAACCCTAGTAATGATTTTCCGAAGATTAAAAGAATCAATAAGAATCCTAGAGTTCCACCTCCTACATACATAAGGATTTTTTGTTTGTACTCTTCAGTCAGTTTTTCATCTGTGAAGAATCTGTATAATCCCAGGATGGCAATTAATGGGAATAATAATTCCACAACAACTAAAATGGATGAAGGTGCTCTGAATTTATTATAGAACGGTACATAATCGATAAAGAAATCAGATAACGGCATAAAGTTACTTCCCCAGGCTAGTAAGATCGTCAGGATGGAAGCTCCCAGAATCCAGTAACGGTATTTCTTCGAGGCAAAGAAGAAGCCTAACAATGCAAGGAAACATACAATAGCTCCCTGGTAAGCAGGTCCGGAGGTTCCCGGCTGATCACCCCAATAGGTTACTCCGCTGAAACCTTTGGAAATTCTATCCATTTCAGATTGTGAGCCTACATTTTCCTGCACCAGTTCCTGAACCCTGTTCATGATTTCTTTTCCTTCAGGTTCCTGGCTTCCACCACCCATTAATCTTGGGATGAAAAGGTTTAAAGTTTCCAGTTGTCCGTAGCTCCACATCAGCATGCTCTCTTTATCCATTCCTGATTTTCCTGAAGTATGGCTGTCGTTTGTTAAAATCTGTTTTCCACGAACAGTTTCTTTTACATATTCTGAATTAGCCATGATTCTTTGTGAATTCATTCCAACCCCGATCATGCATGATGCAGCAATAATTCCTGATGAAATAAGGAAATGCTTCATCGGTGTTTTTTTCTGTATCGCTCTGATCAACTCAGAAAGGAATAAAAATCCTAAAGCAATGAACAGATAATAGGTCATCTGTGGGTGGTTTGCCGCAATTTGAAGCCCCATAAAAAGGGTTGTGACGATGAATCCCCAGATGTATTGTTTCCTGATATAAACCAGTAAAATTCCGGCTAACAGCGGGGCAAAGTATTCAATGGTATTTACCTTACCATTATGTCCGGCTGCAATAATAATATAAAAATAGGTTGAAAGCCCGAAGAAAGTGGCTCCCAGAAGAGCATACTTCCAGTTTCTGACCACTACCATTCCCAAAAGGAAAAAACCTGCAAATAGCAGGAAGAGATAATTGACCGGCCTTGGCAGGAAATTCAGATTGCTGTCGATTTTCTTGATGATATCACCCTTAAACTGGCTTCCCATCTGATAAGTCGGCATTCCCCCAAACATGGAGTCGCTCCAATAGGTTTCATTTCCGGTATTGGCTCTATAGTCAAGCAGTTCTTTTGCTCCTCCTCTGTATTGCACAATATCATGCTGGAAAAGTTGTTTTCCTGAAAATACAGGGGTAGAATATAAAAATGCTAAAACTATAAATACTACTACTGAAATTGCAATATAAATTAAGTTTTTATTTTTTGCCATGCTGGTTATTATCTTTTATTTCTTGGAATGTTTACCTTTTGTCATTACTCTCTTTCACCTCTTCATAGTCTACAGTTTCTGCATCCCAGTTAAGGTTCTGTTTGTTATTCTTATTCGAGTCGTGTATGTCCTGCTGTTTATTATTCTGATTGTTATTGTTGAAACGATAGCTGTAAAAGGTCTTAAAGAAAATTCTTTTCAGAATGTTCCAGACAAAGAAAATAATAATAGCAGTGAGTACTAACTCAAGAATGTACTTCATAATTTTTTGTTTAAAGTTCAGGGTTTAAAGAGTAATCCTTAAACCCTGAATGTTTATTCAAGTTATTTAGCAGATGGGTTTACCATTACTGAAGAGTTGGAAACACTCTTCATAGACTGAGATTGTTTTCCATCGGAAATGGTTTCTATCTGAGTGGTCTTTACGTTGATATTCTGGTTGGTAATCCATCCTGTGTTTTCGTCAAACTTAATGGTTCCGCTCTGAACCAGTTCACTACTCAGGCTATGGGTAATAGGTCCCTGAGCTTTCTTCTCTGTTTTCTTAGGGATACCTCCTGTTACTGCAATTTCAGCAGCTCCGTTTCCTAAGCTTTTTACTACATAATTTGAAGTTACTTTTACGCTTCCGCTTGGGTCTGCATTTTCAGAAGTTGACCACTTTTCTCCAATTTTCACTCCTTTTTTAGGAATAATCATCAGGTTTTTATGGAACTGATCTTTCAGTACTTTTTCATTGAATGATTGTTTAAGGCTTGCTACTACGCTAGCTTTTTCATTAGCATCTTTGATCAGTGTACCTACTGCATTCCCTACTTTCGTGTAAACAGCATCAAATCCTGTAATAGAAATTACATTCCCTTTTGTATCCATTTTCATCTGAAGCTTGTTTCCGGTAAGTGCTTTGTTGACATTCCAGATCATTTTAAGATCGTCTTCTTTAGGAAGAGGAAGTTTGGTATCTACCACCACCGTTTTTCCCTGGGCAGACTGAGAACTTCTCTTAGCTACGAGATTAAGGGTCATTTCGTATACATTTCCTTTAATATCATCCACCACAAAATTCATTTCGTCTGTAGATTCACTGGTTGCAGTGATTGATTTTCCCTGAGGATCTGTCATTGTTTTTACATCTCTCTGATACGTGGTAAGAGGATATGTTTTCCCTTTTTCAAGCTTGAAAGTCTGTGTGATAACTCCGGCAGAATCTTTGATTGCCGGGTTTTCTGTAACTTTTGCCACTGAATCGGCAGGAACTTCTACAGTCACTGTTTTTCCGGTTTTAGGGTCTACTTTCGTTATTTTTGCTGTCTCTTTTTTACAAGATACAAGAGCTATTGATGATATAAGCGCAAGCGCTGCAATGTTCTTCATTTGATTTTTTAACTTTATTTTTTACTACTATTTCTTAATAAATGATCTGCAATATCATGCAGCTTCCCCTGAGATTCCGCATCCGATTCATTGGACAATATTACTATACCCATTTTTTTTGAAGGATAAAGCTGAAGTACGCTTGAAAAACCAAATGTACCTCCGGTATGATACACCGCTTGGGTGCCGTCTTCATAGGCGTGCAATCTCCAGTATAGCCCAATAGCGTCTCCTTCACTTTTCACAAGAGGAGTATGAGATATCTTCACATACTTGTTGTTTTCATCCAGATGATAACGCATATATTTCACCAGATCCTCCGTGGTGGATATAATTCCGCCTGCAGGAGCAAAGATGGTACTGAAATTTCTGGGCATTACTTTTCCTTTTTCGCTGTAACAAGTCAATAGCTGTGCAGAATTCGTACCAATAATGGTCTGATTCATTTTCAGTGGCTTTGTAATATACTCTGCAAGCAGGTCTCCATAGCTTTTATGATAGATTTTTTCAAGGATATCTCCTGAAATCTGTGTTCCTACATTGGAATACTTATAGTCTGTTCCCGGTACAAAATCCACTTTAGCCTGATGAAGATCCACATAAAACTTTTTCTTTGAATAGTTTTTATAAAAATCTGACAGGGCCATCGCTACAGAATCCATCGGTTTTTTGAATGTCTGAGACTGATCCGGCAGAAATTGTGGCAATCCTGATGAATGATTTGTAAGATTCCCAATCGTTATCGGGTGTCCTTCAAATTCAAGATTGGCATAATTCCCATCTAAATACTTACGGATATCATCATTCATTTTGATTTTACCATCTGCTAAAGCATGAGCCAGAAGTGTTCCGGTAAAAGTCTTGGTAATGGACGCAATCTCGTATAAACTTTTAGAGGTTGGAAGCTCTGCTTTTCCTATCTCTGTAGTTCCATAATTATAAAAATAACTTTTACCATCTTTAAAAACACCTATTGAAAGTCCTACCCGTGCAGTATCCTGCATATAAGCGAGCGCTTCTTTCTGAACCATCTTATCAAGCTCAGTGGTAAGGTGATTGTCTGTTGCTATTTTTTTTGCCTGCGCATTAAAAATAAGTGGGACAAAAAATAAGGGTAAAAGTGATTGTATTTTCATGGTTTATGGGTTGGGTATCACAGTCATTTTCTGTCTTACCGCCTCATACAAAATCGCTCCACATGCTACAGAAACATTCAGAGATTGAGTTTTTCCTTCAATAGGAAGTTTTATTTTTTCATCAGCATGATGCAATACTTCTTTAGAAATTCCGGTTTCTTCATTTCCCATCACAATAGCACATGGCTCTGTCATATTAACATCATAGATCAATTTCTGAGCTTTTTCACTGGCAGCATACACAGAAATTCCGCTTTGCTGAAGGAAATCCACAGCATGAGCCAGGTTATTTTCTTTACATATTTTAATATTGTAAATAGCACCTGCAGAGGTTTTTATAGCATCAGAATTAATAGGAGCAGCACCCTTTTCCGGAATGATTATAGCATCCACACCTACACATTCTGCTGTTCTGCAGATCGCTCCAAAGTTTCTTACATCCGTAAGTCTGTCCAGAATCAGAAGAAAAGGAGTTTTTCCCTGTTCAAATAATTGTGGAACAATATCCTCCAATTTATGAAACGGTACATCCGAAATAAAGGCAACCACTCCCTGGTGGTTTTTTCTTGTAAAGCGGTTCAGTTTTTCAACCGGCACATAATTGGGACGGATTTTATTTTTCGCTAAAATGGCTTTTAGTTCAGCATAAATAGGACCTTGAAGTGCATTTTGCACAAAGACCTTGTCAATCGTTTTTCCCGCTTCAATTGCTTCAATCACGGGACGCAGCCCGAAAATAAAATCGTCTTTCATTGAGTTGTTAAAATTTTATGTTTAAGGTTCAATGTTCAATGTTTAAAATTCAAAGTTTAATGTTTAAAGTTTTGAAATTCAATTTTTGTACTTTGTTCCCTTTAAATCTGTTGTATTTAAATATTTTATAAAGGAGCTGATCTTTTTACTTAACGTTTCTGTCTGCTCCATTAATGTTTCAAATTTTTCCTGAGAAATAAAACTTCTGTCGAAAACCCGATACAATTGTGATCTGGTTTCTCCACAGGAAGCTTTCGCAATAGAAAGAAACTGTATAAATTCTCTATTGCCGTTTCTTTCAAATCCTTCAGCAATATTATCCATTACTGATCCTGAAGATCCATCGATTTGATTACAAAGTTTAAAATTATTTTTAAGGTTGGCAGATTCAATAATATCATAAATCTCATGACAAAGTTGTCGGGATAGCTTCCAGATCTCTAAATCCTCAAATTTATTAACTGTTCCCATAACCTTAAACTTTAAATCTTAAACTTTGAACTAATATTTCTCTCCTAAAATTGCTCTTTTCTGAGCCATCACGTATCCATAGTGAAGGCTTTCATGCATATTGTTGAAGATGATGGCATCCTGGATGCTTTTCAGATCCATCCCGAAACTTGTTGTGTAGGGTGTATAATCTGAGAAGAAATCACTGTCATAATCCTTCATTAAAATCTTTGAAGTTTCTGTAAGTAAAAACTCTAAATCTTCTACTTCTGATTTCTGAACATTTAAGTTGGGTAAAGTTCCTTTTTTATAGGTTTCAATCCAATATTTGTCAATACGGAAAGGATTTCCGCTCAGGTAATAGTGCAGCAGTTGCTGTGTGGCAACGGTATGTGCAATATTCCAGTAAATATTGTTGTTGAAACCATCCGGAATCAGAATTAAATCTTCATGAGATGTATTCTGAAGGATATCTAAAAGGTTCTTTCTTACCTGTCTGTGTGCTTGAAAATGATAATTCATTTTGCAAAATTTTTTAATCACCAAAAATAGTTTAATAAACTGGAAATGACAATTTTTTTGGGTAGAGGATTAAAGTTAAAGTTTTTTAACTATTGGGAAAACGGATGGATTAAGATTATTTTTTAAACTGTTTTTATTGATATAAGGATGTTTTTACGCTTATATTGAAAAGGTAACCTATAAAAAAAAACCTCCCCAAAAAAGATTTGGAGAGGGTTTTATTATTGTGTTCAAAAGATCTACAGTTTATTATTTTTTGATGATTTTGTGTTTAAAGGTGGTTCCGTCTTTTAAAACAATACTTAAAAAATAAATTCCTGTGCTGTATGAGGAAAGATCTATCCTGTTCTCTTTGTATGTTTCTGCAAGTTTTCTTCCTTCTGCGTTAAAAATACTGATAGAATTAACTTCTACTTTTGATTTTATATTCACAAAATCAGAAGTAGGGTTGGGGTAAATATTCACATCAACCGTTCTGATATCTTTTACATTTAACGTTACATTGCTTTTTCCCTGCATATAAACTGATAACATGACATATCCCTGCTGTTGGTTGAAAACTGCCGTTGGAATTGTGTGTTTCAAAGTATGATTGCCTGCAGTTAAGTTGGGTAATGTAAATTCTCTGATGGGAACAGCATTTCCGGGACACCAGTTATTCCATGAAGTCCAGTCTGCAAAAGATTTGGGAGAAGTTCCATAGATTCCGTTTCCTTGAGTATTGTATACACGGTACGGTTCACATGAAATACCTCCGGGAGTATACGTGAGTACCTGTACATCATCTAAATAGGTGTAGTTTTGTCTTCTGATATATTCTTCACCACCACTGTTCGCGCCATGAGGAGTAGAAATTACAAAGAAACGGGCATCGGTAACCGGGTTTGGTAGATTAAAAGTAACAATTCTAACAGTTTCTCCGGTAACATCAGTATTGTTATAGTTATTAAGGGTGCTATAACTTAATATGGGTACGATAGTGTTGCTATCGGTAGGAGTGGCTCCTGTATCCGTTGAGAAAAAGGTAAGAGTTCCCGAAAAAACATCAATTCTGCCTGAACAGCCTGAAACCTGGGTTTGAGCTGCATACGGAACTCCAAAAACATCAAGTTCCATATACAGATCATAAGCATTTCGTAATGCCGTATCATGAAATATACTGTATAAATTGCTGACATCATAAGTGTAAGGAACTTCTGAAGGAGTTCTGTTTTTATTCATGAAAGGAGTAATATATCTGCCCACTTCAATTCTTTTGACATTAGGGTCATTGATGGTGTAGGTAGATTGGTTTTTAGGAACCATTGCTAAAAAGACTTCCCCAAGACGGTCATAATTATCACACAATGCTGCGATGGTTACCCGCATAGCGATCTTAGCTTTGAAAGCGTCTAACTCTGCATCAGTAAGTTTTCTCGTGTATCTGGCATTATTCAGTCTGGTTAAACCCGCAGGTACAGGGTTAGATACCGTGGCAGCATAGCCATCATAGTATACTGCATCTGAAATTATATTGGTCATTGTCGTTTGGGCGAAAATGAGATGGGTAATGAAAAAACTGAAAAAGAGTAGCTTTTTATACATGTTATTGATGTTTAGTGTAAATATATGAAATGTGTATCGAAATTACCTTTAATTTCTTTTATTTTTATGTTTTTGTGCTGTTTTATTGTTGAATGTTTATTGGTTTTGATTTTAATGCGTTTTTTCATTCAAATTATTTCCTTGTGTTAAATTATGTAATGAAATATTTTTTTTATTGCTGTAATCAAAGTATTTATTGTTAAATTAGCATGGTATTCCAGATTAATGTTATTAATAATGAAAAGAATTTTACTTTTAGCTTTGTTTTTTGTAGTGACGGCGGTGAGCGCCCAGATCAATATCAATATTGGAAGTTCAAATGTAGGTGTAGCTCCTATAAGCAGTTTTTTTTCCTATTCCTATGTACAGCAAATCTATCCTAAACAGGAAGTAAATGCCAATGCAGCAGGAAATATCACTGGCCTTACATTTTATGTGGATCCTTCCTCTACAATTACTGAATCTTCTAACTGGACAGTATATCTCGGTCATACCTCAAAAACCGCTTTCTCTTCCGGTACAGACTGGATTCCTGCAGCACAACTCACGCAGGTATTTGCAGGAACTGTTACCAAAAACAATAATAAGGTTGAAATTATTTTTACAACACCATTTGCTTATAATAATGTAGATAATCTGGTTATTGCCGCAAAAGAGAATTCTCCGAATATGGATATCAATACTTTTGATGAAGCTTTTCATGTCTATCCCCATATTCCCTATTCAACCCTGTATTATAAAGGTGACCGCGGAGTCGTAGATATTGCATTTCCTCCAGGAGGAATCAGAGCGGATTATAAATCGGCAGTTACCATTTCAGGTCTTACACCAAGCGCCGGGCCGGCATGTCCTTTTGTTGTTTATCCGGTAAATAATACTCAGAATATTTCTTTAACTCCCAATTTCAGCTGGCTTCCGGCTTCAGGGGCTACATCCTACAAAGTTTCGTTGGGAACAAGTTCAGGAAGTGCTGATATTATTAATCAGCAAACAGTTTCAGGAAATAGCTTTACCCCTTCCACAGTGCTTACAGCCGGAACCACTTATTATTTAAAAGTGACATCCGTTTCAGGAAGTGCCGAATCTTCCGGGTGTTCAGAAATTGTTTTTAAAACTGTTCCTCCAATACCTGCAAATGATACGTGTACTGGAGCATTGCAGGCATCAGTATTTCCTTACACCTATACTCAGGATGATGCTGTATCTACAACAAATAATACAGGAAATATAAGTGTATGTACAAGTACTGGAGATACAGGAATGAATGATGGTACCTGGTTTAAGTTTACAGGGGATGGCAGTCAGTTTACCATTAAAGTGACCATGCCTTCTGGCAGCAGCTATGATCCGCAGATAGGCGTTTATAGTGGCAGCTGCAGTAATCTGTCATGTACCGGAACTGTAGATGATGGTGGTGGAGGTACTGCGGAAACGCTTACTATTACCACGGTATCAGGAACAGAATATTTTATAAATGTCGGAGCGTATGAAGATACTACTGATGCTCCCGAAAATATATTTACCATTACAATAACCAAGCTTTAAAATTAGATAATATAGTTTCAGATTAAATATTAAGAAGATAAATTAAAATGTTGCAAAAGTGATTTTGTGACATTTTTTATGAATTGTAATAAAATAAAGATATACCTTGATATAATTTGAATTCTGAATTTGTTTATACCTAAGAAATTCAGCGTTATAGCTTTAAATATCTCGTCAACACCGGATTTTTAACAAACTTTAACTCAAAAATGGCATTTATTGTGTTGATTAATGCAAGTATTTATCAGAAATTTACCACTTATTTTAAATGAAGCTATGTCAGAGATATATCAAGCTGAAGATATCCGCCAATTGACGGAAAAAGTAAAGGAAAAAAACTACTTATTTTCTCTTCTGAGACAGGAAATCAACAAGGTTATTATTGGTCAGGAATACATGATAGACCGTCTTTTGATAGGACTTTTGGGAAATGGTCACGTTCTTTTGGAAGGGGTGCCAGGGCTGGCTAAAACCTTAGCGATAAAAACACTTGCAGATGCTGTGCATGGAGAGTTTTCAAGGATTCAGTTTACACCGGATTTACTTCCTGCAGACGTAGTGGGAACTATGATCTATAATATCAAAGACAATGACTTTTCTATAAAAAAAGGACCTGTATTTGCCAACTTTGTATTGGCGGATGAGATCAACCGTGCGCCGGCAAAAGTGCAGTCAGCCCTTCTGGAAGTAATGCAGGAAAAACAGGTGACGATTGGTGATGAAACCATGAAGCTTCCAAAACCATTCCTGGTATTGGCAACACAAAACCCGATTGATCAGGAAGGAACTTATCTGTTGCCTGAAGCACAGAGCGATCGTTTTATGCTGAAGTGTACCATAGACTATCCTTCTTTTGAAGACGAAAGACAGGTAATGAGAATGGTTTCAACGTCACATCAGCCCACGGTGAATCCAGTGATTTCCCTTCAGGACATTGTAGATGCTAAAGAATTGATCAACCAGATTTATCTGGATGAAAAAATTGAAAAATATATCCTGGATATGGTGTTTGCAACCCGTTATCCGGAAAACTACGGCCTCTCTGAGCTTAAAAATTATATCAGTTTCGGAGCTTCTCCAAGAGCATCCATTAACCTTGCTATTGCTTCAAGAGCATATGCGTTCTTAAAAGGAAGAGCATTTGTCATTCCGGAAGATGTAAAAGCACTGGCAAAAGATGTATTAAGACACAGAATGGGCTTAACATTTGAAGCAGAAGCAGAAGAGATTTCAACAGAAGAAATTATCAATAGAATTTTAGCAAAAATACAGGCGCCATAATGAGTGATGTGATCATAAGAAAAGCAGTTGTGGAGGATTGTGCTTCCATGCTGGACCTAATTAAAGAACTGGCAGAATATGAAAAAGCGTTGCATGAAGTAACAGTGACGCTGGATGAATTTATTCAGGATGGTTTTGGTTCTTCTCCTGTTTGGGGAGCTTTTGTTGCGGAATATAATGCTGAGATTGTTGGAATATCACTGTATTACGACAGATATTCGACATGGAAAGGAAGAAGGCTGTATCTTGAAGATCTTGTAGTAACGGAAAAGTTGAGAGGAAAGCAGATCGGAAAGAAATTATTTGATGCCACATTGGAGCATGGAAAATCAAATAACTATAGTGGCATGGTATTTCAGGTATTGAACTGGAATGAGCCAGCCATCAATTTTTATAAAAAATACAATACAAAGTTTGATAATGAATGGTCGAATGTTTCTATTGAGTTAAAAGATTAACCCAAAAACCATATTTCACATTCAACATTAAACTTTGAATTTTAAACCTTGAACTCGTCTATGCAGATAAAAGATATTGTAAAAAAAGTAAAGCAGATTGAAATCCGTACCAGAAAAAAGACGGAAGCTGCTTTAATGGGGCAATATCACAGTGCCTTCAAAGGGCAGGGAATGACTTTTTCGGAAGTACGCCCCTATCAGTTTGGAGATGAGATCAGAAGAATAGACTGGAATAAAACCGCACGTTTCCGTGAGCCGTTTGTAAAAGTAATGGAAGAAGAAAGAGAATTGACGATGATGATTCTCGTTGATATTTCCGCTTCCATGGATTATGGTACGAAGGTCCAGTTGAAAAGAGAATATGTAGCCGAAATTGCAGCAAGTTTAGGATTTTCGGCAGCCGGCAATAATGATAAGGTAGGATTGATCCTGTTTGCAGATAAAGTATACAAGGTAATCCCTCCTCAAAAAGGAAGAAAACACATTCTATCCATTATCAGTAATATTCTGACTGCAGATTATGTTCCTGCAGAGTCTAAAATAGATAAGGCTATGGAATATATGATGGGTATTTTTAAAAGAAAATCGCTGGTTTTTCTGTTCTCAGATTTTGAAGATGAATATGATTCTAAAATGTTGAGAGTAGCTTCAAAGAAACATCAACTGCTGGGAATGAGGATTTATGATGAAAAGGATAATGAAATTCCTGACGTAGGATATGCCCGTCTGCTTGATGTGGAAACCGGAAAAGAAATATGGGCCAATACTTCCAGCGCAAGGTGGCGGTATACCTTTGCGGAAGCGCAAAAACAAAAGTTGAGAACTCTGGAAGAAGATTTTACCAACAGCTCTGCCAGTTTTATGAATATCAATACCGGCTCAGATTATTCAAAATTATTGTATAATTACTTTCAGAAAAAATAACACCGGGCTTTGCTCGTACTAAAAAACATGAGGCGTTTTGCCTTTATTATTTTAACATTGAGAAAAATACTTTTAATATTATCTTTTCTGATCTGTGCAAATGCTTTTTCACAGATATTATCCTCTAACGTAGAAAAGAAAACCCTTGCTCTGGGAGAAACCAATCATATTACCATAAAGATTGATAATCTTAATGAACAGCAGGTAACTTCGGCACCCAAAAATGAGCTTCTCCCGTTTCATTTTGAAGAAACTAAAGACAGTATAGGGCAGAATGCCAATACCTATGAGAGAAAGATAGAATTTGCAGTTTTTGAGGAAGGAAAATTTACCATTCCGGAACTGGAATTCAAAGTGGGAGATAAAATCCTTAAAACAATTCCTTACGAAATAGATGTCATTAATACAGCTCAAAAAGCAGATCAGATTAATGATATCATGAATAATAAGCAGGTGAAACTTGAAGCGAAAGATTATTGGGAACTTTATAAGTTTTATATCCTTGCAGCATTGGCCGGTATCGCACTGGTTATTGCCATTATTATGTTCGTAAAATGGGGTAGAAAATCAAAAAATTCTCCAGTAGTAGCGACCAATCAGACGTTGAAAGAGCTGGACTCTCTTAAAAAGAAAAAATATATTGAAGGAGGAAATTTCCGCTCGTTTTATGTGGAACTGATCGATATTTCCAGAACCTTCATTACGAAACAATACCACCTTCCGGCAGATGTACTTCTTACTGATGATCTTATTGATGTTATGAAAAAAAATAATACCATCTCGCAGGATAACGAAAAAATAGTAGAGGATGTATTCCTTAGGGGAGATCTGGTAAAATTTGCCAAAACATTCCCTGATCAGGAAACAATGGAAAGAGATTTTGCCAATATCAGGGATTTTGTGAAAAGATCATCCAAAGATTTAGAATTCGAAAATTTAAGAAAGGATGTTTAATTTTGAGTTTTACAGTCCGTGGTTCTTATTGCTTTTTCTATTGTTTATCCCACTTTTTATTAAAGATGCAGGGAGAGGCAAAAGAAAAGGTATAAAAGTTCCTACCATAAAAAATATGGATCACAGCGGAGGGATTCAGGGTGTACTTTTTTTACTGAAAATTTCAAAGTATATCATTCTTTCAGCCTTGATCATTGCCATGGCCAGACCGAGAACATTCACGGTTTCACAGGACAGAGATGATACAAAGGGAGTGGATATAATGTTATCTATTGATGTTTCTTTAAGTATGCTCGCCAAGGATCTTAGTCCGGACAGAATTACAGCGTTGAAAGATATTGCTGTAAAATTTGTCCAGAAACGTCCTAATGACAGGATAGGTGTAGTAGCATATGCTGCAGAAGCCTTTACTAAAGTTCCGGTTACTTCAGACCATCAGGTTGTTATAGATGAAATTAAAAACCTTAATTCTGCAGGTCTTGAACCGGGAACAGCAATCGGGGAAGGACTTTCCGTTGCAGTGAATCATTTGATTAAAAGTAAAGCCAAAAGTAAAGTAGTGATCCTGATGACAGATGGAGTGAGCAATATTCAGAATGCAATTCCTCCACAGTTAGCCGCAGAATTGGCAAAAAATAATAATATAAAGGTATATTCAATCGGAATAGGAACCAATGGTTATGCTCTGATGCCAACATCACAGGACATCTTTGGAGACCTTATCTTTACTGAAACAGAGGTTGCCATTGATGAAAATACCTTAAGAGAAATTGCACAGACTACGGGAGGAAAGTATTTCAGAGCTACCTCAAACAGCAGTCTTGAAGAAGTATATGATGAGATTAATCAACTGGAAAAGTCTGATGTGAAAGTTTCCAAGCTGTACAATTATGAAGAATATTTTAAGATATTCCTGTGGATTGCTTTAGGAATGTTGTTGTTGGACGCACTGTTGAGATGGGTGTTTTATAAAATTTTAAGCTGATGAGTTGGTCTTTAGGAAATTATTGGTATTTATTTTTACTGTTGCTTCTGCCGCTGTTAGCTTCTTTTTTGATCCGTTTTTTAAAATGGAGAAGCCAGAAAAGAGAAATTTTTGCTGCCAGCCAGTTTCACGAAAACTTATTTGAAAAAAGATCAGGATTTACAAAGTTTTTCCCTGCACTATATTTATTGGGAACCTTATTTCTGATATTCTCTATCATCGACCTGCTGAACGGTTCAGAAGAGGTGAAGAGCACCCAGAAACTGAATAATGTGATCTTTATGCTGGATGTATCCAATTCTATGAATGCCGAAGATATAGATCCAAGCCGTCTTACAGAAGCTAAGAATCTGATGCTGGCCACCATGAAGAAAATGAATAATGACAAGGTTGGGATTGTTATTTTTGCCGGAAATGCAATGTCTATCATGCCTCTGACAACGGATTATAATTCTGCAGAAACCTATATCAGCGGTATTGAAACAAGCTCTATGCAAATTCAGGGAACGGATTTTCTGAAAGCAATGCAGGCTGCTGCTGAAAAATTTAAAAATGTAAGCAAAGGATCCAGAAAAGTAATTCTTCTGAGTGATGGAGAAGATAATGAAGGAAATGATAATGCTGCCATCAGATTAGCTAATAAAGAAGGAATAAGCATTACTTCTGTAGGAGTAGGTACGGATGAAGGCGCTCCGGTTCCGGAGTATGTTTTTGGACAGCTGATGGGCTACAAGACTGATGTAAACGGAGGAACAGTGATTTCAAAGAGACAGACGGAAGCTTTAAAGAAAATGGCCGGATCTACGGACGGAACTTATATTGATGGCAATAATATCAATGAAGCTCCGGACAGAATTGTAGATGCTGTCAATAAAAAGTCTGCAGGGGCTGAAACCTTGGTGAAATCACAGAATGCCAATCATTATTATCAATATTTCCTTGCGGTATCTATTCTGTTTTTCTTTTTAATTTATATTTTTAATCCTAAAAAAGATTTTAATGTGTAGGTTTCCCTTATTTATAGAAGAAATTCTACAAGTACTTTAACCGAATTTTAACAAATAAAACTCTGTTTCTTAACATATAAAGGAATAATTTTGCAAGTGATGAATACTAAAATCATATTTTTATCGTTTATTGTTGCCATCTCGTTCTCAGGCTTCCTGTTTGGGCAGGAAAGCTATAAGAATTTAGTGTATGAAGGCAATCAGAAATTTGACGGTAAAGATTATGATGGAGCCTCCTCAAAATACATGGAAGCGATGAAATCCAATGATAAAGATTTTACCGCTCACTATAATATGGGGAATGCATTGTATAAAAGTAAAAAATACGAAGATGCAAAGGCCGAATTTGAAAAAGCGGAAAAACTTTCACAAACACTTCCTGATAAGGCTGCAGCCCTTCATAATTTAGGGAATGCTTATATGCAGATGAACCAGCCGGAAAAAGCTGCTGACTATTATAAAAAAGCCCTGAAACAGGATCCTTACAGTGAGGTAACCAGAAAGAACTATGAGATTGCCAAACTGAAAGAGAAAGAAAAACAACAGCAAAAAAAAGAACAAAATAATTCAGGAAAAGGCGGCGGCGGAGATGATCAGAACAAAGGTGATGATCAGAAAGGCGACAAAGACAAAAAACAGGATCAGGGTAACGGCCCACAAAACGAAGGTAAAAGTGACCAGGGTGACAATCCTAAGCAGAATCAAAATAATGAAGGCAGAATGCCAAAGAATCTTGAAAATGCGATCTTAGATAAAATCAACGAAAAAGAAAAAGAAACCGCCAGAAGAATTTTAAACAAAAATTCTTATTCGATGCCTGAAAGCAACGAGAAAGATTGGTGATGCAGCAAAAATTGATTTACATATTGCTTACTCTAGCATCCGTAATTACTTACGGACAGGTAAATCTTTCTATGGATGCAGATAAATCTGAATATGCCGGTAAGGATATTATCAATCTGACCATTGTTCTTGAACTTAACGGAAGTGATCTCGTACAGCAGACAGGTTTTCAGCTTCCGGATCTTTCAAAATTTAATATCATAGGAAGCGGATCCGTTACCAATACTGTTATTGATCCGGCTACCAATACTTTAATAACACAAAAAGTTTCCAGAATTGCCCTTGAGCCCAAGAAAAAAGGGAAAATAAAAATCGGATCTGTTCTTGTTACCGTAAACAACAGAATCTACAAAACAGAACCTTTTGATGTCAGCATCCGCGATATTGTTGACAAAAGATCACTGGCTGCCAATACCTCCAATGATGTTTTTCTGAACATGGAGATTGAGGACAGGGATGTGTATCAGGATCAGCCCACAGTAGCTGTTCTGAGAGTGTATTCTAGAAATATGGATAACCTGAGAAAGGTGAAAAATATCCATCTTCCGCAGCAGGATAATATCAATGTGCATCCTATCAATTTTGATAAGTCTGAGATTGATCCGTCCGGATATGCAAACATGCCTTCACAGGTACTGGCCATGTTTATGGTATTCCCGAATGAAGCAGGCTATGTGGAAGTTCCCGGAGTATCTGCCTCTGTAAGTACTTATTCCAATAAAACTAAAATTGTTTCCAATAAAGTAAAAATTAACGTAAGAAAGCTTCCTGAGGGAGCTCCTGAATGCTTTAAAAACGCTGTTGGAAACTTTAATGTAAATGTATATAACGCTTCCAAAGAAAAACCGGAAGCTAAAAAGCCTCTGAATGTGGTAGTAAAAGTTTCAGGAGAAGGTAACTTGTCGGATATGGAACTTCCTAAAATTGCCGCTTCTCCGGATTATGAAATTTTTGCTCCGAAGATTACCTCTAACGTTGCTCCGGGAACTGCAGGAATGAAAGGGGAAATTCTGGCTAATTATGTGATTATCCCTAAAAAATCAGGTGCCATTTCCATTAAAACAGAACAATTCGCTTTCTTTGATCCTGCCAGCAAAGAATATGTAGATCTTGGACAGAAAACGCTGGATCTGAATGCATTCTCCCACGATCAGATTATGGAGGCCCGTTCTACTGTAGAAAAGGTAAATGAATACACCAATAACCTTCTGGAGACCGTAAATACTCCGGTGTTAAAAACAACTTCATTTAAAGTAAAAGAAAAAAGTAAATTCCACTGGAATATTCTTCTCATCAATATTGCTATTCTGATAAGCTTATTTGTAGCGTATATGCTATTTAAAAATTGGCAAAAAAAACGTACATTAGTTAGGGAAACTGTACCGTCAAAACCTTTAGGTTCAGTGGCTGAAACAGAAAAAGAGATCAGAGAATTGATGAAAACGGATGTGAATGATTATTTCGGATATCTGGAAAACCTTAAAGATAATGGTGAGTATGAAAAGTTCTTTGTAACGCTGGAAGAATTGGATGAAGAAGTAAGAAGTCAGTATTTCCAAGGCTCTGCTTCCGAGTTTAAGACTTTTCTTGAAAAGCACAAAGGCGTTTCAGTTGCAGAAGAATACAGCAAACTGCAGCAGAAAGTTCAGATCGAAAAATACCATCCTGTGAAATCTGCTGAAGCTCTTGAAGAACTTTTGAAAACAATTGTTAATTTATATTCACAAATTAGCAAATAATCAGTTTATTTTCATATTTTTGCGAAATTATTAATTACAAAGAGATGGAAATTTTTGATGGTTTCTCTTTTAAAGAGATCGTTACCAGCTTTATGGTTCTTTTTGCCGTTATCGATATCATCGGCTCAGTTCCTATTATAGTAAGCCTTCAGCAGAAGTTTGGACAGATTGAAGCCGGAAAGGCAGCCGTTACTGCGGGAGCTATTATGATTGTTTTCCTGTTCGTAGGAAATAAGATTCTAAAACTTATTGGTGTTGATGTAAATTCCTTCGCCATTGCCGGAGCTTTTGTGATTTTTGTCATAGCCCTGGAAATGATTTTGGGAATTGAAATCAATAAAACCACCGAGGCAAAGGCTGCATCTATTGTACCCATCGCATTTCCGCTGGTTGCCGGAGCTGGAACCTTAACAACTGCCCTGTCTCTTAGAGCTGAATTTCATGATATTAATATTATTTGCGGAATTATTCTTAATACAATTTTCGTATATTTGGTGCTGAAATCAGCGAAATGGCTGGAGAAGAAAATTGGGGATGCTACTTTGATGATCCTTCAGAAAGTTTTCGGAATTATCCTTTTGGCAATTTCAATTAAATTATTCACCGCAAATTTTGCTCAACTGGTGCAGAATTATATTAATTTTTAAGAGTCATGAAGAAGTTTTATAAAGTATTTTTAGTACTGTTTATTGTATTCATCACCATCAATCTTTATGCTATCAACTGGCAGGCAACTGATATTCTAGGAGATGAAGATAACATTAGGTTCGCATTCTCAGCCGGAGCTGCAGCAATAGGCCTTATCCTGCTTTTTGTTATGGATACCTGGAGCAGAATCGGTGTAAAGAAATAAATTGAATATTTCATTATAGATATAGCCTCTTTCTTTTTGAAGGAGGTTTTTGTTTTTTGTTAGGTAAGAGGTGTTAGGTAGCAGGGAATAGGAATTAGGAATTAGGATTTAGGGAATAGATTTGCTATCAATATCCATATTTACTTTTCTTATTCAATAGGGAAGGGCTTTAGCCAAAAAAGATAAGAGATCAATTGGCTTTAGCCAAAACTTATGAATACACCGCAAAGCTCACAAAGTTTATATTCATAGCTTTAAAATCGTTCGCAAAGGCGTTGCACTCAGCAAAGAAAATAGATACAACTATCTGTGCAAGTCTAACAGCATCAATCCATATATTACATAAATAATGATCTGATTAATTCAGTAGGAGCGGGCTTTAGCCCGTTTAAATAGAGTATAAAATTCATAGGCTTTAGCTAAAACCTACATTATTGAGCAAAGCTTGCAGAAAGATGATAAATGGCTTTAAAATCGTTCGCAAAGGCGTTGCACTCAGCAAAGAAAATAGATACAACTATCTGTGCAAGTCTTACAGCATCAATCCACATATTACATAAATAATTGATCTGATTAATTCAGTAGGAGCAGGCTTTAGCCCGTTTAAATAGAGGATAAAATTCAATAGGCTTTAGCCAAAAAACCTACATTATTGAGCAAAGCTTGCAGAAAGATGATAAATGGCTTTAAAAACCGGTTCGCAAAGGCGTTGCCACTGAGCAAAGAAAAATGAGCGTAAACACTTCTCAAAATCTGTGAAATGTGTTGGGAAATTCTCACATATAAAACAATATCTTTTAAGAAATAACCAGGTTTTTCAATATGGCTTCAGACTTCAGTTCTGTTTCTCTCCATTCTTTTTCCGGGTCACTTTGAGCTGTTATTCCTCCTCCTACAAAAACATGTACAGTATCTTTATAAAGTCTGGCACAGCGCAGATTGACAAAGTATAAAATACTATCTTCTGTTTCAACTTTTATATAACCGGCATAGAATTCACGGGGAAATTTTTCGTATTTACGGATATTTTCGTTACAAAAATCTTTTGGAATCCCACAGACAGCGGGAGTAGGGTGCAAATCCTGAATAATGCTGTCCAGATCTTCTGGTTTTATACTGGTTTTAAAATCGGTTCGTAAATGTTTGATATTACCGGAAATATGGTCATAAGTTTCCGATTGTTGTACCGTATCCGAATAGTTTTTAAGGATATCCTGAATGTAAGTCGTAACCGGCTTCTGTTCTTCAATTTCTTTTTCAGACCATTCCTCAGATACAGGAAGAGTTCCGGCAAGAGCCATGGTTTCAAACTGGTGAGTCGTTTTATTAAACTTTCCTAATACTTCAGAGAAAGCACCCATCCAGGCATTTTGTCCGTCATTAAACAAGTACCTGAAAGCATTGGGATAGGATTCACATAGATTTTTAAAGCTCTCTTTATAATTGATGAGTGTAAAGTCTGTAAAGATCTTTCTTCTGGAGTAAACAAGCTTTGGCAGATTATGATCTTTAATCACCTCAATCACTTCCTGTAGTGTTTTGCAGTATTCTTCTTTAGTTTCGGCAGGAGAATTTGTAGAATCATTGGTTAGGTCTTCATTTGTAATTGAAGTATGGGAAAATTCTACAGAGTTAATTTCAAAAATATCTCCGCTGAAGCTAATTTGATCTAAGCCATTATAGGAAAAAAAGCTGACTGCATTTTTTGAGCTTTTTTCATCAGCAGACAGAAGTCTTTCATCGAAAGGAAGTTTGAAATAAATCATGAGTTATGAAGGATTTTGAAAATCATCAGCGGGAAATAATACAGGAAATTCCCAGGTTGATTTTCCTTTCTGCAAAGGTATTATTAGTCTTAAAGATGTCAAAATAAAAAGAGCTTAAATTTATTTTAAGCTCTTTATTTTTTATATGTTGTTACAACTTATCTGTGAATAATATTATTTGTCATGGTTGTATGGTTGATCAAAACACCCTTTTCATCACGGATTTCAATTTCAGAAACATGCATCGTTTTGCCTTTTCTGATAAAACGTGCTGTAGCCGTTACAATGCCCTCTTTTTTACTTCTTAAATGGTTAGAATTGATATTGGTTCCCACTCCGTAATATTTTTCGCCATCGATAAAAATATTAGACAGGCTTGAACCCAAAGTCTCAGCTAAAACACAGCTCGCTCCTCCATGCATGATTCCAAACGGCTGGTGAGTTCTTGGAAGAACAGGCATTGTTGCGGTAAGGGTTTCATTTTCGAGATCAATATCGATGAATTTTATTTCAAGTGTCTTGGCAAGAGTTACGTCTCCCCAGTTATTGATGAATGCTAATATTTCTTCTTTTGTCTGACCTTTCATTTTTATAATTGATAATTAATTTTGCCTCTTGCCTCTAACTCTGTTCGGTTCCCATAATATTGGGATTCCAGTTTTCCGGAACTTTAGGAACAATATCGTTTTTCACGTAATAGTCCTGAATTTCCTGCATAATTTCTGAAAAAGGTACTGATGCTATCCTTTCGTAAGGAATGGTGTAGCCCAGGTAAACAATGTTTCTTTTAAAATCACCTGCTGCCAGTACAATAGGAACTTTTGCAGCCAAAGCCATATGATAGAATCCTTTTCTCCATTTCGGAACCCAGCTTCTGGTTCCTTCCGGAGTAATAACAAGGCTGAAATCTTCTTTGGAAAACTGGTTGGCTACGAAGTTTACAAGATCATTTTTCTGGCTTCTGTCTATACCAATACCTCCAAGTCCTTTTACGATACTTCCATACCAGGCCTTGGTGTGTGCATCTTTAATGATAATTTTCAGAGGTTTTTCCAAAGACCAATAGGCGAAATTTCCTAAAATGTATTCCATATTATGAGTATGCGGTGCTACCACAAGGATACACCTGTTGAGATTGTTTACATCGCCCTGTAGAACGACTTTCCAACCTAATACTTTTAACATTGCTTTGCCTAACAGCTTTTTCATAGATTTCTTGAATTAAAAACAAAAAAGTATAACCAAACTTTGGTTATACTTTACAAATATATTGAAATATTATTGCTCTTAAAACAAACCGCTAATTAAATCTACGATTTTCATTACGAATTCCATTGCAAATTGTATCATGATGAAGCTGTGTTTTTGGTTGATTGGTTATTAAATTTTAGCTTTACGAAATTAAACCTTTTTTTTCACATAAGAAACTAAATAGAGCTTTATTTTTACTTTTCTGAGAGAAGAAGGGTGTGAATTTCAAACGGTTGCCATCCACTCACACCTTCTACCACTCTCTGAAGTTAATTATTTAGTTTGTATGGAAATTTCGTTTTTTCCGTCTTTGATTTTGATGTCCATATCTTTATTTGATTTTTTGATATTGGACACTGCAGAATCAATAACTTTCTTTGCCTGGTTGTTCGGAACCTTTTTTCCATTTACGATGATACTGTCCTTATCATCAGAGTTGTACTCAATACTGGAACCGTTTACCGTGATTTTATTTTTTTCAATTCTTACATTGTTGTTGTCTTCATCCTGGTCCTGATCTTCATCATTGATACCGTCTCCGTCTAAATCTCCATCCATGTGGATACGGTCTTTATTCATAGAGATAACTACTGCTTTTTGCGGAACTACAAGTTCATAATTAAGGCTGTAATCTCTGAATCTGTGTTCATATGGATATTTGATGTAATTGGGAAGTAATATTTTGTTATTTACCACTTCTACAGGAACAGTCAGCTGGATTGGGAAATTATAGCCTTTTCCTTCTTTTTTAATGATCAGATAAGGTGTTTTGATATCCGGTTTTCTGGTTACATCTACAGAAATATAATCTTCTTCATAAACTGTTCTTTTATCAGAATAAATATCATTGTTGTAACCTTTGAAATTCTGAGGAATGTTGATTTGTTTTACATCTACATACACTGTATCTGAAGTAGTGTTGATGGCTACGTTTTCTACATCTTCCTTGTTTCCTTTGTAAATCATGTCTTTTTTAGCCATGCTGATTCCGAAGTAAGTTCCAAGTCCGATCAAAAGAAGGAATAAACCACCTACAACCCATCCGATATTTCTCAGTTTTGTTTTCGGAGAGAAGATCTTGATGCTTAATAAGCTGAAAAGGATTGCCGGAATTAAGCTTCCGATCACCATCATCGCAGCCAGTACTTTATCAAGTCCCTGGTCATCCATGTAGAATCTGATTTCATTAGCTCCGGGGAAATCTGTATCCATTCCGAAAAGTCCGAATAATACAAATACTCCAATAATACTTCCTACAGCCATTAATACAAAGAATCCTCCTACGATATACTTGAATACATTCCAGATTCCGCTGCTTGCATTGTTGATATAAGGTTTGTTTTCTGTATAGATTTCTCCGACCCTCTGAGTAGATTCATTGGCAAATTGTACCAATTTATTAGACTCATTCTTAAGATTGTCGAAGTTCATAGGCTTTCCCTGCATTTTCAGGAAATCTGCTGCGGTTTCAGCTTTTGGAAGTACAATCCAAAGGATTACATATAAAAGACCTATTAATGAAGAGGAAATTGCTGCAGTGAAAATCCCTAATACGAAGATTCCCAGCCAGATTGCTCTCATGGTAGTAATATCCATTCCTACATATTGAGCTAAACCTGCACAAACCCCTGCTACTTTTTGTTTTTCCGGATCACGGAACAATTGTTTTTTATCGGTATAACCGGTTCCTGAATTATTTTTTCTGGTAGATGTTTTTTCAGAAAAATAAGCCTCTTCCTGTTCTTCGATTTTTTCAGGGCTTCCGATCTGTGCGATTACCTTTTCTACATCGGTATCGTTGATCACTTCACGTTTTCCTAAAGAATCTTTGAAAATCTCCACCATTCTTATTTCTATGTCATGCATTACCTCATCTGCTTCTGAAGCTTCAAGTGAGCTTCTCAGTGCATTCAGGTAATCGCTGAGCTTTATATATGCGTGTTCTTCTATGGTAAAAGAAAAACCTGCGAGTCCTATTGAGAGTGTCTTGTTCATAGCTTTGTTTTTTAATTTTGTTGGGTGATTTGGTTTACTGAGGCTGTCAGCTCATTCCATGTATTTTGAAGTTCATCCAGGAAAAGTTTTCCTTTTTCTGTGATCTGATAATATTTTCTGGGTGGTCCTCCTGTAGATTCTTCCCATCTGTAAGAGAGAAACTCTCCGTTTTTAAGTCTTGTAAGAAGAGGGTAGAGGGTTCCTTCCACTACATCCAGTTTTCCTTTTTTCAGTTCGTCAATAAGATCGGAAACATACATTTCGCGGTTATTGATGAGACTTAGAATACAGAATTCCAGAATTCCTTTTCGCATTTGCGCTTTGGTATTTTCGGTATTCATCTTTGATAAGTTTTGTTAATTAGTTATATAATTTTCGAAGTTCGGAACCTAGCTAGTTGTACCTATTTCGATTTTACATTACAAAGATATGTAAATAAAATGGTATTATGCAATACAAAGTAGTGGAATTTTTAAAATAAATTATTTAATGTATTGAAAATCAATACAATAATTTTTATAGTCAATTTTGAGTAAAACGGATTTTACAAGAAAATGTCTGAAAATATTTAAATTTTTAAATAGAATTTTGAAAATTGGAGAGAAAAAATGATCTTTTATCACTTATCACTTATCACTTATCACTCATTACTCATATCATAGCCCCGATAGCAGCGGTTACCCCACAGCAACCAGGGCGTCGTAGAGAAGCGAGGAGTATGAGCGGATAGCGGGAAACAGCTTCTTACTAATAAATATTCTTTTATTAGAGAAACATATATAGAGAATGAGATTTTGAGATCGGTATTAGGATTCGTATTTTTGTTAGGAAAAAAACACCTAAATCATTTACTATTACCATGAATTTATTCAATAAGTATAAGCATTTACCGGCTTTTGTTTTACTAGGACCTGCCTGTTTTGGACAGTATCAGTTTGAAGTTAAAAATGCATCGAAGAGTTATGATGCCATCATCCAGGTGGAGAATTGCTATGATGGACAATGCAGCGGAAAAGGAACTGTAGAATTGTACGATCATAAAAATACAAAGGTGCAGACTTTTATATCTGATCATCTGGTGCTGAATCTGAATCAGGGCGAAAAGCTAATACCGGGAAAAATGCTTCCGTTAAAGAATGAACAAAGCCCTGTGATCATTGATGATTTTAATTTTGATGGAACAGAGGATATAGCAGTAAGGAATGGTAATATGGGAAATTACAGTTCTGCCTCTTATGATGTATACGTATTCAACAGTACAAGAATGGCTTTTGTGAAGAGCAAGGAGCTTACGGAGCTTGCTTCCAATTCCTTTGATATTTTCGAAGTTGATGCTAAACGTAAACGCCTTATTACTTTTGGGAAATCAGGATGCTGTGATCTTTTTACGACAGAATATGCTGTAATTCCGAATAAGGGACTTGATAAAGTCTTTGAAAAAGAAGAAGATATGACCGTTGAAGGACGCGTGAAAGTAACCACTAAAGAAAAGCTTAATAATAAATGGATTACCAAAATAAAGGTATATCCTTCAGATCAATATAACAGAAATAAGAAGTAAGATGAAAATTCAGAAAGAGATAGATTTTATCCTGGCTGTAGATGCGCTTAAAAATGTACAGCGAAGAAATTATAATGCAGACGATTCCCGAAGAGAGAATACGGCGGAACATTCCTGGCAGATTATTATTCTGGCTCAGATCCTTTATCCGTATGCTAAAAACCGTGCGGATATTGATCTATTGAGAGTGATAAGAATGCTTTCCATTCATGATCTGGTGGAGATAGAAGCCGGAGATACTTTTATTTTTGACGAAAAAGCAATGGTAGGTAAGTTTGAACGAGAGAAAGCATCTGCTCAAAAGATCTTTGGAATTCTGGATGAACCTTTGCGTTCAGAATTCTTTAATCTATGGCTTGAATTTGAAGATGAGAAAACACCGGATGCTATTTTTGCCTGTGGAATCGACAGAATCATGCCGTTTATTTTAAATTCCCATACCACAGGAAAAAGCTGGACGGAAGCCGGAGTTACCGAAAAACAAATCCGAAATATGCTTGAAAATGCCATTAGCAGAGCATCGGATGAAATGGGAGAGGCTTTTGAACTTTTACTGAACAGAAGTCTGGAAACAGAAAAAGTGTTGAAATAACCTTAATGAAAATGAAAAGAATCGGGCGGCCAGAGGCCGCCCGATTCTTTATTTATAGTATCTGGATTGGTTTCTTGAATTCGTCAATCGCTACAAAAGTAAAATCACCTACGATGGCTTTCTCTCTTTCATACGAATACATCTGCTCTGTGTAAATTTCAACGTTCACTTTCATACTGGTTTTTCCCACGTATGAAACTTTCCCAATCAGTTCAACAATCGTTCCGGCAGGAATCGGTTTTTTGAAATCTATTTTGTCGCTGCTTACCGTTACCACTCTTTTTCTGGCAAAACGGGTAGCGGTAATAAAAGCTACTTCGTCCATCAGCTGCATAGCCGTACCACCAAAAAGGGTATCATAATGATTGGTTGTGTTTGGGAAAACCGCTTTAAAGATTCTGGTTTCGGAGGCTTCAATTCTTTCTTCTGTAGTCATATTTCATTATTAATTAAAGCGAAATGAAATAATATCAAACAACAGAATAATAACAGGAAATTCGGAAATTCCTGAAACAATTCATCAGATCAATACAACTTCAGATCGCGAAAGTTACTTGTTTAAGAAAAAGGCAGGTCTCCTGACTTGTAACATCTTTTATCTCCTTCCCATGCCTCGCACAGTGGATCTTTGATAAAGATTTCAGTTACTTACAGTTGCGCGACAGTCCGTGATTTTCACACGGTTCCCTTTTAATCTGCAGTGATGCAGAACCAATTTCTATGATGAATAAGCGTAAAACTTTTTCGGGTGCAAAAATAATGAATTTATTCCGGATTATGATAAATAATCTGGCTGATTACTCTTCCTTTTTTGATTGTCCAAAGAGTTGTGTATCTGTTTTCTCCTGAACCATTGATCATATAAAGGAAAATATTATCGTTGTCAAGGGAAGTTACTCCAATGTTCTCAAAATCCATGGTAGGCTGGAACATATTTTTGATGGCTTCTCTTACAAAAACAGAACCTCTTCCGGGCTGTTGTACTCTGATGGATTTGATTTCAGTCATTCCTTCAGGAAGATCATTTCCTATTCCCCATGGTTTTACTTTATCAATGGTAAGAATTTTTCCTTCAGCATCTTTTTCCTTTTTACGGTATCCTGCATTGGAAGGATAGACATCAATCACTACTTTGCTTCTTTGGGCGGTAGGGATTTTAGGATCGGAATTGTCTGTGAAAATAATTGATCTTCCGTTTTTAGATTTAGAAGGAGTATACGCGGGAAGCTGATCTACATAGGCAATACGCCCTTTATTCACCATTCCTTCTTTATCAAGAGTTTCATAACGTACAAAAGGCTTGTCATCATCCTGTTTTTCCGGATATTTGATCCAGATCCATTCTGTTTCTCCCGGAGCCGGTTTTACATAAACAAAAACATCTCCTTTACGCATACGGATCTTGTCTACAATTTTTCGGTAGTCGTCTTTATGTACACGTACGTTGGCATATCCTTCTTCAGCTTTTACAACTCCAAAAGGAACTTTTGTCTGCCCTTTTACAAAAGCTATAGATAAAATACTGAATGCGGATAAATAGAATGCTTTATTTATAAAAGTCATCATGAAATTTTTTTTGATCCCCAAATATATAAATTAAATACTTTTCGGGAGATAATTATACCGCTGCAGTTCTTTAAAATCTTGTATTTGTTTTAGATGGCCGTCAGAAAGCAGATATAGGTGGTCTGAAATATCCAGAACATCCTGGTAATTGTGATCAGAAATAATAAAACCTTTATACTTTGACTGCTGACGAATGATTTTCTTTAATTCTTCACAAACTTTTGGAGAAAGGCTATGGAATGGTTCGTCCAGTAAAACAAAATCTGTTTCAGAGTAAGTGATCATCAGGGATTCAATAATTCTCTGTTCGCCTTTAGAAATATTTTTAATTTTTTCATGAAGAAAGGGTTGTATGAATTCCAGGGCAAACAGTAAATTGGTGTTTTCTTTATTACAGAAGAAAGGAATCAGGTTTTTAACGGTTTCATATTTAGGTAAAAAAAGGTCTTGAGGCAAATATGAGATTCTGTTTTTTCTGTCTGATATACTTTTCAAAACCTTGTTGCCACATTTTATAAACTGGGTATCACCGCTGATAACCCCGAAAATAATTTTTAATAAAGTTGATTTTCCACTTCCATTTCTGCCCAGCAGCCCTGTAATCTGTCCGGTTTCGCATTCTATATAAACATCCTGCAAAATTTTCCTTTCATTGAAGGACTTTGTCACACTATCAACATGCAGTTTGCTCATAAAAACAATGTTATAATTTTTACAATAATCCCCGATAATATCGTTCCTACCCAAAGAAAAATCCTCGAAAACCCTACATTGGCATAAAAGTAATATTCGTTTTTAAACCTTAATTCATAAATGAAATAGTGAAGAACAGGAAGGATTAAAAGGAAATTCAGTCCAAAATTTTTAATACTGAATGATGATAAAAAAGAAATCAATAAAGAAAATCCCAAAGTTGGAAACATTATTTTTTTATAAAAAATCCAGAGAATAGAAAAACTTTTGTTCATGGTAAAAATAAAAATGGAATATCTATGAGAGTGTATTTTTTACAGCATTAATTTCAAAAGTATTAAAAAAAGCACAATAATATCGAGTTTGTGTGGGAGATATTCCAAAAAATCTCTTATTTTTCAAGGGAATTTTAAAACTAATAAACATGACAAAAAAACTACTGTATGTATTCTCTTTTATTTTGGGAGTTTCCAGCTTTCAGGCAAACAACAAAGTAGAAGAAGAATCCCAACCCTTATTTTACTGTGATACCAATGCTCCCACTGGCGTGCAGGTGTCTACAACTCTTACCTCAGGAACTGTTACCTGGACTGCTGATCCCAATACTCCGAATAATTTTATCAGATATAGAATCCCTGGATCCACTATCTGGATGGTGGCTACTCCTGTAGCTGGGCAAAATTCTTATACTATTACTAATCTGCAGCCTTGTACAACTTATGAAGTGCAGGTGGTAAAAGTGTGTACCGTACAGGGAACATGGTCTACTCCTGTATTTTTTACAACAACGCTTAATTATTGTGCTAGTGCATCTACAGATACCAGCCTGATGCATATTTCCAATGTGACCGTAAATTCTGCAGGAATTACCACTCCAATGGTCAGTAATTCCGGGCCTTCCAATTATACAGATTACAGAAGTGATGTAAGCCGTAAGGTCAAGTTTTTTATAGGAAGTACAGGAAATACACTTTCAGTGACCAATACGTGGACGGGAACTCCGGGTACAGCCACTGTAACGGCATGGATTGATCTTAATGCCAACGGAATTTTTGAATCCAGCGAAAGAGTTATGGTGGCGAATAATATCACTCAGGCTGCTCCGGCAGTATCTGTTTTCACAATTCCAAGTTTGGCAGCAGTGACATTGTGTGGGGTAACCATGAGGATTGTTTCCAGTCAAACAATGCCAGCAGATGGCTGTAGTACATTTACCTATGGAGAAGTTGAAGATTATGGAGTAGATTTACTCAATCTCACCCTTGGAGTTGAAGAATCAGGGAAATCTGCAAAACCTGAAATTTATCCTAACCCTGCATCCGATGTTTTAAATATCTCAGGAATTTCAGACGTAACGGATTATGAAATTTATAATGCTGTGGGACAGAAAACGGGAGAAGGAAAAGTTTCTGACCATAAAGTAAACCTTAGTAATTTGTCCAAAGGAATTTATTTTATCCAGCTGAAAGATAAAGACAATACAATCCGATTAAAATTCATTAAGAAATAAAGATCAAAAAAGAGAGCACCTTCTAGTGCTCTCTCTTACTATTTGCATTCCATTAATTTCAGATGAATTAAATTCTCTCAAGTTCATCCGCATTAATTGTTGTTTTGAAAGTTCCGTAATTGACAATCACTTTATTGCGTGAAATTTTTTCAATGGTTCCTACGCTGGTGCTTCCCGTAATACGAACACGCTGCCCGATTTTCATCCACACTGCACGGTCGGTTTTACGCTGTTCTTCCAGTCTTTCATTGGTTTCTGCAATTTTTTCAATAACGTCTTCTTTTTTCAGCTGTTGGGTAATTTTTCTCTTAACCACCTGCAGACGTTTTGATTCATCTTTGTCATTCCCAAGTTTTCTGAATTTCTCCTGTTCAAGAAGTTTTACAAAATCTTTTACAACATCTTTTCTGGATTTTCCCTTAGTATAGCTGTCAATGAATGTTTCAATCTTATTCCCGAACTGAAGCTTACGGTGTTCCTCCTCATACAGCTTCTGGAAATTGAAAAGCTTTTGCTGAAGCTGATCATTCAGTTTCTGAAGGTTGTCACGTTTATCTTCTACAGATTCTTTTCTTTCTGCAAGATCAGATTTCAGTTTTTCAACCTCAAACTTTTCCTGCTGCAGTTTTACAATCGTTTTATCAAGATTAACAATATCATGCTCTACCTTTTTCTTGGCAGAATGGATAATGAATCTTGGAATCTTATTCTTTTCTGCAACTTCAAACGTAAATGAACTTCCTGCCTGTCCTACTTCCAGTTTATACATAGGTTCCAGTGTTTCTTCATTGAAGAGCATGGCTGCATTCTGGGCATTGGGAAGCTGTTCTATTACCAGTTTAATATTGGTGTAGTGAGTGGTAATGATGGCAAAACTCTTTTTGTCATAGAAAAACTCCATGAAACTTTCTGCCAGCGCACCTCCAAGCTCAGGATCAGAACCCGTACCGAATTCATCAATCAATAAAAGAGTATTGGCATCAGCCTCACGGATGATTCCGGACATTTTCTTCAATCTTGATGAGTAGGTTGATAAATGGTTTTCAATGGACTGGTTGTCTCCAATATCCGTCATGATTTTTTCAAAGAAAAACATCTCAGACTTCGGGTGAACCGGAACCAGAATACCACTCTGAATCATCAGCTGTAATAGTCCTACCGTTTTCAGGGTAATTGATTTTCCTCCGGCATTCGGACCGGAAATACAGATAATCCTGTTGTGGTCTGTTAAGGTAAGGCTCTGGGGATGAATTATTTTGTTCTCTACTTTATTTCTCAGCCATAACAGAGGATGATAAGCCTCTCTTAATCTCAGCGTTTTATGATGGTTGATTTTCGGAAGAACTCCGTTGATCAATTCACCAAACTTTGCTTTGGCTCTTATAAGGTCAAGGTCAAAAATATAAATCTGATATCTCCACAGCTGAGGTTGAAATTCTGCCAGTTCTGCAGTCAGTTTACGGAGAACTTTGTCAATTTCTTTTTTCTCTTCTTCTTCATTTTCACGGAGTTTGAAATAGTGCTTCACAACACTATCCGGCTGAATGTAAGTAATGGAACCTGTCTTGGAAATTCCTAACGTTCTTCCGGCAACCCTTTTTTTGAATCCTGATTTTACTGCCAGAACCCTTTGGTCATCAATAATTGTTTCCCGAATATCATCCAAAAAGTCACTCTGTCCATACGTGGTAAGGGCACGGTTGAAATTTTCCTGAATCGCTTTTTTAGCAAGCTGAATTTCAGTTCTTATGCCTTTCAAAGCTGGAGAAGCTTCATTTTTTACCTCACCAAAACGGTTAAAAACCTTATCTACCTTCTCAATGATCTCTTTTCTGAATTCCAGTACAGAAACTTCTTCTAATAAAGTAGGAAAGGTTTCCGGCATGGTAGGGAAAAATTTTTGCAGTTTTCCGATCTGTTCCGTGATGGTTTTTATTTTGATGAAAGCAGCATTTTCAAGACGGTAATTCTCAATCAGCATCAATTTCAGCTCACTTTCAATATCTTCATATTCATCAAACGGAATCGCATTTGAACTTTCAAAACTCGAAAGATATTCCGAAGTTTTTTTTAATGAAAGTTCTGCCTCGTCTATTTCCATTGGACGAAGTTGAAGAATTTTTTCTCTTGTTTTCGGAGAATACGCAAATGGGGAGATTTCCGCGAGCAATTGCGGAAACTCTAATTCGTCTAAATCTTCTTTATCTATATACACAATGCAAATTTAGTGAGAATTTTGATTATTCCGTATATCTGAGAGATTTACAGAATAAATTACCTTTAAATTTGAACTTTATGATGTTACTTTTTTCTGAAAAAGATGGGAATGTTAAAAATAAGATGATATTCTTTTATTACATTTGAAATGTGAAACTGGAAACCCAAAGATTATTACTGAGAGATATCAACGAAAGCCACGTTGAGGATATTTTACGGATTCGAAGCAATGAAGTGATCAATCAGTTCGTCCTAAGAAACTCACCCAAAAATAATTACGACGCTCTTCAGTTTATTTTGACCATTAAAGAAAGAACTCGCAACAACCAAACTGTCTATTTGGGAATTTCTTTAAAAGATCAGCCGAATCTTATCGGAACAATCTGTCTTTGGAATTTTTCTGAAGACCGGAAAACAGCAGAAGTTGGTTATGAACTGTTACCCGAATATCACAGGCAGGGCATTATGTCTGAAGCTTTGAAAGCCGTTTTAGATTTTGGATTTAATGAATTGAAGGTAGAGGAAATTCTGGCAATCACCCATAAGTTCAATGAAAACTCGAAAGGGCTTCTTTTAAAACATCATTTTATTTTGGAAGAAGGGAAGCAGGATGAAGGTTTTCCGGATAATATTATTTTTCGCCTGCAAAGAGTCTCCGGCGGTTCCTATGAAATCTAATTGGTTTTTCTCTATCTTTATCGCCGATTGAAATTACATATGAAAAATGAAATAAAATCTTTAACGGGACTTAGAGGGATTGTTGCATTATGGGTAGCGTTTTTTCATTTTAGTTTTTTCAGGAATGAATTCATTCAGGATGTCGTAGGAAAGGGGTATGTAGCGGTGGATATTTTTTTTGTATTAAGTGCTTTTTTGCTTACGGTTTCTTATTCCGGGAAGCTTAAAAATCTGAATTATAAAACAATAGAGGTTTTTTATAAAAAAAGAATCAATAGGATTTATCCTGTATACATTGTATCGGTTATTTTTATTGCATTGTTTTTGGTGAAGACTTCCATAGCAGGATTTCTGATTAATGCTGCATTATTACAATGTTTTTTTGATCCTGATTATCTGCTGAATGTAGTCTATTGGTCGCTAAGTACAGAATGGGTTTGTTACTTACTATTCCCTTTTATGTTATGGTTTGTTCTGCATTATAAAGTGCGCAGTGAAATTTTAATTATTGCCGGTTTGGCGTTGAGGTTTGTACTTCCTTATCTTCCCGGCCATTTGTATATTGGTTCTGAAATTCCGCTGGAGATAGGAGAATCACCAAGATATCTTGATCTTCCTTATGGGCTGGTTTCTCTTCTGAGAACAATTTCTTCCTATTTTCTTGGGATCGGAGTTGCCCTTTTACCAGCATTTAAAATGAAGAAAGAAAACCTGATTATTTATATCATTCTCATATTGTTCATATCCATGTTGTTTATTGAAAAAGGGCTGTTATTTATTCCTTTATTATCAGCATTTATGATCAAATATCTGTATGAAGGGAAGCCCAATTACCTGAAGACATTTTTAGAAACCAAAGCTGTCTATTTTTTAGGAAATATCTCTTACTCATTATATATTATCCATTATATGGTGAAGAAACAGGATTTCGTTATTGTACATTCTTATCATCTTAATAATCTGTTATTAATATCCCTTTCATTGTTGTTGTCCTATTTTTCATATATGCTGATAGAAAGAAAAGTGAAGATATTTAAGGTATAACAGAGGCTCTTATTTTAATATTATTATTTTTGCACTATGACCTGGACAGAAATTTTAGCCCCGATAAAAAGTACGGAATACTTTACCACCCTTTGGGAGAAAGTGAAGAATGAATATGCGACAACCAAAGTTTTTCCACCAAAAAATCAGATTTTCAGAGCATTGGAGCTTACGGCTTTTGATGATGTGGAAGTTGTGATTATTGGTCAGGATCCTTACCATAATGATTATCAGGCGAACGGATTATGTTTTTCTGTATCTGAGCAGGTGGCAGCACCACCGTCACTTAAGAATATTTTTATTGAGTTAAAAGATGATCTGGGAGTGGTAAGAACCTCTAAAGAGCTTGATGACTGGGGAAAACAGGGCGTTTTATTGTTAAATGCTACTTTAACGGTTCGTGCCCATACACCTAATTCTCATAAAGATCTTGGTTGGGAAAAATTCACCAACTTCATTATTAAGGAAATTTCCGATAAAAAAGAAAATGTGGTATTTGTTTTATGGGGCGCTTTTGCACAAAAAAAAGCCGAACTCATAGATCCGGCTAAACATTTTATTATTAAATCGGCACACCCTTCACCTTTTTCCGTGTACAGAGGTTTTTTTGGAAGTAAGCCTTTCTCAAAAATTAATGAGTATCTTATTTCCAAGGGGAAGAAGCCTATTTCCTGGTAGAATCAGCAGATGGGTCTGTTTTTTTTATCGTAATTCCGATTTTATATTTTCCGGCTAATGCTTTTGTACCATCCTGTGATTTTGGGGCTGGGGCAACATCTTGCAATGTAATGGTATATCCGTTGAATTCTGTTGATTGGTAATAATTTTTTCCCGGATAATCCGCGCTGGCAAGGTTCAGAATCATTGGTCGGGTAGAAGTTCCCATTACTTCTACCTGAGCAAGAGCAACTCCGGCCCAGATACAATTAGCTCCTTCAGGGCAACGGCTGTCCTCAGAAACCCCTTTGAATGTAACATTCATCTGGTATTCTCTTAAAAACTTATTTTCTCCTTCACTCAGATATATAACACCATCTTTCTGATTGTTAGTGCTTGTTGTTTTTGTACCTGCAGGCATTTCAGTAGCTTTTGGGTTAATCTTGGCTTTTTTTTGGGCATCGCATCCTGTTAATGCAAATATTCCCAGGCTGAGTATGACAATTTTATGGAACATAGTTTCTTATATTTAATTAAATGACGTTGAACATATTAAGTAATACTACCAAAAACATTGCCACTCCTACCACAAAACTGAATCCGGTTCCATAAATGAATCCAATCAGTGCTCCTTTGGTTGACTGTAAAGCTTTATTCATATCCTTGCTGTCATGAAGTAATTCACCAATAAATACCCCTGCAAACATTCCTATCAGAAAACCTAAGGGAATCGGAAGAAATATCCCAACAATGGTTCCTATTACAGAACCGATACTTCCCCAACGTGTACCTCCATATTTTCTATTGGTTTTTGCCGGAATCACATAGCTTAATACTACTGAAGCTGCGGTGAGAATTCCGAATGCCCAGATATAGATCATCGGAAGGTCTGCATCTGTCCCGAATTTATAGATCAGAAGTCCGCAGATACTCAGCAAAAGCCCGGGTAATACCGGAAGAAATGTTCCCAGTATCCCGATAAATAACAGAATAAGGCAGAAAATATTAATAATCGTTGTATCCATTCTTTTTAAAAAATATACATGCAATATAAAAAAAGTGGCCTTATAAAAGACCACTTTGAGAACTGAGTTATAAAATTTTATTACAAATTTAAGATTACGTATTCCAGAATCGGTCCTGATTTACCGATATTTCCACTGGCGTGGTTATGGAATGTGGTATAGTAGATATTTCCGCTGCTGGTAGTGGCTGAACATGATCCTACATAATCACCATGTGCCTGGTGAGCGTTCCATGCATTCTGATTAATGGTAATGGTAATATTGTTGCCATTTGCCGTATGGTGGCAGATGGTCATCTGGTTATTGTTTAACGATGTCCCCACAGGTGTTTTAGGAGCTGTTGTATTGACGTACTTATTGGTTCTTATCATCAATGGCTCATTATCTTTCTGTACCAATACTTCCCAGAACGACGGATCATAATGCTGGATTTTCTGCCACAAAGGTTGGTCATATTGAATATCTAATGTGCTGAATCCTATTGCTGAGGCCATAGCAGCATTGGAAACGCTGCAGTTGTTATACATTGCACTATTACCATTGGTATTAAAGCAAATCTTTGTAAGATCCAGAAAACCTCCATAAACACCACAGTACGGAGCATTTTTATCTCCACCTACCAGATAGGCGGCAGCCCAGTCTGAAGTATAAATGCTTCCGCCATTCGTGATGAAAGTAGAGAGATTACTGAAAATGGAAAGGTCGTTACTCGGTGTGTTGGTTCCTGAATAATTGAAGTTACGGGAACCGCAGTTCAGAAAAATAATATCGTACTGAGAAATGGTGTTGAAATTTTTTAAATCCTGATAGCTAATTTCGGTTGCTGTATAACCAAGACTTGTAATTATACTTTCTATCTCGTCATAACTGCCTTCTACATAAGCTATTTTTGCAATCTGATTCAGTTTTGAATCTTTGTCGGCCACACTGGTTGTTTCATTTTTTTTAACGGTAACAGGAACTTCTGTTCTGAAGTTTAAACCATTCCCTGTCTGAATGTGAAGGGTAGAGTTTCCTTCAGGTGCCGTTAGGCTGAATGTTCCGTCAGCATTGGAATAGGTATGGTACACCTGATTTTTACTGTCAATAGTGAATACAATGGCCCCGCCAATAGGTTTTGTTCCGTTTTTAGCAAATACTTTACCTTCTATTGTTCCGGTAGGTATTGTTTTGGAATCTTCGGGATTGATTGGGTCATCGCCGCCTTTACAGTTTACTAACAACACAAGGCTGCATAGCATGATGAACAAGTAATTTTGTTTCATATTTAATTGATTTTGATGGGTTTAGTTTTAATCAAATTTAATAATTTTTTAATATTAAAACATTAAAATTGTAATTTATTTTAATATTTTTTATTTAAATTGATAATTTGTAGTTGATTTTTCATTTATAATTAAGGGTTGTGGAAGATTTGATATTTTGAAGATTGATCCGCAATATTTTTCGTTTACTACTTTTTGGGATGAAAATTGATTATGAATAGTAAAATGATGATTCTTAATTTCATAAATTTGCTGTAATGAATGACCAGTTACAAGAAACTAAAAACTTTATACAGGAGCTGAGCGAACAGCTTTACATTTATATTACCCAGATATCACCTTCCGGGCTGAACTGGGTTTTCCATATTATTGTAAAATTGAGCTTACTTCTTGTCCTGTTTTTTATTACTGATTTTATTTTTAAATTCATCATTAATTCTGTCTTCAGGTTATTTCATAATGAACAGAAGTTTCCCATCTTAAAATCTATTTATCAGGCCAAAATCACCAACTCCGTAGCACATTTTGCAGCTTTGATTGCTGTTGCCGGTATACAGGGATCCATATTTCCTGAAAATGCATTGCCAAAAACAACCATTTTTATTATACGATGTATCAATCTGGGATTGGTACTCATGTTAGCAGGAATGCTGTACAGATCATTGACTGCTTTCAGAAATTATTTCAGCATCAAACAGGATTTCTATAAGATTATGGCACTTAATGCTATTTCTGAAACTGTGAAAATTTTAGGACTTTTCATCTTTACAGTAGTCGGGCTTTGTGTGATTTTTGGCATCAAAGGAACCACTATTGTAGGAAGTCTTGGGGCCATTACAGCGGTGCTGGTATTGGTTTTCAGAGATACAATCTTAGGATTTGTAACAGGACTTCACGTAGCGACTTCTAAAAACCTGAAAGTAGGAGACTGGGTAAGTATTCCCAAATACAGTATTGAAGGAAATATTACGGAAATCAATCTTTTGACTACCAAAATCACCAATTTTGATAAAACCGTTTCTACCATTCCTACTTATGATCTGATGACCACAGAGATCAAGAATATGCAGGTGATGTCTGAATCCAATACCCGAAGAATAAAAAAATCAATCTACTTTAACATCAATTCTTTTAAATTTCTAACGGACGAAGATGTGGAGCGTTTAAAGGAGATTAACCTGATTTCAGATTATCTGGAAGAAAGAGCCTCAGAGATCAAAAAAGAAAAAGAAAGCCTTGAACATAAAGATAAAATCGTGAATGGAAGGCAGCTTACCAATATCGGTGTTTTCAGATATTACGCCCAGAAATATATTGAAAATGATCCGGATGTTGATAAAAACGGAACCCGAATGGTTCGCCAGCTGGAGATTACGCCACAAGGGCTGCCTCTTGAAATATATTGTTTTGCCAATGATTCCAAATGGGAGCGTTTTGAGCAGATTCAGGCCGATATTTTTGACCATTTATTGGTGGCTTCAAAAGAATTTGAACTTCAGGTGATGCAGGTTAGCGTGAAAGTGTAGAAAAGCTGGAAGACAGAAGAAGGAAGCTGGAAGTTTTATCCACTTTAAAACATATTTTAATTAAACTTTTAAATGATAATGAATTTAGAAAGACAAATAGAAGTACAAAGTCTGGTTTACTTCCAGCTTCAGGCTTCTGACTTCTAACTTCTCATATCTAACATCTAAAATAAAAAATGACAAAACTAAGCGTAAACATTAATAAAATTGCGACGTTAAGAAATGCAAGAGGAGGTGAAACCCCAAGTGTTACAGAAGCTGCTGTAAAAATTCAGGAATTCGGAGGACAGGGGATTACCATCCATCCAAGACCTGATGAAAGGCATATCACAAGAAAAGATGTCTATGATCTGAAGCCATTGGTTACGACTGAGTTTAATATTGAAGGAAACCCTCATCAGGATTTTATTGACATGGTATTGGAAGTGAAGCCTGAACAGGTGACTCTGGTACCGGATGCTGATGATGCTATTACATCCAATGCAGGTTGGGATACCAAAAAACATCTTGATTACCTTACAGAGATCATTGCTGAATTTAAAAAAGCAGGAATCCGTACTTCTGTTTTCCTTGACCCTTTACCGGAACTGGTAGAATATGCAGCTAAAACAGGAGCAGACAGAATTGAACTGTATACCGAAGCTTACGCAAAAAATTATCTTATCAATAAAGAACAGGCCATAAAACCTTATTACGATACCGCTGTTGAAGCGAGCAAATTAGGATTGGGAATCAATGCCGGACATGATCTGAGTTTAGAAAATCTCAAGTACTTTTCAGATACTATTCCCAATCTGCTGGAAGTATCTATCGGACATGCTTTGGTTTCTGAAGCACTTTATATGGGATTGGAAAATACAGTACAGGCTTATTTGAAGAGACTGGCAAAATGGTAATTAATTAAGAGAAGTTAGAAGCTAGATACTAGAATTTAGTACAACTTTGTTTCTGATCTCTTATATTATCTAACTTCTAATTTCTCACCTCTAACTTCTATAAAAATGGAAATTTTAAACTCAAAAATATTCGGCGAAAATGTAACCAATACGCCGCTTCTCGTATTTCACGGATTATTCGGAATGCTTGACAACTGGGGAAGTTTCGGAAAGGATCTGGGAGAATATCTTCCTGTCCATCTGATCGATCTTAGAAACCATGGACGAAGCTTTCATTCAGAAAGTATGTCCCATGATGATCTGGCAGACGATATTGCACGCTATATGGATCATTACGGAATTCAGAAAGCTCATGTTCTGGGACATTCACTTGGGGGAAAAGCGGTAATGCAGTTTGCCATAAAATATCCTGAACGTGTTGAAAAACTTATCGTTGTCGATATTTCGCCTAAAGCATATCCGCCACACCATCAGGGAATTATCAAAGCACTGGAAACGGTTGATTTTGATACCGTATCCTCAAGAAATGAAGTGGAAGCCGTTCTGAACCAGTATATTCCGGAAAGATCTACCGTGCAGTTTTTAACGAAAAACCTGTATTGGGATGACAATAAAAAGCTGGGCTGGAGATTCAATCTTAAAACATTATCTGAAAAATATACTGAATTTGTATCCAACGCCATTAAATTCGGTGTTTTTGAAGGAGATACATTGTTTATTGCAGGAGCAAAATCTAATTATATCCTGCCACAGGATGAATTTGGTATCAGGCAGCAATTTCCTAAAGCTAAAATAGTAACCGTACAAAATGCAGGACATTGGGTGCAGGCCGAAAATCCCGTTGATTTTGCAAATGTTGTTAAGGAATTTCTTGGTTTAAATTAATTTTATACTTTGATTTTTGATATTGTGTTAAAATTTTATTAAAACGCAATATTATTTCTCCATGATTTGAATTTTTTGTACTTTGGATTTCCAAAACAATAAAAATATTAACTTATGGAAAACAAAAATTCAAAAAAGAAGCCGTTTTTTGCGTCATTCTTAGAAAAACAGGTTAAAGATCCTGAAACAGTAAAAGGAGGAGGTATTACTTCCGTACTTGTAGACCAAATTACTACATCCCTTCAGGATCAGATCACGACTCCTCTTAAGGATAATGTTACCAAGCCTGATAATGACAATGTAACCATGAAATATCCATCTGACGGAGATGATGATGTTTTAGAAGTATAAAAAATATACATACAGCTTAAGCTAATTATATATCAAACCAAAACTAAAACATTATGAAAAACCAAAACTCAAAGAAGAAGCCATTTTTCGCATCATTCTTAGAAAAGCAGGTGAAAGACCCTGAAACGGTAAAAGGAGGAACTGACGTAACCCTTGCTGAAAGGGATTTGATCACAAAACCTGCCATAGATACAGTAACTTCTCCAAAAGATGATATGATGCACACGCTGAAATATCCATCGGACGGTGATGATGATACCATCTTTATTCCACTGTAAGATCAGACAGAACATTAAATAAAATAGTAGGGGAAACTTAAATAGTAAGTTTCCCTTTTTAATAAAACCGGCAAATGATTCTCTGCATCACCCATTCACAGGATTTTTATAATATCGACATCTTTTTTGAATACCTGACGTCTCAAAATATTCCCTATTTCAGACTCAATTCTGACCATCTGAACCATCTTCAGAAAATCAGCATCCATGAAAATTCATTTGAGCTCACGGATGAATCAGGGAAGACAATCCATTCCGATACCATAAAAGGAGTGTGGCACAGGAAAGCCTGGAGGATCAATGCTCCTGAAGAACTGGATCAGGACTATGAAAGAATCTTTCTCAACGAATATGGAAGTCTGAGATATAATCTGATGACAGCTTTAGAACATATTCCCTGGATTAACCCTTATGAAAATGAAAAAAAAGTAGATGGAAATAAGATATTTCAGCTGAAAGTAGCTCAAAGAAATAACTTAACCATTCCCAAAACCATTTTTTCCAATGATGAAGAAAAAATAACAACATTTTTCTATCAATACTGTCAGGGAAAAGCCATTGCTAAACTTCATGGGGTAACAGCGAAAACAATGTCAGGAGAAAACATGATTTCCACTACAGTTATTGAGGAGGAATCTTTGGAACACCTTTCAGATATCGCTTACTGTCCGATGATTTTTCAACCTTATATTGACAAAGAATACGAATTGAGAATCGTTTATGTAGACGGGGATTTCTTTACAGGAAAAATCAATAACAGTGAAAATGCAGACTGGAGAGTAGCCCGTGAAGGGTATTTCTGGGAAGCTTACGAATTACCTGAATCTGTAAAAGCAAATCTCACTTCTATGATGAATGAAATGGGACTTTATATAGGCGCGATCGATATGATCAAAGGAAAAGACGGAGCCTATTATTTCCTTGAAGTCAATCCGCAGGGAGAATGGGGAATGCTGCAAAAAGAACTGGGGTTTCCCATTGCAGAAAGAATTGCCGACAATCTTATCAAAAGAATCAATTTCCATGAATAAAATTTTAATTATAACCCATACCGCAGATAATTTTTCTATTGAAAAAGTCACAGAATACATTGAAAAAAACAACTGTGAAGTCATTCGCTTTGATGTAGACGTATATCCTTTACAAAACAAACTGTCCACTATTTTCCAGGACGGAGAATGGATAAGCATTCTTGAAACTCCTGAAGCAAAACACAGACTGGATGATATTTCTGCAATCTGGTACAGAAGAGCCTACAACATAGGAAAAGGTCTGCGAGAAGAAATGGATACTAAATTTTACGGTGCCGCAATGGGAGAAATCCGTAATACCCTTTTTGGTTTCTTCGAATCTGTAGATGCCTATTCTTTAGGAAAACCAAGTGTGTACAGAAGACTCGACAGTAAAGAAGAACAATTGAAAATTGCAGATAAATTAGGATTGACCATTCCGGCTACCTGTCTTACCAACAATCCTGATGAAGCTAGAAAATTTATTCTGAAACATCAAAATGTAGTGGCAAAAATGCAGACCGGTTTTGCCATTTATGAAGACGGTGTTGAAAATGTAGTATTTACCAACGTTGTCAATGAAGATAAACTGGAGGAACTGGATTCTTTGTTGTACTGTCCAATGCAGTTTCAGCAGATGATTCAAAAGAAAAAAGAACTTCGTATTACCATTGTGGGAAGAGAAGTCTATGCATTCGAAATAGATTCTCAGCAGTCCGAAGATGCTAAAATAGACTGGAGAAAAGATGGGGTGAATCTTATCGATAAATGGAACAGAACAGAACTTCCGGCAGATGTGGAAGCAAAACTCCTTGAACTGCTTGATATTTATAATGTAGATTACGGAGCAATAGATATGATTGTTTCTCCTGAAGACGAATATTACTTCATAGAGATTAATGCTGCAGGAGAATTCTTCTGGCTGGATAACCTTACAGAAGGAAACCTTATTTCCAAAAGTATTGCAGACGTTCTTTGTGACAAAGCACCAAGACGAAATAATGAGGTAATGGCTTAAAAACAAAGTGTTTTTTAATCATAAAAGTCCTGAAAGTTGTCAATTCTTTCAGGACTTTTAAATTTAATACCCTGATGCTGTTAAAATTTTTTCGGTTTGTTGTTCTGTGAATGATAATATTGGTTAAATTAACTTGAATTATGCTTTAAAAATCGCAAATTTGCAAAAGCAGTTTTTCGGGGTAATTTTTACAGAAACCTGAAGAATTGCCGGATAGAAAATATTGTTATATTTTAGTCAGCAATCAAGAAAATAAGTAATGATTTTTGTAACAGGTGCTACCGGAATTCTGGGAAGAATAATTGTACTGGAACTTCTTAAAAGAGGGGAAAAGGTACGTGCTTCCAAACGACCGGGCAGCAATTTAAACGAAGTAAAGCATTCATATAGCTTTTATACGGAGAATCCTGACGATTTTTTCAACAAAATTGAATGGGTAAACGTAGATTTTGACGATCTCGATTCCTTGAAAACGGCTCTGGAAGGAGTAGATGAGGTGTATCACTGTGCTGCAAAAGTAAGCTTTCATCCAAAAGATGAAAAAGAAATGTACCGCACCAATATCAAGGGTACAGAGAATCTTTTGTTTGCCTGTGAAGGATCGGAAGTTAAAAAATTTCTCCACGTAAGTTCTGTTGCTGTTCTCGATAATTTTAATGAAAAAGGAGAACTGGATGAAGATTCTGACTTTAATCCGAAACTTGAACATTCTGCCTATGCTATTTCCAAGCATTTATCCGAAATGGAGGTGTGGAGAGCTTCAGCGGAAGGCCTTAATGTGATCATCATCAATCCGGGAATGATTGTAGGAAGCGGAAACTGGAATCAAAGCAGCGGTGAACTTTTCTCTACTTTTGAAGACAATAGTTTTACCTTTTCAGGAGGTTCTGCTTACGTAGATGTAAGAGATGTTGCCAATACGGCGATAGGATTAATGGAAAATAACCTTTTCGGAGAACGTTTTATTATTGTTGCTGAAAATAACAGATATGCCGACCTTGCAAAACAGGTCAGAACCCGCCTGGGACTTAAAAATGCCAGAATTCTTTCACAATCTGTATTAAATATCGGAAGAATTGCCAATACCCTTTTCGGATGGCTGATCCCGAAACTGAAAATGGTCACCAAATCGAATATTGAGGCCATTTCTTCATTCAGCACCATTTCCAATCACAAAGTTAAAGAAAAGCTGAACTATCAGTTTATTCCTGTAAAAGAAAGTATAGACTTTCACCTGAATAATTATATTAACGACAAAAAGCTGAAGAAATGAATCTTGCAGAGGCAATTATCCTTAAAAATGTAGAAAAACATCCTATAAAAGCGGCCATCGGATTTAAAAAGAAAGATGCAGCCTGGAAAGAGCTGAGCTGGAAAAAATTCAGTGAGATTATTTTTAAAACAGCCAATGCCTTACAAGAATCCGGAGTTCAGGAGAATGACAGAGTGGCTATTTATTCAGATAACTCATCAGAATGGATGATCTTTGATCTGGCTTCAATGGCTATTGGTGCCGTTACTGTACCGATTTATTCAACCAATAATGCTGAACAGGCAGAACACATCATTAACGATTCAGGAGCTAAAGCAGTTTTAGTAGGAAATCAGATGCAGTATGATGCCTGCCTGGAATTTTTACATAAAGAAGAAAACAATCTGGAAACGATTATTGTTTCCAAAAAAGCAGTATGGATCAAAAAGGAATTCAACAGTTTTTATCTTGAAGATTTTATTGCAAAAGCTTCAACAGAGCTGGAAATCTGTAAGAAAGAACATGATGATACCGCTACACTGATTTATACCTCCGGAACTACCGGAACTCCAAAAGGCGTAATGCTTACCCATGGAAATTTCATCAAAGCATTTGACTCCCACTTTGAATTTTTTAAATTTAAAAACTTTGAAGAAGAGCTCTCACTGGCATTCTTACCCTTAAGCCATGTTTTTGAAAGAAGCTGGAGTTTATTATGCTTATATGGCGGAGCCCGCGTGTATTTCCTGGAAGATCCGAAAAATGTAGCCAAAGCACTGGAAGAAGTAAAACCTACTATGATGTGTGCAGTACCAAGATTTTTCCAGAAAGTATATGCAGGAGTTTTGGAAAAAGCAGAAGAAGGTTCATCATTGAAGAAGAAAATCTTCGACTGGGCGCTTAAAACCGGATGGGAAACTGCTGAATTGAGAAGAAATGAAAGGCCAATTCCTTTTGGATTAAAATTCAAAGAAGCTGTTGCCGATAGATTGGTTTTCAGTAAAATTAAGGAAAAAATGGGTGGCAGACTTTGGTTCTTACCTTGTGGAGGAGCTTCATTATCACCGGAAGTTACCCGTTTCTTTGAATCAGTAGGAATTCATGTGACCGTTGGGTACGGATTAACGGAAACTACAGCAACCCTGACTCTTTTCCCTTTAACTCATTTTGAACATGGTACAAGCGGAAAACCACTTCCGGGAGTAGAAATGCGTATCGGAGAAAGCGATGAGATTCAGGCGAGAGGAAACGGAATCATGAAAGGATATTATAATAAACCTGAAGAAACCCAGAAAGTATTCACGGAAGACGGATGGTTCAAAACCGGTGATGCAGGAAAGTTTGATGATAAAGGAAATCTGATCATTACGGATAGAATCAAAGATCTGATGAAAACTTCCAATGGAAAATATATTGCTCCGCAGCAGATCGAAAATCTTCTGACCAATAATAATTTCATCCAGCAGATTATGCTGATTGCAGAAGGTAGACAGTTTGTTTCAGCATTGATTGTTCCTAACTTTGAATTTTTACAGGATTATATCAAAAAGAATAATATTTCTTTTACCAATTGGGAAGATGCTGTAAAAAATGAAAAGATCATCAACCTTTATAAAGAAAAAGTTAAAGAATTACAGAGTCACCTGGCAGACTATGAGAAAGTGAAGAAATTTACTTTAATGCCTGCAGAATTTGATATCAATACAGGAGAAATTACTCCTACGCTAAAGGTCAAAAGAAATGTGGTGATAAAAAAATATGCGGATATTATAGAGAAGATGTATTAAAAATTTTAACCTCCTGTTTTTCACGTCAAGTACAAATAAAGGTGTGAGAATTCCCCTCTTTTGGAGGGGTGGCGAAAATTCAAAGAATTTTTGACGGGGTGGTTTAAAATAATGACTTAAATGAAACTATGACAACACAAGAATTTATAGGAAAAGAAAATTTCAACATTCATACACAAACGGTTTCGGAAAGCTGTCCGTCTAATATTGCTCTGATTAAATATTGGGGGAAATATGACAATCAGATTCCTGCCAACCCAAGTATCAGTTATACACTAAACCATTGTAAAACCAATACTTCAATGGAGTTTACAGCAGATGAAGCTTTTTCAGTACAGACTTTTCTGGCTGGAAATGAAGAAGTGAAGTTTGCGGAGAAAATTGAAAAATATTTCAGAAATATAGAGCAATACGTTCCATGGATTTTAAAAGGGAAATATATTATCAGAACTGAAAATACATTTCCTCACAGTTCAGGAATTGCAAGTTCAGCTTCAGGATTTGGAGCCATTGCAAAATGTCTGATGGCATTGGATGCATCATTTACGGGGAAAAATTCCGAAGAAGAATCTTTGAGAAAGGCTTCATTTCTGGCAAGGCTAGGAAGTGGAAGTGCATGCCGAAGTTTGTATAATGGGCTTGTAGTGTGGGGGAAAACAGATGAGGTAGAAGGCAGTTCAGATCTATTCGGAGTACAATATCCGGATGCTGAAATTCATGAATCATTCAAAAATTTTAATGATTGGGTTCTTTTGATTCATGAAGGACAGAAAAGTGTTTCCTCAACAGTAGGACACGGGTTGATGAATGCCAATCCTTACGCGGAGAGAAGATTTCAGGAAGCAAGGGAAAACTTTGTTCCGATGAAAGAAATCCTGAAAAACGGAGATATGGAACGTTTCATCAAGCTGGTAGAACATGAAGCACTTACCTTACATGCAATGATGATGATGAGTGACCCTGCTTTTATCCTGATGAAAACAGGTACTCTGGAAGTCATCAATAAGATCTGGGATTTCAGAAGAGAAACAGGACTTCCTTTATTCTTTACCCTTGATGCTGGAGCTAATGTTCATCTTTTGTTCCCCAATAATGGTTCCGAAGGGCAGATTAAAGCCTTCATTGAAGCTGAGTTATTACAGCACACTCAGAAAAATGGAGTAGTGAAGGATGTGATGAATTTCTAAGTATGAAAAAGAAGAAGCTTTATATCCTTGTTGCTATTGCCATTGCTGTATTGTTTATGCTTTTTGCTGAATATGAGGAAGGTCCGGTAAAAGTAGCCTTTGGCTGGAACAGGACAATCAATTGGGGTTGGAACTTTGGATTCTGATAAAAAAAATTAATAGAAGTGGGCTTTAGTCCACTTTTTTTATTAATCTTCAGTAACGATAGTTTCACGTTCGCCATCTTCTTTCTTTCCTTCCTCTATCATGATTTCTGCTTCTGCTTTCTCTTCGGAAGTTGCTGTTTCAATCAATTCTTCCTGTTCATCATTGTGATGATCTATAAAAAATTCGCAGTATACCGGAAGGTGGTCTGAACCAAAGTTTTCCAAAGTTTTCAGCTGTTTAATAAAAATGTCTTCGCTGTGAAACATCAGATCGATAGGAAACCTTAGGAGACGGTATTTCGCATGGAAAGTAGAAACAAAAGAATGCCCGATTCTCGGATCTATCAGATGGCTTGTTTTTCTGAACAGAACAGATGATCTTGACCATGCAACATTATTAAAGTCTCCTACAACAATAACAGGTTTTTTGATGTCTTTTACCCGCTTGGCAGTGCTTAGAAGATCACCATCTCTTTCCTTTGAAGTTTCTTCTTCTGTAGGACTTGGCGGCGGCGGGTGAACTCCGAAGAAAACAAAAGAAAAGCCATCCGCTGTTTTCATATGGATCTCGATACTCGGAATATCATCAGCCACAAAATAATGAGTTTTTGCTTCTTTGATTTCAATCCTGGAATAGAAATGCATTCCATAGGTGTTTTCAAGAGTCACTTTATGTTGGAAGCCGTATTCTTTTTCTAAAGGTCTCATTGCCTTTTCCCAATCGCCATTGCTTTCCATAGTCATGAAAAAATCAGGATTATGCTTTTTAACAAGCCTCATGAATTTCTCGTAGTCTTTATTGAACTGATAAACATTGGCAGAAATAAAATGCAGTTTATCAGAAGACTTGTGACGTTGTCTGTGTTTTTTTACAGGATAAAAACGGGTGTACTTGATGAGGGTATGGCTGTGATGAACAAATAAGACCAGAAGAAGTCCCTGATAATACCATAAATATTCTTCAGAATCAGTAAAAAGGCCTAATAAGAAAGTGAAAAAGATAAGATAAGTGACCTGTATTTTTGCAAATTCCGGAACCCTGAATATCCAGTGAGAATGCTGAATCTTTGGTAATATTGTCATGACCAGAAGAAGTATGGCCAAAGTCAGATAAATAATCCACATATAAAAAGCTCTGAAATAATTTTGGTTACAATTTAAGGAAAATGAATTTTAAAATTTGTTAATCAATTTAAATTTTATTTTATCTATTTTTAATTATCTAAATCTATACTATGAATAAAATAATTGTACTTCTTGTTCTTATAAGTATTTCAGGCTTCGGGCAGCAGCATAAAGAGATTGAAAAACCTATCCGTAATCTGTTCCTTGGCATGAAAAATGCAGATTCTGAGCTTGTAAAATCAGCTTTTGCAGAGAATGCGGTGCTGCAAACCATCACTAAAGATGGGACTGTGAAAAGTGACAGCATACAGGATTTTGTTGCCTCTGTTTCAAAATTTACAAAAGGAGATCTAGATGAAAGAATTATCATAGAAGCTATTCATGCGGATGGAAATCTGGCAAGCGTATTTACTCCCTATTCTTTTTATGTAAAGGAAAAATTATCACATTGTGGAGCAAACAGTTTTCAATTGGTAAAGCAGAATAATGAGTGGAAAATCCAATATATTATTGATACGAGAAGAAAAGATAACTGTAAAGAGATCAAATAACAACGTTGAATTAAGAAGTAGTTTAAAATTTAAAGAATGAAAATCCATCATATCGCCATTATCTGTTCAGATTATGCTGTCTCCAAAAAATTTTATACAGAAATTTTAAATCTGAATATCATCCGGGAAGTATACCGCGAGGAAAGACAATCTTATAAACTTGATCTGGCTATCGGAGATCATTATGTAATAGAATTATTTTCCTTTCCTGATCCTCCACAACGGCCGTCACGTCCTGAAGCATGTGGTTTAAGACATCTTGCTTTCTCAGTGGAAAATGTTACGGAAAAACGGAATGAGCTGATAGGAAAGGGACTTAGCTGTGAAGAAATCCGCATAGATGAATTCACCGGAAAAGAGTTTTTCTTTACCCAGGATCCGGACCAGTTGCCGTTAGAGTTTTATGAAATGTAAAAAATTAGTGGGCGTACCCTGCAAAGAAACTTACCGCCATAATTGCTAAAACAATAGAAGAAATGACTACATACACGTAGTCTTTTTCTTTTAAATAGCCTATTAAAGCGAAAACAATTCTCATCAGAGGGGTGAAGATCAACAAAAGAATACCCAGCTGAATAATCGCTACACCTTCTCCTTTGCAAAGAGAGGTCCAGAAGTGTCCCCATACTTTTTCAGAAGAAGTACCTACGACAAGGCTGGAATATTTTTCAGGCATTTTAAAACCTTCAATAAATAACTTGATAAAACCGATAAGCGATGTAGCCACAGACAGAATAACACCCAGTCTCAAAAGATTTCCTACGGAACGGTTCAGATCTACATCTGTAAAATTCTTTTTCATTATCTGAAGCTTTTGTTGATACCGTTATACATCATATAAACTGAAAGAATGGTAATAACAATGGCAAAAAATACTTTTAATTTTTTGGTTTTTGATACCATCAGCGTTTTTGAACCAATAAAACTTCCAATAACAACTCCTATCAATACGGGAGCTACAATTACCGGAATAATTTCTCCTCTCTGGAAATAGATCAGTGCACTGGCTACTGCCGTTACTCCAATCATAAAATTACTGGTTGTTGTAGATACTTTGAAAGGCAGTTTCATCATATTGTCCATCGCCAATACTTTTAATGCACCGGAACCTATTCCTAAAAGTCCGGACATTGCACCGGCAAACATCATCATCAAAAATCCGGGAACGGTATTTCTTGCAGAATAGCTTTTTAAAATCCCTTTATCCGGGAATGTTCCGTATAATTTTAGCTTCTCTTCCAGACTTCCTTTGATCAAAGGTTCCTGATGATCAGGCTTCCCTTTAAGATTTAAAATAACTGTAAGAAGAAGGATACTTGCGAAAATAATTCCGATTGTATTGGGGTTAAGCATTCCTGAAACCAGCGCACCAATAATAGCTCCTGCTGTAGTTGCTATTTCGAGAAACATCCCGATTCTCATATTGGTAAAGCCTTCTTTTACGAAAGCTACAGCCGCACCGGAAGAGGTGCCAATCACAGAGATGAGTGAAGCACCGATAGCATAATGCATTGGAACGCCGAATCCCAGCGTTAATAAGGGAATGATAATAACTCCTCCTCCTAAACCCGTAAGTGAACCTAAAAGACCCGCGGAAATTGCGCCAAGGAAGAGTATGATGATTTCTGACATACTACAAATAATACTACAAATATAAAATTATTGTCGTAGTCTGCCAAACATTTGAAAAAGATAAATTTAACGTATTTTTGCATGCATGAAAAACGAAATGAAATTATTTTATGTCATTCTTGGGGCAACACCCAAAGGAAGAAATATTGAGCAGCACGATGTTTTCTTCGGAATAGCAGAGAATCTTAAAGATTTGATTCCGGATATGAAAGACTTTTGGAAGGAGGCAGAAGGGAAAATTCACCTGGACTGTTATCAGGAAGTAAAATTCGCTGATGGGTACAAAGTGGAGATTGTGGAAAAGGGTGAAAAATCTTCAGAAGATCAATTGTTTTTCCTCAATTTAGGAGGCTATAAGCCTGGTTTCTTTGAAGAATTCCATGAGCAGCACCTTATGGTTGGGCAGTCTATGGGTGAAATTGTAAAAAGAGCAAAGGCTACAGAATTTTACCAGACCATGGGATTTGAAGGCGCTGTAAGCCATATTGATGATAAGCACGGAGTGGATATTGATGATATTTTCAATGTAAGTGATATTCTTCCGGCCTATATGAAAGAAAAATATGCTATCGTTCTTAAAAAGTCTGATGAAGAAAATCAGGTAAACCCAATGGGACTGGGCTATTTAAAAATTGATAAAATTCAATAAGAATAAATCTAATAAAAATAAAAAATGAAAATAGGAATTCTGGGAGGCGGACAGCTGGGAAGAATGCTGATACAAAGTGCACTGAAGTATGACGATGAGTTTTATACGCTGGATCCTGCTTCTGATGCTCCGTGTCATAATATCTCGTATTTTACACAGGGAAATTTCAATGACTACGAAACGGTTTTGAACTTCGGAAAAGATAAAGATGTTGTAACCATTGAAATAGAACATGTAAATGCTGATGCACTGGCAGAACTTGAAAAGCAGGGAATAAAGGTGGTTCCTAATGCCAATATCATCAAAACAATCCAGCAAAAGATCCTTCAGAAAGAATTTTATAAAACACACGATATCCCAAGCCCGGAATTTCAGGTGGTATGGAACAGTGATGAAAAGATCATTATGCCATTACCATTCGTTCAGAAAATGAATACCGGAGGATATGATGGAAAAGGAGTACAGGTCATCAAAACAGAAGAAGACTATCAGCATCTATGGACAGAAGCATCTGTTATTGAAAGTCTGGTTGATATTGAAAAAGAACTTTCTGTCATTGTAGCGAGAAACGAGAAAGGAGAAACCAATATTTTCCCGGTAACGGAAATGGTTGCTGATCCCAAGCTGAATCTTTTAGACTTCAATGTATGTCCGGTTCTTCTGACAGAAGATGTTCAGAACCAGATTGATTCTATTACTGAGAAATTTTTAGCTGCAGTAAACTCACCGGGATTATTTGCCATTGAGTTATTCCTTGATAAAGAAGGAAAAATATGGGTGAATGAAACAGCACCAAGACTGCACAATTCCGGACACCAGAGTCAGGAAGGAAATACAAATTCTCAATTTGAGCAGATGTACCGTGTGGTTAAAAACTTACCTTTGGCAGATACCGATGCTATCACCTACAGCGGAATGCTGAATCTGGTAGGAGCAGAAGGATTTTCCGGAAAAGTAATCTATGAAGGAATGGAAGACGTTCTTCAGTTGCCTGAAACCTACATCCACTTATACGGGAAAACAGAAACCAAACCAGGAAGAAAAATGGGACATATTAACGTTCTTGCTGATTCCAGAGAAGAGCTTATGGAAAAGCTTGTTATGGTGAAGGGAATGGTAAGAGTAATTGCTGAGTAAAATCAGTTTAAAATAAATAAAGGGAGCCGTTTCAATTTAAAAACGGCTCCCTTTACTTTGTTATACAATCAATTCAATAGGAACGGGCTTTAGCCCGTTTACAAATAATTATAGATTCAATTGGCTTTAGCCGAAACCTAAAATTAAGTTTTGGCTAAAGCCAATTTTATGTATGTTATTCTTATTCATATCGGGCTAAAGCCCGATCCTATTGATGACTGAATGGTTTGATGGTTTGATGGTTTAATAAAAAGTGATTATTTGTGCATAGATAACTTCCATCATCCCTCTTCCTTCTTCCAGCTTTTTATTTAAAAATTTTCTGAATTACATTTCCAATCTCCACAAAATCTCCATGATTTCCTACAGAACGTATTTCCGGACTGTTTTTATCATATTCTGAGAACGGGAAAATCAGAAGGTAATTATTATCTTTCAGGTTCCTGTTCAGAAGTTCCGGAATCAGCCTCATTCTTGGAATATAAGATTTCATACCGCGTTTTGCCATAAGGATAATCAGGGCTTCATCATCTTTCAATTGGGCAGCCGTTCTTTCCCCGTCCTGCCAGGTATTCATAATGATAAACTCTGCTTCTATATTGGCTTTTTTAATAATTTTCTGCAGAATATCAAGGATGTTTTCAGGAGCATAGAAAACAACTGTTGCTCCGGAATTTCTGGCAATGTTCCATACTCTCAGCAATGCATGGAAGAATCCTGCTTCCTGATGGGCATTTTCAGGAATCATCACTGCATATTTTTTTATGGTGGAAAGTGGTTGTGCCGCATGATATACCAGCACATTCACATCATCATTCTGCAGATAACCGTTGTAAAGATTATAGACAAAAGAAGGGGAGAATCCTTTTTCATCCTCCAGTCCTATAATAAGGTCTGTAATTTTCTGTTCTTTAATCACATTATTTACGCCGTTGATGACATCATTGTCATACCTTTTTAAAGCCTGTAATTTAACATCTGCGGCCGCAGCTGCATCTGCTGCCTGGTGAAGAAGTTTTTCCGCATTCTTTACTGAAGATTCGTTTTTGTCTTCATTAATGACATTCAGGGCGAAAAGATCTTCCGTATTGGAATGTGCTTTGATGAGGATTCCCAGATTTACCATTCTCTCAACCGTTGCTTCATGATTGATCGCTAAGAGAATACTTTCTTCCTCATGGGTATTTCCTGAAACCGTATCTTCATTGTCACTTTCCGCAATTTTCTGAGCACTTGCCATAGAAATGAAAGAGGAGATGGTACACGAAATCAAAATCAATAAAATACTTCCGTTCAGCACGTGTTCATTTAGCAATCTCACGGGCTCTCCGGTTTCAGTTTCAGAAAGAATAATATTATATCCTACCATTACTGAAGCCAGTGTTGCAGCAGCAGAAGCGGAACTCAGTCCAAAGATAAGTTTACCTTCTTCTTTGGTCAGTCTGAATGTTTTTTGAGTGGCTACAGCAGAAAGATATTTTCCTCCGATGGAGGCTACCAGCATAATTCCTGCTACTTCCAGTGTTTCCCAGCTTTTAAAGAACACTTTAAAATCAATCAGCATTCCTACACTGATCAGGAAAAACGGGATAAATATAGCATTTCCCACAAATTCCACTCTGTTCATCAAAGAAGAAGTATGAGGAATAAGTCTGTTTAAAGCCAATCCTGCAAAGAATGCCCCGATAATCGCTTCTACACCAGCCAGTTCAGCCAGCATAGCAGCAAGATAAATCATAACCAGTACAAAAATATACTGTGAGATTTTATCATCCACTCTTTTGAAAAACCAGCGTCCTATAATAGGGAATACAATCAGTACAATCAGGGCAAAAACAACAAAAGAAACAGATAATTTAACCCAAAATTCTGTTCCTACGTCACCCTGAGACATTCCTACAATCACAGCAAGTACCAATAGGGCAAGAATATCTGTGATCATCGTACCGCCAACGGTAATATTAACTGCTTTATTTTTCGCAATTCCCAACTTGCTCACTAACGGATACGCAATAAGGGTATGAGACGAAAAAAGACTGGCGAATAGTATAGATGTCAGCATGGAGAAATGAAGAAGGTAATATCCTCCCAGATATCCCAGTACAAAGGGAACAGTGAAGGTATAGATACCAAAGGTGAGACTTTTCCATTTGTTCTTTTTAAAATCTCCCATATCAATCTCAAGCCCAGCCAGAAACATAATATAAAGAAGTCCGGTAGTTCCCGTTACCACAATACTGCTGTCTCTGGATAATACATTGAATCCGTTCGGACCAATGATTGCTCCGGCGATAATAAGCCCCAACAGGTGGGGAACTTTAATTTTATTAAGCAGCAATGGTGCTGCCAGGATAATGACCAGTACCAACAGGAACTTCAGTACCGGATCTTCTATAGGAAGACTCAGGTTGTGTATACTCAGTAAAATCATATGTGTTTATTTTGTGGAACGTACTAATTCAACAGAGAACTTGGCGGTACAGCCATCAGAAGTGATGGTTCTTGTTCCTTTGATCTTGTTGTCTGAAATATCATTAAGAAGAACGCTCATTTCTACATTCTTTTTGGCCGTAGAATCTGTTTTAAAAGACAGTCTGATCTCATTATTTTCAAACTTGCCTGTATACAGCCTTACCAGGTTATTATTATTGATAATTTTGGTAATAGGCTGGGTGGAATCATTATCGAATTCCCAGATGTCCGTACGCTGGTCTCCTACAGCATATTCACTGCAGTTAGACTCTGTACAGATAACTTTTCCATTCCATGGGCCGGAAATTTCCGCGGGCCATGAAGAAGTAATGACTACAGAATCTTTTTTGGCAAAAATACTGTCCCTCATTTTCAGGAGTGACTGATATTCGGACTCTTTTTTAGCGAATATTTTTTCTTTTTCTAATAATTGTTTCTCCCGGTCTGTCAGGTTCTTTTCTTTCTCTTTGTAATCACAGCTTACCAAAAGAAAAGAGGCGGTCAGAAATAAAAATAATGTGTTTTTCAGCATATTGTATAGGTTGGAGTATACAATATAAGAAAAATGAAGGGAATATGAAAATACTCCCTGACAATACTCCTTAGTATTCTAAAGGAATAAAGACAATTCCCGACACGTCAAACCCTTGTATATTGGTCTTCCAGACAGGAGATGTTTTTACGATATCGGTGAATTGTTTTTTGATGATATCAGCAATATTCAAATTTTTTATTTCTACAAAAGTTGGAACTCCATTTGGATCTATATCTAAAATAAGAACAGAATTCCCTTTCTCTTTTTTCTTATATTTCTTTTCCAGAACCGGATAGATATTTTTTTCAATCCATTGATACAATGCTGCTTCACCACCTGCGAATTCGGGATGCGGAGGTTTATTGTCTTTAAATTTTGGAGGAAGATCCTTTGGATAAGAGGCCAGATTTGAATTTTCTTTAACTAATGTTAGCACTCCTTTTTTATTAGGGCTATAGATTTTATGGTTGATTTTTTCTGTGGTAAGATCAATATCTACAAAATGAATTTCTGTATTGTTCATTCTGTACATACCTCTGTGAGTTTCTTCCCCTGATATGTTTTTAACAAGAGCATTTTCTCTGATAGTATCCCCTTTATTAGGAATCATATATAATTCCTGATCGGTTTCTTTGTCTTTTTTGTTTTGAATATAGATTTTGTAATCAAAGCTTTTCAGTTTGATATCTTCCCTGGGCTCTGCTTTTTGAGAAAAATAAAATGCAGGAAGAAGTAAAACAGTAATGATGGATAGTTTTTGCTTCATGGTTATACTCGTTGTGTTTGGGCAAATGTAAAGAAATTCTGATACTTACCTGTAAATTTTAATTATTCTCGGATTAGAAATAAGCAGATTTACAACGATTCTTCTTCTGGAAAATGATAAACAGGTTTATAATCCTTTCTATTATCTTTCCAGTCAATTTTTATATACTGATCACATGTATCTTCAAAAGTTTTGAACACGTCGAAAAGTATGGCAGAACTTCCTTTTATGGTTTCCTTTTTAATTATTTCTGCTGCCAAAATCATTCCTTGCTGATCTTGTCCTGCAAAATCTGTAATAATGTTTTCTTTTTTTGAAAGTACCGAATACAAGCTTAATAATTTTCTTGGATTGCCTGGCAGTCGGTTAATTTTTGTTTTTTTATTGATCCAGTCAATTTCGTAAATCTTTTGAGCATAAGAATTTTTTAAATTTGAATGTTTTTTCAAATATTCACCAACTGTTACAGGAAAGAATATTCTTCTCCAGCATGATTCCCAGACATAATCAACAAATGTAAAGTCTTTGTAGACTAAAGTATTTTTATATTGTGCTTTTCCAGTGAAAATTGCTGTTAGGAATTGTTGTGTAGAATAAGAGTCATTATTTCCTATGTAAATACCAATTGTCTCACCCTTAAGGAGGGTGAATGCAGGAAGTGAAAATATATCATTTGATATTCCTTTACATTCAATTAAAATTTGATTCAAGATTTTGATTTTTAAATAGCTTAATAGCAAAAATAAAAGAATTTTTCAGGAAAAACGATAGTCATTAGGCAACCTTTTGTCTTTTGAACATCTCCGGTTTGTAGTTAATGATAAAAACACCACAAATGATCATGACAGCTGCAAGAATAAATTTGAAAGTCACTTTTTCATCCATAATCAGCCAGCCTAAAAATATGGCAATAATGGTGTTGATATATGCAAGGATGGAAACCTGTACCGGTGAAATTTTGGTCAGGGCATAATGAAAGGCAAAAAAAGCAGCTACTGAACCAAAAACAGAAAGATACAGCATGGCTGAAATACTTTTAATGGTCCAGTTTTCGAAGTGGTAATTTTGAGAAAACAGGAAAGCAAAAATAATCTGAACAACGCCTGCAAATAAGAATTGATAAAACAGGTTTAACGTTATATTTCCGCTCTGAATATTTAATTTCTTTGTGAAAATAGTTCCGGAAGCCCAGCCTGCAATGGCACAGAACAGGAAGATCATACCCATTCTGTAATCGGGGTTGGCAAGATCTTTCAGTCCATCCCAGAAAATAAAAAGAATTCCGCTGAAACACAGCAATACACCACTAAGGGCACGCAAACTAAACTTTTGTAATCCTACAGCCACACTTCCCAGAAATACCAGAATAGGTGAGCAGGCACTGATCAATGATGCAAGGCTGCTTGATACCGTTTCTTCAGCTACCGTAGTCATACCATTGGCAACCACCAGCATCAGGGAAGCGAAAATGATCTGATATCCCAGATTCTTCCATCCAATCCATTTGAATTCCTTTCTTGAAAGAAGAACGATAAGCATGATAACAGAAGCCAGAAACTGTCGGATTCCGGCAACAAACCATGCAGGAATTGTTTCCACAGCCACACGGATGGCCAAAAAAGTTGTTCCCCAAACAATGGCAACAGTGAGAACAGCAAAAATAAGTTTATAATCTTTCAACGTGAATAAAGTGTAACAAACAAATGTAGAGGTTTTAAAATGATTATAATGGGTACAGTTGTTTCAATTTTCAATGATACAGATAAGAAAGGAAATAATGGTAGGTTTTTGTTTAAATGTTGGATTGTGATTAAAAGAACTTCCTGCTTCCTTCTTCCAACTTCCAGCTTTATTTTTTATCTTTGAACATCTAATAAAATTGAAGATGGTAGGAATTATTATGGGCAGTCAGAGTGATCTGCCGATCATGGAACAGGCTGCAAATTTTCTTAAAAGCCTTGATATCCCTTATGAATTAACGGTAGTTTCAGCACACAGAACACCGGAAAGGATGTTTGATTATGCAAAGACTGCTCAGGAAAGAGGGTTAAAAGTAATCGTGGCAGGAGCTGGCGGGGCAGCACATCTTCCGGGAATGGTAGCAAGCTGTACTACACTTCCGGTAATTGGAGTTCCGATTTTGTCCAGTAATTCAATAGATGGATGGGATTCCGTTTTGTCTATTCTTCAGATGCCTGGTGGAATTCCGGTAGCGACTGTAGCCTTGAACGGTGCTTTGAACGCAGGGATTTTAGCGGCTAAAATTTTAGGAAGCGGTAATGAAGAAGTAGCCGCAAAACTTCAGAAATATCAGGATTCCTTGAAAGATAAAGTATTAGGAACAGTAGATGATATTAAAGCTCAGCATCCTAATCATTTTGACAAATAGTTGATCTTTACATTCAAAATAAAAAGCCTCACTTTCCAGCGAGGCTTCTTTGTTTTATTTCTTAATGAACTTTGAAGAGAGGGTAGTATCTTTCAGAATGAGTTGTAAAATGTAATTTCCTTTGGGTAAAGATCCTACATTAATCATATCCTTATTGGGATTTCCTTCCAGTACAAGTCTTCCACTTGCATCAAAAATTCTATACTTTTTAATATCACTTAATCCTTCAATATGAATATCATCCACAGCAGGATTGGGATATAGTGACAGTTTTTTCTTCAGCTTTACATCCGATGAAGAGAGTAAACAATTTCCTACTGTATCACCGGACATTGTCCATCCTTTACTGATGAGAATATTCCTTTTATCTGCTGCATTGGAAGCATAAGTCAAAGGAGTTACAATATCTAAATCAACATTATTGGCGGTATTAGGATTATCTGCCCATCCTGCCAGTGTTTTACTGAAATTTTCACAATCCATTCCTGTCTCTGTCAAAGCAAGGGAGCCATTATTAACGCTGGCAAGATTCCAGCTTGCAAGGGATTGATTAAAGTTCGGAGTCTCCTTAAGGATCTGATCTATTCTAGTAACTTTGGTCATATCCCAATTTTCTAAAGGATGATTAAAAGCTGTACAGCCATGAATAGCATGGGCCATATTGGTAATTTTAGACGTATTCCAATTATTTAAAGACTGATTGAAACCAGAATCAAAATGAAACATAAAACGAATATCTTCAAGGCTTGAAGTATCCCAGTTATCCATAGGTTGATTGTAGCTTGGGCAAAGCGCAAACATCCACTTCATATCCTTTACATTGGAAACATTCCAGTTGTTCACGGTTTGATTAAAGATTCCTCGTCCTGCAAACATAAAGCTGAGATCAGTTGCTGATGACGTATCCCAGTTATTAAGATAAGGAGAATTGAACTGATCAGGAAGCGTAGTATTGATACTGTCAAAAATAATAGCAAACATAAATTTGAAATTCTTAATCTTTGAAGTATCCCAATTTTGCATAGAACTGTTCCCCGTAAAGCTTTTTGCAGCATAAAACATATAAGAAGCATCTTTAACATTACTAAGATCAGGAATGTCTGTAGCAGTAATCTGAACCAGTTTACATTGGCTGAAAGCACTGTTCATAGAGTTCCATGCAATGTTTCCCCATTGTTCTATTTCCAATACTTTATCAGCACTTCCATTGATCTGCCAGATCGGGAAAATCTGGTCCGGAAGCTGAACTTCCTGTACGTCTCCAAATTTTATTTGCTGAAAAACACCATTTCCATTGCTTACTTTTACTCTGTACTTTGCATCATTCTTTTCTGCGACTGATGTACCAAAATCAATAAAAACCTGTTTTGTAGATGTTACATTGGTAAGGGAACCATTATGTTGGGGGAAACCTACTTCCTCCCAATAGATGTCATAGTTTTCACCAATTCCGGGAAACCATATTTGTTGAGTATCTGCCTGATAGGGAGCACTTACAGTGATGGGCTGTATTACCGTAGAAGCAGGCTTCCAGATAGTGATAAATTCATTCTGGGCTTTCACCATACATAGCAGCAAAATAAAAAATCCTGTTGAAATTTTTTTTAATACCATTCCGAAACTTTTTATGGTTATTTCTTAATGAATTTTGAAGAGATTGTTTTTTCTTTCAGAATGAGCTGTAAAATGTAATTTCCTTTTGATAGAGATCCTACATTAATCATATCATTATTAGGATTTCCTTCCTGTACAAGTCTTCCGGCTGCATCAAAAATTCTGTAATTTTTAATATCACTTAATCCTTCAATATGAATATCATCTACCGCAGGATTAGGATAAAGCGAAAGTTTTTTATTCAGTTTTACATCAGATGAAGACAATAAGCAATTTCCTACAGTATCCCCATTGATGAACCAGCCTTTATTGATAAGGGCATCTCTTTTATCTGACACATTGGAAGCATATTTTAATCCTGTTAAAGAACCTAATGAAATGTTGTTTGCTGTGTTGGGGTTGTCTGCCCATCCCTGAAGTGTTTTGCTGTAATTTTCACAATTAAGGCCTGATAAAGTTATAGCGCCATTACCATCAATAACAGAAGCTAAGTTCCAGTTTCCTAAGGATTGATTATAACTTGAAGCACTATTAAGGATTTGATCTATTTTCTTTGCTTTAGTCATATCCCAGTTTAAAGGTTGGTTAAAGGCAACACAGCCATGAAAAATATGAGCCATATTTGTAACCTTAGACGTATTCCAATTGAGTTGCTGATTGAAAACAGGAATCATATGAAACATAAAGTGCATGTCTTCAAGATTCGAAGTATCCCAGTTGTCGAGACGCTGATTGAAGCTTGCACACTGGCCAAACATCCAGCTCATATCTGTTACCTTTGAAACATCCCAGCTATTAAGCGTTTGGTTAAATGCAATTCTGTTTCCAAACATATAGCTGAGGTCTGTAGCTGATGACATATTCCAGGTGTCAAAATAGGGCGGATTAAACTGATCCGTCAATGTGGCTGGTGCAACATCAAATAAAAGGGAAAACATAAAACTGAAATTCCGGATTTTCGAAGTATCCCAGTTTTGCATAGAGCTGGCACCTTTAAAGCTGGTAGTACCATAAAACATAAAAGAAGCATCATCCACATTATTAAGATTCGGGCTGTCTGTAGCAGTAAGAAGTATGAGTTTACACAGGCTGAATGCACTGTTCATTGTTGTCCATGAAATATTTCCCCATTGCTCAATTTCTAGTATTTTATCTGCACTTCCATTGAGCTGCCAGATAGGGAAGAGCTGCTCAGGAAGAGTAAGGATCTGTGGTGTTCCAAATTTTATCTGTTTGAAAACGCCATTTCCATTACTTACTTTTACCCTGTATTTTGCATCATTTTTTTCTGCGATTGACGTCCCGAAGTCAATAAGAACCTGTTTTGTGGAAGTTACATCGAGAAGGGAACCATTGTGCTGCGGATAGCCTACTTCCTCCCAGTAAATATCATAATTATCACCAATTCCAGGAAACCAGATCTGTTGAGTCGTGGCTTGGTAGGGAGCATCTACATTTAATGTGGGTATTGCAGTAGAAGCAGGTTTCCAGATCGTAATAAATTCGTCCTGAGCCTTTACAACGAAAGCCAGCAAAAGAAAGATGAGTGTTGGTATTTTTTTTAAAGTCATGATGAATGTTTATCGTTTTCTTGGTTTATTTTTTGATGAATGGGAAAGAATGCATTGTATTCTTCGTGAAAATCTGCAGGATATAACTGCCCGGAGACAAAAGTCTGACCGATATTTCGTTATGCTCCAGTTGGTCTTTAGCAACTGTTCTTCCGCTCATATCTGTTATTGTATACCTTACTGCATTTTGAATATTTTTCAGATAAATATGATCTTTTACCGGATTGGGATAGATGGAGGTTTTGTTTTTAATTTCCGTTTCAGAAGTTGAAAGTGTCTGGTTGCATAATCCATTGTAAGTATCACCGGAAATAGTCCATCCTTTATTATTGATTAAATAATTTCTTGCAGCTACAGCATCGGCATGAGAATAAACCAATGGTGCTGCGCTGGATAGAATAATATTATTCGGGGTTGATGGGTTGTGGCTCCATCCGTAAAGTGTTTTGTCATAATTCAGGCAGCTCATAGCAGAATTGAGAAACATACCGGTTGCTGTGGTTAGGGAACTAAGATTCCATCCTCCAAGATTTTGATTGAAAGCTGTGTCGTGGAACATTTCGTTCATATTGGTGACACTTCTTGTATCCCATTTTTGAATATCCTGATTGAAATTTTCAGCATAATGGAACATGTGCTCCATAGTGGTCACTTTTTCTGTATTCCATTCACTTAACGGTTGGTTGAATCCTGTAGTGTCAAACATATAGGACATATCTGTAACATTGGAAGTATTCCAGTTCCCCAGTGGTTGGTTAAACTGGTAATCATCGCCAAACATATAATACATATCTGTTATGGTGGAAGTATTCCATGTATTAAAAGAAGGATTACCTATTAATGAAGTGCATAAATAAAACATCTCGCGCATGCTGGTGGCCATACTGAGATCTGGTGCATCCGTAGCAGTCACATCCATATAGTCGCAGAACACAAAAGCATTGTCAAAACTCTTCCATTTTATATCTCCCCACTGTGCAATTTGAGTAATTTTTGACCGGTCTGCAGCATTATAAGCAGGAATTAATGTATTATCAAAAAATCTCACCTGATCAAAACTTCCGTTTCCATTGCTGATTTTGATTCTGTAACTGGCTTGGGCAGGAGATGGGTTTAATGGTGTTCCTAAGTTGATGATGAATTCAGTGGTTGAAGTTACACTGCTCATTGTTCCGTTATGCTGAGGATATCCTACTTCTTCCCAGTAGACATGAAAGTTGGTTCCTCTTCCTGGAAATTTAATGAGTTGTGCATTCTGAGTTTTCCAGATAGTGATGAACTCATTTTGGGCCTTTGCCGTGAGTATCATCAAAAGAAAAATGAGTATTGGAATTTTTTTTAAGATCATGTTTATTGTTTATGGAATTAGTTTTCTTGGGTTATTTTTTGATGAATGAGAATGAATGTACTGTATCTTTGGTAAAAATCTGCAGAACATAATTTCCCGGAGACAGAAGACGGACAGATATTTCGCTATGTCCCAGCTTGTCTTTAGCAACTGTTCTTCCGCTCATATCGGTTATTGTATACCTTATCATATTCTGAATATTTTTCAGATAAATCATATCCGATACAGGATTGGGGTACATCTGAGGGATAGTATTAAGGCTGTAATCTGAAGTTCCCAGTTGATGTTCACAAGTGCCTAAATTATCTCCCAGAAAACTCCATCCTTTTACATTGAGAAGATGATTTCTTGAAGGAGTTGCAGTATCGGAATAAGTTAAGTCTGAAACGATACCAAGATGAATACTATTGGGAGTATTACCGTTATTAGACCATCCAATAAGGGTGTTACTGTAATTTCTGCAGTCTAATCCTGAAGAAGTAAGCATTGAGGCGGCAGTTGTTAAGGAGTTCAGATTCCATTTTTCTAAAGTGTGGTTGTATGAAGTGGTTTCCATTAGCATTAAATCCATATTGGTAACGGTACCGACATTCCAGTTTTCCAGTGAATGGGTGAATTCATAGCAGCCGTGAAGCATGTGTTCCATGTTGACAACTTTAGCTGTATTCCAATTGCTTATATTCTGATTGAAATACGGATTGAAATGAAACATAAAAGACATATCCGTCACGCTTCCCGTGTCCCAGGAAGTCATAGGCTCGTTGTAGCTTACAGCGAGTGCAAACATGAGTGACATATTACCTACTTTGGAGGTATCCCAGCTGTTAATATTTTGATTAAAACTTAAAGCTCCGTTAAATGTTCTGGACATATCGGTTACTTTTGAGGTATTCCAGTGATTGAGTGGCTGGTTGAATTTTGGGGCTAATGAAAAGATACCACTAAGACTTGTTACATTTGAAATATTCCAGGTATTGATTGGTTGATTAAATTCCTTTGCTCCGTTGAATATATCAATGATATTCGTAAGAGACTCTGTATTCCAGTCCTGTAAAGGCTGGTTAAACTTTTCTGCACTCATAAACATAGACTGCATATTGGTAACTTTAGACACATCCCAGGTTTTTAAAGTTTGATTGAAATGTTTTGAAAAATAAAACATACGGGACATATTGGTAACATTTGATGTGTTCCAGTTATCAATCGGAGAATTGAATGTTGTTTGTGAAAACAGCTCAGACATATCTTGTACAGATGAAGTATCCCAGCTGTTTATTGAATTATTCGAAGTGAAATTCTTTGCAGATTTGAACATTCCGGACAGATCTGTAACTTGGGACAGATCGGGTGCATCGGAAGCCGTGAGGGTTATATTTGGACAGTTCGCAAAGGCATTGTTCATTGTACTCCATTGGATATTCCCCCATTGGTAAATCTCAAGCAGTTTATCCATACTTCCATTGTATTTCACTCCTGTAGTAGGTAAATATTCAGTAGAAAGTATTCTGAAAGTCCCATTTCCACCACTTACCTTCACCAGATAACTGGCCTGCATTGAATTTGGATGTAATGGTGTTCCGAAGTCTATAAGCACCTGCTTTGTGGAAGTAACATTATTCATTGTTCCCTGGTGTGACGGATAACCTACTTCTTCCCAGGTTATTGTAAAATTATTGCCGATAGCAGGAAACCAGATTTGATTGTTCCCTGCGGGATAGGGAGCTGTAACGGATATGGGAACGGTGCTTATAAAGCCGGGCTGCCAAATAGTAATAAACTCATTCTGAGCTTTTGAAAGCTGAAATAATAGAATAAATAGAAGAGAAAAGAGTAGTTTTTTGTACATGTCATTAGTTTGTGAAATAAGCACAGCTAAAATAACAAAAAACTTAATATATTTTTAATGTAAATATCAAATTTGTAGTATTTTATAAATTTTAATGAATTTATTTAAATAAAAAACTCTCCAAAATGGAGAGTTTACTTTATTCCTGAAGCATATTGTCACGTGTATTTTTCTGGACTGCGATGGCCCCGAAGAGCGCAAGCAAAAAGGCAAAGGCATAAAAACCTTTTTCGCTGGGAAGAATGGTGGCGTTCCAAAGTCCGATAGCCAATAATACAATAGATGATAATGTGGCAAACCAGCAGATCCCATAATAAATATCTGTCACCTGAATGTTTTCTAACCTGTCACGTACTGCTTTCTGTAATGAAACAACGGCAAACAAACCATAAAGAAGTATGGTGAAATAATATCCTTTTTCATTCAGCAGCATTTCCGCTCTTGCAAGACCTACAATAAAGCCAATCATTCCTGCGCCTAATGCTACCCATGATGCGGCAACGAACGCATTCGATACTCTTTGTTTTTTCATAGTTTAATGTTTTGTTTAAAGGGGCTAAGATATTCATTTTTTATAAATAGAGCCTAAGCACAGGGGAAATATGGGTAAAATACGGATGATGGTTAATATATTTTAAGTTTTAGCTAAAGCCAGTGAATTTTATTTAACGACCAACAGATTTATCATTCATCATTTATAATTACTTCCCTAGCCCCGATAGCAGCGGTTACCCCGGAACATGCGTGGGAGAGTAGGAGGTTGAGGTGTGGGAAAGGCTGGCGTGAGGAGTATGAGCGGATAGCGGGATCAGCTTATAAAAAAACTCCCCAAAATTGGAGAGTCTGTTATTATTGAGTGATATATTCGTAATTATACTGAGCTGAAAGGTTTCCGTTGGCTTCTTTTGAGACTACCTGAGTAGGTAAACCGGCGCTGTTGTATTGTATCGTGGAGGTTCTGGTTTGGTTTTGTATCCAGGTCCCGTTACTTTTGTAGCTTATCTTTTCTATCAGATAATTATTGGGGCTCATCACAATGGCTCTGCCCATCATAATTCTAATATACTTGTTGAGATTGGTATAGGGGTTCAGTTTATCATCGTAGGAATACACCACTTTAGTGCTGTAACTGGATCCTCCACCCTCTGAAATCTCTGATGAAATATTGTTTCCATTATAAGCATAGGTATCAACGATGGGATTGGAGCAGTCTGGCGACTGGCAAAGAGATGTAGAGATCACCTGTCCGTTGGGATTATAATTATAGGTAATCGTTCGGTTGTAATCCGGATGAGTGTCGTAGATTGCTTTAACGCTTGCCAGCTGATCTCCGTTATAATTAAAAGCAGAATAGTATTCCAGTGTCTGGTTGGTATTATAATGATTTATCTTTACAGGTTTCCCGTTATTGTATTCAAATGTGGAAGTTCCATAGGCAGACGAAGTTTTTATAAGCTGTCCCTGACTATTGTATTCAAGGGTTTCTACGCTGGTTTGAGGCTGTGATGGATTATCATAGTAAACTGTAGTGATTTTACTTAATAACATTTTTGGTTCGGAAGGATTATTGGTTCCTTCATTATCATCATTGCTGCTGCAGCTGTTAAGGAATACAACAGCGCTCATCATTCCCAGAAATAAGTAGTTTTTCATGTTATTTTTTTAGTTGACAAAAATAAGGAATTGCTCTGCGGCACTCCATAAAAAATCCCACTATCTTAGAAATAGTGGGATAATATCATATTTTATTTAGATCTTAGTATCTGTAGTACTCAGGCTTGAATGGCCCTTTTACGTCTACTCCGATATACTCAGCCTGCTCAGGAGAAAGAGTTTCCAGCTCTACGCTTAATTTCTTAAGGTGTAAAGCAGCTACTTTCTCATCTAAGTGCTTAGGAAGCATGTATACTTCGTTTTTGTAAGCAGCAGAATTGTTCCATAATTCGATCTGAGCCAAAGTCTGGTTAGAGAAAGAGTTAGACATTACAAAACTTGGGTGACCTGTAGCACATCCTAAGTTTACCAATCTACCTTCTGCAAGGATGATTACTTCTTTTCCTTCAATAGTATAGATGTCTACCTGAGGTTTTACTTCAGATTTAGTCTGACCGTAGTTTTTATTTAACCAAGCCATATCGATTTCGTTGTCGAAGTGACCAATGTTACAAACGATAGCTTTATCTTTCATTTTAAGGAAGTGTTCTCCTCTAACGATATTGAAGTTACCTGTTGTAGTGATGATGATATCAGCATTATCTACCACAGTGTCTAATCTTTTTACTTCATATCCGTCCATTGCAGCCTGAAGTGCACAGATTGGATCAATTTCTGTAACGGTAACGATAGAACCTGCTCCTCTGAATGAAGCTGCAGTACCTTTACCAACATCTCCGTATCCGCAAACTACCACTCTTTTTCCAGCTAACATTACGTCTGTAGCTCTTCTTACTGCATCTACAGCAGATTCTTTACATCCGTATTTGTTGTCGAATTTAGACTTAGTTACTGAATCGTTTACGTTGATCGCCGGCATTACCAGAGTTCCGTTTTTCATTCTTTCGTAAAGTCTGTGTACTCCCGTAGTTGTTTCTTCAGAAAGACCTTTGATATCTTTTGTAAATTCAGGGTATTTATCAAAAACCATGTTTGTTAAATCTCCACCATCATCCAAAATCATGTTTAATGGTTTTCTGTCTTCACCAAAGAATAAAGTCTGCTCAATACACCAGTCAAATTCTTCCTCATTTAACCCTTTCCAAGCATACACCGGAATTCCCGCAGCAGCAATAGCAGCAGCAGCGTGGTCCTGTGTAGAGAAAATATTACAAGATGACCAGGTAACTTCAGCTCCTAAAGCTACCAAAGTCTCGATAAGCACAGCCGTTTGGATTGTCATGTGAAGACATCCTGCGATTCTTGCTCCTTTCAGTGGCTGAGATGGTCCGTACTCTTCACGGATAGACATCAAACCTGGCATTTCTGCCTCTGCAAGAGTAATTTCTTTTCTACCCCATTCTGCAAGGGAGATATCCTTAACTTTATAAGGAACGTATTGTGTTGTAGTACTCATATGTAATGAATAGTTTTTAAATTCAATTGATAACGAAAGGCAAAATTACGATTAATAATTAAGATATAAAAACGGCAGATCAAGTTCAGTTTTATGAGATTAAACATGAATTAATATTATTTAGTCTTAATATAAATAATTAATTTTAGCTGATAAAAAAATATATTATGAACCATACCCATACAGAAAAGAAAATCAAACCCGTTGCTCCAAAAGTACAGGAACTGATCAATGCTTCAAAAAGTATCATCCTTGCTACTGTAGATGCTGAAGGAAATCCCAATTCAAGTTATGCTCCTTTCGTACAAGTAGATCAAACTTTTTATATTCTGGTTTCTTTCATGGCAAAACATACTAAAAATCTTGCTGACGGAAGAAAAACATCCATTATGTTTATCGAAGATGAATCGGCTACCAAGCAAATCTATGCCCGCGAGCGCCTTACCATTGAAGCAGCAACTTCTCAGATTGAAAGAGATTCTGAAGTATGGAACACTGTAGTTGCCCAACTTAAAGAGACTCACGGTAAAGTAGTGGAGGTAATTTCTGAAATGGGAGATTTTATTTTAATTGCTCTGCAGCCTGTGAAAGGATCTTATGTGAACGGTTTCGGAAGTGCCTACTTCGTGGATGCCAACCTTGAAATTGTGGAGCATAGAAATGATGTGAATCATCAGTCTAAGTAATTAAGCTGGGAGCTGGAAGAAGGATGCTGGAAGTTTGTAAAGATTAAGGAAGCAAAGAGTTTGTTTTTTTCTCAACGGATTCTTCGGTCTGAAAATTCTTTTTACCACGAATAGTAACTTCCATCCTCCCGCTCCCATCTTCCATCTTCCATCTTCCATTCCTTTCCTCCTTCCTTTTTTCATCAAACGATTTTTCTGACTTTATTTATCTCTTGTTTTTATAACGGATAGTAACTTCCATCCTCCAGCTTCCATCTTCCATTCCTTTCCTCCTTCCTTTTTTCATCAAACGATTTTTTCTGACTTTATTTATCTCTTGTTTTTATAACGAATAGTAACTTCCATCTTCCAGCTTCCATCTTCCATTCCTTTCCTCCTTCCTTTTTTCATCAAACGATTTTTCTGACTTTATTTATCTCTTGTTTTTATAACGGATAGTAACTTCCATCCTCCAGCTTCCATCTTCCATTCCTTTCCTCCTTCCTTTTTTCATCAAACGATTTTTTCTGACTTTATTTATCTCTTGTTTTTATAACGAATAGTAACTTCCATCTTCCAGCTCCCATCTTCCATTCCTTTCCTCCTTCCTTTTTTCATCAAACGATTTTTCTGACTTTATTTATCTCTTGTTTTTATAACAGATAGTAACTTCCATCTTCCCGCTCCCAGCTTCAAGCTTTTTTTAGTATTTTTGTCTCATATAAAAAAGAATGCCACTCTACAGAGATTTTTCAGATGATAATGCCACCATCCTTGTTTGGAAATATGATGAAAGTGAAGAACTTGATATCAACCAACTTCTGGAACCGGAAAATGCTGAAAAAGTAAAAGATTATCACCCTAAAAAACTACTGGAAGTCCTGATGGTGCGTAAGCTCCTGAAAGGATTAAAGCCCAATTCTAAGATTTTATACAAAGAAAGAGAGCCTTTTCTTTCTCCCAACGATGCAGAAATTTCTATTACGCATTCTTTTCCCTTTGCTGCCATTGCCATTTCTAAAAATAAAATAGGAATTGATGTAGAAAAATTCAATCCTAAGATTTTAAGGGTAATTGATAAATTCACCTATGAAAATGAGCGGGGATTTATTCCTGAGGATAAAGCGGATACTTTTTATACCATTATATGGAGTGTAAAAGAAAGCATGTATAAAATTCATCACTCAAAATATTGGTCTTTAAAAAAGAATTATGAAGTAAAGCCTTTCGAGCTGAAACATCTTCATAAAATAAGCTGCCGAGTATATGACGATCAGTTTTCAGATGAATTCAAAGCCAGAGTAGAGTTTTTCGACGATTACTGTTTTACGATTGTGGAGGAGTAGGATCTGTTTCATTTTTGTATTTTTCGATCACTTTTCTCTGTTCTTTTGCTACATCATAGATCAGCTCCAGAATATCGTGGATGTTTTTAAGCTCTGTTAAATGGGATACTTTATCAGGATCTCTTCTGTCAACGATATCATTTTCCTCAATCTCAGTTTTTCTTTTCAGAATCATATCTTCAATAGAAGAATCTTCCGGCTCAAGACGGCTTTCCATTTTCAAGGTTTCATTGATATCATTTCCGTTGAGAAGGGTAGAGGTTTGCTGCATTTCGGCTTCAATCTTTCTGCTCCAGCTTTCAGCATCTATTTCAGGGTATTGCTCATTGCTTTTGGAATATTGAGACAGGGAAGCGGTATAGGCCGTAATCAGATGTGAGGTAGCTACAAACTGGTGGACAACTTCCAGTTTTTTCTGCTGATTTTTAGGATCGGAAATCATTCTCTGGAAATTATCGGAAAGGTTGGCCAGAGAAATGATCGCATTTTTTCGTTTTACCTTATAATCTTCAAGGTCAAAATTTCCCTGTAAAAATTTAGAGATCACGCTTTGAAAATAAATAAGATTGTCTGCTGCCGATTTTTTCATCAGATCCAGGTTTTGGGTATGTTCCCAGACCGGAAGCACAATATAAGACACAGCAAAAGCAATCATTCCGGCAATAGCGGTATCGAAGATTCTGTCTTTAAAAATAATATTGACTTTCCCGGGATTTAAAAAATTAAAACTCAGGAAAACATAGATCGTCATGAATAATACCGCCCAGAAATACCGTCCTTTCAGAAAACTGAAACACATGATCATGCTGATCAGCAGAATGGCAAATAAAACCCCATTAATATGTATGAAGTGCAGAATGGCATAAGCAATACTTGCCCCTACAATTGTTCCATAGAGACGAAGAAGGTTTCTCTGTTTGGTTATGGAATAAGCCGGCTTTAAAATGGCCGTAATGGTAATTAATATCCAATAGGTATGTCCCAATCCCAGAAAATCGAACATGGAAAAAACATATCCCAGCAGCAAAGCTGTTGTAATTCTGATGGCATGGCGGAAATGAGAGGATGATAACGAAATATTATTTCTTAAAACCTTGGCATTAAGTTTAGGCTCATTAGGCATGAATTTTTTCAAGTCTAATCCCGTAGATAAACTCTTCGCCAGTTTGATATCCTGTGAAAATACTTTATAGATTTCGTTAATTTCTTTCGTAATTTCATAGATACGCATCAGGATCTGGCGCAGAATCATGAAATTTTCCAGATTGTCAGGAGAAAGCTGTTTATTTCTGAGTTCGAAATAATGGTAGTTTAAGTTCTTTAATTCCAGTTCCAGATTGGACATAGGTTTTGCTCTGGTACCGCTTTGCAATGCGATTCCGATATTGGTGATCTCTTCCGCCAAGAGATTAAGATAATCATGGATATTCACCAGGATCATGCTGTCTTCAAAGCTCTGCTGTAGCTTTTGATAGTCACTTTCAGAGGTCATCAGCTTTTCATGAAGGTCCATGGAATTCAGAAACATCAGCATTAATAAACGGCTGGTGGTTGTAGATTCATTGACGATCGTTCTTGTTTTGAAAACTGTTTCCCTGGTATCTTCCTGCAGGTTTTTTATTTCAATCTGCTTTGCAATAACCTGAGTGGTCAGTTTATTAAAATCCGGATTCTTCTGATAATAATTGGCTTTAATCTTTAAAAACTCAGCCAGCTGAAGATAATTTTCTCCAATCATCTGGCTTGCCAGTTTATACGGACGAATGGTGGTTACAATAAGAAATATGAGTAGAAACCATATACAGCCGCATGCAAAAATCAGCAGACTTTTAAAGATATTACTTCCTGTAAGGTGGCCATCAATAAAGATCGCGAGTACAACAAGTGATAGCGACCCTACAGCGGCCAGTCTCTGTCCATAAACACCAATGAGGGAAAAAAACATCCCGAAAACAATGACTTCCAGCAATACCAGTACTTTGATATTCATCACAAGACTTGCAATGAGCGCTACAAATACAAAACAGCAGATGGCAAAAGTAAGGGCATTTCTTCTTCGGATAAAAGGTCCGGGCTGGTCGGTAAGGGCTACAAAGCTGGTTCCTAGTGGAAAAAGGAAATATTCTTTCAAAATCCCAAAGTGGGCGAGGACTAAACAAGGCAGAACAGTAGCTAGTGTAATTCTGATGGCAGAATATACATACTGACTGGTTACAAATTTTTTTAGTTCCGCCGAATAGTTCATACTACAAAAATAGCTATTGAATTTAAGAAAATCGCCATAAAAAAGAGACTTTTCTCAACTTAAATGTTATATTTTTTTAATGAGATGTTATTGTATTTAAAATAAACTGACATACGAAGCAGATTGATGATTCATCATTCATACATATCAATTTTAACACAACACCTAACAAATCTTGTTCCATGAATTCTTACTTTAGCTTATCTCAACTTTTAAGTAACAGTTTCATGAAAAATACTATTAAAAATCTCTTCTTTATATTCTTCTCTTTTTTCATTCTGAGTTGCGGCTCACAGAATAAGGAAAGTTTTAAAGCAAAGAAAATATATGAGTCCAGTAATCTGATCATCACCCAGATTTCAGAAAATTCTTTTATCCATACTTCCTTTAAGCAGACGAATGACTTCGGGAATGTACCTTGCAATGGATTGATTGTAAAAGATCATCAAGAAGCTATTGTTTTTGATACTCCTACTGATGATAAAAGTTCAGAAGAATTGATACAATGGATTAAAGGGAAGTTGCATGCAAAAATCAAAGCTGTCATTCCCACTCATTTTCATGATGACAGCTTAGGAGGATTGATGGCGTTTCACAAAAATGGTATTCCCTCTTATTCATATGTGAAAACAATTGAATTAGCGAGAGAGAATAATTTTGTTATTCCTGAAAATGGTTTCAATGATTCTGTTGTTTTGAAAGTAGGGGACAAAGATGTTATGGCAAAATTTTTTGGGGAAGGGCATACGAAAGATAATGTTGTTGGATATTTCCCAAGCGAAAATATTCTTTTTGGCGGATGTTTGTTGAAAGAGCTAGAGGCAGGCAAAGGATATCTGGGGGATGCAAATGTTTCTGCATGGTCTGAAACTGTTGAAAAAGTTAAGAAAGAATATCCCCGTGTGAAAATTGTAATTCCGGGACATGGAGAGTCTGGAGATGGAAAGCTCCTTGATTATACCATTGCACTGTTTAAAGGTCAATAGTGAATTTTTGCTTCGCAAAGTGAATGGTGAATGGTTGTAGTATGTGAAATTGACGAGCGGAGCGGATTGACGATTGACGATTGACAGTTACTCTTTCCTATTTTCAATAGTGAATTTTTGCTTCGCAAAGTGAATGGTGAATGGTTGTAGTATGTGAAATTGACAAGCAGAGCGGATTGACGATTGACAATTGTTCTTTCATATTTTCAATAGTGAATTTTTGCTTCGCAAAGTGAATGGTGAATGGTTGTAGTATGTGAAATTGACGAGCGGAGCGGATTGACGATTGACAGTTACTCTTTCCTATTTTCAATAGTGAATTTTTGCTTCGCAAAGTGAATGGTGAATGGTTGTAGTATGTGAAATTGACAAGCGGAGCGGATTGACGATTGACAATTGCTCTTCATATTTTTCAATAGTGAATTTTTGCTTCGCAAAGTGAATGGTGAATGGTTGTAGTATGTGAAATTGACAAGCAGAGCGGATTGACCATTCACAATTGCCCATAAAAAAAGCCTCATTACAATGTATGAGGCTTTTTTTATATAGCTGTTGCTCTTTTTTAACGATCGTTGTTGGATGTTTCTTCTCCAATGTTCCAGGTAAGACCGAAACGAAGAGTGTTATCCAATGCACTGTTGATTTTAGACATATTGATCAAATAAGAAAGATCCAGTCCGAAAGAACGGTATCTTAAGCCGACACCCGCTGTTGCAAACTGTCTTGCTCCCTGCTCTTCACTTTCGTGGAAGTAACCTCCTCTTACAGAAAAAGCATTGTCATAAGAATATTCTAAAGCACCACTGTACATGATACTGTTTTTATTTTTGAAAGATTTTCCAATACCAGCCATTGGTCCTACATTCGGGATTTGATAAATAGGCTGTCTTGTATTCGGATCTATTCCTGCATACTCAGATCCTGGAACCAAAAGTTTTGAACCTTCTACAGAAATTCCAACTCTGTTCATATCATCCAGGTACATATCGTATCCAACCCCTAATCTTGCCATTGTAGGAAGATAAGATCTTGATTCTTCATTTCCTGTATAATCCAGTTTCGGACCTAAGTTCTGAATAGCGATACCGGCATTCACTTTACCATCATATCCACCGATACTTGAGAATCGTGGAGAGGTATAGTATCCTGAAACGTCTACCGCAAAAGAGTTTGCTGCTTTAAGCGTAGTATCAGTATTGAATCCTCCGGCTAAGTCTGAACGGATGAATCTACCGGTAACAGCACCGGAGAATGAATCAGAAAGTTTCAAAGCATAGGCAACGTCAATAGAGAATTCGTTTGGTTTTGATGTACCCATTGAAGCAATTTCTGTACCTACCAGCTGAGTCAGGTCTACCTGTCCCATATTGAAATAATAGATACTTGCAGAGATGGTAGATCTTTCTTCCTGCCCCAAAAACTTATGAAACGAAGCATATAATAAGAATACATCATTGGTAAGTTTTCCCATGTAAGGCGTATAGTTAAGACCTACGGAAGAACTTGTCCTGCTGAAGGGATATTTAGCCGCATTCCAGAATTGTGAAAAGGCATCCGGAGAGGTTACCACACCTTGATCTCCCATACCTCCCGATCTTGCATCAGGTGCAATTCTTAGGAAAGGAGCTCCGGTAAGAACTGGGTTTACTTTACCTAAATCTTGCGAATAGCCTAAAAAACCAGCACTCAAACCAAATCCTAAAAGCAGTTTAGTAGTTAAATTCATATGTTGTCTTTTATATATTATCAGTTTTTTATTAATATTATTGTCTATGTTCTATTTTATTATTTCAAAAGTACCATTTTTTCTACAGCTGTAGCACTTCCTTTGCATTTTTCTTGATTTTGACTTTTTGCAAATATCTTAAAAATATACGTACCTTTTGCTACCGTAGACCCAAAATCATCTCTTCCGTCCCATTCTATTGCCTGACGAGGGGTTCTAAAGCCCTGTAGGAACGGTTCTGCGACTACTGGTTGCGATAAAGTTCTTACGAGTCTTCCGGTTATAGTATAAATTTGTACGTTCACATCCAGAATGTCATCACAATTGTGTTCAAACTGAATATATGTTTTATTGGTAAATGGATTTGGCCAGTTCAGCGGACGGTTGATGGTCAGGTGTTGGTCAGATTCATCTTTAACTTCAAAATTTAACGTAGCAGTTGTGGAATTATTGTTTATATCCCAAACTTTAAATGTTAATTGATGTTGCCCTATGGCAAGATTTCTGAAAGGATAGGTTACATTCCCTTTTTGATACTCTGCAAGACTAGGATTTAAACATCCGTTTCCTTCTCCTGCCGCATAGAAATCATTCAAAACAACAGTATTGATAATCTGCCCGTCAAGATATACTGTAATATCGTGGCCTACTCCTGATCCTGTTGAGTTGATTCCTGTATCATCCGTAAGGCAGGCAAGAAGCATAGGGTTCTGGTTGGTAATACCACCATCTGCAAAGTTGGTGTTATTCATATACAGCTTTACTTTTGGAGGTTGATTATCATTAATTCCGTTAGGATTAATATCCCCCACCTGTACAGTCTGGTTATTGAAAACATCTGTTGATTTGTTGTCTGCATAGGCTAGTATTCTTCCCTGGCCTACAGCATAGTTAATATCTTTAGGAACATAAAACTCAGCAGTGAATACTCCGTTTACCGCAGTTCCGGCAGATTTTACGATGGCACTTCCTTCTTCAGTATAATCTAAAACCGGAGTTAACACGCCACTGTTATTTAATGTTTTCTTGTTTAATCTCTTATCAAAAATATTGATGCTGACTTTTCCGTTGAAGGTATTATTCAATGTTCCGTTTGGATTATTGATGTGTCCTTTTATCTTTACAAAATCCAACCCTCTTATCAGTCCTGGAACCGGAGTTTCAATATTATCAATGACTAAAAGTCTTTGTGGTCTGCTTAATTTCATAGCAGGATCACCCAATAAGTTTACTTTTAAGTGATTGCTGTTTGGTCCTTTTTGTTTTTTAGCAATTAAGTGAGCATTTCCTAACGAATTAAAATCATCGTTGGTTAATTTAAAAATATTCTGAGTAAATGTATTGGTAAAATCACGTCCATAATCTACCCCAATAGCACGGCTGGAAGTAATCATTGTGGAAACACCTCCCTGCTTCATCTTAATAAACTGTTCCCCTACAGAGTTGGTGGATGGTTCATCCCATAATGTAAATTCACAAGTGATGGTAGAAACGAATGGAAATCTGCTGTATACATTAGAGAAATTGTTGGCATTCTGAACCTCACTACTCGTCAGAACTCTTTCCTGTGCCCAGCCATTGATTCCTCCATGTCCGAAATAGAACAGATATAAACTGTTTCCGATAGCATTGGAAATCGCCTGATTTACCTGTGGATATCTTCGTCCTCCAGAGGTACTCTGAGCAGTAAAGGCATCCATATATAATTTTTTGACATTATATTCTTTAAGATCCGTCTGGCCTGGCTGCTCAAATATACTCACCAGGGAATTGTTCATTACGTTATGAAACGGACCTCCACCTTCATCATTATCATCTACAACAAAGTCAAGCCTCATACGCCAGTCTCCGAAAGGACTTGACTGTCCCTGAAGAGAATTGTAATAAGCCAGTGTTTTATTGATCATATCTCCGGCTTCACTTACATTGGCTGCAGGAATTCTACCAACGGGCAGATCCGGTAAGTTATTTTCAATTAATAGCGTGGTCTGCGGTTTGGTCATGACGATATAATCATCCGTCACGAATGATGAAACGTAGTCTGAAGACTGCTCACTCTGATAGCTGGCAACAACGTTTGAATTATTCGGAACTCTGTTTTTATAATCATATGAAGCATCCCCCAGGATAAATACATACTGAAGTCTGCCCAGCGGAGTGTTCAGTTTGCTGACAAAGTCTCTTATTGCAGTAAGATCTTTACTTCCGCTGCCATATTCCTCATAGATTTTGTTAATGTCAACAATTTCTACCTTATAGTTATGGTGAGTCTGATGATAGCTGGCAAGTCGCTGTGCCTGTCCCATCATTTCAGGTACGGTAAGGATGAGATAATCTACATTTTGTATGGCAGAAAGATTCTGGTTGGAAATTCTTCCTACAAACTGAGGACTGAAAGCTGCATCAGCACGGAAAGCAACAAACTCATTGTTGAAATTCTGATCAGCTGCGGTATAGGCAAAGTTGAAAGAACCGGCTCCTGCTTTATTCACTCTTCGGTTTGCATTGGTAATATCCGTAACGTCCCATACCTGTTCAATATTAGCAGCATTACTGATACTGAAACCATAGTCTGTATTACTTCCACTTACAATCGAATAATCCCTGAAATTCATCTGTGAACCATTGAACGCAAGATTTTCTTTATACTGAACCTCTACATAATCAAAATAGAAGGTTCCATTTGGATTTTTGGAAATATCAGGGTTATAAACCAGTGTAAACTGGTTTCCGGTAAGATTGGTGAGTGTTCCGGAATACGTTACAGGATAAAAGGTATACTGATAACTTGATGTATCCGTAGGGATAACCTGTATCGGATGCGGATTTAAATTGTTGATCTTAAAATCAACAGTATTTTGTTGGGAATTATAGGCTACAACCTGAGTTCTGTATCGTATCACATCATTCGCCTGTATAGGTGAATTGGTAGTAAGCGTTACTGTTTTTTCATTAGTGAAAGGCGTATCTTCTACCCATGTTCTCCCAACCTTTAACAGGTTTTTCTGATCTTTATTGATCACCTGGTAATTGTCATACCTTGTAATCATCTGGGCAGGAAGGTTTCCGTCAACAGTCGGAACTCTTTTTCCCGTACCTTTATCAAAATTGATATAATAATAAGAGAAATCTTCATAGATGTTTTTCACATTATTACTTCGCTCACTGAATCGGGTATCGTGTCTTTTAAAACCATTTCCATTGGCAGTATCATAAAGGTTGTATCCATCCGGGCCTTGCGCATAGAAAAGAGCATAGTCATTATCATTCCATACCCCATCATCTTCTCCTACTACCTGAATGGCATTTTCCTGTAAAGCACCATATCTTGGATCCTGATTGTATTCAGGAAGCATTACCCCTCCGTTTCCGTAAATTCGGAAGTTTTTAGGATTTACAGAACTCGGATTGATTCCATTATCTCTTAAAAACTGTGAAGTGATTTTGAATACTCCGGACTTGTCTACCTTTATTTTGTAGAAGTTTCCACTGGATAAAGGATTAGCAGTAGTTCCTATTTTATTAACCGTTCCTGTAGTATTGATAAAAGAAGAAGCTTCAGAAACATTAAATGAAGACAATCTCTGAACACGGCCCTTTATATTTTTAAATAAAGCAATACTAATGCTGGCATAGCTTTCACCGTTTAAAGTATAATATGAAACATCGGCTACATCATAATCAGGAAGTCTGCCTTTATCCAGCTCAAACAAATCCTGATTGGAAACACCTTCCCAAACAAGGTCTGAAATTTTCAGCTGCTTTTCTCCAATTTTTTGTTGGGTTACTATAAAAACATTATTTTGGCTGAAAGAAAAACCTTCATTTTTAAAATTGGGAAGATTTAATTTTGTGTCACCAAAATCCTGGATTTTAGAACCATTCCATTCTATGGTGTTTCTCTGGGCGTAAAGTGTTGATGCAAAAGCGATTAAAGATAAAAGAGTTATTTTTCGTCTCATGTTTACTATTGAAATTGCTAAATTACAAAATAAATCAAAATTTTAGAATTAAATTGCGATACAATAAAATTAATTTGTTAACGTTTTTCAAAAAAATCAAATGTTTACTTGATTTATTGAATAATTTATTTTTTCTTTGTACTTTGAAAATATTTATATCGACTATGAAAAAACTAAAGTTGTTTTCATTAATAGCATTAAGTTCTACACTTGCATTAACCAGTTGTGGCGGATCAGGAACCAGCAAAGGTGGCGGTACCAAAAAATTTGTCAGTAAAACAGGTTGGAAACCAAACGAAAAACAAGGTTGGTTTTTTGCAGGAAAGCAACAAAAGCAGAAGGGGTGGCCTGGAATGGTATATGTAGAAGGTGGAACTTTTACAATGGGATTAGTGAAAGATGATGTTATGCACGATTGGAATAACACACCTCGCAGGATGCAGGTAAGTTCATTCTTTATCGGTGAAACTGAAATTACTAACTACGAATACCGCGAATACCTTACATGGTTGAAGTATGTATTCCCACCAAGTGACCCGAGTTTTAAGGAAATCTATAACGGTGCTTTGCCGGATACCTTATTATGGGACAACAAATTAGCAAGAAACGATTATAATGAAACTTATCTGCGTTCTCCGGAGTTTGATTACTATCCGGTAGTAGGAGTTTCCTGGACTCAGGCAAACAGATACTGTGAATGGCTGTCAGACAGAGCGAACGAAAAAGCTTTGATGCAGGCTGGTATTATTGCTAAAGATTTGTATATCAACGAATCTAACAACCAGGGAGGTACTGCTTTCAACATGGATAAATTCAAATCGAATGATCCTGAAATGCAAGGGTATATCAACGAGAAAAGAATGCAGCAAAAAACAGGTATGAAAACTACCAACCAGAGATTGCTTGCTGCTAACAGAGCTCCTAATTCTGCAATGGTACAGAAGTTCAGACTTCCTACCGAAGTAGAGTGGGAATATGCAGCTCTTGGTATGGCTAAAACCAGAGAATATAACCAATATCTAGGTAAAAAACCTGAAATCGAAAGATTAAGAGGTACTAAAGGAAGAGACAGAGGAATGTTCCTTGAAAACTTCAAAATGGGTAAAGGTGACTACTCAGGTATCGCTGGATGGAAGAATGACGGTTCTGCTCAAACTTCTGACGTAAGACAATATCCTTCTAATGATTTAGGAGTGTATGGTATGTACGGAAACGTTGCTGAATGGACGGCTGATGTTTACAGACCAATCATTGATGAAGATTACAACGATTTCAACTATTATAGAGGTAACATGCCTCAGGCAATTGTAAGAAACGGAGACGGTACTTATAAAATGATCGACGAAGGTACTATCAAATATGATACTTTGGCTGACGGAAGATTAGTTTACAAAGGACTTCCTGGACAATTTGAAAGACAGACTATCGCTGACTACAGAAATTACAGAGATGGTGACAGACAATCTTCTTTAGAATATTACAGAGCTTCTGATTCTGCTGCCGGATTCGATATGTACAACGCTCCTAAGAAAAGCTTTGTTGTAGATGGGACAGGTAGAGTGAAATTACAGAAAGACACCAAAGAGAGAACTTCAGGAATTTCTAACGAGGTTAGAGTTGTGAAAGGAGGTTCTTGGCAGGATACAGCGTATTGGCTGGATCCGGGACAAAGAAGATATAAAAATCAAAACAGAGCTTATGGTTGGGTAGGATTCCGTGTTGCACAGGATGCTAGAACTAACGATAAGAGTAGAACTAGAAGATAATATTTATCAAAAAATACTTATAAAAAACCTTCCGAACTTTCGGAAGGTTTTTTTATTTTTGAACCATGAAATCGCTTCGGTTAAAAAGTCTAAAACACTCATGTAGATTTGGCGATTGCATGTGACCACTTTAAAAAAAATATATATTTCCAAATGAATATAGAACAGTTTTATCCTTTATTTCTGCAGGCCGCAAAAGTGACCATTGACAGCAGAAAAATAGCACAGAATGATATTTTCTTTGCTTTTTCCGGTGAAAATTTCAATGCAGCTACTTTAGCAGAAAAAGCAATTGATGATGGAGCTTTGGCCGTGATTGTTGAACTTCCGGAATTTGAAAACAAGGATAAAAACATTTTCTATGTTCCGTCTACCCTTGAGTTTTTGCAACAGCTGGCTATTTATCACAGAAGCAGGCTTAGCATTCCTTTTATAGGACTTACGGGAAGTAATGGTAAGACTACCACAAAAGAACTTATTCATGCGGTTCTTTCTGAAAAATTTAATGTTCAGTATACATTTGGAAACCTGAACAATCACATCGGAGTTCCGTTAACCATTCTTTCCATTAAACCGGAGCATGAAATGGCTGTGATTGAAATGGGAGCCAACCATCAGAAAGAAATAGAATTTCTGTGTACCCTTGCTCAACCTGATTTTGGCTATATTACCAATTTTGGAAAAGCCCATTTAGAAGGGTTCGGAGGTTTTGAGGGCGTCATAAAAGGAAAATCTGAACTGTATGATTATCTTAAAAATAATAACCGAACTATTGTTGTTAACGAAAATGATCCTATTCAGATAGAAAAAACTGAAAACTATTCACCTAAAATTACTTTTGGAAAAGATACATCCAATTATAATTTTGGATCTTTTTCAGAAGAACATTTTGTAGGGTTGACTTATCAGGGAATAAAAGCCGTTTCAAAGCTGACCGGAGAGTATAATTTTACTAACCTTTGTGCAGCTGCAAGCCTGGGTCTTCATTTTGGAATTGGTTTTGACAAAATACAACACGCACTGGAATGGTATACCCCTACCAATATGAGATCTCAGGTGGTGAAAAAAGAAGGAAGGACTTTGGTTCTGGATACGTATAATGCGAACCCAAGCTCTATGACCGCTTCATTGAATAACTTTATCAGTTTTGAAGGTACTACAACCATTATCATTGGAGATATGCTGGAATTGGGTGATGAAAGCGAGAAAGAGCATCAGAACATCTTAAAACTGGCTCAGGATCTTCATTTCAACGAGATTATTACTGTGGGAAAACATTTTAAAGCAGTTAATCCTTCAGATCTTGCTTTTGAAAATACAGCAGAGCTGATAGAATATTTGAAACAAAATAGAATTCAGTCCGAAAACATCTTGTTGAAAGGGTCTAGAGGAATTGCTCTGGAGAAGTTGATTGACTTTATTTAATGCAGTAAGGAAGCTGGAGGCTGGGAGAGGGAAGTTCATGAACGCAATTGAAGAGCTTCCTCTTTTTTATTCAACTTTATAAAATTTCATTGGTCAATATACACTTAAAGAAGTAATTGGCCGGATAGTAACTTCCGGCTTCATTCTTCCAGCTTCCGGCTTTTAAGATTTCTTCAAATCCCAGAATTCTTTTACAATTAGTTTAATATTTTTAAACGTACTTGGGAAAACTTCATTCTCAATTTCTGACGTGGTTTTCCAGGCAACTTCAGTAATACCTTCTTCTATTTGTGGCGTGGAAGTATCTTCTCCGTCAAAGTTCATTTCAAACCAATGGGTACATTTTAAAATTTTCTCCCCATTTCTTTCTACATAGATGTGGTAAGTGGTATTGATGAATTTTACAAGCTCTACATCACTAAGGCCGGTTTCTTCCTCTATTTCCCGTACAGCAGACTCTTCTCTGGATTCTCCTTTTTCCATCTTACCTTTAGGAAGATCCCATTTGCCAAGTCTTTTGATGAAAAGAATCTTACCTTCAGGGTTATTCACGAGACCTCCTGCAGCTTCTATAATTCTGAAAAGCTTTTGGAACTCCTGCCAGATTTCATCCAAATTCTCTCCATATACATTAAGTTCCTGTACAGAAGTGTTCTCTAAAAGATCCAAAGCAATCTCTAAAGTTGTGTAATTTTCATACGCAAGCTTTTTTTCAAGTTCTTCAGGATGCTTAGATATCAATAATTTTTTTTCGTTGACAAAAACTTTATACATTTGTAATAGTTAAGAATTTAAATACAAAAATAAAAAATGAATTTAGAAGGACGAAAGATTATTGTCAATAAATCATCTAAAGAACTTACCGAGTTGCTGAAATCACCTGAAAATTATAAAGATTTTATGCCGGATGGTCTTCAGAAATTTGAAACGAGAGATAACGGATTTAAATTTGGATTACAGGGAATGCCGGAAATTGCGTTAAAAATAGACGAAGTAGATGATCAGAAAGCTGTTTTAAAATCTGCAAGTTCAAGCTTGGATTTCACATTAACAGCAACTTTAAACCCCATCAGTGATAACCAAACTGAAGTTCAGATGTTATTCGAAGGGAAATTCAATCCATTCATCAAAATGATGGTAGAAAAACCACTACAGAACTTTATCAATACGCTTACTGATAAAATCGAAGCCTATAAATAATAAAAACCTCCAACGTTGGAGGTTTTTTATCATTTTGTCTTGTCCTGAAAAAGGTTGACTATTCATAAAAAAAATAGTCATTATTATGGATTTTAAGAAATTATTATATTAAAATATCTTGTTTAAATAAATCAATTAATTTATTTAAATATTTATAAGAAGTTAAATCTTCCCATTTTCCATCTTTTATAAACTTTTCAGCAATAATGATAAAATCAGCTCTATCTTTCCATTTATGCAGATTACGTTTATTCAATGTAATAAGGTTAAATTTATATAGGTCTTCATCATCATTAGATGTTAATACTCCCATAAATATGTAATCATGAACATCTTCTATAATTTCTTCATCTACAATACATTTTCTATTTTCAGGTTTAACGCTATAAAGATATTGTTTAGCTAATTCAATGGCTTTTTTTCCAAAAGAATGTTTATTTAAACAATTAATGTGAAATACAGAATCATTGAATTGATATAAAGGATCTTTAATATTTTGAATGAAAGGTGGAAATGAAAAGATACTCTCCAAATCAGTAATTTTTTCATTACACAGTCCACATGTCGTTTGATTTATAAATAATATAGCCATAATTATATATTTAAGGTCTAATTAACGTTTTTTCACCCCCATGAAAACATATCTCATCCAGGAAAGAGGATTGCTATTAGTACTGCCAAAACTACTGTTATTATCGCTATTATAAGGGTTGTCATGTATACTGTTGCAGGCACAGTTGTCATAAGCTCTATTACCACTTCCATAGCCGATCTGTATTCAATCTTTTGAATTAGAGCATTGGTTTTCAATACTTTAATTTATAGTCAACACATTCGGAATGTTACCAATGCATTTATTTTGTCAAAAAATTATCAAAAGAATTTCCAAATTCTGATTCTATTCCCTTAGCTAATGCTATTCCGCTATTACAAGTCAATTCAAAATTAGCTTTATTATCCTTTATGATATATTCATTTTCAGAATGTTCAGTATCAAAAGAAATGCTAACAGATAATTGAGGATTTTTCCAAGAAAACTTTCCTTTTATATATTGACAATTTCCCATTACTAAATAAATGATTTCATCATCTTTTTGTGAAGTTATTTTTAAGGCTATCTTGGTATGGGTCATATCAAATAACCATATTTTAACCATATCGCCCTCATATTTACTTAATACAATATTGATCTTATCTAAATTTGTTAGTACTTCCATATTATTTTGATATAAATTGTGTTCCATCCCAAATAACTTGATTACCATTTTTTATAAATGTAGTCTTTTGAAGAAGCCCAGGATTACTTAATATGTGGTCAAATTCAAAATTTGTCATTTTAGGTTGCTCTGGTACCCCTGTGTAAAGCTAAATCAGCATCAATTCCTAAACCTATTATTTTTCCCTCCGCTTGCATTTCCTTTGCTGCCAGTCCTGGTTTCCTTAATGCTACTGCGCCAATAATCCCGGCAACTATCGCAAGATACCTGTTTTCAGGCTTCCCAGTACTTATTATCTGTCCTCCAATGTCAAAGACTCCTGCTGGGTCATCAGCACTTCCAATATATTGGATAGGTCCATCGGCTCTTACACCAGACATCCTCCATGCCATATCATTTATTCTCTCCAGCCGTAGCTGTATAATCCCGTTTCCTGAAGTTCTTTCCCGTTGTATTTATTATCCTTATGGCTTTCCTCGTCCAAAGAATGCATTCCCGGTTTTAAAATGATTCATCCCAAAAGGATAGTAATCATTGGCATCTGTGATCTCAAGAACGCCTGCGCTGTTTCTACCGTAAGAAATCCTTACATTTCCAAGCTGGTCTTTTTACCAACACATCTGAAACACCTGATATGATCTTTAATATTTTAAATAGACTATTTTCTCTTTTCTCCTGTTATGGCTATCCGCAATATCATTTAAATTGAGATTTTCATTCTTATTTTAAAATTAGAGTATTGAAAACCAATACTCTAATTTAATATCAATACATTTGGAATATTCCGTTAATTTTTTAATTCGTAATTAGGATAACTTCATCATGTTCCAAATTTAAATTAGAGTTAAGAATTCTGTCTTGATTTACCCATTGGTTTTTACCTATTAAAAGTCCTCCAGCAATTATATAATATTTCTTTTCCTCCGATTCCAGTTCGAAAATCTTCATATTATATTTCAATAAGTTTTTATCGATTTCCATTGGAACTTCTTTTTCTGTAATTTCTTTAATTATAATATTACTAAGAATCGTTGGAATATTAATATAATTTACTGCCCAGAACTCGAAATCAATATTATAAGATTGATCTTCAGTATAATTATCCTGATCAGGAAATTTCATCTCACTACGTAATAATAATGATGAATGGCTTACAATATAAGCCCACATTTTAAACTTTCTATTTGAATTATATACCATAACTTTAGATTATTATAGTTAATATAAGGGTGAATAACTATCTAATATTTTATATGTACCATCTGCCGCTTTATTATAAAATATTGTTTTCTGTAATAATGAAGCATCATTCATAATAGTATGCATTTCCCAGTTGGTATAATTTCTGAATGTAAGAGGTGCATTAGGGTCGAATTTAGAAAATTTAATCTTCCCAAATCCTGTTGTATTAAAATGTATTTTATCGTAACTTTTCATAGCATCTAATATTTTACTTTTATTAAATCCTGTGGAAAAATCTCTATAAGTATGAAATGAGTTTTTTTCTGCAAAATTGAATAAATCATCACCTAATCCTAATGCAAGATTTTTTTCTGCCTTTATTTCGGCGGTTGCCAGTCCTGGCTTCCTTAATGCTACTGCACCAATAATCCCGGCACCCATCGCAAGAAACCTGTTTTCAGGTTTCCAGTTGCTCATTATTTCTCCACCAATGTCAAAGATGCCGAAGAAGTCACCAGCCCCTCCTATAAACTTTACAGGCCCATCAGAGCAGTGCCCACAATATGGAGGTAATGACTGTATTTGCGGCGGCGGAAGATTCACCTGATAGCCTCCGCTTGCATAGCACATGGTACAGTTTGACGGAAATACAGAGTTATTATTGACATTATAATAATTTTCTATCTGCCACCATGTATGATAATTACTGCTGCCACCCGGTGGGGTAAGGATAATTTCTCCAATATCAATAGGATTACTGGATGAAGAACCCGGAGGATCTTCTCCGTACATTCCCGTTGGATCTACAAAATTAACAGGGTTATTAAAAGCATAGCCATAAGGATCTAATGAAAGAGCGCTCAAAGGGTCATGCTGCATAAATCTTCCCAGATCCGGCATATAGAAACGGGCATTCATATCATACATTCCCGTTTCCTGCAATTCATTCTGCAGGTAGCCGTATTTATAATTATCATTACCTAGTCCGATGCTGTTATATCCCTCATGCTTTAATCCGAAAGGATAATAGTTGTTTTCTTCAATGATCTCTATGCCGCCACCGGCTCCTTTAAGGTAGCTTACCCTTATATTTCCAAGGTGGTCTGTATAGCTGTAAATATACTTACTTTTTACAAAATCATAGTATCCCTCCGAGGTTGGTACAAACTGTAGCTGCCCGTTGGTATACTGAAAACCATCAAGATAATCAGTAGTTATATTCCCATAGGTTTTCCTTAGTTTTATCCCATCTGCACGATAAGAATATAAAATATTACCTGCATTTAGAGTGATCTGGCTAGGTAAATTCAGAAAGTTGTAAGCCATATTACTGATCCCCTTATCCATATGGGAGGTCATATTACCATTGGTATCGTAAGTGATGGTGTTTCCTCCAACGGGATAACCTGCTGCGTTATTTGTACCATCCTTTACCTTTATCAGCCTGTTGCTGTTATTATCATAAGTATAGCTTAGCCCATCAACATACTCAGCAAAAATACTGTTTGGTGATTTTCTAAACCTGGATAGGTAAGTAATATTTCCGTTCACATCATAACTCACACTTTCATTAAAGTAATAAGGTTCCGGGTTTGTGGTTTTAGGTTCCTTATATTGTGCACCCAAAAGTCTGTTGACCCCATCATAACTATAATTGTACCTTCTCAATATTCCGTCACTTTGGGTAGTCCAATCAACCTCGGCAATATTCCCGCTATAGGATGCTGCAGTACTTTGTGGATTAGTATATTTGAGTTGTAATCCAAAAAGCTTATTGTTTAGGTTGTTAGGATCATTAATATGAGTTAAGGCTCCAAGTGTGTTATATCGGTAAGCAACAGACTGTATACCATTACCCACGTTTTTATTCTGAAGTTGTCCCAGCTCATTGTAAACATATTCAGCCAGGGTTTCTTCGGCCCCGTCATTGATCCGGTGAGTATGTTTTAATAATCTTTCCTGATGATCATACGTAAAGATTTCATTGATCTTTACTTCCGGGCTGTTGCTGTCTTTTTTATGACGGGTTGTCGTATTCAATGGAACTCCGGAAAAGGCAAGTGTGGATTCTATTTTGGTATACCCCCCTAAATGGTTAATCGTTTGCCCTCCTGTTACTCTTTCTTTATCATCGTAGTAAGTATAGTTTTTGGTCCAGTTATTATCTTCTATATTTTTAATGAAGGAAGCAAGAAGTTTGGATTGTGTAACCACTCCTGAACTGTTTGACGGGCTTCCGGGAGGATACGTGTCATAATAATTAACAGTTAAAACCGTAATATTGTTTTGCGGATAGGTATTGCCGGAAGTGTAATAAATTGTGGAGCCTGCTAAATCCGTAAAGCCTGTATTACTCCTTTCTTCACCGGGATTAGTATTAATTGCAGCCTGCTGGGTAAATCTTCCTTTCGGGCTGCTTTGGAGTCCTGTGTAAGCAATCCGATTGAAGGCATCATATTTTGTAAAAAGCCATTTGCCCTGAGAACGGAGATTGCCATCCTGTGACATCACTAATCTGCCCAGCTGATCATACACCATGTATTCCAAGGCTTTTCCAGGAAGTTTTTTTTCTACCAGCCGGTTCCAGCCATCATAGGAGTACGTATAGAGCAGCCTGTCCAGAATATCAGGAGTAATAACACCGTTATTAGCTAAAATCTTCTGGGATGCTAAGGGAGGGATAACAAAAGCCAGCTGATTGTATTCGTTATAAATATAATAAGTATTAAGGATGTCAAAACTTTCCTTTTTACGCGTCAATATTGTTTGCCCGCGTTCATTTTTGAACTCTGTAACCGAGTGTCCATCTTCATCCGTAACTATGGTTTTGTATAAGGTTCCTTCGGGATAACTTATGGGGTTTGGGTTTAAAGCAGAGGAAGTTGCCCCGTATTTCCAACTTGTTGTTGTAGTAAATTTGTAGACTTCTGAATTACTGTTAGTCTGATAATCATAGCTCACCTTCTTACCCAGCCAGTCACTTCCCGCACCCGCATAAGATTGTAAACGGTCTAAAGGAGAGTTTTCCAGGGAGTTTTTTCCATATATCAATGCATCCGCACTACCTGAAGTGGTTTTATAATATCCTGAAGTGGAGGGCGGGGTCTGGATATCACCATTTAAACTGCTCATGGGTACAGGAAGCCAGCTTTCCACTTGTCTTCCAAAACTATCATAAGGAATATGGGTAACCATATCATTACCTGTTGGAGAGGTATGAATGGCTACATGCTGTCTTGGTTTTCCTAATCCATCGAAAAAAAGGATACCCTGAATCTGCTTAGCTTGAGCATCACTAAAAGTCTTTGGCTCCAGATAAGTGCGGGTATAAACATAATTCTCATTTACGCTAGAGAGATCAGAATTCTGGCCATTAAAGAGACTAGAAGTTGAATTAAGAACCGCCTGGCTGTAATGCATAATACTTACCAATAACAGTATAGCTGCGTGTAATTTTTTCATTGTTGTTAGTCTTTATAGTTTTTATATCGGTATTGGTAATCCTTGATAATATTTCCGTCTTTGTCCTTTACAGAGTGTAACCTTCCCGTATTGTCATAAATATAATATTCCGTAACTCCTGATGGGGGAGTCATACTTCTGATCCCAACTAAAGGATCATAGGTATAAGTAGTGATCTGAAAATTGGATAGGCCAGTTTTTTTTCTAAAAGTATTCATTGCTGAAAGTAATGCTTCCTCGGAAGCCTGAGTTCCTGCATTGTTGTCTACGTCTGACGCATCAATGAAGTCTTGCGCTAGATTCCAGATTTGATCATATGCTGCCCCTTGCACTTTAGCAATGATGAGTGATTTATTATATCCGTAAATCATGGCAGTTTTTACGCCTGCTGCGTTTGAAAGCTGGATAAGGTTTCCTTTGTAATCATACGAATCCATCTTTTGAATTTCCTTCGTATTCTCATCTTCAATATTGGTAGCAAGAACAGAGGTAGGCAATAAAGAGCCGTTATTAAATAACACTTTTGATCTGGCAAGAAGCTTCCCGTCTTCTTTTTCTTCAACGGACACCGGTACACCAATCATATGGGCGCTTTCCAGATGAGAATATCCGGGTAAATTAGTAGGATAAGTAATGGATTTTTCTTTTACTTTCCCGTTAACAACTGATTTTATGTAACCGGGTTTAAGATTTATAGCGTTGATGCTAACCTCTGTTTCCTTAGTTATACTTTGATTATTAGCATAAAATTCCTTCTCTGTTTGAAGTGTTTTTAAAATATAAGAGCGTTTACTGGAAATGTGCTCTGAAATAAATGCTGAAGATTCCGGGTGAATTTTAAAATCATACTGACTTTCCCAATATTGATCAAAGAAATAATTAGTTTCTTTTTGAGAAAGCAATCGGTTCTGATCATCATACACTTTTTCCTTCGATGGTAAACCCCACCTTGTGATATCATAATAAGGCCAGAAATAATAATTAACATATATTTGGTTGGTCAAATATTTTGGATAATCATTAGGAGTAATAAATGTTTTTTGGGTATACCCTTTACCGGTTTCCCATACTTTCACATTTTTATAGAGGATATAAGAAACCTGTTTTTGCTCATTATACTCATCTATTTCTCCATAATATTTATATCCTGATGATGTTGTTGTTCCAAAAAGATTATAATCATAGTTGATGGTTCTTTCCGGAGCAATATCAATGCTATTTTTATAATAGTTGATGACTTTAACTCTCTTTGCTATATTTCCAGCTGCGGAAGCAGAATTGGTATAAACGTGATCTTCATACTTATATTCCGCAATCCCTCCTGCGGGTGTCGTTATTTTTTCCAGTATTCCTTCCTGATTTCCTGACTGCGCACTATTTTCATAGCCAAAAATAGTCTGCTCTATTTTGAGATTATTTTTATCGTTTTTTCTTATGAAATTTAAAATGCGTTTTCTTCCCCATACATCAGACGAGGGAAAAGCAGATATATAACTGTTCATTACATAAGAATACTGCACTTCACCTGAAGGATTTTTGAGTGTAATTTCTTTTAGCCAGTAAGGATCATTAACGGTGTTTTCTAAACTCTCATCATAAATAAATGTAAAGTTAACTTCTCCTTTGACCGTTTTTATTGACTTTAGTTTACAGTATTGCTGAGCCATCTGGCTCGGAACGTTTTTATTTTGCAACTGATAATCAAAAGTTGCCACTTCAACTCCTGTGGGGGTGAAAATTTTTGCCAGATAATAAGTAGATGCCACTCCACTGGGTTTTGGATAATTATTGCATTTAAATTGGTAATTATCAATATTATTAAAACTGTATCTATAACCATTATTAGTTATTATGGCGAATTCTAACCCAGTTGCCATAATAGAATTATTAATTTCTATTGTGATATTATTATTGGGATTTAAATTGACAACCTTATAACCATTAGTATCCTTTTTAACAGTAAACTTCCCGGATAAATCAAGTACATTGTAATAATAAGTGCTTTCGTACGGATCAGACTGATTATTAATTCTATCACACTCGACTTCAACACTTTGTATATCTCTATAAATAATACTTGTTCCAAATAATGACCATCCCTGGCCAATATCACTGACTCCCCGGATGTTATTATAATTTCTGACATTATACCGTAAACTGATAGGATAATTGATGTTATTATCAGCCATAGGTATACTGAGTAGGGGAATATTTATATTAGGAATTCCTGAAGCCTCATTTACAGGCATATCAATATAATTGGATATTGATGCAATAGACTTTTCTAATGCCACTCCATTCTGTGCATATCCCAGCTGTATTCCTAATATCAGAAAGACTAACGGGACAAAAAAATCTGGATATATTTTCTTCATCATATTTATTTTTTAATGAGTTTTGCAGATGCTGTTTTATCTGTATCTGTTTTTACAGTCACCAGATAAGCGCCCTGAACCAAAGCCTGGGTATTAATTTTTGTTACTCTGTTCTTAGTTTTTATACTTTGAATCTGTCTTCCGCTTATATCATATAAAAGTATATCTGCTTCTTTGAAATCATTGAATCCTATTTCCACATAAGCATAATCTGAAACAGGGTTCGGATAAATTTTAATGTCGTATTTTTCTATTAACTGATCAACCTGTTTGTCTCCCAGTTTGATAATCTTCCAGTTCTCTTTACCTAATTCTTCTGCACTGGTTCCTGCCAATACAATAGAACCATCTCTGTTCAGCTTTAAGTCTGAAAGTCTTTCTTCTTTCTTTCTGGATTCTCCTTTTACATGTTTTCTCCACTGCTCGGTACCATTCTGATCCAAATACAGCATCCAGAAGGTTTCATCATCCGTTTGTATTCTTCCTTCTACCTGAGTATAGCCGCCTAATAAGATTCCTTTGGAAGATTTATCATCTGCTGAATGAATCACACTCATTCCCATCAAAATATCCCTGTTCCCCAAATTGTAAGATTTCTGCCACTGCTCATCGCCTCTTTCGTTTAGGGCAATCAGCCAAAGGTCTGTTCCTTCTTCAATTCCTACAGTTTTGTTTCCTGATCTTTCTGATCTGGATTCTCCACCGATGATAAAGCCATTTGAAGCCAATGCCAGCGTTCTGATATGATCATCACCTTTCCCTCCGAAGTTCTTTTCCCATTCTACTTTTCCATTCTTGTCCAACTTGACAATCCAGTAATCTCCTTCACCAAAATTTTCAGTTTGTTTCGAGTTTCGGGATACGGGATTTGAGTTTTGAACATTTGATGCAGAACCCGCACCTCGCATCCCGGAATCCTTTTCAGAACCCGAAACCCGAACCTCGGAACTCCTCGAATAAATCCCCAGTAACGCTCCTCCGTCTTTCGTTGGAATCATCTCTTCTACTTCATCTAATCCTTTTCCGCCTAAAATCAATTGTGAAAATTCTTTTCCGTCTTTGTCGAGTTTTGTGATCAGAACATCTTTGGAACCGTAACCTTTTGATGAGTTTTGAACATTACCGGCCACAAAAAATCCTAAATCGGTAGTTTGAATTACCGCTCTGGCTTCTTCATCGGCAGGCGAGCCTATAGTTTTTTGCCAGATTTGGCCTCCAAATTCATTGATTCTGATCAGCCAGATATCTGATCCTCCTTTGGAATCCTCTTTTTTATCCAATCCTTTTCCTGAATAAGAAGTTCCGGCCAGAAGAAATCCTCCATCCTGTGTGGTAACAGTGGCTGACAGGTAATCATGGTTTTGTCCTGAGAAATATTTCTCCCAAACTTCCTGCCCCTGCTGGTTGAGTTTTATCAGGTGGAAATCATAGCCGTTGTTTTGCTTACTTCCAGACTTCCGCTCCTCGCTTCCTGACTGTATAGAACTTCCTGTGATCAGATATTGTTGATCAATAGTTGTTGTAATCTGGCTTAGAAAGTTCTGCGTACCGGACCTGAAATCCTTTTGCCAGAGAATATCCTGGGCAGATATTTCCAGTATTGTACATAAGGTTAATGCACTGAGATAAATTTTTTTCATTAGCTCGCGTTGTATTTGATGGTTAAAAGTATTATCTATAACCTACTTTTATATTGCGTAAAAGCCAATATTCTATTAATTTTTCTTAATACATGTTGCTTTTGATAACATAAATTGTTTACTCTTCTGACTACGATGATAACTGTATTAGTTTTAATTGAAACCAATAATTCCTTTTGTATAAGTTAAATGTATTGAAGAATATAAAATCTTAGAGTTAAGGGAAGAATACATGTCAAATTATGTAATCGAACAACAATATTCTGTGAAAAGAAAAGACTTTCACAAACGAAACTTGCTATGATGATAGGGAAGATAGACAGTATCTCTATAAAGTAGAAAAAGGAAAGGTTACTTTTAGTATTGTCACTATTCTGTAACTTATGCAATAAATGATATTTCCCTGGCTGAGCTGATCGGTGAAATAAAAGTATGAAAATATCTAAGCAATAACTCCCGAACAATGATCCGCTGTACTTCCTGTGGCAGAAGACAACACATTGATCTCATTATTCATTTTTAGAACGCCCATAAAGGCAAAAATCAAAGCTTCCTTATAATTGATGATCTCTTTTTCAGGGATGATCACTTCGGCTTTTGTTTTTGCTCTTATTTTTTCAATTAAAAACGTGTTGTAGGCACCTCCGCCTGTAACCAGAATATCTTTTATATTATTTTTATTGATCACAAGGGAAATCTGCTGGGCGGCATGCTCTGTAAAAGTTGCCAGCGCATCCAGGGTTTCTATATTTTCAAGCGCTGGAAATATATGCTGGTTACACCATTCAATTCCCAAAGATTTTGGAGGTGAGATATGGTAGAAATCCAATGCGTTAAGCTGATTCAGTAAGGTTTCATTGATTTTTCCTTTTTCAGCCAATGCTCCGTTTTCATCAAAGTTTTTATGAAGCTTTTGGGCCAAATAATTCAAAACAATATTCACCGGGGCAATATCAAAAGCGATTCTTTTTTCGCCTGATTGTAATGAAATATTGGAAAAACCGCCAAGGTTTAAACAAGCGCTGTACTCTGAAAAAAGCAATGCATCACCTATGGGAACCAGAGGTGCTCCATTTCCATTCATTAGGACATCCTGACTTCTGAAATCATAAATGACGGGTAATCCGGTTTCCAGTTTGATTGCTCTGCCATCACCAATCTGAAGGGTGAATTTTCTCTTTGGCTGATGAAAAACGGTATGCCCATGAGAAGCTATCAGGTCGATATTTTCAAGCTGGTGTTTATGAATAAATTCTTTAACCCGCTGTCCCAGATAAAAACCATACTCTGAATGCAGTTCCAGTAAATCTTCAGCAGAAAGGTGAACCGAGTTTCTAAGTTGAGATTCCCAATCCTCAGAATAGGAGAGTGTCTCGGCCTTCAGGATTTGAAAGGTCCATCTGTCCTGTTTTTCAAATTTGGCAAGGCAGATATCCAAACCGTCCAGACTTGTCCCGGACATCAGTCCAATAGCCAGAGCTTTCATAGTTTTTTGGAATTATTTTTTATTCTCAGAAATTCTTTTTGAACTGAAATCTCCTGAGTTGTTATAGAATGTATATTCGGAAAAATCATCTTTGGCAGTCATTCCATTGGCACCTACCAGCGTAGAGCCGTCTTCCATGGTAACGTATACCGTATCTTTGGTATAGATTCTGTTTTTTCGCTGATCCCAATAAATACTCTGCATGGCAAATCTCTGTCCTTCATTGGTTTTTATTCTTACATCACCTTTGGCTTCGTAGAACTTTTTGTATTCAAAAATACGGGCGTATTTAGCCGTAATTCTTCCTGGAACCTTAGGTTTCTTTTTATCAAAAAACTCAATGTCGATTCCTTTTCTGGCTACCACATACGGGCTGTCGATCAGCTCATATTTTTCAATGATCGGTGCTTTGGCCTTTAAAGTAACAAAACCGGAATCACGCTGTATAATATTGGCGTTGTTGATGATTTGTGAAGGGAAATTTTTGCTTTGGCTGCCATTTCTTTTGGTAAGATCCTCTTCACAGGATGTCAATATAAAAAATATAGCACAACTAAAAAGGCATGCTATATTTTTATATGATATTTTTTTTGAAAAGTTCATTTTAGTTATAAAGAGTCTTTCTGAACCATTTGTCAGCAAAATTAAAGCCGATTCTCAGGTTAACGAAATTCTGGTTGATCAGATTGTTTTGAAGAGTACCTCTCTTACCTACTTCTAATCCTATTTCAAGACCACTCATTCTTGTGATACTACTGTTTTTGAATGGAAGCATAACCCCTGCAGAAATACCGAACTTGTTGATACTGTTTCCTTCCAGATTAAGGTTTCCTCTCTCGTAGAAAGCACCATATCTATAGATTACTCTTGAGAAATAGTTTCTAAAGTTATTATAGTTAGGAAGATACCATCCCCCTGCAGAAATTCTGTAAGTATCTTGGAAATTAAAATCTTTACCAAAATAAGAGATATCTTCTCCTTTTTTATAATCTACCTGCCCTGATACAAACCAGTGGTTTTCACTTCCATATCCAACCCCTAATGAAGCCTGTAGTGGAAGAAGGTTTTTAGATTTTGTTTCTTTTTGCTCTATGATTGTTTCTGATCCGGTAACTTTAGTAGTCTCCTGAGCATCAGAATATCTGTATGTACTGTTGGTGTACTGAGTAGTCATATTACTTGTATTACCAAAAGTAGCAGTAGCTCCTACGGTAAACTTCTTATCAGTACGCGTATTTAAAGTCTGGTAGCTTGTACCTAATGTGAAATTAAAGTTTCTGATTCTGTTTTTAGTCTCATAACCATTAACATATTCACCTACATAGGTACCAAGATTACTGTTGTAAGCACGGAACTCATTAAGGTCATTAAGATCTCCAAAGTAAAGGTTAGCTTTTGCCCCTACAGACAATTCCTGACTGATCTTATAAGAAAGAGCAATCTGAGCAGTGTTCAAGGTTCCGCTTCCTTTAAAATTATTTCTATAAAGAGGAGTTTTATCTTCACCAAGCTGTTCCGTTACGATATCGTAGCTTTTAGAACTATATGGCTGATAAGAGATTCCCATTTTTACTTTAGAAGATAATGGAAATGCAAGCGAAATATTGGAAAGATACGTAGAATGCTTTGTAGATTTCATATCGTTATAGTTCGATTTGAAATAATTGTTTTCGTTGGTAGCTTCCAGTCTGATACTCGTAAGTTCAAAATTGGCGTTGTTTGCCGGGTTGGCAAAATTGAAACTACTGGTAAAATCACTTATAAAAGCAGTAGATATACCTCCCATAGAAGTAGTTTCGATCGTATTATCATATTTCACATCTCCAATTCCATACGTTGCATAAGGAGAGTTGCTTAGACTCTGTGCATTAAGAAAATATCCAACTGATATGAATGATACTACAAAGATTTTTTTCATTCTTTATTTTTAAAACAATGCGCAAATATCTTAAATATTAATGAATTGTAAAAATTATATGTGGTTAAAGTTTGTTAAGGGCTTTTCTTTCAAAGAAAAATGCAAATTTTCAGCCTTAAAAATAGCAATTCTGTTGTACATAAAAAAAGACTGTTCTTGAGCAGACAGTCTTTATTTATATTCGTTATTCCTGATTATTTATTTTACCTGAAGGACAGATCGGCTGTGGCTGAAACATTCAAAACTGAACTTTCCATGGTATTTTCCCATTCCTGAAGTTCCTACTCCTCCAAAAGGTAAATAGTGAGAACCCACGTGGATAATGGCACTGTTGATTTCAGCATCTCCGCTTGTCGTATGATGTAAAACATAATCAGCCAGTTCCTGATTTTCTGTGAAAATATACAATGCTAAAGGTTTAGGACGGTTATTGATTTCTTCCAAAGCCTCTTCAATATCGCTATACGTCATAATAGGAAGAATAGGCCCGAAAATCTCCTGCTGCATCACCTGATCATCCCAGGTAATATTATCCATTAGAGTAGCCCCAAAATGACGGGTTTCAAGGTCATATTTTCCACCGTAAATCACTTTTTCCGGAGCTGCTTCCAGATAACCCGCCAGGTGTTTAATCTGGTTCTGACTAACTATTTTTCCTATTTTCCCAAGTGACTCTCCTTCATAAGTTGTATCCAGATTAGCTTTGAATTTTTCAATGAAGGCATCCTTTACAGACTCATGGATATAGATATAATCCGGAGCAACACAGGTTTGTCCGCAGTTAATCCATTTTCCATAAGATATTCTTGCCACGGCTTTATCCAGATCTGCATCTTTATGAACAATCGTTGGAGATTTTCCACCCAGTTCAAGTGTCACCGGAATTAACTGCTCTGCAGCTGCTTTCATAACAATCTTCCCAACATTAGGGCTTCCTGTAAAGAAAATATAATCAAAAGGTAAACTTAATAACAATGTATTTTCTTCAATAGCACCCTGAATAACCGCTACATAAGATTCATCAAAAGATTTTCTGACAATATCTTCAAGAACCTGAGCTACATGAGGCGTATTTTCAGAAGGTTTTATAATGGCTGTATTTCCTGCAATCAAAGCCCCAATCAGCGGACTGAATGTTAATTGAACAGGATAGTTGAAAGGCCCGATAATATACGTAACTCCATAAGGCTGATAGGTCACTTTACTTACAATTTCAGCACCTGAAGGATGTGATTTTGAAGGTACAGGAGTTGGCTTTGCCCATTCATCAACATTTTCCAGCAAGTAATCAAGTTCACTGATAACAATTTGAATCTCCACGTACTCTGCTTCTTTTCTGCTTTTCCCCAAATCTGTATCCAAAGCCTCACAAAGTGCATCAGTATGCTGTAAAAAAACTTCACGGAATTTTTTTAATTGTGCTTTTCTGAATTCAATATCTTTTGTCTGATTCGTTTTGTAAAAGGCTTTCTGCTGTTGAAATATCCCTTTAATTTTTTGTTCCAGGTTTGTATCCATTGGTTTAATATTTTAAATAGGTGTGAAATGGTAATGAATTTACGAATAATTTCACGTTGCAAATGTACTGTATAAAATTACATTGTGTAAAATTTAATTTATATTTTATTCTAATCCTATTATTGATATTACCTATAATAGGAGGTAATTTCTTTTGAACCATTAAGATGGTATGAAGGTGTTAAGAGTAGTAAGATAAGCTTCGCTTTAATCTTAAAATCAGAATGATTCATCTTAACTATACTTTATTTCTTCAACCTTTCTTCATGGTTTTATTATATCCTGTATTTTTTATAGATTTAAAGAAACTCAAAATGTATGATCTATATTTTTATGGATTTTAAGCAGACTTAATTTTATGAAATGAGAGAAGATTTTTTATCTTTGAAACATGAATTGGGAGAACATCGCCGGACAGACAAATCTGAAAAAACTTCTTAGAGAAAGCATTGCCGAAAACAGGGTGAGCCATGCCCAACTTTTTGTAGGAAAGGAGGGATACGGAACACTGCCTATGGTATTGGCCTATGCACGGGAAATTTTCATGCGTGAAAATGAACATGCTGCGGTGAAGGTAGAGCACCTTAATCACCTGGATCTGCATTTCAGTTTTCCGGTTTTTACCGATAATAAAAATTCATTAAGTAAAAATAAATTTGATGAGTTCAGAGAAATGATCCTGGCTTCTCCTTATGCAAGTTATGATGACTGGACTGCTTTTTTAGAATCGGAGAATAAACAGTTATTTATTTCTGCTGATGAGATTGATGACCAGAACCAGAAGTTTTCTTTGAAAAGTTATGAAGGGGGAACCAAAATTCTTATCGTCTGGAGAACCGATAAAATGAATATTGCCGCTTCTAATAAGTTTTTGAAATTTTTGGAGGAGCCACCAGCAAAGACTGTTATTCTTCTTACAGCGGAAAGTACCAACGATATTCTTCCAACCATTCTTTCCAGAGCACAGATTGTAGAGATTCCCAGAATTAATGATGAAGATATTGAAAATCATCTCAGAAAGAATTTTTCTGTTTCCGAAGAAAAAGTGAGAGAGATTGTTCATGAAGCACAGGGAGATCTCAATGATGCCATAAAACTGCTGAATTCTGGAGATAAAAGCAATGAATTCGAAAAGCTCTTTGTACAGTGGGTGAGAGATGCATTTATGGTTAAAAAGAAACCTGAATATTTAAAAAGCATTATTTTCTGGGCAAGGGAAATTGCAGGATGGAACAGGGAAAAACAGAAAAACTTCCTCAACTATTGTTCTGAAATTTTCAGACTGGCATTACTTCAAAATTATCAGTCCGAAAATCTGGTGTATAAAAAGATTAATGCGAACGGCTTCAATTGGGCCGGGTTTTCAAAATTTATCAGTGGCGCTAATATTGAAAGTATTCTGGAAGAAATCAATACTGCAGATCTGCACCTTACCCGAAACGGAAATCCTAAAATTGTCTGGACCGATCTCGGCATAAAATTATCAAGATATATTCACAAAAGCACATAAATAAAACTCCGGGTCTCACCGGAGTTTTTGTTTATATTTTCCTTTTTTTTTAGGGGTATTTTCCAGTAAAATTGTGTTAAAGATTGATGTTTTGTAGAGAATTTCTCCCAAATTTTCCATTATTATTAAACTTTATCCAGCTGTTTTTCTTCCAAAACAGGCTTTCCAGAAGTTCCAGCACTCATTATAGAAACCGTCTTTCTGTTACAATAAATTAAATCTATATTAAAAAATCAATCAATCGTTTGATTTGTGTTAAAACTTGTGTACATTTGCGCCCTGAAAAATGAACACTAACATGATTTCAAAAGAAGAAAATATATTATTCGCAGCCGAGAAGCTTTTTGCAGAAAAGGGATTCGAAGGGACTTCCACCCGCGAAATTGCAAAGGATGCTAATGTAAACATCTCTATGATCTCGTATTATTTTGGCTCTAAGGAAAAACTTTATGAGAAATTAGTGGAATACAGAATGAATGAAGGTCAGTTTTTTTCAAAAGATCTTTTGGGAAGAACAGATATCAACGAGTGGCAGAAAATTGAAAAAGTTATTGATCAGTTTTCTCACAAGATCAGAACTCAAAAATGCTTCTACAGAATTATGCAGAGAGAGCAACTGCATACAAAGAATCCTCAGATTGTAGAATTTTTGAAACAAACCAAAATGGGATTCCTTTCTATGTATTCCCAAATATTGGAAAGTGGTCTTAAAAATGGAATTTTCACCAAAAACCCACCTATTTATCTGCTTCATTCCACGGTAAGCGGAACCTTATTTTATGCATTCAATGCTAAAGAAATGTATAAAGAGTTCCTGAATGAAATAGAAGATGAAGAAGCTTTTGATGAAAAATACTATACAGAACTTAATAAACATATAAAATATTTACTAAAAGACCTTTTAGGTTATGAAGAGAATAAATAACTCAGTGATTGCATTATCACTATTCGTAGGAATAGCAAATGTAAATGCTCAGGAGAAAAAAACACTTTCTCTTGACGAAGCCGTGCAGCTGGGAATCCAGAACAGCAAGAATCTCAAGATCGATGCAGCCAAGATCGAAGAGGCTACAGCTGATCTTTTGGAGGCTAAAAACAGACAGTTACCGGAATTAAAAGTGTCAGGTAGCTATATGTACCTTCCGATAAAACCGAATGTAGATATCAAACTTCCGGGTGTTTCAGGAGCAGGAGGTCCTGAAGTACATCAGGTGGCTTACGGTTCAGCTAATCTTAGTGTTCCAATTTACAGCGGGGGAAGAATCAAATATGGTATTCAGTCAGCTAAATATTTGGTAGAAGCTTCTAAACTAAGTACTGAGAATGATAAAATTGCCATTGCTTATAATGTTGCCCAGGCTTATAACAACCTGTTTAAAGCCAACCAGTCCATCAAGGTCTTTGAAGAAAATCTTGCTGCATCCCAAAAAAGAGATGAAACCTTCCTTAAAATGGAAAACAATGGTTTGATCGCAAGAAATGACAGATTAAAGGCCAATCTTCAGACTTCAAATATTGAACTTCAACTGTTGGAAGCTAAAAATAACTACAATATTGCCAACATCAATATGGATTTATTGCTTGGACTTCCTGAAACGACAGAACTGGCAGTAGATGAAAATTACATTGAGGAAGGATCGGACGTAAAACCTGTTGATTTTTATGTTACCGAAGCCAGAGAAAATCGTAAAGACTTACAGGCTTTGGCTCAACAGAGAAAAGCGGCAGAACTGGGATCAAAAGCAGCAAAAGCAGAAAATCTTCCTTCTATTGCCTTTACAGGAGGTTATGTAGCAGCTGATATTCCTAAGTTTCTTACTGTTTACAATGCGATTAACGTAGGGATTGGAGTTTCCTATAACTTATCCAACCTGTGGAAAGAAAATTCTTCATTGAGACAGTCCCAGGCAAGAGAAAAACAACTTGCTGCTACCGATGAATTATTGAATGATAACATTAAGCTTGATGTAAACAGAGAGTATCAGAACACAGATTATTCAAAGAAGAGAATTACTGTTTTTGAAAAATCTGCTGAGCAGGCTAATGAAAACTACAGAATTACCAAAAATAAATACGATAACGGTCTTGCAACCATGACAGAATTATTGGATGCAGATGCGGCGCAGATTGCGGCCAACGTTGGCGTAATCAATGCTAAGGCAGATGCTGCACTGGCATACAGAAAACTATTACAGACAACAGGAACTTTAACAATTAAATAATCAGATCGAAACCAAAATGGAAAATAATAATACACAGGCAGTTGAACCTAAAAAGAAAAAAAGTTTAGTTTTTCCTATCATTTTAGCTGCAGTAGTAATCGGAGGAGGAATCTACGGTTACAGAGCGTTTACTTACGGACAGTACCATGAAGAGACTGACGATGCCCAAATCGCTTCCAATATGTCACCGGTAATTTCTAAAATCTCGGGATATGTAGCTCAGGTAAAAGTAAAAGACAACCAGTTTGTAAAGAAAGGAGATACGTTGGTGATTTTGGATAACAGAGATCAGAAAATGGCTCTTGAACAGGCTCAGGCAGCATTATCTACAGCGAGAAGTAATATCTCCAATGCAGAAGCTACTACAACGGCTACTTCAAAAAATATCGGTTCTTCAGAAGCAGCGGTAGTCACTGCCAATGCTCAGATAGAAGCCGCAAAAGTAAATGTTTGGAAAACTTCTCAGGATTTGAAGAGATATGCTAATCTTGTAAAAGACCATTCTATTACAGAACAGCAGTATGAGCAGGCTTTAGCAGCAAAACAATCTGCAGACAGACAGTTACAGGTTTTAGTAGATCAGAGAAATCAAATTGCTCAGCAAACCCATATTGCTTCTTCTCAAACGGCTGCAAGTTCACAACAAATCAGTGTTGCCGGATCTGTTGCTAAACAAAGAGAAGTAGATGTGGAAAATGCAAAATTAAATTTATCATATACCGTAATTCTTGCACCTGAAGACGGTCATGTAGGGAAAGTATCTACACAGGCAGGTCAGTATCTGCAGGCAGGATCACAGTTGTTTGCTTTGGTTAAAAACGATCAGAAATGGGTTGTGGCCAACTTTAAGGAAACACAGGTAGATAAAATGGTAGAAGGGCAAAAAGTGAAAATTAAGATTGATGCTTTCCCTGATCAGGAGTTTGAAGGAGTGGTAAGTTCATTCTCTCCGGCTACAGGAGCTACTTTCTCTATTCTTCCTCCGGATAATGCGAGTGGTAACTTCGTAAAAGTAGTTCAGAGACTTCCTATAAAAATCGATTTTGTAAATCTTGATAAAAACATTGCAAAAAGATTAAGAACAGGAATGAACGTGAAGGCAGAAGTTGCTTTGAAATAACCTTTAAAACTGTTAAAAGTCAATGAATTTCGTTGTTAATAGGGAATCAGCTTTGCTGTCAATTTAAAATAAACTGTTTTAAAATTCACTATTCACTTGAGAAGCAAAATTTACCATTGATTTTTTACATCGTAAAAAACTTATGCAAGATTCATTAGTAGAATATGGAGCGCGTAGAGTAATCATTACGATTACGGCTATCCTTTGTGCCCTTCTTGAAATTGTAGACTCCACGATTGTCAATGTTGCCTTGAATGAAATGAAGGGGAATCTTGGATCTACACTTTCTGAAGTGGGATGGGTAATTACGGCTTATGCCATTGGTAACGTAATTATAGTACCAATGACGAGCTGGCTTTCCCAGCAGTTTGGGCGTAGAAATTACTTTGCGGCATCCATCATTATATTTACCATATTTTCATTTTTATGTGGAAATGCGACCAATATCTGGGAACTCGTGTTCTTCAGATTGATGCAGGGAATCGGTGGGGGAGCCTTATTGGTAACTTCACAGACGATTATTACGGAATCTTATCCGATTGAAAAAAGGAGTATGGCTCAGGCTATTTATGGTCTGGGAGTAATTATCGGTCCTACCTTAGGTCCGCCTCTTGGAGGATATATCGTTGATAACTTCAGCTGGCCCTATATTTTCTATATTAATATTCCGATTGGAATTGCAGCAACCTTGATGACGCTGCAGTTTGTAAGAAGTCCGAAATATGCAGAAAAACGTAAAGTCTCGGATGTTGACTGGATTGGGATTGGATTGCTGGCAGTAACAGTAGGTTCATTACAGTTCATTCTGGAAAGAGGACATGAAGAAGACTGGTTTGAAAGCGGAATGATTGTAGCCTTCACAGTAGCAGCAATTTTAGGATTTATATTATTCCTTTGGAGAGAACTTACCTTTAAATATCCAATCGTTGAGCTGAGGGTACTTAAAAACAGTAACCTAAGAATCGGAACCATGATGTCATTTGTGCTTGGATTCGGGCTGTATGGTTCCACGTTCATCGTTCCACTGTATACCCAGAGTATTTTAGGGTGGACGGCACTTCAGTCAGGAGCACTGATGATTCCGGCAGCTTTAACGACGGCCTTTATGATGCCTATCATTGGTAGATTACTGGCAAAAGGAGCAAAACAACAGATTCTGGTTTCTTTAGGATTATTCATCTTCTTTGTCTATAGCTTCTGGGGATACAAAATTCTGACACCGGATACCAGTAAAGATGCCTTTTTCTGGATGTTGATTGTGAGAGGAGCAGGTTTGGGATTATTGTTTATTCCGATTACCTCTTTGTCCTTAAGTACACTGAAAGGGCAGGAGATTGGCCAGGGAGCCGCTTTTACAGGGATGATGAGACAGCTGGGAGGATCTTTCGGGATTGCAGCAATTACTACCTTCATTGCCAATGCTGGTCAGAAGTACAGGAATAACCTGATTTCCCACCTTGACGAAAACAGTTTTGAAGTTCAGCAAAGGCTTGCCGCCCTTAAAGCAAATTTTATAGCGAAAGGAATGACTCCTGATGCAGCAATGAATGCCGCGTATAAAATGCTCGACTTATCCGTAACGAAACAGGCAACGGTATTATCCTATATGGATGTATTTCTTTACCTCGGAATCGTATTCCTGATATGTATTCCGTTTATCTTACTTGTAAAAGAAAGAAAAAGCAAAGAAAAAATAGATTTGAGTGAAGCCATGCACTAAATTATAATAAAAAAAACCTTCGAACTTTTCGAAGGTTTTTTTATGTTGTTTCTGTTGTAAAATAGTATCAGTCAATATCTTTGGATTGTAATTTTGTTAAAGAAAAAATAATATCACATATTGGAGAATTTATTTATTTTGTCTAGCTTTACCATACCAAATGAAAAAAGTATGAATACATTCCCTCACCATTCAAGAGTCCAATCAAAAAGGATTTATCGCAATACAGTATCAGATTTTTATCTGAACTTCATGTATTAAAAACAGTTGAAACAGCTACTTTTTATTTTGTTTTTATATTCCATAAAGACAATTTTCCCATTTCCGAAGCTGTATGAAGTGGTGTGTTTCGTTGCGTTACCTAATTAAACCGTATTAAATATGAATCAAATTCAATTGCCGGAAACTTATGCCGCGTTATCCGACTTCAGAGAAAATGATGTTTATCTTCCTGAAATGGATCAGCCTCAGATTATTTCAGATTTCTTTCCCAAAACCTTTACTGAACTTACCCAGCGCTTGTCAGATATTACAGGTGCTTTTTATGGAGGGATGCTCAAACAAATCGGAAAACTTTATGGAGCAGAAGCTATAGAACAGCTTTCCAGTACTTTTATGTATGATCTCGGATCAAGAATGGCGCTGAGAAATCTTGAAACAAAACCTAATCTGCAGCCTGGCATTCCCGCTGTAGCAAAAATACTGATAGGAGCAATTTTTACATCCAGTCCCGAATATAACTTTGAATTTAAAGAATTAAATGACTACAAATGTGAATTACTGATTAAAGGAGTAGACCGCTATCATAAAATCACCCAGAGCCTGCAGATTGCGGGTTTGCTGAAATGGCCGGTCATAAAACCTTTCATACAGGGAGTTTGCGATACAATGGGACTGGATGTTTTATTGGATATAAAAGTACTCAAACTAGATCCGGACAGCTCATGCAGTTATCATGTAGTTATCTCAGAAAAATAGAATTCTTACAAATATCTCGTTGATTTTACAGAATTTTTATTTCAAAATAGTAATAAAAGCGGATTTTAATCCGCTTTTATTATGGATAAATATCCAATGGTTTGAGACAAAACTGATAAGCAAACTTACGATTTAGTTGATTCCGAAGATTTTATTTTCACGAAATGATATCATAAAGAAAAATCAATAGGAATGGGTGTTACCCATTTAACAAAACAGATAAATATCGTCTGCAGCATTCAATTTTATCGGAGATAAAATCTTTGCGTCTTATAGCCTAAAGCATGAAAATCCTTTGTGCCTTTGCGTCTACCAACAAAATATTTTATTTAATATTCTTAATCCATTCAATTCCACTGATATCAATCAGCTTTAGAGCCTGAATTTCACTTTTTTCAATTATATCATCAATACTCACGGTTACATCAGCCTTTGCTCCCAATGGAATTACCAGACTGTGCTTTCCCGGTTTCACTTTGGCAACGTAATGGTTTTTTATATTTTCTTTAGAGAATCCGGCAAGTTCTTTGTGATCCAGCGCTTTTAAAATATTTCCATTTTTGTCCAGAATATGAATGCCTATGAGAAAAGAGCCATACACATCGGCTCCTTCCGTTCTGTACACTTCAAATTTTAAATCCGAATTAGTATGAGAAATATTTGAAATTTCCAGCTTCGGTTTTACCGATTTATTATGCAGGGTTCCCCATACACCTCCATGGAAATACTGATTGGTAAAAAGAGTTAAACCCAATATGATAAACGAACCTGCCAGTACAAGAACTTTGGGTTGAGAGACAGGAAAATTTCCTGAGCCAAGCCACTGAAACCATCTTTTTTGAGTGAAGCTTTTGTTATTCTTCATGAAATAATAATCCAGTGAATAAGGGCCGCTTCCGGTAAGAAACAGAACAAATCCGCCGGCAACTCCTAAAACTCCGATTTGCCATTCATCAAGACAGGTTGTTCCCAGCCAGCCGGAACCCAGTAATATTCCAAGGGCAAGACTGAAAATTCCGATACTCATTAACCGTGTAAATAATCCGAGAATAATGAATAATCCTACAACGGCTTCAATAATGGTAAAGATGATCATGGAGCGCTCCAAGGCATCCGGGTGGGTAACAAGATATTCAATAATAGGTTTTATGCCGAGGGCATTAGGTAAAAAATGATTGAATTTTTCTCCTATGTATCCTTTTTCGTCAGGAATAAGCTTGTTTTCAAGGATAAGTCGGCGCCAGAACGCTGAAAAGTAAGTCCATCCGATCACCATGCGGAGGGATAAAGTATATAATCCGGCCAGGTCCGAAGACTGGCTGTTTATGGTATGTTTCATTGAAATTTATATTGTATTGTAAAAAACTGATTGTCATTAGATTTAATTTTTTTTAAACCAGATTAAGCTTCAGTCTTTTAAATAGAATATATTTTGGAGGGCTGTTTCCTGTAGAATGCCCGGAATAGGTATTGAGGGAAATCTTTTCTTCAACAAAGTTACCTGTAGCTTGATTAACACCCAATAAGAATTTACTGTATCGGCTTTGAACTTTAGTTTTTGAAACTGAAATTCCTGAAGAAACAGAAGCGAGATCACAGCTAAAGGAAAGAGATGAAGTTGTTTTTACTTTATTCAGCCCGCTGATGTATTGAATGTCAAAAATATCAAGAACATTTCTTTTCACAGAACATGGTGATAATGAAAACACCAATATAAGCATCGTAATGATGGCTTTATAGGTTTTCATATGGATTCCTGAATGGGGCATGATTACAAAACTACACTTTATTTTAATGTGAGCTTTATAAATTCCAGGAAATCGTTCTGTTGATCCACAAATAAGTAGTGGGAACAGTTATCAATAAGCCTGAAATGGTTCTTCCCGACAATATTTTTAAGATCATTCAGCTGTTTTTCTGAAAATATTCCGTCATTCTTACCATACACTGCAAAAATGGGAATTCCTTTTTTGCTGATACTTTTTAAAATGGCAGTATTGTCAAGATTATTCTGAGACTCATTTTGGTAGAATTTAAGAGGAGAATCAGGATTTCTTATATTGTTTTTGTTGAATTCACTTGCTTTGTATTCCGTTCTCAGCATTTCACTTTCGGGAGTAGGATGGGGCATATCAAAGAATCCAAGTTTCCCAGCCACATCATAACATCTTTTTCTATAAGCAGCAGAATTTTTGTCCAGGCTTTCTATTTCCGAAATCTCTTTAAGCCGGGCAGGATCATTTTTAAAATGTCCTTTAGCCTTTTTTATAATATGATTGTAGGTTTCCTGTTGGGTAAATAAAGCTCCGGCAAGCGTAAGGGATTTTACTTTTTCCGGAAATTGTTCTGTAAATAAAGTCCCGATAATTCCCCCAAAACTGTGGGCAAGAATATTGGCTTTTTTGATATGGTAAGTGGAATAAATACTTTTTAAATCTTCAAAGCTTTCTTTGAATGTCATGGTTGCATTTTCATCCTTTGAGCGTCCTTCACCACGTCTGTCGTAGACAATGACATAAAATCCTTTATCGGCAAGGTTTTGGGCTGTAGTTCCTTCAAATAAAGTTGCATTTCCGCTGGGGCCGCCATGAATAAAAATGACAGGAGTATTTTTCGGATTTCCATAAGCCTTTGAGTATAAATTCTGTGCTTGAAAGGATATTGAACATATCATAAGAAGAATGGAAAACAGAAATTTCATGTGGATCTTTTTTTGAGTCTTCTAAACTACTAAATATTCTCTGAGCTGAAAGCCCTCAAACACATGGAATTATTATTAATATTAAAATACTACTGACGTACAGTTGTCACAAACCTGTCTTATCTTTACCACATTATTTAGAATTTAAACAGAATATTTCAATGAGTTATTGTTTAGCCATAGAAGGAATGCAGCCCGAAAGCCGAAAAGAACTGCACAAAAATTATCATGATAACTATTATGGATTTCCTATTCATGATGATAATGAGTTGTTTGGAAGACTGATTCTTGAAATCAATCAGGCGGGATTAAGCTGGGAAACCGTTCTGAAAAAAGAAGACAGCTTCAGAAAAGCGTATGACAATTTTAATATTCAGCAAATAGCTGCTTATACGGAGGAAGACCGTGAAAGACTGTTAAGCGATCCGGGGATTATCAGGAATAAACTGAAGGTGAATGCTGCCATTGAAAATGCAAAAACGATTATAGAATTACAGAAGGAATTTGGTTCGTTCGAGAAATGGCTGGAACATTATCATCCAATGACATTGCAGGAATGGATGAAGCTATTCAAGAAAACCTTCAAATTTACAGGCGGAGAGATTGTCAATGAATTTCTCATGAGTACGGGATATCTCAAAGGAGCTCATCACGAAAGCTGTCCGATACATTCGAAAGTATTGGCTCAGAAGCCTTTGTGGAGGGGGAAAACGGCTAAATAATATGCCTGGATTCCTACGGAATGACAAGGTGCGTGTTTAAGACTAAATACTTCTATTGGTCATTCCGTAGGAATCTCAATTATTCCTTGATGATTGCTTCATCAGTTCTTTATGCTCATTGCCCCATTTTTCAAACTCCAGGATGATGGGTTTCAGTTTGTAGCCTATTTCTGTAAGTTCATATTCTACCCTTGGCGGAACTTCAGCATATACTGTTCTGGTGATGATTTTATCTTCTTCCAGTCTTCGGAGCTGAAGGGTAGGCATACGTTCTGTAATGTTCTGAAGCTTTTTTCTCAATTCTCCAAAACGCATTTTTCCATTAATCAGATAACAGCAGATGGCCAATGCCCATTGTCCCCCGATAATATTGGATGCATAGATTTCCGGACATTCATCGGCAAGCGCTTTTTTATTGGCAAAATTGGTTGAATTTTCCTTTATTTTAGTCATTACTTACATTTTTTATAGTACCATACAATGGGTAGCTAATGTACGAAATGTAAGTTACGTGTCGTAATTTTGTCATAGAAATTTAAACATAATGAAGACCTTAGTAATTGTTACCCATCCCGATATTGAAAAATCTGTGATCAATAAAAAATGGATTGACGAATTAAAAAAATACCCTGAAAAATATACGGTTCATCAATTATACGAAGCTTATCCTGACGGAAAAATCAATGTAGCAGAGGAGCAAAAGCTGATGGAATCTTATGATAAGATTGTATTTCAGTTTCCGTTTTACTGGTTCAGCAGTCCGCCGCTTTTAAAACAATGGCTGGATGAGGTGGTTTTGTATGGTTGGGCATATGGAAGCAACAGCGGTTTCAAGCTTGCCGGAAAGAAAATGTCACTGGCTGTTACCGCAGGAATAGATGAAGAAGGGTACAGTGCATCCGGAGAATATAAATATACTATGAACGAGCTTTTCCGACCTTATGAACTGACTTTTGATTATATAAAAGCAGACTACAAAGAACCTTTCGTTTATTACGGAATTGAAAGAGATTCTTCCGATGAATGGATCAACAGAAGTGTTCCGATGTATCTGGAGTTTCTGGATCAATTATAATGAGTTATATTAATCAGAATAAAGAAAATATAAGAGATAATTTTTTTCACTGCCTTTAATAAGAAAAAAGTCATACATAATCCCTATATAACCATAATCATCGCTAAGAGCGATAAAATGTGCCGATTGTAATTGTGATACTGATTTTAAGGTATTATAAAATAAAAATACTTCGTCACTCTTTCTTCTGTCATTTAATGGGATATTGACTAATTCTCCTTTCTTGAAGAGCCATTCATCTAAAAATCTTTTTAGACCTTGTTCATCTATTGTATTGATATAAGAAATTGTAGTCTTGTGAAGGCCGCACTTCTTTCTCAAGACCTCAATAACATCTGTTGATGTCTCAAATTCTATAATATTATATTGATACATGAGTTCAGTATTTGGTGTATTTAGGCGGGCAAAAGTGTTCAGTATTCCTTTTAAATATTCTAACGTGTTCATTTTACAAATCTTTAACAAATTAGTTGTGAAAAATGAGAGGATCATGGTTGTATTTATCAATAAAATGGTATTGAGTACAATTTTTATTAGATAAATTTTTTTATATTCTATTTATATATTTCTCATTGAACTTTTGCAGATCTATTGCTTGTTCATGAAAATAATCTTTAAACTTATCTGAAAGATTTTTATCTTTAAATTTTATAAGAGTATACCCACTATCAAAGGCAATAATTTCTATAATACTTTCCTGTATTAAAAAATGATTAGGCTCCCAAACAATGGAATCTTCAGCAGATAATTTGGAGATTAATGAAGCATCTGGTTCAATATTATAGGGTATAGCCGATATTATTCCCCAAATTATTTGAGTATTGCTGTGATAGAGTTTTTCAAATTCCGGATTATCTAAAACAAAAAAATCTTCATCAAAATTAATGGGAAGTGGCTGATCAGATATAAAATCCAGATCAGTTAAGATCCAGTGATAAATACTCAGATCATCCCATATAGGCTTTAAAACTTCATGAAGATTCGTATGGAGTTTTACTTTTTTTGTACTTCTGATAATCCAGTTCATTTATTCTCTATTTAAAAATTAAAATACTTAAAAATCCTTATCCCACCGTAGGTGTATCTTCTTCTTTCAGTATTTTTTTCTCCTTCATGGTAAGCATCATTCTTTCATATTTGTACTTTTCCCAATCAAAGGTGTTAAGAAAATCAAGGGCAGCCTGAAAACCTCTGTTGAAAAGTTCTTCCTTTTCTTCTTTTTTCATGAAGAAGTTCAGCCAGCTGCTGGTACCGCAGTTGACGCTTTGTATGCTGTATAAACGATAAAAAGTATGTTTGGTAAGGAATGTTTTGTCGTTAAATCCTTTTAGAGTACTGATGATATTTCCGGCATAACTGAAGGGCGTTTTGAGAATTTCCTCACTGGTTTTCCCTCTTTCAGAAAGAATAGCAGAATCGCTCGTCAGCTGTACTCCGAAAAGGGGCATTCTCGGATAAAAAACTTCATCAGCGTGAAAAAGATCAATAGGAAAGTTGGAAATACTGCCACCATCAATGAAAACCCCGGCAGGGTTTATATCTTCCGGTTTGGTATTCATCCAGTATCTCCATGCATATTTTACAGAATCGTTGTCTTTATTGATTTGTTTCTGAAAAGGTTCAAAGAAAAGGGGAACCGCCATAGAGGCTCTTACGAATTCAGCCGGACTGATGTGTTTCAGTTCCTCTTCAGACCAGTAGAGATTGGCCATCGTAGGAAGTTCCACTTTAATTTTAGCATTGATATCGGTGGTAATGATTACATATTCAGACTTCAGAAGATAAAACGGGTTGTTTTTATAGTAATCATTGTTGACAGCGCTTTCATAGAAAATTCTGTATCGGGTTTGGTCAATGTGTACCTGGTTTTTAACTTTAATTTTTTCGATGCTTTGCAGCGCCATCAGATAATATTCCTGCCCGTTTCCATAACGGTAATTGAGGTTGAGATCCTGTTCTTTCTGAATGAATTTTTCATTGAGATGGGCAACCGTTTTTATTCCAAATTGCTCCAGTGCATTTTGCATGGTATTCTGAAAAGCATTTCCGGGATTCAGTCCGCTGTTTTCTTTCCTGAAATTATTGTAGAGCTTTTGAATACAGAAAAAGAGAATGACAGCCGGAATCAGAGGAATCAGAAACATCAGTTTGGCATTCAGAATTGTTGTTGAAGGAGCCAAAAAAGGAATACTGATCAGAATAATAAAAAGGATAGCGGCAATAACAGCATTGATCTTAAAAAAATCTTTGTTGTTCAGCATGGCATGGAGCGTTGTTTTTACATAGGTCTTCCCATCCATGAAATCTGAAAAATCCCAACTGAAAAGAATATCTTTGATCAATGCGCTTTTAGATTCTTCTTTGGTTTTACAGGCAGCAATGAGCATAGTGTTTATTGCTCCGGCACTTGTTCCTGCTACTTTCAGAAAACGGATGCCGAATATTTCCAGTCCGTAAAGATACCCTACCAATGCGCTTCCCCAGACACCGCCACCTTCCTGCACAAATTCTACATACTGATTACCATTCTGATCCAGAAGATCAGAGAATTCTTTGGCAGATATATTCTCGTGTAAGGCAAGCAGTTTATCTTTAGATGCCTGTGAAAGAGAAGAATCTCCCAGAATTTTGTTGAGGTTTTCAGTGGTCATGGTATTTTGTTTTGATGGTGTGTTGGTTAAAGGCAAAAATGCAATCAACCGATGTCTATTTTACTGAAGATAAAATCTTTGCGCTTTTGTGTTGATATAAAATTAATCACCACTGTCTTCGTCTCACATAAATAAACGTACTGATCACAACCGTTGCCATGGCTCCCAGCGTTATAAAATATCCGTATTTATGGTGAAGCTCAGGCATATTATCGAAGTTCATTCCGTAAACTCCGGCAATAAAAGTAATTGGTAAGAAGTAAACTGAATAAATAGCCAGAACCTTCATCACCTGATTGGCCTTTTGATCCGAAAGTGCCAGGAACATGGAAATAAGGTTGGTGATCTGAATATTCAAGTGGTCAAAATCTGCCACTACATCTTTATGCTTATCCTTTAAATCGACAATTTCAGAGTCCTGTAAATTCAGTAATTTAAATTTATCAATAGCATCCGTGGAAATCACCAGTACCCTGGAATTTAATCCTGATTTTCGTTTCAGTTTGTATAGACGGCGGATCTGGCTGGTATGATTGGTATTTTTAAGAAAAATCTCATTCTCTATATTGTCCATCGTTTCAAACAGACTTAAAGATTCATCATCAAAACTTTTCATGATCAATATAGCAATCATCAGCGTGATCTGCTGAGGATTAAGATCTTCCTGAATCAAAGAAACTTTCTTCTTGACTTCAGTGATGCTTCTGGTTTTCATCCTGTGGATGGTGATAATGGTATTTTCAACCAAAAAAATTCCAATCTTGGTGCTGATATCGCTGATGGTATTCAAATTCTTTCTTTCCAGCTCTGTACTTTCACGGAGTAAGAAGAATTTTATATTCCCGTCTTCTTCATATTTCGGAAGGTGATTAGGATCCATTGTATCTTCCAGCAGAAGATTATTGATTTCATATCTTTCATGAAGAAATTTCAGGTCTTCTACAGTAGGAGCCTCTACATCTACCCATTCGCACTGGGAGGTTCTGTATATCGTATCAATTGGCATAAAGTAAAAATACTAATATTTTGAAAAACTATGTGTTAAATAAGTTTTATCTTTGCCAAAATTAAAAAACTATATGATTAAAAGTACAATAAAAGGTGTGGGATTTTATGTTCCAGATAACGTTGTTACAAATGATGATTTAGCAAAACTCATGACGACCAATGATGAGTGGATTACGGAAAGAACGGGGATCAAGGAAAGAAGACATCGTAAAAATAGAAATGATTCTCAGGAAACAGCCGCTTATCTAGGATTTAAAGCTTCTGAAAAGGCCCTTGAAAAAGCGGGTCTTACTGCTAAGGATATTGATTATATTGTTTTTGCAACACTTTCTCCGGATTATTATTTTCCCGGATGTGGAGTATTGCTGCAGGATATGTTGGGATGTGATACCATTGGAGCATTGGATGTAAGAAATCAGTGTTCAGGATTTGTCTATTCTATGAGTGTTGCGAATGCATTTATTAAATCAGGAACTTATAAAAATATTCTTGTTGTAGGAGCAGAAGTTCATTCTTTCGGATTGGATTTTTCTGACGAAGGAAGAGGGGTTTCTGTAATCTTTGGAGATGGAGCAGGAGCTGTTGTTCTTTCTGCATCAGAAGATGAAAATGCAGGAGATATCTTAGCGATGAATATGCATTCTGAAGGAAAATATGCTGATGAATTATGTACACAATTTCCGGGATCTAAATTCGGATGGAGTGACAGAATGAGAAAAGAACCGGAGAATGTTACCAATAAAGAAGTTTATCCTATTATGAACGGAAACTTTGTATTCAAACATGCCGTAACAAGATTTCCGGAAACCATGATGGAAGCACTGAACAAAGCAGAAAAAAACATCGAAGATCTTGATATGTTCATTCCACACCAAGCTAACCTGAGAATTGCTCAGTTTGTTCAGCAAAAATTTGGACTGCCAGATGATAAGATTTTTAATAATATTCAGAAATACGGAAATACAACGGCTGCTTCTATTCCCATCGCTTTAAGTGAAGCGATTGAGCAAGGAAAAATCAAGAGAGGAGATTTGGTTCTTCTTTCAGCTTTCGGAAGCGGATTTACCTGGGGAAGTGTTTTGTTTGAATATTAATAAACAAAAAGGCGAAAAGGCTTCATTGCAAAATAGCTAAAAAAAAACCGCAAAACTCTCGTTCTGCGGTTTTTTTTGTTTTTAATAGAGGTTTTAATTTTTTTGTTTATTTGTTTTAATAATTTAATTTAAATTATTGTTTATTAGTATATTATATATGTTTTTTTGGTTTTTAAAGTGAATTTTTTGTGTTATAGAACTTATAGTATAGTTGTTGTTTTTTAATTGAAAATATTCATTAAAGTTTTTTTAAGAAAAATATATATAATAGTAACTTTATTAAGTTTATTAAGCGAAATTTCTAGAAACAAAAAACATGAAAAATTATTTATTACTGGGAGCTTTTTTAGTTCCCATGTTTTTTTTGGGGCAGGTCGGGATACTGACTTCAACTCCTCAGAAGACCTTACATGTCAACGGTTCATTACAGGTAGTAAATGAATTAAATGTAGGTGGAGATAGTACAACAGCTGGATCAGCAGGAACTTCCGGTCAGGTTCTGACTTCTAACGGTGTTGCGGCTGCACCCTCATGGCAAACAGTGAATACAATAAGCGGAACGATTAACAACGCTTATTATGTACAAGGAACTACAGCTGCTACAGCTGCTCCTGGAGCAACAATTGATGTCCCGGGAGTAACTATTACTTTAACAGTTCCTGCAGGAAGAAATCAGACCTTTTTATTTACTATTTTAGGATATGCTACATTATTAGATGGTAATTCGAGCCAAGGGGTTTTTGCCCTTTTACAGAATGGAGTGAAAATTTCTTCAGCTTTCGCTACTAAAGCAGGAAGTTTTCCTGGGGGAATCACTTTGCTAAATATGCCGATTCCGGTGACATTTTTGAAATCGGTAACCCTTGCAGCGGGAACTTATACTTTTAAAATTCAATATGCTTCGTGGTCTGGGAGTGCTACAGTTAATTTTGTTCCTTCTGCTTATGCAGGATATAATGGTGATACAGAAGCAATGCTTACTAAGATGCAGGTTTTGGTATATAATAACTGAACATTTTAATCAAAAAACAAAAAACCGCGGAACAAAAGTTCTGCGGTTTCTTATTTATATAGTATACTCTATTAAAGGCTTTTTAATAATTTTTCTGTGTCAGAAGAATCCTGTCCGGTACTTTTTGCCAGTTCAATAGATTTTTCAGCCCACATTTTTGCATTTTTCTTATCTCCTACCTTATTGTAAAGATTGGCTAGCGTATCTGTATTGGCAAAGTTCTGGTCTTTCTTTACAGATTCTTGTGCCCATGTAATGGCTTTTTCCAGAGATGTCTTATTGCTTACATTTTCAAAGAAGTTCCATGCAAGAGAATTCAGTTCTTCAGAACCTGCTGCAGAATAATCTTTGTAAAGGTCAAGGATTAATTTTTCATACTCAGGAATATCTTTGTTCTTTAAAGCTCTGTTGGCTTTCATTCTTTTTAAAATCTTGTCGGCCTCTTCTTTGCTCAGGAATTTCTGGGTTTCAGCCATGAAATAGTTGTCATCCCATTTTTTTGTATCCGGGTTATAAGCTTTTTTAGAAACAGTGTTCAGCTTGATGTTTTTATCAAACTTTTCGTATTTATCTTCAGGGAAGAATTTAATGATCTCTGCTTTTTTATCCTGGAAAATTTTGTACAAAGGACTATCTGTTGTCTGAACTCCTGAAAGAAGCATCTGGATATCTTCCTGATCTAAATTGGGTTTCTGCTGGAAATAACGGTTAAGTACTTTTCCGGCAAACTCAGCATCGTTATACATAGTAAGTCCGGCAAGATTCTTTAAAAACTCAGGGTTTTTCTCTCCCTTTTCAAATTGCTGTTTCAGAGAAGTAAGTCTTTTATTCGGGTCTTCAGCATCTTTGGCAAACTGGATAAAGTCTTTTTCTTCTACATATCCTAACGTTCTGTGTACTGCTTCACCGTTTCCGTCAATAAACAGATAGGTAGGGAATGCTTTTACGTTATATTTTTTGGCAAGCTCAATTCCTTCTCCTTTTTCCATGTCAATTTTAGCATTGATAAAGTGAGAATTGTAATAATCACCTACAGACTGAAGCGGGAAAATATTTTTTACCATCAGTTTACAAGGTCCACACCATGAGGCATATGCATCAATAAAGACCAGTTTATTTTCTTTTTTTGCTTTGGCAAGGATAGAAGCAAAATTGCTGTCTTCAAATTTAATTCCCTGCGCCCATGCAAGAGCTCCTATAAAGATTGAGGAAAGTATGGCTATTTTTTTCATAAAAACTTTTATTCCCTGCAAATGTAATAAATATGATGACATATGAGTCGTTCATATTGAAAATAATTATAAAGGAACTTTAGTTTTAAAACAGCTATCAAGGCGTATGAAAGATAATCATTTATTGTTTTAGTCTTATTATTAAAATTAACGCAAATGACTGTTTTAAGGTAAATGATTAAATTTCAATAGAATGTTTTAATAAAAAATAAAATATCACTAGTTTTGTAAAAAACAAAAAGACACTCCGTGAAAATAATGATGAATTATTATAGAATAAAAATAATAATTTGTTTTCTTATGCCTAAAAGTCTTCTGAAATTTTTGTTTTTGCTGGCAACAGCAGTTCCCATATTCGCTCAGAAAAAAAATAACTTTGACCTTATCTGTGAGAAGACTTCTTCTGTTACAGCCTATAAGGATTTACCCAAAGCCATCAAAACCGCAGATTCTCTGTATATGAGGGCACAAACATCTTCAGAGAAGATCAAATGTCTTGTTCTTTCTTCGGAGCTATATCATCATGCAGGAGAACTTAAAAAAGCAATCTGTTTCAGTGAAAATGCCCATTCGGTAATCAATCAGATGAATGATCCGGAATGGATGGCCGTGGTGACCAGATTACTTGCGAGGCAATATAGACAGGTAGGGTTATACGAAAGATCCAAAAAATACATTGTAAAAGGGCTGGAGGCTTCCGGACGGATTACCGATTTTCAAAAAAGTAATGAAGCCGCAGGGCTCCTGAATCAGGAAATGGCCTTCTATGAGATGGAGCTTGGGAATTATCCCAATGCGATACGGCATATTGAATCCTCTCTGAAATATTTTGAAAAAATAAACAGCTATAACGAAAGCAGAACGGCAGCAGCTTCATATCAGCTGTTGGGAGAGGTCTATTTCAAACTTAATGATTATTCTGTTTCCGAAGATTACTATCGAAAAGCGGAAGGACTGCTTAAAAATGGAAGCTGTACAATGGGGCTGGTTTATAACGGGCTTGGAGGTATACGCCTGAAGCAGAAAAACTGGAAGGACGCTGAAGTGTATCTTAAAAAAGCAGAAAAAATTGCAGACACATCCCGAAGTCTTAAACTTAAAAAAGCCGTTTATTCCAATATTAACGATTATTATGAAGGAATTGGAGACAATTTTAAAGCTTCATTATATGCTGTGAAATATGTACGTGCTTATGACAGCATTGCAGCCCGTAATCAAAGTTTTGCTGCGAAGGGTGGAGAAATTCTGAAAGGAAAGAACAGTAAAAAAGGAGCACAGATGAATCTGGTAAAAAATGCAGCCATTATCATTCTGTTTACTTCGCTGGTTGTTTTACTTGTTTTATTCAGGGCAAAGCAGAAAAAACAGCGTTCAAAGTTCAGAAATATTATAAGAGCTCAGTTAAATATGATCAGTAAAAGAACTCAGTATTCTTTACAACAACCCGATGGTGCCGAATTTTCCAATATATCTGTGGAAGAAATTGATGAAAAAGACTCTGAAGCAGACCGCAGAAGGAATGATTCCCTCATGACTTCCGAAACAGAATCAAAATTGCTTGAACTTCTTGAAGATTTTGAAAAAGGTGATCTTTATAACAACAAAGGAATGTCCCTTTCTTTTCTTGCCGGTGAATTGAATACCAATACAAAATATCTGTCTTATGTTATCAATCAGCATAAAAGTGCAGACTTTAAAACGTATGTCAATCGTCTACGAATCAATTATATTGTAGACAAATTAATCAATGATGAAAAGTACCGGCAGTATAAAATAAGTATCCTTGCCGATGAATGCGGATTCTCTTCACACAGTAAATTTGCTGCTGTCTTTAAAGCGGTTACAGACTATTCTCCATCAGCATATATCAAATATCTGGATACTGAAAAGCAATCAGACAAAAATATCCATTTTCCGGAAAATGATTAAAAACAGCTTGTTTTTTTAATTCTACCTTACCATTTTCATGAAAATGAACAACCTATTATTTTAAAGAAAAGCTTTGCTGGTATATATTTGCATCAGTTTCACGGGACATGATGTAATTCTGCTGCAGCTTATCATTTTTATTTTCTTCTTTCAAGATAAGAGTAAGCCCAAACTGCAATTCCCTTTTTTTTAGCTTTTAAGGAAAATATTCTTCTGATCAGGAATATGAACCATATATTATAATCGGGGTTGATTGCCCGGTTTTTTTTCAGTCAAGTTTTTTTAAGTGCAAATCCACAGATTTCTGTGGATTTGTGATTTTATTTAACTTTTGTACTGTCGGTTTTAATTTTCGAAGTATCAGAGGTTGCGGGTGAAGGGATGGAGTTGGCCACAGCAGAATCTCCCATTTTATTTCTTAAAGAATCTTTATTGTGAGCCTCTTTATATTCCTCTCTTTTTTCTTTATTTTGAGCACAACTTCCAAGGAAAAGAAGTCCAAGAACAGCTCCTATCCATAATTTTTTCATAATAGTTAATTTTGATTGTTGATGATAATCAAATATAAGGAATTAATTAAAAGATAAAAGATAAAAGATAAAAGATAAAAGATAAAAGATAAAAGATAAAAGATGTTGTCATTAAAATTCAATAAGGGTGGGTTTTAACCCGCCTTTAAAAATAATATATCATCATCGGCTTTAGCCAAAACCTAAATAATAGTCCTTCAAAGCTAAAACTTGATGATAACTTCAACATTTTCCGGTTATTCAATAAAAAAAATCTGCAGAGCTTTCATCTGCAGATTTTCCATTTTTAAATCGAATGTTATATAAATACTATTTGACAGGAGACGTTGCCATAGAATCCCTTTTTATCTTGATACTGTCAGGATTTGTCATTTTTGTAGTCATGGTATCAGTTGTTGTAGGAGGTATACTTTGCGTATTACCTACTGTTGCTGAATCCCGGCTACTGGTTGACATTGTCGATTCTTTGGTTCCACAGCTCACTGCAAATATTCCTATTCCAACGGCTGTTAACAATAACTTTTTCATATTCTTCTATTTTGAGGTGTAGTAACAAAAAATCAATAATTATTCCTAACAGTACCTGGTAAATCGTAAAATATCTGTAAAGTTTGTTAAAAGATGTTAGGTAGCAGGTAGTAGTAGGTAGCAGGTAGCAGGTAGCAGGGAATAGGGAATAGGGAATAGGGAATAGGGAATAGGGAATAGGGAATAGGGAATAGGGAATAGGGAAAAGGAGTTAGAAGTTAGAAGTTAGAAGTGGGAGAGTGTTATGGAAATGAAAGTACTTTTTTAACTGCCAGTAACCTTAAACTCTAAACTCTAAACTTTAAACTTTAAACTTTAAACTTTAAATCTTGAACCTTGAACCTTGAACCTTGAACCTTGAACCTTGAACCTTGAACCCGAATCCTCGTATCCACAAAAAAGCCCCGAAACCGAAATTCCGAGGCTGCTATATCATTTATCAATGATCATTGATCGTTTATTACCCTAAATATGGATATTTGTAGTTTTTTGGAGAAACAAACGTTTCTTTTACGCTTCTTACAGAGGTCCATCTTAGAAGATTCATTTTAGAACCTGCTTTATCATTAGTTCCTGAAGCTCTACCACCACCGAAAGGCTGTTGTCCTACTACGGCACCCGTTGGTTTATCGTTGATGTAGAAGTTACCTGATGCATTTTCTAACGCTTTAAAAGCTTCATTAATTGCGTAACGGTCTTGTGAGAACACAGAACCAGTCAATGAATAAGGAGAAGTAGAATCTACAAGTTTTAGTGTTTCTTTCCAGTCCTGATCTTCATATACGTAGATCGATAAGATTGGCCCGAAGATCTCTTCCACCATACTTTCGTAGTGAGGATTTGTAGTTTCGATTACTGTTGGGTGTACAAACCATCCTTTAGAATCGTCAACTTTTCCACCGATGGCTACAGCAGCTTCACCGGAAGCATTTGCTCTGTCGATGTATCCTTTACATTTTTCGAAAGAATTTTTATCAATTACAGCGTTTACGAAGTTTGAAGTATCTTCTGGAGAACCTACTTTAATAGAGTTCATCTGAGTTTCCATTACTTTTTTCACATCAGCCCAAAGAGACTTAGGTACATAGGCTCTTGAAGCAGCAGAACATTTTTGTCCCTGATATTCAAAAGCACCTCTTACCAATGCAGTTGCTACAGCTTCTACGTTAGCAGAAGGGTGAGCGATTACAAAATCTTTACCGCCTGTTTCTCCAACGATTCTTGGATATGTTCTGTAGTTGTGGATATTGTCTCCGATCATTTTCCACATTCCCTGGAATACTTTTGTAGAACCAGTGAAGTGAAGACCTGCAAAATCACGGTGAGCCAATATTTTCTCAGCAGTTTCTTTTCCATCTGTAAAGATCATGTTGATAACCCCTGCAGGAAGACCAGCTTCGATTAATACATCCATAATTACTTTTGCAGAATATACCTGCTTGTCAGAAGGTTTCCAAACCACTACGTTTCCTAACATTGCCATACAAGTCGGAAGGTTTCCGGAAATAGCTGTAAAGTTGAACGGAGTTACTGCAAAACAGAATCCTTCTAATGGTCTGTACTCAACGCGGTTCCAGATTCCATTGTCAGAAACTGGCTGCTCAGAATACATTTCTGTCATGAACTCAACATTGAATCTTAAGAAGTCGATGAACTCACAAGCTGCATCAATTTCAGCCTGGTGTACGTTTTTAGACTGTCCGATCATTGTTGCAGCGTTGATCACATCTCTGTAAGGACCAGCCAAAAGATCAGCTGCCTTTAAGAAAATTGCTGCACGCTGTTCCCAGCCTAGTTCATTCCATTCTTTTTTAGCTGCCAATGCCGCGTTGATAGCGTCATCCACATGCTGCATACCACCCTGATAGTAGAATCCGAAATCATGAGCATGATCCTGTGGAGACTGAAGCTGTACTTTTGTATCTGTTTTTACTTCCTTTCCGTTGATGATCATTGGGATTTCTACCTTTTCAGCCCACATTTTTTTATAAGTGTCGATAAGGCTTTTAACTTCCGGAGATCCCGGTTCATAAGAATTTACCGGCTCGTTTACCGCTAATGGTACTTGCGAAATTGCTTTTGACATATTACGTTTTATTATTTTATTATATTAAATAAGATGTGTATACAAATTTACGATAATTATAAGGAAAGAAAAAATACCGCCTGCTTTTATGGAATAAACTTGATTATTGAATAATCATTAATGGATAACGGTTTTTTAACATATGAAATTGAGAATATAAGATGTATTTATTCGATTTCTTAAATAGAAGGAAAAGATGAGATGAACAATCAGAATTATGGGAATGGGGACAATTAAATATTTGTCATAGTTTATAAATAGTGCTTATGTATTGTAAATAAGGGATTTATAGTGGAATGTTAAAAATACATAAAATTGCATTTGTTGCGATTTTGAACATTTTAAATAATTTTTTTGATAGCCTGGGTTTTAAGATTGTTCTAATTTTACACCATTATTAACAGTATGAAAAAAAGAGTCTTATTTTTCTCTTTTGTGATATTTTTCTCAGCGTTGTGTGCAGGTCTTTTTGCACATACAGGGAAAACTCAACCATACTCTGATATTCTTTCAAAAATTCATCTCCTTCAGCAGAAATCTGATCAGCAGACCCAGCCTGAAATGTATAGCTTTTCAGATGCACAGGATGTACAGGATTCCAACGACTGGGAGAAAGTGAAGTTTGACTATTCGATACTTGCCCAGCAGTGGTTGCACTATTTCTTTGCAGATTATACTTACAATACACGTGTTGCGGCCGTTCAAACCCGTATTTATATTACCGAACCAAGATACATTCTGTATCATTCCCTGCAGATAGCACGCTGCTAAATCTTTTAAAATTTTAATGATCCGTTATGATTTGTATTCATGTCAATACAAGTCCATAAAAATCATTCCCATTTTACATTTTTGAACATTTCTATTTGCCTTTGCAAAAAGGTGAACGGGATTCTGTTTGTCCAATTTTAAATAAAAATATTATGCACTTAACACCGAGAGAAACGGAGAAGCTTATGCTATTTCTGGCAGGCGAGCTCGCTCTAAAAAGAAAGGCAAGAGGCCTTAAATTAAACTATCCGGAATCCATAGCACTCATCAGTCATTTTTTGCTTGAAGGAGCAAGAGATGGAAAAAAAGTAGCCGAATTGATGCAGGAAGGCGCTCATCTTCTTACTAAAGAGGATGTAATGCCTGGCGTGGCAGAAATGATCCACGATGTTCAGATTGAAGCTACTTTCCCGGATGGGACTAAACTTGTAACCGTACACAATCCAATCCGTTAATACCTACTGATTATGATACCAGGAGAAATTTTTGTAAAAGAAGGTACAATTATCTGTAATGAAGGCAGAGAAACTGTAAAAATAAAAGTAACAAATACAGGAGACCGCCCTATTCAGGTAGGTTCACACTTCCATTTTTTCGAAGTTAATAAAGCCATGAGTTTTGACCGTGAAAAAGCTTTCGGAAAGAGACTGAATATTGTAGCAAGTACTGCCGTTCGATTTGAGCCGGGAGAAGAAAAAGAAGTGGAATTGGTAGAAATAGGAGGAACTAAAAAAGCAATGGGTTTCAACAACCTTGTCGATGGACAGGTAGATTCTGAAGAACAGAAAAAAGCAAGCCTTGCAAAAGTTGAAGAGTTAAACTTTAAAAATCACTAAGATGAGCTTACACGTAGACAGAAAACAATACGCCAATATATTAGGTCCTACAGCCGGAGACAAAATCAGACTGGGAGATACTGAAATTATTATTGAAATTGAAAAAGATTTCACGCACTACGGAGACGAAGCCGTTTTCGGAGGAGGAAAAACAGTCCGTGACGGAATGGGACAGAATGTTACTGCTAAAAGAGACGAAGGTGTTTTGGATCTTTGTATCACAGGAGCCGTAATTATTGACCACTGGGGAATCGTAAAAGGGGATATAGGAATCAAAGACGGAAAAATTGTAGGAATCGGAAAAGCCGGTAACCCTGATACAATGGACGGAGTGACTCCCAATATGATTATCGGAGCTTCCACGGAAGTTCATGGTGGAAAAGGGTATATCGTAACAGCAGGAGGAATTGACACCCACATTCACTACATCTGCCCTCAGCAGATTGAAACATCCTTATACAGCGGAATCACAACAATGATTGGCGGAGGTACAGGTCCAAATGATGGAACGAATGCTACAACCGTTACTCCGGGAAGATTCAATATGCAGAAAATGCTTGAAGCCGCTGAAGAATATCCTATGAACCTTGGATTTTTCGGAAAAGGGAACTGCTCGGCAGAAGAACCTATTGAAGAGCAGGTAGAAGCAGGTGCTTTGGGAGTAAAAATCCACGAAGACTGGGGAGCAACCCCTGCAACCATTGATGCAGCATTGAAAGTAGCGGATAAATATGACGTTCAGGTTGCCATCCACACCGACACTCTGAATGAAGGAGGATTTCTTGAAGATACCATGAGAGCAATCAACGGAAGAGTGATTCACACTTTCCACACAGAAGGAGCAGGTGGAGGTCACGCTCCGGATATTATTAAAGCAGCCATGTATCCAAACGTATTGCCGGCTTCTACAAACCCTACACGTCCTTATACGGTTAATACCATTGATGAGCATTTGGATATGCTGATGGTATGCCACCACTTGAGTAAAAATATTCCTGAAGATGTGGCGTTTGCAGACTCTCGTATCCGTCCTGAAACCATTGCAGCAGAAGATATTCTTCATGATATGGGTGTTTTCAGTATTATGAGTTCGGATTCCCAGGCAATGGGAAGACCCGGAGAAGTGATCACAAGAACCTGGCAGACGGCAAGTAAAATGAAGGAGCAGAGAGGTGATTTGGCTGAAGATCAGGACAGTGGAAACGATAACTACCGTGCAAAAAGATATGTAGCTAAATATACCATCAACCCAGCTATTGCACACGGTATTTCAGAATATGTAGGATCAATTGAAGAAGGGAAATTAGCAGATTTGGTCATCTGGAAACCTGCATTATTTGGAGCAAAGCCGGAAATGATTGTAAAAGGCGGATTTGTAATTGCTGCTAAAATGGGAGATCCGAATGCATCCATTCCTACGCCTCAGCCTATTATTTACAGAAATATGTTTGGAGCTCATGGAAAAGCTAAGTTTGGAACTTGTGCCAATTTTGTTTCTCAGATCTCTATCGACAACGGAACCATCGCTTCCTATAAATTAGAGAAAATGATTCTTCCGGTGAAAAATTGTAGAAATATTTCAAAAGCAGACCTTATCCATAACGATAAGACTCCTCTGATTGAAGTGAATCCTGAAAACTACAAAGTAACGGTAGATGGTGAATACATCACTTGTGAACCGGCAGAAAAACTTCCTTTAACACAGTTGTATTTCTTATTCTAGGCTCAACGTAAAGTAGAGTGTTTGAAACCAGAATTATTTGGCTTTTGTCATTCTGAACGAAATGTAATGTAGTGAAGAATCTCGTAGAATTTATCGGGGAGATTCTTCCTTCGTCAGAATGACATTTTCAGAAACTCTCTTTATCCAAGTTGATCTTTAGAATTTTAAAATAATTATAGAACTAAGGTTAAAAATGAAATATTTAAATAAAACAGTTTTTTCTCTTGCTGTAGCCGGAATGTCTGTGCTTTCAGGAAATCTGGGCGCTCAGTTTCTTGGCGGACACAGGCTTAAAAGTGATGAAGATGGACCCAAAGGGCAGTTTATGGTGTACGGTTCATTAGACTACTCTAAAATTACAACACCATCAAGCAGCAGCAGTACGGTTTCAAGCGCACCGCTTGGAGTAGGATACTTCATCAACAATAATGATCTTATTGGAGTCAACTATGCCTACTCACAGAATACGGTAGACCATAACGTTGTTTATAAGCAAAATGAGGCCGGTATCTGGTACAGTCCGTCAGTAATGCTTGGGAAATACTTTGTATTAATCGGGCAGGTGGATGCTCATTATGTTTGGGGACAGCAACTTTCAACGGCTGCTGATGCCATGCAGAATTTTAATGGATTCCGTCTTCGTGCCTATCCTTTGATCGGGATTTTGCTGGGTGGAGGATGGGCTTTGAAATTCAAATTTGCTGAGCTTTCAATGCTGCAAACCAAAACGAAAGAAGAAGGCTGGACAAAAAGTTATGTAGCAGGAATCAGCGGTTCAACATTCGGGGTAGGCATTTCCAAAAACTTAGACTTCAGAAAAAAATCTAAAAATGATAATTAATCAAATCATAGGCAATCTCTCTGAAAATTCTTCAGATAAAACCATAGACTATCTCGATTTGGAATGGTTTGAAACCACCAAAAGAATTCAACGTAAAAAAACCAGAAAAGGAACTGATATTGCGATCAAGTTTCTGAGAGAGGGACAGCGTTTGCGTGAAGGAGATATTCTTTTTGAGGATGCAGAAAAAATAATTGTAGTAAACGTTCTCGAAACAGAAGCGATTGTGATGTCGCCCGCCTCACTGTTAGAAATGGGTACCGTGTGCTATGAGATCGGAAACAAACATATTCCACTTTTCATTCAGAATGATAAAGTATTGCTTCCTTTTGAAATGCCCATGTTCAGATGGCTGGAAGCAAGTGGTTTCAGACCGGAAAAACAATCTGTAAAACTGCTGAATCTTCTTAAATCGAACGTAGAACCTCATGGACACGGAAGTCTGGGCTCAACAATCTTCACAAAAATCCTAAAAATGGCCGCCCCAAAAGATGAATAATATGAACATAAACTTCCTGTCGGGACTGCTTCATCTTGCAGATCCTACACTTCCCATCGGAGGATATACCCATTCCAACGGACTTGAAACGTATGTTCAGGAAAGAATTGTACATAATGCAGATACGGCAAAAGAGTTTGTGCAGAATATGCTTCAGTACAATCTTAAATTCAATGACGGAGCTTTTGTAAAACTGGCTTATAAAGCTGCAGAAAAAGGAGATTTAGAAACATTGATACTCCTCGATAATGAATGCAATGCAATAAAATGCCCGAGAGAAATCCGCCAGGCCAGTCAGAAGTTGGGGCTCAGACTGATCAAGATTTTCAAAAGACGGGAAAGTTTCCCTTTTATGGAGGCTTTTGAAAAAGCAGTTCAGCATAAAGAAGCCAATTCTCATTACTGTATTGTATTCGGAGTATATGCTTACTTAATGAAGATTCCTTTGTATGAAGCTCTTTTGGGATTCTATTACACCTCTGTTGCAGGAATGATTACCAATGCGGTAAAGCTCGTTCCTCTCGGACAGCTGGATGGACAAGATATTTTATTCTCACTATATCCCGTAATGGAAAAAACAGTATGGGAAACAATGGAGCTGGACAGGGATATGGTGGGACTTTGCAACACCGCCTTTGATATCAGGTGTATGCAGCATGAAAGACTGTATTCAAGACTTTATATGTCCTAAAAGATAAAAGAGCAAATTGATGAATCGCCCTCTGCTGAGTGAAACACCTTTGCGATCGTAAAATATTCTCAATCAAAAAAAACTTAGCGCCCTTAGCGTTAAAAAAAATAAAAAAATGGAAAATAGAAAATACATAAAAGTAGGAGTAGCAGGACCTGTAGGTTCAGGAAAAACTGCACTATTAGAACGTTTAAGCAGAAAATTATTTGGTAAGTATGACCTTGGAGTAATTACCAATGATATTTATACCAAAGAAGACGCTGAATTTATGGCGAAAAACAGTCTTCTTCCCCACGACAGAATTATTGGAGTAGAAACAGGTGGCTGCCCTCATACTGCTATCCGTGAAGATGCAAGTATGAACCTTGAAGCAGTAGATGAACTAGCAGCACGTTTCCCGGAAATTGAACTCGTTTTAATTGAAAGTGGAGGGGATAATCTTTCCGCAACATTCAGCCCGGATCTTGCTGACGTTACCATCTTTATTATCGATGTAGCGGAAGGAGAGAAAATTCCCAGAAAAGGAGGACCTGGTATCACAAGATCAGACCTTTTGATCATCAACAAAATAGATCTTGCCCCTTACGTAGGAGCCAGCCTTGAAGTGATGGAAAATGATGCCAGAAGAATGCGAAAAGGAAATCCTTTTGTATTCACCAATCTTAAAACAGATGAAGGATTAGATAAAGTAATCGGTTGGATCAAAAAATATGCTCTTTTAGAAGAAGTTGAAGAACCGAACTTAGTAAGATAAATGGATAGTCGTTTAAAAATTATTGCAGGATTCAAGGGAGGAGAATCCTATGTGAAAGACCTTTATGTCTCACTTCCTTTCAGAGTAGTTTCTGTAGGACAGCGAAAAAGTGACAGAAAGCTCTATCAGATGGTGATGAGCTCCTCTCCGGGAATTCTGGATGGTGATCATTACCATTTAGACGTTGCCATTGAAAAAGGAGCTGCCCTTCAGTTACAGTCACAATCCTATCAAAGGCTTTTCAATATGAAGGATGAAGCGCGTCAGGAACTGAATGTTTCAATGGAAGATGAAACTTCTTTTGCCTATGTTCCGCATCCTATTGTTCCGCATGAGGATTCCAACTTTAAAAGTAAAGCGAATATTCATATTGGGAAAAATAGTCAGATCATCATCAGCGAGATTATTACCTGTGGAAGAAAACATTATGGAGAAGTTTTTAAACTGAAGCGTTTTCAGAATGTGATGGAAATCTACCACAACAATAAACTTGTTGTAAAAGATAATGTCCTGATCCAGCCTGATACGATCCCAATCAGCAGCATCGGAAATCTCGAACAATATACCCACCAGGGAACCCTGATTTTTTACAGTACAAAAGAAAATGTAGATAAAACCGGATTGATTGAGGAGATTGTTGAAGCCGCAACACAGCAACATGAAGAAATGGAAGTGGGTGTTTCCGCTATGGAAGATAACGGTTTTGTAGTAAGAGCTTTGGGACATGGCGGAGAACTGATGTACAACTTCTTCCTTCATATTCAGGAAATCCTTTGGACACTCGAGTAAAAAAGGAGAGCCTTGTCAAGGTTCAAAACCTTGACAAGGCTCTCAGGTAAAAAAATAAATAAAAAATGGATAGTACAGTTTGGGCACTTCTTTTAAGTGCTGTTTCAATAAGCTTTATACATACAGCCTCCGGGCCCGATCATTACCTGCCTTTCATAGTGATCTCAAAATCCAAAAAATGGAGTGGAATGAAAACCGCAATATTAACGGTTGTCTGTGGATTCGGACATGTGCTGAGCTCTCTGATCTTGGGTTTTATCGGAGTTTTTCTCGGATGGCAGCTCAATAAAATTTCATGGTTCCAGGATATCAGAGGGAACTTTTCAGGATGGGCATTGCTGATCTTTGGAGGGGTTTATCTGGTATATGGTCTCATTCAGGCAATCAGAAACAAACCTCACAAACATTTCGATGTGATGGGAGATGATGTATATGTATACGAACATAATCACAGCGAAGTGGTAATGCCCCAAAAAAGAATAAAAGTAACTCCGCTTGTGCTTTTTATGATTTTCGTGATGGGACCCAGTGAGCCTCTTATTCCTTTATTATTTTATTCAGGAGTGAAACATTCCATGTCTGAAATTGCTGTTCTGGTTATTTCTTTTACGGCAACTACGGTTCTGACAATGCTTGGAATGGTTCTTTTGGGACGTTATGGCTACTCAACATTATTCAACACTGAAAAACTGGAAAGGTATATGGGAGTGGTAAGTGGAGCAGTAGTAACCGTTTGCGGTGTCGGAATGGTCTTTCTTGGATGGTGATGAGGTTCGGGATTCGAGTGAAAGGGTTTGAGGGTAAGAGTGAATGAGAGCTTTAGGGTAAAGTCCCACTTTCAGCTCCAACTTCCAGCCTCCCTCTATTAATTTCAAATCATCAATACATTTTACATTGTACAAAATACATTATACAAAAAAAACTATGGACGAATTTTTCAAAAAACTCCCTTTTATCGATCATGTTTTAAAAGGAATCGGGCAGATTATGCTCCAGGAAAACAGATGGACCGGGCTTTTGTTTCTTATAGGAATTTTTATGGGAAGCTGGCAGTGCGGAGTGGCAGTACTGCTTTCCACAGCAGCCGGAACTTTTACGGCGATGAAACTGAGCTATGCCAAATCTGAGATCAACGCAGGGCTTTACGGCTTCAGTGCAGCCCTTGTAGGAGTAGCATTGGCATTTTTGTTTCAGGCAACATTCTTAATATGGGTTCTTATCGTATTGGGAGGTGCATTGGCCGCTGTTATTCAGCATTTCTTTATCCAAAAGAAAATTCCGGTGTTTACTTTTCCATTTATCATTATCACATGGGTATTGGTATTCACGCTGCATCATTTTACTCATATTCCACCTTCTGCGATGTTGAGCAGTGAAGTCATTCCTACAGAATATGATGATTTTCTTGCCTGTACCAATGGTTTTGGAGAAGTAATATTTCAGGGAGGCATACTTTCAGGAATGATTTTCTTCCTTGCTGTTTTCATAAGCTCTCCGATAGCGGCTTTGTATGGATTGGCAGCTTCTATATTGGGAGCAGGATTATCACAGTTGAATGGAGAACCTATCAAAGAAATTCACATGGGATTATTTGGATTTAATGCCGTGCTTTCCGCAATTGTTTTCTCCGGAGTAAAGAAAACAGATGGTCTGTGGGTATTGATTGCCGTTCTTTTAACCATTGCTATTGATGATCTTTTAATTGATAATCACTGTCTGGATAGAGTGGGTGGTGTATTTACGTTCCCATTTGTAGCCGGAACCTGGATTACGCTTTTAATTCAGAAAGTATTTCTTAAAGCAAAAAAATAAAGAGTCAGAGAGTCTTAGAGTTGGAGGGTTTGAGAGTGAGAGAGTTCAACGTTCAAGGTTCAAGGTTCAAAGTTTAAGGTTTAAGGTTTAAGGTTTTTTTTCACGATGATTGACCATTCACTTACGAAGCAAAACTCACTATTGATATTCCTCTAACCTCTGGTTTCTAACTTCTAAAATTTAAATATAATTAAACTAAAAAAATGAAAATAACAAAAATAGCCGCAGTATTTCTGGTCATGGCATTCAGTGGAAAAATAATGGCGCAGGAAGCAGAAAAACAGTTGCTAATAAAAGATGCAGATGACAAATTTCCTATTGCAGATGCTTTGGTAAAATATGACCACGGAAACAGCCATACTCACACAGGAACAGACGGAACATTTGCCATCCCTGTAAAATCCCTTCCAGATACCCTTGTGATCAGCCGTCAGGGATATGATGAGGTAAAATGGGTAGTTGCCAGTGATGATGATAAAAATAAAGTTATTTTTTTACAGCATAAACCTTTTCAGATTTCTGAAGTAGCCATTAATCACAGTTCGTTTTTATCCGCTATTACAAAGGTTGATCTGAACAAATTTCCGGTAAATTCCGCGCAGGATTTGTTGAGAAAAGTTCCGGGATTGTTTATTGCGCAGCATGCCGGAGGTGGAAAGGCTGAACAGCTTTTCCTAAGAGGATTTGATGCCGATCATGGTACCGATGTAAGCGTAAATGTAGACGGAATGCCGGTGAATATCGTTTCTCATGCCCATGGTCAGGGATATTCAGACTTACACTTTGTAATTCCTGAAACCGTTAATAATATTGATTTCGGAAAAGGAGCCTATTACATGGATCGTGGAGACTTTAATACAGCCGGATATGTGGATTTTCAGACGTACAATGGTTTGAAAAACAGTATGATTAAACTGGAAGGAGGTTCATTCAATTCAAAAAGAGTATTGGGAATGTTCAATATTCTGCATGATGATCTGGGGAGAAAAAATGCCTATATCGCAGCAGAGTACAATTATACAGACGGTCCTTTTGATGTAAAACAGAATTTTAACAGAGTCAATATCTTCGGAAAATACAACCAGTGGCTTACGGATAAAGACTATTTCAATATCCAGTTCTCAACATTTAATTCCTCCTGGAATGCTTCCGGACAAATTCCCGAACGCGCCGTAGATGAGGGAATCATCGGACGATGGGGAAGTATTGACCCTACAGAAGGCGGAAAAACTTCCAGAACAAACCTTCAGATGAATTTTAAACACATTATTTCTCCTTCCGAACAGATTGATGCCATGGCTTTCTATTCAAAATATAATTTCAATCTGTATTCTGATTTTACCTTTAATTTAAAAGATAAAGAGCATGGTGACGAAATTCAGCAAACGGACGGAAGAAATATTTACGGAGCTGAAGTAAAATACATCAAGACTTTTTCATTTGCCAACAGTTCTTTAAACTGGACTTCAGGAATTGGATTAAGAAATGATGATATTAATACCCTGCAGCTTAACCATGTGTATCACAGAGATCTTCTGCTGGACAGATTATCTGATGTAACAGGAACAGAAACCAATCTTCATGCTTATTCCGGACTGGTTTGGAAAACAGGGAAATGGACGATTAATCCGGCTTTGAGAGTAGATCATTTTATTTTTAATATGCACAACCTGCTGGATGCGGAACAATTGCCTTCCGGACAGTCAAAAGAAGCAACAAGACTGAGCCCTAAACTTAATTTCTCCTATGCCCAGAATGATAACGTAATGTGGTTCCTGAAAACAGGAATGGGCTTTCACTCCAATGACCTGAGAGTGGTAGTTCCCAATAAAAACGAAAATACACTTCCGTACTCTATTGGCGCAGACTTCGGAGTCAGATTACATCCGTTCAAATCATTAATTATTACTCCAGCATTATGGTATATGGATCTGCAGCAGGAATTTGTGTACGTAGGAGATGATGCCGTAGTAGAACCTTCCGGAAAATCAAGACGTTTCGGGGCCGATCTGGGAGTTCGTTTTCAGCCATTGGAAAACTTCTATCTGAATGCGGATGTCAACTATTCCCACGCAAGATTTACTGAAGAAGAAAAAGGACAGGATTATGTACCGCTGGCTCCGGTAGTAACCAGTACAGGATCTGTAAACTGGGATTTCCTGCACGGATTTTCTTTAGGACTGCAGTACCGGTATTTGGGAGCAAGACCTGCTGTGGAAGATAACAGCATCAGAACCAAAGCTTATTTTGTAAATGACCTGATGCTTTCTTATAACCGTCAGAAATGGGGCGCTAATGTGCAGCTGAACAACCTTTTCAATGTAAAATGGAACGAAGCTCAGTTTGCCACAGAAACCCAGCTGAAAGGAGAAGCAGAACCTATTACAGACCTTACGTATACTCCGGGAAGTCCTTTTGGAGTGAGAGTCGGGGTGTACTATAAATTCTGATGTATAATGTATAATGTATAATGTATAATGTGGCGCGGGCAATTGTTTCTTGAATATTTTAAAATAAAAAAAGCTATTGTTCAAATAATGTTACTCTTATACATTGTACATTTTACACCCGACATGGTACAAGATACAAAATACAAAAACATCCAAATATTCAATTTTCAGTATTAAATTTGTAATAATCAATTCACTATGGAAGTACTATCCAATTTTCAATATAAAAAGCTTTTTCTCCCGAATATTACGGATAAGATATTAGCCAATAATGCTGATATACAGCTGTATCGGATAGAAAATTATCTTAAAGGAATTCTCATGCCGGTCATTCCGTACCGTACAACGTTCAATTTTATTATTTTCGTGACCAATGGACATATCAGACAGTATCTTGAAAATAAAGAATATCATGCTGAAAAAGGAGGTGTGATCTTTATTAAACAGGGAACCATTACGGCTACTGTTGAGTTATCAGACGATATTGAAGGTTTCTTCCTTGCCTATGAAAATAATATTCTGTCTGAACAGGAACTGCCTAAGCACAAGAGCAGTATTTTTTTCATGACTCCTTTTTTGAATCTTGACAGCCTGACCTATGGAACGATTACCCAGCTTCTCCCGATCATGGAGCAGGAACTATGGCTGAATAACCTTAATGTCAATGATGTTGTGGTTACCATGCTTCATCTTATTTTAATCAAGATGCTGAGCACAGATTCTGATACCCATCATAAATCTGCCACACGGCCAATGGAGCTGTCCCTTCAGTTCCGGGATCTTTTGTTCAAATATCATGTAGGAGAAAAGAGAGTGGCTTTTTATGCTGATAAACTATCGGTAACGGAAAGTTATCTGAATAAATGTGTGAAAGGAGTTACTCAGAAGTCCCCAAAACAATGGATCAACGAGATTGATATCAATTACAGTAAAGCATTACTGCACTCCAGTAAAGACATTGCGGAGATAGCTTACGAATTGAATTTTCATACTGCCTCCCATTTTACACAGCTTTTCAAAAAAATTGCAGGCATTACGCCAAAGGAATATAGAGTTCAGTTTTTGAACAACAACAGGATTTCAATATAATTAGGCTGGAAGCTGGAAGCCAGATGCTGGAAGTATTGCAGTAACCTAATCAAAATAAGTTGAAAGTTCAGAATTTGATTTCAGGAATTTCAGAACTTCCATCTCCCTGCTTCCTTTCTTCCATCTTCTCACATTCTCTCGTTTTCAAGAATTTTCAGAACCAGCTTTTCCTCTTTTGTCAGATCGGCTTTTCCGTCATTTTCTTCAATAACTTCCAGCTCATCAAGATATTTTTTGATGGTATTGTTCTCGTAAAGATTGATGACCAATGGATGAACATAATATTTTCTACAGACAGCAGAGGTATTTCCCAGATTTTCTGCAACGATATCCAGGGCTTCTTTTACTTTCTTTTTATACTGAGAATCATTTTCTGCATACCCGATTTCTTTAAAAGCAATCAGAGCACTCACTGTTCCGGACCATGTTCTGAAATCTTTTGCCGTAAAATCCTCACCGCTTATTTCTTTAATATAATCGTTTACCATTCCGGAATCTATTGAATGCCGGTTTCCCTCATCATCAAAATACTGGAAAAGTTCTTTTCCGGGAATATCCTTGCATTTCTGAACCAGCCTCGCCAGCCTTTTACTTTTAAGGTCGATTTGATGCATAATGCCTTTCTTTCCTTTAAAAGAAAAAGAGATTTTCTGTCCGTTTACCTTTACATGTTTATCCTTTAAAGTGGTCAGGCCAAAAGAACCATACAGTTTTTCATAGACATTATTTCCAATACGGATATTGGTTCTTTGCATAAGGCTTACAATTAAGGCCAGGATTTTTCGTTTTTCAAAATTTCTCAGCGCCAGATCCTGTTCTATATGCAGCCGGATGTCCGGTAGCGCATACCCGAACTGAAGCATTCTGTAAAATTTGGTATGATTTCTTAAAGCGCTCCAAAGAGGATGGTAGCGGTATTGTTTTCTTTTTTTGACATCAAAGCCTGTTGCCTGAAGGTGGCCATTATCAAGAGCACAGATCCATACATTTTCCCAGGCAGGCGGAATAACAAGACTTTTGATTCTGGTAATTTCTTCCTTATCTTTTATCTTTTTGCCGTCTTTATAATAGGAATATGTGTTTCCGGTTTTCTTACGGGTAATTCCGTCGGTTTCTGCATCGGTGGTATATACGAGATGTACCGCCTTTGCAGAAGCTTCCGGATCCTTCATTATTTTAACAATTTTTGAAGGCTTTAGGTGAGAAATGATCTCCAAATCTGTATTCTTCTCCATAAAACATGGTTAAGAGTTTTTACCCTTCGAAAAAATCAGTAAAAGAATCCCTACTATCACACAGACTAAGATTATTCCCCACCACATTCCTGCCTTAAAAATCGTTTCTACTGCTTCACAACTTGTTAGTGTCAACAAACTTAATATCGTAATACTATAAAAGCTCCATTTTTTCATAAGTATATATTTTGTGGGTGTGTTAGATTCTGAGTCGGTCAGCCCTCCATTTTTTTATAGACCTTTTAATTTCGTCTCCTGAGATGTTTTCATGAAGTGCTTTGTATAAAAGCTCTTTGAATTCATCATCATAGGTAAATCTCAAGGCAGCAATCTGGTCAAATCTCAGTTTTTCAGCAGTTTCATCAGATCTTTTATTGAAAATCTCGAAATAACGCTGCTTAAACTCCAGAATTACCATCCGGTTTTGAAGTCCCAGTGCATAATGCTGCCGTGTCATAAATGCCAGATAAAAAAGCAAAAAAATCACAACAGAAAAGAGTATCCAGACCAGCTGATTTCCAGGATCATCCCAGATTTTGTAAATTCCTAAAATCTCCAGTATAATAAGCAATGGAAGATAAATAAAATGATGTGGCGGATAAAATTTCCTGTGGTTATTGTAGTTTTGCTGTTTCATGAAGTAGAATGAAGCAATAATCCTTCCAAAAATTTATTATTTTGATAATGTGGTAGTTTTTTTTACTTGAAAATGGTTTTTTTTATTGAATATGTTTAAGGGTTTGATTTTTTTTAGAGCCCATTAAAAATAACAGATTATTAAGCAAAATAGGCAGTAGATTTACCCTTCAGACATCAAATTTTTTGTAACTTTCGGTGGTTAAAAATAAAAATAATGACTTCAAAGGAAAAAGTTGCTGCACTTCGTGAAGAAATGCAGAAAAATAATGTTGATGCATTTATAGTATATTCTGCAGACCCGCATATGAGTGAATACCTTCCTGAAGAATGGCAGGAGAGAGCTTGGCTGTCAGGTTTCTTAGGTTCCGCTGGTTTTGTGGTGGTTACCAAGGATAAAGCCGGGCTTTGGACAGACGGAAGATACTTTACTCAAGCCGCTATCGAGCTGGATGGTTCAGGAATCGACCTTTTCAAAGATGGTATGGAAGGAACTCCCCACTATATCGACTGGATCATTTCAGAAATTCCTTCCGGCGGTAAAGTGGCGGTAAATGCTGTGGCAGCTTCCAATGCAAACTGGGAATTGCTTTCTCAAAAATTGAATTCAAAAAATATTACGCTGGTAGATTTTCCACTTTTAAAAGAAGTTTGGAAAGAAAGAGGAACTCCATCTGCCAATCCAATTTTTGTACATCCGGTAGAAAGAGCAGGGAAATCGGTATCCGATAAAATTTCTGCAATCCGTCAGAAAATGGAAGAACAGGAAGCTACCGTACATATTATCTCAAGCCTGGATGATGTTGCCTGGACACTGAACCTGAGAGGAAGTGATGTAGACAGCAATCCTGTATTTTTAGGATATATCGTGATTACTAAAAATGATGCGGTGCTGTTCACAGGATTAGAAAAAATGGAAGTGGCTGCAAGAAAACAAATGGATGATGCCTTTGTGAAAATGATGCCGTACGAAGAATTCTACAATTATCTGAAGACATTCAAAAATGAAAAAGTATTGGTTTCTCCAAACAGCAACCAGCAGATTTTCGAAACATTAAAAACAGACAATCAGTTTATCAAAGCTCCGGTTCCCGGAAATCTGATGAAAGCTCAGAAAAATGAAGCTGAGCTGGAAGGTTTCAGAACAGTAATGGTAAGAGATGGAGTAGCGATGGTGAAATTCCTTTACTGGTTAACTCACAATGCTGGAAAAGAAGCAATGAATGAATATTCCATCGGGGAAAAACTGAGAGGCTTCCGTGCTGAAGGAGAAAATTTTGTCGGAGAAAGCTTTGGATCTATCGTAGGATATAAAGATAACGGTGCAATCATGCATTATTCTGCCAAAAAAGAAGGAAGTAAAGATGTTACCAACCAGGAAACAATCCTCGTAGACTCAGGAGGTCAGTATCTTGAAGGAACTACAGATATTACGAGAACTTTTGCTTTAGGAACACCTTCAGAAGAGTTTAAAAGAAATTCAACATTGGTATTACAGGGATTGATCCGTTTATCCATGGTGAAATTCCCAAAAGGAACAAAAGGTGTACACCTTGATGCTATTGCAAGGCTTCCGTTATGGATGGAAGGTAAAGACTTCAACCACGGAACAGGACATGGGGTAGGAAGCTTCATGAATGTACACGAAGGACCACAAAACATCAGAAAAGACCTGAATCCTCAGGAACTTCTTCCGGGAATGGTTTGTTCAAACGAACCTGGATATTATCTGGAAGGTCATTATGGAATTCGCCATGAAAACCTGATCGCAGTAAAAGAAGCAGAAAAAACAATTCACGGAACATTCTATGAGTTTGAAACATTGACGTTCTGCCCATTCTTTAAAGACACTGTAGTGAAGGAAATTCTTTCAGAAAATGAAATTGAATGGCTGAATGGTTACCATAAAACCTGTGAAGAAAAGCTGGCTCCTCATTTAGATGGAGAAGTTAAAGAATGGTTCCTGCAATTGGTAAGCCCTCTTTAATTTAATAAAGATAAGTTTAGGATCAAAAGTATATGATAATCATTACTTTACATTTTGAATTCTAAACAATAAACAGAAGAATTGTTAGATAAACCAAAGTCCTGTAAGGTATTTCCTGCAGGGCTTTTCTTTTTATACAACCGTATTTTTACGGATATAATTCTAGGGATTCCACTGATGGATAAAAACCGGGACTGGCTTATCTTTGTTACAACAAAACATCATTCATATCTTCATAAATAACTCAAGTAAATTCAAAACGGTATATCATCTCGTCCTGAGATGATTTTTTTTTGCTGTTAATTGAAGTTTATAAGACCTAATGAAATCATTATCAAAACTAAGTTGTCAAAAAAATAGATATTTAAATAGTATTGAAACACTCATGAAAAAATCTTTTTAATAGCCTTAATGATTTTCGTAATGAAATTGAACGCTATATTCTGAATTTTTTAAAAGTGATTAGAACATAGTAAGTTAACATAAAAAAATAATTCATTTTTGTTTGAATTATTTTAATATTTTTGAAATGAGTTTTTAATTTAAAACTAATCATTACACAAAAAATTATGAAAAAATTATTATTACTAACAATGTTCAGTATTACAGGGCTAGCAGGTGCAAAAAATTTAGGAGTAAAAGAAAACATAGAAAAATTAGAGCATAAAAAAGTATTTTTTTATAATCCAATTCAAATTAAATCATCGTGTGGCTATACCGAGTTTATTGAATTAGGTGGATCTTCAATAAGTTGTATTGAGGTAGAAATAGACAGAATGGAAGAAGAATGTGATGCAGCTATAACTGTTTGGGGTTATGCTTAAATGATTATGAAAATACGTTTGTTTTTAGCTTTGTGTGTAGCTGGCTGTTTGTCTGCTCAAAATAAAATGGATAAGGAACAGAAAAACCTTTCAGAATTGGAAGTAAAGTTTCTTTATAGTACAACGAAAGACACTACTGATTTGGCTAACAGAATGGAGGAAATGATGATTTTAGATTTAAATTCTAGTTCTTCCCTTTATTATAGTGATGCCTTTTTGCAACGTCGTAAATCAATTGAAACAGAACTCATGATTGCTAAAAATTCAGGAGGAATGGCAAAAATTGACGCGGGTAAAATTGCAAAACCAAAAGTTGATTATTCAGTATATCGTGCCAATGGAAAAAACTTTGTTACAAGCCGTCTTGGAACTGATTTATTTACTTTTGAAGGAGAATCACCAAAATGGGAGGCTAATTTTAAAGATGAGAAAATAATTTTAGGATATAGATGTAAAAAAGCAACTACAACCTTTAATAAAAGACAATATATAGCCTGGTATACAAAGGAAATTCCTATATCTGAAGGGCCGTATAGATTTAAGGGTTTACCAGGGCTTGTTATGGAGGTTGAAGATATCAAAGGTTATGATACATTTAAAACGATTGGTATTGAAAAGAAGCAGGTAGAAATTGCTCAACTCCAAAATGGAATTCCAGTAAGTAGAGAGGAATATTTAAGAAAACGTGAAGAATTTAAATCTAATCCTTATCCTTCCAAAATAATGGATAAAAGCAAACGGAATCAGTTAGCAGATGCAATTAAAAAATTTAATAACTCTTTAGAAAGATAAACAGGAAGCACTTGAATTTCAAGTGCTTTTTTAATAGTTTCTTTTTCTGGTTATATTCACTTAGAAAGAATCCATGAAATTGATTTTGCCTTCTCACTTAAAATAAAATCTTAGAAAAAATGAAAACTTCGCATTTATAAAGCATGTTGCATTCATCTTTTATCTATTTTCGTGTTTTATTAGAATGCACTTAATTTGAAGAATGATGATACATGATTACTTTAGAAGCTTTAATCTGTTTTCAGAAGATGAAATTGAAGAATTCCTGAAATTTTCCGAGTTAAGACTCGTTAATAAAAATGATTATTTCATACAGGAAGGCGAACTTTGCAAAGAAGTAGGATTGGTGAAATCTGGTATTTTCCGTTCTTTTTATACTTCAGATGAAGGAAAAGACATGACCTATTGCTTCAGATTTCCCAATCATATGATTGCTGCCTATTCATCATTTGTTTCAGGTTGTCCCAGTAAAGAAAGTATGCAGGCTATTACCAATGCAGAACTGATTATTCTTAAAAAAGAAGCAGTAGATGAGTTGGTAAAGAACAGCATCAACTGGACGAAATTTTTGAAGATCATTGCAGAGCAGGAATATCTTGAACTTGAAACACGTTTTTTTCAGCTTCAGAGAGACAGCGCAGCGCAACGATATGAAACATTATTAAAGAATCATCCTGACTATATTCAGAATATTCCATTGCAGTATCTGTCTTCTTATCTGGGAATTACCCAACGCGATTTAAGCCGTATCAGAAAGGAAATTTCTTTTTAGACATTTGTCCTGCTCATTGAAATAGGAGCGCTCTATTTTTGTCAAAAAAAGTTATGGAGCAGAATATTTTAATTATCGGAGGAAATGGATTGGTAGGAAAAACGATTTCCCGCATTCTCAAATCAAGAAATCCTCATATCAATGTTTTTATTGGCGGAAGAAAAGGGGGAAAAACGGATAAGGACCTAAGGATTGATGTTACAGACCCTTCCTCTTTTAAGGTTATTGTAGAAAAAAAAATAAACCTCATCATTCTTTCTGTGAATGATAAAGAAGATCATATACTTCATTTCGCGATTACTCATCAAATAGACTATCTGGATATTACCAAACCTACTCCGGCTTTGGTAAAAGCTTATGCTATTGCCGGAAAAGCAGACGTGAACAGCAGAATTGTATTCAGTTCAGGATGGATGGGCGGGATTGTCCCGGGATTGGTGAATACCCTTTCAGATTCAGGTGATATCAATGAAGTAAAACTCTTTGTATACTATTCTGTGAAGGATCTGGCAGGCGAGAGTTCGGCTCACTTTATGGCAGAAAATGTAGCGGTTCCTTTTGTGTATTATCAAAACGACAGGCCAGTTTCTATCAGACATTTTCTAGATACGGAAGCTTTTAATTTTTCCTTTGGAATCGGTAAGAGAAGTGCTTATAATTTTGATGTGCCTGATCTGTATATTCTTAATAAGGTGGAAAGAATTTCCGATGTGAGTGTGAAAATGACATATAATTCAAAATTCATTACCTGGTTGCTGGGCGCATTTCAATTCCTGAGGATCTACAATATTTTATCTTTAAAAGAGAGAAAAATGATTTTCGGTTCCAGTGGGAATGGAGATCAGTCTGTTTTTGAAATTGTTGTTGAAGATCCGTCCGGACAAAAGAAATTGAGCCTTCAGAGTTTAAAAGGACAGGCAGAACTGACTGCTTTATCGGCTGTTTTGCACTCAGAAGAGCTGCTGAGAAATCCCCATGAAAACAAGGTCTACTTCAGTCATCAGCTGCACGACCCATTATCTTTAATGGCACAGCTTCATGCTTATGATTCAATTAATATCAATGTCACGCAATGAAGAAAATAGCAATAATCAACGGACATCCTAATAAAGATTCCTTCAATTTTGGTCTTGCGGAAGCATATCGGTTGGGAGCAGTAGAAACAGGTGCAGAAGTAAAAGAGATCGTCATAAGAGATTTAAATTTCAATCCCAATCTGCAGTTTGGATACCAGAAAAGAATGGAACTGGAGCCGGATTTAATGAAAGCCTGGGAAATTATTCAATGGGCAGATCATTTGGTTTGGGTACATCCCGTTTGGTGGGGAGGATTTCCTGCCCTGATGAAAGGATTCATAGACCGTCTTTTCTTACCGGGAATGGCTTATAAATACCGGGAGAATTCTGTCTGGTGGGATAAGCTTTTGAAAGGTAAAACGGCACATATAATGACTACATTAGACCAACCGGGTTGGTATTACCGTTTGTTTTTTGGAAGGCCCAGCGTAAATCAGCTTAAAAAATCCATACTGGAATATTGCGGCGTAAAACCTGTTAAACTAACTTATATCGGGATTATCCGGAATTCTAAAGATGAGCAGCGGGCTCAATGGTTGAGAAAAGTAAAAGAATTAGGGAAGAAACATAAATAATTTAAATTTTAAGATGTAGTAATGATAACTTTATCCGGCAATAATTTTCTATTGTCAGATAAAGTTTCATTATTAAAGTGAAAATATTGTTGTTGTTCCTTTTTACAGACCCTTTTTCCCTTCAATCCAATAAGCCTGGGATTTTATACATTTGGGAGAAACCCCTCTGGCTTTAAGGAATTTCCTGATTAAAGACATTCTTCCTCCGTTTCCGGTAAGGTAGAACACAGCATCATCATTGTAAATGGCTTCTTTTTCTTCTCTCAGAAAGTCATTCAAAGCTTCAATCATTCTCATGGTATTGTTTTTAGGACTGTGATAGCCATATAAATTGAGTTTCTCAAGAGCGGAACATTCTTCCAGTTCATGAAGACAAATGAATGAAGAACCACATTCCTCCACGGCTTCTTTGAGGGAAAGAGAACTTCCCAAAGACGTTTCATCTCCCACCGAAAAATGAATTTTTGCCTCAGGAGCAAAGAACTGTTTTCCTCTGGGCATTAAAAGTTTTACAGAATCTCCTTGAGTCAATTGGGTTACAAAATGGCTTCCGGCGGCAGAAATGTCATGAAGGTGAAATAAAATATCAAAAGTTCCTGCTTCCCTGTTGAAATTATAAGGAGAATAATTCCGGAAATCCCGGTCGTTAATTCTTATTCCTATGGCGTAGGCAGGTTCATAGGGAACTTCCTGTAAATCTGTTTCAAAACGTATACGGCAAAGGTCTTCCGTAATTTTTTCTATATGCGTAACAGTGCATTCTTTAAATTTTGAGGACCAAACATTTTCTACGGTGTCATTGATCCATTTTGGTAGGCTTGGCATAAATCATTTTTATTGCAAAGGACGTTGCAAAATCAGAAAATACCGATAGCTGTTTCGGGGAATTAATTGGACTATTCGTGGTTTGTGTTATTGGTGTTGATTTCTGAATTCTGACGGAGATTGGTCTTCCAGTTTGGAGAATAAACGGCTGAAGTAGGTGTGATCACTGTAGCCCAGTTCATAGGCTACTTCTTTTACGCTCAGATGAGTAAAGACCAGTAGTCTTTTCGCTTCAATTAAAATTTCCTGATGAATCCAGTGTTGTGCGGGTTTTCCTGTTACTTCACGAACCGCTTCGGTTAAATACCCTCTTGTAATATTTAAAATCTCTGCATATTCTGATGGACTTTTCAGGGTTTTAAAATCTCTTCGAACTAAACCTCTGAAGGCTCTTGACAGTTGCACAGATCGGCTTTCAACGGAAGCCTGAGACCTGTTTTTCTGGGAATACAGCAAAGCAAACATCCCAAGAAATGCATTTAGTAATGACTGAACCACCAGGAATCCCTCCTTAGATGAAAGCATCTCGTTGGTATAGGAAGTATGAAGGATACCGGCTGTGGTATTGAGTTTTTTAACCAGGTTTTTATCCAGAGCCAGCGGTTGAATTTCTCCCAGAGATTCATCAAAAAAAGTACGTACTGCATCAGGAACAAGCTCTGCTTTTACCGCGACAAACCACCCACAGACGTCTTTCATTAAAAGTCCCTGATGTACCTGTCCCGGCAATACACAGAAAAGAGTGGAATCTTTGGCTTCAATCGTTTTAAAATCCACCATCATTCTTACATGTCCGCTTTCCATACAGGTAAAAATATAGTGACTGTCCCGGTGTATTCCTTTGTCCAAAAGAATATCCTCAGCTTCCTGAGTACTTTTATCCATTCTTTTGACATGGAACTGATGAGGGGAAATACCGTTTAAATCATAAGTGGGAATGGTCTGTTTCATCTTTAAACCTGTTGTGATGAGGATAATACGCAATGGTAAAATTACGTATTTTCACAGTTTTATACCCCGAATATTAATCTCAAATTCGCGGTGCATAACCATGATGCTTTCTTCAAGTCAGATTTTATATGAATATACAACAGAATTCGGAACAGAAAGAAACCTGTTCCGGATTTTATTTTGCTTTAGAAAATGCCATTTTTATCGCCAGATAAGTCAGTACGCTGGCCATAAACCATTTCTGGACTTTTATCCAGACCGGATTATTGGAAAAGAATAAGGAAACTCTTGCAGCAGTTAAGACAATGATAAAATTAATGCTGAAGCTGATCAGAACCTGAATAACACCAAGCTCCAGGCTTTGAGTGAATATGGAACCATACTCAGGTTTGATGAACTGAGGGAAGAAAGACAGATAAAAGACTGCCACTTTTGGATTCAGGACATTCGTTAAAAAACCAATGGTAAAAAGCTTTTTGGGACTGTCATGAGAACTGCTTTTATCAACATCAAAAATATTCCTGCCGTTGGGTTTGATCGCCTGATAGGCAAGATATAAAAGGTACAACGTTCCCGCTGCCTTAAGAATGGTATAAGCGAATGGTACGGCCAGTAAAACAGCGGTCAGACCAAAAGAAACCATGATGATATGGAATAAAAATCCGCATACTACTCCGGCTAATGAGATAAAACCAGACTTTTTCCCCTGTGTTATAGACTTTGAAATGAGGTAAATCATATTGGGACCGGGGCTGATCACTAAGATGAGTGCCGCCAGAATGAAAAATATAAGCTCGTGAAATGGAATCATACGCTGGTGTTTATTTAAATGAGGTGTTTTCTGATGCAAAGATAAGAGGTGTTTCTCATTTAATTTTATGAAAAAAAGAAGAAATAGTCATTTTAACTTCATTATATTTTATTTTCCACTTGAATGTGATTTAAAAATAAATAGCAGTCTGTTTTTTTTGTAAATTTCAACACATAAAATAATTATCATTCACAAATAAATATTATCATGACTACTGAAAACATCTTTAAAGCCATCAGAAAATGGAAAAATCTTATTGATTCTTATAAAAACGGAATTGATACAAATGGTAAACAAATTTTGAATTATTTGAATCAGGGAACCCACTTCAGTGTTTCAGGGGAAGAGATTGAACAATGGAAAAGAAATCTTGAAACCGCAGAACTGAAAATGATTCATGCTTATGTAGGGATTCATGAAGATCAGCTGAAATTTTTCCTGATTGATTCTAAAAGCGATAAAGATGCCAATTTCAGTACAATCATTACTAAAGATTTTTTACTTGAGTTCAATGAATCAAAAATAGAAAGCAGTAACGATATTGCAGTAAATGTTCCTCCAATCACATCAGAATCTGCTATTAACCGTAGTTTCCGATGGAATATGTTTAGTACGTCATGGCTGAAGGCTCAGAAAAAAGAAGATATCTTTCAGCTTATTTCCATTCCGTTTTCGGATTATGAAAAAATGGGAATTGCTGGCGGACAGACGTGTGCCAGTTTCTTTGGACTTACTGATGATTTAGAAAAAAAGGACACAGATTTTCCTTATCATATCGAAATTATTACCATGAAAAGTCTGGCGATTGATCATATGAGTGAAACCGCAGAAAATTATTCTACTCCAAGACCTCCTTTTACCATTATTGATACTCTTAATGATTATCAACTTTTGAAGGTAAGCACCAGTGTTTTCGTATAACAGTTTATCCCTGTATTTGCAGATCATTATTAACCTGGTCTTATGTACAGGGCTGATTCTATTGATAAAAGAAAGGGAAAAAACGAAACTTCCTGTAATCATACTTCTTTCAGGAGAATTCATGCTGGAACTGACAGATTTGGCCGGAAGGCTGATGAAGTTAAATACTTTCAATACCTACAATTATACATTAAGCCAGTTTTTTGGTTTGATGATTCTTACGGTGATCTATAGCAATTATTATATCCAGCTTTCCCGTGAGCTGAGATGGATGATCTATTGTTATGCAATATTGGTGTTAGTTACGAATGTGTTGTATGTACAAGGAGATACACAGATTACTTTTTATTCCAATATTATCACCAGTATTATTATTTGTAGTTATGCCTCCTCTTATTTTATGAAGATCATAAGGGAAGGTAGGACAGATAGGGATATGTTTATCGTGAATATCATTGTTTTCTTGTTTTTTTCTATCGAATGTCTCATATCTACTACCTATAATTTTTTAATCAGCAACCATCTGAACTGGGTAGCTCCTATCTGGCTTTTCAGAGGTTTCCTGCTATTGTTTTTTTATATTGCTTTTATTAATCTGGGATGTGGCGTTGGGAAAATCAGGATCAGATAGTTGTATGGATATGGATCGGAATTGGACTGTTTTTTTTAACAACATTATTCATTACATTATTGGTTATTAGTTATTTAAATAGTATTAAAAAAAATAAACAGAAGGTTTCCCGAATGGTTCGGAATACAAAAAATGAATATTGGGAGAGTATGCTGCTTTTACAGGAACAGGACAGGGAACGTCTGGCAGAAGAACTTCATGATAATATTATTTCACAGTTGAATCTTATCCGTTTGAACCTTAATGATAAAAACCCTGAAGAGCTTAATCGTGATTTAAAAAAATCTATGCAGCTGATACGCGAATTATCCCATAATCTTACCCCGCCTGATCTTGATGAGATTGAGCTGGAAGATTTAATTGCCGATTATCTTGATCAGGTCAATAAAAGCATAGAAGTCATTTTCCGGCATATCACGATAAGTACACCCATCAGTAATCCTGTAAAACTGAATCTTTTCAGAATCTTACAGGAATTGATAACCAATATTTTAAAACATGCTGAAGCTACCAGAGTAGAGGTGTCCTTAAGAATCTCTCAGAATTATCTGATATTAACCATAGAAGATAACGGGCGCGGGTTTATCATAGAAACCCATTCCGGAGGTATTGGTCTGAGGAATATTCAGTCAAGAGCACAAAAAATTAAAGCAATCTATAAACTTAAAACAGAACCTCAAAAAGGAACAAAATTCATAGCCTGTATGGCCATACAATAAAAAATAAACATGGAAAACTCAAAAATTAAAATCGGAATTGTAGATGACGACCTGCTGTTTGTACAGCTTTTAAAAAATTATATTGAAAATAATGGTGACTATCAGGTGGTAATGACAGCTACAGGTGGACATCAGTTTCTCACACAGCAAAATTCCGTAACCTTAGATATTCTGATTCTGGATCTTAGGATGACAAACGGTGACGGTCTGGAAGTAATGGCTGAACTCACCAAAAGAGAATCGGAAACAAAAATTATCGTTCTTTCCAGCTTTTACCGCCGCTCATTCATGGGACAAATGTTGAAAATGGGAGCCCATGCTTTTTTGCCTAAAGAAATTGAATTAGAAGAATTATTGGCTGTCATCAAAACCGTTCACCACACAGGACATTATTTTTCCAATGATCAAATTGATGTCATGAGAACTCAGCTTTCCAATAAACTCCCGGAATTTCATGCGTTTTCCAGGAATGAACTCACCGAAAGAGAAATAGATGTTCTGCGATTGGTTTGCCAGCAGCTCAGCACCAAGGAAATTGCTGATTCTCTTTTTATTTCTCCGAAAACCGTAGAAACGCATAAAACCAACCTGATGATCAAAACAGGCGTAAAAAATATGGCAGGACTGGTTATTTATGCCGTACAAAATAAGGTGATAGATCCTGATGAAATAGTGTTATTTGACAAGTAGTCTGTATCCAAAAAGAATCAGGGAGTACATGATGTACTCCCTGATCACAAGAAATCTAAAAACACACTATAATTTAGGATTCAATACTTTAGCAATAGAAACTGCATCGGCTACAGTGTCCAGGCTATAGATCTGCAAAATACCCTGTGTAGTGGCTGCCTGACCTAAAATATTTTGCTGGTTTTGTGCATTCACTGCATTTTCAAACATAATTCCTGTAGAATGTGCAGCTGATTGATATACGTTACTTAAAGCCATTGCAGGAGATTCTGCTACTACTTTTACGTTCGATTGCGTTACTGCGTCTGTGATTTGTTCGTTTACTGGCATAATGATTATTGTTTATTGGGGTTAAAAGTACCGGATTTTCCGGCTGTTTTGATAATAGTTTTAAAAGAGGTCCGCAAATGGATTATGGATTAAGGATTTTAGCCATAGAAACCGCATCAGCTATGGTATCCAGACTGTAGATCTGTGCAATACCTTGTGTAGTAGCTGCCTGGGTAACAATGTTCTGCTGGTTTTGTGCACTCACAGCGTTTTCAAACATAATTCCTGTAGAATGTGCTGCGGTCTGATATACGTTGCTTAAAGCTACTGCAGGAGATTCTGCAACTACCTTTACGTTCGACTGTGTTACTGCGTCTGTGATTTGTTCGTTTACTGGCATAATGATTATTGTTTAGTTGAGGTTAAAAACAACCGGATTTTCCGGTTGTTCGGATAATGAAATGTAAGCTGTTCGCAAAAATGGATTACGGATTAAGGATTTTAGCCATTGAAACCGCATCTGCTATCGTATCCAGGCTGTAGATCTGAGTGATTCCCTGAGTAGTAGCTGCCTGGGTAACAATATTTTGTTGGTTTTGGGTATTTACTGCATTCTCAAACATGATTCCTGTAGAATGTGCAGCAGATTGATATACGTTGGCCAAAGCCATTGCTGGAGATTCTGCTACTACTTTTACGTTTGATTGCGTTACTGCGTCTGTGATTTTTTCGTTTACTGGCATAATGATTATTGTTTATTGGGTTAAAATAACCGGCTGTTCCGGCTTTATAGAATTGTTTTAATTAAGGTTTAAGAATTTTAGCAATAGAAATGGCATCAGCTATCGTATCCTTCGTGTAGATCTGAGAGATTCCCTGCGTAGTAGCTGCCTGCGTTACGATGTTATGCTGGTTTTGAGCGGTCATCGCATTTTCAAACATGATTCCTGTAGAGTGCGCAGCAGATTGGTATACGTTGGCTAAAGCCATTGCAGGAGATTCTGCTACTACCTTTACGTTCGACTGCGTTACTGCATCTGTGATTTGTTCATTAACTGGCATAATGATTATAGTTTATTAGGTTAAAAAACAACCGGATTTTCCGGCTGGGATGATTACTTTTTTCGAAAAAGTTAAAAACTACGGCTTAAGAATCTTTGCAATAGAAACTGCATCTGCTACCGTGTCCAGGCTATAGATCTGCAGAATACCCTGAGTAGTAGCTGCCTGACCTAAAATATTCTGTTGGTTCTGTGCGTTTACTGCATTTTCAAACATAATTCCTGTTGAATGTGCTGCAGATTGGTACACGTTGGCTAAAGCCATTGCAGGAGATTCTCCTACTACTTTCACGTTAGATTGCGTTACTGCGTCTGTGATTTGTTCATTAACTGGCATAATTGTAATTGTTTTTGTTGAGATCTGATCTCGGTTAATAATTATTTGAGGTAAACTAGTTTACTATTTGAGTTTTAAACTCACCACAGATCTTCAGATGAATACATTTCAAAGACATTGGTATAGACAGGTGATAGTTATGAATATTTAAATCTGAAGGGTGGCTCTGAATACAATGATTGAAACCCTCTCTGTAAAATCTGCGCGAGTTTAAAGCCTGTTTTTTCTGATAAAAGGATGCGGTCTTTATTTTTAATATCTGTCTTAAAAATAAATTTCTACTGCGGGTATGCTGACAATGCTGGATTCCTTTGGGCTAAAGATGGATTCTGAATGATTGTTTTGTACATTGGCAGCATCTGAAAGGCGGTGCAGGATAAATGTTGACCTGATTGTATATATTGAGGGCACCAGCTTTCATCTTTGCAGGAAACAGACCGCATCTGTAGTGATAAAATTGAAATTAGAAACGTTCTTTTCTAAATATCTCCAGTTCCTTTATTTTACTGTTTTTCGGACTCATTTTTTTTAAGCCCATGACATAGTTGCTCATGGCAGTCATATTATTTCGCTGCTGGTTCAAGGCAGAATTGATCTGCATTGCTCCCGTAGAATGTGCACTTACCTGTGTGGTGATCGCCTGAGGTACAGCGGTAGACATTCCTGTAATCATTGCATCGATTTCGTTCATAATAATAGTGGATTTTGGGGGTTCTATGGTCGGATGTTTCCAAATCTGGCATTCAGTTTATTCATCCGGTCCATTATTTTGAGTTCTTTCTCTTTTACCTTTGCTGTAGAGGCCTCCTGAAGCTTTTTCAGCTGTTCTTCATAATTCATCACAGGAGTATCCGGTGGATCTGGTGTGACAGCCTGAACCTGGGCAGATTCCTGTTGTTTAACGGCTTCTTCAAGCTTTTCCAGCAGAGGAGCCAATGACTTCATCGTCTCTTTGATGGCTTTATCCCTGATATAATTGATGATTTCATCTTCATGTCTTAAAACAAAAGGCATGATTTCTTTTTCCACAACTTCAGGTTCCGATACAGGAATCGGAGGTTTATAGGCGGGAGCTTTCTTTCTGGTTCTTCTGCGCATACATATTGCTTTAAATGTTGTAAAAATTATTACAGCAGATAATTAATAAATGCAGACGCAGCCTTCCAGTCACGGTTGATTTCTTTCAATACATTATACCCTGTAATTTCCAATGCTACACATGCCGCAATAGTACTGGCAGATAACATTTCTTTCAGCTGGTGTGGAGGAAGTGTAAGGATATAATCATCCGGAATGATAAGAGATTTACCAGGTGGAATCGCTTCGTTCACCACAATACTCAGGATTTCCTGGAAATAATGAGCAATCAGCTTGGAGGCCTGAAATTCCAGTTCCCTTTTTAAGGCTATTGTTTCCTCCTGGGTAGCCAGGTCAGAAATAGCAGCCACATCTACATCATGTACTGAATATTGTGCTTCACCTGTATCAGATGGAGTGATCGTAATATCTGCTTTAAGGATGCATTTTGATTTTTCAAGATTGACCGTTAGAAGTTTTGAATCATAATCAGGAACAGCAATGTCACTTAAGGTGGTAAGAGGCATAATTCTGACATTACAATAAAACACCTTTGGATCATCCAGTTTGACCATGATCACGGCAATTCCCGTTGATTTATCTATAGGTTCCACCACAAAACACTGAAACTGATTGTATCTTTTACTATTTCTGTTGAGGCAGTTGACCAGTCTTACAGAGGGTTGTATATTAATATTGGATGTTTGAAGATTAAATACAAAACGCTCTGCATTGTTTTCTGTCCTTTTGGCATCTGCACTTTTGGTATCAAAATAATCATTATCATGGTCTTTGACCAGGTAAAGTCGTTCATTTAAATCGTTTAAACTTTCTAGATTTAAAATTTTTGCGGGTTTAGTTACTGAGGAATAATTCATCTCTTATTTATTTTAATTTTTTCAATGATTTGGTTGATGATTGTTTTTTTCTTTGGCTTATCTTCAGGCTCTACTGAAGGAATTACTGCTTCTTTAATCTCTGGTTTTACAAGTGGCTGTGTCAGTTTTACTGACTTTAATACTAATTTTCCCCCATGATCAGCCGTGATAAAGCTTTTTCTCATACCTTCCTTTTCTGATGAGACTTCTTCCGAAACCGGATCTACTCGTTTTTTTTTTCAGAATCTTCAATCTCAGGGGAAACTTCCGTATAAGATGGGGGAGAAGGAAGTGCTTCTGAGACTGGAAGGGTGTTCACATTATAAATAGTATTGGAAATTTTAGCCTTTACTTCAGCATATTCACTTACCATTTTGAATAAGTCCTTCATCATTTCATTGCCTTTTCCTGCATCCTGGCCCTGAAGATTCTCGGCCATCTGAACAGAGGTTTCTTTACTTCCGGGAGCAGGCCCGAAAGTGGTTCCATACGTCAGTAAATTATTAGCTAGCCTGCTTAATGCAATCAAACCTACCTGTTCGAATCCTTTTAAAAAAGACTGTAAATCCTGAACCATCATTCCTGTAGACTGTTCTATCATTACTTTCGTTACTCCGGTCATTGGGGAAGCCTTAGGGGGAGCCAATACCTCACTGTTCACAAATACTACAGCTTTCTCCGCCGGAGTGGTAGCATTTGCTGCCTGGGATTGTTGGGTTTCACTGTTGTGTTCACTCATGATTGTAAGGTTTTAGGTTATCCTTTTAAAATTTTAATGGCATCTGCAACAATCGCTGGGTTGAGCTGGTTCAAGTTCTGCTGATTCGTTACAGAATTCTGAATGGAAATTCCACTGGCATGGGTGGCCATCTGGTAAAGCATACTCATAGCCTGTGCGGGAGACTCACCAAGTACCGTAACATTCGTCTGTGTTACTGCATCTGTAGTCTGGGTGTTTACTGTATCTGCCATATTCTGGGTTTATTGGGTTACTATTGTTTTTATGTTCAAGTATCTTTTTTCAAAGACTTTTCTTTAAACTCAACCTTTTTTTATTTTCCGGTTAAGCCTTCACTATGAGATTGTTGATCTCTTTTGTCTGATACAAATTTCATCAAACTCAATAAATCTTCATTAAGGGAAAAAACGGAATTTTAAAAAATAAGGGAATTCTCCTATGAGTGAATTTTTTTAAAAATGGATTGTATTTAAGAAATAGTAAAAAAAGAAATAATCTATCTTAAAAGCCAGAAGCTGGAAGAATGAAGCCGGAAGTTACTATCCGGCCAATTATTTCTTTAAGGGTTTATTGATGAATGAAATTTTATAAAGTTGAATAAAAAAGAGGACGCTCTTCAATTGCGTTCATGAACTTCCCCCTCCCAACCTCCAGCTTCCTATCTGCTTCATGAAAATACATATGAATACATAAATACATCACCTGTGAATACGGGTAAACCCTTAGTTTTTGAAAATGGGTAGATCCCCTCTATAACAGCAGCAGGTTTACTTTGAAATTTGTCTGATAACCTATTCTAACATTTAAAATCATAATATGAATAATCAGAACAACGAAGAACCGGAAGTGAGACCTCCCTTTATAATAGTACAGCCGGGATATGCCACCGGAGATATGTTTGCCATTGCTGCAACATTGATTAATGATGAAAGATACCACGTATTGCTATCTACAACAATGGATGAATTTGAGAATGTAAATGATCCGTATGATAACAGCAAATCGATCAGAGAATTCTACAGGAATTCCGGAATAAGTGAAGACAGGATACATACTCATAGAGTTCCGGAAGTGAGAAGTCCCGGGTTGGCAAGTGAGCTGAAAAAAAAAGTAATAAACCTTTTAATACATTATCCTAATATTTCAAAAGGAGAAATAATCAGAAACTACTATAAACCAGTAGGGGAAGGAACCCAGTATATTGCGCAAAACTTTTCTGATGAGATGAGAAATAATCTTAGAAATGTCTGGGACATCAACGGAAGCCAGGATAATGCGATAGAAATATGGCTGCAAACACAGGGGATCCCCACAAGCGGGAAAAATTTACTGATTTTATGGTCCCGTTTCAGCGGAAAAGGAGGTGATATTCACATAGAACATGATACCAGCTATTGGGGAATCAAGCAGATTGTGCATAGAGTGGCAGATATGTATGATGCCATCATTATTACCGGAGATAAGGGATACATAAAAGAAAGAGCAAAGAAATACGATGAAACAGCAGAGGAGATTAATAGATATTATGGCCCAAAAAAAGTATTCAATATTACAGAATTTTGGAAAGGAAACTCTTCCGAACTGAAAGCATGGGGAGGAAACACCCGTTTAGGCCAGTTTAAGTTGTATGATTATTTTCAGAGGCATTTTCAAAATGTAAAACATCTGGGATTCAGAAGTGGTAACTTAGAAGTGATGGCGATGTTAGGATACACGGTTCGGTATATGGAAGAAAAAGGAAGTGAAAGCGGAGGCAGAATGACCATTTGGTTTAATAGAGGAGACGGTGAAACAGAAAAAGGAGGTAAAGCCACCGGATATGAAAGGCTTTTATTGGGTGAACCTCCTACAAGATCCGGTAAATTTATTCAATATCAGATTCAGGAAATAAACACAGAGATCAGGGGAAGGAAACAACCATTTAAAGATCATATTGAAAGATTAAAAGAAAGCGGGGAAAATCCGCAAAGTCAGACTATCAAAAACCTTGAAAAAAAGATAAAAGAAATAGACGATGAAGGCGATGCCAAAAAGAAAAAGTATGCCGGATCCGACCTGTCTCCCTATCGCAAAGATCAAAAGCCTCCCGAACCTATTCTGAAAGAAGAAAAAAGCAACTACTCAGAAGGCTTTAATACTGATGATATGGATATTATTCTGAGATATCTGCAGCCCTTAGACTGGGTAGAAAGAGAAACAGGATACGAACGTAATATCCCGCAGCGAAAGAAAAGCTACGAAAAACTCCTGGAAAGTTCCGAAAAGATTGATTAAAATAAATATACCATGCTCCAAAAAAAACGGCATTCTGAAGCTATTCAGAATGCCGTTTCTTATTTAAATTAAATACAAAAAATAGCGGATGTTCGATCTGAAACTGCTGGAAGTTCTTTTCTCTTTCGCCAGAAGAAATAAGCAACAATAGCGGTTGCAATAGGCAGAGCAACCCCAAACTCATCAATATAATAATTGGTATTTCCCGTATCTACCGTAAGCGGTGTGAAAATAGACTGTATAAAAAGATTGTGGCTGGCATGTAAAATAACACCTGTCCATAAACTTCCGGATTTTAACCGTAACCAGGTAAAAATGAAACAGGCTGCAAATATCATCACCGTAAAACATAAAAAAGCCAGCCATTTGGGGCCGCCCGTATTATAATTGGAAAAAAGCAGCAGAGGATAATGATAGACAGACCATATCACACCCATCCAAAGAGAAGTCGCAGTATAAGAATTCATTTTGGCCAATTGAGGAGTCAGAAGACCGCGCCAGCCTATTTCTTCCCCTAATGCAGATCCTACCGAACGTACCATACCAAAGCTGCTCATCAGAATAATATACAGGATGATCGTCATGCCATCAGAAAGATTCCAGCCCATTCCTTTGCCCATTTCTGCTACAAATTCATGATTATAGAAACCGCCGGCTCCACTGATCCAGATGATGAGGTAAGGAACTAAACTGTAAAGAACAGGAATGCAGTAAGCCATGATCTGGTATTTCGTAAGTCCCCATTTCCAGCCCAGAGAAGAAATCGGGATATTTCGGATACGGCAGGTAAGGAATGCAGCAATAGCGGGACACCACATGACAATAGTAGCATAAGATATAATGCCGCCGCCAAGTTTTCCGGTACGGATACACATATAATAAACCGGGAGACAGAAAAGTAAGGTAAGAATCAGGTAAGTAGCAATATTCTTCCTGATTTCGGATTTGGAGATTGTATTTTCCATAAACTGATCTGGTGTTGATGTTTATAAATGATTGAAAAATAGAAGGTTATTTTTAAATAAAAATACATTTATTTTTTATACGAATACCAATTTTTAGCATTAGCCTCCGTAAAGAAAATAGTTTCTGTTTTTTTTATAAGGGAAAACTGTAAATTAGCCAAAATAATTTTTTTCGAATTACTCTAAAAGATGTCCAAGCTAAAAGCCATAAGAGAACAAAAAAACCTGACGCAGGAGGAGCTGTCAGAAAAATCAAAGATTTCTGTAAGAACCATTCAAAGGATAGAATCCGGAACAGAACCTAAAGGACATACGCTGAGAGCCCTTGCACAGACTTTGGAAATAGACGAATCTTTATTATTGCAGGAAGAAGCTGTCATTTTCCCGGAAAATAATGAGGTAACAACAGAAGCTGCAGAAGAATCTGAAACCATCAATTATTCTTTGGTTAAAATGATCAATCTCTCCTCCTTATTATTTGTAATTATACCTCCATTAAATATTCTGGCTCCTTTTCTGCTGATGTTTTTCATGAAGCAGAGAAACACTCTTACTAAACAGATTATTTCGTTGCAGATGTTTTGGACTGCTATGGCGCCCATTGTATTTATGCTCGGTATCTTTTTAAAGCTCGGAAAAGAGTTTACCCTTATTCTGATGATCCTTATTGTATTATCCAACGTATTGATGATCCTCCGGAATGCTGCTGAGATTGATCGTAAGAAGAAATTGTATTTCAATCTGAAATTCAGTATGTTATAATTTGTGTCGTGACTTTGTCGGGTTTTTGTCGGGTTCATTTTTATTTAAAAAACGAAATGAAATTGAATCTTTGTCAAAAAAATAACAATGACAAAGCTTACTCAGTTTTTCCTTCCTTTTTGCACCCTATTCTTTAGCATACACCAGGCGCAACTCAAAAATACAGATTCCCTTTATAAAACCATTATGTCGAAAGACAGCCTGTTTTTTTCAGCAGGCTACAATACCTGCAACATAAAGAAGATGGAAAATCTGTTAAGCGATACGTTTGAATTTTATCACGATAAAGGCGGTTTTGAAGACCGGAAAAAATTCATCATTGATTTTAAAAACGGATTATGCAAATCTCCCGAAACGTATCAGCTAAAAAGAGTTCTGGTGGAGAAAAGTACTGAAATTTATCCCATGTATAAAGAAGGGAAAATATATGCTGCTATTCAGAATGGAGATCATCTGTTCTATGAAAACACCGGAAATCACGTTGAAAAATTAGTTGGAGAAGCAAAGTTTACCCACCTCTGGATGCTGGAAAATGATGAATGGAAACTTAAAAATTCATTGAGTTTTAATCACCATCCGAAGCAGACTACAGATAGTGAAACCCTATTTGATAACGATCGTTCCATGGAAAACTGGCTGAAAGAAAATAATATTCCTGCGCTGGGGTTAGGAATTATTGAAGGAGGAAAACTTCAGCAGGTAAAAGTTTTTGGAGATTATAAAAAAGGAATGCCAGCTCCCCGTAATGCCTATTTTAATGTAGCATCTCTCACCAAACCTGTCACGGCAATGGTCACTTTACGTCTGATAAGTTCAGGACAATGGAAACTGGACGAACCCTTAGATACTTACTGGACAGATCCTGATATTGCCAACGATCCTAGGCATAAAAAACTTACCACCAGAATGATCCTGACCCATCAGACCGGTTTTCCCAACTGGAGATGGATGAATACAGATAAAAAACTGAATTTTCAATTTGATCCCGGCACAAAATACCAATACTCAGGAGATGGTTTTGAATACCTTCGGAAAGCATTAGAAAAGAAGTTTGGGAAATCGCTGGAAAAGCTTGCCGGAGAATTGATTTTTAACCCCCTCAAAATGAGTGATACAAGCTACATCTGGGATCAAAGCACGGATGAATCAAGATTTGTAACAGGATACAATGAAAAAGGAGAAGCTTATCCCATAGAAAAAACTAAAACGGCTAATGCTGCCGATGATCTCCATACTACGGTAGAAGATTACGGGAATTTTATGGTCAGTGTCATGAAAAAGAAAAATATGAAGCCAGAGGTTTTTCAGGAGATGATTAAAAAGCAGGTAAAAACTAAAGAGAACAAGTATTTCGGATTGGGTTTTGAAATATATGACCTTGGAAATGGGGATTATGCATTGGCTCACGGCGGGACGGATCATGGCACCCATTGTATTGCTATTGTAGTGCCTAATTCAGGTAAAGGGATTGTGATATTTACCAATGTTGATGACGGTTACAAAGTATATGAAAAACTGGTTGTCCACTATCTGGGAGAACAGGGAAAGAAGATTGTGGACATAGAAACCAGATCACTGCTCCTACAATGAAAATCTTTGTATATTTAGAGTATCAATCTGAAAATAAATGCAATAGATGAATATTTGTTTCCGGAAAGCAGTACTATGAACAGAAATAAAACGAAAGGTATGTGGCAATATTATTTTATCCTTGGAGCAGGAGTGATTCTGTTTGTTGCAGCATTGCTGAGCCTCAAAAGCACACTCTTATTCTTAAAGAAAGCCGAAAAGGCAACGGCAACCGTTACCTCACTTCGGGAATTTGAATCGGATGGAGTAGTATTCAGTCCTCTATTTACCTTCCGTACCCAAAATAATATTGAATATACCTATGAACTGCCTGAAGGAACCAATCCTTCAGCGTGGTCGGTAGGGGAAACGGAGACGGTTATCTATGATCCGGATGATCCTTCTTCGGTAGAATTATATACGTATTTCAGAATTTTTGCCTGGCCATTAATCCTGATCTCAATAGCACTGCCATTATTGGTGGTAGGAGCCGGATATTTTATCGCAGCTCAGTTTTTAAAATAACCTGCTTTATATTGTTATTTTACTTTTTCCAGAAGATATAATTTAGCTCCGGAAAAACCTAATTTCGGCATCAGATTGCCTTCCAGAACCATCGTTTTATTAGTAACATCAATAACTGAAATATAGTTGTTGGAATTGTATTCTATATAATTTTCCTTTTCCTTCGTTGAAGGGTTTTTTCCAAATTCCATAGAATATTTCACCCAATCCTCATCCTGCGTACTGCAGTGTACCGGTTTGAATTTAGATTTTTTAGCCTTGAAAACAATCTGATCAAAACCTTCTGTACATTCTGAGGTAAATGAGCCGTCAGGATTCTGATCTTTCGAAAAATCTTCAAAAGAACCACGGTATACACCTACTACTTTCCAGGTACCATCCACGCGGTCTTCGTCTATTTTTCCTTTCGCTTTGCTTACCGCCCAGCTGATCCCGTTTACGGTTCCTTTTACGGCTTTATAACTTAAGCTTACCGCTCCGGAAACTACTTTTGTAGCTGTTCTTACCACACATGAATGGAGAACAAATACAACCGAAGCCAGCAATATTATTTTCTTCATTTTGTCAATTTTTGTCAATTTTTTTCAGATACGAAGATAGGGTTTTTGGAAAAACTGATGGATTTCAAAAGACTTTTCCTGCTGTTTTTTAATAAAAATGAGATATATTCCTGATTCAAGCTATCCGGATCATCAATGGAAATTTAGTTTCCATCAAAATAATGGGTAAGATCAGATATACTTTTGATATGAAGCTCTTCAGCCTGCTTTCTCCGCATCATCAGAGCATAAGCATTGTTAAACCCAAGTGGTTTCAGCCATTGAATTCCATATTGTTTTTCAAACTCTGTATTCACATATTCATAGGTTGCAGCGGGACTTTTGGACACATTGCTGATGGTCTCTGTGGAAGGTTTTAAAAGCACCAGAAGCCCTGTTCCCGTGTATTCAGGATAAAAATCTATGGCATCATTCATTAAAGCATCAAAACATATTTTTGTTCCTCCTAAACCTGTTTTGGTTTCCACTTTATAATCTGTGTATCCTTCAATAAGCAGGGTATATATTTCTGCGAGAATATATTGTTCCCCAAAGATTTTTGAACCAATCCTGACGATTCCTGCATTACCTTTCCGGGGACTTTTATACAGATTATTTCTGATGAGAAATTCCTTTGCAATCTTTTCCGGAGTTTGATGGAGATGATCAGCTCTGTAATTCAGATCCGTCATGATAGAATCATTGAACTTTTCAGCCAATAGATTTAAGGTGTTTTCCAATTCCGGGAATTTTTTCAGAGTCTTGGTCTTGATGATGGGAGCAGCATAATAAGGCGGAAATATTTTTTTATCATCATTCAGGACATACAGATCATACGCTTTGATTCTTCCGTCTGTAGAATATCCGCTGATCAGATCCAGTTCATTCTCATAAGCAGCCTTATACATTATCGCATCACTTACCACAAGGGGATTCACATTCAGTCCATATACCGAACGAAGCCCGATATCACCATCTTGTCTTCCCATAAATTCCGGTGTAAAACCAGCCCTAATCGACCGGTGTGACACAAAAGTCAGAAGATATCCTATTCCCAGAATAATAAAGATAACAGGAAGAATATATTTCAGCTTTTGAAAGAACCGGTATCCCGATTTCTGAATCATGGCAATAACCTGGTCCAGAAAGATAGCTAATAATGCCGCAGGAATGGCTCCGGCAAGAATCATATTCGTATTGTTGAGTGAAATTCCTCCAAAGATAAACTCTCCCAAACCACCTGCTGCCACAAATGATGCCAGAGTAGCCACTCCTACATTAATTACAGCAGCGGTCCTGATACCGGCAATGATAACCGGCATGGCCAAAGGAAGTTTAACCTTAAAAAGAAGTTGGTTTCTGTTCATTCCCATAGCCTTGGCTGCCTCAATCACAGCCGGATCTACACCCATAATTCCAGTGTAGGTATTCCGGATAATGGGAAGAAGAGCATAGATCAATAAAGCAGCAATGGCCGGCTTCGGACCAATCCCGAAAACAGGAATCATAAATCCAAGCAAGGCAATACTCGGAATGGTCTGTAAAATACCTGCGGTACCCAGCACCGGGCTGGAAAGTTTCTTTTTTCTTGAAATCAGGATACCTAATGGCACTCCAACAATGATGGCCAGAAGCAAAGACAAAAAGGTAAGCCCAAGATGCTGAATGATCTGGGTAGTAAGCTTTTCGTGCTGTTCGGCAATAAATTGCCAAAGACTCTGTTGCTGCGTCATACCATCTGTGATTTTCTGTAATGATTAAACGCTCTGATCACTTGTTCATATACTTCAGCGTTTTGATGATCGGAACTCAATTGCTGTAAAATATCCCACACACTTGTACTGCCCGTACCATTTGGTCTGTGGTATACATTTTCTGGTGTAAGAAACGGACTGATGTGGTGTAATGATGTTACTTTATACTCTAATAAAAGACGGTTTTTGGCAAAAAAATCACGCACAAAGTCATTTTCAGGGTGGTAAAGCATTTCTCCGGGAGTACCGGTCTGTATAATTTTTCCCTGATCCATCAGGCATATCCGGTGGCCCAGCTCAAAGGCCTCCTGTACATCATGGGTAACCAATATGATAGTTTTACTTTTAAGTTCTTCCAGCGATTTAAATTCCGAATGAATGTCAGCCTTAGTAATGGTATCAAGCGCTCCAAAAGGTTCGTCCATCAGCAAAACGGGATTATCTGCAATCAATGCTCTTGCAATACCTACCCGCTGCTGTTGTCCACCGCTCAACTCGTGGGGAAATCGGGAAAGTATCTCTTCAGAAAGGTGGAGTTTGGCCAAAAGCTCATCCATTTTTCTTTGCGTCTTCTTTTTGTCCCATTTCAACAGTTCAGGAACTACCGCAATATTCTGCTGAATGGTATAATGGGGAAATAACCCCGAATGTTGCATGACAAAACCAATTTCCATTCTCAGTTCCTCAGCTTTCTGATCACGGATATTTTTGCCATCTATAAAAATATTTCCGGAATCTGCTTCTATGAGACGGTTGATCATCTTAAGTGTGGTTGTTTTCCCGCACCCGCTGGTTCCCAAAAGAACAAGGATTTCCTGATCAAGTGCCTGAAAAGAAATTTGATCTACTGCTTTTTTTCCGTTAAAACTTTTTGAAATTGATTCTACTGTGATCATCGGTAAAAAATTACTGGGCAAGTCTGATTCCTGTGAACTGCCATTTTAAATTAGGCTGAAAAAAATTGCGGTAGGTATTTCTGCTGTGTCCCGGAGGTGTGGCTTCCGAAGCTCCTCTTAAAACCATTTGATTGATCATGAACTTTCCGTTATATTCACCTACTGCTCCTGCTTCTTTCTTAAAATGAGGGTAGGGCAGATAAGCAGAATTCGTCCATTCCCAGCGTGTTCCCCAGTCAAAATAAATGGAAGCTGTTTCCCATTCTTCCTCGGTGGGCAGACGCATTCCTTTCCAGGAAGCAAAAGCAGACGCTTCATAGAAATTAACGTGGCACAATGGAGCATCAGGGTTTATTTCCTGTAATCCGTTGAGGGTATAATACATCCATTTGTTTTCGATATAATGCCAGTACAGTGGAGATTTTGCAGCATTCTGTTTCACCCAGTCCCATCCTTCAGCATGCCAGTATGTGAAATCTTCATATCCGCCTGCTTTCATAAATTCTAAATATTCACTATTGGTGACGAGACGGTTGGCAATTTTAAAGTCTGGAAGATATACTTTATGCCTTCCTAATTCATTATCAAAGCAAAATCCTTCTCCTTTAAATCCAATTTCATAGATGCCTTCAGAAAACCTTAACATTTCCAGATCTCCGGGGTTCTTTTGTCCGGATTTTTCTTTTGTATAAGCAGGGAAAAGCGGATTATGTCCTAAAATATATTTAATGTCAGTAACTAACAGCTCCTGGTGCTGCTGCTCATGGTTAAGCCCCAGTTCCAAAAGGGGTTCAAGAGCTTCTGTCAGAAATGAGCTTTGAAGAAAAACCTCCATATGCTCATCTACATATTTTCTATATTGATACACCTCTGAAACGGAAGGACGGCTGAGATTTCCACGGTCGGTCCGGATCACCCGTGCCCCGATAGTTTCATAGTAGCTGTTGAAAACAAAATTATATTGGGGATCAAAAACCTTGTAATCCGGGAAATGTGGGGTAAGAATGAAGGTTTCAAAAAACCAGGTGGTATGACCAAGATGCCATTTCGGGGGGCTTACATCTACAATTGGCTGTACTACATAATCTTCGATTTCCAGCGGAGCACAGATTTCTTCAGAACGTCTGCGGATGTCCTTATACTTTTTAGTAAAATCTTTTGTGGTGATCTCTGGTGTCATGTCTTTTAGTTTTTAATGATTGATGTTCAATGAAAGAAGTCTATTTTATTTCACTTTTACATAGGTGTGGTGTGTATCCTCTTTTTTTATTTGACCTGCCAGATCGAATCTACAAACCATTTTTTAGAATCGTTGATAGTTCCTGCGATGGCAAATCCTGATTGTTGGGCTAAACCCATGATTTTTTCAGAAGAAAATTTTTGCGAAATCTCCATGTCAATCCATTCGTTTTCTTCAAAAGAAATCCTTGTATTGTCAATAGTCACTTCCTGGCTGATAAGGCTTATCAGAAAACTTCTGCAGGCTCCGCTAACCGGATCATAGGTCTGGTAATGCTGAAATTGTTTCAGATCAAAATTACCGCCCAGTTCATTGTTGATGCGGGTAAGAAGATTAAGGTTAAAAGAAGCGGTAATTCCTTCTTTGTCATTATAAGCTTCCAGAATAATGTGTGGATTTTTCATTAAGTCAAATCCTATCAATACACGATCTTTCGGAGATAAATTTTTATTCAGATGCAGACAGAAACCTTCAGCCTCTTCCAGAGTCATATTCCCGATATTACTTCCTAAAAATAGAACAACTTTTCTCCTGTCCGATAAGGAAGCTGCTTTTTGAAGCATTTCAAAATAATCTCCTTCCAGACAGGTTATTTTAATTTCCGGAAACTGGCTGCTCAGTTTTTGATGAAGTATGGAAAGAATATTTCCTGAGATATCAATCGGCATATAAGTAAAGTTAATCCCTTTCCGGATCAGCTGTTCAAGTAAATAGGTGGATTTCATGGCGTCTCCTGCACCCAATTCAATCAGATCAAAAGGTTCGTCTCCGGGAATAAGCAGATCAATAAGTTCATCTGTTTTATTTTTGAAAATATCCAGCTCACAACGGGTCAGATAATAGGAAGGCATGGCCATGATTTTCTGAAAAAGATGATCGCCGACCTTATCGTAAAAATATTTTGAAGATAATTTTTTAGGAGTATTGCTAAGGCCGTTCAAAATATCTGAACGGAATTGATCAACAGCATTCTTTGCAGTCTTAGATTGCGGGTCTAACTGTACATTCATAAGTCTTATTTTGTGTGATTTGTAGATTATTGCAATTATCCTGCCTTTACAACATGAATTCTTTGAATATATCTAATTAAATATAAGCAATTTTACTTTTAATAGAATGATTATCATGATGTTTTTACCAGATGTGGTACTTTTTTATTCATCAGGAATCCTTTCTTTTGAAAATAAAACCAATGAAGAAGAGCATGGAAGCTGTCTGGTTTACCGTCCGAAAATCAGTTTTCGCCGTTCAATATGACCTGTTCAACATATTTACCCTTATTTTGAGCGCTGCTTTACCCTAATTTTACCCTCATAAAACATCACTATTATGAATACTACATTGAACTTCAGTAAAAAAGTACAGGCCATTTTATCCTTGGTCATTTTTATAGGAATGGGATTATTATCTCTTAAAGCACAGACTTACACGAATGTCGAAAAAGATCTTGAAAACACTGCTGTAAGAACTGCTTTCCAGAATACAAAGAAAATCAGAGCCGGGCTGCTGGATGTAGGCTATGCAGAAGTAGGGCCTGAAAATGGAAAACCTGTGATCCTTCTTCACGGATGGCCTTATGATATCCATAGTTTTGAACAGTCTTCTGCTATTCTTGCTGAAAAAGGGTACCGGGTCTTAGTGCCTTACTTAAGAGGCTACGGAACCACTACCTTTGTGTCTCCGGATACCAAACGCAACGGTCAGCAGAGCGCTGTTGCACTGGATATTATTGCTTTTATGGATGCCCTGAAAATTGATAAAGCGATCATTGGCGGTTTCGACTGGGGAGCCAGAACTGCTGATATCATGGCAGCCCTGTGGCCTGAACGCTGCTCAGGACTGGTAGCTGTAAGCGGATATTTAATAGGAAGTCCAAAAGCAAATGAAAAGCCTTTACCTCCAAATGCTGAACTTTTATGGTGGTATCAGTATTATTTCTCCACAGAAAGAGGGTATAAAGGATATAAAGCCAACACTACGGCATTTAATAAACTGATATGGAAAACCGCTTCACCAAAATGGGCTTTTGATGATACTACTTATGAACGCTCTGCCCAGGCATTCAATAACCCTGATCATGTTGATATTGTGATTCACAATTACCGCTGGCGTCTGGGATTAGCGAAAGGCGAAAAACAATATGATGCGCTTGAAGCCAGACTGGCAAAATCTCCTTCTATCACTGTTCCCACCGTTACCCTGGAAGGTGATGCCAACGGAGCTGCATTTCCTGCACCGGAAAGTTATGCCTCCAGATTTACAGGCAAATATGCACACCATACCCTAACAGGCGGAATTGGTCACAATCTACCACAGGAAGCTCCGAAAGCATTTGCAGAGGCTATCATAGAAGTAGATTCCATGTCATCATCCCAATAAAAAATTACAGAATTTCAAGAATAGCAACCCTTTTATTGGTCAGCTGATATGAATTTTCGTTCGTATTCTCAATAAAACAAAACCACTACTCAATAGCAGTGGTTTTTTAATTTTATCTGATTGTTAATTATCCTTCAGGGTTTTCCTGGATCTTCAGTTTATTGACCAGAGGATTTGCATACATCGCCAGGAAATACTCTTTAGAAACAGGATCTGACGGATCAATACGCATTTCAAGTCTGCGGACAAATAACTGTTTTTCCTGTTCCGTATATTCGGAAGCATAGGTATGAGTGTTGTGAAGCAGGTCGTAAGCGATATACTTGGTAGGCCAAAGCTTATAATTGCTGATGATAGAACGGTCAATTACCTGTGCAATAGCCTGCAGTTGTTTATTTTTATTGTCAATGGTAGCTGCAATTTCATCCAGTTCTCTATCTAATACCTCACCTGCGTGGATATGGATGCGTTTCTTTTGCCCCAGAATTCCGCTGATGATATTGGTAAAATCTTCATTTTTCCCTTTAATGTATTCCTCATCTCTGTGCTGTGCCAGCAGCTGAGGCATCTTTAACGAATCTGTGGGATCATATTCATAGGAGATGGAAACCGGAACGATCTTTAATGTTTTAAAATAATCTGTCAGAGACTGGTCTCCGGAAGCCATGGCAAGCATTTTCAAAACTCCCTGCTGGGTGGAATCGTTACCGTTTTTGGTACGGCCTTCACGCTGTGCAATCCATACAGAACGGTTTTCCTGAGACAACTGTTCTTTAATATATTCAGACATGGTTTGTGAACTTTTTAGCTGTTCACGAAGTGGCAGACCTCTTTGCACCAGAAAATTTCGGTTCAGTTTAGCCAGTACATTTAAGAACTTTTTGCGAACAAGATTATCACCGATTGCTGAAGCTGTCATCACATAACCGCCTTCCAGCAATACCAGATTAAGCAATGAAGTATCCAGAACGATATCTCTGTGGTTCGAGATGAAAAGGTAAGGGGTATTCTTATCCAGCTTATCAAAGCCTGAAGTCGTTAAGCCGTCAGAACTTTTTGCAAGGATCTGGCGAACGGCATAGGCTACAAACTGATGCTGAAAATCACTGATAGAATGAATATTCTTAAACTGTTCCAGCCAAACCTGCTCATCCGTATCAGGAAAAGTAAAATTCATGAAGGCTTTCATCATCGGATCACGGGCTATACTCTGTAATCTCTCATTTACTTCCTGATCATTGAAATACCGGATTTCATCAAACTTAGACATGCGGTTGGGTAAAAATTAAAACTTTTTGCAAAAGAACGAAAATTTATTGGGGCATGGGGTATAATGGGTGTTAAAGTATTATGAAGGGCGTAGGAGTTCCGGAAAACATTCGTCTATTATAAAGCAGTCAGTATACGTATTCACCTTGTCATTCCGAAGGAACTCAGGCTACCACTTTGATCTGCAGTAGAAATGTGAGAGGAACAAGCTTGGTTTGTTGTAATGATAAAACATTCATCTGGTTTTAGCCCAAACATCAATAGATTGTTGAGATTCCTGCGGAATGACAAGCTGCGTGGGCAAGGTAAGTGCATTGTTAAAATTGTACATATTGAATAATTAATACGGATCCTATACCTGCGTCTTTGTCATTCCGTAGGAATCCAGCCAAAGTTATTATATAAAGAATTTTTATTGTAGAAAATTGGGTTCCTATGGAATGACAATATTAGTATTTTGATATAAAATGGTTTATGTTAACGCCAATTTTCAAACAAGTAATTCAAAAATTCTAGATTAGGATTGATTGTCCTTATAAGTTCAAGTTTTTTAATTCTTGACCAGTTTTTAATTTCTTTTTCTCTTTCAATGGCATAATGAATCCAGTCATATTTCTCATAATAAATCAAAAATTCAAGATTATATCTTGCCGTGAAGCTACTGCGATTTTGCTTTGTTTTGTGTTGATACAATCTTCTGTGGAGGTTTTCTGTAACCCCTGTATAAAGTACTTTTCTATTTTTATTAGTAAGAATATAGATATAGTAGGTGTATCTTCCTTTTGGAAATTCAATCATTTGTGTGTTTATTTTTCAAAAGTTACAAAAAATATATTTTCGATTCTTGTCATTCCATAGGAACTCAGGCTACCATTTTGATCTACAGCAGGAATTTGAGAGGAATAAGCTTGGTTTGTTGTAATGATAAAACATTCATCTGGCTTTAGCCCAAACTTCAGTAAATTGTTGAGATTCCTACGGAATGACAAGCTGTGTGGGTAGGGTAAGTGCATTATTAGAATTGTACATATTGAATAATTAATTAATACAGATCCTATACCTGCGTTTTTGTCATTCCGTAGGAATCTAGGCTGCGACTTTAATCTGCAGTAGGAATTGGAGAGGAATAAGCTTGGTTTGTTGTAGTGATAAAACATTCATCTGGTTTTAGTCCAAACTTCAGTAGATTGTTGAGATTCCTACGAAATGACAAGCTGTGTGGGTAGGTAAGTGCATTATTAGAATTGTACATATTGAATAATTAATTAATACAGATCCTATACCTGCGTTTTTGTCATTCCGTAGGAATCTAGGCTGCCACTTTAATCTACAGTAAGAATTTGAGAGAAATAAGCTTGGTTTGTTGTAATGATAAAAGCATTTATCTGGTTTTAACCCAAACAGTAATAGATTGTTGAGATTCCTGCGGAATGACAAGCTATGTAGGTAGGGAAGTGTATTGTTGAATTGTAGATGTTGAATAATTAACTAATACAGATTATATACATGATGTCTTTGTCATTCCTTAGGAATCCAGACTACCACTTTAGATCTGCAGTAGGAATTTGAGAGAAATAAGCTTGGTTTGTTGATGATAAAAGCATTCCCTTGCTTGCGCGAGCATGCTGCTCGTGTCCATAAACAAAATCATTAAGTTTATATAACTATTCTGAGAATTCAATTACAGATTGAAGCAAAGCTGGCTGTCATCTAAAGTTTAAAAGTAGCAAAACTTGTAGTATAAACAAACCCTTGCATTTATGTAAGGGTTGTTATTTATTCTAACGTGGATATGAGCGGGACGCTGTCTACCTTAGTGTTTTCCGGAAGCATTTTTGTAATACGCTAATCTGATGTTTCCTACCTGATAGTAAATTACTTTGTTAAAATTTAGGGTACTGTTTCCAATACCCTAAATAATCAACATATTTATAAATTTATCTCTTATTGAGTTTTACAAACTTCAGAAGCAAAAATCTCCCCTGCAAATTGGGTTTCAATAATAGCACATTTTCCTTCTATCTTTTTGATCGTACAAAGATACCCACCATGAGAGTTAATATACTTGTCAGTTTCATCATGCTGGCTTTTGGTAAGGTCTAATAATAATATAAATTGACAGTCACTCTTCCATAATATTCTATAATATCTGTCCTTTTGTATTTTTTTCTTTGTTGAAAGATCAAAAACTTCTTCTATCTGAAGAGTTTTGGTTCTGTGTATAAGATATTTTCTGTTTGTCTCATTGCTTATTAATACAAATTTTCCGGTTTTAAAATCTTTGCAAGATAGGTTTCCAGAAATAATTTCTTTTGGATTAGCAAGTAATAATGGAACAAAGGAAAGTAAAATTAAAAGCTTCATAATTTTTAAGGATTATCATTTGGAAGTAAGATTTTGAAGTATTTAATCACTAAATTCAGAAAAATGCCACACAAAAGGATTCATGTGGCAATTTGAATTTTGCTACTAAAATAAAACTCTTAAATAGCTGATTTTCTATTAATATCAAATATATCAATATCTTTTTCCTGAAATATATCTTCTAATGCAGATGTACCATTTTCCATTTTATATTCAAGTTCTTTATCAGAAATAGGAATACACAAAAGCCAATGTACTGTTTTCGTTTCAAGTTTTAGTGGTTGTAATTTGTCCTCCCATAAAAATGGTGATGTAAACATAATATGTTTCATTTCAGAAGTCTCAAAATACATTTCAACAATTCTCATAAATACTGAACCTGGTTGGCATTCCCACCCATTATTAGTAATATAAAATCCTGCTGTGGATAGAATATTTGACAACATTTTGAATTCTCTGTATCCACCAATTAAAAGCTCTATTGGAATGTCTTTAAAGCTATTATTATTCATTTCAATTTTATTGGGGTGATCAGATACTCCTATCGTACCACAAATTTTTATTCTAGGATAAAGAGGATCATCACAGGTGAAAATATCGATAAAATTCTTTTTTCTTTGTCATAATGACGATCAATTATTTTATTAATACCAACAATATTTGTAATATAGTTAGAAAGTTTTTTGTTTTCTTCAGAAGCTTGTTGAGACATATTTTTTAAAAATGCAATTTTATTTTGTATTAATCTACGTTTAAAATCATTAGAATTTAAACGCTCCATAAACAAAATCATTAAGTTTATATATAACTATTCTAAGAATTCAATTACAGATTGAAACAAAGCTGGTTGTCATCCAAAGTTTAAAAGTAGTAAAACTTATAGTATAAACAACCCCTTGCATAAATGCAAGGGTTGTTATTTATTTTAGCGTGGACACGAGCAGCATGCTCGCACCAGCGGGGGCTTTGTTAAAATTTAGGGTATTGATTTCAATACCCTAAATTATTATCAAAATATTTAAAAGTTAAAGTGCCTAGTCCCAACTATTCCATTCTGAATTCTCATCCTCTCTCCATAGTCCTTTCTCAATGCCTAGCTTTAGAATAGGCTCTAAAGAATTATCAATTCCAAGTAAAGTTGCAATGGGAATCACTCTTAAATTATTTTTATCAACATCTTCTCCATTTTGAGTAAACCCTTCCCACTCATTTTCTTCCCATCTTGTTACCTCTGTTATTTTTTCACCAAACAAAACTTGTACTTCAGTTACAACTTGTGAATCCCGAGGTACTTCAAATTCCCATTCAATTCTATCATCAAGCCACTTCCAGATAATATTATCTGCATCCCATTCAATTGACATGTCTGGAATGTCCAATGTATAATGCTTATTATCGGGTAAAATTTGATATGCCCTAAAAGCTTCAACTTTATAATAGTCATAGACTCCTAGCATCATCAGTTTACTCCATGAATCATGAATTTGTTTAAGTCTAAATGTCCCCAGCCCCTTAACTTCAAAAGAAAATTCATTAGTATCTAATTCTTTACCTAGTTTGGGCACGATTGAATTAAAAATTCTTGAAATATCATTATAAAGATAGTTTTCATTTCCTGCTAATATTAATTCAAATTGTAGTTTTTCTAAATTCCCGATTGTATAAGCAAATCTAGGATTTTCGCTGGTTTGAACTACAGTAATATGAAAGATATCTCTTTCAATATTATTTTTAATTTTTTTGAAAAATTCCTCTTTATTATTCATACTGTTCAATTTTCCAATCATCTTCCTTACTGTCTCTATAAGCGTGGCTTCCAGAAGCAATTTCTAATAATTTCTTTATAGTTGGGTCTATCTGTAGAATTTCATTTAAACTGATAATCCTAGCATCTTGTTCAGAAATACCTTCTTCATTCCCAAAAAATTGCCATTCTCCATCAGGATCTTTAAATGCTGAAACAATTGTTGAGTTATTTTCTAACACAAAGCGTGTTGTTATTACTGCTTCATTTAAATTTTCCATAGTACTTTTATTTATCTAATTTATCAAGATTTTCTGTCTTGCTTAAAACTTGTGCATTCTTATAAGAGTTAGCACCTCCTTTACTTTTGGCTTTTATATGATCAATTTCTGCTTGATTCATGTTGGCCTTTTCTCCTTTTCTCGATTGTTTAGGCATATCTAAAATTTCCCCACTCTTATCACTTCTAATCACACCTCCATTCCTTTTCATATTCTCAGCAAGAATGTTTCTTTTCTGAGTTCTTGTAAATGGCTTACCTGGACCTACTGATTTGTGATCCAATAAATGTGAATATTTTGCTGCGTCTTTAACCTCTTCAATTGCCTTAATCGCTGGAGCTTTACCTCCTTTCCCCATTAAAACACCTTCAGGCCCTCCCCCAATAGATAAAGCTATAGTTCCCCAATCAAGAGCACCGTTTGCTACTTTCTCTTTGAAGGATTCTTTAGGAACTCCAGTTAACAGAGTTAAACCACCATCTTCACCAACTACAAGTTTATTTCTTACAGCATCATTCGAGAAAAAGTTAGCTGTTCTTACAACATTATTGGCTACTGCAGCTCTTAGACTGTTGATCCCACCACCAATCATTTCTGCAAATTCTGCAGGATCACCAGGAAGATCTTGTGCTCTTTTTGTGCTTTGCCATTCTAAGCCTTCTAGCTCTCTACCATCTACAACTCTGTTTTCAGAGAAATTATAATGTGACTGATAAGCATAGTCTTCACTTAATGGATCAACATTAAAGAACCTTGCCATTGAAGCATCATAGTTTCTCCATCGGTAAGAACTCCAGCCTGTTTCTGTTTGTTTTTCTTGCCCCTGGGAAGAGTACTTGTAGTTTGGAGATATTGAATTGGCAGTGCTCAGATCTCCACCGAATTCAAGCCCAAATGGATAAAAGTTCGTTGTCCTGTCTATTTTCAGGTTTCCGGAAGCATCCTTATAATACGCAACTCTGATGTTTCCTTGATGATCGGTAGTATATGTTTTGGTTCTTAAAATTTAGGGTACTGAGATCAATACCCTAAATCATTAACATTTGAAAAATAACATTCTCAATATTCAATATTTTTTTCTACAATCTGGGCATCTTCACCATCAAATTCATACTTATAGACTAGCTCATACCAATCTTTTCCATTCGATGTATTATAGATTATTATTACATCTCCTATATCCTTAATTCTAGCATCAACACATACTGCTCCAAACTCAGTATTTCCTTCTTCAAAATCCTTCACTATCGTATTGATTAAAAAACTTTTCATCTTATTAGAATCCATAGAATCATCATAAGTTGCCAAATCTATCCATTCTCCATTCTTATAAATTAGCCCAAAGGGCGCAAACTCCTTTAGCTCTTTCAAGAATTTCTTACTTGTTTCAACGATTTGACTAATTCCTGTTATATATTTTTCTGACATAGTAATTTGCTAAATTTTATCACCAAATATAACATCGTTCTCTCCCAAAGCATAAGGATATTTAGCAATATATCTATCATCAGGAGATAAAATTATTTCTATAACTAATACGTCCATGCCATTAAACTTTCCGTCTAAACCTATGGCATAAAGTCTTACATCTTCATCTTTCAATTTCTCATAAGCTCCATTTAAAAGAGTTTCATACATTTCTTTTGAATCTGCTGTTTCAGAATATGTTCCAATATATGTTAATTTGCCGTTTTCTCTTATATACGTTGCAAAAGGTGCAAACTCCCCATTCTCAACTAAAAATTTCTCAGCTTGTTCTTGTATTGCTTTGATTAATTTTTCGACATTGTTCATTATTCTTTACTTTATTATATTAAATACAATTAGGAATTTTAGCACATGCATCTTTTCGAACAGGTTGAGAACGTATAAACGCAGGAGGGTTGCTATTAGCTTTTATATTATCTTTTATTCATATTGTTCCAATTCTTCTTGTAAATCTGTGTTAAGATCATTCGGTGAAATAACTATTCCTTTAGCACTTGGTGTAAGAAAGACATTTACTAATGTTTTATCATTAGTCATACCAGGAATCCATTTTTCTATAAAGTTATCTAATCGTATTACCTCAGGCTTATAACTTTTCCATAGATCAACTGCGCAAAGTGCTGCAAATTCTTTCTCTGGCCATACGGGAAGTACTCGATTATCATCATTATCTCCAAGTAGAGTTCAACCATCATCATTTAACCCCCATAATTCTTCAAAATCTGCTACTTTTCTGATGAAATAGTTATACCTTTCATCTTCTGACATTTTTGAAATGTTGTTAATTTTCTTATTTGTACGATTCATATTTTACAAATTATTTGAGTGAGTTTCAGAAAGACATGATTCTTTGTAATCTAAAATTTTACTATTTAACTTTTTGTCTAAATATTCTCGGATTTTCTTATAATCCACATTTTTAGGCACATCAATAGCTATAATATGTTGATTATCTATTCCTTCCCAAGAACAGTCCATTTTTTCAATATCATTCGTTACATCTTTTATACTTTCCAAATTAAAAAATACAATTTGTATAGTACTATGTTCTGAAGCTCGAATTAGATCCTCGAAATATAACTCTCCTTCATCATTGTCAACCGATATTATATCATTATATGCCAAGTTAGGTGCAAAAAAGGGGATGTTTTTAATTTGATATTCTAAATCATTCTTCTTTTCTATCCACAGCTTTTCTTCAGCTATTTCTTGATTGACATCGTAGTATACAACTGTTACTTTATTTTCCATTACTTTAATATTCATGTTCTAAACAAGATTCTTCATAAGACCACAAATTTCCTTCACCATTTTCCAAATATTTTTTAATTGGTGCGTATGAAACGGCTTGTGGAACATTTACTGCGATAATATTTCTCTCGGAAAAAACTTCAGTATTACAGCCTTCATCTTTCAATCGGTTTCTAATCTCTTCAATTTTATTTACATAATCGTTGTAAACGTAAATTCTCACAGTAGTATTACCAGAATTAGCAACAAAATCTTCAAAATAATATTGTTTATCATCTTCATCAAGTTCAGCCTCTATTGTATCACCAAGAGAGACTCTTTCAGCTATAAAAGGAATATTATCTACAATAAATAAATTGTCTTCGACCTTACACCATAATGATTCAGTCTCATATTTATTTTCAGCTATTTGCTGTACAAAAAAAACTCTTGTTCTATTTTCCATATCTATTCTCTTTTATTACTCTTTTTAATATTACAGTCTCTACACAAAACTTGCCCATTATTAGGTGTTCCACTTCCTCCAAGAGATTCTGCTTCAATGTGATCAACCTGCGTTTCATTCTTGTCTGGCACAACTCCTTTTTTAGACTGTTTTGCTGGAACGGTTTCAACTTGACATTTCTTACATTTCGTTTTCCCTCCATACTTATGAGAATTCAAGTTAATAACAACTTTTTTTCCTGCTTTAGTGAAGGGTAAATTTGGTCTTGGTTTTTGACTTAATTTTGCAGCTTTCTTTTCTAATCTTTGAAACTCTTTAACTGACTCGAAAGCTCTTAAAGCAGGAACTTTTCCTCCTTGTACCGTTAACATTCCTTCAGGACCTCCACCAATGGATAGAGCTATAGTACCCCAATCAAGAGCACCGTTTGTTACTTTCTCTTTGAAGGATTCTTTAGGAACTCCAGTTAACAGAGTTAAACCGCCATCTTCACCAACTACAAGTTTATTTCTTACAGCATCATTCGAGAAAAAGTTAGCTGTTCTTGCAACATTATTGGCTACTGCAGCTCTTAGACTGTTAATCCCGCCACCAATCATTTCTGCAAATTCTGCAGGATCACCAGGAAGATCTTGTGCTCTTTTTGTGCTTTGCCATTCTAAGCCTTCCAGCTCTCTACCATCTACAACTCTGTTTTCAGAGAAATTATAATGTGACTGATAAGCATAGTCTTCACTTAATGGATCAACATTAAAGAACCTTGCCATTGAAGCATCATAATTACGCCAATGGTAAGAACTCCAGCCTGTTTCCGTTTGCTTTTCTTGTCCTTGGGAAGAGTACTTATAATTCGGAGATATTGAAAGAGATGTCCCTAAATAATCTCCAAACTCTAGCCCGAAAGGATAAAAATGGGTGGTTCTGTCTATTTTCAGTATACCGGAAGCATCTTTGTAATACGCTAATCTGATGTTTCCGACCTGATCGGAAAGTGCTTTGTTAAAATTTAGAGTATTGATTTCAATACCCTAAATTATTTCTTGCATAGTTGAAAAATTATAATAAAATATTTAAACCTTCTTTTTCCATCCTACACCACCTCCCATTTCTTCCGCGTTATTTTTCTCAATCCATTCTATCGCAGATTTTGAATATAAAAAATCTTTATCATTAGAATATCTTTGCAAAAATTCTTTTTTAAAATTTCTGATAACACCATCACTCCATTCACAAAATACATTAGACTTTTCTTCCAGTTCGTCCAAATTGTTATAAAATGATTTGACATAATATAGTCTGCCACTATTTAATATATCTCTATCATATGGATAGTAGCCCCCAAACTGAATTCTAACAAATGACTCCTATTAATGTCAAAATATTTTATACCATTGTCCGTTTCAAGAATTTTTATCTTGTCTAAGAATTGGGAGGTGGTTAAGTATAGTTGAAATATATTAGCTTCAATTGAAGGTAATGCCTTAGAAGGAACAATCTCAGAAGTGCCTGAAATATTTTGTTTAAGTATCACCAAAATATTGCTTTCTAAAATCATCTCATTGATTCTATTATGATCATCTGGTGTAATAAAAAAATTTAATTGCTTTGAAGCCATTTTATTTATGTTTTAAATATTAAGGTGCAATTTTGCCTGCATCACCTACTCTAGTAGGGAAAACTTTGGGTGTAACTTGATTGTATGGAACAAATTCAGGTCGTGTTCCAGTTGCTTTTTCAATATCATCCAATGCTTTTCTTTCTCTTGATACTGGCGTTCCGTTTTTATTCTGTCTACCAACCTGAAAACGTTTAATTTCCCCAGTTTTTGGATCTCTTCCCTGTATATCAATAAATCTCTTCGACTTACTCCCATTTGGAGTTCTTACCATTGCTTCTTGTCGTATTTCTGTAAATCCATCAGCTTCTAATTTTTTCCCAACTTCTTCTATTTTGGATTGATGTAGTGGTCCTCCTGCTTTCCCATATGGATTAGGTACTTTCCCCATGGTTGTTTCTGCAATTCCGGCATTGGCTTCCGCTCCTGTGAAAATTCCCTTCATTGCAGACCAAACCCTTCCAAGAAAACTAGTGCCCTGTGCAGCCCTAACTGTTAATACAACTTCCTCAATCTCAAAAATAGGTGCGGAGACTATTAAAGTGTTCAGTTCCTGTATTGCATCAGCATATTCTCTTAATCTGGAAGCTTCTACAGTATTACCCCGTGCATCAAGACTATTAGCACGTTTTAATCTTTCTTCATAAACCTTTGCAGCATTTGTAGGCAAAGCCTCCAATCCTTCTAACTCCCTATGATCTACTACTTTATTTTCAGAGAAATTATAATGTGATTGATAAGCGTATTTCTCACTTAACGGATCAACATTAAAGAACCTTGCCATTGAAGCATCATAATTCCTCCATCGGTAAGAACTCCATCCCGTTTCCGTTTGCTTTTCCTGCCCTTGGGTAGTATATTTATAGTTCGGTGTTATTGAATTGGAAGTACTTAAATCTCCTCCAAACTCCAATCCAAAAGGATAAAAATGAGTAGTCCTGTCTATTTTCAGGTTTCCGGAAGCATCCTTATAATACGCAACTCTGATGCTTCCTACCTGATCGGTATAATGGTAAATATACTTATTCTGAATGAAGTCATAGTAGCCTTCTGAGGTTGGGACAAAGCTTAATACCTCATTGGTATACTGAAATCCATCTAAATAATCTGTTTTGCTGACGGCTTCAATCTGTGCTCTGCCAGTTCCATAGGTGTAAACTTTTCTTAGCTTGATTCCCGCAGCATTATACAGGTATTTTGTGTTGAAGTTATAGGTATTTACAAAGTCATGGCTATTGTATAATCTATTAAATTTTATGGAGTTGGGAAGATTCAGGTAATTATAGTCTATCTGCAGGATCCCTCTATCCTCATGGCTGATCATATTTCCGTTACCGTCATAAGGAATTGCGGTGGATACTGAAGCGGGATACCCTGCATAATTACTTGAAGCATCACTCACCGTATTTACTCTGTTGCCATTGTAAGTATAAGTAAGATCATCAATCAGCTGTGCCCCAAACCCTGTCAAAAACCTGTTTCTTTTAAGGGTTTGGATATTCCCGTTGAGATCATAGGTCAAAGATTCATTGTAATAATCATTCTGTGGAACGGTGGCATTGGGTTCAGAATAGATTCCGTTTTTTAGGTGATCTAATCCATCATACTGGTAATTATATCTTCTGAATGTTCCGGTATCTGCGCTTGACCAGTCTATTTCTGCAATATTCCCATTGTATTTCCCTGTAGACACCGTAGAATACGCGGGATTATGGTATTTCAGCTCATAGGCAAAGAGCTTTCCGTTCAGGTTGGCAGGATCATTCACTTTGGTAAGCCATCCACGTATATTGTAGGTTTGATCTATCGACTGTAAAGGAGTACCCGTGGTATTTCCTGTTTTTTTATTGATAAGCTGTCCCAGGTCATTGTAGGTGTTTTCTGCCAGCAGTTCTTCCATTTGGCTGTTCACCTTGTGATAGTGTTTCAGCAGTCTTTTCTGATCATCATACACAAACCTTTCCTGAATGGTAACCTCAGCATCGGAAGCCCCTTTTTTGTGGTAGGTATAGCTTTCTTCTACAGCACCGGAAAAATCAAGTTTGAATTCCTTTTTTGTATATCCACCCAGGTGATTCCAGCTTTTTTCACTTACTTTTTCCCCTTTGGTGTTATAATAGAAATAGGTTTTGGTCCAGTTATCATCCTCAATATTTTTTACATAAGATGCCGTGGGCAGCCCTTGGGTATTGGCACTTCCGTTCAGAGCTTTGTCTTCGTTAATTACATATTGATCAAGGATTTTTGCAGGCGGAAATTCTTTGGTATCTCTTGGATAGGAATCATAGTAATGGACAGAAAGAAGCGTCTGGAAATTGGTAAAAAGCGTATTGGTATAATACACCACAATCCCGTTTTTGCTAAAACCTGCAGCTGTAGGGGTTTCGCTGATAACAAGATTGGTAATCTGTCCCTGTAGATCTGCGCGGCTTCCTCCTTCAATAAGTCCGGTATAGGCAACACGGCCAAAAGCATCATATTTGGTCAACAGCCATTGCCCTTTATTTTTCAGGTTCACATCCTGGGTAAGCACCGGACGGTCAGAAGCATCATATACTACAGATTCCCAATCATCCCTTCCGGGCAGTCTTTTTTCCACCTGCCTGTACTGGCCGTCGTAGCAGTATTGGTAGCAAAGGCTGTTTAGAATATCGGTGGAAACCACATTATTATTCTGCTCAATTTTCTTTACTGCTAAAGCAGGAATGACGAATGCCTTTTGCCCGTATTCATTGTAGACATAGTAGGTGTCAATGTTTTGGGTTCCATCTGTTCTGCGTACCAGAATAGCCTCACCACGTCCATTTTGAAACTCAATAACAGGAGTTCCGTCTTCATCGGTTACGGTATTCTTGTATAAAGTTCCCGGAGCATAAAACTCACTGCCCGGTACTATGGATACAGAGGAAATGGTTTTATGATCTGTTCCAGATGTAGCCGTGGTTGTACTCGTGATAAATTTCTTTACCTCTGAACCAAGGTTCACTTCATATTTAAGCTTTTGTGTATGTCCGCCAGCCATTTTCCAGGGGTCACCAGGCTGAGCCACTTGCTTTAGCCTGTCTAAGGGAGAATTCTCCATCTCCTTTTCTGTATAGGCATTGGCTGTTCCGTAGTAAGAATTAGCCGCAGTTTCATTGGTAATCCCGGTATGGATCGCTGAATTGAGGGTATTGGCAGGAACTGGAAGAATATCCTTTACCTGTCTACCGAAGGCATCATAAGTGATGGGAGTTACCAGGTCTTTTCCTGTTGTGGTCGCTTTTACGCTGACAATTTGCTTGGGTCTTCCCAGTCCATCGAAATAGGTAAGGGTTTCTGTCTTTTTGCTGCAGTCTCCGCTCAGGCAGGTTTGGGATTGTATATAGTTTTCTGAGATACTTTGTGCAGAGGTCAGCATGGCGATCAACAGCAGACCTAATAGGTGTATTTTTTTCATGGGTGTTTTTTTCATGGGTGCTTACTGTTTATAGTGATACCTGAATTCTTTCACCACTTTATAGCTGTTGGTTCCTGCATTATCTCTTTCCCTTACCTGAACCTGTTTCAGTCTGTTAGCGCTGTCATAAACATAGAGTTCCCTGATTCCTGACGGCGGAGTTATGGTGGTTATCCCAACCAAAGGATCATAGGTATACTTGGTCACCATTCCCACAGGCTGAAAGGCATCAAGAGCTTGTAATAGCTCAGCTTCTTTGGTGGGATCTACTGCATCTTCATTGGATTTCGTCACGATAGTACTTATCATTCCTTCGACCTGGCTATATAATGAACCTACAATTTTTGCAATCGGCTTGGTCTTGTTATAGCCCCAGACAATACTTACCGGAGTACCGTCTTTCTCCCTGTACTGGAGAATATTTCCTTTTTCATCATATTTTTCATAGGTAACATCCTTAGAAGAAATAGCTGGGTTAAGGGTATCATAAGAATATTCAGCTAATGGAAGAACTAAATTTCCCGTGGTTGCATGGGGCAAAGCGGTAGGATAAACCGTTTCTTCACGGGAGATCACTTTGGTGATATTATTTGCTGTTTGCTGTGTTTGAGTTTCTAAAGGTATGCCCACCATATTTTTATCAATCATCAGCTGGTTGTTTTTTTCATGGGCGTACTGATAGGTCTTTTCTGTTGTAGACAAATCCGGGAATATGGTTTTCTGCGAAGTTATCTGGGTATGGTTAGGATTATTATAGAAATACTGGGTTTCCGTTTTCATGGTATTACCATTCAGATAATCTTTTGTTTTCTGATTTTGCAGGTATGAAAAACGGGATATATTTTTATACAATACAAAATCCAGATTATCAAACTCTCCAACGCCACCTGTACCTCCGCCAATAAGTTCAAATTTCTTTCTGGTAGCCAGAGAAAATACTGTACTTACAGAATTGTCTTCAGTATAATTATTTTCTATCTTTTTCAGTAGCTTCCCATTTCCGTCCATATAGGTTGTAAAAAGCTCTCGTCCGTTTTTCCATGCTGTATTAGAATTAGGTGTTCCCGAAATCACATCACCAGCAATACTTCCATAATCGTCAATGCTTGTATCAAATTCATGAATGATTTTCCCTCTTATTCCTAAGTTTTCAACAACTCTACTATAGAAAACATTAGGATTAAACGAGTTATATTGATTAACATTGGTTGAGGTTAAAACACTATAGCTATAAGATAAAGGAGGCAGACAGCTTCCCGTACAAGTTGAAATACTGCTTCTATCTTCAAGAAAATAGGGCTTGTAAGCCTGAATAGTTGAATACGAACCATCGGCATTTGTATAATCGTAAGTTTTAGTAATGGGAAGGCTACCCTCTGACTCATCTACGGTTGATGCAACACGATAACCTCCGAGTAACTGATCCTGATAACTTTGTGTAGGCTCTGAAGTATAGTAGCTGACATGTGCAGATGCAAATGAACAGGCAAATGCTGCTGTTGCTTTAATAGTAACCGGCTTATTCTTTTGCCCATATACTGTAAAAACTCCTCCGGAATCAGTTGAATAGGTTTTAGATTCAATTATTGCCCCGTTAAAATCATAAACAGTAATATCAGCTCTCTGTTTTCCCGTTTCAGTAATAGGTGAATTTGCACAGTTTCCTTCTGCATAAATTGCATTCCCTCCACTAATTTGGATAGGCCCATCCATTCCGGGGGTTACCGTTACCTGAGATGAGCTTGAATAGGTATGTATATCATTAAATGTTTCAGCTCCTGCCGATCCCTGAGTGAAAACTGTAACAGATTCCCTTACTTTATGATTTTCATAATTAATAGTTGTAGATCCTCCCGTAGGATATGTTATTTTTTTTAATAATCCTAATTGTCCCAGTGATGTATCAACATGCTGGTCGGCTCCGTAATAATTAATTTTATGAGGATCGTCATTTCTATAAATCTGAGGAACTAAGTTAGTATTCATAACTCCGTTATAATATCCCCACATATCCCTGGCAAAACTCAGTTTATTAGGGAAGCCGTTTATGTTGTTGTATTCAAATGAATATTTCTTTCCTGAGTTTGCTTCATTAACACTTTTTAAAAATACCCTGTCATTGGCTGTTATATCATAAGTTAGATTTAAATTTTCTATCAGTTGTGATGAGGCATATTTTTTAACGGTCTTCAGTAAGTAATAATCTTCATTTCGCTGCTGATATTCAAAGAAAATATAGTTTCCGTCCTGATCGTAGATTTTTTTGATCTGTTTTCCTAAAACCGACTGATTGGAATCTGATACCATTCCTATATCTGGAGGAAGAGAATATAAAAACGTATTACAAGATACAGAACATGCTACCTGATCTGGATTTGAAGTAGGATTTCCATATTTTAGTGAACCATTTCCTCTGGTAAAAATCATAGACTGAGATTTTCCATTGACAGATGTAAAATTAACATCGTAATAATCAATATTTATTTCTCTATTTTCAATGCTTTTCACTTTTGACAGATACCATGAGGTGGTGTTTATTAAAGTAGATCCGTGATGCTCACCTGTATTGGTCATGAAATTTCGTACCTTTTCAATACTGTTAAAAGTATACTCCATACCATCTTCTGTCTTTACAACAAATCCTCCATTTACTCTGTCTATTTTGCACCCGGACTTTTCTAATTGTACAATTTCACCATTCTTTTTAATAATAAATTTTAAATTTTTTCCTGCAAAATTTGCCATATATAAGTCAGGCTCGGAATCAAATTCATCATTTTTACATAATGTCAGATAATTTTTTACAATGGGATCATTCAAGCCTAATGCGTCGATATTAGGTGTATCAATATTCCCTTGAGTATTGAGTTCATCAGGCATATCCCTGATAACTCGTGTAATCACTCCGGCATTTATAAATCTCCATCCCAAACCAACAGAACCGTTAGTATCATCCACTCTTATTCCATTAGAAGAATAATTTAAGGAAATGGGAAAATCAATATTACCTGAGGAAAATGTAGTGAGAGGAATATCAATATTAGTACTCCCGGTAAATAATCCCGTCGGGATATTTCCATATGTTCCGAATTTGAAAGACTCTGGCGTTGGAGGGAAAACTGCAGGTACATTTTTACCAACATCATTAGGAGTTGTCGAACCTTGTGCAGAAAGACAATTAGCAAGTAATATTCCGGCACAGATAATTATTTTTCTCATTGTTTGTGTTATTTTTTAATTAGTTTGGCATTCGCCGTTTTGTTGGTATCTGTTTTTATGGTGATCAAGTAAGCTCCCTGAACTAAAGCCTGGGTGTTGATCTTGGTTACTTTGTTTGTGGTTTTCAGATTTTGAAGCTGTCTTCCAGACATATCATACAACAGAATGTCAGCATCCTTGAAATCAAAGCCGATTTCAACATATGCATAATCCGAAACAGGGTTTGGATAAATTTTGATGTCGTATTTTTCAATCAACTGGTCAACCTGTTTGTCTCCCAGTTTTACAATCTTCCAGTTTTCTTTCCCCAGTTCTTCTGCACTGGTTCCGGCCAGAATAATAGAGCCGTCTCTGTTCAGTTTTACATCAGAAAGTCTTTCCTCTTTTTGTCTTGATTCTCCATTCACATGCTTTCTCCATGCTTCGTTCCCTAACTGGTCAATGTACAGTAGCCAAAATGTTTCATCATCCTTTTCTATTCTTCCTTCTGCCTGAGTAAACCCTCCCAGCAATATTCCTTTGGTAAAGTCCTGATTCTTGGTTCTTGCATCCTGGCTCTGAATCACACTCATCCCCATCAGCACATCACGGTTTCCAAAGTTGTAGGACTTCTGCCATTGTTCTTCGCCTCTGTCGTTCAGTGCGATCAGCCAGAGATCTGTTCCTTCTTCCAGGCCTGCCGTTTTATTCCCTGATCTTTCTGATCTGGATTCTCCCCCAATCACAAAGCCATTTGAAGTTAACGCCAAGGTTCTGATATGATCATCTGCTTTCCCTCCAAAGCTCTTTTCCCATTCTACTTTTCCGTTTTTGTCGAGTTTTACAATCCAATAGTCGCCTTCACCGAAGCTGTCGCTTTGCTTTGAGGTTGCAGATAACAGGTTATGGGTTGCAGGTCTGTCAGACGGAATATTAGTGTTGGTCGTTGATTGCTGATTATTTGTCTTAACAGATGAGCTTCTTGAATAAATTCCGAGTAAGGCTCCTCCGTCACGGGTTGGAATCATTTTTTCTACCTCATCTAACCCTTTTCCCCCTAGAATTAATTGGGATAATTCTTTTCCGTCTTTGTCCAATCTTGTTATTAAAACATCTTTTGAACCATATCCTTTCATTTTGGAATCCTGGGCGGAGATGAAGGATCCGGCTATAAAAAATCCTAAATCTGTGGTTTGAATCACCGCTCTGGCTTCATCATCAGAAGAACTTCCCACAGTTTTCTGCCATAATTCGTCGCCAAATTCATTGATTCTGATCAGCCAGATATCGGAGCCTCCTTTGGAATCTTCTTTTTTATCCAGTCCTTTTCCTGAATACGATGTTCCGGCTAATAAAAATCCGCCATCCTGGGTGGTGACGGTTGCAGATAAATAATCATGGTTGAATCCAGAGAAGTATTTCTCCCAGACTTCCTGTCCCTGCTGGTTCAGTTTTACCAGGTGAAAATCGTAACCGTTGTTTTGCTTACTTCCAGCCTCCAGCTTTCTGCTTCCTGACTGTATAGAACTTCCGGTGATCAGATACTGCTGATCGATGGTGGTAGTGACCTGGCTGAGAAAATCCTGAGTGGAGGATTTGAGGTCTTTCTGCCACACTACTTCCTGAGCGGATACGCCGAGGATTGTGCATAGAGTGAATGCACTGAGATAATTTTTTTTCATTCCCGTGTTGTTTTAAGTTAACATAGTTTGTTCTGATAGATCATGGTTAATCCAATTCTTTTATTATCCTTTTTTTGAGAATCAGATGCTTTTATAGGCTCAGAAATGTTTCAAAACTATTTATAATAATATTTTTTAGGGGTGAAAAATATTGTAATTTATGTGCATAAAATTGAGCGTCAATGTGTACACATTAAACTGATTTTGAGTGTTTTAAAAGGTGTTTAAGAATATCCGCCGAATGGGTGTAACTGACTAAAAAAATTATAGTTATTGCTTTTTAACCCTAATGGGGCGATGGTAAAAATCTGACCTATTTGTATGAATGTTACTTTGGTATATGCAAAAATATTCTCGTGAAGCAATAGCATGTTTTGTATTATTTAAAAACATCTGCTTTTTTATGACTATTAAATTTTTAAAAGAGAAATTATTGGAAGCAGCGATACTATTAAACCTCTTCATCCTCTGCTTACGGAAATACAAGATTTTTTAATAAAATGGCTCTTAAAAAGGGCTTTACCCTCTTCGGAAGTCCCTCCAGCCACTTCAATAAGCCTCTGGAGGGACTTCCGAACGGTCTCCACCCCCTTCATGAAGGGGCTATACCCCCTTGGGTAAGGGGGTAGACGGACTTGTATAAGGGGCTCCAGGGACTTCTGAAGAGGCTCCAGGCCGTTATATAAGGGGCTCGGGACGGTTGTTATACTGCCTGGAGAGGGTTGGGAAGAGGGTAGAGGGGGTAAAATGCTATTGTAAAAAGCCGTTTCACTATCCATACAGCTTCATCAGTAGAGTAGCTACTCTTCTTTGCTTCCTCAAATCATCCATTATAGCTAATAGAACTTTGCGTTTTAAAAAAATCTAATCAGAAATTTGTTTGAAACGCAAAGGCGCAAAGTTTTTTAGGCTTACTGTATTTTTAAGACGCAAGAACATTTCGACTTCCCTCAATGTGAGGTTTTCAACCAAAAATCGGCAGATGAATAATCACAAAAAAAGCACGTTTTCACGTGCTCATGTGGAGAGAAGATGTATTTGTTTTAGTACTATTGACTAAGAAGGAGTATTAGGATCTGTGGAAGATGGAGGAGTTTGAATTTGCTGAGGAGTTTGTGTGGTTACAAAAAACTGCCTCATATCATCATAAATGACATTGGTTCCCGGTACATTCTCTTCAGAAAGAAATCTGATATTCCTGTAAAAGCTGATCGAGTTGTGATAATTGTCGTGATCCAGCAATACTTTGGTATCTGAAAGCTGTTCTGCTAAGGAATCCATCTGTTGCAGTCTTTGTTCAATCTGTTCTCTGGCGGTATAATCTTTGTCGAATTCTGCTTTATCCAGGAAGGGAGGAACATATTGCGTATACTGTTCCATATAGATTTTGGCTTTATTCACGAAGAGTTTGTTCTGTTCTGCAATTCTTCCGTATTGCTGTCGCTGTTCAGGAGTAAGATTGATGGTTTTTCCTGTAAGTACAGACTGGATGTCCTGAATCGCTTTGTCAATGGTTTCCAAATCTGTTTTTGAAAAGCTTACACTGATTAAATTGTCTAGTGCCATAATATTGTGTTTTTTGGTTGTTTGTTGAATCAAATATAGCGAGTGCAAAGTATAGAAAAATAGGGTGTTGTAAGATTTTCAGAGGGTGTTCATCAGAAAATGAAATTGGGATAATGGGGTTTGTTTTTTCTGGGTTTTTAAAGAAAAAAAGAGGGTATAAAAACGGAAATGGCGAAATAGGAGAGGAGACCCGTTTCACAGGATCATCATGAAGAACAGAGATTGTAATTAAGCTGTTTTTTAAGCACCGTTTTTATAAATATTTTTCTATATTTAAGCCTCATAAATGTTGAATTATCATGGAACATAAAATACATCAGGGACGCAATGTAAAACGATTCAGAGAAATGCTGGGCATCAAGCAGGAAGCATTGGCTCTTGACCTTGGGGACGACTGGAACCAGAAGAAAGTTTCTCTGCTGGAACAGAAAGAAATTATTGAAGACCCTTTACTGAAAAGAATTTCTGAAGTATTGAAAATTCCGGTGGAAGCATTTCAGAATTTTGATGAGGAGCAGGCGGTGAATATTATTTCTAATACGTTTGATAACGGTTCTTTCCTGAACACAGGACATACTCCTACTTTTAATGTAAACCCAATTGATGAAATAAAGAAGTTGCATGAAGAAAAGATGGAACTTTATGAAAGGATGCTGAAGGAGAAGGATGAAATGATGGGGAGGCTGGAGAGGTTGATTGAGAAGGGATAACTTATTTAAAATATAAAAAAGGTTCAGCACAAGCTGAACCTTTTATTTTTAATTTAAATGGAGACTTTCTTGTCTGCTTACAAAGCTGCTTACAGTCAATCTGTGTACCCCTAGGATTCTTCCAATTGCAGAATAGGATACTTTTTTATCAAGTAACTCCTGAATTTTCTTTTCATGACCTGTAAGTTTAGTTTTTGAAGATTTACTTCCTTTAGGTCTTCCTAAAATAACTCCTTCCGCCCGTTTTCTTGCTAAAGCTTCTTTAGTTCGTTGGGAAATTAAATTTCTTTCGATCTCAGCAGAAAGTCCGAAAGCAAAGGCTAACACCTTAGAGCTAATATCACTCCCTAATCGATAATTGTCTTTGATAGTCCATACTTGTATATCCCGATTCATGCATTCATTAAGAATACCCATAATCATTAATAGATTTCTTCCTAGTCTGGAAAGCTCAGAGCAAATAAGAATATCTCCCTTCTTCATCTTTTTTAAAAGCTTACCCAGCTTTCTATCATCCACATTTTTTGCACCGGAGATCGTTTCTTCAATCCATTTGTCTACTATAGTTTCCTGATACTGGCAAAATTGATTGATTTCAAAACGTTGGTTCTCTACTGTTTGTTTGTCTGTACTTACTCTGATGTATCCGTAAATCATTGTATTTGTTGTTAAAAATTGTTATGCTATTTTGATTTAATTTATACCTATACTGTCTAAAATAATTCTATGCAATAATAATAACAAGGAAATGAGCGATTATTTTAGACAATTTGTTGTTCTTACAGATTTCAGTTCCTCGGAAGTTATTCTGAGTAATATAGAACAAAGAGATAAAAGATAAAATCGAATCTATTGGAACTCCTTTACAAAACTGGGATATTAATATCTATCGTGGAATTTTGACTGGATTTAATGAAGCTTTTATTATTGATGGAATAAGAGAAATGAATTAATAAAAGAAGATCCTAAATCTGCCGAAATCATACGACCTATTTTACGCGGCAGAGATATAAAAAAATATGATTATGAAGCTGTAGATTTGTGGATTATTAATTCGCATAATGGTATTAAAGAAAAAGGTATAAGACCAGTAGATATTGAAAAATATCCTGCAATTAAAAAACATCTTGATGAATTCTACCCCCAATTAGAAAAAAGGAGCGATCGGGGTGATACTCCATACAATCTACGTAATTGTACTTACCTGGACGATTTTTTTATTCCTAAAATCATTTATCCAGAAATAACAAAGTTTTTAAATTTTTACTATGATGAAAGTAATTTTTTAATTAATAATAAATGCTTTATCCTTACCGGTCAATTTATATTTTTTTTAATCTCATTTCTTAATTCCAGTCTATTTAAATATTGTTTTATTGACAATTTCCCTGAATTATTAGGAGGAACAAGAGAATTAAGGAAAGTTTTTCTTGAAAGAATCCCAATAATTCAAATTAACCATGAAATAGAAAATGAGTTTAAAATTTTAGTGATGAATTTACAATATCTAAAAGTAAATAATAGATCAACGATAGATATTGAAAAGCAAATAGATCAAATAATTTTTAACTTATATGAGTTGTCTGATGATGAAAGAAAAGAAATTGGTTTTATTGAGATTCAATAAATTCTATTTCTTCTTGATTTATATCTATAATATTATAGACTAAATTATTAATTAATTGATCTAAAATAAATATTTTATCTGGTGAATTCTCCCGTATTCTTTTTTCGATTAGTTCTATAAATCTACATTTCAATTTTTCATCTACTTGAGGGAGAGGTATTTTTTCCATAATAGTATTAAACATCTGAATTCCACCACCCTCTACTTCAATAAACATTATTTTTTTAAAAAACCATTCAAATAATTTAGAATTTAAAAAAGCTATTAATACCTCCAATGATTCGGATTTACTTGTCAATATATTAGCAGCATTGTTATAGAAAAACCCTTCAGAATCTATCAAAAAGTTTATATTCGAACCTATTATTTTCCAAACAATTTTCTGTTTATAAAAATCCTCCCAATAATTTGCGCCCCACCGCTGTAATGCGTACCATTCATAGCGAATTCCTGTCTCAACTTTATTCCTACTAGAGAGCTCCTTTTTATATTGAAGTAAATGGTTGAATATTGCAGGATATTGATTTTCAAATGCTTTTTCTGCATCTAAAGAAGCTCCTTTGATATTTGGATCATTATGTAATGGAAAATGCCAGGGAATAAATAGAAGATATAAATCTGCGAATTCATAGGAATATCGTTTGATATCACGTCCTCTTAATAATGGTCGTATTATTTCATCAGATTTGGGATCTAGTTCAATAAGTTCTCTTCTCTTAGTTCCATCAATAATAAAAGCTTCATTAAGGCCAGTTTTGATTCCATAATTAATATTGATATCCCAAGCTTTTAAAGGTATGCCAATTGATTCTATTTTTCTTTTAATCTCTTTTTCAATAGATGATAAATCACCCAACTTTCCGAGGAACTGAAATCTGTAAGAACAACAAATTGTCTAAAATAATCGCTCAAATTTTTTAACTCCTTTTCTTTTATAATACAAGCTAAAGTTTGTTGTCTATTTTTATCCCTTGAAAACATTAGAATATTGGTGTCAACCGTTGCCGTATCGAATATTTTAGTTCCACCAAAGTCTATAAGAATTTCAGGATTTGTTTTATCTGCAAAAAACTTCCTTAGACTTTCTCCATAAGCTGCACGCATCCATTTGTTAGAAGTGATAAAGGTGAGAAGTCCTTTTTCTTTTAAGACATTATATCCTAGCTCATAAAACAAGCTGTAAATATCCCCCGTTCTGGCAAAAGTTTCATAATCTAATGTTTGTAATGCATCGCTAGCTGCTCCCATCTTTTGTAACTGGATGTATGGAGGATTCCCAATAATAACATCGAAACCTGTGAAGTTACCATCATTATCCAGTACTTCCGGAAATTCGAAACGCCATTCAAAAGCGTTACGATAAATAACATTATTCAGAATTTCTTCTTTTTGTTTTTTAGCTTGTTCAGCCTTTAGTTTGAGTTTTTTGAGTTTATCTTTCTCTGTTTTTTTTATAGTCTCTCCAAAAGCAATTAAGTTGTTTTGTCTTTGCTCTTCATTTTGGTATTCGCCTAATGCTTTAGAAACCTTTTCTTTTTCCTTATTGTCAAGACTGGATTTAAGATTGTTTTTGATGGTACTGATAATATCTTCAATTTCTCTCTTTTTAGTTTTGGAGTTGGTGGTTTTGTAGTCTTTTACTGCCTGTTTGTAATCTTCGACTGAGAATGTAATTTCCTTGCTTTTAAATGCACTCTTTAAACTGTCATTCAATTTAAACTTACTGATGAGTGAATTTCCGCATTTAATATTAATGTCAATATTAGGAAGGGTTTGCAGTTCTCCTTCATCTGTATAGTAAGCATTTTTAAGAAGCTCGATCCAGAGTCTCAGTCTGCAGATATTTACTGAGTTAGGATTAATATCTACACCAAATAAACAGTTTTCAATAAGAGTTTCCTTTTCATGAAAAATTGCTTTTTGAATTTTTAGACTTTGTGGGTCTTTACGGTTATAGCTGAATAATTCTCCATCAGCATCAGAAATATAAATTTCATCATTATCAATCTCTATTGTACATGGCAGTTTTTTTCCGTCCTCATCTCCTAAAATTCCCAGTTCGCTTTTTATGACAATCATTTCATTAAGAGCAGAAACAAGGAAATGTCCTGATCCTACTGCAGGATCACAAATTCTGATAGAGTTAACTACTTCATTGAATTTTTTACGATCTTCCTTCTTGAAAAAAGTATTGCAATAATCAATAACATCTTCAAATGTTTCAATGGTTTCTGTAATTTCCTCTTTAAATTTTTGAACTACAGATTTTCTCAATGTTTCTCTACACATAAACATGGTAATAGTACCAGGAGTATAGAAAGATCCATCTTTATAACCATTGATTTTTTCAAAAATTAATCCCAAAACAGAGGCATTAATTAATGTTTTATTTTGTTGCTTATCATTAATTTCAACAGATGCATCCGCAGAAAAATCATAAGCATCTAAAAATTTAAATAGATATTCTAAAGTATTAAGCTTTCCTGTTTGTTTTTTTCCATTGGAATTTTTTAATACTGTAGATGAATAAACCTCCATTTCTTCATCCATCAATGCTGTAATGTCAAAAGTAAGATCTTCAAGCTCACTCTTTTCAAATAAGCTACTGTTTAGATAAGGAATATATTTAAATTTTTCTGCGTATCGTTGGTGACGTTCTTTTATTGGCTTTGCTAATGCTGAGAAAAACATTTCATTCAGTGCATCAAAACCAGGAATAAATTCTGAATTTAAAAATTTATATTCCGGAGAATCATTATTATAACTTCTCAATTGAGATTCCAGTAACTTTAAGAAAAGAATTCTGTTAACCCATGTCAGACAAAGTTCTAACCCAACGGTAAACGATTTTTCTTCACTGTTAGGAATATTTTTAACCTTGATAAGATAATCTTTGTCTTCAAGGGTAAAAATTGCATTCTCTAACAAAGGGCCATAGTCTTCTTCTTTATTCTTTTTTCTTTGGATAATTTTTTTACCACTTTCTTTTACTTCTTCAAGTCCTATGATGTGAAGTAGTTCATTATAAAAAGCTTTATTAAGTTGATTACTGTCATTACCAAAACTTTTTCCCAGTAAATGAACATCAGAAAATAACTTATAAATATTAACAAGCTCTTTATCTTTGAATTTTGAAACTTCTTTATTTCTAAAATCAAGATAAACAAACGGAAGAGTATCTTCTACCTGTTCTATATATTTCTTTGCTATTTCATTATAGAAAAGTTCGTTCTTTATGGTATCTTTTAGACCATCTCTAAACGCTTTGTATTCTTTAATTAATTCACTGTTTTTATAAAATAAGTTGTAGAAATCACTTGCATTGAAAAAGAACCATTCAAAACCATTAGTTATAATAAGGTGCTTAATATTGTTGTTCTTATAATCAACTCTTTCTCTAAGATAATATAACAGCATTTCCTGAAATGCCTTTTTATTAAGTTGTTTTTCTGTCGGGAATTCAGCTTTGTTACTAGGTTTTTTTGCTTCTATTAAAACTCCCACGTCAGAAGTTGCATCTTTACCTAAATAAATTGCCAAATCAATTCTTTCCTTTGTATTGATTTCATTTTCAGAATAGAATGTAGACGAAAGAAATTTTGATATTGGAGATTTTAAATGCTCTTCACTTTCATTCCTACTGTCAACTAAATTGATAGTATTAATGCAGTCTTGAAGTTTCACTGAAAAATCATCGATATCTGCTCTTAAAGGTTTAAATTTTTTATATGCAGGGTTTAATGCTTTCTGTGGCTCGAGCTTATTAATTTTCATGTGTTATTGTCTAAAATAAGAGGGGATTAATTTAGACAAAATTGTGGTATAAAACAAACGGGAAACCTTTGTGTATCTATAAAATATTTGATTAATAAATAAAACTGTCGTCTTTATTCACATTAGTATCTTCAATCGTGGTATGAGCAGAATGCCAGATAAAGTTATTACTAATGCAAGGGAAATACTAATAAGATGTCATAATTTAACCCCCAAACTTCTTCACCCTAATCGCCTTCTCCCTCACTTTAATCACAAAAGGCTCCAGTCGTACTATTTTCCCGGCTTCCACTTTGAAAGTATCAGTAGAGCGTTCACAATAGGTATTGGCAGGCAGGGAGTTTTTGTTGAGTTCAATCCTGTAATTTCCGGAAGGTAGGAAGGAGGCAAACTCACCGTTGTCATCGGTAATGATATGATGTACTAACTGTTCGTTGCGGTAAATATTGAACAGAATGCCTCCGGTTTTTGGGGTGAAATCTACTGCGGTTTTGGAATCAAAATCATAGGTTACTTTTCCCTGGGTAGTTCCGTTTTGATGAAGGGGAATCTGAAAAGAGTAGTGGTGCTTGTCTACGGTAAATTCGGTTTCATCATAATACCAGCCTTGCTGGATCACCTGTTTCAGAGCATACTTTCCGTAGGGGATAGAGCGGTAACTGATAGAACCTGAAGGGTCAGTTTTAAATGAAATATTGTTGAGCATAATAAGGTAGCCTGCCGCTTCTTTGTCGCCTTCATCATAGGTATTGTTTTCGTTCAGGTCATAATAGACGAACGCTTTGATATCGCCTTTTTTACCTGGATCCAGGGTGCTGTTTCTAAGGTTGACGGTCACTCCGGCTTCAACGGTCAAAAGATTATTGGTAAAACTTCCTGCCGTATAACTGAAGTAGGAAGAATTCAGATACAGGGCATATCTTTCCCTTGAATATTTCAGATTCATAAAGCCTGAAGGCGATTTTCCGTACAGAACATCATCCGTATAAGAAACTCCTGTGGTCACATTGAGCTTATTGTCGAAGAAGTTTTTATTGACAAAAGCGGAAAGCGAAAGCTTTTTGTAGGGAGTGTTTTGGTTCATCATTTTTGAAAAAGCATATTCGGAAAGAAAATAACTTCCATGCTGATAAATACCATTCACCGTAAGCCATTTGTAGCCATAGGTTCCGCTTACCTTCATCTGGAACTGCTGTTTGTCGTTGTCCGGATATTGCACCCATCCTGTCTCCATGCTCAGGATAGAGGTATGCTGTTTATCAGGGCTCAGCCAGGTAAGATATTCCGTAAAACGTTGTGCTTTGAGTTGTTTTGTATTCTCGTAAGGCTGAGCATTGAAAAAATTATTGTAAGAGTTGGAATTTTCTTCCTGATACTGATAGCCGAGTCCCATCCCGAAATTCCCTTTTTTAGGGAAATTGATTCCTGTATCCAGTCTTACATTGCTTGAATTCAAAGTGTTGTCGTAAAAGTAGAACTTGGGCGAAAAATGGGAAGCCATGATGTTGGCATACACATAATGGTCTTTGAAAATTATCGTGGAAAAATTCTGCTGGATCTGTAAAATTCCTCTTCTGTTTCCAGGGTAATAATCGGTGCTGTAGAAATAATTTCCGTTCAGATTGACCTTTCTGATCTTCCCTGAATACTGGGATTCCAAAGCGAGAGAAGGTTTGGTAGACTGGTTATTTTCGTAAAAACTCAGTCCGCCGTACACTTTTGTATTTATTTTCCAGTCTTTCCCGAAGGCGTGCTGAAGGTCTGTTCCGGCCACATGATGTCTGGCCTTTTCATAAGGATCATCCCTGAAAATATACGTTCCGGAGATATTGCGGGACGCGTTTTGGGCTCCAAGGGTTCCTCTGGTATAGAATCCGTAGCCATACTTCAGAAATGAATTTCTTTCTATAAGGCTATAGGTCTGATCTACAAAACCTGCTTCAATTTTTGTGTCCTTATCCGGAGAAGTGTAGGCATATTCTAGCCCTCTTCCAAACAGGGAAAGTTCGAGCATTTTGTTGATGTTTCCGATGGTGAATTCACTGTTTTCGCGGCGATAGGTCAGATAGGTATTGTTGACAATAGGATCGCTCTGATTCGTCATGGTATAGATATTTCCCCGGATGAAAATATATCCTGACGGAAGATTGAATCCTCCTGAACCTACCAATTGATACATATCCAGATTTTCCCCGGCATGTCTGTAGCTTGCCGTGATGCTGTTCCTGGTGAAATTTGAGAAAGCGGTAGATTCAAGATCTTCATAACGCTGTACCGAAGAAACATTCTGTACAGTTACTGAGGTATTGCCGAATATTTCTCTATCCGGCTCCCTGAAACCTGCAATATTGACGGAAAGCTGGTTGCCCCGCGATCGTATTCTGGATGGCAGAAAACGAAATACAAACACCGAATCCGTCTGCACGCTGATACTTCCTTTTTTCTCTATGAAAGCATTTCCTTGTTCTGCTTCGGGAATTTTAAATACAACCGTTACCTTCTGTTTTCTGTTGCCCAGATTGGAAACTCTTGCTCTGACCTCTACTGAATCAGTGACTTTATTCATATAGATCACTGGGTTTTCTGCCGTGATGCGCATTGCATTATTTTCTGTGACTGTATACAGGATTTCTTTTTCTGCAGCTGTTTTATTCTGCGAGTCCAAAAGTCGGAACGTAAGTCGGGCATCTCCTGAAACGGCATTGTTGCTGACCACAATCTTTACCGGTAAAAAAAGGTGTTCCCCGGATTTCATTTCGACCTGAAGACTGTTTCCTGAAATATTTCTGAAGCCCTTAGGAATCGTAATGTTTATTTTTCCTTTAAAATCATTTGTGCTTTGATTGTCAAGAACGATGATCAGATCTAGAATACCTGCTTTATCTGTTCTGGATTCATTACGGATATCAAGACTTACTCCGGAGCTGTTCTGTGCCGGAATCCATATCTGAAACGAAATCAAAAAAATGAAAAAGATTTTTTTGAACAGGTCTTGAAGCATGGTTATTGGGGGATAATCTCGTATTGAAGGGTGGTAGAATATTCTTCTGATTTGGCATTAATCAGTCTTTCATCATTAGCTTTGGTGGAATATCTGATATCGTAATACAGGCTTGAGTTTCCTGTAGAGCCTCCTGTAGCAATAAGCTGGGGAGAAGCACTCAGCAGGATAGGATATACATTGCCTGTGTTTCCCGAAACGGGAATGAGATTCATTTTTACGGTTTCTAAAGGAATGAAATTTCCTGCCGGAGAGCTGAATTGTCCCTGAAGAGAATGTAATTTGATCTGGTAATTGGTATTGCTTTTTACAATCAGTCCATTAGAATAGGTGACACTTACTCCGTTTACATAATCTGACATGCTTTTGAATTCCAGTGATCCGTTGACTGCTTTTGCTGAAAACTGAAGCGACATTTCGGGTACATCAGTCGGAGTTCCGCTGAGTGGCCCGATGTGAATCTGAAAATTATGATCAGCTCTGCCGATAATATTATTGTACTGGTCATACGCCGTAAACTGTACCGGAACATTAAATCTGGTCCAGGAAGGGTAGCTTCCCAGATAGGATCCTCCCATAACGGTCAGGCTGTATTTTACCTGCAGGTTATAGTAGCCATTGGGCTGTGGCGGCTGATTGTACAGCGCTGCATTGGACTGCGGAATTAAAAAGACTTCCTGGTTGGCCTGAAGAAAAGTATTCAGCGGCATTCCGATCTGAGGAATCGTGGGAACGGGCCCCGGATAAGCTTGTCCTGAAGTGGAAACGGGCTGAAATGATATTTTGTTGGCAGGCATCGTATAGTTTCCTTCAGTAGAAGTGATAGGCTGTTTCAGCCTCATGGATATTTTCCAGTACGGAATATTAAACGCTCCATTACCGGCCAGAGTAAAAGTATAGGCGTCAGGATTGGTATTTCCGCTGTAAGAATTAATCTGCAGATAGCTGTTTATCCATGAGTTGTAATTGACCTGTGAGAAGCAGTTCAGAGAAACCAACAGAAAGAAGCAGAAGAAATTTTTACTACTCATAGCTGAAACTTAATTCTCCTAATTCAAGATTGTTGTTGTCTCCGTAATCAATCATGACGGAAGCGGTATACTTTCCTTTTTCAAGACTTGCCGGAATAGGGATATTCATTTCCCTTTTATTTCCGGGCATGGTGTAAAAGATAACGGGATCCAGCGATACTTTTTTTCCGGTTTGCGTATTCACAAAGTCGGTGTATATTTTTCCGTCTCCCCATACGTCACCCTGATTTTCAAAAAAGAGGTTGATGGTATGGGTTGTTTTTCCATGTACCAGATTCTGGATTTCAAGTTTTTTGGTTTTGGCTGCAGGCAGCTTGTGGAATAATTTGATTCCTGAGCGGATGCTTACTTTGATATTCGCTCCTTTATGATCCACGTCATCTACCGGATTCATCTGGCTTACATACAGAACGGCCGTATGGGTAGCCAGCTGGTCTGAAAGCGCATTCGGAGCGGTAAGAGTTACCTCAATATCTTTTTTTTCTCCGGGAGCCAGGGTAAAGTAATTCTCTTCTTTTTTGACCGAAACCCAACTTGCGCAGGAAGTGGGAAGCGTATTGGCGGGATACGTTATATTCTCACCTTTGCCGTCATACTCCCAGTCTCCCAAACTTATGGCAAGATCCAGAGAATTCTTGGCACTTACATTCGTTACCGTTATGGTCTGGGTATTACTGTTTCCGTTTCCCGACTCAAAGTACAGTCTTGGCGGTGAAACCGAAACTCCTGTTTGTGCATATCCATGAAAAGAGGATAGGAAAAGAAGGCTGAAAAGGAGAAGAGAGAATCTGCTCATGGCGGAGATTAGTTTTTAAGTGTTGATAAAGTGCTGTGGTAGGTACAACACTTTATCATTACAAAATGATAGCTATTATTGAGAAATAATGGTATACGTAAGTTCAGTAGTGTATACTGTAGGATCTTGTCCGGCAATATAATTGTTCAGGTACTTATTATCTCCGGCTCCTGTGTATTCAATGTTGATTTTTTTGTCTACTCCTCCGGTAGAAGAAGTTACCAAAGTAGCTTCGTTAGTTGATAATTGTACATTCTGAGCATATTGAGCACCGTTTACAGCGTCAGAACCTGCGCTTGCTTTAATCTGGATGGTGTTAGCCTGGATGCTTTTACCTCCATACTCTAATGCATCGTTACCACCTCTTACTTTTACCTGGAATCCTCCTGTACTGTAGATGCTTAAATGATCTGCGTTTACAGAAGATACACCATTGGCATAGTCATCTTTAGTGATGTAGTCTAAATTAACGACTTTTTGAGCGTTGTTCACAACAAGAGTCTGAATAGGTTTAAGTCTCACGTTAAGGGTTACATTCTTTTGTGCTTGTAATGTAGTGAATCCCAGGATAGCAAAAGATGCTAAGATTAAATTTTTCATAAGGTTAAGGATGTTTTTTTTGTATTAATTGTTTTTAAAATTGCGGATGCAAAGGTAAATACAAAGAACATCAGGGCCTTTGTGAAAAGATACTTATTATTTGTGAATTTTTACAAACAGATTAGTGCACAGCAATAAATACCTTTTATGAATAATTACATAAAAAGTATCATTTAAATACTGATAAAATCACCATAAAGCAAATTTAATGTTTTATTAATCTTAAACACTAAACTTACTTAATACAAAGGGAATGAATAAATTGCAAAAGTGTTATTCGTTGCATAGTTATTTTTATAGGCCTTGCTTAATTTTTTACTGAGAAATTAGAGTTAATATTAAAAAATTACGCTCATCACTCGGATTAGTGGCTAAATTTTTTATTGCATTTTTAATCTCATGATTGATGGGATATCTCTTCTGAACCACTCCTTTATGATGGTTGATAAGATGATATTCATCAGATCTTTCCCGGTTGCTTTCGGAATGTCCGATTGTATCACGATATTCATTATATTGTGCATTCAGCTGAAACCCTGACGGACTTGAGATCGTCACAGACTGAACTTCCCGGGAGGAAGACTCATTCCCATCGTCAGAAAATCCTGAGCCAATGGCAAGCATCTGTACCGGATAAAGCCTTACGTTAAGCCTTAAACCGTCTGCTGCCTGTGCAAATGATTTTGTAAAAGCAAAATATAACAAAATGAATAAAATGTACTTTGCAAGCATATAACCTATATTTTTCCCCAAAAGGTTACTTATGTAAATATACAAATTATTTCATTTCTGAGGGATTTTTTCCTGTATGTTTTTTGATGAAATTGGTAAAGTTTCCTTCATTGCTGAAACCCAGCTCATAAGAGATTTCAGAGATGGTAGCGTTTGAAAAGGCCAGTGCTTTTTTGCACTCGGTAATCAGCTTTTCAATGATGATATGTTTGGCTGTTTTTCCCAGTACATATTCTGTCATCTCGGTCAGTTTTCTTGAGGAGATATTCAATTCTCCTGCATAGTAGGCTACCTTTTTTGCTTTTTTATAATCTCTTTGTAAAAGCACTTTGAAGCGGTTCACATAATACATATAGTTGAATTTGATATCTTTTTTGATATCTTCAGTGGGAATATGAAAAAATGCGTCCAGCATCAGCCTTTCTATAGCATTGTGTGCAGCAGATATATAGAGACTTTCATCCTTTTTCCGGAAACTTTCCATCCGTTCCAGAAATATGACCCTCATCTGTTCTATATTGTTGAATGGCGCTATAAATATTTCAGAATTATAATTGTAAAAAAGCTGTGAATTGATAAAAAGGCTGTCCTTGGTTGATCTTTCATAAAAACTTGATGAAAAAGCAATGGAATAGACATCTGATCTTTTGGTCTCCCCAAAAACGATCTTCTTTTGTGGTCCTACGAAGGCTATATTTCCCTTTTTTAATGAATACGGAACATTTTCTACCGTTAACTGGATGTCTTCAAGAATAATATAAATACAAAAATAGTCTAATGTGCTGAATTCTCTTCTGTAATTATTTCTGGTAATAATATAATCTAAACGATTGATACTGAATCCTATATTTTTTAACTGATCCGTGATTTTGTACATACATTATTGCTCATTCTGCCCAAGAAAAATTCTGGAAAATTATTGATATAAATATAAAAAATTTATCAAATATTGAGTTTTAAAGAAAAAATTAAGTTGGTTAATGCATTAAAATCCCGGATGGCTACTAAGTCATCCGGGAATATTCAGTATTTTTTGATTCGTAATGAAATGAAATACAGTGCTGTAAGTTTGTTTGGCCGTGGGTTATGGGTTGATGTCTGCGGGCAGAGGTCTTACTCTGGACATCCACCTTCTCAATCTCCACACGGGCAGATACACAAAAATCACAGATAACACTCCTGCCAATATACCCACCACTACAGCCATGGCGGTAGCATCCAGTTTATAATCTTTGGAGAAATTGTACTGTCCGATAAAGAGCAGGGATAGTACAAGCAACCCTGTAATCAAACCATGTAAGATGCTTAGCCTGGTCATCAGTTTTTTAATATTCAGCTGTTCATCTACTGTAAACTCTATCGCTTCCTGACTGGCGGCATCCGTTACTCTTTTAATAATGTCAATGGTAAGAACAACGGGAAGAAAAATAGCCATAGGCAGGGTAAGACGCGCCAGATTTTGAGTTCCCGAAAAAAAATGGGTGTACCCTAATTCTTTGAAGCTGGCGTAGGCGATAATGAAATTAAAAAACACATTCGGAAGGACATAGTAAATCGTACGCTTGATGAGAAAGCGTTTGAGGGTAGTTTTCTTAATGAGTTTCGGCTTCGGCGGCTTTATTTTAAATTTCATAGAGAGGTGGTCAATAGCTCGATGGCTTTATCTTTTATCTGATGGGCTTCCTCTTTGGGAAGAAAATTTTCATTGGACATAAAGGTGAAGTCCATCTGCTGGTTGTACGTACTGGTGACTAAGGTATTTGAGTTCAGCCATGGGAAAGCCACAGTAGGACTGAATACCGTTTCCAGATTGAAATTTTTGTAATCATTCGGGATATTGACCTTTCCCATATTGGATAAGGTTACATCATGTCCGCCTTCGCTGGATTTCAGCATATGGATCATGCGTTCCACGATGGGATGCATATGTTCGCCCATCCAGAGGAGTTCACGGGCTTCCATTTTACTGATTTTCTCAATAAGATTCCTTTTGATTTCTTTGGCATTGCTCATCACATTTTTGTTGTCTTTCTTCACAGAAAGCTCTACCGTTGGAGCGAAAGCAAATAAATGATCTTCTTTAATTTCCGGAATAAAATGACGCACATCTACAGGGCTGATCACCTTACCTTTGGCACGGTCTCCCTGAACATCACGGAATGCCTGCATCACAGAAGAACACAGTAAAGCATGTACAGAGATTCCGTTGGCTTTACATTTTTCAGTGATCAGCCGGGTTTCTTCCGGTGTCATTTTCCAGTGAATCGCGTAGTTTTTTCCTATGTTTCTCTTTTTACTTTTTCGTTGGATTGCAAAGAAAATTTTAGCAAACAGCAGATAAAGACCGGCTTTATATTTTTTAATTCCCGTATTAAAATCTGAAGGAAGAAAATCATCAACAGATTCAAAAGCAACATAAGGAATTAAAGGAGCATAAGGATTATCTAGTAAACTCAAAAGTTCACGCATTAAAGTCACTCCGGTGGTTCCGTCAGAAATACAGTGAGGCATGATCCAAAGGATTTCGGAAGTGTTCTGTCCTTTTACCCAGACTACTTCAGCCAGTGGTTTTTTAGGAGTTTCAAAAAGCTGGAACCATCCTTTTTCAGATTCTTTGAACCAATCTTCATCCGTTTTTCGCTCTACAATACGAAGCGGAATGGGTTCGATATCTCTCTGTCCCATAAAGAAAGGATATCGTCCATTGCTATGATCAATGTTAGCTCTCAGCATCGGGTGTTTCTGCTGAATTCTTACTAAAGCTGTTTTAAAATTTTCTTCGGGAATCTCCCCGTTGATTCTTGCTGTATAAACACAGTTTAAAGGCGTTTCAGGATCTACATACATGATCCTTTCCACCATCATTAAAGGTCTTTTGATCATGATACTGCCATTTGTTTCAGTTGTGAATGTATAATCTGCATCACCTCATCACGGACTGCCAGAGCATCGGTGTAAGGCAGATATCCTTCGCTTCCCATGAATGAAAAATCCATTTTTCCACGGTAAGTAGAGACTACAAGAGTCGTTGTATTTCCTAATGGGCCAATAACTGACGGACTGAAAATCGTCTCCACCGTAAACTCTTTGTATTCGTGAGGAATCTGTATCCGTCCCAGATTGGAAAACATACAGTCATTGGATGACTTTCCGTTTTTTAACAGCCTGGTAAAATTCTTCAGTGCATCATGCCCTGATTCCATCACCATCATCGTGATGTAAGGATTCAGCTTTGAAGTCTTTTGTTCCACAGATTTCTGCATTGTCCTGAGATTGTCCTCAAAACTTAGCTTCTCATCAGAAGAAACCACAATCATCAGCCCGAAAGCGAAAATATGATCTTCTTTGATCTGATTGGCAAATCTTCTGATATCTACCGGACAGGAAACTTTGTTAAAGGATTTTTCTCCTCTTACTTTTTTAAATGCCAGCAATACGGATGCACTCAAAAATGTATTGACGGTCACTTCCTGGGATTTACAGTAATTAATCAACTCTTTGCTCAGGGTTTCATCCAGTTTCCAGTTGATCAGATAGTCATTCTGTCTTTCCACCGCTTTTTTACCTACCGGAATCCATTTGATTGCGGTAGCGGCCAGTCTTCCGATAAACTTAGCTTTCAGTTTCTGCCTGCGGCTGTTCAGAATATTGGAGGGAACAACATCCTGAATACCTAAGATTGGATTTTCAGTTCCAATATCGGCAGCCGGATTATCCAGTACCAGAAGAAATTCTTTTAAAAAAGCCATTGCAGAACCACCATCGCATAAGCAATGATGGAACGCAAAAAGCATGTCAGAAACGTTTTCCCCTTTGATCCATACAAACCGGATCAGAGGTAATTTTTCGTAATTAAAAATGGTGTTCCATTCTCTCCTGGATTCTTCCTGCCATTGATCTTCACTTTGTCGGGTGATGATTCTTACGGGAATAGAAATAGGTTTTTCAGGAACATTAAACCATGGAATATTTTTTTCATCATGGCTGATCAATGCTTTCAGCCATGGATGTTTATTTTGAATTTGAGCCAGAGCCTGCTGGATCTCTTTTAAGGTGAAAGTACCTCTCAGTCTGAACGGAATGACCGCGTTAAAGGGTTCTGTACCGTCTCCCAATAACATGCGTTCACCAAATAACAATTTTCTTTTCATGTGTTGATTCATAGGCTATACAGAAGCTAATGTTGAATGTTCCTGCACAAAATTTTCTAACAGTTCTACCGCTTTATCGTTCCCTCCGGCAAGGGTAAATGTGTTTCGGACTTCCTGAGCGGCGGCTCTGTATTTCGGATTTTCCAATAATTCAAAAGTAGTTTCACGAAGAGCATCTACACGAAGTCTTTTATATCGGATACTCATTCCGCAACCTGCCTGCTCGATCAGTTTTGCAATATGGAAATGATCATAAGCAATAGGAGTGATTAACATCGGTAATCCGTTTCTAAAAGTATCGTTAACGGTATTGAAACCACCATGGCAGATCACCATATCCATTCTCTGCATCACTGCAGATTGAGGCACGAAACTGTTCACAATAAAATTATCCGGCCATTCTTCAAAGATTTCCGGTGGAGTAGCGGCAATCACCGTAACCGGCTGGTCTTTAAATGCAGCGATAATCTTTTCGAAGAAAGCTTTTCTGATATCTACCAGTAGCGTTCCCAATGATACAAATATCTTCGGAGTGGTAGATGCATTCAGTTTATCCCAGTCGAATTGGGCATCATTCGGACGGCCTTTTACCGGACCTACAAATTTCATATGAGATGGAACCGTTTCAAAGCCAGCGAAAGCCTGTGATGTAAACACCATATTCAGTTTGTGAGAATGGATATAAATTCCTTCTTCATGAATGCCTACTTCTTTTTGCAGATCTTTGATTAAGTTCTGTTGCCATTCCCAGATTTTTGGAGCACTTTTTTCTGTATCTCCCATCACATCCGGTGGCACCGGAGTAGTGGTTACACAAGGAATATTATGTTTGTGAGCGAAAAGAGCTCCTCCGAATGTAATACAGTCATTCACGATCACATCAGGCATCCAGCTTTCGGTCAGTCTGGTAAGTCCCGGCATCATCATTTTAGCAAAAGGAACATAGGTTTCTTCCAGTGCCAGTTTCATCACTTCAGGTCCGGAACATGCGGGTCCGTCATCCTGTCTTTTCAGAATGCGGGCAATTTCCTCCTGATACGGAATAAGATCTTCTTCAGGATAGAAATAAGAACCTCCTTCCGGAATATGTTTGCTGTCTAAAGGCGTAATTCCGAACCATTTTACTTCGTGGCCACGGGCAATTAAACTTGCTCCAACACTTAAAGTAGGGCTCACATGTCCGAAGAACGGAGGAACTACGAATAAAAACTTAGACGGTTTTTCAGGTTTTGAAGCCTTCAATATTGCCTGCTCCAATAAGTTGGCTGCTGTAGCAGAACCTCCTGCTTCCACAAAAGACTGTCCGACTTTCTGAGCCGCTTCTTTGTAGCTCGGATTGTTCAGGATTTGCTGTACCGCTTCTCTCAGGTGATTTCCTTTAAATCTGTTAAAATTAAGACGTTCACCAGCTTCTGTACGTACAACACGTCCGGCAACATGTGACTGGTCATAGGCAATCGGGATCACGACCAAAGGAATACCGTGTGATAGTGTTTCGGATACGGTATTGTGACCGCCATGGCACACCACACCGTCAAGATGAGGCAGAATATCCAGCTGAGGAACCTGCTGATACACCATAAAGTTATCCGGCCATTCCTCGAAAAGCTGCGGATCGGAAACCACTATAACGGTTAAATCTTCATCTTTAAAGGCATCAATGACCTTTTGGAAGAAAGCTTTTTTATGATCATGATCGAAGGTAGTACCAATACTTACCAGGATCTTTTTGTTGTTTTTACTTTTTAACTTTTCCCAGTCAAACTCACATGAAACACGTCTTTCGGTAAGAACGGGACCTGTGAACTGATATTGAGAAGGCAGATCATCCATTTCCCCAAAGAAATAATTGGAGGTCAGCACAAGTGTTAATAGGTCAGAGGTTGCCAGAGAGCATTCTTCCTGGAAACCAAGTTCTTTCTGTAAATCTAGGATCTGATTCACTTCCCACTCGTGTACTTTTGGCAGTTCATTCATGATTTTAATGGCGGCCGGAGCAGTAACGGAAGTAGCATAAGGGATTCCAAGAGTTTTAGCGGCAACAGGAGCAGCAAATAACTGATGGTCTCCGATAATCAAATCAGGCTGATATGTTTTCAGTAAGGCAATAATTCCGTTATAGCAATGTCTGTTCAGCGGGATAAGAACCTCTTCGTACAGGAACTTAACGCTGTCTATGCCGTAGACTACTTTCTTTGAAATGATATCGAGATATTGTTCACTTTCTTTCTTTTCTTCGTCGGTCTGATCGTATTGGATCAGTAATAATTTTCCTCCCTCGGGAAGTTTGGCCTCTAACGTTGGGTCAAGGCTGATCCAGGCTACTTCATGTCCTCTTTCCAGCAGCGTAGCACCGATGCTTAGGGTAGGGTTGACATGTCCTGTTAATGGTGGAACTATAAATGCAAATTTAGCCATGGTTTTGTGTTAAAATTTTAGATAAAAATTGAGCGATTGTTTCCGCAATCAGATTGGGTTCCTGAATAGGAATGTTATGATCGCCCGGAATTAATTCAAGTTCAGATCCGCTGATTTGAGACTGAAGCCACTCACCGGTAGGTCTGCAGTTGGAGTTAGCTCCATAAAGCAATAAAGTGGAAGTTTCCAATTCCTTGAAGTCAGCTTCACCCAGGAAATGTTTTTCCCTGATCATATCTGCTTTAATGGTGGTCTGATTAAAGAGAAATTCATACATACGATGGTTCTTTTCCATTTGTCTTTTACCCATCTGCACTTTGGTAGTATCTGTAAAATTGGCTACGTAATGCTCCAGAAATTCTTTGCTGTATTCATCAATGATGTTACGGGCTTTTTCGTCCTGAGGATCAGGAGCTTCCATCACCACGAGCTGATTGACGCGGTCAGGATATTCTAAAGCTGTTTTCAGCGCAATAAGACCTCCGAAACTATAGCCGACAAGGTGTACTTTTTCCAGTTGAAGGTGATCTATTAAACCTATTAAATCGGATGACATGTTGTCAAGATCGTACCCATCCAAAAAGCGTTCACTCATACCGTGGCTTTTCAGATCGTACATCACCACATGGAAATGCCTGGCCAGCACAGGGGCAATATTAAAATAATAAATGGACAGGTTACTGAACATACCGTGGATCAGTACCACGGTTTGTTCAGCTCCTTTGTTGAGTTCCTGTATATGAACTTGTCTGTTATTGACAGTGATTATTGGCATTCGTAGATATAATTGATGATCATACTAAGGTCAAGATTAATAAGCTGGTCAAGATCCATAGAAGATAACCAACCTGTAAAGTCGATCTGATCGCCAAAATGCGCTTTGATTTTTTCTGAGAAAGAAACAATCTCGATGCTGTCCATTTCAAGATCTTTGGTGAATGAACTTTCAGGAGTAATATCCATTTCTTCTACAAATTCAGCCCCAATCACTTCAGTAATAAAACCTTTTAATAAAGTAAAAAGTTCTTCGTGGTTCATTTTTAATGTTGCGTTTACAGTGTCCATCCGATAATATAATTTTTATGTTTAATAGTTTTGATTTCAATGTTGTTGATCCACAGGTGATCATCTTTTATCATTTCGACTTCAAAGGCTTTAGGATTTCCTTTCAGTCCTGTTCCCAGGAACTTTCCGTAGGCTTCCTTGGCTACCCAGAAACGTGTGGTCCATTCTGCCTGATTTCTGTCTTTTAATAATGTTAATTCTTTGTCGGTAAATACCATGTCGTAGAATCCTGAGCTGCGTTCTTCCATCAGTTCCATATCGATTCCTACAGATTTTCCATATCTCGCGATTCCTACGGCTTCTTTGCCTTTATGAGCTAAAGAAATATGAATATCTTCTGTAAAATCACTGATGAGGTAAGGTTTTCCTACTTCATCGGAACGAATTTCAAACGTGATCGGGAAGCATGCATGATTTTTTTCCTGACGAAGGAGATTTCTTACGGCATCTTTCACGGCTACACGGCTTACCATCCAGCTTTTCTTCTTGTTGGGTAATAGCTGCTGGTGATGCTGTTTTTCCGTTTGGTTGAAGTACCTTTTCAGGATAAAATCCCATGAAGCCACTCTGGTGTATGCCTGATGGAAAAAGAATACTTCAGGAGCAATCTCTTCCGAAAGCCTGTTGTGAAGTGGTGACATGGAAACATTCCATAACGGAGCATCTATTTCCAGTCTTCTGTTCTGCCAGCCCGTAATGGCACACCATACTTTTCCGTCTCTTTTCAGGATGATATCTGCGATGGCAAATTCATCATTAAGCTCTGTCAGCATACAGGTACATTCAAAAATACCTTCCTGGTCATGCATATCGCCGAAGAATTCAATATCTCTGATCTTTACAGGGAATGCAATACGGTCTTTCACCAAAGTAAGCTGCAGCCAAAGTCCAAATAACTGTCCTGCATTGTCCAATAGAGAACCTTTACCGCCGTTTCCTTTTATTTTTCCGATAATTCCTTTGTCTCCAACCGCTGAAACTTCAGTAATTCCCTGATACTTATCTCCATGGAACATATGCATGTCATAGATTTCTTCAGGAGTTCTTTCGATAGGCAAAAGATTACCGATGGAAAGATTGAAGGCTGGTGTTGGAACAGGAGCCGATTTTAAAATTACTTCTGCGTTGGCAAAGTTTTCAATATCGAGGTAAGCGTGGTTCGGTGAGCGCCATTCTCCTTTTACGGTTTTTTCAAAAGGTTTGGCAACATTCATCCATTGAAATACACTTACATTCATGATTTTATGAACCAGTGTTCCCGGAATTTCGGCTTCTGCAATTTCTGCGAGCTGCTCAAAGATCATCGTCATCGGAATTACCGGTTCCATATCTGCTACATGAGCCCAACCTTTAGGCTGTCTCAACAGGCTGTGGTCAATCAGGTAAGGATGACTTTCAAGGGTTACGTATAAGTCTTTTGAGAAGGTTGTACTTCTTGGTGCTTTTGGAGCAATAGGAGCTGCCTGAGCTGCAGGACGTTGGATCGTAATCTCCGGACGGTTTTGGAATAAAGTCAATACTTCTTCCTGCATACGGATCATATCGGCAACGTTGTCCTGGAATGCCTGTACTAGCGGATGACCGCTTTTGGTGGCAATCGCTGAAGCCGTTGCAGTATATTGTTTTGGTGTCTCAAAGGATTGAGCCAACGCTTTCACTTCTTTAAAATTACGGATGATAGGCGAACCTAATTCCAGCTTAATTCCTTTTCCTGATGCTCTCTTCGTATGATTCTGAATCTCTAAAAAGTCAAGCGCAATGGTTTTCCCTTCTACAAATAATGAAGCGACCACACGTTGTAACTGCGCCAATGCAGAACGGGTCGGAACGCTGGAAGCAATCGTACTGAATGCTTTTCCTTTTAAGGTATCATCAATAAATCCGATCAATCCACCTGTACCCACCTGAATGAATACTCTTGCTCCTTCTTCGTATAATGTATCGGTCAGTTCACGGAAACGAACAGGCTGAACCAAATGCTCTGCACTCAGTTTTCTGATCGCTGCCTGATCTGCAGGATAAGGTTCTAAGGTTGTTGCAGACCACAGTGGAATTTTTGTCTGCTGGAACTGCGCTTTTTCCATTCCTGCAAGGATCACATCCAGTTTATCCGCGATAAAAGGAGAGTGGAATCCTGACTGGAAAGGTAGCACCTGATGGAAAATCTGTTTTGCCTTTAACAAAGGAACCAATTCATCCAGCGCAGCATTGCTTCCACAAAGAATGACCTGATTAGGGCAGTTGTCATTGGAAACATAGAGGTTTGAAATTTCAGTAATAAAAGGTTTTACGACATCAATTCCGGCTCCTATAGCGATGAATTTGGAATCTTTTAATTCAAACGTTTCAGGATTTAGTACATCAATTAACGCTTTTACAGAATTGGCTTCCGCTAATTCGGATGAATATCCTGCCAGCCATTCTCCTAAGCTGTGTCCGGCATTCATATCGGGAATAATTCCCAGTTTTTTCAATGAATTATCAAGGATACTGCAGTTGTTGAAGATATTTAAAGCATCGGTTAAAAGACCTTCACCTTCTGTTTCTATTGGCGCTGTCAATCCAAAATAACGGCTTACCGTTTCTACCTCACCTTTTGCAAGACCATCCAGTCCAGGGAATACAAAGGCTACTTTACCGCCATCTTTTAATAATGGGGTAGAGGTGTACCAGATGTCCTGTTTGTTTTTCCAGATAATATTTTTGGAAACAATTTTAATGGCTTTTTCTATTCTTGCAGGTGTTGGATCGAATATCGCTACTCTGAAATCTCCTTCACCAATGGCGGTTTCATTATTTTGTAATGCGAAAAGCAATTCTTCGTGCGTAGGTCTGGCTAATATCAGTACATGATCTTTTTTCGGCATATCATAGCCTTCCAGAACAACGTGTGCATTAATTCCTCCAAATCCGAAAGCATTTACTGCTGCTACTTTTGGAAGTCCGGTTTTTGACCAGTTTTTGGCTTCCTGTACCGGTTTAAACCTTGTATTCTGCATTTCCGAGGTTGGATTCTCACAATATAAGGTTGGCGGTAAAATATCATGGTGTAAAGCCAGACAGGTTTTAATTAACCCTGCAATTCCAGCTGCCGGCATAGCATGCCCGATATTAGACTTTACAGATCCGATACCCGCTGCCGGAGCGTTTCCTTCTTTTCCGAAGAACTGAGCTAAGGTCTGAAGTTCTGTTTTATCTCCAAGGGGTGTTCCTGTGCCATGAGCTTCAAGATATCCCACTTTATTTTTATCTAAATCAGCGTTGATCCATGCCTGTTCCAAAGCTTTTAACTGACCTTTCACGGATGGACTCATCACGCTGGTTCCGGTACCGTCACTGCTTACGCCAACTCCTTTGATTACCGCATAGATTTTATCCTGATCACGAACGGCATCTTCCAATCTTTTTAAGACTACAAAACCACAACCTTCACCAATCAATAGACCGTCAGCATCTATACTAAATGGCTTGATCTGCTGCTGGCGGGACATGGCTCCCAGCTGGGCAAAAATACTCCAGAAAGCAGCGTTCTGTCCTGTGTGGACTCCTCCTGCGATCATGATATCAGAACGACCTCTCTGAAGTTCCTGCACGGCATGATCTACAGCAATTAATGCAGAAGCGCAAGCGGCATCTACAGTGAATGCGGCTCCTCCTAAATTGAAACGGTTGGCAACAAGAGAAGCAACGAGATTGGGAATTAATCCCATGGCGGTATCGGCTGCAAAACGTCCTTTACGCTGTTGGAAAGCATGTTTTACCTTTTCAATATCTGCGGAAGAAACATGAGGCAGTAATTCCTGCAGTAACGAAGAAATCTGTTCTCCGGTTCTTACAATTTCAATAGCGCGGGTAGCTCCCGGACCGGTATAGTTTCCTTTACCGATGATGATTCCCGTTTTTTCAAGAGAAATGTTCTTTTGAAATACGCCGGCATCTTCCAGGGCTTTCTGCACCAGATCAAGGGTAAGCAAATGGTCAGGTTCCGTTCCTTCAACGGCCAATGGTAAGATACCAAATGCTGTAGGATCGAAAGTATAATCAGGGATAAACCCTCCACGCTGACAGTAAAAACGGTCAACGGGACTTGTGGCATCACTGAAATGCACGGGATCTATCCGATCGGCCGGAGCCAGTTCGGTAGAATCAACTTTATTGACAATATTCTGCCAAAAAGTGTTGGCATCCTGTGCCCCGGGAAAGACACAGGATAAACCAATTACAGCAACATCTGTTTTTTTCATATTGAGTTTATGCAGTGTTTTACCAATTATTTCCTGACATGATCAGCACCTGGCTTTCTGTTCCGTATTTGATTTCGTTAAGGAAGATTTCTTTCCCTTCATCCAATGGAATCATAGAAATACCTCTGCGTTCGTATTCTGATTCAAGGGTGGAAGAAACCATTCCGGCACCTTTCCAGGGTCCCCAGTTGATAGAGATCACTTTTCCTTTTAATCTTTTATTTAAAGCATTGGCGTAATCATCCAGTACACTGTTGGCCGCAGCATAATCTGTCTGACCTTTGTTACCGTATACGGAAGCAATACTTGAGAACAGAACTACAAACTGACAGTCTGAACGAAGCTGTTCTGCCAATACACGAAGGGGTTTTACTTTGGTATCAAATACACGTCCGAAAGAGCTTGTCGTCTTTTGTTTGAATAATTTATCTTCTAAAAGGCCTGCTCCATGGATTACTCCATCCAGACGGTTATATTTTTCATAGATACTGCTGATCAGGTTGCTTAAACCTTCTTCATCACAAAGATCTAATGATTGGTAAATAATGGTATTTCCAAGGTCTTCCATATCACGGATAGTGCGTAGGATCTGATTGTTTTTGAAAATCTTCGTCGTTTCTTTTTCTATTTCTGCAGGAGATGTGAATTGACCTGACTTGATTAAGAAGCTTCTAATTTCTTCTTTGGTTTTCATTCCTTCAAAGTCTTTAGCCGAAAGTTCATTTCTTGGGTCAGCAGATCTTCCTACCAGAATATAAGTACACGGATAAGCCTGAGACATATGCTTTACCAATTCGGCAGTGATTCCTTGAGCACCTCCCAATACCAGGACTACAGATTTTTTATCCAATTGAATATGCGCTTCATTCAGACTTGTTGATAATGGAGAAGGGATAATATCTACTTTGTGTCGCTGGTCATTTTTGTAAATGATTTCAGCAGGTTTATCGTTGGTCAAAATCTCTTTTAAAGTAATCTCAGCAATCTGATCTACTTCCTGAGGAGTACTCAGGCTGATCAATCTGCAAGTTGTATTGTCAAATTCTCTTGCTAAACTTTTGAAAAGTCCCGGATATCCCTGGTGGTGGCGTAATACGGTTACATCAGAAATTTCCTGAAGATGTGCAGGGATATCAGAGATCAGATATACCCATTTTGCTTTATCAAAATCCAGTTTTTTGATCAGATCTACATGGTCGATAATGCTTGGTTTATCAACTGTTGAGAATAGGTCCAGCATAATTAATCCATCAACATTTGAAAGATCTTTTTCTGAGTCTACCAATTCTACGATGGCTCCATGTTTTTCCAGTGCTTCCCTGATCGCTGAGGTTTGCTTGCTGTCATCCTGGGTGATGGCAAAACGTTTTCCCTGCAATACTTCTGTATTTTGTACTAAAGAAGCATCGGTTGGAGTAATGTCAAAGCGAAGTCGGGATAATACATTTTGAGCTGGCTCTGCAATGTCTGTTGCTTTTACTTCCTGAGCTGCTTCATTGGTTTCCCCATTCATTTCGCTGATCCAGCTTGCCAGACCACGAAGGGTTTTAATGGCAGCCAGTTTTTCCATGACATCATCAGCCTGTTCAAGATTTTGACCAAAACCGATCTTGGTTTTAAGATCACCGATGATTTCCATACGTTTAATAGAATCTATACTCAAATCTGCTTCCAGATCAAGATCAAGACCTAACATTTCTTTTGGATATCCTGTTTTCTCACTTACAATATTCAGAATAGCATTTTGAAGGTCTTCAAGAGAGAATGCAGGCTGAGCCTGTGATTTTGAAGCTATTGATTCAGCTGTAGATCCGTTTTTTTCAGGGGCAGCAGTTGTTTCAGCTCCTGAGAATTCAGTAAGCCATGAAACAAGACCACTTAAGGTTTTTATTCCTGCTAATTGCTCCATAACAGTATCTTCACTGGTGTTTCCGTTGCCCAGAGTTCCCAATTCGTTACGAAGTGTTCCGATGATTTCTACTCTTTTAATAGAGTCAATACTTAAATCAGCTTCCAGATCCATTTCCATACCCAGCATTTCCTGTGGATATCCTGTTTTGTCACTTACCACCTGAAGTAATAAGGATTTGATATCTCTTGACGGAGCTTGTTTTACTGGAGCCGCAGCTACAGGTTTTTCCTGATGAACAGGCTGAACCGGAATGGTAGATATTGGCTGATGTGCAGGAGCTGGTATTGGTGAATGGTATACAGGAGCAGGGAATGCCTGAGGATTCTGTCCCATAAAGGAAAGCATCACATCACGCTGTGCCTGTATCATTAATTTCATGCTGTTTAAATATTCCTGCAGCATACGTTCAGCAGTAGACTGAGCTTCAGTTGCAGGTGCCTGTGGATTATTCGTAAAATTGTTCATGGGAATAGGGTTTATTAGTGGCAACGCACCATTAGATGGCAGATTACCAGTAGTTGGATGGGCAGTTTGCCCGTTAACACGCCAGATAGCTGGGCTTTTCTTATAAAGCTCAGGTTGGTTGATATCAATAACCTTAACGCTTCTGCCATCAAAAAGTTTATTAATATTGAAGCTGCGACCTGTTCCTAAATATTGAGCCAGCATGCAAAGCAGATGACTGAATTTATTACGGCTGTTGTCTTCAACGTATAAGGTCAGCTGATCTTTTTCCAGGCAGGATTTGGCCAGTCCGGTAAGTACTTTTCCTGGTCCTACTTCGATGAAGATTCTTGCCCCGTCGTTATACATGGCCTGAAGCTGTTCTACAAACCTTACAGGCTGTACCAGATGATCAGTAAGTCTTTCTTTTATTTCTGAAGGATTCGCTGGATATACTTCTGCCGTGGTATTGGACCACACAGGAATCTGCATTTCCTGGAAAGGAACGTCTTTCAAGACTTCAGCATACAAATCCTTGGATTTTGCCAATAATGGACTGTGGAAAGCACATGCTACTTCCAGTTTTTTAGCAGAAATACCTTCCTGTTTAAGAACTTCCAGTAATGTATTAATCGCTTCTGTACTTCCTGCAATGACACATTGGGTAGGAGCGTTGAAGTTCACCGGATAACATCCTTCTACTTTAGCAATGATCGGCTGTAAACGTTCCGCAGTGGCACTTGCAGCCAGCATTGAACCCGGATCTCCACCTTCCACTGAATCTAAAATAGATTGAGCTCTCTGAATACTTAAGTCAACCAGTTTATTTTCTCCAAATACTCCGGCAAAACATAAAGCCGGTATTTCACCATAACTGTGGCCTGCCAGCATATCCGGAATAATACCCAATGATTCCAGGAATTTAGCCAGTGCAAGGTCTACAATTCCTAAAAGAGGTTGTGCTAAACGGGTATCTTTAATGGTTTCTTTTTGTTGTTTTAAATCAGCCTCATTAAAGGTCTTAGATGGGAAAACGACTTTTTCAAGTTCAGGATACTCATCTATAATCTTACGCATAGCAGGGAAAACGACGAATAAATCACGAGCCATATTGATTCTCTGACTGCCTTGTCCAGGGAATGTGAACGCTACTTTACCTTCTTTTTTATTTACAGTAAAAGTATCTTTTGTCTCAATCCCTAGCAGTACTAGCTCAAGCTTCATCATCAGGTCTTCAACTGTATCCGCTACAATACTGAACTGAATTGGTTTTTCCGAACTGATGCTTAAGCTATACGCAATATCTTTTAATGGAATACCATCATTAATTTCTAATAAAGCCTTAATCTGGCCTGACTGTCCTTTGGCTTCTTCATACGTATCTCCACGGAAAACAAATAGTTCCGAAGGCCACGACTGCATTGCGATTGAATTATCCTGCTTAGGATGGTTGGCAATAACCGTATGGAAGTTCGTTCCTCCAAATCCGAAAGCACTGATTCCGGCATAACGGTTCTTCTCGCTCCATAGTCCACTTTCTGCATGGAAAGCAAATGGACTGGTTTCTGCATTATAATAAGCATTAGGCTGCTGAAGGTGAAGGGTAGGTGGTTTTACTCCGTGATATACAGCGAGGGAAGCCTTGATTAATCCTGCTAATCCTGCCGCACATTTTGTATGCCCGATCTGTGTTTTTACAGAACCTAAATGAGTCTGTCCGGGTAAAGCTCCTGAACGGCTGAATAAATTAGTTAAGGCACTTAATTCAGTTTTGTCCCCTACAACGGTTCCTGTACCATGAGCTTCCACTAAACCTACAGAAGCAGCACTGATACCAGCCTGGGAATAAGCACGTTCTAATGCTCTTACCTGACCTATCTGTCTAGGAGCCGTCAATCCCAATGCTTTTCCGTCACTGGATCCTCCAACTCCTTTGATTACCGAATAAATACGGTCACCATCGCGTACTGCATCTTCATATCTTTTTAAAACAAGAATGGCAATACCTTCTCCAAGAGCGATACCGTCTGCCTCGCCATCGAAGGTAGCGCATCTTCCTTTTCTGGATAAAGCATGCGTACTGGAGAACATCAGATAATCATTGATTCCGTTGTGTAAATCGGCTCCTCCGGCAAGAACCATATCCGATTTACCTAATACAAGTTCCTGGCATGCCAAATCAATAGCGGCCAAAGAAGAAGCGCAAGCTGCATCTACGGTAAAGTTTCTGCCTCCAAGATCCAGTCGGTTTGTAATTCTACCAGCGATAACATTGGCAAGAATACCCGGGAATGAGTCTTCTGTGGTATGCGGGAAGGCTTCTTTTACTTCTTCATGAAGTTCTCCGAAAACCTGTTTATAGTATCCTCTGAAACTATAGCTGTTGGCAAGGTCATTACCTCCTTCAGCTCCGATAATTACAGAGATATTTTCTCTATTGATATGTTTTTCACCATATCCTGCATCTTCCATTGCACGTTTTGCGACCAATAAGGTCAACAATTGTGTAGGTTCAATCGCTGCAAGAGACTGTGGCGGAATTCCGAATGCCAGTGGATCGAAATCAATTTTAGGAATAAATCCTCCCCATTTGGAATGGGATACATCCGATTCGTTGGAATCTGGTTTGTAGTACAATTCTTTATTCCATCTTTCATCCGGTACTTCAGTAACACTGTCTTTTCCTAAAATAATATTTCTCCAGTATTCATCCAGGTTTTTAGCGCCCGGGAAGATACATTCCATTCCTACGATAGCAATATCCAGTGGCTTTTCTGTTGAAACAGGTTCCTCTGATAATGCAGCATCCTGAATATATTCGTAATTGTCTACCACACTTTGATGCAGGGCTGCCAATGAGATTACACGATTATGCATCGTAGCAACCTGTCCTATCATGTACATTCCTAAATCCAGTTGATCATCTTTAGGAATATTGACCAATTTGTCGCCTTGGCGTTCAATACCTTTAGCAGCAATACGCAAACGACCTACATTTAGTTTTTCAAGCTGTTCCCAGACTTGTTTCTTATCCATTCCGGCAGCAAGAAGTTTTGCTTTTTCTTTATTGAAATGGTGGGCAAATGCAGTGTTTAAACAACGCGTTTCATGTCCCGGAGCTGTTTCCAATAAAACGGTATCTTTTGCCTGCATTGCCTGAGACTGGAACTCTTCCTGAATGGCTCCGGTTTGTACAGCTTCATGAGTATACAGATAGGCAGTACCCATCAATACTCCAATTTTTACTCCTCTTGCAGCCAATGGTGCAGCCATGATGGAAACAAATGCCGTTGAAAATGCATTATGGATTCCTCCTGCAAAAAAGACACTGATGTTCTCAGGATGGTCTTCTTTTAAAATACGTTCAATTTGTTTTTCCCAAAGTACTGTACTTGAAAGTGGTCCTACGTGTCCTCCGCATTCACGTCCTTCGAAAATGAAGTTTTTAGCACCTTCTTTCAGGAAAATATCCAGAAGGGCAGGGGAAGGAACGTGTAAGAATGATTTTATTCCGGCCTTTTCAAATACTTTGGCCTGGGCAGGTCTTCCTCCGGCAATTAAAACTACGGGAGGTTTTGCTTCTAATATATAGGAGGTCTGTTCATCTCTTAATTCCTGTGGTGCGAATCCTAAAATTCCTACACCCCATGTTTTTTCACCAGCAAGTTTTTTGGTGTCCATTACCAAAGACTTCGCGGATTCTCCTTTTAATAATGACAAAGCAACAAAAGGTAAAGCTCCGGCATCTGCAACTGCATTGGCAAATGAAGGGACATCGCTTACACGGGTCATTGGTCCCTGAGCAATAGGGTATTGTAATCCCAGTTCCTGAGCTAAAGAGTTGCCTTTATCAATGACATTCAGTGCTTTTGCCTGCTTCAGGTGTCCATACATGGCTTCTTTAAATCCGAAAATCAGTTTTTTCAGTGTTTTGAAGTCTTCATACAGGTCAATTGCAAGTGATATGTCTTGTCCCATTGGGATGTAACATGTGCTAAGGTCAAAACCGGTAAAATATTGTTTCAGCTCTTCAGCGGTTACGTTTTCAGATAAAGCCGGTGAATTGGGTCTTACCAATACACGATGGTTCGCGATCACTTTAGTTTCTGTTCCATTCAGTTTTGAGCATACTTCTTTCAGGTCCTTAGGAACGGAACTTTCCGGGAACAATGCCAGCTGGCTGTCCAGTATAACTCCGGTTGCCCCCAAAGCTTTTGCTGCGGCTGCGGTATGGAGACCTATTCCTCCCTGTACCCACACCGGAATGCTCTGGATTTCTTTGATCACACGCTGGAATAATACAAACGTGGATTCATAGCCTACTAATCCGCCAGCTTCATTTCCTTTGATAATAATTCCTTGTGCTCCCGCCTGTTCAGCTTGTCTTGCTTCTTCTAAACTGGTTACCTGATAAATAACAGGTACATTGAGTGGCTTAGACATTCCGAATGGTAGGATCGCAAATCGTACTTTTTCCGGAATTTGAAGAGTAGTGAATTTGTCGTTAGAAAAATAAATACCATACGATGGTACGTCTATCTGGTCAAGTTGATGTAACGCTTCCTGGGCTTTCGTTAGCTCATTTCCTAAACTTAAAACGGGAAGTGCACCCGCCTGGTGCAGTTTAGATATAAGGTTAACGTCCGGCTTTTCAAAAGGCGTCAGTCCAATAATGGTTAATTTTTTCATGGCGTGTTAATTGAATTATTGAATGATAGCAAGAGTTCCATAACAGAATGCAAGGTCTTTCGATCGTAAGACCATTACTCTTTGCTACGATATAGTAAAAATTGTTTTTATTAAATCGTTAACAATAGGTGTTATTTTGTGGTAATTATTTAATAATCTATCGGTATTGGATAGATTTTGGGTTGTGGTAGTTATATCCGGCTTTTCAAAAGACATCAGCCTGATTTTGGTCAAGTTTTTCATAGCATTTACGGTATAGAAATGATTAATGATATCTCATAGCAAAATATCAATGTTATTCATATAAATAACAATTTTTTGGTATGAGGAAATAAAAATAATAAAACTATAATATATCTTTAATTATAAACGCTATTTGATAATGATTTTTTAATATGAAAATATCAATTATTCAAATACTATTAAAGTATATTTATTGTTTCCTTATTCTTAGAAACATGGCCGGTACAATCTTATAAATTTTAACTATAAATATTTATAGTTAAAAAAATGTTAAGCAAATATAGGAATAAAAAATAAAATATTTCAAAAACAAGAGATTTGTTTTTAGGTATATTACAAAAAGATAATATACAATGAATAGGGTTCTGAAATGCAAGAATTACCTTTATCAATCTGATAAAATGGCTAGGCGAATTTAAATAAAATTAATCAATATAATGTGATTTAATTTGAATTATTTGTGAATTTTTTCTATCTTTTTGATAAATAAACAGATAGGTATTTTTAAGAATAATTTAAATATCTTTCCGAAATTCATAAAAAAACAGTAAGTATCTGATATACTTACTGTTTTTGAATCGGTTGATTGTTGAGTTTTTTTGAACGAATAAGGATTTTAAAGATGATCTCGGATCAATTATATTAAAATACCTTTTATTGAATCAAATATCTGGTGAGCTGCTTATATAAAGAAAAGAACGGTAGGAATTAAAATATACTTAACCCATACTGCTTTGCCAGATCTAAAATCATATGATATCCGGCCAGTGAATTTCCATGCTGATCTAAAGCAGGGCTGAATACTCCGATTCCTATTTTTCCGGGAACACTTACGGTAATTCCGCCTCCTACGCCGGATTTGCTTGGTAGGCCTACTGTTCTGGAATATTCGCCACTGAATTCATACATTCCGGCTGTCAGCATCTGTGATTCTACCAGTTTCGCCATATCTGCGTTTTTATAGGTGGAATCTCCGTCGAATCTTACACATTGGTTGGCAAAGAAGTAGCCTATTTTTGCAAGATCTTCAGCAGTAAGTTCAATGGAACACTGCTTGAAATAGTTGTCCAGCTGGTCTTCATTTCCTGAAATCAGTCCACTGTTTTTCATGATGTAAAACATACCGCGGTTACGGTGTCCTGTTGATTTTTCGGATTCATAAACTGATTTATTATAATCTATTGATGAATTTTTGGTAATATATCTTACCATATCCAGTATTTTAAGGAATGGCTTCTCACCATCTCCTGAGATCAGTGAAGTGGTAAGAATAGCCCCGGCATTCATCATTGGATTAAGGGGTTTTCCTGTCGTTTCAAGGTTTGAAAAGTGGTTGAAAGGTTTATCTGATCCAAAGTATCCCATTTTATCAAAAATATGAGCTTCTCCTTTTTCGTTTACAGCAACCATTAATGATATAATTTTAGAAATACTCTGCATGGTAAATTTCTTACTTACATCACCGGTGTTGAATACTTTCCCGTTTTTATCTACCACTGAAAAAGCGATTGCTTTAGCATCCATTTTTCCCAGTTCCGGAATGTAATCTGCTACTTTTCCCTGGGTGTAATATGTTCTGTTTTTTTCCAGGATGGTATTTAATGTTTTTTCTGAAATGGTTGAGAGGTCTGCTGTTTTCTGTGCATAAACGATTGTGTTTAAGGAAAGAAAAGCGGCAGTGCAGATTCCTTTTGCAGAAAATAAAAAGCTGTTGTTTTTCATAGAGAAGATCTTCAAATAAAATGTTTATGATAAGCCTTAAAAAACAAAGATATAGTTTTTTAATCTTGTCAGCAATTCTCCTTTATCATGCCTGAGAATATCATTGTGATTTTGGGCTGGCCGCATTGATACATGAAGACTGAAACTGTTAAAATGTATGGAAAGTTATTTATGAATAATGAATAGACAGGCAGTTTTATTTTTAGCTTTTTTAATGTGATTAATTTTAATTCAAAATCATTTTTATTAGTAAAAAATAAACAAATTGTTCTTTTAGTTATTTATTTTTGGATTTAATACATTAAAATTTAGAATTTTATTTGGTTTAAAATGGACTGTAGCTATAAAAATTAAGAAAGGGCGGATTTTTTTTGCATAACTAATAGAGTAGTGAAATAACATATAAGCATGAATTTATCTATATTGTTGGAATTCAGTTATAAAATTATGTTATTTTTTCACTATTAAATGATTATTGTATTGAATTTTTTATTAATTTGACAAAAAATTAATAACACTTTTTTAATAACTATGAAAAACAACACCTATTTTGGTAGGCAGCACATCTTCAGATGGCTCCTGCTATGTTGGCTTTTGGTACCATGGGTACTACAAGCTCAAGCTCGAATTACATGGACCGCTCAGGTCGGATGCCAGGAATTCCGTGGCGAGAAAGATGATCAGGTCCCTGATAACGGAACCGCCTTTTCCTACATCAATTCATCCCAATGTCTGCGCGTCTGCGAGGCATCAAATGTCACCTATGAGGTGCAGGGACCTAATGTTTCAGCCGTACAATGGACAGTCTCCGGAGGAACGGTAACTACTTCAGGGCCCGCGAATACCATAGCCAATGTGGGCTGGGGATCAGCAGGTAACGGATCTTTACAGGCTGTGATCACGTACAATGATGGAACTGTTGAAACACAGACGATCTGTATTGTGAAGATTAACAGACCGATCGCTAAATTTGAATTACTGAACTTAGGTGATACGGTATGTAGAAATACAACGATTTATTTTGACAATCTTTCTGAACAGAACGGAGGGTCGGATATCATCAATTACTTCTGGGATTTTGGCGATGGTACAACTTCCACCGCTTTTGAACCCTCTCATTTGTATGCTAATCCTGGAAATTATACCATCCAATTAACGGTAACCAACAAGTGCGGCTGCCAGGACAGGATTAAAAAAAAGATCAAGGTATTAAAAGCAGATCCTGTACAGATCAACTGTGCTTCCGTAGTATGTGAAGGAAGTACTGAGAAATACAGTGCACAGGATGGATGTAACAAAGGACAATGGAAAGTTATTGGAGGATCAATTATCAACAATAACGGTAACGAAATCGAAGTAGTATGGGATCAGGTAGATCCGCTTGACGGCTTCGGATACGTAATGTATATGTCTGATTGTGCTTGTCCTGAGTGGACGACAATTAAAATTCCTGTAGTTTTAAAGAATGCAAAAGTTAAAGGACAGGAAGTAATATGTACTGGAAGACAGTACACGTATTCAATTCCTCAATGGCCTACAACGAAAGTTCAATGGAATGTATCGGGGCCTGCAGGAGGTCTGCTGACCAATACACAGCAGAGAAACGAAGTTGTTTTCTCAGCAAGTCAGCCGGGTACTTATCATCTTACTGCTAATTATTTCAATACTTTATTGACATGTGAAGGGCAGGCATCTATTGATATCATCGTAGAGGCACCGGTAGTGATAAGTGGAGGCGTAGATGAAATCTGTGCAGGAACAAGCCAGGGATTTACGGCTTCTCCTAACGTGCCTGTTATCTGGAAAGTAACCACAGGAAGTTCTACTTATACTTCTCCTGTAATGACGGGAATATTCAACTACAACTTTGCGACAGCAGGAACGTATACCATTACAGCTACTAAGCAGGGTGGAGGTTGTGAAAGCAATGCAAGAATTATTAAGGTATTACCAATTCCACAGGCTCCCAACGGAACAATCTCCGGAGAAACAAAAGTATGCCCTGGAAAACCTTATGTTTATACGATCAGCTCAGTGGATTCGGGAATGGTACCGGTTTGGAGTGTTACCAACGGAACCATTCAGGGAAGTAATGCGGGACCTTCTGTAACGGTTATATTTAACGCTGGTGCTACATCATATACAGTGTCTGCACAGAATAAATCGATCAGTAGTGCAGCATGTCTTTCGGCTCCAAAATCGTTCAATGTAACGAAACTGGATCTTAGCACGATTGTTATTAATCCAAATTCAGGACCTTTCTGTCCGAGTAGCACTCAAACTTTCAGTGCTAATCTGAATGGAATTGTTCCGGATTTTATGGAATGGTCATTTGCAAGTTCCAACTTTGGAAGTGTTATCGGAGGACAGGGTACTGCTAATATTACAGTTAACTTCAATGAGATTTCTTCAACCAGTACTACGGACTTGGTTTTAAAAATAGTAAAGTGTGGTGTGACGAAAATTATCACTATGCCGGTATCTTTAATAACCCTTCCGGTAGTGAGTTTCACAAATGTTGGAGGAATTTGTTTAGGATCAAACCTTACTTTCACAGTTAACCAAGGAACCATTACCTCAGCAACGAATGTGACTTTCACATTCCCTGGTGGAACGTATACTACAGCCTTTAACCCTAGTGGAATTTACAGCTTCCCGAATAACGGATATATCCAGAACAATTCAGGAAATAATGTTTCTCAAACGGTTGTTGTAACGTATACAGGTACGAACGGATGTAATTATAAACCTACCGCAAGTGCTAACTTTATTGTATACCCTGAAACGATTATTACTGTTTCTCCGGTGTATAATATTGCAGTTTGTGATCCTACAACAATGACACCGTATACCATTACGGCTAACAGTTCTACAGGACTTACGAATATTCTTTCATGGCAATGGTATAAAAATAATACAATCATACCGGGGGCAACTACCAACTCGTATACTATCTCAGGAGCAGGTGCTTTTGGAACTTATAGAGTACAGGCTGTAGATATTAACGGTTGTGTGGTTTCTTCACAAAACATTAATGTAACTCAGTCTTGTCCAAGCAGTGGAAGCTGTACGGCAAATCCTCAGATTAACTTCGTTCCGGCATGGTCAGCTTGTAACAATATTACAGTTTCAGGTTTAACCTATAATGGAGTTCCGGACGAAATCCAATGGTTGTCTGATCCTATGCTTACATTAGTTTCTGGTCAGGGAACAGCTTCACCGGTATATCAGACTAATCTTGCAGGAGCACACATTGTTTTTGTGCGTCTGAGATACGGTTCATGTTGGTACAGTAAAGGAGTAGAAGTAAGAAAGAATTATGAGCCTAAATTCAATATCAGTACAGTGTGTAGCGGAAACGGATACAGTGTAACACTTTTCAACACTTCTACAATATTTGAAATTAATCCGGGATCTATTACATATACATTTACTTCGCCGGGACAGCCTACTCAAACAGGGCAATCTGCTACTTATAATCTGGCACCAGGTACTTATACCTTTACGATGACAGTGTCTGCACCTGGGAAACCAACATGTACCACTACGCAGACTATTACATTAGCTCCGATTCCTAATACATCATTCCTGGTTCCGGCCTGGTTATGTGCACGCTCGCCTATTACGTTCAGTCCAATAACCTATGTTCCGGGAAATACATATACCTGGATCTTTGATGGTACATCGTATATTACGACAGGGTCAGATGCTACGATAACGTATAATACTGCAGGAACAAAAACCATTCAGCTGAAAATTAGAACTCCTCAGGGATGTGAATATCTTTCTCCGGTCATTACTGTGAATGTGAAAGAGGCAACTCTTGATGGTGATATAGCGCCTCCTGTTCTTGTAGCATGTATCGGAAGTGCTCCTAATATCGTATTTACCAGTACGCTTGGATCTCCTAGCCAGTATATCTGGATGAATGGTTCTCAGCCTGTATCAGGAGCGCCAAACTCTCCTGTGTTCACGCCAACACAATCTGGTAATTACTGGCCGGTGCTGGTATCATCAGATGGATGTAGAACAAGCATTATGAGTACTAAAGCAATCCCTGTGACTCTTAAAAATCCTCCATATGTTAACATATCCGGAGTGGCTAATATCTGTGAAGGATCTTCAACAGTCCTTACTGGTATTGTAACGGATAATACATTGGAATATCAATGGAAAAAAGGAAATTCAATAGTTGTACCATGGACTTCTGCTCCTTATCCAATTGCTCTAAGTACAGGGCCATTAACGGCAGGTACGTATGTTTATACTCTGGAAGTAAGAACTCCGGGTACATCAGGATGTACAAGCAGTAAAAGCTTTACCGTAACGGTAAATAGTCCGCCAGCTCCAATTTCGGTAACCTATAATATGGTAAACTGCCAGCCTTATCAGGTTGTGTTAACAGCATCAGGTCCATCTGCAGGAGTTTACAATTGGAGCAACGGAATGACAGGTCAGTCTATTACGGTAAATGAAGGGGGTGCTTATCAGGTTATTTACACTGCACCAAGCGGATGTAAAGTAGTAGGCAATACTCAGGTTCCGTTAAGCCTTGAGAGTCTGATGTGGGTGTTCCCAACAGGATGTTATGATGAATGTCTTAGAAAGAATTATGTTTTAGGACCTAAAGGAATCTTTGATCATCATGAGTGGCAGTTGTTCGGAAACAATATCCAGAGCGGAAACAATGATTATATCTATCCGTTGTATATTAATGCTCCGGGAACATATCAGCTTCAGATCGATCATTTGGGATGTCAGTTTACTTCGGGAACCATGAATTACTATCCAGGTAAAGAATGTGGATTCGAAACAGAATGTAAGCTGGAAGCAAATATCAAAGACATGAAATGGGCTGGAGATCACTATAAAGTATATGGTGTGATCTACAATGGTGGAAGCCAGCCTATAAGCCTTACTGTTTCAAGTCTTAATGGATTTGGAGTTTATATTCCGTCCATTATTACTATTCCGGCAGGCGGGGTATATGATATGAACGCTAATCCGTTGGCATTCTATCCAAACTCAAACTTCCAGGGTACTGATGAGATCTTATTCTCAAATGAAACATGTAAGTTTACTACCAAAGCGGTAGATCCTAACTGGATGGGTATGAGAAGCGCAGGAAGAAGTGTAATGGCTGCTTCAGTTTCTTCTCTGAAAATGATACCAAATCCTGCGAAGGAAAAAGTGAAAATCTCGTATAATACAGGTAATGAAAAATTACTGGCAAAACAGATTACAGTTTTTGATGCCATGGGCAATGTCAAATTCCGTAAGGAACTGAAAACGGCTTCCGGAGAGGTAGACGTAGAAGTTACAAGCTGGCTGCAAGGTGTTTATATCGTTATTGTACAAACGGGAGACACATCATTACAAGGAAAACTAATTAAAAATTAGTAGCTTATAAAGCAGTGTTCTCTTCGGAGAGCACTGTTTTTTTATAGTATGTGATAATTAAATGAATTTTTATGATACAACTAAAAAACAAACTGTGGGGATTACTGCTGATATTACCAGGATTATCTTTTAGTCAGAATTATCAATGGCAATGGGGAAAACAGGCAGGAGGGCTTACAGGTTCTGCTGATCCTGGGTTTCATTATGTCTTTGATGAATCCATAAGGGATATTGTAGTAGATGACAACAATAACACCTACTATCTTGCCACAATGCGTGAACAGGGACAAAACCTGAATGGTACTTCTGTAACCAATTACGGACTGAGTGATCTTTTTCTGTTTTCTGCAGACTGTGCAGGAAATATAAGATGGTCCAGGCCAATAGGAGGTTCAGGAGACGGAGAAAATGCATGGCATATTAAAGTGGATAATAACGGTGGATTATACGTTATGGCTACCATTTATAACAATTCATATATCGGAGATCCAAATGCGGTTCCCGTACATTTTGATGATACCCACACACAACCGCTGTATACCTATTATGACCAGACAACAGAGCCTGCCCATAAAGCTGCTTTTCTGTTGAAATATAATACTTCGGACGGTACATTGGCATGGAGTAAGCCTTTACAGGGAGATGTTAACTATTTTTCCCGCATGTGCGATGTGCAGATGATGTATATGGATTCTGCCAAAAATATTCATGCTGTAATGGGGTTCAGAGCAGGAACACATTTAAATGGATTAATTACGGTACCTTCAACCTTTACGTCAACTTATCAGTATTATGCAGTGAAGTTTAATTATGATAATGGTAATATGACACCAGCAACTCCGTTGCTTCTTCCTATCACAGGAAATGCAATAAATATTGTGGGAAGAGAGGGAAAAGTGAATGTTGTCTATGATGAAGGTTTAAATCGTTATTACATTGCAGGTAAAAGGATGGATCCCGGCTTCAGTAATCTGGTTGATCTTTCCTACAATAATGTTCCATTTACGAAAGCGGCTTATGTGTTTGCTTTTGATGGTACTACCGGAGCTGAGGTGTGGCGAAAAGAACTTAATAATGGTACCACAAGTACGGATGATGAAATTCATTCCATTATAAAAGATCCGGTGACTTCAGATATTTATATTTCAGGACGTTATTTTAACGGAATAACAGTGCCTGCAACTTTCGGAAGCTATACTTTTCCTCTGAGAAACTATGTTGAAGCCGTTCCCTTTGTTATGAAGATGAATGCAGCAGGTACAGTACAATGGGCAAGAACTCCGGACGGAATGTCTGGCCTTCAGTTTGGCTATCGTTTTACCAAAGGAACAATTGCCATTAATGGAAATGAAATAGCATTTGCGAAAGGAAGCTGGTCTGATATCTGGGGAAGCTATGCCATGGTGCGCCCTGATGGAGATCGGTCAGATCCTTTATTGGTGAGACTTAACAAAGATACCGGAGATGTTTTGGGAACAGGGGAGATTCGCAGTAACTATTATGTTATCGATGAATTTACGGCAGTGGCCGCAGATAAAGACGGTAATTATGTAGTAGGCGGTTTTTTTCATGATCAGTTATTTACAGAGGCCAATGATAATGTCAATACAATGGCTGTTAATGTAGCAGGAGGGAAATCTCAGTCTTTTTTTACAAAATTTGCTAAATCAGCTTGCAGCCAGATGTCTGTAGAAGAAACTGCTGCTCAGGCTGGAATACAATTATACCCAAATCCGGTTCAGGAGGTGCTCAATATCAGAAGCAGAGAGCCTTTGGTTTCTTATGAGATTTTTGGGGCTGCGGGACAACTGGTAAAACAGGGAACTTTGAATATGATGCAGGAACAGATTGTAGTATCTTCTCTTCAGACAGGAGTATATTACGTTAAACTTAAAACCAAATCTTCAACAGTAACGGAAAAAATATTGAAGAAGTAAAAAAACAAAACTGAAAACTAATAACCTTATATATAAAACAGTGTTCTCCAAAAGAGGGCGCTGTTTTTTTTATCATGGCTGGTTGATGGAATTGAATAACCTATTCCGTATTTTTGCACAGAATTAAATGGCTAAACTGTTTATTCCAAAATATGAACAATATGTTTTCTGATAATCGTCAAATTGGAGTGGTTTCTTCCTTTTCTGAACTTGTAAATACTCATTTTCAGGGAGTGATGAATGCCATTTGCTGGCATCGAAATATGACGGGTGATTTTAAAGAAATTGTGGCAAAGCTTCAGTTAAAAGATAATATCACCGAAGTCACCAGTGAAGATCTTTTAGCACTGCAACTATCAGAAGAAGGCAGTATCGCAAGGGAAATTATTTTAAATGATTTACAGTTACTGACAGATTTTGGAGCATCTCCGGTTCTTAATTTACTGAAATGTTATGAACGTGACGAAGAACTTGGTTTTATTTCAACAGATGTATACTCATATCATGTAGACCGTTCTCCTGTAGGAACAGATACTTTTTTATGTACTTATCACGGGGCAGCAAGTGATATCATAGCCAATGATGAGGTTGAACAGAAAATTTTAATTCCTGAAATCCGGGAACAGCTCAAAACATTACACGACGGTCCGGAAGAAGAATTTGAAGACTTCCTGAAAGAGTATTTCTTTGATCTTCATTATCAGCCTAAGCCTGATGCAAAGCCTGTCAATTTGGGTGTTGGCCATCTTTGGCGCATTGCTGTAGATCATCCTGAGCAATCAGCCTTGCCTTGTGTTCACAGAGCACCTGTTGAAAATGATGGAGCATACAGGTTGCTGTTGATTTGTTAGATTATATTTTGAGTAAAATCAATTGATTGAATAAAAAAATCCAATATCGGAAAGATGTTGGATTTTTTATGACTGATTATAAAGTGCTCTTTTACTCCTGGCTGATCGCTTTTAGTTCGTTTAAGTAATCTTTACTTTCAATATTCCCGACCGCAAATTCGTGTTCCAGCAGTTTGATTTTTTCTGTCTTAGTGTAAGACCGCTTATAGATGTTTTCCAGTATGCTGTCCTCATCAGGCAGAGGATTGAAGATGTTTTTCAGATCCCGATACGCATGATAATACCTGATTCCCAGTAATCTTTGTGAATAAGCATTGAAATGTACACCGTCAGGATTGGCAGTAAGGTCTTTGGCGGTGGCAAAATAACAGTTTTCATGAGTCTGCGCAAACTGTTCCAATTGCTGATTGACTAAAGGATAATGAATAAAATACTGCCCTAATATTCCATGGGATAGATAATCGCCTAAGCCGCCAATGATAAGAGGAATTTCCGGACTGTTTAATTCTTTACGCAGCGCTTCAATAATTTCAGAAAACTTTTCCTGATACTTTTCTGCCTTTTCAGAAGAGCAGTCACTCTCACCCTGATGCCATAAGATTCCTTTGATTTCGCTTGTTCGTTGGGCAAGTCTGGCTTGCGATATAGCGTTTTCAAATAAAGCACCATCCACAGCCCAGTCATCAAGACTGGTGCCTCCGTCAGCGCATGGAATTAATCCAATTTCATTCTGCGCATTATCAAGTCTCCAGGAAGCAGCAAATGAAGAAGCAAGCCCGACACCCGAACTTGGACGGTCATAATTTATCGGTTCTGACATGATTTGCCATAATCCGTTTCTCAGCATTTTAATATGTTCGTCAAAAATAGGAGGGACTTCCTTTGCGTAGCCGCGTCCAGCCATATTGGACTGGCCTATCATTAAAAAAGAATGTATCATTATTGTTTATTTAATTGCATGCCTATGCTTCTGCTAAAAGAATTCCAGGCTAGTTTCTTTATTTCATTGGGAGCAATATCTCCGGATCTGTAAGCGGTGATGGTTGCAGTGATCGTATTTGTGAAAAGAATTTTTATCCAGACTAATGGTAACTGGCTGTCTATCAATTCTTCTTTTTGTAGTTTTTCAATTGTACTGAACAGCTCATTTCTTACTTTTAAATATTCCTTACCTGTTTCGGTTTTATAGGTAGGTTCAATTTCATTCAGTTTTATCAAAAAAGCATACTTTGTTCCGCTCTCAATTCCTGCATATAATAAGTTTTCAAGTTGTACCAGCGGATCTGTGGAACTGTTATAAGCTTTAATAGCTGCATTTTCCCAGGATTGCATCATATTTTTGTTGCAGGCTTCCAGTAATTCGTTCCGGTTTTTGAAATAGCGGTGCAATGTCCTTCTGTTAAGATTACAATGTTCTGCAATCTCTTCAAATGTTGCCGAAAAGTTTTCATTGAAAACCGTTATAGCGGTATCAATAATTTTTTGTTGAGTACTCATTATTTTTTATTGGCTCAAATTTACGACAAATGTCTCAATGTTGAGATATTAATTTAAAAAATCATGATCAATAGAAATCCGTATTGAAAATAATGTGCAGTAAATCAAGTGATTAAATTTATTTTTTTAAATCGCAAGCAAGGATATGGAATTTCTGTATTTATATAGATGAGTACTCAGTAAAATATTTTTTTAATCAAAATAATTAATTAAAATCAAAATGAAAAAATTCATTCATGTAAAATTGATATCTATGCTTGTGATCTTACTGGCTATTCCTTTTGCTCTGGCAAGCTGCAGTAATGATGATGAATCTCCAAAACCTAATCCTGTGACCATCAGTTTTGATGATCTTAATGGTGAATACACAGGAAAAGCAAGTGTATCCCAGGGAACTGTAAACGGAGAAACAGCGGTTGCTTTTACGGCCAAGAAAAACCTGATTTCCTATTCAGAATTTCCAATGAAAGAAATTATTTACTCTGTAATTTCTGATCCTGTGAAAGCCAATCAAGCCTTAACAGCCATCGGGAAAATAAAATATGACCTGGATTATACGGCAGTTTTATACCAGCATAAAAAGGAAATAGAACTTAATCTTCTTCCTAAAGAATTAACGGTTCAGGTTCCTATTGATGGGGTAAACAAAAAGGTTGTCATAACATTCACAGCTTCTAAAAAAGGATTGTTTACCAAACAGAACACGCAAAATATGAATTTTGAACTGCTTGCGAGTAAAATAACCGTTGAAGGAACAGCTGTCAATCCTTTCAACCCTATAAAATATAATTTTCAAATGCTGAAGAAGTAGTCGCAGGATTAAATATTGTACAGATGCACTTCTGTAAGTGCATCTGTTTTATTTCTTCATTACCATTTGATTCTTATTTTGGGAACTACTTTTTTTATTTCTTTGCCTACATTAGTTCCTGCTTTCCCCAGTTCATTACTTATGTTTCTGACCACTTTTACGGCTTCATGGTTTTTTCCGGGACTGTATTGCAAATCATGAACGGTCGTATTCCATGTTTTAACGATATCATTTGTAGGTCCGAACTGATTTTTTAAGGCATCTCCAATTTGATTTAATCCTTTAACAATCGTATTATTCTTTCCAAAACATCCATGATCTCCACCTACACCGTTTGTTAAACATTTGCTTAATTCACGGTAGGTCAATTGGCCGCCTGCACAACCTGCAAATGCATAAGGCTGGCCTCCGGTACTTACAGCGCATTCCACTGCTATTTGTGCTTCCGTATTCAGATTAAGCTTACCTGCACCGTAGCACACAGCAGTTCCCATAAAGGTTACCTGACCACTGCTGGCCTGATCTTTAAAGCAGGAAACTAATTGTTTTAACTCCGGATTATTTACTTTATCAGCGAAACAAAGCGGATACATTTCGTAATTATTACCATATTCTTTATAGCATTTCATCATATCCTGAGTAATCTGTCTTTCTTTTGAACCTCCCAATATACTGAGCATACAAAGACTTTGTTCCTCAGGGGTTTCTGAATTTTTGGCGCACTTATAAATTTCAAGTTCTTTTTTACCAGCCATATTTGTTACCATACAATCCCCGAATTCCAGCTGATTGATTGTTCCGTCAGGATTCATGGTGTTTTTATAACAGTCTACAGCCGTTTGTTCGCTTGTCATCATGACGTCCCCGAAAGGTTTTTGTTCATCCACAATTTGTGTAGGTAAGGGTCTTAATCCGTCAGCGGTTTCAATCCCTATTTGATTATCGTAAGTTGGTTTTGGCAGGAACATCACAGGTCGGGGAGGGACAGGAATCGTGGAATAGCCAATAATCCGGTATCCCAATCTGTAATCTAATTCAATAATATTTCTATCAAAGTCAAGAAAAAATGCCTTTTGATAAGGAACTGCTGAAGGCAAACACAGATAATTAATTCCGGTTTGGTCATATACTGCCTGGCCTGCATTTCCCGGATTTCCATTTTGAACAATTACTCCCGTGTTATACATGGTAAAAGACTGACCGTAAGTGGTCAAAACCATTTGCCCGATTGGATAAACTTGAGCAAAAAGGATAGCGCAGAAACCCATAAGTGAAGCGAATACACTTAAAATGGATAGTTTTTTAATAATTGTGTTCATGGTACTTATTTTTTGATAAAGTTACCGCTGTAAACAAATACTAAAACATTACCCTTTTTCGCTATTTTTCAAAGCAAACGATTAAATAAAGGGAATTAAATTACTTCCGGCCAAAAAAATAAACTGCAGTGATCACTGTTACTTAGAGAGCAAAGAAGAATTCCTGAACTGAGCGTTTCTGAAACTGAAATGTACCAGGAGTAGTGAGGGTAAAGAGTCAACCTGTAAATTCCTATTTTGAAGAAATAATTTTGTGTTGTTCATTCGTGGTTTCGGTAACCTTACTTTTTTCTATAGGTGTACGAGTTGTCCCAAAAATATGTCTTCTATGATTCTCGCCCCAATCCTGTAATGAAGTTACCACCTGATCCAATGTACTGGTATAATCTGTCGGGAAATATTCAATAATGACGGGATAGCTCTCCGTTACGATCCGTTCAATCAGTCCGTTCTGTTCCAGTTCCTTTAATTCCTTTGCCAGGACTTTTGGTGTCAGCTTTGGAATGCTTTTTCGTATTTCTGTAAAACGTCTGTTTCCTGCATTCACGGAAATGATAATCTGCAATTTCCACTTTCCGCTGATGATGTCCAGGGTGTCCCGAATGGGTCTAAGTGCCTGCAGGCATTCTTTATGATCATGATGTTCTTCCATGTTGCTTTCCTTTAGGTAACTGCTATACTTTGGAATGTGAATTTACAATAATTTTGTCCCTGTCAAAAACAAAAAATTTAGAAATGGCAAATATTTTAAATATCAAAACAAGCATCAGCGGTGAAGATTCGGTAAGTAGCAAACTGTCACAGGCAGTAATTGAACATTTATTGACAAAAGATAATTTGAGCAAGGTTGTTGTTCGTGACCTGGCTAATGATATCATTCCTCATATGGAACTTGAGCACTTCAATGCCTTCAATGTAAGAGACGAAGAAAAAAATGAACAGGAAAGAGAAGTTTCAAGGTTCTCAGATCAGGCGATAAAGGAAATCCAGGAAGCAGATATTATTGTGATTGGTGTTCCGTTTTACAATTTTGGGATTCCTTCAACATTGAAATCATGGATTGATCATATTTCCATTGCAGGGAAAACATTCTCTTACTCCGACGGCACACTCAAAGGTCTTCTTGAAAATAAAAAAGTATACCTGAATTTTGCGGTAGGAGGAGTTTATGATAATGGAATCGTAGAGAATATGGAAAAATACCTGAGGACGTTTTTTGAATTTATAGGAATCACTGATGTGGAAGTTTTCAAAACAGAAGGTACAGTGATACCGGAACTGAGGGAAGCGAGCTTTCTGAAAGCTGTAGAAGACATTGAAACGGCCATCACTCAGGCCTGATAAATATGACAGCTACTTATCTGAAAATACAGATAGGTAGCTGTTTAGCTTACTGTGAAGATGTATGCAGGATTAGCAATTATTATTTTTTGTAATTAATACGGTTTTTAGGATGGTCAATAGGAATTAAGGTTTTATTTTCCGATGCAGAAAGTTTCTTCTTACTCTTTATGCGGTGTTATAAACAATTAGTATCCAATTTGTAAATTACACTAATTCTTCAATGTAAATTTTGGCAACTCCTTCAATATAATTTTCCTTTAAACATTTAGATAATTCGTCTTTTAGTTTTTGTGATTTCTTAAAT